>CAWGIM010000033.1:0-14774 GCA_963822615.1 uncultured Actinomycetota bacterium | reverse complement strand
TGAACCGGCCTGCCAGCTCTTCCTGGTTGTCCGCACCGCCGCAGAGGTACAGCGTGGTCGGGCCGGCCGCCCCGATCAGCTCGTCCAGGCGAGCCGGGTCCCAGGCCCAGCGATGCCGGGCAAGCCACGCCAGGTCCGGCGCGGCCGGCTCATCGCGCACCACGACGCCGTCGGGGTCAACGAACCGGGCCAGCCACGGGTCGGTGTCAGTGTCGATGACCTGGAGGCCGCGGCGGGCAAGCTCGGCGGCGACGGTGGACTTGCCGGCGGCGGAGCACCCGGCGATCTGGACTGCGCTCATCAGCAACTATCGTCGGCCGGCCGCGACCGCGGTCGCAAGCGGTTTGCGGGCGGCCGGGGCGGAGCACGCACCCGTTCGGATGACCGGGAAACAGCAACGGCGGGCGACCCCGGGGAGGGTCGCCCGCCGTTACCGCTGACTGCCTGCCGCTTGCCTTACGCGGCGACCGTGGTGGCCACGGTCTCGGCCGGCTCAAGCGCCAGCGCGAGGACCTCGCGCACGTCGCTGACCGGGTGCACGTCCAGCTTCGCGAGCACCTCGCTGGGCACGTCGTCCAGGTCGGGCTCGTTCCGCTGCGGGATCAGCACGGTGGTGATCCCCATGCGGTGCGCGGCCAGCAGCTTCTGCTTGACCCCGCCGATCGGCAGCACCCGCCCGGTCAGGGAGACCTCGCCGGTCATCGCCACGTCGGCCCGGACCGGCCGCCCGGACAGCAGCGACGCCAGCGCCGTGGTCATGGTGACCCCGGCCGACGGCCCGTCCTTCGGGGTCGCCCCCGCGGGGACGTGGATGTGCACGCCGCGGTCCTTCATCCCGGTCACCGGCAGCTCCAGCTCCGCCCCGTGCGAGCGCAGGAAGGACAGCGCGATCTGCGCCGACTCCTTCATCACGTCACCGAGCTGGCCGGTGAGGGTGACGCCTGACGCCCCCGTCTCCGAGTCCGCCAGCGACGCCTCGATGTAGAGCACGTCACCGCCCGCCCCGGTGACCGCCAGGCCGGTCGCCACGCCGGGCACCGCCGTGCGGCGGTCGCTCGACGTCAGCCTGGTCTCCGGGGTGAACCGGGGACGGCCCAGGTAGTCCTTGAGGTTGGACTTGTCCACCGTGGCCGGCAGCGCGCCCGTCTCCAGGGCCTCCTTGGCGGTGACCTTGCGCAGCACCCGGGCGATGGCCCGCTCCAGCGACCGGACGCCCGCCTCGCGGGTGTACTCGGCCGCCACCTGCCGCAGCGCGTCGTCGGTGATGGTGACCTCCTCGGCGGTCAGGCCCGCCTTGGAAAGCTGCCGCGGCAGCAGGTGGTCACGCCCGATGGCGACCTTCTCGTCCTCGGTGTAGCCGTCCAGCTGGACCAGCTCCATCCGGTCGAGCAGCGGCCCGGGGATGCCGTCGAGCACGTTCGCCGTGGCCAGGAAGACCACGTCGGACAGGTCGAGGTCGACCTCCAGGTAGTGGTCGCGGAAGGTGTGGTTCTGGGCCGGGTCGAGCACCTCGAGCAGCGCGGCGGCCGGGTCGCCCCGGTAGTCGCTGCCGATCTTGTCCACCTCGTCCAGCAGCACGACCGGGTTCATCGTGCCCGCCTCGCGGATGGCGCGGACGATCCGGCCGGGCAGCGCGCCCACGTAGGTGCGCCGGTGACCGCGGATCTCCGCCTCGTCCCGCACGCCGCCCAGCGCGACCCGGACGAACTTGCGGTCCATCGCCCGCGCGACCGACTCGCCGAGCGACGTCTTGCCGACGCCGGGCGGGCCGACCAGGGCGAGCACGGCACCGGACCGCCGGCCGCCGACCACGCCGAGGCCACGGTCGCTGCGCCGCTTGCGCACCGCCAGGTACTCGATGATGCGGTCCTTCACGTCGTCCAGCCCGGTGTGGTCCTCATCGAGGATCACCCGCGCGCCGGCGATGTCGTAGGCGTCCTCGGTCCGCTCGTTCCACGGGATGTCGAGGATGGTGTCGAGCCAGGTGCGGATCCAGCCGACTTCCGGCGACTGCTCCGAGGTGCGCTCCAGCTTGTCGACCTCGCGCAGGGCGGCCTCGCGGACGCTCTCCGGCAGGTCGGCGTCCTCGACGCGCTTGCGGTAGTCCTCTTCCTCGGTCTCGCCCTTGCCGCCGCCGGTCAGCTCGTTCAGCTCCTTGCGGACGGCCGCCAGCTGCTGGCGCAGCAGGAACTCCTTCTGCTGCTTCTCCATCCCCTCGGTCACGTCCTTGCGGATGGACTCGGCGACGTCAAGCTCGGCCAGCTGGTCCTTGGCCCACTTGATCGCCTTCTCCAGCCGCTCGGTGACGTTCGCGTTCTCCAGTAGCTGCAGCTTCTGCTCGGAGGTCAGGTAGCTCGAGTCAGCCGGCCCGGTCGGCGATCGCCGACGGGTCGTCGAGCTGCTGGATCATGTCCACCACCTGCCACGCGCCGCGGCTTTGCAGCGTCGCGATGACCAGCGCCTTGTACTCCTTGGCAAGCTCGGTGGCCCGCGCGCCCAGGCCGGCCTCGTCGATGACGGTGCCCTCGACCCACAGCGCCGCGCCCGTGCCGGTGGTTCCCTGGCCGATGCGGACCCGCGACACGCCGCGCAGCACCGCCCCTGGCTCACCACCGGGCAGCCGCCCGGTCTGCTCGATCACGGCCAGCGTGCCAGTGCCCGCCAGCCCTCGGTCGCCGATCCGCGGAACGATCAGCAGCTGAGCCTTCTCCTCTGACCGGATGCCAGGCACCCGCCCAAGTCCCCTGCTGTTACGGGCCGCGTCGATCGCGCCGCGAACCTCGTTGTCTGTGAGCTCGATGGGGACAACCATGCCCGGCAGGACGACATCGTCGTCTAGCGGCAGCACCGGCAGTGTGAGCGTCTCGCTCATCAGCCCCTCCTAAGGTTGAGTCAACAACACTCAAGTCAGTTGAGCCGACGGTTGTTCCCCAGCCGCTGTCCGCTCAGAGCGATCAGCTTCGCCGGGGCGCTCACCTTCACGATCAGAGAGAACGGAGGGGTGTTCCCCCCTGTTCCCCCGCCTTCTCCGCCTGCGTTCGCCGAATGCGGCGCCGGCCACCGCCAGGGCCGCCGCGACGGACCCGGTCTCGCTGGCGATCACCCCGCCGGACGGGCCGTAGTGAACGACGCCGCCACCGCCTGGGGCGACGACGCCGGCCTGCCCGTCGGCCAGTTCCGCGGCCGGCCGGCCATCCATCGCCCAGCCGGGCGCGTACGGGACCGGCAGGGCGACAGTTCCCGGCGGGCCCGGCAGGATCTGGTAGTCGACCGGGCTAAGGCGGCGGACCCGGCGGTCGTCGCGCGCCTCCCGCGCGGTCGGCGTGACCGAGTAGAGGTCGATCGCCGGGCTCGCGTAGACCAGGTGAATTCCCGGCGCATCCGTCACCCGGGCGTAGTCGCGCCAGCCGGCCACCTTCGCCACGGCGACGAACCTGATCCCGAGGCCCGCCAGCGCGGCCCGCGTCGCCTGCCGGTCAACCGGCGGGCCGATGACCTTGCCCAGGAAGGCATGCTCGGGATCCTCGGCCGAGAAGGCGTAGCCAGCACCGGGATCCTGGCTGGTGAGGACGGTTCCGGCGAAGTACTGGGCGGCCGGGTTGGCGATCATCCGCTGATCTGTGAACGGGGTCGGGAAGTACTCGCGCCAGGGCAGGAACAGCACCGTGCCGTTCCCGGCGAGCCGCGCGGCGGCCGACCACGACGCCGGGAGCGTGCTGGCCTTGAGCTGGCCGCCGAGACCACCGAGCAGGTTCGGCGTGTAGGCCAGCGGCAAGGCCGCGGCCAGCGCGATGGCGGCGACCCGGGCGCCCCGGCCGCGGCTCCGGCCGACGAGCCAGGCAATCCCCCAGCCGAACCCGTAGGCGTACGCCAGGGCGGTGAGGACCGCGAACTTGTCCGGCTCGCGCATCATGACGAAGCCGGGAACGTGCTCGTAGGCGAGCCGGAACAGGCCGCCGGCCGGTCCCTGGTCGCCCAGCGCGAGGAAGTACCCGGTGACACCCGCGGCGAGGACAGCCAGCCCGTTGCGCCGGCGCGCCGGATCGCGCAGCACGGCCGCGTAACCGAGCGCGGTGACCAGCAGCAGCGCCGCCAGCACGGCCGCCCAGCCGGACAGCAGGTTCTTCGGCTCGGTCGGCCCCGGGCGGAAGAAGCCGTACAGCCCGGCCACGTTCACCAGCAGTCCGAGCCGCGGGTCGGCCTGGGTACGGTAGGCCGCGAGCTGGCCGAGTGCCCCGGCCGGGCCGGTGCCCGCGAGGGCCGGGGCAACCAGCAGGTAGGAGCTGACGGCGGCGGCGCCGAGCGCGGCCCCGGCGAGGCGGAGCGCGGCCCGCACCCGGTGCGCCCGGGTCAGCACCGCCCCGGCCGCGACCGGCACCAGGATCCAGGCGAAGTGCTCGCTCATCATGACCGTGGCGGCGGCCCAGAGGGCCGCGCGGCCCAGCCGGTGCGGTTGCTGTGCGGCATCAAGCAGCGCGTCCACCGCGAACGGGAGCAGGGCGTAACCGAGCAGCACTCCTAGCTGGCCCGCGTAGAGCCGGTCGAACACGAACGGGTTGACGGCATAGAACAGTCCCGCGCCCAGCCGAGCGGGCAGCACGGCCGTGCGCAGCAGCCGCGCCGCCCCGGTCGTCGCGAGCGGGAAGAAGAGCACGGCCGGCCCCGCCGAGCCCGCCTGCCCGAAGAGCCAGTCGAGGAGATGGCAGCCGATCGCGAACGGGACTCCCCCGGTCAGCGCGCCGTTGAGGCCGAAGGCCTCGGCTGGCAGCAGCGGCTGCCGCGGGCCGGAGACGAAGTCCAGCAGCAGCAGCCGCCCGCCCGCGAACGGGTAGCAGACCCCCGCCGCCAGCACCACCCCCAGCAGCAGCGGTGCCGACGTCACCAGCCACGGCCTGAGGGTGCCCGGTCCGTGCACGGACACCGGCTCAGCCCCGGTCTACGGCGTCGAGCACCTCAAGGTAGCTCGCGGCGGACGCCTCCCAGGAAAAGGCCCGCGCCCGCGCCTGGCCGACGCTGGCCAGCCGGCCGCGGCGCTCCGGGTCCGCGAGCCGGCTGAGCGCCCGCGCGTAGGCGGCAACGTCCTCGCCGGCGACAACCTCGCCGGCGCCGTCAATGAGCGGCTGGACCACGCTCGAGCCGACGACCGGGAGGCCCGCCGCCATCGCCTCCAGCGCCACCAGTCCGAAGGCCTCGTAACGGGACGGGAACAGCAAGACGTCGTGGCGACGGTAAACCGCCGCCATCTCGTGGTGGGGCACGGCGCCGAGCACGGTAAGCCAGCTCCCGCCCGAGGCGAGTTCCAGGCCCGCCGACCGGGCCGGCAGGCCGGCCACGGTAAGGGAGATGTCCTGCCCCTGGGCGCGCGCGGTCTCACAGGCCCCCACCGCGAGGTCCAGTCCCTTCTGGTAGGCCGAGGTTCCCACCCAGAGCACCCGCAGCGCGTCGCCATCCGACGGGGCCGGCATTCCCGCGGCGTCGCGGGCGCGGTCCGCCTTCATGGAGACTCCGTTGGGAATCAGCTTTATCTCGCCCTGGAAGTTGTAGCGGGACCGGACCTGCATCGCCACCGCAGGGCTCACCGCCACGGTGGCATCCGCCTGCAGGGCCACTCCCTGCAGCAGTCCCTGGCTCCAGAGGAAGAACTTCCGCGCGGCCTTACCCAGGCGGCGCGTGGTCGGCGGGAGGACCTCCTCACTCCGGACACCGTGCCAGACGGCGACAACGGGCCGGCCGGTTATCCTGGCGACCGCCAGCGGGCCCCATGCGTACTCAGCGCCGTGGACAAGCAGGACATCTCCTTTTCCGGTGACCCGGGCGGCCAGCCGGCCCGCCGCCAGCAAGTCACCGAGCAGCGGGACCTTGGCCAGCCCGGCGCGGCCGGGAAACGCCGCGCAATGACTGACCTGCCAGCCCTGCTCGTTCCCGGTCAGGCAGCCGGCGAGTGCCCGGGCTACGCTCTCGACCCCTCCTGGGTGGTCGAGTGGATAGCGCGTGGTCATCACCACGCTTCTGGGCGCGCTGCTCATCAGGCCGCCCTCGCCGGCCCGGCTGGGCCGCGTGGCCTCGAACTTCTCGCCACCCAGCAGCCGAGCGCCAGGCCACCGCCGATCAGCGCGACGGCATCGGCGACGCCGAGCACTGGCAGCAGCGGGGCGCGGATTGAGTAGTCAAGCAGGCCTGAGCTGGGCCACCGGTAACTTCCGCCGATGACGGTCGCGTTCTGGTCCCCGACGCTCACGCGGGTGACGCCGACGCTGTTGCGCGGCTTCAGCCCGACGTCGACCGAGGCCTGTTCCACGTGCTGGCCCCACAGGGAGGGCGCCGGGACGGGCAGCGTGACCGGCCCCCGCCAGCGGTTCCCGTCGATGGTGGCAGTGGCAGTCCCCGAGTGCAGGGACACGACCGCCCAGCGCACGTGAGCGCTCCCGTTCCACCTGATCGCGCCGTTGCTGCCGATTCTCTCGCGCAGTCCGAGCTTCAGCTGGCCGCCGGGAGAAACCATCGCCGCCGGGACGTTATAGGTGACCACCGCCCAGTCCGGCGAGACCCAGGTCGCCGCGCTTGACGAGACCGGTGTGCCCCGGAGCATCAGTACGGGCACGCCGCTCAGCTCGCGGGACCGGGCACGCCAGGCCGACCGGCCGAACAGCGCGCTTATCCACAGCGAATTGACCTGCGACTTCTCGCGCTTCCAGCCGGGGATCGTCAGGGTCTGCACCCGGTTACGGGTGAATTCCGCGGTGTTCGCTATGGTGCGTGCGAAGAACGGGGCGGCCGCGACCGAAAGCCGCAGTGACGGCTGAACTGAGCTGTCCCGGGCGGCGAGAACCTCGGCGGACGAGAAAGTGACCTGCGCGCCGGCCGGCGTCGTCGTCAGCGTGCCGGGCTGGGACTGCGTGATAAGCGAGAAGTCCGCCAGCGTTGACGGCCCCTGAGACCCGACTCCCTGCCAGAACGCCGGCTGCGACGACCAGGCCGCGAGGAACGCGATGCCGAGCACTCCGGCGGCGATCGCGGCCCGCGCGATGGCGGCCTGCAGGCGAGCCGGGACGTCGACCCCGCGCCCCTGGGCGCAGGCGAGCAGCAGGCCGATGGCTACCACCGCGGGGCCGAGGCGGCCGGTCAGGCTCGCGAGGTAGGAACTCTGCGGAAACGACCAGCCGCTCGCTCCCGTCGCGGCCCACATGTCGTACCAGAAACTCTGAAAGTTGCCGCCGTAAACGAAGAAGAGGCCCGATGCCAGCTGGAGGGACGGCCCGAGAATGATGACGACCGGGCTCAGCTCCACGCACAGGCCGATAAGGCACAGGCCGGCCAGGACGAGCACGGAGAACTGCGGAAGCGTCCCCGGGTCGAGGACGGTCACGCACAGCAGGAGGCCGCCAGCCGCCAGTATGCCCAGTCGCTTGCGGCCGGCGCTGTCGGCTCTTCTCGCCTTGAGGGCCAGCCCGACCGTGCCCGCGGCGGCCGCGGACAACGCTAGGAGCAGCCAGGACGGCCCCGGCGAGAGGTCAAGCACCGCCCACAGCGAGGAGCCGGCCGAGGCAGCCTGCGCGTGTCCCGGATGGCTGGCGACGTTAGCGGTAAAGGACAGGCCGCCCAGGAGGCTGGTGCGGCCGAGACCAGTGGCCAGCGAGGGACCGAAGCACAGTGCCAGTGCACCCGCGCCGCCGGCGGCGAACAGGTACACCGACCGGCGCTCGATGACCGAGACAGCCAGCCAGAAGGCAACGACCAGCGCGACCAGGGCTGGCAGGTACTCCACCCCGACGCCCAGCCCCATGACGACCCCGGCCAGCAGGGGATGGCGGCGCAGCACCAGGTCCAGGGAGAGCACGACCGCCAAGACCGTCAGCGACTCGAGCTGGCCGTGCCCGGCTGAGACCCAGAGCGGGACCGGCGAGAGCAGCCAGAGTACGGGAACCAGGCCCGGCCGCCGGCACCCCAGCTGCTTGCCCAGGTCAACCAGGATCACGCCGACGAGCAGGTCGGCCAGCACCAGTGGCAGCTTCCAGGCCGCGGTGAGCGCCGCCGCACCGGACATGCCCAGGTGCCCGAGAACGTAGGCCAGGCTCTGCGCGCCTACTGCCAGCACGCTCAGGTCAGCTCCGAATTTCCAGTGATAGAAAAGCGGCACCCCCCAGCGCAACCAGGCCCCGCTGGTGCCGGTCAGCGCGGCCAGGTCATACGGATGACCCGAGACGGGCATCAAGGCGAAGGCCGCGACCACGTGGATGACCAGGGCAACGGCCGGTCCCCGGCCGAGCCATCCGGGACGCAGCCGGGACCGGCGCCGCGGGGAGCGGTGGCGGGGGCCGCTGGGCGCGTCCAGCTCCGCCGCGATCTCGCCCGGGGGGGCGCCCATGGCGATCAAGCGCGCACCACCGACTGCTGCTCGGCTGCCGCCGGGCGGCCGGACCCGGCCGCCGGAAGCCGGTCCCAACGGGCGTATCCCGCTGCTAGCGGCAGCCTTCCCCGTGACCGCTCGCCCCACAGGCGCGCCCGGACGGAGATCCAGGCGGCGGCATTCAGCGGCTGCTGGCGCAGGCTCGCGAAGGCGGCGCGGGCCACCAGTCCCCGCGGCAACGGCCCGGCCAGGTCGCCACCGAGGCGCGTCTGCCCGACGATCGTGCGGACGTAATCCAACCGGAGCTCGCGGTACGTCCCGACCGGCTGGTAGTACACGACCGCATCCGGCCGGTAGCTGATTGCCCAGCCCGCCTTTTTCGCCCGTGAGGCAACGGCCCGGTCGCACGGCCAGCGGTGGTCATCTTGTCGCCACGCCGCCCGGCGCACCGCCATCAGCCGCCCGATGGGCGTGAACTCGTGGTCACCGAGGCGGCTCTTGGTCTCATGCAGCAGGAGCGCGCTGAACGCGGCCGATCGTTCGACCAGCGAGTCACCGGTCCGCCCCCCGGAAAGCTCACTGCGGGCCGCGACAACCCCCACCATGGGCCGGGAGAAGGCGCCCATCAGGGCGGCGAGTGCGCCCTGGTCAACCCGGCAGTCGGCGTCGACGAAGCACAGCCAGGGCGCTGAGCTCTCCGCGACGCCCCGTGTCCAGGCCGCCAGCGGCCCCCGGCGGGGGACTTGGCGGAGCACCCGCGCGCCGTGAGCTCGTGCCACCTCGCAAGTCCCGTCGCTGCTTTCGTCGTCGACCACGATGACTTCCGCGTCTGTCACCTTGGCCTGCTCGAGAGCCTCGTGAATGCTGTCGAGGCACCCGCCGATGTTCCTGGCTTCGTTGCGAGCGGGGATGATCACCGCGAGATCAGGGGTTCTCACTGCTCCTAGACCTCCTTGAGGTAGCCGTTAAGGGGGATCTGCCAGGCGAATTCACGCTGTGCCGGGGCAGGCTCCGCGGGCGCCGGCCGGGCCGCTCGCAGCTCCGCGAGGATCGCGGCGGCGACCTCAGCCCACGGCAGCACGACCGCGGGGGTGGGCCGGGGGCCCTGCCCGCGGGCCACCGAGGAGAGCAAACCGACCAGGCCGCCGGCCAGGGACTCCAGATCGGCCGGGGTGAGGACGCCGCCGGACGCCCGGATCGAGTCCCGCAGCCCCGCCACGTCGTAGCCGATCGCCACGGTGCCGCTCGCGGCCGCCTCGGTCACCACCAGCCCCCAGCCCTCGCGAACGGACGTGGCGACCAGGGCGTGCGCGCGTCCCAGCCGGTCGCGTTTCACGTCCTCGGGCACGTGCCCGAGGAAGGTGACGCCGGGCCCTGCCAGCGCGCGCAGCCGTGCCTCCTCGGGACCGCTGCCGATCACCCACATCTGCGCGCCGGGAAGCTGGCGGCGGGCGAGGCCGAAGGCGCGGATGGCGTGCTCGGGACGCTTGTTGGCGCTTAGCCGGCCGACAAAGACAACGGTCGGGACCGCCTCCTTCTCGACCGGGGGCGGGGCGGCAGGCACCCAGCCCTCCGGCACCACCGTGACCCGCCGCAGGCCGTATTCCGCGAGCGACTCGCGGCTGGACTCGGACACGGTGACCACCGGCACGTCGCGGTAGGCCCTCAGCCACCACGGCTCAAGCAGGTAGCGGCCGATGACCGCGACCGGCCAGGGAGTCTCGTAGTGCCAGACCTCCCGCGCGACCTGGTGGACGAGGGCCACCACGGGCACGCTCCGCACAAAGCGGGGACAGAGGAACGGCCTCGTGTTCACGCAGTCAAGCACCAGGTCGTACTGGCCGGCTGCCTCGCGCTGCCAGTAGCGCCTGGCCGCGCGGTAGACGCCGAGTCGGCCGCCCCGCCGCAGGACGCGTACTCCGTCGACGGTCTCTTCGGCCGGCTGCTCCGCCACCGCGGCGGCGAACACCGTGACCTCGTGGCCGCCGTTGACCCACTCGCGCGCTACCGAGTGCAGGTAGACCTCGGCGCCGCCGGCCCGGGGGTGCGCGAGGTCGCGCCAGTTGTAGGCAAGGATCCGCAGCGGCGCGCCGGCCGGCCGGGGCCCGCCTGGCTGAGACCAGCGAGTGGCACTACCTGCGGCCCGTAGAAGTTCGTGATCCGCAGCCGGTAGAAGATCGCGAAGGTGTCGATGACCATGCCCCAAACCGACTTCACCGAGATCGTGCTGGTGAAGCGCTCGGTTATGTGCACCGGGAGCTCGACGAAATTGCGGTAGCCCATCCGGCGGGCGACCACCAGCAGTTCCAGGTCGAACGCGAACCGCTTCTCGACCACCTTCGGCAGGACGGCGGCCAGCGTCTCGCGCCGGATGAGCTTGATGCCGGTCTGCGTGTCCCGGGTCGGCAGCAGGAAGAGCACGCGGTTGAGCTGCTGGTAACCGAACGAGTAGAGCCGTCTCAGCGGCGGGTAGTCGACTTCTGAGTCCGGATGGCGCTTGGTGCCGAGGACCACGTCCGGGTCACCCGACCTGGTCGCCGCCAGGAAATGGCTCAGCTGGCCCGCCGGGATGTCGCCGTCACCGTCGATGAACCCGAGGTACCGGCCCTTACCCTGGGCCAGGCCGGCCCGCAGCGCGGCTCCCTTGCCCTGGTTCCTGGCCAGCCGGACCACCCGGACCCGGCCGATTCCCGTGATCGACGACGGGCTCCCGTCGGTCGAGCCGTCCGATACCGCGATCACCTCGAAGGTGACCTGAGCGGCCTGCAAGACGTTGACGACGTCCTGCACGTGCGAGGCCAGGCGGGACCCCGGGTTATAGAACGGGATGACCAGGCTGAGGTCGAGTTCGGCCGGCGGGAGCTCCACCGCGACGTCGCCCGGTACCGCGGTGCCGGAGCCAGGCCGGGCGACCGCGGACAGGGCCGGGAGCGCCATGACCGCCAGCACGACCCCGCTCGCCAGCAGCATGCAGGCGGCAACGGTTTCCATGCCGCCGTGCAGCACCGGTACCAGCACGCACACGAGTGCCACGCCGACCCAGCTGGACAGCGCCGCTATCGAGCGCCGGGCCACGTAGAAGTAGGTAAGCACGCTGATGACGCCGAGCAAGGCGGAGGTGAGGGCGATGATCCCGACCAGGCTCGCGGCGTGACCGTACTGCGCGCCGAAGAGCACGTCGACCACCAGGCCGGGCACTGTCGCGAGGACCGCGAAGGCCGCCAGCCCGATCGCGGTAACCAGCCCCAGCGTCTCGGTTAGCGTCTTGCGAACGCTGATGCCCGTACGGGCAGCGGCGACAAGCTTCGGGAAGGCCACCGTCACCAGCGCCCCGGGAAGGAACAGGGCGATGTGGCCCGCGGTCGCCCCGGCGGCGTAGAGGCCCGCGGCCAGGTGGGCGAGGAAATGGCGCGCCAGGAAGACGTCAATGCCGGCCAGCGTGGTGCTCCCCGCGAGCGCGCCGATCGAGAGCATGGTGTCGCGCAGCGAGATCAGTACCGGGTCAAGTCCCTTAGCGAACAGTTCCCTCCGGGCGATCAGCAGGAGGACCCCGGTCGTGAACGCCTGGCCGATCACCGTCGCCGCTACCGCGCCGCCCACGCCCAGGCCGCCCGCGACGAGCAGGGCGCCGCTGGCCAGCCGCAGCGCGCCGCCGCCGAGGAACGTGGCGACGGCAACGGGCGCGAAGCGCAGCTCGCCGAGCAGTGCGCCCTGCAAGACAGCGCCGACCACCGCGAGGGGGATCCAGGCGCCCATCGCCAGGTTCGCGAGGGGTGAGTTGAGGCCAAGGAAGTTGTCGGTTAGCGGTGAAACCGCCTCGGTGACGGCCATCGCCCCGACACCCCAGCAGGTTGCCTTGAGCGTCAGGTTACGCAGTGATGCACGCTGGCGGCCCGCGCCCGGGGCGACGGCCTGGGTCACGGCGAGCTGTACCGCGCCGAGCGGGACCGCGAGCACGGCGATGACGTTAAGGACGGCGCTAAAGGCCCCGTACTGCGGCGGGCCGAGCAGGCGGCTAATCAAAACGTGGAAGACGAAGTTAAGCCCGCTGACCCCCGTGGTAGCAACCACCATCGACCAGCCACCATTACTCAGCAGCCCGGAGATAATGCGCTGACTGCGGTGACGGCCCCGCCTATCGACATCGGCCGCCCCCTCTCCGAAGGGCGGCGACGGCTTTTGCATCGTAACGCTCATATCGCGCAGTCCATTCCGGAATGCCCGCATGACCGCTGGAACAATCGCACGCTAAACTCCCCCTTTTAGGCATGCCAAATGAACCGAAGGCGGCCGTTCCCAGATGAACGGCTGTTATCAGGCAGGGGACCAGTGCCTGACGGCGCCAGCGCCCGCCGGCGCGGGCGCCAGCGCCGGTCCCGCTATCCCCTGACGACGGTGAAGTGCTCCGGGTGCGAGGTGGACGGGGCGACGGTCGCGTCCCCGCTGTACTGCGCCTCGACCTCGTGCGGCCCGGCGTGCAGCTCCCAGGCCCGCGGTGAGCACTCGCCCTGCCCGTCGGACAGGCGGGTGATGCACACGACGTGGCCGCGCGACACCAGCGCCACCGAGCCCGTCGGCCGGACGCCGGGGCGGCCGTCCTCGTACACCTTGACCTGGAACTGCTCTTCCCACTCGCGGCTGACCGGGACCGTGGACCGGGACAGCGACAGCTCCGTCCCGGAGAGCCCGAGCACCGTGAGGTGCTTCTCCCGCGACGTGGACGGCCTGAAGTTCAAGTCGCCGCTGTAGTGCGCCGCTAGCTCGTACGACCCGGGCACCAGCTGCTCGCTGGCCAGCGAGCACTCGCCCTGGCCTTCGGACAGGTGGACGCGGCACACGACGTGCGGGCCGATCTGCACCGTCACCGAGCCGGTCGGCGCCTCGGGGCTGTCGGCCCCCCCGCCCGCGCCGACGCGGACGCTGAACTCCTCCAGCCGCTCCGCGTTGACGGTGACCGCCGCCCTGGACAACGACAGCGACGTCGCCGAGCCGCAGGCCGAGTAGCACTCTTGCGAGGCCGCGAGCTTGGACTGCGGTAGCACGAAGGCGCTCGTGATCAGGCCCGCGGCGAGCGCACCGCCGACGGGCAAATAGACAAGCTTGCTAGTGTCGTCCGCCTGAAATCTTCGACAAATATTCGGCCAGTGAGTTGAGGATCTCCTCGGCCGTCTTCGTCCAGGCGAAGGGGCGGGGGTTCTCGTTCCACTGCTCGATCCAGTCGCGGATGTCGGCTTCGAGGGCCTGGACGGACTTGTGGACGCCGCGGCGGATCTTCTTGTCCGTGAGGTAGCCGAACCAGCGTTCGACCTGGTTGATCCACGATGACCCGGTCGGGGTGAAGTGGACGTGGAAGCGGGGGTGCCTGGCCAGCCAGTCCTGGATGACCGGGGTCTTGTGGGTGCCGTAGTTGTCGCAGACCAGGTGGACGTCAAGGCCGGCCGGGACGTTCTTGTCGATCTTCTTGAGGAACTTCAGGAACTCCTGGTGGCGGTGGCGGCGGTGCAGCTCGCTGATCACGGTGCCGTCGGCGATGTCGAAGGCGGCGAACAGGCTGGTCACGCCGTGGCGGGCGTAGTCGTGGGTGCGCCGCTCGGGCATCCCGGGCATCATCGGGAGGACCGGCTGGGACCGGTCCAGGGCCTGGACCTGGGACTTCTCGTCCACGCAGAGCACGACCGCCTTCTCCGGCGGGTTGTGGTAGAGGCCGACGACGTCGACGACCTTCTCCACGAACAGCGGGTCCGTCGACAACTTGAACCCGTCGATGAGGTGCGGCTTGAGGTCGAATTTCCGCCAGATCCGGCCGACGGTGGACTCCGACAGGCCGCTGCGCCGGGCCATCGAGGCCCGTGACCAGTGCGTCGCGTCCCGCGGGATTTCCTCCAGGGTGGCGGTGACGACCTGCTCGACCTTGTCCAGCAGGATAGACGGCGGCCGGCCGGGGCGCTTCTCGTCGTGCAGCCCGCTCAGCCGGCCCGCGATGAACCGGCCCCGCCAGCGGGCCACGTTGTGCTCGCTGGTCCGCAGCTCCGCGGCCACGGCCTTGTTCTCCCTGCCCTGCGCGCAGGCCAGCACGATCTTCGCCCGCAGCGCCAGGACCTGCGACGTCTTCCCCCGCCGGGCCCACCGGGCCAGCTGGTCCCGCTCCGCGTCCGTGAGCACGAGGCCTGCCTTCCGCCGGCCGGGCGCGGGGCGTCCGCGAGCCCGGCCGTCCCGGTCTCGGTGAACCGCGAGCGCCACTTGCGCACCGTGTCCGCGGTCAGCCCCAGCTCAGCAGCTACCCCGGAATTCCCTTCCGACGAGTCCGCGCAGGCCAGCACGATCCCGGCCCGCTCTTCCAGGCGGCGGTCCCCGGAGCGCGCCAGCCGCTCAAGCTCGGCCCGGTCCTCACCCGACAGCACCAGCGGCGCAACAGGAAGCGACATAC
>CAWGIM010000032.1:0-65866 GCA_963822615.1 uncultured Actinomycetota bacterium | reverse complement strand
CCAGAGCGGCACTTTGCCCGGCGGTACAGTGAGCGCTGTGAAAGCTCTTGTCCTGTCCGGCGGCTCGGGCACTCGGCTGCGCCCGATCACCCACACCTCAGCCAAGCAGCTGGTTCCGGTGGCCAACAAGCCGGTGCTGTTCTACGGCCTGGAGGCGATCGCCGCGGCCGGCGTGACCGACGTCGGGATCATCGTCGGCGACACCGCGCCCGCGATCGAGGCGGCCGTGGGCGACGGTTCCGCGTTCGGCATCAAGGTCACCTACATCAGGCAGCTTGAGCCGCTCGGCCTGGCGCACGCGGTGCTGGTCGCCCGGGAGTTCCTGGGCGATGACGACTTCGTGATGTACCTGGGCGACAACTTCATCGTCGGCGGGATCACCGGCCTGGTCGAGGAGTTCACCGCCAGCCGGCCCGACGCGCAGATCATGCTGACCCGGGTGAGCGACCCGCGGGCGTTCGGCGTGGCCGAGCTCGACCCGGACACCGGCCGGGTGAAGAGCCTGGAGGAGAAGCCCCGGCAGCCCAGGAGCGACCTGGCGCTGGTCGGCGTCTACCTGTTCACGCCGGCCATCCACGAGGCGGTGGCCAGCCTCAAGCCCTCCTGGCGGGGCGAGCTGGAGATCACCGAGGCGATCCAGTGGCTGCTCGACAGCGGGCGCCCGGTGGCCTCCACCACCATCACCGGGTACTGGAAGGACACCGGCAACGTCAGCGACATGCTCGAGGTGAACCGGCTGGTCCTGGAGTCGCTCGCACCGCGCCTTGACGGGGCGGTCGACACCGCTAGCTGCGAGATCATCGGCCGGGTGGTAGTCGAGCCGGGCGCCACGGTGACCGGGTCGCGGATCGTCGGCCCGGTCATCATCGGCGCGGGCAGCAAGATCACCGGCTCCTACATCGGCCCGTTCACCGCCATCGACGAGGAGTGCTCGGTGACCGACAGCGAGATCGAGTACTCGATCGTGCTGTCCAACGCCTCCATCAGCGGCGTCCGGCGCATCGAGGCCTCGCTGATCGGCCACTACGCGGAAGTGACCCCCGCGCCCCGGGTCCCCCGGGCGCACCGTCTCGTGCTCGGCGACCACAGTAAGGTGCAGATCAGCTCATGAGGATCCTGGTTACCGGCGGGGCGGGCTTCATCGGCTCGCACTACGTCCGCACGCTGCTGTCGGGCGGCTACCCGGGCTATTCCGGCGCCCAGGTCACCGTGTACGACAAGCTGACCTACGCGGGCAACCTGGCCAACCTCGGACCGGTCAGCGACCGGCCCGGCTACACGTTCGTCCAGGGCGACATCTGCGACCCGGTCCAGCTGGCGGCGGTGCTGCCGGGGCACGACGCGGTGATCAACTTCGCCGCCGAGTCGCACGTGGACCGGTCGATCGCCGGCGCCGCCGAGTTCGTCAACTCCAACGTGGCCGGGGTGCAGATCCTGCTCGACGCCTGCCGCACGGCCGGGGTGCCGCGGGTGGTGCACGTGTCCACCGACGAGGTTTACGGCTCGATCGCCGAGGGCGCGTGGACCGAGCAGTCGCCGCTCGACCCCAACTCCCCCTACTCGGCCGCCAAGGCGGGCGGCGACCTCATCGCCCTCGCCTACGCCCGCACCCACGGGGTCAACGTCTCCATCACCCGCTGCTGCAACAACTACGGGCCTTACCAGTACCCGGAGAAGGTCATCCCGCTGTTCGCCACCAACCTGCTCGACGGCAAGCCGGTGCCGCTGTACGGCGACGGGCTCAACGTCCGCGGCTGGATCCACGTGGACGACCACTGCCGCGGCATCCAGCTAGTGCTCGAGCGGGGCGAGGGCGGCCGGGTCTACAACATCAACGGCGACGTCGAGCTGTCCAACCGGGAGCTGACCGGGGCCATCCTCGACAAGCTCGGGGCCTCCTGGGACGACGTGGTGCCGGTCGAGGACCGCAAGGGCCACGACCGCCGCTACTGCCTCGACGACTCGCTGCTGCGCTCGATGGGCTACGCGCCGCTGACCCCGTTCAGCGACGGGCTCAAGGCCACCGTCGAGTGGTACGCGGCCAACCGCGACTGGTGGGAGCCGCTGCACCGGCCGGCCGCCCCCGCGCGATGACCCGCTGGCTGGTCACCGGCGCGGCCGGGATGCTCGGCCGCGACCTGACGGAGCTGCTGGCCGCCCGGGGCGAGGAGTGCACCGCCCTGGGCCGGGCCGACCTGGACATCACCGACGCCGCCGCCACCGCCGACGCGGTCGCCGCGGTCAAGCCGGACGTGGTGGTCAACTGCGCCGCCTGGACCGCGGTCGACGCCGCCGAGGAGCACGAGGCGCAGGCCATGGCGATCAACGCCGGCGGGGCCGCCAACCTGGCCGCCGCCTGCGCCGCGACCGGGGCGCTGCTGGTCCACCCGTCCACCGACTACGTCTTCGACGGCGCGGCCAGCAGCCCGTACGACGAGGACGCGCCCACCGCCCCCGCGGGCGCCTACGGCCGCACCAAGCTGGCGGGCGAGCAGGCGGTACGGTCCGCGCTGCCCGACGGCAGCTACATCGTCCGCACCGCCTGGCTGTACGGCGCGCACGGCAAGAACTTCGCCAAGACGATGCTCCGGCTGGCCGCCAGCGGCACCGCCCCCGGCGTGGTCGGCGACCAGCACGGCCAGCCGACCTGGACGGCGGACGTTGCCCGGCAGGTCTGCGCGCTGATCGCGGCCGGGGCCCCGGCCGGCGTCTACCACGCCACCAGCGGCGGCCAGACCACCTGGTTCGGCTTCGCGACCGAGATATTCGCCCGCTACCACGAACAGAACCAGAGCACGGCCGAGGAACGGGTGCGGCTTACTCCCCGCCCGCTCAGCACCGCCGAGTACCCGACGCCGGCCAGGCGGCCCGCCTACAGCGTCCTCGGCCACCAGGCCTGGCAGGCGGCGGGCATCGAGCCGATCGGGGACTGGCAGGACGCGCTGCGGCGCGCCTTCCCGGCGATCCAGGCCGCGCTGACCTAACTGTTCCGGGCTGACTTAACTGTTCCGGTCGGACGCCGATGGCACTGAAGCGACGGCCTCATCCAGGACCGGGTCCTGGTCTTTTCCCTCGGCCCGGGCCTCGGCCCGGCGCTGGTGGCGCCAGCCGGCGGCGGCCGTCCCGGCGCAGAGCAGGTCGGTGACGGTGTTGAGCGCCCGCGAGACCAGCGCGACGGCGAGCGCGGCCGGGCCGCCGATAACGGGCGACAGGGCGGCGATGAGCAGCACCTCGCGGACGCCGGCCCCGGCCGGGTCGATGATCACCACGAAGCCGACGCACCAGGCGAACGCGTAGCCGCCCAGCGCCAGCAGGAAGGTCCTGCCCGCCGGGGCACCGAACCGCTCCGCCAGCAGCCAGATCTGCAGGCCGTTGAACAGCCAGGCGCTGAACGCCCAGGCGAGTGCCTTGGCCAGCACCCGCCCGCTCAGCGGCTCTTCCAGGCCGGGCCGCTTGACCAGCTTGAACAGCCGGTCCAGGATCCGGTTGAGCACCTTCGGGTACAGGCAGACCAGCACCACCGGCAAGACCGCGAACACCCAGTAGTAGTCGGCGTTGTGCTCCGCGAACGGCAGCGTCACCATCGCCGTGATCAGCCCGGCCACCAGCGACACCAGCATGGCGAGGACCGAGGCGCTGGCCGACCGGGCCCGCGGCACCTTGGCCCGGGCACCCAGCTCCATCTGGGCCAGGATCGGCCACAGCGAGCCGGGCACGTACTTGCCGAGCTGCCCGATGAACAAGATCCCGCCCGACACCCGCAGCGACAGCGGTGAGCCCAGCCCGGCCAGCAGCGACTGGTAGACCTTGAGCGCCGCGAACTGCATCGCCAGCAGCGCCAGCAGCGCCCACAGGCAGCTCAGCAGGCCGATCTGGCCGAGCGCGTGGTGGATGTCGTGCCAGTCCTTGACGATCGCGTAGACGCCGATGCCAACCGCGACGACGACGAACGCCAGCTTGAGCAGGCGGCTGCCGAGGGCCCGCTTAACGAGGTCTTGCGCCTTCAAGCCATCATCCTTGCCGGTAGGGTACGGACATCATGCGCACCGTAATATTTGGCACCTACGACGTCGCGATGCACCCTCGCATCGCCACGATCGCCGAGGGGCTGGCCGCCCGCGGATTCGACGTCAGTGAGTGCAACATACCGCTTGGGCTGACGACCGCGGACCGAGTTGACATGCTTGCCAAGCCGTGGAAAGCGGCCGGCCTGGGCGTTCGGCTGACCCGGCGCTGGCTCGCCCTGGCGGCAAAAGCCCGCAAACTCGGGCGACCGGACGTGGTCGTAGTCGGCTATATGGGCCATTTCGACGTGCACCTGGCGCGGCTGCTTTACCGCCGGGGACGGGTGCCGATCGTGCTCGACCACCTGATCAGCGCGGCGGGCACCGCCAAGGACCGCCGGATTGACGGCGGCGGGCTCAAGAAGACGCTGCTGACGCTGATCGACGCGGCCGCCCTGCGCGCGGCCGACATCGTGGTGGTGGACACCGCCGAGCACCTGGAGACGGTGCCGGAGAAGTACCGCGCGAAGGCGGTCGTGGTGCACGTCGGCGCGCCCGCGCAGTGGCATGAGGCCGCCCGGGAGACGGCCGGCGCGGGTGCGGGCGGGGCGGACGACGGGGCGCCGCTCAAGGTGGTCTTCTACGGGCTTTACACGCCGCTGCAGGGCACGCCGGTCATCGGCGCGGCGCTCGGCCGCATCGCGGGCGCGCCGGTCGAGGTGACGATGATCGGCCGCGGCCAGGACGAGGCGGCGACCAAGGAGGCGGCGGCGGGCAACCAGGCGGTTCGCTGGCTTGACTGGGTGCCCGCGGCCGAGCTGCCCGCGCTGGTCGCCGCGCATGACGTCTGCCTCGGTATCTTCGGCACCGGCGACAAGGCGCTGCGGGTGGTGCCGAACAAGGTGTTCCAGGGGGCCGCGGCCGGCTGCGCGGTGATCACGTCCGACACCGCGCCGCAGCGCCGGGTGCTCGGCGACGCTGCCGTGCTGGTGCCCCCGGGCGACCCGGCCGCCCTGGCCGAGGCGCTGCTCCGGCTGGCCGCAGACCGGGACGAGCTGCTGAAGCTGCGGCACGCGGCCCGTCAGCTGGCGGCCGAGCGGTTCACGCCCGAGCAGGTGGTCGCGCCGCTGACGGACCGGCTGCTCGGACTGCGCGCCCCTGTTCCGCCGCACGGCGCCTAGCTGTCCCTGGACCGGACTATCAGGTCGGCCAGCAGCGCCAGGGAAGCAATGAGCAGGCCGGTGACGAAGACCAGCACCGTGTCGGTGGCGATCTTCACCGGGTGCAGCGACACGTCGACGACGCCCTTGACGATGCCGATGCCGAGCAGCGTCAGCGCCAGCGGCATCAGTGCCTTGAGCGGGTTGAAGTACATCGTCATCCGCAGGATCTGCAGGATGTACCGGTAGGCGTCCTTGCCGAACTTGAACTTCGACTTGCCTGCCCGCTTGTAGTAGTCAATCGGCAGGAAGTACAGCTCGTGCTGGTTGGCCAGGAATGACATGGTGATCGTGGTGACGCAGGAGAACCCGGGCGGCAGCAGCCGCAGGTAGGGCAGCGACACCTCGCGCCGGAAGGCCCGCAGTCCCGAGTTCAGGTCCGGGATCTTCGCCCCGGTCAGCCGCTCGGCGAACTTCCTGATGAACCACTTGGCCGGCACCCGCAGCAGCTTGTAGGTGCCCTGCTCGCTGGTCCGGGCGCCGACCACCTGGTCGATCGTCGGGTCCTTCTCCAGGATCTGGACCAGCTCGGGGATGCGGTCGTTGGGGTAGGTCATGTCGGCGTCGGTCCACACCACGATCTCGCCGCGGGCCCGCTGGGTGCCGATCCGGCGCACCGTGCCTGAGCCGCCGTTCCGGTGGAAGTGCACGACCTCCATGTTCTCGAACCGCGGCGCCGCCTCGTACAGCTTGGCCAGCGTGTCGTCAGTGGAGGCGTCGTTCACGCAGACCAGCTCGTAGGAGTAGCCGCTGGCGTCCATCGCGGCCGAGATCCGCTCGATCTCCGCCGTTACGTGCCCCTCCTCGTTGTAACAGGGCAGCACAATCGTGACGTAGGGCACCGGGTGCTCTACCTCAGCGGCGGTGGTGGTTTCATATTCGGCAATCACTTTGCCGGCTCCCAACTGTAGACCGTCATCCTCTGGGGCAGCGTGTACCTCGGCGTACCGAAGACTACGTGCTCGTCGATGCTCGTTTCCTGCGCCATTATCAAATTGATGCTGCCGTTACCGAGCCTGGTCAGCGGGGTTGGGGTCGGCGCGAGGACGACGGGCCGCCGCCCGATCGCCTGGATGGCCCGCACGTCGGCCAGCACGGTCCTGGGGTCAACGCCGTCCCCGGTTACCGTGCCGGCGTTGGCCGGCACGGTCTCAATGCCGGGGTAGGTGGTGGTACCGATACCCGCCACCGGCACGTCGCAGTTCCCCCTGATGTCCTGGGCGTACTGCTGGTTCATGGTGTAGTCGGCGATGAGCACCGACGCGTCAGCCGGGAGGGACTGGCAGATCTTGTCGATCGCGGCGATCTCGCCGACGTAGGCGCGCTGGGTGGCCAGGCCGCCCGCCTTGATGCCGAGGCCGAAGTTCCCGATCAGCGGCGGGACGAACAGCGCGGCCGCGCAGAGGCCGGTAACCAGCCAGCGGGGCGACCGCTCCAGGTAGGCCGGCACGCTCACCAGGTGCAGCACCCGGGACCTGCGGGTCAGCCAGGCGGTCAGCCACACCGCGAGCAGGATCAGCCCGGGCAGCACGTCGGTGACCAGCCGGCGGCTGGCATACGGCTGGTGGGCGGTGATCGCGGGCCGCAGCAGGAACCAGACGATGGCCCAGGCGAACGTCACCAGCGGCAGCACCCACAGCGGCGCCTCGCCCTTGACGCAGCGGCGGCCGATCATGGCCGTCGCGACCACCGCGAACGCGATGGCGGCGGCGCCGGTGTACCAGTAGATCCAGTGCAGGCTGAGCGGCGCGTACTGCAGCGCGTGCCAGTTCTTCTCCACGTAAGGCCGGACGATGAAGGCGGCGAGCACGATGAACGGCGCCGCCGTGACCGCCTGGAGCAGCCGCCGCCCGGCCGGCAGGCGCAGCTCTGAGCCGCGCCTGCGCAGCCACCAGACCGCCAGCGCGGTGGCCGCCGCGGCCACCACGAACGCGGCCGCCATGTACTTGACCGATGAGCCGTTGACCTTCAGGTAAGGCAAGGTCAGGAAGACCGCGTCGACGGCGCCGTACAGCAGCCCGACCCCGATGCCCGCGACCAGCGCGATGACCTGCCGCTGGCGGCGCAGCACGAGCAGGCCGCAGTACGGGACCACCATCAGGATGTCGGCCGGCCCGTCGATGCGCACCAGCAGCATGATGCCGAACAGCAGCCCGGTGACCGCCGCCAGCACGTGCGACGGTGACCGCAGGTGGCTCCGCCAGTGCGACCGCCAGCGACCGGCGTCCGCCTCGCTCCGGTCAGCCCGCTGGACGTCGATCCAGAGCGACAGCGCGCCGAGGAACAGGATCTGCGCCAGCGACTCGCTGTAGGTGTTGCGGCTGGTGTAGGCCTCGGGGATGCCGATCCCCATGACCAGCATGCCGAGCGGCGCCCAGCGCGGCCCGACCAGCCGGGCCACCAGGCCGCCGAAGGTGAACAGGCCGAGCGCGCCCAGCACCGGTGCCCACAAGGTGGCCGCCCGGGCGCCGCCGACCCAGAACCCGGTCGACAGCAGCATCGGCATCCCGGCCATGAACTGGGGCACGATGGAGTGGCCGACCTGGTAGAAGGCGGCGCTGGCGAAGGTGATTCCGGTCGAGTGGCCGAACGCGGCCGCGTCGTTGGGGATCGGCAGCGACCCGTGCTTAGAGATCCAGGTGGCGAACTCCATGTAGGAGGCCGCGTCGAGCTGCACGATGACGAACTGCGAGTGGTAGGCGGCCTGGAAGGCGCCGAACACGACCGCGAGCGCCAGCAGCGTCCACAGCACCCAGCGCGGGGTCGGCTTGGCCCGTCCGGCGCCGTCGGTGCCGAAGTCGGCTGAGCCGGTCACCGACGGGATGCGGCGCCAGATGTAGGGTGCGGTGGCGGCGGTCAGCGCGAGCCACAGCACAATCACCGGGACGGGCTTGAACCAGCCGATGAGCAGCAGCGGGAAACTTGTCAGCAGGAACGGCAGCACCAGCAGCGCGGGCAGTACGGTGAGCCGCCCGAGAAGCAGTCCGGCGGAATCCCTGGGGTCATGCTCGGTCGGGCCGGTGTGCTGCCGGACGGCGTCAAGCTTGCTGTCTACGGTCAATGAAGGAACCCATCTGCTCTGGGCTGATCCCAGTCTGGTGCGCGGTACGCCGGCGTACTCGGTAGGCGTTTGAATTATAGGAAGGTTGGGAACGTTTACGTGCTTGTTCCCGACAGGTCCGGTTTCCCTTTGCAACTACCGCCACGCAGCTGTTCTACCCGTATCCGGATAGAGAGACACGGGGAGTAACAACGTTGTCGCCGCGAGTCAGCTAAGCGCTTCGACTTGCTCTGCCAGCCAGCGCCGCGGCGCCCGCGCGGCAGCGGCGCCTGCGATCGTCGCACTACGCTGTTGCCGCTCGGCGGCCGGCATGACCAGGCCAGCATGCAAGGCGTCAGCGGTGGCGCTGACATCATACGGGTTGACGAGCAGTGCGGCCTCACCGATCAGTTCGGCCGCCCCTGCCTGCGTGGACAGCACGAGCGCGCAGCCGCGCTCGCTGAGGATAGGCCCTTCCTCCGCCACCAGGTTCATGCCATCCCTGATCGGGTTGACCAGCAGCACATCGGCAAGCCCGCACGCGGCCAGCGAGCGCGGGTAGTCATCCCTTACCTCTAGGATAAGCGGTTGCCACTCCGGCGTCCCGAACTCCGCGTTGATCTCTCCCGCCAGCGCGCTCACCTTCGCCGTGTAAGCACGGTACTCAGCCAGCTCGGACCGCGAGGGGTAGGCGAAGGCGAGGTGCGTCACCCGGCCGCGCCACTCCGGGTGCCCGGCCAGCAGCTCCCGGTAGGCGGCGAAGCCGCGCAGGATGTTCTTGGACAGCTCGGTCCGGTCGACCCGGACGATCAGCTGCCGCCCGGCCGTCGCCGCCGCGATCCCCCGCGCCCGCTCCCGGACATCGTCCGCGCGCCCCCTGGCCCGCAGCTCGGCCGCGTCCACGCCGAGCGGGTGGACCCCCACCTCGGTCAGCCGGCCGCGGTAGAAGACTTGCCCCCCGCCGCTGTCGCGGCGAGTCACCCGGGCGCCGAGCACCGCCTGGCAGCAGTCGAGGAACGCGGCCGCCCAGCGCGCGGCCAGGAACCCGGCATGGTCGGCGCCGAGCATGCCGTCAAGGATCGCGACCGCCACGTCCTCTGGCAGCAGCCGGAAGTACTCGGGCGGCGCCCACGGGGTGTGCTCGAAGTGCGCGATCCGCGCGTCCGGGCTCCTCATCCGCAGCAGCCGCGGCGCGAGCGCGAGGTGGTAGTCCTGGATCAGCACCCGGGTACCGGGGGCGCACTCCTGCCCGAGCGCGGCCGCGAACGCCTCGTTGTAGCTGACGTAGGCGTCCCAGTCGGCGCGGAACGCCGCACCAAGCTGCGGCTGGTTAGGCAGGTCGAACAGCAGGTGGTGAACGAACCAGAGGACCGAGTTGGCGATGCCGTTGTACGCCCGGCGGAACACGTCGGCCGGGATGTCGAGCATCCGCACCGGGACCTCGCCGGGCGCTGCCCCGGTCGTGGTACCAGCGGTACCGCGGGCGGCTTCCCGGTCGGCGTCGCTGAGCGCGGCGCACAGCCACAGCACTCCGCCGTCGGCGGCCACCGGGGCGAGCGCGGACGTCAGTCCGGACACCATCCCGCCCCCGCCGCGCCGCGCCGTCAGCGACCCGTCATCAGCGTGGGTGTAGGAGACCGGACCCCGGTTCGAGGCAACGATGAGTAGCCGACTCGGGTCGTTCGTCATATGGAACAAGCGTAGATGAATCACGCGGCCGCCCCTTTGCCGGGGCGGGCCGTCAATCAGTTACAGTGTTATCGAAGCAACGGGGGCAGTCTCCCCGGGAGACACAACTAAATACCTCATCCAGAGGGGTGGAGGGATCGGCCCTGTGAAGCCCCGGCAACCATCGCGGTAACGCACCTCAGTAAGGCGAGGCGAGCGCGCGACTGGTGCCAAGTCCGGCCCGCGGTCAGGGTGACCGCTGGGAAAGATGGGAGAGAGAGGCCTCGACCCATGACCACCCAGACCGACGCGTCCCTCCGCCTTGGCTACGCCACCGGCCTCACCTGCCGGGAATGCGGGAACACGGTACCGCTCGGCCCGTTCTACGCCTGTGCCGAGTGTTTCGGGCCGCTGGAGGTCGGTTACGACTTCCCGCGGCTGACCCGGGCCGACATCGAATCGGGCCCGCAGAACATCTGGCGCTACGCGGCGCTGCTGCCGGTGCCGCACGACATCGCCCAGCGGCCGACCACCGAACCCGGCTACACCCGGCTCATCCGCGCCGACGGGCTCGCCGCCGAGCTGGGCATGCGGCGGCTGTGGATCAAGGACGACAGCGGGAACCCGACCCACTCGTTCAAGGACCGGGTGGTCGCGGTGGCGCTCGCGGCCGCCACCGAGATGGGCTTCAAGGTCCTCGCCTGCCCGTCGACCGGCAACCTGGCCAACGCGGTCGCCGCCGCGGCGGCGCGGGCCGGCATCAGGTCGGTGGTCATGGTCCCGGCCAACCTCGAGGAGCAGAAGATCCTCACCACCGCCGTGTACGGCGGCACCTTCGTGACCGTGGACGGCAACTACGACGACGTCAACCGGCTGGCCTCGGAGCTGGCGGGCGAGCACGAGGACTGGGCGTTCGTGAACGTGAACGTCCGCCCCTACTACGCCGAGGGCTCCAAGACGCTCGGCTTCGAGATCGCCGAGCAGCTCGGCTGGCGGCTGCCCGACCAGATCGTGGTCCCGGTCGCCTCCGGCGCCCAGCTGGTCAAGATCGACAAGGGGTTCTCCGAGCTCGGGGAGCTCGGCCTGGTCGAGGAAAAGCCCTGGCGGGTGTTTGGCGCGCAGGCCACCGGCTGCTCGCCGGTGTCCCAGGCGTACGCCAACGGCTGGGACGTGGTCCGGCCGGTCAAGCCGGACACGATCGCCAAGTCGCTGGCGATCGGCAACCCGGCCGACGGCCCTTACGTGCTCGACGTGGTGCGCAGGACCGGCGGCGCGGTGGCTGACGTGGCCGATGACGAGGTGGTCGACTCGATGCGGCTGCTCGCCCGTACCCAGGGCGTGTTCGGCGAGACCGCGGGCGGCGTCACCGTCGGCGTGCTGCGCAAGCTGCTGGCGGCCGGCCAGCTCGACCCGGACGCGGAGACGGTTATCATCAACTCGGGCGACGGCCTCAAGACCCTGTCCGCGGTGGCCTCGTCGATCACCGTGCCGCACGCGATCAAGCCCACCCTGGAGGCTTTCCAGGCTCAGTACTAACCGGGCGGCAGGTGCCCGGTATAACCCGCGCTAACCCCGGGGGCGTGCCACCGCGCGCAATTCTGGCGTCATGAACGTCACCCAGGCGGTATGGTCGATTCTGGTCGCCCAGCGACCGACGAGTTCCGCGGTTGCAAGGGCGGGGCTCGAAGCCCGAGCAGCAGTTAGGGAGTTGTTTGGAATGGCTCAGGGCACCGTCAAGTGGTTCAACCCGGACAAGGGCTACGGCTTTATCGCCGTCGACGGTGGCAAGGACGTCTTCGTCCACTTCTCAGCGATTCAGGCGGACGGCTACCGCAGCCTTGAAGAGGGCCAGCGGGTAGAGTTCGACATCACGCAGAGCGACCGGGGACAGCAGGCCGAAAAGGTCGTCATCGTCTCCTAAGAAGGCACTTGCCGTCAGTCGGCCTGGCTCCCCGCGGGAGCCAGGCCGACTGCTTTCCCGGCTGCTACCCTTGCCGCGTGCAACCACTTGGCATCGACGGCGCCTGGGTCTACACCCCGCAGGTGCACTCCGACGACAGGGGCAGTTTCGCCGAGGCGTTCCGCGGCGCGGAGTTCGCCGCCGACCTCGGCTACCGGCTGGACGTCGCGCAGGTCAACTGCTCGGTCTCGCGACGCGGGGTGGTCAGGGGCATTCACTACGCCGACGTGCCGCCCGGCCAGGCCAAGTACGTGACCTGCGTGGCCGGCGCGATCCTGGACGTGGTGGTGGACCTGCGAGCCGACTCGCCCTCGTTCGGCAAGTGGGAGGCGGTGCAACTGGACGGCGGCACCGGCCGGGCGGTGTTCCTGGCCGAGGGCCTTGGCCATGCCTTCATGGCGCTTACCGACGACGCGACCGCGCTGTACCTGTGCTCCACGCCGTACGCGCCGGGGCGCGAGCACGGCGTGCACCCGCTCGACCCGGCGATCGGCATCGCCTGGCCCGCCGACGAGGCGACCGGGCTGGTGCTGTCGGACAAGGACGCCGCCGCGCCGGCCCTGGACGAGGCCCTGGCGGCCGGGCAGCTTCCCCGCTACCAGGACTGCGTCGCGTACTCGGCCGGGCTTCGCGGCTAGCGGGACTGGGGGCCGACGGTCAGTAGGGCGACCGTCATGCCGTTCTCCTGGTACAGCGACTGCACCTGGTAGCCGAGGGTACTGAGCAGGGAAGCCTGCGGCGGCTCGATCGCGGAGAACGGGTCAGCGGCCAGGTGGTCGACGTAGACCACCCAGATCCGCGGGGTACCGGTGATGCAGGCCGACGGGTCCTGGCACTCCACCGGCTGGAGGCTGTTCGCCTGTACCTGGGTCTGCGCCTGGAAGACCGGGGCCGGGGTGAACTTGCCCCGCAGGTAATAGGCGATGCTGGTGTCGACCTGGTAGTGGTTGGAGTCGCTGACCTGGTAGATGATGCCGTCACCGGGGCGGGCATTGGCCTCGACGACCTTCGCCGCCGCCTGGTAGTCGACCGGCTGGCCGTTTGACGGCATCACCGGGTAGGCCCACTCGTTGTGCGCCTCGTTATCCCGCAGCGCGAGCTGGTCGTGCAGCCCGACCAGGCCGACCACCGCGACCAGCACGGCCGCCGCCACCAGCCGGGGCGAGACCGCGCCGGTCAGCCGGGACAGCCGGCTGCGGCCAACCCGCTCGGCGATGAACGCGATCGCCAGCCCCGCCCCGAGCGCCCAGCCGGCCACGCTGAACAGCATGTAGCGGTACGTCCAGTAGGAGGTCGGGCCGCGGGAGATGATCCATACCGCGACGACCGGGGCCACCGCGAACGCCAGCGCGTAGCAGGCGGCCACCCGGCGCCGCGGGTCCGGCGCGACCGCCACCGCCACCACCGCCAGCAGCATGATCACGATGGCGGCGGGCAGCGAGGAGAACAGTTCCTGCCACAGCCCGCCGCTGACGCCTACCAGCTGGGCGACGTGCGGTGCGGCCTGAGAGCCGATCTGCCAGCCCTGCTGCCGGTGCCCGGCCAGCACCAGCGGCGAGACCAGCAGGCCCCCGAGCACCGCGGCCAGGAAGAACCGCCGCACCAGCAGCAGCGGCGAGCCTTGCGGGTCGAGCCGCCCGCCGGGCAGCTGCTTGCCGGTCTCCGGCGTGCCGTCGCCGCCGACGCGCACCGTGCGCTGGGAGAAGTCCCACAGCACGATGACCAGGTGCCCGGCCGCGACGCAGAGCGCGATCAGGTTGGACACGCCGGCCGCCGCCAGGATGAGCGAGTAGACGCCCCACCGCTGCCAGCTCGGCTTCTCCATCGCGCGCAGGAACTGCAGGGTGGCCAGCGCGGCGAAGAACATCGCGAAGGCGTAGGGCCGTGCCTCCTGCGCGTACCGCGAGACGCTCGGGATGAGCGCGAAGACCAGGCCGGCGGCCAGGCCCGCGGCGCCGCCGCCGAGCCGCCGCCCGATGAGCCCGACTACCGCCGCGGCGCCGGCCATGGCGATGACCGACGGCAGCCGCATGGCCGCGGCCGACTGGCCGAAGACCGCCATCCACAGGTGCAGGCCGAAGTAGTAGAAGCCGAGCACCGCGTCGATGCTGTGCAGCATGCTCCACAGCTGCGGCACCGAGCGGCTGGCGGCCGACCAGCTAGCGAGCTCGTCCCGCCACAGCTGCGGCCCGCCGACCTGGAACAGGCCGAGCGCGACGGCCGCGACGGTGGGCACCGCCCAGCTCAGGTAGCCCGCGACCGGGCGACGGGCGGGCGCCTGCGCGGGCGCCGTCACGTCTGGCGCGGGGCGCGCGGTTAGCGGATTCACGACGGTCAGACCCTACTGCACGACATCTGGACGGACTCTCCGAACGGTTATTGATAGGGCCGGCGTGGCGTCGCGGCCGCTGGCGCATGGGTGCTGGGCACACCGTCGGGCGAGGACCACCTTAGCGCACCCCTCCCTGATCAGGGCGTCATCTATGGCCACATTAGGGACACGCAGCGGGGCGAGACAGCCGGTCACGAACTGTATCTGCCCAGTCACAAGAATAATCCTCAGGCCGAGTCGGGTAAGGTATCCGGCGCGGACAGTTGGCAGCGGACAGCAACGAGGTAAATGTCTCGCAGTCATTCAATGTAGCCGCCAGGCCTGGCTCGGCTCGTTGACTTAAGATCGGTGATCCCGGTAGAGGGCGGCAATCACCACAACTAGAAGCTGAGGACTCACGATGGGTCGCAACGGACGAATCTTGCGGATCAGCGTCATCGGGACCGGTTACCTGGGCCTTACCCATGCGGTGTGCATGGCAGACCTCGGGCACCAGGTTCTCGCCATTGACGTCGACGCGGACAAGATCGCCAAGGCCGCGGCAGGCGAGGCGCCGTTCTTTGAGCCAGGGCTCGAGCCGTTGCTGCGGAAGAACCTGGACGCGGGCAGGCTCCGGTTCACTGAGTCCTTCGCCGAGATCGGCGAGTTCGCCGACGTGCACTTCGTCTGCGTCGGCACCCCGCAGGTGAAGGACGGCGGCGGCGGCGCCGACCTCAGCTACGTGTTCGGCGCCGCCGACGCGCTGGCACCGCACCTGGCCCGGCCCACCCTGATCGTCGGCAAGTCGACGGTGCCGGTCGGGACCGCGCGGCAGTTCATCGCCCGGGTACAGGCCGCCGCCCCCGCGGGCGACCAGGTTGAGTTCGCCTTCAACCCGGAGTTCCTGCGTGAGGGCTACGCGGTGCAGGACAGCCTCACCCCGGACCGGATCGTCTTCGGCGTCACCTCGGACGCGGCCGACGAGCTGCTGCGCGAGGTCTACGCGGTACCGCTGGCGTCCGGCATCCCCGGGCTGACGATGGACCTGGAGACCGCCGAGCTGGTCAAGGTCGCGGCCAACTCGTTCCTGGCCACCAAGATCTCCTTCATCAACGTGATGGCGGAGATGTGCGAGGCATCCGGCGCCGACGTGATCAAGCTGGCCGACGCGATCGGGATAGACGACCGGATCGGGCGCAAGTTCCTGTCGCCGGGCCTCGGCTTCGGCGGTGGCTGCCTGCCCAAGGACATCCGCGCCTTCCGCGCCACCGCCGCCGAGAAGGGCGTGCAGGCGCTGGTCGACCTGCTCACCACCGTGGACGGGATCAACCTGGGCCGCCGTGAGCGGGTCATCAGCCTCGCCCGCGAAGCCGTGCGCGGTGAGCTGGCGGGCAAGCGGATCACGGTGCTCGGCGCCGCGTTCAAGCCGAACAGCGACGACATCCGCGACTCGCCCAGCCTGGCGATCTGCGGCCAGCTGGCCGACGAGGGCGCCATCGTCACCGTGCACGACCCGGTAGCGATGGGCAACGCGGCCCGGGTCCGGCCGGACCTTCGCTACGCCGACTCGGTGCACCAGGCGGCCGAGGGCGCCGACCTGGTGCTGCACCTGACCGAGTGGGCAGACTACCGGGCCATCGACCCGGAGGCGCTGCGCGCGATCGTGGCCAGCCCGGCCCTCATCGACGGCCGGTGCACGCTGGACGCCGCCGCCTGGCGGGCGGCCGGCTGGACGGTGCTCGTCCCCGGCCGTCCCAGCTAGCCAGGCTCGCCGAGCCCGCCCGGCCCGCCGGGGGCAACCGCTGCCCCGAGGGCAGACAGGAAGCGCACCACTCCCGCCGGGCCGTCCACCACCAGGTCGGCCGCCGCGGCCACCTGCGGCGTCTCGCCGCTGGCGCTGGCGACGGCACAACCGGGGACGCCCGCCGCGCGCAGTTCGCTGATCGCGCCGAACGCGGCCAGGTCCCCGAGGTCGTCGCCGCAGAACAGCACCGAGCCGGCCGCGCGCTCCGCCGCTAGCTGCCGCAGCGCCGCTCCCTTGTCCATGCCGGGCGGCCGCAGCTCGAGCACCATCCGGCCCGGCTCCACCGTCAGCCCGGTCTGGCTGGCCAGCCGGGCCAGCGGCGCTTGCAGCCGGGCCAGCGCCGCCGCGGGGTCCGCGGTCTGCCTGGCGTGCACCGCCAGCGCGGTGCCCTTGTCCTCGACGGCGGTGCCCTCGGGGGCGCCGGCCTGCGCCAGCAGCCCGGGCAGCGCCTGCCGGGCGGCCGCGACCCCGGGCGGCACCTCCGGCTCGCTGAGCACGCCCCCCTGCCAGCGCTGGGCGCCGTAGTGCCCGAGCACGATCAGGCCGGGCACCACCGCCAGCCCGCCCAGTGACACCGCGTCGGCGGCGGCCCGGCCGGTGATGACCGCCACCGTGCCGGTCCGCGCGGCCAGCCGGGCGAGCGCCGCCGCGGCGCCCGGCACCGGTGACGCGGCGGCCGGGTCGGCGACGATCGGCGCCAGGGTGCCGTCGTAGTCGGTCGCGATCAGCGCGCGAGCGGGGTCAGCGGTGATCGCGGCCAGGCCGGCCTGGCCTTCCCTGGTGCTGGCGGCGGGCAGCGTCACGAGGGGCCTCCTGGTCGGGGCGAGCGTATGCGCTGGCGGCGGGCACGCTGCGCGCGCAGCCGCTTGACCAGCACCGGGTCGAACCTGAGCGCCTCCGGGCGGTCGATCAGCGCGTTGAGGAGCTGGTAGTACCTGGTCGCGGTGAGGCCGAGCACCTCGGCGATGGCCTGCTCCTTGGCGCCCGCGGTGCGCCAGGTCCCCCGCTCGAAGGCGAGCACCCGCACGTCACGCTCGGACAGCGCGGACATCTCGGCTCCCTCCGCCGCCGGGGTAGGCTCCCGTGGTGTGGCCCGGTTTCACTGTCTCACGTTGCTGACCGACTACGGCCTGCAGGACGCGTTCGCCGCCGTTTGCCACGGAGTGGCCGCCCAGATCGCCCCGGAACTGCACGTAACAGACATTACCCACTTGATCCCGCCCGGCGACATCCGGCGCGGCGCGGTGGTGCTCGCACAGGCCGTCGCTTACTTCCCGCCCGCCGTGCACGTCGCCGTGGTCGACCCGGGGGTGGGCACCGCCCGGCGCGGGGTGGCGGTGCAGGCCGGCCGGTCGCTGCTGGTCGGCCCGGACAACGGCCTGCTGCCGCCGGCGCTGGCGGTGCTCGGCGGCGCGACCCGGGCAGTCTCGCTGACCAACACCGCCCTGTGGCGGGACACCACCGCGGCCACCTTTCACGGGCGGGACATCTTCATGCCGGTCGCGGCCAGGCTGGCGGCCGGCCTGCCGCTGGCCGCGGCGGGCGAGCCGGCCGCGGTGACCAGCCTGGTCACGCTGCCGCCGCCGGAGTGCCGGCTAACCGGACAGGGCGCCCAGGTCGAGGTGGTCACCGTCGACCATTTCGGGAACGTGCAGCTCTCGCTGCCCGGCCGGGACGCGCCGCGGGCCGGGCTGACCCCCGGCGCGGCGGTCACCCTGAGCTGGCCCGGCGGCACCGCCACGGCGCCCTTCGTGCGGACCTTCGGCGCTGTCGGCCCGGGCGAGCTGCTGTGCTACACCGACAGCGGCGACTGGGTCGCCATCGCGGTGGCCGGCGGCGACGCGGCGGCCCGGCTCGGGCTGCGGGCGGGCACCCTGCTCACCCTCACCGTGCACGATGGTCAGGCCCGCGGTTGAATGCGGCCCCGCCGCCCGCACTTAAGACGACACGGGCCTCATTATCACCAGATGACTCCAGCGTCATGAAATAGTTGACCCGCCGCATGTTTCACTCCTGATGGACATGGCAGTTTCTGAAGACCACCGCCCGTGGTCTGACCTGGAGTACCGGTGACCTACCGCGCGCGTTCCCTGCGCAGAGTGCTGCCCGGCCTGGCGCCCGTGCTGGCGGCGTCCGCCGCCGTCGCGGCTACCGGGCTGCCCGCGCTGGCGTCTGGCCAGCCCGGCCACCCGGTCCCCTGGTGGCTCGGCGCGCTGCACCTGCCCGCCGCCGACCAGGCGGCGCCGGCGGCCGGCCGCGGGGTGACCGTCGCGGTGCTGTCCACCGGCGCTGACGCCAGCCACCCGGACCTGGCCGGCTCGGTGACCGCGGGTCCCGACTTCAGCCAGACCGGGCGCAAGCCGGGCAGCGGCTACTGGGGTGACGAGGGGACCGCGGTAGCCAGCCTCATCGCCGGGCACGGCCACGGGGCCGGGCGCACCGCGAGGTCGACCGGGGACGCCGGCATCACCGGGGTCGCACCGGGTGCCCGTGTCCTGTCGGTCCAGGTCACCCTGGAGTACGACGATCCGCTGACCACGGACGCCGCGGTCACCGGCCGGCTGCCCGCCGCCATCGCGGCGGGCATCAGGTACGCGGTCGGCCACGGCGCCTCCGTCATCGCCCTGCCACTCGACCCGGGCACGCTCGACCCGTCCGCCACCGCGGACACGGCCGGCGGCAGCGCGGCCGAGCGGGCGGCCGTCGGCTACGCGCTCGCGCACGACGTCGTGCTGATCGCGCCGGCCGGCGACAACGGGGCCGGGGCCAACGCGGTCAACTTCCCGGCCGCCGACCGAGGGGTGCTCGCGGTCGGCGCGACCGCCCGCGACGGCGCCCTCGCCCCGTTCACCAGCCGCCACTCCTACGTCGCGCTGACCGCTCCCGGTTCGGGCGACACGCCCGCCGTCCCGGTGCCCGGCGGTACCGCCGCCGACCCGGCGGCCGGCCTCACGGTGGCCGCGCCGGACGGCGGTTACCAGTCGCTTGCCTCCACCGACATGTCGGCCGCGCTGACCGCGGGGGTGGCCGCCCTCATCCGCTCGCGCTACCCGCGGCTGACAGCGCCCGAGGTCACCCAGGCCCTGGAACGCGGCGCGGCCCTGCCCGCCGCGGCCGGCCGGCCCGCCGCGGCGGGCTGGGGGCACGGCGCGCTGAACGCCACCGCGGCCCTCACCGCCGCGGCCGCGATCGCCGCCGCCCACCCGGGGCCGGCCGCGTCCGCGCCGTCAGCGTCCACCTCGCCCGCCTCCGCGCCGCCGTCGGCGGTCCCGGCCGCCACGCTGCCGCAGGCCAAACCACCGAAGGCAACCCGGGCCGCGGGCCCGGATCCCGGGCACCTGCTCCGCTCGCTGGTGACCTGGCTCGCGGTCGCCGCGGGGGCGCTGATCGCCTGCCTGATCGCCGCGATCGCACTGGTCCGGCTGCGCCGCCGGCGGGCGGCCAGGACCGCCCGGGCCGGGACCGGACCCGCACGCGGGCCCGGCCACCCCCGTCACGCCCGCGGCCAGGCGACGGCGGCGGCCGCCGGGTCCGGCCGGCCCCCGGCCGCGCCGGGTGCGTTCCCGGCCACCGGATCGGCTGCGTTCCCGGCGGCCGGATCCGGCGCGTTCACCGCCGCCGGGCCGGGCTTCCCCGCCGCCGGAGCCGCTGTTCCCCCAGCCGCCGGATCCGCTGCGTTCACCACCGCCGGGCCCGGGGATTTTCCCGCCGCCGGAGCCGCGGTGTCCCGCGGGGCCCGGCCCGCCGACGAGATGTACCCCTGGCCGCCCGCGGCACCGCCCGGCACCCGGCTGCCGATCGAGGAGGCGTTCCTGCCGGCCCCGCACGAGCCGGGGCCCGACGCGGCGCTCCCCCCGTGGGAGAAGTCGCCGGCCGACTTCGCCGCCGCCCCGCCGCCGGACGACCTGGCGCCAGGTGACCGGGCAGCAGGTGACCGGGCAGCAGGTGACCGGGCGTCGTGGCCGGTGACCAACACCGGCCCCATGTACGTGTGGAACCCGGCCGCCACCGGCCCGCTCAGCCTGCCCGACGACGACCACCAGGACTAGGCCGGGACTAGGGTCAGGCGGCCAGCCGGGCCTTGACGTCGGACGCGTACTCGTGGACGTACTCCTGGCCCGACAGGTCGCTGATCGCCCGCATGACCTCGTCCGCGATAAGCCGCCGGGCCCGGCCCGGCGGGTCGGCCGCCAGGTGGCTGAACTCAAGCGGCTTGCCGATCCTGACCTCGATCCGGGTCGGCCGGGGCACCGGCGCCCCCGGCGGCAGCATCTTCCTGGTGCCCAGCATCGCGACCGGGATGACCGGGGCACCGGTGTTCAGCGCCAGCCAGCCGAGGCCCGCCCGGCCACGGTAAAGGCGGCCGTCGGGCGACCTGGTGCCCTCCGGGTAGAAGCCGAACAGGTCACCAGCGTGCAGGATGGCGGCCGCCGCCTCCAGGGTCGCCTGCGCGGACCGCGAGTCGCCCCGGTTCATCTCAAGCTGGTTGGTCGACCGCAGGTAGGCGGCCCACACCCGGCCGAGCGGGCCCTTAGCCGAGAAGTACTCGGCCTTGGCCGGGAACACCACCGGGCGCGGTATCACCAGCGGCAGGTACATCGAGTCGATGAACGACAGGTGGTTGGACGCGAGGATCGCGGGACCGCTCGCGGGCACGTGCTCCAGCCCGGTCACCCGCGGGCGGCCGAGCAGGCGCAGAACCGGACCAATGACGACACGCGAAAGCTGGTATTGCACTCGTGCGTCCTCTACCTCGGGGGGTGCGTGAACCTCGGGGGTCAGCCTCCGACGGACAGCCTGCTGACAGGCCAGCCGGCGAAGGCGGTACCAAGATAGCGTGCCCCACCCGCCGCAACGGAAACTCAGCGCTGGTCAGCGCCGCTGCGCGGGCGCCCGGGGCGGGCAGTCCTGCCACCAGGCCGACGCCGCCAGGCCGACAGTGAGCGACGCCGCGAACGGCAGCGCGACGGCCGGCACGATCACCCCCGAGTCGTCCGCCAGCCAGCCGATCACCAGCGCCAGCCAGGAGATCCGGGCCAGCGCCGGCAGCAGCGGAACCGCCGCCCAGGCGCGGTCCAGCGTCCGCAGCGGCAGCGCGGCCGGCCGCCACAGGGCGACGCCGGCCACGGCCGCCGCCACCGGGACCAGCCAGCCGAAGACGTTCAGCGTGAGCGATCCCACATTGGCGCTGACCTTCCGGCTCAGCAGGTCGCCGCCCCGGCCGTGCAGCAGTTGGCCGGCGAACGTGGCCAGGTCCGAACCGCCCGCGCCGAGCAGCAGGTAGCTCAGCACCGCGAACGCCAGGAACAGGGCCAGGCCGCTGACCGCGACCGGCACCGCCCAGCGGGGCCCGATCCGCACCCCGGCCAGCCACGTCACCAGCACCGCGAAGCACGGCACGAGGACGATGGTGCCGCCCGCCTTCGCGCCGAACCCCGGCCACCCGGAGGCGGTCACCGCGAGCAGCCCGGTCGCGGTCGCCGCCAGCGCGGGCCACGGGGCAGCCAGCCGGTCCCGCAGGCGGTACGCCAGCCAGCCGGCCGCGGTGAGCGCGCTGACGCAGTAGACGCCAAGGGCGTCGTTGCCGATCCCGTAGAAGCGGCCGCTGACCAGGAGCGAAAGCCCGAACGGGGCGTCCAGCTGCAACCGCGAGCCAGCCATCACGTCGACCGCCAGCAGCAGCAGCGTGGCCGCGCAGACGGCACCGAACGGCCCGAGCGGGTCCCGCCGCCACGGCCCGGCCAGGGCCGCCGCCGTCACCAGCAGCGTCCAGCCCGCGGTCAGCCCGTACAGCCACAGCGCGGGGTGCTGGTGCGCCCACCACGCGGGCAGGTTCGCCAGGTAGGAGCCGAGCGGCACCGAGCTGGCCGCCAGCCCGGCCAGCCGCCAGCAGCGGGCCCGGCCGCGGCGACGGCCCGCGTCCCGGCCGCGCAGCAGCACCGCGGGCAGGCCGAAGGCGAGCAGCGCGGCCACCGCGTAGCCGGCCAGGAACCAGCCGTGGGTCGCTATCCACACCTGCTCGGCCACCTCCCGGCCGCGCAGCGCGGCCACCGCCGGGGCGAGCGGGCCGCGGTCCGCCCGGGTGATGCGGGCGCCGACCGGGCCGGCCGGCACCGGCTGCCCCAGCCAGCTCGCCACCGTGGTGGTCAGGTCGGTCAGCGCGACGATGCCCGGCCGCCGGGTGGACGCGGAGCTGAGCAGCCCGCCCGCGTAGCCTGGCCCGTGCACCACCAGCGTCATCAGCCGGGGTGGCCCGGCGGCCTGGGGGCCGGCCGGCCCCGGCTGACCAGGGCCGCGCCGGGCGCGGTGACCATGAGCAGGGTGCCCGCGGGAAGGCCGGCCGCCAGCCGGGCGAGCTGCCGGTCGACGGCGGCGGCCCGCACCCGTTCCGGCTGTCCCGGTTGTAGCTGGCCGAGGTCGACCACGGTCAGCGGGCAGCGCGCGAGCACGGCCGGCGACAGTCCGGCCGCCGACGGCAGGTACCGGGCGACGCTGCCGTCCGGCGAGGCCAGCGCGAGGGCGGCGCCCGGGCCGGCGGCGGTCGCGCAGCCGGCCAGCGAGCCGAGCAGCCCCCAGGCCGGCGCCTCGTGAAACGGCTGGTTGTCCCGGATGATCTGCGGCAGGGCGGGGACGCGGGCACCGCGGCCGGCCGCGACGACGGCGGGCAGCGGCGCGCAAGGCCGTGGCCCCTGGGCGCGGGCGGCCGAGTTCAGCGTCAGCCAGCCGTCGGCCGGGCAGGCGAGCGGCTGCTGCGCGTAGTCCACCAGCGAGCCGACCGACCCGCCCGCTGCCAGCCGCCACAGCGTCGGCATCTCCCCCGGGGTCACGCTGTCCCAGGTCAGGCCGGAGATGCCGACGATCACCACGTGCCCGGTGGTGGCCGGCGGTGACGCGGCACCGGCTGACCGGGCCGGGGCGCAAACCAGGGCGGGCGAGAGCACCAGGGCCAGCGCGGCCAGCCGGACCAGGCTGCTCGCCGCCCGCCGCGCACGCCTCACCTGCCCCGCCCGCCTCTACCCGTCAGTTCGCCTGGCCTACGCCCTGGTCACCCGGACAACGGTAGCCGCACCAGGCGGCCGTCCGGGCTACTCAGCCGGCGCAGATCGACTGGCTGGCGGTCCGCGCCTGGATCTTGAGCTTGGCGGGCGTGCTGGCCGGGGTGGCGGAGGAAGCAGCGGACGAGGTACCGGAGGCGGTAGCCGATGCCCGGGCGGACGGGGTGACCAGGCGCGGGCTGTCCTCAGTGAGCGGGACCGAGCCGTTGCCGGCGGTCGCCGCCGAGCCGAACAGGGTGCTGCTTGCGGGCACGTCGCCGCGGAACGAGGCGAAGATCTGGCCGTCCTCGGGCTGGGTCCACAGCACGTTGGCGGTGTCGGACGGGACCACCGCCGAGCGCGGGTAGTTGGGGACGGTGAAGAACGCGATCTTGCCGGACGGGATCCCGCGCAGCGACTGCCCGAGGTTGTACAGGCCGGTGATCCCGCCGAGCTGGCTGTCGATGGTGAGCGACCTGGTGGCCGCGTCCAGGAACTGGTAGATCGCAACCGGGTTAAGTAGCTTGCTCTTCACCCGGCTGACCAGCGACGACATGAAGGCCTGCTGACGGGAGATGCGTTCCAGGTCGCTGCCGTCGCCGATGGTGTACCTGGCCCGGACGTAGCCGAGCGCCTGGGCGGGAGTCAGCAGGTGGTGGCCGGCCGTCAGGTGCAGGCCGGAGTTCGGGTCGTTGATCGGGGTCGGGTTGCACTCCTGCACGCCGCCGAGCGCGGCCACCATGCTCTCGAACCCGGTGAAGTTGACCACGATGAAGTGGTCGATGTAGATGCCGGTGTCCTGCTCGATCGTCTTCACCGTGCAGGCGACGCCGAGGCTGGTGTGGTTGCCGTCCAGGTTGCCGATGGCGAACGCCTCGTTGATCTTGCCCTGGGTGGGCGCCGACTGCTGGCCGTCGCCCATCTCGCAGGCCGGGATGTTCACGTACGAGTCGCGCGGGACCGACATCACCTCGGCCCACTGCCGGCTAGCCGGGATATGGATGATCATCAGGGTGTCTGACTGGTCGGTGACCAGGCCGCTGCCGTACGCCTTGCCGAGGCCCTGCCGCGAGTCGGAGCCCAGCACCATGATGTTCTCCGCCTGCGGGTGGGTGTCCACCGGCTGACTGCCGAGCAGCCCGCGGATGTCGTCCTGCTGCAGGTTGGCGTTGAAGTGCCTGAGTACCAGGAAGCCGGTGGCCGTCACCGCGATCAGCAGCAGCGCCAGGCTGGCCGAGGTCCAGATGAGCAGTGCCTTGTGGCGGCGGTACCAAGGCTCGGGCACCGGGTATCACCGCCGTTCCGCGCTAGATCACCACCGGAACAGAACATCCCCCGCGAGCGGCTGGCCATGCAACATTAATCCCAATTAATCCCGGCGGTTCGGGCCGGGACCGCGCGGGCCGTCAGCTCACGCAGATGCTCTGGCTGGCGCTGCGTCCGCCCGGGACGGTGACCGGCGCGGTAGCGGGCGGTGCGGTGCTCGCGGTAACCGTGGGCGAGACGCCGAACTTGCCTGGCCGTCCGGCCACCGCGGCCCGCTGCGGCAGGGCCGGGGTGAGCGCGCTGCCGGCGGGCACGTCGTCGCGGAACGAGGCGAAGATCTGGCCGGCCTCCGGCTGGGTCCACAGCACGTTCGCGGTGTCGGACGGGACCACCGCCGAGCGCGGGTAGTTCGGCAGCGTGAAGAAGGTGATCTTGCTGGACGGGATGCCGCGCAGCGACTGCTCCAGGTCGTACAGGCCGCCGATCCCGCCGAGCTGGCTGTCGATGGTCAGCGAGCCGGTGGCGGCGTCGAGGAACCGGTAGATCGCCAGCGGGTTGAGCAGCTCGCTCCTGGCCCGGCTGATCAGCGACGACACGAACGCCTGCTGCCGGGTGATCCGCTCCAGGTCGCTGCCGTCGCCGAGCCCCTCCCGGGCGCGCACGTAGGCCAGTGCCTGCTGCGGCGTGAGCAGGTGGTACCCGGCCGAAAGGACGATGCCCGAGGCCGGGTCGGTGAACGGGACCGGGTTGCACTCCTGCACGCCGCCGAGGGCGGCGACCATGCCCTGGAACCCGGCGAAGTTGACCACCAGGAAGTGGTCGATGTAGATGCCGGTGTCGCGCTCCAGGGTCTTGATCGTGCAGGCGGCGCCGAGCGCGGTGTGGTTGCCGTACAGGTTGCCGAGCGCGAACGCCTCGTTGATCTTGAACTGGGTCGGCGACGACATCTTGCCGTCCCCCATCAGGCACGACGGGATCTGCACGTACGAGTCGCGCGGGATCGACATCACCTCGGCCCACTGCCGGCTGGCCGGGATGTGCACGAGCATCATCGTGTCCGACTGGTCGGTGACGTCCAGCGACGCGGCCGCCGTCCCCTGCCGCGAGTCCGACCCGATCACCAGGATGTTCTCCGCCTGCGGGTGCAGGTCGGCCGGCTGCTGGCCGAGCATGCCGCTGATGTTGGCCTGGGCGATGTTGCCGTTGAGGTGCCGCACCACCAGGTACCCGGTCACCGCGACGGCGGCCAGTAGCACCGCCAGGCAACCGCCGGTCCAGGCCAGGAGCTTGCGATGCCTGCGCAGCCATCCCGTAGTCACGAAGAGTAATGTAACACGTACGGAATGTAATTGACGGAAGCGCGGCGGCGATTTTAAGGTTCATTCATGAGCGGTCGGGGATGCCCCTTTTGCCGTAGCGAATCATCGCACGCTATCGGCATGAGGGTGGATGTCTGGGTGAGATGCCGGAATTGCCGTGCGGTATTCCGGGATATCACGCCAGCGCGGTTTCAGCAGATTCACGATGAGTCATTTCAGGATACGGCGCATATCGATACCACACTGGCGTTCGTGGGCCAGCGTCCGCTGCGTGAAGTGTGGGATCTGCTCGCACTGGCGGGCAGTGAGGTACTCGAGATCGGACCGGGCTCCGGCCACCTGCTGGCAGCGGCCCGGCAGGCGGGCTGCTCGGTGGCGGCGGTGGAGTCGAGCAAGGTCCACCGGGACTTCATCGCAGATGCCTGGGGCATCGACGCGGTCTACGCGACGATGGAAGAGATCCCGTCCGGCCGCGCCTTCGACACCGTCGTCGCCATCAACGTGTTCGAGCACGTCTACGACATCGTGGCGTTCCTGAGCGCTGTCAGGAACGTGCTTGCACCTGGCGGTACCTGCTACCTGTCCACCCCGAACGCAGTATCGCTGGAGGCTGTCATCCTCCGCACGTGGTGGTCGATGTGCAAGGTGCACGACCATGTCTCCTTCCCGTCGCCCGCCGGGTTGCGGGCGGCCGCGCTGGAAAGCGGTCTGCAGACCGCGCGGATCTGGTCGACCGGGCTGCCGCTGGAGTTCCCGGTCTCCGCGCTGACTGCCGTCAGGGACCGTGCCCGGGCCCGTCGGCTAGCCGGGCGCCACGTGGCGCAACCCGGCCCGGCGGCCGTGGGCGGCCAGGTACAGCTGGGCAAGGCGGCGCTGGCCAACTTCTACTCGATCGCGGCACTGTTCGACCCCGGGTACCGGGTGCTCGGCGCCCTCGGCCGGGCCGGGTCGCTGAAGGCCACGCTCAGCCGCTGACGCCGCATCCGCCTCCAACCGCGCGCTTCCGTGAAGGATTCCGTAGTTAGCCTGCTCAGGCCTTCCACCACCGGACGCCCGGCAGGCCCTCGGCCGCACGCGGCACGCAGGCGACGTAATTGCCCTCGACGACGTTTCCAGCTCGGGGTCCCAGCCGGGGTAGAACTCCACGCCCTTCGGGGTCAGCTTGCCGACGCGGTAGCCGTATCCGGCCAGCAGCTCGATAGCGTCACGCAGAAAGGCGCGGGCGTACACCCAGCGGTGGTTGTACTCGAACTGGACCACGGCGATGCGCTGGCCGGCGAGCAGGGTGCGCGCCCCGCCGAGCAAGCGAGGTCGTGCCCCTCAGTGTCGATCTTGACTAGCGCGAACCCGCACAGCCGGTGCTCCACGGCATAGGAATCGAGCGTGGCGGTGGAAACGACCCTCTCCGTCACTGAGGTACTCGACGGCGGGTGCAGCGAATTGGTCCCCGCGGCCGGGGAACTACGTGGAACGCAGATGTTCCCTGACGGTCGCTGAGCGCTACCGGGTTCAGGAAGGCACCTGCCCGGTCAAGCACCCTCTCTAGCCGAGAGTAGGCAAACGCGTCCGGCTCGAAGGCATGCAGCCTGATGTCTCCCGCGCGCCCTGCCTCCGAGGCCTCAGTCAGCAATGATCGCGACCATCGGCCAACGTTCGCGCCCACGTCGGCGACGTGAACCTCGCCAGCAGGCGCCAGCTCAAGCGCCCAGCGTTGCAAGGACAGCTCTCCGTTGACCGTCATGTCGTTCGGGTAGTCAAGGCGCGCGCGGAGCAGGACGTAACGCGCGGCGCGGACGACGGCTCGTCTTCCCAGAGCGCGGCAAGCGACTTCGGTCGCGGTCGCGGCGGCCTTGCGGGCGATGGTCAGGCTGGACACGGATGGATGCTACACGGGGACACCCTGTAATTGCGATAGTCTCGGCGAGTGACCGCGATCTATACCCTCCAGGCTAATTCGGACATCAGGGTAAATGCCGGATGCGGCCTTTCCCCCACGCCCGGGTGGCTTAACTTCGATAATTCGCTCAGCGTCCGCATGGCACGCTGGCCTATCGCCTACGCCGCATTGCGCGAAACGGGCCTGCTGAGGGCTAAATCCGCGGAACTCGCCGAACTGGGACGGACCGGAGTGTCCGCTTCGCCAATGCGGCAGTGCGCATCCCGTGCGCCACGGGCTCGGTCGCGGCCGTCTACAGCTCGCATATGATCGAGCACCTCGACCGGACCGAGGCGCGCGCGTTCCTGACCGAGGTGCGGCGGGTGCTGCGCCCGGCCGGCGTGGTCCGGATCGCCGCGCCGGACCTGTCCCGGCTGGTCAGCGACTATCTCGCGACCGGCGACGCGGACACCTTCGTCTCCGGCTGCCACATGGGCCTCGCCCGGCCCGCCGGGCTCAGAGGCCGGCTGCGCTGGACACTGGTCGGCCCGCGGCATCACCTGTGGATGTACGACGGCGAGTCGCTGACCCGGCTGCTGAGCGAGGCCGGCTTCGCCGACGCGGCCGTCGCCCGGCCAGGCTCGACCCGAATCGACGAGCCGGGGCAGCTCGACCTACGCGAACGGGCGGCGGAGAGCGTATATGTCGAAGCGGTCAGGCCGCGCTAGCCCGCTGGCCGGTGCCGCCGCGCAGTTCGCCATCGGCGCCGGCGTCATCAGGTACGTCTGGGCGCACCCGTCGAACTCGGGAAGGCGCGCGTGCGCGCACGCCCGCTACCAGGCCCAGGTCCGGCTGCTCGGCCGACGGGCGGTGGCCCGGCTCGGCGAGCGGTCGCGGCTGTGGGTGGACCCGCACCGCACCGCCGCCTCGATGGTGCTGCTACGCCAACCCGCCCGACCTGCCCGAGATGCTCGTCTGCGGCGGGTGCTGCGCGGCGGCGGGCTCTTCGTCGACGTGGGCGCCAACGTGGGCACCTACACCCTATGGGCGGCCGAGCAGGGCGCGGAGGTCATCGCGGTTGAGCCGGCCGCGGACACCTTCGGGCTGCTCGAGGAGAACATCGCGCTCAACGGTTACCAGGTGACCGCGGTCCAGGCGGCGGCGGGCGACCACTGCGGCAGCGCCCGGTTCACCGCCGGCCTCGACGCGGGCAACAGCCTGGCCGGACGGCCGGTGGTGACCGACCTGGTCACCGTCGACTCGCTGATCGGCGACCGGCGGTAGCGGGATGAAGGTGGACGTCGAGGGGTTCGAGATCGACGTGCTGCGCGGCGCCGCCCGCGCGCTGGCCGAGCGCCGGATCGGCCTGATCCAGATCGAGTGGAACCAGGCATCGCTCGTCGCCGTCGGCGCCGACCGCCGCCCCATCGCCGAGCTGCTGGCCGGCTACGGCTACCGGCTCTTCCGTCCCGACGCAGCGGGGCGCCTCGCCCCGGTCAGCGACCTCGGCTTCGGCGCCGATGTCTTCGCCACTCCAGAACCGGGGGAACGTCTGCCATGAATGCCCTGATCTCGCCCGCCAGCCGACGGCTGGTGCGCTCGCACCGGACGCCGCGGTACGTCTTCCACCGCACCAGGCAGCTGTTCTACGAGCGCGCCCACCCCGATGCCCCGTGGCTGACGCCGGCCGCCATCGGCCTGCTCGGCACGCTGCTGCGCCCGGGCGACCAGGGCGCGGAGTTCGGCTCCGGCCGCTCCACCCTCTGGTTCGCCGCCCGGGCGGCGGCGCTCACCAGCGTCGAGCACGACCGCCGGTGGCACGCAAGCGGTGACCGCCAGGCTGGCCGAGCGCGGCCTCGGCAACGTCGACTACATCCTGGCCCCGGAGGACCAGCCGATGGAGCGCGGCGGCGACAGCGCCTACGCCAGGACCGCGCTCGGCTTCGCCGACGCCAGCCTGGACTTCGCGCTGGTCGACGGGCACTACCGGGACTACTCGGCCAAGTTCATCCTGCCCAAGATCAAGCCGGGCGGGCTGCTCATCATCGACAACGTCAACTGGTACCTGCCGTGCCAGTCCAAGGCGCCGAACTCGCGCACGGCCGCGCTCGGCCCCGCCACCGAAGTCTGGGCCGACGTGTGGCGGGAGCTGGCCGGCTGGCGGACCATCTGGACCAGCTCAGGCGTGTGGGACACGGCCATCTTCATCAGGCCCGCGAGCTGAGCGCGCGTCCCGGGCCGCGACGGCGAGCGTGTTGAAGGGCGCCGCTGCACCGGAACCCGCCCACCGGTGCCGGTCGCCGTCGTACAGCGTGTAGCCGTGCCCGCCAGCAGGGCCGACACGGCCTCCGCGTTCTGCCCGCTGACCTCGCAGATCAGCGCGGGGCAGGCGGCCAGCACCCGGGCGCCGCCGCTGAGCACCGCCAGCTCCGCGCCCTCCACGTCGATCTTGACCACGTCCGGGGCGGGGAACCGGGCCGCCAGCCAGTCGAGGGTAACGGTGGGAACGAGCCGGGTCGACCGCACGCCGCCCGCCATCGCCGTGCCGAAGCCCGCCAGGTGGCTGGTCGCCCGGTTGCGGCGCGCGACGTGGAACCGGGCGACCGACAGCTCACCGGAGACCGCGGCGGGCAGGATCTCCACCGGCGCGTGCCGGGCGGCCCCGTCCGCCGACCGGCGCAGCAGGCTGACCAGGTCGGTATCCGGCTCTACCGCCAGCACGCGGCCGCCCGGCCCGGCCATGGCCGCCGCCGCGAAGCTGAACAGCCCCATGTTCGCCCCGATGTCCCACACGGTGTCGCCGGCCCGCACTACTTCGCCCGCGAGCTGCAGCAGCGCCGGGTCCACCTGACCATCGGCCGGGCGAGGTAGCGCAGGCCGCCCTCGGTCGACACGTAAATCCGCGCGCCGCCGAACGGCGGCGGAAGCCGCCTGCGGACGATGACGCGATGAGAGGCCTGCTCGACCGCGAGCCGCAGGCTCATGCTGCCCCGCCTTTCTCCTGAAGTCGTGACCCAGGCACGCTCAGTTGGCCACTATCCGCAGTCACCCTACTACGCTGTGCTCATGTCTATGAGCAAGCTCGCGCGGGCCGCGTCCGACGTGCTTATCAGCCGCGCCACCTGGGGCGGCAGCCAGAACTTCCTCGGCGCCCGCTGGGTCGAGCGGGTGGTCGCCAGCGCGCCCGCACCCGCCCGCGAGCGGGTCGCGCTGCGCTTCCTGGCCCTGTCGCCGCACTATTTCTACGACCGCGACCTGGCCGCCGAGGCACGCCAGGAACCGGCGGTCGCGGCAGATCCTCGCCGACCAGCTGATCGCGCCCCACCTGACCCCGGCGCGCGGGTGCTCGACTACGGCTGCGGCCCCGGGCTACCTGGCGGCCGCGGTGGCGCCGCGGGCCGCGCAGGTGCACGCGGTCGACATCTCGCGCGGCGTGCTCGCCTGCGCCCGGGCGCTGAACGGCCGGCCCAACATCACCTACCAGACGCCGGACGAGTTCCGCGCCGCGGCCGAGCCGGTCGACCTCGCCTACTCCTTCGCGGTGGTGCAGCACCTGCGCACGCGAGGCGCTGACGGCGGCGCTCGGCCTGCTCGCCGCGGCGGTGCGCCCCGGCGGCCTGCTGCTGCTGCACTTCGCCGTGGCCGGGAAGCCAGGGCTACCGGACCGAGAGCCAGTGGCTGGCCGACGGCTCGCTGGCCGGACGGGCCAAGCTCGGTACGGCCTGAACTGCTTCGGCCGGACGGCCGCCGAGCTGGCCGAGCCTGGTCACGCGCAGCGGGTTCACCGACGTGGCCGCGCGCCCGCTCAGCGGGCTCATCACGCATACCCGGCGACGACATCCCCGACCAGCACCTGCTCACCGCGCGGCGCGCCGTCGCCGCAGTACCGGAAATGACCTCGATTACTTAGCGCATCTGTCTATACTCGCTGAGTGACTATGACGGGGGACCTATCGTCGCTGCGCGGCCGGCTGTACGAGTCGTACGCGACCCAGCACAGCGGGCCGGGCTCGGCGGACGCCACCGGGCTCAGCTACCGGCGCGACATCCGCCCGCTGCTCCCGCCGCCGTCGGCCGGCCCGGTCGTCGACATCGGCTGCGGCTCCGGCCAGCTGGTGCGCTGCCTGCTGAGCGACGGCTACGACGCGTCCGGCATCGACGTCAGCCCGGAGCAGGTCGCGCTGGCCCGCGCGGCCGGGCTCGGCACCGTCCGCCACGGCGACTACCGCGAGCTGCTCGGCGAGCGCCCGGGCGAGCTCGCCGCGGTGACCGCGACCGACCTGCTCGAGCACCTGACCAAGCCGGAGGTGCTCGCCACCTTCGACGCGGTGGCGGCCGCGCTGCGGCCGGGCGGCCGGTTCATCGCCCGGGTGCCGAACGCGGTCAGCCCGTTCGGCGGGCACATCAGGTACGGCGACTTCACCCACGAGACCTGGTATCACCGCGCGCAGCGTCCGCCAGCTCGCGGCGGCCGCCGGGCTCGGCCCGTGTCAGGTGATCGGCTGCCCGCCGCCGGCGCACGGTGCGGCCAGCGCGGTCCGGGCGACGCTGTGGAAGCCGGTCAGCGGCCTGTTCAAGCTCGCGCTGGCGGTCGAGACCGGTGGCCTGCGCGGGCACATCGTGACCCAGAACCTCACCTTCGCGGCGGCGAGACCGGGACCAGCGGCCGACCCGGCCCGGCCACGGAAAACGCCGCGGCCCGTTGAGCACACACACCCTCGCCGGGCAGCTGCAGGAAGCCCGCGCCGTCCTGCGCAAGCCCCATGTCGGCGGCGCGATCGCGAGGACCGCCTGCTTCAACGCCGCCACGGCGGCAGCGGCGGCGCTGAGCGGCGTCATCGTGGCCCGGACGGTCGGGCCCACCGTGCGCGGCGAGTACGCCGCGGTCATCGCCTGGTTCGGCGTGCTCCTGCTGCTCGGCGAGATGGGCCAGTCGGCCGCGGTCTGCTTCTACGTCGCCCGCGACCCGCAGCAGGCGCCCGGAGCTACGTCGCCACCTCCCGGGCGATGATGATGGTCACCGGCGCGCTCGCGCTGGTCGGCGGCCTGCCAGCTGGCGCCCGTGCTCGCGCACGGGAACCCCGGGCTCGCGGGCGCCTACCGGATCGCCTTCGGCGGCTCGGTCATCGCGTTCATCGGCACCAGCTACACCTACGTCGCTGCAGGCCAGAAGCACCGAGCGGTGGAACCTGGTCCGGCTCAGCCAGCCAGTGCTCGCCCTCGCACTTGTCATCGTGCTGCTGCAATCCCGGCTCCTCACGCTGGACACCGCGATCGGCACGCTGCTCGTCACCATGGCGATCCAGCTCGGCTATTCCTACTACTGGTGCCGACGCAGCGGGCTTGCACCCGGACGCGTCCAGCCGCGCCTCGTCGGCCCGCTCGCGAAGTACGGTCTCGCACAGCTTGCCGCGGTCACCCCGACGGCGGTCAACAATTACCTCGACCAGCTCGTGCTCTCCCAGCTGGTCCCGCCGGCGGACCTCGGCCGCTATGCCATCGCGGCCTCCGTCACCATGATTCCGGTGCCGCTGGTGTCCGCCATCGGCAACGTGGCCTTCCCCCGGCTGGCCGCCAGGCGGAAGGCCGTGACAGAGGGCAGCCGGATGCCGCTGGCCGCCGCGGCCGCAGCGCGGCAGTGGCGGCCGTCATCCTGTTGCCCATTGCCTTGAGCGCCTATTGGCTGATCCCAGCGGTCTTCGGCGCGGCCTACCACAGTGCGGTGCCGCTGCTGTGGATCCTCACGCCGGGCGGGATCTTCCTCGCGTGCGGGCAGGTCGTCGGCGACCTGCTGCGTGGCCTTAACCGGCCGGGCCAGGTGGCAGCCGCGCAGGGACTCGCCGCCGTCGGCACCGTCATCCTGCTAGTCGTGCTGCTGCCGAGCATGGGAGTCGCCGCCGCCGCCATCGCCTCCACCGTCTCCTACGGTACGGCGCTCGCCGTGATGATCGGCTCACTGCGGCAACCGCCGCGCGCCAGCAACGCGCGTCACCGGCGGGCGGGAACCGCCTAATCAGAAGTGCTTTAGAGCGAGCAAGCGGAGAGGAACTCATGCGTATCGGGATCGTCGGGCCGACGTGGCCGGACTCCTTCGCGGAAAACATCATCGACGCGCTTCGCGTCATGGGCCACCAGCCGGTCTCGGTTGGCTCGTCGTACTCGCTCGGCGGACCCTACACCTCGGCGGTCGCCGTCGCGATCAGGAACGCGCTGCCCGCGCTCGACGAACGCGGGCAACGGCGCATCGTGCGCACGGCGCTTGACGCCGGGTGTGAGGTCGTCATCGTTTTGGAACAGCGCCTGATGCCGGGTGTCGTGCGCCAGCTTCGGCGGAACAAGATCAAGGTCGCGATGTGGTTCCCCGACGCACTGCTGAACATGGGGCGGCAGCTCATACTGCTGAGCCCTTACGACGCTGTCTTCCTCAAGGATCCGTACCTGGTGAGGCGACTAGGTGCCGTTCTCGACCTACCGTTGTTCTACCTGCCTGAGGCGTGCAATCCCCGGTGGCACCGGCCCCTGAGCACCCCCGGCACCGAACCGTACCTGGCCATCGCGGGGAACATGTACCCGAGCAGGATCCGGCTGCTTGAGAGGCTGCTCGACCACGGCATTCCGCTCAGGCTCTACGGCGGCGGGTTCCCGCGGTGGGTCGGGAAGACGCCGCTGCGCGAGGTGCACGCCGGACGATGCGTCTTCGGGGAAGAGAAGGCCCGCATCTACCGGTCCGCCGCCGGGGTGCTGAACACCCTGCACCCGAGCGAGATTGAGAGCGTCAACGCCCGCCTGTTCGAGGCGGCAGGTTGCGGCGCGGCGGTACTCACCGAATACCGGCCGACACTTCCCGACCTGTTCGACGTGGGCACCGAGGTGCTCGCCTTCCGCGATTTCGACGGGCTGGTCGGACAGGCCGAGCGGCTGTTGAACGACCCAGGGCTGAGCGCGAAGCTCGGCGACGCCGCGGCGGCCCGCGCGCACGCAAGTCACAGCTACGAAAAGCGCCTCGCCGTCATCATGGAAAAGCTCTCCTGAGCACCCGCGGCAGGTCCGACCGTTACGAGGAAACGATGACTATCAGGGAACTGGTCCGCCCCCTGCCGGGCGTACGGCAGCTCTCACTGCTGCGGCAGCGGGTGGCCTACAGTGACTCGGCCCGCTTCTGGGAAGACAACTACGCGCTCGGGAGGTCCAGCGGCGAAGGGTCATACGGGGCGCTGGCCGAGGGCAAGAGCCGGTACCTCAACGAGCTGGTGCGGGCGCGCGCGGTAGGCAGCGTGATCGAGTTCGGCTGTGGCGACGGCAACCAGCTCTCGCTGGCCGACTATCCCCGTTACATCGGCCTGGACGTCTCGCGCAGCGCGATCATGATGTGCCAGCGGCGGTTCGCCGGGGACCCCGCCAAGAGCTTCTTCCTCTATGACGGCGGCTGCTTCACCGACCAGGCCGGCGTATTCACCGCCGAGCTGGCGCTCTCGCTTGACGTCCTTTACCACCTGACCGAGGACGCGGTCTTCGAGGCCTACCTGCGGCACCTGTTCGCGGCCGGGCAGCGGCTGGTCGTCATCTACTCCACCAACCAGGAAGTCGCCGGGACCGCGCCGCACGTGCGGCACCGGCGCTTCACCCCCTGGATCGAGGCGAGCTTCCCCGGATGGCGGCTGGCCGACGTCACCAAGGGGCCTAACACGGAACAGGCCAGGGCTGACTTCTTCCGCTACGAGCGCGCGTGACCAGCCAGGCGGTCCTTACCCGGGCGGCCGCGGCCGGGCACCGGCCGGCTGCCCCGGTGCTGCTGCTGGCCCCGTCGGGTGGGCTCGGCGGCGGTATCGAGCGGTACGTCGAGACCGTCCACGCGGCGCTGGGCGACGCGGGCGTGCCCAGTACCCGGCTCGACCTGGCGCGCCCCGGGCCAGGCGGCCACCGGGAGCTGCTCGCCGCGGGCCGCGCCGCCCTCGCGGGGATGCCCGGGCCCGCCCGCGTCGTCATCGCGCATCGCGCGCTCCTCCCGGTCGCGACCCTGCTGGCCAGGACGCGCCGGGTGACCGGGATCACCCTGATCGCCCACGGCAGTGACGTGTGGGGAGCCCGCTGGTCCGCCCGGCGCCGCCTGGAAAGCTGGCTGATGCGCCGCCCGGCCGTGCGGCTGGTCGCGGTAAGCAGCTTTACGGCCGGCGCGCTGGTCACCCGCGGCCCGGCCGCCATCCTGCCCCCCGGCCTGTCCAGAACCTGGTTCGGAGAGCTGGTCCGGGCGGCCGACCGGGCGCGGTGCGTCGCCGAGGACGGGCCGCCAGCGGGGACCGAGGTGATGACGGCATTCCGCCTCGGCGACTGGCGGGACAAGGGACTGCCCCAGCTCACCGCCGCCATCAGCGCACTCGGACGGCCGGACATGCGGCTGACCGTCTGCGGCAGCGGAACGCCACCGCCGGACCTGCTCGCCCACCTGAGCGGCCTTCCGTGGTGCCGGCTGCGCCCCGAGCTCACCGATGCCGACCTGGCCGAGCAGTACGCGCGGTCCGACCTCTTCGTCCTCGCCACCAGGACCAGGGCGGGCGCCCGGCCGTCGGGCGAGGGTTTCGGGCTCGTCCTGCTTGAGGCGCAGGTGGCGGGCACCGCGGTGCTCGGCCCCGCGCACGGCGGATCACCCGACGCCTACGTCGACGGCGTAACCGGCGCCACCCCGCGCGACGAGGGAGCGGAAGCGCTCGGCCAGGCACTGGCCGCGATGACCGCCGACCCGGCCCGGCTGGCCGCGATGGGCACCCAGGGGGCCGCCCTGGCCCGGGCCCGCTTCACCCCTGACCGGTACGCGGCGCTGGCCGCCAGCCGGCTGCTGTGAACGTAAGTGGAGGTCTCCCCGTGGTAGCCAATGACCAGCCGGCCTGGCGGCCGGCCCTGGCGGTCCGCCCGGCCGCCGGGCAGTTCCTGGCCGCTGGCCTGCTCCTGGTCAGCGCTTCGGCCGTACTGGCGGCGGAAGCGCTGTCGGCGGTCAGCGCCAGCGCCCAGATCCGCTGGGCGGCGGTCGCGCTGGCCTGCTTCTGCGCCGGCCTGCTGCCGTTGATGGCGCTGGCCAGCGGGCACCGGCGGCTCGGGCTTGCCAGCTGGCGGATCGGGCCGTGGTCGCTCGTCTGGGGCGGGCTGGCGTTCGGGATCGCCACCATCAGCTGGCTGAGCCCGCAGACCGCGGCCGGGCCGTCGGGCGCCATCCTGCCCGGCAGCATGCTGCGGGCGCTGTGGATGCTCGCGGTTGCCCTCCTCATGCTGACCGTCGGCTACTGCGCCGGCCCCTACCGGATCGCCGCCGGCTGGGCCCGGCGCACCGCCCAGCGGTTCACCGGCCAGCTCACCGGCCAGGTGCGCGGGCCGCTGATCCCGTGGGCGCTGGCCGTCGTCGGCCTCTTCGCCCAGTTCGGCTACGCCCTGCTGACCGGGCACTTCGGCTACGTCGGGGACGCCGCCGCGTCGGTCTCGACCGCCTCCGGCTACAGCCAGTACCTGGCGGTCGCGGGCGAGTGCGTGCCGCTGGCGGTAGTGACCGGCGCGATCCGCGCCTACCAGACCAGGACCCCGGGGTCCTGGTTCACCCTGCTGGTCCTGTTCACCGTCGCGATCGGGGCCGGCGCGGTGGCCGGCGGCAAGGAAAGCTTCGTCGTCGCCATCCTCGCCGCGGTCATCCCGTACACCGTCGTCCGCGGCCGGCTGCCCACCGGGGTCATCGTCGGCGCGGTGCTCGCCTTCCTCCTCATCGTCATTCCGTTCAACCAGGCCTACCGCACCTCCGCGCGCGGAGAGGTCACGCTGAGCACGAGCCAGGCGGTGGCGGCCGCGCCGGCGATCGCCAGCCAGGTAGTGGGTACTGACCTGTCCTCCGCCGTCCTCGGGGAGTCCGCGAGCTACCTGGCCCAGCGGATCAGGACGATTGACACCCCGGCGATGATCATGCAGCGGACCCCGGCCCAGATCCCTTACGCCAGCCCCGCCCAGTTGCTCATCGCCCCGGTGGTCGACCTGATACCGCGGCTCTTGTGGCCGGGCAAGCCCGTGCTGACCCCCGGCTACCAGGTAAGCCAGGACTACTTCCTGCTGCCGACCGACGTCTACACCTCATCCGACGTCACCCCGGAGGCGGACTTGTTCCGCCACGGCGGCTGGTTCCCGCTGATCGCGGGGATGTTCCTGCTCGGCTGCGTGATCCGGATTCTCGACGAGGTGGCCGACCTGCGGCGCGGCGTGCACGGTGCGCTCCTGGTCATCCTGGTTTTCCCCGACATCGTGCAGGCGGGCTCGGACTGCGCCAGCCTGCTGGCCGGGCTGCCAGGCATGATCCTGCTGTGGCTGATAGTGACCAGGCTGTCGTTTAAGCGGCGGGCGAGCGCGGTGGCGGCGCGCTCGTAGCCCGCCGCGGTCTCGGCGATGGCGAAGCCAGCCAGGCGGCCGGGGACCAGCGCCTGGCGGGCGGGCAGGTCGCGCGCGACCCGCGCGAGCGCGTCGGCCAGCGCGGCCACGTCTCCGGCCGGAAAGATCTCGCCGATGCCCGCGACCAGGTCCGGACCGCAGCCGACGGCGTCGCTCACCACCGGGACCAAGCCGCAGGCCATGCCCTCGTTCACCACCAGGCCCCACGGCTCGTGGCCGCTCGGCAGCGCCAGGATGTCGCCGGCCGCGTACCAGGACGGCAGCTCGGCCTGGTTGACGAAGCCGAGGCAGCGCACCGGCAGGCGCCGCTCGCAGTCGCCGAGCGCCGGGCGCAGCGGCCCGTCGCCAAGTATCAGCAGGTTGACCGGCACGCGGCCATGTTCGACGGCGCGGACCAGGTCAAGCGGCCGCTTCTGGTCAATCAGCTTGCCGGAGAAGACGACCGTCGGCCGCGACGGGTCGAGGCCCAGTGACGCCAGCCGGGCGGCCCGCGCGGGCCTGGCCGCCTCGGCCGCCAGCCGGAACCGCTCGGTGTCCACGCTGTACGGTGCCTGGAACTGCGGGACCGGGGCGTAGCGGCGGTAGAAGGCGGCGTTGCGCTCGCCGATGGGCAGCGCGCCGGCGGCGTTGCGCACCACCGTCCCGGCCACCAGGTGCCGGGCGGCGCGGCGTGCGCCGGACGCCGACGACGCCGCCTGCGAGTCGCCGCGCAGCAGGTAGGGCAGGCCGAGCAGGCGGCACGCGGCCGCCGCCAGCAGCATCTCGGGGTCGGAGTGGCCGTGCAGTACGACGACGTCCTGGCGGCGCAGCCAGCGGCTAGCGGAAACCAGCCAGGCGCCCTTGCCCGCCAGCGGCCTGCGACTCAGCTCGGCTGAGCGGTACCCGCCGAGCAGGTCGATGTCCCAGGCGAGGGTGAGGCCGAAGCTGGGGTCGTAAACCGGGCTCGCTCCCGCCCGGCTGAGGTAGGCCACCTCCAGGTCCACCGCGCCGCGCCGGGCGAGCTCCCGGTACAGCGGCGCCTGGTACTGGATGGGGTGGGTAGCCAGCACCCCGAGCCGGGGCGGGGACGCGGGCTCACCAGGGCCGTTCCCCCGCGCCTGACCCGGCCCGGGCCGCGCGGTGGGCATAAGGCGCTCCTGGTCGCTGCGGGGTGCTCGCGCGACCGGAGCAGGGACTCGGCCCGCAAGCCGTCCACCGCCGCCTGGTACCAGGCGTGGAAGAAGCAGAAGCGCAGCCCGGCCCGGCCGTCGAGAAAGCCGAGCCTGACCACGTACATGTAGAGGAAAAGGGCCAGCGGCCGGGCGGGGACCGCCGGGAAGATCAGGTCCTTCATGACGACCCGGGCCAGCGGCCTGGTGTCGGTCCTGTCCCGGTGCCGGAAACGGCCAAGCCGCGCGCGGAGCGGGACCGGCTGCCCTCGCCTGCGCTGCTCGAGCTCGGCGTAGCGGACGTGCTTGTGCAGCCAGGGCGCCAGGCCCTTGAGGTCCTCGTCCACGATGTCGTTGGCCAGCCGCCCCACCGGGCCGTCGACCTGGGCACGCTCGCCCACCAGGCTCCCGTCGTACTTGGTGTACCGCCGGTCGACCAGCCGGACCACCCGGGAGCCGCTGTACCAGCCGCAGTGCCTGATCCAGGTGCCGAGGAAGACCAGCCGGAGCCGGTGGCTGAACGCCGCGCAGCCGGCCGCCGCCAGCGCGGCCGAGACCTCGGCCGCCAGCTGCGGCGACACCCACTCGTCAGCGTCCACGAAGTAAACCCAGTCGTTCCTGACCTCAGGCAGCCGCAACGCGAACTCGCGCTGGCCGGAGAAGCCCAGCCACGGCTGATGCACCACCTCGGCCCCGAGTGAGCGCGCCAGCGCGACCGTGCCGTCAGCGGACCCGGAGTCCACCACGATCACCTGGTCGGCCCACTGCACCGAGGTCAGGCAGCGCGCGAGGTTGACCTCTTCGTCGCGGGTGAGCACGACGACGGTGACCGGGACGGCGCGCGGCGGCGGCACGTCCCCCGCACCGTACGGCCGCAGGCCGAGCCGGGTCACTTGACGTCCCCGAGCATCCAGTCGAAGTACGCGTCCGGGTCGAATGGCGACGGGTCGGGCTCCACCCGGCCGGCCAGCGCCGCCTCGGTCGCCTGCAGCAGGGAGTCACGGTCGCCCCGGGCATACCCGAACAGCGCCGGCCCGGCGATCTCCCGGTTCTGCGGCGTGTCGAGGGCGATGACCGGCTGCCCGTTGGCGCGTGCCTCCGCCAGCGGGCAGCCGAAGGACTCGAGGCCGGTCGGGAAGAACACCGCCCGGCAGCGCGCCCACAGCCGACGCGCCTGGCTGACGTCCAGCCGCCCGACGAAGTGCAGCCGTGAGCTCGCCGCGAGCGGCGCGGGCACGTCACCGGGGCTGGCGGTCACGATCAGCCGGACAGAATCGTCCAGCACGTGGTCGACCGCCGTGAGCCACTCCCCGATCCGGTCTGCCATGTGCTTGTAGGGCGCGAACAGCACCGGGCAGATGATCAGGGAGCCGGTCCGCTGCGGGCCAAGTGGCGTGCCAGAGACCGGGTGCATGCGGACCACCATCCTGCTGGCGACATCCGGCAGCACCGTCGTGATGCGCTCGGCCATCGCCGTGCACGGGGCCACCAGCACGTCCGAGCGCCGCGCGGCCCGGTGCACGAGCAGCGCCTGCCGGGACATGGCCGAGCGCAACCCCGGCTCGAGCGCGGCCAGCTCGTCTGCCAGCGGGAAGTGCAGGGCGTTGGCGAGCAGCGTCCACCGTTCGCCGCCCGGGGTGAGGAACCCGACGTTGTTCAGTGCTACCCGGCGCCCGCGCCGGGTAGCACTGACCTCCCGGGCCGCCAGCCAGGCCGGGGTCAGCTGCCGGGTAGCACCGATGACCTTGACCCCGGGCAGCGCGCGGCGGTTCAGGTAGCTGATGAGCTCGGTCCGGAATCTGGCCGCCCCGCCCATCTGGCCGCCGGCCAAGTCAATGGTCACCGAGGTCACCGGGTTACCCCCAGGGTGTCGGTCGGTTCGCCGGCCCACGGCCGGGTGAAAGCCAGCAGCCGCAGCGGCCCCCTGGCCGCCTGCCATGGCCGCACGGGCTCGAGCCCGGCCGCGCGGCCGGCGGCGAGCCACCAGCCGACCCGGTGCCGCTGGCGTGACGCCCGCAGGTAGGCAAGGTACTGGGCGGTCCGCGGCCGGGCTCGCCCGGCGATCGCGGCGGCCCGGGTGCGCGCGGCGTAGCCCAGCGGCCACTCCAGCCAGCGGACCGGGTGCACGGCGCTCGGCACCGTGCACAGCAGCCTTCCGCCAGGCCGCAGCACCCGGGCGCACTCGGCCAGCACCTCGTCGGGCGCCCGCACGTACTCGAGCACGCTGGACGCGATAACCGTGTCCACGCTGCGGGCGGCGAACGGCAGCTCTTGCCAGCCCGGTTCGAGCCGTATCCAGCGGACCGCCCGGCCGCGGTCGGCCGCGGCCGCCTGGCGCAGCATCTGCGGCGCGATGTCGCACCCGGTGACCTGATAGCCGGCCCGGGCCAGCTCCCTGGCCAGCTCACCGCTGCCGCAGCCGAGGTCGAGCAACGCACCGCCGGGCACCGCGAGCTTGGCCGTCGCCGCGGCGAGACCGGTCAGCCGCCCGGTGAGCCGCCCGCCCGCCGCGTACTTGCCCGGCCAGCCGGCCGCCTTGGTGTCGAACAGCGCCCGTACCCGGTCGTCGTGCGCCGACTCGAACGCGGCGGCGGCCGCGACTCCGGCCGCGGCAACCCGGTCGCTCACGGCCGCCCCGCCGCCGTGAGTACCTTGCTGCCGGTGTCCGCCGGGCCCGGCCGCGGCCGCCCGCGCGGCCGCCTGGATGGTGGCCCGCATGGTGGCCAGCATCTCCTCGGTGGGCAGCGTCCCCGCCCCGTCCACCGCGCGCCGGAAGGCGCTGGCGAGGGCATGGTGCCCCTTGTCCTGGCGGCCCTTCCACAGCCGCCTGCCGTCCATCTCGGCTGACTTGAAATCATCGATCAGCAGGCGATGGGCGCCGGCGTGGACCTCGATCCGCTCCTTGCCCGCGGACGGCACCGCACTGCCGTAGCCGACGGTCGCCAGCGAGCCGTCCGCGAAGCGCAGCGCGATCGCCGCGTCGTCCCCCGGCCCGGCCGGGCCGCCGCCGGACAGCGCCGTCACGTCTTCCACGGCGACGCCGACGATGGCCTGGACGGTGTCGACGAAGTGACATGCCTCGCCGATCAGCCGGCCGCCTTGCCGCGGGTCGTGGTACCAGTGATCCTTGGCGACCGGGCCCGCCGCGACCCGGTAGACGACCAGCCGCGGCCCGGTTACCCCGGCCAGCGCCTGACGGGCCGCGCCGACCGCAGGCGACCAGCGCCGGTTGAAGCCGATGGCGAGCACCCGGCCGGACTCGAGCCACGCCGCGCGCACCGCGTCAAGCTCGTCCTCGGTCAGCGCGGCCGGCTTCTCGCACCACACGTGGCGCCCGGCCGCCAGGGCCCTGACAGTCAGCGACGCGTGGCTGTCGTGCGGAGTCGCGATCACCACCGCCGCCACGCCGGGATCGGCCAGTACCTGGCCGGCCCCGCTGACCGCCTTCTCGAAGCCGTGCCGCTGCGCCGCCCTGGCCGCGGTGAGGCCGCCGGCCGAGGCCACCGCGGTGCAGCCGGCTGAACCCAGCCGCGCGCAGCGCCGGCAGCAGCGTGCCGGTGGCGAACGCGCCCGCGCCGACCAGCCCCAGGCCCGCGTCAGGGGCAATCCTGGTGCCGTCCCCCGGTGCCTGCCCTGGCCGGCCCGGGCTCAGCGGAACGGGGCCGCCCGGCCCGGCGCCATCCGGGTAGTCGAGCCTGATGGCCAGGTAGGGCTCGGCCCGGCTCTCGATGAGCCGGTAGGCCGCGGTCGCGTCGGCGATGCCGAACTGGTGCGTCACCAGGTCGCGGACGCCGAGCCGGCCAGCCGCGAGCAGGTCGAGCACGGCCTCGAAGTTGCGGCCTTCCGACCAGCGCACCTGCCCGGCCGGGTAGTCCACCCCCCACGCCTCGTAAGAAGGGTCGTAACGGCCGGGACCGTAGGACCGGGCAAAGCGGAGCGACAGCTCGCGCTCGTAGAACGGGGTGCGGCTGAGCTGGAGCCCGACATCGCCCACGATCACCACCGCGGCCCGGTCCCGGCACAGCTCGGGCACCCTCATGACGGCGGCGGGCGACCGGCCGGCCGCGCACACCAGCACCGCGTCGGCCCCGCGGCCGCGGGACCACGCGAGCACCTGCTCGGTGGTCTCAGCGCCGCGCTCGTCCAGCGCGAGGACTCCCGACCGGGTGGCCGCCTCGCGGGGGAAGGCGGCCGGGTCGATCCCGGCCACGTCACACCCGGACGCCATCGCCAGCCGCGCGCTGAGCTGACCGATCAGCCCGAGGCCGACCACCACCACCTTGGCCCCGGGGCCTACCTCGGCGATGCGCAGCCCGTGCAGCGCGATCGACGCGATCGTGGTGAAGGCGGCGTCCTGCGCGCTGACCCCGGCCGGCACCGGCGCGCACAGCAGTCCGGGCACGGCCTGGAACTCCGCGTGGTTCGCCTTTCCCGCGCCGCCGGTCGCGACCAGCTGCCCTGGCCTGATCCCGGTGACCGCGCAGCCCGCCTCGATCACCAGGCCGGCCGCGGAGTAGCCAAGCGGCAGGTCGCCGGCCAGCCGCCGGCCACCACCTGGCGGGTAGCCGCGATTCCCTCCGTCCGCGCCTTCCTGACCACCTGGCGGACCAGGTCGGGCCGGGCCCTGGCCTTGGCCAGCAGGCTGGACTGGGCGAGCGAGGTCACCGCCCGCTCGGTGCCCGCTGAGATCACCGACGCCACGGTGCGGACAAGCACCTCGGTCGGTTCTGGTACCGGGCGGGGGACGTCGAGCAGAGTCACCGGTCCGCCGCTCACTGGCTGGACGACCTGTTTCACGTTGGCTCCTGTCTCGCTTCGGCCCGCCGCCAGACAGTGCTGATCCGGACGGGCAACTGCTGCTGGAGGGCGCAGACGAGCACCGGGGCGTCGACCGTGCGGCCGAAGCCGGCGCTGTGCGGCGCGGTCGTCGCCATGACCGCCGGCTGCCCGGCACCCGGCTCGCCGGCCCGCACGACGACATCGACTTCGGCCGCTGCCAGGGTGACGGCGGCGCCGCCGGGCACTAGCCGCAGCGCGGCGCCCGGGGGCAGGTGCCAGCGCACGGTGACGCGATGCCGTCCCCGCCCGGTCACGGTGTCATCCACCCGCAGCTCGCCCGGCCGCACTGTCCAGCGCCGCCGGTGCACCGGACGTCCCGGCAGGCTCCGGTAGCCGTCATGGGCGGCCTGGACCGTCACCCGGCCGGCCTCCGCGCTCGCGGACACCCCGCGCACCCGGGCCCGGCGGCCCGCGCGGAAAGCGCCCCAGACCTCGGTCGAGTCGCAGTGGTCTAGCTCGGCCGTGTTGTGGGCGGCGGTGGACCGCTCGTGCTCGCGGACCGGGCCCGGGGCGTAGCCGGAGGTCCCGGTATCGACCAGCAGCGGCGCCCCGTCCAGGTAGACCAGGCAGCCAAGGGTGTCCGCGTGCGCGTGGGCCGGCAGCTCGCGGGGGCAGGGCGGTCCGACGTCGGCCAGCAGGTGCCAGCCGCCGACGGCCACCCGGACGAGGCCGGTGTCCGGCAGCAGGTGCAGCGGCCCGTCCGGCGGTGGCGCCGCCGCGAGCTGCGCCAGCAGCTCCGGAGCGACCGGGAACCCGTCGTTGAGCAGCGGCACGTCGCCCGACGGGGCGCGGACCGGACCGAGCCAGCCCCGCATGGCGGCGACGGCCCGGTCCACCTCGGCGGGCACCGGGAACCCGGCCGCGCGCAGCAGCCCGGCGACGTCGATCAGGTCACCGAGCACCTGGCAGTGGTAGGCGGGTGACCGCTCGTAGTGGCCGCCGTCGGGCAGCACCTGGACCGCGACCTGCCGCACCAGCCGGCTGAGGGTTACCGCCAGCAGCGCGTCATCGCCGAAGAACACCGCCAGCCCGGCCAGCGCCTTGAGGTCCTTGACCAAGTGGTTCCCGCCGACGTCGGTCTCCAGGTGACGGCGCAGGAACCCCGTCAGGGCGGCCAGCTCGGCGCGAAACTCAGCTTCGATGGCGCTGCCGAGCACCAGGGAGCGGAACAGGCCGCAGAACGACCACGCGCGCAGCGCCGCCGGATAGGGATGCCAGGCCGGGCCGGAGCCCCAGGGCACGGCGGCGTGCCATGACTTCCAGGCGGCTGCGAACGCCTCCCGTCCGGCGGGCCGGCCGCCTGCGGCGATGCCGTCCAGCGCGGGCAGGGCCCACGCCCAGTCCCAGTAGTACAGGTGGAAACGCCACAGCAGCGGCGCGTCGGCCGCTGCCCAGTCGGCCCTGGCCCAGCAGGCGGTGCCGTCGGCGGCCGGCGGCGCGACCGCCCGCGGCACCCCGAGCAGGCACAGCACGCCGGCCCGCAGTCCCGCGCCGTCCGGCTGGCCGGCCCGGCCGGCCAGCGCCGCGTCGAGCGGCCGGAACCCGGCCGGCCAGCCGGGTCCCGCGGTCCGCTCCGGGCCGGCCAGCAGCCAGCGGCTCGCCAGCGGCACCCGGCGGTCGAGCGCCAGCCGCTGCGCGCGCAGCCGGGCCCGCTGCGCCAGCTGCGCCGGGCGCAGCTGGACGACGGTGCGGCCAAGACGGCCCAGCTCGGCGCCGCTTACCGGCAAAGCCCCCGGACCTCTTCTAGCCGGGACGCCGTCGCGGACGTCACCGCGAGGAAGTTGCCGCACTCCGGCGACCGCTCGCGCACCCGGTTGAGCGTCAGCCGGACCCGGCCGCTGACCGGCTGGCGGGCGGCGTCGAGGCCGAACAGCACGTAGCCGCGCCCGGCCAGCCAGGCCTGTGGTGAGCTGGCGGCATCGCCGATCAGCTCCGGCGCGTACTCGAAGACCACGGCCGGCCGGTCCCGCTCGATTACCCGGGCCGCGCCGCGCACCACGGCGTCCTCGTGGCCTTCGACGTCGATTTTGATGAGCGCTACCCGGCTGCCCGGGCAGAGCTCGTCCACCGTCACTACCGGGACGGTGATCTCCTCCCCGGTCAGGTAAGGGTGCTGAAGGACGCTGGCCCGCGCCCGGTTGGTGTCCGACGCCTCCGGGCAGTACAGGCGCAGCTCCCCGGGCCGGTCGCTCGCCGCCGCGTTCACGAAGCGCACGTTGGCCAGCTTGTTCAGCGTGACGTTACGCTGCGCGCGCGCCATCACCTCCGGGTTCGGCTCGACCGCGATGACCTCGCCGTCCCGTCCGGCCAGCCGGGCCAGCCGCACCGTGTGCACGCCCACGTTGGCGCCCACGTCGACGCAGCGGTCGCCCGGGCGGACCAGGAGCCGGAACAGCGTGGCGAAGTGCGGCTCGTAGCGGCCGAACGCCCACAGCTGCCATTCCAGGGTGCTGGACAAGTCGGCGTCGAAGACGTCGCCGGCCGAGGTGGTCACCCGCGTCGCCGCCTGCTGCGGCTGGTAGCGGGTGCGGGCGTAGGAGCTGAACAGCAGCCGGGCCGGGCCGCGCAGCGGCACGTGCCGGCCGAGGACGGGGGCGAGCGGGCTCTTGGCGAGGTTAGGCATGGCTCCTCTGCTCTGGCATCGGCGGTTCGGAAGTCAGCGGCTCATCCGGCGAAGAGGCGGGAAGCGGCCACCGGGCAAGGCCGAGGGCCAGCGCCTCGGCGCGCAGGCCGGCCGCGAACGGCCGGGGCGCGTAGTCGAGGTCGCGGGCCGCCGCGTCCACCGGGAACGACTTGTCCTCGGCCAGTCGCTGCCACTGCTCGGCCCGTAGCCGCGGCCGGGTGCTCACCCGCTCGTAGCACCGGGTCAGCGTGACCACCGGGGCCAGCGGCAACGGGATGAGGCGGATGCGGCAGCCGGCCGCGCCGGCCGCGGTCGCGAGCAGCTCGGCGAATGTCAGCGGCTCCGGCCCGGCCACGTCGTAGCAGCGCCCGATGGCGGCCGGCCGCTCCACCGCGGCCAGCACCGCCCCGGCCAGGTCGGCCACGTGCACCGGCTGCTGCAGCCGGCCGCCGCCGCCGGGCACCGGGACGGGCAGTTTCAGCCGGCCGCCGAGCAGCGGCCGCCGGGCCGCCCGGTCGAGCAGCGCCAGCAGCCGGGACAGGTTGCGGTCACCGGGGGCACCGTAGATCATCGTCGGGCGCAGGATCGTCCAGTCGAGGCCGGAGCCGCGGATCGCCCGCTCGGCCGCGAGCCGCACCGCCCGCGTCGGCGCGGGCAGCGCGGTGGTGACCGCGGTGGTGGACACGAACACCGCCCGGCCGAGCCCGGCCGCGACCGCGCCGCGGACGATCGGGGGCGCGTGCCCGAAGCCGAGCGACGCCAGGTTGACCAGCGCGTCGCACTCGGCGGCGGCGAACACCCGGGCCAGCGACCCGGCGTCGTCGAGGTCGCCCGCCAGCGGCAGCGCCCCCCGCGCGGCGACCGACCGGGCCGCCGCGGCCGACCGGGCGAGCGCGACGCAACGGTGGCCGCGCCGGGCCGCCTCGTCGAGCACGAACCGGCCGAGGAAGCCGCTGCCCCCGGTGACCAGGAGCTTCACGGCGCCACCGGTCCCCGGGGGTACGGGAGGTCGTCCCCCCGAGAGACGGCTGCCTCGAGGACCTTGCGGTACTCGCGGGCGAGCCCCGCCCGGTCGCAGAAACGCTCGGCGAACGCCCGGCCGGCCTGGCCGAGCGCGGTCCGGCGCTGCCCGGAGCAGGCCAGCTCGGCGATCGCGGCCGCCAGCGCGGCGCTGTCCTCCGGCGGTACCACCAGTGCCCCCGCCTCGGCCAGGATCTGCGCCGCCTCGCCCCGCAGCGAGCCGATAACCGGCTTGCCCGCGGCCAGGTACTCGAACAGCTTGGACGGGATGAAGGTGCTGAACAGCGGGACGTCGCGCAGCGGCACCAGGCAGATGTCGGCCGCCGCCAGCAGCGCGGGCATCTGCCCGTTGGGTACTCCCGGCCGGATGACCACGTTGCCGAGGCCGCGGCGGGCCACCCGCTCCCGCAGGCGCCGCTTGTCGGCGCCGTCGCCGACGAAGGCGAAGCGCACCGGCAGGCCGTCGAGCAGCGCGGCCGCGTCGGCCACCGCCGGCAGCCCCTGCGAGATGCCGTGGGTGCCGGCGTAGAGCACCAGGCAGTCGCCGGGCCCGGCGCCGAGGCTGGCCCGCAGGCAGTCAGCGGCGGGGGCGTCCGGGTCGAACCGGGTGACGTCGACCCCGTTCCTGATCGTGTGCACCTTGGCCGGCGGCACCCCGCGGCTGATGAGGTTCTCCCTGAAACCCTCGCTGACCACCACCACCTGGTCGGCGGCGGCGTAGGCGGCCAGCTCCAGCCGCTCCAGCAGGGCGATCACCCGGCGGTTGGTGAGCACCCCGAGCTCGACGAAGATGGCCGGCCACAGGTCGCGGACCTCGACCACCAGCCGGGCCCGCTTCAGCCGGGCCAGCAGCCAGCCGGACAGGATGGAGAAGAAGGTCGGCGAGGACACCACCACCACGTCGGCCGGTCCGCTGGCCCGCGCCCCGAGCAGCACGCTGCTGGCCATGAAGCTGAGGTGGCCCAGGGTCTTGCGCGCCATCCCCTCGTTCGGGGTGGCGTACAGCCAGGTGCGGATCACCCGGTAGCCGTCGGCCCGCTCCCGGCGCAGCACCGCCCGCCGGTAGGCCGGCGGCAGCACCCCGGTCGGGTGGTTCGGCATCCCGGTCAGCACGGTGACCTCGTCGCCGTCGGCCGCCCAGGTCGCCGCCAGGGCGGACAGCCGGGCCTGGGGGGCGCCGGTCTCCGGCGGGAAGTAGTGGGTGACGATCAGCACGCGCATCTCAGGCCTCCCCGAGCCGGGTGAACAAGCCGGGCGAGCCGAGGTAGGCGGCCAGCACGGCCAGGCCGGCCAGGTCCGCGGCCAGCCGCCCGGCCGTGCCGGCCAGTCCGGGGCCGCCGGCCAGGCCCGCGGCGCCGAGCAGGCACAGCGCCGTGGTCAGGGCCGCGGTCAGCAGGGTGACCTCCTGGTGTGACCAGCCCGCGTCGCACCAGCGCTGGTAGACGTGCGTGCGGTGCGCCTCAAGCAAGCGCTCGCCGTTCCTGGCCCGCCGCTGCAGTGTCCAGGCCACGTCGGCCAGGTACAGCGCGACCGGCCCGGCGACCGCTTCGGCGGGCACGCCGAGCAGTACCAGCCGCGCGGCCAGCACCGCCAGCGCCGCGCCGATCGAGTAGCTGCCCACGTCGCCCAGGAACACCCGGGCGCGGCCGGCGTTCCAGGGCAGGAACGCGGCCGCGCCGCAGGCCAGGGCCAGCCCGGCGGTGACGCCGAACCCGTCGCGGCGCCAGCCCGCCAGGCAGGCGTAGGCCACCCCGCCGATCACCGCGTGCGCGCCCGAGATGCCGTTCACCCCGTCCATGAAGTTGAACGCGTTCACGAAGCCGACCAGCCAGGCCGCGGTGGCGGCGGCCGCCGCGACGGCCGCCAGCGCGGGCAGCCCCCGGCCCGAGACCAGCAGGGCCGCGACCGCGGCCGCGCCGGCCGCCTGCAGCCCCAGCCGGCTCAGGGCGGGCAGTCCGCGCAGGTCGTCGGCCAGCCCGAGCAGGCCGAAGAAGGCGACCGCGACCGCCAGCGCCAGCCACCCGAGCCCGCCGTGCGGTCCGAGCAGTGCCGCCGCCACCAGGCCGGCCGCGACCGGCGCGCCGCCGCCGCGCGGCGTCGGCACCGAGTGCGACGAGCGCCGGCCCGGTAGGTCGAGCACCGACCGCCTGCGCAGCAGGGCGATCGTCAGCGGCTCGGTCACCAGCACGATCGTGCCGCAGGCGAGGACCGCCACGATGGCCGGCGTCCCCATGGCCAGCGTCCCAGTGGCCGGGGTTACCGTCGTCACCGGCTCAGTTCTTGGCCGCGGCGTCGTTGAAGGGGGTGCCCTTCGGCAGCACGTACGGCTGGTAGCCGGCCCCGTAGTAGCCGTACTCGTCCTGCTGGCTGGCCTTGTTGAGTACCGCGCCGATCACCGGCGTGCCCGCCTGGGCGAGCTTCTCGCAGGTGCGCCGCAGCTCGGCCCGGCGCGTCTGGCCGGCCGACACCACCAGCACCACCCCGTCCGCGTGACCGGACAGGATCATCGCGTCCGCCACCGGCAGCACCGGCGGGCTGTCGATCAGCACCACGTCGAACTGCTCCGCCAGTTCGGCCAGCACGGACCGCATCCGCGGGCCGGACAGCAGCTCGGTCGGGTTGGCGACGATCCCCCGGGTGCCCAGCATCCACAGCCCCTCCACGTCGAGGACCGGGGCGACCGCGCGGTCAAGCGGCTGCTGGCCGGCCAGCACCGCGGTCAGCTCGACGTGCTCCACCGGCGCGAAGTACTGGTTCAGGCCGGGGCGGCGCAGGTCGCAGGACACGATCACCACCCGCGAGCCGGCCTGGGCGAACACCGCGCCCAGGTTGACCACGGTGGCGGTCTTGCCGTCGCCCGCGCTCGGGCTGGTCACCAGGATCGTGCGCAGCGGCCGGTCCTGCCGGGCGAACTGCAGCGAGGTGCGCAGCGAGCGGTACGCCTCGGTCGGCTGCGAGGTCGGCTCGCTGACCGCGACCACCGTCGGCTTGGACCGCTTCCGCCACGAGGTCACCATCGGCACGGTCGCCAGGACCGGCGCGTCAATCACCCGCTCGACCGACTCGCCGGAGTTCAGCGTGTCGTCCAGGCTGTCGCGCAGGAAAGCTGCCGCGATGCCGGCCGCGAGCCCGGCAATGACGCCGAGCAGCGCGTCCTGCGGGGGCTTGGGCGAGGACGGCGACCCGGGCGGGGTCGCCGGGGTGACCAGCTCCAGGCCGGTGGACGCGGTGGCGCCGGTCACCTGGAGCTGGGCGAGCTGTCCCTTGAGCACTGCCTGCTGGTTGGACAGCGCCGCGGCCTGCGTGGCGGCCTTCGCGGGCAGCTCCTTGATCTCCTTGTTGATCGCGTTGATCTGCGCGCTCAGCTGGTCCTCGGCCGCCGACAGGTTGCTGCTGGCGGTCGCGGTGGACCAGGTTACGAACGCCCGGGCGTAGGTGTTCGCGATCCGGGCGGCCGCGGCCGGGCTCGGGCTGACCGCGGTGACCGCGATCACGTCGGTCTGCCCGACCTGCGAGGTCGCGACCGCCGGGGCGCTGCCGAGCTTCTTGATGACCGCCTGCTGGACCTGGGCACTGGTGACGAGCTGCAGCTCGGTCTGCACGTCGGCGGTGGTGATGAGGGACTGGTTGGCGCCCGTGCTCAGGTTGACGTTGGCGGTCGACTGGACGAGCAGCTGCGCGGTGGCCGAGTACTGCTTGGCCGAGGTAAGCGACAGCGCCAGGCTGACTCCAAGGCCGAGCAGCGTGAGGGCGGCCACCCACCAGCGCCCCCGGCGCAGCACGTGCAGGTAGCCGCGGAGCGTCGGCTCAGCGCCAGGCTCGGCCATCGGTCAGGTCCCCCGGTTCTCGAAGCTGGTCGTCACGGTTCGAGAGCTTAGAGTACATGCACAACTACGGTGAGTGATTGAATAACACGCGATGGACTCAGTCATCTTGCTCTGCACCGGGAATCTCTGCCGGTCGGTCATGGCCCAGGGCCTGCTGTCCGCCCGCCTGTCCGAACGCGGCCAGCCGGTGCCGGTGGCCTCGGCCGGGCTGCTCGGCGGAGGCCGGCCGCCGCCCGCCGAGGTGGTGTCGGTGATGGCCGGGCGCGGCATCGACGTCGCCGCGCACCGCAGCCGCCAGGTCACCGCGGCCGACCTCGAGGCGGCCGGGCTGATCCTGGGGCTCACCCGCGAGCACGTCAGGCACGCCGCGGTGCTGCTGCCCGGCGCCTGGCCGCGCACCTTCACCCTGCGCGAGCTGGTGCGGCTCGGCCGCCAGGCCGGCCCCGGGCCCCGGCCGAGCCGCTGCCCGCCTGGCTGGACCGGGCCGCCGCCGCCCGCCGCCACCGCGACCTGCTCGGCCACCGCCCGCAGGACGACGTGGCCGACCCCTACCGCGGCCCGCTGGCCGGCTACCAGGCGACCGCGGACCTGCTCGACGCGCTCACCGCCGACCTCGCCGCGCTCGGCTGGGGCTAGCGGGCGGCGGCCAGGGTCACCTGGCACCCGTTCGGGCGGAAAATCTTTAAAAGCTTGCCCTCCGAACGGGTGCGGGCTCCGCCCGGGACTCACCGGCCGGGGCCCCCGGTGCCGGTCGGCGCCAGGCGCAGCGCCGGGAAGGGCGGCTGCGCGGGCGGCACCGCCATGGCGAACTCGGCCAGCCGGCGGCGCAGCTCGCCATCGGCCACGTCCGGCCCGAGGTTGTCAAGCTCGTCCGGGTCGAGCGGCTTGACCTGGGCATGCCGCACCAGCGGGTGACGCGGCCGGTGGTCGGTCTCGTCCTCACCGAGCAGGTCCTCGGCCAGCTTCTCGCCCGGCCGGAGCCCGGTGTAGACGATGTCCACCGGGCGGGCCGACTGCGCGGCCAGCCTGCGGGCGATGTCGGCGATCCGCACCGGCTCGCCCATGTCGAGGATGAGCACCTCGCCGCTGCCGCCGATGACGGCCGCCTGCAGCACGAGCTGCACCGCTTCGTCCACCGTCATGAAGTAGCGGGTCACCTCGGGGTGGGTCACCGTTAGCGGGCCGCCCGACTTCACCTGGGCGGACAGCGCGCCAAGGACCGAGCCGCGGCTGCCGAGCACGTTGCCGAAGCGGACGCTCAGGTAGGTGCCGTCCGCCTGCCCGGCCATGTGCGCGGTGAGCCGCTCGGCCACCTTCTTCGTGTACCCGAGGACGCTCACCGGGTCGGCTGCCTTGTCGGTGGAGATGTTCACGAACGACTCCGCCCCGCAGGCGGCCGCCGCCTCGAGCACCGTCAGCGTGCCGCGGATGTTGCTCTGCACCGCCTCGGCCGGGTAGCGCTCGAGCAGCGGCAGGTGCTTGAGGGCGGCCGCGTGGAACACGATCTGCGGGCGGAAGCGTTCGAACACCTCGCGGACGCGGCGCGCGTCCCTGATGTCGGCCAGCACGGTCTCGTCCGAGTCGAGCAGCGCCCGGCCGTGCAGCGTGAGCTGGATCTCGTGCAGCGCCGACTCATCCCGGTCGAGCATGATCAGCTCGCCCGGGGCGAACTGGTGGAGCTGCCTGCACAGCTCGGAGCCGATCGACCCGCCCGCCCCGGTGACCAGGATCCGCTTGCCGGTGAAGGAGCCGGCGATCGCCCGCACGTCGGTCCTGATCTGGCGGCGGCCGAGCAGGTCGCTGATCCGCGGGTCGCGCACGCCCTCGATCCGGGCGCCGCCGCTGATCAGCTCGGTGGTGGTGGGCACTACCTTGGCGGTGAGCCCGCACTGCTCCGCCTGCACGGTGACCTCGCGGATGGCGCTGCCGCTGGACCGGGCAATCGCGATCACCAGCACGGTGCTGCCGGTCGCGGCCGCGACCTCGGCCATCTTGGCCCGGTCGCCGAGCACCGGGATGCCGTGCACCCGCAGCCGCCGCTTGGCCGGGTCGTCGTCCAGGATCGCGACCGGCCGGTAGGTGCCCTCGGGCTCGTCGAGCAGCCGCCTGACCAGCGCGGTACCCGCCTCGCCGGCCCCGAACACGATGACCTTGACCCCGCCCGCGGCCGGGCGGCGGCGCCGCCAGCGGGTGCCCTGGCGCGCGGTGAAGACCACGTAGCGCGCGACCGCGATCGTCGGCAGCGCGATCAGCGCGCCGCCGGCCACCGTGCGGACCGGGTCCCGCTGCCCGTCCACCACGCCGCTGAGCAGCGCGAGCGGCACCAGCATGAGGCCGCCCGCGACGAACACGCTGATCACCTCGTCGATGGTGCCCCGCGGGTGCCGCCCCCGGTAGAGCCCGGCCAGCAGCCCGCACAGCACCGACAGCACCGGGACGACCAGCACCACGCCCGCCAGCACCGGCCGGCCCGCGGCGTTCCCCTGGAGGTCGCCGGTCACCCAGGCCGCGTAACACAGCCCGGACACCCAGACGATCGCGTCGTAGCCCGCCTCGGTCCCCGAGCGGACGACCCGGCGCACGCACCCGGCCGCCCACTGCCTGGCCGCGGCCCCCCGCTGCCAGGAGGCCACGGCATCGGACTGCACAGCGTCAGAATTCACTGTTGTCCCCCTGTTTCCCGCCAAACAGCGCAGTGCTGCTGCGCGACTCGTGCGCGGCCCCGCTGGCCGTAAAGTGCACGAGCACACGACGCGTGATATTACACTGCGTAATCGCTCAAGCGCTCTAAGTGACAATGGCGATTAGTGGCCCGCCGGCGAAAGGACCGCAAATTGGCTAGCTCGCTCACCAGGCCCCCCGGGTGGCCGGGCACCCGGCGCCACGGCGCGCGCCTCGCCCTGCTGGTCCTGGCGGTGGCCATCCTGCTGCTTGGCTCGGCCGCGGCCGGGATCGCCCTGTCCTGCTACCTGACGTTCGGACACCGTTAGCCGCGACCGCGGCTGATGACCCCGATCCCGGGTAGTGTCGCCGGATCACGAGGACGTGAACGGCCGAGAGGAAGAGAGGCGCGGATCATGCCATGGTTCGTCACAATCGGTTACGGGGACGAGGCCGGCTACCAGGCGACCAGCGAGCCCGCCCGGCTCACCGCGCACCGGCACGACACCGAGCTAGCGGAGCGCGGAGCGATCATCGGCGCGGCGGGCGCCCCGGTCCAGGTGCGCAACCACGACGGCGAGCGGTTGCAGACCACCGCGGGCCGCTACCTGAAATCGGACCTGCCGCTGGCCGGCTTCGGCCTCATCGAGGCCGCCAGCATGGAAGACGCCATCGAGCTGGTGGCCGGCACCCCCTGCGCGGTCGCCGGCGGCGTGGTCGAGGTATGGCCGCTGCTCCAGGGCCCGGCCTGAGAAATTCCGGCTAATAAGGCATATTCGGCGCTACCGGGGAAGTCATTAGGCCATGGTGACCTTCATTATCGTCCTCCTGGTGGTCGGGCTTATCGCCGGCGCCGTCGCGCGGCTGCTCATGCCTGGCCGTGACTCTATTGGCATCGTCGGCACCATTGTGCTCGGCATCGTCGGCTCATTCGTGGGCGGATTCATCCAGAACCTGATCCAGTACCACACCGCCAGCATCCACAGCTTCCACCTGGTGGGCATCATCGGCTCCATCATCGGTGCCTTTGTGCTGCTGCTCCTGCTGCGCCTGCTCCACCTGGAGCCGGGCCGCCGCCGCGCCTACCGGTAAACCCGCCAACTTACGCTTACCCGCTAGCGAAAAAGCCCGGCCGCGAGGACACGAGGGGTGTCCTCAAGGCCGGGCTTTGCTATCTCTGGGTGTTGCCGCCCGCGAACCGGTCCACCGCCCCGGTCCGCCGGAGCAGGCGCCCGACCCGCGGCGAAAGCGCCCACAGCGCGAACGCCCAGGACCCGGCCAGGTACGCGACCGGGATCGACACCAGGAAAACGAACATGATGGACAGGTACGGGACCAGGTCGGCGCGCCTGGCCTTGGCCGGCGCGTCGGCCCGCAGCAGCTGAGCGGCGCGCACCTCCCAGCTCATGAGCATGGCGACCCCGGTGGCGACGATCTGCACCCCGGCGTAGACCGTGAACCGGGCGCCGAGCTGGCCGCTGCCAGTCACGATCTTGGTCGTGTAGGGGACCACGATCATCAGCAGCAGCCAGGCCAGGTTCAGCCGGAACACCATGTTGTTCAGCCGGCTCACGTAGCGGAAGATCTGCCGGTGGGTGGCCCAGTGGTTGGCGATGACCAGGAAGCTGATGAGGAAGGCCAGGTAGGTGGACCAGTCAGCGCGCAGCGCATGCCAGAACTGGCCGTTGCTGAAGTTGCCGGCCGGGACCGGCAGGTCGAGCGCGAGCAGCGTGATCGCGATCGCCACTACGGCGTCGGAGAAGGTCACTACCCGGTCGGTCGAACGGGCCTCCGCTTCGGCCTCCGCCTCCGGCTGGGCATCGTACGGTCCCTCGGCTGGGGCGGTCACCAGGTGTACTCCAATCTCCGGCTATTTCACACGGGCACCTAAACGCGCCGCACATTATCAGCCAGTCACACCCGCCGATGCAGTAACACTTATGTCGATCCAGCCCGGCCCGCTCAGCGGTTGCGGAACTCGGCCGGGCGCCGCTCCAGGTAGGCCGCCATCCCCTCGCGCATGTCCCCGGTCGCCGACATCAGCACCTGCTGCCGGTTCTCCAGCTCGACCACCGCGTCGAAGGACGGGATCTCCAGCGCCAGCCACATGCCCTGCTTGGTGAGCGACAGCGACAGCGGCGCCGCCTGCAGCAGCGCCTCGGCGGCGGCGTCCACCCTGGCCGCCAGCCCGTCGGGCTCGGCCACGGCGGCGACCAGGCCGATCCGCTCCGCCTCGGCCGCGTCGAACCGCCTGCCGGTCAGCATCAGCTCGTGCGCGCGCCCCGCGCCCACCAGCCGGGGCAGCAGCCAGGAGGTGCCGATGTCACAGCCGGTCGCGCCGACGCGGATGAACGAGGTGGCGAACACCGCCGCCGAGGACGCGATCCGGATGTCGCTGGCGCAGACTAGTGCCAGCCCGCCGCCCGCGGCCGGCCCGTTCACCGCGGCGATCACCGGCTGCGGAAGCCGCCGCAGTTCCTGCACCAGACCCGCGATCGCCCGCTGGGTCGCCCAGGTCTGCTGCACGGGACCGAAGTCCTCGGAGCCCGGCGCGGCCCCGAAGCCGCCGAGGTCCAGGCCGGCGCAGAACCCGCGGCCCGCCCCGGTCAGCACGACGACCCGGCACTTCGGGTCGCCCGCGACGTCACGCAGGTGACCGTGCAGCCGGGCCACCATCGGCTGCGTCAGCGCATTGAGCTTCTCCGGCCTGGACAGCGTTAGCTGCACCACGCCGGCTCGCGGCTCAGACCGCGCGACCGGGTCCTCGGTGATGTTCATCTGCCCATGATCCATCGTGCCCGGAAGTATCAGGAACCGCCGTCCCGGTCGCCGCCGGCTAGGTATAGCAAGATTCTGGGTTTGACAGCCCATTATTTTCCGGGCAGAGTGGGCTGCGTAGCCCACTAATTCCAGGGAGAAGAACCAGGTCATGATCCTCGTAACGACGGCCGGGAAGGTCGGCCGCGAAGCCGTGCGCTCGCTGATCCGGCGGGAGGTGCCCGTGCGGGTGCTGGTACGCGACCGCAGCCGCGCCCGGGCGCTGGCGGACGCGGGGGCTCAGCTCGCCGTCGGCGACCTGGACGTCCCGGCCAGCATCGACCAGGCGATGGCGGGCGTCACCGGGGTCATCCTGGTCAGCCCGGCGGTCCCCGCCCAGGAACTGAACGTTGTCGCGAGCGCCGCCCGGGCCGGCGTCGGGCACGTCGTCAAGGCCACCAGCAAGGCGTCAGCCGACTCCCCGATCGCCCGGCGGCGCGGCCAGGCCGAGATCGAGGCCGGCCTGGCCGCCTCCGGGCTCGCCCACACGCTGCTGCGGTCCAACGCCTACATGCAGAACGTTCTCCTGCTGGCCCCCGCGATCGCCGCGACCAGCGGCTTCGGCTCGGTGGCAGGCAAGGGCCTGGCCGGCCTGGTCGACGCCCGCGACGTGGGCGCGGTGGCGGCCGAGATCGCCGCCGCGCCCGTCCCCCACGCCGGGAAGACCTACTGGCTCACCGGCCCCGAGCTGGTCTCCAACTACGACGTGGCGGCGGTGCTGTCGAAGCTGCTCGGCCGGACCGTGTCCTACACCGAGCTCACCTTCGAGGAGAACCGGGACGCGATGATCCGGGCCGGCCTCCCGGCGCCGGTGGCCGAGATGAACGCCCAGGCGTTCGCCCTGACCGCCGCCGGCGACGCCGAGTGGGTCACCGATGACGTGCCGGCCGTCCTCGGCCGCCCGGCCCGCTCCTTCGAGCGGTTCGCCGCCGACTACGCGGCCGCGTTCTCCTGATCGGCTACTGGCTGAGGATCTGCTCCCGGAGGATGTCGGCGTGCCCGCCGTGCTGCGCGAGCTCGCGCAGCACGTGAAGGTACACCCAGCGCAGCGGGAGCGGCCCGAGCCGGTAGCCGTAGACCTGGTCGTCTAGTCCCAGCGACGCCGTCGCACGGCGCGACGACTCGCATGCCTCGCGATGGGCCCGCCGGACGGCGGCGATGGTGTCGTCGTCGTGCAGGGTGAACGACTCTTCCGAGGCCGCGGGGATGCCGATCTCGGCCCGCGACCGGCCGGTGACGACCTCGTCGAACCAGACCTTCTCGACGAAGGCCGCGTGCTTCACCAGGCCAAGCAAGGTGGTACCGGAGGGCACCAGCGCCCGGCGCGCCTGTTCCTCGGTTAGCCCGTCCAGGCAGCGATTGAGCGCACCGCGGTGCTCGTCAAGGAACGCCTCGAACTGAGCGCGGGCCGGCTGGTTGATGACATCCGCAGCGAACGTTGCCGGGAGTTCGGGCATAGGTGAAGCATTTCAGGGGGTGCCGTCCACGGGCAAACCACCGCCATCACCGGCTCCCGGGATGATGCGATGATTGATTTAAGTAGTCATCCATCGGATAACATGACTATATGAATGCACCATCCCCTCACCCGGTGCTCTACACCGCGCCCTCGCTGACAAGCGAGGACGACGCGGTGCTCGGTGAGATCCACCAGATGCGCAAAGACCTCCGCAACGTCCTGCGCACTCCGCGGCGCTGGGAAGGCGGCCTGCGGCGATCTGCGCTGGCCCGCAACATTCGGGGATCCAACAGCATCGAGGGATACGAGGTCGCGGAGGACGATGCAGCCGCGGCGATCGACGGCGACGAACCCTTCGGTGCCGACGAGAAGACGTTCCTGGAAATACAGGGGTACCGCCAGGCCCTCGGCTATGTACTCGCGATGAGCGAGGCCGACTACGCCACCTTCGACACGACGGAACTGCGCGCCATGCACTACATGATGCTCAGCCACGACCTGGGCAAGTCGCCGGGACGTTACCGCAAGGGGCCGATCTACGTCCACGATGAGCGCACCGACCAGGTTGTCTACGAAGGACCAGACCATGCGGACGTGCCTGCCCTGATGGAAGCGCTCGCGGCAAGCCTGCACGTCGGACTCAACAGCGATCCCATCGTCCGGTCGGCCATGGCGCACTTGAACCTGGTGATGATCCACCCGTTCCGGGACGGCAACGGGCGAATGGCCCGCGCACTCGCGACCCTCGTACTTACCCGCTCCGACATCGGCGAGCCTGAATTCTGCAGCATCGAAGAGTGGCTCGGCGCCAACACCGAGGACTACTACAGCGTCCTCGCCCACACCGGACACGGCTCATGGCAGCCACGCGCCGACCCGCACCTGTGGCTGACCTTCAATCTCCGCGCGCACCACATGCAAGCCCAGACAGTGGCCCGGCGGGCCGACGAGGCCCGGCAGACCTGGAGCGAGCTCGATGTGCTTGCCCAGGAGCACGGCCTGCCCGAACGGACGCTTGACGCGATGTTCGACGCGGTCCTCGGCTACCGGGTCCGACGCGGCGGCTACATGAAACGTACCGAGGTGACCGAGCAGACAGCCACCAGGGACCTGACCGCACTCGCTTCCGCAGGCGTTTTGAGCCCGCTCGGCACCGGCCGGGGCCGCTACTACATCGCCGACGAGCCACTCCGCACGATCCAGGACCGCCGGCGCGCGACGCGAAAACCGCTCCGCGACCCGTACCCGTGGATGCGCGCAAAACTCGCCGCGCCGGTCTAGGCGAAGATTTGCGGGTCGATGCCGATGCCGTTCTGCACCGTCACCATGACCTCGCCCATCGAGCAGATCGAGGGCAGGCTCGGCTCCGCCTTGCCGTTGCAGGTGAAAGAGATCCCTCCGCCGGCCGGCAGCGGAACGTTCCTGGCCGCCTTGATGGCGGCGGTGATCGAGGCCGGCGTCGGGCTGCCCTTCAGCCCGGCAACCGCCCGGACCAGTCCGAGCATCGACTGGAAGCCGACCACCGTAATCCCGGATGCGCTCACGGTCGGCGCGTACTTAGCCATCACGTACTGGTAGAGCCGGGCCTGAGCGTCGCTGGACTGCGGGGACGACGAGCCGAAGATCTTGATCCCGTTCATCGCGCTGCCCAGCGCCTGCACGGAAGCGTTGTCCAGGCAGTTGGTGATGCCCAGGACCGGCACCGAGGGGTTGACCAGCTTGAGTGCCTTGAGCACCGAGGTGCAGGTGGTCTCGTCGAGGATGGCGGCGGTCGCGTCCGGATTACCGGACAGGCCCGCGGTGACCTGGGAGGTCGCGTCGGGAACGCCAGCCGGGACCGGCTCAATGGATAGCGCGACGCCGTCCGCCTTGAACACCGCGACGCCGAGCGTCTTGGCCCCTTCGATCGCCGACGGGAGGTTGACCACGAACGCGGTGACCTTCTTGTAGCCCTGCTGCTTGGCGTACTGCGCGATCCCGGCCAGGGTCGCCTCGTAGCCGCCGGACCAGGAGAACGCGCCCGGTGTGCTCAGTTCCGCGGCCGAGGTGCCGGTGACGGTCACGTAAGGGATGCCCGCCTTGGTGATGATCGGCACGATGACGTTGCCGGTCGACACCTCGCCGAGCACGGCGACGGCCACGTTGTCCTGCACCATCTCGTTGGCACAGGCCGTCCCCGAGGCGACGTCCTCCTGCTCGGCGCAGCGGATGACCTGAATCGGGTGGCCGGCGATCCCGCCCAGCTCGGCGTTGGCGTACTGGGCGGCGGCGACGGCGGCGTCGCCGATGTTGGGCGCGGCCGACGCCGAGGCACCCTCGTTGTTGATCAGCCCGACCTTGACCGGGGTCCCGGCGGCCTTATCTCCCGGGAGATACTGCGACAGGCCCGCGGTCGACAGCGGGCTGCCATTGGCCGCGGCGGTCACGCTGGGACCAGCGGAGCTGGTGGAACTGGAGCTGGATCCGGTGCTGCTGGTGCTCGAGCTGCTGGTGCTCGAGCTGCTGCTGCACGCTGCCAGGGCGGCTATCGTCACCGCGGCCAGGAGGCCCGGCGCACCCCGGCGGAGTGCCCGCCCGGCGCCATTGCCGTGCTTGGTTGAGTTCATTCCCTGCCTCATAGTCCAGGCCGGCGACCGGCGATCAGCATGCTGATACCGTCCGCCGCGACGCCGATCTTGTCAACACTTCCGTTGAAATTTGTCAACGGCTTCGTTGAAGGCGGCCGCCGCGAGTTCGACCCGCCCTGTCCACTAGGCAGTGGTGACCCGAGTTGAGACTCGGGACCGACGGCACCGTCCGCGCGCAGTCTTCGTTGAACGGCTGTCAAGCGCGTCAGCGCATACGCCGTCGACAGGCAAGGAAAAAATGACACGCCCAACTAGGAGCGGCTCAAGCCCGGTCCGCGCGCTCGTCGCGCTGGCCGCCGTCATCGTCGTCATGCTGATCTCGGTCCTCGGCAACCAGACCCTCAGCCCTGAGAAGTGGCATCAGCAGTTCAAGGTCGGTCTCGGCCTTGACCTGTCAAGCGGCACCGAGGTGGTGCTGAAGGCGGCGACCGCTGACGGCAACCCGCCCGCCAGCGGCGAGATGCAGCAGGCGACCTCGGTCCTGCAGTCCCGGGTGGACGGCACCGGTAACTCCGGTGCCCAGGTGCAGCAGCAGGGCAGTGACACGATCAACGTCACCGTGCCCGGTACGCCCTCCTACAACATCGTCAACCTGTTGACCCACGCCTCCCAGATGAGTGTCCGGCCGGTGTACCTCGAAGCGCCCTACGTCCCGCCATCAGCGACGAGCGCGAACTCGGTCGCCTACGGCGACTCCGCCCTGGTCAACGCCGCGACCCGCAAGCTGTTCGACAAGGAGGTGTGCCAGCCTGGCCGCAACGCCGGCGTGGTCAACCCGAGCTGGCAGAAGACGGTCGGCTACTCGCTCCAGGGGGACCAGTGGGCCGCCCTCAAGGGGCAGATCGTTTCCTGCGACTCGAGTGGGACGAAGTACGTACTGGGCCCTGCCGTGTACGTGGGCAGTGACATCACGGCAGTCACCGCCGGGCTGCAGCAGAACAGCGCCCAGTGGGTGGTGAACCTGTCGCTCAACGGCGGGGCCACCGCGCACTTCGGGACGCTCACCACCAGCCAGTACAACTCGTACTACGCCGGCTACCGCAGCGGCAACCAGGATGACCAGGCACTCGACTCGACTGCGGTCGTCCTTGACGGCAACGTGACCTCGGCCGAGGTAACAGCCGAGCCCATCACCGCCGGCAACGTGCAGATCACCGGCGGCGGCAGCACCGGGTTCACCCAGGCGCAGGCAACCGACCTGGCGGACTCGCTCAAGTACGGCTCGCTGCCGCTGGACTTCCAGTTGCTGACCGAGAACACCGTCTCCGCCCTGCTTGGCCACAGCTCGCTGATGGCAGGCCTGGCCGCGGGGATCATCGGCCTTTCCCTGGTGACGATCTACCTGCTCGCGTACTACCGGGGCCTCGGCCTGGTGGCGGTCTCCAGCCTGCTGCTCGCGGCGCTCCTCGCCTACCTGTCAGTGGTGCTGCTCAGCAGGTACCAGAACTTCACGATGTCGCTGTCGGCCATCGCCGGCCTCATCGTGGCGATCGGCATCACGGCGGACTCGTTCATCGTGTACTTCGAACGGCTCCGCGACGAGATCCGCGACGGCAAGACGGTGCGTTCGGCCGCTAAGAGCGGCTGGAAGCGCGCCCGGCGTACCATCCTGATGTCTGACACGGTGTCGTTCCTGGCGGCGGCCCTGCTGTACTACTTCGCGGTTAGCGACGTGCAGGGATTTGCCTACACCCTCGGCCTGACCACCCTGATCGACGTCCTGGTCGTGTTCTTGTTCACCAAGCCCATGGTCACCCTGCTCGCCGGGACACGGTTCTACGGCGGCGGGCACCGCTGGTCCGGCCTCGACCCCGCCCGGCTCGGCGCCAAGGCTCCCTGGCGCTCCTCAGCCCGGTAGGCCAACGGTGCTTAAGGAGCGGATCCAGACCCGCTGATCCCGGGCCGACCGTCTAGCGTCCCGGTGCGTTCCCGGCCCGCCACGCCAAGTGCCCAATTAGCTGCGTGGGCATATGTCGGCATGGCGGGCCGGTCTTCGACCGCGCTGCCGGTTAGGTCCTGCGGCCGATAAGCAGGTCGAGCCGGACAAGCGAATCAGCGGATTGTCGAGGCGACCATCAGGCCGGCACCGAGGCCGAGGGCCAGACCGCCGACTGCCCCTACGATCAGGTCCCAGCCGATAGGGAAGGTCTGAAATGCCGCGTCTACTCCGAGAGTCTCGATTATCGCGGACGCGCCGCCGCCCAGGCCCAACACGAGACCCAACCCAGCCAGGAGACCGCCAAAGATGGCGAGTCTCCTAGACCCCATAACTCGACTGTCCACGAGGTGCATGATGCACTACAGCTGCAACTTTGTCGCATCGATCGCATAGTGACTTTGCCGCAGGGTTGTTCGTATCCCAGAGCGTGTGACCGGCTTAGGCGTATCCGTGGTGCGCCCCTAGCGGCAGGGAGTACGAGCGCGCATCTAACGAGCAGTGGCAGCTTGAACTGTAAGACGCTGCGTCTTACAGTTCAAGTATGGCCGATACGATTACCATCCGCACCGACGTCGAGACCGAGCACGCCCTCGACGTGCTGACCCGCGGCGGCCTTTCCCGTTCCGCCGCCATCCGCCAGGCCGTGCTCGAGGCCGCCGGCCGCCAAGAGCGCGCCGCGCGGATGCGCCGCGAGGTACTCCGCATGGAACTTGGCGAGCCCGACGGGATCAACGTGGCCGAGGAACTGGCCACGGAGCGGTCCGGCGAGCGCTGATGATCTACCTCGACTCCGCCGCCGTGGTCAAACTCGTCCACGCCGAGGCCGAATCCTGGGCGCTGCGCGCCTGGCTCGGCGAGCGGGCCGAGACCGGCTGGGCCAGCTCGGTCCTGACCGAGATCGAGTCGTTCCGGGCGCTGGCTCGGTACGCGCCCGAGGCCGCCGCCCGGCTCCCGGCCGTGCTGGACTTGATAGACCTCATTCCCTTGGACCCGCCCGTCCGGATCCTCGCCCAGACTGCCAGGCCCGCCACGGTCCGCAGCCTGGACGCCATCCACCTCGGCACCGCCCTGCACGCCCGCGAGGCACTCACGTCGTTTGTCACCTACGACAAGCGCCTGCTCGACGCGGCCGCAGCAGCGGGCCTCCCCGTCGACTCACCCGCCTAGCCAGCCAACCACGTCCTCAATAGGCCGGCCCCGGCCTCCGTTCGACCACGGACTACCGATGCTAACCGCCGACTGCTTACTCGAGGTAAGCAAATGAGGACTGCTCGTAATAGGGGGGCATTGCCCACGTCGAGCAGCTTGATAAGCCGCCGTGTGATCGGTTTCCGCCCGCCGGACTTCTTCTCGGTGATCAGCGCCTGCATTTCGTCGCGCCAGGGCTGGCTGCGAGCACCGAACAGCAACATGACGTCACGGTGCGGGATCGCGGCGCATATGTCCGTGTCGCCGAGCGCGCGCCTTGCCATCGCGTGCAGGCCGGGAAGGAGGAGCGACGACGCTGACAGCCAGTGGCTGCCGCCCCACAAGATGAACGCGGGGTTATCTGCGCCGCCGAGCATTGTGATGCCGCTAACCTCGCGGCGCTCCGCACCGGCAAAGGTTCTCCAGCGCAATACGGTCGGCGTCACGGACGCTCAGCCCGGCCGCTTCCAGGAAGGCAGCCTGCACGTAGCGCACCACGCCGTCCTCGTGCTCGCCGAAGACGACCTCAAGCCCGGCAAGGAAGGGCACGCCCGCCGGCGGGCGTAATGGAAAATACCCGGCCGGAACGATCACGGGAAGCAGCCGGCCTGGGTCAAGCGGCCGGTCACCCACGGCCGTTCCTCCCGGGGCAAGAACGGCGGCCGCCGCAAGCCCGTGTACCTGCAACCATGATGACCGGCCTGCCTCCTGCCGTTGAAACCAGAAGGTGCAGATTTACGCTAACAGGGTAGACACGTCCTGGCTATCAGGGGTTACGCCCAGAGTTGACTGAGCGGCTGGACCCAGGCCCAATCCTCGTAGCGGTAGGCATATTGGCCGGTACAGAGGATGACGGCTTCGTGCAGGCGGGGGCCGAGTCGCTCTTTCAGGAGGCGCAGGCCGCGCAGGTCCTCGCCTCCAACGCGAGTTCCTGCCTTGATCTCGAATGCGATGACTTGACCATCGTCGCGCTCGAGGATGAGGTCTACTTCGTCGCCGCGCTCAGTCCGGAGGTAGCCGGCAGCTACTGGCGCCTCTGACCAGCTGACCTGCTTGAGAATCTCGCCGACCGCGAACGTCTCAAGAAGGTGTTCGTACTCAGTGAGCGTCGAGGGATCTGCTTGTGTGTGATTTTTTCGGGAGTAAGACTGAGCAGCCAGGCCATGACGCCGGAATCGAGCATGTGCACCTTGGTGTGCTTGACGACCCTGGAGCCAAGGGTGGTGCCCCAGGCCGGCAGGCGGTGAACGAGGAAGACGGCTTCAAGGAGCTTGACGTAGTTCTCAGCCGTAGACCGCTCCAGGCCGATCGCTCCGGCGAGCGGAGTTATGTTGAGTACCTGCCCTAACCGGGCGGCAAGCTGGCCCAACAACCGGGGCAGCATCTCCCGCTGCCGGACCCGCGAGATGTGATGCCGCTCTCACCGCGTATTCCTCTCGAGTGGCAGCCGCCGTGCCAGGCGGGGGCCCTTCAATGTCGTCGCCGTCGAGAAGTCTGTTCACGAAGGTCTCACGGACTCCGTCAATCTCGCCCTGAGTCAGCGGGGGTACGGGGACGATGTCAACGCGGCCGGTTAGCGCCTGTGCCTCCGCCGGGATAGCGGCGTACCGCGTCGACCCGGCCAGAACATACCGGCCGGGTCGCAGATCCCGGTTGAGCTGTGCCTTGATGGCATCGAGGAGCTCGGCAACATGCTGGTACTCGCCAATCAGCACCGGCTCGGCCGACTCAACGAAACGGCCGGGATCAGCGCGCACCGCCGACCGCGTAGCAGGCCATGCTACCTGTGTTTTCCCGGAT
>CAWGIM010000031.1:0-113491 GCA_963822615.1 uncultured Actinomycetota bacterium | reverse complement strand
ACCGAAATCATGAAGCGCACTATCGTCTCCGCAGGTCAGGCCGAGCGGTTCCATCGGCCGAGCACGACCAGCGTCCTGGTCCCGATCACCTGACCGGACGTGCGGAGCCGATTAACCACCCGCTGCAGGTCGTGAATGTTCTCGGCCCTGACGAGTACCAGCGCGTCCGGGTCGCCTGCGATTGTCAGCACCTCGGTCGCCTCCGGCACCTCGGACACCGCCGACACGATCGTGTCCAGTTCCATGGTGCCTTCGACCCGCAGCTCGACGACCGCCTCCAGCTCACCGCCGAACGCCGCGAGATCGACCCGGGCGGTGTAGCCCAGGATCACGCCGGCCGCCTCGAGGCGGTCGATACGGCGCTTGACCGGCGCCACCGAGAGTCCCACCCGGTCGCCGATGTCCCGCAGGCTGCGGCGGGCATCGGATCGCAGCAGGGCCAGGATCTGGCGGTCAATGTCGTCTAGTTGCGTCTTGCTCACAACAAAGACTATGTACGAGGCAACGATCAGCGAGCAAATAGGGGACATATTTGCCACTAAGTTGCCGATTGAGGTCAATCGAGTTCCCGACTGTTGCGCCCCGTCGAGCGGCCAAGCACACTGACCCTAAACCGGGCGGAAGGACGCGCGTGACGGGACAACTGCTGCACCCCCAGGCTGCCGCCGACGCGGCTCGCGAGGAGGGCGAGGCCGGCGAGGCGCTGCCCGGCCTGCTCGCGGCGGACGGCACGCTCCGCAGCTCGCCCGGGCTCTCCCTCGACGTGACGCCCGGGCTGGCGTGCGGCCTGTACCGCGACATGGTGCTCGGCCGCCGGCTGGACCAGGAGGCCCACCACCTGCAGCGGCAGGGCGAGCTTGGCCTCTGGCTGTCCTGCCGGGGGCAGGAGGCAGCGCAGGTGGGCAGCATTCGCGGGCTGAACGACGGCGACTACGTGTTCCCGTCCTACCGGGAGCAGGCGGCCGCGCTGTGCCGCGGCGTAGACCCGGCCGGGCTGCTCGCACAGTGGCGAGGCTGCTCGCACTCGGGCTGGGACCCGCAAGCTCACAACTTCCACATTTACTCGCTCGTGCTGGCCACCCAGCTACTGCACGCGACCGGGTACGCGCTCGGCGTGGCCCGCGACCGTAAGCGCGATCCGCTGGTCGACGACATCGTGCTGGTCTACTTCGGCGACGGCGCGGCCAGCCAGGGCGACGCCAACGAGGCATTCAACTGGGCCGCCGCCAGCAACGCGCCGGTCATCTTCTTCTGCCAGAACAACCAGTGGGCGATTTCCACGCCGTCCTCCGCTCAGAGCAGCACCCGCCTGCACCAGCGGGCCGCGGGCTTCGGCCTGCGATCGGCCCTGGTCGACGGGAACGACGTGCTCGGTGTGCACGCGGCGACCAGGGCTGCCGCCGCCTCGGTGCGAGCAGGCGGGCGGCCGGCTTTCATCGAGGCCGTGACCTACCGGATGGCCGGGCACTCGACCTCTGACAACCCCGATATCTACCGGGCAGCCGACGAGGTCGCGCGCTGGCAGGCACGTGACCCGATCGCCCGGCTGCGGGCCCTGCTGGACGCGCGGGGCTGGGCCGAGCCAGGCTTTTACCAGGCGCTGGAATCGGAGGCGGATGCCCTCGCGGTGCAGACCCGCGAGGCCTGCCTCGCCCTGCCGCCGCCCCGGCTCGAGGACACCTTTCGCAACACCTTCGCCGCCGAGCCCGCCTCCCTGCGGGAGGAGCGGGAAGGCTACACGACCTACCAGGAGTCGTTTGATGACCATGCCCGGTAGCACGGCCCCGCCGCTGACGACGCTCACCCTCGGCGCCGCAATCAATGCCGGGCTGCGCCAGGCAATGGCCGACGACGACACGGTCATGCTGGTCGGCGAGGACATCGGCCGTCTCGGCGGCGTGTTCCGGGTGACCGCGGGCCTGCAGGACGCCTTCGGAGCCGACCGGGTGGTGGACAGCCTGCTGGCCGAGTCGGGAATCGTCGGCACGGCGATCGGGCTGGCGCTGCGCGGCTACCGCCCGGTGTGCGAGATCCAGTTCGACGGGTTCGTCTACCCCGCCTTCGACCAGATCGTCTCGCAGCTAGCCAAGATGCGAGCCCGGTCAAACGGGCGGCTGAGCCTGCCCGTCACCATCAGGATCCCGGTGGGCGGCGGCATCGGCGCGGTCGAGCACCACAGCGAGTCCAACGAGGCCTACTTCTGCCACACCGCGGGACTGCGCGTCGTCGCCTGCGCCAGCCCGGCCGATGCGCACTGGATGATCCAGCAGGCCGTCGCGTGCGACGACCCGGTGATCTTCTACGAGCCCAAGCAGCGGTACTGGGACAAGGCCGACGTGGCGGTCGGGCCGGTGCCCGGCAGCGCGCCCGGGCTGGACGCGGCCCGGCTAGCCCGCCAGGGCGACGACGTGACCCTGATTGCCTACGGGCCAACCGTGCGAACCGCCCTCGACGCGGCCACGGTCGCGGCCGGCGAGGGTCGCTCGTACGAGGTCATCGACCTGCGCTCGCTATCCCCGATCGACCTGCCGCTGCTCGAGCGGTCGGTGCGCAAGACCGGGCGGGCGGTGGTGATCCACGAGGCGCCGTCGTTCGTCGGCCTCGGGGCCGAGATCGCGGCCGCGCTGACCGAGCGGTGCTTTACCGCGCTCGAGGCACCAGTGCAGCGCGTCTGCGGCTACAACGTGCCGTACCCGCCGGCCCGGGCCGAGCGGCTGTACCTGCCCGACATCGACCGCGTACTCGATGCCGTCGACGCCACCTACTCCTACTGACCCGCCGGGATCGCCATGGCCGAGATTAACCAGTTCCGCCTGCCCGATGTCGGCGAGGGGCTCACCGAAGCGGAGATCGTGGCCTGGCGGGTTGCCGTCGGCGACACCGTCTTGACCAACGACACCCTGGTCGAGGTAGAAACAGCGAAGGCCGTCGTCGAGTTGCCGTCCCCGTTCCCGGGCACGGTCCTGGCGCTGCTCGCTGAGGCGGGCCAGACGGTCGAGGTAGGGACGCCCATCATCGCCATCGGCGATCCGGCCGCGGTCCCGGCTGCCCCCGCGGCGGCCGTCCCCGCGGCGGCCGTCCCCGAGGAGCGGCCCGAGGTCCTCGTCGGCTACGGGCCGACCCGGACGAACGTGGCGCGGCGGCCGCGCCGCCCTCCCGCGGTCCCCGTCCGCAGTCGCCCCGGCACGCCCGCGAGCCCCTCCGGGATCCACCGCCCGCTGGCTCCCCCGCCGGTACGCAAGCTAGCCAGGAACCTCGGCGTGGACCTGACAACGGTCGAGCCGACGGGAACCCGGGGCCACGTCACGCGGCAGGACGTCCAGCAGGCGAGCGAGAACCGCCGGCCGGGCCGGCCGGCGGAGCCGGGGGCGCCGCCGGCCGAGATCCGCACGCCGATCCACGGGATCCGCAAGCACACCGCGGCGGCGGTGGTCGCGAGCGCGTTCACCGCTCCGCACGTGACCGAGTGGCTGACGGTCGACGTGAAGCGCTCGCTGCGACTGCTGGAAACGCTGCGGGATGACCCGTCCTACCGGGATGTCCGGCTGACGCCGCTCCTGCTGATCGCACGGGCCGTCCTCCACGCGCTGGCCGCCCACCCGGAGGCGAACGCCAGCTGGCGGGCCGATACCAACGAGATCGTGCAGTTCCGTGACGTCAACCTGGGGATCGCCGCCGCTACCCCCCGGGGCCTGGTGGTGCCCAACATCCCGGCTGCCAACCAGCTGACCGGCCGCGCCCTGGCGGCTGCGCTGGCCGAGCTGACCGCCACCGCGCGAGCAGGGAAGACCACCCAGGAACGGCTGCGGCAGGGCACGTTCACGATCACCAATTTCGGCGTCTTCGGCGTGGACGGCGCGACCCCGATCCTGAATCCGGGCGAGGCGGCAATCCTCGGCGTCGGCCGGATCGCCGAGCGGCCCTGGGCGCACAAGGGCAAGGTACGGCTGCGGCCGGTCCTAACGCTGGCCCTGTCCTTCGACCACCGCCTGGTCGACGGTGAACTCGGCTCCAAGCTGCTGGCTCACATCGGACGGCTGCTCGAGCGACCGGAACTGAGCATCGTGACGTGAGGCCGGGCCGCCTCTCATTGCTGGCAAGATCCCAGGCCACGGCGGTCAAGTTCATCGCCCAGCTCCTTCGGCGCCCGCATCCGCCACGCGTCGGTCACCAGCTCAGCCAGCCTGCCCGGTTCCACCGCGTCCAGCCTGACCAGGACCAGCGGCCAGCCGTCATAGCCAGGCGCGGTGAAGAACTTGTCCGGCTCGCCCAGCAGCAGCGCCTGCTTCTCGCCCTCGTCGCCGACGTAGAGCACCGCGATGTCGGTCCGGATGCGCCGCCGCTGCCCGGGCGGGCGCTCCGGGTAAGACCACACGAATCCCTTGCCGCCTACCCGGAAGTCGAAGCCCTCGCTTTCGACCTCTTCTACCTGGGGCAGGGCGAGCGCCAGGCGGCGCACGTCACCGGCGTCGGCCACCGCCGCCCCTGCCTGGTCGTGCCATGCGCGACATCCCGCTAGCCGACCAACTCGGTTTTCGCGGTGGCGACCGCGGTCGTCCAGTTCGTGGCGATCAGGTACTGGGCCTTTGCCAGCGGCAGGTAGGCCTTCCCGTGCACCGCGTTGCAGACCAGCGCCTTGAGCGTGTCCTCCACCCCGTCCTTCGGGTTGTTGATGCCGGCCGCGCGGGTCTTGTTGGGCTCCGGCCACAGGTTCAGCGGGGAGTTGGGGTCACCGCCAAGCTCAAGCGAAATCAGGTGGTCGTACTCGGTGGTTGCTGCCTTCCCGGTGAAGCCGTAGGCAGCCTCGCTGGCCCGCTTCTCCCGGCCGGTGATGCTCGCGGGCGGGCGGATGTCCGCGGTGTAGCCCGACCGGCAGACGGTCGAGGCGAGGTCAGCCTGGGTGACCCGGGGGTTGGTGGCGCCTGGGGTGCAGTGCCGGTCAGGGAGATAGTCGCCAGCGGCCGCGCTAAGTACGACGTAACGGCAGGTGCCGGGCGAGGGCTGCGGCTGGACGCGGTACGTCGCTTGCGGGCCGGGCCCGGCAACCGGGCCGGAGGCACCAGCCGCGGTGGCGGCGAAAGATGCCTGAGATGACGAGCCTGACGGCGACCCGGTGCTGCCGAGCCCGCTGCTGAGCGCCCCGCACCCCGTCACGAGCAGGGCAATCAGCCCTGTCAGCCCGACCCAGATACCGCTCCGCGCCGCCCTGCCGCTGACCCGACCCATCCCGCTCTCCGTCCCCGAGGCCCTGCGGGGCCGGACCATGCTTCGCATGGAGTATCGCAGAATGCGGCGCCCGTTTTCTCCAGTTGATACTCGCGGACGGCCGAACCGGGGTCAGCGGTCGATCATCTGCTGCATGGCCTCGGGGTAGCGCTCGCCGACCACGGTGATCTCGTCCGCGGCGGCACCGATCGCGGCCAGGTCGCCCGGTGTCAGCTGCACGTCGGCGGCGCCCAGGTTCTCTTCCAGCCGGGCAAGCCGCCTGGTGCCGGGGATGGGGGCGATCCACGGCCGCTGGGCCAGCAGCCACGCCAGCGCGACCTGGGCGGGCGTGGCGCCCTTGTCCTCGGCGACGCGGCCGAGCAGGTCGACCATGGCCTGGTTGGCCGCCCGGGCCGCCGCGGTGAACCGGGGCAGGACCGCGCGGACGTCGCCCTGGGCCGAACTCGGCCGCCTGGTCGATCCGGCCGGTCAGAAAGCCCCGGCCGAGCGGGCTGAACGGGACCAGGCCGATGCCGAGCTCCGCCAAGCACCCCGATGATCTCTTCCTCGGGCTCGCGCCAGAACAGCGAGTACTCGCTCTGCAGGGCGGTAACCGGGAACGCCGCGTGCGCCCGGCGGATGGTGCGCACGCCGGCCTCGGACAGGCCGAAGTGCCGCACCTTGCCCGCCGCCACCAGTTCCCCGACCGTCCCCGCCACGTCCTCAATCGGCACCTGGGGGTCTACCCGGTGCTGGTACAGCAGGTCGATCCAGTCGGTGCGCAGCCGCCGCAGCGCCCCGTCGACCGCCTGCCTGATGTGCTCCGGGTGGCTGGACAGCCCGGTCTGGCGGCCCGCAGGCGTCGAACGCGAAGCCGAATTTGGTCGCGATGACCACCCGGTCGCGGACCGGGGCGAGGGCCTCGCCGACGAGCTCCTCGTTGTCGTACGGCCCGTACACCTCGGCGGTGTCAAAGAACGTCACGCCCAGCTCGACCGCGGACCGCAGCAGGCTCATCATCTGGCCGCGGTCACCCGGGTTGGGACCGAAGCTCTGGCTCATGCCCATGCAGCCGAACCCGAGAGCGGAAACCTCCAGGCCACCGGACAGGCCACCGGAGCCAAGGATGCGCTTTTCCACGTCGTGCCTCCTCGTGTGGTGCTAGCTTCCGCACCAGGCAACCACCGGCCAGCGGGCGGCGGGAGGGCCGCCCGTTCGGGGTACCGGCAGGGCCCCTAGCGATCCTCTTCATGTGGGCGGTGCTGTAGATGGTGACTTTGCCAACGGGCACGCCACGCTAACCGGTAAGGCGCCCACGATATAGGCCCACGCCCGTTCCCTGGTCTCCTTCACCCTGACCCGAATAGGCTGAAACATTGCCGGGTCCAGGATAGAGGGATGACGGCGAACTACATTCGTGAAGATATAGCTCGACACGACCACCCCGACCTCCGCGTCGGATTCTGAGATCATCCGCCTGAGGGGCCTGGCGTCTAGCATCCGGCAGAGGAGGCTAACGTCGTGCCCGACGAGCCCGTGGCCGTCGTGACGAACGGGTCCGATGTGAGCCGCGACACGCAGCTGGATGCGGGCCTCTTCAGCCGATACGCGATTGTGCCGCCGGATAAGGACTCGAAGCAGACCAGGGATAGGTTCTATCAGTCGGGCTACCGGAATGGTGGGTGAGATGACCACCAGCACGCCGTCGCCCCGATCCTCGTGCACGCAGCCGGACCACGGCACGCCGGCCGCGTTGAACGAGGCCGACAGCATCTCGTACATGGACTTACGCACGTACTCCTGGATGTCACCATCTCGCATGAGCCCGTTGAACCCGACGACATCGACTGCGAACAAGCCGCACAGCTGGCCGTCAGGCGGTACTCGGGGCGGCTCGTTACCAGGCAGGACCGCATGCGGATGAGCGTTTCTCACCCGGCACCTGCTGCTGTCCACGCCTGCCCCGCTCCAGTTAGCCCTGGAGTGCCCCAGGCTTCCGGCTACATAGAAGGGCACGTGCTCGCCACCTGATTCATCGCAGGGTACTACTATGCAAGATTGCCATTGCGCATAGAATCATGCAAGCTTGCACGTCACAAGCCGCGGTGGAAATCGTGTAACATGGTCACGTAGCGCCGCAGGCAACTCGTTTTACACCAGCAGGACCCGCAGGAGGACCAGCCAGATGCCTGGGGCACACCCGTCAGTGCGCGCCCGCCAGCTAGCAGCGGAGCTACGGCGACTGCGTGAGGCCGCCCTGCTAACAGGCGCCGAAACGGCCACCCGCCTGGACTGGTCGGCATCGAAGGTTTCCCGAATCGAAAATGGTCGGACAGCAGTCTCCCCGGCCGATCTCCGACTCTTGCTCGACCTGTATCAAGTCGTCGGATCAAGGCGCGAGCACCTTCTCTCGCTCGGCCGGTCAGCAAGACAGCGCGGATGGTGGGACGCTTACAACGATACGTTGAGGCAAGGATATTCGACGCTTATCGCCTTGGAAGACGACGCGGAGGCTGAGCGCTTTTATGCCTCGACTATAATCCCCGGACTACTGCAGACCAGGAATTATGCACAAGAAATCATCCAGACCGGATCCGTGATCATTCCGCCGGGGGAGGTCGAACGACGCGTCCAGGTCCGCATTACGCAGCAAGGCGTCTTGACACGAGAAAACCCTCTCGAATTTACGGCGGTCCTAGATGAGGCGACGCTTCGACGACAGGTCGGGGGGGCTGCGGTGATGAGAGAGCAAGTCTCCTACCTGGCAGAGGCGGCCGGGCGGCCGAACATTACAATTCAGGTCCTCCCCTTCGCCATGGGGTCGCACCTCGCAATGCAGGGCGGATTTGTTATCGTCCAGTTCCCAGAAGAAAATGCACCCGAGGTAGTATACCTAGAGAACATGACGAGCGATCTCTTCGTCGAGGACGAGCGCGAAGTCTACCAATACAGCCTGGTTTTCGACCACCTGCGATCCCTGGCACTCGGGCCGGACGAGTCGGTTGAATTCATCAATCAAATCGCAAGCGAAAGCATCTAGAAGCAAGCCCAGAGGAAATAAAGTCGTGGATGAATCAAATGGCCAGATTTGGCGAGCTAGCAGCTATAGCGGAGGAACGGGGAATTGCGTTGAGGTTGCTTTGAAATCGCCTCAGCTCGTCGCCACTCGCGACAGCAAGGGAAACCTCGAGTCGCTCTTGATGTTCAGAGGTCCAGTTTGGCAAGTTTTTGTCGGCCGGATAAAAGACGGCGAAATGGACAGCAACAAGGTTTGAGCCGCTCTCCCGTAGCAGTCCGAGGATCGGCTAGCCGGCCACGCACGGCCGGCTAGCCGATCCTCTTCATGTGGGCGGTGCTGTAGATCGTCACCCCGCCGACGGTGGTGGCCTTCATGCCGAGGTTACCGAAGTTGTACATGCGCTTCTCCGACCAGGCGCGCTCGACGACGATGGCGCCGATGTGGGCGGAGCGGACGTAAGCCTCGAACGCCTGGCCGCGCGCCCTGGTCGGGTAGAACATGGCCGAAACCGCCGACGGGAGGGCATCGGTGCTGGTCAGCGACGCGTTGATGAAGCCGCCGCCGATCTTGAAGTAGAACCCGGTGTAGGCCTGGAACAGCATGCCGGCGTTGCCGCGGTGCGAGACGACCACGATGGTCTCCCCCGGGCGGATGTACTTCTGGTAGGTGTCGGTGGCGAAGAACGCGGGGACGTCGTTGGTCGGCTGCAGCGCGGTGGCCGGCTTCCAGTGGATGAGCGTCGGCACCGTCACCACCGGGGCGAAGGTGGGCAGGTTGGCGAACATGGCGGCGAGCGCGACCGCGCCCAGGGCCCAGCGCCACGCCCGCCCCAGCAGGCTCGCGGTCACCTGGGCGAGCAGCAGCGACAGGGCCAGCGCCAGCAGCAGGTAGGCGAAGTCGATGAACCGGATCGGCTCGGCGCTCTTGAAGATCGGAGCGCTCCAGATGCCGCCCCAGGGCAGCGCGAACAGCTGCTTGCCGTCAATGATCAGGTTGGGCCCGGCCGCGAGCGCGATGATCACCACGAACCCGACCACCAGCAGCCTGACCAGGCGGCTTGACCGCCAGCCGGTGATCCCCAGCGCGACCAGCACAAGCAGCAGCGGTATGCCCAGGTAAGCGGTGTTGGCCAGCACGTGGGCGGCCGAGGGCCCCCACCAGGTCATCCCCAGCAGGCGGTCCTTGCGCGGCAGCACCAGGCCGGCCAGGTCAAGCGAGAAGTGCGGCTGCTGCCGGGTAAACGACGTCGGCTGGTGCCGCAGCGCGTAGATCAGGTACGGCGCCGCCAGCACCATCGCGGCGACGAAGGCAATGGCGGTGTGCACTACCAGCTGAAAGACCTTGCGGCGGGCCTCGGCGCTGCCGGCCACCGCCAGGCCGATGAGAACACCGAACACCCAGAGCAGGCTCATCTCGGCGAACGCCTCGATGAAGATGTAGAACTCAAGCGCGATCGCGATCGTCATCCAGACCAGGTAGCCGGTCCGGCCCAGCGCCCCCTCCCACCACAGCACCATCAGGTAGGCGATCAGCGGCAGCATCAGGGTCACCGTCAGGTTCGGCTGGCCCGACACGGAGTGCTGCAGCATGTAGACGTTGAAGCCGAAGATGGCGCCGGCCGGCAGCGACGCCCAGAACCGGCCGGTCACCCGGCGGGCGAGCACGAAGGCGGCCCAGGCGGCCGTCGGCGGCGCGAGCACCAGCGTCAGGTTGAACGACATCGACGAGCCGAACAGCACGGTAACCGGCGCCATCAGCAGGGCCACCGGCGGCGAGGTGGTCGCCCAGGCGAGGTTGTAGCCGCCCGGTGCCCCGATCTGGTGGGAGTAAAGCGGGTTGACGAAGTGCTCCGCCGCGTAGATCCACCAGCGCCAGGCCCACACGTAGAAGTTGGGGTCGACCTCGACCTGGCCGACCACCGGCCGGTCCAGGTTGGAGATCAGCGACAGGCAGAACCCGAGGATGAAGACAACCAGGTAGATCGCGAGCGCGATCAGCCCCTGCCAGGCAGGGTGCGGCGGCCAGCGGCGCGGCTCCGCCGTCTCGGTATCAGTGGCGTCCGCGTCTCCCCCTGCGCGAATCGCGAGCGTCGCCCACCTCACGAGCAAAGACCTTACCTTTCAGCGGTGACCAGGGGGCCGGCCACGGAAGAACCTTAACTTTCGGCACCAGCCCGGACCGGGCGATCAGGGACGGCGCGCGCGCAAGAACAGGGTGACTCCCGGCATCGACCGCACCGGCAGGTACCGCTCGGCGACGATGACGCCCTTCAGCGCGGTGTTCACGATCGGGTTCACGTTATCAAGGTCGCTGCCGCTGGACGACTTGCGGCGCATCGCGGCCAGCGGCCGCAGCAGCACGTTCCAGCTCCACAGGTCCTCGATTACCAGCCCGCCCTTGGTGATGACGCTGGTCAGCGTCTCCCGCGAGTAGCGGCGGACATGATCGACGGCTACGTCGTGGGCGGACCAGAGGGCCATGTCGGCCGGCACCGCGATCAGCGCGGTGCCGCCGGGCCGCAGCACGCGGGTGATCTCCGCCGTCGCCAGGTAGTCTTCCTCGATGTGCTCGAGCACGTCGAATGCGGTCACCAGGTCGAGCGCCCCGGTGCGGACCGGGATCTCCCTGGCGTCGCCGCGGAGCACGTCCAGGCCGCGCTCGCGGGCGATGAGGGCAGCCGTCGGCGCGTATTCCAGAGCCATCGGCCGCCACCCGAACGAACGCAGTACCCTCGTGTTGCCGCCGCCGGCCGCGCCGATGTCAAGCGCGAGCCCGGGTGCGGTCATGCGGCGCAGTTCGCGGGCGAGGATGTTCCGGCGCTCCCAGTACCACCAGTGCCTGTCCTCAACCTCAACGAGAGTTCTCAACTCGGCTGCTTCCATGGCGATAACTTCTACCACGTGCTAAGCAGTAGCACGTGGTGTTCGGACGGCATCCAGAGCGAATCCGGCATGATCCTCCCCACCACACATGACAGGCTGCATCCCATGTCACAGCTTGTAGACGATACAATACTTTACGCTACCTACCCGCCGTCTCTGCGGTCGCGGGAAGGCGGAGAAACCCATGGAATCGATTAAGTACTCCATTGTGATCCCGCTCTACAACGAGGAAGGGATCATCTCCCTGCTGGTCGAGCGGCTGCAGCAGATCATGAGCGAGCTCGACGGGCCGGCCGAGGTCGTCATGGTCGACGACGGCAGCCAGGACGCCACGTACGCGCTGGTGACAGCGGTCACCGCCGACGACCCGCGGTTCAAGCTGATCCAGTTCTCCCGCAACTTCGGCCACCAGCAGGCCATCACCGCCGGGATGGACGCCGCCTCCGGCGACGCCGTGATCATCATGGACGCCGACCTGCAGGACCCGCCGCACGTCATCCTGGAGATGGCCAAGAAGTGGCAGGAGGGGTACGAGATCGTCTACGGCCTGCGCCAGCACCGGGAGGGCGAGCGGCTGTTCAAGACCGCCACCGCCTCCATGTTCTACGGGCTGCTGCACCGCATCGCCGAGGTCGAGACCCCGGTCGACGTGGGCGACTTCCGGCTGGTCGACCGCAAGGCGCTGGACGCCTTCCTGCAGATGCGGGAGAGCAACCGCTACGTCCGCGGCATGTTCTCCTGGGTCGGCTTCCGCCAGGCACCGGTGCCCTACGTCCGCGAGGAACGGGCGGTCGGCACCACCCACTACACGCTGCGCAAGATGGTGAAGCTCGCCTCCAACGGGATCATGGGCTTCTCCACCGCGCCGCTGCGGCTGGCGCTCGGCGCCGGGGTGTTCATCGCCTTCGCCGCGCTGATCTACGGGGTGGTGGCGATCGCACTGAAGCTGGCGGGCGTCTCGCTGGTCCCCGGCTACGCGTCGCTGCTGTTCGCGGTCACCTTCTTCAGCGGCATCCAGCTCATCGTGATGGGCATGGTCGGGCTGTACGTCGGCCGGATCTACGACGAGGCGAAGGGCCGGCCGCTGTACGTGGTGCGCGAGACGCAGGGCTTCGACGGCCGCGAGGGCCCGGTCGTCTGGCAGTCCACCCAGTCCCGCCACTGGCACGGCCCCTCGGTGACCCCGTAAAGACCAGACATTCAGCCCGAACGGGTGCGTGCTGCGCCTAAAACCGTCGACTTCCGACAGTAACGGGACGTACTACACGGACCCGTATTGACCAGTGTGAATCTGTAATACTTTCGTGAGGTTTTCGCGAAGTGGTTGAGACACGTCCGTAACCTTCACTACCGTGTTCCACGGCCTCCGGCAGTTTTGCCGGAGGTCACGGAGAACGGAGTGAAACGTAGTGGCCAAGCGATTTGCCAGTCGAGCCCGGATGCGGCGCGCCGCGGTCTTGGCAACCGTGCTCGCGGCCGCGACCGGACTTTCCCTCTACGCCGGCGCCAGCGGGGCGGGCGCCGCCCCCAAGCCGACCATCTCCCAGGTGAAGGCGAAGGTGAACAGCCTCCAGGGGCAGGTCGACAAAGTCGGCCAGGAGTACGACGCCGCGGGCCAGCAGCTCTCCGCCGCCAAGGCCCGGCTGGCCCAGGTGACCAAGCAGTACGACCGCGCCCAGGCGCAGTACACCCAGGCCAGGGGGGCCCTCACCTCGGTCGCGGTGGGCGCCTACGAGAACGGCGGCCAGTCGTCCGTCCTCGGGCTGCTCACCTCGGGCGACCCGTCCGCGGTGCTGGGCCAGGCCTCCCTGCTGCTGCAGGTCGAGGGCACCCACAACCTGCAGGCGCAGCAGCTCCTCACCACCGCCACCGAGCTGTCCACCATCAAGGACCAGCGGCAGCACACGGAGGAAGGCGTCGCCCAGCTCACGGCGCAGTACGCGACGCAGAAGAAGTCCATCACCAAGCTCCTTGACACCCAGACGTCGCTGCTCGACAGCCTGACCTCGGAGCAGCAGGCCGAGGTGGCGGCGGCCACCGTCGGCGGCGGCGGCGCGTCCTCGCCGACCGTGACCACCACGCCGGTCGCCTACACCGGCTCCACGTCGACCCAGGCTGGCCAGGCCGTCGCGTTCGCGTTCGCCCAGCTCGGAAAGCCGTACGTGTACGGCGCCACCGGGCCGGACTCCTATGACTGCTCCGGCCTGGTGCAGGCCGCCTGGGCGGCGGCCGGGGTGTCCATCCCCCGGACCACCTACGAGCAGTGGTCGGCGCTGCCCCAGGTGCCCATGTCCGACCTGCAGCCGGGCGACCTGATCGAGTACAACGGGGAAAGCCACGTCGCGATCTACGTCGGCAACGGCAACATCATCGACGCACCGCACACCGGCGCGGTAGTGGAGGAGATTCCCGAGTCCACCTCTTGGTACGCGGACAGCGCGGACGGCGCGATCCGCCCGTAACCGGGCCCGCCCGGGCGATGCTGTACCGGCCCGGGCGGCCCGCTAGGCGGCCGCCGCCAGCGGCTGGTCCAGGTAGATCACCGAGCCGGCCGCCCGGGCGAGGCCCGGGGCCAGGCTGCGCTGGCGGCTCACCACCGTCACCCGCACGCCGCGGGCGGCCAGTGCGGCGGCCGAGCGGCCGAAGATGCCGTCACCCGAGCCGATCACCACGTGGCTGAACCGGGAGGCGACGTTCTCGTGGTCGAGCACGTCGAGCAGCTCCAGGTCGGCCCCGTCCTTGCCGGACCGCACCCGGTACCGTGCGTGCGGCCAGCCCCGGGCCGCGTCCAGCAGCGCGATGTGGCTGGCGGCCATCACCACCTGGTCGTCGGCCCCCAGGTCGAGGCGCGCGAAGTAGCGCAGCTGAACCTCGGCCACCAGGGCCAGGCTGGGCACCGCGGCGCCCGCCAGGTTCTCGATGTCAACCACGTGCAGCGCGCGTTCGGGGAACCGCCATCGGAAGCTAGTCTGACGGAGCCGTCGTACCTTGACCGAAGTCGCTGGCGTCACTGACATGACAGGCACCTCCCAGGCGATCCCCACTGTTTGCCAATCCCCCGTGGTCTACTTCGGTACCCAACTAATCCATGCGCCAACCGCATGGCGGCCATGGATAGGTCGCATGGATGCGGGTACAGTCCCGGTGTGAGCCTGACTGCGGTGCGTGACGACCTGGCCGACGCGCTCGACGAAACCCTCCGGCTGGCCCGCCAGCTCGCGCAGGACGCGCGCGACGGCGACGTCCCAGTGGCCGAGCTGGTCGCCCAGGCCGCCATGCTCGGCCGCCTCGACCAGCGGCGCGCGGAGCTGATCGGCGAGCTGCGGCGCACCGCCAGCGCCGGCCTGCGGGCGGCCCAGCCGGGTCCGCCGATCAGGGAGGTCGTCCTCAGCGCGCTCGACGAGCTCGGCTGGCCGCAGAACGCCCGCTTCCTCGAGGAGTACCTGTGGGCCAAGCACCAGCTCCAGCTGGACAGCCGCGCGTTCGCCTCACTGCGCCGCGACGAGCTGCGCGCCTGGCAGCGCGCGCCGGGCGCGCGCACCGCCTACATCGTGCCGGCCCTCAACCCTGACGGCTCGGCCAACCCCCGCTGGCTGACCAGCTCGGCCTGGGAGCTGCCGCGCCGGGTAATCGCCTCACCGGACACCGAGCGCCTGCTTGACCTCCAGAAGGTCGTCGCGCTGCACGTCCGCGGCTCCCGCGGCCCGCTCGGCACGCTGCTTGAGCGCTACGCGGGCCAGGTCATGGCGATCGAGCCGCCCGCCGTGTCCGCCTCCATCACCGCCACCAGGGCCTGGCGCGCCCACGTCCGGGCGCACGCCACCGCGCTGATCGAGTCGATCCGCCACCGCGACGACGGCGACCGCGAGCAGGTCGCGGCCCGGCTAGCGGTTTTGACCGACCAGGACCGGGTCTGGGGACGCGACCGCTAGCGGGTCACAGCCTGCGCTCGGCCGCCCAGCGGGTGAGCTGGTGCCGGGAGGAGAGCTGCAGCTTGCGCAGCACCGAGGAGACGTGGCTTTCCACCGTCTTGCCGGAGATGAACAGCTCCCGGGCGATCTCCTTGTAGGTGTAGCCCTGGGCGATCAGCCGCAGCACTTCCCGCTCCCTGGTGGTGAGCTGGTCCAGCTCCGGGTCGAAGGACGGCTTGACCCCGTCCGGCGCGGGCGCCGCGGCGAAGGCGTCGAGCACGAAGCCGGCCAGCCGGTGCGAGAACACCGCGTCGCCGCCGGCCACCCGGCTGATCGCGTCGGCCAGGTCGGCGGTGGAGATCGTCTTGGTGACGTAGCCGCGGGCACCCGCCCTGATCACCGCGATCACGTCCTCCGGCGCGTCCGAGGCGGACAGCGCGAGGAACTTGACCTCCGGGTGCGCCTTCTTCACCTCGGTGATCACGGCCTGCCCGCCGCCGCCGGGCAGGTGCACGTCGAGCAGCACCACGTCGGGCAGCAGCTGGCCGATCAGCTCGACGGCCGGCCCGACGTCCCCGGCCTCGCCCACCACCTCGACCCGGCTGCCAAGCTCGGACCGCACCCCGGAGCGGAACAGGCCGTGATCGTCGACCAGCACCACCCGGGGGCGCCCGCCCCGTGCCGCCGCCTGCTCTGCGCCCTGAGTTACCGCCTGCGCCGCTGGCTCACTCACCGCCGCTTCCCCTCTGCGAACGGGGCCGGGCCCAGGAGGCTCATCTCCAGCGTCACCTTGGCGCCCTCCCCGGGAGCTGACTGCACCGTCGCGGTGCCGCCGTGCCTGCTCATCCGGCCGCGGATGGACTCCGCGACGCCCTTGCGGTCAGCCGGCACGGCGCCGGGGTCGAAGCCCTTGCCCCGGTCCCGCACCGCGACACTGACCTTATCCGGCTCCACCTCGGCGAACACCGAGATCACGGCGGCCCCCGACCACTTGGCCGCGTTCACGGTGGCTTCCCTGGCCGCCGCCAGCAGCGCGCTCAGCCGCGGGTCGAGCGGGCAGTCGCCAACCGTCACCACCTCAACCGGCACTCCGTGCCTGGCCTCGACCTCGCGCTGGATCTGCCTTATCCCCTCGGCGAAGGAGGAGGCGTCGGCGTCGCCCGGCGCCCGGCCCTCGAACAGCCAGGAGCGCAGCTCCCGCTCCTGGGCGCGGGCGAGCTGAACGACCGCCTGCGGGTCGTCCGCCCGGCGCTGGATAAGCGCGAGGGTCTGCAGCACCGAGTCGTGCACCCGGGCGGCGATGTCGGCCCGTTCCTCCGCCCGGGCCCGCGCCTGGCGCTCCAGCACCAGGTCCCGGGCGATGCGCAGCCACCAGGGGCCAAGCAGCAGCACGAACGCGGCCGCCACCAGCAGGAAGCCGCCCAGCGGCCGCAGCAGGGCAGTGCCCACCGGCTGGCTGAGCAGCCAGCCCAGACCCACTGCGAGCAGCACCGCCGCCCCGCCGATGCGCAGCCAGGTGGCGCGGCGGGCCGCCTTCCCGCTGCCGCTCAGGTTCTCCAGCGGCTGGACCAGCCGCCGCATGCCCGCCCGCTCGTCTTCCGGCGCGTTATGCCAGATCAGCGTCAGGCCCGCCACGCTGATCACCTGGGGCCAGAGGAACCCCTCGATCCCGCCCCCGTTCAGCGGGGCGGCGAGCAGCAGGAACACCGCCAGCAGGGAGGCGAGGCCGACAGCGAGCGCCACCCCGCGGGTGTCGTGCCGAGCCCGGCTGGCGATGCTGGCGCTGTCGCCCCGGGCCGGGATGAGCAGCCAGCCGAGCACGTAGAACGGGACCGCCCAGCCGGTGCTGATCAGCGCGGCGACCGCGAGCGCGATCCGCACCGTGGTCGGGCTGAAGCCGCGCCAGGTCGCCAGGCCGGCCGCCACCCCGCCGGCCAGCCGGTCTTCGGGGTGGCGGCGCAGCGGCTGGCCGTCCCCCGGATGCCGCTGCGCGAAGCGCGCGACCCAGTCGGGGTGACCGTCGCGGCGCCGCCCGGTCCCGTGCCAGCGGTGGCCGCTCGTCGCCGTCGGCTCGCCGGGCTGGTCCTGGAACTGCATGCCACCATCATCACCCGCCCGGGCACCCGGGGGCCATCGGGGCTTTCCCGGATCCGGTATCAGGGTCCCCCCGCCCACGGCGGGGGGCGGACCCGGGTTGTTCCCGATACCGCCGCGGCCGCGGGCAGCCGAGACTTGAGCCATGAGCACATTCGGGGACACCACCCAGACCCAGCCCCAGCCCCAGGACCGGCCCGGCCGGCCCGGCCGCCCCCCGCTGCGCCGCGCCGTTGACGGGCGCATGCTGGCCGGCGTCTGCGCCGGCCTGGCCGACTACCTCGCCGTCGACGTGACCCTGGTCCGCGTCGCCTTCGCCGTCTTCACCTTCCTGGGGGCAGCGGGCATCCCGGCCTACCTGGCCTGCCTGCTGCTCATCCCGGAGGAGGGCAGCGACCAGTCCATCGCCGGCTCGCTGCTCAGCTCGGTTGAGCGCGGCCTGTAGTGAGCAGCAAGGGAGCCAGCACCATGTCACCGTCGTCAAGCCAGCAGTGGACGCGCCGCCTCCGCTACTCCGAGCAGAACCTCCGGGTCTCCGACGCGGACCGTAACGCGGTCGCCGAGCTGCTGACCCAGCACTACGCCGAGGGCCGGCTCGACCAGGCCGAGTTCGACAACCGGGTCGACCGCACCATGGCCGCCAAGACCCGCGGCGACCTCGCCGGGCTGTTCGACGACCTGCCAGAGACCGAGTCCGCCAGCGGAGCGGACGGCCAGGCCCGGGCGGCGGTGCCCTACCGGGCCCACGGCCGGCGCGGCGGCATCCTCCGCTCGCTGCTGCTGGTCGCGCTGGTACTGATCTGCGCCAACATCGCCTGGCACGCGTTCACCAGCGCCTTCTACGTCGGGCCGGTGGCCTGGCTGCTCGTCGCGGGCGTGGTCGTCCTGCTGGTGACCAGGTCGCACCGGCACTAGCGGTCGGGCCTGCCGGCGGGCCCGCGGGCATAGCGGCTCCAGCCGCCCGGCGGCGGCGGTAGCGTGACGGACATGGGCCCGCTGCACGCCATCAGCGCGCCGCCGCCCGCCCTCTCCGTGACCGGGGACCGGGCGCCGGTCGCCAACGCGTACTTCGCCGTCACCATCGACGCGGCGGTCGACCTGCTCGACGCGGCCGATTACCGGAACCTGACCCGCAGGCAGCGGGTGGCGAAGGCGCTGGCCGAGCAGCAGGGCTTCCTCAGCCGGTTCCTCGACCCAGGGCTGCACGCGGCCCTCGACCTGCGGGTGGAGGTCGACCCGGCGGCCAGCACGCCGTTGTCGGTCGCCCTGCTCGGCCGGGTATGGGGCAGCGGCGCGGAATCCGCCGCGATGCGGGCCGACCGGTTGCGGGAGCAGGTCACGGCCGCGCTCCCGCGACATGTCACGTCAACCCCGGTGACCGACGCGGACGCGGTGGCGCGCCTGCTGACGCCGTTCAGCGGGTCGACCCCGGACTCGGCCGTGATCACCAGGCACGAGCTGATCGGCGCGCCCGCCCGGCCGGACGCCGGCGTCAGCTACTACTACTCGGCCGCGCCGTTCGCCTGGTCGGACGACGACTGGTCGGGCGTGTACGCGGCCCTCGCGGCCAGCCCGGTGCCGCTGGTGTTCTCGGTGGCGGTGCTGCCGATGCTGGTCCCCGCGCCGTTCGCGCAGACGATGCGCACCCTGGCCACCTTCTACCGGCGGCTGGCGCGGGACGGCGACGCGCCAGGGGGGTACTACCCGGCCCGTCCGCGGCTGGCGGCTGACCCGTTCGCGGTGGAGGCGGAACAGGCGTTCCACGAGTACTGCGCCCGCATCTCGCACAAGGCGTACGCGCTCCGCATCCAGCTGTCGGCCGCCCGCAAGCTGCCGCCAGGCATCGTTGAGGCGGTCGCCGCGGCCATCTCCCCGGCCGGGACGGGCAGTAACGAGCTGGCGCTCACCTCCCGGGTCCCCGTCCCCGGCTACGACGTGCGGCGCCCGGCCAGCGTGGCCGAACGGCGGCTAGCCGAGTACAACCTCAACGTCATCAACTTCGGCATACTCACCGGGCAGCAGGAGATCTGGGGCCGCCTGGACCCGCCGGACCCCCAGCTCTCCATGCTGCCAGTGCTCGGCGACGCCCGCGACGCCAGCTGTGCCTTCCGCTTCCCGGTGGCAGCCAGCGGCGCCGTGCCGGGCTTCACGGTGCGGCGTCCCCAGCCGGAGCCAGCCGGGAGCGGCGGGCCGGACGGGCAGGAACCGGGGAGCCAGGAGGCCGGTGCCCTCATCCGGCTGGGCACGGTGCACGGCACCGGCCGCGCCGTCACGGTGCCGCTGCGGTCACTCACCGGGCACGCGCTGCTGGCCGGGCCGACCCCGGCCGGCCGCGCCGGGACCGAGGCCGGGACCGCCCTGCTGCGCCAGCTTTGGGCCGACCACCGGGTGCCGTTCCTGGTGATCGACCCGGGCCGGTCGGGTGACAGCGGCTACCGGACGCTGGCCGGCCAGCCTGGCCTGGCGGAGCTCGAGGTCATCACGGCCGGCGACGAGAGCCGCACGCCGCTGCGGTTCAACCCGTTCGAAGTACCGCCGGGCGCGCTGGCGGGCGAGCACGCCGCCACCCTGCTCACCTGCTTCACCACCGCCTACGGGCTGGCCGGGCCGCTGCTGCCGGTCTACCAGGACGCGCTCAGCCTGACCTACCTGCGGGCTGGCTTCCTGGCGGCCGAGCGCCCGGCCGGCGGGCGGGCCTGGCCAAGCGTGGTCGACTTCCTGTCCGCGCTGGAGGAGGTGACGGCCGCCCTGCGCTACCCGGCTGAGGTCGCCGCCGCGGTGGACGCCGGCTCGGTCGGCCGGGCCCGGCAGCTTGTGCGCGGCAGCGCCGGGTCGGCCCTGCTGACCAGCAGGCCGGCCGGACTCGGGCGGCTGCTTGACCACCCGGTGATCCTCGAACTGGGCGCGCTGGGGGCGGGCGACGAGCAGGCGCTGCTGATGGCGCTGCTGCTGAACGCGGTCGCCGGGCACGGTCGGTGGACCCGCGGCCCGGCGGCCGGGCTGTCCCACGTGACCCTGGTGGCCGACGCGCACCTGGTGCTTGGCCGCGCGGCCGGCCGCGTGCCCGGGCCGGACGGGCAGGCCAGGGAGCGGGCCGCGGTGACGCTGGCCGGGCTGCTGACGGCAAGCGGCCGGCACGGCGAGTGCCTGCTTATCGCCGACCCCTCCCCCGCCCAGCTGGTCGCGCCCCTGGTCCTGGACACCGGGCTGAAGGTCATCGGCCGCCTGGTCGCCGCCGACGACCGGCGCGCCATCGCCGAGACGCTGCCCCGGGACGAGGCGCAGCGAGTGATCACCTCCCGGCCGCCGGCCGGGCAGGCGCTGCTGTACGGGGCCGGCTTTCCCGGCGCCGTACACACTGACATCGAGCAGGCCGGCCAAGTGGAGTCCCCGCCAGCCGAGGCCGCCGTGCCCGCCGCGGCCGGGCGGGCGCCCGCGCCGCTGCCGTTCCCTGGCTGTAGCCAGTGCCGGGCGCAGTGCGCCTACCGGGGGGCCGCGCTGTCCATACTGAGCGACCCGGCCGCGGTGGCCGACCTGGCGCGCGCCGCGCAAGCGGCTGCGCCCAGCGCTGAGCCGGGCCCGGCCGGCCTCACCCCGGCCGCGCTGGCCGGGCTGCGCGTCCAGCTATTCGACACGACAGGCCGCTTCCCTGCCCTGCCGGCCGACGGCGAGGCGCGCGCAGACGCCGCGTTCTGCCTGTTCCTGCACGTCCACGCGAGCACCCCGCTGCGGCGCCAGCCGCAGTGGCCGGACGCCGCCGCCCGGGTGCTCGGCATCAGCCCGGCAACAGACGAGACCGGGAGCACGGCCGACCGGTAATGTCTTGGGGGAATTAGGCGCTTCCAAACCGGAAACGGACGGGCAGCATGAGCTTCTGCGCCAAATGCGGGCGGCGGCGCGACGGGGACGCACGGTACTGCGGCGGCTGCGGGGCAGAGTACGAGGAGCCTGCTGGCGAGCCGGCCGCTGTCCCGGACGGGGTAACCGGGGCGGACCTGACGGCCGGCCTTGCGGACGGCGCTACCCGCACGGACCTGGCGGCCGCTGCCCCTCGCACCGAGGAGCCGGACGCGCGGCCCGACCCGTTCGCCTCCTGGTACCAGCCGCAGGCGCCGGTGATGCCGCCCGGCGGGCTACGGGAGGGCGCCGGCGAGCAGTGGCAGCCGACCGAGACGGTACAGGCGTCACCCGCTGGTAGCCGGTCCGGCTACCAGCCGGCCCCAGCCGCCCCGGTGCCGCCGCCGGCACCGCCGTTCGCGCCGTTTCCGCCCGGGCGGCCCGCTGGCCCGCCTGAGCCTGCCAGCCGGCGGGGCCTGTTCACCGTGGTCGCGGTCGCTGTCGTGCTGGCGGCCGGCGGCGGCGCGTACGCGCTGGCCAGCTCGCTCGGCAAGCACTCGACGGCCCAGCCGCCGGCCCAGTCGAGCGTGAGCGCGCCCGCCTCAACCGGGTCGCCCGCGAGCACGCCCGCCACGTCGCCGGGTACCGGCGGCACGCCCACCCCGTCGCCCGCGCTCAGCCTGGTGGCGATCGCCCCCGGGGTGTCCGCCGGAGCGGCCGGGTCGCAGGTCGAGACGCTGCTGAGCCACTACTTCGACGGCATCAACAACCACGACTACCAGGAGTACGCGAGCACGCTCAACGCCGCCCAGCGGGCTACCCAGTCCCAGTCGACGTTCAGCTCCGGCTACGCCACCACCACCGACTCCAACATGACGCTGACCTCGCTGGCCACCGCCAGCCAGGGGCTGACCGCGACGGTCACCTTCATCAGCCGCCAGGCGGCCGCGCAGAGCGTGGACCACAGCGGCTGCAATAACTGGACCCTCAACCTCTACCTGGTGCCGCAGGGCAACGGCTACCTGATCGGCCCCGCCCCGGCTGGCTACAAGCCGAGTTACGCCGACTGCTGACACCCATGGTGGTCCCCATCGGTGCCCGCTGGGTCGCGGCCGGCTTCGGCGTCCTGCTCGTGCTGACCGCCTGGCAGTCGGTCATCGGGACGCTGATCGTGCCGCGGCCGTTCGGCTCCTGGCTCACCCGGCTGGTCGACCGCCTGGTGCTGACCGGCTACCGGGCGGCGACCAGGCGGGTGACCGAGTTCCAGCGGCGCGACCGGGTGCTGGCCACCCAGGCCGCGGCCATCCTGGTGATGCAGCTCGCCGCCTGGCTCGGGATCTTCCTGGCGGGCTACACGCTGGTGCTGTGGCCTGCCCAGGGCCGGCCCTTCACCGCGGCGCTGACCGAGGCGGGATCGTCCCTGTTCACCCTCGGCTTCGCCGAGCCGCCGGGCACTACTCCGGCCGCGGCCGTCTTCCTGGCCGCCGCCACCGGCATGGTGGTGGTTGCCCTGCAGGTCGGCTACCTGCCCACGCTGTACTCCGCCTTCAACCGGCGGGAGACCGAGGTGGCGCTGCTGGTGTCGCGGGCCGGGGCCCCGAGCTGGGGACCTGAGCTGCTCGCGCGGACGTACTACGCGCTCGGCTCGGGCGTGTCGACGCTCGACACGCTGCCCGACCTGTACCAGCAGTGGGAGCGGTGGGCGGCTGACGTCGGGGAGAGCCACACCACCTACCTGCCGCTGGTCCGCTTCCGCTCACCGCAGGCGTACTCGTCCTGGGTGATCTCGCTGCTCGCGGTGCTCGACTCGGCCGCGCTTATCCTGTCGCTCGCGCCCGAGCAGGCGCCGACCGTGCCGGCCAGGCTCTGCCTGCGCAGCGGGTTCGGCTGCCTGACGCGGATCGCCCGGGCGATGGGCATCGACGTACCCGAGGAGGCGGACCCCAGCGCCGGGATCACCCTGACCTACCAGGAGTTCCTCGACGCGATCGCGCGGATGGAGGAGGTCGGCTTCCCGGTCACCCGTAAGGCGGCCGACGCGTGGCCCGACTTCGTCGGCTGGCGAGTCAACTACGAGCGCGCCGCGTACCAGATCGCGTCGGCGGTGGACGCGGTCCCGGCGCTGTGGTCGGGCCCGCGCCGCTTCCCGGCCCCGCCCATGTCGCCCCGGCGGCCGCCGGGCGGACGGCCGGATAAATGATCTGTCATTAACCTGCACGCTATGCTGTCCGCATGACGGCCTGGCTGAGCGACGACGAGCAGCGGACGTGGCGGACCTACCTGCGGATGAGCTCGCTGCTGCCGGCCGCGCTCAACCGGCAGCTGCAGCAGGACTGCGGGCTCACCCTGCCTGAGTACGAGGTACTGGTGCAGCTGAGCGAGACGCCGGAGCGGCGGCTGCGGCCGTTCCAGATGTGCGACGCGCTCAACTGGGAGCAGAGTCGCCTGTCGCACCAGCTGACCCGGATGGAACGGCGCGGCCTGGTGGCCCGGCAGGAGTGCGCGGCGGACGGGCGGGGCGCGTTCATCGAGCTCACCCCGGCCGGGGCCGACGTCATCGGGGCGGCCGCCCCCCAGCACGTGGCCGCCGTCCGCGGCCTCATCTTCGACCAGCTCAGCGGCGCGCAGCAGGCCGCCTTCGAGGAGGCCTGCGCGGCCATCGTGTCCGCCCTGGCCGACCAGCCGTAGCGGGTCCCCTCACCACCGGGACGGGCACTACCGCGCCCGCCATATAAACAAGTTGTTGAAAATAAGAAGTTGACAACTACGTGTTTCAGGACGATGCTCGCAGGCATGACTGACCCATGGGCCCCGCCGGATGCGTCCAGGGCGCGCGCCGAACGTGAATACGCCGCGCTCTTCCGCATCAACGAGCGGCACGCGGATACTCCTGGCCGCCGCGACCGCGGCCGGCAACTCCCGATGCTCGGCCCCGGCGAGGCGGTCCGGCTGCTGGTCGGCCTGGCGGCGGGCTCGGCGGTGGCAGAGGACGGCGAGGACGCCGTGGACGCGGCCGACCTGACTGCCGCGCTGACGCTGATGCCCCTGGTCCGGGCAGAGATCGACCAGTTCGAAGCCTCCCTGCTGATTATCGCCCGCGGCCAGGGAATGACCTGGCAGGAACTGGCGTTCGCGCTGGGCCTTGGCAGCGCGCAAGCAGCGCGGCAGCGCTATGAACGCCTGCACCTCAGGACGGCGCCCGAGACAGCCCCCGACTAGCGGCAAGGCCGCGACGCCATGGTTTCGGACCGAGCGTCACGCGGCCGTGAAATGCCGGGGTGAGTGATGCGGCTGAACGTTTAAACAATGGTCAACAGCATGATCACGGAAACTTTTTAGCGTGATCACGCTAAAAAGTTTCCGTGATCATGAAAGATTTCGATTCCTGACGGGAATCAGCGCATCTGGCGATTCCACCTGAACCCCGTTGGCCCCTTTGGTCCCCTGATTCACTGGCATTGCGGCCGGTGAAGGCTGCGGGAGGCGCCGGGTGCGGAGGCGGCGGGTGGCGGAGGCGGCGGGTGCCTCGGGCGGCCGGACGCCGGGGGGAGCCTCGGGGTGGCGGAGGCCGCGGGGGCCTGGCTAGCGGAGGCCGCGGGCGGCCTGGCTAGCGGAGGCCGCGGGCGGCTTGCGCGCTGCCGCCCTGGCCGAGTCCGGCGCCGGCCTGCTGGCCAGTCTGGCCAGGCATTTGGTGGCCGGCTGGCGGGTTGCCCGGATAGGGCTGGCTGCCCGAGTAGGGGTTCCCGCCCGGATAAGGCTGGCTCCCCGGATAAGGCTGGCTGCCCGAATGGGGCTGGCTGCCGGGCGGGGGGGACGGCGGCAGCTCGCCCTGGCCCTGCCCGCTGGCCAGCGCGACGCAGTAGCCGTATATCCGCTGCGGCCCGCCCGCGGCCTGGTCGAGCTGCTCGAGCTGCCCCTTGGTGAGGAGGCTGACGGGCGGCCGCGGGTGCTCGAAGAGCGAGAGGAACTGCTGGCACAGCGCGGTCAGCCCCGACGCGCGGCCGGCCGTGCTGTCCGGGCTGACCGCCCGGTGGCTGCCCGCGGTGGTTGGCGTGGGGCGCGGCGTCGGCGCCTTGGCTCCCCCGCCTTCCAGCACCGGGTTCGCGCTGGCGGTGGACCTCGCGTGGGTGTTGGCGGCCCGGCCCGCCTGACCCGGGCCGCTCCCCGGCACCAGCACCCAGGCCAGCGCGACGACGCAGGCGGCCGCGGCGGCCGCCCCGAGCAGCAGCGCGGACGGGCGCTGGCCCGGCCACGGCAGCCGCCGGGCCCGCCGGTGCGAGTGCGGCCGGCCGGCCGCCGCCGGGCGTGCCGCCGGGCCCGCTGACCTGGCCGGCCAGCCGGCGTCCGGCAGCACGAAGAGCCGGTAGGCGGCCCGGGCGGCCGCCTCGCCATTAAGCTCAGCGGGCACCGGGGCGGCGCGCAGCGCCGCCATCACCGACGCGGCCGGCTGGTGGGCCAGGCGCACGCCCGCGGTGTCACCGGACAGCACTGCTTCGAGGTCTCGCTCCGTGTAGTGCGAGCGACCCCGGGGCGGCGGCAGGCTATCTGGCATTTCAACATCCGGAACGCCGTAATCGGTCACAGCGTTACACCGGCCCGTGAAATTGCACCCGACTGCGCCAGCAGCACCTCAAGCTTCTTAAGGCCACGGTGCGCCATGACCCGGACGTTGCCGGGCGACTTGCCGAGGATGGCGGCCACCGCGTCGGTGTCCAGGCCGGCCACCACGCGCAGCATGATCACGTCAGCCTGCTGCGACGGCAGCCGGGAGACCAGCGCCATCGCCCGCTGGGTGGCGATGTTGTCCAGCGCTAGCTGGGCGGCGTCGGGCGAGCTGGGCAGGTCGGCCGCGCTGATCTCGTCGATCGGCTCGGCCGGGTGCCGCTTGCGCAGCCTGACCTGGTCAAGCAGGCGGCGGCGGGCGGTGGTGAACAGCCAGGCCCGCCAGGCGCCCTCGTCCCCGGTGAACCGCTCAAGCCCGCGGACCACGTGCACCCAGGTCTCCGCGGCGATGTCCTCGGCGTTATCCGGGGCAAGGACGCGCAAGTAGCGCAACAGAGCGGGATTCGCGTCACGCCACAGGACCGCGAACTGCTCCTCGTTCCCGCCCTGAGCCTCCGCGAGCACCCCCGCGAATTCGTCGCCCACCACATCCCGAGTATCAGCACACGGGGCGGTTTGCGCGCAGCCAAATGGCCATCAAGATCTAAAAGGTCAGGTTTTCACGGTATATATGCCGCGAATTACCGACGCCGTGGTCAGCGCGGCATCACTACCAGCTGGCGCAGCGACAGGTCGCGAAAGGTCACCGGCCCGCGCGGGCCGGGCACCGCGTCCAGGTTGATGCCCGTCTCCGGCACCTCGAACAGCTTGAAGCCGTCAAGCAGCCGGGTGGTCGCGTTCCAGAAAGCGCCGGTTCCCGCGTAAGCGGTGAGGAACTCGCCGGCCGCCGCGGCGTCGGTCGCGGCGATGCCGGCCGCCAGGCCTGAGGTCTGCGCGTTGGCGATCGCGGCCGCGTCGGCCGGGCTGCCCGCCGGGGCGATGGTGACGGTGGCCTCGCGCTCCGGGTCGAGCGCCCACTCGTAGCCGAGCGGGTGGTCGTACGGCGGCAGCGAGGGCGCGATGCCGAGCCCGGTTAGCTGCGCGGTGACCTCCGGCAGCCAGGAGTCCCAGAGCTGCCGGTCGAGCAGCAGCAGGTTAAGCCGGTTGCAGACGCCCAGCCGGTCGAGGCTGGCGGCGATCAGCGCCGCGGTCGCCGCCCGGTCGGCCGAGGAGTGCACGTAGAGCACGCCGCCGCCGTCGGCGTGGGCCAGCGTGCGGACGCCGTGCGCGGCGCCCTCGGCCGCCAGCGCGCGGGTCGACTCGCCGCTGCCGCGCAAGATGACGAGCGGGATCAGGCGCGGCTCGCGGACCAGCGCGTGCGCGGCGGCCTGGCCGGGGACCCGGACCAGCTGAACCGCGGCCGGGTCGAGCCCGGCCGTGGCCAGCGCGGGCGCGATCACCTCGTCGGCCAGCGCGATCGCCGAGCGCAGGGCGGCGCTGCCGGTGCGCAGCACGCCCGCGTTGCGCGACTTGACCAGCTGCGAGGCGATGTCCACGACGACGTTGGGCCGCGCCTCGAAGTTGGCGCCGATCACGCCGACCGGGCGGCGCCGCTCGTAGAGCACCAGGTCGCCCGGCAGCTCACGGATCTCGCGGGAGGAGGGCTCCGGCTGCACCCCGGCCAGGATCTCCAGCTGACCGGCCATCGCCTTGAGCCGGGCGTCATCGAGCCGGAGCCGGTCACGCACCCCGGCCGGCAGGCCGGCCTTGGCCGCTGCCCGCATGTCTTCCTCGTTGGCCGCGAGCACGGCCGGGGCAGCGCCCGGCAGCGCCGCCGCCATCGCGCCGAGCGCGGCGTCCACCGCATCATCCGGAGCGCCGGCGAGGCTGGCAGCCGCGGTACGGGCCGCCCGGGCCGCGGCCCGTACCGCCGCGGCCGCCTGCGTCTCATCGGTCGTCATGGTCATCCCTCCGGAGCGTGCCGTCTTCCCTGCCGAGGTTACCGGCCGGCCGCGCCACGGGCGGTCCCGGCCGGGCCAGGGCGGTCCCGGCCGCGCCCGCGTCAGCCGGCCGCGTCGCGGGCAGCGACCGCAGCGGCGGGCCGTCGAGCGCGCAGTGGTTGCACCGCAGCTCGTGCTCGTCAGCCGCGGGCTGACGGCCGCGGCTGGCCGGGTTGCGGATCGTCAGCGCGGCCAGCACGCCGCCGGCCGCCGCGACCGCCGCCGCGATCACCACGGCGGTGTGGAAGCCCTTGGTCAGCTCGGCCGGGTCCAGGTAGGCCTGACCGGTCAGCCCGGCCAGGGCCGGGAGGACGGCCACCGCGATCAGGCCCGCCGACCTGGCCACGTCGTTGTTGACCGCGGACGCGATCCCCGCGTGCCCGGCGGGCGCGGCCGACAGCGCGGTGGCGGTCAGCGGCGCGACGTTGATCGCCAGCCCGAACCCGAGGACCAGGACCGCGGGCAGCACCTGGGTCAGGTAATCGCCGTTCCCGTGCACCCGGGTGAACAGGAACATCCCGGCCGCGATGACCAGCGGGCCGACGCTCATCTGAAGCCGCGGCCCGATCCGGGCGGCGAGCGCGGCCGACCGGGCGGACAGGGTGAGCATGATGGCCGTCAGCGGGAGCAGCGCCATCCCCGCCTCCAGCGGGCTGTAGCCGCTGACTTCCTGCAGCACCACCGGGACGAGGAACAGCGCGCCGCCGAGGGCCGCGTAGTCGACGAAGGTGACCGCGTTGGCCGCGCTGAACTGGCGGGCGCGGAACATCCCCAGCGGCAGCATCGGGTGATCGCTGCGCGCCTCGACCAGGCAGAAGGCCGCCAGCAGGCCCGCCCCGGCCAGCAGGCTGGCCAGTACCGCGGGCGCCGTCCAGCCGTCGGCGGCGGCGGCGATCAGGCCGTAGGTGAGCCCGGCCAGCCCCAGGCTGATGGTCACCGCGCCGGCCGGGTCGAGCGGCTGGCGCGGGCCGGGGGCGCGGGACTCGGGGACGTGCCTGGCCGCGATGAGCACCACCGCCGCCGCCACCGGGAGGTTGATGAAGAACACCAGCCGCCAGGACACCGCGCCGATCAGCCAGCCGCCGAGAAACGGCCCGGCCGCGGTGGCCACCCCGCCAAGCCCGGACCAGGCACCGATGGCCCGCGAGCGGTCGCCGGGGGCGAATGATGCCTGCAGGATGGCCAGGCTGCCCGGGGTGAGCAGGGCGGCGCCGACGCCCTGCAGCGCCCGGGCGGCGATGAGGAACCCGGCGTCCGGTGCCAGGCCGCAGCCGAGCGAGGCCAGCGCGAACCACACGGTGCCGATCACGAAGGCCTTCCGCCGGCCGAACGCGTCACCGAGTGCTCCGCCGAGCAGCAGCAGACCGGCCAGCGGAAGCGTGTAGCCGTCGATCACCCACTGCATGCTCGCGACCGAGGCGTGGAAGTCGCGGCCGATGGCGGGCAGGGCGATGCCCACCACGGTGGCGTCAAGCGCGGCGATGCCCGAGCCGAGGATGGCGGCGGTGAGCACCCAGCGCCCGGCCGGGCTGGCGTACCGCAGGCCGGGGCCTGGTCCCAGCCGAGGTACGGGCGCTTCGGTGGTCACCGGCCGATGCTAGCTGACCACGGTCGCGGTGACCGTGCGGCGGCGCTGGCGCAGCTCGTCCCTGATCTGGTGGCCGAGCTTGCGGGTCTCTCGCCGGTTGAGTATGGCCCCGGCCACCGCGCCGGTGAACAACGGGGCGAGGGAGAACGTCGACCGGCGGACGCGGGCCGCCAGCCGCCGGGTCAGCTGCCGGGCCAGCGGCGAGCCGGCGATGAGGAGCAGGCCGCCGTCCACCGCGTAGACACCCCGGCGGGACGCCCACGAGGCCAGGTAGGCACGCGCCCGCTCGGTCCCGCTACCGGGCGCGCCCATGCCGTATATCTCGTGCAACTCGGCGACCAGCTTGACCTCGATGCCGACCACGGCCAGGGTCTCCGCCGCGACCTCGGCCGGGAACGCGGGCAGGGCCGGCAGCGCGGCCCATGCCCCGGTCGCGCCGCCGACCGCGGCCGCGGCCCGGGCTGCCCGCTCGACCAGCCGCTGCGCGATCTCGTCATCGGACTGACCGGGGAACTGCGCGCGCAGCGCCGCCCGGTCGCGGATCCGCAGCCGCGGCCCCATCGCCAGCACCTGCGAGGTCAGCCAGTTCATGCCGGAGCTCACGCTCCGGCTAGCGCCCCGGGCAGTGGCCACGCCCGCCTGCGCGGCGCTGTCCGCCCCGCTCCGGGCGGCCGAGACGGTCCCCCGGGCGGCTGAAGCGGTCGCCGCGCCGCGCCGGGCGGCGCTGTCCTTGCCCCGCCGGGCGGCCGAGGCGGTCCCCCGCGCGGCCGAAGCGGTACCCGCGGCGCCCTTCCTCGCGCTGGCGGCCGCCCGGTCGGCCACCGCGCGCAGCGCCCGGGCGATCCGCCTGCGCTCGGCCGGCCCCGGCTGCCCGGGGCCGCCGCCGGCCTCCGTCAGCTCCACCGCGACCCGCGCCGCCTCCCGGGCGGCGGCGTCGTCGGCTGTGCCTCCCGGGTCGGAGATGCCTCCAGCGTCCCCTGTGTCCACACTGGCCATGCGAGTACCTGCCCTCCCCGTCGTTGCTGAGGCCACGGTCACCGAGACCCACGTTACCTGGACGCATAGTTACCCGGGCACGGCAGATTACTCGGCCAGACGGCGAAACGAGGGTAATGACAACCTCTGTCAATTTGGACGCAGAGAGCGATCAAGCGATCACAGAATAATGGAATAAGCACTACTTGTATTGGTCACATCGCCTATAGTGACGCACGAGTTCAATTGCACGCCGGTCCCGTTGGTTCCGAACAGGAGCACCTCCCCTATGGCCGAGACGGCAGTTATGGCACCTTGGGCCGGCGGTGCCGCGGCGGCGGCTCAGCTAGCCCGCGTCTGGCTCGCCGCGCTCGCCGTCAGCAGCGCTGCCAGCAGCGCCGTTAACCGGGCCGCGCGCCCCGCCGACGCCGACGACATCCCGATGGACGTCGCCAGCGCCCGGGCCTTTCTCACCGAGCAGTCGGCGGAGCTGCTGGCGGTGCTGCTGGGCGAGCCGTTCCGGCCGCGCAAGGCCGCCGTCGTCGGGCACGCGCTGGTCCGGGCGGACTTCGTGAGCGCCGACGTGCTCGGCCGGTCGCTCCGGGTGCTCCTGCTGTGGCTGCCGGAGCTGCTCATGCAGGACCCGGCGGCCCGGGCGGGCGGGCCCAGCCGCCTGGAGCAGCGGGTCGCGGAGGTGACCGAGGCACTGGCCAACGGCTACGTGCGGGCACTGCGCGACCGGACCCTGGCCGAGCAGGAGTCGATCAGGCGGGCCGAGCTCGACGCCCAGCGGATCATCAGCGACCAGCTCCGGCACGCCGCCACGCACGACCCGCTGACCGGGCTGCCGAACCGCGCCGCCATCTTCGACCGGCTGACGGCCGCCCTCGCGGACGGCCGCGGCACCCGGGCCGGCCTGTGCTACCTAGACCTAGACGGCTTCAAGGCGGTCAACGACCGGCACGGCCACGAGGCCGGCGACGAGCTGCTGGTCGCGGTGGCCGGCCGGATCGGCCATACGGCGGCCGCGGGCGGCGCGGTCGCCGGGCGGATCGGCGGCGACGAGTTCGTCGTGCTGGCCGAGGTCTCTCCCGGCCTGACCGGGCTGGTCGCGCTCACCGCGCGCATACTCGCGGCGGTGAGCCTGCCGGTCCAGCTACGGGCCGGCCGGGTCCGCGTCTCCGCCTGCGCGGGCATCGCCGAACGGCCGGCCGAGTCGCCCGACGCCGCGACCATGATCGCCGACGCCGATAACGCGCTCTACCAGGCCAAGTCGCGCGGACCCGGGCGGTGGGCGGTCTACGGCGCGGGCGAGCTCGAGCAGGCCCTGCCCGGATGCGCCTTGCCGTGATGAACACTGCCCGGATGAACACTGCCCGGATGAGCGCGCGCGCAGACGTACCAGGCGGCTGGCCGGCTGAAGACCGGGCGCCCCCGGCCCGCCCGGCAGGACGGCGCTGATGGCGGAACCGCCCGCCGACACGACGAACAGCGCCATCAGCGCGGCGGCAAGGCCGCTCGGCAGCAGCGCCACCGTCGGGTGCAGCCGGACGATCGCGCCGGCCAGCCGGGCCGCGGTCCGCAGCCGGTCCAGCCCGAGCGCGATCACCAGCTGCGGGAAGGGCAGCGCGGGGCCGAAGCCCCGGCCCGCCTCCTGCCGCAGCCGCCGGATCACCGCCCGGCGCTGCCCGCGCGCCAGCCCGGGCACCAGGTAGACGGTCGCCCCCCGGGCGGTGCCCTCTGTCCAGCCGTACAACCAGGTCATTTCGTGCGTTCCGCCCGAAAAGCCCTTATAGCGAATGCGAATCACAACGAAGTCCGTTCACGCAAAGCCCCGTACGCATGCGTAAGCACGCGGTAATTGCCCCACCGGCGGCCCGTTAATCCCCGCGGCAACCGCCGCCTGGATTAAGGGGGTGCACAGCTCCCGGCCCCCCGGTCGCTGCATTAGCCGCACCGAATATAACGCAGCGGATTGCCATGTTCACGTTAAATAGCTAAGTTGCCCGCTTCGCGCTGGCCCCGGTGGCGGACTACCCTGCCTAGGTGATCACCGGACAGCCGGACGCCGAGCCGGGCGGCACCGACGCGGGCGGCACCGGCACGCGGCACCGGCAGGGCGGGGCCCGCGCCGGCGAGGCGGGCGCCCGCGCCGCCGTGCCCGCCGGGACGCGGCCGGCCCGGTCGGCGCTGTCCGGGCCGCCGCCGCTGCTGCCGCTACGGCTGGCGCTGCCCGCCGCGCTGGCCAGCGGACTGCTGCTGGCCTGCGCGTTCCCGCCGATCGGGGTGTGGCCGCTGGCGGTGGTCAGCCCGGCGCTGCTAGTCCTCATCCTGTGGGGGCGCTCGCTGCGGGGCGCGTTCACGGCCGGCCTCGTCTTCGGCCTCGGCTTCTTCTTCCTGCTGCTTACCTGGCTGGTGGACTTCGCCTGGTTCGCCTGGGTGGCGCTCGCGATCGCCTCGGCGCTTATCTTCGCGGTATTCGCGGTCGCCCAGCGGCTGCTGCTCACCCTGCGCTGGTGGCCGCCCGCGGTGGCCGGCTGGTGGGTCGCCGCCGAGGCCTTCCGTGACCGCTGGCCGTGGGGCGGCTTCCCGTGGGGCCGCCTGGCGATGAGCCAGGCGGGGCTGCCGACCCAGGGCTGGGCGGCCATCGGCGGCGCGCCGCTGCTGTCCCTCGCGGTGGCCCTGTGCGGCACCACCCTCGGCTGGGCGCTGCTGGCCGCGCTGACCGGGGAACCCGCGGCGCGACGGCGGCGCACGGTCATCGCGGCGGCGGTGTTCGCGGCTACCGCGGGCGCCGCCTGCCTGCCCGCCGCGCTGCCGCTTGACCCGGTCCCGGCCGGCGCCAGGACGGCCGAGATCGCCGCCATCCAGGGCAACGTGCCGCGCGCGCGGTCGGTCCAGGCACAGGTGGACGACCAGACGGTCACCCTGAACCACGCGACGGCGACGGAAAAACTGGCCGGGAAGGTGGCGGCCGGCACCGCGCCGCGGCCGGACCTGGTCATCTGGCCGGAGAACTCCACCAGCATCGACCCCACCAGGTACCCGCCGGTTTACCAGGAGATCGCCGGCGCCGCCAGCGCCATCGGCCGCCCGATCCTGGTCGGCGCCGTGCTGCAGGGCCCGCTGCGCAACGCGGGCGTGCTCTGGCTGCCGGGCCAGGGGCCAACCGAGAGCTACCTGAAGCGGCAACTGGTGCCGTTCGGCGAGTACATCCCGTTCCGCAGCCTGATCAGCAAGATCACCTCGCTCACGCAGCTGCAGCCGGAGGACTTCGTGCCCGGGCACCAGACGGTGGTGTTCCGGGTCGGCCAGATCCGGCTGGGTGACGTCATCTGCTACGAGGTCGCGTTCGACGACCTGGTCCGCTCGGAGGTCGCGGCCGGGGCGAGCGTGCTGTCGGTGCAGAGCAACGACGCCACCTACGAGCGGGACGGGCAGACCGGGGAGAGCGGCCAGCAGCTGGCGATGGCCCGGATCCGCGCGGTCGAGTTCGACCGCGCGGTGGTGGTCGCGTCCACCACCGGCTACAGCGCGATCATCGCCCCCGGCGGACGGGTGATCACCAGCAGCGGCATCTGGCAGCAGGCCGAGCTGGAGGCAGCGGTCCCGCTGCTCACCGGCAGCACGCCGGCGCTGCGGGCCGGCGCCTGGCCCGAGTGGGCGATCGTCGCGCTGACCGCCCTGGCGACCGCCCTCGCGCTGGCCCGGGCCGCCGCCGCGCGCCGCCGGGCGGCCGGGCGGCGGATAAGCTAGGCGTTTCCGGGCACCGGCACCGCCCGGCAAACCGGCGATCGGAGGCCACACCGTGCACGGCAGCCCCCGCGTGGCGCGCCTCGCCGCCGTCGCCCTCACCGCTGCCGCGGCCCTGCTGGCCACCGCCTGCCAGGGCAGCGCCCCGGCCGCCAGCAAGCTCAACCCGACCGCGGTCTCCGGCTCGTCGGCGGCAGCCGGCTCGCCGGCCGCCGGGGCCCCGGCCGCCAGCCGGTACTTCGCCATCACGCCGGCCGCAGGCAAGGACGCGGCCCCGTCGGACGGCATCACGGTGACCGCCGCCAGCGGCAGCAAGATCAGCCGGGTGACGGTCAAGACCTCGGCCGCCAGCCCGGTTACCGGCACCCTGAGCGCGGGCGGCACCAGCTGGCACAGCAGCTACGCGCTGCCCACCGGGCAGTCGTTCACGGTAACCGCCAGCGGGACCGACGGCTCCGGCCGGCCCGCCACCGCGACCAGCTCGTTCAGCACGCTGACGCCCGCCACCGCCTTCCACACCGAGATCTTCGAGGGTGCGGGCGCCAGCTACGGGGTGGGCATGCCGATCATGCTCACCTTCGATCACCCGATCAGCAACAAGGCCGCGGTCGAGCGGGCGCTCACCCTGACCACCTCCAAGCCGGTGACCGGCGCCTGGTACTGGGACGGCAGCGAGCAGCTCGACTTCCGGCCGCGCGACTACTGGCCGGCCGATACCACGGTCAGCCTCTCCAGCCACCTGGACGGGGTCGAGGGCGCCCCGGGCGTGTACGGGGTGCACGACCTGGCGCAGACGTTCACCATCGGCCAGTCGGTCATCGCGGTGGCGGATACCAGCGCGCACCAGACCCGGGTCTACATCGGCGGCAAGCTGACCTACACCTGGCCCATCTCCACCGGCCGCACCACCCTGCCCACCCCGGACGGCACCTACCTCAGCGTGGAGAAGGGCAACCCGGTCCGCATGATCGGCGGCACCAAGGGCACCGCCAGCTACTACAACGAGCTGGTCAACTACGCGGTCCGGTTCACCTTCAGCGGCGACTACTACCACTCGGCCCCGTGGTCGGTGGTCGACCAGGGAACCAGCAACGTCAGCCACGGCTGCGTGAACCTGGCCCCCGAGGACGCCAAGGTCTACTACGACCTGGCGATCCCGGGTGATCCCATCACCATCAGCAACAGCCCCAAGGCAGGTAACTGGGACAACGGCTGGACCGAGTGGTTCCTGTCCTGGCCGCAGTACCTGGCGGGCAGCGCCACCCACCTGGCGGTCGAGGCCGGCCCGGACGGCAGCTCGCTGGTCAGCCCGGCTACGCTGCCCGCCGACAGCGCGACCGCGCCGCTGGCCACCTCGGTGCCCGGCAACTACGCCGCCGCCTAGCCCGGCGGTCACCGCGGCCGGCGGTGGTAGCCCCGCCCCCGTTCGGGATAACCGGGTTGAAACCGGCGATACGGAACGGGTGCGGCTGGCTAAGGATGCGAGTTGTTCGCCGTCGTGGACTGCTGGGTCACGTGCGACGTCGGCGCACCAGCGGAGACGGCGAGGATCACGCCGAGCGTAAGCGCCAGGGCGAGCGGGATGAGCAGCGGGGCCGCGGCGCGCGCGGTACGGCGCCGTCTCGAGCGCCGCTTAACAGTGCTCGTCCGGTTGCCGAAGCCGCCCTCGATCAGCGTCACGCTGGCTTCCTCCGCTCCATCGCTCCATGTAGTAGCGCAGAGGCCAGCGTAACTCCGTTACGCAACAGTTATCGAGTAGATAGCGAAAGTTGTCCGATCGCTCACGGCCAGTGAGTCAGCCAGCCAGAACAGTGCCAGCCGCCCGCCAGCCGCCCGCCGGACGGCCGCCGGACGGCCAGCGGGCGCAACCTTCCGCGGGCGGCGAACGTCTACCTATTCGGTACCTATGGGATAGACGAGAGCAGTGACGTGAAGTTTCCGGATTTGATAGATATTGACCCTAAGCTTTTTCCCGGCTGCCGCCGCTTGCGCCGTGCCCGGCGCAAGCCTGACGTTTACCGGCGTTCACCCACGCTGGCCGGCCCGTTTGCACCGTCATTTGGCGTCCTGAATAACCGTTGAGGAGACCGCGCTGTGTCGTTCTTGGGGAGGGCCGGCGGTGTTCGCCGGGCTGGCGCCACGCTGCTCAGGCACCGGCTGATCACGGCCACCGCGGCGGCCGCGGCGGCCGTCATCGTGGCCGGCTGCGCCTTTGCCGCCAGCTCCGCCCAGGGCTCCGGCTCAGCCCAGCAGAAGCTGGTCAACACCGGCAACGAGCAGCCGGCCGGCTCGGCCAGGCCGGCCGCCCCGGTGGGCCCGCTGCGGCTGCTCTCGGTCTCGCCGGCCGGCGGCACGCGGCACGCCAACGGCGGCGCCCCGGTCACCCTGAAGTTCTCCTCCGCGCTCTCGCCGGCCAGCCCGCTGCCAGCCATCACCCCCAAGATCGCGGGTAGCTGGCAGGTTAGCGGCGCGACGGCTACGTTCACCCCCGCGGCCGGCTTCCAGCCGAACACCAAGGTCACCGTGACGGTCCCCGGCGGTGCAGACGGCATGGCCGCCGCCGCGCCCGCCGCGGGCACCCTCGGCCGGGCGGCCACCGTCAGCTACACCACCGGCACCTACTCCACGCTGGGTCTCCAGGTGCTGCTGGCCCGGCTCGGCTACCTGCCGCTGACCTGGTCCCCGAGCGGGACGCCGGCCAGCACCGGCATTCCCGCGGGCGCGCCCGCGGCGGGCACCGAGGCGGCCGCCGCGACCGCGGCGACGGCCAGGCTGAGCGCCAACCAGGCGCTCGCGGACGCCTACGGGCCAGCCGGCACGTTCGCCTTCCAGCCCGGCTACCCCAGCTCGCTGACCAGCCAGTGGAAGACGGGCAAGGACAACAAGCTGGTCGACGGCGCGGTCCGGGCCTTCCAGAACGACCAGGGCCTGACCATGGACGGCGTGGCCGGACCGCAGGTCTGGGCCCACCTGCTGACCGCGGCCGCGGCTGGCCAGGTCAACCCGCACGGCTACACCTATGCGCTCGCGTCACAGAACTCACCGCACGAGACGCTGAAGGTGTGGCACAACGGCAAGGTCATCCTCAACACCCCCGCCAACACCGGGATCCCGGCCGCCAACACCGCGGACGGGACCTTCCCGGTCTACGAGCGGCTGCAGTTCCAGATCATGAAGGGCACCAACCCGGACGGGTCGAAGTACGCGGACCCGGTGTACTGGATCTCTTACTTCAACGGGGGGGACGCGGTGCACTACTTCGAGCGGCCCGGCTACGGCTACTACCAGAGCCTCGGCTGCGTCGAGCTGCCGCTGCCGCAGGCCAAGTTCATCTGGAACTACCTGACCTACGGCACCCTGGTCACCGTGACCGGGCCGGTCGCCTGAGGCGGTACTGGCGCCTAGTACCGGCGCCGCCGCCGGCCTGAGGCCGGGCTGGTCAGCTCGGCAGCGCGCTGAACGGGACCGCTGCCCCCGGACCCGACTCCAGCCGCGGCGCCAGCGCGACCCGCAGCCCCGACCCGGCCAGCCGGTCGAGCAGGACCCGCCCGGCCGGCACCGGCCGCTGGCCCGCCCCGTCCGGCGGCAGGCCGGCCAGCAGCGAGCGGTCCGGGCGGTGCAGCCCGACCAGCCAGAACCCGCCGTCCGCGGCCGGGCCGAAGGCCGCGTCGGCCTCACCCGACAGCAGCGACCTGGCCGCCTCGGCCAGCATGCCCGGGGTAACCGCCAGCGTGTCCGCGCGGAGCAGCAGCATCGGCAGCGGCGCCACCGCGTAGGCGTCGGCCAGCGCCCCCGCCATCCGCTCCCCCAGGTCGCCCGTCCGCTGCCCGATCAAGTCGAAGCCGGCCCGGCCCCAGTCGGTACCGCCCGGGCCGGCCGCGACGAGCGAGGTCGCCGTATCGAAAACGGACACCGGGACCGAGGCGAGCACCCGGCGCGCCACCGGGGCGGCGAGCACGGCGCTCAGCGTCTCCCGCAGGGCCGCCTGGCCAGCCGGCCCGGCCGCCGGGGCCAGCGCGATCACCTGCACCGGGAGGACGCCGTCGGCGCCACCGGCCAGCCACGGGGACATCATGCTGAATCGGGTCTGCATAGAGCCGACGTTAGCGATTCAGTGGTGTTTTGCCCCGGTTTTGGGCCTTACGGAAGTATGACGCCCCGCTGACTGCCCGGCCACCGGCAGCGGGCCGGACATGGCCGGCCTGGATACCGCCCGCGGGGCGGGCCGGGCCAGCGGCAGGCTGATCATGAACTGGCAGCCGGGCCCGGTGTTGCGCACGCTGATCTCGCCGGAGTGCGCCTCGACGATGCCGCGGGCGATGGACAGCCCCAGCCCGGCCCCGCCAGACGGGTCCGGGGTGCGCGCGCTCTCGCCGCGGAACGCCACGTCGAACACCCGGGGCAGGTCGGCCGGCGGTATACCGCCGCACTGATCGGACACCGACACGCAGGCGACCCCGTTGCGGATCTCGCCAAGCAACTGGACCGCGCCACCCGGCGTAGTGTGCCTGATCGCGTTGCTGACCAGGTTCCTGACCGCCCGGCCGAACTCGGCCGGGTCGACCAGCACCGCCATGCCCGGTGCGGCCGCGGCCGTCAGCCTGACGCCCTTGGCCCGGGCGACCGGCTCGGCGCTCGCGGCCACGTCGGCCACCACGTCTTCCAGGCCTGCCAGCCGCGGCGCCAGGCGGAGCGCGCCCGCGTGAATCTTAGACAGCTGGAACAGGTCGTCGATCATCTTCGCCAGCCGGTCGGTCTCCGCCCGGATCTGCGAGTGGTAGCGGCTCACCTCGCGCGGGTCGACCACCACCTGGTCCTCAAGCGCCTCGGCCATCGCCCGCAGCCCGGCCAGCGGCGTCCGCAGGTCGTGGCTCACCCAGGCGACCAGCTCGCGGCGGCTCGCCTCGAGCGCCTGCTCCCTGGCCCGGGCCCGGCCCAGCCGGTCGTGGGTCTCCGACAGCCCGGACGAGAGCTCGCCGAACTCGGCGGGCAGGGCGATCGTCGGCGGCGTGTAGATGCCGCTGTCGCCGACTTCCCGCACCGCCCGCAGCAGCCGCCTGGTGGCCCGGGTGACCGACCGGCCGATGACCAGCGCGACCGCCAGCCCGGCGAGGCCGGCGATGCCCATCAGCTCCAGCATGATCTTGCGGTCGCCGACCTGGAGCATGCACAGCGAGATCACGCCGACCCCGGCGATGACGGTGACTATGGTGACCAGCGCCACCAGCGAGATCTGGAGCCCGATGGACCGCCGGGCTAGCTGCCGCTGCGCCACCACCCCGCCCGCCGTTGCCAGCATGGCGGCGCCCACGATCCACTCGGTGACGTGGGCGAGGTCGGCCGACCCGACGCCCGACATGATGTCCGCCAGGGAGCCGGTCATGTCGTCCCCGGCTCGTAGCGGTAGCCCACGCTCCACACGGTGACGATGCGCCGGGGCAGCGTCGGATCGTCCTCCAGCTTCTCCCGCAGCCGCCTGACGTGCACGGTGACGGTCGAGGTGTCGCCGAACGTCCAGCCCCAGACCTCGTTAAGCAGCTGCTCCCTGGTGAACGCCTGGCGCGGGTTCCGCAGCAGGAAGACCAGCAGGTCGTACTCGCGCGCGGTCAGCTGCACCAGCCTGCCGCCGATCCGCACCTCGTGCGCGGCCGTGTCGACCACCAGGTCGCCGTCGCCGATAACCGGGCTGTCCCCGGGCCGGGCGAGCTCATCCGGTCCCGGCAGCCCGGTACCGCGGGCCCGGCGCAGCACCGATTTCACTCGCATCGCCAGCTCCCGGGGGCTGAACGGCTTGGTCACGTAGTCGTCGGCGCCGAACTCGAATCCGGCCAGCCGGTTGGTCTCGTCGCCCAGCGCGGTCAGCATGACGACCGGGATCGGCCAGCGCTCGCGCAGCCGCCTGCACACCTCGAGCCCGTCCATGCCCGGCAGCATCAGGTCGAGCACCACCAGGTCGGGCAGCTGCGCGGCGATACGGCGCAGCGCCTCCTGACCGTCGCTCACGCACTCGACGGTATGCCCGTCGCGGACCAGGTAGCGGCCAACCACGTCCGCGACCGTGGGGTCATCATCAACCACGACGATTCGCCCAGGGATGTCGGTATTGCTCACAGTCACACACTAATTCGTTGTGTCAGGCCCGGACGGGAATCCGGGCAACCCGTCAGCGGACCGTAAGGTGCGGGTCCTGCTGCCACTGCTGACCCGGCTGTCGTTGCGGGTCCGGCTGTCGTTGCGGGCCCGGCTGTCGTTGCGGGTCCTGCTGCCACTGCCCGTCCTGCTGCCACTGCCTCTCCTGCTGCCACGGCCCGGCCCCCGGGTTGCCGCCACCGGGGTATCCGGCGGCCGGGTAAGCCGGAGCGGGGTAACCGGGGGCGGGCGGGCCTGCCGCCTGCGCGGCGGGCTGGCCTGCCGCCTGCGCGGCCTTGCGGCGACGGCGCACCAGCCAAACGACCAGGGCCACCACCAGCAGGCCGGCGATGACGTAGGTGGGACCGTGGAAGTCGTTGGCGACGTGCTCCCAGTTGGCGCCGAGCGCGTAGCCGGCGATGCCGAGGGCCGCCGTCCAGGGGATGGCGCCGAGCGTGGTGTACAGGCCGAAGGTGCCGGGCGGCATCTCGGCGAAGCCGGCCGGCAGCGAGATGAACGTGCGGATCACCGGGATCACCCGGCCGACCAGCACCGCGACCGGGCCGTGGCGCTCGAACCAGATGACCGCCCGGTCGATCTCGTGCTCCCGGATGCCAACCCGCCGCCCCCAGCGCCCGATCGCCGCCTGCCCGGCGTACTTGCCGACCGCCCAGGCAAGGTAGCTGCCCGCCACGTTGCCGAGCACCCCGGCCGCGACGATGCCGGCCAGCGCCGGGTGGGCGCCCGCGACCGCGCCGCCCGCCAGCGCCCCGCCGAACATCATGATGACCTCGGACGGCACGGGGATGCAGGCCGACTCGGCCAGCATCAGCACGAACACCGCGAGGTACCCGTACTGGGAGATCAGGTGCTGCACAGGCCGCCCCTTCCGGGCACCAGGAGACAAAAACAACTTTCTACAACAGAGTAGAAGAGGATGTTCCGCCCGGCAGCCAGTTCCGCACGATCGGGTCCGCACGATCGGGTCCGCACGATCGGGCTGGCGCCGGTGCCGCGGCGAACGCGGTTAGCGGGGCGAGCGCGGGGCGCGCAGCGCCGCCAGCAGGTCGCCCAGTGACTCGAAGTTGTGCGCGCTGACCACCGCGTCGCAGTACGGCCAGGCCGCGGCCATCCCGCCGACCTCGGGCCGGTAGCGCTCGCTCTGCGTGCGCGGGTTGGCCCACACGATCCGGTAGGCGATCCGGTGCAGCCGGGCGAGCTGCGCGCCGACCAGCGCCGGGTCGCCGGTCTCCCAGCCGTCGGAGATGATCAGGATGACGGCCCCGCGGCCCATGCCGCGCACCGCGTAGCGGTCGTTGAACTCGCGCAGCGCCGCCCCGATCCGGGTGCCGCCCGCCCAGTCGGGGGCGGCCTGCCCGGCCCGGGCGAGCATGGCCTCCGGTCCGGCCGGCCCGGAATGAGCGGGCGCGAGGAACGGGGTCAGCCTGGTCAGCCGGGTGGCGAAGCTGAAGACCTCGGTCCGCGGCCGGTACGCGTCCCTGGTCGGCCCGGAGAACCCGGGGCCGCCGCCCCCTGACGCGCCCGACGCCCGCGAGGCGACGTACATGAGCTGCAAGATCGCCCGGGCGTAGGGTTCCATCGAGCCGGAGATGTCGCACAGCACGACCAGCCGCCGCGGCCGGGCGCGCACCGCCCGCCGGGCGATGCGGACCGGCTCGCCGCCGGTCCTGGTGGCCTGCCGCATGGTGCGCCGCATGTCGAGCCGGGCACCGTCCTTCTGCGCCCGGTAGCGCCGGGTGCGGCGCGGCGGCACCGCGATCACCAGCTCCCGCATCAGCGCGGCCAGTTGCGCCAGCTCGGCCGGGGTGAGCCGGGCGAAATCCTGCTGGCGCAGCCGCTCGGTCATCGAGGCGACCCGGTGCACGGCGGGCACGCCGTCGGGCTCGTCCTGGTCCGGCCCGGCCTCCTGGTCCCGCCCGCCCGCGGCCAGCGCCTGGTCCAGGCTGGCCACGGCCGACGGCAGCGGGCCGGGGCCGGGCGGCGCGCTGTCCGCGTCCGCGCCGTCACCGTCCGGGGCGTCGGCGGGGGCGTCGGCCGGGAGGACCGGGCCGGGCGGCGCGGCGGGCCCCGGCGGCGCCGGCGGCCTGGAACCGAACATCTCGCCGAACACCCGCTCGAACGCGTCCACCTGGCCGGGCCCGGACACCATGGTGGCCAGCGCGCACGCGCGCAGCTGGGCGATCGTGGTCGCCCGCATCACGGTGAGCGCCACCGCCAGCCGCTCGCTGCGGTCGGGCCCGGCGGGCAGGCCGGCCGTCCGCAGCGCGGCCGCCAGGCCGGCCGCCAGCGCCGCGTAATCCGGCTGCTGCCCGCTCACACCGGAAACCCGGTCATGCCCGGATGACAGCGGCCAGCCCGGCCTCGCGCACCGCCTGCTCGTCCTCCGGGTACTTGACCACCACGCTCATCGTGCGCTCGGCGGCGTCGGCCGTGAGCGCCTGCGCGCCGAACACTGCCAGCGCCCCCGCCCAGGTGATCGCCTCGGAAATGCCGGGCGGCTTGGCCAGCCCGAGCTCGCGCAGCCGCCCCACCGCGACCGCCACCTCGCCCGCCAGCCCGGCGCTGGCAGCGGGTACCCGGCGCCGGATTATCTCCGCTACCTGCCGCCCGTCGGGGAAGCCGATCCAGTGGTACAGGCAGCGCCGCTTGAGCGCGTCATGCAGGTCGCGGGTGCGGTTGGAGGTGAGGACCACGACCGGCGGCAGCACCGCGTGCCTGGTGCCGAGCTCGGGAATGGTCACCGCCGACTCCGCCAGCAGCTCGAACAGGAACGCCTCGAACTCGTCGTCGGCCCGGTCCACCTCGTCGATCAGCAGCACCGCGGGCCGCGGGCCGGGGTGGTCGAGCGCGGTCAGCAGCGGCCGGGCGAGCAGGTACTCGGGCCGGAACAGGTCGGTTTCGCGGAGCGTCTCGCGGGTCGCCTCGGCCAGCCTGATGGCGAGCAGCTGCTTGGGGTAGTTCCACTCGTAGAGCGCCTCGGCCGCGGAGATGCCCTCGTAACACTGCAGCCGCACCAGCGGCGTGTCGAGCGCCTCCGCCAGCGACTTGGCCGCCTGGGTCTTGCCCACCCCCGGCTCGCCCTCGAGCAGGATCGGCTGCCCCATCCGCACCGACAGGAACAGCGCCGCCGACAGCTGCTCGCCCGCCAGGTACCCGGTCGCGGCCAGCGCGGCCGACAACGCGGTCACGTCGGGGAACCGCTCGCCCATATCGCCCGGAACTTCGCTGCTCACAAGCTGCGAGTGTATCCGCGGGGCGGCCGGGGCCCGGCCGCCCGGCTAGCGGCCACCGATGTCCTCGCTCCATACCTCCGGGTAGCGGTCCTGGAATTCTTCCATCGCCGCGACGCAGCCCGGGTCGTCCGCCAGCACCACCTCGACCCCCCGGGCGCGCAAGAACTCCAGGTCGCCCGCGAAGGTGCGGGCCTCGCCCACCACCAGCCGCGGTACCTGGAACAGCAGGATCGCGCCGGTGCACATCTGGCAGGGGGACAGCGTGGTGTAGAGGGTGGTCCCGGCGTAGGACGGGCGGCGGCCCGCGTCGCGCAGCGCCGAGATCTCGCCGTGGGCCACCGGGTCCCCGTGCTGCACCCGCTGGTTGTGGCCCGCCCCGAGGACGGCGGCGCCCGCCGCGAGCACCGCCCCGACCGGGACGCCGCCCGCCGCGAGCCCGGTCCGCGCCTGGCCGAGGGCCAGCGCCAGCAGCTCCTGGTCAACCGCGGAGAGCTGGTGCGTGCTGGTCATGGGGTCATCGCTCATGAACCATTACGTTACCGAGGGCCGTGCCGCTCGTACACCGGGCCACTCGTACACCAGCTCTTCCCCCAGCCGCAGCCGGGCCCAGCGGGCGGCCTCCACCTGCAGGGCCCGGGCGGCGGCGGCGAGCACCGCGGGGGGCGGTAGCGCGGCCGCGGCGGCCGGGCCGGTGCCCGGCTCGGCCAGCGGGAACGCCGACAGCTGGCTGCCGGTGAGCCGCTCGACTTCCTGGTCGGACGGGTCGGGCAGCGCCGCGACCGCCTCGATGAGGTTGGCCAGCAGCTCGGCCCGCATGATCCGCTGCCGCTGGGTCCGCTTGAGGTCGGCTGACCGCTGCCGGGCATGCGGCGGCCGGCGGCCGGACACGTGCTCCATGCTCGTGTAGACCATGCCCGCGGCGATCCCGCCCCAGATCCCGTCGGCGATCCGCAGCTCGCGCTCCGCCACCAGGTGCCGCAGGTCGTGCGGCAGTCCCGGCCCCGACCGGGTGAATTCCTGCATACGGTAGACGACCCCGTCGTCGCGCTCGATGACGGAGTAAGCGCGCCCGTAGTCGGGGAACCGGCGGAACGTGATACGCATAGGGCCACTATGCGCACCGGCCAGTCCCGGAGCCTAACCATTTTCCCTGGCCCCGCCCGGCTTTCCCCGGCCCGCCCCGCGCTACGGTAACCGTTCGTGGCTGGACGCGGCACCGCGGCGACGATCGCGCTGGAACGGGCGAAGATCCCGTTCACCCTGCACGAGTACGTGCACGACGCCCGGTCGGCTTCCTACGGGCTGGAGGCAAGCGACGCGCTCGGCGTGCCGCCCGCGCGGGTGTTCAAGACGCTGGTGGCGGCGGTCGACGGCAGCACGCCGCGGCCGGGCGGCGGCCCCGTGGCCGGCCTGCCGCTGCTCGCGGTCGGCGTCGTCCCGGTGCACCGCCAGCTTGACCTGAAGGCCCTGGCCGCCGCCGTCGGCGCCAAGAAGGCGGTAATGGCCGAGGTCACCGCGGCCGAGCGGGCCACCGGCTACGTGGCCGGCGGCATCTCCCCGGTCGGGCAGCGACGGCCGCTGCCGGTGGTGCTCGACGCGTCGGCGCTCGGCCTGGCCACGCTTTTCTGCAGCGCGGGGCGGCGCGGCCTGGAGATCGAGATCGCACCCGGCGACCTGGTGACGGCGGCCCGGGCGACGGTCGCCGCCATCGCCGGGTAGCCGGCGCTGCGCCGAACTGCTAGTCCACCGAACGGGTGTCGCTGCCTGCGCTACCGTCCGCCTCGTCCGCGGTGGCATCCGGCGCGGCCGCGTCCTGGCTCACTTCCGCCGTGCTGGCCTGATCGGTGCTGGCCTCATCGGTGCTGGCCTGATCGGGGCTGGCCGCGTCCGCGCTGGCCTGAAGGGAGCCAGCCTGCAGAGGGCTGGCCGCGGCGGCGGCGCCCGGCGGCAGCGCCGTGTACGGCCGTTCCGGCCGCAGCTGGGCGAGGATGAACCAGATCACGCCGACGACCGTCAGCGCGACCGCGACGAACATGTTCAGCCGCAGGCCGAGGAAGTACTGCGAGGAATCGATCCGGATGGTCTCCTCGAAGATCCGGTACGCGGAGTAGCCCGCCACGTAGAGCGCGAACAGCCCCCACGGCCGGATCCGGGCGTGGTGCCCGAGCCAGACCAGGAACGCCGCCAGCGCCAGGTCCCAGATCAGCTCGTAAAGGAACGAGGGCTGGAACGTCGCGCTGTGCAGGTACTGCGCGGGGATGCCGCTGGCCAGCCGGTCACCGTAGGGGATCTCGAGGCCCCACGGCAGCGTGGTCGGCTTGCCGAACAGCTCCTTGTTGAAGTAGTTGCCGATGCGGCCCACCGCCTGGGCGACCAGCAGCGCGGGGGCGATGGCGTTGGCGAAGGGCCCGACGGTGACGCCGAGCCGGTGCAGCCGCCAGGCACCGACCGCGGCCGCGACGGCTACGCCGCCCCAGATGCCGAGCCCGCCGCTCCACACCGCGAACACCCCGTACCAGACGTGCGGGATGTCAGACGGGGTGGTGATGTCGAAGTAGATCCGGCCGCCGATGATGCCGGCCGGCACTACCCACAGCGCGATGTCGTTCACCAGGTCCGGGTCGCCGCCGAGCGCGCGCCAGCGCCGCCGGGTGATCAGGATCGCCAGCGTGATCCCGACGATGTAACTGAGCGCGTAGAAGTGCACGTCCAGCGGGCCGACGTGAAAGCCGCTGATCGGCGGGCTGGGGATGAACTGCGGCAGCGCGCCGGGACCGTGGGCCATGGCCCCGAGACTACCGCTCACCCGTATTGTCTGGGGACGTTGGCCCTTGGTCCGGCCCGCCCCTAAGCTTGCTACTTAGTGACACCGCATCGTCGCAATGGGGAGTCAATATGACCGGGGGGGCACCGGCTCATCAAGGGCGCTGGCTCTGGCGCGCCGTCCGCGGCCTGCGGCCGGACCGCAATCCGCTGCGCCGCGGCACCGACCGGGTTGAGGCCTGCCTGCTGGCGGGCCTGTTCACCGCGGCCGCGGCCGGGGCACCGTTCGCCGCCCAGGCGCTGAGCCGGGCCGCCGCGCTGGCCGCGCTGCAGGTGCGGCAGCAGCAGCTTGCCACCAGGCACCAGGAGGCGGCGCTGCTCACCGCGCAAGCCCCGGTGACCGGCGGCTACGCGCTGACCACGGTACCCGCCCCGGCCACCTGGTGGTCGGCCGGCGGGACGCGCCGGTCAGGGCCGGTGCCAGCCAGGCCGGGCACGCCGCCGGGAGCTGCCGTCCTGATCTGGACCGACGTGCACGGTTACCTGGTCAGCCCGCCGCTCGGGATGTCAGCGGTCAGCGGTGACGCCGACGCGGCCGGGACCGCCGCGGTGGTCGCGGTGCTGGCCGGCGGCGCGGCCGGGGCGGCGGCCGTCCGGCGGCTGGCTGACCGCCGCCGGATGGCCGCCTGGGAAGCCGACTGGCTGGTTACCGCGCGGGCGTGGAACCGTCAGCGGTAGCGCTGCCGGCCGCGGCCGGGCCGTGCGCAGAGGCGGTGCCGCTGGCCGCCGCCGGGTGCGGGCTGACCACCACCGCCGGCTGGGACAGGCTCACCGAGCGGTCGGGGCGCCCGGCCAGCCGGTAGACGTCGGTACCGTCCACCGTCTCCCGCTCGAGGAGCAGGGTAACCAGCGCGTCGAGCTCGGAGCGGTGTGACTTGAGCAGCTCCACGGCGCGCTCCTCGGCCTGCCTGAGCAGCTTGGACACCTCGCCGTCGATCGTCGCCTGGGTCGCCTCCGCGTACGGCCTGCTCGACATGCCGGGCCCGCCGCCGCCGAGGAACACCGACCCGCCCTCCGGGTAGCCGACCGGGCCGAGCACGGTGGACATGCCGAACTCGCGGACCATCTTGGTGGCCAGGTCGGTCGCGCCCGCCAGGTCATTGCCCGCGCCGGTTGAGCCCTGGCCGAGCACCACCAGCTCGGCCGCGCGGCCGCCGAGCCGCACCGCGAGCGAGTCGTGCAGGTAGTCCTCCCCGTACATGTGCCGCTCGACGGCCGGCAGCTGCTCGGTGACACCGAGCGCCTGCCCGGCGGGCAGGATGGTCACCTTCGCCACCGGGTCGGCGTTCTCGGACAGCGCCGCGACCAGGGCGTGGCCCGACTCGTGCACCGCGACCGCGTGCTTTTCCTCCGGCAGCAGGACGTTCGACCCTTCGCGGCGGCCCAGGATGATCCGGTCCCGCGCGGCGCTGAAGTCGCCTGCCGTCACCACGTGGCGGTTGTCGCGCACCGCGAAGATGGCGGCCTCGTTGGCCAGGTTGGCCAGGTCGGCGCCGGAGAAGCCGGGCGTGCCCCGGGCGACCACGTTGAGGTCGACGTTAGGGGCCAGCTTCTTGCCCTTGCTGTGCACCCGGAGGATCGCCTCGCGCTCGCTGACGTTCGGCAGCGGGATGGTCACCTGCCGGTCGAAGCGGCCCGGGCGCAGCAGCGCCGGGTCGAGGACCTCGGGCCGGTTGGTAGCGGCCAGCACCACGATGCCCATGGTGGGATCGAAGCCGTCCATCTCCGCCAGCAGCTGGTTCAGCGTCTGCTCGCGCTCATCGTTGGAGACCACCGCGCCCGACCCCGCCCGGCGCTGGCCGATCGCGTCGACCTCGTCGATGAAGATGATCGCGGGCGACCGCTTGCGCGCCTCGGAGAACAGGTCGCGGACCCGGGCCGCGCCCACGCCGACGAACATCTCGACGAAGCTCGAGCCGGTCACCGAGAAGAACGGGACCTGGGCCTCGCCCGCCACGGCGCGGGCGAGCAGGGTCTTGCCGGTTCCGGGCGGGCCGACCATCAGCACGCCGCGCGGGACCACCGCGCCCGCCCGGGCGTAGCGGTCGGGGTTGCGCAGGAAGTCCACGACCTCGCTGATCTCCGACTTGGCGCCCTCGTAGCCCGCCACGTCAGTGAACTTGGTGGACGGCCGCTCCTCGTCGAACACCTTGGCCCGGGACCGGCCGACGCCGAGTATGCCCTGCATCTGGCCGGCCGCGCCGCGGGACAGGCGCATCCAGAACCAGATCAGGATGACGAACGGGCCGAGGACGAAGAGCCAGCTCAGCAGCTCGCTGCCGAAACCCGGGGAGGAGGTGGAGCCGGTGATCTGCACGCCGTTGGACTGCAGCTCGTCCAGCATCGACTGGCTGGCCTGGGGCGGGATGACCACCGTGTAGTTGGTCCCGTCGGTCAGCGTGCCGCTGCTGGTACCGCCGGACTGCGCGATGGTGACCGTCTTGACCGAGTGCTTGGTGACGTCGTTCAGCCACTGCGTGTAGGTGAGCGAGGTCTGCGATCCCGAGTGCAGCGCGGGCAGGTAAAGCCAGAGGAAGATCGCGACGAGCACGGCGGCCGGCAGCAGCCAGTGCCGCCAGCGGGGCGGCGGCGCGGGCGGCGGGGTGCCAGGTCCCGGCTTGTCGCCAGGCGGCGGCGGGTTAGCTTGCTTGCTCATCCGGTCCTATGCCTTTCCGCCGGGCGGGCGCCTTCCCGGGGCGCGGTCTCCTGCGCTGTCAGTGCCTGCCGAGCAGGCCTACTGTTTAGTCAACACCCCGGCTGGGCCGCCTCTTCCTGACCTGGCGCACGCTCAGCAAGCTGACAGCGAACGCCCGGCTACCGCGCGGGCAGGCCGGGCGCCCCGCCCGCGGCGAGCAGCGCCGCCGCGCCGCGCACCACGCAGCGCAGCGGGTCGTCGGCCACCCGCACGCCGATCCCGGCGACCTCGGCCAGCCGGTCCGCCAGGCCGGGCAGCAGCGCGCCCCCGCCGCACAGCCTGACCTGGCCGCGGACCACGTCCTCGGCCAGGCCGGCCGGAATGTCTGACAGCACTTCCTGCACCCGCTGGCCGATGGCGCCGACGGCCGGCTGGAGCGCGGCCGCCACCAGGTCAGCCGGCACCTTCTCGATCCGCGGGGTGCGGCGGGCGGCGTCCAGGCCGACCGCCTCCGCCCAGCCGTCGGTGCCGCCGGTCAGCCCGAGCTCGGCCTTGAGCTGCCGGGCCGCCCGCTGGCCGAGGATCACGCCCAGGCCCGACCGGACCGCGCTGACGATCGCCTCGTCCATCGCGTTGCCCGCCGTGCGCAGGCTCTCGGCGCGGACCACCCGCCAGCCCGCGACCGCCGCGACCTCGGTCGTCCCGCCGCCCACGTCCACCACGAAGCCGCCCGCGCCCGCGCTCAGCTCGAGGCCGGACCCGGCGGCGGCCGCGACCGGCTCGTCTACCAGGTCCACCACCAGGCGGGGCCTGCGGCCGCTGAACGCGGCCACCACCGACCGCCGTTCCACCCAGGTCGCCCCGCCCGGGACGCACACCACCGCCCGCCGCTTGAACGGCCCGGTCAGCGCGCCCGACTGGCGCAGCAGGGCGTGCAGCAGCTCGGCGGCGGCGTCCAGGTCGGCGATCACGCCGTCGCGCAGGGGGTGGATCACCCGGATGCCCTTCGGCTCCTTGTCCGCCAGCGCGTCGGCGGCGGTGCCGACCGCGGCCACCGAGCCGGACGCGTCGTCGACCGCGATCGCGGACGGCTCCTCGAGCACCAGGCCGCGGCCCTCGACCCAGATCAGCGTGTTGACAGTCCCCAGGTCAATCGCGACGCTTCCCCTGCTGAGCATCCTTGCCCACCTCTAGTCCGCACATGGCACCGCGTATGCGAAATGCGCGATACCACCCTATGGCGGGGGCCATCCCCAGGTGACTCATCTCACTCTTTGTGATTGGTGATAACAGATCGTTACGTGAAGGCGTTGAGTGAGAAAACAACTACCTGACGATCGTGAGAACGATCCGGGTTGCTCTGACGTTTTACTCAGCAAGTGGACGGTGCGGCCATAAGGTTCACCGGCTTCACTGGTTACTGAGAGTTCACGCTCCTATGGGGCGACATGGAACGAAATGAGACGAGGCTGGTGCAGCGGGCCCCTTTTGTTCACTACGATCGTGGAGGGGAAACTTGATGATTCGCGCGAGCCGCGTCTGCGGGGACTGGGCAGCGCCCGACGGGGAGAACGACGGGGATACCACCATGAGCGTGATTGACCTTGCGCAAGCCCTCCACCTGGAGCTTGCCTACCAAGTTGCGGCCGACGGCCGGGCGACCGTGCAGGTGCGCGGCGAACTCGACATCGCCACCGCCGACCAGGCCTACGCCTACCTGCGCGACATCGTCGACAGCCAGGACGGCCCGGTCATGATGAACCTGTCCGGACTCACGTTCTGTGACGCGGCCGGCCTTGGCGTGCTGGCCCGGGTAGCAGGCCACGCGCGGCGGTCCGGCCGCTCGCTCAAGCTCACTGCCGCCCGCCCGTCACTGGTGCGAATCATGCACATCACCGGGATGGACGAGGCATTCCCCGAGCTTCGCAGCCCGTCACCTTCCGTGCTCAGCCTGCCGCGCCAGCTCGCGGTGCCGGCCCGCGGCTAGCCAGCCCGGTCACCCGCGCGCGCTTGCCCTGGCGGCCGCCTTCCCCAGCTAGCCTGCCCGGCCGCCGCACCGCGACCACGCCGCCCATGGTGAGATGCCGTCCATGAGCGTTAAATTTGGTTAACGCCTCATGCGGACCCGAGGCGGCAGACGCAGCGACGCGGAGGAACTCATGGCTGACGAGCGTGACGACGTGACCGACGAGACATCCGAATCTTCCGAGGCGCAGATCGCGGTCCACTGGCGCGATGAGGGGTACTACCCGCCCCCGGCCAAGTTCACCGCCCAGGCCAACGCGTCCGACCCGGCCATCCGCGAGCAGTACACCGAGGACAAGTTCCCCGACTGCTTCACCGCCTACGCCGACCTGCTCACCTGGTACAAGCGCTGGGACACGGTGCTCGACACCTCGACCGCGCCGTTCTGGAAGTGGTTCTCCGGCGGCGAGCTGAACGCCTCCTACAACTGCGTCGACCGGCACCTGGAGACCCATCCGAACAAGGCCGCCCTGATCTGGGTGCCCGAGCCCGAGGGGGAGACCCACCAGGCGATCACCTACCGGGAGCTGTACGTCCGGGTCAACGAGTTCGCGGCCGTGCTCAGGGAGCTCGGGCTGAAGGCGGGCGACCGGATCACCTTCCACATGCCGATGGTCCCCGAGCTGCCGGTCGCCATGCTGGCCGCCGCGCGGCTCGGCATCATCCACTCGCAGGTGTTCGCCGGGTTCTCGGGCACCGCGGCCGGGCACCGGATCGCCGACTCCGGCTCGACCGTGCTGGTCACCATGGACAGCTACTACCGCAGCGGTGAGCTGCTCGACCACAAGGTCAAGGCGGACGAGGCGGTCGAGGCCGCTGCCAGGGAAGGCCAGCCGGTCGACAAGGTGCTGGTGTTCCGCCGCTACCCGGGCCAGTACTCGGCCAAGACGCCGATGGTCGAGGGCCGCGACGTGTTCGTCGACGAGCTGCTGGCGGCGCACCGGGGCGAGCTGGTCGAGCCGGCCCGGCTGCAGGCGACCGACCCGCTGTTCCTGATGTACACCTCGGGCACCACCGGCCGCCCCAAGGGCTGCCAGCACTCCATCGGCGGCTACCTGGCCTACGTGGCCGGGACGTCCAAGTACTACCAGGACATCCACCCGGACGACACCTACTGGTGCCTGGCCGACATCGGCTGGATCACCGGGCACTCGTACATCGTCTACGGGCCGCTCGCGCTCGGCACCACCTCCGTCCTCTACGAGGGCACGCCGAACTACCCGGACGCCGCCCGCCCGTGGCGCATCGCCCACCAGCTCGGGGTGAACATCTTCCACACCTCGCCCACCACCATCCGGATGCTGCGCAAGGTCAGCCCGGACGGCCCCAAGGAATTCGACATCCACTTCAAGCACATGACCACGGTCGGCGAGCCGATCGAGCCGGAGGTCTGGCGCTGGTACTTCGAGAAGGTCGGCAAGGGCGAGGCCGTCATCGTTGACACCTGGTGGCAGACCGAGACCGGCGGCTTCCTCGGCTCCACCCTGCCCGGCGTCGACCCGATGAAGCCCGGCTCGTGCGGCCCGGGCGCGCTCGGCATCTACCCGGCCATCCTGGACGAGGACGGCACCGAGCTCCCGGCGGGCTCGGGCAAGGCCGGCAACATCGTCATCCGCAACCCCTGGCCGGGCGTCTTCCAGACCATCTACGGCCAGCCCGAGCGGTTCGTGGAGACCTACTACGCCAAGTACAACCGCGACCCGGACAGCAAGGACTGGCGCGACTGGCCGTACTTCGCGGGCGACGGCGCCACGCAGGCCGCCGACGGCTACTTCCGCATCCTCGGCCGGGTGGACGACGTGATCAACGTGGCCGGCCACCGGCTCGGCACCAAGGAGCTCGAGTCGGTCGCGCTCACCGTGAACGAGGTGGCCGAGGCGGCCGCGGTGCCGGTGGTGGACGACATCCGCGGCCGGGTGGTGGAGATGTACGTCTCCCTCAAGCCCGGCTTCGAGCCCTCTCCGGAGATCGAGGCCAAGGTCAGGGACGCGATCGTCACCGACATCGGCAAGATCGCACGGCCGAAGAACATCTGGATCGTGCCGGACATGCCGAAGACCAGGTCCGGGAAGATCATGCGCCGGGTCATCGCCGCCACCTCCAACTTCACCGACACCGGCGACATCACCACGCTGGCCAACCCGGAGGTGGTGGAGCGGATCCGCCAGCAGGTCCAGTCGGCCAAGCGGGCCAAGGGCGAGGCGCCGCGCGAGCTGACCGAGACCGAGCAGCAGGAGATCAAGGCCTTCGGCTCCGAGTAAGGACGGCGGCTCCGAGTAAGGACGGCAGCGGTCAACGGCGGGGAGGGTCAGGCGGTCACCTTGGCCACGAACGCGGACAGGTTCGCCATCGTCCGCGCGGCCTTCTCCGCCACGGTGAGCCGCTCGACCAGCCTGCCGCCCAGGCCGGCCACCGGCTTCAGCCCGCGCAGGTACAGCGAGCAGGCCAGGTCGGTGCACAGGTAGGCGCCGACCGAGTTGCCCTGCTGGCCCGCCTTGCCGCTGCGCGGGGCCACCATCAGGGTGACGCCGCCCGTGTGGCTGGTGAGGCAGAACGAGCACATGTTGCTCCGCTTCTGCAGCGGGCGCGGGCCCGGGCAGCGCAGCGACAGCGCCACCAGCCCGCCGCCGACCTCGGCCGCCAGGCAGGCCCGCTCGGGCGACTGCGGGTCACGCCAGCCAAGGAAGTCCAGGTCATCCCAGGGCTGCCCGGCCAGGTCGCGCGGCACGGGCAGCCGCCTGGCCTCGCCCTTGGTGCAGTTCACGAAGGCGGCGCGGATCTCGGACTCGGTTAGCGGCTGCACGGGCGCCCACGCTAGCGAGCGCGTCCGCGGCCGGCAACCGGTTAACCGCGGGGCACCGTCACCACCGTCCCTCTGGGCACGTAGCCGCAGGCCAATTGATTAGAGTGGAAATTATTTAGTGCCACGGCACTAAATAATTTCCACTCTGCCAGGAAGTTCCGTAATAATACCGCTGCCTGGGGGAATCTGCGTGGTCGTTCGCCTCGCGGGGCGGCTGGCCGCCCGCGGGGAGCCCGCCCCGCCGGGGCAATGGCAACCAAGCACCGTGATTACCGCGCAGCCTGGCAACTCTCGTTATGCAGTATGCCTTTTGTGATTGCGGTCGCCGGCTTCCAGGAGAGGCGGCCGGGGAAGAATCATTGCCAGGGGATAATTAAACGGCATTGGTTATCAGGTCGGGCCTCGTTATGCTTTTTGCTGACCCCCCGTTTGGCACTGGTATTTCCCGCGGAGCAGCGCATGCCCAGCGACGCCGTCGCCCTGGCCCTGACTTTCCTCCTAGCCTGCGTGTCGGCGACCTTCTTCTTGCTGATGCGGTGCGAGGGCAAGGGGCGCGCATTCGGGCCGAGCAGTTGGTCCTGGGCGGTCCTCGTGGTCCTGTTCACCAGCCTGCTCTCGGCCGGCGGGGCACTGGCCCTCACCCTGCTCGGCCGGCACGTGCCCAACGTGATCATGACCCTTGGCATTGCCGCACCGGGCGGCCTGTGCCTGGGCCGGATTCGCGAAGGGGTGCCAGAACGGCGCAGTGTTTACAGCGCCGCGCCGACGCTGTGGCTCGGCTGGCTGCTAGCACGGATGAACGACGGCATGGCCGAGGACAAGCTCGACTGGTGCGAGCGCCGGGTCGACGATTCCTGGCATCCCGACGAATTGATACTGGCCGCGCACTTCTATCACGATTACCTGAGCGAGCGCCTTTCCGACGAAGATCGCAAGCGCTATCGAATTCGCAGCCTGCTGCAGGACGTGGAAACCCGGATCGATATCGTCATGCTGATCGACGCGCACGCGCCGCGCAGCCGGGTGGTGGCCGCGCTCAAGACCTCGCGGATCGGCCGGGAAGCCCGTTACCAGCGCAACCTTGATGACCTCGGCCGGCTGGGGGCCCGGCTCGAGCACGACGCCCGGCGGGCACTTGAGCGACTGGTCGCGGCCGCCTACGTGTCGAGCCTCTACCGGCTCGGGTGCTACACGCCGCCGCTGCGCCGGATGCAGCGAGAGCCGGCCGAGCCGACCGGCTCGCACCCCTGACCCAGGACTAGCTGTCCTCGTCATCGATGGCGCGCAGCGCCACCTCGATCTCGGCCCCGAGGGCGGCCGCCACCGAGGACAGCGTCCGCAGCGTGAGGTTCTCGTCGCCGGACAGGATCTGGCTCACCCGGCCGGGCGAGACGCCCATCGCCTGGGCCAGGTCGGCCCGGGTGACCTTGTGCTCCTTCATGAACCAGGTCACCTCGTCGGTAAACGCGCGCACCAGGTCAGGCGAGGCGAGGTTATGGTCGCCGGCCTGCGGGCCGGACCGGGAGGTGCGTCGCAGGGCCATGTGCCGGTCTCCTCGGGTGAGCGCCTTACCTGAGACCATGTTAGCCCTGACTAAACATTTAGGCAAGACTAAAGGTTGGTCACGGCACCACGGTGACCGGCCACTTGCCCGCGCGGACCAGGCGGACCGCGAGCGAGCCCATCAGCCGGTGGCCGGCCTTGAGCGAGGCGCCGACCACGATCGCGTCGGCCCGGGTCTCCGCGGCGATGCGGGTGATCTCGTGATAAGGGTCACCACTGGCGGCAATGAAGGTGACCGAGATGCCAAGCTCGCGGGCCACCTCCTCGGCCCGCCCGGCCAGCTCCTTGGCGATCTCGTCGTGCGCCTGGTGCTCCGCCGCCAGCAGGGACGGGCCGGCCGCGGTGCTCGACACCGCCAGCGAGGCGACCGGCGCCACGTACACCGCGATCACCCGGGCCCCCTGCCTGCGGGCGAGCCCGGCGGTGTAGGAGGCGGCGCGCAGCGCCGTGACCGACTCGTCAATGCCGACCAGGATCGCCGAAGGCCCGTCGGTGCCAAGCTCGAACTCGCCCTGCTCCACCCGTAAAGTCTACGTTTGCCGGTATCGCCCGGTGCACCCGGCGCCCTTCACCGCTGCCGCTGGGCGGGCACGGTGAACGCCAGCAGCCGCGCCTCCCCCGGCGCCGCCCCGGCCCAGCCGCCAGGCAGGCCGAGGACAGCCGCGAACGCGGTCGGGAAGGCCCGCGGCGGCTCGGGATCGGGCCCGGCCAAGCCGATGGTGAGCTCGGCCAGGCCCGGGTTGTGCCCCACCACCAGCACCGTCTGCCAGCGCGGCTCGAACTCGCGCACCAGCATCAGCAGGCCGAGCACGGTCGCCTCGTAGACCCGCGGCTCGAAGCGGACCTCCGGCCCGTCAGCCGGCCCGCCAGGTGCCGTCGCCGCCAGCGCGGCCGCCGCCAGCTCCCAGGTCTCCCGGGCCCGCAGCGCGGTCGAGCAGACCACCGCGTCCGGCCGGTAACCCGACTCACCCAGCCAGCGGCCTACCCCCGGCGCGTCCCGGCGGCCGCGCTGAGCCAGCGGCCGGTCGTGATCGGCCACGTCATCCGGCCAGGCCGATTTCGCGTGCCGGAGCAGGACCAGCCGCCGGCCGGGGTCCGCCCCCGGGCCGCCCTCGCTCATCGGGACACCCCGTTCACTCGCAACCTGCTCACCCGGGCACCGCGCTCACCGGACCACGGTAGCCCGCCCGGCCGCTGGCGGGCGAATGCCGCCCTCTTCGCGCTCACGCTGGTAATAATCAGCGGCTAGGCTGGACGGGATGCAACGCGTGGCTCTCCGGGAAGTCGATCTCGCCTCCTTTCGTGCGGCGATCGGGCCGGACGGATGCGCCGACGGTACCGCCGCCGTGCAGCGGGGGGCCGTGCTGCAGATGGCCTGGGAGGCGTCACGGCAGCTGCTGACCGGGACCGTCCGCGACCTGCCGGGCCCGTCCGGGCGCCCGGCCGACATCAGGACGGTGTCCGCCTCCTTCCGCGCGTCCCCGGGGTTCCCGCTGCGGTTCCGCGAGGGCTACTGCAGCTGCGCCCAGGCGACCAACTGCGTGCACGTCGCCGCGCTAGTGCTCGGCGCCACCGACGAGACGCTGCTGCCCGCGAACACGGTGGCCGCCGCCGTCGCCCGCCGGACGGCGCTGCCCTGGGAGCAGACGCCCGACCCGCGGCCCGCCGCGCCCGGGCCGGCCGCCGGGCCGCCCGCCGGCGACACCGCCGCCAGCGCGCCGCTCGCGGTCGAGCTGTCCCTGGTCGAGCAGGTGGCCGAGCCTTACCGCTACCCCAGCTACTCCACCGACAACGGGCTCACGCGACCGCCGCCCGAGGACCCCGCCCGCCGCCTCAGGCTCCAGGCCCGGCTGATCCAGCCGGGCCGCCCGGGCGGCCCGGTGGCCGGCCAGCTGTCCTGGTCCAGGCTCGACTACCTGCTGATGCGGGACGAGTTCAGCGTCGGCCACATCCGGCTGCTGCACGAGATCTACGCGCTGTCCCGGGCGGGCGCGGCCCACCAGGCCGGCTTCCCGGCCGGCTACATCCCGCCCGGCCGCGGCGACCAGAAGTACCTTGACCTGTCCGCCTGCGAGTCCGCCCAGCTATGGCCGGTGCTCGAGCAGGCGTACGCGGCCGGGCTGCCGTTCGTCTACCCGGGCCAGCAGGGCCCGGTCCCCCCGCCCGGCCAGGCCGAGGTGTACCTCGACGTCACCAGCGACGGCGCCGCGCTGCTCATCGCCCCCGCGATCAGGACCGCGGACCAGGCGGACGCGGTGCCGCTGCGGTTCATCGGCAGCGAGGGGCACGGCGTCGTCTACGCCAGCCGGGCGGACTCCGCCCGCGGCGAGCACCCCCGGTTCCTGCTCGCCCGGCTCGCCCACCCGGCCTCGGCGCAGCTACAGCAGCTTGCCCTGGGCGGCGAGCAGCTAGTCATACCGGAAGCGGGCCGGGAGACGTTCCTCTCCCGCTACTACCCGCGGCTGCGCCGCCAGGCCGCCATCACCTCGTCCGACGGCTCGTTCACGGCGCCCGAGATATCCGGGCCGTCGCTGGTGCTCAGCGCCGACTACACGCAAGGGCACCACCTCCGGCTGCGCTGGGAATGGGCCTACCAGGTCGGAGGCAGCGACCTGCGCGCCCCGCTCGGCACCGTCGCCCGCGACCCGTTCCGCGACCCGGAAGCGGAGGCGCTGATCCTGGCCGGGCTCAGCCTGCCGGACGAGGTACCCGGTGCCCCCGGCGAGCCGGTGACCCTGGACGGGATGGACGCGATGACGTTCACCACCGAGCTGCTGCCGCTGCTGCAGGGGCACCCGGGCCTGCGGGTCGAGCTGACCGGCCGGATCCCCGACTACCACGAGGCAGGCGACTCGCTCGAGATCGGCCTGTCCACCAGCGCGCTGGCCGGCCAGCGGGACTGGTTCGACCTGGGCATCACGGTCACCGTGGAGGGGTCCGCGGTGCCGTTCTCCGACCTGTTCGTCGCGCTCGCGCACGGGCAGTCGCACCTGCTGCTGGCCAACGGCGCCTACTTCTCACTCGACAAGCCGGAGCTCGGCGCGCTCGCCCGGCTCATCGACGAGGCCCGCGCGCTGCAGGACCAGCCGGACGGGGCGTTGCGGATCAGCCGGTTCCAGGCTGGGCTGTGGGAGGAGCTGACCGGGCTCGGCGCGGTCGGCGACCAGGCCGCCGCGTGGCAGCAGCAGGTCCGCGGGCTGCTCTCGGCGGAGGCGATCGAGGCCGTGCCCGTCCCGGCCTCGATCGACGCGCAGCTGCGCCCCTACCAGCTATCCGGGTTCCAGTGGCTGGCGTTCCTGTGGGCGAACCGGCTCGGCGGCATCCTGGCCGACGACATGGGACTGGGCAAGACCCTGCAGACCCTGGCGCTCTTGCAGCACGCCAAGGACACCCGGGCGAGGCAAGCACAGGACGGCGCACCCGTTCGGAACCCCCCGTTCCTCATCGTGGCGCCGACCTCGGTGCTGGCGAACTGGGCAGCCGAGGCGCACCGGTTCGCCCCCGAGCTGAACGTGGTGACGGTCGCCGACACGATCGGCCGCCGGGGCGGCACGCTGGCCGACGTGACCGACGGCGCGGACGCCGTGGTCACCTCGTACACGCTGCTGCGGCTCGACTTCGAGGCGTTCGGGGCGCGCGAGTGGGCCGGGCTGTTCCTCGACGAGGCCCAGTACGTCAAGAACTACCAGTCCAAGGCGTACCAGTGCGCCCGCCGGATCGCCGCCCCGTTCAAGGTGGCGATCACCGGCACCCCGATGGAGAACAACCTGATGGAGCTGTGGTCGCTGCTGTCGATCACCGCGCCGGGGCTGTTCCCGAACCCCGACCGGTTCCGCGACTACTACGCCCGGCCGATCGAGAAGACCGGCAGCGCGGAGCTGCTCGGCCAGCTCCGGCGGCGGATCAGGCCGCTGATCATGCGGCGGACCAAGGAGCAGGTCGCCGCCGACCTGCCGGAGAAGCAGGAGCAGGTACTCGAGGTCGAGCTCGACCCGCTGCACCGGAAGGTCTACCAGACCCACCTGCAGCGGGAGCGGCAGAAGATCCTCGGCCTGCTCGACGACGTCGGCCGCAACCGGTTCACCATCCTGCGCTCGCTGACCCTGCTGCGCCAGCTTTCGCTGCACGCCGGGCTGGTCGACCCGGAGAACGCGGACGTGCCCTCGGCCAAGATCGACGCGCTGCTCGAGCAGGTCGCCGACGTGGCCGGCGGCGGCCACCGGGCCCTGGTGTTCAGCCAGTTCACCCGGTTCCTGCGGATCGCCCGCAGCCGCCTGGAGGCATCCGGGGTGGAGTGCTGCTACCTGGACGGCTCGACCACCAACCGGGCCGGGGTGATCTCCGCCTTCAAGGAAGGGACCGCCCCGGTGTTCCTCATCTCGCTGAAGGCCGGCGGCTTCGGGCTCAACCTGACCGAGGCCGACTACTGCTTCCTGCTCGACCCCTGGTGGAACCCCGCCACCGAGGCGCAGGCGGTCGACCGCACCCACCGCATCGGGCAGACCAGGAACGTCATGGTGTACCGGCTGATCGCGGCCGGCACCATCGAGGAGAAGGTGATGGCGCTGAAGGCGCGCAAGGCCGAGCTGTTCTCCTCGGTCATCGACGCCGACGGTGCGTTCTCGGCCGGGCTGTCAGCCGAGGACATCCGGGCGCTGTTCGACTAGGGCGGCGAAAACGTCAACTTCAGGTTGACCGGCGACCATCGTCAACCTAAAGTTGACGCATGACCACCTTCCCTGTCCCCCTGGACAACCTCATCTCCTACGTGAAGGCGCTGGACCCGGACGGCGGGCCGCTGGAAAACGTGTCCGCCGCGTTCACCGTGTCCACCCAGCTCGACGAGCAGTCCGACGCGCTCATCGGCTACTTCGTCGACCAGGCGCGCCGCTCGGGCCTGTCCTGGAGCCAGATCGGCGGCGCCATGGGCGTCACCAAGCAGGCCGCGCAGAAGCGGTTCGTTCCCGCCGCCGCCCCGGCCCCGGTCAGGGCGGCCGACCTCTTCCCGGACCGGGGCAAGCCGTTTTCCCGCTTCACCGACCGCGCCGCCCGCACGCTGGCCGCCGCGGGCAAGCTGGCCGCACCCGGCCCGGTCGGCAGCGCCCAGCTAGCCGCCGCCCTCCCGGTGGAGCCGGAGGGCCTGGCGGCCAGGGCGCTCGCCAGCGCCGGGCTGACCGCCGAGGAGCTGTACGCCGCGGTCGGCGCCGGCCCGGCCGCCCCGGTGCAGGCGACCAGCGCGGCCGAGCTGCTCGAGCTGTTCTTCGAGGAAAGCACCCGGGAGGCGCTCAAGGCCGCCCTCAAGTCCGCCCTGCGGCTCGGGCACAACTACATCGGCACCGAGCACCTGCTGCTCGGGCTGGTGGACGGCCACGGGCCCGCCGCCGCCGGCCTCGCCCGCATCGGGCTGACGGCCGACCGGGCCGATCAGCTCATCAGCGCCGAGATCGAAGCCGCGCGGGCGAGGAAGCTGGCCCGGCCGCTCGACCAGTAGTCGCATTGTGACTAGCTAAGGTGGTGCCAGAGAGCAAACGGAGCAAGCCTCCGGTAGGGCTGAGGAGGAGTACGACCGCGTGAGCATTCTCGGTACCCGGGTCCTGCGGACCGAAGACCCCGGCTTCCTGACCACGGGAGGCGTGTACACCGAAGACGTGCAGGACGAGCGGCTGGCCGGCGCCTGTTACGTGCACTTCGTCCGCTCGACCGTCGCGCACGCGAAGATCAGCAGCATCGACGCCAGCGCGGCCCTCGACGGCGCGGGCGTCATCGCCGTCTACACCGCGGCCGACCTCGCGGCCGACGGCGTGAAGCCGCTCAAGCCGATGCCGAACATGAACCAGGCCATCCAGCAGACGCTGCTCGCCAGCGACACCGTGCGCTTCGTCGGCGAGCCGGTGGCCGCGGTGGTCACCGAGCAGATGTACCAGGGCGAGGACGCGATCGAGCTGGTCGAGGTGGACTACGACTTCCTGCCCGCGGTGGTCGACATGAACGACGCGCTGGCGGGCGCGGGCGGGCTGCTGTTCCCCGCGGCCGGCAGCAACGTGGTCTGCACCTACGGCGACGCCTCGGCCGCCAGCCCGGACCTGTTCGACGGCTGCGAGGTGGTGGCCAGCGAGATCGTACAGAACCGGCGGGTCGCGCCCGCCCCGATGGAGTCGCGCTCGGCCGCGGCGGTCTGGGGCGAGGACGGGCGGCTGACCGCCTGGATCCCCAACCAGGGCGCCCAGGGCACCAAGGGCGCGCTGGTGGGCGCGCTCGGCGTCGACCCCGGCGTGGTGCGGATCATCACCCCCGACGTCGGCGGCGGCTTCGGTGCCAAGTTCGGCGTCGACCCCGAGCAGGTGGTGACCTGCTGGATCGCCCGCCAGCTGGGCCGCCCCGCGCGCTGGTCCGAGACCCGGATGGAGAACCTGGTCGGGATGACCCACGGCCGGGCGCAGCAGCAGAAGGTCACCATCGGCGGGACCAGGGACGGCACCGTGCTCGCCTACCGCCTGGAGATCCTCCAGGACAGCGGCGCCTACGCGCGATTCGGCCCGTTCCTGCCGTCGCTGACCATCCTGATGGCGCCGGGCCCGTACCGCATCCCGCGGGCCGAGGCCTGGGCTACCTCGGTCGTCACCAACACCACCCCGGTCGGCGCGTACCGCGGGGCCGGGCGGCCGGAGGCGGCCGCCGCCATCGACCGGGCCATCGACCTGTTCGCCCGCGCGGCCGGAATCGACCCGGCCGACGTGCGGCGGAAGAACCTGCTGCCCAAGTTCACCGAGCCGCACACCACCGCGTTCGGCGCGGTCTACGACTCCGGCGACTACGTGACCGCGCTGGAGAAGGCGCTGGACGCGGCCGGCTACCCGGGCCTGCGAGCCGAGCAGGCCCGGCGCCGGGAAAACGGCGACCCGCTGCAGCTCGGCATCGGCCTGTCCTCCTACGTGGAGATCACCGGGCCAGGCGGCGAGGCGGGCGGCCCGAACGAGAACGGCACCGTCGAGGTCCATCCCGACGGCACCGCGACCGTGCTGACCGGGACCTCACCGCACGGCCAGGGCCACCAGACCGTGTGGGCGATGCTGGTCAGCGAGGAGCTCGGCATCCCGATCGACAAGATCACCGTCAAGTGGGGTGACACCGACCTGGTACCCAAGGGCGGCGGCACCGGCGGGTCCCGGTCCCTGCAGCTTGGCGGCGCGGCCGTGCAGCAGGCATCCCGCGAGCTGCTCGACGTGGCCCGCGAGCGGGCGGCGCAATCCCTCGAGGCCGCACCCGCTGACCTGGAGTTCGACTCCGTCACCAGCTCGTTCAGCGTCAAGGGGGACCCCGACATCACCGTCCCGCTGTCGTCCCTGGCGCAAGCCGAGCGGCTCTTCGTGCGCAGCGTGTTCACCTCGCCCGGGCCGACGTTCCCGTTCGGCACCCACGTGGCGGTGGTGGAGGTCGACACCGAGACCGGCAAGGTCTACTTCCGGCGGATCGTCACCGTCGACGACGCCGGCACGGTGATCAACCCGCTGCTGGCCGAGGGCCAGCGGCACGGCGGCATCGCCCAGGGCGCCGCCCAGGCGTTCCTGGAAGAGGTCGTCTACGACGAGGACGGCAACCCGCTGACCGCCACCTTCGCCGACTACCCGTTCCTGTCGGCGACCGAGGTGCCGAGCTACGAGCTGGTGGACATGGAGACCCCGACCTCCTACAACCCGCTCGGCGCCAAGGGCATCGGCGAGGCCGGCTCGATCGGCGCCACCCCGGCCGTGCAGAACGCGGTCATCGACGCGGTGGCGCACCTCGGCGTCACCCACATCGACATGCCCACCTCACCGCAGCGGGTCTGGCGGGCCATCCAAGCCGCGAAGGAGGCGTGACTCCGAAATGGAAATCAAGCTCACGGTCAACGGCACCGTGCGCAGCGACGAGGTAGAGCCCCGGCTGCTGCTCATTCATTACCTGCGGGAAACCCTCGGGCTGCGGGCCGCCAACGTCGGCTGCGACACCACCTCCTGCGGCGCCTGCACGGTGCTGCTCGACGGGGAGTCGGTCAAGTCCTGCACGGTGCTAGCCGTGCAGGCCAGCGGCAGCTCGGTCACCACCGCCGAGGGGCTGGTGGCACCGGACGGCACGATGAGCGCCGTCCAGCAGGCGTTCCGCGAGAACCACGGCCTGCAGTGCGGCTTCTGCACCCCCGGCATGGTGATGGCGTCAACCAGCCTGCTGGCCGAGAACCCGCACCCCACCGAGCAGCAGGTGCGCGAGGGTCTCGAGGGCAACTTCTGCCGGTGCACCGGCTACCACAACATCGTCCGCGCGGTGCTGGCGGCGGCCGGCGGCACCGGGACAGCGTCAACCGGGACAGGGGCGACCGCATGATCCCCGCGTCATTCGACTACGCGCTGGCCGAGTCAGCCGAGCACGCGCTGGCACTGCTGGCCGAGCACGGCGAGGACGCGAAGCTGCTGGCCGGCGGGCACTCGCTGCTGCCGATGATGAAGGTGCGGCTGGCCCAGCCGGCGATGCTCATCGACATCGCCCGGGTGCCCGGCCTGTCCGGCATCAGCCTCGACGGCGACGAGGTGGTCATCGGCGCCACCACCAGGCACGCCGAACTGGCCTCCTCCGCGCTGCTCAAGGCCGAGGCGCCGGTCCTCGCCTACGCCGCCGCGCAGGTCGGCGACCCGCAGATCCGGCACCGCGGCACCATCGGCGGCTCGCTGGCCCACTCCGACCCGTCCGCCGACCTGCCGATGACCCTGCTCGCGCTGGGCGGCTCGGTCGAGGCGGTCGGCCCGGCCGGGCCGCGCACGGTAGCCGTCGACGACTTCTTCACCGGGCCGTTCGAGACCGCCCTGGGCCCCGACGAGCTGCTGACGGCGGTCCGGGTGCCGCGCGGCGGCCAGGTCCGCTGGGGATACCAGAAGTTCACCCGGCGGGCCAACGACTGGGCCATCGTCGGCGTCGCCGCCTACGGCGGCCGGGTCGCCCTCGCCTCCATGGGCGGCACCCCGCTGCGCGCCGCCGCCACCGAGGAAGCGCTCAGCGCGGGCGCCTCAGTCGAGGAAGCGGCCCGGCTCGCGGCCGAGGGGACCTCGCCCGGCAGCGACTTCCACGCCGACAGTGACTACCGCCAGCACCTGGCGCGGGTACTCACCAGGCGTGCCCTTGAGGGCGGGACCAGCTAAAATAGGGAGAATGCGGCGGAACCAGGAGCGGCTTGAGCCGTCCATGCGTCGCCTGCTCGCGCTGGTCTGCGCCATCGTCGGGGTGGACACCGTCTTCTTCTCCGCCCTGACGCCGCTGCTGCCGCACTACGCGGCGGCAGCGGGGCTGTCCAAGGCCGCCGCCGGGCTGCTGATCGCCGCCTACCCGGCCGGCACGCTGCTCGGGTCGCTGCCGAGCGGTGCGCTCGTCGCGCGGTTCGGCGACCGGGTGGTGGCGGTGCTCGGGCTGGCGCTGATGGGCGCGGCCACCCTCGTCTTCGGCTGGTCGACCGCGCCCGCCCTGCTCGACGCGGCCCGCCTGGTGCAGGGCATCGGCGGCGCCTGCACCTGGACCGCCGGGCTGTCATGGCTGGCCACGGCCGCGCCCCCGGCCCGGCGGGGCGAGCTGCTCGGCACCGCGCTCGGCGCGGCGGTGGTCGGCGCGCTGTTCGGCCCGGTGGTCGGGGCGGTGGCGGGCGCGGTCGGCACCGGGCCCGCGTTCTCGGCCGCCGCGGTGGCCGACGCCTTCCTGATCGCGGTCGCGTTCACCGTGCCGTCGCCGCGTCCGCAGGCGCCGCAGCCGCTGCGGGCGGCGCTGCCCGCGCTGCGCGACCGGCAGGTGGTCACCGGGAGCTGGCTGATGGCGCTGGCCGGGCTCGCCTTCGGCACGATTGACGTGCTCGCGCCGCTCCGGCTGTCAAGGCTCGACGTGACCGGCACGGTCATCGCGGCCACGTTCCTGTGCGCCGCCCTGGTCGAGTCCGGCCTGTCCCCGCTGGCCGGACGGCTGTCCGACCGGTTCGGCCCGGGCCGCCCGCTCACCGTCGCACTGCTCGCCGGCGCCTGCTGCGCGGTCGCGCTGCCGCTGCTCGGCTCGGCCCCGTGGCTGATCGCCGTCCTGGTGGCAGGCACGCCGTTTTTCGGCGCGCTGTTCGCCCCGGCCTCGGCCCTGGTCGCCTCGGGCGCGCACGACCTCGGCCTCAACCAGGGCATCGCCTTCGCGCTGTCCAACCTGACCTGGGCGGCGGGCCAGTCAGTGGCCGCGGCCGCGAGCGGGGCGCTGGCCCAGGCCACCTCTGACCTGGTGCCTTACGCTCTGCTCACGGCCGCCTGCGTGGGGACCCTTAGCGTCCTGCGCGCCGGTCAAGGAAGGTCCTGACCGCCGGGTAGACGACCGGGGCGGCCGCCACGACCGACGCGATCAGGGCCAGGAACGCGCCGAAGCCCCAGCCGACCGAGTAACCGTCGAGCCCGTTGTCGGACGGCATGGTGAAGAACCCGATGAGGATCAGCAGGAACTGCAGGCTGACCGCCCCGAGCAGGATCATCTCGTGCGCGACGGGCAGCCGGACCGGCAGCGTCTCCCAGGCGGCGCGGGCCGCCAGGTAGCCGAGCAGCGCCAGGGCGAGGAGGAACTCCAGCCACAGCCAGCCGTGGTAGCCGGTGCCGCTGACGGACCCGCTCGAGGTGTGCCCGAAGGCGGTGTAGCTGGCGGTGAACCACGGCAGGAACAGCGCGATCATGGTGACCAGGGTGCCGCCCGCGATGATCCGGTCCACCTTGGTCAGCCGGGCCAGGTCGAAGCTGACCGGCGGCAGCGACGACGAGCCGCTGCGCAGGCCGCCCGACTGCCCCGGCTGGTACTGGCCCTGCGGGTACCCGTAGCCGGGCCCGCCCGGGGCGGGGTTGCCCTGGCCCGGGTTGCCCGCGGGTCCCTGGTAACCGCCGGCAGGCCCCTGGTAGCCAGCCGGGCCCTGGTAACCGGGCGCTCCCTGGTAACCGCCAGCAGCCCCCGGGTTACCACCAGGCCCCTGGTAACCGGACGGCCCCTGGTAACCGGACGGCCCGGGGTACCCCGCCGGCGCGCCACCGGGGGCACTGCCGTAAGCACCGCCAGCGGCCGACCCGGGCGGCGGCGGGGGGGCGGCCACTACCGGTCCCCGCACCGTCGGTGCGCCCACGCCGGCCGAGGCCAGCTGGGCCCCGCAGGTACCGCAGTAAGTAGCCTCGGGGCCATTCGGCGCCTGGCACTGTGCACAGTTCACTTGCGCTCCACCAATCTTCTCAGCATGCGCTATTGAACGAAGTGTGACAGAACTCCACCAGCGCACACCCCGATTTTCCACGGGGCCGGTAACAGACCGGTAATGGCGCTGACTACCCGGTAGCGGGAGTGACCGCAGGCGACGGGGTAACCGACGGCACCGCTACCGGCGACGGCGACAGCAACGGCAGCTCCTGCTGGTCGGCCAGCGCGATCGCCAGGTCACCGGCCGCGTTCGGGTGCAGCGGGGCCGGGTCGGCCGGTCCCTGCACCCACGGGTCCTGGGTGCACAGCTCGTGCCCGGTGAACCGGGGTGCGGCCACCCCGAACCCGAACAGCGCGGCCCCCTGCTGCAGCACCTTGTTCAGCTCCCCGAGCCGGGCCAGCAGCACCTTGACCTTGCCCGGGACCATCCCGTAGCGCTGCAGGCAGCCCAGGTCGGACCCGAACGGCGAGTAGTACTGGTTGACCAGCACCGCCGGGTGGGCAGGCAGCTCGTCAAGCTCGCTCAGCAGCTGGTAGTAGTTCCTGGTGAACGCGTTGAGCAACTGGCTGAAGTAGGCCGACGACACCTTGTCGTCGCAGACCGTCTGCGCCGCGCAGAGCTGGGTCATCACCGACCAGGAGAGGTCGTCCGCCCCTACGCTGACCACCACCAGCCGGGCGCGGGTGGCCGCGGCCGCCTGCGGCAGCTGCGGCGGAGCGACCGCGCCGTTGTACAGCACCTCCGGGCCGAGCAGCCCGTTCTCGATGGTCGCGCTGCCACAGGCCAGGTTGAGCACGTTCCACTGGTTGACCGAGGCCAGGTCGGCCGCGTACGACTCGGGCGACCGGCCGCACGCCTGGTCCAGGGCGGTCGGCTGCGACCCCCAGGGCAGCCCCCAGCCGGAGGCCGTCGAGTCGCCGATCACCACCGCCTGCACGCCCGGCTGCGGCGTGCCCGCCGCGATGGTCCCGCTGGCCGGGTCCACCCCCACCAGGTCATCGAGCGTCTTCACGCTGCGCAGCACCTTAGGGGTGCCGGACGCGGTCAGCGCGATGCCGCCGACGTTCACCGCGACCACCACCGCGATACCGCCCGTCAGCAGCTTCCACATCCTCGGGCGCCTGCGCAGCGCGGCCACCGCCACCAGCGGGACGACCGCGAACCCGGCCGCGATCAGCGTCTCCCACAGGAAGTAGCGCTCCCAGCCCGCCGCGAGCTGCTGGCTCAGGGTGAGCGCGACCTTCGACGGGCCGTCCGCCCGCAGCATCTGGATCACCTGCGGGTCGATGGTGATGTGCTCGAGCGCCAGCCGCGGCCTGATCGGCCCGGGGAAATCCGGCTTGGTCGCCATCACCTGGCCGAACAGGTCAAGCTCGCCCGGGCCGCCGCTCAGGCTGGCGGTCGGCCCGGTCGCCCCGACCTGGGCCGTCTGGCCGGCCGCGGACACCGTCTGCAGCGGCGCGACCCGCAGCGCCAGCCAGATCGCGCCGGCCGCCACCACCGCGAAGGTAAGCAGGTAGAAAGCGGTCTTCCTGGCCAGCCGGATAAGTCGCGAAATTAGCTGCTTTCCTTCCGTTGGCGATCCAGCTCCGCTACGTACCCCGCCCGCCGCCGGGCTAAGCGCCGTCAGCGGGCGCCAGCCTGCCCGGGGCCGCCGAAGGGGCTTCAGTGACGGCAACCCGAAAGTTAACCTGCCGTAAGCCCGCGTCTCCTGTCAGCCGCGGAAACGGGACTGACAGTATGAGTCCCTATGAGTGCCGATCAAGTCGATGCGCTGGTGATATTCGGTGCGACGGGGGACCTGGCGAAGCTGGAGACATTCCCCGCGCTGGTGGGCCTGGTCGAGCGAGGGGTACTCGACGTGCCCGTGCTCGGCGTGGCCAAGAGCGGCTGGGGAGTCGAGCAGTTCCGCGACTACGCCGCCGCCTCGCTGAAGCTCAACAACATGGACGCCGACGCGCCCGCCGCGGTCAAGATGCTCAGCCTGCTGAAGTACGTCGACGGCGACCTGGGCGACCCGCAGACGTACCAGTGGATGAAGAACGAGCTGGGCGACGCCAAGCGGATCCTGTACTACCTGGAGGTGCCGCCGTTCCTGTTCGGCCGGATCGCCGAGGGGATCTCCGGGGTCGGGCTGACCGCCGGCTCCCGGGTCATGGTGGAGAAGCCGTTCGGCAACGACCGGGCGTCCGCGCAGGCGCTGAATGAGACGATCCACCAGTACTTCCCCGAGGAAGCGGTGTACCGGGTCGACCACTGGCTCGGCCTGGACCCGGTGGAATCGCTGATGTTCGCCCGGTTCGCCAACTCGGTCATCGAGCCGCTGCTTAACCGGAACTACGTCGAGTCGATCCAGATCACCATGGCCGAGGCGTTCGACGTCGCCGACCGCGGCAGCTTCTACGACAAGACCGGCGCGATCAAGGACGTCATCCAGAACCACATGCTCCAGGTGCTCGCCACCGTGCTGGCCGACCCGCCGGACGGGTCCGGGCTCAGCTCCTGGATCGCGTCCAAGTCCCAGCTGATCAGCGCGCTGCGGCCGCTGACGCCGGCCGACGTGATCAAGGGGCAGTACGAGGGCTACCAGTCGGTCGCCGGGGTGGCAGCGGGCTCGAAGACGGAGACGTTCGCGGCGGTGCGGCTGGCCGCCGAGACCTGGCGCTGGGCGGGGGTGCCGATCGTGATCCGGGTTGGCAAGTGCCTGCCGGTCACCGCGACCGAGGTGTTCATCGACTTCAAGCGCCCGCCGCACGACGTGTTCGGCCTGGGCGACGTGCTCACCTCCAACGCGCTGCGGTTCCGCATCTACCCGGAAACCCAGGCAGTGCTGACGCTGGTCGGCAAGAAGCCGGGCGCGGGCTGGTCACCGGAGGTGGAAGACCTCACCTTCATCCAGCACCCGGGCGCTGACATGCGGGCCTACGACCGGCTGATCGGCGCCGCGCTGAACGGCGAGCGCTGGCTGTTCGCGCAGCAGGACACGGTGGAGGCGTCGTGGCGGGTGGTCGACCCGGTGGTGGGCGACGTCGGCCCGGTGGTCACCTACGACCGCGGCTCGTGGGGCCCCGACGCGTCGCACCTGCTGCCCGCGGGACAGCCCTGGCACGACCCGGCGGAGTGACCGCCCGGGGTGATCACCGGCGGCCAGCCCGCGGTGATCACCCCGCGTGCGGCCGCTTGCCGCGCTCGCGGCGCAGGAACACCGTCCAGATGCTGACCAGGATCAGCCCGCCGAGCACCATCAGCACCACGGCCCACACCGGGATCCCCGGGCTGCCGGGCGCCACGTAGTCGTCGCGGTCGACCCGCTTGGTCGCGGCGGGCCTGGTGCCGGCCACGGTCACCGCGCCGGCCCAGGTGTCGGTGCCGCCGCCGCTGTCCTTGACCTGCACGGTGCAGTGCCAGCGGCCCTGCCCCAGGCCAGTCCCGTTGACCGGCAGTCCCGCGCCCTGCCCGGGCAGCACGGTGTCCATGTCCAGCCCGAACGTGTGCGTGACGCCGCCCGTCCCGCACACCAGCTTCCCGCTGGCCTTGGCGAACCGCTGGCCGGTGTTCCGCACGTGGACCGTGAGCCGGACCATCCCGTCCACCCAGCCCGCGGTCACCCCGGTGACCGCGGTCCTGGTGCGCAGGCGGGCGAGGTCACCGACGGTGACAGCGACGCCGATCACCACCCGGGGCACTATGGTCACCTGGGTCGCGCCGTGCCCGCTGTTCTTGACCGGGGCCGGCGCCGCCACGCTGGCCGGGGTCGCGGTGATGCCCGCCAGGTACTGGGCAGGCGGGGCGCCGTCCGGCACCTTGACCTCGAACTCGATCTCTTCCTGGGTGTGCGGGGCCAGTGTGACGGTCCCCGGCAGGCCGGTCACCCAGCACCCGATGCCGGCGCAGTTGCTGGTCAGCGGGCCGAAGGCACTGCCCGAGTTGGTCGCGGTGACGCCGTCGGTCACCCCGACCCGCAGCACCTGCGTCTGCTGGCCGGTGTTGCCGAAGGCGACCACGTCCATCACCGAGTGGCCGGCCGCGGCGGAGAGCCGGAAGTACGGCCGCGCCTGGCCGGCAGCGGTCAGCGCCGGGGCGACCGAGAACGTCCCGGGGGAGGGCAGGGCGGGCGGGACGGGCGTGCCCGCGGCCTTGGCGGGGCTCACCGTGGCGGTGAGTGCGGCGACGGCGAGCAGGGCAGCCCCGACGAGGCGCGTGCGCATGGGTTTGTTCCTCCCTGCCGGCTTCACGGGCCGGAGACGATGGACACGGTCACGGTGGAGCTGAAGGTTCCGGACGGGGCGTAGCCAGGTACGTTCACCCACCAGCCGACGGGGTTGGCGGCGGTCGAGCCGCCGAGGGTGACCGGGCCGATCCCGGTGGCGGCGGTGGCGTCGTAGACGGTCGACGGGGCCGGCGACGTCGCCGCGCTGGTGATCACCACCGGGTAGGTGACGGCCGTGTCGTCGGGTAGCGCGCAGAACGCCGTCCCCGGGCAGGCGGCGGTGGGCGCGGTCGACGTCGACAGCCCGGCTGTGCTGCCGGTGACCCCGAGCACCCCGCTGGCCGGCAGTGTGCTCCCGCCCGCGGTCACGAAGTTGGTGGCGGAGACGGTAACGTGCCAGCCGGCCCCGCTGTCGGTCTGGTCGTTCACGGTCAGCAGCTCGTGCGCCGCGGTGGCGTCGGCCAGGTTCTGGTTCTGCCCGTTGAGCACGCCGCTCCAGGTCAGCGCGGCGGGCGCGCCGAACCCGAGCCCGCCGGGGAAGCTCACCGCGGGCGCCACCCCGGAGTCGAGGATGGCGCCGCTGCCGTTATCGGTGACGATCTCCGGCTGGTAGCTGCCGGCGGTGTAGGTGTTGCCGAGACCGCCGATGGTGACCGAGATCGAGGTGAGGATGCTGAGCAGCCCGCCGTTGCCGGTCAGGGTGAGCGTGTTCCCGGACAGCGTCACCGCGCTGAACAGGCTGAGGACCGGGCTCGAGGTGGTGACGACAGGCGTCCCGGTGGTCCCGGGCGGCACGGTGATCTTCACCGTGGCGATGGCGAGGGCATTGACTAGGCTGGCGGGTGTGAACGTGTAGGTGTAGCTCACCCCGGTCACGCCGGTCGCGGTGGAGGAGGCGGTCCAGGCCACCCCGCTGAGCGCGTTGAACGGGCCGGTGAACGTGAACGACGCGGTGCCGCTGTCGACCGTGGTGGTGCCGTTGAGCGTGGTCACGGTCGAGGTCATGGTGCCGGCCGCGGAGGTCGAGTTGGTCAGCCCGGTCACCGGGATCTTGATGACGAGCCCGGCCGCCACGCTGACCGGGGTGAACGTGTAGCTGAGGGTGGTGCCGGACAGCGACACGGTCCCGCCGGAGATGGCGGACGGCGCGACCGTGCCCAGCGCGGCGGTGCCGCCGGTGCCGGACGGAACCGTCATCGTCACCTTGCTCAGCGTCGCGGTGGTCCGGGGCATCGCCAGGAAGGTGTAGGTGACGCCGGTGGCGCCGGTGGTCGACGAGGACGCGGTCCAGACAGCACTAACGAGTGCCGCCGCGCTCGCGCGCGACGGCACTCCAGTTAGCAGGGCGAGGCAGCCCGCCGCCGCCAGCGCGGCGGCCAGCAACCGCCGCCCGTAACGGGCCAGCCGCAATGGTTACCGTGACGGTTGAGGTGTAGGTGTCGGCAGCGACCACTGACGGCAGGTTTACCTGCCAGACGGCAGGATGAGTGGCGCTGCTCCCGCCGATCTGGCCGATCCCCTGGCCGGTGGTGGTCGACGCGTTGTAGATCTTCGTCGGCGTGGCCGAGGCGCCGGTCGGCACGAACAGCGGGTACCCGGTCACGCTGGTGCTGGCCGGGGTGCAGGTGAGGACGATGACGCAGGCCGCGGTGGGCACGTTGGTGGCCGCGCCCGAGGCTCCGCCGCCGAACGCGAGCACCTGGCCGCCGGCCGTGTCCGCCAGTGTCGCCCCGGTCCCCCCGGTGAAGGTGCCGGCCGTCGCGGTGACGTTCCAGCCGGCGCTGCCGTTGGTGCTCAGCAGGCCGCGCAGGTCCGAGGTGTAGAGGATCTCGTCGCTGGCGTTGGTGTCGTAGATCGTCTGCGCCGCCCCGGTGATGGCGGCGGTCCAGGTCAGGCTGGCGGGCGCGCCGACCGTCAGGCCGCCCGCGGTGATGGTGACGGTCCCGGTCGTGGTGCACGACCCGGCCAGCCCGGTCAGGCCGCTGCAGGCGGCGGCGTCGGCCGTACCGCTCAGCGCCACGGTGGCGGTGACGGCCAGGCCAGCGGCCAGTACGGCGGCCCCGGCCTTCCGGTGGAGAATTCTTCGGATATGCATGCTGTCCCCCGTACGTAGGGCAGGTAGCCGCGAGGCTCCGCCCGCGCGTTCCCCCAGCGCGGTTTGTTACCGAAAGTATTCTCTTAGTGACACATGGTAAGCGCAGGGGTCATCCCAGCGCCACCCGGCACGCCCGTCACAGCGACCAGAGGACCAGAGCCGACTCAGAATCCCGCCACGTAGGCTTACGGGGGTGTCCACCTGGATCGTCGCCGACAGCACCCCTGGCTCCGGGCCCCGGGTCGCCGTCAAGGACCTGATCGACGTGGCCGGCCTGCCGACCACGGCGGGGTCGCGGGCGCTGGCGGACAGCGCTCCCGCCACCGCCGACGCCGCCTGCCTGGCCGGGCTGCGGACAGCGATGGCGGCCGGCCGGGCTCGGTTCGCCGGCAAGGTCAACCTGCACGAGCTCGCCTACGGGATCAGCGGGATCAACGCCGCCTTCGGCACCCCGGTCAACGCCCTCGACCCCCGGCTGATGCCCGGCGGCTCGTCCAGCGGCTCGGCCGCCGCGGTCGCCTCGGGCGAGGCCGACATCGCCTACGGGACCGACACCGGCGGGTCCATCCGCATCCCCGCCGCCTGCTGCGGCATCGCCGGCCTGAAGACCACCTGGGGCCGGATCTCCACCGGCGGAGTCCGCCCGCTCGCCCCCGGCCTGGACACAGTGGGCCCGATGGCCCGCGACGTCGCTGGCGTCATCGCCGGGATGGAACTACTCGAGCCGGGCTTCACCGTGGCCGCCAGCGCACCGCGGACCGTCGGCCTGCTGGCGATCGACGCCGACCCGCGGATCACCGACGCGATCGGCGCGGCCCTGCGCACGGCCGAGTTCCGGGTGATACCGGTCGGCGTCCCCGGCCTGGACCAGGTCATCACGGCCGCCATCACCCTCCTCGACGCCCAGGCCTGGCAGGCCAACAAGGACCTGGTCGCGACGGCCGCCGACCGGCTCGGCAGCGACGTCAGGGACCGGCTCAAGCTAGCCGCCGCGATCACCCAGGCCCAGGTCACCACGGCCACCGCGGTAATCGCCCGGTGGCGGCAGACCCTGGACGCGCTCTGGCAGACGGTGGACCTGCTGGCGGCGCCCACCCTGCTCGGCTTCCCGCCGCTGCTGGACGAGATGCACGTGCTGTGGAAGCTGCGCGCGCTCACCTCGCCGGTGAACGCGGCCGGCGTGCCCTCGCTCGCGCTGCCGGTCCCCGTCCGCGGCCTGCAGGCCAGCCCGGTCCCGGCCAACATGCAGCTCATCGGCCCCCGCGACAGCGAGGAGAAGCTGCTCGCGGCGGGCCGGCTGGTCGAGCAGGCGGTCCGCCGCTGAGCGCTGCCCACGGCAGATCTGCCGTGGGCAGCGCCGGCCGCCTTGGCGGCCGGCCGTGCCGCAGGCTGGAGGCATGCCTCAGGAACCCAAAACCCCGGTCTTCACCCCGCAGTTGCGCCAGGCCCTGGTACAGCGCCGCGTGCTGGTGCTCGACGGCCCGCTCGACGACGACAACGGCACCGTGCTCGCCGCCCAGCTGCTCACCCTGGCCGACGAGGACCCCGACACCGACGTGGCCCTGTGGATCAACTCACCCGGCGGCTCGGTGCCGTCGATGCTCGCCATCCGCGACGTGATGCGGCTCGTCCCCTGCGACGTGGCCACGCTGGCCCTCGGGCTGGCCTGCAGCGCCGGCCAGTTCCTGCTGTCGGCCGGGGCCAAGGGCAAGCGCCACGCCCTGCCGCACTCCCGCATCCTGATGCACCAGGGGTCGGCCGGGATCGGCGGCTCCGCCGTTGAGGTCGAGCTGCAGGCGGCCGACCTGCGGCTGACCAGGGACACCGTACTCGGCCTGATCGCTGAGGACACCGGCCAGCCGATCGACCGGATCTTCGAGGACTCCCGGCACGACCACTGGTACTCCTCACCGGAAGCACGCGACTACGGGTTCATCGACCACATCGCGGACACGTTCGCGCAGCTGATGCCGGCCAGGCGGCGGGCGTTCGGGCTGCGGCCGTCGGCCGCCCAGCCCCAGGGGCCGCAGCCCGGAGGCGCGCAGTGAGCAGCTACACGATCCCCAACGTCATCGCCGAGCACCCGCGCGGCGACCGGGTGATGGACGTCTACTCGCACCTGCTGACCGAGCGGATCATCGTGCTCGGCACGGTGATCGACCCGGGCGTCGCCAACACCCTCACCGCGCAGCTCATCTTCCTCGAGTCGCAGAGCCCTGACCAGGAGATCAACCTCTACATCAACTGTGAAGGGGGCGACATCCCGTCGATGCTCGCCATCTACGACACCATGCGGTACATCAAGGCCCCGGTAGTGACCACCTGCGTCGGGCAGGCAGTAGCGGCAGGCGCGGTGCTGCTCGCGGCCGGGGCACCGGGACGGCGGCTGATGCTGCCGCACGCCCGGGTGATCCTGCACCAGCCCGCGGTGAGCGGGCAGGGCACCATCCCCGACCTGATCCTGCAGGCGGACGAGCTGGTCCGGCTGCGCGCGCAGGTGGAGGCGGTGCTATCCGAGAACACCGGCCAGCCGGCCGAGACCCTGCGCGCCGACACCGACCGGGACCGCATCTTCACCGCCCAGGCGGCGCTCGACTACGGCCTGGCGGACGAGATCCTAACCGGGCGCTAGGCGGCCGAGGCGAGGGCGACCGGGCCCGCCGGGCGCGGCCGGGGCCGGGCGGCCGTGGTACTGACGGCGCGGAGCACGGTGGCGGCGCGGCGCAGGTCCTGCGCCGTGTCCGCCATCAGCCCGGCCACCGAGATGCCGAGCGCGCCCGCGAGCGCCGCGATCATCTCGCTCGACGCCTCCTTGCGGCCGCGCTCGATCTCCGACAGGTACTGAGGCGAGATCCCGGCCCGCTCCGCGGTCTGCGCCAGGGTCTCGTCCCGGTCCGTGCGCAGCGCCCGCAGGCGGCGGCCGAGCACCTCACGCCACAGTGGCTCCGGCGGACCGGGTTCCTGCGGGCGGGCTTCCCGCGTGCGGGTTTCCGGCAGGTGGGATTCCGGCACCAGGGGTTGCCGCGCCTGGCGGCTGCCCAGCGGGTAGACCCGGCCGCTCTCGCTCATGACCCCACTGTACGGACCGCCGGGGCCCGGCGGAATCACCGTTCGCCGGCAGCAAACTGCGGCCGGCGATCCCGGCACCATCCGCCGCGACCGCGGCCCCCGACCGCCACTCCCCATCAGTTCGGCCGCGCGAAAGCCACTTCCCATCACTTTCGCATGGACAAACCGGGCAATTCATGACACGGAACCAGCCGAAGTGATGGGAAGTCGCCGGGACCGCTTAGCAGGGCGGAGTAGCGGCCCGGGCGGCTGGCGACGAGACCAACGGGAGGGGTGTCAGGGGTCAGCGGAGGTGCCGGGGGGCGGCGGGGCGGCGCAGGAGTGAGGGGGCGGGGTGGCCAGGGCCTCGGCGGCGAACAGGAGCTGATCGGCCGAGACCGGCTTGACCAGGAGGCCGTCCGGGCGGCTGGCAGCGGGGCCGGAGAGGTCGCTGGCGGAGAACTCGTCCCTGGGCTGGGCGGTGAGCAGCAGGACCGGCAGCCCGGGGGCAATCGCGCGCAGGGCCGCGATCAGCTCGGTGCCGGAGATGACGGGCAGGTCGAGATCGGTCAGGGCCAGGTCCCAGTGCTCGGCGGCGGCCAGCGCGAGCGCCACCATCGGGTCGGCGGTGTGGGTGACCGAGAACCGGCCGCGCCTCTCGAGCGCGTAGGCGGCGAACAGCGCGGCCTCGGGGTCGTCCTCGACGATGAGGACGCGCCCGCGACGGGCGCTGGCCGGGCCGGCCGGATGAGCGGAGCACTGCATGGCAGCACAGTCTGCCCGGCCCGGGTGCGAAATCAGGTTGCCGCTACGGTGCGGGCCGGTTGCTGGGGTCAGTCCGTCCCGGCGACCGACCGGTAGCGGTAGCCGAAGCCGCGGACCGCCTCGATCGGCGACCGCGCCCCGGTCGGGGCACCCAGCTTGCGGCGCAGCCGCATCACGCTGTACTTCACCCGGTCCGGGCCGACGCCGAACGGGTCGCTCCACACCAGCTCAAGCAGCTTCACCGGGCTCAGCACCTGGCCCCGGTGCCGTACCAGGGCCGCCAGCAGGCGGAACTCGGTGGCGGTGAGCTCCACCGGTGCCCCGTCCACCGTCACCTGATGAGCGGCGAAGTCGACCCGGACGCTGCCGTCGTCATATACCTGCGCCGCCTTCCGCTCACCGCCCGCGGTACGGCGCAGCAGCGCCTGCAACCGGGCGATGAACTCCGCGTTGCCGAACGGCTTGGTCAGGTAGTCGTCGGCACCCGCCCGCAGGCCGCGCACCTTGTCCGCCTCCTGACCGTGCGCGGTGAGCATGAGCACCGGAACCTCACTCAGCTCGCGGATGCGCTCAAGCACCGTCCACCCGTCCATCTCCGGCAGCCCCACGTCGAGTACCACGATGTCCGGGCGCTTGCGGTGGAACGCGCGCAGCCCCTCCCGGCCCTCGGCGGCCGTGGTCACCTCGAACCCGTTGCGGCCGAGCACGGTCTGCACGCCGAGCGCGATGTCCGCGTCGTCCTCGATGACGAGCACCTGGTCGGTCACTGGGCTTCCCCGGTCACTGGGCTTCCCCGGTCATAGGGCTTCCCCGGTCATTGGGCCACCGTCGCATGGACCGGCAGGAACACGCTGAACGTGGTGCCCTGGTCGAGCACGCTGTCCACCCGCACGTGCCCGCCGTGCATCTCGACCAGCGACTTCACGATGGCCAGGCCGAGCCCGGTGCCGGGCAGGCCGGCGATCCTGGCGTTAGACCCGCGGACGAACGGGCCGAACAGCACCGCCGCCTCGTCGGCTGGTATGCCGATGCCGGTATCCGACACGTCGATCCGCCAGGTGCCGCGCTGGTAGCGGACCTTGACCCGGACCAGCCCGCCCACGTGCGAGAACTTGACCGCGTTGCCGATCAGGTTGTCGAGCACCTGGGCCAGCCGCCGCGGGTCGGCGGGCACCGACGGCCCCTCGCCCGCGTCCAGGTGGACCGAGACGCGTGACTTGGCGGCTACCGGGACGGCGCTCTTCACCGCGTCGGCCGCCAGGTCAGGCACCGAGACCTCGGTTACCTCCAGCGGCAGGCCGCCTGCCTCAAGCCGGTTCAGCATCAGCAGGTCGTCGATCAGCCGCAGCAGCCGGTCGGCGTTCCGCTCGATGATGCCGAGGAACCGCAGGCCGTCCGGCGTGAGTCCGGCCGCCTCGCTCCGCAGCAGCTCGCTGAACGAGATGATCGACGTCAGCGGCGTGCGCATCTCGTGCGATACGACGGCAAGGAACTGTGCCCGCTGCTGATCTGTCCCTCCCCGTGCATGCTCGTCACGTTGCCCGTTTGATTCGCCTCGCAGCCGATCCGGGTGATATCTGGCCCGAGGAACGCCCCCGTCCCCCATGGTCCCTCTTTTTCCCTCTAGACCCGCTAGCCCAAACAATTTCGGTTACCGGCCGCAACCGATCTGCACCTGACAGGCAAACCCGCTGGCCACTGGGGTCGGCGAAGGTAGTTGACATGACCATCACCGAACCGACCGGCTTCACCGGGCGCGACGCCCGCGGCGACCAGGCCCGTACGGTGGCAGAACTGCCCCGGGTATCTGTCATCATCCCGACACTCAACGAGGCCAGGAACCTGGAGCACGTGTTCGCCGCGCTGCCCGCCGGGCTGCACGAGGTGATCGTGGTCGATGGTCACTCCACCGATGGCACACCGGACATGGCCCGCCGGCTGCGGCCCGGCATCCGCGTCGTCGAGCAGACCCGGACCGGCAAGGGCAACGCGCTGGCCTGCGGCTTCGACGCCGCCACCGGTGACATCATCGTGATGATCGACGCCGACGGCTCGACCGACCCGGCCGAGATCCCGCGGTTCGTCGACACGCTGACGTCCGGGGCCGACTTCGCCAAGGGCTCGCGGTTCGCCCCCGGCGCGGGCAGCGCTGACATCACCCCGCTGCGCAAGCTGGGCAACCGGATGCTCGGGCTGTTCGTCAACGCCCTCTTCGGCACCTCCTACTCCGACCTCTGCTACGGCTACAACGCCTTCTGGGCGAAGCACGTGCCGCTGTTCGGGCTCCGGGTGGACTCCCCCGGCCAGGCGCGCGTCTGGGGTGACGGCTTCGAGATCGAGACCCTGCTCAACCTGCGGGCGGCCACCGCCGGGCTGGCCATCGCCGAGGTGCCGAGCTTCGAGTACCCGCGCATCCACGGCACCTCCAAGCTGAACACGTTCCGTGACGGGCAGCGGGTACTGCGCACCATCCTGACCGAGCGGAGGCGGGCATGACGGCGCCGGGCCTGACCGACCAGGGGTCCGCCCGCGCGACCGCCGGGAGGCCGGCCGTCTCGGTGGTGATCGCCGCGTTCGCGAGCGAGCGCTGGCAGCAGCTACGGGACGCGGTGGACTCGGCTGCCGCCCAGACCAGCCCGCCGATCGAGATCATCGTGGTCATCGACCACAACCCGGACCTGCTCGACCGCGCCCGCCGCGAGCTGCCAGGCCAGGCCGGGCCGGGCGCGGGCGGTTCGCCCGCCGGCGGGCAGGCCGGGCCACCGCTGACGGTGATCGCGAACACCCGGGCGCGCGGCGCGTCCGGCGCGCGGAACAGCGGCGTGGACCGCTGCCGCGGCAGCGTGATCGCCTTCCTCGACGACGACGCCCGCGCCACCCCCGGCTGGCTGCGCGGCCTGGCGGGACACTTCACCGACCCGGGCGTGGCCGGGGTCGGCGGCCGCCTCGACCCGCTCTGGGACGCCCCCCGCCCGCGCTGGTTCCCCGGCGAGTTCGGCTGGGTGGTCGGCATGTCCTACGACGGCATGCCGCGGCAGCTCACCCGGGTCCGCAACGTGTGGGCCAGCAACATGGCCGTGCGCCGGGCGGACTTCGCGGCCGTCGACGGCTTCCGCGAGGACTTCGGCAAGGTGGGCAGCGTGTCCCGGCCGGAGGACACCGACCTGTGCCTGCGCGTCAACAGCGGCGCCTGGCTCTACGACCCGGCCAGCGCGGTCGGCCACCGGGTACCCGCGGAGCGCACCCGGTTCCGCTACTTCCTGGTCCGCTGCTACAACGAGGGCCGCGGCAAGGCCGGCCTGGCCGCGCTGAACGGCGCGGACGCCAGCATGGCGGAGGAGCGCGGCTACGCGCGGCAGCTGCTGCCGCGGGCGGTCGCCCGGGAGCTGCGCGGCGCGCTGTCCGGCGACGGCGGCGGGCTGCTGCGGGCAGCCGCCATCGTGGCCGGCGCGGGCACGGCGGCGGCCGGCTTCGGGATCGGCGCGGCCCGGGCCAGGTACGCGGGCAGGCCGGCCCGCCGCGGGCGGAGGACAGCCCGATGACGTTCACTCCTATCGCCGTGCGGGAGGCCGAGCTGAGCCACCCCGTCGCCCCGATCACCGCGGGTCCCGGCTACGGCTCGGCCCGGGTACTCGCCCGCTGGTACTCCGAGCCGCTCGCGCTGGCCGACGTGCCGCTGACCGGCGGCCGCGCCACCGCCGAGCAGGTCGCGCGGGCCCTCTGGCGGGCGGCCGGGCCGCTCGTCGCGGCCCGCTACGCCGCCGCCGGCGCACAGCTTCCTGCCCGGCCGGCGCATGCGCTGGCCGGGCAGGTGCCAACCACCGGGCCGGCCGCGCCGGTCCAGGCGGACGCGCCCGACCGCACCGACTTCCCGGCTGAGCTGCTGACCAGCGGCCTGCGGCTGCGCTGGCCGCCGTCCTACCTGCTCGGCCGGGCGGCCGCGCTGCACGGCGCGCCGCCCGCCAGCGTGATCATCTGCACCCGGGACCGGGCCGGGCAGCTGGCTGCCTGCCTGCCGGCCGTGCTCCGCCAGGACTACCCCGACTTCGAGGTCATCGTGGTCGACAACGCGCCGGCCGAAGACACCCCGGCCGACCAGACCACGGCCGCCCTGGTCGGCCGGCTGACCGCGGCCGGCACCGGCGGCGTACCGCTGCGCCTGGTCACCGAGCCGCGACCCGGGCTCTCGTGGGCGCGGAACGCCGGCCTGGCGGCGGCCTCGGGCAAGATCGTCGCCTACCTGGACGACGACGAGCGCCCGGACCGGCACTGGCTGGCCGAGCTCGCCCGCGGCTTCACCCTCGGCCAGCGGGTGACCGGGGTCAGCGGCCTGGTGCTGCCCGCCGCCCTCGACACCCCCGCCCAGGAGCTGTACGAGCAGTTCGGCGGGCACAGCAAGGGCCGCGGCTGCACCGCCGAGGTATTCGACCAGGCATCGCACGCCCGGCAGCACCCGCTTTACCCGCTGCCCGCCTTCGGGGTCGGCGCGTCGCTGGCCTTCGACCGGGCGGCGCTGACCCGGATCGGCGGGTTCGACGTCGCGCTGGGCGCGGGCACGCCCGCCCGGGCGGGCGAGGACACCGCTGCCATCGCCGACCTGATGCTGGACGGCGGCACGTTCGTCTACTGGCCAGGCGCGGTCATCTGGCACGTGCACCGGGAGACCGTGGCCGAGGTAGAGCAGCAGCTCAACGGGTACGGCTCGGGGCTCACCGCGTTCTACGCGCGGGCCGTGGCGCGCGACCCGCGGCGGCTGGCCACGCTGGCCAGGCTCGCCCCCCGGGCACTGCGCGACCTGAGCGGCCACGACTCGGTGCGGACGGCGACGATGACGGCCGGCTACCCCGACCGCCTGCGCCGCGCGTCACGGCGCGGCATGCTGGCCGGCCCGGCCCGCTACCTGCGCAGCCGCCGGGTGCAGGCGCGGACCGCACGGGACTTCGGGTGACGGCGGCGGCGCGCACCGAAACGGCCGGCCGCTCGCGTGCGCACAAGCCCCTGCTGGTCACGGTCATCTCGCTGATCGCCGCCACCGGGGTCACCTCGGTGCTTGGACTGGCCTTCTGGTGGCTGGCCGCGCACCGCGCCTCGCTGGGCGCGGTCGGCAACGGCTCGGCCGCGGTGGCCGCGATGACGCTGGTCGGCACGTTCGGCATGGTCGGGCTCAACACCACGCTGATCCCGCACCTGGCCCGGCGCACCCGGGACGGCGACGGGCTGCTGGCGGCCGGGCTGTGCGCCGCCGCGGCGGTCAGCGCGGTGCTGGCGGCCGGGCTGTGGCTGCTCACGGTGGCGGTGGGCAGCGGCTTCGCGCCTTACCTGCACACCGGCCCGGAGGCGCTGGTGTTCATCGGCGGCTCGGCCCTGACCGGGGCCGGCCTGGTGCTCGACGAGGCGCTGCTCGGCCTGGTCGGCGGCACCCCGCAGCTCTGGCGCAACTGCGCCTTCGCGGTCACCAAGCTGGCCGCGCTGGCCGGCTTCACCGCCGTCTGGCACGACCAGCTCGGCACCTCGATCCTGACCGCCTGGGTCGTCGGCACGGCGCTCTCGCTGGTGGTGGCGGGAGCCCTGCTGCGGCTCAAGGGCGTGCGGCTGCTGTCCCGCCCGCACTGGGGGCGGCTGCGCCAGATCGGGCACGCGAGCGTGCGCAACACCTGGCTCAACAACGCCGCCCAGGCCCCCGTCCTGCTGACCCCGATGCTGGTCACCGGGCTGCTGGGGGCAGAAGACGGCGGCGCCTTCTACGTCGCCTCCACCGTCATGACGATCTTCGTCATGCTGTCCTTCCACTTCACCACCGCGCTGTACGCGGCCAACGCGGCCGACCCGCAGGGCCTCGCCGCCAAGCTGCGCTTCACGCTGCGGGTCTGCCTGCTGGGCGGGCTCCTCGGCGTGCCCCTGGTCATCCTGGCCGCGCGCCCGCTACTGCACTTGTTCGGGCCGCAGTACGCCGCCCTGGCCGCGGTGCCGCTGGCGATCATGATCGGCGGCTACTTCGGCTCGGTGCTGAAGAACCACTACATCGCGCTGCTGCGGATCCACGACGAGATCAACCGGGCGGCGGTGTACTCCACCGTCACCTGCGGGCTGCGGCTGGCCGCGCTGGTGGCCGGCGCGCTGGCGGGCGGCCTGCTCGGCGTGTCGGTGGCGCTGCTGGCCAGCATGACCGCCGAGGGCCTGTACACGCTGCCCGCGCTGCGCCGGGCACTGCGCGCGCAGGACACCGGGGTCACCGGCACGGGGGGTCACCGGCACGGGCCCGGTCACCGTGCAGGAGCCACCCAAGAAGGTCCGGGTCGTCTACTACCTGCAGACCCACTCCCGCCCGGCCCAGGTCACCCGGCTGGTCGGCACGATCACCGCGGGCAGCCCGGGTGCGCTGGTGCTGATCAGCCACGACGCGGCCGGCCAGCCGCTCGACGGGCCCGCCCTGCAGGCGCTCGGCCACGTGCACGTGCTGCTCGAGCAGGGCGGCTACGGCGACTTCTCCCACCTTGACCGCTACTTCGCGGCGGTCGACTGGCTGGACGACCACGGCGTCGAGTACGACTGGCTGGAGAACCTGACCGGCCAGGACTACCCGCTGCGGCCGCTGGCCGAGATCGAGGACAACCTGGCCGGCCTCGACCACGACGGCTACCTGCAGTACGCCCCGGTCTTCCCGGACCGGGTCCCGGCGGGCGCCGACCGCGGTGCGGCCGAGTGGTTCACGCCCTGCGACCCGGCCGACGCGGTAATGCGCTACGACTGCCGGCACTGGCGGCTCGGCCAGCCGCCGCCGCCAAGCGGCGGCTGCTGCGCCCGCTGGCCGCGGTCAACCTGGTGCAGCCGTGGGTCCGGGTGAGCACCGCCTACGCCTCGGTCGGCCTGCGCCACGGGGCAGGCGGCGGGCAGCCGGTGTTCGGCCCCGGCTTCCCCTGCTACGGCGGCTCGTTCTTCTGCACGCTACGCGCGAGCGCCGCCAGGTACGCCAGGGACTTTGCCCGGGCCAATCCGGAAATCGTCGCAAACTTCCGCCGGCTGCTGGCCCCGGAAGAGGTATTTCTGCAGTCAGTGCTGCTCAGTTCGGGCCGGTTCCGCTTCAACCCGCACTCAGTGCGGTACATCGACTGGACCGGCAGTAAGTACAACCACCCGAAGGTGCTCGGGACCGAGGACCTTCCGGCACTGCTGGCCAGCGGCGCGCACTGGGCGCGCAAGCTCGACCTAGAGGACGGCACTCAGCTTTTCGACCTGCTCGACCAGCGGCTACGGCGGGGGCCGGCGACGCTGGACAGCGCCGGCAACACCAATCGCGACCACGCGTGCTCGGGGGTTTACGCGCGCAGATGACCTATGCGAATAAGACGGCGGCCGCGGTCGCCGTCTTGGCCGCCGGGGTGCTCGCCATCTCGGCGGCCTACGCCGTGGGCCGGGCCGGCCATGGCGGCAGTGCTCACGAGGCTGCCGTGGCCGGGTACTGGGCTGGCCAGGCGCTGATCTTCGCCGCGCCCGCGGCGCTGGTGCTCGGCCGGGAGCGGCCCGCCGAGGCGCCCGCGGCCTGGCTCGCGGTCGCCCTCGGCCTGGCCACCTACCTGGTCAAGTACCTCTACAGCCCGGGCGGGTTCCAGTTCTCGGATGAGTTCCTGCACCTGCGCACGCTGGCCAGCCTGCAAGGCACCCATCACCTGTTCGGCGTCAACGACGCGCTGCCGGTCAGCCCCGGTTTCCCCGGGATCGAGATCGTCACCAGCGCGCTGACCGACCTGACCGGCCTGGCGGTGTTCCCGGCCGGGCTGATCGTGGCCGGGCTGGCCCACCTGATCCTCACCACCGCCCTCTACACGCTGTTCCGCCAGGTCAGCGGGGACCCCAGGATCGGCCTGGCGGCGATCACGGTCTACGCCACCAGCCCGCACTTCCAGGTGTTCGACGCGATCTTCGGCTACCAGACGCTCGCCCTCGCGTTCTTCGCGCTGGCGCTGCTGGCGTTGCGGGCCGCCACCCGCCCGGACGCCAGCCGCGGCCGCGCGACCGGCCTCGGGGAAGTCGGCGCCTGGGCGCTGGCCGCCGTGTTCGCCGCCGCCACCGCGGTCACCCACCATGTCACCAGCTACATCCTGGTCGGCACCGCCATCCTCATCGCCGCCGCCGCCCTGCTGGCCAAGGACGCCCGCCGCTCCCGGCGGGCCTACCTCGGGCCGGCCTGCTTCGCGGCCGGCAGCGCGGCCCTGGTCGCGCTGTGGACCGGGCTGGTCGTCCCGGGCACGGTGAGCTACCTGTCCCCCGCCGTGAGCCAGCTCAGCGACGGCTTCCGGTCCGCCCTGTCGGGTCACCTGGCGCAGACCGGGAGCACCGCCCCGCTGCCAACGCCGGCCGCCGACCGGGTCGCCAGCATCGCGGTAGCGGTGCTGATCATGGTCGTCATCCCGTTCGGCTGGCGGCAGGTCTGGCGGACCCAGCGGGGCGACCCGTGGGCACTCGCCCTGGCGGCGGGCGCGGTCCTGTACTACCCGTGCGTGGCGCTGCCGTTCGCCACCGCCGACGGCAGCGAGATAGCCGGGCGGCTGCTCACCTTCGTCTACATCCCGGTCGGCTACACGCTGGCGGCCGCCCTGGTCGCCCGGCCCCCCGCGGCTGCCCTGAAACTAACCGGGCGACGGCGAGCGACGGCCGGCCTGGCGACGGCGGTGCTGCTGGCGGGCGGCATCACCCAGGGCTGGCCGCCGTGGTGGGAACGGCTGCCCGGCCGTTACGTGGTCGACGGGTTCGAAAGCGGCGTCAACGCCGAGTCCCTGGCCGCGGCGGGCTGGGCGGCGGCCACGCTGCCGCCCGGGCAGCGGTTCGCGGCCGACTACACCAACTACATCCTGCTCGGCACCCTCGGCGGCCAGAACCCGGTCAACGGCCTGACCGCGCTGTTCTGCGGACGGAGCTGGACGCTGGCCGACGCGCTCATCGCCCGCCAGCAGGCCGTCCGCTACCTGGTGGTCGACCTGCGCACCAGCCAGCAGCGGGCCCCCGACGGCAGTTTGTTCGCCGAGGCGAACACCTGCCCCACCCCGATCCCGCGGGCCGACCTGGTCAAGTTCGACGCGGTGCACGGGATCACCCGGGTCTACGACAGCGGGAACATCGTCATCTACGACCTCTCGGAGGCCGAGTATGCGCCCTGATCGTGCGATGTGGGCGACCGGGCTCGCCCTCGCCTGCGCGGTGCTGGCCGGCCTGGTGCTCAACCTGCTCACCGGGCTGACCCGGCTGTCCTGGGGAATCGCGCTGGCGATCGGGGTCGCCTGCGCCTGCGCGGGCCTGCTGGTCGCCCGGCGGCGGGGCCGGCCAGAGCCCTCGGCAAACGTTCGGACTGACTGGTTTCGGGTTTCCCCGGTGACCGGCGGCCTGCTGGCGCTGGCGGCGGTGCTGGCGGGCGGGGCGGTCTGGCTCGGCGCGGCCAGCGCGAGCTGGCCCCGCTCGCCCGGGTTCGCGCAGCTCTGGCTGGTCCCCGGGCACGGGACGAGCGCCACCCTCGGGGTCCGCGACAGCTACCCCGGCCGCCATACGTTCCAGCTCGTGCTCAGCGGCGGCGGCAAGGCCGTCGGCCGCTGGACCCTCACGCTGGCCGACGGACAAGCGTGGCAGCGGACGGTAACCACCGTCGCGGGCGGCCTGTCCGCCACCCTGACCACCCCCGACCAAGAGCTGAAGGTGACCTCATGAAGCGGGCCGCGACCATCCTCGCCCTGCTCACCGCGCTGCTAGCGGCAGCCGCGTGCACAAGCCAGGGCAGCGGCAGCCGAACGGGGGCGGCTGACTCCCCCGGCTCCGCCGCGTCCAGCGCGGCGGCGTCCGGCCCCGCTCCCGTCAGCACCGCTCCCGTCAGCACTGATCCCGTCAGCACCGCTCCCGTCAGCACCGCGTCGGCCGGCACCGGGGCCGGGAGCAGCGCGGCCACTGCGGGCACGCTGGCCGGCGGCATCCCCGACCCGCGCAATCGGATGCTGCTCGGCGCGTACACCGACCTCAAGGGCAAGAGCGCGGCCGCGGCGCTGCAGGCGCGCGAGCGGGCGATCGGCCGCCCCTACGACCTGGCGGTCACCTACTACGACTGGGACGACACGTTCCCCGACGCGGGCGAGGCGGCGATGGCGGCCGCGGGCACCACCCCGCTGATGGCCTGGTACCTGCCCGACACCAGCTCCGGCTCTCCTGCCCAGCTCGGCCAGATCACGGCCGGGGATGACGACGCGCGGATCCGGGCCCAGGCACGGGCGATCAAGGCATTCGGGCACCGGGTATTCCTGCGGCTGGCACCGGAAATGAACGGGAACTGGTACAAGTACTCGGGCGACCCCACGGCCTACGTGGCCATGTGGCGGCATGTGCACGACGTGTTCGCCAAGGCGGGGGTGACCAACGTGACCTGGGTCTGGTGCCCCAACATCAACCCGGAAAACTGGGACGCCTACTACCCCGGGGCCGCCTACGCGGACGTGATCGGCGTCGACGGGTTCAGCAACACCACCTACACCTGGCAGACCTTCCAGCAGCTGTTCGAGGGCTTCTTCAAGCACTTCGCCGCCTTCACGCCGGGCAAGCCGCAACTGGTGGTGGAGACCGCGACCAACTCCGGGGCCGGCGTCCCGGCGGCCGGGGTAGGCTCGGCCGCGTCGTTCATCACCGGGATGCGCAGCTACCTGCGGGACGTGGCCGGGCCGAAGTACGACGTGATCGGGGTGTGCTGGTTCGACAGCGACACCAATAACGGCTATGACTGGCGGGTCGACCAGACGCCCCAGGCGATGCAGGCGTGGCTGGCGCTGGCACGCGACCCCTACTTCGGCGGGCACGGCTCCTGACGTAGTGCTATTTTTCGAGTCATGTCAGCCAACGTCACCCGCCCGCGCGGCCGCGTCGTCTACTACCTGCAGACGCACAACCGGCCCGCCCAGGTACTCCGCCTGGTCGGCCTGATCACCGCGGGCAGCCCCGACGCCCTGGTGCTGATCAGCCACGACGCGGCCGGCACACCACTTGACGGGCCCGCGCTGCAGGCCCTCGGCAACGTCCAGGTGCTGCTCGCCAAGGGCGGCTACGGCGACTTCTCCCACCTCGACCGCTACTTCGCCGCGGTCGACTGGCTGGACGACCACGGCGTCGACTACGACTGGCTGGAAAACCTCACCGGCTCGGACTACCCGGTGCGGCCCATCGCCGAGATCGAGGACAACCTCGCCGCCACCACCACCGACGGGTACCTGCAGTACGCCCCGGTCTTCCCCGAGCGGGTGCCGGCCGGCGCCGACCCGGGCACCCCCGGCTACCGGCTCGCCCTGCCGTTCTACGCCCGGCTGCGCTACGACTACCAGTACCGGCGGTTCGGCGTGCCGAGCCAGCATAAGCTGCGGCTGATGCGCCCGCTGATGCTGGTCAACCTGTTCCAGCCGTGGCTCAAGTTCAACAACTCGTACGCGGCGGTGGGCGTCAAGATCCGGCACAGCCGCTTCGGCCCGGACTTCCCCCTCTACGGCGGCTCCTTCTTCTGCACGCTGCGCCCGGCCGCCGCCCGCTACGTGCGGGACTACGCCCGGGACAACCCGGAGATGACCGCCTTCTTCAAGCGGCTGCTCGCACCGGAAGAAGTGTTCATGCACTCGGTGCTGGTCAACTCGGGCAAGTTCCGGTTCACGCCCGACCCGAAGCGGTACATCGACTGGACCGGGCAGCGGCACACCCACCCGCGCACGCTCGGCGTGGCGGACCTGGACAAGATCCTCGCCAGCGGCGCGCACTGGGCCCGCAAGGTCGACCCGAACCACGACGCCCGGCTGCTCGACCTGCTCGACGAGCAGGTCAGGCGCGCGCCGAGCGGCCAGCGCTGACGCCGGGGCGGCTCGCCCGCCTGCTAGCCGGCCGGGTCAGCCCGCCAGCAGGCGGGCGAGCTGCCCGGGCCAGGCGTCGTCGTGCGGAACCTCGGCCACCAGGGCGCGGGCGAGCGGCGAGGCGGCCGCATCCTGACGGGGCGCGCCGGTCAGCTGGCCGGCCGCCGCCGCGTGCAGCGCCGCGGGGGCGAAGCCGGCGTCGTCCAGTGCCTGGTTGACCGACGCGCGCGGGTCGGGCACGCCACCCGCGCGGTAGACGTAGCTGGCCGGCTCGGGCCGGTTGAGCTCCGTGTAGGCGACAAGCTCGCCGCCGCCGGCCTGGCCGAGCAGCGCGAACGCGAGCACGGTGGGGTCGGTGCCGGAGACGGTCAGCGCCGCCAGGTCCTCGGTCTCCGGGGTCAGCAGCCCGCGGCGCACGTCGGCCCGCGCCGCCATCGGGTAGTGCAGGCCGCCGTTGCCGTTCAGGCCCGCCCCGAGCGCGCGAAACGCCCAGTACCCGCCAAGGCCTCCGTAACCGGGGTCGCCGTAGCCGCCGAACGGGCCGCCATAGCCGCCTCCGCCCGCCTCCGTAACCCCCGCCGCCGTAGCCGCCAAGGCCGCCGCCTGCCCCCAGGCCCGCCATCGCGCCGGCCGCGAGCATGCCGCCCATGCCCGCACCGAACCGGCCGCCCGGGGTCTCGTGCTCGCCGATGTGCGGCGGCGCGGCCGGGTCGGTCCACGGGGTGACGCCGACCGCCGGGCGGCGCACCGAGGCCACCTGCTTGAAGCCGATCGCCAGGTCCGCCCGGGCGCCCGCCGCGGACAGCACCGCCGACAGGGGCCCGAGCCGGTCCGGCCGCGCGGCCACCCGCAGCAGGGTGGCGCTGAGGTCGGGGTGGATCGCGTCCAGGGCACCAGCCGGCACCGCCACCCCGTCGCGCAGCAGCCCGGCGGCGGACCGCAGCGCCATCGGGTCGAGGCCGGGCAGCAGCGAGCCGAGGAAGGCGGACGTGCGGCTCCGCGACTCGCCCAGCCGCTCGGCCAGCAGCCCGGCGAACTCGTCCGTGCGGCGGCCGAGCCGGGTGAACGCGAGCGTCCCCTGGCCGGCCACGGTGACCGCCACCGTGTAGTCGCGTGCCTGCACGTCGGTGACGAACGAGAACGCCACCCGCTGGGTGTAGCCGGGACCGAGGACGATCAGCGCGTCCTCGAACACCTGGACGTCGACCGGGGCATCCCCCAGGGTGGGGGTGAACCGGGCGGCGGCGCCGACCGCCCCCGATTCCGCCGCGGCGACCTCGGCCCGCGCGTCGCGCAGCTCCTCAAGGAGCTGGGTGCGCATCCGGCCGAGCCTGCTCAGCTCGATTCCGGTACCGTCCGCCAGGGTCACCAGCACGGTGAACGGCTCCGGCTCGGCCACCCCGGTGATCCGGGCAGACGGCACCCGCAGCGCCGCGCCGCCGGCCGGCCGCAGCTCAAGCACCCCGCCCGCCAGCGTCACGTCGCCGTTGCCCGCCTCGGTCACGGTCCCGCCCGCGCCGAGCAGCCGGTACAGGGCAGTGCTCACGTCTCGCTCACGTCTCGCTCACGTCAGCCCGCCGGGGTACCGCACTCGCTGCAGAACTTGGCGCCGTTGAGGCTGGTACCGCAGCTCCCGCAGAACTTGCTGACCGGCTGCGCCGCCGCCAGCGGGTGGCCGCAGTCCCGGCAGAACTTGCCGCCGCCGCTCTCGTGACCGCACGACGGGCACATGCCGGTCGCCTGGTCCCGGTAGTTGATGTCCTTGGTCCAGTCCTGGGCCTGGATCTTGGTGTTGAGCTGCTGAACCTGCGCCTGCGCCTGCATCTGCGCCATCGCCTGGTCGAGCTTGGGCGCGCAGGTGACGCAGAGCCCCCGCTCGGTGTTCCAGCACACCTGGTCGCACACCCACTGGCCGCAGTTGAGGCACTGCTTGAAGTACGGCTTCATCTGCTCGACGGCCTTGGCCAGGGCCTTGTCCCGGGTCGAGCCGCGCACGGTGTCCCGCATGAACTCGGCGTCGTAGCCCAGCCGCGACGCCTGCGAGCCGAGCTGGCCGCCGATCATGTCGCCGCCGAGGCGCAGCAGCCGCCCGCCGAACCCGGTCACCGAGTGCTGGAACGGGGAGGAGTAGCCGTTGCCGCAACGGCGGCAGAAGAACTCGAACTGGTACCCGTCGTCGCTGCTGCGGTCCGCGTAGTTGTCAGTGAAAAAGACCATCCCGGCCATGGCGATTTCCCCTCGATCAGGTGTGCAGGGGAACCGTAGCAACTCCGCGGGGTACCGGCCGGCACAAACGGGCAATAAGCCGCGACGCGGCCGCTCTACCGTTGATTGTAGACATGGCCGCGCGGGCGCCGCTACCGGCGCGCTACACGCCGAGCAGTTGATCCGGGCCACGGCCGCCGGACAGGTCGACCACGCCCGGCAGCGCCAGGATCTGGCTGGCCGTACGGACCTGGATGCCCTCGCGCAGCGACCAGTGATCAGCGTAGACGCCGGCCGGCAGCCACAGCCCGTCGGCGCTGATCCGCTCGGTGACCACGATGCGGGCGCCCGCCTGCCAGCCGCCGTCGCCCGGCACCCAGAACACCCGCCCGGCCGACCGGGACACCAGCGGGGTGAGGTCGGCCAGCCGGCCGCGCTCGATGCACGCCCAGAACTGCCAGTCCGGCAGCGGTCCGGCCGCCAGCGGCGGCCACTGCGCGGGCTGGCTGCCGGCCCGCGGCAGCAGCAGCACCCCGGGCTGGACGGTGGCGTCGTCCCAGGGCTCGGGCAGCCGGCCGTAGCCCGCCACCACCGCCTGCACCTGCTGGCCGTCCAGCCAGCCGAGCAGGGTGCCGTCCCGCGGCACCGGGACGCTGGCCGCGAGCAGCCGGGCGACCTCGGCCGGGACGCGGTCCGGGCCGTCGGCGCTGATCTCCACCCGCGCCCCGGTCCGCCGGTCCCAGTGCCGCAGCACGAACAGGTCGTCCCACTCCATGATCAGGACCAGGAACCTGGTCTGGCCGGCGTCCCGGTTAAGCAGCACCATCGAGCCGTAGCGGGGCTCGGCGTAGTGCCGCCGGACGGCCAGCGGGTAACGGCGGAACAGCCGCAGGCAGGCCGCGAACGCGGCACCGCCGGGCCCGGCGGGCTCCAGCACAGTCTTGCTCCTTGCGGTGGTGACCGAGGGGCGTGCCGCATGCGCCGCCTGAGGCGAGGTCGAGGGATCAGCCTCATCATCGGGGGCCGCGGGCCGGCGAGACATCGGGCAGCTGACCGAAAACGGGCGCCGCCGCCTCTAGACTCCGGGCATGCCCGGACCGCCTGGTGACCCTGACTCGCCCGCGAACTGCGCGTTCTGCGCCATCATCCGCGGGGAGGCGGCCGCGGTCACCATCCTCGAGACGGAGCACCTGCTGGCGTTCCTCGACATCCGGCCGCTGTTCCGCGGCCACACCCTGCTGGTGCCCAGGCAGCACCTGCGGCTGCTGTCCGACCTGCCGGCCGCCCTGGCAGCCGGGTTCCTCGGCACCGCCCAGCGGCTGGAGCGCGCGGTGGAGGACGGCCTCGGCGCGGCCGGCAGCATGATCCTGGTCAACAACGTGGTCAGCCAGTCGGTGCCGCACCTGCACCTGCACGTCATCCCGCGCAACCCCAAGGACGGGCTGCGCTTCTGGCTCGGGCCGCGGCACCCCTACGAGAGCCCCGCGCAGGCGCAGGAGTACGGCGACCGGATCAGGTCGGCGCTGCCACCAGAGTAGGCCGGGCGGCCTAACGGGCGGCGTACCTGGCCGGGGACAGGCCCAGGGTGGCGGTGAAGTCGCGGGTCAGGTGGGCCTGGTCGGCGTAGCCGAGGTCGCGCGCGAGCAGCGCCCAGTCGACCGGCTCGCCCGCGGCGGCCGCGCTGGCCGCCTCGTGCAGCCGGGCGCGCCGCATCACCCACTTGGGTGACACGCCCACGTAGTCGGCGAACAGCCGCTGCAGCCGCCGCTCGGGCAGGCCGAGCGCCCCGGCCAGGGCGGCCACCCGGCGCAGCCCGGCATCGGCCGTGATCCGGTCGACCATCCCGGCCACCTCGGCCGCCACCGGGTCGGGGACCGGGTCAGCCGCGCGCAGCAGCCGCTCCGCCGCCGCCACCATGGCCGCGTCGTCGGCGCCGTCCGCCATCACCGCCGCCCAGGCCGTGTCCGCCGGGGGGCCGAGGACCTCCCGGGCGGGCACCACCCGGTCGGTCAGGGTGGCGACCGGCTGGCCGTAGAACGGGCGGAAGCCGCCGGGACGGAACCGGAGGCCAAGGGCCTTGCCCTGGCCAGCTAGCCGCCGGGTGAAGATCGACCGGTCTACCCCGAAGACGCCCGCGCCGTCCGCCTCGAAGCCCAGGTTCACGTTCGGGTACGGCAGGATCGCCTGCTCGTGGGGCGGCTGGCCGCGCAGGTCCCAGCGGACCAGCCAGCAGAAGTCGAGGAACGGGGCCAGGTCGCCCGGCGGCGGGTAACGGGACAGGGTGAACCGGGTCGCGGCGGTGGCCGGGTGCAGCACGCCCGCGCCCAGGTCTGGTGCGGTCACGCCGCCAGACTAGCCGTCGCGTTTGTTCAAGACGGCCGCCACCGGCCGGCCTTAGCCTCGGGAAACATGAACCAGCAAGCCGAGATGACGCAAGCGGCCGACGCGGCCGCGCGCACCGTGGCGCAGGTGGACGCCGGCCAGTTCGGGCTGCCCACCCCGTGCGACGACTGGGACGTGCGCACCCTGCTCAACCACCTCATCGTGTGGACCTCCTACTCGCTGGAGGCCCGGGCGCACGGCGGTTCGGTCAGCGAGGAGCTGACCGGCCGCGACTTCGCGGCCGAACCCGGCTTCGCGGCCGGCTACCGGGCCCAGCTCGACCGGGCGCTGGCCGCCTGGTCCGACCCGGCGGTCTGGGCCGGCTCGCTCGACGTGATGGGCTCGCCCACTCCCGCCGCCGACGTCGCCGCGCTCAACCTGGCCGAGATGGTGCTGCACGGCTGGGACCTGGCCGCCGCCACCGGGCAGCGGTTCCAGGTGAGCGACGCCGCGGCGGCGGCCGCGCTGGCGGCCGTGGAGGCCAGCGCCGAGCTGTTCCGCCAGTACAAGGGGTTCGCCGAGCCGGTCCAGGTGCCGCCGGACGCGCCCGTGCTCGACCAGCTGCTGGCGCTGTCCGGCCGCGATCCGGGGTGGAGGCCGGCCAGCGCGCCGCCGAGCCCGCCCCGGGGCCGGTTATGGTGGCGTTCATGCTGACCGCCACCCCCGGGACCGTGGCCGCCCTGGCGCCCGCCGGAGTCCTCCGGGCCGCCGTCAACCTCGGCAACCCGGTGCTAGCCCAGGGCACGCCGGACGCGCCCGCGGGCGTCACCGTCGACATCGGCCGCGAGATCGCCGCCCGGCTCGGCGTCCCGGCCGAGTTCCGCTGCTTCGGCGCGGCCCGGGAGTCGTTCGAGGCGGCGGTCAGCGGGCAGGCCGACATCTGCTTCCTGGCGATCGAGCCCGCCCGCGCCACGGCCATCGCGTTCACCGCGCCCTACGTGCTGATCGAGGGGGTCTACGCCGTTCCGGCCGCCTCCCCGCTGGTCACGGTGGCCGACGTGGACCAGCCGGGGGTGCGGGTGGGGGTGAAGCAGGGCTCTGCCTACGACCTGTTCCTGACCCGCACGCTGCGGCACGCGACCGTCGTCCGGGGGGCCGAGGGGACCGCGGTCTGCGTGGCGCGGAACCTGGAGGCGGCGGCCGGGATCAGGGAACCAGTGACCGAGTTCGTCGCCGCGCAGCCCGGCTACCGGCTCATCGACGAGCGGTTCATGGAGATCCCGCAGGCGGTCGGCACCGCCGCCACCCAGCCCGCGGAGGCCGTCCGCTTCCTGCGCGACCTGGTGGAGGAGCTGAAGGCGAGCGGCTTCGTGGCCGACGCGCTGCGCCGCTCCGGCCAGGCAGCGCCGGTCGCGCCGCCGGTCGCCCCGCCGGTCGCCCCGCCAAGCTAGCGCAGCGCTACGGAAAACCAGCGGGCCGCCCGGCACCGAGGCGCCGGGCGGCCCGCTGGCGGGAACCGCGGTTGAGCTAGCCGGCCAGGTCGCCCGCGAGCTTGCTCAGGTCGGGCACGCCCAGGCCGGAGGCCGGGTTGTACTGGGTGCCCGGCTGGCCGGTGTAGAACAGGTTGTCGTTGCTGGTGCCCGCCGTGTTGAGCGGCGTCACCGGGCTAGCCGAGCTGCCCGCCAGGGCGTACAGGCTCGGGTTCCACAGGCCGGTGCGGTGCCCCAGGTAGGAGTCGATCAGCGCGGCCGAGCCGTTGAACTGGGGAGCGACGAAGCTGGTGCCGCCCCAGCCGCCCTCGAGGGCCGTCCCGCCCGCGGCGACCGCCGACGGCTCGTACAGCAGGTAGCCGGTCTCCGGGTCGGCGTCGGCCGACAGGTCGGGGACCGCGCGGCCGGAGCCGCCGCCCGACACCAGCGGCGGCTTGCTGGTGACGGTCCAGGAGGTCGGCTCGACGAAGTCGGTGCCGCTCACTACCACCTGGGGGTCGGTCGGGGTGAAGTACTTGACCCCGACGTAGCTGGAGGTGCCGGACACGTCGTACTGGTACGACGGCTTGGGCTCGACGCCGCTGAAGCCGCCGCCGCCGCCCGCCGACCGGGTGGTCGCCGCGTCCGCGTAAGACACCCCGTACGCCTTCGCGTACGCGGTCCACTGGTAGTCCCAGCCCCAGGCCCGCTGCTTGGTCACGGTCACCTTGGCCGACCCCTTGGGCCCGGTCTCGGTGGCGGTGAACGGCAGGGTGGTGCCGCCCGCGGCGGTGGCGTAGGGGCTGTCGGCCGGGGTGTCCACCACCAGCTCGGTGGTGCCGAGCTCGTCGGAGTCGTCGTAGGCGCCCGCGTCACCCGCCGCGTCGAACAGCGACTGGCCCTGGTCGGCCAGCTCGAGGAACGCCTCGTCGAAGGCGGCCTGGTAGGCGGCCGTCTCCTGGCCGGCCGCGACCGCCGCCGCGACCAGCGTCTCCGACTCGCCCCAGCTAGTGGACAGCGAGTCGGCCGCGTTGCTGCTGGCGGCGGTGAAGAACCCGTCGATGAACCCCGGGTCGGTGTTCGGCGTCTGGTAGACGATCACGTTGGCGCCGGGCGCCAGCGCGCCGGACTGCTCCACGTCCAGGTCGCTCTCGCCGGTGCCCGCGGCGTCGCTCGGCGCGCCCGCGCCGCCGTCCACGTTGACCGTGGTCAGCGTGCGGCCGGTGGCCGGCACCTTGGCCACGTTGGACCAGAAGTACTGCGGCGCGCCCGGGTCAACCGACGCCAGCGTGACGATGCCGAGGGTCTTGCCTGCCCCGTCCGCCTGCTTGGCCACCCCGGTCAGGCCGTAGGTCTTGGCGAAGTCGGACGGCAGGTGGTTGATGGGGCCGCCGGTGAACGTCTTGCCGGTCGCGTGCTCGGCGTGGCTGACGAAGGGCGCGTAGTTGGTCAGCCCGAGCACCGCCAGCACGTACTGGCCGACGCCCCAGGGCAGCTTGGGCGCGGCGGTCGCGCTGTAGACGGTCTGCGCGGGCACGGTGGCGCCGTCGGCGCCGGCCTGCGAGGGCACGTGGTAGTTCTGCTGCTGGCAGGACAGCGCGGCGTCGAACTGGCCGGCGGTGCCGGTGGCGGAGATGTCCACGTTGCCCGGGAGCACCGTGGTCTTGATGCCGAAGCCGGCCAGGTAGCTGGTCAGCTTGTCGACCACCTGCTGGCTCTGGCCGTACTTGGCGGCGAACGCGTCCACCGAGTCGAAGCTGCCGAGGCCCTGGGTCACCGCCGCCTCGAGCTGGCCCTTGTCCCGCTCCTTGAGGATGAAGGAGACCCGCTCGGGGGTGCTGGCCGGGGTGGTGCCGAACGGCGCCGCACCGGGCAGCGCCGCCGCCAGCAGGCCAGTCGCGACCTTGGTCGGGGTGTTCGGACCGGGCGTTGAGGCGGCCTGGGCGGTGCCGGCCGTGGCGGCGACCGGCGCCGCGACGGCCAGCAGTCCCGCGGCCAGCCCGGCCCAGAGGCGCGAACGAACGGAAAGAGCCATGCTCGGGGCACACTCCTGACGTGATGGCGGCACTAAGCGCAGCCGCTGGGGGAAATGCGGATTTGCTGTGACTTAATGCATTTTTAGTCACTAATTGTGGCCAATGTGGTATCTGAAAGCGATTATCACACAGCCGCGCGTTACGAAGGAAGGTTTCCGGTCAGCCCGGGTACTTGGTCGGCTGGAACGCCAGCAGCGCCCAGCTGCCGCCGGTTCGCACCCAGACCGACAGGCACTTGCTGTTCAGCACCCGCAGCTGCCCGCCGACGTGCGCCTCACCCCGCATGTCGCCGAATACCAGGGCGCTGTCGCCGTGCACCACGATGCTGCTCTCCGGGTGCTCCAGCGGGCCGTAGGCGAGATCGCCGCTGGCGATCTTGTCCAGGTAGGCCTGCTTGCCGTCGGTCGCCGCGTCGGAGTGCGTGTAGACCAGGCCCGGCGCGAACAGGCGGTCCAGGGTGGCGATGTCCGCGTCCGTCATCGCCTGGTAACGCCTGGCCTCAAGCTCGCTGATCTGCTTGGCTAGCTCGGCTGCGCTCACCTCGTCGGCTGCTGTCATGGCACCCATCCTGGTACCGCGGGCCGCCTGCCGCAACGACGCCCCGCCCGCCGTGGCCCGAGGCCCGTCGTTACCCTTGACCTCATGGCAGGTGACATCCGGGCCGGGCAACCGCGGTCCACCGCGGAACTGATCGTCGAGTGCCTGGAGAACGAGGGCGTGACCCACGTCTTCGGCATTCCCGGCGAGGAGAACATCCGGCTGATGGAGGCGCTGTCCAAGTCCTCCATCCAGTACGTGCTCACCCGGCACGAGCAGGGTGCCTCGTTCATGGCCGAGACCTACGGCCGGCTCACCGGGAAGGCGGGCGTGTGCTCCGCCACCCTCGGCCCGGGCGCGATCAACCTGCTGCTTGGCACGGCCGACGCCACCACCAACTCCACCCCGCTGATCGCGCTGTCGGCGCAGGTCGGCATGCAGCGCAGCTACAAGGAGTCGCACCAGGGGGTCGACCTGGTGTCCATGTTCGCGCCCGCCACCAAGTGGTCGGCGCTGATGGCCACCCCCGGTGCCGCACCGGAAATGATCCGCAAGGCATTCAAGCTCGCCCAGACCGAGCGCCCGGGCGCCGTCTACCTGGCCGTGCCCGAGGACGTGGAGGAGGCCCCGGCCCCGGCCGGGCTGACCCCGCTGCGGGTCAACGTGCCCCGGGCCGACGACCCGTCGGCCGAGCAGGTCGCCCGGGCCGCGCAGATCCTGCGTGAGGCCCGCAACCCGGTGGTGCTAGCGGGCCACGGGGCCGCCCGGGCCGGCGCCAGCGAGGCGCTGATCCGCTTCGCCCAGGCGCTGAACATCCCGGTGGCGACCACCTTCCACGGCAAGGGGGTGTTCCCCGACGACCACCCGCTGGCGCTCGGCACGGTCGGCTTCATGCGCCACGACTACGTCAACTTCGGCTTCGACCGGGCCGACGTCATCGTCGCGGTCGGCTACGAGCTGCAGGAGTTCAACCCGGTCCGGGTCAACCCGGCCGGCACCACCAAGATCATCCACGTGCACCGGTTCCCGGCCGAGGTCGACGCGCACTACGACGTCGCCGTCGGCCTCACCGCCGACATCAGCCACAGCCTGGACGCGCTGGCCGCCGCCGTGTGGCGCGCGGGCCCCGCGGCGGGCGGCGAGCGGATCAGGGCGCTGCTCGTCTCCGAGCTCGAAAGCGGCCAGGCCGACGACCGCTTCCCGCTGCACCCGGCCCGCATCGTGGCCGACACCAGGGCCGCCCTCGGCCGCGAGGACATCGTGCTGGTGGACACCGGGGCGCTGAAGATGTGGATGGCCCGGCTCTACCCCACCTACGCGCCGAACACCTGCCTCATCTCCAACGGCCTGTCCACCATGGCGTGGACGGTGCCCGGCGCGATCGGCGCCAAGATCGCCCGGCCGGCCGCGAAGGTGCTCGTCGCCACCGGCGACGGCTCGTTCCTGATGAACTCACAGGAGATCGAGACCGCGCTGCGGCTGCGGCTGCCGTTCGTCATCCTCATCTGGGTCGACGACGCCTACGGCCTGATCAGCTGGAAGATGGACATGGAGATCGGGCATAACGTCGACACCCGTTTCGCTAATCCTGACTTCATCGCCTACGCGGAGAGCTTCGGCGCCCGCGGCTACCGCATCGCGGCGGCCGGCGAACTGCTGCCGACGCTGCAGGCGGCCCTGGCCGACGACACCGTGTCGGTGATCGCCTGCCCGGTCGACTACAGCGCCAACGCCGAGCTCATCCGCACCCTCGGCGACCTCGACGAGTCGCTGTCCTGACCGGTGCCCGCCATCCTGCACGCCCTTTCCCTCACCGGGTCCATGACCTGGCAGATCACCTGGGCACTGATCCTCGGCTTCACCCTGTCGGCGGTGATACAGGCAGTGGTCCGCCGGGCGGCGGTGATACGGCTGCTCGGCGACGCCCGGCCGCGGACGCTGGCGGTGGCGGCCGGGCTCGGCGCCGCCTCTTCTTCCTGCTCCTACGCCGCGGTGGCGCTGGCCCGGGCCCTGTTCCGCAAGGGCGCCGACTTCACCGCGGCGATGGCGTTCGAGATCGCCTCCACCAACCTGGTGATCGAGCTCGGGGTCATCCTCGCGCTGCTGATGGGCTGGCAGTTCACCCTGGCCGAGTTCACCGGCGGCCCGCTGATGATCGTCTTGCTGGCGGTGGCGTTCCGGCTGTTCCTCCGCGCGCGGCTGCTCGACCAGGCCCGCGAGCAGGCCGAGCGGGGCGTCGCCGGGTCGATGGAAGGGCACGCGGCGATGGACATGTCGGTCCAGCGGGACGGCTCGTTCGCCGCCCGGCTGCTGTCGGGCGAGGGCTTCACCGCGGTCAGCCACGTGTTCGTGATGGAGTGGGCGGCGATCCTCCGCGACCTGGTCATCGGGCTGCTGGTGGCGGGCGCGATCGCGGCCTGGGTGCCGGACAGCTTCTGGCACTCCTTCTTCTTCGCCGGCCACCCGCTCGCCAACCAGGTCTGGGGGCCGCTGATCGGCCCGGTCGTCGCGATCCTGTCCTTCGTCTGCTCGATCGGGAACGTGCCGCTGGCCGTGGTGCTGTGGAAAGGCGGGCTCAGCTTCGGCGGGGTAGCCGCGTTCATCTTCGCCGACCTGATCATCGCGCCGGTGCTGAACATCTACCGCAAGTACTACGGCGCCCGGATGGCGGCGTTCCTGCTCGCCACCTTCTTCACCGCGATGACGCTGGCCGGGTACGCGGTCGAGGTCGTGTTCAGCGGGCTCGGGCTCGTCCCCGACCGCTCCACCGCCAAGATCCCCGACCAGGGCGTCTCCTGGGACTACACCACCTGGCTCAACATCGTCTTCCTGGTGCTGGCGGCGGTGCTGGTCACCCGCTTCGTGCGGACCGGCGGCCTGCCGATGCTGCGGATGATGGGCGGGGCCCCCGCGGCCGGTGACGCGGGAGAAGGCGGGCACGCGCACCATGCGATGCACTAGCCGGGCCGCGGGCCGGCGGGCTGGCCGGCCGGCGGCCGGCGGGGGCGACCGCGGCCGGGCTGCTGGCCGGGGTGGCGGCGGACCGGCTGGCGGGCGACCCGCGCCGCGGTCACCCGGTCGCCTTGTTCGGGGCCGCCGCTGGCCGCGTCGAGGCCTGGATGTGGCGGGACGACCGCGCGGCCGGGGCCCGCTACGCCGCGCTGCTGACCGCTGCCCCGGCCGCACTCGGCTTGCTGCCCCGGCGACTGCCCGCCCCCGCGCTGGCGGCGGTCACCGCCCTGGCCGCCTGGACCGTCCTCGGCTCGCGCTCACTGACCGCCGAGGCGGACGCGGTCGCGGCCTGCCTGCGCCGGGGCGACCTGCCCGCCGCCCGCGAGCAGCTCACCCACCTGGTCGGCCGCCGTACCGACACCCTCGACGAGGCCGAGATCGCCCGGGCGGTAGTCGAGTCGCTGGCCGAGAACACCTCCGACGCGGTGGTCGCCCCGCTGCTGTGGGGCGCGCTGGCGGGCGTGCCGGGCCTGCTCGGCTACCGCGCGGTGAACACCCTCGACGCGATGGTCGGCCACCACAGCTCCCGATACGAGAACTTCGGCTGGGCCGCCGCGCGGGCCGACGACGTGGCCAACTACCTGCCCGCCCGGCTGACGGCCCTGCTGACGGCGGCGGTTGCGCGAGCGGCGGGCGGCAGTGGGCGCGCCGCGCTGGCCACAGCGCTGGCCGACGGCGGCCACCACCCCAGCCCCAACGCGGGGGTGGCCGAGGCGGCGTTCGCGGGCGCGCTCGGCCTGCGCCTCGGCGGCCGCAACGACTACGGCTCGCACGCCGAGGACCGGCCAGTACTCGGCGGCGGCGGGCGCGCGCCCCAGCCGGACGACATCGCCCGGGCGGCGCGGCTGAGCCGCGCGGTCACCCTCGCCGCGACGGCGGTGTGCGCGACCCTCGCCCTGGCCCTCGGCGGGCGCTCACGGTTAACCGTGTGGTTGGCGATCTAGGCCGCCTATTACCGGCCGAGATCGCCAACCATCCGGCCCGCCAGCACGCAGTCGCCGCAGAAAGCCGACTGGTCGCCGGGGGCCAGCCGGTAGAACAGGCAGCAGCTCGACCGGCGGAAGGCCGGGCCGGGCGGGTTGCGCTCACCGCGCAGCGGCGGGCGGCCGAACAGCTGGCCGGCCGCCTGCCAGGCGGCGGCGGCCAGGTCGGGACGCTGCCGGGCGACCTGGGCGGCGGCCGCGTTGGCGCCGGAGGCGACATTCCCCCAGAGCACCTGACCGGAGACCGGGAACAGCTCGGCGATGGCCGCGGTGACCGGGGCCAGCAGCTCGTCCATGAGCGCCTGCGCCCAGCCGCCGTGGTCAGCGTCGGCCGCTGCGGACGCAGGCACCGACAGCGGCACCGGCCCCCCGGCCCCGTCCCGCCACCACAGGCCGTCGGGGCGCAGGTCGAGCGGGCACCCGAGCACGGCCGCGCCCAGCGCGGGGGCGGCGAACCGGGCCGCCAGGCCCAGGTGCACGGCCGAGGCGGCCACCCGCACCTCGATCGCATCCACGGCCAGGCCGCCGCGGGCGGCCAGCGTCGCCCGGACCGCCCCGACTCGGTCCCGCAGCACCGCCGACGGCCTGGTCAGCTCGCTGACCAGGCGCCACGGGGGCTCCCGGCGGGCGCCCGGCGGGTGCACGCTGACCGCGAAAAACGGCCCGAGGGCGCCGAGGTCCTCAGGCACGTTCACTAGCGGTCCTCCAGGTCGCCTTCGGTTTCCAGGTAGGCCTGCCGGAGGGCGGCCAGGGTCTCCGGGTCGGGGTCGTTCCACAGCTTGCGGTCGGCCGCCTCGAGCAGCCGCTCGGCGATGCCGTGCAGCGCCCACGGGTTGGACTGGCCGAAGAACTCGCGCATCCCCGGGTCGAGCACGTACTCCTGGGTCAGCTTGTCGTACATCCAGTCCTCGACCACGCCCGCGGTGGCGTCGTAGCCGAACAGGTAGTCCACCGTGGCGGCCAGCTCGAACGCCCCCTTGTAGCCGTGCCGCTTCATCGCCGCCACCCAGCGCGGGTTGACCACCCGGGCCCGGAACACCCGCGCCGTCTCCTCCGCCAGCGACCGCGTGCGCACCGTGTCCGGCCTGGTCGAGTCGCCGATATAGGCGCGCGGGGCGCGGCCGGTGAGCGCGCGGACGGTGGCGATCATCCCGCCGTGGTACTGGAAGTAGTCGTCGGAGTCGGCGATGTCGTGCTCGAGGGTGTCGGTGTTGTGGGCGGCCACCGCGATCCGCCGGTACGAGGTCTCCATGTCCGCCCGCGCCTCGGCGCCGTCCAGTCCCCGGCCGTAGGCGAAGCCGCCCCAGGCCGCGTAGACCTCCGCCAGGTCGGCGTCGTCGCGCCAGTTCCGCGCGTCGATCAGCGGCAGCAGGCCGGCCCCGTAGGCGCCCGGCTTGGAGCCGAAGATCCGGGTGGTCGCCCGCCGCTCGTCGCCGTGCCGGGCCAGGTCGGCCCGGGCGTGGGCGCGGACGAAGTTCTGCTCGTCCGGCTCGTCGAGCCCGGCGACCAGCCGCACCGCGTCGTCCAGCATGGTGACCACGTGCGGGAACGCGTCACGGAAGAAACCGCTGATGCGCACGGTGACGTCGACCCGGGGGCGGCCGAGCTCGGCCAGCGGCACCGGGTCGAGCCCGCTGACCCGGCGGGACGCCTCGTCCCAGGACGGCCGCACGCCGAGCAGCGCCAGCACCTCCGACACGTCGTCGCCCGAGGTGCGCATCGCGGCGGTGCCCCACACCGACAGGCCGACCGACCGCGGGTAGCTCCCGGTCTCGGCCAGGTAGCGGTCAAGCAGCGAGCCGGCCATCGCCTGGCCGGTCTCCCAGGCCAGCCGGGACGGCACCGCCCGCGGGTCCACCGAGTAGAAGTTCCGGCCAGTCGGCAGCACGTTGACCAGGCCCCGCAGCGGCGAGCCGCTGGGGCCCGCCGGGACGAAACCGCCGTCAAGCGCGTGCAGCGTGCGGGTGATCTCATCGGCCGTCCCGGCCAGCCGCGGCACCACCTCGGTGGCGCCGAAGGCGAGCACTTCCGCGACCGCGGCCTGCTTCTCCTGCTCAACCCCAGAAACCACATCCCGAACGGAGGCGGGGTTCCAGCCGGCCGCCTCCATGCCCTCGACCAGCGCCCGGGCCGTGGCCTCGACCGCGTCGGCCGACTGGCGCTGGTCCGAGCGCTCGCGGTAACCGAGCGCCTCCCGCAGGCCGGGCAGCGCCTGGGCCTGGCCCGCCCACATCTGCCGGGCGCGCAGGATCGCCAGCACCAGGTTCACCCGGTCGGCTCCCTGCGGCGCCCGCCCGAGCACGTGCAGCCCGTCGCGGATCTGCGCGTCCTTGATCTGGCAGAGCCAGCCGTCAACGTGCAGCAGGAAGTCGTCGAACTCGGCGTCGTGCGGCCGCTCGTCCAGGCCCAGGTCGTGGTCCAGCCGGGCGGCCTGGATCAGCGTCCAGATCTGGGCCCGGATGGCGGGCAGCTTGGCCGGGTCGAGCGCCGCGATCTGCGCGTGCTCGTCCATCAGCTGCTCCAGCCGGGCGATGTCGCCGTAGCTCTCGGCCCGCGCCATCGGCGGCACCAGGTGCCCGATCAGGGTGGCGTGCACCCGCCGCTTGGCCTGGGTGCCCTCGCCCGGGTCGTTGACCAGGAACGGGTAGATCAGCGGGATGTCGCCGATGGCAGCGTCCGGCCCGCAGGCGGCCGACAGCCCGGACGTCTTGCCCGGCAGCCACTCCAGGTTGCCGTGCTTGCCCACGTGCACCACCGCGTGCGCACCGAACTCCGCGCCCAGCCAGTGATAGGCGGCCAGGTAGTGATGGCTGGGCGGCAGGTCGGGGTCGTGGTAGATGGCGACCGGGTTGGCGCCGAACCCGCGCGGCGGCTGCACCAGCACCACGACGTTGCCCGCGCGCAGCGCGGCCAGCACGATCTCGCCGTCCGGGTCCCGGCTGCGGTCGGTGAACAGCTCGCCCGGCGGCGGCCCCCAGTGGGCGGTAACCGCGTCCCGCAGCGCGGGGTCAAGCGCGGCGAACCAGGCTGAGTAGGCTGATCCGCTGATCCGGACCATTCCGCCCGCCCCGTCGCCCGCTCCGCCGCCCTCGACCTGCTGCTGGGTCAGCCAGTCCTCGTCCTGCCCGCCGGCCGCGATGATCGCGTGGATGAGCGCGTCACCGTCCCCTTCGGCCACCCCCGGCAGTTCACCGCCCGGGTCGCCCGCGCCGGTGCGGTAGCCGGCCTCCCGCATCGCCGCGAGCAGGGCGACCAGCGAGGCCGGGGAGTCGAGGCCGACCGCGTTGCCGATCCGGGCGTGCTTGGTCGGGTAGGCGGAGAGCATCAGCGCCACCCGCCGCTCTCCCGGCGGCACGTGCCGCAGCAGCGCGTGCCTGACCGCGATGCCCGCCACCCGGGCGGTGCGCTCCGGGTCAGGCACGTAGCTGGTAAGCCCGTCCGGTCCGGTCTCCTTGAACGAGAACGGCACCGTGATCAGGCGGCCGTCGAACTCCGGGATGGCGACCTGGGTGGCGGCGTCGAGCGGGGTCAGCCCGTCGGCGCTGTCCGCCCACTGGGCGCGGGACGAGGTCAGGCACAGGCCCTGCAGGATCGGCACGTCAAGCCGGGCCAGCTCGCCGGTGTCCCACTCCTCGTCGGCCCCGCCCGCCCCGGCCGCGGCCGGCACCAGGCCGCCGGCCGCGAGCACGGTGACCACGATCGCGTCGGCCGCGCGCAGCGTGTCGAGCAGGGCCGGCTCGGCGGTGCGGAGCGACGAGCAGAACACCGGCAGCGGCCGCCCGCCCGCCGCCTGCACCGCGTCGGCCAGCGCGTGCACGAACGCGGTGTTGCCCGCGACGTGATGCGCCCGGTAGTACAGGATGCCGACCACCGGCCCCGCTGACCCGGGCGCTCCCGGCGCCAGCCCCCCGGGCCGGTCGAGCAGCCCCCAGGAGGGCATCGGGGCGGGCGGGTCAAAGCCCTCGCCGGTCAGCGTGACCGCGTCCGACAGGAACCGGGCCAGCTGCCGCAGGTTCTGCTGGCCGCCGTGCGCCAGGTAGGCGTGCGCCTCGGCCACGATCCCGCTGGTCACCGTGGACAGCTCCATCAGCTCGGCGTCGGGTGCCTGCTCACCGCCAAGCACGACCGCGGGCACCCCCGAGGCCAGCACCGCGTCGAGCCCGTCTGCCCAGGCCCGCCGTCCGCCGAGGATACGGACGACAACCACGTCGGCGCCGCGCAGCAGCGCGGGCACCGCGTCGGCCGCCAGCCGGGCCGGGTTCCCGAGCCGGTAGCCGGCCCCGCTGGCACGGGCCGAGAGCAGGTCGGTGTCCGAGGTGGAAAGCAGGACGATCACGGTGCGAGCCTCCTTCGGGATACTGCGTCCCTACTAGACGGGCGGACCGTGACGGCGAGGTATCTGACTCGCCCGCCGCCCAGGCGGCGGGCTCACAGTGGCGCGACCGTGCTGGATTTCCACCAGCTTCCCGGGCGCCGTCACGCACTATGGACGCTATCCGGGCATATCGAAGGCCGTCAACCGGCCGGTAAGGTCGCTGCCAGGACCCGCCCAACCCGAGGGGCGGCGAAAGGGGTCATGGTGACGCTAGCCGAGGATGCGGCCGCGATCTCCGGGCAGGTCGCCGAGCTGCGACAGGACATCCACCGCGACCCGGAGATCGGGCTCGACCTGCCCAGAACCCAGCAGAAGGTGCTCGCCGCGCTGGACGGGCTGCCGCTCGAGATCACCCTGGGCAGGCAGCTCAGCTCGGTGACGGCGGTGCTGCGGGGCGACCGCCCGGGACCAGTGGTGCTGCTACGCGGCGACATGGACGCGCTGCCGGTGACCGAGGCGACCGGACTGCCTTTCGCCTCCCGGGTCGACGGGGCGATGCACGCCTGCGGGCATGACCTGCACACCGCGATGCTGGCCGGAGCGGCGCGCCTGCTGGCCGCACGGAAGCGGGACCTGGCGGGCAGCGTGATCTTCATGTTCCAGCCGGGCGAAGAGGGCAGCCACGGCGCCCGGCTGATGATCGAGGAAGGCGTGCTCGACGCGGCCGGCCAGCGCCCGGCGGCCGCGTACGCGCTGCACGTGTTCTCCTACCTGCTCGGTCACGGGGTGGTCGGGGTGCGGCCGGGACCGGCGATGGCGGCCGCGGACCAGCTCTTCGTGACCGTCCGCGGGCGGGGCGGTCATGCCTCGGCCCCGCAGCACAGCCTGGACCCGATCCCCGCCGCCTGCGAGATGGTCACCGCGCTGCAGGCGCTGGTAACGCGCCGCTTCGACGTGTTCGACCCGGTGGTGGTCACCGTCGGCAGCTTCCACGCCGGGACCGTCGACAACGTCATCCCGGACCGGGCCGCGTTCGCGGCGACCGCGCGCTCCTTCAGCCCGCAGTCCCGCGGCCGGCTCAGGGACGAGACCGTGCGCCTGGTCCGGGGCATCGCCGACGCGCACGGCCTGGCCGTCGACGCGGAGTACGTCGACGGCTACCCGGTAACCGTCAACGACGCCGCCGAGGCCGGCTTCGCGCTGGCCACGGCGGCGGACCTGTTCGGGGCCGGCCGCGCGCTGCCCAGGAGCGAGCCGGTGACCGGCGCCGAAGACTTCTCCTACGTGCTTGAACAGGTACCGGGAGCCTTCGTCATGCTCGGCGCCTGCCCGCCCGGTATCGACTGGCGGGCCGCGCCGTCCAACCATTCGGCGGCCGCGCTGTTCGACGACGCCGTGCTCACTGACGGCACCCTGATGTACGCGGAACTGGCGCTCCGTCGCCTCGCCGTGGCCGGCCAGCCGGCACCGGGCGAAGCCTGACATAAGATCCGGGCGTGCCAGGGACAAGCTTCGATGCCAGCCGCGGTGCCAGCGGTGGCGCCAGCCGTGGTGTCAGCCGTTCTGCTGCCGACCGCTGCCCGGGGGTACTGCGGCTGACCGAGGCGGCCGACGGGTTCCTGGCCCGCGTCCGGCTGCCCGGCGGGCTGGTCAGCGCCGCCCAGCTCCGGGTGCTCGCCCGCCTGGCGGACGGGCTCGGCGACGGGCGGGCCGAGCTGACCTCGCGCGGCAACCTGCAGCTGCGCGGGCTGCCGGCCACCGCCGCGGACACCCTGACGGGCGAACTGGAGCTGGCCGGGCTGCTGCCGTCACTCAGCCACGACCGGGTGCGCAACGTGCTCGCCTCCCCGCTGGCCGGCCTGGACCACGGGCCCGACCTGACCGGGCTGGTCCGCGCGCTCGACGCGGAGCTGTGCGCCCGGCCCGCGCTGGCGGAGCTGCCGGGACGGTTCCTGTTCGCGATTGACGACGGACGCGGCGACGTGGCCGGCCCCGGTGCCGACACGCCCCTGGCCGACGTGACCGCGACCGTCCTGGCGGGCCGCGGTGCCGCCGGCGGTGTAGTCAGCGGGGCCGTCGTCAACGGGCTGGCGGCCGGCGACGGGCCGGACGGCGTGGTGGCCGCGATGCTGGCCTGCGCCGAGGCGTTCCTCGAGCTGCGGGCCGGGCACGGCGGCACCGCCTGGCGGATCTCCGACCTGCCGGGCGGGGCCGGCCGGGTTCGCGCGATGGTCGCGGGCCGGCTCGGACTCGCGGCACCTGCACCAGCACCCGCACCCAGCGCACCCGCGGACCACCCCGCCGCAGGCCGCCCCGCCACGATCCGCCACCGCCCGGTCGGCCTGGTCACCAGGCAGCAGGCCCGGGACGGGACGGAGCCAGCGGCAACCGTTCGGGATGACGGGGTTGATCCGGCGGTGCGGCCGGTGACCGCCGCGGCGGTGCTGCTGGCGCCGCTCGGGCGGCTGACGGCGGCCCAGCTCAGCTGGATCGCGGCGCGGCTGGCGGGACAGCCGGCCCGGGTCACCCCGTGGCGCAGCATCGTGCTGCCGGAGCCAGCCGACGCGGCCGGGACGCTCCGCGCGGCGGCCGGGCTCGGACTCGGCACCGGGGCCGGGTCGCCGTGGCTGCGGGTGAGCGCGTGCGCCGGGCGGCCCGGCTGCGCCAGCGCGCTGGCCGACGTGCAGGCGGACGCGGCCGCCCTGGCCGACCGCTGGCCGGGGCGGCTCATACACGTCAGCGGCTGCGGCCGGCGCTGCGGGCGGCCCGCCGCGACCGAGATCGACGTCACCGCGACCAGCGAGGGGTACCAGGTTGCCGGAGTTTGACCCCCACCTTGACCAGCATTTCGACTACCTGCGCGACGGCGCGGAGATCTACCGCCGGTCGTTCGCCGTCATCAGGGGCGAGGCCGACCTGGACCGCTTCCCGGCCGACGTGGCCCGGGTGGTGGTGCGGATGATCCACGCCTGCGGGATGACCGACCTGCCCGCCGACGTCGGCTACAGCGACGGGGTGGTGCGCGCCGCCCGGGCCGCGCTGCTCGGCGGCGCGCCGGTGCTGTGCGACGCGCGGATGGTCGCTTCCGGCATCACCCGGTCAGCGGCTGCCGGCCGCCAACGAGATCGTCTGCACGCTCGGCGACCCGGCCGTGCCGGCGCTGGCGGAACGGCTCGGCACCACCCGGTCGGCGGCGGCGCTCGACCTGTGGGCGCCCCGGCTGGCCGGGGCGGTGGTGGCGGTCGGCAACGCCCCGACCGCCCTCTTCCGGCTGCTCGAACTGGTCGCGGCGGGGGCCGGGCGGCCCGCCGCGGTGCTCGGCATCCCGGTCGGCTTCATCGGCGCGGCCGAGTCAAAGCGGGCGCTGGCCGCCTCCGGCCTCGACTACCTGGTGGTGCACGGGCGGCGCGGCGGCAGCGCGATGACCGTCGCCGCCGTCAACGCGATCGCGAGCGAAGCGGAATGAGCGAGACCGGGATGAAGGCAGGCACCCTCTACGGGGTCGGGCTCGGCCCGGGCGATCCCGAGCTGGTCACGGTGAAGGCGGCCCGCATCATCGGCGCGGCCGACGTGGTCGCCTACCACTCGGCCCGGCACGGCCGGTCGGTCGCCCGGTCCATCGCCCAGCCGTACCTGCGCGGTGACCAGGTCGAGGAGCAGCTCGTCTACCCGGTTACCACCGAGGCGACCGACCACCCGGGCGGCTACGAGGGAGCGATCGAGGAGTTCTACGCGGCCGCCGCCGCCCGGCTGACCGCGCACCTGGCCGCCGGGCGCGACGTGGTGCTGCTGGCCGAGGGCGACCCGCTGTTCTACAGCAGCTACATGCACATGCACAAGCGGATCAGCGGGCGCTACCGTACGCAGATCGTGCCCGGCGTCACCTCGGTCAGCGCCGCCGCCGCGGCCCTGGCGATGCCGCTGGTGGAAGGCAACGACGTGCTCACCGTGCTGCCGGGCACACTCGGCCAGCAGGAACTGACGGAGCGGCTGCGGGGCGGCGGCGCCGCGGCGGTGATGAAGATCAGCCGCAGCTACGGTGACGTGCGCGCGGCCCTGGAAGACTCCGGGCGGCTGGCAGCGGCCTACTACGTCGAGCGCGCCTCGGCCGCGGGCCGGCAGGTTATCGAGCGGGCGGCCGGCGTCGACCCGTCGGCCGTGCCTTACATGTCGCTGGTACTGCTGCCGGGCGCGGAAGCGGCCGGGCCGGCGGGCGGCGCTCCCGGGGCGAGTGAGGCTCGCGGTGCTGGCTCGGAGAACGGTGCTGGCCCGGAGAACGGTGCTCCCCCGGAGAGCGGGGGGCGGGTGGACGTGGTCGGCCTCGGCCCCGGCGACCGCGACTGGCTTACCCCGCAGGCGGCGGCGGTGCTGGCGGCCGCCGACGACGTCGTCGGCTACGGGCCGTACGTGGACCGGGTACCGGCCAACCCGCGGCAGCGGCGGCACGGCAGCGACAACCGGGTGGAGCAGCAGCGGGCCGAGTTCGCGCTCGACCTGGCGCTGCGGGGGCGGCGGGTCGCCGTGGTCTCCTCGGGCGACCCCGGCGTGTTCGCGATGGCCTCAGTGGTACTCGAGGCAGCCGCGGCCGACCCCCGCTACGCCGCGCTGCCGGTCACCGTGCTGCCCGGCATCACCGCCGCTCAGGCGGTGGCCAGCCTGGCCGGCGCGCCGCTCGGCCACGATTACGTGATGCTGTCGCTGTCGGACCGGCTCAAGCCGTGGGAGGTCATCGCCCGGCGGCTGCGGGCGGCGGCCGAGGGGGACTTCGCGATCGCGATCTACAACCCCGCGTCGCAGTCCCGGCGGCAGCAGCTAGCCGACGCGCGGGCCCTGCTGCTCGGCTACCGGGCGGGCGGGACGCCGGTGGTGATCGGCCGGGCCGTCGGCACCCGCGAGCAGCAGGTCACCGTCACCACCCTGGGCGAGCTCGACCCGGCCAGCATCGACATGCGCTGCCTGCTCATCATCGGCTCCAGCCAGTCCCAGGTGGTACGCGACCGCTCCGGCGCGGCCCGGGTGATCACCCCGCGCCGTTACCCGGGCTGAGCTGGCTGCCGCCAGTCCCGGAATTGCCCCCGAGCCCAGCCGCCAGGCCACCGCCCACCACCGCCATGCCCGCCCAGACCAGCGGCCGCGGCGCCGGGCCGCCGAGCAGCAGGCCGGAGACCGCCGCGGCGGCCGGTGCCACCCCGGTCAGCAGGCCGGCCCGGCCGGGACCGAGCATGCTGACGCACGAGTACCACATGACGAACGCCAGCGCGGTGACCGCGGCCGCCAGGTAGGCGATCGCGAGCCAGTCCGCCCCGTCCAGCCGCAGCACCGCGCCCGGCCCTTCCCGGCCCAGCCCGGCCGCCGCGAACAGGACCGCCGCGATCCAGGTGGAGTGCACCGACACGCCCCACGGGCCGTGCCGGCCGAGCACCGGCACGGCCAGCAGGGTGAACGCCGCCTCGCAGCCGAACACCACCACCGCCCAGGCGATCCCGGCCGCGTCACTGCGGCCGACCCCCTGCACCAGGGCCGCGCCGCCGGTGACGACGAGGCCCGCCAGCACCGCCCGCGACCGCGGGCGCGCCCCCTCGAGCAGCGGGCCCACCGCCGCCAGGACCGCGGGCACGCAGGCCACCGCGACGCCGAGCACGGCCGGCTCGGCATGGCGCGACCCCTGGACCAGTGCCACGTTGAACAGCACCAGGCCGGCCGCGGCGATGCCGGCCAGCCAGCCCCACTCCGCCCCCCGCGGCCGCCGCAGCGGCTTACCGCCCAGCCGGGCCAGCGCCACCAGCAGGGCGCAGGCGAGGGCGTAGCGCACGGCCTCCGCGGTCAGCATCGGCTGCCCCCGGAGCACACCGGAAACCGACACGCTGCCACCGACGCAGGCCATCGCCAGCACGCCGGCCGCGAGCCCCCTCCCGGTCCCGGTCCGGCGGCCGGCTGGGCGGCCCGGCCGCCGGACCGGGACCAACTGGGGGGCCGCTGACCGTGCTGGCGTTCGCGCTGGTAGTCACGACAGCCACGCTAGGAGCCCGCTGGTCCAGCTAACAGTGCCACCACAGTGGATTTATATTGGACCAATGGCGAGGCTGAGGCCGGGCGGCGGGACCGATTTCCTCCAGCTCGATCCGGCCGCGGCACCGGCCAGGGGGCTGACCACCTGGCTGGCCGACGCGCTGCGGACCGCCATCATCGACGGGCGGCTGGGGCCGGGGACGGCGCTGCCCGCCAGCCGGGTGCTGGCCGGGGAACTCGGCATCTCCCGCGGCGTCGTGGTCGAGGCCTACCAGCGGCTGCGCGAGGAGGCGCTGGTCGGAGCCCGGCGCAGAACCGGGACCACTGTGCTGGCGCGGCCCGGGCCAGCACAGTTCGCCCCTGGCCGCAGTTCCCCGGCCGGCCCGCCAGCCCTGCTTCCCCGGCCCCTGCTTCCCCGGCCCTGGCAGTCCGGGGCCGAGCTCGACCTCTCCCCCGGGGTGCCGGACCTGGCCGGGTTCCCGCGCGCCGCCTGGCTGCGGGCCGAGCGGCTGGTGCTAGCCGAGGCGAGCCCGGCCGACCTCGGCTACGGCGACCCGCGCGGCAGCGCCCGGCTGCGCCACCAGCTGGCGGGCTGGCTGGCGCGCACCCGCGGGCTGCGCGCGACCGCGGACGACATCATCATCGTGGCCGGCGTGGCACAGTCGCTGGCACTGCTCGGCCAGGTGCTGCACGCCCGGGCGGAGACCGCCATCGCGGTCGAGGACCCCGGGTCGCTCGGCACCCGCACCCAGCTCACCCACTGGGGCCTGACCCCGGTCCCGGTCCCGGTTGACGGCAAGGGGATACGGGTCGCCGCCCTGCGCCGGGCCGGCCCCGGGTCGCGCTGCTCACGCCGGCCCATCAGTTCCCGACCGGCGTGGTGCTGGCGCCGGAACGCCGCCAGCAGCTACTCGACTGGGCCACCGCGGGCGGGCTGGTCGTCGAGGACGACTACGACGCCGAGTACCGCTACGACCGCGCCCCGGTGCCGGCCATCCAGGCGTCCGCGCCGGACCTGGTCGCCTACACCGGCAGCGTCTCCAAGGCACTCGCACCCGGGATGCGGCTCGGGTGGCTGGTGGCGCCGCACTGGCTGCGGGCCGAGCTGATCGCGGCCAAGCACGCCGCCGATCTCGGCAGCCCGGCGCTGCCGCAGCTGGTACTGGCCCGGATGATCGCGGCGGGCGACCTGGAACGGCACACCCGGCTAGCCCGGGCGCGGCAGCGCAGCAGGCGTGACGCGCTGCTGGCCGCCCTGCGCGAGCGGCTGCCCGCGGCCCGGGTGCAGGGCGTGGCGGCCGGCCTGCACCTGCTGATCACGTTCCCGCGCAGCATGGGCGACATCGACGACGGCCTGCTGGCCGCCCGGCTGCGGACGGCCGGCGTGGTCGTGCACCCGCTGTCCATCCACCGCCAGCTCGCTGGCCCGCCCGGCCTGGTCGTCGGCTACGCCGCCCACTCACCCGGCCAGCTGCGCGAGGCCGCCGCGCGCATCGCCGAGGCGGTCCGCGCTCGCTTAGTTTTCCAGCCAGTGCTCGTTCTTCCAGCCAGTACTAGTTTTCCAGCCAGTACCGTGCCTGGCGGACGTCGGCGACGACCGTGCTGCCGGGCGGCAGCGGTGGCCGCTCGACCATCACCACCTGGACGCCGAGCCCGCGCGCGGCGGTGATCTTGGCCGAGGTCATCGGGCCGCCGCTGTCCTTCGTCGCCAGCAGGCTGATCCGGTGCTCCCGGATGAGGGCGACCTCGCCGTCGACCGTGTACGGGCCGCGGTCCAGCAGCAGCGTCATCCGCGGGGGAACCGGGCCGTCGGGCGGCTCGACCGTGCGAACCAGGAACTGATGGCGGTCATCGGCGGCGAACGCGGCCAGGTCCCGGCGCCCGGTGGTGAGGAACACCGACTCCCCCCGCCACTCCCGGACCACCGCGGCCGCGGCCTCGATGTTCCGCACCGTGAACCAGGACGGGTCGTCCGCCCAGCCCGGGCGGCGCAGCACCAGCCGGGGCACGCCGGCCTCGGCGGCCGCGCTGGCCGCGTTGGCGGTGATCGTGGCGGCGAACGGGTGGGTCGCGTCGATCAGGTGCGTGATGCGCTCCGCCCGCAGGTAGGCGGCAAGCCCGCTGGCCCCGCCGAACCCGCCGACCCGGACCGGGCCGTCCGGCAGCCGGGGACGGCTGACCCGTCCGGCCAGCGACGAGACCACGTCGGTGCCCGCCGCCACCAGGTCCGCCGCCAGTTCCCTGGCCTCGCCGGTGCCGCCCAGGATGAGGATGCGGGCAGGCCCGGCTGCGCCCGGCGCGGGTGAGGTCACAGGCCCAGCTTACGGGGCACCGAAATCGCGTGGCCGGGATCCGCGGCGGGGCAGCGGGG
>CAWGIM010000030.1:0-155999 GCA_963822615.1 uncultured Actinomycetota bacterium | reverse complement strand
TCCTGCCGATGGCGCTGATGCCGTGGATCATCATCCCGCTGACCGACCCGGGCCCGTGGGGGCGCGAGCCGACGGCGACCGCTGGCCGACGGCGGGCCGCCGGGCGCGGGCGGCCGCCCGGTCGGCCGTCGCGGTCGCGCTGTGCAGCGGGATGAACGCGGCCTCCACCATCGCCGTCCTGCTGCCCGCCTTCATCTACCTGATGACCCGGCCGGGCGCCGCGACGAGGGCCCGGATTCTCGCCTGGTGGGTGCCCGCGGTGGTCCTGGTCAGCCTCTCCTGGTCGGTGCCGCTGGTCCTGCTGTCCCGCTACGGGACCTCGATCGTGCCGTTCACCGAGAGCGCGCAGGTCACCTCCTCGACCACCAGCCTGCTGAACATCCTCCGCGGCGCCGAGAGCTGGATCGGCTTCCAGACCGCCAGCGGCCAGCCCGAGCGGCCGCTCGCCTTCCTGCTGTCGGTCAGGCTGGTTCCGGCCGCGCTGTCCGCCCTGCTGGCCGCGCTCGGCCTGGCCGGGCTGGCCCGGCGGGACATCGGCGAGCGGCGGTTCCTGCTCTGCTCGCTGCTGGCGGGGACGGTGATCCTCGCCCTGGGCTACGTCAGCAGCCTCGGCAACCCGCTCGAGGGGCCCCTCATCGGGCTGATCAACGGTCCCGGGGCGCCGTTCAGGAACCTGTGGAAGTTCGACCCGATGCTCCGGCTGCCGCTGGCGGCCGGGCTCGCGCACGTCCTCGCCGCCCCCCGGGTCACCAGGCGCCGGTTCAGCAGGCAGCGCGTCGCCCTGGCGGCGGTGGCGGCGGCCGGGCTGGCCAGCCTGCTGCTGCCCGCCGTGGTCACCGGCCTGGCCAGCCCGGGCTCGTTCAGCCAGGTTCCCGGCTACTGGCGCAGCGCGGCCGGCTGGCTGAACCAGCGCGCGGGGAACCAGGCGGTACTGGCCGAGCCCGGATCCGCGTTCGGCGAGTACACCTGGGGCAGCCCGCAGGACGACGTGCTGCAGGCGCTCACCCCCAACGTCGACTGGGTGGAGCGCAACCTCGAGGTCGTCGGCTCGGTCGGCAGCGAACGGCTGCTCAACACGGTCGACCAGCAGCTCGCGGCGGGCGACGGCTCGGCCGGGCTGAGCAGCACGCTCGCCCGCATGGGGGTCAGGTACGTGCTGGTCCGCAACGACCTGTCGACCGACGCGCTGGCCGGCACCCAGCTCGCGCGGGTGCACGACGCGATCGCGGCGTCGCCCGGCCTGACCCTGGCCGCCCAGTTCGGCCCGCAGACCGGCGGCGGCTCGCCGGACAGCGCGATCGCCGGCTTCTCGGCCCGCTACCCCGCGGTGCAGATCTACCGGGTGGCCGGCGCGCAGGCGGCCGCGGTGGTCCAGCCAGCGGCCGGCACGCTGCGCGTCTACGGCGCCCCCGAGTCGCTCATCACGCTGGCTAACCAGGGCCTCCTGGGCGACAGCCCGGTGCTGGTCAACGGGGACGGCCAGGGGCAGCCGAGCGCGGCCTCGGTGGTGACCGACTCGCTGCGCCGCCGCACCGACAACTTCGGCGAGCTGCGCACCAACTACTCGCCCACGCTGACGGCCGGACAGCCCGCGACCACCTTCCTGTCGTCCGACGACTACACCGAGCCGGACTGGGCGCCGTACCTGGCGACCGCCGCCTACCGCGGGATCGAGGACGTCACCGCGTCCACCTCGTCCTCCGACATCCAGGCCGGCGCCAGCCGTTGGGCGACCGGCACGCTCCCCTACGCGGCCTTCGACGGCAACCCGGACACCCGGTGGGAGTCCGGCGCCTTCGACACCCCGGTCGGCCAGTGGATCCAGGCGTCGTTCGACTCCCCGGTCGCGTTCGGCGCCACCGCCGCGCTCGGCACCGTCAAGGTCGCGTTCGCGGACGACCCGTCGATCGGGCAGCCGGTCACCCAGGTGACGGTCAGCACCGCCGCGGGCAGCGTCAGCGACCCGGTCCGGGTCACCGGCAGCGCGCAGCCGCTGGCGGTCCCGGCAGGCCCGTCCGACTGGCTGCGGATCACCGTCACCCAGCTTGAGGACCAGTCCATCGTCCCGCTGTTCGGCACCCAGGTCGCCATCAGCAGCATCAGCGTGCCAGGGGTGTCGGCGACCCGGACGATCGTCACCCCCGCGGTTCCCGGGCCTGACCCGGCCGCGGTGGTGCTGGCCAAGGCCCAGCCCTACCAGTCAGGCTGCATGCTCACCCCGGCCCGCTGGGTGTGCTCGCCCCAGCTCAGCAACCAGACCGAGGAGCAGTACGGGTTCAGCCAGTCGTTCACCGAGGCGACCGCGGAACCGGCCACGCTGAGCGGCTCGGTCCTGCTGACCGACCCGGCGCTGGCGGTCAGCTACGCGGACGCGGCCACCCGGGAGCCGTCCGTCACCGCCTCGTCGACCTACACCCCCGACCTGCAGGACCAGGCCTGGAACGCGTTCGACGGCAGCACCAGGACCGGCTGGACCGCGGGCCCGGCCGACACGCACCCGGAGCTGACGATCAACTGGGGATACCAGCGCACCCTGAGCAAGATCACCGTCAAGCGGCCGGCCGGCGCGGCCGGCGCGGCCGAGGTGATCATCGCGGGCAGCGGCGGGCAGCGGCGCGGCGCCGTCATCGGGGCCGACGGCACGGTGCGGTTCGCCCCGCTGAAAACCACCCGGCTGACCCTCACCTTCGTCACCGACCAGGCACCAGTCCAGGTCAGCGACGTCTCGATCCCCGGGGTGCAGCCGTTCCGGGTCCCGGCCGCGCCGCTGCGGCTCAGCTGCGGCCGCGGCCCCCAGCTCACGGTGGACGGCCAGCGGGTGCCGACCCAGGTCACCGGCAGCTACGCCGCCCTGCTCAACGGCCAGCCGCTGCACTTCAGCGCCTGCCGCCCGGTCCGCCTGGCGGCGGGAGCCAACCAGGTCACCGAGCCCGCCACCGACCCGTTCGACGTGCAGGCGGCGGTCGTCGCCGTGCCCGGCCGCCAGGCGGCCGGCGGCGCGCTCGCCCCGCAGGCCGGGGCGCCGGCCGCGGCCGGCGTCACCGCCTGGGGCGCGTCGCAGCGGACGGTGCAGGTGTCCGCCGCCGCCCGTTCCTACCTGGAGGTCAACCAGAACTACAACGCCGGCTGGCAGGCGGTGCTCGACGGCCGGACGCTCACCCCGGTCAGGCTCGACGGCTGGAAGCAGGCCTGGGTGCTGCCGGCCGGCTCCAGCGGCGCGGTCCACCTCAGCTACCGGCCGGCCGCGCTCTACCAGGCGGGCCTTATTGCCGGGCTGGCCGGGCTGCTGCTCTGCTTCGCGGCCGCGTTCGCGCGCCCGCGCCGCCGGCCGCCGGGGAGCTGGCCCGGTGCGCGGCCGGACGCGGACGGCGGCCCGCCGCGCTGGCCGGGCGGGCCGCGCTGGTATCACCGGCTGGGCGTCGCCGCCGCGCTGCCGGCGCTGACCGTGGCGGGCCTGCTGCTCGGCGGCTACCCGGGCGCGGTGCTGCTCCCGGTGGCGACCGCGCTGTTCCTGGTCCGGATACGCGGCCGGGGAATCTCGCCCGGCCCGCGGCTGCTGGCCGGCCTGTTCGCGGCGGTCGCGGTGACCGGGGCGGTGGGCGAGCAGATGATCGTCTCCGGAAGCAGCGGGCGGCTGGTCACTACCCTGTCCAACGTGATCCCGCAGGCGGGCTGCCTGGTGGTCATCGCGGGCCTGGCGGCCGGGCTGTGGCAGACCCGGGCGGCGGACCGCGCAGAACCGGAATTCGGGGGGCCGGAAAGCAGAGGGCCGCAGTGACCCGCCACGGCGCCGGGCTGGCGCTGGCCGCGGCCGCCGCCTGCTTCGCCGCCCTCGGCGTGATCATCGCGGTTGAGGTCGCGCCCCAGGCGGCCGAGCTGCCGGTGAGCCGGAACCAGGCCGTCACCCTCACCGCGGCCGGCGCGTCCTACTACAGCCTGACCAAGCTGGCCGAGGTCAGCCCGGTCGGGCTGACAGAGACGGACAAGATCAGCGAATCGAGCCCGGGAAACGGCTACCCCACCGTGGCCGCCTGGCGCATCAGCACCTCGACCGAGGACACCACGCACCACCAGTGGCTTGAGCCGGGGTCGCGGACGATCGTGTTCGACCGGCGCACGGCCGAGCTGATCAACTGCTGCGACGCCGGCATCAACGGGAACGCGCTGATCCGGCAGACCGGGATCGCCGGCTACGCGTTCCCGGTGGGAGCCAGGCAGCAGGCGTACCCGGTGTTCGACGCCGTGCTCGGCCAGCCGGAGCCGGCCAGCTACTCGGGCACCGCCGCGGTGGACGGCATCCGGGTCTACCAGTTCACCGAAGACGTCTCCGCCGCCAAGGCGCCGCCGTCGGCGGCGTTCCCTGACCGGGCGACCAGGTACTCGGTCCACCGGGTCTACTCGGTCGACCCGGACACCGGCCTGCTGCTCGACCTGAGTGAGGACGAGGACCAGTACCTGGCCCCCACCGGGAGCGGCGGGCGGGTCACCCTGTTCGAGGCCAGCCTGCGGATGCGGCCGGCCAGCGTGGCCGGGCTGGTGGCCGCGGACGCCGCGGTGCGGCAGCACCGGACCCGGATCGCCGTCGCCCGAACCGGGTGCCTGGCCGCGGCCGGGCTGCTCGCGGCCGTCGCGGCCTGGGCCCTGGTTCCCTGGCCCGCGCGGCGCCGCCGGCCGCCGTCCCGGCCGCCGCTGACCGACGGCGAGCCGCTCCCAGCCGGACAGCGGTGAGCCGCCGGGGCCAGGGCGGCCGGAGTCGTGGCCGCCGTCGTCTTGGCGGCCGTCGTCTTGGCGGCCGTGCGCTCAGCATCATCGTGGCCGGGCTGATCGTGGCGGCCGCCGTGCTGCTGGCGGCCTGGCCCGCTCCGCCGCCGCTCTACGCGGGCACCGCCACCGCGCGGCCGGACACCACCTGGGACAACCGGTTCCAGGCGTACGGCGACTCCTCGGGCGCGTGGAACGGCGGGGACGGCGCCCAGGCACTGGCGCTGCCGGACGGCGCCACGATGTGGTTCTTCGCCGACAGCTACCTCGGTGCCCTCAGCCCCGGCGAGACCCGCTCACCGTTCACCACCGGGATCGCGCACAACAGCGCGGTGCTGTACCGGAACGGCGTGCTCGGCCCCACCTACGCCGGCTCCCCTGGTCCCTTCGGTTACAACGGCACCGGCGATTACAGCTGGGTCGGGCCGCCGCCGCCGTACCCGGCCGCCCGCTACGAGCTGATCAACGGCGACCAGGTGATCGACGACGGCATCGCCTACAAGTTCTTCCAGCTGGCCGACCGCGGCCTGCATCCCGGCGGCTTCGGCTACAAGCTGGTCGGCACCGTGATCGAGTCGTTCACGATCGACCCGGTGACCGACGAGCTGCACCCGGCGGGCGGGCGGCCGCTCGGCGGTGGCCGACTCGGCCGGCAGCGACCCGCTGCTCTGGGGGGCGGCCACGCTGGCCTCCGGCGGCTACGTCTACATCTACGGGACCAGGCCGTACCAGCGCAGCTCCGGCCAGTACCCGCTCTACCTGGCCCGGGTGCCAGCCGGCGGGCTGGCGGCGGGCGACGCCTGGCAGTACTTCGACGGCACCCCCGGCTGCCCCGGCGACGACGGCTGGAGCAGTGACCCGGCGGCGGCGGTGCCGCTGCTGCACGGGGTATCGGCCGGGTTCAGCGTCACCCCCGTGGACGGCCAGCTCGTGCTGCTGACCGGGGACATGTCCGGGGCGCCGCCGCAGAACAACGCGGTCGCGTACTACGCCGGCTGCCCGGCCGGGTTCTCCTCCGGCACCCCGCGCTACCTCGTCTACCAGCCGCGGCTGCCGTCCGGTTACCTCGCCTACGAGTACCGGATCGTGCCCCAGTACAGCCACGGGGCCAGCGTCCTGGTCAGCTACAGCGTCAGCACCACCAGCCTGGCCGGCAACTTCAGCGCCGTCAGCAGCTACCGGCCCCACTTCCTCGATGTCCAGCTGCCGGGCCTCAAGCCCAGGCCGAGACCGTCACCGAGCCGCTCGCAGGGAAGCCAATGACCGCGCCGCAGCTACGCCCCCACCCGCCCGCCGGTCCGCGCCGCCTGCCGCGCTCGCGCCGCAGGCTGACCGCCGCCCTGGCGGCGGGCCTGCTCGTCGGGCTGGCGGTGCTGCTCGCCTGGTCGCTGCGGCCGTCGGGCGGGCCCCGGCAGGCGCCGCCCGCGTTCCACCCGCCGGTGATGAGCAGCGACCGGGTCCAGGCGGGGCCGGCCAGCTCGCTGCCGGGCCGGCTCGACGCGCAGTGGGCCGCGGTCTCGGCCGCGTCGACCTGCAGCGGCTGGGCGGGCGGAGACGGGATCTCGGCCGTGCGGCTGAGCGCCACCCAGGTCGCCTGGTTCTTCTCCGACACCTACCTGGGCCCGGCCGGCCCGGTCCAGGGCTTCCGGCGTGCCCATGGCCTGGTGCACAACTCGGTGGTGGTCGAGACCGACAGCGGCCAGTCCCGCCGGTACACCACGCTGACCGGCGGCAACCTGTGCAGCCTGACCGGTCACCCGGCCTCGGTGGTGGCCACCCCGCGCGCACCGGGCCGGCCGAGCACCCGCTACTGGGCCGCGGCCGGCCTCAAGGCCGGGGACTCCGTCTTCCAGTTCTACAACCGCTTCTCGCCCGGCAACGTCCCCTACGTGCCGCTCGGGACGGTGATCGCCAGGTACCCGGTGGCTGAGCTGGCCGCCGCGGGCAAGGGCGCCGGCGGCGTGACCGTGCCGCCGCTGACCGCGCTGCCGTACTACGTGCCGCCCGGGGCCGCCTCGCCGATCGTCTGGGGCAACGCCATCCTCCAGCAGGGCTCGACCGTCTACGTGTACGGCACCCTGCTGCCGAGCAGCAAGGCGATCGGCCGCCAGGCCTACCTGGCCCGGGTGCCCGCGGCCGAGCTGACCGACTTCGGCGCCTGGCGGTTCTACGCCGGCTCGGGCCAGTGGGCGGGCAGCCAGCAGGACGCCGCCCCGCTGATGCCGGTCATCAACGCGATCAGCTTCTCCACCGCCTTCTCGGTGGTCAGCGCGGGCGGCCGCTACTGGCTGATCCAGGCCGACCCCATCGCCGGCAGCCAGGACATCGACGCCTACCCGGCCGACGCCCCGTGGGGACCGTTCGGCCAGGACCGCGGCACCGTGCTGTACCGGGACCCCGGCATCGGCCCCGACGCCGCCCATGACTTCCGGCTGCTCTACGAGGCCCGGGCCGAGCCCGCCGTCTCGGCCGGCGGCCAGCTGGTGATCAGCTACAACGTCAACTCCATCGGGAACTCGGCCGGCTGCGTGCCGATGTCGTGGTTCACCAACACGGTGACGCTGCCCCGGTTCATCAGCCTGCCGCTGTCGGCGCTGGGCGGGCACGGCCTCGTCACCGCCGGCCCGTCCGAGTACCCGCGGGTCGCCGCCCGCGACCCGGACCAGTGGTTCAACGAGTGGGACTACAAGGACGGCTGCCCGCCGATCAAGCCGCTGACCGGGCTGTCGGCCCGCCCGCACCCGGGTGGCACCGTCGCCCTGGGCTGGCCGGACATCGGGCTGGGGCTGGCCTACCAGGTCTACCTGAAGCCGCCGGGCGCGGCCGCGTTCACCCTCAGGGCGACCGTGACCTGGGACCTGGCCAGCCCGGCCCGGCCGGTCGCGCTCACGCTGTCCGGCCTGGCCCCGGGGCGCTACCAGGTCCGGGTGGTACCGCTGAACCTGAAGGGGACCAAGGGAAACCCCGCCACCGTGACGTTCACGGTTCCCCGGCGGTGACCGCGATCGCGGTCACGATCAGGCCGTTGCTGACCAGCCAGCGGCCGTCGAACTGATCGACCTCGGCCCCGTTCAGGCTGGGCCCGGGGACCAGCAGCCGCGCGGTGAACGTGCCGGCCTCCGGGTCGATGTCGACCGAGGCATCCTCGAAGCCGAGCCAGCGCCGGGTCAGCGGGAACCATGCCTTGTAGACCGATTCCTTCACGCAGAACAGCATGCGGTCCCAGTGCACGTCTGGCCGCTTGGCGGCCAGTGCGTCCAGGCGGTCCCGCTCCGGCCCGGAGGAAACCGCGGCCAGCACCCCGGCCGGCAGCTGGTCGTGCGGCTCGGCGTCCAGGCCGAGCGTGACCACCTCGCGCTCCCGGGCGACCGCGGCCGCGCGGTAGCCGGCGCAGTGGGTGATGCTGCCGACCACGCCGGGCGGCCAGCCCGGCGCGCCGCGCGGCCCGGGCGCGATCGGCACCGCCGGCCAGCCCAGCTCGGCCAGCGCCCGCCGGGCGCAGGCCCGGGCGGTGGTGAACTCCCGGCGCCGCTTGTCCACCGCGTTGGCGACCGCCGCTTCCTCCTCGGGGAACAGCACGGCGTCGAGGACGTCACCGAACTCCTCCGCCGCCGCGACCGCGGCCGGCAAGATCTGGCCGATCATGGCCGCGGGTCATCCGGCGGCAGCGGAAGGACCTGCCGCGGTACACCTGGCTCGGGGAGGCCGGGTCGCCCGGCCCAGCGCCGCCACTCCCGCGGGTAACCCAGCGAGGCCTCGACGAACCTGACCCCGTCGTACCAGGTCACCCGGGGGATATGGAGGTGGCCGTAGACGACGGCGGCCGCGTTGTACTTCAGGTGCCAGTCAGCGGTGCGGGTCGTGCCGCACCACTGGGCGAACTGCGGGTAGCGCAGCACGTCGGTCGGCTCGCGGACCAGCGGGTAGTGGTTCACGAAGACAACCGGGAGGGCCGGGTCGCGCTCGGCCAGGCGGCGCTCAGTGGCCGCGATCCGGGCCCAGCACCAGGCTTCGCGGCTGGGGTACGGGTCGGGGTGCAACAGCATCTCGTCGGTGCAGACCACGCCGGTGTCGTAGGCACGGGCCAGGCCTTGTTCCTTGGTCTCGGCCCCGGCGGGCCGGAAGGAGTAGTCGTACAGCAGGAACAGGGGGATCACGGTCACCGGCCCGCCCGGACCCGGCCACACCGGGTAGGGATCTTCCGGGGTGACCACCCCCAGCCGGCGGCACAGCTCGACCAGGTGCTCGGTACCGGGCCACCCCGCGCAGCCGCACCGGGTCGTCGCGGTGCGTCCAGAGGTCGTGGTTGCCGGGAACCCACACGACCCGGCTGAACCGCTCGCTGAGCGTGCGCAGCGTCCACTCGATGTCCGCGTACAGCTCGCCGACGTCGCCGGCCAGGAGAAGCCAGTCGTCAGCGCGTTCCGGGCGCAGCCGCTCGATGAGCTCCCGGTTGTCGGAAAAGGCCACGTGCAGGTCACTCAGGGCCAGCAGCCGGGGGCTAGCCAGCGTGGTCCCGGCCATCCCGGTTTCCCGATCCGACGGGCTCGGCGGCAGGCCCCGCTTGCTCGTCCGCGGGCGGCAGGCCGTGGTAGTGCGGCAGGTCGAGCGGCGGCACCGGGAACCGCGCCCGGGCCCCCGTCTCCAGCTCGGCCAGCTCCTGGGTCTGCGGCGTCACCGCAGGCGGTTCCTCGATCAGCGCCGCCCGCCGCCGCCCGGCGTTATCCCAGAACTTGAACATCAGCACGATCAGGATAAGGACAAGGCCGCCCACCGCGTACGGCACCGGAGAATGACTGTCGCTCCGCCAGTCCTTGATCGTCGCAATGAGCAGGATCCAGACGATCGACAGCGGGATGAGGATCTTCCAGCCGAGCGCCATCAGCTGGTCGTAGCGGGTGCGGGGCAGCGAGCCGCGCAGCCAGACGTAGCCGAACAGCAGGGCCGAGACCTTGAGCAGGAACCAGAGAACCGGCCACCAGCCCTGGTTGACGCCGGGACCGATGAGGCTGAGCGGCCACGGTGCGCGCCAGCCGCCGAGGAACAGCGTGGTGGCGAGCGCGGAGACGGTGGTCATGTTGATGTACTCGGCCAGGAAGAACATCATGAACTTCATCGAGGAGTACTCGGTCATGTGCCCGGCCACGATCTCGCCCTCGCCCTCGGGCAGGTCGAACGGGACCCGGTTGGTCTCGCCGACCATCGTCACCAGGTAGACGAGGAACGACACGGGCAGCGTCCACGCGTACCAGAAGTGGGCCTGGGCGGTCACGATCGCGCTGGTGGACAGCGAGCCCGCGTACAGGAAGACCGGCACGAACGACAGTCCCATGGCGATCTCGTAGCTGATGACCTGGGCGGTGGAGCGCAGCGCGCCGAGCAGGGCGTACGGCGACCGGGAGGCCCAGCCCGCCAGCACGATGCCGTAGACGCCGATCGAGCTCATGGCCAGGATCAGCAGTACGCTGACCGGCAGGTCGGCGAGCTGTAGCGGCGTGCGGTGGTGAAAGATCGACACCTCGGGGCCCCACGGGATGACGGCAAAGCCGACAAACGAGATCGCGCCCGCGAGGGCAGGCGCGACTGCGAACACCAGCTTGTCGACGCGGGTGGGGACGATGTCTTCCTTGAGCGGGAGCTTGAGGGCGTCGGCGATAGGCTGAAGAAGGCCCCAGGGACCAGCCCGGTTCGGTCCGGGGCGATTCTGCATGCGGCCGATAACCCGCCGTTCGAACCAGATCATCAAAGTCGTCGTCAGCAACAGGAAGACGAAAATTATCCCGGTTTTCAGCAGCACCATCCACCAGATGAGCTGATTGAAGTCGGCCAGCGTTGGGTCGGCCGCGACTGCGCGCATTAATGGTTCTCCTCGGGCTGCACCGGTACGGCGACACTGAATTTGAACAGCTGCGCGAATCCTCCTGTTACTAGTCCTATCATCCGGTGACCGTTAGCCGCGAGGCCCCATAGCCTCCGCGGCCTGCCGCCTCAGTGGCCGGCGCTGCGGCCGCGCTCGGTGAGTTCGGCCGCGAAATCCTGCCAGGCCTCCGCGTATTGCTGGGCAACCCCGGCGACTATGTGCGCGCAGTGCGACGGCACGAGAGTGCTTCGCTGCAGCAACTGGTCCGTCCCGCCCGCTGTCGTCTGCAGGAGGTGCAGAAGCTGCCTGCCGTAATCGTTGTTGCGGAGCGACGGGTCGCGCAGCAGCTTTTCCACGGTGGCCGCGGGCAATGGCCGGGCCTGGCCCGGCCGCAGCGGGAGATGGCCGCGCGGCCCGGGCTGGGCCGGGACCCGGGGGCTGGCACCGCCCTCACGGTCCCGGCTGAGCACCGGCGGCTCGCCCCGGGCGAGCCGGTTGCGTACGTCCATCACCGTCGCCGGCGCGATGCCGACGGTCCTGGCGACTTCGCGCAGCGAGGCGTCCGGGTACTGGGCGAGGACCTCCGCCGCCCGCAGCCGGCCGTCCTCACCGTTCAGCGGCCGGGCCCGGCCGTCTTTCCCGACGCGGGTGCTCGACTGCGACGCCGCGCCACCCGAGCGCCGGATCCTGGCGACCGTCTTGGCGGCCAGGCCTGCGGCTTCTCCGATGGCACGGTCGGACATGTGCGGGTGCGAGGCCATGATGCGGGCAGCGGCGGCATGGCGGTCGGCCTGCGACAGCGGCAGCCCGTGGGCGATGTTCTCCTTGACCGCGCGGATGAACACTTCGGCCGGGCGGCCGTCGAAGAAGACGACCTTGATGGTCGCCCGCCCCTGCAGAGCGGCCGCCCGCAGGCGGTGCATCCCGTCGATGACCTTCATTGTCCGCCGGTCCACCAGGATGGGCGGAAGCTCGGCGTCGGCCTCGGCCAGCCGTGCGATATGCGCCCGGTCCTCCCCGTTCAGCCGGGGGGAGTCCCCGAGCCGTATCGACCCGACCGGGACGGAGACTTCTTCCGACGCGGTGGAAGGCTGCTTTCCTGGCTGCTCAGCGGTCGGGTCAGGCATCACCGTCAGTTGAATCCTCTCGCATGTCGTGGGTAAGCGCTCGCGGGTCGCCAGTGACCACGATGTCCGACGCTTTTCAGCCTGGCATGGGCACGGGAATCGCGGGCACTCGCCGTCACGCACCGCGCTGCCGTACCCGAAGCGCGCAGTTTCCCCTGCTAGTGCGGGCCTGCAGGCTGAATACGGCGGCGATCCCCATGCGTTTTTAACGGCCGGGATGCCGTACTACGGCACCCCGGCCGCCTTCGCCGGGCTGGCCCGGCCGGGGCCAGCGGCCGAGGGCCCGGCTGTCTGAGGAATTTCCTCATTTGGACGCGAGCCGGACTCATGAAACCACCGCCCGACCGCTCCCGGTGATGCCGAATTGCTGTTTGATCCCCAAACGGGTTAAATAGGGCCCTATCGCGCGACGGTTCCCGTACGTAGTTGCCCAACCGGTATAAACGGGAGGCATCTGTAAGAATGCGGCAACTTCAGGCCATCCCGGCTACCGAATACGCGGCTAGCACCGGGATTCAAGAGCGGAAATCGCCGTCAATCGGCGCCCTACTCAGTGAGTTTCGTCGGAATGCTGGCCTTACCCAGCGAGAACTCGCGGTCAAGAGCGGCCTGTCGGTTGCCGCAATCCGTGATCTTGAGCAAGGGCGCAGATCATCGCCTCGGCCACGGTCGCTAGCGGCGATGGCCGAGGCCCTCCGCCTCAGTCCCGAGCAAGCCCGGGAGCTCAGGGAAAGCGCGCGCCCGACCGCAGCCACCGGCGGCCAGGTCACCGCGACACGACCGGAAACCACGGGGAAAACGCTATGGATCGCCGTGCTCGGCCCGGTCGCGGTCTGGATGGGCGGCGAGCCAGTCGATATCGGGTCCGACGCGCAGCGGGTAGTGCTCGGGCTGCTCGCGATCCGCCACGGCCTGCCGGTGCGGCCGGAAGCCATATCGACCCTCCTTTACGGCGAGCAGTGGGCCCGCTCGAGCCGTGACCCCGCCCTGGCCTGGGTGAGCCGCCTGCGCCGGACGCTGCGGGCAGCGGAAGGCGGCGGCCAGGCGCCCCGACTGACCCGGGCCCGTGGGGCCTACACGCTGTCCGCGAGCGCGGCCGAGCTCGACCTCGCGGCCTTCCGCGAGCTGGCCCGGCGCGCGGCCGAGGCCAGGAAGGCCGGCGACCGCCTGAACGCCTGCCGGCTGTACGAGCGGGCGTTCCAGCTCTGCCACGACGAGCCGTGCGCTGACCTGATCTTGCTGCAGGATCATCCCGCCCTGATCGAGTTGCGTCATGAGCTGGCCGACGAGCTGCTGTCGTTCTCCAAGGTCGCGGGCGACCTCGGCCGGCATGACATGGTGCTGCGGCGGCTGGAGTCACTGGCCGCGGCCGATCCGCTGAACGAGCGGGCCCAAGCCCACCTGATGATCGCGCTGGCCGCCTGCGGCCAACAGGCCCGGGCCCTCTCGGTTTACGAGGACCTGCGGAAACGGCTGGACGACGAGCTCGGGATCGACCCCGGCGAGGAGCTGGCGGCGGCCCATCTGCGGGTGCTGCGGCAGGACACCGGGGGCCTGCGCGCCCCCCTCCAGCAGGCGGAGCCCACTCCCGGCGGCGACCGGGCGGCCAGGAGGGCACCGCGTCAGCTGCTGCCCGCGCCGCGCTGCTTCGCCGGCTTCCAGGACGAGCTGGCCCTGCTCGACAACATCTGGCGCGAACAGCCCTTCGCGGGCGGCGCCCCGGTCGCCGCGATCGTCGGGGGAGCAGGGATCGGGAAGACATCGCTCGCGGCTTACTGGACGCGCCGGGTCGCTGATCACTTCGGCGACGGCCAGCTGTTCGCCGACCTGCGCGGTGACGGTCCGGGCGGCCAGCAGCTGGCTCCGGCCGAGGTGGCCGGGCGGTTCCTGACCGCGCTCGGCGTCGCCGGGGACGCGGTACCGCCCGACCCGGACGCCCGGCTGGCCCTCTACCATGCCCTGCTAGAAGACCGGCGGATCCTGGTCCTGCTGGACAACGCCGGCAGCGCCGAGCAGGTCCGGGCGCTGCTGCCGATGCCGCCCGGCTGTTTCGCCCTGGTCACCAGCAGGAACCGACTCACCGGCCTGGCGGTCTCGCACGGCGCCCGGCTGCTGCCCCTGGAGAACCTCTCCCCCGCGGAATCGCGCGAGCTGCTGCTCCGCGGCTTCGGCGCGGCCCGGGTGACGGCCGAGGCGCACGCGGTCGACGACATCATCGCGGCCTGCTCGGGGCTCCCGCTCGCGCTGAGCAGCGTGGTCGCCCAGGCGGCGGGCCACCCCGGCCAGCCGCTGGCCAAGCTCGCAGCCGGGCTGCGGGAGCCGCGCATCCGGCTCGACACGCTGGACACGCGAGACACCTCCACCAGCGTGCGCGCGGCGTTCTCGCGATCAGCGGCCAGGCTCACCTCCCGGTCGGCGCGGATCTTCTACCTGCTCGGCCTGCACCCGGCCGGCGCGGTGACCGCGCCCGAGGCCGCGAGCCTGGCCGCGGTCCCCCTGAGCGAGGCCCGTCACGCGCTGGCCGAGATATGCGACGAGCACCTGCTGACCGAGCACGTGCCGGGCCGCTACCGCGCGCACGAGCTGGTGCGCGCGTATGCCACGGAAGCGGTTCAGGCCCAGCAGACCCACGACGAGCTGCGCTCGGCCGAGCACCGCCTCCTCGATCATTACCTGCACACCATCGGCGGCGCGTGGAAATTCCTGCTACCGCACCGCGCGCCCCTGCCGTTGCCGTTCCCGCTGCCCGGGGTCACCCCGGTCAGGTTCCGCTCGCCCGCCGAGGCGCTCGACTGGCTGCATGCCGAGGGCAGCGGGTTCCTGGCCGCGATTACCCGGGCGGCGAAGGGCGGGTTCACCCCGCACGCCTGGGAGCTCCCGCGGGCCGTGGCCCCCTTCTTGCGCGAGGATCAGCAGCTGGCCCGGACCCGGGTCGTGGGCGGCCGGCTCCGTGCCAGGGCCCGACCCGGGTGCACCTAGCCCCGACGGAGCGCTTAAGGCGCGGCGTTTCCCGCCGTCGCCCGCCCAAGCGAGGAACCTCCGCAGATGAACGGGCGAGGGCCGCGCCGGGCGGCGGCCGCGCGGTCGCGAATTCCGCTCACCCATTCAGCCGGAAACTGTTCACGCCTTTTACCGGAACGCTAACCGGCTCGCTATCGGCGTTCGCAATTAAACATTCGTTGACAGTCACGGGATAAACTGTCACGCTTTTACCGGTCAACCTCAAAGGCATTTTCAACGGCGTTGCCAATTGCTCGATGGAGGTGCGGTAAATGTCGCGCTATGACTGGGCCGAGAGCCACCCCAAGATTGAATGGCTGAATAAGGAAATCGAGCCGCTGAGGTCGAAGGTCGTCTCCCACCCGATTTACCGGAACCTGAGTACGCTCAACGCGATCCGCGTGTTCATGGAAAACCACGTGTACGCGGTCTGGGACTTCATGTCGCTCCTGAAGTCCCTCCAGCGGGAACTGACCGGGGTGACCGTCCCGTGGGTTCCTACCGGGGCCAGGGAGAGCCGGCGGCTGATCAACGAGATCGTCCTGGTGGAGGAGAGCGACGAGTTCGGCCAGGGGTTCATCAGCCACTTCGAGCTGTACCTGGCGGGCATGTCGGAGGCGGGGGCTTCCCGGGCGACGGTGGACCCGTTCCTAGCCCAGATCGGCCGCCGCCAGCCGGTGCGGGCGGCGCTCAAGGCGGCCCGGGTACCCGCCCCGGCGGCCGAGTTCGTCGGCACCACCTGGGACTTCATCGAGAACGGGCCGCTGCACGGCAGGGCCGCGGCGTTCGCCTTCGGCCGCGAGGACCTCATACCCGACATGTTCGACCAGGTCGTCGGCGTCAGCCGCCGCGAGGGCCGCCTCGGCGCCTTCTGCGATTACCTGTCCCGGCACATCCAGGTGGACAAGGAAGAGCACACGCCGATGGCCATGCAGATGCTCGCCGACCTGTGCGGCGACGACGACGTGAAGTGGGGCGAGTGCGTCAGCGCCGCGGGCATTGCCCTGTCGGCCAGGACGCGGCTGTGGGACGGCATCCTGTCGGCGATCGGCGAGTAATGCGCACCCTCCTGATCGACAACTACGACTCCTACACGTATAACCTTTTCCAGCTCATAGCCGCGGTCAACGAGGCAGAGCCCACGGTGCTGCCGAATGACGCGGCGCTGCCCGCCGACTGGGCCCGTAATTTTGACAATGCCGTCATTTCGCCGGGCCCCGGCGCGCCCAGTGAGCCGAGAGACTTCGGCATATCGGCGGACGTGATCGCCTCCGCCGACATTCCCGTGCTCGGCGTGTGCCTCGGGCACCAGGGGATCGCGGCCAGCGAGGGAGTGCTGATCCGGCCGGCCCCGCGGGCCCGGCACGGTCACCTGACGCAGGTGCGGCACAACGGCGCTCCGCTCTTCCACGGCATCCCCCGGGAATTCACCGCGGTGCGGTACCACTCACTGTGCGCGCCTTCCGCGCTGCCCGCGGCGATCGAGCCCGTCGCCTGGGCCGAGGACGGCGTCCTCATGGCCCTGCGGCACCGGTTCAGGCCGCTGTGGGGCGTACAGTTCCACCCGGAATCGGTAGCGACCGGCTACGGCGCCGACCTGATGACCAACTTCCGGCGGCTGACCGCGGACTACCTGGCCGGCCGCGGCCGGCGGCCGGCCAGGCGCCGAGCCCGGGCGGCGGGCGGCCGGGCCCAGGCGGCCGGGCCCGGCCGCCCGCCGCGAGGAGCGGCCGGACCCGGGGCGGGTTCGCCCCCGGCGGTCAGGAAGTACCAGCTCCGGGTGCGGACACTGCCCGGAGCGGTGGACACCGAGGCCGCCTTCACCCGGCTGTTCGCCCAGTCCGCGACCGCGTTCTGGCTGGACAGCGCGCGGGCCGAGCCCGGACTGGCCCGGTTCTCGATGCTGGGGGCCGCGGCCGGGGACCTGGGTGAGGTCGCCGTCTACCGGGTCGGGGAGGACGCCGTAAGCGCGCACCGGGCGGACGGCACCGTCCGCGTGCCCGGCACGATCTTCGACTACCTGGAGCGCGAGCTGGCCGGGCGCTCGGTGGACGCTCCCGACCTGCCGTTCGACTTCTCCGGCGGTTACGTCGGCTTCTTCGGGTACGAGCTCAAGGCCGACTGCGGCTCGCCCAACGCGCACCGGGCCGCGACCCCCGACGCCGCCTGGATCTTCCCCGACCGGATGGTGGCGGTCGACCATGAGCAGGGGGCGACGTACCTGCTGGCGCTGGGCGACGGGGCGCCCGCCGCGGACGACGCCGCCGGTGACTGGCTGCGGCAGGCGGAGGCGGCGCTACGGCAACTCCCCCGCGACCCGGGGCCGGACGGCCAGGGCGACCCGCGCGGCCAGCCTGGCCTGGGCCTGGAAGAGCTCGAGGGACGGCTGACCCGGGGCCGGCGCCAGTACCTGGACGACATCGCCTGCTGCCTGGACAAGCTGCGGGCGGGCGAAAGCTACGAGATCTGCCTGACCAACGCGCTCCGGTTGCCCGCCCGGGAGGACGGCTACGCGTTCTACCGCAGGCTGCGCCGGGTGAACCCGGCGCCGTACGCGGCCTACCTGAAGGTAGCCGGGATAACGGTGGCGTCCTCCTCACCGGAACGGTTCCTGCGGGTGGACCGGTTCGGGACAGCGGAGAGCAAGCCGATCAAGGGCACCGCGCCGCGCGGCCGCGGGCCGGACGAGGACGAGCAGCTGCGAGCCGGGCTGGCCGCCAGCGACAAGACCCGGGCCGAGAACCTGATGATCGTGGACCTGGTCCGCAATGACCTGGGCCGGGTGTGCGAGGTGGGCAGCGTCCAGGTGCCGCGGCTCATGGTCACCGAGACCTACGAGACGGTCCACCAGCTCGTCTCCACCATTCGCGGGCAGCTGCGGGCGGAGGTCAGCGTGGTCGGCGCCGTCCGCGCGTGCTTCCCCGGCGGCTCGATGACCGGCGCGCCGAAGCTGCGCACGATGGAGATCATCGACTCGCTGGAAACCGAGGCCCGCGGCGTCTACTCAGGGGCGATCGGCTTCCTCGGCTGCAACCAGACCGCCGACCTGAGCATCGTGATCCGGACGGCGGTGCTGGCTGACGGCCAGTGGCGGGTAGGCGCGGGCGGCGCCATCGTCCTCGACTCCGATCCCGCCCTCGAGTACGACGAGATGCTGCTCAAGGCGATGGCACCGCTCCGCGCTTACCAGGCGGCCGAGCCGGCCAGGGCCAGCCGGTGAGCACGCGGACGTTCCGGTGGACCGGGGCCGACGGCCTGGTGCCGGGCCCGCTGGCCGACGAGGCGCTGCTGGCCGCGGATTCCTGGCTGGTCGACGACGGCCGCGCCCGGGCCCTGGACCGGCACCGCCGCCGCTTCGCTGACGCCTGCGGGCAGGCCGCGGGACTCGGGGCGGCCGGGCCCGCCCCGGCCAGCCTGGACGCGTTCTGGGCGGCTGTCCGGGCCCGCCTGCCGGACGCCGGCCGCTGGTTCCCCCGGGTGGAGCTGTCCGGTGACCAGCGCGCGACCCGGCTGTCGCTCCGGGTCCGCCCGGCCCCGCCGACCTCGGCGACCGTCCGGGTCTGGCTCGGCCGCGAGCCTGACCCGCGACGATTCCCCCGGCGCAAGGGGCCGGACCTGCCGTCCCTGGCCCGGCTGCGGGCCCGGGCCTCCGCGGCCGGCGCCGACGACGCGCTGCTGGTCGACGCGGACGGCGTGCTGCTGGAGGCGGCCCACGCGGGCGTGCTGTGGTGGGAGGGAGGCATGCTGTGCCGGCCGCGGCCGGGCTCCCGGTGCTCGCCAGCGTTACCGCCGGCCTGGTCACCGAGCGGGCCGGCGCGCTGGGGGTACCGGTCCGGGCCGTCCGGCGGCGCCCGGAGGATCTCGACGGGGCCGAAGTGTGGCTGGTGAACGCGCTGCACGGAATCCGGGCGGTCACCGCGATCGTCGGCGGCGGCAGCGCCGGGCCCGGGCCGGCGCCGCGCGCGGCGAGCTGGCGGAATTGGCTGGGCAGCGTCTCGGCTCCCGTCCTTAGCGTAAAAGCACCGCCGACGACGCGGGGAATTTCAATTACACGATATGAGCAGCAAAATGACCGTTCTTGACTTGTACAGTCACCCTGACTCAAAATGGGACCGCAAATACGTTGACATCCGCCAGAAACGGCTTGGCTGGCCACTGACGGCCGCTTACGTTCTCTTTAGATCAGGATGAAACGAATGCAACCGAGCGTCACCGTTCCCGATCTCAGGTACAAGAAAAATTCCACGGTCACCCTTGACGATCGCAGTATCTACTGCGAGTCGATAGGCCCCAAGCGGGACACGACGCTGGTGTTCGTGAACAATTTTTACATCGTCGCGCCGATGTGGCGTAATTACATCGACCGGATCACCGAGAAGCACGCCTGCCTGATCTACGACCTGGAAAACCAGGGTGCCTCCTCCCTGTGCGGCGAGCCGACCGTCGACCACCACGCGCAGACCCTGGGCGACCTGCTCGATGCCCTCGCGATCGAGTCGGCGGTGCTGGTCGGCACCTCGACGTCAGCGATGATCTGCCTGCGCTACGCGCTGGCCAACCAGTCGCGCGTGCGGGGGGTCGTCCTGGCCGGCCCGTCGATCACCCCGAGCAACGAGCTTGTCCGCCAGGCCACCGAGCGCACGCTGATCACGTCGCTGCGGCTAGGCGGGACCGAGGCGCTGTGGGATCATCTCTATTCCCTCGCGTTCTCCGGCCGGGTCATGAAGCAGCTGGGGGCAACGGGCTACCTGGGATTGCGTTCGGCGTTTACCGCGGTGCACCGGCGGGACCCGCTGCTGGCCAATATGCAGGCCGCCCACGCGGATAGCTGCGACTTCACCGAGCTGGCCAAGGTCGAGAGCCCACTGGCCCTGGTTCTCGGAACCTCGGACAGCCTCTGGCCGCCCAGCCAGGCCGACGAGATAACGCCCGCGCTGGGTGAAAAGCCAGCCTTCCTGCGGCAACTCTACGGGGCCGGCCACCTGCCCTACATGGAGGACCCGGACGGATTCCAGCAGGCGATCCTGCGCTTCCTGGAAGAGGAGCGGCTGTGAGCGTGGTTCCTCCCGGCCAGGGCCGGGCCGGCCCCACCGCCTACGGGGTGATCGCCTGCCTGCTGGCGGTGATCGAGCACCCGGTCCCCGTGGATGAACTGCTGACCAGCACGCTGGCCGACGTCGGGGTCGAGTCGTGGGCGTTTACCGCGTTCCTGGCCCGGGTGGAGCAGGAATTCGGGATCGCCTGGGACTACGATGTCCCGCTCGAGGTCTTCCAGACGGTCCAGTCCATCGCCGACTACGTCGACGCGGTCAAGCGGACGGCGGTGTCATGAGGCACCTGGTCACCGGGGCAACCGGATTCGTCGGCTCGGCCCTCGCGCTCGAACTGCTCGGCCGCGACCCCGGCTGCGAGGTCGTGTGCCTGAGCCGGGCCAAGTCGGGCCAGTCGGCCCGCGCGCGGGCCCTGACCGCGCTGGAGACCGCGGCGCGGCTCTACCAGCGCAGCCTGCCCGACCTGGCGGCGCGGGTGTCGGTACTCGAAGGCGACCTCGGCGCGCTGCCGGAGCTGGCCGCCCCGGTCGACGTCGCCTGGCACACGGCCGCGTCACTCAAGCACCTCGACCGGGACCGGGCCGAGATCGAGGCGGTCAACGTCGGCGCGGTCGCGCGCCTGGTCGACTGGCTGTCGGCCTCCGGCGTTTCCCGGCTCAACCACTTCTCGACGGCCTACGTCTTCGGCCAGCGCGAGGGCGACTGCGGCGAAGCCGACGACTTTTCCGCGGACCCGCCCAACAACGTGTACGAGGGGACCAAGCGAGCGGGCGAGCTCCTGGTCCGTAACAGCGACCGGCAATGGCGGATCATGCGCCCCTCGATCGTGACCGGCCACAGCCAGACGCACGAGGGAATGTCCGACGCGGGCGCCTACGGGTTCCTGAAGAACCTGACGATATTCAAGGGCCGCGTCGCCCGGGTATTCGGCGACCTCTACTCGAACGTTCCCATGCATCTCCTCACCGCCCCGGCCGCTCCCCTCGACCTCATCCCGGTCGACCGCTGCGTGCGGGCCGCGGTGCTGGCCGGCGAGCAGGCCGATCCCTACTCGGTCATCCACATCACGAACTCGCACGGGCCGACCATCGGCCAGACGCTGATCGCGGCGTTCGAGGCCTGCGGGATGGTCCCGCCGCGTTTCGTCACCGAGGCCGGGCTGCTGTCGGACATGGACTCCAGGCTCTCCGAGCAGATCGAGTTCTACGTCCCGTACATCCGCCAGGAGAAGCGCTTCCAGCAGGCCGACCGCGAGATCGCCGCCATCAGCAATATCGCCATCGATCACGAGATGTTGTCGCAGCTGTTCGCCCGCTATATCAGCGCCAGGGAGCGGCGCTCACGGTCAGCAGCCGACCGCGCAGGAAGGAAAAGCCATGTTTGACATGTCACGCCTGATACCGGCAGCGGCCAGGAAGTATCCCAAGTCGCTCTTCATCCTGGACCGGCCGCTCGACGTAGCCCCGCACCTGGGGACCCAGGTCAGCTACCAGGCGATGAACGAAGTCGTCGAGCGGCTGGCGGCGGCACTGGTGGCGCGGGGCGTACGGCCCGGCGACGTGTGCGCCATCTACAAGGAGCAAAATCCTGACCTGCTGTTCCTGGCCTGCGCGATCGCCCGGGCGAGCGCGATCCCGGCGATGCTGGCCCCGGCCCTGACCGAACCCGACGCCGCGGGCCTGATCGCCCGGCTGGCGCCGCAGCAGGTCGTGGTATCCGGGCCGCCACGGCCGGCCGCGGACGCGGGGACGGTCATCCGGGCCGAGGAGCTCGCGGCCGACCTCCAGTCCGGGTGGGGCTCGCCGTTCACCCCGGCCCCTGCGCCGCGGGCGCCCGCGGCGCAGGACACGTACCTGATCACCCACACCTCCGGGACCACCGGGCTGCCCAAGCTGGTGCCGCAGGCCCGGCGGGGCACGCAGATGCCGATCACCATCCAGACGGTGATCGCGCGGTTCATGCGCTTCGACGAGCCGTTCGCGATGGCGATGTCGTTCGTTCACGCGCGCACGGTCGCGGCCTTCGCCACCGCGGTGGCCCTGGGCCTGAAGACGCTGATGATCTCCGACCCGGCGTCGGACGACGCCCTGAAGCTGATCGGCGCCCATCGGCCCGCGGCGGTGGAGACCCACCCGAACATGGCCATGACCTGGGAGGCGGCGCTCACCCGGGACCCGGCGCCGTTCGCCAACGTCCGGGTCATCATCAGCACCTTCGACGCGATCCACCCCCGCACGGTGCGAATCCTCCTGCGCGCGGCCGGGCGGCGGAACGCGGTGCTGTTCCAGAGCTACGGGCAGACCGAGACCGGCCCGATTACCCAGAAGCTGTACCGGCGCCGCCACCTCGAGACCTTCGACGGCCGCGAGGTCGGCCGCCCGTTCCCGGGGATGACGCAGGTCAGGATCATCGATGAGGCCGGCCGCAAGCTGGGGCGGGGCGAGGTCGGCCGGATCGCCGTGCACAGCAAGGGCCTGGGCCTCGACTACATCGGCGAGCACGAGCGGTACCAGGACAACTTCGAGTCCGGCTGGTGGCTGATGGGCGATCACGGGCGGCTGGACCGCCAGGGCCGGCTGTACATGGAAGACCGCACCCGGGACCGGGTCGACCGAGTCGACAGCGTCCTGCGGATCGAGGACCGCATCATCGACACGCTGCCCTGGGTCCGCGAGGCGCTGCTCCTCGGCGACGACGAGCGGCGCTACCTGGTCTACGTCCCCTACGACGGCGCCGAGGTAAACGAGGCCCGGCTGCTCGAAGTGGCCGGGGCCTGCCCGTCGTCCCAGGTGGAACTGGTCCGCCGACCCTGGGACGAGCTGCCGGTGACCTCGACCTGGAAGGTGCGCCGGGCGGTGCTGCTGAGGCAGCTGCAGACCACCGCTCAGGAGCGGATCAGGTGACCGCCCGCGGCCGCACCGACCCGGCGGCGCAGGCCGAGGCGCTGCGCGCCGCGGCCAAGCTGGTGGTGTTCGAGACCGAAGCCGAGCGGGCCGCCGACGAGCACCTCGACCAGGCGGCGGCCGCCCGCTTCCTCGGGGTCGGCCCCGCCGTGCTCTCCGCGCTGCTCGCCAGCGGCCTGGTCCCGGTGGTGGACACCCCCGCCGGGCCGGCCCTCGCCTACCACGACGCGGCTGCCCTGGGCTTGCACGGCGGCCTGGGATCTTCGGTTCCCGAGCTGGGGCTGTCGATGATGATGCGGTTCGCCCGGCAGGCCGATGACGCCCTCCTGGCCCGGCTGGACTGGTCGTTCCGGGTCAAGTGCCCGCGGCTGCCCGCGGCCGGCGCGCGGCTGCGGGTCCCCGGGGCGGGCGCGGTCATCACGGCCGGCCCAGCCGGAGGCGGCAGCGGGGACGACGGCTGGCCGCTGCCAGGCGGCGAGGGCGAGCCGTCCGTGCTCGACGGCTCGATCACCACCCGCGGGAGCGCGGGCCTGCTTCGGCACCGGGGGGCCGACGCGCTCTACGACCAGGTGCTCGACGACGTGACCAGTCACCGCCTGAGCTTTCAGTGGGTGAGCCCGCTGGGCCGGTCCGACCCGCAGGCCCGGTGGCGCGAGGGCCGCGCCGACTGCGTGTGCCTGGCCGCCGTGGTCGCGGCCGAGCTCGGCCGGCTCGGCCTGGAGGCCAGGATCGAGTCCGGGCGGATACTCGGCGTGCTCGACGCGCAGCACTCCTGGGTCGGTGTCCGGGACGAGGACGGCGCGTGGAAGCGCTTCGACCCGCTGCTGCAAGCGCACTGCCGCCGGCTGTGGGGACCGGACCAGCCCTACGGGTCACTGTTCCGCGGGGCGGTCACCAACGCCCTCATCGGCTGGCCGGGACCGGCTTCCGCGGTGGTAACCGGGCCGGGCGGCCCGCCGCTGGGGGTCGAGCACCAGTTCCTGGCCTGGAAGAAGGCGACATGAACTTCGCTGAGCTAGTGGAAGCGGTCCTGGGCCGCGATATCACGGGGCATCCCCCGCAGACGACCCTGACCGACCTGGGCGTAAGCAGCAAGGAGCTGGTAATCCTGCTGGCCAGCCTGGAGCACGATCTCGGGTGCGTCATCGATTTCGAAGTACTATCCGGCCTTTCCACGATCGCATCATTTGAGGAATTGCTCGAATCGTCGCCAGGACGCGTAGTGTAGTCCATCGCCGAAACAAGGCCAGGAGGGATTACATGGGTCGATTCGTGATTGTGGGCCGAGGACGGCTCGGTACCGCGACCGCGCAGGCGCTGTTGGCCGGGGGGCACGAGGTTGCCGTCGTTTCCAAGTCAAGCGGAGTTGATGTAACCGGCCCGTTCTCACTGGCCGATTACCGCGGCTTCGACGCCGTTGTCGAGGCGACCGATATTTTCACCAGCTCCCGCCAGAAGGCAGTCGAGTTCTTTTCTGCTTCCACCAGGAACATCAAGGAAGCGGCCCGTGAATCTGCTATCGGCCGCCACGTGCTGACGTCGATTGTCAATTGCGAGCTGCCCGGCATCGCCAAGGCGGGCTACTACGCCGGCAAGGCCGCGCAGGAGAAAGCGGCGGTCGCGGCCGGCGGGCTGCCGACGACGATCGTCCGCAGCACCCTGTGGTACGAGTTCGCGGCCCAGAACCTGAGCCGGATGTCCTTCGGCCCCCTGGCGGTGGTGCCGCGGATCAGGAGCCGCCCGGTGGCGCTGGCCGCGGTGGCCGCGGTCGTGGCCCGGCGCTGCGTCGCTGACGGCCCGGCCTGCGAGGACCTGTGCGGGCCGGAAGAACTCACGCTCTGGGAGATGACCAGGGCGCTGCCCGGCCGGCCCCGGCTAGCGATCGGTGTCCCGATCGGAAAGGCGTTCGCGGACGGGACGCTCGTCGCCGACGACTGCCGGGTGACCGGCCCCCGCTTCGGTGAGTGGCTCGACTCGGCGCCGCCGCCATGACCGCCCTGGTCTTCGCCCAGGAGACCGAGCCCGCGGTGCGGCGGCTGGCCGGCCAGACGACGCTGGCCCAGCAGCTCAGGGCCGGGCTCGAGGCCGCGCCGGGCCAGGTGATCGCGGACGACCGGCGGGTCGTCCGCTACCGGGACCTGCTGGCCGAGGCGCAGCGGCGGGCCCGCCGGTGGGACGGCGGGCCCGCTCTGGTCCGGCTGCGCTCGCGCAACGCGGTGGCGTTCCTGGCCGAGCTGCTCGGCGTGCTCTTCGCCGGGCGGATCCCCGTCCTCTACCTGGACGAGGCGGCGGCGCCGGATCTGAGCGCCGTCCGGGTGTCGTCCGAGCCGACCGCCGACGGGTGGTGGGTGAGTCCGGGCACCGCGCTGATCCTGACCTCGGGCGGTACCACCGGCGTCCCTAAGCTCATCCCCCGCAGCCACGCCGACTACCTGCTCAACTTGTGGCTGACCAGCCGTAACGCGGAACTGGGGGACGTCGACGGCCTGCTCGTGCCCATTCCCGCCGGGCACAACTACGGGCTGGGCTGCCCAGGAGTGCTCGGCGCGATCTTGAGTGGGGCGTCCGTCGTCTTGACCACGTCCTCCTCGCTCGAGCGGATCGCGGCGCTGAGCGCGCGCTACCGGGCCACGGTGATGCCGCTCGTCCCGACCCAGGTTCGACGCTGGTACGGCCGCAGCGACGGCCCGGCCGGGACGTTGCGCCTAGCCCAGGTGGGCGCTTCGGTGGTCACCGCCCGGGACGTGCGCGAGCTGCGCGCCCTGTTCGGCGGCCAGGTGCAGGTCTCCTTCGGCATGGCCGAGGGGCTGCTCTGCCAGTCAGCCCCCGGCGACAGCGACGAGCAGCGTGAGTCGGCGACCGGCCGCATGCTCTCGCTCGACGACCAGTACCGCATCGTCGAGCCCGACCCGACCGGGCTCGGCGCGCTCGAGGTCCGCGGCCCCTACACGATCAGCCGCTACATCGCGCCGGAGGCGGTGAACCGGCAGCGGTTCCGGCCCGGCGGCTGGTTCGTCACCGGTGACCTGGCCCGCGCGGTCGACGACCGGCGCTTCACCGTGCACGGGCGGGCCGACGACATGATCAACCGCGGGGGCGAGCTGATCGACCCGACCGCGGTGGAACTGCTCACCCTGTCCCATCCCAAGGTCCGCGAGGCCCTCGCGGTCGCCCAGCGCCACCCGGTCCTCGAGGCACTGTCGACCGTCTACGTCACCGTCACCGAGCCGGTGTCGGGAACGGTCATCCTGCGCGACCTGCTGGCCGCGCACCCGGATTCCCAGGCCCTGCCCGATCGCGTTATCCCGGTTCCCGAGCTCCCCCTGACCACGGTCGGCAAGGCCGACCGACGCAAGCTCACCTGAAGGTTCCCCATGACTGGCGATTATGTGAGTTTCCTGGGCGACGGCCTCGTGCTGGGAAACGCCCGTTTCCAGGCGGCCTACGAGCGGATAGCCGGCGACTGCCGGCAGCTGGCGACGGCCCTGGCGGCCGAGCCCCTGCACGTCACCGGCCTGCTCCCGCTGAGCGTGCTGCGCGACGGTGGTTACCTCGCGAACTTCCCGCACCACGTCCTGGCCGCGGGCCCGCACCTCAAGGAGATCGGGCAGCCCCGCGAGCAGTACGCGCTATCGCCCGCCGCCTGCCTGTGCGTCTACCAGATGCTGCGCGGGAGCCAGCTCGAGCAGGCCGCGTGCTACGGGTTTGCCGCCCCCTGCGCGCGTTACGAGGAGGGCCACCACGACGACCCTTTCCGGCTGGCCAGCTACCACGTATTCGAAACGGTGCACCTGGCCGACCGGGCGAGCGCCAACGAGTTCTTCCGGCGCGCGCTCACCGCCCTCGGGCGGCTCAGCAAGGTCTTCCCCGGCACCTCGGTCGAGGTCGCGCACGACTCGTTCTTCGGCCCGCAGGCCGGCGCCAAGGAGATGTACCAGCACCGGGTCAACGTCAAGTACGAGCTGCAGGGCCGGCTGGGCGGCCGACCGGTCGCGCTGGCCTCGGTCAACGCCCACGGCAAGGTCTTCGGCGACGGGTTCGGCATCCGCTACGGCGACGGGCCGGCCTTCAGTGCGTGCCTGGGCGTAGGGCTGGAGCGGGCCGCGCTGTACGCGCTCGAGGTCATGGGGCCGGATCTCGGCTCATGGCCCGAGGTCGAGTCGGCGGGCTTGTGATGAGCAGGATCCTGGGCTACCTGTTCGGCCGTTCCCGCTGCGGCGGCTGGCTCGACCGGCCGGCCGTGACCGACCAGTCAACCGGCCTCACGTTCAGCCACCGCGATATCTACCGGGCCGCCGCCGCCCTGTCCCGGCAGCTCAGCCGCTGGGGGCTAGGGACCGGCGACCGCGTAGGGCTGTGCGCGGGCGACCGCCCGGAGTGGGTGGTCGCCTTCCTGGCCTGCGCCGAGATCGGCGCGGTGGCGGTCCTGGTCAACCCCGGCCTGCGCGACGGCACCCTGGCCGCCCTGTACGAGCTGTGCGGCGTGCGGACCCTGCTGGACTACGACGACCGGGCCATCCGGCTGGGCCGGTTCCCGGCCGGGACGACCGTCGAGCGGTGGCAGCTGGCCGACCTGACCGGGCAGCCGACCGAACCGGTTCCGGCCGGGACGCTGGACGACGACGTCCTGTACATCCAGTTCAGCTCCGGCTCCACCGGGGCGACCAAGGCGGTCGCCCACCGCAGCTCCGACCTTATCCACTACTTCGCGGCGGCCGTGCGGCCCCGATCGGCTCGACATCGGCCCCCGCGACGTGCTGGTGTCGGTGTCGCAGTTCTACTTCGCCTACGGGTTCAACAACCAGTTCGTCTACCCGCTGTTCGCCGGCGCGCACGTCGTCGTGCGGCCCAGGCGGCGCAGCCCGCGGGAACTGCGCGACGCGGTCGGCGCCCACCAGGCCACGTTCCTGTTCGGGGTGCCGTCGGCGCTGGCCGGGCTGCCGCCGCCCGCGCGGCTGCCGACGCCGCTGCGGGCCATCGTGTCCGCGGGCGAGCCGCTGCCCGCGGTCGTCCAGGACCGGCTCCAGGCCAGCTGGAACGTCCCGGTGTTCGACCAGATCGGCTGCACCGAGGTCGGGAACGCGTTCTGCGCCAACGGGTTCGGCCCGCCGGTGCCGCGGCCGGGCGACCCGGGTCTGCGACGGCTACCAGGTGCAGGTCCGCCCGTCGCAGATGCCCCAGGTCGCCGCCATCGACCAGGCCAGCCCGCACCAGGTAGGCGAGGTCTGGGTGTCGGGCCCGACCATTTCCCGGCAGGCCGAGACCGCGGCCGGCCCGCTGCCGCTGCTGGTCGACGGCTGGCTCCCGACCCGGGACTACGGGTACTTCGTGGCCGAAGACGCCCTGGTCGTGCTCGGCCGCTGCGACGACATCCTCCTGGTCGGCGGCATCTGCGTATCGGCGGTCCGCATCGAGTCCGAGATCCGGGCCAGCCCGCTGGTACGGGACGTGGCGGTGACCACGGCGGTGGACCACTCGGGAAAGTCCCGGCTGGTCGCTTACATCGTGGCGGCCGACGGGGTCGGGAGGGCGGCCCGGGGCGGTGCGGCCTTCGCCGACGGCCTGCGGGCCCACCTCCGGGACCGGGTCGAGCGCTACGAGGTGCCGAAGGAGATCAACATCGTCGCCGAGATCCCGCGTACGCCCTCCGGCAAGATCCGCCGCCACATGCTCGGGGTCAGCTGATGGCGGAGGTCGTGGTGGCCGGGGCCGGGCCTGCCGGGCTGGCCACGGCCCTGGCCCTGCGGGCCCACGGGCTGCCGGTGCGGGTGCTCGAGTCGCGCGGGCCGGACGAGGGCATCGGCGGGAGCCGGGCCCTGTTCGTCCATCACGACAGCCTGGCGCTGCTCGAAGTGATCTCGCCCGGGCTCGGCCGGGCGATCGCCGCCGCCGGGATCCAGTGGGCGCGCCGGGAGACGCGCTACGGCGGGCGCCTGGTGTACGCCCGCGAGGAAACGCCCGGGCCGCTCAGCGACGGGCTGCCCGCATACGCCAGCCTCCGCCAGTCCAGCACGGTCAACTTCCTGCTGGCGGCCTGCGCCCGCAGCGGGATAGAAATCGAATGGCTGACCACCGTCCGCGGGGTCGAGGCCGGGGCCGACGGGGTGAGCGTGACCACCGGCCGCGGGACGGTCCGGGCTGACTTCGTCATCGGGGCGGACGGGGCCCGCTCCAGCGTGCGCGGCAGCCTGGGCATCGCCCTGGAAGGCCCCCGGCTTCCCACCTACCACGTGGTGGCCGACGTCCTCGACGTCGCCAGGGACTGCCGGACCCTGCACTACTGCTGCCCGGCGGTTGCCGGGCGCACCGTCTTGTACGTCCCGTTCGCCGACGGGTACCAGGTCGACCTGCAGTGCAGGGACGAAGCCGACGCGGTCCGGCTGGCCGCGACCCGCAGCTGGATTCCGGCTGACGACGTGCCCCGGGTGGCGTGGGTGTCGCGTTACCGCTTCATCCGGGCGGTGGCGTCCGCCTTCGCCGACCCGGAGCGGCGGGTGCTCCTGGTCGGCGAGGCCGCCCACCTGTTCCCGCCGTTCGGCGCGCGCGGGATGAACTCGGCCTTCGCCGACGCGGTGGCCGCGGCCACCGCGGTCGCGTTCGCCTGCTCGGTCGGGTCGGCCGCCGCGGTCACCCAGTACGAGCGAGAGCGCCGCGGCGCCGCCCTCATCAATGCCGACACCGCTTACCACGCCTACCGGCACCTGCACCCGAGCCGCGCGATGGGCACCGCGCAGTGGGGCGCGGCCCAGGCCGCGCGGTTCGTGCGGGAGCCGGCGACTGGCTCGAGCACTCGGCCTACGGCCCGCGGGTGCGCACCGGCGGGCGCTACTGACTCAGGGCACGTCCTCGGGGGTGGCCGCGGGTGCCTCTTCCCGGCTGGCCGCGGGCGGACGGGACGAGAACCAGGCCAGCACGATCACCGCCCCGGCTAGGGTGACGACCGCGGCGACCAGCGACCCGAGGTCCATCCCGCTGATGAACGCGGCCCGGGCCGCCCGCGCCAGCGCCTGTCCCGCCTGTCCCGGCAGCTGGGCCGCCGCGGTCAGGGCACCGCCCAGGGAACTGCGGATGCCCGCCGCGGCCGACGCCGGCAGGGGCGGGCCGGTCAGCGCCGCGGTGATCCGGTCCTGGTAAGTAGTGGACAGGACGCTGCCGACGACCGCCACCCCGACCGCGCCGCCGAGCTGGATGGCGGTGTCGTTGGCGGCCGAGGCAACGCCGCTGTCGCCCGCGGGCACCGAGCCGACGACCGACCCGGTGGCAGTGGGCAGGGTCAGTCCCGCCCCCGCGCCCAGCAGGACCAGGCCCGGGACGGCGTCGGCGAAGGTGGCCGTGCTGGACAGGCCAGAGAGCTGCCAGAGCCCGGCCGCGACCAGGGCCAGGCCCGCCGTGATGGTCAGCCTGGCCCCGAGGAAGCGGACCAGGACGGCCGACCCGGCCGCCGCCACCACCAGCGTCCCGGCCGAAGGAAGCACCCGCACCCCGGTCGCCAGCGGGCTGAAGCCCAGCGCGAACTGCATGAACTGGGTCAGCATGAACAGGGCACCGTACAGCCCGAACATCGCGGTGGCGACGGCCGGCAGCGCGGCCGAGAACGACCGCTGCCGGAAGAAGCGCGGGTTCAGCAGCGGGTGCGGGCTGGCCCGCTCCCAGCCCGCGAAGACCGCCAGCACCAGTAGCCCGCCCGTGCCGACCCCGATGACCAGCCCCGAGGTCCAGCCGCGGACTGGTCCCTCGATCACCGACCAGAGGATGAGGGTGATGCCGGCGATGCTGAGCACGGCCCCGGTCAGGTCGGGGGCGGGCGCGGCGCTGTTCCTCGACTCGGGGACGACCGGGATGGCGGCCAGCAGCCCGAGGGCAGCGATGGGCACGTTGATCAGGAAGACCGACCCCCACCAGAAGTGGGTCAGCAGCGCTCCCCCGATGATCGGGCCGAGGGCGACGCCGATACCGCTGGTGCCGCCCCACAGGGCGATCGCCCCCTGCCGCTGGGCCGGGTCGGGGAACATGTCGCTGATGATGGCCAGCGTGGCTGGGAACATCAGCGCCCCGCCGGCCCCCATGCTGGCGCGGGCCGCGATGAGCAGGCCGACCGATCCGCAGAAGGCGGCCCAGGCCGAGCAGGCGGCGAATATGACCAGCCCGGCCAGGAACGTCTTCTTGCGGCCGATCCGGTCGGCCAGGCTGCCCGCGGTCAGCACCAGGCCCGCGAACACGATGACGTAGGAGTCCACGATCCACTGGAGGCTGCTGGCGCTGGCCCGCAGGTCGCGGACCAGCGTCGGCAGCGCCACGTTGAGCACGGTGTTGTCCAGGTTGACCAGCAGGATCGACACGCACAGCACGGCCAGGGCGGCTCCGCGGGCGCTGGCCGGCCCCGCGCCCGCCCGGTCGCCGCGCGGTACGTCCCGGGGGCCGCGCACCGCGCGGCGGGTCATGTCCACCGGGTCAGGACAGCTTGATCGTCGGCCGGTAGGCGTCCAGCCAGACGGCGAGGTCGAGGACCAGCTCGAACGCCTGGCGCTCGTCGGGCACCAGCGCGTCCGGTTCCCGCCGCACCGCCGTGCCGAGCGCGGCCCGGTCGAAGAACTCCAGCGCGCGGTGGTCCTCCGACAGCAGGTCGCCGACCTGGCGCTGCAGCGCCAGAGCGTAGTGCCGGTCCTGGGTCTGCGGGTACATCGCCTTGACCCGGTCGATCGTGGCCGACGGCAGGGTGTCCCGCACCGCCGCGCGCAGCAGGCTCTTCTCCCGGCCGTCGAACGTCTTCATCGCCCACGGGACGTTGAAGACGTACTGCGCCAGACGGTGATCGCAGACCGGCACCCGCACCTCCAGGCCGACCGCCATGCTCATCCGGTCCTTGCGGTCGAGCAGCATCGGCAGCAGTGAGGTCAGGTGGGCGTAGCAGAACTCGCGCATCCGCCGCTCCTGCGGGTCCTCGCCGTCCACCGCGGGCAGCGCGCTCACCGTGTCCGACCAGCGCTGCATCACGTAGGCGGGCAGGTTCAGGGTCTCCTGGAACAGGCCGGTGTCGATGCAGCTTGGTCGGGTGGATGCGCTCGCCCAGCAGGGAGGCGGTGACCCAGGGGAACATCGGCACCTGGGTCACGGCCGGCAGCTGGAACCAGGGGTAGCCGGCGAAAATCTCGTCGGCCGACTCGCCCGACAGCGCCACCGTCGAGTGCTCGCGGATCGCCTTGAACAGCAGGTACAGCGACAGGTCGGCCTGGGCGAAGCCGAACGGGAGGTCCCGGGCGGTGACCACCGCCCGGCGCAGCTCCGGGTCGGCCAGGTCGCCGCTGCTGATCGTGATCTCCCGGTGCTCGGTCCCGACGTGGTCGGCGACCTCCCGGGCGAAGGGCGCGTCCCGTGAGCCGCGCCACCCGTCCCCGTCGGCCTGGAACCCCTCGGCCTCCTCGAAGTCGACCACGAACGTCCGGGCCCGCTGGCCGCGCTCGGCCAGGCGCGGCCCGGCCAGGGCGGTCAGCGCGCTCGAGTCGAGCCCGCCCGACAGCAGCACGCACTGCGGCACGTCGGCGTAGAGCTGGCGGCCGACGCTCTCCTCGATCAGCTCGCGGACGCGGCGCACGGTGGCCTCGGTGTCGTCCCGGTGCTCGGCGACCTCCAGCTGCCAGTAGGTCCGCTCGCGGAGCCCGCCCCGGTCGACGATCACCAGCGTGCCCGGCCGCACCTCGCGCAGGCCCGCCCACACCGAGCGGCCCGGCTCCTTGACGAAGCCGAACAGCTCACGGAACCCGTCGGCGTCGACCACGGCCGGGACCGACGGGTGGGCCAGGATCGCCTTGGCCTCGGAGCCGAACAGCACCCCGTCGTCGGTCGGGTAGAAGTAGAGCGGCTTGATCCCGAGCCGGTCGCGCAGCAGCAGCAGCCGGTCGGTCCGGCCGTCCCAGATGCCGAGCCCGTACATGCCGTCCAGGTGGTCGGCCACCGCCTCCCCCCACTCCAGGTAGGCCCGCAGCACGACCTCGGTGTCGCTGGCGGTGCGGAAGGCGTGCCCGCGGCGGCGCAGCTCGTCGCGCAGCTCCTGGAAGTTGTAGGCCTCGCCGCTGTAGGTCAGCACCACCGGGCCTTCCGGGGTGTCGGCGGTCATCGGCTGCAGGCCGCCCTCGATGTCGATGACGGCCAGCCGCCGGTGACCGATCGCGGCGTGCTCCGCGACCCAGGCGCCCTCGGCGTCCGGGCCGCGGCAGGCCATGGTCGCGGTCATCGCTTCGAGCGCGGGCCGCTGCGTCGTCAGGTTCTGCCGGAAAGAGATCCAGCCGGTGATGCCACACATGAGCTTCTCCAGGTTTACGTAGCCGGCCCGTGCGCCGGGGAATAAGGAGGAACGGGGGCGGGGCGCCTGCCCTAGCGGCTACTGGCCGCCATGTGGCCGGCCAGCCCGTCGATGTGCGAGCGCCCGGTTGGCTCGAAGCTGATCCGGTCGAGCGTGCCCTTGAACGCCGACCAGGGCTTGTTCAGCTCGGCCGCCCAGCGCCAGCTCAGCCGGGAGCCGTGGGCGGTGGGCTCGACCACGTAGTCCTCCACCAGGTGGCGGAAGATGCCGAAGGTCGCCTCGGTGCCGGTGAACGTCTTGCGGTGCCCGTCCTCCCAGCGGAAGAAGCGCTCGCGCAGCCGGAAACCGCCGTCCATGTCGACCTCGCGGGTGGTGCCGACGCCGAACGGGCGCGGCGACCAGGTCACCTTGCGCACGCCCCGCGTCCAGTTGGACACGCTGTCGCTGGTGATCGCGGCCCAGGTCTGCTCGGGCGGGAACGGTACCTCCACGGAGCGGGCGTGGAACAGGGAGGCGCGGGCGAACAGCGCGTCGTCCGCCTCTTCGATGGGATGCCAGCGGGTCATTGATCTCCTCGTTTCTCAGCGACGGCGGCAGGTGACCGGGGCGGGTGCCCGTCACCCGGGGTTGCGGGCGCGGAACAGGGCGACGCAGCCGCGGGTGTAGAGCTCGAAGTCGGTGAAGTTCTGGCCGAGCACGGCGCGCAGGTCGTCGAGGCTGTCGTCCTGGTTGTGGAAGATCCCCTTCTTGTTGAGGTTCTTCATCATCCAGCGGCCGCCCCGGGTCACGGTGACCCCGTGCGCCAGCACGGTGCTGCCGAACACCACCCCGCCGGGCCGGACGGTGGCCGCGGCGTGCCCGATCGCCACCCCCTTTTCCCGCAGGCGGCCAGGGACGCAGTGCAGCAGCAGGCTCAGCGCGGCCGAGTCGTGGCTGCCCGGGGCGACCGGCAGCGGCTCGAGGGCGTTGCCGATGACCTTGGTGGTCTCGAAGAAGCGCATCCGCCGGGCCGTGTAGTCCAGGGTCGCCTGGTTCATGTCGACCAGGGTGATCTTCGGGTTGGCGACCGGGAACCGCGAGTGCTCCATCAGGTAGCCGGTGCCGACGCCGAGCTCCAGGTGCCGGGGGCCCAGGCTCCGGGTATACAGCCCGGTCAGGGTGCCCAGGGGGCACCGCCAGAACCGGGGCAGGCTGCCGTGGAAGACGAACGCGTCGTAGAACGACAGGGCACGCTCGTTGTACGCCTTGTACCCGTCCTTCACCGCGTCGTGGTCGGTCGCCGGGTCGGTGTCCGGCTGTTCCAGGTGATTGGCCATTGCTATGTGTCCTCGGCTTCCAGTTGGTTGAGGTGGTCGCGGACGGCGGCGAGGGCCGCGCCCGCATGGGCGGCGATCATCGTGAAGTGGTCGCCGGGCGTGTCGGCCACAGCCGCCGCCGGGCGGCCGGGCCAGCGGGCCTGCCAGCGCGCGGCCGGGAACCCGGGGAGCGGCTCGCTCGCCCGCACCAGCAGCGCCGGGCGGTCGAGCGGGCCCGGCCGCCAGTCGCCGAACAGGCGCGCGTACCCGCCCATCGCGGTGAGCTCCGCCTCGTCCGGCGGCTCCGCTGCGGCCGGGCCGGCCTGGGTGGCGCTCAGGTACTCGAGGACCCGGGGCAGCAGCGGGTGACCCGGCTCGTAGCTGTCGAGCAGCACCACCGCGGCCGCGGGCTCGCCCCGGGCCTGCAGGTGCTCGGCCACGGCGTGCGCGATCCAGCCGCCCGCCGAGTGGCCGAGCAGCGCCAGCGGCCGCCCGGCGGCGCACCGCAGCGCGTCGTCGGCGTGCAGCCGGGCCAGCGCGGCCACGGTGTCCGGCAGCGGCTCGCCGAGAACGAACCCGGGGGCGGGCAGCACCCACACGTCCCGCAGGCCGCGCTCGCCGGCGGCCATCCGGGCGTACTGCTGCGCTCCCGAGCTGGTGGCGAAGGACGGAAAGCAGACCAGCGCGGGCCGGCCGGGCCCGTGGGCCAGCCGCACCGGCCGCGGGCGCCCCACGGCTCCTTCACGCCCGGCCGCGGCCAGGTCGAACGTCTCGCGGAAGCCCGACGCCACTTGCAGGAACGCGTTGAACTCGGCGACCTGCCCGCGGCGGGCGGCGAGGGCGCCCAGGGCGGTGATGATGCCCGCCCGGCCGCCCGGAGGCTCGGCGGCGTCACCGGGGGCACCGCGGCCGCCTGGCCCGGGGTCATGGCGGCCGCGTCGTCCGGGGTTCCGGAGGCAGCGTCGTCGGCCGGGACCGGGGCCGGGGCAGCGCGGCTGGCGGCGGCCGCGGGTGCCGTGACCTCTCCGGCCCCGGCGGCGGCCGGGATGAGCCCGGCCTGCACCAGCCGGGCCAGCAGCTGCGCGGCCAGCTCGTCCAGGGTCGGGTAGCGGTACATGGCGGCGCTGGAAAGCCGCGCCCCGGTGGCGGCGGCCAGCTCCTCGCGCAGCCTGGCGGCGGCCAGGGAGTCGATGCCGAGCTCGGGCAGCCCTTCGGCCGACTCGATCTCGGCCACGTCCGGATGCCCGAGCACGGCCGCCAGCCGCTGGGCGATCAGATCGCGTAGCACACGCACCCGTTCGGTATCCTCAAGCGGCGCGAGCTGGGCGGACAGGACCTGCGCGACCTCCCCGGCCGCCGCTGACGGCGGGCGCCGTGCTCGCCCGGCCGCGGCTGGCTGAGCCGGCCCGGGCGGCTCGGGCCAGAAGCGCCGGTCCTGGAACGCGTAGGTCGGCAGGCGGGCCGCGGCGGCCGGGTCAGGCGGGCCGACCAGCGCCGGCCAGTCCACCGGCACGCCCCGCACGTGCAGCCGGGCGAGCGCGCGGAGGACGCTGTCCGGCTCCGGGCGGCCCGGCTCCGGGAGCAGCGGCACCGCGGCCACGGCGGGGCCGGGACGGCCGGCCGCCGCCGCCTGCGCCAGCGCCGTCAGCGCCTGGCCCGGCCCGAGCTCGGCCACCGTGGTCACGCCGTCGCCGAGCATCGCCTGCAGCGTGTCGGCCAGGCGGTCGGGCGGGCCGGGCGGGCCTGCCGGTAGGCCGAGCGCAGCCCGTCGGCGGTCGCCGGGGCCGCGGTCAGGCTGGACAGCAGGGTGAGCGACGGCGCGCGGAACCGGACCGCCCCGGCGGCCTCGGCGAACCGGGCGGGCCCGGCCGAGCGCGCGGCCACCAGCCGACAGGCGTCGGGGGCGGACAGCAGGCCGGCCACGTGGGCGGCGGCCAGCTCGCCGACCCCCTGGCCGGCGACCACGTCGGGGACCACGCCGAGCGCGGCCAGCAGCTGGGCGGCGGCCACGCCGACCGCGAACAGCGCGGGCTCGGCGTAGCCGGCCTGGTCGAGCCGGGCCGCGGCGGGCGTACCCGGCGGCGCGAGCAGCACCTCGCGCAGCGGCGGGCGGCCGGGTTCGGCCCCTGGCCCGGGCGGCAGGCCCGCCAGCTCGTCGTCTAGCCCGGCCAGCAGCTCGTCGAGTGCGGTCGCGAACACCGGGTAGCGCTGGCGCAGCCCGGCCCCCAGCCCTGGGAACTGACCGACGGGGCCGGGGAAGAGGAACGCGAGCCGGCCCGCGACCGGGCGGCCGCGTACGACGCCGGGCGCGTCGGTGCCGGCCGCGAGCGCGGCCAGGCCGGCTTCGAGCTCAGCCCGGCTCGCGCCCAGGACCACCGCGCGGTGCCGCAGCCGGGTACGGGCCAGCAGCGCCCGGGCCAGGCCGGCCTCGGCCGACCGCCCGGTCCGGGACTCGGCCGCCTGGGGCTCGGCGGCGTGGGGCTCGGCGGCGTGGGGCTCGGCCTGGGGCCGGTCCAGGCCGGCCAGGTACTCGCGCAGTCGCCGGGCCTGGGCCGCCAGCGCGTTCTCGGACCGGGCCGACAGCAGCCACGGGACGGCGGCGGGGACGGCCTCAGCGGGGACGGCCTCAGCGGCGTCCGGGCCGACGGTAACGGGGCCGGCCGTGTCGAGGCCGGCCGGTGACCCGGGGGCGGCGGGTGGCTGCTCCAGGATGACGTGCACGTTGGTGCCGCTGATGCCGAAGGCGGATACCCCGGCGCGGCGCGGCCGTCCCGTTTCTGGCCAGGCGGTCGTCTCGGTGAGCGGCGCCACCGCGCCCGCGGTCCAGTCCACGTGCGGGGTCGGCTTGGCCAGGTGGAGGATGCGCGGCAGCTTCCCGTGCTCCATCGCCTGCACCATCTTGATCACGCCGCCGACCCCGGACGCGGCCGAGGTGTGCCCGATGTTCGACTTCAGCGCCCCCAGCCACAGCGGCCGCCCGGCCGGGCGGCCGGCGCCGTACACGGCGAGCAGCGCCTCCGCTTCGATCGGGTCGCCGAGCTCGGTGCCGGTACCGTGGGTCTCCACCGCGTCCACGTCGGCCGCGGACAGCCGCGCGTTGGCCAGCGCCTGGCGCAGCACGCGCTGCTGGGCCGGGCCGTTGGGGGCAGACAGGCCGTTGCTGGCGCCGTCCTGGTTGGCGGCGCTGCCGCGCAGCAGCGCGAGCACCGGGTGGCCGGCCTGCCGGGCGCGCGACAGCCGCTCCAGCAGCACCAGGCCCACGCCCTCCCCCCAGGCCGTGCCGTCGGCGTCGGCCGAGAACGGCTTGCAGCGGCCGTCGGCGGCCAGCCCGCGCTGCCGGCTGAAGACCACGAAGGCCTGCGGCGTCGCCATCAGGGTGACCCCGCCCGCGAGGGCCAGGTCGCTCTCCCCGGCCCGCAGCGACTGCGCCGCCAGGTGGATCGCGACCAGCGAGGACGAGCAGGCGGTATCCACGGTGACGGCCGGGCCTTCGAGCCCGAAGGTGTAGGACAGCCGGCCGGACAGCACGCTGGCCGCGTTGCCGGTCAGCAGGTAGCCCTCAAGATCGGTGCCGCGCGCCGCGCCGAGCAGGTTCTGGTAGTCGTGGCCGCTCATGCCGGTGAATACGCCGGTGCGGCTGCCGCGCACGGCCGCCGGGTCGAGGCCGGCCCGCTCGAACAGCTCCCAGGCGGTCTCCAGCATCTGCCGCTGCTGCGGGTCCATGGCCAGCGCCTCCCGCGGGCTGATGCCGAAGAACGCCGCGTCGAACTGGTCGGCCCCGGCCACGAACCCGCCCTCGCGAACGTAGGAATAGCCGGGACGGTCCGGGTCCGGGTCGTACACGGCGGCCAGGTCCCACCCCCGGTCGGGGGGGAACCCGGTGATGCCGTCGGCCTCGTCCGCCACCAGGCGCCACAGGTCTTCCGGGCCGCGCACGCCACCCGGGTAGCGGCAGGCCATGGCGACGATCGCGATCGGGTCGGAGTCAGAGTCGGAGTCGGAGTCGGAGTCGGAGTCGGCGGCACCGGGCCCGGCTTGTCCGGGGGCGGTTTGTCCGGGGGCGGCCGGGGCGGGCGCGGTGCCTGCGGGCGGGCTGAGCAGGAGGGCGAGCAGCCCGCGGCCGAGCGCCTCTGGGGTGGGGTAGTCGAAGATGGCGGCGGCCGGCGGCCGGACCCCGGTGGCCGCCACCAGCCGGTTGCGCAGCTCGACCCCGGTGACCGAGACGAACCCCGCGTCGGCGAAGGCCTGGCCCGGTTCCATGGGCTCGGCCAGCCCGAGCACCGCGGTGGCGTGCTCGGTCACCAGGTCCACGAGGACCTTCTCGCGGGCCGGGCCGGACAGCCGGGCCAGCCGCTGCCGCAGCTGGCCGGCCGCGCGCTCGTCCCCGCCCGCGCTTGCGGCCGGGCGGCCGGGCTCGGCCGCGGTCGTGCTGACCCAGTACCGCTGGTGCTGGAAGGCGTAGGTGGGCAGGTCGACGTGGGGCTGCGGCGCCCGGTCTTCGGCGGCGGGCCAGCGCACCGGGAGGTCGCGGGTGGCGAGCTGGGCCGCGCTGCTGAGCAGCCGCCGCCATCCGCCCTCGTCGCGCCGCAGCGTCCCGGTGACGAGCGGGTCGCGCCCGGCCGCCTCGGCGGTCTGCAGCAGGGCCAGGGTCAGCACCGGGTGCGGGCTGACCTCGAGGAACGTGGTGTGCCCGGCGGCCAGGGCGGCGTCCGTGGCCTCGGCCAGCCGGACCGGATGGCGGAGGTTGGAATACCAGTAGCCGGCGGTGAGCTCGGCCGCGGGCAGCAGCCCGGCGGTAACGGTGGAGTAGAACGGCACCGGGGTGGTCGCCGGGGCGCGCGGGTCGAGACCGTCGAGACCGTCGAGGGCGGCCAGGATGCGATCGCGCAGCGGCTCGACGTGCTGGCAGTGGCTGGCGTAGTCGACGTTGACCCGCCGGGCCCGGATGCCGTGGTCCTCGCAGTGCTCGATCAGCTCGTAGACCGCTTCGGCGTCCCCGGCCACGACGGTGGCGGCCGGGCTGTTGAGCGCGGCCACCGACAGGCGTCCCGGCCAGCGCGCGAGCAGGCCGGCGGCCTCCTGCGGGCCGAGCGCGACCGAGGCCATGCCTCCCTGCCCGGCGATGGCGGTCAGGGCCTGGCTGCGCCGCGCGACGACCTGCGCGCCGGCCGCCAGGGGGAGGGCGCCGGCCACGACCGCGGCCGCGATCTCGCCCTGGGAGTGGCCGATCACGGCGGCCGGGCGGATGCCGAGCGACTCCCAGACCCGGGCCAGCCCGATCATCATCGCGAACAGGGCCGGGCTGCACGACGTCGACCCGGGTGACCGGCTGCGGGCTGGCCAGTACGTCGCTCAGGTCCCAGGGGACGTGCGGGGCCAGCGCGTCCCGGCACTCGGCAATGGCCGCGGCGAAGACCGGGGAGGCGGCAAGCAGCTCCCTGGCCATGCCGGGCCACTGGGCGCCCTGCCCGGGGAAGACGAACACCGGCGCGGCGGCGGTGCCCGACCCGGTGGTTACGCCGGGGTGCTCGGTCCCGTCCGCCAGCGCGTCCAGGCCGGCCAGCAGCTCGTCGCGGTCGGCGCCGAGCACCACCGCGCGGTGGTCGAGCCGGGCTCGCTGGGTGGCCAGGGCCCGGCTGACCACCGGGGGCGGGATGTCGGTGTCACGCAGGTAGCGGGCGAGGCGCCCGGCCTGGGCGCGCAGCGCGGCGGTCCCGCGGGCCGACAGGGCCAGCGGCACGACCGCTATCGCGCCGGCCGCGGGCGGCCCGGGTTCGGCCGGGTCAGCTACGGCCGGGGCGGCGGGCGGGTGTTCGTCCGCTGCCTGCTCCAGGATGACGTGGGCATTAGTACCGCTGACGCCGAAGGAAGAGACGGCCGCGCGGCGTGGCCGCCCGGTTTCCGGCCAGGGCCGCGGGCTGGTGAGGAGCTGCACGGTGCCGGCGCTCCAGTCGACCTGGGGGGTGGGGCGGTCGACGTGGAGGGTGGCGGGGAGGGTGGCGTGGCGCAGGGCCATGACGGTCTTGATGATGCCGCCGACGCCGGCGGCGGCGGCGGTGTGGCCGATGTTGGACTTGAGCGAGCCCAGCCACAGGGGCTGGCCCGGGGGCCGATCCTGCCCGTAGGCGGCGATGAGGGCCTGGGCCTCGATGGGGTCGCCGAGGGTGGTGCCGGTGCCGTGTGCTTCCACCGCGTCGACCAGGTCGGGGGTCAGCCGGGCGTCGGCCAGGGCCGCCTCGATGACCCGCTGCTGGGCCGGGCCGTTGGGCGCGGTCAGCCCGTTGCTCGCGCCGTCCTGGTTGACCGCTGTGCCGCGGACCAGCGCCAGGATGCGCCGCCCGGCCCGGCGCGCGTCCGACAGGCGCTCAAGCAGCAGCACGCCCGCGCCCTCGCCCCAGCCGGTGCCGTCGGCGGCGGCCGCGAACGACTTGCAGCGGCCGTCGGGGGCCAGCGCGCGCTGCCGGGCGAACTCGATGAACATGCCGGGCGAGGCCATCACCGCCGCCCCGCCCACGAGCGCCATCGCCGACTCGCCGCGCCGCAGTGACTGCACCCCCAGGTGCAGGGCGACCAGCGAGGAGGAGCAGGCGGTGTCCACGGTGATGGCCGGGCCTTCGAGGCCGAACGCGTAGGAGAGCCGGCCGGAAATCACGCTGGCCGCGCCGCCGGACAGCAGGTAGCCCTCCAGGTTCTCGGTGGCCCGCGGCATGAGGGTGGCGTAGTCCTGCTGCCCGGTGCCCATGAATACCCCGACGCGGCTTCCGCGCTGGGCCGTGGGGTCGATGCCCGCGTGCTCGTAGGCCTCCCAGGTGGCCTCGAGCAGCAGCCGCTGCTGCGGGTCCATGGCCAGCGCCTCGCGCGGCCCGATGCCGAAGAACGCCGCGTCGAACAGCGCCGCGCCGTCCACGAAGGAGCCCCGGCGGGTGTACGTCTTGCCGGGTTGGTCGGGGTCCGGGTCGTACATGGCGTCCGTGTCCCAGCCGCGGTCGGACGGGAACGGGGCGGCGGCGTCCCGCCCGGCGGCGACCAGGTCCCAGAGCCGGTCGGGCGAGTCCGCCCCGCCGGGGTAGCGGCAGGCCATGCCGATGACGGCGACCGGCTCGTGCTCGGCGCTCTCGCGCTTGCGCAGCTGCTCCCGGCTCTCCTGGAGCTCCGAGGTCACCCGCTTGAGGAAGTAGCGGAGCTTGTCCTCGGTCTCGCTGGTGGTCACGGTGCCGCCCCTGCCTACTCGATGCCGAGTTCGTTGGTGAGGTAGTCGAAGACCGCGTCGTCGTCGGCGGTGTCGAGCGACAGGGGCTCGTGGTGGCCGTCCCGGTCGTCCGCTCCGGCCGGGAGCCCGGCGTCGCCACCGGGCGCCGAGCGCCCGGCCCAGCCGGCCGCGACCGCGCGCAGCCGCCGGCCGATCCGGGCGTGGTCGGGATGGTCGGCGGCGATGGCGGCGAGCTCCTGGGCCAGCCGGTCGAGCGCGTCGAGGGCCGGGGCGGCCGACGGCACGTCGGCGCGCGGCATCGACTGGTCGAGGTACTGGCTGAGCGCATGGGCGGTCGGGTAGTCGAAGACCAGCGTCGCGGGCAAGGTCAGGCCGGTCTCCGTGGTCAGCCGGTTGCGCAGCTCGACCGCGGTCAGTGAGTCGAACCCCTGCTCGCTGAAGGCCCGGTCGGGGAGGACGGCGGCCGGGTCGGCGTGACCGAGCACCTCCGACACGCCCCGCCGAACCAGGTCGAGCAGGGCGCCGGACCGCTCCTGGCCGGACAGCCCGGCGAACCGGGCCGGGTCGGTGGCAGGTGCGGCGGGCCGGGCGGGGCCGGCCAGGCGGGCCAGCAGCCGCGGCACCCCCGGCCCCCCCGCCCGCAACGCCACCGGATCCAGCCGCAACGGCACCACCACCGCCCGCTCACCCGCCAGCGCCTCATCCAGCAGCGCCAGACCGTCCCCCGCCCCCAGCGCCCCCACCCCCGACCGCCCCGCCCGCACCCGGTCCGCCCGCGACAACCCCGCCGTCAGCGCACTGCCCGGCTCCCACAACCCCCACGCCAGCGACACCCCCGCCAGCCCCCCCGCCCGCCGCCGCGCCGCCAGCCCGTCCAAGAACGCATTCGCCGCCGCGTACCCCCCCTGCCCCGGCGCCCCGAACACCCCCGACGCCGACGAGAACAACGCGAACAACCCCAGCCCGTCCCCCGCCGTCAGCTCATGCAAAAACCACGCCCCATCCGCCTTCGCCCCCAGCACCGCCCCCAGCCGCCCCGGACTCAGCGACCCCACCGCCCCGTCATCAATCACCCCCGCGCAGTGCACCACCCCCGTGAGGGGGCCCTCGGCCCGCATCCGGCCCAGCACCGCCGCCAGCTCGTCCCGGGCCGCTGCGTCAGCCGCGGTCACCCGCACCGCGGCGCCCTGGCTGGCTATGGCCGCGGCCAGCCCGGCCGCGCCCGGGGCGGCCGGGCCCCGGCGGGACACCAGCGTCAGGGACGGGACTCCGTAGGCGGCGGCCAGGTGCCGCGCCACCAGCCCGCCCAGCGTCCCGGTCCCCCCCGTCACCAGCACCTGGCCCTCGGCCAGGTGCGGCAGCACGCCTGCGACGGGCTGCCCTGCATCCGCCTGCTCCAGACCCGCCGGACTTGCCTGTTCCGGGTCGGCCTGCTGCCCGGGCGCTCCGGGCCGCTGGGGGGTTGTCGCCCGCTCCAGCCGCGGCAGCAGCACCTGCCCGCCGCGGACGAGCGCCTGCGGCTCGCCCGAGCCCGCCACCGCCGCCAGCGCCGCCAGCGACCCGTCCGCCTGGTCCACGTCAGCCAGGACCAGGCGGCCCGGGTGCTCGGACTGCGCCGACCGCACCAGCCCCCACACCGCCGCCCCGGCCAGGTCGGCCGGGTCTTCGCCGGGGACCGGGACCGCGCCCCGGGTCAGGACCACCAGCCGGGACCCGGCCAGCTCGTCATGGCTGAGCCATTGCTGGACGGTCGTGAGGACCTGGCTGGTGGCGGCGTGCACCTGCTGGGGCTGGTCACTGGCTTCGGCTGGCGCCTGGGCCCAGCCGGCCCCGGCCGGGAGCAGCGCCACTAGCGGCGGCGCGGCCCCCGTGGCCAGCGCGGCCGGGCCGGGCGAGCGGGGCAGCGCGGCCAGCGGGCCGGGCAACTCCTGTCCCCCGAGGACCGCCCACCCGGCCGAGCTGGCGGCGCCGACCGGGCTGGCGGTGTCAGCAGGGCTGGCGGGGTGCCAGTCGAGGGTCAGGAGGGTGCCGCCGCCGCGGCGGGCGAACCAGCCGTCGGCCAGCGGCCGCATGGTGAGCGACCCCGCGCTGAACACCACGTTGCCCGCCGGGTCGGCGCAGGTGACCGCGAACCGGCCCGCGCCCTGGGGGCTGATCCTGACCCTCAGGGACTGCGGGCGGCCCGCCCGCAGGGTGACCCCGGTCCAGGAGAACGGGACCGCGGCCCGCAGCTCGCCGCCTGCTTCCTCTAGCAGGCCGCCGGCCTGGAGGGCGGCGTCGAGCAGGGCGGGGTGGACGGCCCAGCGCCCGGGGGCGGTGCCAGCCGGGAGCGCTACCTCCGCGAACAGCTCCTCGCCGCGGCGCCAGCCCGCGCGCAGGCCGAGGAAGGAGGGGCCGTAGTGCGCCCCGGCGGCGGCCATCCGCGGGTAGAAGTCGGCGACCGGCAGCGGCAGCGCGTCCTTGGGCGGCCAGGTGGTGAATGAGGGGGCGGGGGGCTCGGGGGCGGGCTCGGGGCCTGGCCCGGCGAGGGTGCCGGCGGCGTGGCGGCGCCACTGGCCGAACTCGTCGTCCTCGCGGGAGAAGATTCCCACCGGGCGGCGCCCGTCCGGTTCGGCCGGCCCGACCTGGACCTGCATGGCGACCACGCCTGAGTCGGGGACCAGCAGCGGAGCCTCCATCACCAGCTCGGCGATGCCGCCGCAGCCGGTGACGGTGGCGGCGTGGGCGGCCAGCTCGGTTACGGCGGTGCCCGGCACGACGGCCAGGCCGCCGATGACGTGATCGGCCAGCCACTGCTCGGTGCCGGGGGTGAGCCGCCCGGACAGCACCCAGCCCTGCCCGTCGGCCAGCTCGGCGACCGCCGCGACCAGCGGGTGGGCGCCCGGGGCCAGCCCAGCCGAGGCCACGTCGGCGGCCGGGCGGGCCAGCCAGAACCGCTCCCGCTGGAACGCGTACCCCGGCAGCCCCGCCGCCGCTGCCTGGCCTGCCGCGCCCGGCCAGCGGACGGCGCCGCCGCGGGTGAACACCTCACCCGCCGCCGCCGCGACCGCCAGCGGTTCGGGCCGGCCCCGGCGCAGCACCGGCCCGGCCACCACCGCCCCGTCGCCGTCCAGGACCTCACGGGCGCTGGCCGACAGCGCCTGCCCCGGGCCGACCTCGCAGATGATCCCCGCGCCCGCCGCCCGCAGCGCCCGCACCGCGGCACCGAACCGCACCGGCCGCCGCACGTTGTCCACCCAGTAATCGGCGCTGCACATCTCGGTGCCCGCCACCAGCTGCCCGGTCACCCCGGCGGCGAGGGGGATCCGCGGCACCGCGAACTCCACCCGGGCCGCGTGCTCGGCGAACTCGGCGAGCATCGGGTCCATCAGCGGGGAGTGGAACGCGTGGCTCACCCGCAGCCGCCGCGTCCGCCGACCCCGAGCCGCCAGCGCCTCCGCGACCTCCGTCGACCACCGCCCCGGTGCCGGAGACGACCACCGAGGCCGGGCCGTTGACCGCGGCCACCGCGACCTGGTCCTCCCGCCCGGCCAGCAGCGGGACCACCTCCTCCTCGGCCGCCTGCACCGCGGCCATCGCCCCGCCCGCCGGCAGCGCCTGCATCAGCCGCCCCCGCGCCGCCACCAGCGCCACCGCGTCCGGCAGGCTCATCACCCCGGCCACCTGCGCGGCGGCGACCTCCCCGACCGAGTGCCCGGCCGCCAGCCCCGGGCGGATCCCCAGCGCCTCCAGCAGCCGGGCCAGCGACACCTCCAGCGCCAGCAGGGCCGCCTGGGCGTAGGCGGTCTGGTCCAGCAGCCCGGCCAGGTCACTGCCCGGCGCGGCGAACATCACGTCCCGCAGCGGCCGCCCCAGCAGCCCCGCGAACAAGTCGCACACCTCATCCACCGACCCGGCGAACAACCGCGACGCCGCGTACAGCTCCGCCCCCGCCCCCGGCTGCTGCGAGCCCTGGCCGGGGAACACGAACGCGACCTTGCCCGGGTCAGCCGGCGCGGCCCCGGTCACCAGGCCCGCCGCCGGCGCACCGGCCGCCAGCGCCCCCAGCCCCGCCAGCAGCCCCTCCCGGCCGCTGCCCGTTACCACCGCCCGCTCCGCGAAGACGCTGCGCCCGGACAGGGCCGCCGCTACCGCGTCGTCGCCCAGGTCGGGCCGGTCGCGCAGCCACACCGCGAGCCGGCTGGCCTGCCCGGCCAGCGCGGCCGGGGTCTTAGCCGACAGCGGCCACGCCACCACCTGGCCCAGGACCCCCGGGTCGGCGTCTGGCTCAAGCGCGGGGGCGGGCTCGGGCTGGGGCGGCTCCTCGATGATGACGTGGGCGTTGGTGCCGCTGATCCCGAACGAGGACACCCCGGCCCGCCGCACCCGCCCCGGCCCGGCCGGCCAGTCGCGGGCGTCGGTGAGCAGGCTGACCTGGCCGGCATCCCAGTCGACGTGCGGGGACGGGGCGTCGGCGTGCAAGGTGGCGGGCATCCGCTGGTGGCGCAGGGCCATCAGCACCTTGATCACCCCGGCCACCCCGGCCGCGGCCTGGGCGTGCCCGATGTTCGACTTGATCGACCCCAGCCACAGCGGGTCGCCCTCCGGGCGGCCCTGCCCGTAAGTCGCCAGCAGAGCCCCGGCCTCGATCGGGTCACCCAGGGTGGTCCCGGTCCCGTGCGCCTCCACCAGGTCCACGTCCGCCGACCCCAGGCGCGCGTCGGCCAGGGCAGAGCGGATCACCCGTTCCTGGGACGGGCCGTTGGGAGCGGTCAGCCCGTTGCTAGCGCCGTCCTGGTTGACCGCGCTGCCCGCGACCAGGCCGAGGACCCGGTGGCCGTTACGGACCGCGTCCGACAGGCGCTCAACCACCAGCAGGCCGACGCCCTCGCCCCAGCCGGTGCCGTCGGCGGCAGCCGCGAACGGCTTGCAGCGGCCGTCGGCGGCCAGGCCGCCCTGGCGGGCGAACTCGGTGAACACTCCGGCCGTCGCCAGCACCGCGACCCCGCCCGCCAGGGCCAGGGAGCACTCGCCGCGGCGCAGCGACTGGGCCGCCAGGTGCAGCGCCACCAGCGAGGAGGAGCAGGCGGTGTCCACGCTCACGGCCGGGCCCTCCAGGCCGAGCACGTACGACACCCGGCCCGAGGCCACGCTGGCCATCCCGCCGGTCAGCCCGAACCCGCTGACCGTGTCGGCTTCGGCGGCGGACCCGCCGGGCACGTAGTCCTGGCTGACCACCCCGGCGAACACCCCGGTGTCGCTGCCGCGCAGGGTAGCCGGGTCGATCCCGGCATCCTCCAGCGCCTGCCACGCGCACTCCAGCAGCAGCCGCTGCTGCGGGTCCATCGCCAGCGCCTCCCGCGGGCTGATACCGAAGAACCCCGCATCGAACCCCGCCGCGTCATACACGAAACCGCCCCGCCGGGCATACGACCCGCCCGCCGCGTCCCACCCCCGGTCAACGGGGAACTCACCGATCGCGTCGACCCCGCCCGCGACCAGCTCCCACAGCTCCTCGGCGGAACCGGCGCCGCCGGGGAACCGGCAGCCGATCCCCACCACCGCCAGCGGCTCGGTGCCGCTGGCATCCCCCCCGCCGCTGACGGCGGCGGGGGCGATGGCGGGCTGGGCCGGCGCCTCGTCCGGGCGCAGCTGAGCCAGCAGGTAAGCCGCCAGCACGGCCGGCGTCGGGTAATCGAACACCACCGTGGCCGGCAGCCGCAGCCCCGTCACCCCGCCCAGCCGGTTCCGCAGCTCAACCGCCGTCAGCGAGTCGAATCCGAGGTCGCGGAAAGCACGCTCCGCAACCACCCCGCCCGGGCCGCCGTGCCCCAGCACCGCCGCCGCCTGACCCCGCACCACCTCAAGCAGCAGCCGCCGCCGCCCCTCACCGTCCAGCCCCGCCAGCCGCCCCGCCAGGCCCCCGCCGCCCGCCACCGGCACCGGCGCGGGCGCGAGCGGCTCCCTGACCAGGCCGCGCAGCATGGGCGGCAGTGTCCCGGCTCGCCCCAGCGTGCTCAGGGTGGTCAGGTCGAACCGGGCCGCCACCACCGCCGCGTCCGGCCCGGCTACTCCCGCATCGAACAGCTGCAGTCCCTCGGCGGCGGTCAGCGGCACGCTCCCGCCGCGCCGTAGCCGGGTCAGGTTCACCTGGTCCAGCTGTCCGGTCAGGTCCGATAGCTGTTCCCAGAATCCCCAGGCCAGCGAGACCGCGGGCAGGCCCTGGGCCCGCCGCCAGGCGGCCAGGGAGTCGACGACCGCGTTGGCCGCGGCGTAGTTCCCCTGCCCGGGACTGCCGAATGTGCCGGCTGCCGAGGAGAACAGCGCGAACAGGTCCAGGTCGAGGCCGGCGGTCAGCTCGTGCAGGTACCAGGCGGCGTCGGCCTTCGGCCCCAGCACTCCCTCGAACCGCTGCGCGGTCAGCGACCCCACCGTCGCGTCGTCCAGGGCGGCCGCGCTGTGCACCACCCCCGCTAGCCCGGCCGTCCCGGCGACCAGCCCGGCCAGCTCGTCCCGGTCGGCGGTGTCGCACGCGGTCACCCGCACGGCCGCGCCGCGGGCGGCCAGCTCGGCCGCCAGCGGCCCGCCCCCGGGGCACCAGGGCCCCGCCGCGAGGCCAGCACCAGCGCGCCGCCCTTCCGCCCGGCCGCCAGGTGACGGGCGACGACCGCCCCGACCGTGCCGGTCCCCCCGGTCACCAGCACCGGCCCCGCACCCAGCCGGGCCGGCATCGTCAGCACCACCTTCCCGGTGTGCCGGGCCTGGCTGATGAACCGGAACGCCTCCGGCGCCCGCCGGATATCCCACGCCGTCACCGGCAACGGCCCCAGGGCCCCCGCCGCGAACAGCCCCATCAGCTCGCCCAGCATCTCCCGCGTCCGCTCAGGCCCCGCCTCCTGCAAGTCGAACGCCCGGTAAGCCACCCCCGGGTAGTCACGCGCCACCACCTCGGGGTCACGGATGTCGGCCTTGCCCATCTCCATCAGCCGCCCGCCCCGCCCCAGCAGCCGCAGCGACGCGTCGGTCAGCTCCCCGGTCAGGGAGTTAAGCACCACGTCCACCCCGCGCCCGCCGGTCACCGCCCGGAACGCCTCCTCGAACCCCGCCGAACGAGAGCTCGCGATATGGTCTTCCGCCACCCCCAGCGCCCGCAGCGCCCCCCACTTGCCCGGGCTCGCCGTCGCGAACACCTCCGCCCCCCGGTACCGGGCCAGCTGGATCGCCGCCATCCCCACCCCGCCCGCCCCCGCGTGCACCAGCACCCGCTCACCAGCCCGCAACCCCGCCAAATCGACCAGACCGTAGTAGGCGGTCAGGAAGACGCCGGGGATGGCGGCCGCCTGGGCGAAGGACCATCCGGCCGGGATCTTGACCAGGACCCGGTGGTCGGCGACCGCGACCGGCCCCATGGCGACTCCGTCGAACGCGCCCATGACCCGGTCGCCGGGGGCGAGCGCGGTGACGTCGGACGCGACCTCCAGGACGACGCCCGCCCCCTCGTCCCCGATCCGGGTGCCCAGGCCGGGGTTCATCCCCAGCGCCACCACCAGGTCACGGAAGTTCACCCCGGCCGCCCGCACCGCCACCCGCACCTGACCCGGGCACAGCGGCGCCAGCCCCTCCGGGGCATCCGCCAGCACCAGCCCGTCCAGCGTCCCCTGCGTCTTCACCGCCAGCCGCCACGAACCCGAGCCCGCCGGCGGCACCAGCGCCCCCGACTCCCCCGCCCGCGCCAGCCGCGGCACCAGCACCTGACCGTCCCGCAGAGCGACCTGAGGCTCGCCTAGCCCTACGGCGGCGTCAAGCACAGCGGCCGACTCCGGCGACCCGTCGGTGTCGACCAGCACCAGCCGGCCCGGCTCCTCGGCCTGCGCCGACCGGACCAGGCCCCACACCGCCGCGCCGGCCAGGCCCGCCCGGCCCGCCGCCACCGCCTCACCCGGCAGGACGCTGACCGCGCCCCGGGTAACCACCGCCAGCCGCCCGTCCCCCGCCAGGCACTCCTGCACCAGCTCCAGCGCCCGCGCGCAGGCCCGCCGCACCGCCAGCGGCACGCCCCCGGCCGCCTGAGCGGGGTCGGCGTGGCTGGCAGGGTTGGATGGGCTGGTGCCCGTGGTGGCGGCTCGGTGCCCCTGGTGCTGACCTCGGCTAGCTTGATGCCATCGGTGGCGGTGTCCGGGCCGGGCGGCAGCTGGACCGGGATCCACTCCAGCCCGAGCAGGCCTCCGCCGGCTTCTGATCCGGCCGCGGCCATCTGCTCCCGAGTTACCGGGCGTAGCCGTACTGATTCCGCGCGGGCCGCTACCGTCCCGGCCGCGTCGGTGACGGTGACCGATACCGCGTCCGGCCCGGCCGGGGCGACCACCGCCCGCAGCGTCCCGGCCGCGCCCGGCGCCAGCACCAGCCCGTCCCAGGCGAACGGCACCAGCAGCCCGCCCCCGGCATCCTCCCGCAGTCCCCCGCCGCCGGCCAGCCCGACGCTCTGCAGGGCCGCGTCCAGCAGCACCGGGTGGAGGGCGTAGCTGCCGCTGAGGGGGCGGGTGTCGCTGGCGGCGATTTCGGCGTAGATGTGCTGCCCGTGCCGCCAGACGGCGCGGACGGCCTGGAAGGCCGGGCCGAACTGGTAGCCCATCTCAGCCAGCCGCTGGTAGCCGCCGGCCACCGGGACCGGGTCGGCGTCGGATGGCGGCCATTGCCCGTCGACGGCGGGGACGGGCGGCCGGGGGCCGGCCGCCGGGACAGCGCTGCCCTCGGCGAGCCGCGTCCAGGCCGCGCCGCCGCCCGCCAGCCGGGCACACACGGTGATGGCGCGGCGGCCGGCCGGGTCGGGTGCCGTGGCCAGGACCTGGAGCTGCATGTGCCCGGAGGCGGGCATCACCAGCGGGGTGAGCAGGGTGAGGTCTTCGACGACGGGGCAGCCCGCGAGCGTGCCCGCGTGCCAGGCCAGCTCGGCCAGCAGGGTGCCGGGCGCGATCACGGTGCCGTGCACGACGTGGTCGGCGAGCCAGGGCTGGGCGGCGAGGGAGAGGCGGCCGGTGACCGCGACGCTGCCGTCGGGCAGCTCGAGCACCGCGCCGAGCAGCGGGTGGCCGCCCGCGTCGTCCAGGCCGGCCGCGCCCGCGTCCCGCCCGGGACCGGGGGCCAGCCAGTACCGCTGCCGCTCGAAGGCATACCCCGGCAGCTCCGCCCGCTGAGCTGCGCCCGCCAGGGCCGCCCAGTCAGCCGGCAAGCCCGCCGCCCACGCGGCGGACAGCGAAGCGGCGAACCGGGCCGGGCCGCCGTCACCGCGGCGCAGCGTCCCGGTCACCGCCGCCGACAGCCCGGCGTCCTCCAGCACCTCACCGGTCGGCACCGTCAGCACCGGGTGCGGGGACACCTCGACGAACGCCCCGTGCCCGGCCGCGGCCAGGGACCGGACCACGGCGTCGAACCGGACCTGGCCGCGCAGGCTGTCATACCAGTACCGCCCGTCCAGGGCCGTCCCCTCGAGCAGCCCGCCGGTCAGCGCCGAGTAGAACGGGACCGCGCCCGGGCCGGGGGCGATGCCCGCCAGCGCCTGCGCCACTTCCCGCTCCACCTGCTCGACCTGCGGGGAGTGCGACGCGTAGTCCACCGCCAGCAGCCGCGCGTCAACCCCCCGCCCCCCGCACGCCGCCACCAGCTCCCGCACCGCCCCCGGCTCACCCGACACCACCACCGACCCCGGGCTGTTCACCACCCCCACCGCCAGCCGCCCCGCCCACCGCGCCGCCAGCTCCGCCGCCAGCTCCTCCGACGCCCGGACCGACGCCATCGCCCCGGTCCCGGCCAGCCTGGCCAGCGCCCGGCTGCGGGCCGCGACCACCAGCGCCGCGTCCCCCAGGCTCAGCACCCCCGCCACGCACGCCGCCGCGATCTCCCCCTGCGAGTGCCCCGCCACCGCCGCCGGGACAACACCGGCCGCCTCCCAGGCCGCCGCCAGCGACACCATCACCGAGAACAACGCCGGCTGCACCACGTCCGGGCGCTCCAGCGGCGGGGCGCCCGCCGCCCCCCGCAGCACGTCACTGACCCGCCACCCCACCAGCGGCCCGAACGCCTCATCACACGCCGCCAGCCGCTCACGGAACGCCGGGCAGCAATCCCACAAGCCCGCCCCCATCCCCGCCCACTGACCGCCCTGACCCGGGAAAACCAGCACCACCTGCCGCCGCCCGGCCGCCCAGCGCCTGCCCCGCCACCAGGTTCGCCGGCCGGCTCCCCGGCCGCCAGCGCGTCCAGCCCCGCCAGCAGCTCCGGCCGGCTCGTGCCAGTGACGACCGCCCGCTCCGCGAACGCGCCCCGCGCCGCCAGCCCGGCCGCCACATTCACCGGGTCAAGGCCCGGCCGGCCCCGCACCCACCCCGCCAGCCGGGCGGCCTGGCCCGCCAGCGCGGCCGGGGTCTTGCCCGACAACGGCCAGGCCACCACCCCGCCACCCAGCAACGGCACCGCGGGCGGGGCCGGCTCAGGCGCTGCCGATGACGCCAGCTCAGGCTCTGCCAATGGTGCCGACGGCTCTCCGGAGGCCGGCGGTTCCGCGGACGGTGCGGGCGGCTCCTCGATGATCAGGTGGGCGTTGGTGCCGCTGATCCCGAACGAGGACACCCCGGCCCGCCGCACCCGCCCCGGCCCGGCCGGCCAGTCGCGGGCGTCGGTGAGCAGGCTGACCTGCCCGCTGTCCCAGTTCACGTGGGGAGACGGGGCGTCGGCGTGGAGGGTGGCGGGCATCCGCTGGTGGCGCAGCGCCATCAGCACCTTGATCACCCCGGCCACCCCGGCCGCCGCCTGGGCGTGCCCGATATTCGACTTCACCGACCCCAGCCACAGCGGGCTATCGTCCGGGCGGCCCTGGCCGTAGGTGGCCAGCAGAGCCCCGGCCTCGATCGGGTCACCCAGGGTGGTCCCGGTCCCGTGCGCCTCCACCAGGTCCACGTCCGCCGACCCCAGGCGCGCGTCGGCCAGGGCAGAGCGGATCACCCGTTCCTGGGACGGGCCGTTGGGAGCGGTCAGCCCGTTGGACGCCCCGTCCTGGTTGACCGCGCTGCCGCGGACCACGCCGAGGATCCGCCGCCGGTTGCGCAGCGCGTCCGACAACCGCTCCAGGACCAGCAGGCCGACGCCCTCACCCCAGCCGGTGCCGTCAGCGGCAGCCGAGAACGGCTTGCAGCGGCCGTCAGCGGCCAGGTTCCCCTGGCGGGCGAACTCGGTGAAGACCCCGGGGGTGGCCATCACCGCGACCCCGCCCGCCAGGGCCAGGGAGCACTCGCCGCGGCGCAGCGACTGGGCCGCCAGGTGCAGCGCCACCAGCGACGAGGAGCACGCCGTGTCCACGCTCACGGCCGGGCCCTCCAGCCCGAGCACGTACGACACCCGGCCCGAGACGACGCTTCCGGCTACCCCGGTCGCCCCGAACCCGCTGGTGTCGCTCGCTTCGCCATCGCGCAGTTGGAGCCCGTAGTCCTGGCCGACGACGCCGGCGAACACCCCGGTGGCGGTTTCCCGCAGGGTAGCCGGGTCGATTTCCGCGTTCTCCAGCGCCTGCCAGGCGCACTCGAGCAGCAGCCGCTGCTGCGGGTCCATCGCCAGCGCCTCACGCGGGCTGATACCGAAGAATCCCGGGTCGAACTCGGCCGCCCGGGCCAGGAACCCGCCCTGACGCGAGTAGGTCGCGCCGGCGCCGTCGGCCAGCTCCCAGCCGCGGTCGGCCGGGAAGTCCCCGATCGCGTCCGACTCGGCCTGCACCAGGTCCCAAAGCTCCTCCGGAGACTCCGCGCCGCCCGGGAACTGGCAGCCCGCGCCGATCACCGCGATGGGCTCGGCCGAAGCGGCCACCAGGCGCCGGTTCTGCTCGCGCAGCCGCCTGGCCTCCTTCGCGGACGCGCGCAGCGCTTCGGTGAGCCTTTCCTGGGAGCCGCTCATTCGTGTCCCTCCGATTCAGCTAGCGTCAGGTTGATGAGGGCTTCGGTGTCCATGTCGTCGATCGCGTCGTCGGTGCCCGCCGCGGGCGGGTCGCCGGAGCCGTCCAGGCCGGTCAGCTCCCGCAGGAGCTCCATCACGCCGGCCGCGCGCAGCCGGCTCAGCGGGATCGTGGCGAGGGCCGCGCGGATTTCCGCCTCCCCGTCGTCGGGCCGGGCGGCGGCGGCGGTATCGGGGCTGAGCCTGGCCGAGCAGGTACTCGGCCAGCAGCCGGGGCGAGGGGTAGTCGAAGACCAGGGTCGCGGGTAGTTGCAGGCCGGCCGCGCTGCCGAGCTGGTTCCGCAGCTCGACCGCGGAGAGCGAGTCGATTCCCAGGTCGCGGAAGGTCTGGGCGGGCTCGATGGCATCGGAGTAGCCGAGGATGGCTGCGGTGTGGCTGGCGACCAGGTCGGTGGTGACCTGGACGGCCTGGTCGTGGTCGAGGCCGGCCAGGCGGGTAGCCAGGCTGGCCGGGCTGGTGGTGGTGCCGGCTGGGCAGGCCCGGCCAGGCGGGCCAGCAGCCGCGGCACCCCCGGCCCCCCCGCCCGCAACGCCACCGGATCCAGCCGCAACGGCACCACCACCGCCCGCTCACCCGCCAGCGCCTCATCCAGCAGCGCCAGACCGTCCCCCGCCCCCAGCGCCCCCACCCCCGACCGCCCCGCCCGCACCCGGTCCGCCCGCGACAACCCCGCCGTCAGCGCACTGCCCGGCTCCCACAACCCCCACGCCAGCGACACCCCCGCCAGCCCCCCCGCCCGCCGCCGCGCCGCCAGCCCGTCCAAGAACGCATTCGCCGCCGCGTACCCCCCCTGCCCCGGCGCCCCGAACACCCCCGACGCCGACGAGAACAACGCGAACAACCCCAGCCCGTCCCCCGCCGTCAGCTCATGCAAAAACCACGCCCCATCCGCCTTCGCCCCCAGCACCGCCCCCAGCCGCCCCGGACTCAGCGACCCCACCGCCCCGTCATCAATCACCCCCGCGCAGTGCACCACCCCCGCCAGCCGCCCCAGCTCCCGCACCCGGCCCAGCACCGCCGCCACCTGCCCCCGCACCGACACGTCGGCCGCGAACACCGCCGCCCCCGCGCCCGCACCTGCCAGCCCCGCCGCCAGCCCCGCCGCCCCCGGCGCCCCCGGCCCCCGCCGCGACACCAGCACCAGCCCGCCTGCCCCGTACGCCGCCGCCACGTGCCCTGCTACCAGCCCCCCCAGCGTCCCCGTCCCCCCCGTCACCAGCACCAGCCCACCAGCCACCCCCGCACCGCCCGCGGCGACCTGCCCGGGCGCCGCCGCCGACCCCGAACCCGCAGGCTCCAGCCGCGGCAGCAGCACCCGCCCGCCGCGGACCACCGCCTGCGGCTCACCCGACTCGAGCAGCGCGGGCAGGGCGGCCAGCGACTGGCCGGCGCCGTCGACGTCGGCCAGCACCAGACGCCCCGGGTGCTCCGACTGCGCCGACCGCACCAGCCCCCACACCGCCGCCCCGGCCAGGTCGGCCAGGTCATGGGCCACCGGGTCACCCGGTGCCGGTCCGGTCGGGCCGGCCGGCCCGCGCGCGGCCAGGTCTCCGGGGCCATCCACGGTCGGCTCGCCGGGGCCGGGTCCGGCCTGGTCGCCTGATCCCTCGTCCGGGAACGCCACGGCCCGCTGGGTCAGCACCAGCAGCCGGGAGCCGGCCAGCTCATCGCGCTCCAGCCACTGCTGGATGACCGTTAGCACCTCAGTTGCCGCCGCTCGTACTCGTTGTGGCTGGTCATCGGCGGTCTCGGCCGGCTGCTGCCAGGCCTCGCCCGCGGGCAGCAGCACCACCGGCGGCGGCGGCGCCGCGGCCAGGGCGGCCACGTCGGCGAAGCGCGGCAGCCTGGCCAGTGGCCTTGGCAGTTCGCGCTGCCCGAGGACCGCCCAGCCGGCGGTGCCGGCCAGCCCGGTCGAGCCGTTAGGGCTAGCCGAGCCGTTGGGGCTAGCCGAGCCGTTAGGGCTAGCCGAGCCGTTAGGGCTAGCCGGGTCGGCGAGGGTTGGGCTGGTGAGGTTGGGGTCGGGGTGCCAGTTGAGGGTGAGCAGGGTCCCGGCGCCGCCGCGGGCGGCCAGCCAGCCGCCGTCCAGCGGGCGCAGGGCCAGCGAGGCGGCGCTGAACACGACCGTGCCCGCCGGGTCGGCGCAGGTGACGGTGAACCGGCCCGCGCCGTGCGGGCTGATCCTGACCCGCAGCGCCCGCGGGCGGCCCGCCCGCATGCTCACCCCGGTCCAGGAGAACGGGACCGCGGCCCGCAGCTCGCCCCCTTCTTCCAGCAGGCCCCCGGCCTGGAGGGCGGCGTCGAGCAGGGCCGGGTGGATTGCCCACCGCCCGGGCTCGGTGCCGGCCGGGAGCGCTACCTCCGCGAACAGGTCCTGCCCGCGGCGCCAGCCGGCCCGCAGGCCGAGGAACGAGGGCCCGTAATGCGCCCCGGCCGCGGCCATCCGCGGGTAGAAGTCGTCAACCGGCAGCGGCACCGCGCCCGCGGGCGGCCAGGCGGTGAACACGGCCGCGGCCGGCTCGGGGGCGGGCTCGGCGGCGAGGGTGCCGGCCGCGTGGCGGCGCCACTGGCCGAACTCGTCATCCTGCTGGCGGGAGTGGACGCTCACCGGGCGCTGCCCGTCGGGTCCGGCCGGGCCGACCTGGACCTGGACGGCGACCGCGCCGGACCCGGGCACCAGCAGCGGCGCCTCCAGGACCAGCTCCGCGATCCCGCCGCAGCCGGCCGCCTCCGCGGCCTGCAGCGCCAGCTCGGTGACGGCGGTGCCCGGCACGACCGCCAGGCCGCCGATGACGTGGTCGGCCAGCCAGCCCTCGGCGCCGGCGGCGAGCCGCCCCGACAGGACCCAGCCCTGCCCGTCGGCCAGCTCGGCGACCGCCGCGATCAGCGGGTGGGCCCCGGCCGCGAGCCCGGCCGAGGCCACGTCGGCGGCCGGGCGGGCCAGCCAGAACCGCTCCCGCTGGAACGCGTACCCCGGCAGCCCGGCCGCCGGGCTGGCCGCGGCGGGCCAGCGCACCGCGCCGCCCCGGGTAAAGACCTCCCCGGCGGCGGCGGCGACGGCCAGCGGCTCGGGGCGGCCCCGGCGCAGCACCGGCCCGGCCACCACCGGCCCGTCAGAGTCCAGTACCTCCCGCGCGCTGGCCGACAGCGCCTGCCCCGGGCCGACCTCGCAGATGATCCCCGCGCCCGCCGCCCGCAGCGCCCGCACCGCGGCACCGAACCGCACCGGCCGCCGCACGTTGTCCACCCAGTAATCGGCGCTGCACATCTCGGTGCCCGCCACCAGCTGCCCCGTCACCCCGGCGGCGAGGGGGATCCGCGGCACCGCGAACTCCACCCGGGCCGCGTGCTCGGCGAACTCGGCGAGCATCGGGTCCATCAGCGGGGAGTGGAACGCGTGGCTCACCCGCAGCCGCCGCGTCCGCCGCCCCCGAGCCGTCAGCGCCTCCGCGATCTCCGTCACCACCGCCTCGGTGCCGGAGACGACCACCGAGGCCGGGCCGTTGACCGCGGCCACCGCGGCCTGGTCCTCCCGCCCGGCCAGCAGCGGGACCACCTCCTCCTCCGCCGCCTGCACCGCCGCCATCGCCCCGCCCGCCGGCAGCGCCTGCATCAGCCGCCCCCGCGCCGCCACCAGCGCCACCGCGTCCGGCAGGCTCATCACCCCGGCCACCTGCGCGGCGGCGACCTCCCCGACCGAGTGCCCGGCCGCCAGCCCCGGGCGGATCCCCAGCGCCTCCAGCAGCCGGGCCAGCGACACCTCCAGCGCCAGCAGGGCCGCCTGGGCGTAGGCGGTCTGGTCCAGCAGCCCGGCCAGGTCACTGCCCGGGGCGGCGAACATCACGTCCCGCAGCGGCCGCCCCAGCAGCCCCGCGAACAAGTCGCACACCTCATCCACCGACCCGGCGAACAACCGCGACGCCGCGTACAGCTCCGCCCCCGCCCCCGGCCGCTGCGACCCCTGGCCCGGGAACACGAACGCCACCAGCCCCGGCTCACCCGGCGCCGCCCCGGTGACCAGGCCCGCGGCCGGCTCCCCGGCCGCCAGCGCCGCCAGCCCGCCCAGCAGCTCCGCCCGGCTGCTCCCGGTCACCACCGCCCGCTCAGCGAACGCGCTCCGCCCCGCCAGCCCCGCCGCCACCGCAGCCGGGTCCAGGCCAGGCCGGGCGCCCACGAACTCCGCCAGCCGCGCCGCCTGCCCCGCCAGCGCCGCCGGGGTCTTCGCCGACAACGGCCACGCCACCACCCCGCCGCCGAGCAGCGGCTCGGTGGCCTCTCCCGCCGGAGGGGGTGGGTCGGCGGGAGAGGCCAGCTCAGCGACCGCCGCCGCGGGCGGTTCCCCGGGCGCGGCCGGCCCGGCGACCAGCCCGGGCGGTTCCTCGATGATCACGTGGGCGTTGGTGCCGCTGATCCCGAACGAGGACACCCCCGCCCGCCGCACCCGGCCTGCCTGCCGGCTCCAGTCACGCGCCTCGGCCAGCAGGCTGACCCGCCCGCTGTCCCAGTCCACGTGCCTCGACGGCACGCCGGCATGCAGCGTCGCCGGCATCCGCTGGTGCCGCAGCGCCATCAGCACCTTGATCACCCCGGCCACCCCGGCCGCCGCCTGCGCGTGCCCGATATTCGACTTCACCGACCCCAGCCACAGCGGGTCGCCCTCCGGGCGGCCCTGCCCGTAAGTCGCCAGCAGGGCCCCGGCCTCGATCGGGTCACCCAGGGTCGTCCCGGTCCCGTGCGCCTCCACCAGGTCCACGTCCGCCGTCCCCAGGCGCGCGTCGGCCAGGGCAGAGCGGATCACCCGTTCCTGAGAAGGGCCGTTCGGCGCGGACAAGCCCGTTGGACGCCCCGTCCTGGTTGACCGCGCTGCCGCGGACCACGCCGAGGATCCGCCGCCGGTTGCGCAGCGCGTCCGACAACCGCTCCAGGACCAGCAGGCCGACGCCCTCACCCCAGCCGGTGCCGTCGGCGGCAGCCGAGAACGGCTTGCAGCGGCCGTCGGACGCGAGCCCGCCCTGCCGGGCGAACTCGGTGAACCCGGCGGGCGAGACCAGTACCGCGACCCCGCCGACGAGGGCGAGTGAGCACTCGCGGCGGCGCAGCGACTGGGCCGCCAGGTGCAGCGCGACCAGCGACGAGGAGCACGCGGTGTCCACGCTCACGGCCGGGCCCTCCAGGCCCAGCACGTACGACACCCGGCCCGAGGCGACGCTGGCCATCCCGCCGGTCAGCCCGAACCCGCCCGCGTCACCCGGCTGGCCGTCTCGTGGCCCGTAGTCCTGGCTGACCACCCCGGCGAACACCCCGGTGTCGCTGCCGCGCAGGGTAGCCGGGTCGATCCCGGCGTCCTCCAGCGCCTGCCACGCGCACTCCAGCAGCAGCCGCTGCTGCGGGTCCATCGCCAGCGCCTCCCGCGGGCTGATACCGAAGAACCCCGCATCGAACCCCGCCGCGTCATACACGAAACCGCCCCGCCGGGCATACGACCCGCCCGCCGCGTCCCACCCCCGGTCAACGGGGAACTCACCGATCGCGTCGACCCCGCCCGCGACCAGCTCCCACAGCTCCTCGGCGGAACCGGCGCCGCCGGGGAACCGGCAGCCGATCCCCACCACCGCCAGCGGCTCGGTGCCGCTGGCGGCCGGGTCGGCGGCATCCGGGCCGCGGACGGCGAGGGCCGCGGCGTCCGGCTGGGCCGGGGCGGTTTCCGGGACCAGCCGGGCCAGCAGGTAAGCCGCCAGCACGGCCGGCGTCGGGTAATCGAACACCACCGTGGCCGGCAGCCGCAGCCCCGTCACCCCGCCCAGCCGGTTCCGCAGCTCAACCGCCGTCAGCGAGTCGAATCCGAGGTCGCGGAAAGCACGCTCCGCAACCACCCCGCCCGGGCCGCCGTGCCCCAGCACCGCCGCCGCCTGACCCCGCACCACCTCAAGCAGCAGCCGCCGCCGCCCCTCACCGTCCAGCCCCGCCAGCCGCCCCGCCAGGCCGCCGCCGCCCGGCCGCCGGCGCCGGCGCGGGCGCGCCCCGGACCAGGCCGGCCAGCATCGCGGGCAGCGTCCGGGTCCGGGCCTGGGCGGCCAGCGCGGCCGGGTCCAGTCGCGCCGCCACCACCGCCGGGGCGGGGCTGGCGGTTCCCGCGTCGAACAGCTCCATTCCTTCGGCCGAGGTCATGGGCACGATCCCGGCGCGCCGCAGCCGGGCCAGGTCCCGCTGGCCGAGGTGGCCGGTCAAGCCGGAGGCCTGTTCCCAGAATCCCCAGGCCAGCGAGACCGCGGGCAGGCCCTGGGCCCGCCGCCAGGCGGCCAGGCGATCGAGGAACGCGTTGCCCGCCGCGTAGTTCCCCTGCCCGGCGCCGCCCAGCGTCCCGGCGGTCGAGGAGAACAGGGCGAACAGGTCCAGGTCGAGGCCGGCCGTCAGCTCGTGCAGGTGCCAGGCGGCGTCGGCCTTCGGGCCCAGCACCGCGTCGAACCGTTGCGCGGTCAGCGACCTGATCGCGCCGTCGTCGAGAGCCCCGGCGCAGTGCACTACCCCGGCCAGCGGTGACTGTCCCGGGCCCGCGGCCCAGCTGAGCAACCCGGCCAGCGCGGGCCGGCTGGACACGTCGACGGCCGCCACCCGGGTGTCGGCCCCGGCCCCGGCCAGTTCGGCCGCCAGCGCGGCCGCTCCGGGGGCGCCTGGTCCCTGGCGCGAGGCCAGCACCAGGTCGCTGACCGCGCGCTCGGCGGCCAGGTGGCGGCACAGCACGCCGCCGAGGGTCCCGGTCCCGCCGGTGACCAGCACCGGCCCGCTCCGGGGAAGGCCGGGGCCGGGCCGCGACGGCGGCATGGTCAGTACCAGCTTGCCGGTGTGCCGTCCCTGGCTGATGAACCGGAACGCCTCCGGGGCCTGGCGTATGTCCCACGCCGTCACCGGCAGCGGCTGCAGTGCCCCCGCCGCGAACAGCGGCAGCAGCTCGCCGAGCATCCGCCCGGTGTCGTCCAGGCTGACCGCGGTCAGGTCGAGCACCTGGTAGGTCCGCCCGGGGTGGTCGCGCGCCACCACCTGAGGGTCGCGGATGTCGGCCTTGCCCATCTCGATGAACTGGCCGCCATCGGCCAGCAGCCGCAGCGACGCGTCGGTCAGCTCCCCGGTCAGGGAGTTAAGCACCACGTCCACCCCGCGCCCGCCCGCCACCGCCCGGAACGCCTCCTCGAACCCCGCCGACCGGGACGAGGCAATATGGTCATCCGCCACCCCCAGCGCCCGCAGCGCCCCCCACTTGCCCGGGCTCGCCGTCGCGAACACCTCCGCCCCCCGGTACCGGGCCAGCTGGATCGCCGCCATCCCCACCCCGCCCGCGCCCGCGTGCACCAGCACCGACTGGCCGGGCTGGAGCCGGGTCAGCCCGGCCAGCCCGTAATAGGCGGTCAGGAAGACCGCCGGGACGCCGGCCGCCTGGGCGAAGGACCACCCGGCCGGGATCTTGACCAGCACGCGGTGGTCGGTCACCGCGACCGGTCCCATGCCGGCGGCGATGATGCCGGTCACCCGGTCACCGATGGTGAGCCCGGTGACGTCGGAGGCGGTCTCGATGACGGTCCCGGCCCCCTCGTCGCCGATGCGGGTGCCGAGCCCGGGGTTCATCCCGAGCGCGACGACGACATCGCGGAAGTTGATCCCGGTCGCGCGGACCGCGACCCGGACCTGGCCCGGGCCGAGCGGGGCCAGCGCCCCGGGGTCATCTGCGAGCGCCAGCCCGTCCAGGGTGCCGGGCTCGGTCACGGTCAGCCGCCAGGCCGGGGAGCCGGCGGGCGGGGAGAGCACGTCGCCCGCTGGGCCGTAGCGCAGCCTCGGGACCAGCACCTGCCCGCCCCGGATGGCGAGCTCCGGCTCGCCGGAGGCGGCCGCGGCTCGCAGTTGGTCCGGCCCGGCCGACCCGTCGGTGTCGACCAGCACCAGCCGGCCCGGCTGCTCGGCCTGCGCCGACCGGACCAGGCCCCAGGCTGCCGCGGCAGCCAGCCCGGCGAGGCCGGCCGTGGCCGCGTCTCCGGGGAGCGCGGCGACGGCGCCGCGGGTGACGACGGCCAGCGGCTGCTCGGCGGGCGCGGGCGATTCCAGCCAGTCCTGCACGATTCGCAGCGTGCTGGCGCAGGTATCCCGGACCATGACGGGCGGGTCTCCGCTGTCTTGCGGGGTGACCTCGGCCAGCCGCGGGGCCTGCACGGCGTCCAGGCCTGCTGGCAGCGCGACCGGGATCGGGACCCAGTCCAGGGTCAGCAGTCCCCGGTCGTTCCCGGCCCCGGCGACCTGCTGCGCGCTGACCGGCCGGAACCGCACCTGGCCGGCCTGGGCGGCGATCGACCCGGCGGCGTCGGTAACCGTGACCGAGACCGCCGCACTGCCCGCCGGGGCTACGGTGGCCCGCAGTACCCCGGCCGCGCCCGGGCCGATGGCCAGGCTGGTCCAGGCGAAGGGGACCAGCAGCTCGCCCTCGCCCGCGGCCGCCAGCGCCAGGCCGGCCGATCCCGGCGCTCTGCAGGGCGGCGTCGAGCAGCACCGGGTGCAGCGCGAACCGGCCAGCCGCGGCCCCCGCGCCGACGACCTCCTCATCTGCCGCCAGCTCGGCGAACACCTCGTCCCCGCGCCGCCACAGGGCTCGTACGGCGCGGAATGCCGGGCCGTGCTGGTAGCCCGCCGCCGCCAGCCGCGCGTAGCCCTGCTCGACCGGGACCGGAACCGCCCCGGCAGGTGGCCACTGGCCCGCCGGGGCAGGCGGGGCTGACGGTTCACCCGGCCCCGCGGTTCCCTCGGCGTGCAGGATCCATTCCCCGCCCGACCGGGCCATCCGGGCGGCCACCGACACCGTGCGCCGCTGGGCCGGATCGGCCGGGCCTGCTATCACCCGCAGCTGCATCCCGCCGGCCGCGGGCATGGTCAGCGGGGTGAGCAGGCTGAGGTCTTCGATGACGGGGCAGCCCGCAAGGGTGGCCGCGTGCCAGGCCAGCTCGGCCAGCAGGGTGCCGGGCGCGATCACGGTGCCGTGCACGACGTGCTCGGCGAGCCAGGGGTGGTCGGCGAGGGAGAGGCGGCCGGTGACCGCGACGCTGCCGTCGGGCAGCTCGAGCACCGCGCCGAGCAGCGGGTGGCCGCCCGCGTCGTCCAGGCCGGCCGCTCCCACGTCGCGTGACTTCTGGGTCAGCCAGTACCGCTGCCGCTGGAAGGCGTACCCGGGCAGCTCCGCCCGCCCGGCCGGCCCGGCCAGGGCGGCCCAGTCAGCCGGCAGGCCCGCCGCCCAGGCGGCGGCGACCGAGGCGGCGAACCGGGCCGGGCCGCCGTCACCGCGGCGCAGCGTCCCGGTCACCGTAACCGGGGCAGTCCCGGCCCGGTCCTGGTCGCCGGGGGCCCGGGTTTCGTCCAGGGTCTGGCTGATCGCCGCGGTCAGCACCGGGTGCGGGGACACCTCGACGAACGCCCCGTGCCCGGCCGCGGCCAGGGACCGGACCACGGCGTCGAACCGGACCTGGCCGCGCAGGCTGTCATACCAGTACCGCCCGTCCAGGGCCGTCCCCTCGAGCAGCCCGCCGGTCAGCGCCGAGTAGAACGGGACCGCGCCCGGGCCGGGGGCGATGCCCGCCAGCGCCTGCGCCACTTCCCGCTCCACCTGCTCGACCTGCGGGGAGTGCGACGCGTAGTCCACCGCCAGCAGCCGCGCGTCAACCCCCCGCCCCCCGCACGCCGCCACCAGCTCCCGCACCGCCCCCGGCTCACCCGACACCACCACCGACCCCGGGCTGTTCACCACCCCCACCGCCAGCCGCCCCGCCCACCGCGCCGCCAGCTCCGCCGCCAGCTCCTCCGACGCCCGGACCGACGCCATCGCCCCGGTCCCGGCCAGCCTGGCCAGCGCCCGGCTGCGGGCCGCGACCACCAGCGCCGCGTCCCCCAGGCTCAGCACCCCCGCCACGCACGCCGCCGCGATCTCCCCCTGCGAGTGCCCCGCCACCGCCGCCGGGACAACACCGGCCGCCTCCCAGGCCGCCGCCAGCGACACCATCACCGAGAACAACGCCGGCTGCACCACGTCCGGGCGCTCCAGCGGCGGGGCGCCCGCCGCCCCCCGCAGCACGTCACTGACCCGCCACCCCACCAGCGGCCCGAACGCCTCATCACACGCCGCCAGCCGCTCACGGAACGCCGGGCAGCAATCCCACAAGCCCGCCCCCATCCCCGCCCACTGACCGCCCTGACCCGGGAAAACCAGCACCACCGGGCCCGGCTCACCCGGCGCCGCCCCGGTGACCAGGCCCGCGGCCGGCTCCCCGGCCGCCAGCGCCGCCAGCCCGCCCAGCAGCTCCGCCCGGCTGCTCCCGGTCACCACCGCCCGCTCAGCGAACGCGCTCCGCCCCGCCAGCCCCGCCGCCACCGCAGCCGGGTCCAGGCCAGGCCGGGCGCCCACGAACTCCGCCAGCCGCGCCGCCTGCCCCGCCAGCGCCGCCGGGGTCTTCGCCGACAACGGCCACGCCACCACCCCGCCCAGGCGAGCCGGGTCCTCGTCCGGGTCGGGGGCAGGAGCCGGGGGTTCTTCGATGATGACGTGGGCGTTGGTGCCGCTGACCCCGAACGCCGACACCCCGGCCCGCCGGACCCGCTCCGGCCCGGCCGGCCAGTCGCGGGCCTGGCTGAGCAGGCTGACCTGGCCGCTGTCCCAGTTCACGTGGGGAGACGGGGCGTCGGCGTGGAGGGTGGCCGGCATCCGCTGGTGGCGCAGGGCCATCAGCACCTTGATCACCCCGGCCACCCCGGCCGCGGCCTGGGCGTGCCCGATGTTCGACTTGATCGACCCCAGCCACAGCGGGTCGCCCTCCGGGCGGCCCTGCCCGTAAGTAGCCAGCAGAGCCCCGGCCTCGATCGGGTCACCCAGGGTGGTCCCGGTCCCGTGCGCCTCCACCAGGTCCACGTCCGCCGTCCCGAGGCGCGCGTCGGCCAGGGCAGAGCGGATCACCCGTTCCTGAGAAGGGCCGTTGGGAGCGGTCAGCCCGTTGCTAGCGCCGTCCTGGTTGACCGCGCTGCCCGCGACCAGGCCGAGGACCTGGTGGCCGTTACGGACCGCGTCCGACAGGCGCTCGACCACCAGCAGGCCGACGCCCTCGCCCCAGCCGGTGCCGTCGGCGGCGGCCGCGAACGGCTTGCAGCGGCCGTCGGCGGCCAGGCCCTGCTGCCGGGAGAACTCGGTGAAGGCGACCAGAGTGGCCATCACCGCGACCCCGCCCGCCAGGGCCAGGGAGCACTCGCCGCGGCGCAGCGACTGGGCCGCCAGGTGCAGCGCCACCAGCGACGAGGAGCACGCGGTGTCCACGCTCACGGCCGGGCCCTCCAGCCCGAGCACGTACGACACCCGGCCCGAGGCCACGCTGGCCATCCCGCCGGTCACCCCGAAGCCGCCCGCGTCGCCGGCGTCGGCTTCGCGCAGCTGGAGCCCGTAGTCCTGGCTGGTGACGCCGGCGAACACCCCGGTGTCGCTGCCGCGCAGGGTAGCCGGGTCGATCCCGGCGTCCTCCAGCGCCTGCCAGGCGCACTCGAGCAGCAGCCGCTGCTGCGGGTCCATCGCCAGCGCCTCCCGCGGGCTGATACCGAAGAACCCCGCATCGAACCCCGCCGCGCCGTAGACGAAACCACCGCGCCGGGCGTACGACCCCCCGGCCGCGTCCCAGCCGCGGTCGGGGGGGAAGTCACCCACCGCGTCGGATCCGGCGTTGACCAGGTTCCACAGTTCCTCGGCCGATTCCGCGCCGCCGGGGAACCGGCAGCCGATCCCCACCACCGCGATCGGCTCGGGCCCGGCCGCGTCTAGCGCGCTGCTGGCGGCGGGGATGAGGGCCGGCTGGGCCGGGGCGGCTTCGGGCTGGAACTGGGCCAGCAGGTGAGCGGCCAGGGTGGCGGGGGTGGGGTAGTCGAATACCAGCGTGGTGGTCAGCCGCAGCCCGGTGGCAGCGGTCAGCCGGTTGCGCAGCTCGACCGCGGTCAGCGAGTCGAATCCGAGGTCACGGAACGCCCGGTCGCCGGGGACAGCGGCGGGGCTGCCGTGGCCGAGCACCGCCGCCGCCTGCCCGCGGACGGCGTCGAGCAGCAGCCGCCGCTGCCCGTCGCGATCAAGCCCGGCCAGCCGGCCGGCCAGGCCAGCCTCGCGGTCGGGTCGCCCGGGACCCGCCGGGGCGGCCTGCTCTCTGACCAGGCCGCGCAGCATGGGCGGCAGTGTCCCGGCCTGGTTGAGCGCGCCCAGCGCGGCGGGGTCGAACCCGGCCGCGACCAGCGCCGCGTCCGGCCCGGCGATCCCCGCGTCGAACAGGGCCAGCCCTTGCCCTGAGGTCAGCGGCACGCTTCCGGCCCGCCGGAGCCGGGCCAGGTCGACCTGGTCCATTTCCCCGGTCAGCTCCGAGATCTGTGCCCAGAATCCCCAGGCCAGCGAGACCGCGGGCAGGCCCTGGGCCCGCCGCCAGGCGGCCAGGGAGTCGACGACCGCGTTGGCCGCGGCGTAGTTCCCCTGCCCGGGGTTGCCGAGTGTGCCCGCGGCCGAGGAGAACAGCGCGAACAGGTCCAGGTCGAGGCCGGCGGTCAGCTCGTGCAGGTACCAGGCGGCGTCGGCCTTCGGCCCCAGCACTCCCTCGAACCGCTGCGCGGTCAGCGACCCCACCGTCGCGTCGTCCAGGGCGGCCGCGCTGTGCACCACCCCCGCTAGCCCGGCCGTCCCGGCGACCAGCCCGGCCAGCTCGTCCCGGTCGGCGGTGTCGCACGCGGTCACCCGCACGGCCGCGCCGCGGGCGGCCAGCTCGGCCGCCAGCCGGCCCGCCCCCGGGGCACCAGGGCCCCGCCGCGAGGCCAGCACCAGCGCGCCGCCCGTCCGCCCGGCCGCCAGGTGACGGGCGACGACCGCCCCGACCGTGCCGGTCCCCCCGGTCACCAGCACCGGCCCCGCACCCAGCCGGGCCGGCATCGTCAGCACCACCTTCCCGGTGTGCCGGGCCTGGCTGATGAACCGGAACGCCTCCGGCGCCCGCCGGATATCCCACGCCGTCACCGGCAACGGCCCCAGGGCCCCCGCCGCGAACAGCCCCATCAGCTCGCCCAGCATCTCCCGCGTCCGCTCAGGCCCCGCCTCCTGCAAGTCGAACGCCCGGTAAGCCACCCCCGGGTAGTCACGCCGCCACCACCTCGGGGTCACGGATATCGGCCTTGCCCATCTCCATCAGCCGCCCGCCCCGCCCCAGCAGCCGCAGCGACGCGTCGGTCAGCTCCCCGGTCAGGGAGTTAAGCACCACGTCCACCCCGCGCCCGCCCGCCACCGCCCGGAACGCCTCCTCGAACCCCGCCGAACGGGAGCTCGCGATATGGTCTTCCGCCACCCCCAGCGCCCGCAGCGCCCCCCACTTGCCCGGGCTCGCCGTCGCGAACACCTCCGCCCCCCGGTACCGGGCCAGCTGGATCGCCGCCATCCCCACCCCGCCCGCCCCCGCGTGCACCAGCACCCGCTCACCAGCCCGCAACCCACCCAGGTCAACCAGCCCGTAATACGCCGTCAGGAAGGCGACCGGGACCGAGGCGGCCTGGGCGAAGGACCAGGCGCGGGGGGCCTTGGCCAGCAGGCGGGCGTCGGCGACCGCGACCGGTCCCAGCATCCCGCCTGGGACGAGGCCGAGGACCCGGTCGCCGGGGGCGAGCCCGGTGACGTCGGACGCGACCTCCAGGACGACGCCCGCCCCCTCGTCCCCGATCCGGGTGCCCAGGCCGGGGTTCATCCCCAGCGCCACCACCAGGTCACGGAAGTTCACCCCGGCCGCCCGCACCGCCACCCGCACCTGACCCGGGCACAGCGGCGCCAGCCCCTCCGGGGCATCCGCCAGCACCAGCCCGTCCAGCGTCCCCTGCGTCTTCACCGCCAGCCGCCACGAACCCGAGCCCGCCGGCGGCACCAGCGCCCCCGACTCCCCCGCCCGCGCCAGCCGCGGCACCAGCACCTGACCGTCCCGCAGAGCGACCTGAGGCTCGCCTAGCCCTACGGCGGCGTCAAGCACAGCGGCCGACTCCGGCGACCCGTCGGTGTCGACCAGCACCAGCCGGCCCGGCTCCTCGGCCTGCGCCGACCGGACCAGGCCCCACACCGCCGCGCCGGCCAGGCCCGCCCGGCCCGCCGCCACCGCCTCACCCGGCAGGACGCTGACCGCGCCCCGGGTAACCACCGCCAGCCGCCCGTCCCCCGCCAGGCACTCCTGCACCAGCTCCAGCGCCCGCGCGCAGGCCCGCCGCACCGCCAGCGGCACGCCCCCGTCGTCCGCGGTGACCTCGGTGACCTTGATGCCGGCCGGCAGGCCGGGGCCGGGGGGTACCTGAGCCGGGAGCCATTCCAGGGCCAGCAGCTCGTGGCCGCTGGTCCCTGATCCGGCCGCCGCGATCTGCTGGGCGGTGACCGGCCGGAACCGTACCGTGCTGACCTGGGCGGTGACCAGCCCGGCGGCGTCGGTGACGGTGACCGAGACCGCGTCCGGCCCGGCCGGGGCGACCACCGCCCGCAGCGTCCCGGCCGCGCCCGGCGCCAGCACCAGCCCGTCCCAGGCGAACGGCACCAGCAGCCCGCCCCCGGCATCCTCCCGCAGTCCCCCGCCGCCGGCCAGCCCGACGCTCTGCAGGGCCGCGTCCAGCAGCACCGGGTGGAGGGTGAACCCGACGGCGGCCGTCTCGTCGAGGGATAGTTCGGCGAACACCTCTTCTCCGCGCCGCCAGGCTGCCCGTACCGCCTGGAAGGCCGGGCCGTGCCGGACGCCCAGCGCGGCCAGCCGCTCGTAGCCTTCGGCCAGCGGGACCGGCGTTGCCCCGGGGGGCGGCCAGTCCCCGGCCGGAAGGGCCGGCGAATGGCCGGCCTGGCTTGCGGTCGTCGCCTCGGCGTGCCGGACCCACTGCCCGCCCGGCCCGGCGATCCGGGCCGAGATGGTCAGGGACCGCCGGCCTTCCTGGTCGGCCGGGCCGAGCAGCACCTGGAGCTGCACGGCGCCGACGGCGGGCAGCACCAGCGGGGTAAGCAGGGTGAGACCTTCGACGACGGCCGCCCCGGCCAGCGTCGCGGCGTGCCCGGCCAGCTCGGCGAACACCGCCCCCGGGAGCATCACCGCCCCGTGCACCGTGTGGTCGGCCAGCCAGGGCTGGGCAGCCAGGGACAGGCGGCCGGTGACCGCGACGCTGCCGTCGGGCAGCTCGAGCACCCCGCCCAGCAGCGGGTGGCCGCCCGCGTCGTCCAGGCCGGCCGCGCCCGCGTCCCGCCCGGGGCCGGGCGGCAGCCAGTAACGCTGGTGCTCGAACGCGTACCCGGGCAGCTCAGCCCGCACGGCCGGGCCCGCGACCGCCGCCCAGTCGACCGGCAGCCCCGCCGCCCACGCGGCGGCGACCGAGGCGGCGAACCGGTCGGGACCGCCGTCGCCGCGGCGCAGCGTCCCGGTCACCGCCGCCGACAGCCCGGTGTCCTCTAGTACCTCCCCGGCCGGCACGGCCAGCACCGGGTGCGGCGACACCTCGATGAACGCCCCGTGCCCGGCCGCGGCCAGCGACCGCACCACCGCGTCGAACCGGACCTGGCCGCGCAGGCTGTCATACCAGTAACCGGCGTCCAGGGCCGTCCCGTCGAGCAGTGCCCCGGTCAGCCCGGAGTAGAACGGGGCCGACCCGGCAGCAGGGGTGACGCCCCCCAGCGCGGCCGCCAGCTCGTGCTGCACCTCCTCGACCTGGGGCGAGTGCGACGCGTAGTCCACCGCCAGCAGCCGCGCGTCAAGCCCCTCCCCCGCGCACGCCGCCACCAGCTCTTTCACCGCGGCCGGCTCACCTGACACCACTACCGACCCGGGGCTGTTGACCACCCCGACCGCCAGCCGCCCGGCCCACCGGCCCGCCAGCTCCCCCGCCTGCTCCTCCGATGCCCGGACCGACGCCATCGCCCCGCTGCCCGCCAGAGCGGTCAGCACCCGGCTGCGCGCCGCCACCACCAGCGCCGCGTCCGCCAGGGTCAGCACCCCGGCCACGTACGCCGCCGCGATCTCCCCCTGCGAGTGCCCCGCCACCGCCGCCGGGATCACCCCCGCCGCCCGCCATGCCGCCGCCAGTGACACCATCACCGAGAACAACGCCGGCTGCACCACGTCCGGCCGCTCCAGCGGCGGGGAACCAGCAAGCCCCCGCAGCACGTCACTCACCCGCCACCCCAACAACGGGGCAAACACCTCGTCACACGCCAGGGCCTGCTTACGGAACGCCGGGCACGACTCCCACAGCCCCGCCCCCATGCCCGCCCACTGGCCGCCCTGACCGGGAAAGACCAGCACCGCCTTCCGCTTCCCGGCCGCCACTGCCGACCCTGACACCAGGTTCCCGGCCGGGTCACCCGCCGCCAGCGCCCCCAGCCCCGTCAGCAGCTCCGCCCGGCTGGTTCCGGTGACCACTGCCCGTTCGGCGAACCCGGACCGGGCCGCCAGCCCGGCCGCGACCGCACCCGGGGCAAGCTCCGGCCGGGCCGCGGCCCAGTCCGCTAGGCGTCCCGCCTGCAATTTCAGGGCCTCCGGGGTCTTGGCCGACAACGGCCAGGCCACCACCCCGCCACCCAGCAACGGCTCGGTGGCCGGCTCCGCGGGCGGCTCGGCCGGGAGAGCGGGCGGTTCCTCGATGATCACGTGGGCGTTGGTCCCGCTGACCCCGAACGAGGAGACCCCGGCCCGCCGGACCCGCTCCGGGCGGCCGGCCAGTCGCGGGCCTGGCTGAGCAGGCTGACCTGCCCGGCGTCCCAGTCCACGTGGGGCGAGAGCGCACCCGCGTGCAGCGTGACCGGCATCCGCTGGTGGCGCAGGGCCATCAGCACCTTGATCACCCCGGCCACCCCGGCCGCGGCCTGGGCGTGCCCGATGTTCGACTTGATCGACCCCAGCCACAGCGGGTCGCCCTCCGGGCGGCCCTGCCCGTAAGTGGCCAGCAGGGCCCCGGCCTCGATCGGGTCACCCAGGGTGGTCCCGGTCCCGTGCGCCTCCACCAGGTCCACGTCCGCCGACCCCAGGCGCGCGTCGGCCAGGGCAGAGCGGATCACCCGTTCCTGGGACGGGCCGTTCGGCGCCGACAAGCCGTTGGACGCCCCGTCCTGGTTGACCGCGGTGCCGGCCACCACGCCCAAGACCCGGTGACCGCGAGCGACCGCGTCCGACAGGCGCTCGACGACCAGCAGGCCGACGCCCTCGCCCCAGCCGGTGCCGTCGGCGGCGGCCGAGAACGGCTTGCAGCGGCCGTCGGCGGCCAGGCCGCCCTGCCGGGAAAACTCGGTGAAGACCCCGGGGGTGGCCATGACCGCGACTCCGCCGACGAGGGCGAGTGAGCACTCGCCGCGGCGCAGCGACTGGGCCGCCAGGTGCAGCGCGACCAGCGACGAGGAGCAGGCGGTGTCCACGCTCACGGCCGGGCCCTCCAGGCCCAGCACGTACGACACCCGGCCCGAGACGACGCAGGCGGTGGTGCCGGTGAGCAGGTAGCCCTCTACTTCGGCGCCGCCTTCGCCCACCCGCGGGCCGTAGGGCTGTGCCACGACGCCGGCGAACACCCCGGTGTCGCTGCCGCGCAGGGTAGCCGGGTCGATCCCGGCGTCCTCAAGCGCCTGCCACGCGCACTCCAGCAGCAGCCGCTGCTGCGGGTCCATCGCCAGCGCCTCCCGCGGGCTGATACCGAAGAACCCCGCATCGAACCCCGCCGCGTCATACACGAAACCGCCCCGCCGGGCATACGACCCGCCCGCCGCGTCCCACCCCCGGTCAACGGGGAACTCACCGATCGCGTCGATCCCCCCCGCCACCAGCTCCCACAGCTCCTCGGCGGAACCGGCGCCGCCGGGGAACCGGCAGCCGATCCCCACCACCGCCAGCGGCTCATGGTTCTGCGCCTCAACCCGCTGGAGCCGACGTCGCGCCTCGCGCAGGTCTTCGGTGGCGCGCTTGAGGTAGTCCCGGAGCCTGTCTTCGCTGGCCATCTGGTGTTGACCCTCTCTGCTAATTCTCGCTAGCCGGGCGGGTACAGCCGGCCGGCTTCATCGGGGTGAGGGCGTTCCTAGTCAACTTCGAAGAATTCCGATTCCTGGTCGAGGGCCATGAAGAGCTGCTCGTCGGAGTCGAGCTCGGCAACGTCACCCGGTCCGCCGCCCTCGTTTCGCGCGGCTGAGACGGTGCGCAAGAGGCCGCGCAGGAGGGCTTGCAGCTGGGTGCGCTCGTCGCGGTCGAGGGTGGCCGAGCGCAGCTCGGCGTCCCACTGCTCGATATCGGCGAAGATTTCCCGGCCCGCGGGCCAGCCAGAGCGCAGGAGCCGGTTGAGGTAACTGGCGAGCGCGGCGGGGTCGGGGCGATCGAAGACCAGGGTGGCAGGCAGCCGCAGGCCAGTCACGCTGGCCAGCCGGTTCCGCAGTTCGACAGCGGTCACCGAGTCGAATCCCAGGTCGCGGAAGGCCCGTTCGGCGGTGATCGCGGCCGAGTCACCATGGCCGAGTACCGCCGCGGCCTGGCCGCAGATGATTTCCAGCAGGAGCTCCCGCTGCCCGTCGGGGTCGAGTTCGGCCAGGCGGCCGGCCAGGCCGGCGTCGGGCGGTGACCCGGCCCCCGCCGGTTCCCGGCCGGGGCGCCCGGCGCTCGCCGGGCCGGCCGTCCCGTCCGGGGGCACGCTGACCGGGGGGGCGGTGAGCTGCCCGGCGGTGACCGGCCGGAACCGCACCTGGCTGGCCCGGGCGGCTATGGTCCCGGCGGCGTCGGCGACGGTGACCGACAGGGCACCCGGCCCGGCCGGGGCGAGCACGGCCCGCAGCGGGCCGGCCGCGCCGGCGGTCAGGGTCAGCCCGTCCCATGAGTACGGGACCAGCGGCGGTGCCTGGCCAGGCTGATCGGGCTGGCCAGGCTGATCGGCCTGGCCGGGCTGGTCGGCTCCGGGGTCGGGGCTGGGCAGGGCGCCGGCCAGCGCCGCCGCTTGCAGCCCGGCGTCGAGCAGCAGGGGATGCAGGGCGAACCCGGCGGCGCTGGTCCCGGTCCCGGCCACCTCCAGGCTGAGCTCGGCGTAGACCTCGTCACCGCGCCGCCAGGCGGCCCGTACCGCCCTGAACGCCGGGCCGTACTGGTGTCCCGCGCTGGCTAGCCGCGCGTACTGGTCGGCCAGGGGCACCAGGACGGCCCCGGCCGGGGGCCAGGGGCGGCCGGGGATGGCCGGGGACGGCCCCGGCCGCGGGACCAGCGTGCCCTGCGCGTGCGGCACCCATTTCCCGCCAGCGCCGGCGGTACGGGCCGCGACGCTTACCGGCCGCCGGCCGCCGTCATCGGGAGGGCCTGCCACCACGCGCACCTGCGCCTGGCCGGAGGCCGGCAGGGCCAGCGGCGCGAGCAAACTCAGCTCGGCCACTGCCGCGCAGCCCGCCAGCGTCCCGGCGGCCCAGGCCAGCTCGGCCGTTACCGCCGGCGGCAGCGTCGCCACGCCGTGCACGACGTGCTCGGCGAGCCAGGGGTGGTCGGCGAGGGAGAGGCGGCCGGTGACCGCGACGCTGCCGTCGGGCAGCTCGAGCACCGCGCCGAGCAGCGGGTGGCCGCCCGCGTCGTCCAGGCCGGCCGCTCCCACGTCGCGTGACTTCTGGGTCAGCCAGTACCGCTGCCGCTGGAAGGCGTACCCGGGCAGCTCCGCCCGCCCGGCCGGCCCGGCCAGGGCGGCCCAGTCAGCCGGCAGGCCCGCCGCCCAGGCGGCGGCGACCGAGGCGGCGAACCGGGCCGGGCCGCCGTCACCGCGGCGCAGCGTCCCGGTCACCGTAACCGGGGCAGTCCCGGCCCGGTCCTGGTCGCCGGGGGCCCGGGTTTCGTCCAGGGTCTGGCTGATCGCCGCGGTCAGCACCGGGTGCGGGGACACCTCGACGAACGCCCCGTGCCCGGCCGCGGCCAGGGACCGGACCACGGCGTCGAACCGGACCTGGCCGCGCAGGCTGTCATACCAGTACCGCCCGTCCAGGGCCGTCCCCTCGAGCAGCCCGCCGGTCAGCGCCGAGTAGAACGGGACCGCGCCCGGGCCGGGGGCGATGCCCGCCAGCGCCTGCGCCACTTCCCGCTCCACCTGCTCGACCTGCGGGGAGTGCGACGCGTAGTCCACCGCCAGCAGCCGCGCGTCAACCCCCCGCCCCCCGCACGCCGCCACCAGCTCCCGCACCGCCCCCGGCTCACCCGACACCACCACCGACCCCGGGCTGTTCACCACCCCCACCGCCAGCCGCCCCGCCCACCGCGCCGCCAGCTCCGCCGCCAGCTCCTCCGACGCCCGGACCGACGCCATCGCCCCGGTCCCGGCCAGCCTGGCCAGCGCCCGGCTGCGGGCCGCGACCACCAGCGCCGCGTCCCCCAGGCTCAGCACCCCCGCCACGCACGCCGCCGCGATCTCCCCCTGCGAGTGCCCCGCCACCGCCGCCGGGACAACACCGGCCGCCTCCCAGGCCGCCGCCAGCGACACCATCACCGAGAACAACGCCGGCTGCACCACGTCCGGGCGCTCCAGCGGCGGGGCGCCCGCCGCCCCCCGCAGCACGTCACTGACCCGCCACCCCACCAGCGGCCCGAACGCCTCATCACACGCCGCCAGCCGCTCACGGAACGCCGGGCAGCAATCCCACAAGCCCGCCCCCATCCCCGCCCACTGACCGCCCTGACCCGGGAAAACCAGCACCACCGGGCCCGGCTCACCCGGCGCCGCCCCGGTGACCAGGCCCGCGGCCGGCTCCCCGGCCGCCAGCGCCGCCAGCCCGCCCAGCAGCTCCGCCCGGCTGCTCCCGGTCACCACCGCCCGCTCAGCGAACGCGCTCCGCCCCGCCAGCCCCGCCGCCACCGCAGCCGGGTCCAGGCCAGGCCGGGCGCCCACGAACTCCGCCAGCCGCGCCGCCTGCCCCGCCAGCGCCGCCGGGGTCTTCGCCGACAACGGCCACGCCACCACCCCGCCGCCGAGCAGCGGCTCGGTGGCCTCTCCCGCCGGAGGGGGTGGGTCGGCGGGAGAGGCCAGCTCAGCGACCGCCGCCGCGGGCGGTTCCCCGGGCGCGGCCGGCCCGGCGACCAGCCCGGGCGGTTCCTCGATGATCACGTGGGCGTTGGTGCCGCTGATCCCGAACGAGGACACCCCCGCCCGCCGCACCCGGCCTGCCTGCCGGCTCCAGTCACGCGCCTCGGCCAGCAGGCTGACCCGCCCGCTGTCCCAGTCCACGTGCCTCGACGGCACGCCGGCATGCAGCGTCGCCGGCATCCGCTGGTGCCGCAGCGCCATCAGCACCTTGATCACCCCGGCCACCCCGGCCGCCGCCTGCGCGTGCCCGATATTCGACTTCACCGACCCCAGCCACAGCGGGTCGCCCTCCGGGCGGCCCTGCCCGTAAGTCGCCAGCAGCGCCCCGGCCTCGATCGGGTCACCCAGGGTCGTCCCGGTCCCGTGCGCCTCCACCAGGTCCACGTCCGCCGTCCCCAGGCGCGCGTCGGCCAGGGCAGAACGGATCACCCGTTCCTGAGAAGGGCCGTTCGGCGCGGACAAGCCGTTGGACGCCCCGTCCTGGTTGACCGCGCTGCCGGCCACCACGCCCAGGACCCGGTGACCGTTCCGGACCGCGTCTGACAGGCGCTCCAGGACCAGCAGCCCCGCGCCCTCGGCGAAGCCGATACCGTCGGCCGCGGCCGCGAACGGCTTGCAGCGGCCGTCGGCGGCCAGGCCGCCCTGCCGGGAGAACTCCGCGAACACTCCCGCGGTGGCGATGACGGTGGCCCCGCCCGCCAGGGCCAGGGAGCACTCGCCGCGGCGCAGCGACTGGGCCGCCAGGTGCAGCGCCACCAGCGACGAGGAGCACGCGGTGTCCACGCTCACGGCCGGGCCCTCCAGCCCGAGCACGTACGACACCCGGCCGGAGGCCACGCTGGCGGCGGTGCCGGTGAGGACGAACCCAGCGGCTTCGCCGTCGCCCGCCTCGAGCCACCGGGGGCCGTACTCCTGGCCGATCAGCCCGGCGAACACCCCGGTGGGGGTCTCGCGCAGGGTAGCCGGGTCGATCCCGGCATCCTCAAGCGCCTGCCACGCGCACTCCAGCAGCAGCCGCTGCTGCGGGTCCATCGCCAGCGCCTCCCGCGGGCTGATACCGAAGAACCCCGCATCGAACCCCGCCGCGTCATACACGAAACCGCCCCGCCGGGCATACGACCCGCCCGCCGCGTCCCACCCCCGGTCAACGGGGAACTCACCGATCGCGTCGGTCTCCCCCGCCACCAGCTCCCACAGCTCCTCCGCCGACCCCGCGCCACCCGGGAACCGGCAGCCGATCCCCACCACCGCCAGCGGCTCCGACGCGGCGGCCGCCGTCACCGCGGCGGCGGCCCGGGCTGGGGCCGCGCCGGGCCGCAGGCGCTCGTGCAGGTGGGTGGCCAGGGCGGCCGGGGTCGGGTAGTCGAAGGCGACGCTGGCGGGCAGGCGCAGGCCGGTGAGCGTGGTGAGCCGGTTCCGCAGTTCTACCGCGGTCACCGAGTCGAACCCGAGGTCGCGGAACGCCTGCCGGGCGACGACGGCAGCCGGGTCGTCGTGCCCGAGCACCGCCGCGGCCTGCGCGCGGATGGTCTCCACCAGCAGACGCCGTTGCCCGGCGTGGTCCAGTGAAGCCAGCCGCCGGGCGATGGCCGGGCGGCCGCTGGCCTCCGGCCCGTCCGCCGGGGGGATCAGGCCGGACAGCACCGCGGGCAGTTCCCCGGTCGTCCCCGATCGGTCGAGGCTGGCAGCCAGCACCGCCGGGGGCGCCCCGGCGAGGCCGGCGTCGAACAGCTCGAACGCCCGGGCCGAGGCCATCGGCGCGATGCCCTGGCGTCGCAGCCGGTCCAGGTCACGCTGGGCCAGGTGCCCGGTCAGGCCGGACGCTTGCTGCCAGAATCCCCAGGCCAGCGACAATCCGGCCAGTCCCTGGGCCCGGCGCCAGGCCGCCAGCGCGTCGAGGAACGCGTTGGCCGCCGCGTAGTTGGCCTGCCCGGCGGTGCCGAGGACCCCGGCGGCCGAGGAGAACAGCACGAACATTCCGAGGTCGAGGCCGGCCGTCAGCTCGTGCAGGTGCCAGGCCGCGTCGGCCTTGGGGCGCAGCACGGTGTCGAGGCGTCGCGCGGTCAGGGAGCCGACCGCGCCGTCGTCGAGCGTCCCGGCGCAGTGCACCACTCCCCCGAGGGGGCGCCCGATCCAGGCCAGCAGCCCGGCCAGCGCGTCCCGGTCGGCGGCGTCGCAGGCGGTCACGCGCACGGTCGCGCCGTCGGCGGCCAGCCCCGCCGCTAGCCGCGCGGCCCCCGGGGCACCGGGCCCGCGCCGGGCGGCCAGCGCCAGCTCGGTGACCCGGTGCCGGGTCACCAGGTGCCGGGCGACCAGCCCGCCCAGCGTCCCCGTCCCGCCGGTCACCAGCACCGGGCGCCCGGCGGTGGCGGCCTGAGGCTGGCAGGCTTCCGCAGCGGGAGCCAGCCGGGGGACGAGCACCCGCCCCTGGCGCAGCGCCAGCTGGGGTTCGCCGGAGGCGACCGCCCCGGCCAGCGCGGCCGCCGAGGCCGGGCTGTCGTCGGTATCGACCAGCACGAGCCGGCCGGGTTCCTCGGCCTGGACCGAGCGCACCAGGCCCCAGACCGCCGCTGCGGCCAGGCCGCCGGCACCGGCGGCGACCGGATCGCCGTCGGCGGCGGCGACCGCCCCGCGGGTGATGACCGCCAGCCTCGACTCGTCCGCCCGGTCCGCGGCCAGCCAGGCCTTGACGTCTTCGAGCACGCGGGTGCAGGTTTCCCGTACCGCGGCCGGCCCTTCGCCGGTCTCGGGCGGGGGGGCCTCGACCGCTTCGGCCACCGGGGCGCGGCCCGGGTCGGCTGGCTTCGGGGCCGGCAGCCAGCGCAGGGCCAGCAGCCCCTCGCCCGGGCCGGCCGGGCAGGGCCAGGCCGGCCCCGATCCTGGTGGCGGGCCAGTACCGGTGCCGCTGGAAGGCGTAGCCGGGCAGTTCCGCCCGCTGGACCGGGGCGGCCGCGGCCGGGCCGGTCAGGGCCGGCCAGGCTACCGGCAGGCCCGCGGCCCAGGCGGCGGCGGCGGATGCGGCTAGCCGGTCCGGGCCGCCGTCGTCGCGGCGCAGCGTCTCGGTCACCGTCCGCGGCTGGTCGGCGCCCGGGCCGGCGTCGTCGTGCTGCTCGAGCGTCTGGGTGACGGCAGCGGTCAGCACCGGATGCGGGGACGCCTCGATGAACACGGCGTGCCCTTCGGCGGCCAGGGCGCCGATCGCGGCCTGGAAGCTGACCGGGGCGCGCAGGCTGTCGTACCAGTAGGACGGGCCGGCCTCGGGACCGCTGAGCCACTGGCCGGTCAGCGCGGACATCATCGGGATGACGGCCGGACGCGCCACGACCGGGGCCAGCGCGGTGAGAACCTCGTGCTCGATCTGCTCGACCTGGGGGCTGTGGGAGGCATACCCGACCGGGACGAGCCGGGCCCGTACCCCAGCGTCCTGGCAGGCCTGGGTGAAGCCGGCCAGGGCGGCGGGCTCGCCCGCCACCACCGTGGCCGCCGGGCTGTTGACCGCTGCCACCGTCAGCCCGGGCCAGCCGGCCAGGCGGGCCGTGACCGCGGCGGCCAGGCTCGGCCACCGCGGCCATGCCGCCGTGGCCGTCCAGGCTCAGCAGCGCCCGCGACCGCAGTGCTACCACCCGGGCCGCGTCGTCGAGGGACAAGATCCCGGCCACCGTCGCGGCGGCGATCTCGCCTTGGGAGTGGCCAACCACCGCGTCCGGGGTCACGCCCGCGGCCTGCCAGAGAGCGGCCAGTGAGACCATCACCGCCCATAGCGCGGGCTGCACCACGTCCACCCGGTCCAGGGTCGGCGCGCCCCGTTCCTGGGCCAGTACCTGCTCCAGGTCCCAGTCGACGTAGCGGGCGAGCGCGGCACCGCACTCGGCCAGCCGCGCCGCGAACACCGGGCATGACCGGGCCAGGCTGGCCCCCATGCCCGGCCACTGGCCGCCCTGCCCGGGAAAGACGAACACCGTGGGGCCCGGCGCGGCGGACAGGGCCGTTCCGGTGAACAGGTTCCCGGCCGGCTCCCCGGCCGCCAGCGCGTCCAGCCCGGCCAGCAGCTCATCCCGGCTGGTGCCGGTCACCACCGCGCGCTCCGCGAACGCGGACCGGGCCGCCAGCCCGCCCGCTACCGCGCCCGGGTCGAGACCGGGCCGCTCGCGCAGCCAGGCCGCCAGCCGGGCGGCCTGGGCGGCCAGCGCGGACGGCGTCTTGCCCGATACCGGCCAGGCCGTCACCGCGTCGCCGAGCAACGGCCCGGCGGCCGCCTCGGCCGCCTCGGCCGACCGTGGCGGGCCGGCGGCAGGCAGGGCCGGCGTCTCCGGGGGCGGGCGGCGCCGACGGCTCCGCGGCTAGGGCCGGGGGTTCTTCGATGATGACGTGGGCATTGGTCCCGCTGACCCCGAACGCCGACACCCCGGCCCGCCGCACCCGCCCCGGCCCGGCCGGCCAGTCGCGGGCGTCGGTGAGCAGGCTGACCTGCCCGCTGTCCCAGTCCACGTGCCTCGACGGCACGCCGGCATGCAGCGTCGCCGGCATCCGCTGGTGCCGCAGCGCCATCAGCACCTTGATCACCCCGGCCACCCCGGCCGCCGCCTGCGCGTGCCCGATATTCGACTTCACCGACCCCAGCCACAGCGGGGAATCGTCCGGGCGGCCCTGCCCGTAAGTAGCCAGCAGAGCCCCGGCCTCGATCGGGTCACCCAGGGTCGTCCCGGTCCCGTGCGCCTCCACCAGGTCCACGTCCGCCGTCCCCAGGCGCGCGTCGGCCAGGGCAGAGCGGATCACCCGTTCCTGGGACGGGCCGTTCGGCGCGGTCAGCCCGTTGGACGCCCCGTCCTGGTTGACCGCGCTGCCGCGGACCACGCCCAGGATCCGCCGCCGGTTGCGCAGCGCGTCCGACAACCGCTCCAGGACCAGCAGGCCGACGCCCTCACCCCAGCCGGTGCCGTCGGCGGCGGCCGAGAACGGCTTGCAGCGGCCGTCGGACGCGAGCCCGCCCTGCCGGGAGAACTCGGCGAACACCGCCGGGGTGGCCATAACCGTCACCCCGCCCGCCAGGACCAGGGAGCACTCGCCGCGGCGCAGCGACTGGGCCGCCAGGTGCAGCGCCACCAGCGACGAGGAGCAGGCCGTGTCGACCGTGACGGCCGGGCCCTCCAGGCCGAACGTGTACGCCAGCCGGCCCGAGGCGACGCTGCCGGCCGCTCCGGTGGTCGCCGCGTAGCCCTCGGCCTCCGCCGCCAGCTCCCCGTAGTCGTGGTACATCAGCCCCGCGAACACCCCGGTGCCACTGCCCCGCAGGCTGGCCGGGTCGATCCCGGCGTCCTCCAGCGCCTGCCACCCGCACTCCAGCAGCAGCCGCTGCTGCGGGTCCATCGCCAGCGCCTCCCGCGGGCTGATACCGAAGAACCCTGCATCGAACCCGGCCGCGTCGGCCACGAACCCGCCTTGCCGCGGGTACGGGCCCAGGCCCGCGGCGTCCCATCCCCGGTCGGCCGGGAAATCCCCGATCGCGTCGGCCCCGCCCGCCAGCAGGGCCCACAATTCCTCGGCCGAGCCAACCCCCCCGGGAAAGCGGCAGCCCGCGCCCACGATGGCAATCGGCTCATGCTTGGCCGCTTCTGACGCTTGCAGTTGCTGCCGGGCATCGTGCAGGCGAAGGGTCATCTGCTTGAGGTAATCGAGAATCTTTCCCTCGTTATCCATGGGTCATCCACCTACTTTCCCGTAGCAAATTGGTCGGCCATTCAATCGGTACGGAATTCACGGTCGATGAGGTCGAAGACTTCCTCGGCGGTGGCCGATCCGACTTTGGCCGCGAGCAGGGCGCGCTCGGCCGGGTTTTCCTCGCCTCGATCAGCGCGGCTGAGCCCGGAAATCAGGCGCTGCAGGCGGGTAATCGCCTTTTGCCTGCTGCCGTCACTGCCGTCGAGCTCGGCGCACAGCGCTTCGAGCCGGTCCAGCTCGGCCTCGACCGACTGGGCGGGCTCGGCCGGTCGAGAGCCAGGCCGAGCAGGTCGCCGGCCAGCGGGGCGGGGGCCGGGTAGTCGAACGTCAGCGTGGCGGGCAGCCGCAGCCCGGTCGCCGCGGTCAGCCGGTTGCGCAGCTCCACCGCGGTCAGCGAGTCGAAACCGAGGTCGCGGAACGCCCGGCCCGCCGCCACCGCACCCGGGTTGCCGTGTCCGAGGACCGCCGCAGCCTGCGCCTGGACCAGCTTGAGGACCGCGGCGCGCTGCCCGTCGGGGTCCAGCCCGGCCAGCCGCCCGGCCAGCCCGCCGGCGTCCGGCGGCGCTGCGGCCGCGGCCGGGGTGCCGACCAGGCCGCGCAGCACGGCCGGCAGCAGCCCGGCCCGCGCCTGGCCAGCCAGTGCGCCCAGGTCGAGCCGGGCCGCGACCACCGCCGGGTCCGGCCCCGCCAGCCCGGCGTCGAACAGCTCGAGGCCACGGGCCGAGGGCAGCGGCAGCAGCCCGGCTCGCCGTCAGCCGGCCCAGGTCGGCCGCGGCCAGGTGCCCGGTCATCCCCGACGCCTGCTCCCATACGCCCCAGGCCAGCGACACCGCCGGTTGACCGTTCGCGCGCCGCCAGGCCGCCAGCGCGTCAAGGAACGCGTTCGCCGCTGCGTAGTTCCCTTGTCCCGGGGTACCCAGGATTCCGGCCACCGAGGAGAACGTCACGAACAGGCCTAGGTCCAGTCCGGCGGTCAGCTCGTGCAGATGCCAGGCCGGGTCCACCTTGGCCGCGAGCACCTGGTCCAGGTCGGCCGGGCGCAACGCGGTCACGGTGGCATCCCGCAGCAGTCCGGCGCAGTGCACCACGCCGGCCAGCCCGGCTCCGCGGCCGGCCCAGGCCAGCAGGCCCGCCAGCTCGTCCCTGACGGCCACGTCGCACGCCGCCACCTGGACCCGCGCCCCCTGAGCGGCCAGCTCCGCCGCGAGCCGCCCGGCCCCCGGCGCGGCCGGGCCCCGCCGCGAGGCCAGCGCCAGGTCCCGCACCCCGTCCCCGGCCGGCCAGGTGCACTGCCGTCAGCCCGCCCAGCGTCCCGGTCCCGCCGGTCACCAGCACGGGACGGCCGGGTCCGGAGACCGGGGCGGGGACGGGAGCCGAGTCGGGGGCGGGAGCGAGGCCGGGAAGGGGGTCAGGGCCGGGAAGGGGGTCAGGGCCGGGAAGGGGGTCAGGGCCGGTCGCCGGGGACGAGCCTGCGGCCGCCCCGGGCGCGCCGGGCGGGACAGCCCGGGGCACCGCGCGGCTGAGCCGCGGCGCCAGGAGCTGCCCGCCCCGCAGCGCGAGCTGGGGCTCGCCCGCGCCCAGGGCGGCGGGCAGCGCGGCCAGTGACGGCGCGGTTCCGTCGGTGTCGACCAGGACAAGCTGGCCAGGCGCCTCGGCCTGGGCCGAGCGGACCAGGCCCCACACCGCGGCCCCGGCCAGTCCGGCGGCACCGGCCGCGACCGGGTCAGCGTCCAACGCGGGCACCGCCCCGCGGGTCAGCACCACCAGCCGCGATTCGGCTGGCCGGTCCGCGGTCAGCCAGCGCCGCAGCAGGCCGAGAACCTGCCCGCACAGCTGGTGGACGGCGGCCGGCAGGTCGGTCAGCGCCGCCTCGTCCGGGGCCAGCGCCGTGACCACGACCACCGCGGGCGGCGGTTCCCGGTCGGCGCCCGCCGCCAGGTCGGGCCAGCGGTCCGCGCCCAGCAGGCTGGCCACGCCCAGCGGGTCGGCGCCGGCCACCGTCCACCGCCCGCTGCCGGGCGGCCCCGGCGGCACCGGGACCCAGTTCAGCCGGAGCAGCTCCCGGCGGGCAGTGCTGCCCGCCGCGGCGAGCTGGCCCGTGGGGACCGGCCGCAGGGTCAGCCGGTCGATGCGGGCCACCTCCGCCCCGTCCGGGCCGGCCGCGACCACCTCGACCGCGTCCTCGCCGACCGGGGATATCCGAGCCCGCAGGACCGGGCCGCGGGCGGTGCCGAGCCGGACGCCGCTGAACGAGAACGGCAGCCTGACCGTGCCCGGCGCGGGCTCACGGCCGGCCAGCGCCCGGCCGATGGCGGCGTGTAGCACGGCGTCGAGCAGCGCCGGGTGAATGCCGAATCCGCTCCCGGGGGCGGGCTCCTCATCGGCCAGGTCGGGCTGTCCGGGTAGGCAGGCCTCGGCGTAGAGGTCGCGGCCGCGCCGCCACAGCGCGCGCAGTCCGGAGAAGGCCGGGCCGTACTGGTACCCGGCCTCGGCCAGCTCCTGGTAGAGCCGTGACGTGTCCTCGCTGACCGCGCCGGGCGGCGGCCAGGCGGCGGCCAGGTCGGCGCGGGCGGGCACGGGCAGTCCCGGGTCCTCGGCCGCCAGCAGGCCGCGGACGTGCCGGGTCCACTGGTCGCCGTCGGCCGGGCGGGAGTAAACGGCGATCTCCCGCTGGCCCGAGTCATCGGCCGCGGACACGGTGACCTGGAGCTGGACGCCGGCAGGCCCGGGCGCGGGCAGCGGGGCCTCCATCACCAGCTCGGCAATGGCGCCGCAGGCGCAGTGGTCGGCCACCCGGCGGGCGATGTCGGCGAAGGCGGTGGCGGGCAGCAGCGTGGTGCCCGCTACCACGTGGTCGTCGATCCACGGGTGGTCGGCCGCTGACAGGCGTCCGGTGATCAGGATGCCGTCGTCGTCGGCCCGCTCGATGGCCGCCGCCAGCAGCGGATGGTCCAGCGGGACCTGGCCCAGGCGGGCCGCGCTGGCGGCCGGCCCGGACGGCGCGAGCCAGTAGCGCTGGTGCTGGAACGGGTAGGTGGGCAGGCTCACCAGGCGCCCGCCCGCGGGCAGCAGGGCCTGCCAGTCGACCCGGCTGCGGGCGGCATGGGCCTGCGCGGCCGACACCAGCATCCGCCGCCAGCCCGCGTCGTCGCGGTGCAGCGTGCTGACCACGCGCGCGTCGGCCCCGCCCGCCTCGATGATCTCCTGGACCGCGACGGCCAGCACCGGATGTGGGCTGACCTCGACAAACGTACCGTAGCCGTGGCCGAGCAGGGCGCTGACGGCTTGCTCGAACTGGACTACCTGCCGGAGGTTGCGGTACCAGTAGGCGGCGTCGAGGTCGTCGCCGGCCGCCCGTTCGCCGGTCACCGTCGAGTAGAAGGCGATCTCGGCCGGCCGGGCGGCAACCAGCCCTAGCCGCTCGGTAAAGCGCTCGCGGATGGCCTCGACCTGATGGCCGTGGGAGGCGTAGTCGACGGCCAGCGGGCGGGCCGGGATGCCCTCGGCTTCACAGGTCGCGACCAGCTCGCGGGCGGCCCCGGTGGCCCCGGAGACCACGACCGACGACGGCCCGTTCACGGCGGCGATGTCGAGGCGGCAGGCCCAGCGCTGCAGCAGCGGGCGCGCGTCGGCGGCCGACAGCCGGAGCGAGACCATGGCCCCCTGGCCCGCCAGCTCCCCGACCAGCGTGCTGCGCAGCGTGACGACCCGGGCCGCGTCATCGAGGGAGAGGCTGCCCGCGACGACCGCCGCGGCCAGCTCGCCCTGAGAGTGCCCGGTCACCGCGTCCGGCTCCACCCCGAGCGACCGCCACAGCGCGGCCAGCGACACCATGACCGCGAACAGGGCGGGCTGGGCCACGTCGGCGCGATCGAGCCGCGGACGGCCCGGCGCCCCCCGCAGCAGGTCCATCAGGGACCAGTCGCAGTACGGGGCCAGCGCGTCGGCACACGATTCCAGGTGGTCACGGAACACGGCCGATTCCGCGATGAGGTCGCCGGCCAGGCTGAGCTGGTGCGGCCCCTGACCAGGGAACACGAACACGGTCCGGCCGGAACCGGAACCGGAAGCGGAGCCGGGCGCCGCGGCGTCGGCCAGGTCTCCCGCCGCCAGCGCGTCGAGCTGGGCCAGGAATTCCGCGCGCCCGGCCCCGACCAGCACGGCGCGGTGCTCCAGGACGGCCCGGGAAGTGGCCAGCGAGTACCCGATGTCGGCCGGCCGCAGCTCCGGGTGCTCGGTCACGTGCCGCCGCAGCCGCCTGGCCTGCTCCCGCAGCGCCGGGGCGGACCGGGCGGACACCAGCCAGGCGACCGGCGGCTCGGCCGGCTGCCCGGGCCCGGTGCCGTCGGCCGGGGCCGCGAGCGGGGGCTCCTGGATGGCAGCGGCCGGGGCCGGGGCTTCCTCGACGATGACGTGCGCGTTGGTGCCGCTGATCCCGAACGAGGAGACGCCCGCCCGGCGCGGCCGCCCGGCCGCGGGCCAGTCGGCCGGCTCGGTGACCAGCCGGACCGTTCCGGCCGACCAGTCGACGTGCGGGGACGGCCGGTCGACGTGCAGCGTCGCGGGCAGCCGTCCGTAGCGCATGGACATGACGACCTTGATCAGCCCGGCGATGCCCGCGGCGGCCTGGGTGTGCCCGATGTTCGACTTGACCGAGCCCAGCCAGAGCGGGCGACCGGGCGGGCGCTCCCGGCCGTAGGCCGACAGCAGCGCCCTGGCCTCGATCGGGTCGCCGAGAGCGGTCCCGGTGCCGTGCGCCTCCACCACGTCCACGTCGGCCGGCCCCAGCCCGGCGCTGGCCAGCGCCTGACCGATGACCTGTTCCTGGGCCGGGCCGTTGGGGGCGGTCAGCCCGTTGCTGGCCCCGTCCTGGTTGACCGCGGACCCCCGGACCTGGGCCAGTACCGGGTGCCCGCTGGCCTGCGCGACCGAGAGCCGTTCGAGCACGACCAGGCCGCCGCCCTCGGCCCAGCTGGTGCCGTCGGCGGCGGCCGCGAACGGCTTGCAGCGGCCGTCGGGGGCCAGGCCGCCTTGCCTGCTGAACTCGGCGAACAGGCCTTCGGAGGCCATCAGCGTGATCCCGCCCGCGAGGGCGAGGTCGCATTCGCCGGCCCGGAGCGCCTGCACCGCCAGGTGCAGCGCCACCAGCGACGAGGAGCACGCGGTGTCCACCGTGATCGCGGGCCCGCGCAGCCCGAGCGAGTAGGCGACGCGGCCTGAGGCGACGCTCGGGGTGCCGCCGGTGAACTGGTAGCCCTTGAGGTCGGCCGGGCCGCTGAGCAGCCGGCTGCCGTACTCCTGGGGAATCAGGCCAACGAACACCCCGGTGCGGCTGCCGGCCAGCGAGGCCGGGCTGATCCCGGCCCGTTCGACCGCCTCCCAGGCGAGCTCAAGCAGCACCCGCTGCTGCGGGTCCATGGCCAGGGCCTCGCGGGGGGAAATGCCGAAGAACTCGGCGTCGAACCCGGCGGCGTCGCGCAGGAACCCGCCCACGCGCGGGTAGTCCCGACCGCCCGGGCCGGGGCCGGCGGGCGGCGGGGCCAGGTCCCAGCCGCGATCGGCGGGAAACGGCGCGATCGCGTCGACGCCCTCGGCGGCAAGCCGCCATAGCTCTTCCGGGCTGTTCGCGTCACCGGGGTAGCGGCAGCTCATCGCCACGATCGCGATCGGCTCGGCCGCGCCGGGGGTCATCCCGGGGCGAGGGCCGCCGCCCGCGGCGGGCGCCTCGGCCAGCAGGTGCGCGCCGAGCTGATCCGGCGTGGGGTAGTCGAAGACCGCGCTGGCCGGCACCGCCCGCCCGGTCGCGGCGCCGAGCCGCTGGCAGAACTCCACCGACGTGACCGAGTTGAGCCCGAGTTGCTTGAACGTCCGGGTGCCGTCGATCGCCTCCGGCGTCGCGTGCCCGAGGACGGCGGCGGCGCTGGCCCGCACCGCCTGGAGCACGCCGTCCCGCGTGGCCGGGTACTCCGGGCCGGGCGGGTCGGCCGGGTAGCCGGCGACCCCGGTTTCGCTGGCCGGGCCGGGCGCCGCGGCGGGCACCGCAGCAGCGGGCCGCAGCCAGTGCCGCTGCCGGCGGAAGGCCGGCGGCGGCAGCCGCCGGCGGCCGACCGCCGGGCCGGGACGACCGTCCGGGCCGTCCGGGCCGTCGGCGGGCGGCGGTGCCGACAGCAGGACGTGACAGTTGGTGCCGCCCAGGCCGAAGGAGCTGACCCCGGCCAGCGGCGGCCGACCAGGTGACGGCCAGGGGCCGAGGGCGCGCTGTACCCGCAGGCCGAGCTGGCCGAGGGGTATCTGCGGGCTGGGCGTGGCGAAGTTCAGGCTGGCCGGGATCTGGCCGTGCACCAGGCTGAGCACCACCTTGGCCATCCCGGCCACGCCGGCGGCGCCTTCGAGGTGCCCGATGTTGGTCTTGACCGAGCCGACCCGCGGCGGCGAGTGCGCGGCGCCGGCCCGCACCGAGGAAGGCCGAGCGCCATGGCCTCGATCGGGTCGCCGACCGGCGTCCCGGACCGTGCGCCTCGATGTAGCCGACCCGTCCGGGCCGACGCCCGCGCGGGTGCAGGCGCAGCCTCGATCACCTCGGCCTGCGCGGCCGGGCTGGTGACCGTCAGCCAGTTGGCCGGCCGCCGTTGTTGACCGCGACGCCCCTGATCACGGCGTGCACCGGGTCGCCGTCCGCCCGCGCCTGCGCGAGCCGCTTCAGCACCAGCACCCCGCCGCCCTCGCCGCGCACGTAGCCGTTGGCCCCGGTCGAAGGTGCGGCAGCGCCGCGTCGGGAGAGCATGCCGCCGGGCTGAGCGGCCCGAACGCGCTTCGGGCGCCAGCTGAGGTTGACCCCGCCGGCCAGCGCGATCGGCACTCGCCGGCGCGCAGGCGGCCACCGCCTTGTGCACGGCTACCAGCGAGCCGAGCACGCGGTGTCCACCTGAGGCTGGACCCGCGCAGGCCGAGCTAGTAGGAGACCCGGTTGGCGATGATCCGGTCGCTGCGCCCGGTCATGGGGAAGGGAGACCGCGTCCGGACCCAGACGGGCCTGCAGTGCGGCGTAGTCGTCACGGGCCGCGCCGATGAAGACGCCCGGTCCCGCTGCCCGCCAGCGACCCGGGGTAGATCCCGGCGTCCTGCATCGACTCCCAGGCTCAGCTCGAGCGCCAGCCGCTGCTGCGGGTCCATCGCCGCGGCCTCGCGGGGGGAGATATCGAAGAAATCGGCGTCGAAGCGGTCGACCCCGTCGAGAAACGCGCCGAACCGGGCCGGAGATTCATCGGTAATTGAATCCAGGCGCTCCGCAGGCACCTCGGTAATGGCACTTTCACCCGCGCTGAGGAGATTCCAGAAAGACGCGGGATCGGGACCCATCGGAACGCGGCAGGCGATGCCGATAATCGCCACCGGGTCGTCCTCTATCAAGTCTCGCCGCTCCCTTTCACACACCCCATGCTGCTGGAATGTAAAATGAATGCGCGTTGTGGTGATCTGCTCCGTATCCGATTCTGTCACTGCCCTGCGAATACGTACACATTGTTCAAGTGAGGCCATACGGCGGCTGCGCCAAAGCGGAGGGAATTACCAGGCGACCGGGAGCCGTTCCACGCCGTAAATCTGCCGGTCATACCGCATCGGCACCTCGTCGGCCGGAACGGCCAGGCAGAGCCCGGGGAAGCGCTCGAACAGGCCGGTGAACGCGAGCCTCATCTCGACCAGGGCCAGCCCCATGCCGAGGCACTGGTGGATGCCGTGGCCGAAGGCCAAATGCCCCGCGGCGGGCTTGGTGATGTCGAGGTCATCGGGGCCGGCGAACCGCGCCGGGTCCCGGTTGGCGGCCGGGATGGAGATCGTGACAACGTCTCCCTCCTTGATCGCCTGCCCGTGGAGCTCGACGTCTTCCAGGGCGGTGCGGGCCACGCCGAGCTGAGGGACGCTGAGGTAGCGCAGCAGCTCGTCGACCGCCCCTGGCATCAGCGCCGGGTCCGCCCGCAGGGCGGCGAGCTGGTCGGGCCGGCTGAGGAGCGCGAACGTGCCCAGGCCGAGCATGTTCGCGCTGGTCTCATGGCCGGCCACCAGCAGCAGGAAGGCGATGCTGGTCAGCTCGGTGTCGTCCAGGTCGGTCTGCGCGGCCAGCTCGCTCAGCATGTCGTCGGCGGGCTCCCCGCGCTTGCGCTGGATAAGACCGTGCAGGTAACGGCCGATGCTGAGATACCCCTGCTCCATCTTCTCGTTGTCGAAGCCGAGCAGGTCCCCGGTGATGCCCTGGAAGTAGGCGCGGTCTTCGTAGGGCACGCCGAGCAGCTCGCACATGATCCGGGACGGCACCGGCAGCGCGAAGTGCGCGACCAGGTCGGCCGGCTGGGCCTGGGCGGCCAGGTCGTCCAGGCACTCGCGGACGATCCGCGCGATGTGCGCCTCCAGCTGGCGCATCCGGCGGGCGGTGAAGCGCGGCGCCACCAGCCTGCGGTACCTGGTGTGATCGGGCGGGTCCATGCCCAGGAAGTAGCCGGGCGGCGGCGCCGCGCCGATCGCCCCGTCCGACGGCGACCCGATCGGCAGGCGCTTGAGGTCGAGCCGGGCGCTGAAGGCCGGGCTCGACAGCACCGACCGGGCCGGCGCGTGCCCGGTGACCAGCCAGCCAAGGTGCCCGTCGGGGTACCGCAGCCGGGTGACCGGCGCCTGCTCGCGGAGCCGGGCCAGTTCGGCCTGGCGGGTCGAACGCGTTCGGCCGCCGCACCGGCATGGTCAGGTCGCCCGGCGCGGCCTGCGCCCCGGCCGTCCGCGGGCGGGGCGGGGGGTCGCGCCTGAGCCATTCGTCGATTACCCCCGCGGTCCGGCTGGCGTGCTCGGCCATCATGCCGAAGTGGTCGCCCGGGACGTCGGCCACGGTCTCCGCGCCCGGCCAGGAGGTGCGCCAGTCGTACGGCTTGGCCCACTCGATCATCGGCTCGCTCGCCCGGACGAGCAGGATCGGCGCGGCGATCCGTTCGATGCGCCACGGAAACGCCACGTAGCGTCCCATCGCGGTCAGCCAGTCGTCCTGAGCGGAGTAGCCCATCTGGACGTGCGCCTGATAGAGCCGCCGGGCGAATTCCGGGAACAGCTCCTCGATCACGTGGTTGATATGGGGACCCATCGTGTCGAGCAGGACCACCGCCGCCGGCCGGCCCCGCGCGCTTCCAGGCGCTTGGCCAGCGCCTGGGCCACCAGGCCGCCGGAGGACAGCCCGACCAGCACGAACGGGGTGCCGCTGAACCGGGCCAGTACCGTCTGGACGTGCAGTTCAAGCAGCGCGTTGATGTTCGCGGGGATCAGCTCGCCCCCGCTGAACCCGGGATGCCCGAGCACCCACACGTCGCGCTGCCCGCGGAAGGGGGCCGCGAACCGGAAGAACTGCTGCGGTCCCGGCATCCCGATGAACCCGGGCAGGCAGACTAGCGCCGGGCCGCTGTCGCCGCTGGTGATCCGGACCGGCTCGGGGCCAGCGCCGAGGTCGGACGGCTCACGGAAATCAGGCCGGAAAAGGGACGCCTTGTCGAGGAAGTCGAGGAAGTCGACGGTCTTCCCGAGCTCGATGGCCCGCTGGAAGACCGAGCTGTAGGCGCCCTGCCGCAGCATGCCGGGGGTGGGGGTGGGGCTGTCGGTGGGGCTATGGATGGGGCTGCCGGTGGGGGTGGGGGTGGGGGTGAGGGTGGGGCTGCCAGTGGGAGTGGGGATGGGGCTGCCGGTGGGAGTGGGGATGGAGTTGGCGGTGGTGTCGGGGCTGCCGAGGGGGGCGGAGTCGGAGATCGGAGCGGGGTCAGCGGTCGGGGCGGGGCGGCCCGGCTGGTTGCCCGGGGCCTCGGCGGCGTCCTCCGCCAGCAGCGACTGGAGGTGGGCGGCGAGGTCCTCGACGTTGCTCGAGTCGAAGATCGCGATGGTGGGCAGCGCCCGGCCGGTCACCGCGCTCAGGCGGCTGGCTAGCTCGGCCGCCGTGACCGAGTCGAAGCCCAGCTCGATGAACGCGCGGCCGGCCTGGCAGCTGACCGCTGTCGTCGTACCCGAGGACGGCGGCCGCGTGCGCGCGCACCAGGTCGAGCAGTTCCTCCGGGCGCCAGGCCACCGGCGGTACGGCCGGGGCGGGCGGCGGCTCCGGGTGCTCCCGGGCCGGGCCGGCCCGAGCCCGGCCCCGAGCCCGGCCGCGGCCAGCGGGCCGGCCCGTCGGGCCGCGGTACCCAGAACCGCCGGGGCTGGAAGGCGTAGGTTGGCAGGTCGGTGCGGCGCGGGTGGTGCGGCGCGAACAACCGCGGCCAGTCGACCGGGACACCGCTGACGTGCAGCCGTCCCACCGCGGTGATCAGCGTCTCGTCCTCGGGGCGGCCGCGGAGCAGGCTCGGCACGAAGGCGTCCTCGCCGCCACCCGGCTGCTCCCCGTGGCCGGCGCAGGCCCGGGCGGCGGCGGCCAGCGTCCCGTCCGGGCCGAGGTCGAGGTAGACCCCGACGCCCCGCCCGGCCAGGTAGCGGACCCCGTCCAGGAAGCGCACCGCCTGCCGGGCGTGGCGCACCCAGTACTCCGGCGAGCACAGCTCCTGGCCTGCCTGCTGCCCGGTCAGGTTGGAGATGACCGGGATGCGCGGCGGGCGGAAGGTCAGGCGGCCGGCCACGCGGGCGAACTCGGCCAGCATGGGCTCCATCGCCGGCGAGTGGAAGGCGTGGCTGACCCGCAGGCGGGTCGCCTTCCGGCCGCGGAGCCGCCACGCCTCGGCGACCTGGGTCACCGCGTCCGCGTCACCGGAGATCACGGTGGACGCGGGCCCGTTGACGGCCGCGATGACCACCTGGCCGTCCGGGCCGTCCAGGGTGTCGAGCACCTCCGCCTCCGAGGCCTGGACGGCGGCCATCGCCCCGCCCGGCGCGAGGGCCTGCATCAGGCGCCCGCGCGCGGCTACCAGGACGCACGCGTCCCGGCCGGAAAGCACCCCGGCGGCGTGCGCGGCCGCCAGCTCGCCGACCGAGTGCCCGAGCAGGTAGGCGGGCTTGATCCCGAACGAGGTGACCAGCGCGAACAGCGCGGCCTCGAAGGCGAACAGGGCCGACTGGGCCAGGACCGTGTCGTTGAGCGACAGGCCGGGCCCGGCCTCGCCGGGCGCGAAGATCATGTCGCGGAGGCCGTAGTACCCAAGCTCGCCCTCGAGGACGGCGCAGGTCGCGTCGAACGACTCAGCGAACACCGGGTACTCCTGGTACAGCTTGCGGCCCATGCCCGGCTGCTGCGCCCCCTGGCCCGCGAACAGGAACGCCAGCCGGGTGCTGGCGCCGGGGGTGCCCCGGACCAGCCGTGGGCTCGGCTGGCCGCTGGCCAGTGCGGCCAGGCCGGGCCTGAACTCGCCGGGGCCCGACCCGATGACGACCGCGCGCTGGTCGAGGGCGGCCCGGGTGGTCGCCAGCGAGTAGCCGACGTCGGCCGGGCGCGGCCAGCGGTCGTCGTCGCCCAGGTGCGCGAGGAGCCGGGCGGCCTGGTCGGCGAGCGCCTCGGTGGTGCGGGCGGAGATGACCCAGGGCAGTATCCCCGGCGCCGGGCCGGGCCCGGTCCCGGTGTCGGCCTCGGCGAGCGGGACGTCGGCGTCTTCCACGATGACGTGCGCGTTCGTGCCGCTGAGCCCGAACGACGACACCCCGGCCCGCCGCGGGCGGCCGTTCCGCGGCCACTCCACCGCCTCGGTGAGCAGGCTCACCGCCCCCGGCGGCCAGTCGACGTGGCTGGTCGGGCGGTCGACGTGCAGGGTCTTGGGCAGCAGGCCGTGCCGCATGGCCATGATCATCTTGATCACGCCGGCCAGGCCTGAGGCCCCCTGGGTGTGCCCGATGTTCGACTTGACCGAGCCGAGCCACAGCGGCCGGTCACGGCCGGCCCCGTAGGTGGCGAGCAGCGCCTCGGCCTCGATCGGGTCACCCAGCCTGGTCCCGGTGCCGTGGGCCTCGACCGCGTCGACGTCCTCGGCCCGCAGGCCGGCGCTGCCCAGCGCGGCCCGGATGACCCGCTGCTGGGCGGTGCCGCTGGGGGCGGTCAGCCCGTTCGAGGCGCCGTCGGAGTTGACCGCGGAACCGCGCACCACCGAGCAGACCTGGTGACCGTTGCGCCGGGCGTCGGACAGCCGCTCGAGCAGGACGACCGCGACCCCCTCGGACCAGGCGGTCCCGTCGGCCGCGTCGGCGAACGACTTGCACCGCCCGTCCGGGGCCAGGCCGCCCTGACTGCTGAAGGCCACGAACGCGGCCGGGGTCGCCATCACCGCCGCGCTGCCCGCCACCGCCAGCGAGCACTCGCCCTGGCGGAGGGCCTGGCAGGCCAGGTGCAGCGCGACCAGCGAGGAGGAGCAGGCGGTATCCACGGTGATGGCGGGCCCTTCCAGCCCGAACGCGTAGGCCAGGCGGCCCGAGATCACGCTGGCCGAGCCACCGCTGATCAGGTACTCGGCGCCGGCGCTGTCGCGCGCGCTGGCCAGCAGCGCGCTGTAGTCCTGCCCGCTGGTGCCGGCGAATACGCCGGTCTGGCTGCCGCGCAGGGTCAGCGGGTCGATGCCCGCCCGCTCGAACGCCTCCCACGTCGCGTGGAGCAGGAGCCGCTGCTGCGGGTCCATGGCCCGGGCCTCGCGCGGGCTGATGCCGAAGAACTCGGCGTCGAAGAGGCCCGCGTCGCCCAGGAACCCGCCCTCGCGGACATAGGACTTGCCGGGGCGGCCCGGCTCAGGGTCGTAGATGGCGTCGATGTCCCAGCCCCGGTCGCCGGGGAAGGCGGCCACCGCGTCGCGGCCCTCGGCGACCAGCTGCCAGAGCTGCTCGGGCGAGCCCACGTCGCCCGGGAACCGGCAGCTCATGGCCACGATGGCGATGGGCTCGTCCACCGCCCCGCCGCCCCGGGCGGTGACCCGCTCCGGTTGCCGCTGGCCGAGCAGTTCCCGCCGTACCCGGTCGGCCAGGGCGGTCACGGTCGGGTGGTCGAACACGACCGCGGCGGGCAGCCCGAGGCCGGTCGCCGCGGCCAGCCGGTCCCGCAGCTTGACCGCGGACACCGAGTCGAACCCGAGATCGCGGAACGCCCGCCGCAGCGGAACCTCGTCGGCCGACTGGTGGCCGAGCACCTCGGCCGTGTGCCGCCGTACCAGGTCCAGGATGGCTTCGTCGCGCTCGGGATCGGGCCCGCCGGCCAGCGGCGAGGCCGGGTCCGTCCCGTCACCGGCCACGAGCTCCGGGCCGTCCGCCTCGGCCCCGGCGGCTGGCCGCGGTCCGCCGAGCCAGTAGCGCTTGCGCTGGAACGCGTAGGTGGGCAGGTCGACCGGGCGGGCGCCGGGGTAGGCGGGGCGCCAGTCGACCGGGGCGCCGTGGGCCCAGGCGGCGCCGACCGCGGCCAGCATCCGGGCCGGGCCGCCGTCACCGCGGCGCAGCGTCCCGGTCACCGCGGCGGGCGCGCCCGTCGCGAGGCCGGGGCCGGCTGCTGGATTGTCACCGGCAGTGCTGGCGCTAGTGATGGTGATGGTTCCGGTGCTGGTATCGGTGCCCGCGCTGGTACTGGTGATGGTGTCTTCGAGGGGGTAGGTGAGGACCGGGTGGGGGCTGGCCTCGATGAACAGGCCGTGCCCGTCGGCCAGCAGGGCCCGGGTCACCTCATCGAACGCGACCGGCTGGCGCAGGTTCCGGTACCAGTAGGCCGCGTCGAGGCTCTCCCCCGCGACCCGCTGCCCGGTTACCGAGGAGTAGAACGGCACCCGCCCCGCCGAGGGCGTGATCCCCTCCAGCGCTGCGAGGAGCTCCTCGCGGACGGCCTCGACGGCCGGGGAGTGGGAAGCGTAGTCCACCTCTACCAGCCGGGCGCCGTCGACCCGGGCGGCCAGGTCACGGACCGCCTGCACCGGGCCGGACACCACCACCGAGCGGGGGCCGTTGACCGCGGCCACGGTGAGCGCCCCGCCGCCCTCGGCCGCCTGAACCGGGACCAGCGGAAGGGACACCCCGCCGCCGTCCGCCAGCAGCTCCCGCGCCTGGTCCGGGGCCAGCGGCAGCGAGGCCATCGCCCCGGTCCCCGCCAGCGCCCCCAGCACCCGGCTGCGGGCGACCACCACCCGCGCCCCGTCGGCCACCGTGAGGATCCCCGCCGCGCAGGCCGCCGCGACCTCCCCCTGCGAGTGCCCGGCCACCGCCGCCGGGGTCACCCCGAAGTCCTCCCACAGCCCCGCCAGCGCCACCATCACCGCCCACAGGGCCGGCTGCACCACCCCCGGCCCCTCCAGCGCCGGGGCGCCGGGCTCACCGCCGCAGCACGCCCAGCAGCGACCAGCCGGTCAGCGGGTCAAGCGCCGCCGCGCACTCCTCCAGCCGCCGCGCGAACCCCGGGAAGGCCCCCGCCAGCTCCGCGCCCATCCCGGCCCACTGGCCGCCCTGGCCCGGGAACACCAGCACCACCCGGCCGCCACCGTCAGCGGCGCTACCGGTCACTACCCCGTCCCCCGGCTCCCCCTGGGCCAGCGCGTCCAGGCCGGCCAGCAGCTCCTCCCGGCCCGGCGCCGGCCACCACCGCCCGGTGCTCGTGCCCGGCCCGGGTCACCGCCAGCGACCAGCCCACGTCACCCGCGGCCAGGCCCGGCCGGTCCCGCACCCACGAACCCAGCCGACCCGCCTGCGCCAGCAGCGCGGCCCGGGTCTGGCCCGACACCACCCAGGCGGCCGGGCCGTCGGCCCGCTCGCCGGCCTCCGGCCCGGCCCCAGGCTCGGGCTCGGCCGGGGCAGGTGCCTCCTCGATGATCACGTGGGCGTTGGTCCCGCTGATCCCGAACGAGGACACCCCCGCCCGCCGCGGGCGCCCGCCCGCCGCCGGCCAGTCCGCCGCCTCAGCCGCCAGCCGCACCGCCCCCGCCGACCAGTCCACGTGCTCGGAGGGGGCGTCGACGTGCAGCGTGCGGCGGAACGCGGGCGTGGCGGATCGCCTCCACCGCCTTGATCACCCCGGCCACCCCCGCCGCCGCCTGCGCGTGGCCGATGTTCGACTTCACCGACCCGATCAGCAGCGGGCGCCCCTCCGGGCGGCCCTGCCCGTAAGCCGCCTGCAGCGCCTGCGCCTCAATCGGGTCACCCAGCACCGTCCCCGTCCCGTGCGCCTCCACCACGTCCACGTCACCCGGGCCGAGCCCGGCCGCCGCCAGCGCGGCCCGGATCACCCGCTCCTGCGACGGCCCGTTCGGCGCCGTCAGCCCGTTACTCGCCCCGTCCTGGTTCACCGCGCTGCCCCGCACCACCGCCAGCACCCGGTGCCCGTTCGCCCGCGCGTCCGACAACCGCTCCAGCAGCAGCAGCCCGGCCCCCTCGGCCGCCCCGAAGCCGTCAGCGCGGGCCGAGAACGCCTTGCAGCGCCCGTCGGCGGCCAGGCCGCCCTGGCGGCTGAACTCGACGAGGGCGTGCGGCGCGGCCATCACCGTCACCCCGCCGGCCAGGGCCATCGTGCACTCGCCGGCCCGCAGCGACTGGCTGGCCAGGTGCAGCGCCACCAGCGAGGAGGAGCAGGCGGTATCCACGGTGACGGCGGCGCCTTCGAGCCCGAACGTGTAGGCGACCCGGCCGGAGATGACGCTGCTGGTGTTCCCGGTGACCACGTAGCCCTCGACGTCCGGGCCGGCGTCGGCCGCCCCGGCGCCGTAGTCGTTGTAGCCGGCCCCGATGAAGACGCCGGCCGGGCTGCCCCGCAACGCGGCCGGGTCTACTCCGGCTCGCTCGAACAGCTCCCAGGAGATCTCCAGCAGCAGCCGCTGCTGGGGGTCGGCGGCCAGCGCCTCGCGGGGGCTGATGGCGAAGAAGCCAGCGTCGAAGGCGGCCACGTCGGTCACGAAACCGCCCGCCCGGATCAGGTCCTGGGCCGGCTCGGCGCCGTCAGGACCGGAGTCGGCCGGGCTGTCCCAGCCTCGGTCGGCGGGCGGCGGCGCGATCGCATCGCCCCCGGCCGCCACCAGCCGCCACAGGTCCTCAGGAGAACTCACCTGGCCCGGGAACCGGCAGCTCATGGCGATGATGGCAATGGGCTCATCGGCCCGCCGGGGCCTGGCCGCGTCCGCGCCGGCCGGGCTGCCCCCGGCCTCCGCGCCGAGGCTGGACAGCAGGTGGCGGGCGAGCAGGGCCGGCGTCGGGTAGTCGAACACCAGGGTGGCGGTCAGCCGGACCCCGGTGGCGGCGGACAGCCGGTTGCGCAGCTCGACCGCGGTCAGCGAGTCGAAGCCGAGGTCCTTGAACGGGCGGCCGGTCGGCACCGCCTCGGCCGAGCGGTGGCCGATGGTCGCCGCCGCCTGCTCGCGGACCAGGTCGACGAGGAACTGGTAACGGTCCGGCGGCGGCAGCGCGGCCAGCCGCCGGGTGATGCCGGTGGCGTCGGCCGGCTGGCCGGCCGTCCCGGTGCGCCGGGGTCCGGCGGGCAGCAGCGCCCGCAGCAGCGCGGGGGCGTCCCCGGCCGCGGTCGCCTGGCGCAGGCCGGCCAGGTCGAGCCGGGCCGCAACCAGGACCGGTTCCTCCAGCGCGAGCCCGGCGTCGAACAAGGCCAGTCCTTCCTCGGCGGTCAGCGGCACCGCCCCCGCCCAGCGCATCCGGCGCCGGCCGGTTTCGTCCAGGCCGGCGGTCAGGCCGCTGCGCTCGGCCCACAGGCCCCAGGCGAGCGAGGTGGCGGCCAGTCCGCTGGCCCGCCGGTGCTGCGCGAGCGCGTCGAGCGACGCGTTGGCGGCGGCATAGGCGCCCTGGCCGCCGCTGCCGAGCGTGGCCGCAGCCGAAGAGAACAGGACGAAGGCCGACAGGTCGAGGTCCCTGGTCAGCTCGTGCAGGGCCAGCGCCGCATCCGCCTTCGGGGCCATGGCCCGGTCGACCTGGGCGGCGGTGAGCGACCCGATCACCCCGTCGGCCAGGGCGCCGGCCGAGTGGACGACCGCGGTCAGCGGATGCTCGCCGGGGACCGCGGTCAGCAGTTCGCGCAGCGCGTCCCGGTCGGACACGTCGGCGGTCACGACGCGCACGCTGGCGCCGAGCCCGGCCAGGTCAGCGGCGACGGTGGCCAGGTCCTGACCGGAGTGGCTGGTCAGCAGCAGGTGCCGGGCCTGGTGGCGGGTGACCAGGTGGCGCGCGACCAGGCCGCCGAGCGTGCCGGTGCCCCCGGTGACCAGCACGGTTCCGCCCGGTCGAAGCGGACGCGGCAGCCGCAGCACCAGCTTCCCGGTGTGCCGGGCCTGGCTGAGGAACCGGAAGGCGTCAGCCGCGTCGGCGGCGGGCCAGCTGGTAACCGGCGGCAGCCACAGCTTGCCCTGCTCGAACAGGGTGAGCAGCTCGCCCAGGAGCCGCCCGATCCGGTCCGGCCCGGCCTCGACCAGTTCCAGGGCGCGGTAGCGGACCCCGGGGTGGCTGGCGGCGACCGCGTCCGGGTCCCTGATCTCGGCCTTGCCCAGCTCGAGGAAGCGCCCGCCGCGGGGTAGCAGCCGCAGCGAGGCGTCGATGAAGTCGCCGGCCAGGCCGTCGAGCACCACGTCGACGCCGCGTCCCCCGGTCGCCGCGCGGATCGACGGCTCGAAGCCGAGGTCGCGCGAGGAGGCCAGGTGCGCGGGGTCGAGCGTGGTGGCGGGCCACTTGGCCGCGCTGGCGGTGCCGAATACCTCCGCGCCGAGGTGCCGGGCCAGCTGCACGGCGGCCATGCCGGTGCCGCCGGCCGCGGAGTGCACCAGCACGGTCTCGCCGGGCTGCACCGCGGCCAGTTCCTTCAGCGCGTAGTAGGCGGTCAGGAACGCGACCGGGACGGCGGCCGCCTCGGTCATCGACCAGCCCGGGGGGATGCGGGCGAGCACCCGGTGATCAGTGACCGCCGTCGGCCGGAAGGAGCCGGGAAAGAGCCCGAATACGCGGTCTCCGGGCGCCAGGCCGGTGACCCCGGGGGCGGCCTCGAGCACCACCCCGGCCCCCTCGGCGCCGAGCGTGGCCTGGCCCGGGTACAGGCCGAGCGCGATCAGCGCGTCGCGGAAGTTGACCCCGGCCGCCGCGATCGCCACCCGGACCTGACCCGGCTCGAGCGGCGGGTCGTCGTCCGGGCCGGGGACGAAGCGCAGGCTGTCGAGCACGCCCGCGGTCGTCACGGCCAGCTCGGCTCCCCGGACCGGGGCCGCGCCCGCGTCGACCCGGGCCAGCCGCGGCGCGTAGGCGGCCCCGCCGCGCAGCGCGATCTGCGGCTCACCGCTGGCCAGGGCGGCCGCTAGCAGCGGGCGGCCGGCTTCGCCGTCGGTGTCGGTATCGGTGTCCACCAGTACCAGCCGGCCCGGGTTCTCGGTCTGGGCCGAGCGGACCAGCCCCCAGACCCCGGCGGCGGCCAGGTCGGGCACGTCCTCGCCCGGCCGGGCGGCAATCGCGCCGCTGGTTACGAGGACCAGGCGGGCCGAAGCCGGCCGCTCGTCGGCCAGCCACCCGCGCAGCAGCTCCAGGGTGCGGCCGACCGCGGCCTGGCCGGTGTCGCCGGGCGCCGACGAGCACCGGGCGAGCACCCAGCCGCCCGGTCGGGGGCCGTCGGCGGGCACGTCCTGGTACCGGGTCAGCCCGGTAGCGGGCGGGTCAGCCAGCGGCAACGGGGTCCAGTCGACCCGGAACAGCGATTCTCCCGGCCCGCTGAGCTGGCTGGCCGAGACCGGGCGGAGGGCCAGCGCGCCGGCCGAGAAGACCGGCTGCCCGCCCGGGTCGGTCGTCGCCACCCGCACCTCGTGCGGACCGGTCCTGGTCAGGCGCACCCGCAGCGTGGTCGCGGCCGTGTCCCGCAGCCGGACACCGCGCCAGGAGAACGGCAGCTGCGCCTGGTCCCCGTCGAGCAGGGTGCCGGCCGCGATGGCCTGCAGCGCCGCGTCGAGCAGGGCCGGGTGCGGGCCGGGGCCGCCCGCGGGACCGTCCTGGCCCAGCGGAAGGGTCACCTCGGCGAAGACCTCCTCCCCGTGGCGCCAGGCCGCGCGCAGGCCGCGGAAGGCCGCGCCGTAGCCGAGGCCGACGCCCGCCAGGCGGTCGTAGAACTCACCGGGCTCGAGCGGGACCGCGGTCCCCGGCGGCGGCCACGGGACGGCGGCCTCGTCCGCGGGCGCCGGGTCAAGGCGGGCCGTGAGCAGGCCGGCCGCATTGCGGGTCCACGGCTGCTGGTCGAGCCGGGAGTGCACCCGCACCGGCCGACGGCCCCGCTCATCCGGGTCTCCGATCCACACCTGCAGCTGAACCGCCCCGTGCGCGGGGACGATGACCGGGGCCTCGAGGGTGAGCTCGTCCAGGTCGGGGCAGCCCGCGCGCTGGCCGGCCGCGATCGCCAGCCCGACGGTGGCGGTGCCCGGCAGCAGCACGGCGCCGTGGACGGCGTGGTCGGCCAGCCACGGCTGGGTGGCCAGCGAGACCCGCCCGCTGAGCAGCACGCCGCCCGCCTCGGCCAGCTGGACCTCCTCATCGAGCAGGCGGCGCCCGGCCAGGTCACCGAGCCAGAACCGGCTCGGCTGGAACGCGTAGGTCGGCAGGTCGACGACCCGGCCGGGGCCGAGCGCCGGGCGCCAGTCCACGGCGACGCCCTGCACGTGAGCCTCGGCGACGGCGGTGAGGAACCGCCCGATGCCCCCGTCGTCACGGCGGAGGGTGCCGAGCGCGATCACGTCGGCTCCGGCCGCCGCGGCCGTGTCCTGCACGGCCAGGGTCAGCCCGGGGTGCGGGCTGACCTCGATGAACGCGCCGTAGCCGAGCAGCGACCTGGTGACCTGCTCGAACTGAACGGTGTGGCGCAGGTTCCGGTACCAGTACCCGGCGTCAAGCTCGGTGGCCCGCTCGCCGGTCACCGCCGAGTAGAACGGCACGTTCCCGGGCTGCGGCCGGACCGTCGCGAGGTCGGCCAGGAGCCGGTCCCTGACCGCCTCCACCTGCGGCGAGTGCGACGCGTAGTCGACCGGGAGGCGGCGGGCCCCCGGTACCAGGGCCAGTACCTCGTCGAGGGCGGCCCGGTCCCCGGACACCACGGTGGAGCGCGGCCCGTTGACCGCGGCGACGTGCAGCCGGCCCGGCAGCGGGACCTGATCCGGTGGCAGCGGCAGCGCCGCCATCCCGCCGCCGGCCTCGGCCAGTGACGCCAGGGCCTGACTGCGCAGCGCGACCACCCGGGCCCCGTCCTCCAGCGTGAGCAGGCCGGCCACGCAGGCGGCCGCGATCTCCCCCTGGCTGTGGCCGGCCACCGCGGCCGGGCGGACGCCGTAGGACTGCCACAGCCCGGCCAGCGCGACCATCACCGCCCACAGCGCGGGCTGCACGACGTCGACCCGCCGCAGGGCGTCGGCGTCGGCCAGCGCGTCAGCCAGCGACCAGCCGGTGAACGGGCGCAGCGCCTGCTCGCAGTCCCGCAGCCGGGCGGCGAAGACCGGGGCGTCGGCCAGCAGGCCGGCCGCCATCCCCGCCCACTGCGCCCCCTGCCCGGGGAACAGGAAGACGGCGTCGCGGGGGCCGGCCGGGGCCACGCCGCGGATCACGCCGTCGGCGGGCTCTCCCGCGGCCACCGCGGCCAGCTGCCCGGGCGTGCCGCCGAGCAGCACCGCCCGCTGGCTGAGCAGCGCCCGGGTGGTGGCGAGGGAGAAACCGATGTCGGCGGGGCTGGCCGGCCCGTCGCCGCCCGGCCAGGTCAGCAGGCGCGCCGCCTGGCCCCGCAGCGCCCCCGGGTTATGACCGGAAAGCACCCAGGGGACGACCGCGGGCCCGGCGGCCGGCCGCGGGCCCGGCCCGGCCCCGGGCCCGGGCGGCGCCTGCTCGATAATGACGTGGGCGTTGGTCCCGCTCACGCCGAACGCGGACACCGCGGCCCGCCGGGGCTGGCCGGTCTCCGGCCACGGGCAGGCCTCGCGGACCAGGGACACGGCTCCCGCCGACCAGTCGACCTGACCGGAAGGCTCGTCGGCGTGCAGGGTCCTGGGCACGGTGCCGTGCTCCATGGCCAGCACCATCTTGATGACCCCGCCCACCCCGGCGGCGGCCTGCGGGTGGCCCAGGTTCGACTTCAGCGACCCGAGCAGGAGCGGCCGGGCCCGGTCAGCGCCGTAGGTGGCGAGCAGCGCCTGGGCCTCGATCGGGTCACCGAGCGTGGTCCCGGTGCCGTGCCCGTCGACGACGTCGACGTCGGCCGGGCTCAGCCGCGCGCTGGCCAGCGCGCGGCGGATCACCCGCTGCTGGGCCGGGCCGTTGGGCGCGGTCAGGCCGCTGCTCGCGCCGTCGGAGTTGACCGCTGACCCCCGGATGAGGGCCAGCACCCGGTGCCCGTGGCGCTCGGCGTCGGACAGCCGCTCCAGCAGCAGCAGGCCGACGCCCTCGGACCAGCCGGTGCCGTCGGCGGCGGCCGAGAACGACTTGCAGCGGCCGTCGGCGGACAGCCCGCGCTGACGGCTGAACTCGACGAACAGGCTGGGGGTGGACATCACGGTCACCCCGCCCGCCAGCGCCAGCGTGCACTCACCGAGCCTGAGGGCCTGGCTGGCCAGGTGGATCGCGACCAGCGACGAGGAGCAGGCGGTGTCGATGGTGACCGCGGGCCCCTCCAGGCCGAACGTGTAGGCGACGCGGCCGGAGGCCACGCTCCCCGCGCTGCCGTTGCCCAGGTAGCCTTCCAGGTCGTCGGCCAGGCCGGTGAACCCGAGGGCGTAATCGGCGGCCATGATCCCGGTGAACACCCCGGTCTGGCTGCCCCGCAGCGACCGGGGGCTGAGGCCGGCCCGCTCGGCGCACTCCCAGGAAGCCTCGAGCAGCAGGCGCTGCTGCGGGTCCATGGCCAGTGCCTCGCGCGGCGAGATGCCGAACAGCTCGGCGTCGAACTGGTCGGCACCGTCGAGGAACCCGCCGCGCCGGGTGTAGCTCTTACCGGGCGTGGCCGGATCGGGGTCGTACAACCCGGTGAGGTCCCAGCCCCGGTCAGCCGGGAAGTCCGAGGTCGCGTCGGTGCCGTCGGCGACCAGCCGCCACAGGTCTTCCGGAGACCGCACCCCGCCGGGGTACCGGCAGGCCATGGCGATGACCGCGATGGGTTCCCCGGCCCGGTCCTCGGCCTCCTTCAGCCGCCGCCTGGCCTCACGGAGATCGACCGTGGCGCGCTTCAGGTAGTCGCGGAGCCGCTGCTCATTCTCCATGCCAGCCACCTCAGGGGGTGTCGAGTTCGTTGTCGAGAATGTCGAACAGTTCGTCGTCGGAGGCCGACCTGACGTCGCCGTCGGCCCGGTCCGGCCGGGCCTCCAGGGTGGCCAGCACCTGCTGCAACCGGGCCGCGGCGGCCGCCCGCCGCTGCTGGTCGGCGGTACCGGACAGGGTCTGGGCCAGCCGGTCGATCTCCGCCAGCAACGGGTCACCGCCCCCCGCGGCGGCGGCCGCGCCCAGCTCGGCCTGGAGGTAGCCGGCCAGCGCGGCCGGGGTGGGGTAGTCGAAGATCAGCGTCGCGGGCAGCCGCAGCCCGGTCCCGGCGGCCAGCCGGTTGCGCAGTTCGAGCGCGGTCAGCGAGTCGAACCCGAGCTCGAGGAAGCCGCGTTCCAGGTTCACCGCGGCCGGGCTGGCGTGGCCGAGCACGGCCGACGCGTGGCCGCGGACCAGGTCGAGCGCGGCCCGCAGCAGCTCGTCGCCGGACAGCCCGGCCAGGACGCCCGGGCCCGCCGGGGCCGGGCGGTTCCTGGGCCGGACCAGGTCGCGCAGCACCGGGGCCACCGGCCGCCCGTCACCGAGCACGCTGAGGTCGAGGCGCACCGCCACCGGAGCGGGCTCACCGCTGGCGATCGCGGCGTCGAAGGCGGACAGCGCCTCCGCGGTCGACAACGGGATCACGCCCGACCGCGCCATCCGGTCCACCCCGGCGTCGCCCAGGTGGCCGGTCAGGCCGCTGCGCTGGGCCCAGAGCCCCCAGGCGACCGACGTCGCCGGCAGGCCGGCCGCGCGGCGGCCGCTGGCGAGGCCGTCGAGGAATGCGTTGGCGGCCGCGTAGTTGCCCTGGCCGCTGGTCCCGAACAGCCCCGCGGCCGCGGAGAACAGCACGAACGCGCGCAGCGGACGCCCGCGGGTGAGCTCGTGCAGGTGCCAGGCCGCGTCCGCCTTCGGCCGGAGCACGGCGTCGATCTTCTCCGCGGTCAGCGAGCTGACCACCCCGTCGTCGAGCACCCCGGCCGCGTGCACGACCCCGGTCAGGCCGGGAACCCCGGCCAGCAGCCCGGCTACCGCCGCCCGGTCGGCCACGTCGCAGCCGACCACGCGGACGTCCGCGCCCAGGCCAGCCAGGTCGGCCAGGTCGGCCAGGCCAGGCGCGGCGCTCCCCTGGCGGCTGGCCAGGACCAGTGACGTCACCCCGTAGGCGGTGACCAGGTGCCGGGCCACCAGCCCCCCGAGGGTGCCGGTGCCCCCGGTGACCAGCACCGTTCCCTGCGGCCCGAACGCCGGCGGTGCTGCCGCGGCAGGTGCCGTCGCGGGCGCCAGCGCCAGGCGGCCCAGCCGCGGAGCGTAGGCCTCGCCGGCCCGGATCGCCAGCTGCGGCTCCCCGGCCGAGGCCAGCGCGGCCAGCGCCGCGTCGGGGGTCTCCGGGTCGTCGGTATCGACCAGGATGAAGCGGCCGGGGTGCTCGGTTTGCGCCGACCGGACGAGGCCCCAGACCGCAGCCGCGGCCGGGTCGGGGGCGGGGTGGACCGCGTCAGGGGCAGGGTGGCCGTGGGCAGGGCGGCCGGGGGCAGGGCGGTCGGGGCCAGGGCGTTCGATGCTGACCGCGCCGCTGGTCGCCACGATCAGCGGGCCCGGCTGGTCACTGCCGATGCGGGCGCGCAGCGCCTCGGCCGCGGCCTGGACAACCTGGTGGGCCCGGGTGACCGGGTCACCCGGGCCGGGCGGCACCCGGAAGACCGCGCAGTCGCCGGCCGGCCCACCGGCCTGGACCGGGCGCCAGTCGAGCGACCAGAGCGCGTCCGCCCGGCGGCCCGGCTCCGCGACCGGGCGCACCGCCAGCGACTCGGCCGCGAGCACCAGCCGGCAGGCCTGGTCGCGGGCCTCGACCGCGATGCCCCCGCCGACCGCGGGCAGCAGCCTGACCTGGAGCGCCGCCGGGCCGGGGACGACCGTGGCGGCCACCGTCACCCCCCGCCAGGAGAACGGGAGCGCGGCCCGGCCGGGCAGGCCGGGGAACGAGCCCGCCGCGATCGCGTGCAGGGCCGCGTCGAGCAGCGCGGGATGGACCCGGTAGCCGCCGGCCGGCAGCCCGGCGGGCAGCGCGACCTCGGCGGCTATCCCGTCACCGGCCCGCTGGACCGCCCGCAGTCCGCGGAAGGCCGGCCCGTAGTCCAGCCCGGCTTCGGCCAGCGCCTGGTAGAGGCGGTCGACGTCCACCGGGGGACCGTCGGCGGGCTGGTCCGCCGGACCGCGGTCGGACGAATCGGGGCCGGACGAATCGGGGCCGGACGGATCGGGCCGGCCCGGCCGGGGCTGCCGGCCCGGTCCGGGCTGACCGCGCCGCTGGCGTGCCGGGTCCACTGGGCCGCCCCCTCTGCTCGCGCGTGAATGCTGAGCGGGCGGGTGCCGTCGCGGCCGGCCGGGCCCACGCTCACCTGCACCTCGGCCGCGTCGTGGCCGGGGATGACCAGCGGGGCCTCGAAGGTCAGCTCCTGCACCCGCGGGCAGCCCGCTTCCGCGCCCGCCGACAGCGCCATCTCCAGCCAGGCGGTACCCGGCAGCACGACGTCGCCGAGCACCCGGTGATCGGCCAGCCAGGGATGCGACCGCACCGACAGCCGGCCGGTCAGCAGCGTGCCGTCCCCGTCGGCCAGCGCCACCAGCGCACCGAACGGGTGGTCGTCCGGGCAGGCGAACCCGGCCGGCCCGGCTGCCAGCCAGAACCGCTCCCGCTGGAAGGCGTAGGTGGGCAGCGCAACGAGGCGCCCGCCCGGCACCGCGGGCCGCCAGTCGACCGGTACCCCCTGCACGAACGCCTCGGCCAGGGACGCGAGCATCCGCTCCCGGCCACCCTCGCCGCGCCGCAGCGTGCCGAGCACCACGGCGTCGGCGCCGGCCGCGTCGATGGTCTCCCGCACCCCGCCGCCCAGCACGGTATGCGGACTGACCTCGACGAAGAAGCGGCAGCCGTCGGCTAGCAGCGCGCGCACGGCCGACTCGAACCGCACGGGCTGCCGCAGGTTCTGGTACCAGTACTCCGGGTCCATCCGGGCCGGGCCCTCGGCCACCGTGGAGTAGAAGGGCACCGCCCCGTCGAGGCGGGCGGTGGTGGCCGGCAACCGGGCCAGCAACTGGTCCCTGATCGCCTCCACCTGCGCCGAGTGCGATGCGTAGTCGACCGGGACGCGCCGGGCCCGCGGGTGGCGGTCGAGCAGCTCCGCCAGGGCCGCGTCGTCGCCCGCCACCACGGTCGAGCGCGGCCCGTTGACGGCCGCGACCGACAGCGCCGGGAACAGCTCCGCCACCTCGGCCGCGGGCAGCGGAACCGACACCATCCCGCCGCGGCCGCGGATCGCGGCCAGCGCCTGGCTGCGCGCGGTGACCACGCGGGCCGCCTCGTCCAGGGTCAGTGCGCCCGCGACGCAGGCTGCGGCTATCTCGCCCTGGCTGTGCCCGGCCACCGCGTCCGGGCTGACCCCGTGCTCCTGCCACAGCGCCGCCAGCGAGACCATCACCGCGAACAGGGCCGGCTGGACGACTTCGGCCCGCTCCAGGGCGGACGCGTCGGCCAGCACATCGAGCAGCGCCCAGTCGGTGTACGGGGCCAGGGCGGCGGCGCACTCCCGCATGCGCCGGGCGAACGCCGGGAAGTCGTCGAGCAGGCTCAGCGCCATCCCGGCCCACTGCGCCCCCTGCCCGGGGAACAGGAACGCCACCTTGCCGGGCGGCGTGGCCCGGCCGGTGACCAGGCCCGCCGCCGGGCGGCCGGCCGCCAGCGCGGCCAGCCCGGGCCGGAACCCGCCCGGCTGGCCGGCCAGCACGACCGCGCGGTGGGCGAACACCGACCGGCCGAGCAGCGAGAAGGCGGTGTCAACCGGGTCGGCGGCGGCCGGGACGGCGTCGGCCGCGGGCAGCAGCCGCCGGGCCTGCCCGGCCAGCGCCTCGGCCGAGCGGGCGGAAAGCACCCAGGGCAGCGAGGTCATCGGCCCGGGCCGGGAACCAGCCGTTCGTTCGGTATCGGCTTGCTCTTGTTCTTGATCTTGTTGCGGTTGCTCCAGGATGACGTGGGCGTTGGTGCCGCTGACGCCGAAGGCCGAGACGCCCGCCCGCCGCGGCCCGTGCTCCCGCGGCCAGGGCTGGTTCTCGGTCACCAGCGCCAGCGCCCCCGATGACCAGTCCACGTGCTCCGACGGCCGGGTGACGTGCAGGGTGCGCGGGATCAGGCCGTGACGCATGGCCATCACCATCTTGATCGCGCTGGCCGCGCCGGACGCGGCCTGGGTGTGCCCGAGGTTGGACTTCACCGAGCCGACGGCCAGCGGGCGGTCCCGGCCGGGGCCGTAGGCGGCGATCAGCGCCTGGGCCTCGATCGGGTCGCCGAGCACGGTGCCGGTGCCGTGCGCCTCCACCGTGTCCACGTCGGACGGCGCCAGCCCGGCGTCGGCCAGGGCCTGCCCGATGACCCGCTGCTGGGCCGCCCCGTTGGGCGCGGTCAGCCCGTTCGACGCGCCGTCGGCGTTGACCGCGGTGCCGCGCACGATGGCCAGCACCGGATGGCCCCGCCGGCGGGCGTCGGCCAGCCGCTCGACCAGCAGCAGCCCGACGCCCTCGCCCCAGCCGGTGCCGTCGGCCGACGCCGAGAACGGCTTGCACCGCCCGTCGGGGGCCAGGCCGCGCTGGCGGCTGAACCCGATGAACGCGTCCGGCGTCGCCATCACCGTCGCGCCGCAGGCCAGGGCCAGCTCGCATTCCCCGTTGCGCAGCGCCCGGACCGCCAGGTGCAGGGCGACCAGGGCGGACGAGCAGGCGGTGTCGACGGTCAGGGCCGGGCCTTCCAGGCCGAAGGTGTAGGCCAGGCGGCCGGACACGACGCTGGTGGCGTTGCCGGTCAGCAGGTGCCCCTCGACCTCGGGCGGAGCCTGGGCCAGGCTGGTGGCCAGGTAGCCCTGGGCCCCGGCGCCGACGAAGACGCCGGTCCGGCTGCCCCGCAGTGACCCGGGCTCGATGCCCGCCCGCTCGAAGGCCTCCCACGCCGTCTCGAGCAGCAGCCGCTGCTGCGGGTCCATCGCCAGCGCCTCGCGCGGGGAGATGCCGAAGAAGCCGGGGTCGAACTCGGCCGCGTCGTAGAGGAACCCGCCGTGGCGCACGTAGGTCTTGCCGGGCTGGCCGGGGTCGGGGTCGTACAGGCGGCCCACGTCCCAGCCGCGGTCGGCCGGGAACGGCCCGACCGCGTCCCCGCCCGCCTCGATGAACTGCCAGAGCTGCTCGGGCGTGTTCAGGCCGCCGGGGAAACGGCAGCTCATGGCCACGATCGCCACCGGCTCGGCCGAGGGCCCGGTCACCGCCGATGCTGGCCCGGGCCGGGCCGCCGCCGGGCCCGCGACCAGGCCGCCGAGGTAACTGGTGAGAGCCTCGGGGGTCGGGTGGTCGAAGACCAGCGTGGCCGGCAGGGCCAGCCCGGTCGCCTCGGACAGCCGGGTCCGCAGCTCGAGCGCGGTCAGCGAGTCGAAGCCGAGGTCGGCGAGCGCGCGACCGGGTTCGATCGCCTGCGGCGACTGGTGACCGAGGACGGCGGCGATGGTGGCGCTGACGAGTTCCGCCAGCTTCCGGTCGCGCTCGGCCCCGGGCAGGTCGGCCAGCTGCCGGCCCGGTTCCGTTCGGCCGCCGGCCTCGGCGGGCGGCCCGGCCGCTTCCGGCTGCGCCTCGGCTACCTCGCTGAGCAGCGGGCGCGGCCGGGCCGAGCTGAACAGCGGCGCGAACCGGGCCCAGTCCACGTCGGCGATGACCACGGCGGTCTCGTCCCGGTCCAGCGCCCGCTGCAGCTCGGCGACGGCGCGGGCGGGTGCCATCGCCAGCAGCCCCTGGTCGCGCAGGCGCTGCCCGGCCTGGCCGTCGGCCGCCAGCATGCCCGGACCGGCCCACGGCCCCCAGGCCACCGAGGTCGCGGCCAGGCCGCGGGCCCGGCGCCGCCCGGCCAGCCCGTCCAGGTAGGCATTGGCCGCCGCGTAGGCCGACTGGCCGCCGCTGCCCCAGGTCCCGGCGATCGAGGAGAACAGCACGAACGCGTCGAGCGGGCGGTCGCCGAGCAGCTCGTCGAGGTTCGCCGCCCCGGTCACCTTGGCCCTGATTACCTCGGCGAACGTGGCCGGGTCGGTGTCGGCGACCGGCACGATGGCGTTGCTGCCGGCCGCGTGGAACACCGCGGTCAGGCCGGGCAGCTGGTCCAGCAGCCGGGCCAGCGCCGCCCGGTCGGCGACATCGCAGGCAACCGAGGTCACCGGGACGCCCAGGTCCGGTAGCGGCCCGGTCCCGCCTCCTCGCCGGCTGGCCAGCACCAGGTGCCCGGCGCCCGCGGCAGCCAGCCAGCGGGCAACGTGCTGGCCGAGGCCGCCGTGACCGCCGGTGATCAGGACGGTCCCCCGGGGCCGCCAGGTCCAGCCGCGGGGCGCCGTCGCGTCCGCCCGCCGCAGCCGCCGGGCGAACAGGCCCTCCGGCCGGAGGGCGAGCTGGTCCTCGGGACCCGGTCGGGCCAGGACCGCGGCCAGCGCCGGCGGCAACCTGGTCGAACTGGTCCGGCAGGTCGATCAGGCCGCCGTAGCGGCGCGGCTGCTCGAGGCCGAACACGCGGCCCAGGCCCCACGTCATCGCCTGGCCGGGGTCGACCGGGGCGTCCCCGGTCACGCTCATCGCGGCCCCGGTGGCCAGCCAGAGCGGCAGGTCGGCGGGGGCCGCGGCGACCGCCTGGCTGACCGCGAGGGCCTCGGACGGCGTCGGGTACAGCGCGAGCACCCCGGCGAGCCGGGGGTCGGCCAGCAGGTCCGCGGTGACCTGCCGGACGACGCGGGCACCGCGCGCGGCCAGCAGGTCCGCGGCCGGGCCGGCCGGCCCGGCCACTAGCCAGCGGTCGAGCGCGGCCGAGGCGTCGTCGGCCGCCACCGGGCCGGCCCAGCCGACCTGGTAGCGCCAGCGGTCCGCGGCCTGCGGGCGGGCAACGGGCCAGTACGGGCGGCGCTGGAACGGGTAGGTGGGCAGGTCGACCCGGCACCGCGGGCCGGTCAGCTCGGTCAGGGCGACCCGCGCGCCGCGCACCTGCAGCTCGGCCAGCGCCCTGGTCCAGGTGCCCGCCTGGGGGCGGTCCCGGCGCATGACCGGGACCGCGGTCGCGTCGCCGTCCCGGCCCGCCAGGCAGTCCCGCGCCATCGCGCTCAGCACCCCGTCCGGGCCCAGCTCGACGAACTCGGTCACTCCGTGATCGGCCAGCCAGCGGACCGAGTCGGCGAACCGCACCGTGCCGCGGGCCTGGCGCGCCCAGTAGTCCGGTGACGGCTCGGCTAGCGGCTCCCCGGTGAGGTTGCTGATGACCGGTACCCGCGGCGGCCGCCAGGTCACCGCGGCCGCGGCCGCGGTCAGCCCGGCCGCCACCGGGTCCATCCGCGGCGAGTGGAAGGCGTGGCTGACCCGGAGCCGCCTGACCTTGCGGCCGCGTGCCGACCACTGGCCGGCCACCGTGGTCACGGCCTGCTCGTCGCCCGCGATGACCGTGGCCGACGGCCCGTTGACGGCCGCGATCCCGGCCCCGGTGACCCCGGCCAGGGACTGCGCCACCTCGGCCTCCGACGCCTGGACAGAGAACATCGCCCCGCCCGGCGGCAGGGCCTGCATGAGCCGGCTCCGCGCGGTCACCAGCGCGCACGCGTCGGGCAGGGACAGCGCGCCGGCCACCTGCGCCGCCGCCAGCTCCCCGATGGAGTGCCCGAGCACGTAGTCGGCCCGGAGCCCGTGCCGTTCGGCCAGCCGGAACAGCGCCACCTCGAGCGCGAACAGCGCGGGCTGGGTTACCCCGGTCTGGTCCAGCCGCTCGGCCTCTTCGCCGAACACGAGCGCGCGCAACGGCAGGTCGAAGTAACCGCCGACTTCGTCGAACGCCTCGGCGAAGACCGGGAACGCGCGGTACAGCTCCTGCCCCATGCCGGGATGCTGCGCGCCCTGCCCGGTGAACAGGAAGGCCGTCTTCCGGCCGGGCCGGGCCCGGCCCCGGATGACCGCGCTGGCCGGGACGCCGGCCGCCAGGGCGGCCAGCCCGTCGCGGGCCGCGCCCAGGTCGGGGGCGACGACCACCGCGCGGTGCTCGTGCCCCGGGCGGAAGGCGGCCAGCGAGTAGGCCAGGTCGCCGAGGGCCAGCTCCGGGTCGCCGTCGATCCGGGCCGCCAGCTGGGTGGCCTGCGCGGCCAGGGCCTGCGCGGTCCCGGCCGAGACCGGCACCGGCCACCAGGCCGGGTCGCCGGCGGCCGACGGCGGCTGGTCGGGGGTGTCTTCCTGACCGGGTGCTTCCTCGATGATGGCGTGGGCGTTGGTGCCGCTGATGCCGAAGGCCGATACCCCGGCCCGGCGCGGCTGGCCGTTCCGCGGCCACTGAACCGGCTCGGTCAGCAGCGCGACCGCACCGGAGGACCAGTCGGCGTGCGGGGTGGGCACGTCCACGTGCAGGGTCCGCGGCAGCGTCCCGTGCCGCATCGCCTGGACCATCTTCATCACCCCGGCCAGCCCGGCCGCGGCCTGGGTGTGGCCGATGTTCGACTTCACCGACCCGAGCCACAGCGGCCGTTCGGCGCTGTGGCCGGCCCGTAGGTCGCGAGCAGCGCCTGCAGCTCGATCGGGTCACCGAGCGCGGTGCCGGTGCCGTGGCCCTCCACCGCGTCGACCGCCGACGGCGCCAGGCCGGCGTTGGCCAGCGCCTGCCGGATCACCCGCTGCTGTGACAGCCCGTTGGGCGCGGTGAGGCCGTTGGACGTGCCGTCCTGGTTCACCGCCGTGCCGCGCACCACCGCCAGGACCGGGTGACCGTGGCGCTGCGCCTGTGACAGGGTTTCGAGCACCAGCACCCCGGCGCCCTCGCCCCAGCTGGTTCCGTCGGCCGCGCCGGCGAATGCCTTGCTGCGGCCGTCGGCGGCGAGGCCGCGCTGGCGGCTGAACACGAGGAACGCGTCCGGGGTCGACATCACCGAGGCGCCCGCGGCCAGCGCCAGCGAGCACTCGCCCTGCCGCAGCGCCTGCACCGCGAGGTGCAGCGCGACCAGCGACGACGAGCAGGCGGTGTCGACCGTGACCGCGGGTCCCTCGAAGCCGAACACGTAGGAGATGCGGCCCGACAGCACGCTGGCCGAGTTACCGGCCATCAGGTAGTCCTCGCCGTCGTCGACCGAGCTGCGCACCAGGTTCGCGTAGTCCTGCCCGTTGGTACCCGCGTAGACCCCGACCGGGGTCCCGCGCAGGGCGTCGGGGTCGATGCCCGCCCGCTCCAGGGCCTCCCAGGCCGCCTCGAGCAGCAGCCGCTGCTGCGGGTCCATGCACAGCGCCTCGCGCGGGCTGATCCCGAAGAACTCCGCGTCGAACTGCTCGGGGGCGTCGATGAAGCCGCCCTCGCGGACGTAGGAGCGCCCGGGCCGGCCGGGTTCGGGATGGTAGATGCCGTCCACGTCCCAGCCCCGGTCGCGGGGAAACCCGCGGATCGCGTCGGTGCCCGCCGCGAGCAGCTGCCACAGCTGCTCCGGGGTCCCCACTCCCCCGGGGAAGCGGCAGGACATGGCGACGATGGCAATCGGCTCGTCGCTGCGGGCGGCGGCCGTTACCGCGGCGCCGTTCGTTACCGCGGCGTCGTTCGTTACCGCGGCGGCGGACTGGCCGGCCAGCTGAGCCCGCAGGTGCCCGGCCAGTGAGCTGAGCGTCGGGTAGTCGAACGCGAGGGTGGTGGACAGCCGCAGGCCGGTCGCGGCGCTGAGCCGGTTCCGCAGCTCCAGGGCCATGAGCGAGTCGAACCCGAGGTCGCGGAATGTGCGGGTGGGGGGAACCGGCTCACCCGGCCCGTAGTTGAGCACGGCGGCGGCTTGCGCGCTCACCAGCTCGGGCAGGGCGGCCAGGTCGAGCCGGGGGGCGGCCTGCTCGGGGGCGGGCAGCAGTGACCGCAGCACCGGCGGCACCACCAGGGGGGCGGCCCGCCGGTCGAGCCGGGCCGGTACCAGCACTGGCTCCGGGCGGGCCAGGCAGGCGTCGAAGAGCGCGAGCCCTTCGGCCTCGGACATGGCGATCAGGCCGGCTCGCCGGATCCGGCGCCGGTCGGCTGCCTCAAGGTGGCCGGTCATGCCGGTTCCCTGGGCCCACAGCCCCCAGGCCAGCGAGGCGGCCGGGAGGCCGGCGGCCCGGCGGCGCTGCGCGAGCGCGTCGAGGAACGCGTTGGCGGCCGCGTAGTTGCCCTGCCCCGCCGCCCCGAGCAGGCCCGCGGCCGATGAGTAGAGCACGAACGCGGAAAGGTCGAGGTGCCCGGTCAGCTCGTGCAGCAGGAACGCGGCGTCGGCCTTGGCGGCGAAGACGCGGTCCAGCCGCTCGTCGTCCTGGTCGGTGATCAGGCCGTCGTCCAGGACCCCGGCGGTGTGGATCACGGCGGTCAGGTCGGGCAGGCTGTCCAGCAGCCCGGTGAGCGCCGCCCGGTCGGCCACGTCGCAGCGGACCGCGCGGACGTCGACGCCGTCCCGGCCGAGGGCGCTGACGTCGCCGCCGCTGCGGCTGGCGAGCACGAGCCGCCGGGCCCCGTGCGCCTCGATCAGGTGCCGGGCCAGTGACCGGCCCAGGGAGCCGGTCCCGCCGGTGATCAGCACCGTACCGCCCGCGAAGTCGGGCCGGGGCCGGCCGGGTGGTGGCTGTCGGCGGCTTGCAGCCGGGGGACGAGGACCGCGCCGCGCCGCAGCGCGAACTCGGGCTCGCCCGCCGCGACCGCGGCCGCCAGCGCGCGGCGCGACTCCTCGCTGTCGTCGACGTCGGCCAGCACGAACGTGTCCCGGTGCTCGGCCTGGGCCGCCCGCACCAGGCCCCAGACGGCGGCTAGGGCGGGGGCGGGGGCGGGGTCGCTGGCGTCGACGGCGACGGCCTGGCGGGTCACGAACACCAGCCGGGCGGCGGCGGGGCTGGCACCACCGGGGCTGGCCGGGCCGCGGTCGGTATCGTCGGGGTCGGTATGGCCGGGGTCGCCGGCGAGCCACTCCTTGAGCAGCCGCAACGCGCGTCCGGCGGTGGCCCGGGCCGCGGCCGGGAGCGCGGCGGCCGGGACCGAGGCGAATTCTTCCAGCACGGTTCCCGGGGGGAGGCTGGCGGCGGCGTCCGGGTCGACCGGGCGGCGGTCCCAGTTCAGGACGTAGACCGGGCGGTCGGCGGCGCGGTCGCCGGGCAGCGGGCCGGGCCAGTAGCGCGTGTGCTGGAACGCGTAGGTGGGCAGGTCGACCGCGTGCCCGCCCGGGTAGGCGGGGCGCCAGTCGACCGGGGCGCCGTGGGCCCAGGCGGCGGCCAGGGCGGCCAGCATCCGGGCCGGGCCGCCGTCACCGCGGCGCAGCGTCCCGGTGACCGCGGCGGGCGCGCTCGCCACGGGCCCGTCGGCGGGCGCCGGACCGTCGTCGGCGGTGCTGGTGCTGGTGATGGTGCCTTCGAGGGGGTAGGTCAGCACCGGGTGGGGGCTGGCCTCGACGAACAGGCCGTGCCCGTCGGCCAGCAGGGCACGGGTCACCTCCCCGAACGCGACCGGCTCACGCAGGTTGCGGTACCAGTAGGCGGCGTCCAGGCTTTCCCCCGCGGCCTGCTGCCCGGTCACCGAGGAGTAGAACGGCACCCGCCCCGCCGAGGGCGTGATCCCCTCCAGCGCTGCGAGGAGCTCCTCGCGGACGGCCTCCACGGCCGGGGAGTGGGAGGCGTAGTCCACCTCTACCAGCCGGGCGCCGTCGACCCGGGCGGCCAGGTCACGGACCGCCTGCACCGGCCCGGAGACCACGACCGAGCGGGGTCCGTTGACCGCGGCCAGCACCATGTCCGCCCCGCCGTCCGCCGCCAGCAGCTCCCGCGCCTGGTCCGGGGCCAGCGGCAGCGAGGCCATCGCCCCGGTCCCGGCCAGCGCGCCCAGCACCCGGCTGCGGGCGACCACCACCCGCGCCCCGTCGGCCACCGTGAGGACCCCCGCCGCGCAGGCCGCCGCGACCTCCCCCTGCGAGTGCCCCGCCACCGCCGCCGGGGTCACCCCGAAGTCCTCCCACAGCCCCGCCAGCGCCACCATCACCGCCCACAGCGCCGGCTGCACCACCCCCGGCCCCTCCAGCGGCGGGGCGCCGGGCTCACCGCCGCAGCACCCCCAGCAGCGACCAGCCGGTCAAGGGGTCCAGGGCGGCCGCGCACTCCTCCAGCCGCCGCGCGAACCCCGGGAAGGCCCCCGCCAGCTCCGCGCCCATCCCGGCCCACTGGCCGCCCTGGCCCGGGAACACCAGCACCACCCGGCCGCCACCGTCAGCGGCGCTACCGGTCACTACCCCGTCCCCCGGCTCCCCCTGGGCCAGCGCGTCCAGGCCCGGCCAGCAGCTCCTCCCGGCCGGCGCCGGCCACCACCGCCCGGTGCTCGTGCCCGGCCCGGGTCACCGCCAGCGACCAGCCCACGTCACCCGCGGCCAGGCCCGGCCGGTCCCGCACCCACGAACCCAGCCGACCCGCCTGCGCCGCCAGCGCCTCAGGGGTCCTGGCCGACAACGGCCACGCCGTCACCCCGGCACCGGGAACATCGGGCGCGGGGCCGGGTTCGGACGGGGCGCGGTGCTTCCTCGATGATCACGTGCGCGTTGGTACCGGAAACGCCGAAGGCGGACACGCCCGCCCGGCGGGGACGGCCGGGCTCGGCGGGCCAGTCGGCGGCCTCGGCCGCGATGCGCACGGCGCCCGCCGACCAGTCGACGTGCTCGGAGGGGGCGTCGACGTGCAGCGTGCGGGGGATGCGGGCGTGGCGGATGGCCTCGACCGCCTTGATCACCCCGGCCACCCCCGCCGCCGCCTGGGCGTGGCCGATGTTCGACTTGACCGACCCCAGCCAGACCGGGCGTCCGGGATCACGCTCGCGTCCGTAGGCCGCCTGCAGCGCCTGGGCCTCGATCGGGTCGCCCAGCACGGTCCCGGTGCCGTGGGCCTCGACCAGGTTGACGTCGGCTGCCTCCAGCCCGGCCGCGGCGAGCGCGGCCCGGATCACCCGTTCCTGCGACGGCCCGTTCGGGGCGGTCAGCCCGTTACTCGCCCCGTCCTGGTTGACCGCGCTGCCCCGCACCACCGCCAGGACCCGGTGGCCGTTGGCCCGCGCGTCCGACAGCCGCTCAAGCAGCAGCAGCCCGGCTCCCTCGCTCCAGCCGGTGCCGTCGGCGGCGGCGGCGAATGCCTTGCAGCGCCCGTCGGCGGCCAGCCCGCGCTGGCGGCTGAAGGCCACGAACGGGAACGGGGTGGCCATCACGGCTACCGCGCCGGCTAGGGCGAGGTCGCATTCCCCGGCCCGCAGCGACTGGCTGGCCAGGTGCAGCGCCACCAGCGAGGACGAGCACGCGGTGTCCACCGTGACCGCGGGGCCCTGCAGGCCCAGCGCGTAGGCGACCCGCCCCGACACCACGCTGCCGGTATTGCCCGACAGCAGGTGCGCCTCCAGCTCCGCCACCCCCGCCAGCCGCCCCGCGTAGTCGTTGGCGATCGCCCCCGCGAACACCCCCGTCACGCTCCCCCGCAGCCCCCCCGGGTCGATCCCCGCCCGCTCCAGCGCCTCCCACGCCACCTCCAGCAGCACCCGCTGCTGCGGGTCCATCGCCAGCGCCTCCCGCGGGCTGATCCCGAAGAACCCCGCGTCGAAGCCCGCCGCCCCCGCCAGGAACCCCCCCTCCCGCACGTAACTCGTCCCCGGCACGTCCGGGTCCGGGTCATACAGGCCCGCCAGGTCCCACCCCCGGTCACCCGGGAACGGCCCGATCACGTCCCGCTCCCCCTCCACCAGCTCCCACAGGCCCGCCGGGGAGTCCGCCCCGCCCGGGAACCGGCACGCCATCCCCACCACCGCCACCAGCTCCCCCCCAGCCGCCTGCCCCGCCGCCCGGACCCCACGCCCCGCCTTCCCCGCCCGCCCGGCCTTCCCCGCGCCCAGCAGCTCCGCCACCCGCCCCGCCAAAGCCGCCGGCGTCGGGTAATCGAACACCGCCGTCGCCGGCAGCCGCAGCCCCGTCACCGCCCCCAGCCGGTTCCGCAGCTCCACCGCCGTCAGCGAGTCAAACCCCAGCTCACGGAAACTCCGCCCGGCCGGCACCGCCCCCGCCGACCCGTGACCCAGCACCGCCGCCGCCCCCGACCGCACCACCTCCAAAACCAGCCGCCCCCCCGCCTCCCCGTCCAGCCCCGCCAGCCGCCCCCGCAGGTCCCCGGCACCGGGCCCGGCAGCCGACGCTGGCCGCCGCCCGGCCGGCAGCCAGGTACCAGCTCCAGCAGCGGGTGCACCGGCGTGCCGTCACCAGGCAGCCGCAGCGGCGCCGGGACCAGGACCTCCTCCCCCGACCCGAGCGCGGCATCCAGCAGCGCCAGCCCCTGCTCCGTGCTCAGCGACCCGACCCCGGCCCGCGCCATCCGCGCCCGGTCAGCCGGGGTCAGGTGCCCGGTCATCCCGCTGGCCTGCTCCCACAGCCCCCACGCCAGCGACTGCCCCGCCAGCCCCCGCGCCCGCCGCCGGGAGGCGAGCGAGTCCAGGAACGCGTTCGCGGCCGCGTAGTTCCCCTGCCCCGCACTGCCCAGCACCCCCGCCGCCGAGGAAAACAACGTGAACGACTCCACGTCACCCGCCAGCTCGTCCAGGTTGACCGCCGCGTCCACCTTCGCCGCCAGCACCCGGTCCACCTGACCCGCCCCCAGCGACGACACCACCCCGTCATCAAGGACCCCCGCCGCGTGCACCACCCCGGTCAGTCCCGGCAGTTGCTCCAGCAGCCCCGCCAGCGCCTGCCGGTCAGCCGCGTCGCAGGCCACCACCCGCACCCCGGCCCCCGCCGCCGCGACCCCGGCCACACCCCGGGCCGCCTGCGCGGCCGGGCCGGTGCGGCTGGCCAGCACCACCAGCCCCGCCCGCCCCGACGCCGCCAGGTGCCGCGCCACCGCCATCCCCAGCGTCCCCGTCCCCCCGGTGACCAGCACCGTCCCGCCCGGGGCAGGCGGCGGGGGGAACACCAGGACGTTCTTCCCGGTCCCGGTCGCCTGGCTGAACCCGCGCAGCGCCTCGGCCGCCCGCGACGCCGGCCACGACCGCGCCGGCAGCGGCCGCAGCGCCCCCGCCGCGAACAACGGCAGCAGGCGGCGCAGCACGTCCCCGGTCTCGGCCGGGCCCGCCTGGCTCAGGTCGAGCACCTGGTAGCTGACGTCCGCCCGGATACTGGCCGGGTCGCGGACATCGGTCTTGCCCAGCTCCACGAACCGCCCCCCCGGCGCCAGCAGCCGCAGCGACGCGTCCGTCAGCTCACCCGCCAGGGAGTTCAGCACCACGTCCACCCCCCGGCCCCCCGTCACCGCCCGGAACTTCCCCTCAAACCCCCCGTCACGCGACGACGCGATACGCCCCTCCTCGACCCCCAGGCCCCGCAGCACCCCGTGCTTAGCCGGGCTGGCCGTGCAGAACACCTCCGCCCCCAGCCACCGCGCCACCTGCACCGCGGCCATCCCCACCCCGCCCGCCGCCGCGTGCACCAGCACCGACTCACCCGCCCGCACCCCCGCCAGCTCCCCCAGCCCCAAGAAAGCCGTCAAGAACACCGCCGGAACCGACGCCGCCTCCACAAACGACCACCCCGCCGGCACCACCGACAACGCCACCGCATCAGCCACCGCCACCGCGCCAAACGCCCCCGCAAACATCCCGAACACCCGGTCCCCCACCACCAGCCCCGACACCCCCGGCCCGATCTCGGTCACCACGCCCGATCCTTCGCCGCCGATCCCCTCCTGGCCGGGGACCGCGGCCAGGGCGACCATGACGTCGCGGAAGTTGAGGCCGGCCGCGCGGACGGCGATGCGGACCTGCCCCGGGCCCAGCGGGGCGAGCAGCGCGGGGACCTCGACCACGCCCACTCCTTCGAACGTCCCGGGCGCAGTCACTTCCAGCCGGGTGCCCGGCCGCGGCACCAGGCCGCCGCCCGCCGGGGCCAGCCGCGGCACCAGCACCCGGCCCTCGCGCAGCGCCAGCTGCGGCTCACCCGCCGCCACCGCCGCCGGCAGCGCCCGCCACGACTCCACCCCGCCGTCGACATCGGCCACCACCAGCCGCCGCCCCGGGCTCTCCACCTGGGCCGAGCGCACCAGCCCCCACACCGGCGACTGCGCCAGCCCGGCAACACCCTCACCCGCCCCGGCTGCTACCGCGCCCTGAGTCACCAGCACCAGCGGCACCCCCGCCAGCGCCCCCGCCGCGGTCTCGGCACCGTTTCCGCCGCCGGCACCGCCGATGTCCCCGGCTCGCCGGCCAGCCACGCCTGCAGCACCCCCAGCGCCTGGTGCGTCACCGCCCGCGCCCCGCCAGCCGCCCCCGCCCCCGGCGGCGGCTCACAGCACACCGCCACCCCGGCGGGCACCTCCCCGCTGTCACCGACCGCCGCCAGCAGCGCCGCCAGGTCCGGGTAACAGTCCCAGCCCAGCCCGGACGGCCGCACCGCCCCGCCGACCAGCACCCACCGGCCCACCGGATCATCCGGCCCGTCCGGGGGCCCGTCCACTGAGGCCGGCTGCCAGTCCACCCGGAACAGCGCACCGGCCTCCGGCCCCCGCAGCCCCCCGGCCGGCAGCGGACGCACCGCCAGCGACTCCACCCAGCCCACCGGCCGGCCGCCGTCATCGGCCACCAGGACCGAGACCGTGCCCGGGGCGGTTCGGACGATCCGCGCCCGCACCGCCGCCACCCCGGTCCCGCCCAGCCAGGCTCCCCGCCACGCGAACGGCAGCAGCCCCTGCCCGACGTCGAGCAGGCCGAGCCCCAGGCCGTGCAGCAGCGCGTCGAGCAGCGCCGGGTGCAGCCGGAACGACCCCGGCTCGACCCCGTCGGGCAGCACCGCCTCGGTGTAGAGTTCCTCGCCGCGAACCCAGGCGCCGCGCAGCGCCTGGAACGCGGGGCCGTAGCCGTACCCGGCCGCGGCGAACTGACCGTAGAGTGCGTTGACGTCGGCTGGCTCGGCGCCCGGCGGCGGCCACGCGCTCAGGTCGGGCTGGTCCGGGCTGGTTAGGTCCGGGCCGGGCAGGCCCAAGTCGGGCGAGGCGGAGCGGGGGGACAGGGTGCCGGCGGCGTGCCGGGTCCACGGCCCGCGCCCGCCCGCCCGGGAGTGGACCGTGACCGGCCGCGCCCCCGACTCGTCGGCCGCTCCCGCCGTCACCTGTACTTCCACCGACCGCCCGGGGGGCAGGGCTAGGGGCTCGTGCAGCACCAGCTCCTCGACCCGCTCGCACCCCGCTCGCAGCCCCGCTTGCGCCGCGAACTCCAGCAGCGCCGTCCCCGGCACCAGCACCGTGCCCCGGATCGCGTGATCGGCCAGCCACGGGTGCGCGGCCACCGACAGCGCCCCGGTCAGCAGCACCCCGTCCCCGTGCGCGGTCTCGACCGCCGCGCCCAGCAGCGGGTGACCCGCCACCCGCAGCCCGGCCGCCTCCAGGCCAGCGCCGGCCCGTGCACCCAGCCAGTAGCGCGTGTGCTGGAACGCGTAGGTGGGCAGGTCGACCGCGTGCCCGCCGGGGTAGGCGGGGCGCCAGTCGACCGGGGCGCCGTGGGCCCAGGCGGCGGCCAGGGCGGCCAGCATCCGGGCCGGGCCGCCGTCACCGCGGCGCAGCGTCCCGGTCACCGCCGCCCCCGGGCCGCCGACGCTGGCGACGGTGTCTTCGAGGGGGTAGGTCAGCACCGGGTGCGGGCTGGCCTCGACGAACAGCCCGTGCCCGTCGGCCAGCAGGGAACGGGTCACCTCCCCGAACGCGACCGGCTCACGCAGGTTCCGGTACCAGTAGGCGGCGTCCAGGCTCTCCCCCGCCACCCGCTGCCCGGTCACCGACGAGTAGAACGGCACCCGCCCCGCGGCCGGGGTGATCCCCTCCAGGGCGGCCAGGAGCTCGCCGCGGACGGCCTCGACGGCCGGGGAGTGGGAGGCGTAGTCAACCTCCACCAGCCGGGCGCCGTCGACCCGGGCGGCCAGGTCCCGGACCGCACCGGGCGGACCGGAGACCACCACCGACCGGGGCCCGTTGACCGCCGCCAGGGTCAGGCCGGTCCCCGCCAGCAGCTCCCGCGCCTGCTCCGGGGCCAGCGGCAGCGAGGCCATCGCCCCGGTCCCCGCCAGCGCCCCCAGCACCCGGCTGCGGGCGACCACCACCCGCGCCCCGTCGGCCACCGTGAGGATCCCCGCCGCGCAGGCCGCCGCGACCTCCCCCTGCGAGTGCCCCGCCACCGCCGCCGGGGTCACCCCGAAGTCCTCCCACAGCCCCGCCAGCGCCACCATCACCGCCCACAGCGCCGGCTGCACCACCCCCGGCCCCTCCAGCACCGGGGCGCCGGGCTCACCGCCGCAGCACGCCCAGCAGCGACCAGCCGGTCAAGGGGTCCAGGGCGGCCGCGCACTCCTCCAGCCGCCGCGCGAACCCCGGGAAGGCCCCCGCCAGCTCCGCGCCCATCCCGGCCCACTGGCCGCCCTGGCCCGGGAACACCAGCACCACCCGGCCGCCACCGTCAGCGGCGCTACCGGTCACTACCCCGTCCCCCGGCTCCCCCTGGGCCAGCGCGTCCAGGCCGGCCAGCAGCTCCTCCCGGCCCGCGCCGGCCACCACCGCCCGGTGCTCGTGCCCGGCCCGGGTCACCGCCAGCGACCAGCCCACGTCACCCGCGGCCAGGCCCGGCCGGTCCCGCACCCACGAACCCAGCCGACCCGCCTGCGCCGCCAGCGCCTCAGGGGTCCTGGCCGACAACGGCCACGCCGTCACCCCGGCACCGGGAGCATCGGGCGCGGGGCCGGGCTCGGACGGGGCGGGTGCTTCCTCGATGATCACGTGCGCGTTGGTACCGGAAACGCTGAACGCGGACACGCCGGCCCGGCGCGGCCGCCCGTCGGTGCCAGGCCAGTCCGCCGCCTCGGCCGCGATGCGGACCGCCCCGGCCGACCAGTCCACGTGACCCGATGGCGCGTCCACGTGCAACGTCCCCGGGACCCGGGCATGGCGGATGGCCTCCACCGCCTTGATCACGCCGGCCACCCCGGCCGCCGCCTGGGCGTGGCCGATGTTCGACTTGACCGACCCGATCAGCAGCGGACGGGTGGCATCGCGGCCCCGCCCGTACGTCGCCTGCAGCGCCTGGACCTCGATCGGGTCACCGAGCACGGTCCCCGTCCCGTGCCCCTCCACGATGTCCACGTCACCGGGGCCGAGCCCGGCCGCGGCCAGCGCGGCCTGGATCACCCGCTCCTGCGACGGCCCGTTCGGCGCCGTCAGCCCGTTACTCGCCCCGTCCTGGTTCACCGCGCTGCCCCGCACCACCGCCAGCACCCGGTGCCCGTGGCTGACCGCGTCCGACAGCCGCTCGAGGACCAGGATGCCGGCCCCTTCGCTGAAGCCGGTTCCGTCGGCGCCGGCCGCGAACGCCTTGCAGCGCCCGTCGGGGGCCAGTCCGCGCTGGCGGGCGAACTCCACCAGGACGCCGGGGCTGGCCATGACGGTGACCCCGCCCGCTAGCGCCAGCCCGCACTCCTGGGCCCGCAGCGACTGGCAGGCCAGGTGCAGGGCCACCAGCGAGGAGGAGCAGGCGGTGTCGACGGTAACCGCCGGTCCTTCCAGGCCGAGCTCGTAGGCCACCCGGCCGGACACCACCGCGCTGGCGCTGCCGGTCGACAGGTAGCCCTCGACTTCAGGCTGGGTGCCGTCGGGGAAGCCGTAGCCGTAGTAGGAGACGCCCGCGAACACCCCGGTGCGGCTGCCGCGGAGCTCGTGCGCGGGAAGGCGCGCTGCTTCGAGCGCTTCCCAGGCGCATTCGAGCACCAGCCGCTGCTGCGGGTCCATGGCCAGCGCCTCGCGCGGGCTGATGCCGAAGAACCCGGCGTCGAAAAGGCCGGCGTCGGGCAGGAAGCCGCCTTCGTTCGAATAACTTGTTCCGGGTTTGCCGGGATCGGGGTCATACAGCGCGGCCAGGTCCCAGCCCCGGTCGGCGGGAAACTCCCCGATCGCGTCCTGGCCGTTGGCGACCAGGGTCCAGAGCTGGGCGGGAGAGTCGGCGCCGCCGGGGAACCGGCAGGCCATCCCCACGATCGCGACCGGCTCACGGGAGCGGGCTTCGTTGTCGGCCAGTTCCCGCCGCGTCTGGCGCAGTTCGGACGTTACCCACTTCAGGTGCTCACGGAGCTCGTCAGAGTTGGCCATCGCAGCGTCACCTCGTTTGCGCGCGAGCGCGTCAGGACTTACCGAATTCACGCTTGATCAGGTCGAACAGCTCGTCATCGCTGGCGGTGGTGACGTCCTCGTCGGACCGCTGGGCAGCTGCCGCGTCGGCTTCCTGCCAGTCGGCCAGCACCGACCGCAGCCGGGCCGTCGCCGCCGCCCGCAGGCCGGCGTCGCCGGCGGCCTGGCTGAGCAGGCGGTCGAGCGCGGCCAGCGTCTCCGGGCCGGTGTCGCCGGGCCGCAGCCGGCCGCCCAGGTGGGCCGCGAGCGCCGCCGGGTTCGGGTGGTCGAAGATCACCGTGGCGGGCAGCCGCAGCCCGGTCGCGGTGGCCAGCCGGTTGCGCAGCTCCACCGCCGTCAGCGAGTCAAATCCCAGGTCACGGAACGGATGGCGCGGTCTCACGGCGCTGGCATGGCCGAGGCCGAGCACCACCGCCGCGTGGTCGCGGACCAGGTCGAGCAGCGCCTGCTCGGCCTCGGCGGCGTCCATCCCGGCCAGCCGCTGGCCCAGTGGCATCCCGCCACCGTCGGCGCTGGCGACCCGCCGGGCCGGGGCCGGCACCAGGTCGGCCAGCACGGCCGGGACCACCGTGCCCGGCTGGCCCAGGGCCGACGGATCGAGCCGCACCGCGGCCAGCGCCGGCTGCCCGGCCGCGAGCCCGGCGTCGAACAGCGCCAGCCCCTGCTCGCTAGTCAGCGGAAGCACGCCGTGGCGGCGCAGCCGCGCCCGGTCGGACTCGGTCAGGTGCCCGGTCATCCCGCTCGGGGCTTCCCACCAGCCCCAGGCCAGCGAGACGGCGGGCTGCCCGCGGTCGCGCCGGCGCTGGGCCAGCGCGTCCAGTGACGCGTTGGCGGCGGCGTAGTTGGCCTGTCCCGGTCCGCCGATGACGCTGACCGCCGAGGAGAACAGCACCAGCCAGGCGTCGGTGCCAGCGGTTAGCTCGTGCAGGTTCGCGGCCGCGCCGAGCTTCGCGGCCAGCACCGGGTCGAGCGCGTCCGGCGTCATCTCGGTGACGGCCGCGTCGGCCAGCACCCCGGCCGCGTGTACCACCATGGTCAGCGGGTGCGCCGCCGGTATCCGGGCCAGCATAGGGGCCAGCGCGCCGCGGTCGGCGGCGTCGGCGGCCACCACCCGCACCTGGGCGCCCGCGGCGGCCAGGTCGGCGACCAGCCGGGCGGCCTCCGGCGCGGCCGGCCCGCGTCGGCCCAGCAGCACCAGCTGGCCTATCCCGTACCTGCGCACCAGGTGGCCGGCCACCAGCCCGCCCAGCATCCCGGTCCCGCCGGTGATCACAGCGGTGCCGTCGCGGTCGACCCGGGCGGGCACCGTGAGCACGTTCGGCCCGGCCCCTGGTCCCTGCTCGAGGTGCCGCAGCGCGTCCGCCGCCTCACCGATGTCCCAGCTGGTAGCGGGCAACGGGCGGAGAACACCCCGCTCGAACAGTGACAGCAGCTCGGCCAGCAGCCGGCCGGCCAGGTCGGGCCCGGCCTGGCCGAGGTCCGCACTGCGGTAGCTGGCCCCGGGGTGGTCGCGGGCGACCTGGTCCGCGACGCGGGCATCGGGCCGGCCGAGCTGGACGAAGCGGCCGCCCGGGGCCAGCAGCCGCAGCGATGCGTCGGCGAAGCCGGCGGCCGGCTCGTTCAGCACCACGTCGACGCCCCGGCCGCCGGTGGCGGCCCGGAACTTCGCCTCGAAGCCGGGCGAGCCGGGGGACGCCAGCCGGGCATCGTCCAGGCCGAGCTGCCGCAGCGCGTCCCAGCTGGCCGGGTCGGCCGTGCAGTACACCGCGGCCCCCAGGTGGGCCAGCAGCTGGACCGCGGCCATGCCCGCACCCTCGGCTCCCGCGTGCACCAGGACCGTTTCGCCCGGGCGGACCGCGGCCAGCTCGGTGAGCCCGTAGTAGGCGGCCAGGAACGCCGCCGGCACCGCCGCCGCCTGTTCAAACGACCAGCCGGCGGGGACCGGGGCGACCAGCCGCTGGTCGGTGACCGCGGCCGGGCCGAGCGCACCGGGGAACAGGCCGAGCACCCGGTGGCCGGCCCGCACCCCGGACACCCCGGGCCCGGTCCCGGTGACGAGGCCAGCCGCCGCGCTGCCGGCCGGCGCCTGGTCCTGGCCTGGCCCGGCCAGGGCCGCCCGCGGGTTCAGCCCGGCGGCGCGGACCGCTATCCGGACCTGCCCCGCCGCCAGCGGCTGGTCGGCCGCCGGGGCCGGTATCACCGCTACCGGTTCCGGCATTGTCCCGTCGGTAACGGCCAGCTGCCAGTCCGGCCGGGTGACCGGAAGCTCGGCGGGGGCGGTCCAGGCCAGCCGGGGCAGGTACCCGCTGCCGGCCCGGATGGCCAGCTGCGGCTCGCCCCCGGCCAGCAGGCCGGGCAGCAGTGCGGCCGATGCGGAGGCGTCGTCCAGGTCGGCTAGCACCAGGCGCCCGGGATGCTCGGCCTGGGCCGAGCGGACCAGGCCCCACACCGCGGCCTGGGCCAGCGCCGGCGCGGGGTCGGCGGCGGTGACCTTCACCGCGCCCTTGGTCAGCACGGCCAGCCGCAGGCCGGACCGCTCCTGGTCGGACAGGAACTCCTGGACGGCCGTCAGGACCTGCTTGGTGACCCGGGCCACCTCGGCGGGCTGGTTGCCGCCGGCCGCGGCCGTCACCACCGTCGCTTCGGGGGCCCGGGTGCTCCCCGGTACCGCGGGGGCCGGCCGCCACCGCATCCGCAGCAGCCGGGGCGGGTTGGCGGCGGGCCGGGGCGCTTGTATCGTCGCTGGCCGCAGGACGAGCGAGTCGATCCGGGCGACGGGCGCGCCGGCCTGGTCGGCCACGGTCACCTCGACGGCGCCCGCGCTGACCGGGCGGAGGCGGACCCGCAGCGTGGTGGCCCCGGTCGCGTGAAGCGAGATTCCCTGCCACGCGAACGGCAGGACCGGGGTGCCGTCCATGTCCGGGAGGACCCCGCTGAAAGCGATCGGCCGCAGCGCGCTGTCCAGCAGTGCGGGATGGATGCCGAAGCGGGCGGCTTCGGGCTGGATGTCGTCGGGCAGCGAGACCTCGGCGAAGATCTCGTCCGCTGATCGCCAGACCGCGCGCAAGCCGGAGAACGCGGGGCCGAATTCGTAGCCGCTGGCGGCCAGCGTCTCGCTCAGGCCGGCGAGATCGATCGCGTCGGCTTCGGCTGGGGGCCAGGCAGCTAGCTCAGGGACGGCCGGGCGGCCGGCGGTAAGTACGCCGCCCGCGTGCCGCGTCCACGGCTGGGTTTCGTCCTGCGGCGACCGTGAGTAGATGGTCACCGGGCGGCGGTTGTCCGCGTCGGCCGCACCGACCTCGACCTGGATGACGACCGCGGCCTCAGCCGCCAGCGGCAACGGTGCCTCCAGGGTCAGCTCGGCCACCAGGTCGCAGCCGACCTCGTCGCCGGCCCGGATCGCCATCTCGGCAAATGCGGTGCCCGGCACCAGCACGGTGCCGCCGACGGCGTGATCGGCGAGCCATCGGTGCGTCGACAGGGAAATCTTTCCGGTCAGCACGGCTCCCTGGCCGGCGGCGAGCCGGGTGACCTGCGGCAGCAGCGGGTGGCTGGTCGAGCCGAGACGATCGGCCTGAGGGCGCTCCTCCAGCCAGTAGCGCGTGTGCTGGAACGCGTAGGTGGGCAGGTCGACCGGGCGGGCGCCGGGGTAGGCGGGGCGCCAGTCGACCGGGGCGCCGTGGGCCCAGGCGGCGGCCAGGGCGGCCAGCATCCGGGCCGGGCCGCCGTCACCGCGGCGCAGCGTCCCGGTCACCGCGGCGGCCGGCCGGCGGTGCTGGTGCTGGTGCTGGTGATGGTGCCTTCGAGGGGGTAGGTCAGCACCGGGTGCGGGCTGGCCTCGACGAACAGCCCGTGCCCGTCGGCCAGCAGGGCCCGGGTCACCTCCCCGAACGCGACCGGCTCACGCAGGTTCCGGTACCAGTAGGCGGCGTCCAGGCTCTCCCCCGCCACCCGCTGCCCGGTCACCGACGAGTAAAAAGGCACCCGCCCCGCCGACGGGGTGATCCCCTCCAGCGCGGCCAGGAGCTCGCCGCGGACGGCCTCGACGGCCGGGGAGTGGGAGGCGTAGTCCACCTCCACCAGCCGGGCGCCGTCGACCCGGGCGGCCAGGTCACGGACCGCCTGCACCGGCCCGGAGACCACCACCGAGCGGGGCCCGTTGACCGCCGCCAGGGTGAGCGCCCCGCCGCCGTCCGCCGCCAGCAGCTCCCGCGCCTGGTCCGGGGGCAGCGGCAGCGAGGCCATCGCCCCGGTCCCGGCCAGCGCGCCCAGCACCCGGCTGCGGGCGACCACCACCCGGGCCCCGTCGGCCACCGTGAGGATCCCCGCCGCGCAGGCCGCCGCGACCTCCCCCTGCGAGTGCCCGGCCACCGCCGCCGGGGTCACCCCGAAGTCCTCCCACAGCCCCGCCAGCGCCACCATCACCGCCCACAGCGCCGGCTGCACCACCCCCGGCCCCTCCAGCACCGGGGCGCCGGGCTCACCGCCCAGCACCCCCAGCAGCGACCAGCCGGTCAGCGGGTCAAGCGCCGCCGCGCACTCCTCCAGCCGCCGCGCGAACCCGGGGAAGGCCCCCGCCAGCTCCGCGCCCATCCCGGCCCACTGGCCGCCCTGGCCCGGGAACACCAGCACCACCCGGCCGCCACCGTCAGCGGCGCTACCGGTCACTACCCCGTCCCCCGGCTCCCCCTGGGCCAGCGCGTCCAGCCCGGCCAGCAGCTCCTCCCGGCCCGCGCCGGCCACCACCGCCCGGTGCTCGTGCCCGGCCCGGGTCACCGCCAGCGACCAGCCCACGTCACCCGCGGCCAGGCCCGGCCGGTCCCGCACCCACGAACCCAGCCGACCCGCCTGCGCCGCCAGCGCCTCAGGGGTCCTGGCCGACAACGGCCAGGCCACGATCCTGCCGTCCGTCCGGTCGGCCTCACTTCGAGGCTCGGCTATCGACTCCGGACCGGCCGGGGCGGGTGCCTCCTCGATGATCACGTGCGCGTTGGTCCCGCTGATCCCGAACGAGGACACCCCCGCCCGCCGCGGGCGCCCGCCCGCCGCCGGCCAGTCCGCCGCCTCAGCCGCCAGCCGCACCGCCCCCGCCGACCAGTCCACGTGCTCCGACGGGGACTCCACGTGCAACGTCGCCGGAACCCGGGCATGGCGGATCGCCTCCACCGCCTTGATCACCCCGGCCACCCCCGCCGCCGCCTGCGCGTGGCCGATGTTCGACTTCACCGACCCGAGCCAGCAGCGGGCGCCCCTCCGGGTCCGCCCCTGCCCGTAGGCCGCCTGCAGCGCCTGGGCCTCGATCGGGTCGCCCAGCACGGTCCCGGTGCCGTGGGCCTCGACCAGGTCGACGTCGGCTGCCTCCAGCCCGGCCGCGGCGAGCGCGGCCCGGATCACCCGCTCCTGCGACGGCCCGTTCGGGGCGGTCAGCCCGTTACTCGCCCCGTCCTGGTTGACCGCGCTGCCCCGCACCACCGCCAGGACCTGGTGGCCGTTGGCCCGCGCGTCCGACAGCCGCTCAAGCAGCAGCAGCCCGGCTCCTTCGGCCGCGCCGAGACCATCGGCATGGGCGGAGAACGCCTTGCAGCGCCCGTCGCGGGCGAGCCCGCGCTGGCGGCTGAATTCCATCAGGGCACGGGGCGAGGCCATGATCGTGATGCCGCCGGCTAGGGCGAGGTCGCATTCCCCGGCCCGCAGCGACTGGCTGGCCAGGTGCAGCGCCACCAGCGAGGACGAGCACGCGGTGTCCACCGTGACCGCGGGGCCCTGCAGGCCCAGCGCGTAGGCGACCCGCCCCGACACCACGCTGCCGGTATTGCCCGACAGCAGGTGCGCCTCCAGCTCCGCCACCCCCGCCAGCCGCCCCGCGTAGTCGTTGGCGATCGCCCCCGCGAACACCCCCGTCACGCTCCCCCGCAGCCCCCCCGGGTCGATCCCCGCCCGCTCCAGCGCCTCCCACGCCACCTCCAGCAGCACCCGCTGCTGCGGGTCCATCGCCAGCGCCTCCCGCGGGCTGATCCCGAAGAACCCCGCGTCGAAGCCCGCCGCCCCCGCCAGGAACCCCCCCTCCCGCACGTAACTCGTCCCCGGCACGTCCGGGTCCGGGTCATACAGGCCCGCCAGGTCCCACCCCCGGTCACCCGGGAACGGCCCGATCACGTCCCGCTCCCCCTCCACCAGCTCCCACAGGCCCGCCGGGGAGTCCGCCCCGCCCGGGAACCGGCACGCCATCCCCACCACCGCCACCAGCTCCCCCCCAGCCGCCGGCCCCGCCGCCCGGACCCCACGCCCCGCCTTCCCCGCCCGCCCGGCCTTCCCCGCGCCCAGCAGCTCCGCCACCCGCCCCGCCAAAGCCGCCGGCGTCGGGTAATCGAACACCGCCGTCGCCGGCAGCCGCAGCCCCGTCACCGCCCCCAGCCGGTTCCGCAGCTCCACCGCCGTCAGCGAGTCAAACCCCAGCTCACGGAAACTCCGCCCGGCCGGCACCGCCCCCGCCGACCCGTGACCCAGCACCGCCGCCGCCCCCGACCGCACCACCTCCAAAACCAGCCGCCCCCCCGCCTCCCCGTCCAGCCCCGCCAGCCGCCCCCTCAGATCCCCGGCACCGTCACGGCCCGGCCCGCCCGGGCCGGACGGGCGGCCCGGGCGGGCAGACGCCCGGGTAGCCAGCTCGGCCAGCAGCGGGTGCACCGGCGTGCCGTCACCAGGCAGCCGCAGCGGCGCCGGGACCAGGACCTCCTCCCCCGACCCGAGCGCGGCATCCAGCAGCGCCAGCCCCTGCTCCGTGCTCAGCGACCCGACCCCGGCCCGCGCCATCCGCGCCCGGTCAGCCGGGGTCAGGTGCCCGGTCATCCCGCTGGCCTGCTCCCACAGCCCCCACGCCAGCGACTGCCCCGCCAGCCCCCGCGCCCGCCGCCGGGAGGCGAGCGAGTCCAGGAACGCGTTCGCGGCCGCGTAGTTCCCCTGCCCCGCACTGCCCAGCACCCCCGCCGCCGAGGAAAACAACGTGAACGACTCCACGTCACCCGCCAGCTCGTCCAGGTTGACCGCCGCGTCCACCTTCGCCGCCAGCACCCGGTCCACCTGACCCGCCCCCAGCGACGACACCACCCCGTCATCAAGGACCCCCGCCGCGTGCACCACCCCGGTCAGTCCCGGCAGTTGCTCCAGCAGCCCCGCCAGCGCCTGCCGGTCAGCCGCGTCGCAGGCCACCACCCGCACCCCGGCCCCCGCCGCCGCGATCTTCGCCACCTCGGCGGCCACCCGCCTGGCCTCGGCCGCCCTGCGTCCTTGTGCCCCCGCTGCACCCTCGGCCGCGTCCGCCGCCACCGGCCCGGACCCGGCCGACCCGGCGGCGGCCGGGCCGGTGCGGCTGGCCAGCACCACCAGCCCCGCCCGCCCCGACGCCGCCAGGTGCCGCGCCACCGCCATCCCCAGCGTCCCCGTCCCCCCGGTGACCAGCACCGTCCCGCCCGGGGCAGGCGGCGGGGGGAACACCAGGACGTTCTTCCCGGTCCCGGTCGCCTGGCTGAACCCGCGCAGCGCCTCGGCCGCCCGCGACGCCGGCCACGACCGCGCCGGCAGCGGCCGCAGCGCCCCCGCCGCGAACAACGGCAGCAGGCGGCGCAGCACGTCCCCGGTCTCGGCCGGGCCCGCCTGGCTCAGGTCGAGCACCTGGTAGCTGACGTCCGCCCGGATACTGGCCGGGTCGCGGACATCGGTCTTGCCCAGCTCCACGAACCGCCCCCCCGGCGCCAGCAGCCGCAGCGACGCGTCCGTCAGCTCACCCGCCAGGGAGTTCAGCACCACGTCCACCCCCCGGCCCCCCGTCACCGCCCGGAACTTCCCCTCAAACCCCCCGTCACGCGACGACGCGATACGCCCCTCCTCGACCCCCAGGCCCCGCAGCACCCCGTGCTTAGCCGGGCTGGCCGTGCAGAACACCTCCGCCCCCAGCCACCGCGCCACCTGCACCGCGGCCATCCCCACCCCGCCCGCCGCCGCGTGCACCAGCACCGACTCACCCGCCCGCACCCCCGCCAGCTCCCCCAGCCCCAAGAAAGCCGTCAAGAACACCGCCGGAACCGACGCCGCCTCCACAAACGACCACCCCGCCGGCACCACCGACAACGCCACCGCATCAGCCACCGCCACCGCGCCAAACGCCCCCGCAAACATCCCGAACACCCGGTCCCCCACCACCAGCCCCGACACCCCCGGCCCGATCTCGGTCACCACGCCCGATCCTTCGCCGCCGATCCCCTCCTGGCCGGGGACCGCGGCCAGGGCGACCATGACGTCGCGGAAGTTGAGGCCGGCCGCGCGGACGGCGATGCGGACCTGCCCCGGGCCCAGCGGGGCGAGCAGCGCGGGGACCTCGACCACGCCCACTCCTTCGAACGTCCCGGGCGCAGTCACTTCCAGCCGGGTGCCCGGCCGCGGCACCAGGCCGCCGCCCGCCGGGGCCAGCCGCGGCACCAGCACCCGGCCCTCGCGCAGCGCCAGCTGCGGCTCACCCGCCGCCACCGCCGCCGGCAGCGCCCGCCACGACTCCACCCCGCCGTCGACATCGGCCACCACCAGCCGCCGCCCCGGGCTCTCCACCTGGGCCGAGCGCACCAGCCCCCACACCGGCGACTGCGCCAGCCCGGCAACACCCTCACCCGCCCCGGCTGCTACCGCGCCCTGAGTCACCAGCACCAGCGGCACCCCCGCCAGCGCCCCCGCCGCGGTCTCGGCACCGCCGGCACTGCTGGCAGTCATGCCAGCGTCAGCAGTCATGCCACCGTCGGCAGGGCCACGGCCGCCGGCACCGCCGATGTCCCCGGCGTCGCCGGCCAGCCACGCCTGCAGCACCCCCAGCGCCTGGTGCGTCACCGCCCGCGCCCCGCCAGCCGCCCCCGCCCCCGGCGGGGGCTCACAGCACACCGCCACCCCGGCGGGCACCTCCCCGCTGTCACCGACCGCCGCCAGCAGCGCCGCCAGGTCCGGGTAACAGTCCCAGCCCAGCCCGGACGGCCGCACCGCCCCGCCGACCAGCACCCACCGGCCCACCGGATCATCCGGCCCGTCCGGGGGCCCGTCCACTGAGGCCGGCTGCCAGTCCACCCGGAACAGCGCACCGGCCTCCGGCCCCCGCAGCCCCCCGGCCGGCAGCGGACGCACCGCCAGCGACTCCACCCAGCCCACCGGCCGGCCGCCGTCATCGGCCACCAGGACCGAGACCGTGTCCGGGGCCAGTCTTGGTCAGCCGGGCTCGCAGGCTGGGCGTTCCCGGGTAGCCGAGCCAGGCCCCGCGCCACGCGAACGGCAGCAGTCCCTGCCCCATGTCCAGCAGCCCCAGCCCCAGGCCGTGCAATAGCGTGTCGAGCAGCGCCGGGTGCAGCCGGAACGACCCCGGCTCAACCCCGTCGGGCAGCACCGCCTCGGTGAAGACTTCCGCACCGCGTACCCACGCCGCCCGTAGCCCGCCGAAGCCGGCCCGTACTGGTATCCGGCCGCCGCGAGCCGCTGGTACAGGCCGTCGGCATCGGCCGGCTCGGCGCCCGGCGGCGGCCAGGCGCCCAGGTCGGGCAGGCCAGAATCGGGCGGGCCGGAGCTGGGCCGGTCCGGGTCGGTGGGGCCTGGTCCGGGGCCAGGCGACAGGGTCCCCGAGGCGTGCCGGGTCCACGGCCCGCTGTCCCCGGCCCGGGCGTGGACCGTGACCGGGCGCCGCCCGGACTCATCCGGGCCGCCCGCTGTCACCTGCACCTGCACTGCCGGGCCAGCCGGCAACGGCAGCGGCTCGTGCAGCACCAGCTCCTCGACCCGCTCGCATCCCACCCGGATGCCCGCCTGGACGGCGAACTCGAGCAGGGCCGTGCCCGGCAGCAGGACCGTGCCCCGCACGGCGTGATCGGCTAGCCACGGGTGCGCCGACAGCGGCAGGACGCCGGTCAGCAGCACCCCGTCACCCTCGGCGGTTGGCACGGCGGCGCCCAGCAGCGGGTGACCGGCCGCCTGCAACCCTACGGCCCCGAGTCCCGCGCCTGCCCGCGCCTCCGGCCAGAACCGGGTGCGCTGGAAGGGGTAGGTGGGCAGGTCGACCGGGCGGGCGCCGGGGTAGGCGGGGCGCCAGTCGACCGGGGCGCCGTGGGCCCAGGCGGCGGCCAGGGCGGCCAGCATCCGGGCCGGGCCGCCGTCACCGCGGCGCAGCGTCCCGGTGACCGCGGCGGGCGCGCCCGCCGCGAGGCCGGGTCCCGCCGCTGGGTCGTCACCGGCGGTCCCGGCGCTGGTGCTGGTGATGGTGCCTTCGAGGGGGTAGGTCAGCACCGGGTGGGGGCTGGCCTCGACGAACAGGCCGTGCCCGTCGGCCAGCAGGGAACGGGTCACCTCCCCGAACGCGACCGGCTCACGCAGGTTGCGGTACCAGTAGGCGGCGTCCAGGCTTTCCCCCGCGGCCTGCTGCCCGGTTACCGAGGAGTAGAACGGCACCCGCCCCGCCGAGGGCGTGATCCCCTCCAGCGCTGCGAGGAGCTCCTCGCGGACGGCCTCCACGGCCGGGGAGTGGGAGGCGTAGTCCACCTCTACCAGCCGGGCGCCGTCGACCCGGGCGGCCAGGTCACGGACCGCCTGCACCGGCCCGGAGACCACGACCGAGCGGGGCCCGTTGACCGCCGCCAGCACCATGTCCGCCCCGCCGTCCGCCGCCAGCAGCTCCCGGGCCTGGTCCGGGGCCAGCGGCAGCGAGGCCATCGCCCCGGTCCCGGCCAGCGCCCCCAGCACCCGGCTGCGGGCAACCACCACCCGGGCCCCGTCGGCCACCGTCAGGACCCCCGCCGCGCAGGCCGCCGCGACCTCCCCCTGCGAGTGCCCCGCCACCGCCGCCGGGGTCACCCCGAAGTCCTCCCACAGCCCCGCCAGCGCCACCATCACCGCCCACAGCGCCGGCTGCACCACCTGCGGCCCCTCCAGCACCGGGGCGCCGGGCTCACCGCCCAGCACGCCCAGCAGCGACCAGCCGGTCAGCGGGTCAAGCGCCGCCGCGCACTCCTCCAGCCGCCGCGCGAACCCCGGGAAGGCCCCCGCCAGCTCCGCGCCCATCCCGGCCCACTGGCCGCCCTGGCCCGGGAACACCAGCACCACCCGGCCGCCGGCCCCGGCACTGCCGGCGGCCGGGCCGGCCACCAGGTTGGCGGCGGCCTCCCCGCGCCCCAGCGCGTCCAGCCCGGCCAGCAGCTCCTCCCGGCCCGCGCCGGCCACCACCGCCCGGTGCTCGTGCCCGGCCCGGGTCACCGCCAGCGACCAGCCCACGTCACCCGCGGCCAGGCCCGGCCGGTCCCGCACCCACGAACCCAGCCGACCCGCCTGCGCCGCCAGCGCCTCAGGGGACTTAGCCGACAACGGCCACGCCGTCACCCCGGCACCGGGAACATCGGGCGCGGGGCCTGGTTCGGACGGGGGCGGTGCTTCCTCGATGATCACGTGGGCGTTGGTCCCGCTGATCCCGAACGAGGACACCCCCGCCCGCCGCGGGCGCCCGCCCGCCGCCGGCCAGTCCGCCGCCTCAGCCGCCAGCCGCACCGCCCCCGCCGACCAGTCCACGTGCTCCGACGGGGACTCCACGTGCAACGTCGCCGGAACCCGGGCATGGCGGATCGCCTCCACCGCCTTGATCACCCCGGCCACCCCCGCCGCCGCCTGCGCGTGGCCGATGTTCGACTTCACCGACCCGATCAGCAGCGGCCGCCCCTCCGGGCGGCCCTGCCCGTAAGCCGCCTGCAGCGCCTGCGCCTCGATCGGGTCACCCAGCACCGTCCCCGTCCCGTGCGCCTCCACCACGTCCACGTCACCCGGGCCGAGCCCGGCCGCCGCCAGCGCGGCCCGGATCACCCGCTCCTGCGACGGCCCGTTCGGCGCCGTCAGCCCGTTACTCGCCCCGTCCTGGTTCACCGCGCTGCCCCGCACCACCGCCAGCACCCGGTGCCCGTTCGCCCGCGCGTCCGACAGCCGCTCCAGCAGCAGCAGCCCGGCCCCCTCGGCCGCCCCGAAGCCGTCAGCGCGGGCCGAGAACGCCTTGCAGCGCCCGTCGGCGGCCAGGCCCCGCTGCCGGGAGAACGCGGTCAGTGTTTCCGGGGTGGCCATGATCGTGATGCCGCCGGCTAGGGCGAGGTCGCATTCCCCGGCCCGCAGCGACTGGCTGGCCAGGTGCAGCGCCACCAGCGAGGACGAGCACGCGGTGTCCACCGTGACCGCGGGGCCCTGCAGGCCCAGCGCGTAGGCGACCCGCCCCGACACCACGCTGCCGGTATTGCCCGACAGCAGGTGCGCCTCCAGCTCCGCCACCCCCGCCAGCCGCCCCGCGTAGTCGTTGGCGATCGCCCCCGCGAACACCCCCGTCACGCTCCCCCGCAGCCCCCCCGGGTCGATCCCCGCCCGCTCCAGCGCCTCCCACGCCACCTCCAGCAGCACCCGCTGCTGCGGGTCCATCGCCAGCGCCTCCCGCGGGCTGATCCCGAAGAACCCCGCGTCGAAGCCCGCCGCCCCCGCCAGGAACCCCCCCTCCCGCACGTAACTCGTCCCCGGCACGTCCGGGTCCGGGTCATACAGGCCCGCCAGGTCCCACCCCCGGTCACCCGGGAACGGCCCGATCACGTCCCGCTCCCCCTCCACCAGCTCCCACAGGCCCGCCGGGGAGTCCGCCCCGCCCGGGAACCGGCACGCCATCCCCACCACCGCCACCAGCTCCCCCCCAGCCGCCGGCCCCGCCGCCCGGACCCCACGCCCCGCCTTCCCCGCCCGCCCGGCCTTCCCCGCCTTCCCCGCGCCCAGCAGCTCCGCCACCCGCCCCGCCAAAGCCGCCGGCGTCGGGTAATCGAACACCGCCGTCGCCGGCAGCCGCAGCCCCGTCACCGCCCCCAGCCGGTTCCGCAGCTCCACCGCCGTCAGCGAGTCAAACCCCAGCTCACGGAAACTCCGCCCGGCCGGCACCGCCCCCGCCGACCCGTGACCCAGCACCGCCGCCGCCCCCGACCGCACCACCTCCAAAACCAGCCGCCCCCCCGCCTCCCCGTCCAGCCCCGCCAGCCGCCCCCGCAAGTCCCCGGCTGGCCCTTCCTGGCCGACTGCGGAACCCGGGCGACCAGCCGGGCCGGGGGTCAGGGCGGCTAGCAGCGGCGGAACCGGCCCGTCGGCTGCCACTTCAATGCGCACTGGCGCCAGGACCGCCTCCGGCACGGCCAGCGCGGCGTCGAACAGCGCCAGCCCCTGCTCGGTGCTCAGCACGCCGATCCCGGTCCGGGCCATCCGCGCCCGCTCGGTGCCGCCGACGCGGCCGGTCATTCCGCTGGCCTGCTCCCACAGGCCCCAGGCCAGCGACTGCGCCGCCAGCCCCCGGGCCCGCCGCCGGGAGGCGAGGGCGTCGAGGAAGGTGTTCGCGGCCGCGTAGTTCGCCTGGCCGGCGCTGCCGAAGATCCCGGTCGCCGAGGAGAACAGGGTGAACGACTCCACGTCACCCGCCAGCTCGTCCAGGTTGACCGCCGCGTCCACCTTCGCCGCCAGCACCCGGTCCACCTGACCCGCCCCCAGCGACGACACCACCCCGTCATCAAGGACCCCCGCCGCGTGCACCACCCCGGTCAGTCCCGGCAGTTGCTCCAGCAGCCCGGCCAGAGCGCCCCGGTCAGCCGCGTCGCAGGCCACCACCCGCACCCCGGCCCCCGCCGCCGCGACCCCGGCCACACCCCGGGCCGCCTGCGCGGCCGGGCCGGTGCGGCTGGCCAGCACCACCAGCCCCGCCCGCCCCGACGCCGCCAGGTGCCGCGCCACCGCCATCCCCAGCGTCCCCGTCCCCCCGGTGACCAGCACCGTCCCGCCCGGGGCAGGCGGCGGGGGGAACACCAGGACGTTCTTCCCGGTCCCGGTCGCCTGGCTGAACCCGCGCAGCGCCTCGGCCGCCCGCGACGCCGGCCACGACCGCGCCGGCAGCGGCCGCAGCGCCCCCGCCGCGAACAACGGCAGCAGGCGGCGCAGCACGTCCCCGGTCTCGGCCGGGCCCGCCTGGCTCAGGTCGAGCACCTGGTAGCTGACGTCCGCCCGGATACTGGCCGGGTCGCGGACATCGGTCTTGCCCAGCTCCACGAACCGCCCCCCCGGCGCCAGCAGCCGCAGCGACGCGTCCGTCAGCTCACCCGCCAGGGAGTTCAGCACCACGTCCACCCCCCGGCCCCCCGTCACCGCCCGGAACTTCCCCTCAAACCCCCCGTCACGCGACGACGCGATACGCCCCTCCTCGACCCCCAGGCCCCGCAGCACCCCGTGCTTAGCCGGGCTGGCCGTGCAGAACACCTCCGCCCCCAGCCACCGCGCCACCTGCACCGCGGCCATCCCCACCCCGCCCGCCGCCGCGTGCACCAGCACCGACTCACCCGCCCGCACCCCCGCCAGCTCCCCCAGCCCCAAGAAAGCCGTCAAGAACACCGCCGGAACCGACGCCGCCTCCACAAACGACCACCCCGCCGGCACCACCGACAACGCCACCGCATCAGCCACCGCCACCGCGCCAAACGCCCCCGCAAACATCCCGAACACCCGGTCCCCCACCACCAGCCCCGACACCCCCGGCCCGATCTCGGTCACCACGCCGGCGGCTTCGCTCCCGATTCCTTCTTCTTCCGGCACGGCACCGAGGATGACCATGACGTCGTGGAAGTTGAGGCCGGCGGCCCGGACGGCGATGCGGACCTGCCCCGCACCTAGGGGGGCCAGGGTTTCCGGCGCGTCGACCACGCCGATGCCGTCGAACGTCCCGGCCGCGGTCACCGCCAGCCGGGTGCCCGGACCCGGGACCAGGCCGCCGCCAGCCTGGATCAGCCGCGGCACCATGACCCGGCCCTCGCGCAACGCCAGCTGCGGCTCACCCGCCGCCACCGCCGCCGGCAGCGCCCGCCACGACTCCACCCCGCCGTCGACATCAGCCACCACCAGCCGCCGCCCCGGGCTCTCCACCTGGGCCGAGCGCACCAGCCCCCACACCGGCGACTGCGCCAGCCCGGCAACACCCTCACCCGCCCCGGCTGCTACCGCGCCCTGAGTCACCAGCACCAGCGGCACCCCCGCCAGCGCTCCGGTCCCGCCTTCCCCGGCCGCCTCGGCGGCCAGCCACGCCTGCAGCACCCCCAGCGCCTGGTGCGTCACCGCCCGCGCCCCGCCAGCCGCCCCCGCCCCCGGCGGCGGCTCACAGCACACCGCCACCCCGGCGGGCACGCCCCCGCCCTCTTCCACGGCGGCCAGCAGCGCCGCCAGGTCCGGGTAACAGTCCCAGCCCAGCCCGGACGGCCGCACCGCCCCGCCGACCAGCACCCACCGGCCCACCGGATCATCCGGCCCGTCCGGGGGCCCGTCCACTGAGGCCGGCTGCCAGTCCACCCGGAACAGCGCACCGGCCTCCGGCCCCCGCAGCCCCCCGGCCGGCAGCGGACGCACCGCCAGCGACTCCACCCAGCCCACCGGCCGGCCGCCGTCATCGGCCACCAGGACCGAGACCGTGCCCGGGGCGATCCGGGCGATCCGCGCCCGCACCGCCGCCACCCCGGTCCCGCCCAGCCAGGCTCCCCGCCACGCGAACGGCAGCAGCCCCTGGCCCATGTCCACCAGCCCCAGCCCCAGGCCGTGCAGCAACGCGTCCAGCAGCGCCGGGTGCAGCCGGAACGACCCCGGCTCGACCCCTTCGGGCAGCACCGCCTCGGTGAAGACTTCCCCGTCACCTACCCAGGCGCCGCGTAGGCCCTGGAACGCGGGGCCGTAGCCGTACCCGGCCGCCCCGAGCTGCTCGTACAGGCTCTCGACACTGGCCGGCTCGGCCCCCGGCGGCGGCCACGCGCCCAGGTCGGGCAGGCCAGTACCGGGCAGGCCAGCGCCGGCCAACCCGGGGCCGGGTGACAGGGTGCCGGCGGCGTGCCGGGTCCACGGCCCGCGCCCGCCCGCCCGGGAGTGGACCGTGACCGGCCGCGCCCCCGACTCGTCGGCCGCTCCCGCTGTCACCTGGATTTCGACCGACCGCCCGGGGGGCAGGGGCAGGGGCTCGTGCAGCACCAGCTCCTCGACCCGCTCGCACCCCGCCCGCAGCCCCGCTTGCGCCGCCAGTTCCAGCAGCGCGGTCCCCGGCACCAGTACCGTGCCCCGGACCGCGTGATCGGCCAGCCACGGGTGCGCCGCCACCGACAGCGCCCCGGTCAGCAGCACCCCGTCATCCGCAGCGGTCCGCACGGCCGCGCCCAGCAGCGGGTGCCCCGCCGCCCCCGGCCCCGGGGCCGGCCGCGCGCTCAGCCAGTAGCGCGTGTGCTGGAACGCGTAGGTGGGCAGGTCGACCGGGCGGGCCCGCCGGGGTAGGCGGGGCGCCAGTCGACCGGGGCGCCGTGGGCCCAGGCGGCGGCCAGGGCGGCCAGCATCCGGGCCGGGCCGCCGTCACCGCGGCGCAGCGTCCCGGTCACCGCGGCGGCCGGGCCGGCGGTGCTGGTGCTGGTGCTGGTGATGGTGCCTTCGAGGGGGTAGGTCAGCACCGGGTGCGGGCTGGCCTCGACGAACAGCCCGTGCCCGTCGGCCAGCAGGGCCCGGGTCACCTCCCCGAACGCGACCGGCTCACGCAGGTTCCGGTACCAGTAGGCGGCGTCCAGGCTTTCCCCCGCCACCCGCTGCCCGGTCACCGACGAGTAGAACGGCACCCGCCCCGCCGACGGCGTGATCCCCTCCAGGGCGGCCAGCAGCTCGCCGCGGACGGCCTCGACGGCCGGGGAGTGGGAGGCGTAGTCCACCTCCACCAGCCGGGCGCCCTCCACACGGGCGGCCACGTCCCGGACCGCACCGGGCGGCCCGGAGACCACCACCGACCGGGGCCCGTTGACCGCCGCCAGGGTGAGCGCCCCGCCGCCGTCCGCCGCTAGCAGCTCCCGCGCCTGGTCCGGGGCCAGCGGCAGCGACGCCATCGCCCCGGTCCCGGCCAGCGCGCCCAGCACCCGGCTGCGGGCGACCACCACCCGGGCCCCGTCGGCCACCGTCAGGACCCCCGCCGCGCAGGCCGCCGCGACCTCCCCCTGCGAGTGCCCCGCCACCGCCGCCGGGGTCACCCCGAAGTCCTCCCACAGCCCCGCCAGCGCCACCATCACCGCCCACAGCGCCGGCTGCACCACCCCCGGCCCCTCCAGCACCGGGGCGCCGGGCTCACCGCCCAGCACGCCCAGCAGGGACCAGCCGGTCAGCGGGTCAAGCGCCGCCGCGCACTCCTCCAGCCGCCGCGCGAACCCCGGGAAGGCCCCCGCCAGCTCCGCGCCCATCCCGGCCCACTGGCCGCCCTGGCCCGGGAACACCAGCACCACCCGGCCCGCCGCCTCGGCCACGGGGCCGGCTACCAGGTTCGCGGCGGGCTCCCCGCGCCCCAGCGCGTCCAGGCCGGCCAGCAGCTCCTCCCGGCCCGCGCCGGCCACCACCGCCCGGTGCTCGTGCCCGGCCCGGGTCACCGCCAGCGACCAGCCCACGTCACCCGCGGCCAGGCCCGGCCGGTCCCGCACCCACGAACCCAGCCGACCCGCCTGCGCCGCCAGCGCCTCAGGGGTCCTGGCCGACAACGGCCAGGCCACGATCCTGCCGTCCGTCCGGTCGGCCTCACTTCGAGGCTCGGCTATCGACTCCGGACCGGCCGGGGCGGGTGCCTCCTCGATGATCACGTGCGCGTTGGTCCCGCTGATCCCGAACGAGGACACCCCCGCCCGCCGCGGGCGCCCGCCCGCCGCCGGCCAGTCCGCCGCCTCAGCCGCCAGCCGCACCGCCCCCGCCGACCAGTCCACGTGCTCCGACGGGGACTCCACGTGCAACGTCGCCGGAACCCGGGCATGGCGGATCGCCTCCACCGCCTTGATCACCCCGGCCACCCCCGCCGCCGCCTGCGCGTGGCCGATGTTCGACTTCACCGACCCCAGCCAGACCGGGCGTCCGGGATCACGCTCGCGTCCGTAGGCCGCCTGCAGCGCCTGGACCTCGATCGGGTCACCAAGCACGGTCCCCGTCCCGTGCCCCTCGACCAGGTCGACGTCGGCCGCCTCCAGCCCGGCCGCCGCCAGCGCGGCCCGGATCACCCGCTCCTGCGACGGCCCGTTCGGCGCCGTCAGCCCGTTACTCGCCCCGTCCTGGTTCACCGCGCTGCCCCGCACCACCGCCAGCACCCGGTGCCCGTTCGCCCGCGCGTCCGACAACCGCTCAAGCAGCAGCAGCCCGGCGCCCTCGCCGGGTCCCCAGCCGTCGGCGCGGGCGGAATACGCCTTGCACCGCCCGTCCGCGGCCAGTCCCCGCGGCCGGGCCAGGTCCACCAGCAGGCCGGGGGTGGGCATCACCGTCACCCCGCCCGCCAGGGCCAGGTCACACTCTCCGGCCCGCAGCGACTGGACCGCCAGGTGCAGGGCCACCAGGGAGGAGGAGCAAGCGGTGTCGACCGTGACGGCCGGGCCCTCCAGGCCGAACGCGTAGGCCAGCCGGCCGGACACCACGCCGCCGTTGCCCCCGGTGAGCAGGTAGCCCTTGACGTCGCCGGTGCCCTCGTGCATCCGCGGCCCGTACTCCTGGGACATCGCGCCGGCGAACACGCCGGCGCCGGTGCCCCGCAGCGCGGCCGGGTCGATCCTCGCGTCCTCGAACGCTTCCCAGGCGCATTCGAGCAGCAGCCGCTGCTGCGGGTCCATCGCCAGCGCCTCGCGCGGGCTGATGCCGAAGAACCCGGCGTCGAAATCGCCCGCGCCGGGCAGGAACCCGCCGGCCCGGACGTACGTCGTCCCGGCCCGGCCCGGATCGGGGTCGAACAGGCCCTCCAGGTCCCACCCGCGGTCGGTCGGAAGCCCGGAGATGACATCCCGGCCCTCGGCCACCAGTTGCCACAGCGCTCGGGGCGAGTCCACGCCGCCCGGGAACCGGCATGCCATCCCGGCGATCGCGATGGCCTCGTCGCCGTCCGGGCGCGGCCGTGGCCGGCCGGACGGGGGTGCCGCGGACTGCCCGCGCCGCCCGGAGAACTCGGCGTGCAGGTAGCCGGCCAGTCGCGCCGGGGTGGGGTAGTCGAAGACTACCGACGACGGAATCGACAGCCCGGTCGCGCGGCGGAGCCGGGTGCACAGCTCGATCGCGGCGGCCGAGTCGAATCCGGTTTCGTGGAAGGCCTGGTGATCACCGGGTGCGTCGGTACCGGAAATGCGGGTGACCATCGCCGCCTGCGCCCGGACAAGCCGCAGCAGCGCGCGGCGGCGCTCTTCGCCGGCCAGGCTGGAAAACTGCCGCGAGGAGCCGGCCCGGCCGCGGTCGCGACCTCACCCAGGTCATCGGGCGACTCGAAGAGCTCGTCGGGAAGATCGGCCGGGCTGGTCGCCCCGTAGGCGCTGTCCCAGCTGACCGCGGCGCCGCGGACGAACAGCTCGGCGGCCTGCGCGTAGAAGTAGCGGAGGTTTCCCGCGCCTCGCCGTAGCGTGCTGGCCACGGCGACGTCCCGCGCCCCCTGGGCATCGGCGGTGTCGGCCAGGCCGCCGGCCAGCACCGGGTGCGGGCCGACCTCAAGGAACAGGTTGAACCCGTCGCCGAGCGCCGCCCGCACGGCCGCGTCGAAGGAGAACGGCTCACGCAGCATGCGGAACCAGTAGCCCGGTCCCAGCGGGGTGGTGACGCGGCCGCCGCTGAGGCTCGAGTAAAGCGGGACCCGTGCCGCCAGCGGCCCGGGTGAAACCGGGATCCGGCTCAGTTCCTCGCGCAGCTCGTCGACATGAGACGCGTGCACCGGGACCCCGAGCGGGATCAGCCGGGCCGAGATGCCGTCGGCGTTCAGTGCGGCCACTTCCTCAGCCATGGCGTCCCGGTCGCCGGAGATCACCACGGTGGCCGGGCCGCTGGCCCCCGCGATCACGATCCGGCCGCGCCAGCGAGCCAGCCGGTCGCCCATGACCGCGGGCGACGCCATCACCGAGGCCAGCTCGCCCGTTCCCTGCAGCCGGACCTGGGCCCGGCTGCACAGCGCGATCGCCCGCGCCGCGTCCTCGAGGGAAAGGGCACCCGCCACGTGAGCCGCCGTGACCTCGCCGACGCTGTGCCCGATCACCGCGTCCGGGGTGACGCCGTGCGCCTCCCACAGCGCGGTCAGCGAAACCATGACCGCGAACAGCAGCGGCTGGACGACCTCCGGCGCTCCCGCCTCAAGGGCTGCGCCACTCCCCCGCAGCACGTCGGCCGGCGACCAGTCCACGTACGGGGCCAGGGCGTCGGCGCAGTCGCTCATCCGCCGGGCGAACACCGGGGAAGAATCGAGCAGTTCCGCCGCCATCCCCGGCCACTGGCCGCCGTGCCCGGGGTAGACGAAGGCGGTGCGCACCGGGCTCGCGCCCGCCTGCCCGCTGACCAGGCAGAGGTCATCGGCCCCGGCGGCGAGGGCGTCGAGGCCGCCCAGCAGCTCACTGCGGTCACCGACGATGACCGCGCGCCGCGGGCGGCCGGGCGCGCCCGCCAGCCCGGCCCCCACGGAAACCGGGTCGAGCTCCGGGTCGGCCGCGGCGAACCGGTGCAGCCGCCGGGCCAGCTGGCGGAGGTGCGGCTCGTCAACGGCGGAAACCGGCCAGGGAATGATGGTCATGACGGCGCCCCTAGGCGCGGGAGCGCAGGATGACCTTGCCGCCGTCCCCGGGAGCGGTCACGATGCCCTTGAACCGGAAGCGCTCGTCCGGCGCGGCCGTCGGCTCGAGCGTGTAGTGCCGCAGCACGGTCCGGAGCACGGTGCGCATTTCCATCTGGGCGAAGGCCGCGCCGATGCACCGCCGGGCACCGCCGCCGAACGGGATCCACTCGGCCATGTCCGGGCGCGCCCCCATGAACCGGTCCGGGTCGAAGCGCTCCGGGTCGGGGTACAGGCTCGCGTCATTGTGGATGGCGTGGATCGAGCTGACCACGATCTCTCCCCGCTGCAGGGTGCACGAGCTGAGCTCGAGCGAGTCGGCGACGACCTGGCGGCCGAACATGTCGGTGGCCTGCCGGAGCCGCTGCACTTCGGTCAGGGTCGCGTCGATCAGCTCGTGACCGTCGCCCTCGGCCTCGGCTGTCAGCCGGGCGAGCAGCTCCGGGTGCCGCCGGATGCGCTCGAACGCCCACGCCAGCACCGTGGCGGTGGTCTCGTGCCCGGCGGCCAGCAGGCCGAGCAGCTGATCTCTGAGCTCCGAGCGGGTGATCGGCGAGCCGTCCTCGAAACGGCTCTGCAGCAGCATCGCCAGGATGTCCTCGCGGGAGTCGAGGTCTTTCTCGGCCCGCGCCGCCAGGTGGTCGATGATGTCGTCGTAGCGCTGGCGCAGCATGCGGTAGCGGCCCCACGGCGCGTAGCCGCCAAGGCTCCAGTGCGGGATCGGCACGATGGCGATCACCGACCCGACCCGGACCATCTTCGGTATCAGCGTGCGCAGCTCGTCCAGCTCGGCCCCCTCGGCCCCGAACACAGCGCGCAGGATCGTGCTCATCGTGATCTGGGTGGTCACCGGGTGGACCGGGAACTCGATCCCCTCCGGGTGCTGCGCCAGCTCGCTGAGCGTCTCCTCCTCCACGATCCGCTCGTAGACCGGCAGCCGCCGCCCGTGGAACGGCGGCGCCAGCAGGCGCCGCCGCTTGCGGTGCACCTCGCCCCGCTGCCCGATGAGCGCTCCCGGCCCAATCACCTGGGGGAGGTTGTCGTCGACGATGTCGACGACATCAGGGCCGGCCCGGAACATCGTGCGGACATCGGCCGGCTCGTTGGTCACCACCACCCGGCCGACCAGGGGCACGACCGTGGTGAAGGTCGGGCCGTAACGGCGGTTGAAGGCGAGGACGGCGGCCCGGCGATCCACCAGCATCGCGGCCACCTGGAGCGATCGCGGTAGCCGGGGGCCAGGCAACGTGGCCCTGGCCGGGATCGGCTTGACGGTACTCAACAGAAAACTCCTAAGTCGAGGGCTTCGCTGTTGTTTGACTGTGACGCCTCGCCACTTGAGCGTCCGGCTTCGCCGGCTTCAGACCGGAGCCGGCTCCTCGTCTTGAGCGGACGGGTCCTGCTCCGGGAGGTGGGCCGGCTGGGCGGGCACCACCAGGCCCGGCACGCTGAGGTCCGGAACCTGCTTGACCGCTTCGAGGGCGGACTCGATCGCATCGGCCAGCGAGGGAGAGTCCGTCTCATCGAAATCCACCTTCGTGACGGTCACCTGCGCGTTAGTCGGCAGCGAGTCGGTGCCGAACACCGCGCCCGCGTAGCCCGCCTCCCGAAGGACCGCTGATTCTTCCTCGGATATCACCCGGCTGAGGACCAGCGTGAACCGGTATCCCATCGAATTTCGCCTTTCCGTTTCACCGCGGAGTGTCACGTACCTTTTCACGGAAAAAAGAGTAGGGTTTTCCCTTACCAACCGATAGCACAGTAACGGGCAGGGCATCGCATTCGCAACCGGGCCTGAACAAGTGCTTTAACGTTTAAAATCCGCGCCTTGTCGTTATTTCTAGCCGCTGTTAAAATTCATCTGCGCTTGACCCGCGGCCGCGATAAATTCTGTTAGGAGCGTTATGCCGCAGCCTGCCCTCGACGCCGATCAGTGGTGCCGCCGCTACCGGCCCGCCGCGAACGCGGCCGCGCGGCTGGTCTGCCTGCCGCACGCCGGCGGGTCGGCACCGTTCTACCTGCCGGTGGCGGCGGCTCTCAGCCCCGGGGTCGACGTCGTGGCCGTCCAGTACCCGGGACGGCAAGACCGCCGCGGGGAGCCGCCCCTGACCGACATGGACGTGCTGGCCGACAGCATCGTCGCGGTACTGGACGGCGAGCCCGAGCTTCCCCTCACCATCTTCGGCCACAGCATGGGCGCGAGCGTCGGCTTCGAGGTGGCCCGCCGCCTCGGCGCCGCCGGGCGTCCGCCCGTACGGCTGTACGCGTCGGGACGGCGGGCTCCGTCGGCCTTCCGGGGCGAGACCGTGCACCAGCGCGACGACGCCGGCATCCTGGCCGAGGTGCGCCGGCTGAACGGCACGGCGGCTTCCGTGCTGGGCGACGAGGAGCTGATGCGGGCCGCGCTGCCCGCGCTGCGGGCCGACTACCAGATCGCCGAGACCTACCGCTGCGCTCCGGCCGACGCGGTGAGCTGCCCAATCACGGTGCTGACCGGAGATGCCGACCCCAAGACGACGCTGGAGGAGGCCGGCCGCTGGGCCCAGCACACCGTTGCCGCCTGCGACGTGCGCGTGTTCCCCGGCGGCCACTTCTTCCTGACCCAGCACGTGGACGCGATCTGCCAGCTCCTGAGGGAGCACTTCCAGGCTGAGCACGCCTCGGCCGGCTAGCCCAGCTCCTCCCGGTGCAGCTCGGTTTCGATCTCTTTCCATATGCGCGCGTTGTTGCGGGCTATCCGGGCCAGCATCGGGCGGGAATGCGGCGGGCTCTCCTGCATCAGCACGGCCCGCACCGCGTCGTCGACCGCCTTCACGTGCATGATCTGGAGGAGCCTGCGGCCCGTCTCCGAGTGCCTGAGCGCCGGGTCCCTGGAGAGCTTTTGCAAGATGTCGCTGATCTCGTTGACGGTGGCGGCGGCCCCGGGGCCGGCACTGGCCCCCTCAGCGGGCGGCCGCGCGCTGCCGCCGGACCGCGGCCGGCGGCCGTCGGCCGGATCGCCGCCCGCCCGAAGCTGCGCGCGCACGGCCCGGGCGGTTTCCGGTGACACCCCGGCGGCGGCCGAGATCTCGCGGAGTGAGGCGTCCGGGTTGCCCCTGATCACCGCGGCGGCCCGCAGCCGCCCTTCGCCCTGGTCGAGCGGCCGTAGCCGCCCGTCGCGCCCCTGGCGGGCGTTCAACCGGGGAATCTCCTCCGACGGACAGGCCCTGACCGCCCCCACGGTCTTCGGCGAAAGCCCGGTCATGGCGGCCACCGAGCGGTCCGAGAGGGCAGGCCGGAACCGCAGTATCCGGGCGGCGGCCTCCTTGCGGTCGGCCAGCAGCAGCGGCAGGCCGTGCGCGACGTTCTGCTCGACCGCGCGAATAAATGCTTCCTCGTCGTCCCCGTCGAAAAACTCGACCTCGATGAAGCGGTACCCGTTGAGAATGGCGGCGCGGAGCCGGTGCATTCCGTCGATCACCCGCATCGTGCTTTGCTGAACCAAGATCGGGGGAAGGCCGTCCCCCTGTTCGGCTAGGCGCTGTATATGCTCCTCGTCTTCGCCATGCGACCGCGGCGAATCAGCAGGTAGCAGCGAATCGACCGGCACCCTGGCCCGCCTGGGAATATCCTCCTTCTCCGAGTCCAGAATCCTGGCGATGTTCGAGACCGTCGCTTCAGACTCATACGACACGAATTTCACCCATTCTCACTGAATTACGGCCCTGTACAGGTAGGTGACATCGGCGCAGGCCGGATCGGCCCTTCCGGCGGTGTTGGTGGTGGCAGCGCAACGGTGGCGCAATGCTGGCCCCCTCCCCGCTGGGCAGGCTTCCGCCACCGTCAAGCGGCAGGCACGCCGTCGGACGGTAGGCACCAGGTCCGGCAGGGTCCAGGCCGACGCGGACAGGCCTAGCCCAGCCCGGCACGAAGCCGGGCGGCCCCTCATTAACAAGACGCTATCGATTAAAGCAAACGCAAGTCAACACCGTCGATGGGCGAGTCCGCGCCAAGCGCAATTGTGCGCAAGCCCACAGAGCCGCACGCAACGCCCCGATAGGCTGTGATAGCGGCCTGTTCAACAATCATTTCGGGTGATTAAGGGGATGTCGGTGGAGCGATGGTTGCTGGTCGAGACGTTCAGCGGAGCGGCCCGCGAACCGACCGTGATCGCCCTCGGCCAGGCGGCCAAGCGGATGGTGCCGCTATCGACGGTCATCGGGCGGGGCGGGTACCTCGCGCCCGTCCGGGCCATGATCGCCCGGGCGGCGGCTTCGGGCGAGCCCTTTCGCGGGGTGACCCGGGACGGCAGGCGCCACCTGATCGCCGAGCCGCTAGCCTCCTACGCGGGCGACGTCAACGGCGTTTACGTTTACTTCGGCCCCGCCGCCGAAGAAGTTCCGCCGCACCCGGTCGCCGGCGCCTGGTACTTCAACCGCAGCACCGAGCGGATCGGCGGGTCTGACGAGCTGCTCGACCTCTACGGCATGGCCTCGGGCGACCGGCGGAGGGAGCGGTTCACCGCCGAGGCGTTCACCCGGCTGCAGCCCGCGCCGGACGAGGTGTACGCGCTCGCGCTGCTCGTGCACGCGCAGCCCGGCGAGGAATTCAAGGGCGAGCGCTGGGGCGTCCGCCGGGACGACGAAGAGCTGCGCAGTGTTAGCCTGTGGGCCCGGGTGGTCGAGGTGACCGGGGCCGGCGGGCGGCGGGAGGTGGTCGTGCGCGGCATCACCCAGGACACCGGCCCGGCCCAGGTCACCCCGAGCGGCCCGGCCATGATCAGCGTCGCGCAGCGGGTCCTGATGGCGGAACGCCAGCCGGGCAAGTACCGGGCTCTCGTGGACCTAGGGTCGCTAACCCTGCTGCGCTGGGTCGAGTCCGACCCTCCGATGCCCGGCATCGCCTGGGAGATCGACGCTCTTTACCCTCCCGCCATCCATCCGGCCGACCGGCGAATGGCCCGGGACATGTCCCGGCAGCTGGCGACCGCCGACCGGGTGGAGGGAATCTTGCGCCTGCGCGGAACCGGCGGCGAATGGGTGCCCGTGGCCGTGACCGCGGTGCTCGTACTGCTGGACACCCGGACGACCGCGGCCCTGGTTACCTTGTCCCGGCCGCCCGCCACCGGGACAAGGTAACCGGGGCCGCCGCTAACGCGGTCGGCCGAGGGCGATCCGTACCGCCCGTGGCGCCAGCCGCGGCCAGGCCCCGCCCAGGATCCGTTCGGCCACGGCGGCCACCCGGGCGTCCGGGCCCACCAGGGCCCGGACCCGGCCCGCCCGGACCTGGCGCAGGATGGACTCCGCGGCCTCGGCCGCGGTCGTCCGGGCGAGCCGGTCGAAGCCCGCCGAGGCGGCTACCGCGTCCTCCCCGCGCGCGAACGTCCCCCGGCGCAGGATCGGCGTGGCCACCACGCCCGGGTAGACGCAGGTGACCCGGACCCGGTGCCCGCCCAGGGCCATCTCCTGGGCCAGCGCCTCGGCGTAGCCGCGCACACCGAACTTGGCCGCGCTGTAGGCGGCGAACCTCGGCATCGCCAGCAGCCCGAAGCCGCTGGACAGCAGCACGACGTTGCCGCCGCCCGGACCAGCCAGGGCCGGCAGGAAGGACTGCACGGTACCCATCGCGCCGAGCAGGTTGATCTCGATCACCCGCCGGAGATCGCCCCACTCGGACGTCAGCACCGACCCGGTGTGCATCACCCCCGCCGCGCTGAACAGCAGGCTGACCCGGCCCAGGCTGGCGACCTCGGCCGAGCATCCGGCCAGCGCGGCGGGGTCGGTCACGTCGAGGGCCCACGCGCGCGCCTGGGCCCCCGCCTCCCGGCAGCGCCGGGCCGTCCCGTCCGCCGCCGGGCCGTCGATATCCAGCAGGGCCAGGTCCGCGCCCGCCTGCGCCAGCCGCAAGGCCAGCGCCTGACCGATCCCCGACCCGGCCCCGGTCACGACCGCAACCCGCCCGGCGTAGTAGCTGTCCACGCGTCCCTTTCATAGGGTCATCGGGGCGCGAGTCATGCGCACCCGTTCGGGAGACTGATGGTCAGGCCGGGAGCCCGTCGGCCCCGGTGACCTGGGCCAGCTGGGCCACCAGGCGGGGCATGCCGTCTTCGAACATGGCCAGGACGCGGGCGAAGTCCTCGGCGGTGCCGTAGTAGGGATCGGGCACGTCCGCGCCACCCAGCCCCGCCACCTCACCGAACAGCCTTATCCGGCTGGCGTCGCCCGGCTGGCCGGCCGGGCCCGGTGACACCAGCGCCCGCAGGTCGCGCAAGTTGGCCGCGTCCATCGCCAGCACCAGGTCCCGGCCCGCCAGCCAGGACCGTTCGAACTGGCGTGCCCGGTGCGCGCTGCCATCATAGCCGCCGCGCCCGAGCTGGGCCCGGGCCGGGCCGTGCATCGGGCTCCCCACGTGCCAGTCGCCCGTGCCAGCGCTGTCCACCACCACCCGGCCGTCCAGGCCGGCCGCGGCCAGCTGCTCCCGCAGCACCGCCTCGGCCATCGGCGAGCGGCAGATGTTACCCAGGCAGACACAGCAGACCCGGTACGGGGCACCGGGGGCGCGCGGCGGCGGCAACGACTCTGGCATGTCCTCCATCATCCCCGAGCGGCCAGGCAGCGTGGTTCCGGCCCGCCCGGTTGTGACAATCGCGGTTCATGATCATGGAGGATTACTGCCGTGATCACGGTAGTCCTCCATGATCCCGCCGTTTGCCGGTTAGCGGATCGCGACCGGGTTGACCAGGCCGCCGGTGCTGCGGAGGAAGCGCTCGGGGGTGGCCTGGAGGAGGCAGGTGTAGCGGCGGTCGGCGGCGCAGGCGGCGGCAGGCGCGGGCTTGTGGCCTTTGGCCTTTGGGTTGGCCTTGGCCTTGGCTTGTGCGCTCTAAGTTCGGCGGTCGGTGGAGAGCGCGGGCGCGCGGGCGATGCTTTGTTCGCCCGTGGGTGACCGCCGTTGCGTCGCTCTGCGTAAAAACCCTGCTTGAAAGCTCTTGACTGTTGCTTTTCAGGGTTCCGCCCTGGTGTGGCCGGTGGCGCGGTGCTCGGCCCACTGGGCGGCGGCGGTGGTCATGGCCTTGCGCCAGGGCTGGGGGTCGTGTTCCTCGAATCGCTGGTACATGCGCAGGGTGGCGGCGGCGAACGCGGTGATGGCTGCGGGGTCGGCGTGGTGCCAGGCTGTGCACTGGGCGGCCCATTGCTCGGCGTGGGCGGGCGTGTGGCCGGCGGCGATGAGCTGGACGGCGAGGCAGGCGGGGTCGATGAAGGCCGCGCCGTGGGTGGGCCATGACCAGTCAACGACGGTCGCGGTCCCGTCTGGGCTGATCAGGAGGTTGTCGGGGTTGATGTCGCCGTGCAGCAGCGTGTCCCCGGCGAAGCGGCCGGCGGTGGCGGGGGCGTAGCGGTCGTAGCGGGTCTCCCGCCAGCCGGCCGCGACGGGTGGGAGGGGGGTGGCGGTGATGCGGTCGATGGCGCGGGTAACGGCGGGCAGGTCGGGTGACCCGGGCTCGAACCGGGCGTGCCGGCCGGGGGCGTAGGCGAAGCCGAGACGGCGGCGGTGTCGCGGGTGTCGGCTTGGACGACGGTGACGCCGGGTGTTCCCTTGGCGGTCAGTGCGCGGGCGTGGGCGGCGACGACGGGGTCGTAGTCCACGTAGGCGGTGACGGCGCGGGGGTTGTGGTGCTGGGCGATCTGGTGGACGTTGTCGCGGGTGGGCAGCCCGGAGCCGATGTCGAGGAACTGGGTGATGCCTTGGAGAGCCGGCCAGGTAGGCGACGACGCGGCCGAGGAAGGCGCGGTTCTGCTGGCAGGCTTGCTGGCTGTGCGGGATCTGCTCAAGGATCTTCGCGGCGGCGCGGTCAACGGCGTAGTGGTCTTTCCCTCCGAGCATGTAGTCGTAGATCCGGGCCACGTTGGGGACGGTGGGGTCGGGCCCGGCGGGCGGCCCCGCGTTCTGGGTCATGTGCGTGTTCCTTCGCTGGCAGCGTGCTGTGCCCCGGCGTGGCGGGGCGGGGCGTGCGGGTGGCGGCCCCGTGGGATCTGCCCGGCGGGCGTTTCCAGTCGCCGGCCGGGCGCGGGGCATCTCAGGGCGTTTTTAGCTTTTGACTTTGACTTTTTGTTTTTGACTTTTGTTTTGAGAGAGGGTGGCTGCTGTAATCGTCGGCTGGCGGCCGGGGCGGCGCAGGTCGGGGGGTAGGGCAAGGCCCGCTAGAGGGCGGCGAGGAGGGACTGGGCGGCTAGGCGGGCGGCGGCGACGGCGGCGGGGTCCAGGCCGGCCAGGCGCAGGCAGGCGGCGGCGATCTGGTGGGCGTAGCCGTCGCCCAGCGGGCCGGTCCGGCGCAGCTGGATGACCGACTCCACCAGCTGCATGATGAGCGTGGCGGCCAGCTCCTCCGGCAGCGGGCCGGGCTCGGCGGTCACCCCGGCCGCTCCGGCCGCCCCGGTCACCCCGGCCGCCCCGGCCGCCCCGGCCAGCCCGGTGCGGCGGGCGGCCGCGTGGCCCAGGCGGCCGTAGGTGGCCTGCAGTTCGGCCCGCTCGGCGTGGAAGGACGCGAACTCCTCGCCCTGCACCTCGGGCATGAGGTAGAGGGTGGCGATGTTGTGCGGGGCGGCGGTCAGCGTGGACGTGTCGATCAGCGCCAGCGCGTACAGGCCGGCCGCCGGGTCGCCGCCGCTGCGGGCCTCCAGGGTGGCGGCGACCTGCAGGCTGGGGCGGACGGACTGAGTGAGCAGCTCCAGCAGGATCTCGTCCTTGCCGGCGAAGTAGTAGTACAGCGAGGCCTGCCGGATGCCCACCCGGTCGGCGATCTGCCGGGTGGTGGTGGCGGTCAGGCCCTGGCTGACGAACAGCTCGGCGGCCGCGTCGAGGATCTCCGCCCGCGGCTCGACCCCGGCGTTGCTGGCCGGCCGCAGCCGCGGGCGGCCCGCGCGCCGCCGGCCCGGCCCGGCCAGTTCCGGCCCCGGCGCGCTGTGCCCGGTGCCGCCGTGCTCCGCTGCCCCCGCCACGTAGCCGATTATCGCAGAGCCGTCTAGCCCGCCTCGCGCCACGCGCGCCAGCCCCCGTGGCTGGTGATGTCGGCCGCCCCGCGGATGGCGGCCGGCTCGCACAGGAACCCGAGCACGTCGCGGCCGTCGTCCAGGCTGACCCGCCCGATCGCCATCGGGGCGGCCAGGCCCGCCATGAACCGGGCGAAGCCGGCGGCCGGCAGCCGCCACAGCTCCCCCGCGATCGACGCGCCGTGCTCGCCCGCGTGCACCAGGCCCGGCTTGGGCGGGGTGGTGTCGAGGACGAACAGCCGGTAGGCGGGGGCGGTCCCGGCCGGGCCGACCAGCGTGCCGCCGGCCGCCAGCAGCTCATGGTTGAGCGGCTGGCCGGACAGGTGCGCCCCCACCACCAGCAGGTCCACGTCGGCCTGGTCGTAGCGGCCGGCCAGCTCGGCCAGCCGGGCGTCGCTGCCGGCCGGGCCGGTCAGCATGATGCCGAACGGCAGCCCGCCCGCGCTGCCGGCCGGGACCGCCACCGCCGCCAGGTCGAGCAGGTTCGCGCAGTTGGTGTAGCGGCCGAGCCGGCTGTTGAGCCCGACCGGGTCGGCCGCGACCTCGGCCAGCGTCGGGTGCGCGGTGGTGACCGGGGTGAGCAGCGCGTCGAACCCGGCCAGGTCCTCGGCCACCCGCAGCGCGAGCCGGTCGAGCCGCTCCCGGTCGGCCAGGTAGTCGCCCGCGCTGAACCGGGCGCCGTCGAGGATGATGCGGGATACCACCGGGTCGAGCGAGTCGCCGATCAGCTTCTCGTGGGCGGCCACGTGGGCGCCCACCGCCGCCTCGCGCTCGGCCACGAACGAGCCGCCGTACAGCAGCGTCGCCGCCTCGAGCAGAGGTCCGATGTCCACCGGGGAAACCAAGCAGCCCGCCGAACGGAAGCGGCTGACTGCCGCCGCGAACGCCTCCGCCCAGCCGTCGGCCAGCCCGTCGAGCTGGGCCGGAAGCGGGATGGCGAGGCGCGGCGCGGCCGCGGCCGGCCCGGCGCCCCCGGCCGGGCCGGCCGCGGGGGCGCGGCCCGGGTCCCAGCCGCCCAGCCGGGGCCGGGCGCCGAGCAGGGTGGCCAGCGGGTCCGTCCCGTCCGGGCCGGACATGACCGCGACCGCCTGGCCGGCCAGCGCCAGCGTGCGGGCGAACACGGTCACGCAGTCCAGCGAGCGGCAGGCGGGCACCACCCCGGTGCAGGGAATCAGGCCGCGGGTCGGCTTGACCCCGGTGATCCCGTTGAGCGCGGCCGGGACGCGGCCGGAGCCCGCGGTGTCGGTGCCGAGGGCGAAGTCGACCAGGCCGAGCGCGACGGCGACGGCCGAGCCGGAGCTGGAGCCGCCGGAGATCCGGGCCGGGTCGACCGCGTTGCGGACCGCCCCGTAGGGGCTGCGCGTGCCGACCAGGCCGGTGGCGAACTGGTCCATGTTGGTCTTGCCGATCACCACCGCGCCCGCCGCCCGCAGCCGGGCCACCGCGGTCGCGTCCCGGTCGGGCAGGTAGGAGTACGACGGGGCGGCGGCGGTGGTGGGCAGGCCGGCCACGTCGATGTTGTCCTTGACCGCGGCGACCAGGCCGGCCAGCGGCAGCCGCTGGCCGGCGGCGACCCGGGCGTCGACCGCCTCCGCCTCCGCCAGCACGTCGGCCGGCGGCCGGAGGGTGATCCAGACCTCGGGCCGGCCTGCCGCCTCGTTGGCCGCGTAGGCGGCCCGCACCCGGCCGGCCGCGCTCACCGCGGCGTCGGCCACCGGGCTGCTCACGACGGCTCCGGGAGCAGGACGACCATGACCTGGCCGGGCTCGACCTGCGTGCCCGCGGCCGCGTGCACGCCGACCACCGTGCCGTCGTGCGGCGCGGTGATGACCGTCTCCATCTTCATGGCCTCCAGGGCGATGAGCTTGTCTCCCCGGGCGACCCGCGCGCCCGGGCGTGCTTCCACCTGCCACACGCTGGCGGTAAACGGCGCCGTCAGCGCGGTCGCCCCGGCCGGCAGCGCGATCCGCGCCAGCGGGGCACCGCTCCCGGTCGCGGCCGGGACCGTCTCCGGCTCGGCCGGGCGGTCGAACTCGCCCGCCGCCCGCCAGCGTTCCTTCTCGGCCGCGAAGGCGGCCGACTGGCGGGCGCGGAACTCGCCGATCGGCGCGGCCTGGTCAGCCAGGAAGCGCGTGTAGGAGCCGTAGTCGAACCAGCCGTCGGACACCTCGTAGGGCCCGCGGCCCGCCTCGGTCGCCGCCCGCAGGTCGAGCAGCTCCTCGGCGCTCACCGGGTACCACTCGATCTGGTCGAAGAACCGCAGCGCCCACGGCTGGCCGGCGAACAGCCCGGCCCGCCGGAAGCGGTTCCACACCTGGGTGGTCCGCCCGACGAACTGGTAGCCGCCCGGCCCCTCCATGCCGTAGATGCAAAGGTAGGCGCCGCCGATCCCGACCGAGTTCTCGGCCGTCCAGGTCCTGGCCGGGTTGTACTTGGTCGTCACCAGCCGGTGGCGGGGGTCGAGCGGGGTCGCCACCGGCGCCCCCAGGTACACGTCGCCCAGGCCGAGGACCAGGTAGCGGGCGCCGAAGACGGTCCGCCGGACGTCGTCGGCGGACGCCAGGCCGTTGACCCGGCGGATGAACTCGATATTCCACGGGGTCCAGGGGGCATCGGCGCGGACGCTGGCCATGTAGCGCTCGGTGGCCAGCCGGGTGGCCGGGTCGTCCCAGGACAGCGGCAGCCGTACGGTGCGCGACGGCACTCGCATGGCGGTCAGCGGCGGCAGCTCGTCCTCGATCCGGCCGAGCAGCCCGACCAGCGCCGACGCCCGCATCCGGGCGGCGTCGGTGTGCACCTGCAGCGAGCGGATGCCGGGGGTGAGGTCGATCAGGCCGGGGATCCCCTCGGCTTCCAGCGCCTGCTGCAGCGCGTGCGCCCGCAGCCGCAGGCCGAGGTCGAGGACCGGCTCGCCGTACTCGACGATCACGTTGTCGTCGCCGTCGCGGCGGTAGACCACGGCCGGGGTGCCGGGGCCGGCCTCGCGGCGGGCGAGGATCCCGTCGTCGCCGTCACCGCCGCCGCGCGGCAAGGCGGGCACCGCCCGGCGGTCGCGCAGCCCGGCCGCCGCCGCCTCCCGCACCGGCACGAACCGCACGGTGTCACCCGGGCGAAGCTGACCGGCCTTCCACAGCTCGCCGCTGGCGATGACGGCCGGGCAGGTGAAGCCGCCCAGGCTGGGGCCGTCGGGGCCGAGGATGATCGGCGTGTCGCCGGTGAAGTCGAGCGCGCCGACCGCGTAGGGGACGTCGTGGATGTTGGACGGGTGCAGCCCGGCCTCGCCGCCGTCCTCGCGCGCCCAGCGCGGCCGGGGGCCGGTCAGCCGGACCCCGGTCCTGGCCGAGTTGTGGTGCACCGTGTAGACGGCCGAGTACAGCTCCTCAATGTCGGCCCGGGTAAAGAACTCGGGGGCCGCGTGCGGGCCCTCGGTCACCCCGATCTCCCAGTCCGACACGATCGCGGGGCGGCGGTCGAGGGGGACGGGGCCGCCGGGGTTAGCGAGGCTGGTGGGGCTGACGGGATGCGCGGTGGCGGTCGACGGCGCGGGGGCGGCCAGTGGTGCG
>CAWGIM010000029.1:0-19650 GCA_963822615.1 uncultured Actinomycetota bacterium | reverse complement strand
CCCACAGGACCCACACTTCCCGGTGGCCCCGTCCCCCTCGACCGGCGCCCCGCGATCGTCTCGGACTGGGAGATCGGCGTCACCGAGGGGCCGCACGCGGCGCCGGAGTTCTTCACCCGGGCCGACATCGAGGTGCTCTACACGTCGCTCTACACGGTGCACCACAACTCCGCCCGGACCGGGGTGCGGCTGATCGGCCCGCGCCCGCAGTGGGCCCGCGAGGACGGCGGCGAGGCGGGGCTGCACCCGTCCAACATCCACGACGTGCCCTACGCGGTGGGCGCGCTCGACTTCACCGGCGACACGCCGATCATCCTCGGCCCGGACGGGCCCAGCCTCGGCGGCTTCACCTGCCCGGTGGTCATCGCCAGCGGCGAGCTGTGGAAGGCCGGGCAGCTCCGCCCGGGCGACACCGTGCGGTTCGTGCCGGTGCGGGAGGCGGCGGCGGCCGGGCTGCGCGAGCGGCGGGCGGTGCCGGCCCTGGTGCGGGCGGACGGTGACGGCGACGACGGGATCCTCGCCCGCCGCGAGGCCGGCCCGGGCACCCCGGCCGTGGTCTACCGCCGGGACGGGGACGACAACCTGATCGTCGAGTACGGCGAGCCCGTCCTCGACCTGGGCCTGCGGCTGCGGGCGCACGCGCTGCTGCAGGCGCTTGAGGCGGAGGGCGTGCCCGGCGTGGTCGACCTCACCCCGGGTATCCGCTCACTGCAGGTGCACACCGACGCCGCCCGGCTGCGGGCATCCTCGCTGGTCGGCCTGCTCGGGCGGATCGAGGACGAGCTGCCTGCGCTGACCGCGATGCGGGTGCCGTCGCGCACCGTCCGGTTGCCGCTGTCCTGGGACGACCCGGCGACCCGGCTGGCCACCGAGCGGTACATGGCGAGCGTCCGCGCTGACGCCCCCTGGACCCCGTGGAACATCGAGTTCATCCGCCGGGTGAACGGGCTGGCGTCGCCGGACGATGTCCGGCGGATCGTCTTCGGCGCCCGTTACCTGGTGCTCGGCCTGGGCGACGTGTACCTGGGGGCGCCGGTGGCGACGCCGGTTGACCCCCGGCACCGGCTGGTGACGACGAAGTACAACCCGGCCAGGACCTGGACGGCGGAGAACTCGGTCGGGATCGGCGGCGCTTACCTGTGCATCTACGGCATGGAAGGGCCGGGCGGCTACCAGTTCGTCGGGCGGACGACGCAGGTGTGGAACCGGTTCCGGCGGGCCGGGATGTTCGCCGGCCAGCCGTGGGCGCTGCGCTGCTTCGACCAGATCGAGTGGTACCCGGTGAGCGCGGAGGAGCTGCTCGACCTGCGGGCCGCGACCGAGGCCGGCCGCGGGCCGTACGACGTGTCCGCGGGCTGGTTCGACTACGGCTCCTACACCCGGTTCCTGGCGGAGAACGCGGACCCGATCGGCGCCTTCCGGGCCCGCCAGTCGGCCGCGTTCGCAGCCGAGAAGGAGCGGTGGCGGGCGGCGGGCGAGTTCGACCGGCCGGCGGCCGAACCCGAGCCGCCGGCCGCCGCGGGCACCGCCCGGGCGGTCCCGGTCCCGGTGCCGGCCGGCGCGACCGCGCTGAGCGCGCCGTTCACCGCGAGCGTGTGGCAGGTCGAGGCGCGCCCCGGCGCGCGGGTCGCCCGGGGTGACAAGCTGATCGCGCTCGAGGCGATGAAAATGGAGACGGTCATCGTCGCGCCGCACGATGGCACCGTGGTTGGCGTGCACGCGACCGTGGGCACGCAGGTGGAGCCAGGCCAGGTCATGGTCGTAATGCTGCCGGAGGCGGGATGAGCAGTGCAGTGGACGACGGGCCGGTGAGCGCGGCCGACCGGGTGCGAGCGGCCTACGCGGCCGATGAGGCGGCGGGCCGGCCGGAGATCTGGATCACGCTGCGGCCGCTGGCCAGCGCCCTGGACGAGGCGGCCGCGGTCGACGCCCGGGTCGCCGCCGGCGAGTCGCTGCCGCTGGCCGGGCTGGTGGCCGGGGTCAAGGACAACATCGACGTCGCCGGCCTGCCCACCACGGCGGCCGCTCCCTCGTACGCCTACCTGCCCGGCCGCGACGCGACCGCGGTGGCCCGGTTGCGGGCGGCGGGCGCGATCGTGATCGGCAAGACCAACATGGACCAGTTCGCGACCGGCCTGGTTGGCACCCGCAGCCCCTACGGGGCGGTCCGCAACGCGGTTGACCCGGCCCGGATCTCCGGCGGGTCGAGTTCCGGTTCCGCCGTCGCGGTCGCGCTCGGCCTGGTTGACCTCGCCCTCGGCACCGACACGGCTGGCTCAGGCCGGGTCCCGGCCGCACTGAACGGGATCACCGGGGTCAAGCCGACCCGCGGCGTCATCCCCTGCACCGGGGTGGTGCCCGCCTGCCGGTCGCTGGACTGCGTGACGGTGTTCGCCCGCTCACTGGCACTGGCCAGGCGCGCGGTCGCGGTCATGTCCGGCCCGGACGGCGCCGACCCGCTGGCGACCCTGCTCGGCGCCCGGCCCCGGTTCGGCGGCTGGGATCCGGGCGAAGTCCCGCGGGCGGACCTGGCGGCCGTGCTGGCGGACCGGGCGGCCGCCCTCGGGCCGGGTGCCGCGGCTGCGCCGCCGCGCCTCGCTGTCCCGATCCCGGCCCAGCTTGACGGGCTGGCCGACGGCTGGGCGGAGGCGTTCGGGGCGGCGGTCGCGCGGTTCCGGTCGGCCGGCTGCGCGATCGCCCCGGTCGACATCGGGCCGCTGCTCGAGGCGGCCGAGCTGCTGTACGGCGGCTCGTTCGTGGCCGAGCGCGACGCGGCCGTCGGCGCGCACATCGCCGCCCACGAGAAGCTGATCGGCGACTCACTGGACCCGGTGGTGGCCCGGATCATCACCAGCGGCGCGAAGTACAGCGCCCGCGACTACCTGGCCGACCGCGAGCGGCTGGACCGGCTGGCGCTGCGGGCGGCCGAGGCCCTGGCCGGGTTCGACGCGCTGCTCACCCCGACCACGACCGCGCACCCGACGCTGGCGGAGGTGGCCGCCGACCCGGTCGGGGTCAACGCCCGGCTCGGCCGGTACACCAACTTCGCCAACCTGCTCGACCTGGCGGCGGTGGCGATACCGGCGGGCAGCGTCGGCGGCCTGCCGTTCGGCGTCATGCTGACCGGCCCGGCCGGCCACGACGACCGCCTGGCCGAGCTGGCCGGCCGCTACGACCAGGCCAAGGTCGACCTCCTGGTGGTGGGGGCGCACCTGTCCGGCCAGCCGCTGAACCACGAGCTGCTGGCCGCGGGGGGCACGCTGCTCGGGCCGGCCGGGACCGCCCCCTCCTACCGGCTGTTCGCCCTTGACACCACCCCGCCGAAGCCGGGCCTGGTCCACGTGGCCGACCAGCCCGGCCCTGGTACCCCCGCCCCTGGTGCCTCCGGCCCCTCTATCCCCGACCCGCTGCGCCGGCCCGAGCCCGCCGCCGGACCGGGCGCGTCGATCGCGGGGGAGCTGTGGCGGCTGCCGGCCGCGGGGTTCGCCCGGTTCATGGCCGGGCTCGCGGCACCGATGGCGATCGGGCGGGTCTGCCTCGACGACGGCCGCGACGTGCTCGGGTTCCTGTGCGAGCCGGCCGCCATCCGCGGGGCGGCCGACATCACCAGCTACGGCGGCTGGCGCGCATGGCGCGAGGCGAGCTGAGCGGCTCTGCGATAATCGCCTGTGTGGCTGGGCCAGCGGAACACGGGGCGGCGGGGCAGGGGGCAGCGGGGCAGGGCGCGGCGGGACCGCGCCGCCGCGCGGGCCGGCCCCGGCTGCGGCCCGCCAGCAACGCCGGGGTCGCGCCGCGGGCGGAGATCCTCGACGCGGCGGCCGAGCTGTTCGTCAGCCAGGGCCTGGCCGCGACCACCACCCGCCAGATCGCCGACCGGGTTGGCATCCGGCAGGCGTCGCTGTACTACTACTTCTCCGGCAAGGACGAGATCCTGCTGGAACTGCTCACCCAGTCGGTCCGGCCGAGCCTGCAGGTCGCGGCCACCCTCGAGGCCCGCAGCGGCGACGACCCGGCGGCCGGCCTGTACGCGCTGGCCCTGATCGACACCTCGACGCTGACGCTGGCGCCGCACAACATCGCGACCCTGTACCTGCTGCCCGAAGTGCAGGGGGAGGAGTTCGCGTCCTTCCACGCCGAGCGGGCCGAGCTGCAGGCCACCTACGGGCGGCTGGGCTACGCGGCCGCCATCTTGAGCGGGGTGGCCGCCCCCGCGGGCACGCTCGAACAGGAACTGGCCGCGACGCTCATCATGCAGCTGGTGGAATCGGTCATCCAGCTGCGCCGGGCCGGCCCGCTGGGCGACGGCTACGCCCACCAGATCGCCGCCTCCTGCCTGCGCCTGGTCGGCCTGGACGCCGCCGCCGTCGCCGCCGCCCGGTCCGCCGCCGGGCAGTTGCTGGCGGCCGGGCGGGCTGGCCCGGCTGCTTCCGGCGCCTAGCTTCCCTGGCCGCCAGCCGGCCGCCTGCACAATCCACCGGCTTCGCCTTATCCGCGGTGACCGCGGATAATTGTCCGCTACCCGGGCAGCGTGCTTATCCGGTGGGCCACAATGGCCTGAGTGGGCTCCAGACCTCGCGGCCCGGGGGTGACTTGCCGCTTACCCGCGGCGGACTTAGGGGCGGGGCGAATGAGAAACGAACGCAGCGCGCGGCGGCCAGCCCGGCCTGCGCGGCCGAGGGCAGCCTCGGGCGACCTGGACTACCTGCTCGGCCGGGTGGCGGCCGGTGACGCGGCCGCCTTCGCCAAGGTCTACGACCAGGTGGCCGGGCCGGTCTACGGACTGGCCTATTCGATGGCCGGCGAGCCCGGGTGGTCTCAGGAGCTGGCGGCCGAGGCCCTGGCGGAGGTATGGCGCACGGCGCCGGGGTACGACCGCTCGGAGGCGAGCGCGCTGCCCTGGGTGATGCGGATCGCCCGGCAGCACATCGTCCGTCACGTTCGCGCGGCGGGCACCCGGGGCCAGCCGGCCGCGAGCCCGCCCAGCGCCGACGCCGGGCCCCGCGGCGCGGAGCAGCAGGCGGTACTGCTGGCGCTGCGCGGCGGTTACACCCAGGACGAGATCAGCACCCGCCTGGGACTCACCGCGGAAGCGGTGGCCGGGCTGATCCGCGGCGGCCTGCGCCAGGCAGCGCAGGCAGAGCCAGCCCGCTGACCACCCGGCCGGCCCCGGGCCCGCCCGCCCCGTTTACCCGCGCGGACCTGCGGCCAGCGGCCCGTGATCGCGCTGCTCCGGCCGCTGGGGCATCATGGAGGACATGCCAGAGCCGCTGCCGCCGCCGCGCACCCCCGGCGCCCCCTACCGGGTCTGCTGTGTCTGCCTGGGCAACATCTGCCGCTCCCCGATGGCCGAGGCGGTCCTGCGGGAGCAGCTAGCCAAGGCCGGCCTGGACGGGCGGGTGCTGGTGGACAGCGCGGGCACCGGCGACTGGCACGTGGGCGGCCCGATGCACGGCCCGGCTCGCGCCCGGCTCAACCGGGGCGGCTATGACGGCAGCGCGCACCGCGCTCGCCAGTTCGACCCGTCCTGGCTGGCGGACCGGGACCTGGTGCTCGCGATGGACGCCGCCAACCTGGCCGACCTGCGGGCGCTGGTCCCGCCGGATGCGGCCGGCCGTCCCGGCGACGCCAGCCGGATCAGGCTGTTCGGCGAGGTAGCGGGCCTGGGCGGGGCGGACGTGCCTGATCCCTACTACGGCACCGACGAGGACTTCGCCCGCGTCCTGGCGATGCTCGAGGCCGGCCTGTCGCGCCTGGTCGCCCAGCTGGCGGAAGTCACCGGGGCAGGCGCCAGCGCGGGCGGCCCCCCGGCCTGACTAGCCAGGGACCCGGCAGAGTAGCCCAGGTCCCGGACCTCGGCCGCGACGCGGCCCGCGGCCCCGTCCGGGAGTCCACCTTCCGGCGCGCGTTCGACCTGGTCAGCGCTGATGTGCCCGACCGGGATGTCGGTGCCTGACAGTGGACGCGGACGGTGCGGGCGCTCACGGTGAGTTTTGCAGGGCTGGGGCCGGCTGGCGGGTACGGGGGCGCCGGATGCTGAGTTCGGCCGGGCGGTTGCGGTTGATCCGCCAGCAGCTGAACCCGGCCAGGGCGAGGGCAAGCGCGAGGTAGATCGCGGTCTCGGTCCACTGGAAGGCCCAGTAGCGGCTCGCGGGCTGGTAGGTCACGGTCTGCCGGAGGTGGAGGCTCTCGATGTAGTTGTTGCATGCCTGGGCCGTGGCCGGTGACGGCGGCCCGTCGGTGGCTGGTGAGGGCGGTGCGCAGGGTCCGGCTGGCTCGGTGGAAGGGTCGCGGCCGTCGGGGGTGGCGAGCGGACCTGAGGAGATGACCCAGGCGCCGGGCAGGGCCACCGCTGTCCCTGGTACCAGGGACAGATACCCGTCGGAGGCTCCCACTGCGGGCATATTGGCGATCGCTGCCGGGCTAAGCGTCGAGGTGGCCTGGACGGGCGGGATGAGGTGGGGGCGCACCAAGCCAGGGAAGGCGATGATGACGGCGGTGTAGATGGCGAGGGTGACGGCCATCGCGGGCAGGGTGCGGCGGATGACGAGCCCGGCGGTGACCCCGAGGGCGAACGCGAACGCCGCGTACCCGGCCGGCGCGACGCCCGTATGGAAGCTGCCGGGGATGAACGCGGTATAGCCCGGGTTCGCCCTGTGGATGGGGCTGGACCACCAGGCCACCATGAGGGTGAACACCTCGCCGGCGGCGATGGCGGCCGCCCCGGCGATGGCGAGCTTGGCGGCCAGCCAGCGAACGCGGGTGATGCCCTGGGTCCACGCCAGGCGGAAGGTGCCGGTCTCGAACTCGCGGGCGACCAGCGGCGCCCCCCAGAACATCCCGATCACGCCCGGGACGGCGAGGCCGGCGACCCCCAGGATGTTGGCTGCCGTGAGGTAGCCGTTCGAGGGCCAGACGTTGAACAGGTCCGCGCAGTTGCCCTGCCGCCTGCAGACGGCGGTCGCCGTGTAGTAGGCGTGGTTGAGCTGGATCCCGGTGACCAGCAGGATCACGGCGGCGATGGCCAGCAGTCCGGCACCCGCCAGCGCCTGGGGGCGGAACCGGGTCCAGGCGAAGCGGATCACGAGGCGATCTCCAGTCCCGCCAGGCCGGCCCGCGTGGTGTCAGACGGCTGGCTCATGTAGGCGAGGACGAGGTCCTCCAGGGCAACCGGCCGGACGGTCCAGGCCGGGTCGAGGATCGGGTCGGTCGTGCGGACCAGCAGCGTGCTCTGCTTGCCGGCGTGGCTTTCCTCGATGACTTCCCAGCCCGCCGGGAGGGTGCGAGGGTCGCGGCGGGGCCCGGACAGGCGGTGGTGCGTCGCCAGCAGTTCCTCGGTCTCGCCGACTAGCCGCACCCGGGAGGCGGTGAGCACGATGAGGTAGTCGCAGACCCGCTCGATGTCGGAGATCAGGTGCGAGGACAGCACGACGCTGACCTGGTGCTCGGCGACGGTCTCCATCAGGTTCTGCAGGAACTCCCGCCGGGCGAGGGGGTCCAGGCTGGCGACCGGCTCATCCAGCAGTAGCAGCTCGGGCCGCTTGGCGACCGCCAGGGTGAGGGCGAGCTGGGCGCGCTGGCCACCCGATAGCGACCCCGCCCGCTGCCGCTGGTCAAGGCCAAGCTGGCTGATGCGGCGCGCGGCGAGCTCGCTGTCCCAGCCCTGGTTGAGCCGCGCTCCCATGCGCAGGTGCCCGGCGACGGAAAGCCCTCCGTAGACGGGTGCGTCCTGGGCGACGAAACCGACCCGGGCGAGCTGGGCCGGAGTGCCGCCCGGGCGCCCGCCGAGGACGCTTAGCTGTCCCGAGTCCGGGTCGAGCAGGCCGGCCGCCAGCTGCAGCAGGGTGGACTTGCCCGCGCCGTTGGGCCCGACCAGCCCGGTGACCCGGCCGGCCGGGATCGCCAGGGTGCAGTCGGCCAGCGCCCAGCGGCGCCCGTAGCGCTTGCCGAGCCCGTCGGCCTCGATAGCTGCTGCGTTCACGCGACTCCCTCCGTAAAGCAGTTGCGGACCGCGGTCCGGTAAATCGACTCGATGTCGTCAGGTCCCAGGCCCGCCGACCGGGCGGAGCGCAGCAGGTCGGTCATGGCGGCCAGGAACCGCCGCTGCGCGGCCGGGTCGGTGCCGGGCAGCGTCCGGATGATGAAGGTCCCCATGCCGGGCCGGCCCTGCACCAGGCCCTCCCGCTCCAGGTCGCGGTAGGCCTTGAGCACCGTGTTGGGGTTGATCGCCAGCCGGGCGACGACCTGCTGGGCAGTTGGCAGCCGGTCGCCCGGCTCCAGCAGCCCGAGCCGCAGGGCATCGCGGACCTGCTGGACCAGCTGGAGGTAGGTGGCGACACCCGAGGCGGGGTCGAGCTGGAACTCGATCACGATCACCCCTTTCACTAATCGATTAGTGAAAGATGGTAATCATCGCCGCCGCCCGGCGCAAGCACCCCGCCACCCAGCCACCCGCCACCCCGCCACCCGCCACCCCGCCACCCCGCATGGTTGCGGCAACCAGACGGCCAGAGCCGCATGGTTGCCGCAACCACGCGTCCAGGGACGGGCAGAAGCCCGGCCGCCGAACCCCACCAGGCACTCAGGCAGCGCGGCTAACTGCTCCCCGGGACCTGGAAGGTGACCACGGCCGGGTGGCCCTTGGTCAGCCTCAGGTTCAGCGGCACCACCTTGGCCTGGTACTTCCCCGCGGGCAGGCCGGCCAGGTAAGCGCTGACCGGCCGGCCAGCGCTGGTCAGCACCCAGGGGACGGTCGACCTGAGGGTGTAGGCGGCCGCGCCCGGTCCCTTCAGGTAGACCTGGTAGGCCAGCCCGAGCCCGATATCGGGCCAGCTCAGGGTGACCCCGCCCGGCCGCGGGCGGGCGGACAGGCCGCTCAGCGGCTGTATCGGGGGACAGCCGTCCTTGTAGTCCCACTCGTTGAACCACTGGCCGGGGTCGCGCGCCGCGACCTGCGGGTAGTCGGACGGGCCGGCCGTGACGCGGCCGTGGCCGGCCAGCGCGGAAAGCGGCACGCTGACGAACCGGGGCAGCGTCACCGTGTTGGTGAACCACGACATCGGCACGCAGCCGGCCGAGTTCCCGACCGAGTTGACGTTGTAGCTGATCACCACCTGGCCGTCGGGGGAGACGGCGGGCTCGGCCCGGGCCTCGTACAGCAGCCGGAAGTCGTGCGCGGCGTCGGGGCCGATCCCGGGGTCCCGGTAGAGCACGGTCCCGCTGGTCTGGCCGAAGGGCCCCCACGGCGCGTCGGCCGGGTAGGCGTCGATGTCCTGGCTGCCGGCGATGGGGTCGGCCTGGATCAGCCAGTAGCGCTGGCCCACGCGGACCACCGAGAAGGCCGAGGAGAAGCTGATCGCGCCGACCGCGGGCATCAGCGGGGCGGCGTCCTGCTGGGCGCCGGCCCACTGGCCCGACCCGGCGTAGAACTGCCAGGCGCCGAAGTCGGCCAGCTCGGCGGCGGGCACCCGGGCCAGGTAGGCCTGCCGGCCGATCGCCTTGGTGCTCGGCAGCAGGGTGCCGTACACGTACACGGTCTGCCCCTGCTGCAGTACCGCGTTCCCCCAGACGATCGGCGAGGCGGCCCCGGGCGGGACGTAGTACGGCAGCGAGACCAGTTGCGGCACGGTGACGCCGCTGGCGGCCTTGGCCGCCGCGGTCAGGCTGGCCACCGGGTACCTGGCGATCACCGTCCCCAGCGGCACGTAGGGGACGTTGCCGGGCGAGAAGCGGTTGTAGAACTGGAAGACGGAGCCGCCGACCTTGAGGCCGTCAGCGGCCCAGTAGCGGGTACTCGGCCGCCCCGGCGCCCGCGGCGGTGCCACCACCGAGCCGGGATGACTACCGGTCAGGCTGCACACGTTGCCGCCGGTCAGCGTGGTGAACCGGCGCGACTTGCCGCTGTCGGTCTCGATCACCACCGAGTTGTGGATCAGGGCCGAGGAGCGCCGGAAGCCCTGCGTCGGCCCGGCCGGGCCGAGGTAGCTGTCGGAGAAGAACCAGGCGACCTGGGTGGCGCTCAGCCGCACGGCCGAGATGCCGTCGCCGCCTGCCCAGCCGGCGCAGTTTGACCCGGCCGAGACGGCGGCCCACTGCGCGTCGAGCTTGCCCGGGACCGAGCCGGCCGACGCCGCCTGGACCTTCTCGCTGCTCATCACCAGCGGGCGGGCGGGCGGCGGCTGGGCGGGGCCGCGGGACGGCCGCGGCGGCAGGTAGAGGAGCGCCAGGACAAGCCCGATGACAAGGCCGGCCACCAGGCCCGCGGTCTCCTTGCGGTACAAGCGGGACGAGCGAAACGAGCGCGAAGGGCGCGGCGGGCGGGCCGGCGGGCGCGGCGGGCGGGTCGGCCGGAGCTGGCGTGAAGTCATGAATCCCCTTGCGAGCGGCCCGGTGACGGCCCCGGCCGGGCCCCGGTAGCGGGTAGCCGGACGTCGAGGAAATGCGGCCGGTAGCGGCTGACGATCTGGAAGTTCCCGGCCAGGCTGGTGGTGCTGACGCTGTAGCTGACCAGCACGCTGGCGCCGTGGCTGAACTGCGGTACCACCCGGTACTCGTAGGCGAGGTAACCGGGCGGCAGTTGCGGCTGGTACACCAGGTACCGGGGGCTGCCGGGGGAGAAGCCGGCCGGGCAGCCGGCGTAGTACGCGACCGCGTCGTTCTGGCTGCCCGCGCCGGACATGTCGTTGGTCAGCAGCACCAGCCGGCCGCCGACGACGGTGACGCTGAACCCGGCCGACACCCCGCTGCGCAGCGGGACCGCCGCCGCCGGGTCGGCGGTCCAGCCGCCGGTGCCCGGGCAGCCAGGGGTGCCGTCGAAGTACTGCCAGGCGTCGCCCGCGGCCAGCCCCCCGGCTGGCACCCGGGCCAGGTACAGCGGGTACTGGTCGCTGCCGCCCTGGTAGGGCTTGACCCCGTAGATGTAGATGTAGCCGTGGTAGGCCAGCGTCGCCGCCCCCCAGATCAGCGGGTCGCTGCCGGCCGAGTCGGCCACGCCGACCGGGTGACCGCCGGCCGGGTAGAGCGTGTCGGTCGCCGGGTCGATGGTGAACGACTCGATCACGGTGCCGACCAGCTTGTAGCCAAAGCCGCCGGGATGCAGGCCGCGGTCGGCCAGCTGGAAGAACTTGTAGGCGATGCCGTCGTCGATCACCTGGTCGCCGTTGATCAGCTCGTAGCGGGCGGCCGGGTACGGCGGCGGCGGCCCGACCCAGCTGTAATCGCCCGTGCCGTTGTAACCGAAGGGACCAGGGGAGCCGGCGTAGGTGGGGCCGAGCACGCCGTTCCGGTACAGCACCGCGCTGTTGTGCGCGATCCCGGTGGTGAACGGTGAGCGGGTCTCGCCGGGGCTGAGGGCACCGAGGTAGCTGTCGGCGAAGAACCACATCGTGGCGCCGTCCGGCAGCGCCAGTGCCTGGGCGCCGTCCCCGCCGTTCCACGCGCCCGACGAGTCGCCGTACGCCTGGAACCGGTTGTCCCAGGTAGTGTCCGGCCGCGCCGTGGCGGTGCCCGCGTAGAGCGGCGGCGGAGCGGGCCAGGCCGCCAGCAGCACGGCGGCCGCCACGATCAGCCCGGCCACGATGATGCTGAGCGCACGGCCGCCAAGACGACGGCGGCCACGAATCCGGCCGCCCTGGCCCCGGCGGCTCACCGCTGTCCGGCTGGGAGCGGCTCGCCGTCGGTCAGCGGCGGCCGGGAGGGCGGCCGGCGGCGCCGCGCGGGCCAGGGAACCAGGGCCCAGGCCGCGACGGCCGCGAGCAGCCCGGCCGCGGCCAGGCACCCGGTTCGGGCGGCGGCGATCCGGGTCCGGTGCTGCCGCACCCCGGCGTCCGCGGCCACCAGCCCGGCCACGCTGGCCGGCCGCATCCGCAGGCTGGCCTCGAACAGGGTGACCCGCCCGCCGCTCCCGGTGGGGGCCAGGTACTGGTCCTCGTCCTCACTCAGGTCGAGCAGCAGGCCGGTGTCCGGGTCAACCGAGTAGACCCGGTGGACCGAGTACCTGGTCGCCCGGTCGGGGAACGCCGCCGACGGCGGCGCCTTGGCGGCGGAGACGTCTTCGGTGAACTGGTAGACCCGGATGCCGTCCACCGCGGCGGTGCCCGAGTAGCTGGCCGGCTCCGGCTGGCCGAGCACCGCGTCGAACACCGGGTACGCCTGCTGCCTGGCTCCCACCGGGAACGCGTAGCCGGCGATCCCGGTCTGCCGGATCAGCGCGTTCCCGTTGATGCCGGCGTCGCAGCAGTTGATCAGCTCGGCCGTGCGCCGGTCGAACACGATCGTCCGCGACCCCGGCTCAAGCCACTGGTGGTGCGTGGTGTCCTCGGTCGAGCTGCTGATGCGCCAGGCGGCCACGGTGGGGTAGCCGTTTCCCGGGCTCGATTCGCTGATCTTGTCCGTCTCTGTCAGCCCGACCGAGCTGACCTCGGCCAGCTTGGTCAGGCTGTAGTAGGACGCGCCGGCCGCGGTGAGGGTGACGGCCTGGTTCCGGCTCACCGGCAGCTCGGCCGCCTGGGGCCCGACCTCAACCGCGATGATCACGCCGAGGGCGGCGAAGCAGGCGGCGGCCGCGGCCAGCGCCAGCCCGGCGCCGTGGCGGGTCACTGCGGCCCTCTGCTTTCCGGCCCCCCGAATTCCGGTTCTGCGCGGTCCGCCGCCCGGGTCTGCCACAGCCCGGCCGCCAGGCCCGCGATGACCACCAGGCAGCCCGCCTGCGGGATCACGTTGGACAGGGTGGTGACCAGCCGCCCGCTGCTTCCGGAGACGATCATCTGCTCGCCCACCGCCCCGGTCACCGCGACCGCCGCGAACAGGCCGGCCAGCAGCCGCGGGCCGGGCGAGATTCCCCGGCCGCGTATCCGGACCAGGAACAGCGCGGTCGCCACCGGGAGCAGCACCGCGCCCGGGTAGCCGCCGAGCAGCAGGCCCGCCACGGTCAGCGCCGGCAGCGCGGCGGCGACGCCAAGCCGGTGATACCAGCGCGGCCGGCCCGGCCAGCGCGGCGGGCCGCCGTCCGCGTCCGGCCGCGCACCGGGCCAGCTCCCCGGCGGCCGGCGGCGCGGGCGCGCGAACGCGGCCGCGAAGCAGAGCAGCAGCCCGGCCAGCCCGGCAATAAGGCCCGCCTGGTAGAGCGCGGCCGGCCGGTAGCTGAGGTGGACCGCGCCGCTGGAGCCGGCCGGCAGCACCCAGGCCTGCTTCCAGCCGTCGAGCCTGACCGGGGTGAGCGTCCGGCCGTCGAGCACCGCCTGCCAGCCGGCGTTGTAGTTCTGGTTGACCTCCAGGTAGGAGCGGGCGGCGGCGGACACCTGCACCGTCCGCTGCGACGCGCCCCAGGCGGTGACGTCGGCCGCGGCCGGCGCCCCGGCCTGCGGGGCGAGCGCGCCGCCGGCCGCCTGGCGGCCGGGCAAGGCGACGACCGCCGCCTGCACGTCGAACGGGTCGGTGGCGGGCTCGGTGACCTGGTTGGCTCCCGCCGCCAGGCGGACCGGGCGGCAGGCGCTGAAGTGCAGCGGCTGGCCGTTGAGCAGGGCGGCGTAGCTGCCGGTGACCTGGGTCGGCACCCGCTGGCCGTCCACCGTGAGCTGGGGGCCGCGGCCGCAGCTGAGCCGCAGCGGCGCGGCCGGGACCCGGAACGGCTGCACCCCGGGGATCGAGACGTCGCTGACCTGGACTGGTGCCTGGTCGGTGACGAAGGTGAGGGTCAGCCGGGTGGTTTTCAGCGGGGCGAACCGCACCGTGCCGTCGGCCCCGATGACGGCGCCGCGCCGCTGCCCGCCGCTGCCCGCGATGATCACCTCGGCGGCGCCGGCCGCGCCGGCCGGCCGCTTGACGGTGATCTTGCTCAGGGTGCGCTGGTATCCCCAGTTGATCGTCAGCTCCGGGTGCGTGTCGGCCGGGCCCGCGGTCCAGCCGGTCCTGGTGCTGCCGTCGAACGCGTTCCAGGCCTGGTCCTGCAGGTCGGGGGTGTAGGTCGACGAGGCGGTGACGGACGGCTCCCGGGTGGCCGCGTCCGCGTAGCTGACCGCCAGCGCCGGGTCGGTCAGCAGGACCGAGCCGCTCAGCGTGGCCGGTTCCGCGGTCGCCTCGGTGAACGACTGGCTGAACCCGTACTGCTCCTCGGTCTGGTTGCTGAGCTGGGGCGAGCACACCCAGCGGGCCGGGGTGAGCATGCAGCCTGACTGGTAGGGCTGGGCCTTGGCCAGCACCACCGCGGCCGGGTCAGGCCCGGGAACCGCGGGGGTGACGATCGTCCGGGTCGCCGACACCCCTGGCACGCTGATGCTGCTGATGGCGACCTGGGTGCCGAACAGCGGGACGATGGACTGGTCCTCGAGCTGGGTGACGGTGATCCGCAGCCAGTCGGACGGGCCTGCCGGGACCGCCAGCGGCTGCGCGCTGCCGGTGACCCGGACCGGGTCGCTGACGCTGCCCGCGGCGGTGCTGACCGTCACCTGGGTGACCGGCTGCCCGATCGACGGGTCGTCCGCGAACGCGACCTTGACGGTGCCGAGCGCGGCGGTGGCGCCGAACGCGACCGGGGAGTCGAACGACGCCTGGATCCACTGGCCGACCGGGGTGTCGAAGGCGCCGGACTCCCACCGGGTGTCCGGGTTGCCGTCGAAGGCCGCGTAGGGGAGCGTGCCGGTCGCCCAACGGCTGGCGCCGGCCTGGATGTCGGAGGACGAGGTGGACGCGGTGACGTCCTCGATCCCGCGGTAGGCGGCGGTCGCCAGGTACGGCGCCCAGTCCGGCTCGGTGTAGTCGTCGGACGACAGGAAGGTGGTCGCGGGCTGTCCGGCCGTCAGCGTGGGCGAGTAGTTGGTGCGCAGCTCGCCGAAGTTGTCGGTGCGGCGGCGCAGCGAGTCGGTCACCACCGAGGCCGCGCTCGGCTGCCCCTGGCCGTCCCCGTTGACCAGCACCGGGCTGTCGCCCAGGAGGCCCTGGTTAGCCAGCGTGATGAGCGACTCGGGGGCGCCGTAGACGCGCAGCGTGCCGGCCGCCGGCTGGACCACCGCGGCCGCCTGCGCGCCGGCCACCCGGTAGATCTGCACCGCGGGGTAGCGGGCCGAGAAGCCGGCGATCGCGCTGTCCGGCGAGCCGCCGCCGGTCTGCGGGCCGAACTGGGCGGCCAGGGTCAGGCCGGGCGACGCCGCGATCGCGTCGTGCACCCGCGCGAGCTGGGTGCCGGCCAGCGCGTCGGTCGACAGGTCGTTGCGGACCAGCACGTACCTGACCCCCATGCGGGCGAGCGTGCTGCTCAGCCCGGCCGAGCCGTCGCCCGCCGCGAGCTGCTGGTCGACCGTGTTGAGCAGCCGTTCGCTGCCGACCGAGCCGACCACCTCGAGGTTGCGCTCCACCCAGTCGACGTTGGGGGTGAGCGCCTGCAGCACGTCGTCCTGCGGGCTGCCCCAGGTGTACTCGCCGAACGCGGATCCGGGCTCGGCCAGTACCGCCTGGTTCCCCGCGTGCTGGTTCAGCCAGCCGGCCGCGCTGCGCCAGTAGCCGGGAACCTGGCTGAACGAGCCCGGGCTGGCCAGGCCGGTGACCACGGCGGGCAGCAGCAGGCTGGCCAGCCCGGCCGCCGCCACCGCCGCCAGGGCGACGCGCTGCCTGCTGAACCGGCGCCTGGTGACCCGGGGGGCGGCGAGGACGTGCGCGAGCCCGGCCGCCAGCGGCAGCCGGAGCATCGGGTCGAACTTCCACAGGTTCCTGAACGGCGCCCCGGGACCGTTGATCAGCCCGATGAGGGGCCCCTCGAGCGGGTTGCCGAGGCTGCTGACGTAGCCCAGGGCGAGGATCACCGTCCCCGCCAGCAGCGAGCAGAGCAGGAACCGCCGCTCGCCGATGTCCCGCCGGGCCAGCCCGGCCAGGCCGAGCGCGGCCAGCAGGGCGGACAGCGCGGCCGGAACCAGCCTGACCGACAGCAGGAAGGCGAGCGGCCGCTCGGGCTGGCCGCTGGCGGTCTGGAAGCCGATCCAGCTCTCGGCGCCGCGGAGGATGTTCAGCAGGCTGGTGGTCGAGGAGGTGACCTGCGCGCTCTCGGTGAACGGCACGATCGAGGTCCCGTAGCGGGACAGCAGGACCAGCGGCACCGACCAGGAGAGGCTGACCAGGATGACCGCGGGCACCCACCAGGCGAGCATCCGGGCCCTGGTCGCGGCGCCCGGCCGGGTCATCAGGTAGATGAAGGCGGGCAGCAGGACGGCGATGGTGGAGGCCGCGTTCATCCCGCTGCACAGCGCGACCGCGACGGCCGACCGGGCGGCCGCCCGCGCCCGGCGGCCGGCCGTCGGCCAGCGGTCGCCGTCGGCTCCGCGCCCCCACGGGCCCGGGTCGGTCAGCGGGATGATGATCCACGGCATCAGCGCCATCGGCAGGAACTCGCCCGAGGTCTGGCCGAGCATGCCCAGCGCCATCGGCGAGACCGCGAACGCGACGCCCGCGGCCAGCCGGGTGCGGCGTGAGCCGATGCCCAGCCGCGCGGTCAGCATGACCGTCCCGCCGAACGCGGTGACCAGCAGCGCCGACAGCCACAGCCGCTGCGTCACCCAGCCTGCTACCCCCAGCCCGTGCAGCGCGGCGAAGAACGGCCCCATCGGGAACAGGTAGCCGACCGTCTGGTTGAGCAGCACCCCGAACTGCTGGGGGTTCCACAGGGTGAGCGCGCCGGACAGGAACCCGGTCGGGTTGACCGCGAGCTCGAACTTGGTGTCCGCGATCACGTCGCCGAACGCGGTAAAGAACGGGATCGCGGCCAGTGCCAGGCAGCAGGCGGTGACCTCGGCGGCGGTGGAGCCGCGCCAGCCGCGGGCGCGGGCGCGAGCGGCGGTGGCCGCTCGCTGTCCGAGCAGGCTGGTTGCCGTCACCGTCACCCGCGCTCCGCCGCGAAGGCGCGCTCCGCGGTCCCGCCAGCCTGGCCGAGCAGCTGCTCGGCGGCGGTGGCCCGCCGGGCGAGGCGGTGGCCGCCCGCGAGCAGCAGGTCGAGCACCGGCCCCTCGGCGACGACCTCGCCGCCGTCGTCGGCGGCGACCACCCACGCGCCGCTGACCGTGGCCCGGGTGGTGCCGCGGCGCGCGCACGCCGCGACCAGCCGGGTCATCCTGGCCGTGCTCCGTTCCCAGCTCAGCTCGGCCGCCCACGCGCGGCAGGCGGCGGCTACCGCTTCCCGGCGGCCGGGGTCGGCCAGTTCCCTGGCCGCCCGCTCGACCACGTCCGCCAGTTCCTCGCCGTCGCGGACCAGCCAGCCGGTTTCGCCGTCGCGCACCGAGTCACGCAGCCCGGGCACGTCGTAGGCGACCGTCGGCACGCCGAGCGCGGCCGCCTCAAGCACGCACAGTCCCCAGCCCTCGCCCTGTGAGGTGTTCAGGTGCAGCAGCGCTCCCCGCATGGCCGCGAACTTGTCCTCCTCGGAGAGGAAGCCGTGCAGGCAGACCCGCCCGTCCGCGGCGGGCACGGCGGCGGCCGCCGCGCGCAGCGCGGCGGTGCCGGGGCCGCGGCCGATCACGTCGATCACGAAGCCGCGCGCGGCCACCGGCACGATCAGCTCCGCCCGCTTGTGCGCGACGACCCGCCCCAGCCACACCAGCCCGCCGGGGCCCGGCGCGGACCCAGGCACAGAACCAGGATTCAGCGGAACGGGGGCGCCCTGACTGGCCTGGCGCCCCCCGTCCTGGGGGAGCGGGGTGCCGTTCGGTATCAGGTAGATGTCGCCGGGCCAGCGCAGCCGCTCGCGCATCGCGGTGACCGTCGACGGGGAGACCGCCACGGTGCCGTGCCGGCGGTAGACCCGCCGGGCGGCCGTGCCCTCGAGCAGCCGCCCGAGCCAGGCCAGCCAGCCAGGGAAGTGCGCGCCGAACTGGTCAGCGTGCACGTGGTGCATCAGGCCGAGTACCGGCACCCGCCGCGGCAGCACCAGCGGGGTGAAGAACGGGATGCCGTTCTGGCAGTCGAGCAGGATGTCGGCCCGGCGCCCGTGGGCGAGCAGCCAGCCGAGCACCCGCGGGTAGACCGTGAACCGCCCGCCGCGCCGGATGATGTCGATCCCGTCCCGCTGCTCGCCGCCCGACTGGCCGTGGCCGCGCGCGGTCACGAACTGCACCTGCGCCCCGGCGGCGGCCAGCGCCTGGGCCATCTCCCAGGCGTACCGCTCGGCGCCGCCGGCCTGCGGGTGCCAGGGGTCGCGCCAGTTGGCGATGATCACCCGCAGGCCCGTCACGCCCGCGTTCATCCCTGGATACCCGCGGGAAGTTCCCTGGCCGCGTAGCTGAGCGGCGCGCTGCGCTGGCCCGGCAGGCCCGGTGCGCCCGGCCGGCCCGGCAGGGCGGCCGGGCGGCGGGGCGGCAGCACCCGGGACCGCAGCCAGATCGAGGTCAGGTCGCGCAGCACGCTGACGGAATGGCGGCGGGCGGAGAAGGTCGACCCGGCGATGTCCCGCCAGCGCACCGGCACCTCGGTCACCGACGCCCCGAGTTCCAGGCAGGCGGCAAGCAGTTCCAGGTCGAAGGCGAAGCCGGCTGTCCGCAGCGACCGGACGGCGGCCCGGGCCAGCGGCCCGGCGAAGAACTTGAACCCGCACTGGGTGTCCGCGGTTCCCGGCAGGATCAGCCGGGCCATGGCGCGGAAGGTCATCGCGCCGACCCCGCGCAGCGAGCTCGACCGGGAGTCGACGACCGAGTCGCGGAGCGCGCGTGACCCGATCACCAGGGGGTGCCCGGCGGCCAGGAAGCGGATGACGACGTCGAGTGCCGCCAGGTCGGTGGCCATGTCGGCGTCGCAGAAGCCGACGAAGGGGGCGGTGGTGGCCAGCAGCCCGGCCCGCACCGCGACGCCCTTGCCGGGCCGGTCGCAGCGCAGCAGCCCGACCGGGACCGGTCCCTGCGGCCACTGGCGGACGATCTCCGCCGTCGCGTCCGAGCTGGCGCTGTCGACCACCAGGATCGAGGTGCGCAGCGGGAGGGTGGCGGCCTTCTCGGTCAGGGCGCGGAGCCCGTCGGGCAGCCTGCGGGCCTCGTTGCGGGCCGGGACGACGATCTCGATCGCCGGCCGTGGGCCGCCTGGGGGAGATTAACCATGCGGCTGCTCAGTTCCCGTCATACGCGGTAGTGGCCGGCGTGGCCGCCGAGGCCGGGCTGAGCAGGCCCTGGGCGGCGTAAGCGCCGCCGGCCGCGGTCAGGACGCCTGCTGCGACGGCAGCTATCAGGCGGATCATGGCGCTCCTCCTTCGGGGCGAATCCGTAAACAGATAGCTAAGTTAGCTTGGGAACCTTATCTAACGGTATCTGGTGGGGAATATTTTAATATGATATACATTCCGCAATCCGGTCGTCCAGCAGAGGAGACTCCCATGATGGATCGGGTAGCGAGCAGGCCTGGGCCGCTGGCCTGCGCGGCAAATGCGCCATCGCGCGGCTCCGCGATCTCGAGGACATCCGGCTGGTCAAGCACCGTTTCATGCGCTGTCTGGACTTGAAGCTGTGGGACGAGATCGGCGGCACCCTGACCGGGGATGCCGCCCTCTTCATCGGTACGAGCTCTTACGGCCAGTCGGCCGAGGTGCACGGCAGCGGGCAGATTACGGTTTTCTTGCGTAACCGGTACGGGCCGCTGAAAAACCTGACCGAGCACGTCGCCGCGCGCCAGCCAGCCCGAGATCAGCGTGGA
>CAWGIM010000028.1:0-141339 GCA_963822615.1 uncultured Actinomycetota bacterium | reverse complement strand
CAGGCGCAGCGCAACGACCCCGGCTCGCTGCTGTCCTGGTTCGAACGGATGATGCGCACGCTGCGCGAGTGCCCGGAGATAAATACCGGCACCTGTAACCACGTTGACGTGCCTACCCCGCCCGGACTGCTCGTGCACCGCGCCGACGACACCGCCGGCACCATGCTGTTCCTGCACAACCTCGGCGAGCACGACGCCACCGTCGATGTCAGCAGCGTCGACGACATCGCCGAGTCGCCCACCGAGATGCTCGCCGACCGCAGCTACGGCGACATCGACCTGGCGAAGCTCACGGTCAGCGGCTACGGCTACCGCTGGATCTGCCTGCGCCGGGAACTGCCCCTGTAAGGCCGCGATCACGCGGTGGCTGCCCTCACCCCGCTCCACCTGGGCAGCGCCCTTCCGGGCCAGCGGGACGCCCGCCTGGGCGGCGGCTTCCCGCTCGGCCTCGGCGTTGATCTCGCCGCCGAACAGGATGGCGATGCCGACCAGGTACAGCCAGAAGATAAGGATCGCGACGCCGGCGAAGGCGCCGTAAGTCTTGCCGTAGTTACCGAACTTGGCCACGTAGAACGAGAAACCGACCGACGCGGCCATGAAGATGAGCGAGCCGACGATCCCGCCCGGACTGACCCACTGCCACTTAGGGGCGGAGCGCTTGGGGCCGAGGTAGTAGTAGACCGAGAACAGCAGCGTGATCGCGATGATCGTGACCACCCAGCGGATCACCGTCCAGGCGACGACGAAGGCGGACCCGGCGATCGGGGCATGGGACTCGATGCCCGAACCGATCGGTGCGCCGAACACCAGCAGGCCGCCGGCGATGCCGCCGAGCAGCACGGTGGCCAGCATCAGCGGCAGGGCGATGAGCCGCTTGCCGATGAACTTACGGTCCACCGGCACGTCGTAGGCGATGTCGAGTCCGGTCTCCAGTGCGGTCATGCCGCTGGAGGCGCTCCACAGCGCGATGACCACGCCGATGATCACGGCGACCAGCGAGCCCTGGGAGGACCGGCTGGTCGCCGAGTGCACCGCGTCGGTGAACACCCCGCTCGCCCCCTTCGGCAGCGCGGTGGTCAGGCCGTTGACCAGGCGGGTCACCGTGCCGCCGCCGAGGTGCAGCAGGCTGGTCAGGCCGAGCAGGGCGATGAGGGCGGGGAAAAGGGCCAGGAACCAGTGGTAGGCCAGGCTGCCCGCGGTCATCGTGCAGCGGTCGGTCGTGAACTCCTTGCCGGCTCGCTTGATCACATGCCACCAGCCGGTCTCACCGAGTTCGAGCGGCGACTCGGGGGCGCCCTCGACGTCGCGCAGCGGGGGGATCGTGTCCTGCTCGTCGCCGGACTCGGCCGCGTCAGCCCGGGACCGTCGGCCGAAGCGGGGGTTCGCCATGGTCAGTCCCTCTCCTCCGGCACGGCTCCCTTCGTCATCGCTTCCTCCGCCTCCAGATGATCAGGGCGGCCAGCGCGGCCACCAGTGCGCCCACGGCCGCTGCCAGCGGTCCCCGCCGCTCCCGGGCGGTGCGGGCACCCTGGTCGAGCGCGTGCCTGGCCTCCCGTGGCGCGGTCTTCCTGGCCTTAGCCGCCGTGAGCATGACCTGGCCGCGCGCCCGGGCCGCGCCGACTCGCACCCGCTCGCCCAGCCGGGCGGCCTCGGCCCGGGCCTGCTGCTTCACGTTCGCCTTGGCGGCCAGTTGCTCGACCGTGTCGCCCAGGTGCTGGCGGGTCTGCTCGATCTCGTCCCGCAGTGCCTGGGCCTCGTCGGCCGGGTGGGCCGAGGATTCCCCTGGCAATGTGCCTGTCATCAGCTTCGCGCCCTTTCCTTGATGCCCGCCCTCGTCCCCTCCACTGAATGAAGCGACGGGCTACCCGGCCTGTCCGCGTTCTAACACGCTGGTCACACGGTCAGCCATTCTTTGTTTCACGGGAAGTGCCTCCCCTTTGGCAGGACACTTCCAGCGGTATTGTCGTCCTCGTGACGGCGTCTCGCTTCGTGGTCCAGGTCCACGACGCCACGACGCTCCATTTCGACCTGCGGATCCAGGTCGGCGAGGTCTTCCGCTCGTGGGCGGTTCCCAAGGGGCCGTCACTCGATCCCGCTGTCCGGCGGCTGGCGGTGCCGGTTGAAGATCACTCCCTGTCCGCCGGAGACTTCGAGGGAACCCGGCCCGGGCAGGCCCGGGGCACGGGCGCGGTGATCGTCTGGGATGAAGGCCCGGCCGAGGTCACCCGCGATGAGCCTGGCCATTTGTCCGCCCAGTTTCACGGCCGCAAGCTAACCGGGGGATTTGCCCTCACCCGGACCGGAGAGCACCGCTGGATCCTGGTCAAGAACCGGGATGACCAGGCCCGGCCCGGTTCGGACATCGTGTCCGAGCAGCCCGCCAGCGTCCGCAGCGGCCGGACCTGGCAAGACCTGGCGAACGACCCGAGTCGGCACCGGCCTTCCCCAGACGGAGCCGGGTGATTGATCATGAGGGCATGACGTTGCACCGCTCGTGGTACGCGTCGGACGCGAGGGGCTGGACCTGCCCGCCGCCGTCCGCCGACGCGGCCGCCTTCCACCGAAACCTGCCCGGTTACGCGCCCACGGCGCTGGCCGAAGCGCCGGGACTGGCGGCCGAACTCGACGTGGGACGGCTGTTCGTCAAGGACGAGTCGGCCCGGTTCGACCTGCGCGCCTTCAAGTACCTGGGCGCCTCCTGGGCCGGCTTCCGTGCGCTTGCCGCGCGCACCGGCTACACCGGGCCGGCCAGCCTGGCCGGGCTGGGCGCTCACCTGGCGGCGGTCGGCGCCCGGCCCGCGCTGGTGACCGCGACTGACGGCAACCACGGGCGCGCGGTGGCACGGACCGCGCGGCTGCTCGGTCTGCCCGCCCGCGTGTACCTGCCGAAGATCGTGCCCGGCCTGGTCATCGACCGGATCACCGCCGAGGGAGCGCAGGCGACCGTCGTGGACGGTGACTACGACGACTCGATCGCGGCGGCGCGGGACCAGGCCGCCGGCGACCCGGACGCGATCCTCATCCAGGACACCTCGTGGGCCGGGTACGAGGAGATCCCGTCCTGGATCGTGGCCGGCTACGAGACGATTTTCGCCGAACTGGACGAGCAGCTGGCTGCCCTTGGCCTCGGCCGCCCGTCGGTGGTCAGCGTCCCGGTCGGCGTGGGCTCCCTGGCCCAGGCCGCGGTCGCGCATTACCGCCACTCGTCACTGCCGCCGGCTGACGCCGCGGCGACGCGGCTGCTCAGCGTGGAGCCCGACACGGCGGCGTGCACGCTGGCCAGCCTGGCGGCGGGACAGCCGGTGTCGGTGCCGACGGGCGGGACCATCATGAACGGGCTGAACTGCGGTACCCCGTCGATGCTGGCGTGGCCCTACCTGGCCGGCGGCCTCGACGCCGCGATCACGGTGACCGACGACGAGAGCCGCACGGCGATCGAGGCGCTGGCCGGCGCCGGGCTCGCCATCGGCCCGTCGGGAGCGGCCGCGCTGGCCGGCCTGAGGGCCGCGCTGACTGGTCCCGGGGCCGGCCCGCGCCGGGCGGCCCTGGGCCTGGAGACGGGCCGGCCCGACGGCGGCACCGGGGCGGTCGTGGTCTGCGTCTGCACCGAGGGCCCGCTGGCCAGCTGACCAACCGGCCGGGCGCTACTGGCGGGACATCGCCATTCGCATCTCGCTGTCAGTGTCGGTGATGAGGTCTCCGGACAGGTCGACGGTGACGGTGTGCAGGATGCCGGTGAAGTGGAAGGGGGCCTGGTAGTCCCCGGTGATGGCGGAGCCGGGGTTGGCGCCGCAGGTGAGGCCGCCGGGGTTGAACGCCACCGGCGTAGTGACCGGGAACTCGGTGTTGGCGATGAGCCGGCCGTCGACGTAGAGCTGGGCCAGGCCCGGGGTGCCCTTCCCTTCCGCGAAGTCGGGCTTTCCGGTGGGCGCGAACTCGAAGCGGAGCTGGTGCCGCCCCGCGGGCAGCGGGTCGGCGGCCGACACCCGGTAGGTCGCGCGGCTGACGTAGTTGTGAACGTAGTGCAGCCGGCCGTCCTGAACGTAGAAGGTCCAGCCGCCGGCGTTGCTGCCCTGGCAGATCAGCACGCCCTCGGCGCCGCCGTCCGGGATCTCCGCGTCGGCGGTGATGCTGTGCGGGCGGTTGAGCACCCGCGGGCCGACCCAGAACGGCAGCGTCTGGGTGTGCGGCCGGAAGATGTAGTGGTCGCGTGGCTCGGCGACCTGCGGGCGCTCGGTCATCAGCCGCTCGGCCGCGCTGGCGTCGATGGGGAACACGCCGTACTTCCCGGCTTCGGCGTACCACATCGCGATCAGCTCGATCAGCTTGTCACCGTGCTGGCCGGCCAGGTTGCGGTTCTCGGCCGGGTCGTCGGCGACGCGGTACAGCTCCCAGTGCTGGGCGTCGAGGTCGGTCAGCGTCTCCGCGGTGATCAGCGCGCCGAACGGCTTGCCGGCCTCGGCGAACGAGGGCCCGGGCCACGGGCACACCGCCCGCCAGCCGTCGTGGTCGATCGCCCGGTGGCCGAACATCTCGAAGTACTGGACGCGGTGCCGGGTCGGGGCGTCCGCTTCATCGAAGGAATGGGCGAAGCTGACTCCGTGCAGCGGCGACTGGGTCACTCCCCTGATCGCGGCGGGCGGGCGGAGGCCGAGCGCCTCCAGCACGGTGGGGACCATGTCGACCACGTGCGCGTACTGGGTCCGTACCTCGCCGCGTGCCCTGATGCCCCGCGGCCAGTGCACCAGGAACGGGTCGGTGGTCCCGCCGCGGTACGTCTCGCGCTTCCACCGCCGGAACGGGGTGTTGCCTGCCCAGGTCCAGCCCCAGGGGTAGTGGTTGAAGGTGGCCGGGCCGCCCAGGTCGTCGATCTTGGCCAGGCTCTCCTCAAGCGACTCGGGCGCGTTGTTGAAGAACTGCAGCTCGTTGGTGGTCCCGGTCGGGCCGCCCTCGGCGCTGGCGCCGTTGTCGGAGACCAGCATGATCAGGGTGTTGTCGAACTCGCCGGTCTCTTTCAGGAAGTCGAGCAGGCGGCCGATGTGATGGTCGGTGTGGGTCAGGAACCCGGCGTACACCTCCATCATCCGGGCCGCGAGCCTGCGGGCCTCCGGGGACAGCGACTCCCACTCCGGGACGTCCGGGTCGTGGCGGGACAGCTCCGCGTCGGCCGGCAGTACCCCGAGTTCCTTCTGCCGGGCGATCGTGCGCTCCCGGTAGGCGTCCCAGCCGTCGTCGAACTGGCCGGCGTACTGGTCGGCCCACTCCTTGGCCACGTGATGCGGAGCGTGCCCCGCGCCGGTGCAGAAATGCAGGTAGAACGGCTTGTGCGGGGCCACCTGCTTGGCGTCGGCGATGAACTCGATGGCCTTGTCGGCCAGGTCCTCCGTCAGGTGGTAGCCCTCTTCCGGGGTGCGCGGCGGCTCGACCTGGTGGTTGTCGTAGACCAGTTCGGGGTACCACTGGCTGGCGTCTCCGCCCAGGAACCCGTAGAAGCGCTCGAAACCGCGCCCGAGCGGCCAGCGGTCGAACGGCCCGGCCGCCGACTCGAACTCCGAGGGCATCAGGTGGTACTTGCCGACCATGTAGGTGCTGTAGCCGCGCTGCTGCAGCATCTCCGACAGGAAGCCGTTCTCGAACGGGATCTGGCCGTTGTAGCCCGGGTACCCGGTCGCGAGCTCGTTGATCGCGGCGGTGGCGTTGGCGTGGTGGTTGCGCCCGGTGATGATGCACGAGCGGGACGGCGAGCACAGCGCCGTGGTGTGCATGTTCGTGTACAGCAGGCCGCCCGCCGCCAGCGCGTCCAGGTTCGGCGTCGCGATCGGGCTGCCGTAGCAGCCGAGCTGACCGTAGCCCACGTCATCGAGGACGATGAACAGCACGTTCGGTGAGTCCGCGGCCGCCCGCAGCGGCCGCGGCCAGGCCGGGCTCGACTCTTCCGTGGTCCGCCCGATCAGGCCGGGAAACGCTGTTCCAGGCTCGTATTCGTTCAACGGCATGATCCGTGTCTCCCGTGAGTGGAACGGTCGTGGCCCGTGCAGGGGCCCATTGTCACCCGGCGCGAACCGGGGCAGGTCACCCGTCGCGGATGACTTCGCGGCCTTTGGCCGTCGCGGTCTCCGCCCAGATGAGCGGGAAGTTGCGGGCGAGCGAGTCGTCGACCCAGGCCGCGCGGCTGGCCACGATGTCCGGGCCGGCCGGCGGTGCCTGCCCGGCGAGCCGGGAGAGCGCCTCCCGGAGCCGCAGCAGGACCATCGGCGAACTGGTTGCGGCGGCGATCACGTCGTCGAGGCAGACCCGGGCGAAGTCCTCCCATCGCGGCAGGCACAGGATGACCCGGGCGGTGCCGGCCTCGTCGGCGAGCTGCTCGGCCCGGCCGGCCCGCGTGGCGAGGAGACCGAGCAGGCCCTCCAGGCGGTCGATCACCTGGACGGCGGTGGCCGGGTCGTTGACCGCGGGCGACAAAGCCCGCAGGGCGATGTCGGCCAGCAGCCGGAAGGCCAGCAGCGGATCCTGGTCGAAGCTGCGCTCGGGCCCGGTCACCAGCGCGTGGAGCACGGCTTCCTGGCCGGGGTCGCCGCCGTGCACGTCGGCCACCGGCAGGCCGGCCACCAAGGTGGAGCCGACGGTCTGCCGCAGCACCACCACCGCGCCGGCCGCGCCGGCCGCGGACACCAGGGGACCGAGGTGGAGCTGCTGAAGCACCGCGGGCTGGTCGGTCCAGGTGACGGTGCGCCTGAGCGGGGGAAGGTCCGCCGACGGTGCCCTCGCGGGCGGGACCGGCGGGTAGAGGCCGTCCAGGATCTCCCGGCCCCGCCCGGTAATCGCGCTGAGTGTCGGCGCGAGCAGCATGGAAACGAACGCCCGGGTCTGCAGCACGCGCATCAGCACCAGGGCGCCAAGTACCAGGGCGAGCGCCACCGCCGGCACGATGACCGAGACCTGCTTGTCGTTGCCGATCGTGAACGCGGCGGTGAAGCAGAACACGAACAGCCCGATCGCGTACGCGAACGCGCGCCACACGATGGGATCGTCGCGGAACAGGGCAAGCCGCATGCTGAAGGCGCCCGACACCCACTGGACGACCAGGAACAGCAGCGAGTAGATGACCGTGACCAGGCTGATCACGGTCACGCCGGCGGTGAACAGCAGGTCCACGACCTTGCCGCTTGACACCAGCGGGGACACGGTGACCTTCGGCACCAGGAGGCCGGCCACCAGGCCGGCGGCGACGAACAGGAGCTGGGACAGGCCAGCCCGAAGGCGGCGCCGGCGCCGGGTGAACCGGCTGTCAGGGCCAGCCGCGGTGCGCCGGGCGCCCAGCATCGCCCTAAGTGACGCGCCCTCGACCCGGCCCGCTCGGCGGCGGCTCTCCTGCTGCATTGCGCGCCCCCGGGCGTCATTGGCGGGCTGGACATCTCGCCCCGTGCCAACGCAAGCACGGCCGCCGGCGGGCGCAATCACCCCGCGCGGGTGAAGCACCGCCCGGCCGCCGACTGGAAAAACGGAAAAACGGCACAGACTGCACGGTTAGCCGCCATGCGTGCTTAGCTGGTGCGGTCCGCCCGACCCGGGCGTCAAGGAGCCGCGATGAGCATGGTCAGCCGGGCTGACGCCTACCAGCGGCGGCACCGCTGGGCGGGGCTGCCGCTGGCGGTGCTGTACAAGTTCGCCGACGACCAGGGCACCTACCTCGCCGCGCAGATCACCTACTACGGGTTCATCGCGGTATTCCCGCTGCTGCTCCTGCTGGCCACGATCCTGGGGTACGCGCTGCACGGCAACCCGCACCTGCAGCGCCAGGTGCTGGACTCCGCGCTGGCCCAGTTCCCGGTCATCGGCGGTCAGGTCACCGCGAATATCCGGTCCTTCCACGGCAGCCCGGCGGGCCTGGTCATCGGCATGCTGGGCTGTGTCTACGGCGGCCTCGGCATCGTCCAGGCCGTGCAGAGCACACTGAACAAGGTGTGGGGCGTGCCCCGCAACTCCCGCCCGAACCCGGTCAGGGCCCGGTTGCGGAGCCTGCTGATGCTGGCCTTCGGCGGCGTCAGCGTCGTCGTCACCACGGTGCTGTCCGCGCTGGGCGCCGCCGCGGACGCCTACGGAGCCAGGCTGGGCGTTCCCGTGCGGACGCTGGCGACCGCGGCGGCGGTCGCGCTGAACGTGACGCTGTTCGTGGTGGCGTTCCGGGTACTGACCGCGCACCGCACCCCCGTGCGGCAGACCCTGGCGGGCGCGGTCGCCGCCGCGGTGACCTGGCAGGGCCTGCAGTGGGTGGGCACGCTGCTGCTAGGACGCGAGCTCAAGGGCGCCACCGCCACCTACGGCCTGTTCGCGCTGGTCCTCGGCACGCTCGCGTGGATCTACGTGGGCGCCCTCATCACGGTGATGTGCGCGGAATTCAACGCGGTGCGGGCCGGGCAGCTATGGCCGCGCAGCCTGCTCGCGCCGTTCACCGACGACACCGACCTCACCCCCGCCGACCGGCGCGCCTACACCTCCTACGCGATGACCGAGCAGCACAAGAGCTTCGAGACCATCGACGTCAGCTTCGGCGAGCACCAGTAGCCCGCTCCGGGCTGCTTGAACCGACCGCGCGGAATGCGGCCTCGGTGAGCACGCGGGCGGTGCGGACGGCACTGTCGACCGCGTCCGGCCTGCTCAGCCCGCACAGGTCGGTGAGCGTGAACAGCGCGTCGGCGCTGACCACCACCGCCAGGTCGCGCCGCAGCTGCGCGCGGGCGGCCGAATCGAGCCGGTCCGCGCCCGGGGCCAGAGCGGTGTCGATGAGGCCGAACCGGTGCCCGGGCCGCCGCGCGGCGATCCCGGGCCGGGCGATCGAGCCGGCGATCATCGCGCGGACCGCGCTCTCGTTGGCCAGCACGCCGTCCAGCAGCAGCCTCGCCGCGAAACCGACCCGCTCGACCGGATCGTCGCTGCCCGCGACCGGCGCGAGTGCCTCGGCCGGGTCCGGCCAGGTGCCCTGGTCGGCTTCCAGCAGCAGGGTGACCAGATCGGGAAAGTACCGGTAGGCGGTCGCCTCGGAGACCAGCGCCGCCTGCGCGACCGACGGCATCGTGACCTCCGCGCCAGACCTGGCAAGCTGATGGACCGCCTGCACGATAGCGGCGCGGGTACGCGCCTTCTGGTTCACCCGGGTTCCCACTTATCTAGTGTGCCGGGCCCGCAGACTTCCGTCAATAAGACTCTCGTAATGAGAGACAACTTGCACAAAGCGCCGCCTGCCCCTAGGCTTCGTGAGAGTCAACTCTTACGAAGGAGTCTGCCGGATGCCGACTTACACCGTTCAAGCGGGCCGACTGGGCCCGGTGCAGGTAGACGTGACCGAGCAGGGCGCCGGGCCGGCGTTCCTGCTGTTGCACGGCGGGGCCGGGCCGCAGTCGGTGGCCGGGTTCGGCGAGCTGCTGGCCGGAACCGGGGCCCGGGTGATCACGCCGACCCACCCTGGCTTCGGCGGGACGCCGCGGCCGGAGTACCTGCACACCATGCGCGGGCTCGCGCTCACCTATACCGCCCTGCTCAACGAGCTCGACCTGACCAGCGTGACCGTCATCGGCAACTCGGTCGGCGGGTGGGTGGCGGCCGAGATGGCCATCCACGCCAGCCCGCGGATCAGCGGCGTCGTGCTGGCCGACGCGGGCGGGCTGGAGATCAGCGACCACCCGGCCGCCGACTTCTTCTCGCTCACCCCGGACCAGGTCACCGAGCGGGCCTACTACCAGCCGGAGAAGTTCCGGATCGATTTCTCCACGCTGCCGGACCAGGCGAAGGCGGCCTTCGCGGGCAACCGGGCCGCGCTGCAGGCCTATACCGCGCAGGGCGGCACCGACCCGGCGCTGCTCGGTCAGCTCGGCTCGGTGCGCGTCCCGGTGCTGGTGGTGTGGGGCGCGGCTGACCGGATCTACCCGCCGGAGCACGGGGAAGCGTTCGCCAAGGCCATACCCGGCGCCCAGCTCGTCGTCATCAAGGAGGCGGGCCACCTGCCGCAACTGGAGGCGCCGGCGGCACTGCTGGCCGCCGTCCAGGAGTTCACCTCATGACTGAGATCCGGGTGACCGGCCCGGACGACGCCGAGGTGGCGCTGTCCGGGCCGGTCACCCTGCGGATACTCGAAGACGGCGGCACGACCGCGCACCGGCTCGGAATAGCCGAGATCGTGATCGCGCCGCACACCGACGGTCCGCCGCAGCACCGGCACGGCCAGCACGACGAGGGCTTCTACGTGGTGTCCGGCACGGTCAGGTTCACCAGCGGCGACACCTGGTTCGACGCGCCGGCCCGCACGCTGGTGATGGTCCCGCCCGGCGCGCCGCACAGCTTCGCCAACCCCGCCGACGAGCAGGCCGTGGTGCTGAACACGTTCACGCCCGACCTTTACATCGGGTACTTTCGCGAGCTGCGCGACCAGATCAGCGCCGGACGACCGCTGTCGGCGGAGCTCATCGGCGAGACAATGCGCCATTACGCCACGTCTTAGCCGCCCGCACCCGGCGCGGGTACCGTCTATGGAGTGACAAGCCCGAGGACGCGGCCCGGCCTACGGCGCGCGGTGCCGGCGCTGCTGCTCGCCAGCCTGGTCGGCGCGCTGGCCGGGTGCACGACGGCCGGGCCGGCCAGGCTGGCCGGGAGCGGCGCCCCTTCGCCCGCCGCAACCTCGCACTCCGCTGGCAGCGGGCCGGCGGCACCGCGGCCGGCTGTACCGCGGCCGCCGCTGCCCGCGCCGGCCACTCTGGTCCCGTTCGCCGGCGCGGAGTCGGCGGCGCGGGGCTGGCACCCGGCCGGACGGCTCGTCGGCGGCTGGCCGGCCGTGTACGAGACCACGCTCGTGCCGCCGGGTGCCACGCTGCGGGCTGGCATCGCCTGGATGGACACGAAGCTGCTGTCGGCCCGGCTGTACTCGGGATCGACCTCCCCCGGTGGCCTCGGCTACCGGTTCACCGCGCCGGTTCTCCCGGACGCGGCGTCAACGCTGGTGGCCGCGTTCAACGGCGGCTTCAAGATGGCCGACGCGCATGGCGGCTACTACACCGAGGGCCGGCTGATCGACCCGCTGGTGCCGGGCGACGCCTCGCTGGTGATCTACTCAAGCGGCGCCGTCACCGTCGGGGCGTGGGGCGCAGACGTCAGCATGACGCGCTCGGTGGCGGCGGTCCGGCAAAACCTCGTGCCGCTGGTCGCGGACGGCCAGCCGACCGCGCTGGCGGCCAGCCCCGACTGGCGGGCCTGGGGCAACACCTGCGGGCTGAAATCGTGCGCCGCGTCGGTCCCCGGCATCGAGCACCAGTGGCGCTCAGGGCTCGGCGTCACCGCCGACGGCGCCCTGGTCTACGCGGCCGGCCCGGCCCTTGCCCCCCGGCAGCTAGCCGAGCTCCTGGTCCGGGCCGGGGTAGTACGCGGCCTGGAGCTCGACATCAACCCGAGCTGGCCGGTGTTCGCCGCCTACCGGCCCGCGGCACCCAACGGCCTCGCCGCCCCCTCGAACGGGGCCAGGCTTATCGACAGCCGGCTGGGCGCCGCGACGTTCTTCCAGCAGTCCTACGCCCGCGACTTCATCACGATGTCGGCCCGCCCGCTGCCCCCGAGTTGACCGGCGGGGCGGCACGCGGCGGTCCCGCCCCGCGGGCCAGGCCGAGGGCGTCCAGCGCGACCAGGACGCCGCCGGCGAAGGCGACCGGCATGACCACGATCGCCAGCAGCGGGATCATGCACAGCAGGGCGGCCGGCAGGCCAAGGCCGACGGCGAGCGTCCGGCGGCGGCGCAGCATCGCGGTCCGGCCGCGAAGCCCGATGCCGCGCCGGTAAAACGGGACCGCGACCACCTCGAGCGCCATGAACCACCCGGTAACCAGCGCCACCAGGACCGGGACCACGCTCTGCCCGACGACCGGGAGAAAACCGGCCAGGAACAGCGGGACGGTGAAAACCAGCGAGCGCAGCAGCAGCACGATGCCGTCGCGGGTGCCGGCGAGGAACTGCTTCCCCCACGACAGGTCGAGCTGGCCCTCGGTGACACCCAGCTCATCTTCAATCCGCTCGGCGATGTGCTCGTAGAACGGCCCGCCGATGACCAGCGTCAGCGCGGTGAACCCGACCAGCCCGAGCAAGACCGCGACGCCGACCAGGGCGAAGCCCGCCGCAAGCCGCGTTACCAGCCGGCCGTCACTTGGCCAGCCGTTCGCGAACGGCGTCACCAGCGCGGCCAGGTGGCCGGCGTTGAGGACCAGCGCGATCATCCCGCCCAGCAGGATCACCGTGGTCAGTACGGCTGGAAGCATGCCGATCAACAGCAGCTTCGGACGACGGGCGAGCAGGCCGAATCCCTGGCCGAAATACCGGACACCAGTAATGAAGTCGCGCACTATGCCGGAGAACCTCCGCGGGGATAGTCGGCCATGCCGTGTCCAGCGTAGCCAGCAATGTCGCCCTTGGGTGGTCGCGGCCGAGGTGGATGATGAAGGAAACGTGAACGGGCCGGGCCGGGCGGTTCCCGCTAAGTAGTGTCCGGGCATGCTCACCCAGCTCGCATCGCTCGCCCGGATCGACTTCCGGCCGCAGCACGCCCAGCCGCGGACGTCGCGGCTTGTCCTGGCCACCATCGCCGCCGTTATCGGGTCACTGGCCGCGGACGCGCTGCTTGTCGTGATAGCCCAGGCCGCGTTCCCCGGCACCAAGGGGTACGTGCACTTCCAGTTCTCTGATTACGCCAAGCTGACGGTAATCGGGGTCATCATCGCGTGCGTCGCGTGGCCGGTGGTAACGCGGATCTCATCCGACCCGCGGTGGCTCTTCTTCCGCCTGGCCGTCCTGGTGACCCTGGTGCTGTGGCTGCCCGACGTCTACATTCTCTACCGCGGCCAGAACGGCACCGCGGTCGCTTTCCTTTTCCTCATGCACCTGGCGATCGCGCTGGTGACCTACAACCTGCTGGTGCACCTGGCCCCGGCCCGGCCCCGCCGGGACGTCGCCCCCGGCCAGCAGCGCGGCCTTACCGACGCCGAGCGCCGGTAGCCCCGGAGGCCGCGCGGCGGTCCGGCTCGGCCTGGTGCGGCTGGGGCTGCCGCCAGGACACCGACATCCGCGCACCGCCCAGCGGCGAGTCTCCGACTTCCCAGCGACCGCCGGTGGCCCGGACCACCGAGTCTCCGATGGCCAGGCCCAGGCCAGCTCCTGAGCCCTGCTCGGTGGCCCGGGAGAAGCGGTCGAACAGCCGGGACCGCTGATCGGCCGGGATACCCGGGCCGCTGTCCTCCACGGTTAGCGCGACCCGGTTCCCGGTCACGGCGACCCCGATCCGCACCTGGCCGTCCGCCCCGGCGTAACGGCAGGCGTTGTCGAGCAGCACCCCGGCTAGCCGGTCGACCCACTCAGGCGGAGCGTTGACCAGGGCGGGCCCGTCGGCGACGGTCGCGGTGACGGCCGGGCCGACCGACCGGAACCGGTCGGCGCAGGCCTGGGCCACCGTAGCCAGGTCGGCCGGCCCCTCGTCCGGGCGCGGGGGACGGGAATCGAACCGGGCCAGCCAGAGCATGTCCTCCACCAGGTCGCGTAGCCGCTCGCTCTCTCCCCTGATCCTGACCAGCGTGTCTCGGTAGTCGGCCGCGTCGTGCGGCCTGGCCAGGGCCAGGTCGGTCTCGGCCCGGATCACGCTCAGCGGCGTGCGCAGCTCGTGTGAGGCGTCAGCGGTGAACTCAAGCTGGCGGCGCCGGGACTGTTCCACCGGAGCCTGGGCCCGAAGCCCGATCAGCAGTGAGCCGGCGAACATGGCCAGCAGCAGCACCGGGCCGGCGGTGACCTCGCCGATCAGCAGCCAGCGCTCAATCCGGTGGTCCCCGGCCAGGCTGTAGCCCACTACCAGCAAGTCCGGGCCGCTCACGGACGACTTCAACCGGAACGCACCGGACCGGCCCAGGGTCGCGGTGACCGGCTGCCCGGACCGGGTACCGGCGGTCAGGCCGGCCGGGAGTCCCGGGGCCCCCGGGGTGCGCGCGATGACGCGGCCCCCCGCGCCCGCCAGCCAGCCGATGACCAGGGCGCCGTCACCATCGTCGTCATCCCCGTCGGCCGCGAGACCGGGACGGCTAAACAGCTCGGCGAGCTCGGCCGGCTGACGGCGCAGGTCGTCCAGGCGGTCGCCCAGGCGGCTGTCGACCTGCGCCGTCAGGTGGGCAGCGATGATCAAGTTCGCCGCGATCGCGCAGGCCAGGTAGACGACCGCGATGGCCGCCGTGGTCACCGCGGCCACCCGGGCCGCGTGACCGCTCTTCATGCCGCCACGATCCGGTAGCCGATCCCGCGGACGGTCTCGATCCGCACACCGCCGCCGATCAGCTTGGACCTGAGCCGCGCCAGGTGGACATTGATCGTGTTGGAGCCGAACGCGTCGGCCTCGTCGTCCCAGACATGCTGGGCGATCATCCGCCGGTCGGCCACCCCGGGCGAGCACCGCAACAGGATCTCCAGGATGCCGAGCTCGATCCCGGTCAGGTCGGCTTGCCGCCCGCCGCACCGGACCTCGCGTGTCGCGGGGTCGAGCGACAGCCTGCCCAGCAGGAACAGCGGTGGCCGGGCAGCGGCCGGGCGCCGCTGCAGGGCCCGCAGCCGGGCCAGCAGCTCACCGAAGTCGAACGGCTTGACCAGGTAGTCGTCAGCCCCCGCGTCCAGCCCGGCGATCCGGTCGGCCGGCGTGTCCCGCGCGGTCAGCATGAGCACCGGCACCGCCGATCCCGTCGCCCGCAGCCGGCTCACCAGGTCCAGGCCGGACAGCTTCGGCATCCGCCAGTCGATGACCGCCACCCCGTAGCGGTAAAACCTCAGGTACGCGACCGCGGTCTCGCCATCGGGCACCAGGTCCACGACGTAGCCCTGCTCGCGCAGCCCCCGGACCAGCACCGCGCCCAGTGCCTCATCGTCTTCCGCTACCAGGATCCGCACAGTTGCCGAACCTACCCCTGCCTGAGGCCGCTGAGCGCGCCGGATGCCCGGCCCGCACCAGGGCAAACAGCGCCGTGACGGCGGTAAGGCGATCACGCGGGGCCGTTTCCGCCACCGTGATCGTTACCTGAGGTAGCTGCGGCCCCCGTCAACCGGGATCGTGGTCCCGGTGATGAAGCCGGCATCCGGCCCGCAGAGAAACGCGACCACCCGGCCTATATCTGCCTCCGCCTCGCCGAACCGGCCCAGCGGCGTCCCCTTGAGCACCTCGGCGGCGAAACCGGGTTCATTTTCCAAGAGGCGGGCGACTGAGTCAGATTTCCCGAACGGCATAAGCACGTTCACGCGGATCCCGTCCGGGCCCCACTCCACCGCGGCTGCCCGCGAGATCGCGTTGACCGAAGCCTTAGTCGCGGCGTAAATGCCGCGCAACGGCTGGTCGGGGCTGAGCGAGGAACCTGACGAGACGTTAACGACCGAGCCGCCGCCCTTCAGGTACGGGTGGCAGAGCCTCATCAGCCGCAGGCAGGCCAGCGGACCGGACACCCAGGCGGCGTTGACCGTTTCCTCGGAAATCTCCAGCAGCGTGCCCCGGGGGATCTGCATCGCGTTGTTCACCAGGATGTTCACCCCGCCGTAGGCGGCCACGACGTCAGCCACGAGCGCCTGCAGGGCCGCCGGGTCGGTGACATCGCACTGGACGGCCTTCGCCTGGCCGCCCCGCGCGATCACGTCTCGCACGGTCTGCTCAAGGGGCTCTGGCGAGCGCCCGCATACCGCTACCGCGGCGCCCGCCGCGGCCAGCGCCAGCGCTATGCCACGACCGATTCCGCGGCCGCCCCCGGTCACTAGCGCCGCCTTGCCGTTGAGAACGCCGGGCAGTTGAAACGGGCCAGCAGCGCGCATGGGCTCTCCTCTTCGTAGCAACTTGCCATAATGGCTTCGGTGACTGGTGACGATATCCGCCGCGCGTACGACGCGATCAGCCGCTACGTGCGCCGGACGCCGGTCGTCCAGCTCGACCTCGGCGGCCCGGTGACGCTCAAGCTGGAGCAGCTGCAGTGCGCGGGCTCGTTCAAGGCCCGCGGGGCGTTCACCAACCTGCTGCTGCGGGACGTGCCGCCCGCCGGGGTGGCGGCCGCCTCCGGCGGCAACCACGGCGTCGCCGTCGCGTACGCCGCGCACCGGCTGGGCATTCCCGCCCGGATCTTCGTGCCGACCGTGTCCGCTGCGGCCAAGGTCGAGCGCATCCGCGAGCTGGCGGACCTGGTCATCACGGGCGACCGCTACTCCGACGCGCTCGAGGCCGCGCAGCAGTGGATCGCGAAGTCCGGCGCGATGAGCGTGCACGCTTTCGACCAGCGGGAGACCATACTCGGGCAGGCCACCCTGGCGCTCGAGCTCGACGACCAGGCCGGCCCGCTGGACAGCGTGCTCGTCCCGGTCGGCGGGGGCGGCCTCATCGCCGGGATCGCCGCCTACTTCGCCGGCCGCGTCCGGGTCATCGGGGTGGAGCCGGACGGCGCGCCGACACTGCTCCGCGCCCGGGCGGCGGGCGCGCCGGTCGACGCCCCGGCTGGCAGCATCGCGGTGGATGCCCTTGCCCCGCGCCGCGTCGGAGACCTGGTCTTCCCGATCACCCAGGCCTACGTCGACGACGTCGTGCTGGTGGACGACGATGCCATCCGCGGGGCGCAGCGCGCCCTCTGGCAGACCGCGCGCATCGCCGCCGAGCCGGCCGCCGCCGTCGGCGTCGCGGCCCTGCTGGCCGGCGCGTACCAGCCCGCGCCGGGCGAGCGCGTCGCCGTCATCATCACCGGCGCCAACATGACCGCGGCGCAGCTCGACGACTGAACCCCGCCGCCGAGACCTAACGGCTGTGCGTGACAAGAGCTAACAGCCGTCAACAAATCACGCTAATAGCACCCTCCGTTCACCAGAACAGCCGGCTACCGACGATCGCCGTCGGTTCGATGGCCACCGGGACGCCCCAGGCGCGAAGGCCTGGAGCGAATGTCCTGAGACAAGGGCGTCCCGCGACAAGGAGGACTCATGCGTCCAAGAACTGGCGTGGCCGCGTTGGTGACGGTTGCCGGCCTGGCAGGCGCGCTCGCCGCCGCGGCATCCGGGGCCCACGCAAGCACCGGCGGCCGCCCGGGCGACCAGGGTGCCCGGCTAATCCCTGGCCAGCTGCTCGTTAGCACCAGCACTTACGTCAACGACGCCAGCATCGTGGCAGGCACGACCATCCTGCCGCCTGGGTCCGGCTCGGCCGGCAAGGTTGCCATCGCCAACGGCGACTACCCCTACGTGTTCAACAATGACACCGTGGACCCCAGTTTCGGCGTCACGTCCAAGCTGTACCTCGATGAGATCACGCCGTCCGGCCTGCCGCTGGGCGTCATCCCGGTGCCCAGCGACAACCTGGTCACCAGCTTCTCGTCCAAGTCCGAAGGCGCGCTCAACCTCTCCCCGGACGGCAAGTACGTAACGTTCATGGACTACGCGGCCGCCCCGGGCACCATTGACGCGTCAAACGCGAACACGCCGGGCGTGATCGACCCGACTAACCCGGTTACCGGCGCCTACTACCGGGCCGCGGCCTCGCTGTCGGCCAGCGGGCAGTGGACCTTCACCGAGACCAACGCCTACAGCGGCAACAACGGCCGCGCGGCGGTTGCGGCCAAGGTCAACGGCAAGTACTACATTTACACGGCCGGCAACGCCGGCAACGGCGCCAACCCGCAGCCGGCGGCGTCGTCCTCGGCGCGGGCGCGCAGATCCTGACGCCGTCCAGCCTGCCTGAGTCGCTGCAGAGCCCGGGCCAGCCCACGCCGGTTGGTTCCTTCAGCGTCACCAAGCTCGGCGACCCGGCGGACAAGGTCGGTAAGGACGACAACTTCCGCGGCCTTACGCTCTTCAACAACGTGCTGTACTACACCAAGGGCAGCGGCAGCAACGGCGTCAACACGGTGTACTTCCTCGACACCACGGGAAAGGCCTGCCCGAACGGCACTGGCCTGCCCGCCGCGAACGCGCCGCTGCCGACCACGGATATCGCGTCCACGCTGACCTCGGCCGGGCTGGCCAGCAACATGTGCGTCCTCAAGGGTTTCCCGACCGCTCTCGCCAAGTCGGCGACGGACGCGTCTGACTACCCGTTCGGCATCTGGTTCGCCAGTCCGACGACGCTGTACGTGGCCGACGAGGGCTCAGGCAGTGACGCCTACGCCAGCGGCTCCTACTCCGCGGCCGCCGCGTCCGCCACGGCTGGCCTGCAGAAGTGGGTCTATAACGCGGGCGCGGGCCAGTGGCAGCTCGCCTACACGGTGCAGGACGGGCTGAAGCTCGGCACCCCGTACACCGTCCGCGGCTACCCGGCCGGAACCAACCCGGTGACCAAGCTCCCGTGGGCGCCCGCCACCGGCGGCCTGCGGAACATCACCGGCAAGGTCAACCCGAACGGCACCGTCACCATCTGGGGAGTCACCTCGACCGTCAGCGGCGGCGGCGACCAGGGGGCTGACCCGAACCAGCTCGTAGCCGTCACCGACAAGCTGGACGCGACGACGCTGCCTGCCAGCGAAAGGTTCTTCACCGTCGTCGCCCCGCGCTACGGCCAGGTAGTCCGGGGCGTGTCCTTCACCCCCGGCAGCCGCTAGGCACCACCGGTCCCGGGCTCCAGCGGCCGGCTCCCCCCGGGGGGAGCCGGCCGTCTCGCTGCCCTTCCAGCCCCGCTTCCGGAGGATTTACCCCGCTAGCCGCTCCAGGAGGTTGTCTTCCCAGCTGAAGTCGAACTGCAGCGACTCGTCCAGCTTCTCTCGCCGGAACCAGTCGTAGGTGTGCTCCACCGCCGCCTCGAAGGTGTACGCGGGCCGGAACCCGACGTCCGCCCACAGCCGCTCGACCGAGAAGAACGTGCTGTCGTTCCAGTGGTGGATGTTGGGCGCCAGCCGCTGGATGAGCCCCCGCACGCCCACCGCCCGCGGGTCGTGCTTGGCCATCACGGCGGCGGCCGAGTCGCCGGCCTTGTTCAGCACCGCCACGCCCTTGCGGACCGAGGACTGCGCCCCCTTGCCCGCGTAGATGTCGTCCATCACCGGGGCGGGCACGAACACCTTCTGCGGGGTAACTCCGATGATCTCGGCGAAGGTGTCGACGTAGGCCTCGTCGCTCCAGTAGTCCCGCCCGGTCAGGTTGTAGCGCTTGCCGAAGGTCTGCGGCTGCATCATCAGCATCCGCATGGCCACCGCGCCGTCGTCCACGTGCCCGATCTGGCTCAGCGTGGTCCCGTCCCCGGGGATGAGCACCGGGCGCCCAAGCAGCAGCCGCTGGAACATCCGCTGCTCCCGGTCGGCGACCATGTTGTTCGGGCCGAACACCATCGACAGCGGCACCACGGTGGCCGGGAAGCCGTGGCGCCGGTACTGGTCGAACAGGTACGCCTCGACCGCCAGCTTCTGGATCCCGTACTCGGTCTGCCGCTCCGAGCGGTCCACCGGGTCGGACTCGCGGATCGGCAGCACCCGGGGCCTGGCGTAGATGACGGTCGAGCTGCCGAACAGGTAGTGCCCGATCCGCCCGCGCAGGACCTCGACCAGCGGCTGCACGTCGTCCAGGGCGTAGCCCGACGTGTCCTGGACGACGTCGAACTCCTGGGTGCCGAGCACCTCGCGGAGCTGGTCGTGGTTGGTCCGGTCGGCGTAAAGCCGGTGGACCGGGCGCGGCAGCCGGGCCTCGCTCTGGCCCCGGTTGAGCACCGTGACGTCGTGGCCCCACTTGACCAGTTCCTGCACGAGCGCCAGCCCGTTGAACCGGGTACCGCCCATCACCAGCACCTTCACCGGCACGCCTCCGCTATTGGTCTTACTCAGTGCACCTGATAGAAACATTGAAATGATAGCCGCCACTCCGGAAGCGAGTCAGGCGCGGCCCGCCGTACGAAGGAGACGCACGTGAGACTCGGGGTCATCAACCTCACCCACAGTTCCCGGGCGGCGGTCAAGTTCGCCCAGGCGGCCGAGGCGGCCGGCTTCTGGGGGGTGGGCATCGGCGACACCGTGCCCAAGCTGTACCAGGACACCTACGTGACCGCGGCCGCCTGCTTCGCGGCGACCGAGCGGGTGCACATCGGGCCGACGGTGACCAACACCGTCACCCGCCACTGGTCGGTGCTCGGCGCCACCGCGCGGACGTTCGGCGAGCTCTACCCGGGCCGGTTCTTCGCCGGCCTGGCGACCGGCGACGGGGCCTGCCACTCGGTCGGCCTGACCCCGAGCACCTGGGCCAAGCTCGAGGAGGACGTGGCCAGCGTGCGGAGCTGGGCGCCCGACGACATGGAAGTCCACATCGCCGCGTCGGGGCCGCGCGGGGCCGAGGCGGCCGGCCGGGTGGCCACCGACCTGATCCTGGGGACCGGGCTGGACGTGACCGCCCTGCGGACGCTGTCCGCCCGCGCGCGGGCGGCCCGCACGGCGGCCGGCATCACCACCCCGCTGCGCGTCTGGGGGTTCGTCACCACGTACATCGCGCCGGACGAGGACACCGCCGAGGCCACCAGGATCACCCAGCGGGGCCGTGCGGTCGGCACCGCCCGCTTCTCGTTCAGCTCGACCTTCCAGGACAAGGGCGTGCCCGAGGAGTGGCAGCCGATCCTGCGCGAGCAGCTGGCCCGCTACGACTTCACCAACCACGGGAAGGGCGCGGGCAACACCAACGGCTTCCTGTTCGACGATTACCCGGACATCCAGGAATACCTCTCGAACCGGTTCCAGCTACTGGGGACGGCGCAGCAGTGCGAGGCCCGGCTGCGCCAGGTGGCGGCGGACGCCGACCTGGACGGCTGCTGGTTCACCCAGTCCCCGCTGACCCCGGACGAGGACCCGATCCAGCGGGTGCGCACGACCGGCGAGGCGCTGCAGTCGCTGTCCGCTTTCGAGCCGGCCCGGGCCTGACAAGCAGAGAATGAGGAACGGAGGCGTGATGACCCCCCAGGAATCCGGTCGTCCGCTCGCCGGCGTGCGGGTGCTGGACTTCGGCCAGTACGTGGCCGGCCCGATGGCCGCGACCCTGCTGGCCGACGCGGGGGCGGAGGTGACCAGGATCGAGCCGCCCGGCGGCCCGTGGTTCACCGACCCCGGCAACGCCTACCTGCTGCGCGGCCGGGCCGCGACGCACGTGCTCGACCTGAAGTCGGCCGAGGGCCTGAGCCGGGCGCGGGCGCTGGTGGCCGGGGCGGACGTGCTGATCGAGAACTTCCGGCCGGGGGTCATGGCCCGGCTCGGCCTGGACGCCGGCACCTGCCTCGGCCTCAACCGCGGCCTGGTCTACTGCTCGCTGCCCGGGTTCTCCGAACTCGACCAGCGGGCCGGGCTGGCCGGCTGGGAGGGTGTCGTCATGGCGGCGGGCGGAGGTTACTCTCGTCAGGCCAGCTCGCCGGTCTTCGGCGGCGTGACCGGGCAGCTGCCGGACTTCCCGTCGCTTCCGCTTGCGTCCTGCTTCGCGGCCGGGATGACCGCGCTGTCCGCCTGCGCCGCGCTGATCGCCCGCGAGCGGGACGGCGGACTCGGCCAGCGGGTCGAGATCCCGCTCTCCGACGCGCTGCTCGAGGGCAGCGGGATCCTCACCACCAAGGTGGAGAAGCAGGCCCCGATGCGGGGCGGCGTCTTCGCGCCTGGCCTCTACCGTTCGCGCGACGACCAGGTCATGTGCTTCACCAGCGGCGTCTTCCGTCACCTGGCGGGCCTGGCCCGGGTCAGCGGCAACGAAGCGTGGCTCGAGGACGGCACCCTGGACTGGGCCGCCCTGCGCACCGACCCGGATGCCCCCGCCGCGTGGCGGGCGAAGCTGGTCAGCCTGTTCGCCACCCGCGACGCCGACCAGTGGGAGGCGCTGCTGCGGCCGGCCGGCATCCCGATCGCCAGGCTGCGGACCACCCGCGAGTGGCTCCGCGAGCCGGCCGCCGAGGCGGCGGGCTGCGTGGTCGAGCAGGACGACGGTACCGGCCGCCCGCTGCGCACCCTGGGGCGGGCGGTGGACTTTGAGCCAGCCGCACCCGTTCCGCTGCCTCCGGTGTTCGCCGGACCGCCCGGCGCGCCGCCGCTGACCGGGACCAAGGTGCTCGACCTGTGCCGGGTGGTGGCCGCCCCCACCGTCACCCGCCTGCTGACCGACCTCGGGGCCGAGGTCATCAAGGTCGACATCGACCCGGCCGACGCCCGCTCGGCCTACGACGAGCCGCTGTTCCACGTCTACCTGAACCGCGGCAAGCAGGGGCTGGTACTCAACCTCAAGACGCCGGCCGACCGGCAGCGGTTCGACGCCCTGGTGACCGGCGCCGACATGCTGGTCACCAACGTCTCAGCGGGCCGGCTGCCCGGAACGGGCTTGTCCGACGACGCGCTGCGCCAGCTCAACCCGGCCCTCGTCTTCACCTACCTGAACCTCTACGGCACCACCGGGCCGTGGGCCGACTTCAAGGGCTACGCCGAGATCGCCAACTGCGCCATCGGCGTCTCGTCGCTCACCGCGGGCTGGGCGACCGCCCCGTCGGGCGCGCCCCCGGTCAACGACCCGCCCTGGCCCTACACCGACTCGATGGCAGGCGTGCTGGCCGCCTTCGGTGCCGTCGCCGCCCTCTACGACCGTGGCCGGCGCGGCCAGGTCTACCGGGTGAACACCAGCCTGGCCCAGACCGCCCTGCTTGAGCAGATGCCGTTCGCCGTCGACCGCGCGGACCTGGACCCGTTCCGCGGGCGGGACGTGTCCACCGCCACCTACCGGATCTACCAGGCCGCCGACCGGCCGGTGTTCGTCGCGATCGCCGACCGCGACCTGCCCGCGGCGCTCAGCCGCCTGGGCGCCGCCTCGGCGGGCGACCTCGCGGCCGCGATCGCCGCCCGCCCGGCCGCGGACTGCGTTGACGCGCTCTGCTTCGGTCACTGCGCGGCCAGCGTGGTCGAAACCCCCGCCTCCACCATGGCCCCCGACAGCTTCTGGGCGCGGCGCGGCCTGCGCCTCGAGCGGCCGTCCGAGGACTACGGCACCGTCGTCACCCAGGCCCCGGTCGCGCGCTTCGCCGCCACCCCGGCCGTGGCGGGCGACACCCCCCGCGTCTTCGGCCTGGGCCAGCCGACAGGGTGGGCTAAGTAAAAGAAATCCGGGGGCGCGCGGTCGGATCGGGGCAGGGTGGTTCGTAGCAGGGGTGAGCGGCCGCCACGACCGGCGTCCCCAAGCCACAGGAGATGACCCGACATGCAGTACCTGGTTTCCGTGATCACCGACACCCTCGACCTGGCTAACCCGGAGGAGGACGCTGCCATCGACGTGTTCAACGCCCGGCTCCAGGCCGCGGGGCACTGGGTCTTCGCCGGCGGCCTGGCGGCGCCAAGCGCGGCCACCGTCATCGACAACCGGGGCGGCGAGGCGCTGCTCACCGACGGGCCGTTCGTGGAGTCGAAGGAGTACCTGATCGGCTTCTGGGTCATCGAGGCGGCCGACCTGGACGTGGCGCTCAAGCTCGCCGCCGACGGGTCGAAGGCCTGCAACCGGAAGGTCGAGGTGCGGCCGTTCCTGCAGCCGTGACCAGTGCCGCCGACGCGGTCACCCGGGCCCACCGCGAGCAGTGGGCCCGGGTGGTCGCCTCCCTGACCAGGCGGTTCGGTGATCTCGAGATCGCTGAGGAGGCGGCCGCGGAGGCGTTCGCGACCGCGGTCGAGCGGTGGCCGGCGGACGGCGTGCCGCCTAATCCCGGCGCCTGGCTGACGACCACCGCCAACCGCAAGGCGATCGACCGGATCCGCCGCGAGAGCAAGCGCGCCGACCGGCACAAGGAGGCCCTGCTGGTGCACGACGACGGCCCGCCCGAGCCCCTTGGCGCCATCGACGACGAGCGGCTCCGGCTGATCTTCACCTGCTGTCACCCGGCGCTGGCGCTGGAGGCGCGGGTGGCGCTGACACTGCGCATGGTCGGCGGGCTGACGGTGGCTGAGATCGCCCGCGCCTTCCTGGTGCCGGAGGCCACCGTGGGACAGCGCATCACCCGCGCGAAGGGCAAGGTCAAGGCGGCGCGCATCCCGTACCGGGTGCCGTCGGCGGAGGATCTCCCGGCCCGCGTCTGCGGCGTGCTGGCCGTGCTCTTCCTCATCTTCAACGAGGGCTACCTGGCGACCGGTCCGGCGACCGACCCCGTCCGTCACGACCTGACCGCCGAGGCGATCCGGCTTGCCCGCCTGATCCGCGGCCTGCTGCCGGAGGACGGTGAGGTAGCCGGGCTGCTGGCGCTGATGCTGCTCACCGAGGCCCGCCGCACCGCCCGGGTTTCCGCCCGCGGCGACCTGGTCCCCCTCGGCGAGCAGGACCGCGGGGCCTGGGACCCGGCGCTGGTGGCCGAGGGCCACCGGCTGGTGCGCGAGCGCCTGGCGTCCGGGGCAGCTCCAGGGCGCTACCAGATCATGGCCGCGATCGGCGCCGTGCACACCTCCGCCCGCGACATCCGCGACACCGACTGGTCGCAGGTCGTCGCCCTCTACGACCAGCTCGTCAGCCTTGACCCCTCGCCGGTCGTCGCCCTCAACCGGGCCATCGCGGTCGGCGAGCTTGACGGCCCGGAGGTGGCGCTGGCGGCCGTAGAGCGTCTCGAGCCCCGGCTAGCCGGCTATCACGCTTACCACGCGACCCGGGCCGACCTGCTGCGCCGGCTGGGTCGCAGCCAGCAGTCGCGCGCGGCCTACGACCGAGCGGTCGAGCTGGCCGGCAACACCGCCGAGGCCGCCTACCTCACCCGCCGCCGCGACCAGCTGGGACCCGACGGGGATACCGCCTGATGAGCCTCGCGCCGCGGCCAGCCGGCATCGCCACCCGGGCCTCTTGACTCCCGCCGGCGACTCAGGGAAGAGTTGGAGAAGGCGGCGACCGGTCGCCGAGCTGTGGAACGTCCGCCCCAGCCGGGGTTCCATCGGCGAAGGGGATTCGCCCTCTCGGTCGCCAGCCTCACAAGCCATCTTCCGCACCGCGTCGCTGGGGGACCTGGGTGTCAAGGGAAGGCTTGTCATGACCAAAGACGGCAGCTTCAAGAAGGTCGTCCGGCGCCACGCCGAGGCGACCGGGCAGCGCTACACCGAGGCGCTGACGGACCTGCGAGACCTCGGCGCGCGGATGAACCACGAGCCGGCGGCGGAGCGGCTGCTCGCTCACCTGCGGGACCGTTACGGCACCGAGCCGGTCGCGGCGACCAGGCTCAGCGTGCACAAGACCTACGTGTTCCGGGTCGACCACCAGGACGGCAGCCGGTGGGTCGCCCGGGTGTTCCCCCCGGCCCGGCCGCGGGCCCGGGTTGAGGGCGACGCCGCGATCCTCCGGTTCCTGGCCCGGCAGGACTACCCGGCGGAGCGCCTGGCGGCCGACGACGCGGTGTCCGACCTCGATGGCAGCGCGGTCCTGGTGACGCGGCTGGTTGACGGCACGCAGCTGCCGGCCGGGGCCGCTAAGTTCGCCCTGATGGGTGAGCTGCTCGGGCGCCTGCACGCGCTGCCGTACGACGAAGCCGCCAGTCGCCCGGGCGGGGCGAGCGGCGAGGACCCGAGCCGCGAGGGCGCGCCGCGGCAGGACCTGCTGGCGGCCCTGTCGTTCCTCGACGCGGTCGACACCAAGGTCACGGCGGCCGACCGGGAGCGATTCGAGAAGCTGCGCGACCAGGTGCGCTCGTGCGACGACGGCCAGGGCCTGCCGGAGGGCCTGCTGCACGGGAACCTCCTCCATGCCCCCGATCACGCCCTGCTCGGCCAGCACGGGCCGGTCGCGATCAACTGGAAGGCGTCCGGGCGCGGTCCGCGCCTGGCCGACTTCGCCTACCTGATCTGGGGCACCGGATCGTGGCAACCGCGCCAGCCGAACCAGGAGTGGATCGACGCTGCCGTCGGCGCCTACCGCCGCCATGTGGAGCCGACCGAGGACGAACTCAGCCGGCTCGCGGCGGTCATGTACATCCGGACGCTCTACCTCGCCTGTTTCGGCTACCGCCGCGCCCTCACCAGCGGCCAGGCCTTCAACGAGTGGTCGTTTATCGAGCCATCCGGTTACTTCACCGCTACCGCGGCCGCGGTCCGGGCCGCGTTCCGCCGGTAGGCGGGCATGAGCGCGCTGCTCGACTAGCTAACCGCCGCTGCCGGCTCAGGCGGCCTGCCAGTCGCCTTCGGCGCGGAACTCGATGTTCAGCGCGCCCAGGTCCCGCCGCCCGAAGTCATTCAGCGGCGCCAGCTCGTTCTGGCCGCTCGGGTCGTACAGCCGCCCGATGGCCAGCTCGCGGCCCTTCCCGTCGACCAGCCGGAAGAACCGCCCCGCGGTGAGGGCCTCGGTGACGTCGGCAGCGACTGCCTGGCCGGGCCCGGACTTGCCGACGGCGGTCGGCGCCGCCCCGTCATAGCCGGCCGCCGCGTCCTCAGTGATGACCCAGCAGTACGGCGTGGTCAACGAGGAGAAGTCCGCCACCAGCGAATCAGGGACCTCGTCGGTTATCGTCACCGGGGGCGGGTCAAGCCCCGCCGTGATGGGCTCGGACTGCGGCTCCCGGAGACTCTCGCTCTGACCGTCCATGCAGGTTAACTGTCCACGCCGGGCCGGATCATGCCTCTGGCCCGACGGCGGGAAGGCCTCCGCCGCCCGGCGTCCGGCGTTTGCCAGGCCCGCGGGCAAGGTAGTGACGAGTATGCATCCTGTTTCGGCGCCCCGCGTCATGCGCTCGGCCAGCCGGGCCGCAGAAAGCCCGCCCGCCAACCTGCTCGCGCGGGCAGGCCTGACCGCGCGCGGCGTGACCGGCGACCGTCATGCAGCACACGGGCGGACGGGTGGTGGTCGGCCTGGTCGGGCTGGCCATCGTCGCCTGCGGCATCGTCCTGGTGGTCGAGGGCGCGCGCGATCAGCCGTTCGGCGAGTTGCTGATGCTGCTGGCCGCGCTCGGCCTGCTCATCTTCGGCGTCTACGGGCTGTGCGAGGCCCGCTGGCGGAAGGTCTGACATGGCCGACGTCGCGGTAGTGGCGCACGCAGGCAAGAGCTTCGGCGGTGGCCTGCCCGAGCTGCGGCGGGCCCTGGCCCGCGAAGGCGTGCCTAATCCCCTGTGGTTCGAGGTGAAGAAGAGCCGCCAGGCCCCCGAGTACGCGCGGCGGGCCGCCGCCAAGGGGGCGGACGTGCTGTTCGTCTGGGGCGGTGACGGCACCGTCCAGCGCTGCATCGACGCGGTGGCGGGGACTGCCACGGCGGTGGCGATCCTGCCCGCAGGAACCGCTAACCTGCTGGCCGCGAACCTGGGCGTGCCGCACGATATCGCCGCGGCGGTGCGGGTAGGCCTGCACGGCGACCGGCGGCGGCTGGACACCGGGACGGTCAACGGCGAGCACTTCACCGTGATGGCGGGCGCGGGCTTCGACGCGCGGATGATCGCCGACGCCGACAGCGGCACCAAGGAGCGGCTGGGCCGGGCCGCGTATGTCATCACCGGTCTCAGGAACCTGGCCGCGCGCCCGGTGCGGGCGGTCATCGAAGTCGACGGGAAACCGTTCTTCGACGGCAAGGTCTCCTGCGTACTGGCCGCGAACGTCGGCAAGATACTCGGCGGGATCGAGGCTTTCCCGCAGGCGGCACCGGATGACGGGCGGCTTGAGCTCGGCGTGGTGACGGCCAGGAACCCGGCCCAGTGGGCCAGGACCTTCGGCCGGCTTGCCCTCGGCCACCCCGAGCGGTCTCCGTTCGCCAGGATCACCACGGGCAAGAAATTCAAGATCCGGTTCGACCAGAAGGTCCGGTACGAGATCGACGGCGGCGCGCGCTCAGCCGCCAGGAAACTGCGGGTCAAGGTCCGCCCCGCCTCGGTCACCGTCTGCGTCCCGCCGACGGTCAGTTGATGTCGAACTCGTTGCCCTCCGGGTCCTTCATCCCAACCGCGTAGTGGTCGAGCCCGTCCGCGGACAGCGGGCCGGTGACGGTGGCGCCCAGGGCGGCCAGCCGGGCGGCCTCCGCGTCGACCCGGTTCCTGCGGTCCTCGATCGGATCCGTCCGCTCCCCACTGGCGTGGACGTCGAGGTGCAGCCGGTTCTTGACCGCCTTGACGTCGGGGACGACGTGGAACCAGATGCCCGGCCCGTGGCCGTCCGGGTCGCTGATCCGGTCGGGCCCGTCGGCTAGCTCTTCCTCGGGCACCCCCACCGCACGGTAGAAGTCGTTCCAGCTAGCGAACCCAGCGGGGGCGGGCGCGAGCTCATAGCCCAGCGCCGCGGCCCAGAACTGGGCCAGCCGTCCCGGGTCGGCGCAGTCGATCACCAGCTGAAAGCGGACAGGCACGATTCCTCCACCGGGGCTGCTCGGGGCGCTACCGGCATCCTGCCAGACGTCTCAACGGCGCCGGGGGACCGCGCTAGCGGCCGGAGGCTTTGCTACTGGCCGGAGGCCCGGCTGGCCGGGCCGGTGTGGAAGATGGGCCAGCCGATCTCGGTCCGCCAGCTGTTCTCATCGGCTGTCTCGTGCGGGCCGACCACGTAGTACTCGCGGATGGGTCCTTCCACGCCAAGGGCGTGGTCGGTGACGTAGGCCGCGAGCGAGCCGTAGGCCAGGTCGACGTCGTGGTGAGCACCGGAGTGGGTGATGACGGCCAGCTCGGCCTGGGGCACCAGCAGCCCGCTGACCCGCCCGGTCGCCCGTACGTCCTGGTGGCAGGGCACGAACACGGTGGCCTGGCCGCGGGCGCGGCCGAACAGGTCGTTGGCGTAGATGGCGCCGGCAGGCCCGGCCGGGCTCACCCGCTGGGCGGCCAGCAGGGCGTGCAGTTCGCCGAGGGCGCCCTGGTACCAGCCGCTGGCGTCCCGCACGTCGATCACCTCGCTCACGGCCGCGGCCGGGGTGGCGGCCATCCGGCGGTGCTCGATGGCGACCGGGGCGGCGCCGGCCGGGGGCTCCAGCAGGTCACGCAGTGACGCGGCCGCCTCCTGGGTTCGCGCCAGGGACGCTTCCAGGCGCCGCAGGTGCCCGGCGATCAGCTCGTTGCGGGCAGCCAGGTCCGGGGTGGTGATGACGGCCTGGATGTCTTCCAGCGGCATGTCGAGCGCCCGGAACCGCTTGATGACCTGGGCGACCGGGATCTGCTCGGTGCCGTAGCGGCGGTGCCCGCTATCGGGGTCGACCTCAGCCGGCTCCAGCAGGCCGATGCGGTGATAGTGGCGCAGCGTCTTGATGTTCAGGTGGGTGGCGCGCGAGAAGTCCCCGATCGCTAGTGATGACCGCATGCCTTCAGTATCAGATCTCCCCCTGGGGGAGATACAAGCGGCGCACCGGGACTTGCATCTCCAGCGGGAGCACCTCCGAGGCTTAGTACAGGCGGCCAGCCGGCCGCCGCCTCGAAAGGAGCTAGCTCATGACCACCGCCCTGCCCGCCCCCGTTGCCAGCTACCTCGCCGCGGTCAACGCGTTCGACGTCGACGGCATGGTCGCCGCCTTCGCCCCGGACGCCTACGTCAACGACGCGCGGCGCGAGATCAACGGAACCGACGCCATCCGGCGCTGGGCCGAGAAGGAGATGACGGGCGACCACGTCACGATGGAAGTACGCGAAGTGGTCGAGCACTACGGCCAGATCATCCTGCGCTCCCGCTACGACGGCACCTACGACAAGACCAACCTGCCCGGCGAGCTGGTCATGTCCGACTACTTCAGCCTCCGCGACGGGAAGATCGTCAGCCTGACCATCATCCGCAACCAGCCCTCCCCGTACTGACCTCTCAGCTCAGGCTGTGGCGCGCGGCTTCCCGCTCGTCGTCGGCTCCGAGCGGTGCGAGCTCGTCGTCGGCCAGGCCCGCGTAGGGGTCAGGGACGCGGGCGCGCCTGCGGTCGTTGGCCCACACGACGACCTCGGCGACCTCTACCAGCAGCACGCAGGGGGCGGCCAGCAGCAGCATGCTGGTCGGGTCGGGGCTGGGGTTGGCGACCCCGGCGAACAGGACCGCGCCGAAGATCATCATCCGCCGCCAGCGGCGGAACCGGGCGTGGGTCAGCACGCCCGCCAGGTTCAGCACGATCAGGGCGAGGGGCAGCTCGAACGCCACCCCGAAGGCGAGGATCATCCCCTGGAAGTAACTGAGGTAGGTGGAGATCGACGGCAGCACCGCGACGCCCCGCGGGGTCAGCCCGAACAGGTACTGCAGGCCCCGGCTCATCACCAGGTAGGCCAGGGCCGTCCCGGCCGCGAACAGCGGGACCGCCGCCCCCAGGAACAGGTACGTCCAGCGCCGCTCGCGGGCGAACAGGCCCGGGGCGATGAACGCCCAAAGCTGGTACAGCCAGGCCGGCGAGCTGGCCACCAGCCCGGCGAAGAACGCCACCTGGACCCGGACCATGAACGGGTCGAACACCCCGGTCACCACTAGCTGGTCACCCTGGGCATCGCAGCCCCGGTGGCCCGATATCAGCGCCGAGCAGAACGGGTGGACCACCACCTGCCAGATCGGCCCGAAGAACACGAACCCGAGCACCGTGCCCAGGACGACCGCCAGCACCGCCTTGACGAGGCGGTTGCGCAGCTCACGCAGGTGTCCGAGGACCGGCATCCGGCCGTCAGAATCTGCCTTCCGCGCGGCCCGGAGCACCCGGGAGCCAGCCACCCGCGCCCCCGTTACCGTCGCCGGTAGTTTCGCCATGTCGGTCTCCCGGTGATCGTTCTCGGCTTAGCCGGGCTGCCGGGTGTGCTCCGCCGTGCGCTGCCCCTCGACCGCGGGCGGCACCGGGATGCCGAGCGGGGCCGGGATGGCGGGGCCGGGCTCGCTGTCATCGTGGTGGAGGTCCTTCATCTCCGTCTTCAGGATGCGCATCGACTTGCCGAGCGAACGAGCGGCGGCCGGGAGCTTCGCCGACCCGAACAGCACGATGATCACCACGGCAACGATCAGGATTTTCCACGGGCTGTCAAAAAGGTCGCCAATCATGTTTGTCCTTTTCGGCGGATCATATCCGCGGTTGAGGCTTACCGGTGAATATTGATAAACGGATGACGCGTACCTGCTACTGCTGCCCGGCCAGGGCAAGCGGCAAACTCAGCGAGTTAATCATCGGCGTTTCCTGATTGGACACCACCACTTTTGGTCATCACTACTGAAGGTAAGTTCTTTTCGTAGAGGAGATCCTGGTGTTTGATCTGTCGTTGCCCAAGCTGCTGATCCTGGTAGTGATCGCACTGATCGTCTTCGGCCCTAATGAGCTGCCTAAGATGGCCACCCGGGCCGGTAAGGCGCTGCGGGAACTGCGGCGCCTGGCCGACGGGGCCACGGCCGACGTGCGCGCGGGACTAGGCCCGGAATTCGCCGATTTTGACCTCGGCGACCTCAACCCGCGCCAGTTCGCGCATAAGCACTTGTTCGGCGAAGCGAACGGAGTCGCCCCGCACGGGGTGGCCGCCGATGAAACCGCTCCGGATACCGCTCCGCTCCCGTCCGGAAAAACCGTTTTTGACTCCGAAGCCACGTAATAGCGAGCCGGCCCTGGCCTTCTCCCCTGGCCGGGAGCCGGCCAGGGTGGCGTAGATGACGATGTTGGACAGGTAGTGGCGGGTCTGGTAGTCGAATTGGCCGCCGCAGGTGATGAGCCGCAGCCCGGGGTAGCTGACCGGGCCGTAGACCTGCTGGGTCGGGAAGCTGGCCTTGCGGTACTCGTCGACCGCGTCCACCCGGAAGACGGCCACGGTGCCGTCCGCGCGGGTGACGTCGATCTGGTTGCCTGGCCGCAGGTCACCGAGGCGGTAGAAGACGCCAGGCCCCTGGTAGGAGTCAACGTGCCCGGCGATGACGGCCGGGCCCGGCTGGCCCGGCGTCGGCCCGAGGTCGAACCAGCCGGCTTCCCGCACCCCGGCCGCGGTCAGCGGCGGGACCTGGAGCGTGTGACTGGGGCCGAGGCCCAGGCCGATCAGGCTGGTGTGCACGCCGATGGCCGGGATGGCCAGGGAAACGGGCCGGGACCGGGGCAGCGCCGTGACGCCCGGCCCGGTCGCCCCCGTGCGGCCCGGCTGCCCTGGTGCGGCGCCGGCCGGCGCCGCCGACTGGGGAGCCGGGATTGTCCCGAGGTCTCCCGGCGGGGCCGGGGGACCTTCCCGGGCCAGGATCCCGGTCACTAGCAGCGCCGCTCCGAGCGCTGCCAGCACCCCGGCCAGGCCGGCCCAGGCCCACCGGGAACGCAGCCGACGCGCGCGGGGGCGGCCCTGGCCGGGCCGCCCCCGTACGTCCGATCGTGACGTCACGACTGGCAGTTTCCGCTGCTCAGGATGCCGTGTCGTCGCTGCCGAGGTCGTCGGCCGGAACCGCCCGGCGGTTGCGGGCGGCGATTCCCCCGGCCACCGCGGCCGCCGCCAGGACGCCTGCCCCGCCGATCATCAGCCCCTGGTCCTGGCCGCCGGCGGCGCCCCCGCCGCCGGTCTCCGGGGCGCCGGCCGGCATCGCGGGCATCGTCCCGCCGGTCGCGCTCTGGTTGATGATGCCGTTGACGCCATCCGGGAAGAAGCCGCCCGAGGTCGCCACCTTCGGCGTCAGGTAGACGATGTTGAGCACCTCGCCCGGGGTACGGCCGTAGGCCAGGCCGTTGGAGTCGGCCGGGACGATGTTCTCCGCCCCGTTGACCGTCACGCCCTGGTCCTTACCGTCGTCCAGCGCGCCGCGGGCGGCCGAGATCAGGTCGGCCGCGTCCGACAGGCCTAGGTCGTAGATCCGGGTACGGACCGCGGCGGCGTGGTAGGCCTCCACGCTGAGGATGCCTGCCGCCGCGTCCAGGTAGGTCTTGCTGGAGATCAGCGGCGCCGCCCCCTTGTAGGCGGTCACCCCGACGTCCTCGAAGACGAACGCGCCCAGCAGGAAGTACTCCTCGCTGGCGAACGGGTCGAAGTCGGTTCCGGCCGGAACCACGCCGGCTGCCTGGGCAGCGGCGGTGAAGCTCTTGAACAGGTCGATCTCCGGCTGGGCGACCGCTGACCCGCCGAGCGCCGAGCGCAGGAACGAGACGTGGGCCAGCTCGTCGCCGGCGATCTCCTGGGCCAGCTGCTGGATCCCCTTGGACTTGAACGGCACCGCCTTGCCGCCCGAGATCCCGCCCTGGTGGCCGAGGCCGCCCATCAGCGAGCTCGGGATGGGGCAGCCGTGGACGGCGAACGAGTAGAAGTTGGCCTCCAGGTACTCCAGGTTGAGCGCGAAGTTGAGGATGGCCGAGTCGCTGATCCCCTTGGTGTCGTCCTCCCGGGTAGTGGCGGCTGACGCCACCCCGGTGCCCGCCCCGACCATGGCGGTTGCGGCGACGGCGCCGAGGCCGGCCAGGCCGGCCGTGCGCAGGAAGCGGCGGCGGTCGCCAGCGTTCTCCGCGCTCCGGCTGATGGCGTTGGTGACGAACTCACGGTCCAGGAGCCGCTTGGGGCGATCATTCTGGCCCGCATTGCCGGCCGGAACCCCGTTGCTGTTGACGTCCATATTTCCCCGTTCACGTTTGATCGACTGCCGAGATGATTGATCCGGGACAGGGTCTGGATCACCGGACTTAATCGGTCACGCCGCTTCCTAACCTGCTTGATCAATTCATAAACACGGGGCTTGCGAATTCGTTCGATCTGCACCGTCTCCCTGTATCGATATACATCCGCTAAACCGCCCATATACCGATACTGCCCTCACGAAGACGCAGGTCATGGCACTATTTCGGATCCTGCGGTTCGCGGTTTACCACGGGGAAGTCCGGGCAAGTCAAACACGGTGACGCCACTCGGCCCGGAACTCTGGACGCGGCCGAGATTCGCGAATTGCGAGTCGGCAAGGGCGCACGGAATACCTCATGGATAAATGTTTGAACGATGACCGGCGGCCGGGAAGCGGGGGAAACAGGTGACGCTCGCTCGCCCCGCCGGTGAACTGGAGGACCGGGCCGTCACCGCGCAGCCGGCCGTGCTGCGCGAGCGGGCAGCGGTTCCGGCCGCCAGGCCCCGGCGGCGCCCCCGGGCGGCGCTGAGCCTGCTCGGCCCGGCCTTCGTGGTCTCGGTGGCCTACGTCGACCCGGGCAACTTCGCCACCAACTTCGCGGGCGGGGCCGGGCACGGCTACGCGCTGGCCTGGGTGGTGGTGATGGCCAGCCTGATGGCGATCCTGATCCAGTACCTGTCGGCCAAGGTCGGCCTGGCGACCGGGCGCAGTCTGCCGGAGCTGTGCCGGATGCGTTTCGGGCGCCGGGTGAACCTGCTGCTGTGGGCACAGGCGGAGGTAGTCGCGATGGCGACCGACCTGGCCGAGTTCGTCGGCGCCGCCGTCGGCCTCAACCTGCTCTTCGGCCTGCCGCTGCTCCCGGCCGGGCTGGTCACCGCCGTCGTCGCCTTCGTCCTCCTGGCCCTGGAGCAGCGCCGCCGCCGGTTCGAACTGGCCATCATCGGGCTGCTCATGCTGGTCGCGGCCGGCTTCGGCTACCTCTTCCTGGCCGGCGGCAACCAGCACTACGGGCAGCTCGCGGCCGGCCTGGTCCCGCAGCTCAGCGGCGCAGGCATGCTGAGCCTCGCCGTCGGCATCATCGGCGCGACCGTGATGCCGCACGTGGTCTACCTCCACTCGGCCCTGCAGCGGGACCGGGCCCTGGCCGCGGGCCGGACGGAACGGCGGCGGCTGCTCACCGCGAGCAAGTGGGACTGCTTCGTCGGACTGGGCGCGGCCGGGCTGGTGAACCTGGCCATGCTCTGCGTCGCCGCGGCGCTGTTCCACAAGCCCGGGCTGACCGGCGTCAGCAGCCTGGGGGACGTGCACGCCCACCTGGCGACCCTGCTGGGCGGGGGCGCTGCCCTCGCCTTCGCGGTGGCGCTGATGGCCTCGGGCCTGTCCTCCGCCAGCGTCGGCACCTATGCCGGGCAGGTCATCATGGCCGGCTTCACCAGCTGGCGCGTTCCGGTGGCGGCCCGCCGCCTGGTGACCATGCTGCCCTCGCTGCTCATCCTCGCCCTGGCGGTCAACCCCAGTCAGGCGCTGGTGTACTCCCAGATCGTGCTGTCCTTCGGCATCCCGTTCGCCCTCGTCCCGCTGCTGCTGGTCAGCCGGGACCGCTCGGTGATGACCGACCTGGTCAACCGCCGCCTCGTCAGCGGGCTGATGCTGCTGGTCACGATCACCATCACCGCGCTCAACGGCTGCCTGCTCTACAGCGCGGTCGCCGGGCTAGCCGGCTGAATCTCCCCGCAGCGCGTCCGTCAGCAGCGAGACCAGCGCCTCGAGCTGCACGTCGGCCGACGAGGAGACCTCCTCGTCGGACCCGTCGAGCGCCCGGGCGGCCAGCCCCGCCTTGCTGTCGATCAGCTCGGCGATGCGGGTGTCGATGGTCTGCGCGGCGATGATGCGCCACGCGGTAACCGGCTCGGACTGCCCGATGCGGTGGCTGCGGTCGATCGCCTGCGTCTGCTCGGCGTTCGTCCAGGACAGCTCGGCCAGCACGATGTTCGACGCGACCTGCAGGTTCAGCCCCACCCCGGCCGCGGTCAGCGAGCATACCGCGACCGCCACCTCCGGGTCGTTCACGAAGGCGTCGATGTTCGCCTGCCGCGCCTTGGGCGTCTGGTCGCCGCGGATCGAGGCGAAGCGCACACCCGTTCGGCTGAATGTCTCTTCGGCCGCGTCCATCACGTCGATGTGCTTGGCGAAGAAGACCACCTTGCCGGTGCTGCGGGCCAGTTGCGCCGCGTAGTCCGCGGCCAGGTCGGCCTTGGCCTGGCCGATCCGCCGCATCATGGTGAAGACGTTCTCGCCCGCCTTCGCGGTCGTCGAGTCCTTCAGCTCCGACCGCGCTACCCGGCGGACCAGGTCGTAGTCGATGCCGGCCAGCTCAGCGCCGGCCGACCGGTTGGCGAGCGCGTTCTGGTACTGCGCCACCATCCGGCGGGCGAGGTCCCGCTCGGCCGCCCGGATCGACCGGCCGGCCCGTCCGTCCAGCTCGACCGGGATATCGGCGATGCGGCGGGCGGGGATGTCGGCCGCCACGTCGATCTTGCGCCGCCGGACCACGCCGAGGTCGATCACGCACTGCCGCGCCGCGGGGTAGAAGCCCCGGTCAGCGGGCGTCAGGCCGGTGTCCTCGAGCGCGTCCGCGAGCTGGCCCAGGGGCTTGCTGTCGTCGATCCAGCCGAGGAACTGCCAGATCGCCCGGAAGTCGTCGATGTCGTTGATCAGCGGGGTGCCGGTCAGCGCCATCAGCAGCGGCCGCGCGGCCCTGGACCGGATGCGTTCGGAGAGGGCGAGGACGTGCTGCGAGCGCTGCGACGTCTTGTTCTTGATGAAGTGCGCCTCGTCCACCACCATGCCGCGGAAGCCGAAGTCCCGCAGCCACCCCATGTGCCGGTCGAGTACCTCGTAGTTGAGCACGATGATGTCGGCGAAGCCGTCGACGTTGTCGCCGTCCCCCTGGACCACGGTGGCCGGCCGGCGCGGCGTCCAGTGGGCCGCCTCACGGGCCCAGTTGGTCTTGACCACGTTCGGCACCACTACCAGCAGCGGGTAGGCGTTCGCCGCCTCCGCCGCCAGCAGCGCCTGGGCCGTCTTCCCCAGGCCCGGCTCATCGGCGAGCAGGAACGTCCGGTGGCCGGCGGCGGCCGCCGCCACGAGCTCGCCCTGGTGGGGCATCAGCTCCAGGCCGGCCGGGGTGAACCGGGCCGTCGGGGCCGGCAGCGCCATGCAGGCCGGCGCCCCGCTGCCCGCCCGCTCGAACGAACTCAGCAACGGGTTGATCAGTTCCCAGCTCGACAGGCGGCGCGGGCGGGCGACCGGCTGCGGAGCGGCGGAGAAGTCGGGGGCCAGGAACGGGTTCGCCAGCTGCCGGGAGGTCACCGACTGCGGGACCACCCGCGACTCGATGACGGCGGGGGCGGCCGCGGCCTCGGCCGGCGGCGCGATCTCCTCGGCGGCCGGCTGGATGCCGAGGTCCAGCATCATCTCCCGCTTCAGCACGCGGGCCGCGTCGGATACGGCCGCGTCGTCGGCGAGCAGCGCTAGCATCCCGCTGTCCTGCACCGCGGTCGCCGCCAGGATGGCGGCGATGCCGTCCAGCCGCTTCAGCAGCTCAGCCCGGCGGCTGGCGCTGGTCGGCGCCGCCTGGATGCGGGCCCGCTCGTCGCGCAGCAGCATGGCCACAGCCTGGAACTTCGAGCGCACGGCAGGCGTCACGCGGCCGCGCCGGGCGGCCGCCTCAACCTCGCGGGCGGAGCGGGTTAGCTCCGAGAAGACGTCGCCGCGGTGGCGCGCACGCTGTTGCTGCTGCTTCCGCGGGACGGCACGGCGAGCGCCCTTCTGACGCTGGCCTGGTCGAGCCACAAACTCCTCCTCCGAAATGCCAGGGCACGGTGGCCGTGGCAGCATGCCGCGCAGTCCCGCCAGCGGGACGGCAAATGTCCCGGCCAGCAGGCCTGTCGCTGCGGACACCGAGCCGAGCTGCGCATCTCCGGGGATTGGCGCGGCAGCCGATGGCAAGCACCTCGCGCGGACCCGGAGCCGCCGATGGACCGGAACACCACGGCACCGGCAAGGTCACCGCGGCACAGCCCGCTCGGTTCTCGAGCGTCTCATTCATCTCAACACGAACGGGGGCGGGTAGCTTCCCGTCGCCCGTTCCCTACCAGTGTGGCTTGTCGGTGCCCCGGTTGTACAGCCGGGGCACCGATCCGGTTGACGCGCTCGTCTCCAGCCCGCCGCCGGAGCCCGCGCGGTAACTGCGGCAGCGGGACGGTGGTGCCGTCGCGGGACGACTGCCGCTGCAGGCGGGCCTCGCGGCGGCGGCGCCAGTTCCGCCGTATCCGCGAGGCCAGCAGCGCGAACAAGGCGATGCCGGCGGCGAGGATCACCGCGGTCACCACGGCCGCGGCGACCGGGTGGAACACCGCGAAGGCGACCAGCCCGCCCACGCCCAGGTCCTCGAGCAGGCTGGCGATGATGTTGCTGAACGGCTCCGGGCTGGCGTTAACGCCGACCCGGGTGCCGGTCTTGACCACGTGCGACGCGAGCGCCGAGACGCCGCCGAGTGCGGCCCCGGCGACCGTGGCGGCCGGGCTGACGTGGGCCTGCTGTGCCATCACGGCGCCGATCGCCCCGCCGACAACTGGCCGCAGCGGCGTGTGCACGATGTCCCATACCGAGTCGAGCACCGGGACCTTGCCCGCGACGAACTGGCCGGCGTACAGCACTGCCGCCGCCGCCAGCACCTCCGGGCGCTCCAGCACCGCCGGGATCGCGGCGACGTGCCCGAACCGGCCGAGCAGGCCGAGGACGAGCACCGCCAGGTAGCTGTTGACACCGCTGGCAACGCCGCTAGTGAAGATCAGTGAGACGGGGAGCATCGGCGTCCGTCCTCCAGCTCTCGGGTCAGGCCGCATCGCCGCGGGCGGGCCGGGCACGATCAATTTATAGCTTCATGCGAAGCATGCGAGCTTCCTGACCCCGCAGCGGCGCGGGGTTGACCTCGAAGATTAAGCTGCATCAGCAGCGCCTTCACGGGGAGAACAGCCACCTTGGCCGCGACCAGCAAGATCACCCTCGCCGTCGCCGACGGGGTGGCGACGATCAGCCTCAACCGTCCCGAGCGGCACAACGCGGTCGACGACGAGCTGCGCGACGGGCTGCTCAGCGCCTGGGACGCGGCCCTGGCCGACCCGGCAGCCCGCGTCATCCTGCTGCGCGGCGAGGGGCGCTCGTTCTGCTCGGGCCGCGACACCAGCCAGCTCGGGCGGCGGCCGAACAACGAGACCGACCTCGCCTTCATCCGCCACGCCCAGGACGTGCGGGTCAGGCAGCTCGGCAGCCACAAGCCGGTCATCGCCGCGCTGCGCGGCCACGTACTCGGCGGCGGGCTCGAGCTGGCGCTGGCGGCCGACATCCGGATCGCGGCGGACGACCTGCGGATGGCCTTTCCCGAGATCCGCTACGGGCTGATGTCCGACACCGGGGGCGCGCCGCTGGCGACCATGCTCGCGGGGCCGTCGCGGGCTAAGTGGATGCTGATGACCGGCCGGCCGGTCGACGCCGAGCGCGCCCTCGCCTGGGGACTGGTCGACGAGGTGGTGCCGCCCGGGGAGGTGGACGAGGTAGCGGCCGCGCTCGCCCGCGAGATCGCGGCCGCCCCGGCCGACGCGCTGGCGCTGGTCAAGCAGACGGTCGACGGGCTGTGGCACGGGGCGCTGCATGCCGCGCTGCGCCAGGAACTGACGGCGCAGGCGGTGCTGTTCGCCGAGCGGTCGGCGCGCGGCCGGCCGGACGCGCGGGCGGGCTCCTGACATGCCGCTCCCCGAGCCGCCGCCGGCCGGCACCGCGATGCTCCCGGCCGGCACCTACGACGGCCAGGTGGTGCTCATCACCGGCGCCGGAACCGGGCTGGGGCGGGCGATGGCGGTCGAGTTCGCCCGGCTCGGCGCCGCGCTGGTGATCGCGAGCAGGCGGCCGGAGCACCGGCAGGCGGGCATCGAGGCGGTCACCCGGGCCGCCGAGGCAAGCGGCGCCGGGCCGGCCAGGGTGACCGGCGTCCCGGTCGACGTCCGCGACCCGGAGCAGGTGGCGGAGGCGTTCGACCAGGCCGAGAGCCAGCTCGGGCCGGTCGACGTGCTGGTGAACAACGCGGCCGGGAACTTCCCGGTCGCCGCCGAGGACCTGTCCTTCAACGGCTGGCGCGCGGTCACCGGGATCGTGCTCGACGGCACGTTCAACTGCAGCACGGAGTTCGCCCGGCGCGCGATCGCCCGGGGAGCGCCCGGGGCGGTGCTCAACATCGGCGCGACCTACGCCTGGACCGGAGGGCCGGGGACCGCGCACTCGGCCGCGGCCAAGGCCGCGGTGACCAACCTGACCCAGACGCTGGCGGTGGAGTGGGCGCCGGCCGGCATCCGGGTGAACTGCCTCGCGCCCGGGCTGTTCCCGCACGACGACCGCACCTCGGCGATGGTCGCCAGCCGGCCGGCCGGAGCCGCGCAGGACTACAGCACGGTTCCGGCCGGCCGGGTGGGCCGCCTGCACGAGATCGGCTGGGCCGCGACCTACCTGTGCTCCCCCTTCGCGGCTTACCTGACCGGGCACACGCTGGTGCTTGACGGCGCCAGCTGGCTGCGGCGGGGTCTGCGCATGCCGGAGTTCATCCCGGTGCGGGAGCAGCCTGGCATCGCCCGGGATCGCGGCGACACGGGAGGCCAGCCCGGCGCTTGAGCGTGGTCGCGGCCGAGCTTGTCCCTACTATCGGGACATGGCAATTAGTGATGAGAAATACGTTGCGACGACGACCTTCCGCAAATCGGGAACTCCGGTCCCCACCACGACCTGGATAGTCGCGCTGGATGGTGACCGCATCGGCTTCTGGACCTCAACCGCGTCCGGGAAATACAAGCGCCTGCGCAATAACCCGAAGATCGTGCTGCAGCCGGCTGACCCGCGTGGCCGGGTGAAAGCTGGATCACCAGCAGTGGAGGGGACCGCGGAGCTGGTAACGGCCGGGGCTGACTTCGACGCGATTCAGCACCGGATCCGGGCCAAGTACGGGGTGATGGTGCCTGTCACCAGGTTCCTCAACACCCTGGGCCATCTCGGCAAGAAATTCCCCTACGGGAACGCCGGCGTGGTCATCACCGTCAGCAACCCGAGTTAACCGCTGCCGTCCGTCAGCCTCAGTAGCTGAAGGTGGTTGCTCCCTCGTCCCCGATCCATTCCCACATCTGCACGGTGCCCGCCAGCTCCGCGTTGGGCAGCAGGCCGCCGCGGTCGAGCTGCTTGGCGTTGAAGCAGATCGGGCAGACCATGAACTGGCCGCCGGCCTTCTCGTAGCGGGCGAGCAGGTCCGGCAACGACGGGCAGCCGTCGCAGGCAACTCCCGCCGCCACTCCGTCCAGCGCGAGCCGCACTGCCTCCTTGGTCTGGAACATCAGGGTCGGTCGCCCCGACTCGGCCGCGCCCACGGCGACCAGGAACGCCACCGTCACCTTCTCCGCGTCCTCGAGTCCGGTACTGAGGCTGATCACTGCCTTGCCCGCCATGCTGCTTGCTCGCTTTCGTCACGGTGCTAGTTAGCACGATCGTTCGTACTAAGAAACCGTACGATCGGTCGTGCTATGTTGTCAACACGATGACTCAGACCGGCCAGACGGAAACTCGCGCCCAGCGGCGGCCGCGCGCCGACGGGGAGCGCACCCGCGGCGCGATCCTGCGGGCGGCGGTGTCACTGGCCACCGTGGACGGCCTCGAGGGCCTGTCAATCGGGAACCTGGCCGCCGCGACCGGCCTGAGCAAGAGCGGCCTGTACGCTCACTTCGGCTCCAAGCAGGAACTTCAGCTGGCCACGGTGGAGGAGGCGGGGCGGGTCTTCGACCTTGAGGTCGTCCAGCCCGCGCTGGCCGCCCCGGCCGGCCTGGCCCAGCTAGAGGCGGTGTGCGAGGCCTTCTTCGAGCACCTGCGGCGGCGCACGTTCCCCGGCGGGTGCTTCTTCGCCGGCGCCGCGCTGGAGATGGGCACCCGTCCCGGCCCGGTCAAGGACGCCATCGTCGCCTTCCAGGCCGGCTTCGCGGGCCTGATCCGCGGCTTCGCCGTCACCGCCATCGAGCGGGGCGAGCTGCCCCCCGATGAGGACCCCGCGCGGCTCACCTTCGAGCTGAACGGCATCATCCTGGCCACCGACGCCAATTTCGTGCTCTACGACGACCCGTCCGTCCTCGACCTGGCCCACCAGGTCGTCCGCCGCCGGCTCGGCCTGCCCGGCTAACGGCGCCCGGTACCACGACATCTCGGACTGACGTCGCGGTCAGCCCCTGGCCAGCAGCTTCTTCACCGCGGCCACGCCAGCCAGGGCCTGGTCCTGGTCGGGTGACTGCGGGATCAGGTTGAACTCGGCGCAGCCCGCCGCCGCGTACGGGAGCAGGAACTCGGCCACGTCTTCGGCCGTGCCGTACGGGCAGTAGCGCTCGAACCGCTCGAACGGAAGCTGGTAGAGCGCCTCCATGGCCGGGGCGAGGCAGGCCCGGGCCGCCTCCTTGGAGCCGGCCAGCCCGCACCAGAGCTGCATCGTGTGGCGGGCCGGCCACTCGGGGCGCCCGGCCCGGTCCGCTTCCTCCGCCGCCAGCGCGGTCGCGGCGGCAAAGCGGGCCGGGGAGTTCCACAGGCCAAGCCAGCCGTCGCCCAGCCGGCCCGCCCGCCGCACGGCCGCGTCCGAGCGCCCGCCGACGATGACCGGAAGCGGGACGGCCGGCACCGGCGAAATGGCGGCCTGGTCGAGGTCGAAGAACTCGCCGCGGACGCTCACCAGCTCACCGTCGAGCAGCCTGCGCACGATGACCAGGCTCTCGTCCATCCGCCTGCCCCGTGTCGCCGGGTCCACCCCGCACACGGTGAACTCGTGCGGGTCCTCGCCGCCGACCCCGACCCCGAAGACCAGCCGGCCCGGGGCAAATGCGGCGAAGTCGGCGAGCTGGCGGGCCACCAGCACGGGATGGCGCAGCGGCAGCAGGTACACGCCGACGTGCACCGGCAGCGCCGGGTGGAGCATCGCCAGCGCGGTCGCCTGCACCAGCCCGTCGGTCCCGAAGCCGCCGAAGAAGCTCACGTGATCACCGCAGCAAACGTGGTCGATGCCCGCCGCTGCCACCCCGGCCAGGTAGGCCGCGGCAGCCTGGGGGCCCTGGGTCAGCAGGCCCAGCGGCGGGAACAGCCCGACCCGCGGGGCGGGCAGACGCTGGGGCCGTGTTTCATCAGGCATACCGTCACGCTACGGCCGGCCAGCCCGGTGCCGCTAGCGCCGGTGCGCAGCCGGTACCCGGTCACGCAGCGGGCGATCTGCACCCGCGAGCGCACGCACCACGCCCCCCACTATCGACTGCAGGACCATTACCAGGGCAGCGGCCGCTGAGCGCCGCCGGAATGTCAGACCTTCGCCGTAGTATTCGATTACAGGTATCCGACGGACTGGTCATCGAACGGAGGGCGGTATGGGCTGGCAGCCAGAACATGCCTCCGGGCCGGGGCAGGCGCCCGGCCCGGACGGTTCGCCGCCTTCTGCGCTGTCCGGGTTCGCGCACGGCGGCCGGTGGGCCACGGCTGCCCCCGGCGCGGACCTGGCGGCCGCCCTGGAGGCGGCGGCCGGGCCGGACGGCCTGTACCAGGGTGCCGACGCCCCGGCGCCCCGCCACCGCCCTGGCAGCTCACCCCGCTGAAAACCGACGACGACGGCTACGGCACCTGGGCACTGACACTGCCCGGCGGCCGGGAACTCGCCGTGTCCTTCGACACCGTGCCCACCCACGCCTGCGACCACCGCCTGCAATGCGGGCGCCCGAAGCAGGCGCTGTCATCAGGTCAAGCAAATGCCCGGTTGGACCGTCACCCAGCCCAAACCAGGCTGGCACACCTGGACCACCCCCACCGGACGCACCTACACCCAGGAGCCCTGGCGCTACCCGGCATAACCGCCTGGCCGGCTTGCCGTGCCACGGCGGGCGGCAGTAGCCTGGGTGGGCCGGTTGAGCCACCAGCCGATCCGGGTTTGCCGTTTTTGCTACGGCGGGCCCTTGGTCTTCATGTCCAGGTACAGGTGGCGTCATGGCGGCAGCGTCCGCGGCGGTCGGCGGGTGGCCCGGTTTCAGTGTCCGGCTGAGCGAGGAAGACGGCCGGCTGGTGCTGTGGGCCGACGGCGAGCTGGACATGACCGAGGCCGCCGTGCTGAGCGACGCCCTGTCCGCCGTCCGGCCAGGACCTGGCCAGTGGCTGGTTGTCGACGCGTCGCAGCTCGGCTTCATCGACGTCAGCGGCATCCGGCTGCTGATCACAGTTGACCGGCAGCTCCGGGATGCGGGCAGGGCCGGACTTACCGTGCGCGGAGCCGCCGGCATCGTGCGCCGGGTATTCGAGCTCATGCTGGTCACCGGGCTCCTGGAAGGCCCGGAGACGACGCCGGCCGGGGAGCCGCGGCCGGCCGGAAGGCTCGATCACGCCCGGCGGGAGGCCAAGATGTCGGTGACCGACCTGTACGTCGCCTACTTCGCGCTCGGCGGCACCGCCGAGCTGGGCGAGCTGGCAGCGTACCTGGCGGGTGCCCCGGAGGCGCTTGACGTGCACCAGCGGGAGCTGGCGGTCCAGGCCGTCAACGAGCGGCTGCTCGATCTCGGCCGTGCTGACCAGCTACTATCCTTTCACCCGACCGAGAGAGGGCGCGATTGGACGTGACCGGCGGTCCCGGGGCGGACGGGCGGACGTGGTCGTCGGCTGAGCACGACGCCGGGGCGGATGAGCGGGACCGCATCGCCGACGGGCGCGACGCCGCCGCCGACCAGCGCGACCAGCAGGCCGACGCCTGGGAAGCCGAACTCGACCAGCGCGAGGCACACCTCTACGCCAGCAGCAGGGATGACCGGGCCCGCGAACGCGTTCAGCGCGCAGCAGCCCGCACCGAGCGAGCAGAGCAGCGCAGCGCCCGCGACGCCGCCGCCGCGCGCAGCCAGGCTAGCCACCGCCGGATCGGCCAGTCGGCCGCCGACGCGAGCGGCCATGCGGACGGCCACGCGGACGGCGAGCGGGCGTGGGCCACTGACAAGCGCGACTTCGTAGCCGACGAGCGGGACCGCATCGCCGATGAGCGCGACGCCGCTGCCGACCTGCGCGACCAGCAGGCCGACGCCTGGGAAGCCGAACTCGACGAGCGCGAGGCACGCCTCGGGGCCGGCCCGGGGGACGACGGCGAACGCGCGCGGCGCAAGGCAGCCCGGACGGAGCGGGAACAGCAGCGCACCGCCCGCGCCGCCGCCGCCACCGCCCGCGGCGAGGCCACCCGCCGCCGCCTCGACGGCGCCCCCGCAACCGGCCTGGCGATGGCGTTCGCCGAGATGGCCCGGCACCTGTACGACGCCGAGGACCTCGACGACGTTCTCACCCGCATCGCCGACGCGTCCGTGTCCGCGGTCCCGGGCTGCGAGATGGCGAGCATCACCGTCCGGCACGACGACGGCGCCTTCCGCACCGTGGCGTCCACCCACCGGGCGGCGGCCGAGGTCGACCAGGCCCAGCAGGAGACGGGCGAGGGCCCCGGGCTGGCCGCGGTCACCGAAGCGGTCGTTTACACCCCGGAGTTTCCCGACCCCCGCTGGCCGGCCCTCGGCGCCCGCCCGGCCGACGCCGGGGTGCACTCGGCGGTCTCCTACAGCCTGGTTCCCGCTGGCCCGGCCGCCGACCCGCTGCTCACCGGGTCGCTCAACGCGTACGCCGGGGTGGCCCACGCGTTCGACGACGAGTCGCGTGAGATCGGGCTGATCCTGGCCGCGCACGCGTCGATCGCCGTCCGCGCGGTCGGTGAGCGCAGCGTGCTCGAGCAGCTCGGTCACCAGCTTCACGACGCCCTGGCCTCCCGTGACGTTATCGGGCAGGCCAAGGGCATCCTGATGGAGCGGCTCCGGATCACCCCGGAGGACGCCTTCGACACGCTGCGCCGCTCGTCGCAGCGGCTGAACGTCAAGCTCCGCGAGATCGCCCAGAAGCTGGCCGAGACCGGCGAGCTGGACGACGCGGGCTGACCGCGGGAACTTAGCCCCGCTGGTTCCGGGCCGGCCCCGCGTGGCGGGACGGCTCCCTTGACATCCGGACGCCAGATGCTAGCTTGGTGCTTAAATAGGGTGCTAACTTAGTGCCCAAACATTGCAATAGGTCGTTTAGGAATGGCAATTCAGCGTCTCCGCATAAGCGGATCTGAATTGTCATCCGGTCATTCTGCCGTCTCAGTGGGGAGATCGCATGGGCAAGCTCGACGGTCAGGTCGCGTTCATCACTGGTGCCGCCAGGGGCCAGGGCCGAAGTCATGCGGTGCGGCTCGCCAAGGAGGGCGCCGACATCATCGCGGTCGACATCTGCGCGCAGATCTCCTCGGTGTCCTACGCGATGGCCACCCCGGATGACCTCGCCCAGACGGTCAAGGAGGTCGAGGCGCTCGACCGGCGGATCGTCGCCAAGGTGGCCGACGTGCGCGACGTCGACGCCCTGCGGACCGCCCTCGAGGAAGGCATCGCCCAGCTCGGGGTCCCGCGGATCGTGCTGGCCAACGCCGGCATCGGCGTCGGCGGCCCGAACTCGACCGACCAGGACTGGCACGACGTGATCGCGGTCAACCTGACCGGCGTGTTCAACACCGGGCGGATCGCCATCCCGCACATGATCGAGGCCGACCAGGGCGGCGCGATCGTGCTCACCAGCTCGACCGCGGGCCTGCTGGGGGTCGCCACCAACGAGATCGGCCTGCTCGGCTACACCGCCGCCAAGACCGGCGTGGTCGGGCTGATGCGGAGCTGGGCCAACTACCTGGGCCCGCACAACATCCGGGTGAACGCGATCGCGCCGACCGGGGTCCGCACGCCGATGGCGGCCAACGTGTCGCTCGAGCAGCTCCTCGAGTACAACCCGCCACTCGCCCGGGCGATGCAGAACGCGCTGCCGGTGGAGATGGTCGAACCGGTCGACATCTCCAACGCGATCGCCTGGCTGGTGTCAGACGAGGGCCGGTACGTCACCGGCACGGTGCTGCCGGTCGACGCCGGCTCGCTGAACAGGCGCTAGCCAGGCCCGGTCACGGATGCCGGTCACCCTCGAGGCGGCGGATCAGCCCCTCCACGAAGGCCACCGTCTCGGTATGCCCGTCGGACATGCCCAGCGTCGCCTCGGCTGCCAGGAAGCGGCTCACGCTCTCCAGCAGGGCGGCCGCCACCTCCGGGGTGATGTCGCCCGGCGGCACGCCGTACCGGCTGAACGCCTCGGCCAGCACCGTCAGCTCCTCGGCCCGGAAGCGCGCGACCATCTCGGCGATCTCCGCCCTGATGACCTTGCGGTGGTTCGACAGGGCGACGAACTCCATGGTTATCGCGGTGCTCTGAGTGCTGCGGTAAAGGTCCCAGAGGGCCCACAGCGGCTGATCGGACTTGAGTGCAGCCGCCTGCGTCGCCAGCCCCTGCTCGGCCTGATACCTGAGCAGCGCGATGAACAGGTCGTCCATCGTGTGGAAGTAGTAGTGCACCAGCGCCCGGTTCAAGCCGGCCTCGGCCGCGACGCGGCGCGAGGTTACCGCCGCATACCCCTCGTTCGCCATAACGGTGGCCGCTGCCTCAAGCAGCTGGCCGCGCGTCGAGGACGTTTCCGAGCCGAACCGGCGGCTTGGTGGCATTCGCCAATTGTACGTGCCGTCCCGAATCCTCGCGACAATGAGATTGGATCAAAATGACGACCAATGACACGCGCGATTGGTTTACCGACGAATCGCTGGCCCAGGAGCCCTACGAGTACCTGGCCGAGCTGCGCGCGCAGAGCCCGGTCCAGCCCACCCCGTTCCACGACGCCGTCGCGGTCACCGGCTACGACGAGGTCTCCGAGGTGATGCGGCGGCACGACGAGTTCTCCGCCTGCAACACCGTAACCGGGCCGTTCGTCAGCTTCCCGGAGCCGCTGACCGGCGACGACGTCAGCCCGCTGATCGACCGCCACCGGGACCAGCTGCCGCAGTCCGACCACATGGTGACCATGGACCAGCCGGACCACACCCGCGAGCGGGCGCTGCTGATGCGGCTGCTGACGCCGCGCAGGCTCCGCGAGAACGAGGAGTTCATCCACCGCCTGGCCGACCAGCAGCTCGACCAGATCCTGGGCGCGGGCCACTGCGAGTTCATCCACCAGTACGCCTCGCCGCTGGCCACCCTGGTCATCGCCGAGCTGCTGGGCGTGCCGGAGGAGGACTTCGACCGGATACGGGAGATCTTCGGCCTGCTCCAGACCGGCGCGGGCGACCTGCACACGCCGATGACCCGCAGCCAGGTCGACGTGCTCACGGAGATCGGCCTCATCTTCGTCGACTACGTACAGGACCGCCGCCGCAACCCGCGGGACGACGTCATGTCCGGGCTGGCGCTGGCTAAGTACCCCGACGGGTCGACGCCTGACCTGGGGGCGGTGGTGCGCACCGCCACCTTCCTGTTCGCGGCCGGCCAGGAGACCTCGGCCCGGATGCTCGCCCAGGCGGTGCGCTTCCTGGCCGAAGACCCGTCGCTGCAGGACCGGCTGCGCGAGCACCCGGAGGAGATCGGCAACTTCATCGAGGAGACGCTGCGGATCGAGCCGCCGACCAAGACCGACTGCCGGCTGGCCCGGCACACCACCACCGTCGGCGGCGTCAACGTCCGGGCCGGGTCCACCGTGGCGCTGGTGCTCGGCGCGGCCAACCGCGACCCGCGCCAGTTCCCGAACCCGGACGAGTTCCAGGCCGACCGGCCGAACGCGCGGCAGCACCTCACCTTCGGCCGCGGCATCCACACCTGCCCGGGCAGCCCGCTGGCCCGGGCCGAGGGCCGGATCAGCATCGAGCGGCTGCTGCAGCGCACCCGCAACATCCGCCTGTCGGAGGAGCACCACGGCCCGGCCGGGAAGCGGCACTTCAGGTACGAGCCGTCGTGGATGATGCGGGCGATGGACGAGCTGCACATCGAGTACGACCCTTACCCGGCGGGCGGCTGACCGGCGGCGGGCCCGTCCGGCGGCGCTGGCTGATCCGATGAGGACGCACCGCCGCGGCCGCTGCCGGCCGCGGCCGCGGCGGCCCGGGGGCGCTGGCGCCACTGGACGGCCCGCACGCGCACGGCCAGCGCCAGCGCGGACAGCAGGAACAGCACGCCGCTGACCGCGAGCCAGTGCCACAGGTACGGGTCGAGCGACAGGGTGGTGGTGACGGGGAAGCGGCCAGGCAGCCGGAGGATCAGCGGAAACCAGATCAGCAGCAGCAGCAGGGAAAGCACCACCGGGACCCGCAGGTAGTTGATCCACTGCCCGCCGGGCAGCGGCGGGCGGCGGTGCCGCAGCACCCCCGCCGCGGAGCGGTCGGCCAGGGTGTAGAGCGGCACCAGCACGAGGTCGTGACCGATGACCGCGCCGGCCAGCCAGACCGGGATGCCGATGAAGTTGACCGGCAGCAGCTCGGCCACCGCGTACCCGGCCAGGGCGAGGCAGCCGAGCATGGTCAGCAGGTGCAGGGGGCCGGCCCCGTACCAGCGCAGGAAACGTCGCATTGTCAGCTCCGGAAAGTCATGCTGGTAACCCACTTGGTGTTGTGCACGCCGGGACTGGCGGGCACGATCACCCGGGCCGGGTAGCCGTGGTCGGGCGTCAGGTCGGCGCCGTTGACCCGCAGCGCCAGCAGCGATTCCGCGTCCATGACCTGGCCCGCGGACAGCACTACCTGACCGAACGCCCCGCCGCGTTCCAGGGACTGGACCAGGACGCTCGACGGGCGGGCGACCCCGGCCAGCCGGGCCAGGTCACGCAGCCTGACCCCCGTCCACTGCTGATTATCGGTCGACCAGCCCTCGACGCAGGCGATCGGCAGGCTGGCGGTGTGCAGCTCCAGGCCGAGCAGGTCGGCCCGGCGCAGCACGGCCGGCGCACGGCCGTCCCCGCCGTCAGCGGACAGCGTCAGCCGCCAGGAGTCCCCGGTTTCCGCCGCCCGGATCCCGGCGCTCGCCGCGGTCTGGTTGACCTGGAAGTCGTCGGGGGCGCTGACGTCCTGCCCGTGCGGCGCGAGCAGCGCCGCCCAGCGCAGCGGGCCGCCGACCGACTGGCCCGCCGACAGCAGCGCGACCAGCGCCGAGCCCGCCCCGGCGAACGCGAGCACGCCCCGCCGGGAGATGGTCGGCTCGGCCGGGGCCACGGCGACCAGGTACCCCGCCTCCGGCGGCTCCGGCCGCGTCTGCGCGAGGTTCGTGCGCAGCTCCCCCCAGAAGCTGCGGCTGCGCAGCGCCCTGATCATGACCGGGAACTTGAGCACCACGTGGACGACGAAGCCCGCCGCGAACACCCAGGCGCCGTAGAAGTGCAGCGGGTAGAACGAGCCGGGGAACTTGTAGAAGGTCTGGATGTTCAAGATCCCGGTCACGAACTCGAACACCGCCCCGCCCACGAGCAGGAACAGCGACAGTCGTTCGAGGGCGTGGGCGGCTGACCGCAGCGGCGGCCATTCGAACAGCTTCGGCAGCACCGACCACAGCTTGAACAGCAGGACCGGCACCAGCGTCAGTCCCAGGGTGACGTGGATGCCCTGGGTGAACCGGTACAGCCAGACCGGGTGGGTGGGCCAGGAGAACAGGTAGAAGCCGAGCGGCCCCTTGCCCGGAGTCAGGTCGTTGACCGGGCTGAGGTCCGGGTTGTAAGCGGCGTAGGACAGCAGGCCGGTGGCGAACAGCACCGGGATCGACGCGAGCAGCGCCAGGCCGAGCACCGAGGTGAGCCACGGGCCCCGCACCGGGCTGCGCCAGAAGGACCGGCGGAACGGTCCCGGCGGCGGGCTTTCCGGAATGAGGCGGCTCACTGGCGGGCCTCCGCGGCGGCGCCGCTCAGGACGCGGGCGGCGACGGCGCAGGAGGCGCCCCCCCGGGGCAGCCACACGTACATCGGCCGGCCCGCCACCCCCGCGACCGGACGGAACAGCGCGGCCGGCACCCCCGCCAGCAGCGGCTGCGGGCACTGGTAGTAGGTCCGGCCGGGCGACCCGGGATAAGCGTACGGCGCCGACGGGCTGTCGGTGATGATCGCGCTGAACCGCCGGCCCGCCAGCGCGTCGGCCGCGCTGCGCCGGAAGCTGGCGATCGCCGCCTGGTCGGTGCCCCGCAGCACGTCGTACGCGGCGTCCTGGTGCGCGACCGGGGGCAGGCCGGCCGCCAGGCTGAGGCCGGGGTCGGCCGGGACCGCGACCGTTCCGCCGAACGCCCGCATTCCGGCCAGCAGCCGCTCGCCGACGCCGCGGTCGGCCGCGCTGGGAATCGACTGCGCCGGGTGGAAGGCGCTGAGCAGCAGGGCGAGCTGGGAGAGGACGAGCGCCGGCGGCACCGCGGCGCGCGTCCGGGCGAGCCAGCCCGCTGACGGCCCGCGGCCGAGCGCCAGCCCGGCCAGCAGCGCCACCGCGAGGTAGGCGGGCAGCACGTCGTTGATGCCGCCCCCGCTGTGCACCAGGGCAGCGTAGCCCTCGGCCGCGAGCGCGGCGCACCCGGCCAGCAGCACTCCCGGTACCCGGCGGGCGCCAGCCAGCGCGGCACAGCAGGCCAGGCCGAGCGCGGTCGCCAGCGCCGTCCAGAACCAGCCGAGGTTGCCGTAGGTCAGCGGGTGCTGGCTCATCAGCTGGAATACGTAGTAGACGTACCAGCCGCCGCTGGTCAGCCCGAGCACCAGGGTGGTGACGCCGAGCACCGCGAACTCGGTCAGCGCGGTGACCGCGGCGAGGCGCCGGCGCGGCCCGGCCAGCAGGGCGACCGGTAGCACGACCGCCTCCGCCAGCCCGGTCTGCTTGGTCAGGGCGGCGGCGGCGAGCAGCACCCCGGCTGCTACCGCACCGCGGGGCCCGTCCATCCGCCTGACGGCGTACAGGCCGCCGATGCTGAGCGCGAGGAAGAGCGAGTCCACCCGGGCGACGTCGAACCAGGTGTCGGTGACGAAGTAGGTCGCGGCGAACGCGCCCGCGGCCGCTACCCCGGCCGCGGCGCTGCCCGTTTCGCGCTTGACCAGGCCCGCGAGCAGCGCGAAGCAGGCCAGCGAGGACACCAGGGACACCAGCCGCAGCGTCAGGTAGGAAGCCCCGAGCACCCGGGCCGCCACGGCCGACAGGGCGAAGTAGAGCGGCGGGTAGCCGTCGGGCACGTAGCTGACGGACGGCGCCTGGTAAAGCTGCTGGCCGGCCAGCAGGCGGCGCACCTCGACCAGCGAGTTGCCCTCGAGCCACTCCAGGGCGAACGGGTAGTCCAGCCGGCGCAGCGCGACGAACAGGTACGCCGCGATCGCGGCCAGGCCGGCCAGCGCCGCCGCGAGCCGGATCGCGCGGGGCAGCCGCTGCGGCCAGGACCGGCCGGCCGGGGCGGCCGGGGCGACCCGCTCCTCGCCCCGGTCACCGGTCAGGATTCTCGCACTGCCGCTAAAGGTCACGCTGTGTATTACATGCAGCTGAGGCGGCCAAGGCAACGACTCGGGTCCTTACAAAGTGAGGAGAGCACTGAGTTCCGGCCCGGTCCACCGTGGCCGTGCGTAGCCTCAGGGCATGCGAGTACTGGTAACCGGCGGGGCCGGCTTCATCGGATGTCACGTGGTGGAGGCGCTCACCGGCGCCGGGCACACGGTGCGGGTGCTTGACGCGCTGCTCGAGTGCGTCCACCCCGACGGCACGCCGCCCGCCTTCGATGACCCGGGCGTCGAGTTCGTGCACGGCGACGTCCGCGACGCGGCGGCGGTCGACGCCGCGCTGCGGGATGTGGACACGGTCTGTCACCTGGCGGCGATGGTGGGGCTCGGCGTCGACTTCAACGACGCGCCGCTGTACGCGGGCTGCAACGACCTCGGGACCGCCGTCCTGCTGGCCGCGATGGCGCGGGCGGGGGCCGGACGGCTGGTACTCGCCTCGTCGATGGTGGTCTACGGCGAGGGCGCCTACTCCTGCGCCGAGCACGGGCTGGCCGCCACCCCGCCGCCCCGGATGGCCGCTGACCTCGAGGCGGGCCGGTTCGAGCCGCGCTGCGAGCGCTGCCACGCGCCGCTGTCACCCGAGCTGGTGCCGGAGGACGCCCCGCTCGGGCCGCGCAATGTCTACGCGGCCACCAAGCTCGCGCAGGAGCACCTGGCCGGCTCCTGGGCCAGGGCAACCGGCGGGCGGGCGGTGGCGCTGCGCTACCACAACGTCTACGGCCCGGGCATGCCCCGCGACACCCCGTACGCCGGGGTAGCGTCGTTCTTCCGCTCTTCGCTGGAGGCCGGGCGCGCACCCCGGGTCTTCGAGGACGGGGCTCAGCGGCGGGACTTCGTGCACGTCCGCGACGTCGCGGCGGCCACCGCGGCCGCCACCGAGGCGGTGGCCGGCCCGGGCGTTCCCGGCGGCGAGGGGGCCCTGCGCGCCTACAACGTCGGCAGCGGCACGCCGCGCACCGTCGGCCAGCTCGCGTCGGCGCTGGCGGATGCGTACGGCGGGCCCGCCCCGGTCATCACCGGCGAGTACCGGCTGGGCGACGTTCGCCATGTCACCGCGTCGAGTGACCTCATCGGGCGGGAAGTGGGCTGGCGGGCGGCGGTGCCGTTCACGGAGGGGGTCAGGGAGTTCGCGGCGGTCCCGGCCGGCCGCCGCCCGGCCGTCCGGAGCTAGCGGGCCGGCACCCTCGCATGCGGCCGGCCGCTCAGCCGACGGCGGGCAGCCGCACCTCGAACTGGCAGCCGTCCCCGGTGTTCCGCACCCGCACGCTGCCCTGGTGGGCCTCCACCACCCCGCGCACGATGGCGAGGCCGAGCCCGGCGCCCGCGTCGGGGGCCGGGCTGCGCGCGTCGGTGCCGCGCCAGGCAAGGTCGAACACGTGGGGCAGGTCGGCCTCGGGTATGCCGCCGCAGTTGTCCGCCACCGTCAGCACCGCGTCCGCCTGGTCCGGCCGCGCCTCCACCCGCACGCTGCCGCCCGGCGGGGTGAAACGGATCGCGTTGGTCAGCAGGTTGGTCAGCGCCCGGGAAAGCTCGCGCGGGTCGGCCCGGACGGTGAGCTGCCCGGCCGCCTGGCCCGCGAGCCGCACGCCGCGCTCGCCCGCCAGCGCCTCCGTGCTGGCGATGACGTCGCTGACCAGGTCGTTGAGCGTGATCTCGTCCGGGCACAACTGCAGGGTGCCTGACTGGATGCGCGACAGCTCGAACAGGTCGTCGACCATGACCGCCAGCCGCTCGGCGTCGGCCCGTATCTGCTTGTGGTAGCGGTGCGGGTCGGCTGCCAGCCCGTCCTCCAGTGCCTCGGCCATCGCCCGCAGCCCAGCCAGCGGGGTACGCAGGTCGTGCGAGACCCAGGCCACCAGCTGCCGGCGGGACTGCTCGAGCGCGCGCTCCCTGGCCCGCGATCGCGCGAGCTTCGCGCTGGTCTCCGACAGCTCGTGCGACAGGGCCGCGAACTCGGCCGACAGTGGCAGCACCGGGGGCCTGAACTGCCCGGCCTCGTCGCCGAGTGACCGGGCGGCCTGGCGCAGGGCCAGGCTGCCCGACGTTACCTGCCGCCCGAGCAGCCAGCTGAAGGCGGCCGCCACCACGCCCGCGACGGCGCACACCGTGACGACGACGCCCAGGTCGTGCTGGGACAGGAACATCGCCTCGGCCGTGCCGAGGGTGCCCGCCACGATCGCGAGCACCGGCACGGTGCCGCTGGCCTGGATCGCCAGCCGGAGCGAGGCACGGCGCAGCAGCCGGATGACTCCCGTCCCGGCCAGGCCGACGGCGCCGGTGCAGCCGGCCGCGATGAGGAAGATCTGAACCTGGTCGCTCAGCACGGATCCGCCTCCCAGCGGTAGCCCACGCCCCAGACCGTCTGGAGCTGGACGGGCGCGGCGGGCTCCCGCTCTACCTTGTCCCGCAGCCGGCGGACGTACACGGTGATGGTTGACAGGTCGCCGAACGACCAGCCCCACACCTGCTCAAGCAGCTCCGCCCGGGTGTACGCCCGGCCCGGGTGGCAGACGAAGAAGGCCAGCAGGTCGAATTCGCGCACGGTCAGGTCAAGCTCTGCGCCGTCGCGGCGGGCGCGCCGGGCGGCCAGGTCGACTTCCAGCCGTCCCGAGCGCACCGGCTGCGGCGGGGCGGCGGGCTCGCCCGCGTGGGCCCGGCGCAGCACCGCCTGCACCCGCAGGGTCAGCTCGCGCGGGCTGAACGGCTTGGTCACGTAGTCGTCAGCGCCGCTCTCCAGCCCGAGCACGCGGTCGCTCTCCTCGCCCAGCGCGGTCAGCATGATCACCGGCAGCGGCGGCTGGGTGTCCCGCCCGGCGCGCAGCCGGCGGCACACCTCGAGCCCGCTCAGGCCCGGCAGCATCAGGTCAAGGACAACCAGGTCGGGGCGCCAGCCCGCGGCGATCTCGAGCGCGGTCTGCCCGTCCGCCGCGTGCCGTGGCTCAAGCCCCGCGTGCCGCAGGTAGTCCACCACCACCTCGGCTACGGTCAGGTCATCTTCCACGACCAGAATGCGCATCTCCACCAGGCCAGTCTAGAAACAGGTGACCGCCGGCCGGCCCGTCCGATACCTTAATTTCGCCCTCGGCGGGAGTTTTTCTGCAAAATGTCATAACCCCGGGCAGGTATCTCAGCAGCGAACGCGAGGCCCCCGACCTCGGGCTTCCTCATTTTGTAAGGCTTTTACAGCCGTAAATCGCGGGCGTCGGTAATAACGTCGCACCGTGACCGTTGACGTGATCTTCCCGTGCCTGAACGAGGCGCCGGCATTGCCGTGGATTCTCGACCGGATGCCATCGGGCTTCCGCCCGATCGTCGTCGACAACTGCTCGACCGACGGGTCGGGGGACGTCGCCCGGTCGCTCGGCGCGACGGTGGTGCCCGAGCCGAACCGGGGCTTCGGGGCTGCTGCCCACGCCGGCCTGCTGGCGGCGACCTCAGACCTGGTGTGCTTCTGCGACTGCGACGGCAGCCTCGACCCGCAGCAGCTTCCCCGGCTGACCGCGCCGCTCGCGGCCGGGCAGGCCGAGCTGGTGCTCGGCCGCCGCGCGGCGACGCAGCGGGGAGCGTGGCCGCTGCCGGCCCGGGTGGCCAACTGGGAGCTGGCGCGGCGGGTGCGCCGCCGCACCGGACTTGGCCTGCGCGACCTGGGACCGATGCGCGCGGCCGGGCGGGAGGCGCTGCTCGGGCTTGACCTGGCCGACCGGCGGTTCGGGTACCCGCTCGAGATGGTCATGAACGCCGCCGCCGCGGGCTGGCGGGTGTCCGAGGTCGAGGTGAGCTACCTGCCCCGGGTCGGGAAATCCAAGGTAACCGGCACCGTGGGTGGCTGCATACGGACCGTCAGGGACATGAGCGGGGTACTCGCCCGGTGACTGACCCGCTACTTGAGCCGGGCACCACCCTGCTCGTCATCGCGAAACAGCCGCTGCCTGGCCGGGTCAAGACGCGCCTGGTACCGCCGTGCAGCTACGAGCAGGCGGCCGCGCTGGCCGAGGCGGCGCTCGGCGACACGCTGCGGACCGTGCTGGCGGCGCCCGCCAGGCGGCGGGTCCTGGTCCTCGACGGGGAGCCTGGTCCCTGGCTGCCGCCCGGGTTCGACGTCGTACCGCAGTGCGGCGGCCTGCTCGACGAGCGCCTCGCCGCCGCCTTCGCCGCTGTCCGCGGCCCGGCGCTGCTGATCGGCATGGACACGCCGCAGGTCACCCCGGACCTGCTGGCCGTCGACTGGGGAGCCGCGGACGCGGTGTTCGGCCCGGCCGCCGACGGCGGCTTCTGGGCCCTCGGCCTGCGCGAGCCCGATCCGGCGCTGCTGCGCGGCGTCCCCATGTCGACCTCAGCCACCGGTGCCATCCAGCGGGCCCGGCTGGTAGCCGCCGGACTGCGGGTGGCCGACCTGCCGCAGCTGCGCGACGTGGACACCGCCGCCGATGCCCTGGCGGTGGCCCGGCAGGCACCATGGAGCGGTTTCGCCGCCCGGGCCCGGGGGCTGGCCGCGGTGCTGGCCGCGGCCGGCCCTGGTGATGGCGGCAGCGGCGAGGCCCCGCTCGGGGCGACGGCGTGAGGCCCGGCGCTATCGCCTTGTACGAGGAGGCCCTCCGTGAGCAGGCGGCCACGCTGGTCCTGCGCACGACCGATGGCCGGGCGCTGCCGCTTCAGGTCTCGCGGTGGTGCGGGCCGCCCGATGAAGCCGATGAGGAACTGCTCCGGTACTGCCATGGGCCGGTTCTCGACGTGGGCTGCGGTCCCGGCCGGCTGGCCGCGGCGCTGACCGGGCGGGGCATCCCGGCGCTGGGCGTGGATACTTCCGCCGTCGCGGTGACGCTCACCCGCCAGGCCGGGGCGCCGGCGCTGCTGCGCTCGGTGTTCGACCCGTTGCCGGGGCAGGGCCGGTGGGCCACGATCTTGCTGGCAGACGGCAACATCGGCATCGGCGGGCAGCCTGAGCTGTTGCTCCGCCGGTGCGCTCAGCTGCTGGCACCGGGCGGCCGGATGCTGATCGAAGCCGACCCCGGTGAGGTCGACGAGCAGCTGACGGCCCGGCTCGAGCACGCCGACGGGCGGCGCGGCGAGGCGTTCCCGTGGGCCCGCATGGGCGCGGGCGCGCTGACGCGGGCCGCCGCCCAGGCCGGCCTGCACGTCACGCGGCAATGGTGGTGGGCCGGCCGGGTGTTCGTCTGCGCCACGCCGTGCCCGGCGCGCGGGACAACGGTCAGCCGGCGGCGGCTACGGGCGCCGGCGCTCAGCCGGCTGGGACAGCTCAGCCCCAGCCCTTAGGACGGGACCTGCTGCCGGCCGGCTGAATCAGAATCGAATTCCTTTTTCTCTTTGGCCAAAAGCCAGTGCGTCTCCGGAACGGTAATCACTTGCCGGCCAGATTGGCCGCGCACCCGTTCGGCGTACTCTTGAATCTTTTTCTCGAAAAACGTTGTCAGCCGTGCGATCATTCGGCTAGTCGATCGATTGACACCGGTTTCCTCACGACTGGGAGCGTAATGCGTAAGAAACAAACAATCACGCTGACCGCCGTCGCGGGCGGGCTGGCAGCGGCGCTGGTCACCGCGGCGGCGACCGCGGCCCCGGCGGCGAGCGTGGCCCCCGCGGCCTCCGCGGGGACGAGCATCGCCATCAACCCCGACGCGCACCAGCTGCCGCAGGCGAAGACGCTCGCCACCCCCTGGACCACGGCGCTGTGCGAGTCGGAGCTGAAGATCGCCTGCTACGGCCCGGACCAGATCCGGACCGCCTACAACGAGGCCCCCCTGTTCAGCCAGGGCATCACCGGCAAGGGCGCGACGATCGTGATCGTCGACTCCTTCGGCTCCCCCACCATCAAGTCCGACCTGAGCACGTTCGACAAGCAGTTCGGCTACCCCGACCCGCCGTCGTTCAAGATCATTACGCCAGCCGGGAAGCCGCCGGCCTGGGACCCGAAGAGCACCGACATGACCGGCTGGGCCGGCGAGACCACCCTCGACGTGGAGTACGCGCACACCATCGCCCCCGGCGCGAACATCGTGCTGGCGGAGACGCCGGTGGCGGAGACCGAGGGGGTGACCGGCTTCCCGCAGATCGTCAAGGCCGAGCAGTACGTGGTCGACCACCACATCGGCGACGTGATCAGCCAGAGCTTCGGCGCCACCGAGGAGACGTTCACCAGCTACCAGCAGCTTGAGCCGCTGCGCGCGGCCTACAAGGACGCCTACGCGCACGGCGTCACGGTGGTGGCGTCGACTGGTGACGACGGTGCCGCAAGCACCGAGCTCGACGGCTCGACCTACTACCTCTCCCCGGTCACCGACTGGCCGGCCACCGACCCGCTGGTGACGGCGGTCGGCGGCACCCAGCTGCAGGAGAGCTCGGCCGGCACGTTCTCGTCGGCGACGTGGAACGACACCTACGACGTCCCGCTGCAGCAGGCGTTCACCGGCACCAACGGGCCGAACCCGTTCTCGACCGGCGGCGGGGTGTCGGAGTTCTTCAGCCGTCCGTACTACCAGGACAGCGTGGCGAAGGTGACCGGCAACGCCCGCGGCATCCCCGACATCTCGCTCAGCGCCGCCTGCGACGGCGCGGTGACCACCTACAGCAGCTACCCGGGCGGCGTAACCGGCTGGCACCTGACCTGCGGCACCAGCGAGGCGGCGCCGCTGTTCTCCGGCATGGTGGCGCTGGCCGACCAGGTGGCTCACCACCCGCTCGGCCTCATCAACCCGACGCTGTACCAGCTGGCGCAGTTCCGCGCGCCCGGCCTGGTCGACGTGACCAAGGGGAACAACACGGTGTCGTTCACCCAGGGCTCGCCGAGCAAGCTCTACACCGTCCAGGGGTACTCCGCCAAGAACGGTTACGACCTGGCGACGGGCGTCGGCACGGTCAACGCCGCGTACTTCGTACCGGAACTGGCCAGGGGCGGGCAGGGCTACTAGCCGCCCCGGGCTGTCCACGCCAGCGGCCCCCGGCACGGAACCAACCGTGCCGGGGGCCGCTGCGTTCAGCTAGTCCGGGGCGGGCTATCCGAAGGCGGCCTTGAATATCGCGCTCGCGTTGGGGGCGCTGCCGCTGGTGTAGTTGGGCACCGACAACTGGATGGTGCCGCCGCCCTGGTTCCAGAAGATCGCCGGGCCGGTGGCGTTGGCCTTGATCCAGTTCGTCATGTTGGTCATGAAGGTCGTGTCGTCGCCCCCGCCGCCGTTGTCGCCGGTCGCGCAGAGCCCCCACTCGGGCAGGCCCACCTGCTTGTCGTGCTCCTTGCCGAACGCGGCCAGCCAGTTCAGCCCGTAGCCCTGGAACGACTGGCCGCCGATGGCGGCGGGCTGGACCGCGCTGTAGCCGCCCGCGTTGACGCCGTTCAGCATGTCCGACCAGCGGGCGGAGTCGCTGATCGAGCCGCCGATCCCGTCGTAGACGTCGAGCGACACGTTGTCCACGTAGGCGTCGCCCGGGTAGAAGTTCTCCATGCTCGACGCCGGGGCAGCTCACGTTGCTGCTGTCGAGCGGGTTCCAGATGAACTTGAAGTTGGCCCCGCTGACGCTGCGCATGGCGGTCACGATGTTACGGAAGGCGGGCACGAAGTCGCCCGCCCAGCTGGTCAGCCCCGACCCCGACGAGTTGCAGATGCTCCAGCCCATCCAGGTGCCGTTCATCTCCCAGCCGAGCCGGATGTAGGAGGAGCCGAAGCCGCTGCCGATCAGGTTCTGCGCCAGGGTCTTGAAGTAGCTGTTGGCGCCGCCGCTGGCAACCAGGTTGAAGTCCGACACGTTGGTGGCGCACTGGGTGGCCGGGGCGCCGCAGGGCAGCATCGGGACACCCCAGATCATGGTGAACGGGCTGCCCTTCCACTGGCCAAGCTGCCACGGGTTGCTGATGTGCGACCAGTCGGTCGCGTCGATGAAGTCCTCCGCGTACTTGATGTCGCTGGTCCCGCCGAGCCAGCTGGCAGCGGTCTCGATGCCGGACGGGCTGGACTGGCCGTCGTAGATGCCGACACCGCCCGCGGCGGTGAACGGCGTGACGGTGGCCGGCGGAGCCGAGGAGGCGGGGGCGGTCGGGGCCGGGACGGGACCCGGACGGTGCCCGTGGCTGGCCGCCTTCGACCCGCTGGCGGTCGCGGTCACGATCGGCGCCGGGTTCGCGTTGTACGCGCCGACCTTCCCCTGGCCGAGCAGGCTGCCCATCGGAGCGTTGACGATGCCGCGGGTGAGCTGGTCGGCCGTGGGCGCCGCGCCCCCGCCGGGAAAGACCGCGAAGGCAAGGCCGCCCGCCGCCCCGGCCAGCAGCGCGGTCAACGCAAGCCGGCGCCATGGCGGGCGGCGGACCGCCCGCGCGGAGCGATGGCTGTGCTTACCTGACTCAGACACTCTGAGCATTGTCGCGAACACCTGTCCTGATATAGGCCGGCAAGGGCTGCTTGAACCGCCGTAACCGTATCGTGATCCGTGCCCTAAACGTTGCCCAATCGTGAGAAATCGATATAGGTATCAGACGGCGGGCTTGAGTTATGTAGCCCGATAAGACCGTTTGTTCTTCTTGTCCAGTTTTGCGGCCCCATCCGGGCCCCATATTTACTGACATGGATATTAAGAATTTGGTCATTCCGAACGGGCGCGGCTTACTCCGGCCCCTCCGGGGCTATGTCTAACGTCGCCGTCTAACGTCGCCGTCTAACGTCGCCGCGCGCCAGCCGGCCCGGAAGCCACCGAGGAGATGCTTATGAGCGGCACGGCCACGGCCGGCGCCGGGGCACCAGGCCGGCTCCGGTCGTTTGACCCGGCCCGGCTGGCCGACCTGGAGTACCGCGCCTGGGTGGGCTACTACCTGCGGCAGTGGCCGCGGGTGCTGATCGCCTCGGTCGGCCTGGTGCGGACCGGCTTCGGCCTCGGCTGGATCCGCACCCTGTACGGCGCCTGGCTGGTGCTGCGGGCCAACCAGCTCTGGGCGCCGTACCCGGACAACGACCCGGCGGGGGCAACCGCCTGCATGCGGCGGTTCTACGCGCTGGTGGCGCGGGCGCACGGCGAGCCCGCCGATCCGGCCAGGGCAGCCGAGCTTGAGGTCGGCTGGTGGCGGGTGCACCGGGAGGGCCAGTACCGGGACAGTGCGCGGGCGGACGGCGGCGCGGGCGGACCTCGACGCACCGCCCGCGCAGGAGCTGGTGCAGTCACTTACCCGGCTGTACTGCCACCTCTACAGCGAGCCGGAGGAAGCGCTACGGCCGGCCGCGGCGCACCGCGCCCGGGCGATGGACCTGTCGGACGAGTGGATCAGGCAGGGCTCCCAGCCGGACAGCCCGCTGCTTCCGCTCGAGCACGCGGCACTGGTCCGTTCCTACGCCGCCCTGCTCGCCGCCGTCCATCACTGAGCGCCCGGGTCAGCCTGCCGGGCCAGCGGCAAGGTGTAGAGCCGGTAGTCCCCGTCGTCACCGGTGTAGCCGAACCCGGACCGCTCGTACAGTGCCCGGGCCCCGTTGCCCGCGTGCACCCCAAGGTCCAGCGCGACCGCACCGTCCCTGGCGGCGGCGCGGGCTACCGCGGACAGCAGCGCGGCGCCGATCCCGCGGCGGCGGTACCCGGGGAACACGTGGATGGTGATCACCGTCGCCCGGTCCCCGGCCGGCGTCCACATGGCGTAGCCGGCGTCGGCCTGGCCGAGGACCGCGACCAGCGTCCGCCCCAGGTTGGCGATCCACAGCTCCAGGTTGCGGTCGGCCGCCGCCTGCCAGGCGGCCAGCTGCCCCGGCTCGACCTGGGTCATGTAGTCCCGCTCGGCCCGGAAGATCATCGGCAGGTCGGCTGCCCCCGCCGCCCGCAGCGTCACGCCTGCTCGCTCCATGGCACCAGTCTCCCGGTTGCCGGGCCGGGCACCCGAACGGAGGCCGATTAACCAGACATGATCCTTTTGCGGCGATCTGATAACTTGCTGAACCCCGGCTGAGGGTCCGCGCTACGGTGCGGTCATGCTCAGGGCCAGGGTCGTTCTTGCTGCTTCCGCTGTTGCACTCGCCGCCGCCGCGGCGGCGGTCATCCCGGCTGCGGCGGGGGCCGTCCCCGGCACCCCGTCCCGGCCCGCGGCCCCGGTCGCGGCGGCGGTCAACCCGGACACGTTCGTGGCGGTCAACCCGGACGTGATCAGGGTGCCCCGGGCCGCGTCGGCCGCCCCTCCGTCGACGGCGGACTGCGAGGCGGCGGACAACATCGCCTGTTACGTGCCGGACCAGATCCGGGCGGCCTACGACCTGCCCGCGCTGTACGCGCGGGGCGGCACCGGCAAGGGCGTCACCATCATGATCGTCGACCCGTTCGGCTCGCCCACCATCAAGGCCGACCTGGCAGCGTTCGACCAGCAGTTCGGCTACAACGCCCCGCCGAAGTTCACCATCATCGCCCCGGCGGGCAAGATCCCGCCGTTCAACCCGAAGAACAGCGGGATGGTGGGCTGGGCCGGGGAAACCAGCCTCGACGTGGAGTACGCGCACGCGCTTGCCCCCGCCGCGAACATCCTGCTGGTCGAGACGCCGGTCTCGGAGACCGAGGGCGACGCGGGGTTCCCGCAGATCGTCGCGGCCGAGCAGTACGCGCTCGCGCACTACAAGGTCGGGGTGATCAGCCAGTCGTTCGCCGCCACCGAGCAGACGCTCGGCAGCTCCCGCCAGCTCGCCCCGCTGCGGGCCGCTTACACCGAAGCGCAGAGCCACGGGGTCACCGTGCTGGCCGGCTCGGGCGACTCCGGCGCGACCAATTACCAGGACAACGGGGTGAGCTTCTACAACCGCCGGGTGACCGCCTGGCCGGCCACCGACCCGCTGGTGACCGCGGTCGGCGGGACCCAGCTAGTGCCGACCGGAACCGGGTACAGCTCGGTGAGCTGGAACGACAGCTACAACCCGGCGGTGCTTCGCGGCTGGACCGGGGCGACCACCCCCGCGCCGTATGCCAGCGGCGGCGGCAGCTCAGTGCTCTTCGCCCGCCCGTCCTGGCAGAACGGGGTCGCGGCGCGGGTGGGCACCCACCGGGCCGTCCCCGACATCTCGATGAGCGCGGCCTGCGACGGCGCGGTCGACGTCTACAGCAGCTACACGGTCAAGGGCTGGACCCAGGTCTGCGGCACCAGCGAGGCGACACCGGAGTTCGCGGCCGTGGTCGCGATCGCCGACCAGATCGCGGGCCGCTCGCTCGGCCTCATCAACCCCACCCTGTACCGCCTGGCGGCCGGGCACGCGGCCGGCATCGTCGACGTGACCGCGGGCAACAACACCGTCGCCTACACCGCGGGCGGCAAGCAGGTCACCGTCAAGGGCTACTCCGCCACCAGCGGCTACGACGCGGTGACCGGGGTCGGCACGCTGGACGCGTTCCAGCTCGCCTACGAGCTGTCCGGCCGCCACCCCTAGCCGCAAACCCCTAGCCGCCACCCCTAGCCGCGCGGCGGTTAAGCCTGGACGGGGCGCGGGCGGTCAGGCGTCCCGCTCGACCGGGCAGCTCATGCAGCGCGGGCCGCCGCGGCCGCGGCCGAGCTCGCCGCCGGGCACGGTGATCACCTCGATGCCGTGGTCGCGCAGGTAGGCGTTGGTGGTGACGTTCCGCTCGTAGGCGACGACCACCCCCGGCTCGACCGCGAGCACGTTGCAGCCGTCGTCCCACTGCTCACGCGACGCCGCGCGAGCGTCCTGGACCGCGGTCAGCACGGTGATCTCTGGCCGGTCCAGGGCGGCGGCGATGGCCCGGTGCATGTCCTGCGGCGGGTGGTCGGTGACCTTCAGCTCCTCCGCGTTAGCGCCCGGCTCGACCGTGTACGACGGGAGCATGCCCATCCCCGCGTACTTGGTGAAGACACCGTAGTCGGCCATCGTCAGCATCGTGTCCAGGTGCATGAACGCCCGGCTCTTGGGCAGGTCGACCGCGACCAGGCAGCGGGCCGCCCCGGCGGCGAACAGCCGGCTGGCCAGCATCTCTACCGCCTGCGGGGTGGTCCGCTCGCTCATCCCCACCAGCACCGCGCCGTTGCCGATGACCAGCACGTCGCCGCCCTCGACGGTGGCCGGGCCGGCTTCCGCCCCGTGGTACCAGACGTCGAACTCAGCGTCCGCGAACATCGGGTGCCAGCGGTAGATGGCCTCGTCGCTGACCGTTTCCGGGATGCGGGCGGGGCGCCGCATCGCGTTTATCGATACCCCGCCGTAGATCCAGCAGGAGGTATCCCGCTGGTACAGCAGGTTGGGCAGCGGCGCGAGGACGAAGTCGTCCCGGTCGAGCGAGTGGAAGGCGATGCTCTTGGGCACCGGCCCGAGCTCACCGATCTCGCCCTTGGTGATCCCGCCCGCCAGGTACCTGGCCAGCTCGGCTGAGGCCAGCCCGGCCATCGACGCCCGCAGGGTCGCGGCGGCCAGCGGTCCGTGCCGCCGCGGGTCGAACAGCCGGCCCAGGACGTAGTCGCGCGCCTCCGGCACGTCCAGCGTCTGCGCCAGCAGGTCGCTGTAGTAGTGCACCAGCACCCCGCGCTCGCGCAGGACGTCGGCGAACGCGTCGTGCTCGGCCTGGGCCCGGCTCACCCAGAGCACGTCATCGAACAACAGGTCGGCGACGTTGGCCGGGGTGAGCCGCTTCAGCTCGAGGTCCGGCCGGTGCAGGATCACCTGCCGCAGGCGGCCGACCTCGGAATCGACGTGGAACATGAACCCCCGCTCTGGGCAGTCGGCGTTCAGGCCAGCCTACGGGTCAGCGTGCCTGACCGGCGACACCTCTTGGGCTGGGCGTTTAGCGGCTCGGCGGCCGGGCGATACCCCCGGTGGAGGTGTGACGTGCTGATCTCGACGATGAACGACATCCCCGGCTACGAGGTAACCGAGGTGCTTGGCGAGGTGTTCGGCCTGACGGTGCGGAGCCGCAACATCGGCTCGCAGTTCGGCTCCGCCTTCAAGGCGATGGCCGGCGGCGAGCTCAAGGGCATGACCAAGAACCTGATCGACAGCCGCAACGAGGTGATCGACCGGATGACGCAGGAGGCACAGGCGCGCGGCGGCGACGCGGTGCTTGCGATGCGCTTCGACACCTCGGAGATGGGCCAGAACTGGACCGAGATCTGCGCCTACGGCACCGCGGTCAAGATCCAGCGGAGGTAGGTGGTCAGGAAGATTCCGGCAGGCGCCGCAGCGCGCCGATGCCGAGTGACCCGTCGCCACTGAGGACAAGGCCGCTTTCCGCCTCGGCCACGTAAGTGGCCGGGTCCTTGTCGACCGGGTCGACGCCGGTGACGTGCCTGGCCTCGAACGCCGCGAAGGCGACCGCGAGGTCGTGCCGCTGCCGCAGCCCGGCCAGGCGGCGGAAGTCGGTCAGCCCCTCGCGCTCCTCTTCCGCCATGTGGTCGCCGTTGGCCAGGTTCGCCCCGGCCACCGCCGCGTACCAGGCCTCGCTGCCGACCGCGTGCTTGGCCGCCTCGGTGACCGCGTCGCGGATCTGGTTGTGGTCGCCGATGGCGTCGAGCGTCTCGTCTTCTACCCCGGGGCGGCGCCGGGCGGCGATGCCGACCTGGAGCAGCGCCGGGTAGAAGAGGGCCTCCTCCGCCGCCGCGTGCACCTCGAGGAACGCCGCCAGGCGGCCCCAGACGGCGGCTAGCGACCCGGTGTCGGAGCGGTCGATCTGCTCCAGGATCGCGAACAGCCGCCGCTGCTCGTGATGGTCGTCGAGTATCAGCTCGGTGATGTCCACCGCCCCATGCTATGCCCGGGGCGGCCGGGCACCTGGTCACTGACCGGCAGTGAAGATCAACGGCCTGCCCAGGCAAGGCCTGCCGCGCCTGCGGGTAGTGTGCCAGCAGGAAGGCAAGCCGGCTGACGGCGCTGACGACCCCGCTGGAGGCGTTATGAACCAGCAAGACCAGCAGGCTATCGAGGAACTTTTCCGCTACCTGGGACAGACGGCGGCGCAGGCGGGACCGCGCGACCGCGACGCCGATGAGCTCATCCAGCGGCACCTGAAGCAGGATCCGCAGGGGCTCGTCTACCAGATGGCGCAGACCCTGGTGGCCCAGCAGGCGACGATCAACCAGCTGCGGGCCCGGCAGGCCCAGAGCGGCGCGCCGGCCGGGTTCGCGCCGCCCGGGGGCGGCTACCAGGGCTACGGCCAGCCCCAGTACCAGCAGGGCCCGTACCAGCAGCCCCAGTACCAGCAGTACGGGCGGCCGGGCGGCGGCTTCCTGGCCGGCGCGGGCCAGCTCGCCCTTGGCATCGGCGGCGGCATCCTCGGGGCCGAGGTGCTGACCAGCATCTTCGACGGGGGCGGGCTGTTCGGTAATGATGACCGGCAGTACGACGAGGGCTTCCAGCAGGGCTTCGAGGCGGGCGACCGCGACCAGAACGACTACCAGGGTCAGGACCCTGGCCAGTACGACAACGGCCAGTACGACCAGGGCCAGTACGACCAGGGCCAGTACGACCAGGGCCAGTACGACCAGGGCGGCTTCGACCAGGGCGGCGGCGGGTTCGACGACGGCGGCATCTTCTGAGCGCCGCCGCTGACCGCCACGCGGCCGTCGGCGGGCGAACGGGTGCTGGTTCCACGCCGAGCCGATGGTGAAGTAGGCCAGCCGCCAGCGGTGGTGGTAGCTCATCTGACATCGCGCGGCGCTGCGGTCAGAATCGTCCTTATGCGGGGGAACGGGGCTGGGGACCAGGCGGCGGTACCTTCATGAGGCTGGCCGGCATCTACTGGTGGCCGGTGCTGCGCCGGTCCTGGCGCCAGGCGCTGGTGCTTGGCCTGGTCGGCGGGCTGCTCGGCGGCGTCGCCCTCGGCGCGCTGGCCGGGGCGCGCCGCACCGCCAGCGCCTACGGCCGCTACCTGACCGCCACCAACGCCAGCGACGTGCTGGTGGATATCCCCGGTCAGCTCCCCGGCCTGTCCTACCAGCAGGTGATCTCGATGATCTCGGGGCTGCCCGGGATCACCTCGCACGCCGCGTTCCTCGGCCTCGACGCGTTCCCGGTGGTGCACGGGAGCATCGACGACTCGTTCCTGACCGCCGACATCCTCGGCAGCGTCGACGGCGCCTACTTCCGGCAGGACCGGGTGGTCCCGGTGGCCGGGAAGCTTCCGCCGCTGAACTCCACCACCGGCATCGTGCTGGCGCCGCAGATCGCCCGGCTGTTCGGGGTCGGGGTGGGCGGCCGGGTAACCTATGCCCTCTTCCCGGACACGTCCAGCAACGGCACGGGAAACCCGGCCACCCCGCACTACCTGATGCGGACCTACACGGTCGCTGCCATCGGCCAGACCCCGCCGGTGCTGATCGACCAGGCCGACGAGGGCAACGCCGCCATCCTGCCCCCGGCCGCGACCGAGGCGCTGCCGCACACCGAGCAGACCTTCGGCTACGCCGCCTACGGCTGGGTGGGACTGCGCCTCGCCGGGGGCACGGCTGGCATTCCTGAGCTGCAGCGCAACCTCGCCGCCCTGGCCTTGAAGGTGGAGAACGAGGTGAAGGCCGAGACCGGCCAGACTCCCACCGGCCTGTCGTTCAACGTGCAGCGCAGCGACCTGATCCGCAATCAGGTGCAGCAGGCGATCAAGCCGGAGTCGGTCGCGCTGACCATCTTCGGCGGGATCGCCGCGCTCGCCATGCTGATCCTGGTCATCCAGGGGCTGTTCCAGCTGACCAGCCGGAACCGGTCGGACGCGGCCACCCTGAGCGCCCTGGGCGCCACCCGGTCGCAGCTGACCGGCCTGGCCTGCCTGCCCGGGCTGGTCCTGGTCGCGGGCATCACCGTGGTGGCGGCCGCGGTCGCGGTCGCCTTGTCGCCGCTGGCGCCGGCCGGCCCGGTGCGCGGCTATGACCCGGCCCGCGGGTTCCAGGCCGACCCGCTGGTCCTCGGGGCGGGCCTGCCCGCCATCGCGGCCCTGGTCGGCGGGATCCTCCTGGTGATCGCGTTCCGTGGCACCCGGCCGTCGCCCCGGCCGGCCCCGGCCCGGGCCGGGGCCGCGACCGCCTTCCGGCTGCCGCCGCCGCTGGCGATCGGCATCCGCAACGTGCTCGCGACCGGCTCCGGCCGCCAGGCGGTCCCGGTGCTCAGCACACTGGGCGGGTCGGTGATCGCGGTCACCGCGATGGTGGCGGCGGTCGTGTTCAGCAGCAGCCTGACCGACCTGTCCAGTCACCCGGCCCGGTACGGCTGGAACTGGGACGTGCTGGTGCAGGCGGAAGGTTCCTGGGGAGCCTTCAACCCCGGCTCCATGGAGCACCTGGTCGGCGGCCAGCCAGCCGTCGCCGGGTGGTCGGAGCTGGCCTTCGCCCAGGTCCCGGTGGACGGCCGGTACCTCCCGGTGGCCGGCCTGCAGCGCGAGGCGGGCACGGTCGAGCCGCCCACCACCGCCGGGCAGCCGCTGTCTGGCCCGGATCAGGTCGAGCTGGGCTCGGCCACGCTGGCCGAGCTGGGCAAGAAGATCGGCGACACCGTCACCGTCGGCATCGCCCGGTACGCCAGGAAGCTCACTATCACCGGCATCGTGACGCTGCCGTCGATCGGCGTGGCCGAGACCGACCACGTGTCCCTCGGCCGGGGCGTGCTGCTGCCAGAGCAAACGCTGCTGGACGCGACCGTGGGCCCGGACCCTGATCCGGGCAAGGTCAACATCTCCCAGCCGGTGTGGCCCTCGGCGGCGGTGATCGACCTGAAGCCGGGTACCACCGCCGGGCAGCGGGAGGCGCTGGTCAAGCGGATCACCTTGGCCAACCCGGACGGGCAGCCCGGCGGCACCTACTACCTGCCGCCGATGCAGGCCTCGGTGGTCTACAACGCGGTGCAGCTGGGCGGCCAGCCGATCGCACTGGCGGTGGGGCTCGCGGTCGCCTCGGTGCTGTCGCTTTCGATGACCGTACTCAGCCTGGTGCGGCGCCGCCGGCACGAGTTCGCGCTGCTGAAGGCGCTCGGGATGGAGCGCGGCCAGATCCGGGCGGTGATCGCCTGGCAGACGTCGCTCACGCTGCTCCTCGCGCTGGCGGTGGGCGTGCCGCTGGGCATCGCCCTCGGCCGGCTCGCCTGGCAGCACTTCGCCGGGTCACTGGGCGTGATCCCGGTCGCCGCGGTGCCGGTGCTGCTACTGGTGGCCGGGGCGGTCGTGCTGCTGGTGGTGGGGAACCTGCTCACCTCGCTGCCGGCCACGCTGGCGGCCAGGACCCGTCCGGCCCTGATCCTCAAGGCCGAGTAGCGGCCGAGGCCCGCAGGCCGGCAACCGGCTGAACCACTCGTCGAGGTCGGCCGCCCCGGGCGGTAGAGTCACCGCCGGTGAGCACTTCAGCAGCGCAGCCGGGCGGACTCCCGGGCGAGACGGCACTGACCGCGCGGCGCTGCGCGGCCCAGCTGCTGTCCGGCCAGCCCGCGCGCACGCCCGTGGAGGTGGCCCGGCGGCTGCTGGCGGTGCAGGCACAGGACCCACGGGGGGCCCGGCTGGCGGTCCGGGCGCGCTCGGCCGGGCTGTCGGCCGCGGACGTCGACGCGGCCCTCGGCCGCCGGGCCCTGGTCATCAGCTGGCTGAACCGCGGCACCCTGCACCTGGTCCGCACCGAGGACTACTGGTGGCTGCACCCGCTGACCGTGCCCCAGCTGGGCACCGGCAACGCCCGGCGGCTGGGGCAAGAGGGCGTGCCGCCGGACGACGCCGAGCGGGCGGTGCGGGTCGTGCGGGACGCGCTGGCCGCCGACGGCCCGCTCACCCGGGCGCAGCTCCGCGTGCGGGTAGCCGCGGCCGGGGTGCGCACCGAGGGCCAGGCGCTGGTCCACATCCTGTTCCTTGCCAGCATTCGCGGGCTGATCGTGCGCGGCCCGATGAGCGGCCAGGATCAGGCGTTCGCACTGGTCAGCGACTGGCTGGGGAAGCCGCCGGCGCCCCTGCCGCGCGAGGCGGCGCTGGCCGAGCTGGCCCGCCGCTACCTCGCCGGGCATGCCCCGGCCAGCGACCGCGACCTCGCCAAGTGGGCCGGCATCGGGGTGCGCGACGCCCGCCTCGGGCTGGCCGGGTGCGGCGCCAGGCAGCGGCCGGACGGGCTAGCCGAGCTGGCCGGCCAGCCCGCGGACAGCCAGCCCGCGGACAGCCAGCCCCCGTACCGTCAGCCGGAGGCCGCGCTGCCGCCACCGCGGCTGCTCGGGGCGTTCGACCCGCTGTTGCTCGGCTGGGCGTCCCGTGAGCCGGTGACCGGCCCGCACGGGGAGATCGTGACCGTCAACGGGCTGTTCCGCCCGTTCGCGCTGGTCGCCGGGCGGGCCGTGGCGACCTGGACGTTCACCGCCGGCCGGGTCGGGCTGGCGCCGTTCGCCCCGCTCGACCCGGAGACCGCTGCCGCGCTGCGGGCCGACGCGGCCGACGTGGTCCGCTTCCTCGGCCCGGCCAGCCCCGCTAGCGGCTAGCCCGGCCCCGGCCCGGCCCGGCCCGGGCTCAGGCGAACGCGGCGGCCAGGCTGAAGCCGGCCATGATCAGCATGATGACCGCGGCGATGCGGGTGATCCAGGCCAGCGGGATGACCTTGAGCAGGCTGCGGCCGCCGGCGATGGCGATGGCGGCGACCGCCCACAGGGCGAGCAGCGCGCCGACGCCGACCGACAGCGGCTGGTGATACCTGGCAGCCAGGCTGGCGATAGCGATCTGGGTCAGGTCACCGAACTCGGCCACGATGATGACGGCGAAGCTGGTCCAGGCCACCCGCCAGAACGAGGGCTTGCGGCCGTGCAGCTCGACGTGCTCGTCATCCTCGTCGTTCTCGTGGCGCCCGCGCAGCAGCAGGATGGCGCCCGCCGCGAACAGCGCCGCCACGACGATCTCGACCGGCCGGTGCGGCAGCAGTGCCAGCAGGCTGCCGGCCGCGATCGCCAGCGCGGTGTGCACGGCGAACGCAGCCGCCACGCCGGCGAAAACGTAGGACGGGCGGTACCGGCTGCCCAGGATCAGGCTGGCGAGCGCGGTTTTGTCTGGCAGCTCGGCGGTGAAGATGACCGCGAACACCGTCGCGGCGATGGCCAGGCTCATCGGCGAGTACCCTCCGGTCCGGCCCCGCCGGCTAGCCCTGGAGCCGTACAGGCGAGGGGCGCTCCGGCGCGGCAGCATACAGCTACACGGCCTGAAGGTCTCGCTCAAGCCTGACGGCTCCCGGGCGCCGGGCCCAGAGTACGGGCCAGCATGTCGACGGTCCGGCGGAAGAGCTACTCCCCTTCGCTTCATATCCGGCAACCGCCGGACAGCAAGGGGTATTCCCGTCTCAGCCTGAAACAGGGGATTTGTTCGCCGGGCAGCGCGCCCGGGTGGCTCAGGCGCCGATCAAGGTGCTGTCCGCGGCCTGGATCTCCTTGAAGAAGCGCCGGTGCACCCGCAGCGTCTCCTGGCCCGCCGGGATGCGGTGCCACAACCCGGTCGCCGGGCCGAGCCGGGTCGACCGGGGCAGCTCAAGCACCACCCCGCGGGCCTTCTTCATGCTCGTCTTGCCCGCGTCGAGGACCAGGATCCGGGCCGGGGTGACAACCAGGATGCGGTAGTGGTTGAGGCCGAGGAAGACGAAGATGCCCGCCAGCCCGGCAACCCACTGGCTGGCGGTCTGTGCGCCGATCACCGCCTGGGCCGGCTCGCCGGGCTGGAGGTAGGGGGTGGCCGAGTTCAGCATCGTGTCACGGAGCGCCATGATTTCTCCAGAAAGGGTAGGGATGGAGGGTTTCGCAAGCTTCATCCCTGGGGCGTTCCAACCGGTTCCATCCCGGTCCGCCGGACCGGGCGGCACGGCCGGGGCGGGGCGGGCCGAGTCAGCCTGGCCAGTAGGAGCAGCGCGCGCCGGTGTGCACCGCCTGGCGCAGGTGGCCGCCGATGACCGGGTCGGCCTGCTCGACCCGGGCCAGTGCGCGGCGGATCGCCTTGCCTACCGCCACCCGTGCCCGCTCGCCGGCCGGCCGGGAACTCCCGGGTTCGCCCGTGCAGGCCGGCCGCGCTGGCTAGCTGGGCGGCCAGCCAGTCGCGCTCGGCCCGGGCCGCCTGCGCCCGGTCGTCATCCGGATCCAGCCCGCCGAGCTGCTCGTCGAGCTGGGTCAGCCGGCTCAGGTACGCCGGCCACCGCCGCGCGGTCCAGGACCGGGTGCGGTGCGCCGCCGTCGCCCGCGGTACCGCCGAGCGTGACCAGCCCGGCCACCAGGTCGGCGGCCCGGATCTCCTGGCGCGGGTTGGCGATCAGCACGGCCAGGTGAGTCATCCCGATGCTGTCACCGACCATCACGCTCCGGTCCCGGAAGGTGAGCCGCCACTTGCGGCCGTGCCGCCGGCACTCCGCCGCGCCGGGCGGCTTGCGGGCGGTCCCGGCCGTGGCCCGGGGTACCGCCAGGCCCACCGCGGCGGCCTCATCGGCGGCGGCGGCTAGCTCCCGGCGGGCGGCGGCCGCGTCCGCGGGCAGGCCGCGCCGGGCGTACGCCTGGGCGAGCCGCTGCCGGGAGGCGAGCACGGCCGGCCAGTGCGCCAGGGCCAGGTTGTGCCGCACGGCCGAGTGCAGGTGACCGATCGCGCTGTCCAGCCTTCCCGTGGCCAGGCAGGCGACCCCGAGCGCCTGCTCGGTGCTGCCGAGGCAGGTGATGCCGAGGCTGCCGATCATCGGCAGGGCGGCGTACGGGCGCAGCAGCTCGTACGCCGCGGCGGCCACGTCCGCGTCCTGGAGCAGGTAGGCCGCCTCCACGATGGCGTTCATGGTCACCAGCCAGCTACTCGACCTGGCCAGCCCGGCCAGGTCGCGGCCGCACAGCGCCGCCAGCGAGCTGGCGGCCGTGCGGCGGTCCCCGTTCAGCGCCGCCGCCACCGCCAGCACCGCCAGCGCCGAGTTGTCGACCGCGCTGAGCGCCGGGGACTGCACCCGCTCGGGCAGCGCGGGCGCCAGCTCGCCGAGCCGCCCCTGGTACCAGCGGATCGTCGCCAGCTGGGCGCCTGGCCACCACTCGCAGTCAATGTCGCCTGCCGCCGCGCCGCTCTTGGCGCAGGCCTCGGTCAGCGCCTCGGCCTGGTCGAGGTGGCCGGCCCGGATCGCCAGCATCACGTCGATCGCGCTGACCACGAAGTTGACCGCCAGGTGGTCGCGCTGACCGAGTTGCTCGCGCAGCTCGCTCAGGCGGCGCTCGGCGTGCGGGTCGCCCGCGGTGTAGCCGTCGACTGTCCGCCACAGCAGGCCCATCAGCAGGTCGCCGCGGCGGCCGGTGCGGAAGCTGGCCCGGATCAGCCGGGCGGCCAGCTCACCGCGCAGCCCGACGTGCTCGGGGCCGAGCAGGCAGTGGTGGGCGAGGCTGAGCGTCTCCGCCAGCAGGACCGGGTCGGCGTCCGGCCCGATCCCGTCCAGCATCGCCCGGATGGCCGCGTTCTCGCCGTGGAAGTAGTCCGACTCCGCCGCCAGCCTGACCCGGATCCGCTCGGCCAGCACGGTGTCGGCCAGCACGGTGTCGGCCAGCACGGTGTCGCCGGCCCCGGCCCGGGTGACAACCGGGACAGGGCGTGCCGCAGCCGCTCTTCGCGCTGGGCGGCGTCGGCCGCCGTCCGGCTCTCGCTCACCCACAGCCCGGCCAGCCCGAGCGCGGCCTGCGCGGCCGCCCGCGCGTCGCCCGCCCGCTCCGCTAGCTGGCAGGCCCGCTCGAAGTGCCCGCGGCTGGCCCGCAGGTCCCCGTCCTCGTGCAGCATGCGGGTCCCGTCCGCCAGGGACGACCGAAGCTCATCCTCGCCGGTCACGCGCTTAATGTATGGCGGCTTATCCGCCCCGTCGAGGCCTTTCGGTCAGCTCGGTGGCCGCGCGGCGGGGTCGAGCGGTAGCTTGAGCAGCGCGTTCTCCACTACCTCGGTCAGCGCCGGGTGGATCCAGTACTGGTTCCTGGCCAGGTCGGCCACCCGCTGCCCGGCCGCGGCGGCCTGGATCAGCGGCTGGATGAGCAGGGACGCCTGGTACCCCATGATGTGCGCGCCGAGCAGCAGCCCGGTCGCCGGGTCGGCGTACAGCTTGCAGAAGCCGGCCGCGTCCTGCAAGGCCCAGCCGTAGGCAACGTCGGCGTACTCCTGCACCGCTGACACGTAGCGCCGCCCGTGGCCGGCCAGGTCCTGCTCGCGGGCGCCGAAGGCGGCCACCTGCGGGTCGCTGAACACCGCCGACGGCACCCAGTCGTGCGGGTACGGGCGCAGGTCGCCAGGGAAGGCGAGGTTGTGCGCGAGGGTGCGGGCCTCGGCGTTGGCCACGTGCTTGAGCGGGTACGGCGTGCTCGCGTCGCCCAGCGACCAGATGCCCTCGGCCGTGGTCCGGCCGTACTGGTCCACCTCGATCCGCCCGTCCGCGCGCAGCCGGACGCCGGCCCGGTCGAGGTCGAGGTCGGCCGTGTCGGGGGTACGGCCGGCCGCGACCAGCAGCAGCTCCCCGCTGACGGGCGGCCCCGAGGCGAGCTCCACCTCGGTCGTCCCGTCGGCCTGGCGGGCGCCGGTGACCTCGGCCGACAGCCGGACGTCCCAGCGCTTGACTGCCAGCTCGGTGAACCGGCGGGACACCTCCGGGTCGAAGGCGGACAGCAGGGCGGGGCCGCGGTTCACGATGCTGACGCGCACGCCCAGGCTGGAGAACAGGTGCGCCATCTCGGCGGCGATGTAACCGCCGCCGACGATCACCATGCTGGCCGGCAGCCGGTCGATCCGCATGACCGTGTCCGAGGTGTGGTAGCCCACGCCGCTGGCGGCGATGGCCGGCGGGATGACCGGGCGGGCGCCGGTGGCGAGCACGATCCGGTCCGCGGTGACCTCGGTGCCGTCGTCGATGGCAAGCTCGCGCGGGCCGGTGAAGCGGGCTCGTCCCTCGATCAGCGTGACCGTGTCCGACGCGGCCTTGGCCTGGCGCCCGGCGGCGGACACCTTGTCGGTCCGGCCGAAGGTGCGGTCCCTGATGGCGGGCCAGTCCACTCCGGTCAGCCGCGCGGTGAGGCCGAACTCGGGCGCGTGCCGCACCTGCTGGGCGACTTCGGCCGTGTAGATGAGGATCTTGCTCGGGATGCAGCCCCGGTTGAGGCAGGTGCCGCCGATGGCGCCCGACTCGATCAGCGCCACCGGTCCTTGCCCGGGGTCCTTCGGCAGCACGACGCTGCCCGATCCGGAGCCGATGACGGCTAGCGAGAAATGAGGCACCTTCCGAATGGTACGTTCCGCCGCCCGCCGCGGACGCGGGCAGCCTGGCGCCGCCGCCGGGTGGGCGGTCGCTCCCGATTTCTCACCCCGCCCGGGTGACGACTGATACCGAAAGTTACGGGAATAGTGGTGATAGCACTTAAGAGTCTCCTGAGGTAGTACTTCGGGAGGCAAGGGAGGGAAAATGGCCGGCCCGATTCACTGCTGGTGACAACGAGAGGCGGCGGGGCTCAGCTCCTGTCGCTTCCGGCCACTGGGTTCGTGCACGGATCCCCGTCCTGCCGCGGGTAATCATGCCGTCCCGTTAAGGGATCTCTCTGCGGCGCCCCTAGCGGCGCCTGCGCGCAATCCGGTCGCCCTGCCATTTCGCTACGGCTATCACTGCCGGGGGGGCATCATGCCCGTTTACCTTCCGCATTCCGGTGATTACCAGGCAATCGCGCTCGTCGGCGTCGGCTTCCTCGGGGTGCTGTGCGCCAGGTACTGGCGCGTCACCCTCGCCGTCGTCGCGGCGCTGCTTATCAGCGCGGGCCTGATCGCGCTGAACGTGATCGTGGACCTGCGCCTGCTCCACCTGGTGCTCGGTTACCTGCACGAGCTGCGCTGACGGCGGCAGCGAGAATTGCCGATCATCCCACCGTTTCCCGCTTTTCATCGGTATCGTCCCCTGGTGTGAGGGGCAGAGCGTGAGCGGCGGAGACTACGCGCTGCCCGGCCGGCGGCCGGGCTTCCGCATGACGGTGAACGCACGGCTGGAGGAGATCAGCTTCCGTGCGGGCATGGCGGCCGTGTGCACGGTCCTGGTGCTGCTGGCGGCGGTCGTGGCGGTCCTGCTCACCGTGCTGCCGGGCAGCGCTGCCCCGGTGATCAGCGCGTCCAACAAGTCCGCGGCGGTACCCGCCGACGCGTCCCCGGTGCCCGCCGCCGCATCGCCCGCCTCGCGGCCGGCCGCCGCGCCGACGGCCCGGCCGTCGGGCCAGCGGCCGGCCGCGGGCGCGCGGTCATCATCCGCCCCGGGGGCGGCAAGCCAGCCGGCCGCGGCCGCGACGCAGCCCGGCCGGCAGTACGCGGCGGCGGTGGCGAGCACCGGATCGGGCTCCCGGTCCGGCTGGTGGCCCGCCCCGGGCGGGTTCCCCGGCGCACCCGGTCACGGCGGCGGTTCCTGGCCGGGCAAGCCAGGGACGGGCCGGCCAGGGGGCCACCCGGGACCGTTCCATGGCTTCGGCGGCGCACCGCACCACGGCCTGGTGGCCGGCCTGCGCTAGGAGTTTGCTGACTTCGCGAACGCGTCGACCGGGAACGGTTCCCGGTCGACGCGTCGCGGCCGGCAGGCGGCGGTGTCAGCTCAGGTGCCGGGCGAAGAAACTCAGCGAGCCCTCCGTCTCGAACGCCGGGACGTCACCGTGCTTGCCCGGGTTGGCGTGCAGCGTCTTCTCGGCCGAGGCGAAGGCGTCGAACAGGGCCAGCGCCTCCTGACGGGGCACGCGCTCGTCGTCCCACTGCATCACGAACTGCACCGGGACCGTGATCCGGGCGGCATCCGCGGCCAGTCCCAGTGCGCCGAACAGGCCGAGTACCGCCGCCCGGAGGCGGGGTTCCGCGGCCACCAGCGGGACACCCAGCCCGCAGCCCAGCGACATCCCCAGGTAGCCGACCGGGCCGTCGCCGACATCCGCCAGGTCGGCGACCGCGTCCAGGATCGAGCGCCATTCCGCGACGGCCTGCTCAGCCAGCAGCGTGTGCAGTCCGGCGACCAGCGGGAACATCGGCTCGCCGGCCGCCGCCCGGGCCCTCATCTCGGTGAAGGCCCGGTCCAGCTCAGCCGTCCTTGGCCGGTCCCCGTGGCCCGGGGCGTCGATCGCCACCGCGGCGAAGCCGCACTCGGCCGCGAAGCGGCGTGCGCCGGCCACGATGCGCGGGGCCTGCTTGTGCTGGCCGCCGCCGTGCCCCAGCAGGATCAGGGGCCGGATACCGGTCGCGCCCGCGGGCGTCCACAGCACGCCGGGGATCTCGCCGAGAGTGAAGAGACGCTCGGTGACGCCGTTGCAGGACGTCGGAGAAGAGATGCTGAAGCGCATAGCGTCCACACCCTTTCCAGGTGCTTGTGCGGGCGCTCCCTAGGCCATGCGAGGAAGGGAGCCCCGACTGGTCACTGTCACAGTCACGGTGTTGATCGGGCTCACCTCCTCGGGTTGCTGCGGTGCACGGCGACGCCGAACCTATCACAGCGGGCTTCACCCGCGTCTCCCGCCGTTCAGCTCATCGCCACCCTGCGGGCATCAGGCGGGCGCGCAGGTGTTAAGAAGCAATATGACCAACCTGATGCTCTCCTGGCAGCAGGCGGCGCTGCTTGCCGCCGGGCTGGGCGCGGCCGGCTTGCTGCTGGTGTACGCGGGCCGCGCGGCCCGGGCCTGGCCGTGGGCCGCGCACGTCGGCCCCTTCCTGCGCGAGGCGGGCGTGGTGGTCGGCCTGTACGCGCTGTGGCAGCTGGCCGGGAACCTCGCGTCGGGCGGCTTCGCGGCCGCGGTGGCGCACGGCCGGTGGGTCTGGGACGCCGAGCGGACGCTGCGCCTGCCCGACGAGGCCAGCGTGCAGGGGCTGCTGCTGCCGCACCCGCTACTGTCCGAGGCCGCCAACATCTACTACGCGACCATGCACTTCGGGATGCTGATCGCGATGCTGATCTGGCTGTTCGCCTGGCACCGGGACGGCTACCCGGGGGTGCGCAACGCGATGGCCGCGGGCACGGCGATCTGCCTGCTCATCTCGTTCGTCCCGGTCGCGCCGCCACGGCTGCTGCCGGGGGCGGGCATCGTCGACCTGGCGGCGCGGTACGGCCAGTCCGTCTACTCCGCCGTCGGCTCGTCCGCGGGCACCGACCAGCTGTCGGCCATGCCCTCGGTCCACGTGGCCTGGTCAGTCCTGGTCGCCTGGGCCGTCATCACCCGGGCGCGCAGCCGCTGGCGCTGGCTGATCCTGCTGCACCCGGCGGTGACCGTGTTCGTGGTGGTCGCCACCGGCAACCACTACTGGGCCGACGGCATCGTCGCCGCCGCCATCGACGCGGCCGTGATCTGGCTGCTCACGCTGCTCGCGCGGCGCCTGCGGTGGGCCCGGGTCCCCCGCCCGGCGGACGAGACGGCGGCGGCCGCCTCACCCGCCCGGCAGCCCTGATGCCCGCGGGACCTTCTCAGCCCGCCGCGACCGCGTAGACGACCGTGTTGCTGAGGTAAGAGCCGGTGGCGTAGTCAAAGGTCCCGCCGCAGGTGATCAGGCGCAGCTCGGAATCCGGGGTGGCGCCGTAGACCGCCGCGGCGGGGAAGCTGTCCTTGGGGTACTGGCTGACGACGGTCACCCGGAAGGCCGCCAGCGTCCCGTCCGCCCGCCGCACGTACACCCGGTCGCCCGGTCGCAGGGACGACAGCCGGAAGAACACCCCGGGCCCGGACCTGGAGTCGATGTGCCCGGCGATGACGGCCGACCCGACCGCACCGGGCCGGGGACTGCCGGTGTACCAGCCCGCGACCGCGGTCGACGCGGGGACCTGGAGGGTGCCGGCCGCGGTCAGCCCGAGGTTGACCAGGCTGGTCTGCACGCCGATGGCCGGGATGGTCAGCGCGACCGGCTTGCCGACCGCGTCCGCGGACGGCTGCGCGGCCGCCACGATCGGGCCGGTCGGCGCGGGCAGGGTCGGGGTCGCGCCGTACTGCGGCGCGACCGGGTGCCGGGTCAGCATCAGGCCGGCCGCGCCCGCCCCCGCCACCACCAGGCCGATCGCCAGGGCCAGCAGCGCCGCCGACCTCCGGCTGGGCCGGGGGCGCCTGACCAGCCGGGAAGTCTCCCGGCTAGGCACTAGGCCGCAGGCGGCGCAGGCCGGCCCCGCCGAGCACCGCCAGCAGCAGCCCGGCGCCGATGACAGTCAGCCAGGGGAGCGGGGACGGCACCCGCGGCGCGGTGCCGCCGAAGCCGGTCGCCGGCGCCCGGCCGGCCTGTCACCGCTGCCGGCCGCGTCGGTGAAGTTGTCGAGTGCCAGGCCCTTCGACCCGTCGAGGACCACGATGGTGTGCACCGACCCGGCGGCCAGCGTCACCGTGGAGCTGGCGGTCCCGCTCTCCCCGGCGACGTGCAGCGAGGCGGTGGCCGGGGCGACCGCGGTGTACGCGCTGACGGCGCCGAAGGCCAGGTTGGACACGGCCGGCTGGCCGTTCCAGGTCACGTTCACCACGTGCTGCTTGAGTGACGCCTGGATCACCCGCACCAGTACCTTGCCCGGCGGCGGCTTCAGCTGGTCCGCAAGCACCGCCAGTCGCAGCCCCGACTCGGGACCCAGGCCGGCCACCGTGTAGGCCTCGCCCGGCTGCACGTTAACGCTCGCCGACAGTACCGGCTTGCTGGCCGCGGCGGCGCCGGCCGCGCGCATCGCCACCGTGTACTCGCCCGCCGGCAGCGGCTGGTAGGACGAGACCACCCCGTACCCGACGTGGTGGACCACCAGCTCAGCCTTCGGGTCACCGAAGGAGTACAGGTAGACGTCAACCTCCGGGGTGTTCGGCGACAGGTGCGCCAGCCGGATCCAGCCGGTCCCTGACGCCGCCGACGCGGTGCCCGCCAGGGCAAAGCCGAGTAGCAAGGCGGGCATGGTGATCAGCAGCAGCGCCCACCGGATTAGCTTCATGTTCTTCTTCAACGGGTTCCCCTCCCCTTACCCAAGTGACAATCCTTAAGGACCGCTGAGCAGCCCGAGCGGGCTGGGCGCGGCGTACTCGACGGTCAGCGCGGACGTGCCGTCGAGGCTCGCCTGCAGCGGCAGGTACGGCGGCCGCTGCGCCTCGATGAAGGCGAGCGCTGACCGCAGGCGCGACGCGCCCGCGGCCCCGGCGGCCGGGGACGCGATCACGGCGCTGCGCAACGGGACGCCGGACGCGGCCCCCGGCGCCGGGTCGCCGAACGAGCTGACCCGGACCGGCTGCTGTCCCGCGAGCGCGGCCAGCAGTATCAGCAGCCGGGCGTCGACCTGGCCGGACCGCAGCGCCGCCTGGGCTCCGGCCGCGACCGTGAGCCGCGGGTTCTCCAGGAGCTGCTTACCCGCCGCGATACGGCCGCTGCGCTCGGCGGCGGCCGTTGCCTGGTAGGCCGCCGCCCCGTCGGGCGCGACCGCCCGGACGTCGATCTGCCCGGTCCCTGAGCCGAAGCTGGCCACCACGGCGGGGGCGTAGACGGTGGCCAGGCGGGCGCCGAACTGGTTGCGGACGGCGGCGGTGGCGACCACCAGGTCCGAGCCGAGCGGGTCGGCGGCGGCGGTGCCGAGCACCAGTAGCCGGGTCGCGGCGATGCCGTCCGCCTGCAAGGCGGTGCACATGGCGGGATCGCAGGCGATCACCGCGCTGGAGGCGACCTGTCCGGCGATCCACCGCGCGGCCGTGGCCCTGGTGACGGCGGAGGCGCCGAGCGCGGCCGCGGCCGGGCCGGGCGGCCTGGCGCCTGACTGGCCGGCCGCCTGGGGGCTGGCGGGCGATGACGTGGCCTGCCCGAGTACGGCCCCGGTCACCCCGGCCCCGAGCGCCACCACGGCCAGCACCGCCAGCCAGGCCATGACCCGGCGGCGCCGTGGTGCCTTGCGGCCGAACACCGGATGGCGCTCAGCCCAGAGCCGGACCGTGGTCGCTATGACCTTCGGCCACGATGGCTCGGTCCGCCGTCCCCTCGACGACAGCCGGGTGCCGTGATACTCCATGCCGCCCCCCAGCCCTGCCTATCAGGCAGGATGCGGTTACGGAGCATAGCAAAACATACGGTTGCACACCATTTCAGGAAAATCGTGATTTACCCGCACGTCAAACAGCTAACGACCTATATCGCCGGCCCGGCCGCGCATCCCGGCCGGGCCGCACGGCCGCGGCGGCGTCAGACCTCGAGCTCGGCCTCGATCCGCTTCAGGTGGTGGCGGGCGAGCGCCAGGTTCGCCCGGCTCCGGTCGAGAACCAGGTAGAGGAACAGGTTGTGGGCTCCGTCGTCGTGGCCGAGCAGCCGGATCAGGTGGTACTGGCCGGTCAGGGTGATGAGGATGTCCTCAACCGTGTCGTTGAGCCGGAGCGACGCCACGGTGCGCATCTTGGCCCGGACCACCTCGGTGTTGCCGGCCGCGGCCAGGTCCAGGTCGAGCTGCCGCCCGCCGCCCAGGGTCCCCAGCGCCATCCCGCTGTCCCAGTCGACCAGCGCCGCGCCGGTCGCGCCCTCGATGGACATCGCTTCCTTGAGCGCCGTTTCGATGTTCATGACCGCATTCCTCCGTTGCACGCAATTGCGTAGCCAAGTTCCCTGACCTGAGCGTAACCAGTTCCGCCCGATTTCAGCGGGAAAACCGTTATGTTGGGCTAATAGCGTTAACGTGCACTTCGTACTAATACGGGGCTGGAGTGACCGGGGGAAGAGTGCTATGTCCAGTCTGCAGGCCGCGCTTCGCCAGTTCCTAGCGGTTGAGGGCGTAAGGACAGCGACAATCATCGATATGGCGACGGGCATGATCGTCCGATCCGTCGGCAAGCCGGACCCGGACCTTCCCGCGACTGCCGTTTGCGTGGCCGACGAGGCCCGGGCGGTGCGGGACGCGCTCGGCGCCGGCGGCAGCGACGGGGAACTGGTCGAAATCGCTACCGTCACCGGCAGCAGGCTGCAGGTGTCGCGGATCCTGCTCGGCCTGGCCCCCGGCCTGATGCTGTTCGTCGACCTGGAGCGCGGCAAGTCCAACCTCGGCCTGGCCGGGCTCCAGATCAGCCAGCTCGCCCCGGCCGTGCTGGCATAGGGGCGCCGACGTGGCCACCGAGACCATGAGCACGGCCGGCGCCGCTGACGCGGCCGGGCCGGCCAGCCGCCCCGACCCGGAAGGCAGCGGGCTGGACGACGCGATCCGGCGGTACGCCGGCGCCCAGGCTTCCTGCGCGCTCCGGGTGGCCGGGAATCCGGGCGGCATTATCTTCCTGGCCGACGGCGGTATCTGCGGCTGCCAGACCCCGGGCGCGCCGGGGCTCGAGGTCATCCTGCTCCGGTCGGGGCGGCTGACGGAAGCCGACTGGGAGGCCGCGTTCAGCGCCGCGGCAGCGGGCGGCCGCTCGCTGACCGAGGAACTGGTCCGGCGGGACCTGCTTGGCGCGGGCGAGGCCGAGGCGCTGCTCCGTACTGCCCTCGCCGACGCGATCTTCGCCGTGCTGGCCGGCCGGGTTGACGGCTGGACCGAGGCGGCCGCCGACTGCCCGATGCCGCTGGCCCCGCCTGCCCGGCCCGGCTGGCTGCTGGGCGAGTCCACCCGGCGCCGCCAGGCACTGGCGGCGCCGGCCGGCCCGCCGGTCTCCCCGCGAGACCGGGTCACCGCGGCCTCACCCGGAGCATGGCGGCAGGCAGGCAGCTGGCCGGACCCCGGCCAGCTGGAGCTGCTTGGGCTCTGCAACGGGCGGCGTACCGTCCGCGACCTGGCGTTCGCTCGCGGTAGCGGACTCTACGCGACGCTGCTCGAACTGGCCCGGCTACGGGACCGCGGGCTGGTGACAATCGCCCCCGATGGCGCGGAATCCGCAGCTACGAGCAGGTCATCCGGTATACCGTCGGACGCGGGGGAGAGCGACCGGACTGTCGCGGGGCTGCCGCGCCGCCATGCGGATCACTCCAGCGGCACGCAGCGGACAGGCGCGGCGGGCCGGAGGTACCTGGCCGCCGGCATTCATTTGCTACGACCGCGGTCGAGCGGCAGTGCACTGCCGGATGGTCATCGCGATCCGCCGAGCTGAACAAAAAAGGTGATTTACCTGGTCATACTGTCCGGGGACGGAGACGGCGGCCTGAGTAGCGGCCATGCCCCAGACGGGATGCCATGATTTTCAAGGGGGAAGACCGCACATGGCCGAAGATGCGCTGCTGGCGGAGATGCAAGCGCTGCGGGAAAAGGTAGCCGGAATCACCGGCACCGCCGTGGCCAGCCTGGACGGCCTGATCGTACGGGAGGACACCGGGGGTGTGAACCCGGACAACCTGGCCGCGCTCTCCGCGACCTGGCTGTCGATCGCGCAGCGGATGTCAAACGAGGTCGGCCAGGGAGTCCTGCGCGAGGCGATGACCCGCAGCAGCCGCGGCTCGGTGGCGATCTACGCGATCGGCGGTCGCGCGGTGCTGGTGGTCATCGGCGACGAGGGCCTGGACACCGACCGGCTGCGGCGCGAGTGCCAGCCCGCCCTGGACGCCATCAGGGTGCTGATCGCGGGCGACTCGCCGCACGCGCAGGCGCACTAGCGGCACGCGCGGCGCGCACTAACCGAACGCGAGCGCGATGGCGTGCAGCGCCAGGCCCACCCCGGCGCCCACCACGGTGCCGTTGATCCGGATGAACTGCAGGTCGCGCCCGAGCAGCAGCTCCAGCTGGGTCGACGTCTCGGCGGCGTCCCAGCGCTGTATGGTCCCGGTCACCAGCCCGGTCAGCTCGTCGTGGAACTGGTCGGCCAGCCGCCGCGCGCCTGACTCGACCACCCGTTCCAGGCTGTCCTGCAGGGCAGGGTCGGTGCTCAGGCGGCGGCCCGCCGCGGCCAGCGCCGTCGCCAGCCGCCGGCGCAGCTCCGAGTCCGGGTCGGCCGCCTGCACCCGCAGGGTGTCCTTGGCGTTCTTCCACAGCCACGAGGTCCAGTCCCGCAGCCCGGAGCTCGCCAGCAGCTCGCGCTTGATGCTCTCGCCGCGCTCGCGCAGCTCGGGCGAGGTCTGCAGCCGCTCGGGCAGCCCGGCGATCCACTGGTCGAACTGCTGCCTGGCCTCGTCCTCGGGGTCGGCCGCCATCGCCGCCAGCCGCTCGCGCAGCCGTGCGTGCAGCCGGTCGAAGGCGCGGCCGTAGACCGCGTCCGGCAGCCAGCGGGGCGCCTCGGACTCGAAGCGCTCCTTCAGCTCGTCGTAGTGGTCGGCCAGGTAGCGGTCGGCGGCGGAGACGAAGCCCGCGAACAGCTCGGCGTGGTGGCCGCCCGCGATCATCACCCCGACTACCCGGCCGGCCAGCGGCGCCACGTCGACCCGGGACGCCGCCCGGGTCAGCTCGGCGGTGAGCGCGCTCTGCACGTCCTCGTCGCGCAGCGTCCCGGCCAGCGTCACCACCACGTCGGCGGCGTGCCCGGCGAAGCGGGCCGCGTTCTCCTCGTTGCCCAGCCAGGCGGCCAGCCGCGACGCCAGCCCGACCGCGCGGATGCGGTCGGCCAGCACGTCAGCGTTGAGGAAGTTCTCCACCACGAACTGGCCGAGCGTCGCGCCGAACTGGTCCTTGCGCTCGACGATCAGCGCCGTGTGCGGTATCGGGATGCCCAGCGGGTGGCGGAACAGCGCCGTCACCGCGAACCAGTCCGCCACCCCGCCGACCATCGCCGCCTCGGCGCCGGCCTGCACGTAGCCGAGCAGGGTGCCGTGCACGCCCGCCGCCGTCACCGCCACGAACAGGGCGGTCACCCCGGCCAGGAGCGCGGTCGCCCGGCGGCGGGCGGCGACCAGCCGTCGCGTGCGCAGCTCCACCGATTCGCGGCTAAGCCTGGTTGCCGGCATCGCGGCAGGTTCCATCGGGCCCCCGGTCCGTCCGCGGCGCATAATGACGCCGCCGCGCAGGCGTGTCGTTCCTTCGGCAAACAGGACCAGTCTGGCAGAGCCGCCCGGGACCGCGCCGCGCGGCAGCCGCCCGGCCCGGCTACTGGTGCGTCCGCGCTCCCCTGGCAGGCAGGCCGGCTCAGCCGGGCTGGCTGAACGGCACCGTCACGGTGATGGTGTCGGGGAACCAGTGGGCGCCGCCCGCCTGCTGCGGTGCGCCGCAGGTGGTCTGCAGGTAGCGCATGGGGGCACCGAAGCCACCGAGCGTGTCCCCGGCCGGGAAACCGTAGCTGTCACGGATCACGTAGCTGAGGGTGCCGGTGAACGTGCCGCCCGACCGGTGACCGCTGCCGGTCACGCTGAGGCCCTGGGTGCCGCGGAAGCCCCAGTACAGGTCGCCGCCCGCCGCGTTGAACGGGACCAGCGGCAGCTCCGCGGCCGGCAGCCGGACCTGGGTGCGGCCCGCCGCTAGCTGCCGGGTCACCGCCGCCTGCACCTGCCCGTTGACCGTCGCGAAGGCGGCGCTCTCGCTGGCCAGGCGGGAGATGTCCGACCCGGCCGGGAAACTGACCCCGGTGCCCGTGCCGGCCAGGAAGTGCCGCAGCAGGCTGGCTGACACCGGGAGCCCGGTCAGCGAGAACCAGCCGGCGATCCGGCGGCCGAGCTGCTGGTCGGACGCGAGGGCAGCCGGGTCGCAAGCGGCCCCCGCGGCCGCCGCGCGGGTGTCCTGGCTGCCGTTGCGCGGCACCGGGTTGTCGCCGGTAACGGTGAAACCGGGAGCGCGGGTGGCGGGCGTGGCCGGCCGGGTGGTGCCCGCGGCAACGGTAGTGGCGGCGGTGGTGGCAGGCCCCGGGGCGGTGGCGGCGGGCGCCGGGGCGGCCGGCCGCGAGCCGCTGCAGGCGGCCAGCGGCAGCGCCATGGCCAGGCCAAGGGCTGCGACGAAGCGAAACCGTCGCGTCATCGGCCTCACCACCCCGGGAAAGTCGCGTGGCTCAGGGAACCCAGTACACCGGTTTCCAGTCTGCCGCCGGGGCAAACGAGGCCTGGCTCACCCTCGCCGGGCGCCGGGCCTGACCAGCACGGCCGCGGCCGCCAGCAGCAGCACCGCCCCGGCCGACTCCTCGAACAGCGAGGTCCACGCGTACGGGGCCGACCAGGTGTCACGGAATCCGAACAGCCCGACGTAGACCGCGAGCAGCAGGGCGCCGACCGAGCCGACCAGCACGGCCGCGCCGACCAGCAGCGCCACGACCTGGCGGCTGGCGATGACCAGCAGGGCAACCAGGATCGTGGCGATGCCCTGGATGAGGAACAGCGGGCCGATGGTGGGGATGTCACGGTAGCCGTACTGCTTGCCCCACAGGTACAGGTGGATGACACCAGACCCGGCCAGGCAGATCGCGCCCGCCGCGATGACAACCGTCACCGCCAGCCGGGCCGGCGCCGAGGCGAGGCCGCCCGGGCCGCGCCACAGCACCGCAGCCCATCCGGGTCGCGTTCTAGCCATCGTCTCCCCTGCCACGTTGCCAACTCGCCGACTGCTCACCGCGGTTACATTAACGTCATCGTCACTGGTGGAACGCTCGCCGCGCGGGCCGTGGGGCAACCAAGAGGAAACCCACAGCTTCCATCGGTAACGCGTTAGCGCTGCTCACGGCGGGTAACCAGCGGGACCGCGAACCACAGCGCGATGATTATCAGGCCGATGAAAGCAGTGATCAGGCCGCCCGCCAGCGCCCCCGACACGTACCAGGTCAGCAGCAGCACGGCGGTGAGCACGGCCAGCGCGACCGCGGCCAGGCCGAGGATCGCCAGCACGTTGGCGAACCGCACCAGCCGCTCCTTCAGCCCCCGCCGGAAGATCAGCCGGTGGTAAGCGACCGGGGCGATCAGCAGCGCCGTCGCGGTCGCCGAGCAGGCCAGGCAGGCCAGGTAGAGGTCTCGCTGCGGGCCCGTGAGCTGGCTGAACCGGGTAGTGAAGGGCAGCGAGAGCAGGAAGCCGAACAGCACCTGCACGCCCAGCCCGGCGACTCGCAGCTCCTGGATCAGCTCACCGAGGTTGCGGTCGTCGCGCTGCGCCGCCGTCTCCTGCCGCGGATCCGGTATCGCGTCCGGCTGCACACTGACCACCTCCTGGATCACCGAACCTACCGCGCAGGTGTCAGCCGCGAAACTACGGGTAGCGGCGCTCAATGGCACCCATGATGGCAACCCAGACACAGGAAGACGTCCAGCACACCCGTGCGCCGTCCCGCCACCGCAAGCGGTTCACCCGCCACTCGCCGGCCGGCGAGGTGGTGGTCGGCTACCTCAGCCGCCAGGCGGCCCGGCTCAACGCGCTCGACCTGGCGGTCCGCCGGGACAAGGCGGGCGCGGTGCACGACATGCGGGTGACGGTGCGGCGGCTGCGGGCCGCGCTGCAGTCGTTCACCGCGGTGATACCCGAACCGAGCACCAGGCTGCTGCGGGCCGAGCTGCAGTGGCTCGGCGCGGTACTCGGCGAGGCCCGCGACGCCGAGGTGCTCACCGACCACCTGCACTCAAGCCTGGCCGCGGTGCCGACCGAGCTGGTGCTCGGCCCGGCCCAGGCCCGGGTGACCGCCCACTTCGCCGGGCCGGAGGCAGCCGCCCGCCGCCAGCTCCTCGACGCTCTCGACTCCAAGCGCTACCGGGCGCTCAGGGCCGACCTCGACCGGCTGGTGAGCAGGCCGCCGCTGGCGCCCGCGGCGGCCCAGCCCGCGGGCAAGGTACTGCCCGCGGCGGTGGCGAAGGCGTGCAAGCGGACCGAGCACCGCATGCACCGGGCCCGCCGGGCGCCGGCCGGGCAGGCCCGCGACGTGGCGCTGCACGAGACCAGGAAGGCGGCCAAGCGCGCCCGCTACACGGCCGAGGCGGCCAGGCCCGGGCTCGGCAAGCGGACCGGGCACAAGGCGGCCAGGCTGGCCAAGCGGATGAAGGACCTGCAGTCGGCCCTCGGCGCGCACCAGGACGCGGTCATCGCCCGGGACGCGGCGCGGGAGATCGGGGTGCAGGCGCACCTGGCGGGCGAGAACGCGTTCAGCTTCGGCCTGCTGCACGAGCGGGCGCATCACCAGGCGGTCGCAGCCGAGCACCAGGCCCGCGGCGCCTGGCGCCGCGCCCGCCGCCAGGCCCACGGCAGCTGGCTGACCAGGGCCTGACCCGCCGCCGCGCGTAAACCACCGCCGCCCTGGCGGCTGCACGCTACCGACAGGGCGGCGGTCAGCCGTGCCCAGCGGAGGGACGGCGCGAAGCAGCGCACCCGTTCGGGCTAAGTCAACCGCGCGCCGCCGGAACGGGTGCGGCTGACCCTAGCTCGGCCAGCGCCAGCCTGGCCGCCTGGTAGCCGCCCATGCCGTGCACCCCGGCCCCCGGCGGTGTGCTGGCGGAGCACAGGTAGACGCCAGGCAGCGGCGTCCGCCACGGCCGGGTCGAAAGCACCGGGCGGCGCAGGAACTGCGTCAGGCCCGAGTAGCCGCCCGCGATGTCGCCGCCGACCAGGTTCTGGTTGTGCCGTTCCAGGGCAGCCGGGCCGTGCGCGGCGCGCGCGATCACCAGGTCGCGGAAGCCGGGCGCGAACCGTTCCAGCTGGTTCTCGATGGCGTCCGTCATGTCCGTGCCGGAGCCGTTGGGCACGTGGCAGTAGGCCCACAGCACGTGCTTGCCGTCCGGTGCGCGCGACTGGTCGGCCGCGCACGGCTGGACCGCGAGCACGAACGGCCGCTCGGGGTGCCTGCCCGCCGCCACCTCGGCCTCACCGCGGGCGATCTCCGCCATGGTGCCGCCCAGGTGCACCGTCGCCGCGCCGCCGACCCGGGGGTCACGCCACGGGACCGGGCCGGCCAGTGCCCAGTCGAGCTTGAACACGCCAGGCCCGTACCGGTAGCGGCGCAGCCTGCCCGCGTAGCCGGGCGGCAGCCGGTCACCGCAGACCGCGAGCACCTGCTTCGGGGTCAGGTCGAGCAGCACGATCGGCGCCCGCGGCACCTCGGCCAGGTCCCTGACCGGACGGCCCGCCTCGGCCGTGCCGCCGTAGCTGACCAGGCGCCCCACCAGCTCGGCCGCCAGCCGGGCGGACCCGCCCCGTACCACCGGCCAGCCGACCTGGTGCGCGAGCGCCGCCAGCAGCAGGCCGTAGCCGCCGGTGATCGGCCGCCGCAGGTCCACCATCGAGTGCGCGGACATCCCGGCCAGCACCGCCCGCCCGCGCTCCCCGCCGAACAGCCCGCGCCCGAGGGCGGTCGCGGGCAGCGCGCCGAGCGCGCCGTAACGGGCCAGCCGGGCCGGCGCCCGCGGCACCGACAGCGGCGAGAGCAGCGAGTCCACCAGGCCGAAGCCGTCGGCCGCGGCCGCGCCGACCGACTGCCGCCAGGCCATGGCGTCCCGGCGCGAGCCGAGCCCGTCCGCCGTCCGCGCCACGTCGCGGTGCACCAGGACCGCGTCCTGCCCGTCAAGCGGGTGCGCCGCCTGCACCGCCGGGAACGCCCAGTCCACCGTCAGGTCAAGCTGGCGGAACGCGGCCGACGCGGCGGCCAGCGGCAGCACGGTGGCGCACATGTCGTGGGTAAAGCCGTCGAGCCCGGTGAGCGGCCCGCTGCGCAGCCCGCCGCCGAACTCGCCGGCCGCTTCGAGTAGCAGCACCTTCAGCCCGGCGCGGGCCAGCATGACCGCTCCCACCAGCCCGTTCGGCCCCGACCCGACAACCACCGCGTCGAATCCGTCCGCCTGCTTCACTGGCGTTCCCCCTTCCCCTCCCCTGGCATTACATCGTTACCGCCGGGCACCGGGAAGGAGGCTGGCCACACCCCCGGGGTGGTACTGAGGGCCGCCGCGGCCGGCCGCGGCTAGATGTCCAGGCTCTTCCTGATCTGCGGCATGGCCACGCCGCGCCGTTCCATCTTGGCCCGCTCGACCGTGGTCGCGGTCAGCGCCGGCAGCCAGGTCACGTTCCAGGCGGCCGCGTCAACCTTGGCGGCGCCCCAGATCTCGTACCCGATGCCGTCGAAGGCGGAGGAGACCCCGCTGCTCAGGCCCCAGCCGCCGGACCCGAGCACCGCCGCCACCGTCGCCAGCGACGCCCACACCTGGCTGACCCCGCTGAGGTTGGAGATCACCAGGTACAGCAAGCCGCCCAGCGCCAGCAGGGCAATCACCACGAGCGGCCAGAACCGGCGCAGGAAGACCTCGGTCGTCAGCCGGGCCGCCCGCGCGATCGAGGACCCGGCCTCCACCCAGGCGCCCATGCCCGGCTGCACCGGCACCTCGGGATCGGCGATGAGGACCGAATGCCAGATCCAGCCCTGGACCCGCAGCGCCGTCAGCACGACGTCGCCCGCCGCGGTCCAGGCATCCGCCGCCGGCGCCTTCAGCCGGGCGCTGTTGACGTCGATCCAGTCGGCCCAGTTGTCAAGCGACCGGGACACGATGGTCGCGGTCCCGGCCGGAAGCTGCTTGCCCGCGCCGTTGAGCAGCGTCTGCACCGTCGCCAGCTGCGTCCGCGCGAACAGGCCGAACAGCGTGCTGGGCGGGCTGGACCCGGCCCCGCGGCCGGACGGCAGCCACACCAGGTCGCTCAGCGCGAGGCCGAGCTGGTAGGCGCTGAGGCGTTCCGGGTCGTCGGCGAACTCATCCAGGATGGCCTGATTCAGCCCGGTCACCGCGTCAAGCAGCGCCGTATCGGAGTACCCCGCCTTGGCGGCGGGCTGGGCGGCGACCGCGGCGGCGGCGGCCTCCGCTTCCACCACGTCGTCCGGCTGGCCGGCCTGCTGCGCGCGCTCCGCCGCCTGCTCGGCTGCCTCCGCTGCTGCGGCTGCCTCCGCTGCCTCGGCGGTGGCGAGGTTCTCGGCCGCGATCTCGCTCTTCTTCTTGTTCGCGGCGGCGGCGACCGGCCGCATCGACCGGCGCAGCCGGGGGAACCAGTGCAGGTACTCAGCCAGCTCGGCCGCCAGGAAGACCAGCTTCGGGTCGGCCGCGAGGTCCGCCACCTGGGGAAGCTGGGTATCGGGGTCGAACGCCGGCTGGCGCACGGTGACGCTCACCCGCCGCCGCGGATCGTAGAGCTGCGCCATCACCCAGCCGAGGGCGAACACCGCCCCGGCGGGCTGCTCCGCCCGGCGCCGGGCTTCCCGCCACTGCTCGTTGTCTTCTTCCCCGAGCATCGGCGGAAATATCTGGGTGCCCGCACCGGGCATCCCCGGCTCACCGGGCATCGCGGCAGGAACCTGGCCGCCTTCGTCGCTAACCGACACGAGGAGTCAGACTAGCCGTTACTGGTGGTCCTAAACGTGCCTTTTCGCCGTACGCTGCCCACCTGCGCGTATGTCGGCCAGAAAGGCGTTCCAACAGCCAGCCTTGAACGTGAGCACGCCTGCCTGCGGCCGCTTCCCGTCGCGGACCGCGACCGTTCTCGCGGTTGGCTGCGCGACCTCCACGCAGTCGGTGGCCACGTAACTGTAAGAGCTCTTCCGCCAGGTTTCCCGTAGCACCTAGCCCCCTTCCCTCTACCGCACCTAAAGCCAGTATCAGAGAAAGGTGGACTTATTACTACAAGGAGGCGTGAACCTACTGTGCGCTGCGCCCAGGGTTGCGGACGCTGCCGAGGAAGGCGTCCCACTGCACGGGGCGAAAGGCAAGGACGCCGCCGTTGGGGTCCTTGCTGTCCCTGACGTTAACGACACCCGACGGGTTTCCCGCGACCTCGATGCAGTCGCCGCTGCTCCAGCTGTAGGAGCTCTTACGCCAGTCAACAGTTGACACGACAGTCAACCTATTGAGTTGCTGATCTCCACGCACGATAACTCGCCGCACTCATCCCAATCGTTACGTCAGAGCCGTTTAGCTAGCTGGAGAATCAGCTGACGCGACTCACTCGGGCTCAAGGCTACCTCCGCGAGCCCGCCAGAGAGCAGACCGTAGATGTAGGTGTCCTGCTCCCCCTCCACCAGCAGGTTGTCGGTGACACCCTCGATGCTAACGATGTCACCGAGCTTGGTGAGTCCCTCCTCGCTACCGAAGCTGAAGACATGGAACGACGCGGGCGGCGGCGCGCTGTCTTCGGACAACGGCAGGACCTGGAGGTGGACGTTCGGCAGTTCAGAGACCGATGCCAGATGACGGAGCTGCGCAGCCATTATCCGCGGACCGCCGATCGGGCGGAGCAGGGCTGACTCGTCGATGACGACTGAGAGGCTGAGTGGCGGGTTCCGCTCGGTCAGTACGAGCTGCCGGGTCATGCGCAGCGAGACCCGGCGGTCGAGGACGGCGGGCGGGATCGTCACGGCCCGCTTGAAAAAGGAGTTCAGCTCGCGGGCATAGTCGACGGTCTGCAGCAAGCCGGGAATGCCGGTGATCGCCCATCCGACTTCGGACTCAGCGCCAGCCTCTAGCCCGATGTACTCCAGGTACTCAGACGAGACCGAGTCAGCGTACTCTTCCCACCAGCCGCGCTGGTTGGCTTCCTCGGCCAGTGCGATCAGCCTGGCATGGCGCGCTTCTGCCACCGCGTAGAAATCGAGGAGCTTCGCGACCTCCTCAGGCGGGTAGCCGCCCCGCCCCAGTTCATACCGGCTGACCTTCGCCATCGACCAGCCAAGTGCTTTCGCGGTCGCAGCGGCCCGGCGGTCGCCCCGCAGCCCTCTCACCTCAGCGGCAAGCTGACGGCGGGCAACCGTGGGGCTTCCGTATGTCGCCACGCCGTCCTCCCCGGGGGTCGAGGTTCAACGTTGCCAACTGTTTGCCGAAAGGTACGCCATTAGTATTGATGAAAGTTACACGGTGCTTGATGATGGTAGCAGGCGAGCTTTCCCGAAGCACGAGGAGCTGCCATATGGAGACCAAATGGGGTGCTTGGCCGGTCTCCGACAGCGATGTTGGCGCGGCCGCGGCACGAGCGCCGCCGCCCTTTGCCACCAGCCGGAAAGTGTCAGCGCAATCGCGCATTCTCACTCTTACGCATAAATCGGCGCGGTCGAAGCGCCAACCTCGACCGCGCCGTGACGGACACCGGACCACGTAAGGATCCTCGCCCTAGTTACCAAGTAGCAACGCTACCTCTCGAGCGAGATCATGGCTAGCCCTGTCATCCTGGCCGACCGAAACATCCCGGCGGTAGGGATGACAGGGACATCAGCAGCGGTACGGCCGATGCTGGCGCCTGCGCACGATCCGGTTGTCCTGGCACCCGCCAACGACTACCAGTGCCAGGAGTCACACATGCAAGTCCAACCGCAACCCCAGGACACGCAGGCAATCGCGGTGGTCATCCTGATCCTCGCCGGCCTTTGCGTCGCCTACTGGAAAGTCGCCCTCCGGGTATTCGTGATCGGCCTCGTCGCCCTCGCGATCCTGGGCACAGTCGCCGGGCTGCACACCCTGCACATCATCAGGTAACGGCAACCGGAACAGCTGGTGCGGCCCGGCCAGCCCCGCATGTCGCCCGTAACCGGCGATAGCGGCGGACCTGGCCAGCCGCACCGGCGTCACGCCCAGAACGGGCTGCTAGCTCTAGCTGACCAGGCGCTACCGCCGACGTATCGTATAGATGAGCGGCAACGCGGGCACACCATCCGGTAGGTCCGCTGACCCAACCCCAAGTCCCCCAAGGAGACGGATGCCCGAGCAGGTGGCGCTGTCGCGCGCTCGCGATGCCGAGGTGGCCCGGTGACCGAGCTCGCCAGCACCCTGACCCCGCGCGAGATCGCCAGCCAGGCGGCGCACGCGATCGCGGTGCTCAACGACCTCACCCACGGCGGGGGCGAGCTGTCCAACCCGACCGACGTCCGTGCCATCGTGCGGAGCCTCGAGCTGATCGGCCAAGGGTTGCCGCAGCTCTGCGAGCAGCTCGCCCGGTTCCTGGTCATCCAGCACGAGGACGGGCAGCTCACTAACGCCGACGGGCTGGACCCGGACGACTCGGTGACCGAGGTGATCGAGGCGCTGGCGGCGGCCGGGCAGGCCGCGGACATGATGACCGCGGCCCTCACTGAGGCGCGGACCGCCTCCCAGGTGCTCAGCCCGGCCCGGACGCGCGGCTGGGAAAGCCGGCCGGACGCCGACTAGCCCCGACCGGGCCGTGGCAGGTGAGCTGGTCGTTGTCGGCTGCGGCGACGCCCTGCGGGCCGATGACGGGGCCGGCGTGGCCCTGGTCCGCCAGCTACGCGAGGCCGGCGTGCCGCCCGGTGTCCGCCTGGTCGACGGCGGCTCGGCCGGGATGGACGTCGCCGTTCAGCTACGCGGCGCGAAGCGGGTGATCGTCGTCGACGCGGCTCGCTCCGGGGCCGCGGCGGGCACGGTCACCCGCGTTCCCGGGGCCGGCGTCGCCGACATGCCGCCCCTGTCGGGGCTGCGCACCCGGTCTTACCGCTGGGACCACGCGCTCGCCTTCGCCCGCTGGCTGCTGGGCGATGAGTACCCCTCCGACGTGACCGTTTACCTGATCGAGGCGGCGGACCAGACCCCCGGCGGCACCCTCTCACCGCCCGTGCGCGCGGGCATGGACCAGGTGCTCGGCCTGATCCGGCGGGAGCGCGCCTTCCGCCGCCGATCGCCATAGCAGCGTCAAAGGATTCTCAGAAGTTAGCCGGGCACTCATAGCACGCCTGCAAGTTGAGGGCAGCGGCCGCCCAGTCGCGCTTCGCACACTCTGGGCATGAGTGAGACACCTCAACTAGATATCGTCGTCCCCGTCAAGAACGAGGAACGCGACCTCGCGCCGAGCGTCACCCGTCTCGTCAGCTACCTCAGGGACACCTTCCCGCTGACCGCCCGCGTCACCATCGCGGACAACGGCAGCACCGACGGTACCTGGCCGCAAGCACGCGCGCTGGAGGCGAGGTACCCCGAGGTACGCGCCGTGCACCTGGACCAGCCCGGGCGAGGGCGAGCACTGCACCAGGTCTGGTCGTCATCCGACGCCGAGGTGCTCGCCTACATGGACGTGGACCTCTCCACCGACCTGAACGCGCTACTCCCCCTGGTCGCGCCATTGCTGTCCGGGCACAGCGACGTTGCCATCGGCACCCGGCTGGCCCGCGGTTCACGGGTGACCCGCGGGCCCAAGCGGGAGCTCATCTCGCGCTGCTACAACCTGCTGCTGCGGCTGACCCTGCGGGCGGGCTTCACCGACGCCCAGTGCGGGTTCAAGGCGATCCGCGCGGGCCAGGCCAGGGAACTGCTGCCGCTGGTCGAGGACCGGGGCTGGTTCTTCGACACCGAGCTGCTGGTCCTGGCCGAGCGGGCCGGGCTGCGCATCCATGAGGTGCCGGTCGACTGGACCGACGACCCGGACTCGCGCGTCGACATCCTCGCCACCGCCCTCGGCGACCTGCGCGGCATCGCCCGGGTCGGCTACGGGCTCGCCCGCGGCACGATCAAGGTGCCCAGGCTCCGCCCAGGCAGGCCGGCGCCGGCGCCCCGGGCGGCCGCCGCCGCGCGCACCCTCGGCGGTACCCGGTGAGCGCCGCGACCGCGACCTTCCAGCCCGTCCGGCGGCAAGAGGCTGGCAGCAGGCTCGGCCGGCTGTGGCGCGGCCCGGCGGAAGATCCCCGCTGGGCGCGCCCCGCCCTGTTCGGCGTGCTTGCCTGCACCGCGCTGCTCTACCTGTGGGACCTGAGCCGGAACGGCTACGCCAACGACTTCTACGCGGCGGCGGTGCAGGCGGGCACCCGGTCGTGGAAGGCCTTCTTCTTCGGCTCCTTCGATTCCTCGAGCTTCATCACGGTGGACAAGACGCCCGCCTCGCTGTGGGTCGACGAGCTGTCCGGCCGGATCTTCGGGTTCAGCTCATGGTCGTTGCTCGCGCCGCAGGCGGTCGAGGGTGTGCTGTCGGTGCTACTGCTGTTCTCGGCGGTGCGCCGCTGGTTCGGCCCGGCGGCCGGCCTGATCGCGGGCGCGGTGCTCGCGCTCACCCCCGCCGCCGCGCTTATCTTCCGCTTCAACAACCCCGACGCGCTGCTGGTGCTGCTGATGACGGCGGCCGGGTACTGCGTACAGCGGGCACTGGAGCGGGACCGCACCCGGTGGCTGGTGCTGGCGGGCGTCCTGGTCGGTTTCGCCTTCCTCAGCAAGATGGCGCAGGCGTTCCTGGTGCTGCCCGGTTTCGGCATCGCCTACCTGTGGGCGGGCCCGGCCCGGCTGCGCCGCCGCCTATGGCAGCTGCTGGCCGCGCTCGGCGGGGTGATCGCCGGCGCGGGCTGGTGGATTGCGATCGCGGAGCTGGTCCCGGCCGCGGACCGGCCGTACTTCGGCGGATCGACCAACAACAACATCCTCGAGCTAGCCCTCGGCTACAACGGGCTCGGCCGGCTTGACGGGTCGGAGACCGGCTCGGTGGGCGGCGGAGGCGGCGGAGGCAGCGCCTTCGGCGGGGCAACCGGCGTCTTCCGGCTGTTCCAATCCGAGTTCGGCGGGCAGATCAGCTGGCTGCTGCCGGCCGCGCTGCTGTCGCTGGTAGCGCTGCTGTGGGTTTCCCGGAGGGCGGCCCGGACGTCCCGGGTCCGCGCCTTTGCCCTGCTCTGGGGCGGCTGGCTGCTGGTGACCGGCCTGGTCTTCAGCTACATGCAGGGGATCATCCACCCCTACTACATGGTGGCGCTGGCGCCCGCGATCGGCGCGCTGGTCGGGGTCGGTTTCATGGCCCTGTGGCAGGCACGGCTGCCGCTCGCGGGCCGGGCCTGCGCGGCGGCAGGCCTACTCGGCTCCGCCGCCTGGGCCTACGTGCTGCTTGACCGGACCCCCGGCTGGCTGCCCTGGCTGCGCTGGACGGTGCTGGTCGCCGGGATACTCGGCGCGGTCGCCGTGTTCGCGGTCCCGGTGCTGCTGGGCGACCAGGAGCAGCGGACCCGGGGGCGATCCGCGCTCGCGCTCGCCCCGGTGGTGCTGGCGCTGGTGGCCTGCCTCGGCGGTCCGCTCGCCTACAGCCTGGACACCGCCAACACCACCCACACCGGCTCGATCCCGAGCGCCGGCCCGGCCGTGGCGGGGTCGTTCGGCGGCGCAGGCGGGCCAGGCGGCGCAGGCGGTACCGGCGGCCCAGGAGGCGGGTTCGGCAATCGCGCCGGTACCGGCACCGGCGGGACCGGGACCACTACTGGCGGCACCGGAACCGGAACCGGCGCCGGCGGCTCGTCCGGCACCGGCTCGGCGCCGAGCGGCACCGGCGGCTTCCCCGGCGCGCCCGGTTCCTCGGGCACCGGCTCCACCGGCACTGGCAATGGCGCCGGGACCGGCACTGGCACTGGCACTGGGAGCAGGACCGGGACCGGGGGCACCGGCTCGACCGGGATGCCGGGCACCGGAAGCAGCACCGGGACCGGCGCTGCGGCCGGCCGCGCCGGCGGCGCGGGCGGTGCCGGCGGCCCGGGCGGCCTGTCCGGCAGCACCCAGGTCAGCAGCGCGCTGATCAAGCTGCTCGAACAGGACGGGTCGAAGTACAAGTGGATCGCGGCGACCGAGGGCTCGCAGTCGGCCGCCCCGATCGAGCTCGCCACCGGCGGCGACGCGGTGATGGCGATCGGCGGGTTCAACGGCACCGACCCGAGCCCGACCCTGGCCGAGTTCGAGGCGATGGTCGCCAAGCACGAGATCCATTACTACGTCGGGCAGAGCGGCAACAGCTTCGGCGGCGGCAGCGGGTCATCGTCGATCGAGTCCTGGGTCGCGGCTCACTTCAAGTCGCAGACCGTCGGCGGCGTCACCGTCTACGACCTCACCACCGCGAAGTAGCCGCCGGCCCGCCCGCCCCGGGGTGCATGGTTGTGGCAGCCAGGCTCCCAGGGCCGCCTGGTTGCCACAACCATGCGGGGCCGGCGGGCTTAGAACAGGGCGGCCTGCTGGTCGCGGGGGCGGCGGCGCGTCCGGGTGGCGGCCGGGCCGCCCCGGCGGTCGAGCAGGGACTGGTCGACCGAGGAGAGGAACGGCGAGGGGGCGCACTCGGTCAGTTCGCCCCGCAGCATGCGCCTGGCCCGCGGTCAGCAGCGTGAGCCGGGTGGTGGCCCGGGTCATCCCGACGAACAGCAGCCGCCGCTCTTCCGCGTAGTCGACCTCGGCGCCGCGCCAGGCCCGCAGCGGGAGCAGCCCGTCATCGCAGCCCGGCGATGAACACCACCGGGAACTCCAGGCCCTTGGCGGCGTGCAGCGTCAGCAGCGAGATCCGGTCGGCCCGCGGGTCCCAGGTATCCACCTCAGCGCCGAGGGCCAGCTCGTCCAGGAACTGGTCCAGGTTGGTGCCGCACCGCGTCGCCAGCGGCGCGAGCACGTCGGCCGCCTGCCTGACCGCGGCGATCGCCGCCGCCCGGTTCGCCCGGTCCGTCGCCGGCGGGCCCGCCAGGGACTCAAGCGCCCGGCCCAGCGCCGCGTCAAGTAGCCCGGTGACCGCCGTCGACCCCGGCTGGACGCCATCAAGGGCACCCTGGTCAGCAGCGGGCAGCGCGGCCAGGATCTCGGTCACCCCCGGCAGCTCGGTCAGCCGGGTGTGCGCCCGGCGCTGGAACGGGAAACCCCGCCGGGCCAGCGCCTCGCCGAGCGCGGCGGCCTGGGCCGAGGTCCGGTAAAGCACCGCGAAGTCGGCGAACGACAACTGGTGAGCGGCCCGCTCCCGGCCGTCGACGGCGCGGCTGTCAAGCGCGTGGAACGACGCGCCGCCGAGCAGCTGCTCCACCTCGGCCGCGATGACCTCGGCTTCCTCCCGCTCGTCAGCCACCGCGTGCACCGTCACCGGGCCGTCGGGTATGTCGGTCCTGGCCGGCACCAGCTCCCGCCCCGGCACCAGCGTGCCCGGCCTGATCAGCTGCATCGCGGCCCGCACGATCGTGGGCGCGGAGCGGTAGCTGCGCGACAGCCGCACGGTGGCCGCGCCGCCGAAGTCCTCTGCGAACCGCAGGAAGTAGCCCACGTCGCCGCCCCGGAACCCGTAAATGGCCTGGTCCGGGTCGCCGATCGCGCAGATGCCGGCGCCTGGCGCGGCGAGCTGCCGAAGCATCAGGTACTGCTGCTCGTCCACGTCCTGGTACTCGTCGACGAACACGTCGGTCCACCGCTCCCGGTAGCCGGCCGCGAGCGCGGGGTCGGAGCTGAGCAGCTCGACCGGGCGGGTGACCAGCTCGTCGACGTCAACCAGGCCGCGCTCGCGCAGTGCCGCGTCGTACCGGGCGGCCTGGCCGTCGAGCACCGGGTCGCCGAAGCGGCCCCCGTCCTCGGGAAAGCGGTCGTCGGCCGGGTCGTCAGCGGGGTCGAAGTCGGTGCAGGCGGCAGCGACCCGCCTCCGTTTGGATTCCGCGATACGGGCACCGAGGGCGGCCGGGCTGTCGCCGCCGGACAGCGACCGCAGCACCTCGAGCCGGGTCTTCTCATCGGCGACCGCCAGGTCGGCGGGCAGGCCGAGCAGCTTGCACTGCTCGCGCAGGATCAGCAGGCCGAGGCCGTGGAAGGTGGCCACCGTTACCTGGCCGGCCGCTTGGTCTCCGAGCAGCGCGGCCAGCCGGTCGCGCAGCTCGTCGCGGGCGCGCCGGGTGAAGGTGACCGCCAGGCAGCGCTCGGGCGGCAGCCCCGCGCCGATCCGGTGCGCGATCGCGTGCGTGAGCACCCGGGTCTTGCCCGCACCGGGGCCGGCCACCACCAGCAGCGGCCCGCCGTCATGGGTGACGATGGCCTGCTGCTCGGGGTCGAGGGCGGTCCCGGCCGGGGCAGCGGCGGCGGCCGGCATGGCCCCGGTCGCGTCTGCCAGCTCGGCGCCCGCCTCCGCGCCCGGCGCCCGGGTGGCGGGCCGGGCCTTGCGCGGCGTCCGGGGCAGGTCGAACAGCGCCGCCCCGGCCAGCTCGTCCGGTTCGAACAGCCGGATTGTCCCGTAGACGCCGTCGTAGCCCGCCTCGCGGCGCACCTCGCCCCGGCGCAGCCGCGCGACCGCCTCCGCCACGATCGACGGCGCGCCCGGCCGCCAGCTCGTCGAGCGGAACCTCGCCGAGGATGCCGAGCTCCGGCCCGAACCGCTCTACCAGGGCGTTGACCTGGGCGGCGACCGATTTGGACTTCGGTCCGACGCCCGCGATCTCGCCCAGGATCTCTGGCAGCGGCACGAACGAGGTGAACCCGGCCGCCCCGTCCAGCCGGTAGCCTTCCGGCCGGTCGGCCAGCAGGTCGACCCGGTGCTGTACCCCGATCGTCGGCTTCTTGCCGCATCCGGGGCAGCGGCCGCCGGCCGCGCGGGTCTCCTCGGGCGTCATCCGGACGTCGCACGCCCGGTGCCCGTCGAGGTGGTACTTGCCCTCCTCGGGGAAGAACTCGACCGTGCCGCCGAAGCCGTCGCCGGTCCGCAGCGCCCGGTAGATGCCGAAGTAGTCCGGCTCGGCCAGCTCGAACGCGGTGGCCTCGCGGCCGAGCATCGGCGGCGAGTGCGCGTCCGAGTTGGACACCAGCCGGTAGGAGTCCAGGCTGGACACCCGCCAGTTCATCTCCGGGTCGGAGGAAAGCCCGGTCTCGATCGCCACGATGTGCCCGGCCAGGTCGGCGTAGCAGTCGGCCACCCGGTCGAACCCGGACTGCGAGCCGAGGACCGCGAACCACGGCGTCCACGCGTGCGCCGGGACCAGGTAGCAGCCGTCACCGCCGGACAGGGTGATCTCCAGCAGGTTCCGCGAGTCGAGCCCGAGGATCGGCCGCCCGTCGGCGGCCAGGTTACCGACCCGGGCCAGCGCGGCGGTGATGGTGTCCACCGCGTCAAGCGACGGGGCGTAGAGCAGGTGGTGCACCTTGCGGGTGCGGTCGTCCCGCTTGTAGATGGTGGAGATCTCCGACGAGAGCATGAACCGGACCGGCCTGCGGCAGGCCGGCGGCAGCGTGTCGTGCACCGCGCGCTCCAGGTCAGGCCGTAGCCGGAACAGCCCGGGGGTGTCCGGCACCAGCTTCGCGCCGAGCTCCTCGCGCCACACCGGGTGGGTGAAGTCCCCGGTGCCGACGACACCGATCCCCTTCCGCCCGGCCCACCAGGCGAGGTGCTCCAGGTCGCAGTCCCGGCTGCAGGCGCGCGAGTACTTGGAGTGGATATGAAGGTCCGCATAAAAGCGCACCGAACCATCATTCCGAACGGGTGCGCGCTCCGCCTAAGCCTTCCGCTTTCTGCTGCTCCGGCGGCGTGGCGAAAACCGGCAAGCCGGTCATCCCGCGCCGGCCCGGCTGCCCAACCCTGCGCCCTCCCGAGCCCTCGTGCCCGGCCCCGCGCCCCACCCCGCCCCCCCGCCCCGCGCCCGCGCCAGCCCCCGCGCCCGCGCCCGCGCCCGCCACTTCCTATCAGTTACGACCACCTTTTCGACCTCCTATCAGTTGTCACCATTTCTCAGACCGATTTGTCCGGAATGCGTGGTGCTAAGTGATAGGAGGTCACCAGGTTGGTGCTAACCGATAGGAAGTGGCGGGGCGTTGAAGAGGTGGTTGGTGCGGGCGGGGCTGGCGGGACGGCCTGCCTGACTTACGGGGCGGGCCTGCCGGACTTAGGGAGCGGGGAGGACGACCTCAACCCGGACGGTGGCGCCGGGGAGGGCGAGCGGGAGCAGGGTGCCGGCGATCTGCTGGCCGTCGACGCGGGTGCCGGCCCCCTCGGCCAGGCCGGAGCCGAGGGTGCCGGCCCGGCGGACGGTGATCTCGTAGCTGGCGCCGCGGTACCGGCGGGTGGCGGTGAAGCCGGGCCAGGCGGACGGGATCACCGGGTCAACCCGCAGGCCGTCGAGCTCGGGCCGGATGCCGAGGATCCACTGGGTGACGGCCACGTAGTTCCAGGCGGCGGTGCCGGTCAGCCAGGAGTTCTTCGCCTCGCCGTGGGTGGGCGCGTCCCGCCCGGCGATCATCTGGGCGTAGACGTAGGGCTCGCAGCGGTGCACGTCGCCGATCGCCTCGCGGGCGGACGGGTTGATCCGCCGGTAATAGTCGAAGGCGGTGTCGCCGTCCCCGGTCATCGCGGCGGCGATCATCACCCAGGGGTTGGTGTGGCAGAAGACGCTCGCGTTCTCCTTGTAACCGGGCGGGTAGGAGGAGATCTCGCCCAGCTCCACCTGGTAGCTGGTGAAGGCCGGCTGGAGCAGCATCAGGCCGTGCGGCGTGGCGAGCCGGTCGCGGACGCTGGCCAGCGCCCGGTCTGCCAGGTCGGCCGGGCCGGAGGCGGCTGGGTCAGCCGGGCCGGAGGCGGCCGGGCCGGAGGCGGCCGGGCCGGAGGCGGCCGGGCCGGAGGGCGGCCGGGCCAGCGGCCGGCCATGGCGGCGTGACCGGGGTCAGCCGCCTCCGTTCGGGGATACCGGTCACGGCCGATGCCCGCCATGACGCAGATGCCCTGCGGCTCGAGGAAGATCTGCCCTTCAGCGCGGGCGGCCGAGCCGACCGGGTTCCCGAAGTGGTCGTAGGCGCGCAGGAACCACTCGCCGTCCCAGCCGTGCTCGGCGGTGGCGGCCGCCATCTTCTCGGCGTCGGCCCGGTAGGCCTCGGCCGCGCCGGCCCGGCCGGTGCAGGCGGCGATGGCGGACAGCTCCCGGGCCGCGAGGGTGAACAACCCGGCGATGAACACCGACTCGGCCGTGCCGCCGGGCTGGTTCTCTGTCGTCTGGAAGGACTCGCCTGGCGTCTGCGAGAAGCAGTTCAGGTTCAGGCAGTCGTTCCAGTCGGCCCGGCCGATCAGCGGCAGGCCGTGCGGCCCGAGCCGGTCCAGGGTGTACCGCAGCGACCGCTCCAGGTGGCCGTAGAGCGTCGCCGCGCCGCCGTCGCTGAACGGGACCGGCTCGTCGAGCACGCTGGCGTCGCCGGTCTCCTTGAGGTAGGCGGCGACCCCGAGGACCAGCCACAGCGGGTCGTCGTTGAAGCCGGAGCCGATCGCGTCGTTGCCGGTCTTGGTGAGCGGCTGGTACTGGTGGTAGGCGCCGCCGCTGGTGAACTGGGTGGCGGCCAGGTCGAGGATCCGCTGCCGGGACCGCGGCCCGTCTAGCTGGACCGCCCCCAGCAGGTCCTGGCAGGAGTCGCGGAAGCCCATGCCGCGGGAGATGCCGGTCTCGTAGGAGGAGACCGAGCGGCTGAGGTTGAAGGTCACCAGGCACTGGTAGGCGTTCCAGATGCTGACCATCCGGTTGGTGTCGGTGTCGGGGGTCTGCGCCTGCAGCACGCCGAGCAGGCCGTCCCAGTACTCCCGCAGCGCGGCCAGCCCGTCGCGCACCGCGGCCGGGCGCAGCCAGTGCTCGATCACCGGCCTCACCAGCGACTTGTTGAGCACGCCGGCCGCCTCGAACTTGGCGTCGCGCGGGTTCTCCCAGTAGCCCAGCAGGAAGATGACCTCCCTGGTCTCGCCCGGCTCGAGCAGCAGCCGGACGTGGTGCGCGCCGTGCGGCGACCAGCCGTGCGCGACCGAGCCGGACAGTTCGCCGCGCTGCACGCCGAGCGGCTCGTGGAAGCCGCGGTAAGGGCCGAGGAACGCCTCCCGCTGGGTGTCGAAGCCGGCCAGCGGCTCGGAGCAGGCGAAGTAGGCGAAGTGATCGCGGCGCTCGCGGTACTCGGTCTTGTGGTAGATCACCCCGTCGGCCACCTCGACCTCGCCGGTGGAGTAGTTGCGCTGGAAGTTGGTCGTGTCGTCCTGGGCGTCCCAGAGCGCGAACTCGACCGAGGAGAACAGGGACAGCCGGGCGGGGGCGTCGCGGTCGTTGGTCACCGCGACCCGCCACACCTCCAGGTTCTGGCCGCGCGGCACGAAGTAGTCGGTCCTGGTGGCGATACCCGACCGGGCCGAGCTGATGGTGGTGTAGGACAGCCCGTGGCGGCACTCGTAGGCGTCGAGCGGGGTCCTGGTGGGCTGCCACGTCGGTGACCAGTACTCGCCGTCCGCGTCGTCCCGCAGGTAAAGGTAGCGGCCGCCGGCGTCACCGGGCACGTTGTTGTACCGGTACCTGGTCAGCCGGCGCAGCCGGGCGTCCCGGTGCCAGGAGAAGCCCCCGGCGGTATTCGAGACGGTGCCGAAGTGCGCCTCCGTGCCCAGGTAGTTGATCCACGGCAGCGGGGTGTCCGGCCGGCTGATCACGTACTCACGGCGGGCGTCGTCGAAGTAGCCGTAGCGCATGACGGTTACTTTACCGGTTTAGTAACCCTTTTAGTAGTGTCAGATTAACCCGTTTAGTCATGCCAGGTTAACCCGGCCCGAGCACCGCCAGCGAGGCCGGCGGCAGCACCACCGCGCCCGGCTTCACCGCCGCGCCCGGGTCGCTGGCGAGCAGCACCACGGGCCCGGCCGCGCCGGGCAGCGGGATCTCCGCCCGCTGCGGGCCGAAGTTGACGGCCACCCGCAACCCGCCCCGGTCAACCAGGAGCCAGCGGGCGTCCTCGTCGAAGTCGGCCCGCACCAGGTCAAGGCGCGGGTCAGCCAGCTCGGGCCGCGACCGCCGCAGCGCGATCAGCGCCTGGTACCAGCCGAGCAGCGAGCGGTACGGCTCCGCGGCCGGCTGTGACCAGTCCAGCTTGGAGCGCAGGAAAGTCTCCTTGTCCTGCGGGTCGGGCACGTCGGCGAAGCCCCAGCCGTGCTCGGCGAACTCCGACCGGCGCCCGTTGCTGACCGCGTCGGCGAAGAAGGGGTCGGTGTGGTCGGTGAAGAACTGGAACGGCGTGTCCGCCCCCCACTCCTCGCCCATGAACAGCATCGGGGTGAACGGCGCGGTGAGGACCAGGCCGGCCGCGACCCGCAGCAGGCCGTCCCGGTCCGGGTGGCCGGCCAGGGTCTCCGGCAGCCGGTCGCCGACCGCCCGGTTGCCCACCTGGTCGTGGTCCTGGTCGAAGACCACGAAGCGGTAACCGGGGGTGCTCAGCGTGTCCACCGGCCGGCCGTGGCTGCGCTCGCGGAACGCGGACCAGGTGCCGTCGTGAAAGTACGCCCGGGTGAGCACCTTGGCCATCGCGGCGACCGTGCCGAAGTCGCCGTAGTAGCCCTGGCGCTCGCCGGTGACCAGCGCGTGCAGCGCGTGGTGGAAGTCATCGGTCCACTGCCCGTCCAGGCCGTAGCCGCCCGCCGGGCGCGGCGTGACCAGCCGCGGGTTGTTCAGGTCGGACTCGGCTATCAGCACCACGGACCGGCCCGCGGCGGTGGCCAGCGCGTCCGCCGCCGCCGCGAGCTCCTCGAGCAGGTGCACCGCGCGGTGGTCCTGGAACGCGTGCACCGCGTCAAGCCGCAGCCCGTCGAAGTGGTAGTCGCGCAGCCACATCAGCGCGTTGCCGACGATGAACGCGCGCACCTGGTCCGAGCCCGGCTGGTCCAGGTTGACGGCGGGCCCCCAGGGGGTGGCGTAGACGTCGGTGAAGTACGGGCCGAACGAGGCGAGCTGGTTGCCCGGGCCGACGTGGTTGTAGACCACGTCAAGGAACACCGCCAGGCCGCGCTGGTGACAGGCGTCGACGAACCGCTTCAGCGCGTCCGGGCCGCCGTAGGGCTCGTGCACCGCCCACAGGGAGATGCCGTCGTAGCCCCAGCCGTGCTGGCCGGGGAACGCGGCTACCGGCATCAGCTCCACGACCGTGACGCCGAGCGCGATGAGGTGGTCGAGCCGCCCGATGGCGGCATCGAGCGTCCCCTCCGGGGTGAACGTGCCGATGTGCAACTCGTAGATGACCGCGCCGCCGACCGGAGTGCCGCGCCAGCCGGCGTCGGACCAGCCGAAGGCGGCCTGGTCATAGGTCTGGCTGGCCTCCTGCGGGCCGTCCGGCTGGCGGGGCGAGCGCGGGTCGGCCAGCGGGTCGCCGCCGTCCAGCCGGAACGCGTACCTGGTGCCAGGCGGAGCGTCCGCCTCCGTCGTCCACCAGCCGGGCCGGCCGTCGGCCGCCGTCATCGGGACCGGGCGCCCCGCCACCTCGACGTCCACCCGGCTGGCGGCGGGCGCCCACACGCTGAACTCGGTCACTAGATCTATTCACCCTCGGGGATTAGGAGTGCGACCGGCAGCCGGCCGGCCAGCTCGGTCATCGGTACCGTGCCGCCGTACACGGCCCCGGTCAGCACGTCGGTCCAGCCCCGGCCGGCCGCCGGCGGCAGCGGCAGCGCGGTGTCCCGCCAGCCGCCGCCGCGGCGCAGGCCGGCCGGCCGCCGGGTGGCGACGGTGACCGCCTGCCCGCCGCGCTGGAACGCGACCACGTGGCCGGCCGCGGCCCCGGCCGCGGCCAGCGGCCGGTAGTGGCCGGCGAACCACTCCGGCTGGTCCCGCCGTAGCCGCAGCGCCCGCGCGGTCACCCGCAGCTTGGCCAGGTCGAAGCCCGCCGGGTCAGCCAGGTCAAGGTCGCTGCCCAGGCCGGCCCCGGCGGCATCGAGCGCCCTGAGGTCGCCGCGGATGCGGTCGAAGTCCACCGGGCGCCGGTTGTCCGGGTCGACCAGCGAGAGCGCGGCCAGCTCGCACCCCTGGTAGACATCGGGCACGCCGGGCATGGTGAGCTGGACGAGCTTGGCGCCGAGCGCGTTCACGGCGGCATCGCCCGCGATCTCGGCGACGAAGGCGGCCAGCGAGCCGGACAGCTCCGGGTCGTCAAGCGCCCGGGCGGCCAGGCCGAGCACCGCCGCCTCGTACCCCTGGTCCGGCTCGACCCAGGAGGTGTGCCGCTTCGCCTCGCGCAGCGCCTTGGTCAGGTACCCGGCCAGCCGGTCGCCGCTGATCGGCCAGGCCCCGGCCAGGGTCTGCCACATCAGGTACTCGGTGTCCGGGTCAACCTTGGCGGCGGCGGTACCCGCGCGCTGGTGCCACTGGCTGACCTGGCGGCCCCACTCCTGCGGGATCTCGGCCAGCACCGCCAGCCGCGCCCGGACGTCCTCCTGCCGCTTGGTGTCGTGGGTGGACAGGGTGGTCATGGTGGCGGGCCAGTCGGCCGCCAGGCGGGCGGCCGCCGCGTGGAACCCGGCCGGCTCCACCCCGAGCAGGTCCGGCTCGCAGCCCACCTCGTTCAGCGACACCAGCCGCGACCAGCGGTAGCAGGCGGTGTCCTCGACTCCCTTGGCCACCACCGGGCCGGTCGTCTGCTGGAACCGCACGATCAGCTCGGCCGCGCCGCCGTCCGGCTCACCCGGCGGCTGCGTCGGCTGGTGCTGGCCGAGTACCAGCGCGCCCAGTTGGCCGGCCAGGCCGTGCAGCCGGGCGGGCAGCCGCGCCCGGGCGCCCTCGACCGCGCCGTCGACCGCCGCGCGGGCCACGGGCGAGGCCGGCTCACCCGGGTGCACGTAGCCGCGGTACGGCGAGAACGCCACGAGCACCTCGGTCAGCACCGCCCGCGCGTCGTCGGCGCTGGTGCCCGGGACGGCCGCGCACAGCAGCCGGCCCAGCCGGGTCACCTCGGCCGCCAGCGAGCCGCGGGCGATCTCCCGCTTCGCCTCGTCGGCGACCTCCGCGAACCGCCCGGCCGGGGTATCCCCGCCGGCCGCGCGGCAGAACCGGGCGTACTCGCGGCTGAGCGCGTCCCCGCCATGCCGGGTCGAGGAACAGCCCGTCGACCAGCCGCAGCGCGTCGTAGCCGGTGGTGCCCGCGCACGCCCAGTCAGCCGGCAGCTCCTCGTCCGGCCCGAGGATCTTCTCGGTCACCACCCAGGCGCCCCCGGTCGCCGCCGCCAGCCTGCGCAGGTAGCCGCGCGGGTCGGCCAGCCCGTCCGGGTGGTCCACCCGCAGCCCGTCCACCAGCCCCTCGCTCACCAGGCGGAGGATGACCTGGTGGGAGGCGTCGAACACGACCGGGTCCTCCACCCGGATGCCGATCAGGGTGGCGATGTCGAAGAACCGCCGCCAGTTGAGGCTGGTGGCGGCGTCCTGCCACCAGCTAAGCCGGTAGTGCTGCGCGTCGAGCAGGTCGCGCAGGGGCAGCCCGGCGGTTTCCGGCCGCAGCGGCAGCACGTGGTCGAAGTACCGCAGGGCGGGCTCCCCGTCCAGGCCGCCGCCAGGCTCCACCCGCAGGTCACCGAGGCAGGAGTCGAGGGGGCCGCCGAGCACCGGCAGCAGCATCCGGTCAGCCTGCGCCGCCCAGTCGATGTCGAACCAGCGGGCGCCGGGCGAGGCCGGCCCGTCCCGCAGGACCGGCCAAAGCTGCCGGTTCAACCGCAGGTCAGACGGCACTGCCATGTGATTGGGCACGATGTCGAGTACGACGCCGAGCCCGCGGTCGTGCAGCCGGGCGGCCAGCGCGCGCAGCCCGTCCTCACCGCCCAGCTCGGGCCGGACGCGTGAGTGATCAGTGACGTCGTACCCGTGCTGCGAGCCGGGTACGGCGTCGAGCACCGGCGACAGGTAGGCGTGGGTGACGCCCAGCTCGGCCAGGTAGTCGGCGGCGGCGGCCGCCTGGGCGAACCCGAACTCCGGTGTCAGCTGCAGCCGGTACGTGGAACCCGGCGCCCCGGGCGTGCTGCCAGCGGCCACTTTCCCCCCATACGTCGCTTCCTCTTCAGAGGTTCCCCGTCTGGGGACATCCGAACGCACGCTGCCGACTGCCCAGAAGCCGGGCATCTAGTCAGAACTTTTCCTATCTTGCCTGGCGGTTGAAAACCGGCGCCGCCCGGGACCTAGGCGAAGAATCCGGCTTGCTTTCGGCCTGCCGCCTCGGCAGATTACGACGCCGTGTAGTCTCGGTGAGGTGCCCGGCCTCCCGCGCGGGCTGGAAGGTGGTCTTATCCCAGGTGAGCGCGGTCAACGTCCGTCAGCCGGGCAGTCCGGTAGACACGGTTAGCCCTACAGGTCCGGCTAGCACTGCCGCCAGCGGGCGGCGGCTGTCCGGGGTGCGCGCTACCATCGGCGCGTACGTCGCGCTGTGCAAGCCCCGGATCGTGGAGCTGCTGCTGATCACCGCGGTGCCCACGCTCTTCCTGGCTTACCGCGGGCTGCCGTCGCTGCTGGTCACCGTGGTGGTGGTGCTCGGCGGGGCGCTGGCGGCGGGCAGCGCCAACGCGCTCAACTGCTACATCGACCGTGACATCGACGAGATCATGCGCCGCACCAGCAGCAGGCCGCTGGTCCGCAACACCGTCTCGCCGCGGTCCGCGCTCGTCTTCGGGCTGGTCCTGGCGGTTGTCTCGGTCACCTTGTTCGCCGTCGCCACCAACCTGCTGGCGGCCGGGCTTACCCTCGCCGCGATCTTCTACTACGTGGTGATCTACACCATGCTGCTGAAGCGGCACACCTCGCAGTCGACCCTGTGGGGCGGGGCCTGCGGCGCCGCCCCGGTGGTGATTGCCTGGGCGGCGGCCACCGGGTCGCTCGCCTGGCCGGCCTGGCTGCTGTTCGGCGTGGTGTTCTTCTGGCAGCCGCCGCACTTCTGGGCCCTGGCGATCAAGTACCGCGAGGACTACCGGCGCGCGGGCATCCCGATGCTGCCGGTGGTCGCCTCGGTCCACCGGGTGCTGGCCGAGTCGGTGGTCTACAGCTGGCTGATGGTGGCGGTGTCGCTGGCCGCCTGGCCGTGGGCGGGCCCGGTCTACGGCGGGATCGCCATCGTGGCCGGCGCCGCTTTCCTCTACGAGGTGCACCGGCTGCTGCGGCAGTCGCGCCGGGTCGGACCGGACGGGGCCGACACGCTGGTCACCATGCGCCTGTTCCACTTGTCGATCGTCTACCTGACGCTGGTGTTCGCCGGGGTCGCGGCGGGCGCGTTCATCCACTAGCAGGCATCCGCTAGCACTCGCGTCAGCCAGCGCGCATATCGTTGACAGCGTGATCCTGATCGTCGCCGGCGTGTCCGGCTGCGGCAAGTCAACCGTCGGCGCGCTGCTGGCCGGGCAGCTCGGCTGGCAGTTCGCCGACGCCGACGCCTTCCACCCGGAAGCCAACGTGGCCAAGATGCGGGCCGGGATCCCGCTTGACGATGCCGACCGCGAGCCCTGGCTGCGCTCGGTCGCCGCCTGGATGGATGCCGAGATCGCCGAGGGGCGGTCGGCCGTGCTGGCCTGCTCGGTACTCAAGCGCGCCTACCGGGACCTGCTGCTCAACCAGCGGCCGTCGGCGTCGGCGGTCTTCCTGGTGGTCCCCCGGGAGGAACTCGACCGGCGGCTGCTGACCAGGACCGGGCACTTCTTCCCGGAGAAGCTGCTCGACAGCCAGCTACAGGCCGTCGAGCCCCCGGCCCCGGACGAGCGGGTGCTCACGGTGGTCGAGAAGGGCGACGCGGCCGACACCGCCGCGGAGATCATCGCCGCCCTCTGGCCTGAGGGCGCGCCCGTATAACCTGAGCGAATGAAGGTATCGCTCGACCTGCACGACATCTACAACCGGGGCACGGAGATCGAGAAGGCGCTGCAGTCGAAGTTCGACGAGGCGATAAGGACGAAGGCGCCCTTGTTCGAGATCATCCCGGGCAAGGGGTCGGGCCAGCTCAAGAAGCACGTGCTGCGGTTTCTCGAGCAGAAGCGCTCGTCGGTGAAGAACATGCGGATAGAGAAGCCGTCCAAGAACTTCGGCACCATCAAGGTGCACTTCAACTGGAACGAGCCGCGCAGGCGCTGATGCCGCGCGCGCTAGCGGGCCTGGGCGTAGAAGCTGGCCAGGACGGGCGCGAGCGCCTCCGGGGGCGCGTTGTGCTGGTAGCCCTCGAGCATCAGTAGCCGCGCGCCGGGGATGGCGGCGGCCTGCTCGGCGACCGAGCGGCGGAACCAGGCGGGGCTGTCGGCGCCCCCGATAACCAGCGCCGGCACCGTGATCTTGGCCAGCCCGGCGGCCGGCACCCCGCCGGCCGTGATCGCGATGTCATAGGGCAGCGTGCGGGCCAGCGGCTCAAGCGCGGCCACCCAGGGCGCGCTCTCCAGTCCCGCCACCGCCTGAGCCGGCATCCGCACCACGTCCCGCATCCAGTACAGCACCGCTTCCCGGTCGCGGCCGGCGTCGACCAGCTCGCGGATGTGCCCGGCCGGGTCGGACTCCGGCTGGGGAGTCTCGTCGTTCTGGAACGGCGCCTCGTAGGCGGCAAGCGCCGCGGCCGGCAGCCCGGCCGCCACCGCCCGCAGCGCGATGGCGGCACCGGAGGAATGGCCGAACAGCAGCGGCGGCTCGGTCCCGGTGGCCGCCGCCACCGCCGCCAGGTCCTCGTACTCGCGCTCGGCCGCGAACGGCTCGGTGTCGCCGCTGTCGCCCCGGCCCCGGCGGTCATAGGTGACCACGGTGTACTGCCGGGTCAGCTCGTCCGGCGGCACGAACGTGTGCCGGGTGCAGAACGCGCCCACGCTGACGATGAGCACCGGGCCGCCCCCGGCCCGGTCGAATGCGATCACGGTGCCGTCGGCGGACTTCGTGGTCTCCATGAGTACCTTTCTGCAGCTTGTTCCCTGGTAGATCAGACGTGCGGGCAGCACGAAAGTGAGCGGGGCCGCTGCCGGCCGGTTTCACGTGAATCGCTGGGAGCCGGCTGACACGCGCGTCGGCCAACGCCGGCCGCCAGGGGCCGGTCCGCGACAGAATGGCCCTAAGGAATCACTCGGCGGATGCTCAACTAGTCAGGCACTCGCCTGGCGCCGACCCAAGGGACGCGTAACGATGCGATTCAACCCCATAGCGCGCCGGATCTGCCTGGCCCCGGCGCTTGGCCTGGTCCTGGTCACCGCGGTGTCAGCCTGCTCAAGCAGCAGTTCCAGTTCTTCGTCGGCCGCGGCCCCGGCCACCTCGTCCGCGGTGGCGACGCCGGCCTCGTCGGCCGCGTCGTCGCCCGCGGCCAGTGGCGGCTCGGGCAGCGCGGTGTCGGAGATCACCGCCAACTGGAATACCTTCTTCAACTCCTCGACCCCCAACAGCAAGCGCGTGCAGCTGCTGGAGAACGGCTCGCAGTTCTCCTCGGCGCTGACCGCGTTCGCCGCCAGCCCGCTCGCCTCCGCGGTGACCTCCAAGGTCGACTCGGTCACGGTGTCGTCGGCCACCAAGGCGACGGTCAAGTACGACCTGTCGGCGCTGGGGTCGACGGTGGCCAAGGGCGCCTCCGGCACCGCGGTGCTGCAGGACGGCACCTGGAAGGTCGGCGACGGCGTCTTCTGCGGCCTGCTCAAGCAGGGCGCCCCGGTGCTCGGCATCAAGGTGCCCGCCGCCTGCAGCACGGCTAGCTGACCGCCCGCGCCCCCAACCGGGCGTGACCAGGGGTGACCCCGGTCGCGCCCGGTTTTTCGCGCTCAAAGTACAAAATATACAAAATCAAGTCTGGGATTTTTAACGGGCAATTGAGTAAGCTGATTCACCTGTAGCCCGCTCGACTGCGGCAACCCGAGGAGCGTAACGATGCGATTCACCCCGACGGCACGCCGGATCTGCCTGGCCCCGGCGCTTGGCCTGGTGCTCGTCACCGCGATGTCCGCCTGCTCGAGCAGCAGCTCGAGCTCTTCCTCGTCCGCGCCTGCCTCGACCAGCACGTCGCCCACAGCCACCTTGCCCGCCTCAGTCACGCCGACGTCGCCCACCGCGTCGCCTCCGCCCACCGCGCCCGCGGGCCCCAAGGCCGGCTCTCCCCAGGCGACCGCCGCCATCAAGGCCGCCTGGGTGAAGTTCTTCAACGCCAAGACCCCCATCCCGCAGCGCCTGGCGCTGCTCCAGGACGGCTCGAAGTTCACCTCGGCGATCGGCGCGTTCACCGCCAGCCCGATGGCCGCGTCGATCACCGGACAGGTGGCCACTCTCAAGTACACCTCCGCCACCACCGCCAATGTGACGTACAATCTCCTCGCGGGCGGGAACCCAGTGGCCCGGGCCATCCCCGGAACCGCGGTCCTGCAAGACGGCACCTGGAAGCTCGGTGACGACGTGTTCTGCGGTTTGCTGAGCCTGGCGAAGAACTCCGGTGGCCTGAAGGTCACCATCCCGGCAGCATGCAACTCGGCAAGCTAGCCGGCTCCCGGGCCGGACTGGCCGACGGCGGGCGCGACCGGGTCAACTCGGTCGCGCTCGCCGCGCTTTGCCTGCTGCTGTTCCTGACCTTCCTCGACAACACCGTTGTCTCAGTCGGGCTGGGCAGCATGCAGACCGACCTGCAGGCATCCGTCGCGGACCTGCAGTGGGTGATCGGGGCCTACGCCCTCACGTTCGCCGCCATCATGCTCGCCTGCGGGATGATCGGCGACGAGCTCGGCCGCAAGAAGGTCATGCTGGCCGGCGCGGGCGTGTTCTGCGCCGGCTCGGTGCTGTGCGCGCTCGCGCCCAACGCGCAGACGCTCATCGCCGGCCGGGCGGTCATGGGCCTCGGCGCCGCCGCCAGCGAGCCGGGCACGCTGTCGGTCATCAGGCACATGTACCCCGGCGGCCGGGAACGGGCCTGGGCGATCGGCATCTGGTCGGCCGTCTCCGGCCTCGCGCTGGCGCTCGGCCCGGTCGTCGGCGGCGCGCTGGTCGGCGCCTGGAGCTGGCGCGGCATCTTCTGGTTCAACCTCGCCTTCGGGCTCATCGCCCTGGTCGCGGCCGCGCTCACGGTGCCGGAGAGCTCCGACCCGACCGCCGCCCGGGTCGACTTCCGCGGCACCTTCCTGGGCGCGGGCGCGCTGGCCTGCCTCATGTTCGCGATCATCGACTCGGAGTCCGCCAGCTTCGGGGCGGTCGAGGTGATCGCCCTGCTGTGCGCGGCCGCGGTACTCGCGGTGGCCTTCGTCTACTGGGAACGGCGGGTCGCGCACCCACTGCTGGACCTGCGGTTCTTTCGGCTGCCCGGGTTTACCGTGCCGAACGTGGTGGCGTTCTGCACCTACCTGGCGACGTTCGCGATCTTCTTCTTCACCGCCCTGTACCTGGTCGAGGTCATGAACGACTCCGGCTACAAGATCGCCGTCGTGTTCGCGCCGATGACGGTCTTGATGATCATCGGGTCGCTGGCGGCCGGCTACTGGACCGGACGCGCGGGCCCGCGCTGGCCGGTCACCGTCGGCTGTGCCGCCTTCGCGGCGGGCCTGCTCATCGCGAACCCGCTGATCACCCAGCACCCCGATTACACCGCGCTGTCCGCCGCCCTCGCCCTGGCCGGGGCCGGCATCGGCATCACCGTCGTCCCGGTCACCGCGGCGGTGCTCGACGCGGTCCCGCCGGAGCGGTCCGGGATGGCCGCCTCGGCCGTCAACACCAGCCGGGAGATCGGCGCGGTGCTTGGCGCGTCCATCCTCGGCGCCCTGGTCTTCTCCCGGCTCAGCGCCACCCTCAACAGCCACATCACCGCACTCAACGTGCCAGCGGGCGAGAAGGCGACCATCCTGGCGCTCAAGCCGCTGATCATCCAGGTGCTGGAGACCGGCCAGGTCAACACCTACCTGAACAAGTTCGGCGGATCCCAGAGCAGCCTGATAACCCAGGTCGAGGGCGCCGCCTACAGCGCATTCGGCGACGGCCTGCACGCGGCCTTCTACCTGTCGGCCGGGCTGGTCATCGTGGCCGGCCTGCTGGCGGCGGTCACCCTGGGCCGGGCACCCCGGCCCAGCCCACTGGAAGCGGAGCCGGAAGTTGCCTAAAATGGCAGCAGGCGGCCGGTGCAAGCCATAGGTGTAGTCATCCTTGTCGGGGGGCCACAGAGCCTGAGCCCGAGCTAGACGCACGGTATGGCTCGCCGGCCGTTTTATGCCTCCGTTGGCTCCGACCGCGGGGCCCGCAGCACCTGGACCGAACGGGGGCGGACGGTCACCTGGTCGCCGGTGTGCCGGGGGAAGGCGTTGGCGGCCGAGACGGCCGGGTCGTAGCTGTCCAGCTCCACGAACCAGGTCTGGTGGGCCGACCGGACCAGCGGGATGGTGAACGGCAGCTCATCCCAGTAGGCGTTGACCAGGACCAGGAAGTCGTCGTCGACCTGCGGCCTGCCGTCCTCGTCGTCATCGGGCGCGTCCGCGCCATCCAGGTACACCGCGATCGCGTGCATGGTCGGGTCGGCCCACTGCTCATGGGTGACCGGCGTGCCGAGGCAGCTGAACCAGCTCAGCTCGGCTGCCTCCGCCCCGGCCAGGAACTTCTTGCGGCGGAAGACCGGGTGCTGGTGGCGCAGCCCGATCAGCCGCTTCACGAAGTCGCGGAGGTCGTTGTCGGCCGCCTCCCAGTCGAACCAGGAGATCTCGCTGTCCTGGCAGTAGGAGTTGTTGTTGCCGTCCTGGGTGCGGCCGATCTCGTCCCCGCCCAGCAGCAGCGGCAGGCCGAAGGAGAGCAGCAGCGTGGACAGCAGCGCCCGCTGCTGGCGCGCGCGCAGCGCGTTGATGTCCTGGTCGTCGGTCGGGCCCTCGGTCCCGCAGTTCCAGGAACGGTTGTCGTCGGTGCCGTCCCGGTTGTTCTCGCCGTTCGCCTCGTTGTGCTTGCTGTCGTAGGACACCAGGTCGCGCAGGGTAAAGCCATCGTGCACGGTGATCAGGTTGACCGAGGCGGTCGGGCCGCGGCGGCCGGCCGCGTACAGGTCCGAGGAGCCGGCGAACCGGGTGGCGAACTCCGCCACCCCCACGTTCCTGCTGCGCCAGAAGTCGCGCATCAGGTCCCGGTAGCGGCCGTTCCACTCCCGCCACTGGGCGGGAAACCGGCCCAGGTCGTAGCTGTCGGCCTGGCCGACGTCCCACGGCTCGGCGATCAGCTTGGCGGTGGACACCACCGGGTCCTGCGCGACCATCTCGAAGAAGGCGGCGTAACGGTCGAACCGGTTGTCGCCCTCGCGGCCGAGGGTGGCCGCCAGGTCGAACCGGAAGCCGTCCACGTGCATTTCCGACACCCAGTAGCGCAGGCTGTCCATGATCAGCCGGAGCGTGAACGGGTTGCCCGCGTCCATCGAGTTGCCGGTGCCGGTGGTGTCGTAGTAGCTGCTGGGGTCGCCGGGGACCAGCCGGTAGTACTGGGCGTTGTCCAGGCCGCGGAAGCTCAGGGTCGGACCGTCCTGGTTGCCCTCGGCGGTGTGGTTGTAGACGACGTCGAGGATCACCTCGATGCCCGCCCGGTGCAGCGCCTTGACCATGTCCCGGAACTCGGTCACCTGGCCGCCTGGCTGCTGGCCGGCCGTGGCCGAGTAGGCCTGGTGGGGAGCGAAAAAGCCGACCGAGTTGTAGCCCCAGTAGTTGACCAGCCCCCGGTCGCTGAGCTGCCCCTCGCTGACGAACTCGTGCACCGGCAGCAGCTCAAGCGCGGTGATGCCCAGGTCCCGCAGGTACTCAGTGGCGGCCGGCTGCGCCAGGCCCGCGTAGCTGCCGCGCACGTCCTCGGGGATGTCCGGGTGGCGCTTGGTGAACCCCTTGACGTGGGTCTCGTAGAAAACGGAGTCGGCGTACGGGCGGGCGAGCGGCTTGTCGCCCTCCCAGTCGTAGCCGGACCCGTCGACCACCAGCGACCGCGGCACGAAGGGGGCCGAGTCGGCCTGGCCCGGCTGGCCCGGGTTGCCGGGATCGTGGCTGAGCAGGGCCGGGTCCCAGGTCACGGAGCCGCGCACGGCCCGCGCGTAGGGATCGAGGAGCAGCTTGGCGGGGTTGCAACGGTGGCCGCTGGCCGGGTCGAACGGCCCCGTGACCCGGTAGCCGTAGGCCTGGCCGTGCCCGATGCCGGGGACAAACCCGTGCCACACCCCGGCCGTGAACTCTTCCAGGTCGAGCCTGGTCTCCTGGCCGTCCTCGTCGAACAGGCACAGGGTGACGCCCTCGGCCACGGTCGACGCGACCGCGAAATTGACCCCGCCGTCACCCGGGATCGCGCCCAGCGTCGTGCCGGTGCCCGGGAGCACCCGCAGGCCGGATGCCGGATCTTCGGTTGTCGTCACTGCGTGTCCCCCTGGGCGAGCAGGTCGGCGAGGGCTTCGCCCGTCTCCGGTACTGCCCCGTGGCGGCGGCGGATAACGTCCGCGATCAGCCCGGTCCACCCGGTCTGGTGGGCGGCGCCGAGCCCGGCCGCGTTGTCACCGTGGTAGTACTCGTTGAAGTAGATGTTGTCGCGCCACTTCGGGTCGTGCTGCAGCTTGTCCACCCAGCCGTAGCAGGGCCGTCGCCCGTCCGCTCCCCGGAGGAAGATCGACACCATCCGCTCCCGCAGGTCGGCGGCGATCTGGCCCAGCGTGAGGTGCTGACCTGAGCCGGTCGGGTACTCGACCGTGAACTCGTCACCGAAGAACCGGTGGTACTTCAGCAGCGAGCTGACGATCAGGTAGTTCAGCGGGAACCAGATCGGGCCGCGCCAGTTGGAGTTGCCGCCGAACATGGCGCTGGTCGACTCGGCCGGCTCGTAGTCGATCGTCGCGGTGGTGCCCTCCAGGTGCAGCACGTACGGCTGGTCCCGGTGCACCGCGCTCAGCGAGCGCAGCCCGTAGGGCGAAAGGAACCGCGACTCATCGAGCAGCGAGGTCAGCAGGATCGCCAGCTTCTCCTTGCCGACCACGCTCAGCAGCAGCTTGTCGGTGTGCCCGTCGTGGTCGCTGAGCAGCCCCTGCTCGCGCTGCTTGGCCTCGTCGGCCAGCCCTTGCCGGCCGAGGAAGCTGGCGAACTGCTTGCCGAACTTCATCGCGTTGCGCACCATCGACTCGTCCATGACCGCCACCGCCAGCAGCGGGATCATGCCGACCATGGACCGGGCCTTGACCGGGATCGTCACCCCGCTGGGCAGGCTGAGGTGGTCGTAGTACATCCCGTCGGCGTCGTCCCACATGCCCATGTTGTCCATCGCCTCGGCGATCGACGCGTAGTGCTCAAGGAACTTGAGCACCAGGTCGGAGCCGTGACGGCGGCCCTCGCGCCACAGGATCAGGGCGATCTGGGCCATCGACAGGGCGTAGAACGCCATCCACCCGGTGGCGTCGGACTGCTCAAGGACCGCGCCGGCCGGCAGGTGCGAGCGGTCGATCGGGCCGATGTTGTCCAGGCCGAGGAAACCGCCCTCGAACAGGTTGTTGCCGTACATGTCTTCCCTGTTCACCCACCAGGTGAAGTTGACCAGCAGCTTGTCGAAGATGCGGGCAAGGAAGTCGACGTCGCGCGAGCCGTCGAGGACGAACACCTCCAGCGCCGCCCACGCCTGCACCGGCGGGTTCACGTCGGAGAAGTCCCACTCGTAGGCGGGCAGCGCGCCGTTGGGGTGCTGCATCCACTCCCGGCACAGCAGCACCAGCTGGTACTTGGCGAACGCGGGGTCGACATGGGCCAGCGGCACGCAGTGGAACGCCAGGTCCCAGGCCGCGAACCAGGGGTACTCCCATTTGTCGGGCATCGACATGATGTCGCGGGCGCTGAAGTTACGCCAGCGGGCGTTGCGGTTCAGCTCCCGGTCCTTGGGCGGGGCCGGCTGGGTGGGGTCGCCGTCCAGCCAGGCGGCCACCGAGTAGTTGTAGAACTGCTTGGACCAGAGCATCCCGGCGAACGCCTGCCGCATCACGCTGGCCTCGTCGGGGCCCGCCGCGTCCGGGGTCAGCGCGCGGTAGAACTCGTCCGCCTCGGCCTTGCGCTGGGTGATTACCTGGTCGAAGGCCCGGCCGAAGGCGGACAGGGCCGCGTGCGGCGACTTGGGGCGCAGCCGGAGCCGGACCACGGCGGTCTGCTCGGGCTGCACCGTCAGCGTGTACCAGAAGGCGCACTTGGTGCCGGCCTGCTCGGGGTTCACCGTCGCGGCGCCGCTGACCACGTGGTCGTTGATGCCGTCCTTGGGGTACTTGGTGACCGACACCGAGTTGAACAGCCGCTCGTTGTTGGTCTCGTTCTCGCAGAACAGCGGCGTGGGCCGGGTGCCGTCCGAGGCGGGGGCGGCCAGCAGCTCGAGCTGGCCGAGGAACGGGTGCTCGATGTCGGCCGCGCTGGCCGCGTCGCCCGCGCTGCCGGTGCCGCTGGCGGCCAGCGTGATCGACGGCTTGACCGGCGACTCCTCCCAGGACCAGGTGTTGCGGAACCAGGCGGTCGGCAGCACGTGCACGGTGTCCGTTTCCTGGCTGGCGTTGGTGATCCGCACCTCGACCAGCAGCTCGGACGCGTCGTCGCTCTTGGCGTAGGCCACCTCGGTGACCCAGTAGCGGTCCTGGTCGAAGACGCCGGTGTCGAGGATCTCGTACTCCGGGGTGCGCCGGTCGCGCCGCGCGTTCTCCTGCCGGAGCTGGTCATAGGGGAAGGCGGCCTGCGGGTAGTGGTAGCGCCAGCGGTTCCAGGCGTGACTCGGCACCGCGTCCAGGTACCACCAGTGCTCCTTGACATCCTCCCCGTGGTTGCCCTCGGGGCCGGTCAGCCCGAACGGCCGCTCCTTGAGGAAGGCGTCCCGGCCGTTCCACAGCGCCAGGCCGATGCACAGGTTCTGGTGGATGTCGCTGAAGCCGGCCAGCCCGTCCTCGCCCCAGCGGTACGCCCGCGACCGGGCCTGGTCAAACGGCAGGTAGTTCCACGCGTCGCCGTCTTCGCTGTAGTCCTCGCGGACCGTCCCCCACTGCCGCTCGCTGACGTAGGGGCCCCAGATGTACCACGGGCTCGCCTGACGCAGGCCGTCCTCAAGCCGTCCGAACCCGGCAACCCGGTCGCCTTCGGTAGTCATAAGCCGAACGCTATCGTCCGCGCTGTGAATGGACGGCGGCGAGGGCGCGAATAGTCCGCCCTGGTAAGGGATTTCAGGTGGTGATATCGGGATAAGGCAGCGAGAAGCGCGACAGCCGGCGGGCGTATTCGAGCTGGAACCCGAGCGGTTCCGCGTGGTCGCGTTCGAACATGGCGATATAGAGCGTCAGGGTCAGGAACGGGTGCGCGCCCAGCTCGAACAGCTTCGGGTAATCGTGGGCGGCGAGCGCCTCGCGCTCCACGTCGTCGAACCTGAGCCAGCTCGACTGCTCGGCGGCCGGCACGTTGAGTATGACGCCCGCCCGCTCCGCCTCCCACCACGCGACGGTGCCCCGGGGGTCCTCGCGGTAGCGCTCGACCAGCTCGGGGTCACGGTCGACGGTGTAAAGGAACTTGTTCAGCAGGTAGCGCGACATCAGGCCGGCCCGCCCTTCGGGTACCAGGTGAAGTAGGCCTCCATGGTGTGGAACAGGTCGAGGGTGTCCACGTAGTCGGCCCGCTCGCCCGCCCCGGCGACGCCCATCATCAGCATGAAGTCGAGGAAACCGTGGGTGGCGTTGCCCGGCTCCCACAGTGAGTCGAGCGACACCTCGCCCAGTGCCTTCTCGATGTCACCGGAGGCGATCCAGCCGACCGCCTTGCGGTCGAACTCCGGGTCGGGGCCGTGCGGGCCGAACTGGCGCGGGCCGCCGAGCTCGAGCGACAGGTGGCCGGTGCCGATGACCGCCACCCGCAGGCTGGCCGGCCAGGACTCGACCACGTCGCGGATCAGCTGGCCGAGCTGCACGTACCGCTTCGGCGGGGGCAGCGGCGGCGCGAAGATGTTGGTGTAGACCGGCACGATCGGCAGGTCGCACTCCGGCCGCAGCGTGATCATCGGGCAGGTCACGCTGTGGTCGATGCGCAGCTCGTTGCTGAACGCGAGGTCGAACCCGGCGTCGAGGCCGCTGCGGAGGATATGCGCGGACAGGTCCTCCTGGCCGGTGAAGAACATCCGCGGCAGGCCGAACTCGCGTTCCTCGTTGTACCAGTTGGCGTCGTAGAACGGCGCCTTGCCCACCAGGAACTGCGGCATGTTGTCCAGCCAGAGCTGGTGGAAGTGGTCGCTGCCGACCAGCACCAGCACATCGGGCCGGGCCCGGGTGAGCGTCTCCCGGAACGCGGTGATCTTGGCGACCCACTCGTCGGCGAACGGCGGCCGGTCCGCGCCGGCGGACGTGCTCGCCCGGTAGTAGAACGGGTGGTGGGTCGACGCGATAACCGCCGCGATGGTCGCCATGACTACTGCGCCTGCTCGGGTGCCACGTACCTGGCGTTGCGGTCCACCTGCTGGTAGATGTCGGCCGCGATCGGCCGGCGCTGCTCCTCGGCTAGCTGGCCGAGCAGCCCGCCGGTGCGCGCCAGCAGCGCGAACCCGCGCAGCATGGCCAGCGGCAGCCCGAGGTCGGCCAGCACCGCCCCGCACACGCCGGCCCCGTTGAGCGGCAGCGTGCGGCCGAGGATCTCGGGGTGCACCCGGCCGATCGCCTCGAACAGCCGCAGGTGGGGTCCGCGTGCACCTTCCTCGGTGGCGATCTCGATGAGCCGCGGGGTACGCGGGTCGCGCACCTTGTGCACCGGGTGGCCGAGCCCGGGCACGAACTTGTGCTCCGCCCGCGCCTGGCGCACCGCGTCCCGGGCCAGCGCGTCATAAAACGTGTCGTCAGGCGAGCCGGCGTCCCCGGCCGGCCCGTCGCCCGCCGAGGCCAGCACCGCCGCCAGGTACTGGCCGCAGTCCTCGGTCACCCCGAGGTAGCGCGACCCGCCGCCAAGCAGGCCGGCCGCGATCGCGCCCTGCAGCGAGTCCGGGGCCGACAGGTAGGTCAGCCGGGCGGCGATCGCGGTGGGGGTGAACCCGTGGTCGGCCAGCGCCACCAGCACCGACTCGAACACCCGCACTTCCCCCGGGGCCGGGCGGCGCTGGGTCACCATCCACAGCACCAGCTCGCCGAAGCCGACCTTGCCCATCAGGTCCGCGGCCAGGTCCTGCCCGAGCAGGCTGATCGTGTCGGCATCGGACGTGCCGAGCGAGGTGGGGTACTCGGTCATGACTGGTCCTCTCGCAACCAGGCGCGGATCTCGTCGCCGTGCTCGTCGAGCTCGGGCGGCGGCAGCGGGTAGCTGGCGGGCGTCTTGGAGAACCCCACCGGGTGCCGCATGGCGGGGCGGGCACGGTCGCCGCTCCCGGCGGTGACGATCGGCTCGAGGCCGATCTGCTCGGCGAAGGCGATGCCCTTGTCCACCGTGTTGATCGGGCCGCACGGCACCCCGGCCGCGTTCAGCAGGCCGAACCACTCGGCCGCGGGCCTGGCCGCCAGCCGCTCGGCCAGCAGCGGCCGCAGCGCGTCGCGGTTGGCGGTGCGGCCGGCGTTGCGGGCGAACCGCGGGTCGTCGGCCAGGCCGGGCGCGCCGATCACCTCGCACAGCCGCCGGAACTGGGGGTCGTTGCCCGCCGCGACCACCAGCTCGCCGTCGCCGGTCGGCAGCGGCTCGTAGGGAACCAGGCTCGGGTGGGCGTTGCCCATCCGGAACGGGACCACCCCGGCCGCGGCGTAGGCGCCGGTCTGGTTGACCATGCCGGACATCGCCGACGCCATCAGCGAGGCGTCCAGGTGCTGGCCCTCGCCGGTCGCGTTCCGGTGATTGAGCGCGGCCAGGATCGCGATCGTGGCGTGCAGCCCGGCCATCACGTCGAAGGCCGAGATGCCCGCCCGGTAGGGCGGGCCGTCCGGCTCCCCGGTCAGCGACATGAGGCCGGACATCGCCTGCACCACCAGGTCGTAGCCGGGCAGCTCCTTGCCCCCGGCCAGGCCGAAGCCGCTGATCGAGGCGTAGATAAGGGCCGGGTTGGCCGCGCTGACGGATCCGTAGTCGAGGCCGAACCGGGCCAGCCCGCCGGGCTTGAAGTTCTGCACCAAGATGTCGGCCCGCCGGGCCAGCTCCCGGGCCAGCGCGCGGTCGCCGTCGTCCTTCAGGTCAAGCGCGACCGACCGCTTGTTCCGGTTGATCGACAGGAAGTAGGTGGAGATCCCGTCCTCGGTCACCGGGGGCACCCAGGCGCGGGTGTCGTCGCCGCCGGGCGACTCGACCTTGATCACGTCCGCGCCCAGGTCGGCCAGCAGCATGGTGCAGTAGGGGCCGGCCAGCACCCGGGAGAAATCGGCCACCAGCAGCCCGGCGAGCGGGCCCGGCCGGGTAACCGGATCAGTCAAGAGCTTGCCTTCCCGTCTGCACAGTGGAGATATTGTCCCTGCCAGCGTTCGAGCCTAGCGCCTCACCGTGGAGGTTCCCATGACCGCACCTCAGCCGGGCCAGCCAGTTGTCTTCCGCAACGCGACCGTGCTGACGATGGACGACGCGCACACCGTCATCCGTGATGCCGACGTGCTGGTCAGCGGGGAAACGATCGCCGCGGTCGGCCCCGGGCTGGAAGTCCCGGACGCGGCGGCGGAGATCGACGCGGCCGGCGGCATCGTGATGCCGGGCATGGTAGACACCCACCGGCACATGTGGCAGACCGCGATGCGCGGCTACGGCGCCGACTGGACGCTGACACAGTATTTCGTTTATTACTACCTGAACTGGGGCAAGATCTTCCGGCCGCAGGACGTGTACGCGGGCAACCTGCTGGCCGCGATCGAGTCGGTCGACGCGGGCGTGACCACCACCGTCGACTGGTCGCACGGGTTGCGCACCACCGACCACGCCGAGGCGGCCACCGACGCGCTGGAAGCGGTGCCCGGCCGGTTCGTGCTCGCCTACGGCAACATCTACGCGGGCGCCTGGGAGTGGGCGACGACCCCGGAGTTCCGTGACTTCTACACCCGCCGGTTCGACGGCAAGGGCGACCGGCTGACCTTCCAGCTCGCCTTCGACCTGCCCGGCATCGAGGGCTTCCCGGAGCAGGCCGCGTTCGAGGTCGCCCGGGAGCTCGGCGTCAGCGTGACCACCCACGCCGGGGTGTGGAAGGTAACCGGCGACGCCGGCATCAACCAGATGTACGACCACGGATTCATGACCCCGGGCACCACCTACGTGCACGCCGCCTCGCTGTCACCCGACAGCTACCACAAGATCGCCGCCACCGGCGGCTCGGTCTCGGTCTCGACCGAGAGCGAGTGCAACGCCGGGCAGGGCTACTCGCCCACCTGGCGGCTGCGCAAGTACGGCATCCCGGTCTCGCTGTCCCAGGACACCAGCGTCTGGTGGAGCGGCGACATCTTCAGCGCGATGCGCGCCACCCTCAACGCCGACCGGGCCAAGGAGCACGACGAGGCGCACGACCGGGACGAGACGGTCACCCACCACGTCCTGCGGGCGCAGGACGTGGTCGAGTACGGCACCCGCGGCGGCGCCCGGGCGCTCGGCCTCGACTCGCTGACCGGCAGCGTCGAGCCGGGCAAGCGGGCCGACCTGGTGCTGATCAGGAACGACAACTCGCCGGTCAGCTTCCCGATCCTGAACCCCTACGGCCACGTGGTCTACCAGGCGAACCGCGGCGACGTGCACACCGTCCTGGTCAACGGCAAGGTCGTCAAGTACGACCACCGGCTGGTCGGCATCGACCTGGCGGCGGCCAAGGCGTCGATCGAGTCGACGATCGAGTACCTGCGGGCCGAGCACGGTCCCCGGGAGTGGGAGCAGGGCATGCACCCGGAGATCCCGGAGCACGAGACGCTCAACAACCCGTACACCTACCGGGACGACGTGGCCGCCTGGAAAGAAACCGAGTAAAACCCCGAGCACGCCGAACGGGTGCGGCTGGCTCACGGGGGGCCAGCCGCACCCGTTCCTCGCGGCTACGGTTTTACTCGCCCCAGATTTCCTGAGCCACCTCGACGATCAGGCGGAGCTTGTCCCACTGCTGCTGCTCGGTCAGGTCGTTACCCTCGCTGGTGGAGGAGAAGCCGCACTGGCCGGACAGGCAGAGCTGGTCGATGTCGGCGTACCTGGCGGCTTCCTCCACCCGGCGCTTGATGAAGTCCTTCGACTCAAGCTCGCCGCGCTTGGTGGTGACCACGCCGAGCACGACCCGCTTGCCCTTCGGCAGGTAGCGCAGCGGCTCGAACCCGCCGGACCGCTCGTCGTCCCACTCGCAGAAGAAGCCGTCCACGTTGAGCTGGTTGAACAGCGTGTCAGCGATGAAGTCGTAGCCGCCCTCGGCCGCCCACATGGACTGGTTGTTGCCCCGGCACATGTGGGTGGTGACCGCCAGGTCGGCCGGCCGGTCCGCGATCGCCTGGTTGATGGTGGCGATGTAGGTCTCGTGCTGGTGCAGCGGGTCGCCGCCGATGCTCCTGACGTGCTCCCGCTGCGCCGGGTCGTTCACGTAGGCCAGGCTGGTGTCGTCGAGCTGCAGGTAACGGCAGCCGAGGCCGTACAGCCGGCTGAGCTCCTCGGCGTAGGCGGCCGCCAGGTCGTCCCAGAACCCGGCCAGGTCGGGGTAGACCTCCCGGGAGATCGCCTCCCGGCCGCCGCGGTAGTGGACCATGGACGGCGACGGGATGGTCAGCTTCGGCACCTGGGCGTCGGACGCGTTGTCCCGCAGGAAGGTGAACGCGTCGGCGAAGATCGCGTTCGGCAGCGTGACCCGGCTGGTCACGTGGGCCGACGGCGGCGCGTACTGGTAGCTCTTGTCCTTATTGCGGAAGTCCACCCGGATGGTGTCGTCGTTCACCTGCTCGATGCCGCCGAGCTGGTAGATGAAGTCCATGTGCCACGACTGGCGGCGCAGCTCGCCGTCGGTCGCGGTACGCAGGCCGACCTCGCCCTGCTTGCGGACGATGTCCCGGATCGCGGTGTCCTCGGCCTGCCTGAGCTGCTCGGCGCCGATCGCGCCGGCCGCGAACTGCTCGCGGGCCGCCAGCACCCGCTTGGGGCGAAGCAGGCTGCCGACGTGGTCGGCACGGAAGGGCGGGCGGACGTTGTCGGCCATGCGGCAGGCTCCTTTGGCGCGCTCCGGCAGATGCGACCATCCTAGGCAGCGGCGCAAGTGCGCCGAAAGGTCAGCCGGCCGCCATTGTCATATACCGATGAGCGATATATACCTGTCGTATGAGTACCCGTCCGATGCAGGAGGCGACCTTCCTGATCCTGACCGCGCTGGCCGACCGCAGCCAGCACGGGTACGGGATCATCGGCCAGGTCGCCGCCATTTCCGAGGACCGGGTGCGGCTGCGGGCCGGCACCCTCTACACCGCCCTGGACCGGCTCCGGGCGGACGGGCTGATCGACGTAGACCGGGAAGAGGTCGTGGACAACCGCCTGCGGCGCTACTACCGGCTCACCCCCGAAGGCGGCCACCGCCTCGCCGCCGAGGCGGCCAGGCTGCAGGCCAACGCGCACGCCGCGCTGCGGCGGCTCAGCCCCCGACGGCTCGACCCAGGACTAGGGGTGATCTAGATGGCGGACTGGTCACCGGACGGCGCCCCGTACTCGGTCTCGGACCGGGCCTCGGCTTCGGCCCAGCTCGAACGCGGCTACCGGCGGCTGGTGCGGTACTACCCGCGCTCCTTCCGGCAGCAGAACACCGAGGAGATCATCGCGGTGCTGCTCGCCACCGCCCGCCCCGGCCAGCGCCACCCGTCCCCGGCCGAGGCGGCCGACCTGCTGCGCGGCGCCGCCCGGATGCGGCTCGGCCTGTCCCGCTGCCCGCGCTCGGTGCTCTACGCGGTCCGGCTGATGTACCTCGGGGCGCTGGCCGAGGTGGCGAAGCTGGCCTGCCTGCTGCTCACGCTCGGCACCTTGCGGGCGGCCGCCCGGGCCATCGCCGTCGGGTCACTCGGGCCGCACCCGGCCCCGGCCGCCGTCGCCCGCGCCACCGCCGAGGCGGGCACGGTAGTCGGCACCGACGTCACCGCCGAGGTGGCGCTGTCGCTCGCCGCGATCGGCTGCTGGCTGTTCCTCGCCTGGGCCATCGGCCGGGGCTCACCGCCGGCCCGCGGCGCCGCGGTCGTCGCCTGCGCCTTTTACGCCGGCTTCGCCGTCCTCGTGCTCGCCAAGGGCGACCTCATGATCGACCCGGCGGTGGTGATCGCGTTCTGGACGGTAACCGCGATCGGCATCACCGCCTGCGCCCTGATCATGGTGAAGCAGTCGTGGCCTTACTTCGACCGCCCGGTGACCGCGCGCTAGCGCGAGCTGTTTGCCGCCGCCCGCCCGCCCGCCGCGGGCATAGGCTCGGATTATGAGCACGTTCACGGACGCCGAGATCGATTTCCTGAACAACGAGCGCCTCGGCCGGCTGGCCACCGTCGGGGCCGACGACATGCCCCACGTCGCGCCGGTCGCCGTCTTCTACGACCCGGCCGCGCAGGCCCTCGTCATCGGGGCGAACAGGCAGTTCGGCGAGGCGGTCATGGTCTCGTCCAAGAAGTTCCGCGACGCGCGGCGGCGCCCGAAGGTGGCGGTCGTGCTCGATGCCCCGGCCCCGCGCATCCTCGAGGTCCGCGGCGAGGCGGAGACCCTGCTGGAGGGCGGGGAGGCCGTCGGCCGCCGGATCGGCGCGCCGTTCGACTTCGCGTCCGCCTGGATCCTCATCCGGCCCAGGCGGATCGTGTCGCTTGGCATCAACGGGGCAGCCTTCGAGTCCTCGTCGCGCAACGTGGAGTGAGCAATGACTAGCACCGCCTATGAGTTCCAGGTCACCGTCGACGCCGCCGACCCGCACGCGCAGGCGGACTGGTGGGCGCAGACCCTGGGCTGGCAGGTCGAGCCCGCCAACGAGGAGTTCATCCGCCGGATGGTCAGCGCCGGGCAGGCCAGCGAGGATGACACCAAGCTGCACAACGGCGTCCTGGTGTGGAAAACAGGCGCCGCGATCACCCACCCCGAGGGCACCGGGCGCGCGCCGCGGGTGCTGTTCATGCTCGTCCCGGAGCCCAAGCAGGTAAAGAACCGGGTCCACCTCGACGTCCGGGCCGGCCTCGACGCCCTGGCCGACGTGGTCGCGGCGCTGACCGCGCGCGGCGCGACGTTCCTCCACGACGGCCACCAGGGCCCGTTCACCTGGGTCACCCTGGCCGACCCGGAGGGCAACGAGTTCTGCGTGTCGTCCGAGGCCAGCTAATCGGTGGCCGCAGGCGGCCGCCACATGGTGGTAACCGCCGGGCCGCCCGCCGGCAAGCCAAGCACGCCGGTCGCTTCGAAGCCGAAGTGCTGGTAGATCGGGACGTTTTCCAGCTTCGATGACTCGAGGTAGGCAGCCATGCCCTGCTGATCGCACTGCGCGAGCCGTGAGCGCAGCAAGGCGGCGCCGACCCCCGACCCTTGCCGGACCGGATCGACCCCGATGACGGCCAGGTACCAGTACGGCTCCTGGCGCGGACGGGCGGACAGCGCCACCGTCTGGTACCGCACCACGGTGCCGATACGGCGGCCGAAGGCCCGCAGGTACCCGGGCAAGGCGGCCAGTTCGGTGCCCGTTGCGCGGCCGGGCCGCAGCCACGCGGCGGCCCCGGCTATCCGCCCGTCGACGCAGGCCACCTCCACTACACCGCGGAGAATCGACTCGTAGCGCAGCTCAGTGAGGAAGTACTGCCTCAGCCGCCGGTCCCGCGTTCCCGCCGCAGGAAGGAACCAGCCGAACACCGGATCGTCATGGAAGGCGCGGGCGAGCACCCGGGCGGTCTCCGCCGCATCGCGCCGCCCGGCTACCCGGATCTCAATTCCAGCCATCGGGACCATGGTAGACAGCTGGTCAACTGTGCAAGTACTGGCGATATGCGTAGAGTCGAACGATGAATTACCGCTGGAACATGGGGTGAAATGTGGATTACCCGGGAGGCGTGCGGGCGGACGGGCTGCCCGCGGCGCTGTCAGACCCGGACCGCCTGGCGTCCCTGACCGCTACCGGCCAGGTCGGCACGCCCCCAGAGCCTGCGTTTGACGACCTGGCCCGGCTGGCGTCCTCGGTGACCGGCTGCGGCATCGCCGCCATCACCTTCGTCGGCGAGTACCGCACTTACTGGAAGTCGGTTCCCCACCTGCCCTACGGAGGACCCGAGGCCTGGCAGAACGCGGTAGGCGACGACTTCTGCTACTTCCCCATCGGGGTGAACGGGCCGTTCATCGTCGAGGACGCCGTGAACGACCCGCGCACGGCCGGGCATCCGGCCATCGGCCCCTGGGGAGTGGGCGCCTGGGCCGGCTTCCCGATCGTGACCACCGACGAGCAGCCGGTCGGGAGCATGTGCGTCATCGACCCAAGCCCGCGCAAGTGGACGCCAGGAGAGCTGGAGACGCTGGCGACGCTGGCCCGGGCGGTATCGAACGAAGTCAACCTGCGGGTCGCGCTGCGCGCGAGCAGTAGCGCGCTCAACACCGCCCGCACCGCCCTGGAGACATCGGAAGCATCCCTGGCCAGGGCCAGCCACCTCGCGCAGAGCCTGCAGGCCAGCCTGCTCCCGCCGCTGCTGCGGCCCGCCCCCTGGCTGGATGCGGCCGCCCGCTACCTGCCCGCCACCCACGGCGGCGAGACGGTAACCGGCGACTTCTACGACCTGTTCCAGGCCCGCGGCCAGTACTGGACCGCGGTGATGGGCGACGTCTGCGGAAAGGGAACCGAGGCGGCCAAGGTGACCGCGCTGGCCCGCTACACCCTGCGGGCCGACGCCCTCGGCCACCAGTCGCCGGCCGAGGTACTGAGACGGCTCAACGCGGCGATGCTGGCCCAGCACGCGCCGCTGTTCCTCACCGCGGTCCAGGCCACCTTCCGCCGCACCCCGGCCGGGCTGACCGGGCGGCTGTGCCTGGCCGGGCATCCGCCCGCGCTGATCCGGCGGGCCAACGGCGAGGTGCACCAGGTGGGCACCAGCGGCCACCTGCTCGGCTACACCGACGCGGTGGAACTGGCCGACGCCCGCTTCCGCCTGTATCCAGGCGACCTGCTCCTGCTGTACACCGACGGCGCCATCGAGGCCCGTCCCGCTCCGGACAGCGGCGAGCCGCGCCAGCCGATGTTCGACGACCAGGCCCTCGCCCGCACGCTGGCCGAGACCCGGAACCTGGACGCCACCGCCACCACCGCGTACATAGCCGACACCCTGGCCAGCCGCCACGGCGGCTGGGCCAGCGACGACACCGCCCTGCTAGCCCTGCGGCTGCCTTAAGGCAGCGTCCGCGCAACCCGTCGCCGGCTGAGCAGCCCCTTCACCGCCGCCCGCGCCCGGCCGGCGAGCTGCACCTTCTGGGCCACCGGGCGGATCAGGTGATAAAAGCGCGGCGGCAGCACGGCGACCAGCGGCGAGGTCCGCCCGAAGAGCAGCGCCCCGAACTTCTCCGGCTCGAGGCCGATATAACGGTCCAGGCTGTCGAACCAGCGGGCGCTCCAGTAGGCCTCGACCACGTCCCCCGCCAGGTCCTGCTTCCGCTGCAGCTCGTAAGCCTTCAGCGCCGACCCGAGATCGGCCTCACGGCCCAGCCGGTCGGCCAGGCAGGCCGCATCCTGCAGCGCCAGCGTCGTGCCCTTGCCGGTCGAGAAGTGCGTGGTGTGCGCGCTGTCGCCGAGCAGCACGACGTTGCCCGCGTACCAGTGCTCGTTGCTGAGCGTCCTGAAGTTGGTCCACCGGGCGATGGTGCCATCCCCGAGATCGCCGGTGAGCTGGCTTCCGTACAGGTATTCTTTAAACATGCTTTCGATTACCGGGATTGCCTCGCCGGTGGTCATCCGGTCGAAGCCCAGGGCGCGGAACGTCTGCGGTGAGCACTCGACGGCGAAGGTGCTCGTCTCGCTGTCAATGCTGTAAGCGTGCGCCCAGACCCAGCCGTGCTCGGTCTCGGTGAAGAAGTACTGGAGCGGGCCGAAAACATGATCGCTGCCAAGCCAGATGTACTTATTTCCGGCCGGCGTCTTGTGCGTCTTGAACCCTTCGGCCAGTTGCCGGACCGTGCTGTTGACCCCATCGGCGGCAACCACGAGGTCTGTCGCCGGGTGCAACTGCCCCAGGCTGACAATCTCGGTGCCGTGCACTACCCGCACCCCGAGGGCAAGCGCCCAGCTGGTGAGGATTTCAACGAGCCGCAGCCTGCTGATTGTGTAGGACTCCTCACTGGGAACCTTCACCTGCTCGCCGCGAACATGAACGGCCTGGCCGCGCCAGCAGACTGCGGCCGCCTCAATTTCATCGGCCAGCCCGCGGTGCTGACCCCGCACTTGCGCCAGGAGGGTAGCCCGGAAGGTAACCCCCAGGCCGGAGATCGCGCCCGGCTTACCGCGCTCATAGACGGTCACCTCATGCCCGGGGTCGCCCAGCTTGAGGAGTATTGCCAGGTAAAGGCCGCCTGGACCGCCGCCTACGCACTCAATCCGCACGTCTTCCCCCCGTCGCATGATCACCGCCCGGTGTCTTCGCGGGCCGCAGAGGGACAGTGGTGACGTTGACCACCAAAACGTGCCATCTCCCCCCCTCTCAGGGTAGATGTCCAGCTCAACCGCCGCTTTACTTTTCGAACTTCTGCGTCTCGTCAGCGGCCCGGCAGCGGGCCGGCGGCTGTCCCGACGAGGCAGCCGCTCACGTACCGGCAAACCATCACGATTTGACTGCGATGACGGAAACTGAACATTTTCGCTCGCGGCGCGTAGTCAAATACCAGGAATCCCGACAGTGGAACGATCACCAACGCGTCCTTGGGGCCAAGTTGCTTAACCTCTACGTGCTGCTCCTCGTCATCACCGGCGGCGGCCTGCTCCTCATGGCGTGCGACCGGCGCAAGCACGAACTGAGGCAGCGCGTGACGCGCGCGGCCGTGGGCACGGCCTTCATCGCCTACGGGCTATACCTGATGCTCTTCTACCGGGGAGGCGCGATCTTTCTCACCTCCCTCGTGTTCATCATCCCGATTGCCCTCGGCATTCAGTTCTTCCGCGAACGGGCCGACGACAAGCTCCGGCAGGAGATGGAAGCGCTGACGCGGCAGTACGCCCCGGGATCGGCGCCTGGGCAGTCAGACGGCAATCCGACCAGGTAGGCCCTCACCCCTCGGAGAACAGACCCGGACCTCACCAACGCAGAAGGCCCTGACCAGTAGGTAGCTGGTCAGGGCCTTGTGCGTCGCTGTCTCAAACGAGCGCGCTCGGAGGGACTCGAACCCCCAACCTCTTGATCCGTAGTCTCGTGCCGGGTGTCCGGCGAGTCCACCCGGGTCCGGATGCACAGGTCAGGGTCCATCGGTCGTCCAGCAAAGGCGATGGCGTCCACCTTCGGCTTACCAGTCTGTGAGAAGCCCGTGAGAGACAGTGCCGCGTTGAACCCCTCATCGACCAGCCTTCATCGGTGTCACCACTACTGGTACTCATCGAAGAATCCGGCGTTGACGGTCACGTCTTCTTCGATTCGCTGGCGAACCTCGATGCCGAGTCGGTAGTCCTTGAGCAAGTCACACAGCCTGTCGCCATCGATCAGCTCGACAGGAGGAGCTCCATCGCGGGTCGCCTCTGCCTGCGCGTCGCGGGTAAACGATCCAGTCGTGATCAGCAACCCCTTCTCGCCCCGGCCAGCCATTGCACCACGGAAGTCCCGGACGGTCGCCGACGCCACGGTTCCTTTGTAACGCTTGCACTGGAAGTAGACGGGAAAGGACACCAGAGACAGGCGGTAAGTACCCATGCCGTCTATGCCGCCGTCACCGCTCTTGCCCATCACCGCTACGTTTACGAAGCCGGCCTCGCGCAGGATGCGCTGCGCCAGACGCTCGAACCCTTCCGGCGACAGTTCCAGGAGCCGCGCGATGAGCTGATCTTTCCAGCCGCCCGCCGCTTCTCCCTCGTCGTCGTCACCATCGGTATCTGCCGCCTGGTTGCTGCGTCGCTCCAGCCGTTCCTTCCGAAGAGATTCGCGCCATGCCTTGTTTGCAGCCTGCATCTCCGGTTCGCTCAGGGAGCGGCCGCGATCAGTGACTGCCCAGACACCTCGCGCCGAGTTTTCTAGCGCGCCGATCCCCTTAAGATGCGTTCGCGCCCAGTGAAGCCGGTACTCGACCTCGCTCATGCGACCGTCCTTGTGCGGGACGGCCTGCTGCTCCTCGGTGATGCCCGCGGACTTCATGGCCCGTTCGTTCATCTCGCCCACCGTGGCAGAGCCGCCAAGCTCCTTCGTGGCCTGCAAAGCGGGCCACATCAGAACGTGGTACGGGGGAATCTTGGGAGCGGTCATTCGCTAATCGTGCCCGAGCATGCCCTTTGCGTACAACTCCTTGACCGATTCGCGATCGACGACACCAGATCATCCGGCTAGCCTCACCCGCAACCGCTTCCTTATCAGGGTGTCGATCTGGCCGGGCTTGAGACGAATGCAAGGCGTCTGACCTGTGGTTCTTCCCAGCTCGGCCAGCTGCTCACCCCTCGGTTTCCCCCGTCTTGACCGGCCTCGTTAGGGATGGATTAGGGGTCGTCCCTAACGAACGGCAGATCCGCACCTATATATGGCGCGTCCCGCGCAGACCTGCCCCGGCTGGTCATCCCGTCGCCGTCGGCCCACCCACCGGGGAGCGGGGCAAGCGCCCCGGGGCAAGGTGGAGCGCCCCACTGGACGAACGACCTTGAGCCGGGGCGCTTGATCTGCTCGGCTTTGCCTGGGCCGATGGTGGCGGGATGGGCAGACTCCCACCTCAGCCACCCACCTACTTGGACTAGACCGCGGTGATCATCCTGGAGCCCGAGGTCCTCGGGGTTGCATGATCCTCGATTCTTGGCTCTGAGCTGCTCAAATCCGACAACCGGCCCCCCCGGCGTTTTGGGCACTTACGGCGCTCTTACCATAAGATGACGAACCTTGTCCCGAGGTTTACCAAAAGGAGACGCCATGCTCGTGTTTCTCGCTGGTGCCGTCGCCGGTGTCATCGTCCTGATCGTGATCGCCATCTTGGTTACTGCCTCCTCTGGAACGAGCAGGCAGCCATACGGGGGGACTCCTACGTACCACCCGTCTCGTCAGCAGATGCGCATCGGCGCCGTCTCCTACAGTTCAGACTGGCAGCAGACCACGCTGACCCGCAGCCTGGAGGTACGAACGGACTCTGTGTACCTCAACTACACGGTCTCAGGTCCTCCGGATGCCGTGCTTCAGGACCAGCCCTTCATGACGGCCCTCGGGGTAGGGGTGCTTCAAACCCAGTACGGCTACGCCGACCAGGGGAGCATCGAATCGCGAAACTCTCGCCCTGCAATTGGGCAGGGCTGGGCCGCGCGCCTCTAGGCCCGACGTCATCGCAATGCCTTGCCCGCCGTGCCGCGCCGGGTCGGCCCCCCAGGGCCGCACGCCCGGCGCGAGTGCGGCGGGCTCGGCGGCGCTTGCGCCGCCGACTTGATCCAGTGCGGCTCACCTCGGCAGCGGGTCACGAAGATCTTGAATAAGATGGTCACATGCCGTCGTCCGCCTATAACGACTGGGTCGGAGCGCGCCGGGACAGATTTAACGAGCTACTCGCGGCTCATGCCCGAGTAGGAGGTAGCGGACCCGGGCGCCGTTGGAGAACTCAACAATTGAACTGGTCTCTTACGTTTCGCTTGGCCGGAGAATTCCAAGGGTTTGCTAGAGAATTGCATGATCAGTCTGTTGAATGTTGCATAAATTCTATATTCAGCATAAATCCAGATCTTGCCGACGTGGCAAGAATCAACATGCAGCACAATAGACAACTCGATAGAGGGAATGCGCAGCCTTCCGCACTAGGCAGCGACTTCGGCCGCCTGGGCCTGCTACTCTGGCCAACCCTAAGAAGAGTCAACGGGAACCCTAAGAGCGATAAATGGAATACTGAGCTTAATTCACTCAATATTGCCCGGAATGCAATCGCCCACGATGATCAAGCCAAGTTCCTGGAGCTAGAAAATCTCGGGAAAATGCCTATTACGCTTACCACCGTAAAAACCTGGCGACGATCCCTCGACTCTCTCGCTGCGGCGATGGATGATGTAGTTGGAGACTACTTGGGTACTCTGCTGGGAGGACCGCGGCCATGGTGAGGAGTTCCATGCCTACGTTGTCGGTTGGGCAGGTCGTCTCAGTCCCATGGGGCCTCGACACACTAGACGGCACCGTACTGCGTATAAATGAGACTGGTGCGGGACGCCGCGTGGTCGTCAGGGTAAGCGTTCCGGGAGCGGATGAGGACGTCACGCTCACACTACCTGCTGACGCGCTAGAACCTGCCGACCATCCGGACAGACCTCAGCAAGGTGCCTGGGTTGGTTATGAAGCCGAGGTTGTGGAAGCGTTCCGTCGTGTCATCCCAAAGATCTCGAAGAATGCCACACTTTTCCTTAACAGTCCAGACGAGGTAGACCTAAAAATCCAGATCGACGACGCTATCATAGTCGTTGACATCAAGTATCTACCTCACCGCCCTCGTGTTTCCATGAGCCTGATCGAACGGGCTTACCTAATTCAAAAGCGAACGTCACTCCCGGTTCTCTTGGTGACTAATTCAGATACAGAAGCTGCCAGCCACTCCGAGAGTTTGATCGGGACCGTCAGAAGAAGAATCTACTTCGCCCAGTGGCGAACGCCTGCGGATGACATGGTTATCGAAAGAGGAGTGCGGCAAATTTTGTCGAATTCCAGGTAACATCATTGGGCCAAATAGCTTCGCTAGCATGGCCTGTTGGCCACCGCAAATGGCCCACGCTGTCGAATTCCCTACCTTACGGGATGCGCACGAATTGAGAGTGCTAGGTCAGCCATGCTGGTAATGACGGCTCCTGCCCGGAGTTCCGTCATGCGCTCCCGCTTTCCGGTCTTGTTGGCGTAGCCGATGCTGGCCACCCCTGCGCGGTGGGCTGCCTCGATGTCGGTGAAGGAGTCGCCGACCAGGGTCGAGGCGGCGGGGTCGGCGTCCAGGCCGCGGACGGCTTCGTCGATCAGGTGCGGACTCGGCTTGAGTAGGGCGGGGTCGTAGCTGGTGCGGGCGACGACCAGGCGGATTCCGTCGTTTAGGCCGTGGCGTTCCAGGTAGGCGTTGACCGCGCGGGGGCTGTTGTTGCTAACGACGCCGATGGTCCGGCCGGATTCGCGGGCGCTGGCGATGACCTCGTGCACGTACGGGGTCGGCTCCGCGGTGGGGACGGCGGAGACTTCGAGGTCGGCCATCTCGGCTTCGACGCGGGCGGCCATCTCGTCGCTGACGGTCGCCGAGTAGCAGAACACCTCGATCGGGTCGGCTGTCTTGGCTATCTCGTCGGGCAGCTCGCCGGGAAAGAGCTTGCGGAGCTTCTCGGCAACGGTGGGCGCGGGTAGCCCGGCGTAGATTGAGCAGATCGGGCCGTCGAAGTCGAGCAGTAGCCAGCGCGTTCGCGCGATGATCGCGCCTAGAGCGGGGTCCGTGCCGGGGCTTGTCATGCGGGGAACTCGTAGCTGATGTGGTCCCACATGGAGTCAAACCAGCCCTGAGCCTGGTCGACGAACTTCGCGTCCGCGGCGTCGCCGGTCGTCTTCGAGTGACGGAAGACCACGGCGTCCTTCCCCATCAGGTCGTACATGGGGTGGCTGCCGTCGGGGAACGGGATGTTGTGCTCGACCAGGGGATACAGGCCGAAGAATGCCTCGTCGCCGTTGAGCAGGTAGAGCTTGAACAGCGGCGGCACCTGGTAGGCGCGTATCTCGGTGCTTGCTTCCTTGATGCGGCCGAGCCGCGCAAGTTCCTGCACGGTCTCAAGGATCGCATAGGCGTGGCGACCGGTCACCTGGTGCATGCGGGCGCGGTAGTCGGGGTCGTCGGCCAGGTCCTCGACGCGGCACGGGAACGGCCATCGGCCTGGTGGTGTCCGGCAGCAGCATGCGGATGGTGACGCTCTCGGGCTTGATCTCGCCGCCGCGGATCTTGTCCAGCGGTTCTTGGACTACGCCGTGGAGGGTCTCTCCGGAGAAGCCGGCGAAGTCGATGCTGACGTGCTCGGCGGTGAATGCCTGCTCGATGTACGGGCGCAGGCCTGTGGACAGCACCACCGATGCCGGGGCCATCGGCGCGGCGCCGGGCACGGTCAGCAGGCGCTCGCCGGTCGACGGCTGGAATAGCCGCTCGGCGGTCCAGCCGGGAAACATTTCCTCCAGGACGCGGCAGTGGTCGGCGAACGGAAGGCTGCGGACGGCGCCGGTTAGCCAGCGGTGGAGCTGTGCGCGGCTGGGGTACCGTCCGGCAAGGTCGGGGTCGATGCGGCGGGCGGCCTTGTCGTACTCGGTGCAGAAGGTGGCGTAGTTCTGCCAGTGGCGTTCGCGTAGCAGAACTTTCAGCATTACTGGCTGTTCGCTCATGAACTCTCCGGGTGACGTCTCCTCTCAGGGTAGCGGTTCGTCGCGTGCTGATGAGACATCGTGCGACAAAGGCGAAACGGGGCGTCTGAAATGCGTCTAGAGAGGCAACGCGTCTCTTGCGCAGCATCAGTACATGGGTCAAAGCATCTGCCCGGAGCCGTCTGGAGGCGGGGGGCCGCAGGTAACGCCGCCCGGCCAGCCTTGCCCTGCGTGCCGGGGCCGCGGGCGGAAGCTGATCACGCTGCGCAGGCTGGTCGGTGCTGGCGGGGGCGCGTCTGAGGACGAGCTGCTCAAGCGGACCACCACTGAGTGCCTGTGCTGCTCGGGTACCGGGCAGGCGGCGGCATGAGCAGCGCAGCACGGGCCGGCGGCTGATCCCGTGGCGAGCAATGCCACCAGGGCGCCCAGGGCGGTCACCTTCGAGCGGGATTATCCCGGCGCGGTCGACGAGCCACGGCACGTGCGGGCCGACCTGGCAAAGGTCGCCGAAGACTGCCCGTTCGCTGATGAGCTGGTCCTGCTCGCCTCCGAGCTTGCCACCAACGCGATCCTGCACACCCGGTCAGGTCTCCCCGGCTGGACGTTCACCGTCCGGGCGACGGTCTACCCCGGTGAGTACGCGTGGGCCGAGGTCGTCGACCAGGGCGGCGCATGGGCGACAGGCGAGCATGACGACGAGCACGGGCGGGGCCTGGCCATCGTCGCCGCCGTTGCCGGGGCCGGTAACTGGGGCATCGACGGCGACGAGGCGGCGCGCGTCGTGTGGTTCCGGCTCGACTGGCCGCAATCATGAGCCTGCCGAAGTACGCCCGGGTCGCGGCGTCAGTTCGCGCCCAGGTGGCCGACGGCGTGCTTCTGCCCGGTGAGCCGGCTCCTAGTGGCGCGTCGCTTTCCCGGGTGACTGGCTACTCGGTCCTGACCTGCCGGAAGGCACTTCAGCTCCTGGTCAGGGAAGGCGTGCTGCTTCCGGGTGCAAGCCGCAACGCCCGGCTGCGCGTGCCTTTCCCTTCTCCGACCCCGGGTCAGCAGACTCTCGCCAGTGCTGCCCGTGCGCTGTCGGAATCCCTCGGGACCCAACGGCGCCTCGCCGGGCTGACGCAGCCGGAGCTTGCCGCAGCGGTCGGCGTGTCGGTAACCGCCGTGGGGCACGCTGAGACCGGCCGCCTGTGGCAGTCGCGCCGCTTCTGGCAACTGGCCGACAAACAGGTCAACGCGGACGGCGAGCTCCTGGCACTGCACGACGCCTTCCGCGCCGCGTCGATCCCGGCCGGCGACGCTGACAACCCGGGCGAAACCGAGACGGCACCCGCTGCCGGCCTCCCGGCCGTTACGCACGCCGCATGTAGTCCCGTGACCTGCGTATCGATCACGTGGGCGGACGGTACGGTCACTACCGTCTACCCGCCTGCGGCTCCCGTACGGCCAGCAGACGCCCCCCCGGCCGCTGACCGGGCGGGTACCTGCATGCACATGACAAGTCGAGATCGTCTCTGTATCGTCTCCTGATAAGTCAACAGTCCAAGATGGACGGACACCCATGAGCTTTGACTACGCGCCGCCCAAGTACGCGCAGGTAGTCGCCGAGATCCAGCGGCGGATCTCCGACGGCGAGTACGCGCCGGGTACCCTGCTGCCGTCTGAGCACCAGCTTGTGGAGGCGTTCCGGGTCTCGCGGCCGACGATCGTAAAGGCATTGTCGTCCCTGCGTCAGGACGGCTGGATCGAGACTCAGCAGGGCAAGGGCAGTTTCGTGCGGGGCCGGCCTGCACTGGCGGGCGCGCAGCGCACCCGGCCGGCTGAGAGCGCGCTGGAGCTTCCCGAGACCGCGCTGTCCGGGCAGCTCGTCCAGGCGGGCGTGAAGCTAGCCCCGCCCCACGTGCTTACCCTGCTCGGACTCGATAAGGGTGCGAAGGCCTTCCTGCGGCAGCGGCTGCTGAGCGAGGATGACGGCACCCCGGCCGAGCTGGCGTCGCTGTGGCTGCCGCTGATGGCCGTTACGGGCACCGACCTTTCCTCGCCCGAGCTGCTCGGCGAGTCCATCCGCCATCATCTCCAGGCGCGGAAGCGACTCCGGCTCGACCACGCGGTGGAGCGGATATCGGCGCGCAAGCCGGCCGGGGAAGAGGCGGAACTGCTCGGGCTGGCGGCCGACGCCCCAGTGCTGAACGTGATCGTCACCGCCTACGAACCAGCGGGGCGGCCGGTCCTGGTGACTGACATCGTGCTGCCGGGTGACCGGCACGAGATCCACGACGCTTACCCGTTCGCCTAATTTGTCCCGCTGACCTGCGTCTATCGCTAGATAACATTTTTCTAACTTGATAAGTCAGGTAGCGCACCGTACTGTGAATCTAGACCTGATAAGTCAAGTCAGGGACTCGGTCAACAGTGGAGATGTCAAGTGGCGCTACAAGGTCCAATCCCCGTTGAGTTCGGCCTGGTGTTCCCGGCCGGCGTGTACGCGGCGGGCGGCTTCGAGCCGGTGCGGGACTTCGACGCATCGAGCAACGGGCGGTTCGTCCAGAGCAAGGACAAGGCAACCGGGCTTCCGCTGTGGACGGTGGAGGTCATCGACGCCGACACCACCGCGCGGACCCGGACGGTCAAGGTCAAGGTGCCGGCCCAGGTTCAGCCGGCGCTGCCGAGCAGCCCGGGCGGGGTGCCGTTCGTGCCGGTGGAGTTCACCGGGCTCACGGTCACCCCGTACGTGAACCAGGCCGGGAAGCTCGGCTACTCGCTCAAGGCGTCCGGGGTCCGCTCCCCGGGGCGTTCCTCGGGCCGTCCGGGTGCTGACGGCGGGCGGGAGGCGGCGGCGTGAGCAGCAGCGAGGGCGGTTCGTTCACCCACATCAGCTACCACGTCGGCACCGACGGGCGGGCGTGGTGCAACGTCTACCCGCACTCGACGCCGATCTTCGGCGTGGACGCCGGGTCGGCGACGCTCTACATCGCGCCCAAGGGCCAGCAGGCCACCAAGGCCGCGGTCGAGTTCGCCCGGGCGCTGGCCGAGCAGGCGCAGCGGTTCGCCGACGAGCTGGAGCGCATGTACCAGCTCGCCGATGACGGAGACACCAAGGCCGCTGGCAGCGATGCGGCCTGAACACGCAACAGGCGGGGCGGCTGGAGTTCGCACCTCCGGCCGCCCCGGTTTCTCTCCCGACAAGAAGAGGCCTTGATCCTATGACTTCCTCGTTCAAGCGACAGGTAGCCGGGCAACCCCTGGCCCAGGTCGACAACCCCGACCCGTTCGCCGTCCCGGTATGGCGGTCGCCGGTCTACCAGACCCCCCACCTGATCATCTGGCCGGTGCAGTTCCTCCGGCTGGTTTTCCGCATCGTGTGGTTCGTGCTGCGGCACCCGCTGCTCGACGCGATCGGCGCGACAACGTTCTTCACCTGGCTCAAGCTCGGCTGGCCCGGCCTCGTCGCCCTCGCCTGCCTCACTGTCGCCATGTTCGGCACGGTGTACCTGCTCTGGCCGGAATGGTTCGGCCGACACGTCGTCCAGGCGGTGCGGGACTACTGGCGGCTCTGGTTCTACCTGCGCCGCTGGACAGCCGCGATGACCCTGGCCGGTCTCGCTCCCTCATACCGGGGCCGCGTCCTGGTGCCGGTCCTGGCGGATGTCCATGCTGCCGGAGCTGTCGACTTGGTGACGGTGCGGCTGGTGACCGGGCAGTCCTCGGAGGCATTCGCCGACCGGACGCAGAACCTCGCTCATGCCTTCGGCGCCCAACTTTGCCGACTCCGCGACGCCAAGCCCGGCCGGGTCACGCTCGAGTTTGTCCGCTCCGACACCCTCGCCGACCCCATCGCCTCGCTTCCGCCCAACCCGGTGGTGAACCTGGCTGCACTCCCGGTCGGCTACTGCGAAGACGGCAACCCGTGGCCGCTGCGGCTGCTCGGCTCCCACGTCCTCATCGCCGGAGCAACCGGCTCGGGCAAGGGCTCGGTGATCTGGTCGGCGGTCCGCGCAATGCTGCCCGCCATCCGCGGTGGCTGGGTCCAGGTCTGGGCACTCGATCCCAAGCGGATGGAGCTGTCCTTCGGCCGCGATCTGTTTACCCACTACGCCGACACCGCCGCCGCGATGGTCGAGCTGCTCGAAGCCGCGGTGACCGAGATGCACGACCGGGCAGCGAAGTTCGCCGGCGCAACCCGCACCTTCACCCCTTCGGTGACGTTCCCGTTCGTCGTCGTCCTGGTCGACGAGCTCGCGTTCCTGACCGCCTACCAGCCTGAGCGCGACCTGCGTAAGCGAGCTGAGGCAGCGATAGCCACGCTCACCAGCCAGGGCCGCTCGGTCGGCGTCTGCGTCGTCGGCGCACTGCAAGACCCGCGCAAGGACGTGCTCAGCCTCCGCAACCTGTTCCCCACCCGCGTCGCGCTGCGGCTCGACGAGTCCGACCAGGTCGACATGGTGCTTGGCGACGGGTCACGCGACCGCGGCGCACTCGCCGACGAGATCTCTCCTCTTCCCACAGTCGGCGCCGGAGTCGGCTACGTCCGCCTGGAAGGCTCCCCGCACGTCGTCCGGGTCCGGGCCGCCTTTGTCACCGACGAGGACATCCGCGTCATGGCCCAAGTAGCTGCCCGCCACCACGAAGCACCCCAGGACGGTGAGCCGTGAACGAGCTGACCCCGCCCGTCTGGCGCACCGACGAGCCGTGCCCGGTCTGCGCGGCCGGGCTGTTCCTGATCGGTCACGGCGAACCCGTCCAGGTCGCCGAGTGCAGGCTGTGCGGCTGGTCCGAACGCTGGGACCTGACCACCGACCACGACACACCGAGACGGAGGTGATGCCCGGTGACCAACGCCGCAGGGCGGAACAAGACACGGGCCGAGCGTCATGTCGATGCCGCTCGCCCGGGACGTAGTGAAGACCCTCGCCATCGACCACGGCGCCTGCA
>CAWGIM010000027.1:0-80737 GCA_963822615.1 uncultured Actinomycetota bacterium | reverse complement strand
CGCAGCCCCCGCGCACCCCCGCGACCCCGGCTGCCGCCCGCTGTTCCGCGGCCGGTCGGCCGCACGGCCCGTCGCGCCCCAGACCCTGACCCGCAGGCTCCGCCAGCACGGAATCGAGCCCCGGCAGGCCCGCAACGCCGCGCTCGCCGCCCGGGAAGTCAGCCTGTTCGGCTAGCGTGCAGGCGGCGCACCTCGGCGGCGACGGACGCGACGTCGACCGGCCCGGTTGTGTCCACGGTGATCAGCGAGCCGATGCCGACCGGCCGGTCGTACTTGTCCATCTTGGCCAGCGTCGCCGTCTTCAGCCAGTGGACCTCGTGCCTCGGCGGTCGGGCGTTGTAGCGGGCGACCGCGACCTCGGCCGGGCACGCGCAGTGCACCTCGACGACGCGGTCGCCGAGACCGCGCAGCCTGTCCAGCTCCCACTCACTGTGCGGGTGGAAGTTGGCCTCGATCACCATGTCGCCCGCGCGAGCCGCGAGCGCCCACAGCAGCGCGAACGACGCAGCGCCAAGCCGCAGCGACCATGCCTCGTCGATCTCGCCGTCGCCCGGCACGAACAGGGCGTCGTGCAGTGTCTCCTTGATCAGGTCCTTCGTCACCAGCGAATACCCGAGCTCCGCCGCCAGCGGCACGGCAAGGCTGCTCTTCCCCGCCCCCAGCCTCCCCGAGACGTACGCAATCCTGCTCACCCGGCCCATCCTGGCACAAGCGAGCGCCTGCCCACGCTGGATCGCGCCAGGACGGTCCGCCCAGCGCCACGCCCGGTTCCGGGGATCAGAGACTGCCGTACTAGGCAATCTCCCCCCTGCACCAGGGAATACCGCATGATCCGAATAAGTGCTCTCCGCCAGTACTAGCGGTTTTACTGGCGCCGGCGCAACCCTGCCGCCGCCCCCGGCACCTTGCGGCTGATGTCAGCCCCGGGGAACTGGCCAGCGGACCGGCGGGTCGGGCAGGCTGACCGCGGCCAGCCCGGCCAGTTCTACCGCCAGGTCGTCCCGGTGCGGCGCGGCGACGGCCTGCAACCCGACCGGGAGGCCGTCGAGCAGGCCGGCCGGGACGGTCACCGCCGGGTGACCGGAGAGGTTGAAGGCCCAGCAGAGGTCGCCGGCGGGCAGGTTCGCTTCGTAGTCTCCCAGCGGGAACGCGGTCTGCGGGGTCGTCGGCGTGACCAGCACGTCGATGTCGCCGAACAGCGCGGCGAGCTCACGGTCGTTATCGCGGCGCACCTCGTGCGCGCGCCTGAGCTGCGACAGATCGGTCAACTGGCCGCCGTCGAGCGCGGCCAGCGGCAGCCACCCCGCGGCCGGGTCAGCCAGCCGGACCGTAACCTCCCGCAGGCGGATCATCCCGGCGGCTGCCAGCGCCAGCAGCCGTCCGGCCACCAAGCCGGCCACCGCGGCGTCGGGCCGGGCATAGCCCAGGTCGGCGGAGAAACCGACGGTGAGCCGCTGCCCCGAAGGAGCCGGCACCGGCCAGTGCGGGAGCGCGGCCGGGTCACGCGGGTCCGGGCCGCTGGCGATGCTCGTGGCCAGCACCGCGTCGGCCAGGTCGGCGCCGATGACGCCAGCCACTGTCAGCTGCGCCAGGGACCGTCCCCCGGGGCGCGGCACCCGCCCGTAGGTGCCCTTCAGCCCGGTCACGCCGCAGAACGCGGCCGGGATCCGGAGCGAGCCGGCCGAGTCGCCGCCGGTGGCGACCGGTATCACGCCGGCCGCCACCGCGGCCGCCGCGCCCGCCGACGACCCGCCCGACGACCGGTCGGTCCGCCACGGGTTGCTGGTGTGCTCGCGTCCGTTCCAGCCCCAGGCCTGGCACACCGCGGCCGGGTCCGGCCGGGTTGAGGTGCCGAGCAGGACCGCCCCCGCCCGCACCAGCCGCCCCACGACCGGGCTGGCCACGGTCGTCCCCGCCTTGGCCAGGAACGGCACCCCCGCCAGCGCAAGCCCGCCGCGCTGACCAAGTGGAAGGCCGTCGATCCGCGCCGCCGCCGCCAGCGCTGAGTCGGGCGTCAGCGAATCAACGAAATGCAGCGCCGGATCGAGCGCCGCCGCGGCCGACAGCGCATCGGCGACGAGTCCGGCCGCCGACAACTCGCCCGCCCGCACGCCCGCCGCCATCGCCCGCGCTGTCAGACGTGCCGTCACCCAAGCATTGTGCCAGCGGGGACAGAGACAGGCGGCACCGGCAGGGGACGCTTACCGTCCGTCGTGGGCGGCGGTCCGCTCACGGGCTTGGGAAATGGCCCAGGCGGCGTTGACCAGCCCGATGTGGCTGAACGCCTGCGGGAAGTTGCCGGTCATCTCGCCGCTGCGTGGATCGACTTCCTCCGCCAGCAGGCCCACGTCGTTGATCACCGCCACCGCGCGCTCGAAGGTGGCCGTGGCCTGATCGACCTCTCCGGCCAGCGCCTGCGCGTGTGCCAGCCAGAAGGTGCACAGCAAGAAGGTGCCTTCCTCCCCGGCTAGGCCGTCGCGGGCAAGGTAGCGGTACACCAGGCCCCGTTCGTCGGTCAGCCGCGCGGCGGTCGCATCGATGGTGGCCTTCATCCGCGGGTCATTCCCGGGCAGGAAGCCGGTGATGGCGAGCATCAGGCTGGAGGCGTCAAGGTCGTCGCTGCCGAACGCCTGGGTGAAGGCACCCGCTTTGTCGTTCCATCCGCGTTCGAGGATGACGGCGCGGATCTGGTCCCGGGCCGCCGTCCAGTCGGTGACCCTGTCCCCGGCGTCCAGTCGCGGTGCCAGGGCGATGGCCCGGTCCACCGCGACCCAGCACATGAGCTTGGAATACAGGAAGTCACGGGGCTGGCCGCGAATCTCCCAGATTCCCTGGTCCTGCTCGGTCCAGCGGCTCGCGGCGGTGTCGGCCGCGGCCGCCAGGAACTGCTTGGTTACCGGGTCCAGCTTGCCTAGCCGATCGACCAGCCGCTGCGCGGCGTCGAGCAATTCGCCGTATACATCGAGCTGGCGCTGGGTCCACGCGCCATTTCCGACCCGGACTGGCCGGCTGTCCCGCCACCCGGCCAGGTGCGGCAGCTCCCGCTCGGACAGGTCTCGCTCGCCGCCGATCCCGAACATGATCTGCAAGTCCGCGCCCCGCCGGAGCTGGGAGGCCGCCGCGTCGGCCAGGAAGCCGAAGAACTTGTTCGCCTCGTCGGGGCAGGCCGCCACCCACAGGGATGCCATCGTGAGGCTGGCGTCACGGACCCAGGTGTAGCGGTAATCCCAGTTCCGTGCCCCGCCGATGGTTTCCGGCAGCGAGGTAGTAGGCGCGGCGACGATGGCGCCGGTCGGCTGGAAGGTGAGCGCCCGGAGCACCCGGCCGGAATGGTGCACCAGGTCCCGCCACGGCCCCTCGTAGGCCTGGTGGATCACCGACCACGACCGCCATCCGGCGATGGTGTCGGCCAGCCGGGCGGCGACCTGGCCCGGCTCCCAGGCGGCTAGCGGCGGCTCCCACAGCTGCCCGTGCTGGAGCGCGAACATCGCCGTCTGCCCGGCCGCCAGGTGCAGGCGGGCGGTGGCGGCGGATCCGAGGATCCCGTCGACCCGGAGCCCGGGCGACCCGGACAGCAGGAGTCGGTCCGCGCCGCCGCGGGCCGCCAGCCCGCCGGGGACTTGCTCGAGGATCGGGTAGATCAGGCCGAATTCCGGGCGCGGCGCGTAATGAACCTCGACCTCTACCTCCCCCTCGGTGCAGGCCAGCCCGCGCAGCAGCGCCCCGGGTGACCGGGCCCCCAGGCGATGGCCCCGCTCTTCTGGCCCCAGCGCCAGCGCGTCGGTCAGCACTACGGTGCCAGTGGCGGTGACGAACGTCGTCTCCAGCACCATGGTCTGGTCCAGGTACGCACGGTGGGCTTGGAACTCACCCGCGGGGCGGATCGCGAAGTGACCGGCGCCCTGGTCCAGGATGCGGGCGAAGACGGCTGGGGCGTCGAACCGCGGGAGGCACAGCCAGTCCACCGAACCGGCCCGGCTTACCAGGGCTGCTGAGCGGCAGTCCGACAGCAGGGCATAATCGGCGATCGGCAAGCCGTCCAGGACGAGCTCCTTCCGCTATCAACCGCAGCCAGCATCGAGTAGCCGCAGCCAGGCTCAGGCCTCACCGACCAGGGACCGTGCCTCGGTCACGCCGATGACGAGATCGTGCAGGTCGCCGCCCACCTCGAGCCGGCCCGACTGCTCGGTCCCGCCGGCCTTCACCGGCTCGAAGCCGGCCGCCCGGATCAGCCGCTGGACTTCCTGGCCGGCCCGGTCGTCGTCGGTCACGTAGAACTGGACCGCCGGCTCGAGCGGCCGGCGGCTAGCGGACTGCAAGAGATCGGCCCGCATGGTCCCGAACGCGATGGCCAGGCGCGCCCCCGCGGGCAGCCACCCGGTCACCACCTTCCCGGAGGTTTGCCCGGCCGGCAGGACACGCGCGAGGTTCCCTTGCCGGTCGACGGTGACCGGGTTGCTCGGCACGACCACCACCTTGCCGGCCAGCGGGCCGGCGATCTCCTCGATGACGGCCCGCAGCACGGTAAACCGCAGCGCCAGCACGACGGCAGCGGCGCCGCTCAGCGCGTCGCGGTTGTCGGCGGCGACGACCGCGGCCGGGCCGACCTGTGCGGCCAGCGTTCGCGCTGACTTCGTGTCCGCGCTGGAGAGCCGCAGGCTCTCGCCGCCCGAGGCGAGCTGGCGGGCGATGACCGATCCGAGCCCGCCGGTGCCGATGATCGCGGTGGTCATAACCGGAACCTCCCGAGCGTCAGCCGGCGGGCCGGGGATCCGCCGCTGGCGATGGCCAGTGCGCGGGAGTCCAGTCACCCGCTGGGTCTGTGGTTTGCCCCACTTCGATCAGGTAACCATCGGGATCGCGGATATAGCAACGGATCTCGTACTGGTGCTGCTTCGGCGGCGTCAGGAATTGAGCGCCCCGGGCGCTCCATTCGGCGTACACGGCCTGGATGTCCTTGACCCGGATATTGAGGAAGCTGCTAACCCGGTCAGGCTCGCGCGGCGTCTCCAGGGTGACCGCCGGCTTGTCGTCAGTGGGGCCTCCGCCGACATTGATGATGATCCAGCTGTTGGCCAGCGCGACATAGGTCAGCCCTCCGGGACCGGAGAAAGCCACCCGTCCGCCGAGTACCTCGGTGTAGAAGCGCCGGGAGCGCTCGACATCGTCGGAGACTATGAAGTGGGCGAGCACGATTCCGTCCGGGGGCAATGGCAGCTCGGCCATCTGGTACCTCCATGGCTGGGTCTCACAGCCCCGCTTACCGCGGGTCCGTATCCGGGTATCACCTCTCGTGCCCTCATGGCTACCCAGTACCGCGCCCGTTGACAAGTCCCGAGATGGCCAGCAGCAGGCGGACCACGGTCCGCCGGCCGTAGCTCAGCTAGCCGCCTCCGCCGTCCGCCCCAGGTAAGCCCGCTCGATGCGCGACTCATCGGCCGCCAGCGCCTTCGCGTCGCCTTCCAGCGCGATGTCACCGTGGGCGAGCACCATCGCGGTATCGGCGATCTCCAGTGCCAGCATCACGTGCTGCTCGACCATCACGCAGGCGGCGCCGGTCTCGTCGACCACCCGCCGGATCACCGGCAGCAGCGACTCGACGATAACCGGCGCCAGGCCCATGCTCAGCTCGTCCACCAGCAGCACCTTGGGGTCCTGCATCAGCGCCCGCCCGATCGCCAGCATCTGCTGCTCGCCGCCGGACAGGTTGCCCGCGCTGACCTTGGTCCGGCGCTTGAGGTCGGGGAAGTAGTCGAAGATGGTGTCGACCGTGGTCCGGCCGCCGCGGCGCCCCGCCAGCTTGAGGTTCTCCACCACGGTGAGGCCCTTGAACAGCGAGCGGTCGTCGGGCACCAGCACCAGGCCGGCCTTGACCGCGGCCCGGGGCGAGCCGGGCCGCACCGGCTCGCCGCCCAGCCCGATGTGGCCGCCCAGCGGCGGCTGCAACCCGGCGATGGTGAGCATCAGCGTGGTCTTGCCCGCGCCGTTCGGCCCGAGCAGGGCCAGCACGGTGCCCGCCTCGAGGCTGATGTTGATGTTGCGGAGCACCGGGCGGCCGGCCACGTAGCCGGCGTCCAGGCCGCTGCAGGTGAGTACGGGACTCATCGGGCCACCCCTGCCTTCACTGTCGCTGCTCTCATGTCGCCGACTCCACGCCCGCGTGGGTGGTGCCCAGGTAGGCGCGCTTGACCTCGTCGTTGCGCTCGATCTCGGACGGCGTGCCGACCGCCACTACCTTGCCCAGGTTCAGCACCACGATCCGGTCGCACACGTCGAGCACCAGGCCCATGTCGTGATCGACCATCACGATGGTGGTGCCGGCGTCGCGGATGGCCCGCAGCCGCCCGCCCAGCCAGCGGCTCTCGGACACGTCGAGCCCGGCCGCGGGCTCGTCAAGCAGCACGATCGACGGCCGCCCGGCCAGCGCGCGGGCGACCGAGACGAGCTGCCGCTGACCGACCGAGAGCTGCTTCACCGGGTCGTCGGCAACCTGCTCCAGGTGCAGGATCTTGAAGTAGGCGTCGATGTCGGCCACCGGGCGCCCGCCGGCCAGGCCGGGCCCGTCGCCTGACCGCGCCGCCATCGTGCCGACCTCGACGTTCTCCCGCACGCTGAGGTCGTCATAGAGCTCGATGCCCTGGAAGGTGCGGCCCATGCCGCCCCGGCTGCGCTGGAAGGGCTTGAGCGCGTCCAGCCTGCGGCCCTTCAGCGCGACCGTGCCGGTGGCCCGCGCGTACCCGCTGATCGCGTCGAGCAGGGTGGTCTTGCCCGCACCGTTCGGCCCGATCAGGCCGACGATCTCACCCGGGAAGACGTCGAAGCTGACGTCCTCGTTGGCGACCACGCCGCCGTAGCGCACGCCCACGCCGTTGACCGTGAGCAGCGGCGTCCGGTCGGTGCCACTGGCCGGAAGCCCCTCAGTCGCCAGCCCGCCAGTCGCCAGCCCGCCAGTGGCGAGCCCGGCCGCCGCCAGCTCGTCGTCCGCCCGGGCCGCTTCCGCGGCCACCGTGTCCGCGCGGTCCCCGTCCGGGCCAGGCTCTCCGGCCGTGCCTGCCAGCACTGGAGTCCCGGCGGCGGTGGCGGGCACCGCGCCCCGGGTCCGGCCCCAGCGGGCGATGACCCACTCGCGCAGGTTGGCGTACTGAGTCTGCATTGGCCCGATGATGCCCTCGGGGTTGAGGATGACGGTCAGGATCAGCAGCACGCCGCTGATCGCGTCGTAGTAGTTGCCGAGCTGGATGCCGCCGTGGTGCAGGATCGCGGCCAGCACGGTGGCCAGCGCTACCACCGCCAGGGCCGCCCGGATGCCCCAGGTCCCGAGCCGGTCCTTCGCGCTGAGCTCGATCACGCCGACCAGCAGCAGGCCGATGAGCAGCACGTAGATCCACAGCGGGACGCCGTTGTTGACCAGCGTGTAGGCGATGCCGCCGGCCGCGATGATGCCGGCGTTGATCCCGCCGGAGACCGAGGTCACCCCGGCCAGGTAGGCGGTGGTGAAGAAGGCCAGGCCGCCCAGCGCGGTGTAGGAGCTGACGTCGGCCGTGGTCTGCTGGTAGGCGAGCATGGCGCCGCCCAGGCCGGCCAGGAAGCCGCCGATGGCGAACGCGGCCAGCTTGATCATGGAGACCGAGATGCCGGAGGCGGCCGCCGCCCGCTCGTTGGCCCGCACCGCCAGCATGGCCGCGCCCAGGCGGCTGCGCCGCAGCAGGGTGACCCCGCCCGCCACCAGCAGCAGCACGATGAGGATGAGGATGCCGAACGACAGGCGGGGGTAGCCGTGCCCGGAGCCGACGCCCAGGTCGAGGCCGAAGATGGACGCGTCCTTGATCGGCGCGCCCGCCAGCCCGCCGTTCCACTGCGGGTTGTTGAACCACAGGTTCTGCAGCGCGGCCGCTAGCGCCAGGGTCACCACCGCGACCGGCAGGCCCCGGATGCGCAGCGCGGGCAGCCCGACCACGGTGCCCACGATCATCGCGAACACCGCCGCCAGCAGCGGCGCGAACGGGAACGGGATGTGCATCGCGAACTGGATCCTGGTGAGCGAGAAGGCGCCCACGCCGGCGATGGTGAGCTGCGCGAACGAGATCTGGCCGCTGTAGCCGGTCACCACCACCTGGGACAGCGCGATGATCGCCATGATGAAGCTGGTGATGATCGCGCCGCGCATCGAGTGCTCGGTGACCAGCAGCACCAGCAGCCCGACCACCGTGATGAACACCGCGGGCAGCAGGTAGCCGCGCGGCCGTGGCGCCCGGCCCAGCGTCTGCTGGATGATCGCGCCCCGGGACGGCAGCTCCTGCCCCCGCACCACCAGGAACAGCAGGATGACGATGAGCGGGACCAGGTCGGTCAGCCCGGATTCCGGCGCCCAGCTCTTGCCCTGCAGGTAGGTCGCCTCGGACTGGAGCATGCCGATGACCAGCGCCGCGATCACGGTGACGCCGATCTTGGTGAAGTTACCGACCAGCGCGGCCGCCAGCGCGGCCACGATGAACAGCGAGAAGGCGGCCGGGGTGAGCGGCACGATGGGGGCGATGAGCACCCCGCCGACCCCGGCGATGACGGTGCTCAGCGCCCAGTTCACCAGCGCGATGCGCTGCGGCGAGAGGCCGGTGACGAAGGCGCCCTTCTCGGACTCGGCCGCCGCCCGGGTGGCCAGGCCGAACCGGGTGAACTTGAACCACAGGCTGAGCACGATGGCGATGAGGATGACGACCCCGGTGAACCAGAGCCGGTCGCCCGGCACCCGGCTGCCGAGGATCGCGTACACGTGGTACGGGAAGATCGGGGTGACCGACAGCGCGTTGGAGCCGACCCCGGTCGCCAGGATGGCCCCGATGATGGTCAGGATGCCAACCGAGGCGACCGCCTTGGCGGCGGCCGGCGCCGCCCGCAGCGGCCGGAAGATCAGCAGGTAGAGCAGCGCCCCGAGGACGGCCGCGATCGCCATCGAGAGCAGGAACGCGGGCCAGAAGCCGAGCGGGCCGGTGCCCAGGCTGGGGGTCGCGTTGAGCCCGGGGACCGGGTCGAGGATCATGCCCTGACGCAGGAACGCGTAGGTGTAGGCCACGTACAGGGCGATCGCGCCGGTGGCCAGGTTGACCACCCCGGAGCTCCGGTAGGTGACCACCAGGCCAAGTCCCAGGGCCGCGTAAACGGCTCCGCTGCCGAGACCCAGGATCAGGAACAGTACGAACGTGCTCATGCCGGCGCGGCCGCCTTTCTACGTCGGGTCCCCGGCAGGCGCGCCGCCTGCCGGGGAACCCCGGACGGGTTGATAACTGCACGGCCTACTTGATGATCACCGGGTCGGTGCCGACGCCGTTCTTCACGGTCACCATCACCTCGCCCAGCGAGCAGAGCGACGGCAGGGCCGGCAGGGCCTTGCCGTTGCAGGTGAACTCCAGGCCGGCCGCGGCCGGCAGCGGCACGTTCACCGCCGCCTTGATGGCGGTGTTGATCGTGGCCGGGGTCGGCGTGCCCTTAAGCCCGCCCGCTGCGGTCGCCCGCACCAGGCCGAGCATGTCCTGGTACCCGATCACCGCGTAACCGCCGGTGTCCGTCTTCGGCGAGTACTTGGCCATCACGTAACGGTAGAGCTTGCCCTCGGCGTCATCGGACTGCGGGGACGACGAGCCGAAGATCTTCACCCCGTCGAGCGCGCTGCCCAGCGACTGGACGGTCGCGGTGCTCAGGCAGGCGGTGATCGCCAGGGTCGGCAGGGACGGGTTGACCACGTTCAGCGCCTTGAGGACCGAGGCGCAGGTACCGGAGTCGGCGATGGTGAGCGAGGCGTTCGCGCCGTCCGAGAGGCCAGCGGTCACCTGGGAGGTGGCGTCGGGGACGCCCGGCGGCACGCCCTCGATCTTGAGGGTGACGCCCTGCGACTTGAAGACCGGCACGCCGAGCTGCTGCGCGCCGGCGATGGCGGACGGCACGTTCACCACGAAGGCGGTGACGTTCTTGTAGCCCTTGGACGCGGCGTACTTGGCGGCGCCGGTGAGGGTGGCCTCGTAGCCGCCCGACCAGGAGTAGGCCAGCGGGTTGGTCGTCTCCTGGGTGGACTCGCCGGTCACCTGGCCGACGGGGATGCCCGCCTTGGTGACGATCGGCACGATCGTGTCACCCAGGCCGGTGGTGCCGATGACGACCGCCGCCACGTTGTCCTGGACCATCTCGTTGGCGCAGGCGGTGGCGGAGGCGGTGTCCTCGTTCTCGCTGCAGCGGATGACCTTGATCGGGTGGCCGGCCAGCCCCCCGAGCTCGGCGTTGGCGTAGTCGGCGGCGGCTATGGCGGCGTCGCCCACCGCGGGCTCGGCCGCGGCCGAGCTGCCCTCGTTGTTGATCAGGCCGACGGTGACCGGGGTCCCGGACGCTACCTTGCCCGGGAGGTAGGCCGACAGGCCCGCGGTCGACAGGGCGCTGCCGCTGCTGCTGGCGCCGCTGGCGGCCGGGCTGCTCGTCGTCCCCCCGCTGGCCGAGCTGGAACCGCTGCTGCTACTGCTGCAGGCGACCGCCCCGATCAGGGTCGCAGCGGCCAGGAAAGCAGGCGCACCCTTGCGCATGGCTCGCCCGGCGCCGCTGCCGTGCTTGGTTGAATCCATATCCTGCCTCGCAGGTAAGGCGGGCGGCCCCTCGCCGCTCGCGGTGAGCTTCGTCCTGGCTTGTGCAGTTCTGTCTGCCAAATAGGCAGCTTATTTAACTGAACTGTATTGAACTTGTAGATGAAGCGCCAGATCATGTCAACGTCCTAGTTGACTTATTTACTGATCTGAGACCCGATGTCCTGGTCAGGATTCGCACGAGAAATCGCATCCGAGGCCCGCTTCCTGAAACGCGGTTTCAGGAAGCGGGCGACGAGGGTGACCTGCCCGCTGCTACCGCGACAGCGTCGCCAGCTTGCGGAAGTCCCAGCTGACGAGCTTTTCCGGAGTGAGCCGGAGCCACGCGTGGCGGCCGTCATTGTGGACCACGCCGCCGGTGTACTTGGCGGCGTGACGCCGCTCCACCTCGGCCAGGCCGGGGTCGGGAGTGTCGGTGCGGGGAACGTCGCCCACCGGGGTGACCGGGCCGGACAACTCCACGCCGCGCAGCTCGTTGTACTCCACGCCGGCGTCAACGACAACCGCGACCCGCGGGTCGCGCATCAGGTCGGTCCACCGCTGGCTGCGCACTACCGAGGTGAGCCAGAGGGATGTCCCGTCCCAGGTGAACCAGAGCGGGACCACGTGCGGGCGCCCGTCCTTGCCGGTGGTCGCCACCCGGCAGGTCCTCTCCTCGGCCAGGAACGCGTCTACCTCTTCCGGCGTCATCGCGATGGCCCGCCCGCGGCGCTGCGGCCTGAGCTCGGTCACGGTCGCCCCTCGCCGGCGGCTGGCCCGCTGGCGTCAGGCCGGGGCTGGCCCGGCGGCGTGTAGTTGAGGAACCCGGTCTCGCCCGGGCTGGTGCCGGATTGCCGGGTGTTGCGCTCGAGTGCCTCGGTCAGCGCGGCCAGCCGGGCCCGCAGCGCGTCGGTCGGCCGCTCCCGCCGTGTCGCCTCGGTCAGGGCCGCCTCGGTCAGCGCGATCTCCTCGCGCAGCCGGATGCCCCCCTCGCTGAACGTCAGCAGGTCGTGGTCGTCCTCGTCCCGTACCAGGTCGTCGTGCACCGGGTCCCCCTGCGCTGGGTCACCGTGCCCGCGCGGCTCTTCCCCCACGCACGCCTCCTTGCGTCAGCTTGCCTCAATCAGATAGCACAATAGGTTATATGATCGACCTCACCGGGCGATAGTGAAGGGGCAGCGCGATGCTAACCGGCCAGCGCATCCTGGTAACCGGCTTCACCGGGCGCCTCGGCGGCGCGTTCGCGGCCCGCCTGGCGGCCGACAATGAGGTGACCGGGGTGGCCCTGGCCGCCACCGCCGAGGAGCTCGACCGCTGGCGGGCGCGCGGCATCGACCCCTACGTGATCGACCTGGCCAGCGACGACTACGGCGCGCTGCCCGGCAACTTCGACTACGTGGTGCACACCGCCGCCGCCGTCTACCCGCGCGACTTCGCCGACGGCATGCGGGCCAACGCGGAGGCCCCCGCGCTGCTGATGCGGCACGTCGCCGGGGCCAGGGCCTTCCTGCACGTGTCCACCACCGGGGTGTACCTGGAGCACGAGGATCCCTGGTACCGCGCGGTGGAGACCGACGAGATCGGCGGCAGCAGGCTGATGGGCCACTACACCGGCACCAAGGCGGCGGGCGAGGGCGCCGTCCGCGCGATGGCCCGGGTACTCAACCTGCCCACCGTGATCTGCCGGATGGACGTGCAGTACGGCACCTACAGCGACGGCGGGCTGCCGGTGATGCTGCTGAACAGCATCCTCAGCCACGAGCCGATCCCGCTGCCCCGGTCCTACGAGTGGGTCAAGGCGCTGGTCCACCAGGATGACCTGACCGCCTTCATCGAGCCGTGCCTGGCGGCGGCGGCGGTTCCGGCCGTCACCGTCAACTGGTCCGGCGACGAGGCGCTGAAGGGCGAGGACTGGATCGGCTACCTCGGCTCGCTGGTCGGCGTCGACCCGGTGTTCAGCTACGACGACGCTAAGGCGCGCCCGGGCGGCGCGCCGAGCGCGGTGCTGCGCACCAGCATCACCGGTCCGGCCGCCGTCGGCTGGCGCGACGGGCTGCGCCGCACGGCCGAGTTCTGGGCCCCGCGCATCCGCGCGGGGGAGTACCGCCGCTGACCCGGCTGCCCGGTAACGGTCTTAATGTCATCCCGAACGTGATGCACTGACTCCGTCCCGCGACCAGAACAACTGTATTGGAATTAGTGCAGATGTATTGACGATCGAACGATCAGTTTTTAGGTTGGAGTCATGAGCACCTCAACCGACGATGCCGCCGATAGTCTGGCCGGCCCGTGGCCGCCGGAGACGGACCTGCCGCAGGTCGGCTACCAGGACCCGCCCGACCACCTCGAGGCGTACTGGCTGTACGGCTACGACCCGGCCGCCCGGGTGGGGCACTACCTCTACCTGGCCGGCGAGAAGGGCGACGGCGACCCCCGCCGGGAAAGCCTCTTCCTGCTGCTGCCCGACGGCAGCGTGCTGGCCCAGGGCGGCTCCGGCGGCAACAGCCACGGCCGGACGGCGGCCGGCGACCGGCTGCAGCTCGAGTGCCTGGAGCCGTTCCGGCGCTGGCGCGGCCGTTACGCGGGCCCGGTGCACCGCCTGGCCGGCGACGAGATCGTGGCCGGCCCCAAGCCGGGCAGCGGCCTGGTGGACGCCGCCGTGCAGGTGGAGGTCGAGCAGGTCGCCGCGCCCTGGAACACCGAGGGCGACTGGGGCGAGCGGCCGCCCTCACTGCGGTACCACCAGTTCTACCGGGCGGCCGGCACGGTCGAGGTAGGCGGTGAAAGCTACTCCTTCGCCGGCCCCGGCTTCCGCAGCCACTCCCGGCGCACCCGCGACCAGTCCGGCTTCACCGGCCACGCCATCATCAACGGGCTGTTCCCCAGCGGCCGCGGCTTCGGCCTGCTGCGCTACCGGGCGACGACGAGCCGGCCGGAGCGGGGCCGCGGCTTCCTGTACATCGACGGCGTGCTGCACGACGCCGACGTGGTGCGCTTTCCGTACCTCAGCCAGGCCGTGAACGGCGGCGAGCGGCTGACCATCGAGCTGCGGGCCGGCGACCACCACGCCGTCATCGGCGTCGAGACGCTGGCCAGCACCTTCGTCACCCCCAGCCCAGAAGGCCGCCGCTACGGCGCCCACCCGGGCGGTCCGGGGACGGTGATCTCGCCGTCCTTCGCCCGCTACAGCTGGGACGGCGAGACCGGCTACGGCGGGCTCGAGCGCTCCGCCCTGCGCACGGCGGTGACGGTCCCGTGCTGACCCACCTGCAGCGACTCGAGGCCGACAGCATCCACATCATCCGGGAGGCGGTCGCCGAGAGCGAGCGCCCGGTGATGCTGTACTCGGTCGGCAAGGACAGCGCGGTGATGCTGCACCTGGCGGCCAAGGCGTTCTACCCCGCCAGGCCGCCGTTCCCGCTGCTGCACGTCGACACCACCTGGAAGTTCCGCGCCATGTACGAGATGCGCGACCAGGTGCCGCGGCGGTACGGGGTCGACCTGATCGTGTACCAGAACCCGGAGTGCGTCGAGCGCGGCATCAACCCGTTCACCCACGGCTCGGCCCTGCACACCGACCTCTGGAAGACCGAAGGGCTCAAGCAGGCGATCGACCTGCACGGCTTCGACCTGGCGTTCGGCGGCGCCCGCCGCGACGAGGAGAAGTCGCGAGCCAAGGAACGGGTGTTCTCGATCCGCTCCGCGCAGCACCGCTGGGACCCGAAGGCGCAGCGGCCCGAGCTGTGGCACCTCTACAACGGGCGCAGGCGACCGGGGGAGACCATCCGCGCCTTCCCGCTGTCCAACTGGACCGAGCTCGACGTGTGGCACTACATCCGCCGCGAGCAGATCCCGGTGGTCCCGCTCTACCTCGCCGCCGAGCGGCCGGTGGTGCAGCGGGACGGCGCCCTGATCATGGTCGACGACGACCGGATGCCGCTGGCCGACGGGGAGCGGCCGCAGTTGCGCAAGGTGCGCTTCCGCACCCTCGGCTGCTACCCGCTGACCGGCGCGGTGGAGAGCGAGGCCGACAGCCTCGACGCGGTGATCGGCGAGCTGCTGACCTCGACCAGCTCCGAGCGGCAAGGCCGGGTGATCGACCACGACGCGACCGCCTCGATGGAGAAGAAGAAGCAAGAGGGGTACTTCTGATGACGGTGACCGACACCGGGGACGTCGGCGGCTACCTGGCCGAGGACGATCGCAAGACCCTGCTCCGCTTCATCACCTGCGGCAGCGTCGACGACGGCAAGAGCACGCTCATCGGCCGCCTGCTGTACGAGTCCAAGCTCATCTACGACGACCAGCTCACCGCGCTCGAGGCGGACTCGCGCCGGTCCGGCACCCAGGGCGGCGACCTCGACTTCGCGCTGCTGGTGGACGGCCTGGCGGCCGAGCGCGAGCAGGGCATCACGATCGACGTCGCCTACCGCTTCTTCACCACCGCGCGGCGCAAGTTCATCGTGGCCGACACCCCCGGTCACGAGCAGTACACCCGCAACATGGTCACCGGCGCGTCGACCGCCGACGCGGCCGTCATCCTCATCGACGCCCGCAAGGGGGTGCTGACCCAGACCAGGCGGCACAGCTTCATCGTCTCCCTGCTCGGCATCAGGCACGTCGCGCTCGCGGTCAACAAGCTCGACCTGGTCGGCTACGACCAGCAGGTGTTCGACCGGATCGTGGCGGACTACCTGGAGTTCGCCCGCGGCCTTGGGCTGACTGACGTGCAGCCCATCCCGCTGTCGGCGCTGCGCGGCGACAACGTGCTCACCCCGGGCGACAACACGCCCTGGTACGACGGCCCGACGCTGGCCCAGTACCTGGAGACGGTCGAGGCCGGCCGGGACATCGCGGCAGGCCCGTTCCGGCTCGCGGTGCAGACGGTGATCCGCCCCGACCTGGACTTCCGCGGCTACGCGGGCATCATCGCGGGCGGCACCGTCCGCCCGGGGGACCAGGTGACGGTGCTGCCGTCGGGCGCGCGGGCCGCGGTGGCCCGGATCGTCACCGCCGACGGCGACCTGCCGGCCGCCGAGGCCGGGCAGTCGGTCACCCTCACCCTGGACCGGGAGGTCGACGTCAGCCGGGGCGACCTGATCGCCGGCGGTGACGCTGGCGGTGACGCTGGCGGGCCGGCCGCCGCCGCCGACCAGTTCGAGGCCCGGCTGGTCTGGATGCACGAGGACCCGCTGCTGCCGGGCCGCCCCTACCTGATCAAGCTGGGCACCGCCACGGCCGGCTGCACCGTCACCCACCTCAAGTACGGCCTCAACGTCAACACCCTGGAGCGCGTCCCCGCCAGCACGCTGGCCGTCAACGAGATCGCGGTGGCGAACATCGCCACCGACAAGCGGCTGCCGTTCGACCCGTACGCCGACAACCGGGAGACCGGCGGCTTCGTGCTGATCGACCGTTTGACCAACGCCACCGTCGGCGCCGGGATGATCGACTTCGCGCTGCGCCGGTCCGGCAACGTGCACTGGCAGGCGCTCGACGTCACCCGCCAGGCGCGGGCCGCGATCAAGGGGCACCAGCCGGCCGTGGTCTGGTTCACCGGCCTGTCCGGGGCGGGCAAGTCCACCGTGGCCAATGCCCTGGAGAGCCAGCTGCACGCGTTCGGCTGCCATACGGTTCTGCTCGACGGCGACAACGTGCGCCACGGGCTCAACCGCGACCTCGGCTTCACCGACGCCGACCGGGTGGAGAACATCCGGCGGGTGGCCGAGGTCGCCCGGCTGATGGCCGACGCCGGGCTCATCGTGATCGTCTCCTTCATCTCGCCGTTCCGGGCCGAGCGGGCCAGCGCCCGCGCGCTGGCCGGCCAGCACGAGTTCATCGAGGTCTACGTGGACACCCCGCTCGAAGTGGCCGAGCAGCGCGACCCCAAGGGGCTGTACGCCAAGGCCCGGGCGGGTGAGCTGCCCCACTTCACCGGCATCGACTCGCCCTACGAGCCGCCCGAGTCGCCCGAGATCCGGGTGGACGTGGTAACCGGTACCGTGCCCCAGGCGGTCGCCCAGATCGCCGGCGTCCTGCGGGACAAGGGAATCATCCCGTGACCGGGCCGCTTGAGGCTGCCCGGGCGCTCGCCACCGCCGACGACCACCAGTTCGCGGCCACCCTGGCCGGGCAGTCGGCCGCGCTGCTGCGCGAGCTGCGCGCGTCCTTCGGCGCCCACCCGGACCAGCCCAGCCCGGACCAGCCCAGCCCGAACCAGCTCAGCCCGAACCAGCTCAGCCCGGACCAGCTCCGTAAGGAAGGCGACCGCCGCTCGCACGAGCTCATGGTGGCCGAGCTGGCCGCGCACCGCCCGGCCGACGCGGTGCTGTCGGAAGAAGGGGCCGACTCGTCGGTCCGGCTGGCCGCCCGCCGGGTGTGGATCGTCGACCCCTTGGACGGCACCCGCGAGTTCGGCGAGCCGCCCCGGGTCGACTGGGCGGTGCACGTGGCGCTGGTCATCGACGGCTTCCCGGTCGCCGGGGCGGTCGCGCTGCCGGCCCTGCACCAGGTCTGGTCGACCGCCCCGGGCACCGACCCGGCCCCGGCTGGCCAGTTCAGCCCGGGCGACCGCCCCCGGCTGGCGGTCAGCCGGACCCGCCCCGGCTGGTCGGCCGAGGTCATCGGCCGGGAGCTCGGGGCCGAGCCGGTGCCGCTCGGCTCGGCCGGGTTCAAGGCCCTGGCGGTGGTCCGCGGCGAGGCCGACATCTACGCGCACAGCGGCGGGCAGTACGAGTGGGACAGCGCCGCCCCGGTCGCGGTCGCGCTCGCCCACGGGCTGCACGCCTCGCGGCTCGACGGTTCCCCGCTGACCTACAACAACGCCAACCCCTACCTGCCGGACCTGCTGATCGCCCGCCCCGCCTGGGCCGGCCCGGCCCTGCGGGCGGTGGCGGCCGGCCCGCCCGCTCCCGCGTAGTCAGAGCCCGCTCTTACGTTCTGCTCGCCGGCGGGTTAAATTGGTTCACTGATTATGCTGAACAGAGGGACACGTGACGGACGTGCCCCGTTCTCCGGGAGCGCACATGGGAAAGCTCGACGGCAAGGTCGCGGTCGTGTCCGGCGCGGCGCGCGGGCAGGGCCGCAGTCACGCGGTGTCACTGGCGGCGGAGGGCGCGGACATCATCGCGCTCGACATCTGCGCCGACATCGAGAACAACCACTACCCGCTGGCCACACCGGAAGACCTGGAGGAGACCCGGCGGCTGGTGGAGAAGCTGGACCGCCGGGCGGTGACCGCGGTGGCCGACGTCCGCGAGCCGTCCCAGGTGCGGGAGGCGGTCGAGGCGGGGGTGAGCGAGCTCGGCCGGCTGGACATCGTGGTGGCCAACGCGGGCATCGCCCCGCTCGGGCCCGGCCAGCGCGGGGGCGCGTTCCTGGACGCGCTCAACGTCAACTACCTCGGCGCGGTCAACCTGGTCACCGCCAGCTACCCGCACCTGGGAGCGGGCGCGTCGATCATCGTCACCGGCTCGATCGGGGCGATGTTCCGCGGCGCGACCGACCTGACCCTGCAGGGCGCGGGCGGCGCGGGCTACGCGCTGTCCAAGCGCGAGGTGGCCCGGTTCGTGCACGACCTGGCGCAGACGCTGGCGCCGGAGTCGATCCGGGTCAACGCCGTCCACCCCGGCAACGCGAACACCGACATGCTGCACAACCGGCCGATGTACAAGATCTTCCGGCCCGACCTGGAGGAAATCTCGCGGGAAGACTTCGAGCCGGCCTCGGCCGCGATGTTCCCGCTGCCGATCTCCTGGGTCGAGCCGCGTGACATCAGCGCGATGGTGGTGTTCCTGGCCTCCGACGACGCCCGCTACGTGACCGGCATGCAGATGCGGGTGGACGGCGGGGCGGCCCTCAAGCACGTCCCGGCCCTCCCCGGCCAGTGAGGAGCGTCTCGTGACGACCGGACAGCCCGCGCACGTCCCCTTCTTCCACGTCGGGATCCTGGTCCGCGACATCGAGCAGGCCACCGAGGACTTCGGCCGGCTGCTCGGCGTGCGGTTCGAGCCGGTCCGCACCGGCACGGTGGTGTCGGGCGAGAAGAACCGCTACTGCTACTCGCTGGACGGCCCGCCGCTGCTTGAGCTGGTCGAGATGGTCGGCGACGGCACCTGGGGCCCCGGCCAGGGCGAGGGCCTGCACCACATCGGCTACGGCCACCCCGACGTGCCCGGCCAGTGCGAGCTGTTCGGCGGCGAGGCCGACACCCTGGTGGCGGGGGACGGCGGCCGCCCCCGGGTGATCTTCACCCGCCCGGCCGCCCTGCACGGCGTCCGGGTCGAGTACCTGGAGTCGACGATGGTCGCGGCAACCCTCAAGCGGCTCGGCGACATGGCGGAAGGGCAGTAACGATGATCTCCTACCAGCTCTACATCGACGGGGCGTGGACCCCCAGCGACGGCGACTCCCAGCTGACCGTGCTCAACCCGGCCACCGAGGAGGCGATCGGCACGGTCCCGGAGGGGACCGTGGCCGACATCGACCGCGCGGTCGCGGCCGCCCGGCGCGCGTTCGACGAGGGCCCGTGGCCGTGGCTGACGGCCCGCGAGCGCGCGGCCATCCTGCTCCGGTTCGCCGACGAGCTGGAGGCGCGCACCGCCGACCTGGTCAACCTCAACGTGCTCGAGGTCGGCTCGACCCGTGCCTGGGCCGAGTTCCTCCAGGTCGGCCTGCCGATGCAGCACTTCAGGGACATGGCCGAGCGGGTGCTGCCGCAGTACCGGTTCGAGCAGCCGATGGCGCCCACCTACGGCGGCGGCACGTTCGGCTCGTCGCTCGCCCAGGGCGTGGTCCGCCGTGAGCCGTACGGCGTCGCGGCGCTGGTGTCGGCCTACAACGCCCCCACCCTGCTGAACCTGGTCAAGCTGGCGCCCGCGCTGGCCAGCGGCTGCACGGTGGTGCTCAAGCCAGCCCCTACCACCCCGCTCGAGACGTTCGTGCTCGGCGAGGTCGCGGACGCGGCCGGCCTGCCGCCGGGGGTGCTGAACATCGTCACCGGCGACATCGCCGCGGGCCAGGCGCTGACCAGCCACCCCGGGGTGGACATGATCAGCTTCACCGGCTCGGACGCGGTCGGCCGCCAGGTTTACACCCAGGCCGCCCCCACCCTGAAGAAGGTGCTGCTCGAACTGGGCGGCAAGTCGGCCAACATCGTCCTGCCGGGCGCCGACCTCAGCCGGGTGGTGCCCAACGTGGCGGTGAACATGACCGCGCAGGCGGGGCAGGGCTGCTCGCTGCTGACCCGCACGCTGGTGCACGAGTCGCTCTTCGACGACCTGGTCGGCCAGGTGAAGACGGCCCTGGACGCGGTCAAGGTGGGCGACCCGGCTGACCCCGCGACGACGATGGGGCCGCTGATCAGCGCCGCCCAGCGGGCCAAGGTGGAAGGCCTCATCCAGGCCGGGCGGGACGAGGGGGCGCAGATCGCCTACGGCGGCGGGCGCCCGGCCGGCCTCGACCGGGGCTTCTTCGTCGAGCCGACCCTGTTCGTCGACGTCGACAACTCGATGACGGTCGCCCAGAAGGAGTTCTTCGGCCCGGTCGGCGTGGTGATCCCGTTCAAGGACGAGGCGGAGGCGATCCGCCTCGCCAACGACAGCGAGTTCGGCCTGGCGGCCGGCGTCTGGTCGGCCGACCCGGTGCACGCGTACCGCGTCGGCACCCGCATCCGGGCCGGCCTGGTCTACATCAACGGCGGCGGGGCCGGCTCCAGCCCGCACACCCCGTTCGGCGGCTACAAGGCCAGCGGCCTCGGGGTGGAGCGGGGCGAGGCCGGCCTGGAAGAGTTCCTGCTCTCCAAGAGCATGATCTGGAGCGCCCGCTGATGGAGGTATCCGAGGCCTGCGACCGCGCGGAGATCAGGCTGCTGATGGACCGCTACGCCCTCGCCTGCGACAGCGGCGACTGGAAGGCGTTCCGTGAGCTGTTCACCGCCGACTGCGTGTGCGACTACACCGAGTTCGGCGGGGCCCGGGCCGACCTGGAGACCACCGTGGCCTGGCTCAGTAACGGGCTGTCACGCTACGCGGGCCTGCAGCACAACATGACGACCCACTACGCGCAGATCAGCGGGCAGACCGCCCGCGCCGTCACCTACTTCATCGCCTACCACACGACCGTCAGCCCGGCCGGCGGCGAGGACATGATGGTGCTCGGCGGCTTCTACCAGGACCGGCTGGTCAAGCAGGACGACGGCTGGCGGATCAGCGAGCGGGCCGACGTCGCCACCTGGATCGGCACGCCCATCCCGCCGCGGCTCGACCCGCCGCCCCCCTGGTACGGCACCATGAACCACCACAAACCGGTCCTGCTGCCGGAGTAAGCCGGAGCTGGCGGGGGACTAAGGCGGAGCTGGCAGGGACCAAGGACCCTGGTGCCCTCCTTTACCACCTGCCCAAATAGTTATACAATTCCCTGGTCTATGCGATGCGAAGGGTAAAAAGATGCCGCTCCAGGACCACATGCAGATCATCTCGGTCGACGACCACCTGATCGAGCACCCCCGGGTGTTCACGGACCGCCTCCCGGCCAAGTTCCTGGCCGAGGGTCCGCGCATCATCGAAGACGAGAAGGGCCGGCACATCTGGCACTTCGAGGACAAGATCTTCCCCTACATCGGCCTGAACGCGGTGGCCGGCAAGACCCCCGAGCAGTACGGGCTCGAGCCGCTGCGGTTCGATGACATGATCCCCGGCTGCTACGACCCGGTCGAGCGGGTCAGGGACATGGACGTGGACGGGGTGCAGGCGGCCTGCTGCTTCCCCTCCTTCCCCGGCTTCGGCGGCCGTGTGTTCCTCAACGCGAACGACAAGGAACTGGCCCTGGCCTGCCTGAAGGCCTGGAACGACTACAGCATCGACGAGTGGTCGGGCAGCGCGCCCGGCCGCTACGTGCCACTGGCGCTGCTGCCGATCTGGGACGTGCAGGCCTGCGTGGAGGAGCTCAAGCGGGTCGCCGCCAAGGGCGCCCGGGTGGTGTCGTTCCCGGACAGCCCGACCCCGCTCGGCCTGCCGTCCTTCCACAGCGACCACTGGGGCCCGCTGTGGGACGTGTTCGAGGACACCGGCGTGGTCGTCAGCCTGCACTTCGGCTCGGGCAGCTTCGTGCCCGGGTTCTCCGCGTCGGCCAAGGCGCTGTCGCCCGCCTTCAAGGGCGGCGAGTTCCAGTCGGTCTCCGCCCGCGTGGACGGGGCACTCAAGGACGACGACGCGCCCACCTGTACCTCGTTCGCGGTGTACGCCACCAACCTGATGTGGACCGCCTCTGACCTGGTCTTCTCCGGCCAGCTGCAGAAGCACCCGAAGCTCAAGTTCATGCTCGCCGAGGGCGGCATCGGCTGGTTCCCCTACATCTGGGAGCGGATGGACCAGGTCTGGGCGCGGCACCGCTACTACCAGCCGATCGACTTCGACGCCCGGCCGAGCGACCTGTTCAAGAAGCACTTCTGGGGCTGCTACATCGAGGACGAGTTCGGCATCAAGAACCGCCACGAGATCGGCATCGACCGCATCTGCGTCGAGATCGACTACCCGCACTCCGACAGCAACTGGCCCAACAGCCGCAAGCAGATCGCGGAGTCGCTGCGGGACGTGCCGGACGACGAGGCGCACAAGATCGTCGAGCTCAACGCCCGCGCCGTCCTCAACTTCCCGCGCCTGTAGGGATCAGCCATCCAGCGACCCCTTCCCCAGCCCACGCTGGCCAGCGCCGAATTCTGGACAGCGGGCAGCGACGGAGTACTGCGCATCGCGCGCTGCGCGGACTGCGGTGCCTACACCCATCCGCCGCTGCCGCGCTGCCGCCGCTGCCGCAGCCGCCGCGTCGCCATGGCCCCGGTCTCCGGCCGGGCCGTGGTGGCCGGCTTCACCGTTAACCACCAGCAGTGGCTGGCCGACTTCCCGCCGCCCTACGTGATCGCCGTGGTGGCGCTCGAAGAGGACGACGGCGCCCGGCTGACCACCAACATCGTGAACTGCCCGGCCGAGGACGTGCGCATCGGGCTGGCCGTCCGGGTGCTGTTCGAGAAGGCGGGCGACGTCTACGTCCCGCTGTTCGAGCCCGACCCGGAACGGGAGGGGCAGACCCTGCCCGTCCCGGCCGCCCGCGAGCTGGGCGCACCCCGCCCGCGGGCTTCGGCCGTCAAGTTCGAGGAACGGGTGGCGCTGACTGGGGTCGGCCAGTCGGCGGTGGGCCGCAGGCTCATGGTGGACCCGCTGTCGCTGACCGCCGACGCCTGCCAGGCCGCGGTGGCGGACGCCGGGCTCACCCTGGACGACATCGACGGGCTGTCCACCTACCCGGGCCGGATCGGCTCGCCCGGCTTCTCCGAGGGCGGCATCGCCCCGCTCAGCGAGGCGCTGCAGCTCAGGCCGACCTGGATCAACGGGGTGGGCGACACCCCGGGCCAGAGCGGCGCGATCGTCGCCGCCATGCTCGCGGTGGCCTCCGGCCTGTGCCGCCACGTGCTGTGCTACCGCACCGTCTGGGAGTCGTCGTTCGCCGCCCTGGTGCGCGACGGGAAGTGGGCGCAGCCGCCCACGCGGGCGTCCGGCATGGTCGAGTTCCTCTCCCCGTACGGCGCGATATCGGCCGCCAACTGGATCGCGGTGCAGGCGTCGCACTACTTCCACCGCTACGGCGGCGACCGCGAGATGCTCGGCTGGATCGCGGTCAACGCCCGCGCCAACGCCGCCCGCAACCCCGAGGCGGTCTACCGCGAGCCGTTCACCATCGACGACTACTTCGCCGCCCGCATGGTGACCACCCCGTTCGGCCTTTACGACTGCGACGTGCCGGTCGACGGCGCGGTCGCGGTGGTCGTCTCGGCGGTGGAGGCGGCCGCCGACCTGCCCAGGCCGCCGGTGCTTGTCGAGGCGTCCGGCACCCAGATCATGGAGCGGCTGAGCTGGGACCAGGACACGCTCATCCACGAGCCGCAGACCGAGGGCCCCGCCCGGCACCTGTGGACCCGCACCGACCTGCGCCAGGACGACGTGGACGTGGCGCTGCTCTACGACGGCTTCACCTTCAACGCGGTGTCCTGGCTGGAGGGGCTCGGCTTCTGCGAGCCGGGCGGCGCCCGCGACTTCATCGACCAGGGCCGTGGCATCGCCCTCGGCGGCCGCCTGCCGGTGAACCCGCACGGCGGGCAGCTGTCGGCCTGGCTGCACGGGTTCGGGCACGTCCGCGAGGCGATGCTGCAGTTGCGGGGCGAGGCGACCGGCCGCCAGGTGCCGGATGCCCGCACCGCGCTGGTCACCACCGGGGGTGGCGCGCCTGGCGGCGCGCTGCTGTTGCGGCGCTCTTAAGACACGCGTCCTTAGCGGCGCGAAGTTATAGAAAGGACCGGACAACGATGTTGCAGCCGATGCGGGGCGTCCGCATTCTCGAGGTCGCCCAGTTCACCTTCGTCCCGGCCGCCTCCGCGGTACTGGCCGACTGGGGCGCCGAGGTGATCAAGGTCGAGCACGCCGAGCGCGGCGACGGGCAGCGCGGCCTGACCACCGTCCTCGGGCTGGAGGGGATCGTGAAGGGCAGCCGGTTCTCGCCGGTCTTCGACGGCCCCAACCGGGGCAAGCGCAGCATCGGCCTGTCGCTGGAGAAGCCGGAGGCCAGGGAGGTCCTGGACGAGCTGATCAAGAACAGCGACGTCTTCCTCACCAACTACCTGCCCGGCGTGCGGGCCAAGCTGCACATCGACGTGGAGGACGTCCGCAAGGTCAACCCGGACATCATCTACGTCCGCGGTTCGGGCTTCGGCTCCCGCGGTCCCGAGGCGAACAAGGGCGGCTACGACATGAGCGCCTTCTGGGCCCGGGGCGGCAGCGGGGCCGGGGCGACGCCGCCGGGGGCCGACCGGATGTCCCCGATGCCGGCCGGCGCCTACGGTGACAACATCGGCGGGATGACCATCGCGGGCGGCATCTCGGCCGCGCTCTACGCCCGCGCGACCACCGGCGAGACCTCGGTCATCGACGTGTCGCTGGTCAGCGTCGGCGCCTGGGCGCTGCAGATGACCGCCAACCTGGCGATGCAGGCGGGCGGCCCGCCGCCGCGGCCGCCGGTGCCGCGGCACGGCTCGGCCCGGAACCCGCTGATCGGCGCGTTCCGCACCTCGGACGACCGCTACCTGCTGTTTTCCATGCTCCAGCCGGGTAAGTACTGGCCCGAGTTCTGCACCGTCACCGGTCACCCCGAGCTGATCACCGACGAGCGGTTCGACACGGTGGAGAAGCTGATGGCCAACGCCCCGGCCGCGGGCGAGCTGGTCGCGGCCATCATCGCCGAGAAGACGTTCGACGAGTGGCTGGTGATCCTGGCCAACGTCTCGGGCGCGTGGGCCACCGTACAGGACGCCTGGGGCGTCGCCAACGACGAGTCGCTGCGCGCCAACGGCATGATCGCCTCCTTCGACGACGCCGACGGCGTCCGCCGCGAGCTGATCACCAACCCGGTCCAGTTCGACGAGACCCCGGCCACGCTGACCCGCGCCCCGCTGTTCGCCGAGCACACCGACGAGGTCCTGCGCGAGGTCGGCATCTCCGACGAGAAGCTCATCGAGCTGAAGATAGCGGGCGCCATCACCTGACCGGCCCCGTCCCGCCCGTCCCACCCGTCGCACCACCCGCACCACCGCACCACCCGCACCACCCGCACCACCCGCACCACCCGCACCACCCGCACCGCTCTGCCGTCAGCCGCTCTGCTGGCGGCAGAGCGCGTGGCAGCGGCGTCCCGCGGCCGGTTACCGTCGCCCGATGGACGTCATCGGCGGCGTTATCAACGTCGACCGCCCCCAGGCCGCCGCCTCGCTCCGCCGGCTGGCCAACCTAGACGCCCAGGTCGCCTGCTTCGGCCACGGCGAGCCGCTCACCGCCAGCGCCGCCACCGAACTACGGGCCGCCGCCCGCCGCCTGCCCCCGGCCCCGTCTTCATTGAGCCCCGCCCCGCACATCCCACCGACCCCTGAAATCCCACCCGCATCACAACCCCCCGCGCGTGCCCCCGCGCGCACTCTGCCCCGGCGCATGGTTGCGGCAACCAGTGGCCTGTGGCGCCCTGGCTGCCGCAACCACGCGGTCAGGCTGAGTCCGGGGTTACTCGTCCGCCCACTTGGTGGTGCGCACGGGGCCGCCGAAGCGGTGTGCCCACCAGGGCGGGATGCGCTTGGGCCGGGGGACCGGCAGTGACTCCGCGCCCAGCTCGGCCAGGAAGCTGCGCCAGGTCTCCGCTTCCTCCAGCCCCATGTAAGAAGCGCCGCCGGATCCGCCCTCGGCGGCGACGAACCCGTACAGGGTGCAGCCCTGCGGGCCGGCCACGAACGGCCCGAAGATGTCGCCGTACTCCAGCATGATGTGCGTCCCGGCCGGATACCGGTTGCCTTCCCGGTCCAGCATCTCGCCCTCGAGGACGAACACCGGGTGGTCGCCGTGGTGGCCGTGCGGCGGCGACAGCGCGCCCGGGTCCCACTTGTTCCAGAACGCGAGGTAGCGCGGCGACATCTCGATCCACTTCTCCCAGATCGAGGCGGTCCGGCCGTCGGCGTACCGGAACCGGGACATCTCCTCCATCGGCACGTCGTCGAGGTGCCGGACAATCGGGCCACCGTGCATGACCGTCTCCTTGTCTGGGCGTCCTGGCTGGGCGTCCTGTCTGCGGGTCCTGAATGGGCGTCCTGTCTGGGCGTCCTGGCTGGGCGCCCGCTGCGGGTCCTGGCTGGGCGCCCGCTGCGCGTGCCTTGTCCGCGCGAGTCTTGTCCATGCGCGCCCGCGAGTTTTATCGTATAACTAATAGAGTTATTCACGCGAGTATGTGAACGGAGCCGATCATGTACGAGCCGTATTTCCACTTCGCTGTCCTGGTCCGGGACGTCGAGGCAGCCCGGGCTAACTTTGCCGCCAAGCTCGGGGTCGAGTTCGAGCCCGTGCACAGCTCCCACATCCACACCGGCGAGACGATCAGGTACTGCTACTCCTACCAGGGGCCGCCCTACATCGAGCTGGCTGAGATGACCGGCACCGGGAGCTGGTCGGCCGACCAGCCCGAGGGCTTTCACCACATCGGCCTGACCGACCCGGACGTGGACGGCCGCTGCCGGCTGTTCGGCGAGGGCGTGGACGTGATGGGCGCCGACGCCAGCGGCACCCTCCTCGTGGGACTCACCCCGCCCGAGGCGCTGCACGGCATCCGGGTGGAGTACTTCGACACCGCGATCGCCGCGCAGTGGACCGGGTCCCTGCTGACCCGGACGGTCAGCTAGTAACATCTCACTAATCACAATTATTTACAGGAGCACGCGATGGTGCCTGCGACCGAAGTGCTAATGCCGGCTGGTGACGGCCCGCATCCCGGCGTGGTGCTCGGCGCGGAGGCGTTCGGCGTTAACCCCTTCATCCGCGGCATCCAGCAAAAGCTCGTCGCCCTCGGTTACGCGGTCGCGGTGCCGGATTACTATCACGGCAACGGCCCGTCTGGCACCGAGAGCTACGCCGACTTCACCGAGGTCATGCAGTACATCGAGCGGCTGGACTTCACCCGCGGGGCTCGCGACCTGGCGGCGGCGGTCGACGCGCTGCGCGCTACCCCCGGGGTGGATCCCGGCCGGGTCGCGGTCTGGGGTTACTGCACCGGTGGCACCCTCGCCTGGCTGGCCGCCTGCCAGCGGGGCGACCTGGCGGCGGCGGTGCTGTACTTCCCGAGCCAGCCGCGCTTCGCCGAGCTGACCCCGGCCGCCCCGGTGCACCCGGTCGACCTCCTCTGGCAGCTCACCTGCCCGGTGCTGTTCCTCTACGGCGACCAGGACAAGCTGCTGTCGGCGGACGTGCTGGCGGACATGCGCGCCCGGATCGACGGCTGGCAGGTCGACGCCAGGATCAACCTTTACCCCGGCGCGGGCCATTCGTTTACCGCCCCGAGGGGGTCAATGCGTAACCCGGCCGTCGACCAGGCTGCCTGGAATGACGCCACCACATTTCTAGCCGAGAACACAGGAGCCAAATCTCATGCCTGACCCGTTCTTTCACCTCGGGATCCTCGTCCGCGACGTGGAGGCCGCCCGGGCCGACTTCACCGCCCTGCTCGGGCTGGACTTCGAGCCAGTGCACAGCCAGCAGCTCGCCACCGGCGAGAACATCCGCTTCTGTTACTCGCTGCAGGGCGCCCCTTACCTGGAGCTGGTGGAGATGACCGGCACCGGCAGCTGGTCGGCCGAGCAGCCCGAAGGCTTCCACCACATCGGCATCTCCGACCCCAGCGTGACCGCCCGCTGCGCCGCCATCGGCGGCGAAGTGGAGACGGTTGCCCCCGGTGAGAACGGTGCCCCGCTGGTCGCCCTCTCCGACCCCGCGGCGCTGCACGGTGTCCGGGTCGAATGGTTCGACACCAACGTCGCCGCCCAGTTCCTGGGCTACCTGGCCACCCGCACCGCCGGCTAGCCCGACCGGTCGGTGCCTCATCGCCGCGGACCTGGCGGGGCGTGGGACCTCAGGATCTGGTGTCCGTCGGGGCTCCGTGCCTCGGTGCTGCCGTCCGGGTGGAGGATCAGCCGCCAGCCGCGGCGGTGGATGCAGACGTCGTGGTGGAACTGGCAGACCAGGGCCAGGTTCGCCAGTGACGTTTCCCCGCCGTCGGCCTTGTGGCGCAGGTGGTGGACATCGCAGTAGACGGCGGGGCGGTCGCATTTCGGCCATGCGCAGTGCTGGTCGCGGAGGTGGACGGCCCGCCGGATATGGCCGGGGATGCTTTGGCTGTAGCCGATGTCCAGGGGCAGGCTGGGTGTGCTGTACGGCTGGTCGAGGAGCCCTTGCCGCAGGGCCGCGGCGATCCCGCCTGGGCCTGACACCAGGTCGAGGGCCAGGCGGGCCATCGCGTAGCGCAGGGCCTGCCACGGTTCGGAGAACAGGGGCGTCTCGGAGAACAGGGGCGTCTCGGAGAACAGGGGCGTCTCGGAGGACAGGGGCTGGGAGCGGGGATGATCGCCCGGCGCGGTCCTGGCCAGGTTGATCATCTGCTCGATGACGTCCTGGTCCATCGTGCCGGTGACAACCGGTACCGTCTGGGCGTCGCAGGCGGCCACTTCGGCCTCCTTGCCGGTGAGATAACCGTCCTCGCCTACGTGAGCACGCAACCACGCGTCTTCCAGGTCGGCCGCCCCTGGCAGTTGGCGCAGCTGGGACAGCGGGATGTGCACCACTGCCTGGGTGTCGGCGCCCGCGCGGTCGGGGACCAGCCGGGCGCGCAGCAGCACCTCGCAGGCGAGCTGCAGCGCGTCGTGGAACCGCTGCTTCTCGGTGCGGTCATCCTCGGGGCCTGCCTTCTTGCCTAGCGCCTCGAGTACGGCCCGCAGTGCGGTCGCGCACCCGGGGGTAAGGTCGCCGCGGATCACGGCGGCGCCGCCGAAGGTGGTGCCAAGCTGGACGAAGCGGTCATCGCCGCTGTCGTCTGGTTCATCGGGGTCTGGCTGCTGCTGCCGCCACCGCTCGATGGCGCAGCCCGCGATCGTGGCCAGGTCGTCCAACGAGGCCCCGGCCGCGACCGCCTCCAGCAGGATCCGGTCGGTCTCGGCCCGCATCCCGGCGGGCAACCTGCGGGTCCAGTCGGCGATGGTGAAGGCGAGGGAGTCGGTGATGTCCCCGGCCGCCAGGGCCGCGTCGAGCAGCGGACGCTCGGTCAGCCGGCGCATCTGCCGGACCGCGGCCCTGGCGGCCTTCTTCGACATGCCTGCCTTGGCGGCCAGCCAGGCGGACGAGGAGCCGTACCCGTCGGCGTCGTGCGCGTCGGCCGTGTCGAAACCGCGCAGCACGCCTGCGTGGGCGGCAGTCACCTTCGCCTGGTGCTGCCCGAGGGTGACCAGGAGGTCTCCGCAGGCCGCCCCGTCCAGGTTGCCGCCGCTGACCGTGGAGATAACGTAGTCCAGCGCAGCGCTCGCGACCCGTAGCGCACCGGCCGCGCTAGCAAAGCTAGCGCCATCGAAGTCGGCACCATCGAAGGCGGCACCATTGAAGTCGGCACCATCGAAGGCGGCACCGTCCGCGCGCACGTTTCCTGGAGTGCACATCGCGGCACCTCCTTGAATGGCATAGCTGTCCGGGCGCATCAACGTCCGCTAAGCGGACTCCGCGCTGCCGCGCGCCTGTGCCGGAACCGGCTGCTAGCTATCCAAGGTCTCGACGATGAGATTACCAGTTCGATTGTCTGACATCAATAACCGTGGGCAAGATCTTTTTTCGACAACGACTGCCCGCGGCCGGCCTGCGGTTACTCGGCCTGCGGTTACTCGGCCAGCGGGCGCTCCGCGACCAGAGCGGAGGGCCGGGCGGGTACCTGGTGGCCGTCCTCATCCATGCTGGCCAGCAGCTTTATCACCACGTCCTTCACCGCGGTCCCGTTGATGAAGCCGACGTAGTAGGGCAGGAACACCGCGATCTCGCGCAGCTGGGCCGGGGTGAACTCGCCGTTTCCGAGCCCGCTGCTCATCTGGGTTTCCAGCGGGCTGCGGTTACCCAGCATGGCGGTCGCGCCGATCGCCATCAGCCGCCGGTCGCGGACGGTCAGGTGGGGCCGGCTCCAGATCTGCGCGAACACGTGCTCGATGGTGTCGACGCTCCACGGCTCCAGCCCCTCGTCCGGGAACTGGCTGCTGTACCCGGGGCCGTAGACCCGGTCCAGCATCGCCCGCCCCCGTTCCTCCGGGTCCTCGGGCAGCGGGTCGGCCAGCTCGCCGCCGAAGACCCGGCGCATCCGCGGCCGGGCCATGTCGGCGATCGGCACCTCGATGCCAGCCTCGCCCGCCAGCTCCTGCGCCGCGCCCAGGTCCTTCTGCGCCAGCGCGTCGATGAAGTCAGCGTGCTCGGGGCTGATCTGCCGCCCCTCGACCTGCCGCCTTAGCCAGCTGACCGGGTCGTTGTCACTGCCGACGCCCGCCTCGAGCACCGCGAACAGCCGGTCAAGGGGCACGCCGCCGGCCTCGGCGATCATGGCGGCCTCCCGCGCGGCCGCCCAGCCGGAGTAGGTGAGTGCGTTACGGGCCAGCTTGGCCGCCATCCCGGCGCCCCGCTGACCGCAGTGCACCACCAGCTTGCCGAAGCCCTCGAGGACCGGCCGGGCGCGGGCGACCGCGTCGTCGGGGCCGCCGACCATGACCACCAGGCCGTTGCTGGCCGCCCCGGTCCCCCCGCTGACTCCGGCGTCGAGCAGCGTCACCCCGGCCTCGGCGCAGAGCGCCGTCAGCTCGCCCAGCTCGCGCAGGGTAACGGTGGACAGCAGGACCACGGTCAGGTCGTCCCGGGCGCCCGCGAGCACCCCGTCGGCGCCGGTCAGCGCCGACCGCGCCTGCCGGGCGTCGAACACCGAGATCAGCACGACGTCGCTGTCCCGCGCGACCTGGGCCGCGCTGGTGGCCGGCACCGCCCTCGTCCCCAGGGCGGCGGCGGCCTCGGGCCGCAGGTCGTAGACGGTCGGCGTGAGCCCGCTGTTCGCCAGGCTGACGGCAACTCCGCTGCCGATCATCCCGAGCCCGATCACCCCCGCCCGGACCGCCCGGCCAGCCGCGGACTGATCAGGCGCCGTGCTGCTCATCGTGTTCTCCCCCTGCCATACAGGTAACTAGGTTAACGAGATGCTCTATTCGGGCATGGTACCTCGGACTCCTTGAGAGATCACGCCCGCCAGCGTGCGGGCAGCAGCCGGCCACGCCGCGATTCGTCCCGCCGGGTGAACCTTCAGGACGCGGCCGACGTCCAGGCGGTCACCTGGCGCACGTACTCCGCGTAGGCGGCCGCCGCCGCCGACACCACCCCGGCCACCTGCTCCGGCTCGGCGTCCAGGCAGAGCTGCAGCAACACGTGATACGGGCCGTCGGGCGGCTCGAGGGCGGCCGCCAGCGGCTGGTCGACCAGCGGCCCGCACCGCGGCCGCCAGCGCGGCCGCGGGTGTGTCGGGCCGGGCCCTGCCGTCGGCGGGCGCCGCCGCAAGCGCGGCCGCGGGGGTGCCCGGCAGCGTGCCCGCGGCCACCGCCACCAGGCGGTTGATCTCGTACGCGAGGTCGTCAAGCAGCGCCAGCAGCCGCTCGATGACCAGCCCGGCGGCCGGGTCGCGCGCTAGCCGCGCCCGGCCGACCGGGCCCAGGTCCCTGAGCTGGCCGACCGCGCGGCGCATGGTGACCAGGCGGCGTTCGACCAGCCCGCTGTCAGGTCGCGGGCTGGTCAGTCCGCCCACAGGAAGCGGTCGGCCACCCGGTGGTGGTTGTAGATGGTCATCTCCTGCTCCTCGCTCAGCCGGTGCCCGTCGAAGCTGGGGGAGTGCATCCCGACGGTCACCTCCTTGGCGTTGGCCAGGTCCTGGCCGAAGACCACGCCGAGGCCGGCCTCGCGGTAGTCCTCGTAGAACTCGGGCTTGAAGTCCCGCTTCTTGTCGTAGTCGGCCACCGGGACCTGGTCCAGGCTGAAGATCTCGAACAGGCAGCGGTCGGGGTCGCCACCGTAGGGGCGGGCCCGGTAGCCGAACACCGACCCCTGGTTGGGCAGCAAGATGGTGTTGGGGAACACGTTCCAGGCGGTGCCGGCCTCCGCCCACTGCTGCGCGGTAACCTGCGGCCAGTCGTAGCCCTCGGCCAGCGACAGCTCCCGGTAGAGCTGGATGAAGTACTCGCCGGCGGTGGTCCCGGCGGGCAGGTCGGCCGTCTTCAGCGCCTCGGCCGCCCGCCAGCTGCGCTCGTTCTCCAGGCCGCGCATGTCGTCCTGGATGTACTGCACGGCCTGCGCGACCGCCAGCCGCTCGTCGGTGAACGCGCTGTTCTCACGCAGCGCCGGGTCCTTGGCCGCGTCCGGCGTGGCGGTGGTCTTCTTCCGCCCCACGCTCGAGTAGTGCGCGTGCCGCTCGTAGGCGGTGGTGGGCGACCAGGTCCGGTTGTCCAGTTCCTTCATGGTGGCCAGGTGGGTGTTGGACTTGTCCAGCCGGTGCAACTGCGGGTGGGTCCCGGCCACGTGGTAGGCCTCGAGGAAGCCGTCAAGCGCGGTCTTCCAGTTGCACGGCAGCAGCACGCCGGTCATCCAGCGGTAGCGCATGTGCTCAAGCTGGAACGGCGCGAAGATCCGGGGGATCGGGTCCAGGTACTCGAGCAGCGGGATCGCGTTCGGGTCCATGTTGATGAAGACGAACCCGCCCCATTCCTCGGCCCGCGCCTGGACCAGGGCCAGGTCCTCGTCCGAGCGCGGCACGAACTCCTCGCGGTCGAGCACCAGCCGGACCGAGCCGTCCAGGTTCCACCGCCACCCGTGGAACGGGCAGATGAACGAGCCGACCCGGCCCCGGCCGCAGGCCAGCCGGGTGCCCCGGTGCCGGCAGGCGTTGTAGTAGGCCCGGATGGAGCCGGCCGTCTCGCGCACCACCAGGATCGAGTGGCCGCCGATCTCGTACTCGACGAAGCTGCCGACCTTGGGCAGTTCCTCGGTCCGGCACGCCATCAGCCAGGTCCGGGTGAACAGCTTTTCCTGTTCGATTTTGAGGAATTCCGGGTCAAGATATCTGGTCTTGGGGACGTAGGCGCGGCCGAGCCGGTACTTCTCCGGGACTAGCTCCGGGGCGATGTCACCCTCGAACCACGGTGTCCGGCCGCGTAGCGGGGCCTGGCTCCGCTGTCGGGGTTCGAGTACCTGGGGCGCGCGTACGGCGGCACACATCAGCCGCGACCTCCTCGTCCGGGCGGTAATGCGGGCAGCGCACTACCGCGGGCTCAGGTTCGATCGTGCGTCGCGGGCCGGCCCGCGTCCAGCCGTGTTTCCGGTGACCGGGACAGAATTCCGCCTGGCGAAACTATTCCGCTAGCCGGAAATTGATGATGAAGTCTTAAAAAGGCAATCCGATACTCCGGCGCTGTCGCTACTTATCGGACGCTGTCGCTAAGGACGCGGCGGAGGCGGCGGAGGCGGCTCGATCCGCGCCATCCACTGCGCGGCCGGCTGGCCCAGCTCCATGACCTCTACGAAGTGCCCCAGCTCGGCCCGCAGGTCGAGGTAGCCGAACCGGATCTCGCCGCTGTCGCCGAACTGCGCCCAGCTCCGCCCGCTGGCCGCGACCACGGCCGACGCCTCGTCGAAGTCGTCGACCACGAACCCGACGTGGTGCAGCGTGACCGGCGCACCAGGCCGCACCCCGTCCCGGTAGAGGTCCACCGCGCCGTCGACCGGCCGGATGACCTCCAGGTTGACCGGGCCCGCGTTGACCAGGGCGACGTCGATCATCCACTCGTCGGCCGGCTTCCCGTCCACTACCACGAACGCCGGCCTGGGGCTGCCCGGGCTGGCCGGGCTGCCGACGGCCGGCGGAAGCCCGCCGCCGAGCGATGACCGGTAGCTCATCACGCACTTGCCGGTGCCCATCGAGGCCTGGAGGAACGCGGCCGCCGCGTCGATGTCATCGGTTACGTAGCCGAGCTGGAGGAAGTTGCGGAACAGGTCGCTGAGCGATCGCATGCCCCGACTGTGATCCCGGCTATCCGGCAGGTCCAGCGCCGATTCCGGTAACCGGAACCCGCGCTGCCGCTTTTCGCGTGCTCTTGACACTGAGACCTGAGGGGCAGATTATCAATAGAATACTGATTAATCTAATTTCAGTCCTATTCCAGTGAGGGGGCGTAGGCTGTGTCGATGACATCGATCGTCGAGGGCGCAGGGCCCCGGGTACCCGCGATGAGGCGGACGGGCGAGGAAGAGGGCGGCGACCGGCGGCCCCCCGAGCACACCGTCCTTGGGCGCAGCGCGTCCATCATGGAAGCGTTCAACGGCGGCCAGCAGGTACTGAGCCTGGCCGACCTGAACAAGCGCACTCGGCTGCCGAAGTCCACCCTGCACCGCCTGGTCGACCAGCTCTGCCAGGTCGGCTGGCTGGAGCGAGATCACGGCGGCTACCGTATCGGGCTGCGCATGTTCGAGCTCGGCACGCTCGCGGTGGACGGCAACCGGCTCCACGAGGCCGCGTTCCCGCACCTGCAGGCGCTGGCGTCGCGCACCGGCCTCGCCGCCCAGCTCGCCATCCTCGACCGGGCCGAGGTGGTCTACCTGGAACGGATCGTGGTCGGCCCGATCCGGCTGCCCACCCGGCGCGGCGGCCGCAAGCCCGCCTACTGCACCGCCCTCGGCAAGGCGATCGCCGCCTACGACGACGAGGCCGTGCACGCGCTGATCGAGGCCCCGATGCCGCGCAAGACGGCGAAGACGATCACCGAGCCGGTCGCCCTGTGGACCGAGCTGAAGCGGGTCCGCGAGGCCGGGGTGGCGTTCGACCGCGGCGAGGCCTACGCCGAGCTGGTCTGCGTGGCCGCCCCCATCCGCAGCTCCGGGCAGGCGATCGCGGCGGTGTCGGTCACCGGGCCGGCTGGCCGGATGCGCTGGAGCGTGGTGACCGAGGCGGTGCGCGGCACCGCCGCCGCGATCTGGAACGCCAACCTCACCCTGCGCGGGGCCGGCCCGACCCGCCGGTTAGCACTGACGGTAACGCTGGCCGGCTAGCAGCCAGCGCCGCGCGGCCAGCGGTGCAGCGTCGGCCGCTAACGCCGCGCCCGCCGGGCCACCACCGTCAGCCAGTCGTCGATCACGTCCCACAGCTCGCGGCGGGACGAGGCGAAGTTGTGCATGTGCGCCATCCGGCCGATCACCGCCGTGGTCACGTGGGCTGAGCCGCGGTACGCGGCGGCCTCGCCCCACGGGTCGGCTACCACGTCCACCTCGCCGCAGGCGGCCAGCACCGGGACCGCGATCCTGGCCGCGTCGGCCGCGACCACGCCGACGGTGCGGGGGACCCGGTTCCGCTGGATAGCCGGGCCGCCCGGGTTGACCGGGGTGCTCCACGGCGCGCCCGAGTACAGGGTGCCCGCCTGCTTGGTCATGTCGGCCAGCATGATGTCCTCGGGCACGTCGTCGTAGTGGAACCAGGGGCGCATCGGGTGGTCGCGGCCGTTGCCGCCACGCAGGTTGAGCACGTCGTCCAGGGTGAGCGGGGCGGGCCACGGCGTCTGCGGGTCCAGCGCGCTGTAGCCGAGGATCCCGATGCCGTCGAACACCGGGTCGGCCGCCTGCCCGATGATCAGCAGGAAGCCGCCGAAGGACTGGCCCACCGCCGCCGCCGCGGTGACGTTGACCGGCGGCACGCCGTCGGCCAGGGAACCGTCCCGCAGCCGGCCCAGGATCTCCCGGCCGGCGTGCATGTTGGCCCGGGCGACCGCGTCGTAGTCGAGCGGGCGGTCCGGGGTGTCGCTGTCACCCACCCCGAGGTGGTCGCAGGCGACCAGCACCCGGCCCGCGGCCAGGTGATAGCGGGCCTGGCTGTAGCCGTCGTGGCCGGGGAGGTCGAGGTCGTAGTAGCGGCGGTTGTAGCCGCCGCCGGGGAACCCGACCAGCACCGTCCGCGGCTGGCCGGCGGCGGCGGACGACACCAGGTCGTCCGGCAGGTGGACGGTCGCGGCCACCGTGAGCCGCTCGCCGGTGCCGGCCGCCTCAGTGACGTCCACCCGCAGCTCGGTGATCAGCGGTTCCTCCCCGGTCAGTCGTCGGTCTCGAGGCCGAGCTCGGCCAGCTCGCGCTGGGCGAAGAAGACCCGGCCGGTGTACTCGATCGGGTCCTCGCAGGCCGCGAAGTAGGTGAGTACCCGGGCGGGGATGTCCATCGAGATCATCTTGGCATCCTCCCGGTCGCCCAGCTTGGTGTTGTTCTCCGAGCTCTCGGTGGCCACCCAGCCGGGCATGACGTTCATCAGGAACACGTTCTTGGGCGCGAGCTGCGGCGCCAGCACGTTGCACATCCGGTCAAGCGCCCGCTTGCTGGAGAAGTAGGCAGGCGACCACAGGGCCGGGATGTTCATGGCGGCGCCCGGGGCCGGGATCCCGCCGTTCTCGTCGCCGTGGTAGTACGCCACGTCGCCTCCGGGGTGCGGCTCCTCAAGCAGCCGGTGCGCCTCGGCGCTGCCGGTGGTGACGGTGACCACCCGCCCGCCGCCGCGCGACACCATGCTCGGCACGGTGAGCTGCATCAGGGTGAACGGCGCGTGCACGTTGACCGCGTAGTGGTGCAGCCAGTCCTCGCGCGGCATCTCGAGGAACGGCGTCGACCAGTTGTAGCCGACGGTCACGGCGGCGTTGTTGACCAGGATGTCGACCCCGCCGAAGCGGTCGAGGGCGGTCGCGGCGATGTTCTCCAGGTCCTCCACCTGCGACAGGTCGGCGCCGACGGCGACCGCGTCGCCGCCCGCGGCCCTGATCTCCTCCACGGTCTGCCCGATGGTGCCGGGCAGGTGGCTCTGCGAGGGGTCCACCGTGCGGGCGGTCACCACTACCTGCACGCCGCGGCGGGCCAGCATGATGGCGGTGCGCTTGCCGATGCCGCGGCTTGCCCCGGTGACGATCGCCACCTTGCCGGTGAGGTCAGCTTCCTTCTGCCGTTCCACTTGCTCTCCTTCGTTGGGGGTGGGGTGGGGTGGGGCGTCAGCGCAGGGTGATGGCCCGTTCCGGGCAGGCGGCGGCGCCCTCGCGGGCGGCGTCCTCCGATCCCTCCGGCACGTCGAACTCGGTCCGCAGCGCGTAGCCGCTGTCGTCGATCTGGTACAGCTCCGGGTCGGCCGCGAAGCAGCGGGCGTGCCCGGAGCACTTGTTCACATCGATAAACGCCTTCACGGCGCGTCTCCCTTCGGTCAGAAAGCGGGCTGCTGCGGCCGCCGCTTCGCGTAACCGCCCGCGTCGACCCGCATCTGCATGCCGGTGACGTTCTTGGACTCGTCGCTGAGCAGGAAAAGCACCATGTCAGCGACGTCCTCGGGCTCGACGTAGGGGATGCCGGTGGCGGTCATGTGCGGCATCGACGCCAGCACGTCCTCCAGGGTCGGCTCGGCCAGGTCGGGCCGGAACGCCTTGTACATGGCGTCATTGTGCAGCAAGGGGGTGTTGCAGTTGGTGGGGTGGACCCCGTTAACGCGGATCCCCTTGGGCGCCATCACCACCGACAGGTCGTGCACCAGGGAGGCGACCGCCCGCTTGGCCCACGAGTAGCCCAGGCCGCCCGAGCCCTTGGCCGCGCTGTCCAGCGAGCCCGGGATCAGCGCGGCGGTGCTGCCGGTGGCTACCACCGAGCCGCCGCGGGTGAGGTGCGGCAGCGCGACGTCGATGGAGTTGAACACGCCGTTGAAGTCGACCGCGATCGCGTCGAAGAACGCCTCCGGCTCGGTGGTGCCGAGCGGGCAGATGCCCGCCTGCGCGACCACCCCGTCCAGCCGGCCGAACCGCGCCACCCCCTCGTCCAGGGCGGCGGACAGCGCCGCCCGGTCCCGCACGTCGGCCACCCTGGTCACCGCCTGACCGCCGTGCTTCTCCACCAGGCTCGCCGTTTCCGCGAGGTCCTCCCTGGTTGACATCGGGTAGCTGTTGGTGGGGATGTCGGCGCAGATGTCGACCCCGATGACGTTGCCGCCCTCCTCGGCCACCCGCACCGCGTGCGCGCGGCCCTGCCCCCGCCCGGCCCCGGTGATGAAGACGACCTTCCCGGTCATGCGTCCCATTGGCCTGATCCTCCCTCGGTCCCGGCGGTCGCCGGCTTACTTGCACCTGGCAGTGGGGTAAGCCACAATCAATTAGATTAATCAGTAATCAGATCTCACTGAAGAGGATGAGCTGGATGACTTCGCTGACGTACCGCCTGGATACCGGCGGGACGTGGCGGCACAGCGAAGGCACAGCGGTCTTTGCAGGCACAGCGGTCCGTACAGAGCGCAACCCGGCGACGCGATGGACCTGATCGGGACGCACCGCAAGCCGCTGGCCGTCATCACCGGGGCCTACGGCGGCTTCGGCCGGGCGGTGGCCCGGCGGCTGGGCGCGCGCTACCGGCTGGTGCTGGCCGGGCGTGACGAGGCGAAGCTGGCCCGGCTGAGCGAGGACCTGGCCGCCGACGGCTATGACGTCGCCCTCATCGCCGCGGCCGACATCGCCAGCAGGCAGGGCGTCAAGTACCTGGCGGCGGCCACCGCCGAGGCGGGCACGCTGGGCGCGCTGGTGCACACGGCCAGCCTGCCGCCCTCGCTGGCTCCCTGGCAGACCATGGTGGCGGTCAACCTGGCGGGCACGGCGCTGCTGCTCGACGCCTTCCTGCCGCTGGCCGAGCCGGGGAGCTGCGCGGTCTGCTTCGGCTCGATGGCGGCCCATACCTTTCCCGCCTCACCCGAGGCCGATGCCGTGCTCGACGACCCGCTGGCCGCCGACCTGGCCGAGAAGATGGGCACCGTGCTGCGGGAGCCGTGCTCGGCCCAGGGCGCCAGCAGCTTCGCGGTGCGCGCCTACGCCGCGTCCAAGCGGGGAGTGCTGCGGCTGGTGGAACGGTCGGCGGGGGAGTGGGCCGCCCGCGGCGCCCGCATCGTGTCCCTGTCGCCCGGCCCCGCGCCCGTCCCGACGCGGCCCACCGAACTGGCGGGCAGCGCGCTCGCCACCGCGGCGCCCGCGGCCGTCCCGCTGGGCCGGCTGGGCCTGCCGGCCGAGGTGGCCGCCGCGGTCGACTTCCTCACGTCCGATCACGCCAGCTACATAACCGGCTGTGACCTGCGGGTGGACGGCGGCGGCAGCGCCGCCCGGCTCCACCCGCCTCGTCAGCGCCGATAACCAACGGCCGATAACCACGGCCGATGACCAAGAAGGAGCCCGTCATGCCAACGGAATACCCGCGCCGGTTCGAGGGGAAAGTGGTCTTCATCACCGGTGCCGCCCGCGGGCAGGGCCGGGCCGAGGCGCTGCGCTTCGCGGCCGAGGGCGCCGACATCATCGCGCTCGACATCTGCGCTGACCTGCCGACCACCACCTACCCCGGTGCCACCCCGGCCGACCTGGCGGAAACGGCCCGCCTGGTGGAGAAGTACGACCGGCGGATCGTCACCAGCATCACCGACGTCCGTGACTACGAGGGGGTGGCGGCGGCGGTCGCCCAGGGGGTAGCCGAGCTCGGCCGGCTCGACGTGGTGGTGGCCAACGCCGGGATGACAACGGCCGCCAGGGCGTGGGAGATCCCGCTCGAGAACTGGGACGAGACCATCGGCATCTGCCTCACCGGCGCCTACTACACCGCCCGGGCGGCCATCCCGGTGCTGATCGAGCAGGGCACCGGCGGCGCCATCGTGTTCACCAGCTCGGTCGCCGGCCTGGTCGGCCTGCCCCTGCTGGCGGACTACGTGGCGGCCAAGCACGGGGTAACCGGCCTGGCCAAGACACTGGCCAACGAGCTGGCCAAGTACAACATCCGGGTCAACTCGGTCCACCCGTTCGGTGTCAACACCGACCTCAAGCCGGGGGTACGGGAGCTGGTGGACGCCGACCCCGCGCTCGGGATCCTGTACATGGGCTCGCTGCCCGACCCGGTCAGCGAGCCGGAGGACATCGCCGCCGCCGTCACCTGGCTCGCCTCGGACGACGCCAGGCATATCACCGGCATCCAGCTCCCGGTCGACCTCGGCCGCACCAACCGCTAGCCAAGCCGACAAACAAGACCCCAACCAACAAGACCCCAACCAGCAGGAGGAACGGGTGGCCAGCATTCACCTCGCCGCACGACTCGACGTGCCGGCCGACGTGGCGTGGGACTACCTCGACCGGTTCACCCGGTCGGAGGTCCAGCCGTTCTCGGCCGGGGTGGCGACCCGCGACGGCGAGTACCGGGTAGTCACCATGCCGGGCGGAACGGAGATCCGGGAGCGCAACGTGACCGTGGACCCGGTGCGCCGCCGTGCCTCCTACACCATCCCCGGGCTGAACGGGGCCGAGCACCACCACGCCGAGATGCGGGTCGACGAGGACAAGGACGGCGCCGTGACCCTGAGCTGGGTCACCGACTACCTGCCGCACGAGCTGGCCGAGCAGCGCGCGGCCGGCTACCAGGCGCTGTTCGGCGAGCTTGTCGCGTCGGTCAACGCGCACGCAGCGAGCTAGCTGGCAATATCACCAGGTCGACCAGGAGGCACCATGAGCATCGAAGAAGACGCCGTGAGCATCGAAGACGCCGAGCGTAAGCAGCACCGCTACCAGTTCGACCGGCACGCGGCCGACTACCGGGGCGAGTTCGAGGCGATCACCTCGGAGATGCTGACCAAGTTCCCGGTCGCCTGGAGTGACACCTACGGCGGCCACTGGGTGGCGGCCGGCCACGCCGAGGTATTCGACCTCGCCCGGTCGGCCGAGTACCTGTCCAACGACCACGACGTCACCCACGAGAAGCGCGGCTACAAGGGAATTTCGATCCCCGCCGTGGAAAGCCAGTTCCGGGGCGGCTTCCTGGAGATGGACCCCCCTGAGCAGCGGCATTACCGGCAGCTGCTCAACCCGTACCTGTCGCCCGCCGCGGTCGCCCGGTGGCTGCCGGTGGTGGACGAGCTGGTGCGGGCCAGCCTGAACGAGAAGATCGAGACCGGGCGGATCGACTTCGTCGACGACCTGGCCAACATCGTCCCGGCGGTGCTCACCCTGGCCATGCTGGGGGTACCGCTGACGGACTGGGACATCTACGTCGAGCCGGCCCATGCCCAGGTGTACACCCCGCCGCAGGACGCGGCCGCGATGGCGCGCCTGGCCGAGCTGAACATGGCCATGTACGCGAACCTGTTCGGCCACTTCAACCAGATCAAGGCGAGCCCGCGGCCGGGCATGATCGACGCCCTCGCCCGGGCCACCATCAACGGCAAGCACCCGGACGACATGGAGCTCGTCGGCGTGCTCTCGCTGCTGATCGGCGGCGGGTTCGACACCACCACCGCGCTGACCGCGCGCTCGCTCGAGTGGCTCTCCCAGCACCCGGCTGAGCGGGCGCGGCTGTCGGCTGAGCGGGACACGCTGATCAACCCGGCGACCGAGGAGTTCCTGCGGTTCTTCGCCCCGGCGCCGGGTGACGGGCGGACGATCTCGGCTGACTGCGAGATCGCGGGGCAGCGGTTCAAGGAGGGGGAGCGGCTGTGGCTGTCGTGGGCGATGTCGAACCGCGACCCGGAGGTGTTCCCTGACCCGAATCACGTGCACCTGGACCGGACCGGGAACCGGCATCACAGCTTCGGCCTCGGCATCCACCGCTGCATCGGGTCGAACGTGGCCCGGACGGTGTTCAAGCGGATGATCCTGGCCGTGCTCGACCGGATGCCGGACTACGTCTGCGACCCGGCCGGGGCCGAGCACTACCAGACGATCGGCACCATCCAGGGCATGAAGCACCTGCCCGCGACGTTCACCCCCGGTCCCCGGGTCGGTGACGGGCTGGATGAGACGATCGCCCGGCTGCAGGTGCTGGTGGACGAGCAGCAACTGGCCGCCCCGGTCGCGAAAGCGTAACGTGACGATTGACCCGGTGCATTTCCCATCACCCGGCCAGGAGGCACCGTGAGCATCCAAGACGACACCGGTCGCAAGCAGCCCCGCTACCATTTCGCCCGGCATGATCCCGGGTACCGGGGCCAGTTCGAGGCGATTACCTCGGAGATGCTGGCCAAGTTCCCGGTCGCCTGGAGTGACACCTACGGCGGCCACTGGGTGGCGGCCGGCCACGCCGAGGTATTCGAGCTGGCCCGGTCGGCCGAGTACCTGTCCAACGACCACGACGTCACCCATGAGAAGCGCGGCTACCAGGGGATTTCGATCCCGGCCGCCGAGAGCCAGTTCCGGGGCGGCTTCCTGGAGATGGACCCCCCCGAGCAGCGGCATTACCGGCAGCTCCTCAACCCGTACCTGTCGCCCGCCGCGGTCGCCCGGTGGCTGCCGGTGGTGGACGAGCTGGTGCGGGCCAGCCTGAACGAGAAGATCGAGACCGGGCGGATCGACTTCGTCGACGACCTGGCCAACATCGTCCCGGCCGTGCTCACCCTGGCCATGCTCGGGATCCCGCTGAAGCAGTGGGACGTCTACGTCGAGCCCGCCCACGCCTCGGTCTACACCCCGCCGCAGGACGAGGTCGCCACCGCACGGCTGCGCGAGATGCAGATGGCGATGTTCCAGGACCTGTACGCCCACTTCACCCAGATCAAGGCCAGCCCGCGGCCGGGCATGATCGACGCGCTGGCCCGGGCCACCATCAACGGCGCGACGCCGGACGACATGGAGCTCGTCGGCGTGCTCACGCTGCTGATCGGCGGCGGGTTCGACACCACCACCGCGCTGACCGCGCACGCGCTCGAGTGGCTGTCGGAGAACCCGGCTGACCGGGCGCGGCTGTCGGCCGAGCGGGACACGCTGATCAACCCGGCCACCGAGGAGTTCCTGCGCTTCTTTACCCCGGCGCCGGGTGACGGGCGGACGATCTCGGCTGACTGCGAGATCGCGGGCCAGCGGTTCAAGGAGGGCGAGCGGCTTTACCTGTCATGGGCGATGTCCAACCGCGACCCCGAGATCTTCCCCGACCCGAACCACCTGCACCTGGACCGGACCGGGAACCGGCACCACAGCTTCGGCCTCGGCATCCACCGCTGCATCGGGTCCAACGTGGCCCGCACCGTGTTCAAGCGGATGGTGCTGGCGGTGCTCGACCGGATGCCGGACTACGTGTGCGACCCGGCCGGGGCCGAGCACTACCAGACGATCGGCATCATCCAGGGCATGAAGCACCTGCCGGCCACCTTTACCCCGGGTCCCCGGATCGGTGACGGGCTGGATGAGACGATCGCCCGGCTGCAGGTGCTGGTGGACGAGCAGCAGCTCGCCGCCCCGGTCAACGCCGGCTCGCAAAGATCGGCCTGACACCCGCATAAGGGCCGCGCCGCAAAACGCCTGGCGCGCTATACCGCGCTTTACCGCGATCCGCGGATTACTGTCCCGGTCACCGGCCAGGGCCAGCACAGCAGCCTGGCCTGCGCAATACCGTTGACGCCTGTCAGTGAACCGGAAAAGGATTCGGCAAAAATCCTTTTCGAGGATCTCGTTGTAAAGGCGCAGCATGGTGAAACGAAAAAGGTGCCGGCTTCTAGCGGTTATAGCCTGCGCGGTAGCGGCGATGGTCGCGTTCGCGGGCTGCTCGTCGGCCAGCTCGACGTCGGCCAGCTCGACCCCGGCCAGTGCGTCCGCGGGCGCCCCCGGCTCGGCCGGAACCAGCGGGTCGCCCGCGGCCACCGGGACCGCGGCGTCGATCGGGCTCGGGCAGGCCTCGCCGGGCACGGACGTCGGGCTCACCAAGTCGCAGATCCGGGTGGCGATCATCGCCGACGTGAACACGCCCATCGAGCCAGGGCTGTTCCAGAAGAACGAGAACGTGATCAAGGCGTGGGCGGCCATGGTCAACGCGGCGGGCGGGCTGGCCGGCCGGAAGGTCGTGGTCGACTTCTGCGACTCCAAGCTGGACCCGAACGCCACCGCCAACTGCGTCATCCAGGCCTGCCAGAACGATTTCGCGCTGGTCGGCACCGCCACCACCGAGCTCAACGACCTCAGTGACATCGATAACTGCAAGAACTCCGCGGGCCAGCCGGCCGGCATTCCCAACCTCGCCTTTGTCGCTTTCCCGCCCCTGGCTTGTGACAAAGACACCTACCTGCCCGAGGGCTACGGCCCTTACTGCGCAAGCGCTAAGGACAATCCGCAGAGCTACTCGGTTAACGTCGGCGACTTCCGGTACTACACGTCGCAATTCAAGAACCTGCACGGCATCTTTGTCTTCGACGGTGACGTGCAGACGGCGAAGATCGAGAAGCTGCCCACCATCCAGGGCGCCGTCAACCTGGGCATCGGGAAGGACGGGCAGGGGATCTACACTCCGTCCGCGCTGTCCCCGCAGAGCCAGCTCACCCCGTTCATCCAGGTCATGAAGCAGCACGGCTCGACCTTCGGCTACGGCGGTGCGACCCCGCCGCAGACCGTCCTGCTCCGCCGGGAAGCGAAGCTGCAGGGGGTGAACACGGTGAAGGTGTGGGCGTGTGACACCGGCTGCTATGACTCCAGCTTCATCCAAGAGGGCGGCGCGGACGCCGACGGGGAGTACGCGTCGACCAACTACCTGCCCTTCTACACCGATTCGCAGGCCAATCCCCAGCTCAAGGCGCTGATCAGCTTCATGGGCGGGATCAACAACATCAACGGCGAGGCGATCGAGTCCTACGTGATGGCGCTGCTGTTCCAGGACGCGGTGGTCAAGGCGACCGCGAACGGCGGCACGCTCGACCGGCAGACGCTGTTCGCCGCGCTGAACAAGGAGACCGCCTTCGACGCGGACGGCATCATCGGCACCACCGACATCGCCGCCCATGAGCCCTCGCCCTGCGACGCGATCAGCCAGGTGGTGAACGGCCAGTGGAAGCGGGTCTACCCGGCCACGCCGGGCACCTTCGACTGCAACCCGGCCAACATCGCCAACCTGAAGCTGAACCTCACCAGTTAACAGGGCCGCTAAGCCCGTGCCCTCCGGGGCCAGTGGCCCGCGGCCGCCGCATCCAGCGGCAGGCCGCGGGCCACTGTGCTGGTCCTATCCGGCCGGCAGTGCTAGCTAACCGGCAGGGCTAGCTAACAGGCAGGGCCAGCGACTTGATCTCGAGGAACTCCTCGAGCCCGGCCGGGCCCATCTCCCGGCCCACGCCGGACTGCTTGTAGCCGCCGAACGGGACGTCCGGGCCGAACCAGGCGCCGCCGTTGACCCCGATGGTGCCGCTCCTGATCTTGCGCGCGACCGCCAGGGCCCGCTCCTCGCTGCCGAACACCGCGCCCGACAGCCCGTAGATCGAGTTGTTGGCGATCCGCACCGCGTCGTCGTCGCCGTCGTGCGGGATGATAACCAGGATCGGGCCGAACGCCTCTTCCTGGGCGATCTCGCTGTCCGGGTTGACGTTGGTGAGCACCGTCGGGGTGTAGAAGAAGCCCGGGCCGTCGACCTTCTGGCCGCCGGTCACCACGGTGGCGCCCTCCGCGACCGCCCGCTCGACCATGCCGTGCACCTTGTCCCGCTGCTTCTCGCTGATCAGCGGGCCCATGTAGTTGTTCTGGTCGGCCGGGTCGCCGTAGGTCACCCGGCTGATCGCGCCTACCACCTGCTCCACGAGCGCGTCGTGCATGGCCCGCGGCACCAGCATCCGGGTCGGGATCGCGCACCCCTGGCCGGCGTGCGAGCAGGTCGCGAAGGCGGCGGTGCCGATCGGCCCGGCGAGGTCGGCGTCGTCCAGCACCACCAGGGCCGACTTGCCGCCAAGCTCAAGGAACACCCGCTTGATGGTCGCGCTGGCGGCCGCCATGATCCGGCGGCCGGTCGCGGTGGACCCGGTGAACGTGACCGCGTCCACGTCGGGCGAGGTGGTCAGCACCTCGCCCACCGCCACCTCGGACGAGGAGATCACGTTGACCACGCCCGGCGGGATGTCAGTGTGCTCGGCGATCAGCTCGCCCAGGGCGAGGGTGATCAGCGGGTCGTCCGGCGCCGCCTTGAGCACCACCGTGCAGCCGGCCGCCAGCGCGGGCGACAGCTTCGCGAGGGCCAGCTGGGTCGGGTAGTTGTAGCCGATGATGGCGGCGACGACGCCGGCCGGCTCCTTCTCCACCCAGCGGCGGTGGCGCTGGCCGCGGAACTCCAGCTCGCCAATCTCCTCGGTCAGCGGGTAGCCGGGCAGCAGGTCGGCGTAATAGCGGACGATCTCGAACGGCTCCTCGAGCTGGGCACCGTAGGTGAGCACCCGGGGCGCTCCCACGTCGGCGATGGTCAGCTCGCGCAGCTCCTCCTTGTGCTCCACCAGTGCCTTGTACAACTGGTCAAGGCAGCGGGCGCGGAACCCGGCGTCCGTCGGCCAGCTCGTGGTGTCGAACGCGTGCCGGGCGGCGGCGACGGCGGCCTCGGCGTCAGCCACCGAGGCGTCCGGCGCCTGGTCAATTACCTGGCCGGTGGCCGGGTTGATCGACGGGTAGGTCCGGTCGGCCGCGACCAGCTTCCCGTCGATAAGCATGCGATACATCCGCGTCTCCTTCTGGAGAGTGGGGTGAGGTCACCCCTAAGGGTCATATCAGAGTACTATTTGTTTTCCGGAAGATGATTTTGTATACACAAGCAAGCGGTCACGGAAAGGGGCACGCATGGGACGCGTGCAGGGCAAGGTCGCCTTCGTCACTGGCGCCGGGCGCGGTCAGGGACGCAGCCACGCGGTGCGGCTGGCGGAAGAGGGCGCGGACATCATCGCGGTCGACATCTGCCACGACCTCGACTCCCTCGGTTACTCGTTGTCATCGCCGGATGATCTCAAGGAGACCGCCCGGCTGGTGGAGGCGCAGGACCGCCGGATCGTCGCGGTGGAAGCCGACGTGCGCGAGCGGGCCCAGCTTACGGCCGCCATCGAGCGCGGCCTGGCCGAGTTCGGCAAGCTCGACATCGTGGTCGCCCAGGCGGGCATCATCGGTCAGAAGAGCGAGACGCCGCTGCAGGCGTGGGCCGACGTGTACGACACCAACGCGATCGGCATCATCAACGCCATCCACGCGGCCCTGCCGCACCTGCAGGCGGGTGCCTCGATCATCGCGACCGGCTCGACCGCCGCCTACATGGTGACGCTGCCGCAGCAGCAGCTCGGCGCCGACTCCGGCGGCATCGCCTACATGGTGGCCAAGCGGGCGGTGTCCAGCTTCGTGCACGACCTGGCGCGCGAGCTCGCCCCCCGGTCGATCCGGGCCAACGTTGTCCACCCCACCAACGTCAACACCCCCATGCTGCAGAGCGAGCCGATGTACCGCTCCTTCCGGCCCGACCTGGAGAACCCGACCAAGGAAGACGCCACCCCCGCGTTCTTCGTCCAGCAGGGCATGCCGATCCCGTGGGTCGAGCCGGTCGACATCAGCAACGCGGTGCTCTACCTCGCCTCCGACGAGGCGCGCTACGTCACCGGGCAGCAGCTTCGGGTCGACGCCGGCGGGTACCTGAAGTGGTACGACTTCCACCTGTAACAGCCATCCGCACCCGTTCCGACTACTAAAGAAGGGAAACCGACGTGAAGGTGCACGTAGACCCGGAGAAGTGCCAGGGGCACACCCTTTGCTTCATGATCGCCCCTGATCTCTTCCAGCTGGACGACGTTGACGGACACTCGACCGCTATCGACGGCGAGGTCCCGGTTGACCTCGAGGCGAAGGCGGCCGAGGCGATCCGTTCCTGTCCGGAACAAGCCATTTCGGTCATCCCCTAGCCGGATCAGGAGACACCGCGCATGACCACGGAACCGATCACCGACGACGACACCGAGCGCAAGAAGAACCGCTACCAGTTCGACCGGCACACGCCGCAGTACCGGGAGCAGTTCAACCAGGTCACATCGGAGATGCTGACCAAGCACCCGGTCGCCTGGAGTGACACCTACGGCGGCCACTGGGTCGCGGCCGGCCACTCCGAGGTGTTCGACCTGGCCAGATCGGCCGACTTCGTCTCGAACGACCACGACCCGGCCAACGAGCGGCGCGGTTACAAGGGCATCTCCATCCCGTCCCCCGAGGTGGCCTTCCGCGGCGGCTTCCTGGAGATGGACCCGCCCGAGCAGCGCTACTACCGGCAGCTGCTCAACCCGTACCTGTCGCCCGCCGCGGTTGCCCGGTGGCTGCCGCTGGTGGACGAGATCGCCCGCGCCAGCATCAACGAGAAGATCGAGACCGGGCAGATCGACTTCGTCGACGACCTGGCCAACATCGTCCCGGCGGTACTCACCCTGGGCATGCTCGGGATCCCGCTGAAGAACTGGGACATCTACGTCGAGCCGATTCACGCCTCGGTCTACACCCCGCCCAACTCGCCCAACATGGCGAAGCTGCAGGCGATGCGGCTCGCGATGCGGGACGACCTGATGGGCCAGGTGGCCGAGATCAGGGCGAACCCCCGCCCGGGTCTCATCCACGCCCTGGTGACGGCGGACATCAACGGCACCGTGCCGCCCGACTTCGAGCTCCTCGGGATCATCTCGCTGCTGATCGGGGGCGGGTTCGACACCACCACGGCGCTGACCGCGCACGCGCTTGAGTGGCTGTCGGAGAACCCGGCTGAGCGGGCGCGGCTGTCGGCTGAGCGGGACACGCTGCTGAACCCGGCGACGGAGGAGTTCCTGCGGTTCTTTACCCCGGCGCCGGGTGACGGGCGGACGATCTCGGCTGACTGCGAGATCGCGGGGCAGCGGTTCAAGGAGGGGGAGCGGCTGTGGCTGTCGTGGGCGATGTCGAACCGCGACCCGGAGGTGTTCCCTGACCCGAATCACGTGCACCTGGACCGGACCGGGAACCGGCATCACAGCTTCGGCCTCGGCATCCACCGCTGCATCGGGTCGAACGTGGCCCGGACGGTGTTCAAGCGGATGATCCTGGCCGTGCTCGACCGGATGCCGGACTACGTCTGCGACCCGGCCGGCGCCGAGCACTACGAGACGATCGGCATCATCCAGGGGATGAAGCACCTGCCGGCCACGTTCACCCCGGGGCCCCGGGTCGGTGACGGGCTGGATGAGACGATCGCCCGGCTGCAGGTGGTCGTGGACGAGCAGCAGCTCGCCGCCCCGGTCACCGACCGCAAGGGAGCGGCCGAAGCTAGGTAGCGGCGAGGAGCGGGCCGGTGAAGGCCGTACGCGGCACCGGTGCCGCGGGCGGCGTCCGGCTGGTTGAAGCCGACGAGCCCGGCGGCGAGGGCGAACTTATCGCGGTCAGGTCGGTCAGCATCTGCGCGTCCGACCTGCGCTACCTCGCCGCCGGGACCGAGCGGCTCATCGGCCACGAGGTGGCCGGGGTCACCGCCGACGGCACCCCGGTGGTCCTGGACGGCTTCGCGAGCTGCGGGAGCTGCGACTACTGCACGGCCGGGCACGGCAACCTGTGCCCGGTAGCGGGAAAGTGCATCCTCGGCCTCACCGTCGACGGCGGCCTGGCCGACTACTGCCGGGCGCCCCGGCACGCGCTGCTGCCGCTGCCGGCCGGACTCAGCCTGGACGACGCGTCGCTGGCGGAGCCGGGCGCGGTCGCCTGGCACGCCTGCGGCAAGGCCGGGGTGAGCGCGCGGACCCGGGTGCTGGTGGTCGGGGCGGGCGCGATCGGCCTGCTGGCGGTGCTGGCCGCCCGCCGGCTGGGCGCGCCCGAGGTCAGCCTGCTCGCCCGGCACCCCTACCAGCGGGAGCTGGGTGAGCGGTTCGGCGCCAGCGCGCCGTCCGGCCAGTACGACGCGGTGATCGAGGCCAGCGGCAGCGAGTCCGGCCTCACCCAGGCGGTCGAGCTGGCCCGGCCGCAGGGCACCGTGTCCACCGTCAGCATCTTCCCGGCCGACGTGCGCTGGCCCTACCGGGCCGCCTTCCTCAAAGAGGTGGCGGTGGTGCCGTCGATGGCGTACCACGGCGTCGGCGCCACCCGCGAGCTCGGGCTGGCGGCGGCGATGCTGGCGGCCGACCCGGGCATCACCGCGGCCCTCATCACCCACCGCTTCGGCATCGACGAGGCGCCGCGTGCCTTCGAGCTGGCGGCCGCCCGCCCGCCCGGCACCTTCAAGGTCGTCATCCACCCCTGACGCTCGTCCACCGGGTTCACCCGGAAACACGGTCTAGCGCCCCCCTGGCCTTTCCTATATGGTCAGATCAGCTAACTTTAATGACTTTCTCTTAGGTTAGCTCGGTGCGTGCTGGCTGGATGCGGTGTTTGCTGGACGGGAGGGCCGATGGCGACCATGCCGATCGAGCGGGGAAAGATCCGCGAGTACGCGATCGCGACCGCGGCCGGCCGCCCGGCCTACACCGACGACCCCAAGGCCCCGGTGCCGCCCACCTTCCTGGCCACGGTGGTGTTCTGGACGCCGATCGGGCAGACGCTGCGGTCGCCCGCGGTGCTGCGCGCCTGCGCCGAGGCGGGCGTGCGGGCCGACCTCGGCCGCCTGCTCTCGCTCGAGCAGGAGTACGTCTACCACGGCGCGCTGCCGCACGCCGGAGAGACGCTGCACACGGCCGAGAAGCTGCGCGACGTGACCGTGAAGCGGACCCGCGACGGCCGGACCATGGTCATCGTCCGGTTCACGGTCGAGTTCAGCGACGACCGCGGAGAGCTGCGCGCCGAGTGCAACTACACCTCGGCTTACGTGGGGCAGGACCGCCCGTGAGCGAGCGTGCGAGTGAACCAGTAAGCACCGACAGCGAGCTGGCGGCCGGCTCCCTGCTCCCGGAGCGTACCTTCGGCCCCGTCACCATGACCGATATCGTCCGCTACCAGGGCGCCAGCGGCGACATGAACCCGATCCACCACGACGACGAGTTCGCCCGGGCGGCCGGTTTCCCCGCCGCGATCAGCGTGGGGATGCTCGGCGCGGGCTGGCTGGCCGCCTACTGCACCGAGCACCTGGGCGAGCAGACCGTCCGCCGCTTCCGCACCCGCTTCTCGTCCGTCGTCTACCGCGGCGACCGGCTGACCGCCTCGGCCGAGGTAGTCCGCCAGTTCGCGGTGGACGGCGAGTCGCGGGTGGAGCTGGACCTCCGGCTGCGCAAGGACGACGGCTCGGTCGTCGTCAGCGGCAGCGCCGAGTTCGCGGTTACTTAGGGAGGACAGTGGAGACGGGAACCAACGAGCGCCCCGGCCAGCCGGTCGCGCTGGTCATCGGCGGCGGCGGGATGGGCATGTCCACCGCCCGGCGGCTCGGCCAGGCGCACCGGGTGGTGCTGGCCAGCCTGTCGGACGGCAAGACGGCCGCGCGCGAGGCGGCGCTGCGCGCGGACGGCATCGACGCGGTGGCGGTCCGGCTGGACGTGACCGACCCGGACGCGGTGGCGGAGGTGGCCGCGTTCGTGGCCGCCCGCGGGCCGCTGCGCACCCTCGCCCACGTGGCCGGGCTGTCCCCGTCGATGGGGGACTGGCACCAGGTGTTCAGCGTCAACCTCATTGGCACGGCACTGATGGAACGGGCCTGCCTGGAGCTGGCCGGCCAGGGCACCGCGGCGGTGTTCGTCTCGTCGTCCGCCGGCCACCTGGCCGAGCCGCCCGCCGCGGACATCGTGGCGGTGCTCGACGACCCGCTCGGGCCGGGCTTCTTCGACCGGCTGAACGAGGTGATCGCCAAGGAGGAGCAGACCCCGCTGCAGGCCTACCGGCTGTCCAAGTGGGCACTCAACCGGATGTGCCGCCGCCGGGTGGGCGCCTGGGGGGCCAGGGGAGCACGGATCGTCTCCATCTCGCCCGGGCTGATCGCGACCCCGATGGGCGCCAAGGAACTGGACGGCCCCGCTGGCGCGGTCAAGCGCGAGCGGATGGCGAGGCTGCCGCTTCCCCGCGAGGGCACCATGGTGGAGACGGCCGACGCGATCGAGTTCCTCGCCTCCGACAAGGCCTCCTACATCACCGGCACCGACCTGCTGGTCGACGGCGGGATCGTGGCGGCGACCAAGTCATCCTGAATCAGCCGAGCATCCCAAAGGGGGGAGCGCGACGTGACCGACACCACCAGCCCCACTGACCGGCCCGGGCCCGGCCCGCTAGCAGGCCTGACCGTGGTCGACCTGTCAACCACGCTCCCGGGCGCGCAGGCGACCCAGTTCCTGGCCGACGCCGGCGCGGACGTCGTCCTGGTGGAGCAGCCCGGCGGCAACCCGCTGCGCAAGGATCCCGGCTGGCCGGGGCTGCTGCGCGGCAAGCGCAGCGTCGTGCTCGACCTGCACGACACCGATGACCGGAACACCCTGGACCGGCTGCTGAGCGAGGCCGACGTGCTGGTCGCCACCATGCGGCCCGCCGCCGCGGCCCGGCTCGGGTTCACCGCCGAGCGGCTCACCGCGCGTTACCCGCGGCTGGTGGCCGCGCTGATCACCGGCTGGGGCAGCCGCGGCCCGTGGGCCGGCTACAAGGGCTACGAGGCGCTGATCCTGGCCAAGACCGGCGTGCTGCACTCCAAGCGGCAGCTCACGCCGGGCCCGGACCCGGCCTACGTGTCGGTCCCGTATGCCGCCCACGCCGCCGCCCAGACCGCGGTGCACGGCATCCTGGCGGCGCTGTTCGAGCGCGAGTCGAGCGGGCTGGGGCAGGTGGTGGAGGCGAACCTGGTCTCCGGGGTCGGCTCCATCGACACCTACAACTGGTTCTACGAGATGATCCTGCGCCGCTTCCCGGACGCGTTCAAGCCGCTCGCGGACGCGTTCGACGCCCAGGGCAGGCCGCAGTCGCGGCTGATGTACGCGCTGCTGATCGGGCTGACCAAGGACGGCACCTGGCTGCAGTTCGCGCAGACGGCCCCCCGGCTGACCCAGGCCTTCCTGGAGGAACTCGGCCTGGCGCAGGAGGTGACCGAGCCCCGGTGGAAGGACTTCCCCGACCTGCCCACGGCTGAGCTGCGCCAGGAATGGTGGGAGAAGATGCTGGCCAAGGTAGGCGAGTGGACGCTGGCCGAGTGGGAGGAGGTCTTCGCCCGCAACGCCAACGTCTTCGGCGAGCAGTTCCGCACCCCCGACCAGGCGCTGGCGCACCCGCAGGTGGTGGCGCAGGGCCGGGTAGTCACGGTGGACGACCCCGACCTCGGCCCCGTCCGGCAGCCGTCCACCCTGGTGCACGCGGCGGGCCGGCCGCTCACCGCCATCCGCCGCGCTCCCCGGGTCGACGAGCACGCGGCCGAGGTCCGCCGGCTGGCGCAGTCGCCCGCCCCCGCCGTCCCCAGCCCCCGCCGTCCCAGCCCACCCCGGATCAGCCCGAACGGGGGCGGACCCGGGCGGGCCAGCCCCCGCGGGCTGCCCCCTGGCCGGGGTGACGGTGCTGGAGCTCGGCGGCATGTTCGCCGCCCCGTTCGGCGCCACCATCCTGGCCGACCTCGGGGCGCGGGTGATCAAGGTCGAGCCGCTGATCGGCGACAACATCCGTGACGTGATGGCCTTCCCCGAGGCGGGCGGGGGCAAGGTGCTGCAGGGCAAGGAGAGCATCGCGCTCGACCTGCGCACGCCCGAGGGCCTGGCGGTGCTGCACGAGTTCGCCCGCCGCTGTGACGTGGTGCTGCAGTGCTACCGGGCCGGGGTGGCGGCCAGGACCGGCATCGACGAGGCCACCCTGCGGGCGCTCAACCCGGACCTGGTCTACCTGAACGCGCCCGGCTACGGCATCGACGGGCCCTACGGCGGCAAGCCGGCCTACGCGCCGTCGATCGGCGCCGCGTCCGGCATCTCGCTGACCGACGCCCCGCTCGGCGGCGCGCAACCGGAAAGCCAGGATGAGCTGCTGGCCGGCGCGCGCCACCTGCGGGCGGGCGGCACCGTGCCCGCCGTCCAGTCGGACGGCGTCGCCGCCCTCGGGGTCGGGTCGGCCCTGCTGCTCGCGCTGTACGCGCGGCGCCGGGGGATCGCCCTGACCGGCCTCGAGACCACCATGCTGGGCACCTGCACGCACGCCCTGATCAGCCGGAACACCAGCTACCGGGACCGGCCGGAACGGCCCCGGGCGGATGATGAGCTCCGCGGCCTCGGCCCGCTCTACCGGCTCTACCGGGCGGCCGACGGCTGGGTGTTCCTGGCCGCGCCCGCCCCGGGGGAGTGGGCGCCGCTGGCGGCCGCCCTCGCCCCCTACGGTGACCTGGCCGGCCCGCGCTTCGCCACCCCCGAGGACCGGGAAGCCAACGCGGCCGCGCTGACCGCCGCGCTGGCCGCCATCTTCGCCGCCCGGGGCAAGGACGCCTGGGAAGCGGAGCTGTCCGCGGCCGACGTCGGCTGCGTGGCGGTCTGCCAGGAGAACGCCGAGTGGCGGATGCAGGACGACGAGTTCTACCAGGCCGGCTACGCGATCGACGCGGTCAGCCCGATCTTCGACTCCCACCGCCGGGCGGCCCCGCTCAACCGCTTCTCCCGGTCGGCCACCAAGCCCGACTCGGGCTGCCGGCTCGGCCAGCACACCGACGCGCTGCTGGCCGAGATCGGCTACGACGCGGCCGGGATCGCCCGGCTGCGCGAGCAGGACATCGTCCGGTGAAGCCTGCCCGACCCGCGCGAGCGGGACATCGTCCGGTGCAGGGTTGAAGAAAATGGAGAGTGCATGCGGAGCCCCGCGATCCCCGTCCCTGAGAGCCTGACCGCGCGCGGCTCGGTGCGCTCAGCGCCGCCGCGCCGGCCAGGGTCGGTCCGCCGGACCACCACGATGGACTTCACCTGGGCGGACGGCATGGGCGGTGACGCGGTGCTCGACGGCCGGGCCCGTGACCTGCGGACCGGCCCCGACGGGGCGGTGACGGAGCTGGCGTCGGCGTCGCTGCGGATGGTCACCGACGCGCGCCGGGTCATCAAGGAGGTGAGCGCCGACCCCGGGCTGCCCGCGCTGCGGGCGCTGGCCGGCGAGTCGGCCATGTCCGGCTTCCGCAGGCGGCTGGCCGCCAGCGGCGCGGCCGACGGCCTGGCCGGCGCCCCGCTGTACCAGTTGCTCGACGACGTGCCCGGGGCGACCCTGGTCTCCGGCGCCGCCTGGCAGCTGTACTACGACATGGACCACTACAAGCTGCTCAAGGCGGACGTCGCCCACCGGGTGATGCGGGACGTCTGCGCCGGCTTCCAGGACGGCTCGAGCGCGCTCAACCCGGACGGCACGCAGCGCTGGGAGCGGACCCGCACGACCGCGGTGGAGATCGAGGAAGGCGACGACGAGCTGGCCTGGCACCGGCACGCCGAGCCGGACGGGGTGACCATGCGCCGGGCCCGCCGGGTCGACGTCTGGGCGGACGGCACCGCGCTGCGGGTGGACGCGTTCTTCCAGGACTCCTCGACGCTGCCGGGGGGCGGGCGGACGTCAATCCACGAGTACACGCTGACGGCCGAGGCGGACCGGGCGACCGGCGTGGTGCGGTCGGTGAACCCGGTGCCGCGGGTGCTGCCGCACGGCGAGTGCCCGCTGGCCGTCACGCACGTCGGGGCCCTGGCCGGGGTGCCGCTGACGGAGCTGCGCGGCGCGGTGCCCGAGCGGCTGCGCGGACCGCTCGGCTGCACCCACCTGAACGACATGATGCGCGCCCTGGCTGACGTTCCCGTGCTGGCCAGCGGCCTGCGCTGACCGGGCGGGGGGCGCGTTCCGCCGACCGGCACGCGTCGTTGACCGGGGCCGGGGCCACCTGATTAGCTGCCATCAGGCGTTGACCGGGCGCCGCGACGCCATCTATGTTGATACATGGAAGACCGATTATCTGGTACCCAGGTATCCACTCAAAGGGGAGGCCCGCCGATGGCCCAGTACAAAGAGTTCCTCGTCTCCGGCGACTGTCACATCATCGAGCCGCCGGACCTGTTCAAGACCCGGCTCCCGGCCAACATGCGCGACCGCGCGCTGTGGGAAGAGGAGTTCACCCTCGAGGAGCCGATCGTACCCGGCGGGCACACCGAGTTCCGCAAGCTGCACACCATCGGCTTCGACGGCTGGACGGTCTCCAAGTACCGCCAGTTCAAGGGCTTCGAGGGCCGCACCCCGGGCTGGAAGCCGGACGAGATCATCCAGGACATGGACATGGAGGGCGTCGACGCCGCCGTGTTCTTCCCCAACCTGGCGCTGTTCGTGCTGTTCACCGACGACCACGAGCTGTCCATCGCCCACGCGCGGGCATGGAACACCTGGGTCGCCGAGACCTACCTGGACTACAAGGACCGGATGCGCCCGGTCGCGGCGATCCCGCTGACCAACGTGGCCGACGCGGTGGCGGAGATCGAGCGGTCGGTCAAGCTCGGCCTGCGCGCGATCATGCTGCCTGAGCTCCCGCCTGAGCCGTACTGGTCCAAGAAGTACGAGCCGGTGTGGAACTGCATCGAGGCGAACAACCTGCCGATCTTCTTCCACGTCGCCACCGGCGGGGTGAAGGTGAAGGAAGACGCGTCGCACACCGGGTCCACGGTCAAGGGCATGATGACCGCCATGAACATGGGCAAGGGCAACCTGACCGATGACATGGTGGCCGGCCGCACCATGGGCGGCGGCAACACCGCCTCCGCCAGCCCGGGGAAGATCATCGCCGACCTGATCGGCGGCGGGGTCCCGGAGCGGCACCCCGGCCTGACGTTCAACCTGGTCGAGTTCGGCGCTAGCTGGCTGGTCTCGTACATGGCGTTCATGGACAAGTCGTGGCGCCGTGGCACCGGCCAGGACCCCGACTGGTGGCTCGGCTTCTGGGACGACAGCAAGTCGGCCTACGAGCAGCCGGCCATGGGCCGCCTCTTCAACATCAACGAGAAGTGGCCTTACCCGCTCAAGCCGACCGAGTACGTGCGGCGGCAGTTCCACATCCAGTTCGCCGACGACCCGGTGGCGGTCCAGGCCCGGCACATCACCGGCATCACCACCGTCATCTGGGGCAACGACTACCCGCACGCCGAGGGCACCTTCAACGGCACCTACGAGGCCATCGTCGAGAACTTCGACAGCACCGTGTCCGACGAGGACCGCGCGGCGATCCTCGGCGGCACGCTGGCCAAGGTGGCCGGCTTCGACGCCAGCAAGAAGCTGGCCAAGGAGCCGGTGCCGTCCAACGCCGGCTGACCTAGTTCATCCCGCTGGCCGGGACCGGTTTGTAGCCGGTCCCGGCCAGCGGCGTTACGTTCCGGGTATGACGCAGCCAATCCGAAACCTGGACGACGTTTCCTCTTACAAGCTCTCCGAGCAGGCGATGGAGCGGCTCTTCGAGCTGACCAACGAGTGCGTGGTCCTGTGGACCAACTCAAGCGGCTGGCCGCTCGGCATGCCGCACTCGTTCGTCTGGTCGGACGGCAAGTTCTGGGTGCACACCACCGACAAGCGGGCCCGGGTGAAGGCGCTCGCCAAGCGCCCCAACAGTGCCATCGTGGTAACCAGCAAGGGCACCGGCATGCCGGGGTCGATGGTGACCGCCAAGACCCACGCCACCATTCACCACGACCGCGACCTGGTGCACTGGCTGCTGCCGCTGTTCTTCGACCGCACCGGCCTCGGCCTCAACCTGGACACCGGGCAGCCGGATCCCGAGGCACGGGCCGAGCTGATGAAGCTGTTCGACACCCCGGCCCGGGTGGTGATCGAGTTCGACCCGGTCGAGTTCATCACCTACAGCTCGGCCGAGCTGGACGACGCGATGGAGTCGAGCGGTATCGACAGCTGGGCCAAGCGCAGCCCGCGGGCCTGACGCCAGCCAGCTATTCCTTGCTCATCAGGGCCGCGGTGTCAGGCGACATCGGCGCCGTCAGCATGCCCACCCAGCCGTCCACGTAGTTGTTGAGCTGGGCCTCGCTGATCTGCTGGTGGCCCCGGGCCAGCTCGGCCAGCAGGTTGAGCACGCTGTTGTAGAGCTGCACCTCGCGGCCGGCCCTGGCCCGGTCGGGTAGCTCGGATAGCTGGGCGGGCACCGTTTCCCGTAGCGTGTTGACGACGCTGTCGGACATCGGCGACGGCAGGTAGTCCGCGAACGTGCGGGTGTTGGCGCTCACCCGGGCCAGGAACGGCACGAACATCTCGCCCGCGTTGATGCTCTCGATCAGCGGCCGGACGATGATCCAGACCGCCTCGCGGGGGTCGCCCGCCACCCCGCGGTCGCGCGCCTCCTGCAGCAGCTCCGCCCGGCGGGCGTTGACGCACTGGTAGCGGAACTCCAGCAGCGCCCGCACCAGGCCGGCCTGCGACCCGAAGTGGTAGGCGATCACCGAGGAGTTCGACTGGCCGGCCGCCGCCTGGATCTCGCGCAGCGTGACACCCTCGACGCCGTTCATCGCGAACAGCCGCTCGGCCGTCACCATCAGCAGCTCGCGCGTTGCCTCGCCGGTTGAGTGGCGGCGGCGGCCCCGGGTGTTCTCCGCGTGCGCAGTCATGGTTCATGGTAGCGGGGGCTCCCGGCTACCAGGAAAAGATAATGAACTACTCTTAGAAACTCTGGACAGTTGAATCAGTAAGTGAAATGCTCGGATGACAGCGACCCGTTCACCCGCGGCGCCCGCCGCCCGCGCCCGCAAGGACCCGCCATGTCGAAGATCTGGACCAATTCAGGTGACTCGCACTTCCTCGAGCCGGACGACCTGTGGGAGTCGCGGCTGCCCAAGCGGCTAGCCGACCTCACCCCCAAGTCCGAGAAGGACCCCGACGGCGAGTACGAGACGGTGCGCCTCGACGGCCAGACGTTCCGTCGCAAGCTGCCCACCTCCGCCGCAGCCAAGTTCGTCGAGGACAGCCGCAAGGCCGAGGGGATCAGGGACGCGCGGCTGCGGCTGGGTGACCTGGACCACGAGGGTGTCTGGGGCGAGGTGATCTTCCCCTCGCTCGGCATGTGGTCCTCCAGCTTCCGCACCCCCGAGCTGCTGCGCGCCTGCATGCGGGCCAGCAACGAATGGGCGCTGGAGGAGATCGTGGCCGTCTCCGACCGTTACGTGGTCACCGCCCAGGTGTCCACCTTGCAGGTCCAGGACGCGGTGGACGAGCTCGAGTGGGCGGCCGCCCAGGGCTTCCAGGCGGTGTCCCTGCCGACCCGGCCGCACAAGAGCGCCCCTGACTGGCATACCGCCGACTGGGACCCGCTGTGGCAGGCCGCCCAGCAGGCTGGCATGGTGCTCGCCATCCACAGCGGCACCGACCCGATCGACCTGACCTCAGCCAGCCCGAACATCGCCTACCGGGGACCGGGCGGCGCGGTGATGAACTACACCGAGACCACGTTCTCCGGCCAGCGGGCGGCGATGAAGCTGGTCGCCGGGGGAGCGCTTGACCGCTACCCGGGCCTCAAGGTGCTGATCTCCGAGAACGGCGCGACCTGGATCCCGTTCCTGGGCGACCGGATGCGCGAGGGCTACCGGCAGCACCAGATGGCGGTCCGGCCCAAGCTGACCCGCGACCCCAAGGAGATCTTGATGACGCAGGTCTACGCGTCCTTCCAGCACGACGAGAGCGCGGTCGCGGCCTACGAGGCGATGGGCTATAAGAACGTCATGTTCGGGTCGGACTACCCGCACATGGAAGGCACCTTCGGGCACACCCAGGACACCCTCAAGGAGCTGTTCGACGGGGTGAGCGACGAGACCCGGCGGCGGATCACCCGCGGCGTCTTCGAAGAGCTGTTCCCGCGGGTGCCGCTGGCCCCTGAAGACACCGCTTCTGAAGACACCGCTTCTGAAGACACTGCCCCTGAAGACGAGGCCTGAGCCAGTGGCAGCGGACACCGGCGCCCGCGACGTCGCCATCGCCGGCATCGGCGCGACCCCCTACTACAAGCGCGGCGAGACGGCCGACAAGAGCATCACCCAGCTCGCGGGCGAGGCCATCCTGGCCGCCTGCGCGGACGCCGGCCTGTCGGTTGCCGACGTCGACGGGCTGGCCTTCTACTCCCTGGCCCGGGCGGGCTACGGCGAGCAGATGGAGGCGGCCGAGCTGGTGGAGACGCTGGGCATGCGCGAGCTGAAGTTCTCGGCCGCGCTGACCGGGGGCGGCGGCGGGTCGGCGGGCGCCATCGGCCTGGCCCGGGCCGCGATCGTCGCGGGCGACGCCACCGCGGTGGTGACGGTGATGGCGCTGCAGCAGCGGACCCGGCTCGGCACCGTGGTCGCGTCCAAGACGGTCACCCCGATCAGCTCGTTCGTGCAGCCGTCGGGCCTGGCCGGCCCCGGCCACCTGATGTCCCTGCTGACCAGGCGGCACATGCACCAGTACGGCACCACACGGGACGCGTTCGCCGAGATCGCCATGTCGACCAGGCAGAACGCGCTGAACCGGCCGAAGGCGCGGTACCGCACGCCGCTCACCCGCGAGCAGTACTACGCCGGCCGGATGATCGCCGACCCGCTCTGCCTGTACGACTTCTGCCTGGAGAGCGAGGGCGCGGTCGCCATCGTCACCACCTCGATCGACCGGGCCCGCGACCTGCGCCAGCCGCCGGTGCCGGTGATCGCGGCGGCCCACGGCGGCACCCGCGAGTGGGGCCGCGCGTTCTCCTGGTTCGGCATGCAGGACGACGCCGTGTTCGCTTCCTCCGGCAACCAGCCGATCGCCGAGCGGCTCTACCAGCGGGCCGGGATCACCCCGCAGGACATCGACGTGGCGCTGATCTACGACCACTTCACCCCGATGGTGCTGATGCAGCTGGAAGACTACGGCTTCTGCGAGAAGGGCGAGGGCGGCCCGTTCGTGCTCAGCGGCGCGATCAGGTACACCCCGGAGCGCAAGCCGGGCGCGGTCCCGGTGAACACCCACGGCGGCCAGCTATCCGAGGCTTACATCATCGGCGCCACCCACATCATGGAAGGTGTCGAGCAGCTCCGCGGCACCGCGATCAACCAGGTCGCCGGGGCCGAGCTGGCGCTCGTCACCGGCGGCCCTTCCTCCATCCCGAACAGCGGGCTGATCCTGGGGCGTGACCGATGAGCACCGCAACCGAGGCCACCGCACTGCCGGCCGACTTCGTCAAGATCGCGGTCGACCCCAGCACCGAGCCGTTCTGGCAGGCCGCGCGGGAACGCCGCCTGGTGGCGCCTTGCTGCGCGGACTGCGGCACGTTCCGGCTGCCGCCCACCCCGTTCTGCCCCCACTGCCAGTCGACCGCGGTGGACTGGACCGAGCTGTCCGGCCGGGCCACCGTCTACACCTACACGGTGGTCAACGGGTTCCCCGGGCTACCGGACATCACCCTGGTCCCGGTGGTGGTCGACCTGCCCGACGCGCCCGGCACCCGCCTGGTCAGCAACGTCATCGGGGTGGACCCGGCCCAGGTCGCCATCGGGGCCGAGCTGACGGTCGACTTCCACCCGGTCTCCGACGGCTGGCTGCTGCCGGTGTTCCGGCTGGCCGGGGCGGGGGTCGCGGGTGGGGCGGGGGTCGCGGCTGAGGCAGGGGCCGCGGCCGAGGGCAGCCAGTGAGCGGGCACGAACCAGCCGGCGAGAGCGCGCTGGAGGAGAAGCCGTCGGAGTTCTTCGCCGGCGCGGTGCTTGGCGGCGGCTTTCACGACGGGCAGGCGATCATCCCGGTCGGCGACCACTACCGGGCCTGGTGCACCTGCGGCGAGTGGGACATCGAGGTGCCAACCGAGGACGAGGGCCTGCACCTGGCCCGGGTGCACACCGGCAGCGTGCCCGCCTGATGGCGCTCCAGCTCGACCACGGCTGCGTCGTCATCACCGGCGGCGGCGGACTGCTCGGCCGGGGCCTGGCGCTCGCCTTCGCCCGCCGCGGCGCCGCCGTCGTGGTGGCCGACCTGAACGCCGCCGCCGCCGAGGCGGTCGCGGCCGAGCTGACCGCGGCCGTCCCGGGCGCCCGCGCCCTGGCGGTGGCGGCCGACGTCACCGACCGGGCGAGCATGGACGCGCTGGCCGAGACCGCCCGGGCCGCCTACGGCGAGGTTCGGGTGCTGTGCAACAACGCCGGCGTGTCGGTGCTGCGGCCGTTCGCCGAGCTGACCGAGGACGACTGGGACCGGGTGCTCGGCGTCCAGCTGCGCGGGGTGCTGAACGGCACCTACGCCTTCCTGCCGGGGATGATCGAGCAGCCGGGGCGCAGCCACATCGTCAACACCTCGTCGATGTCCGGGGTCGGCCGGGCCGACCTGCGGCTGCTCAACGCCCCCTACGTCACCGCCAAGTTCGCCGTCTCCGGGCTGAGCGAGCTGATGCGGCCCGCGCTGGCCGAGTACGACATCGGGGTGTCGGTGCTCTGCCCCGGCTTCACCCGGGCCGACCCGGACAGCGTCACCTCGTTCCCGATGCCGAGCGCCGACTGGTACCGGGACAACCTGCTGAACCCGCACCAGGTGGCACAGGAGACGATCGCCGGCATCCTGGAGGACCGGCTGCACATCTTCCCCCACCGGGCGGGCCGCCAGGAGGTCATCGACCGCCACCAGCTCCTGCTGGCCGGGTTCGACGCGGCCGAGGCCAGCTCGCCGCCGCTGCGGCCGCCCGCTAGCCGGCCCGGGCCGGGGGAGTACCGGCGATGACCCACCCGCGGCTGTCGGTCAGCGCGATGAGCTCCGTCCGCTGGTCCTTCGACGAGGACCTGGCCCTGTGGCGCGACCTTGGCCTCGGCTGGGCGGGCCTGATCGGGGCCAAGCTGGGCGACCAGGTCGAGGCCGGCGTCGCCGCCCTCGCCCAGGCGGGCCTGCGGGTCTCCACCGCCATCGTGCCCCGGTTTGACCTGAGCGCACCCGCCTCCTGGGCGGTGACCCAGGAGGCGCACCGCCGCTGGGTCGACGCGCTCGCCGAGCACGACGGCTGGTCGATCTACCTGACCCCGGGCCGCCCGACCGGCGACCGCTGGGAGGAGCTGCTCGACCGCCTGCAGGAGGCGGCCGCGCCCAGCGTCGGCTACGCGCGCGCGCACGGGGTGCGGCTGGCGATCGAGCCGTCGCGGCGGACCGAGGTGTCGTTCGTCAACAGCCTGGCCGACGCGGTCCTGGTGGCGGAGCGGACCGGGCTCGGGCTGGTGGCTGACATCGGCAACTTCTGGATGGAGCGGGACCTGCGCGCCACCCTGCTGCGGGCGGCCCCGCACATCGACCTGGTGCAGCTCACCGACGTCGAAATCGGCACCGTGGGCCGTCCGGACGATCCGCCGTCGGGCGGCCGGGTGCCGTTCGGCGAGGGGGAGCTGGCGCTGGCGCGGATCCTGGCCGACATCAAGGACACCGGCTACGCGGGCCCGCTGGAGCTGGAGCTGGTCGGGCCGCTGGGCAACCGCGAGGGCTATGAGCCAGTCATCCGGCGCGGCGTCGCCGCCGCTGAGGTGATGCTGGCCGCGGCCGGCCTTCAGCAACGACGCGAAAGGGAAGCAGATGACCCGGATGAGCAGGGCGCTGGTCATGCCCGGCGACGGCACCTGGGAGCTACGCGAGCTGCCGGTGCCCGACCCGCCGCCGGGCGGCGCGGTGCTGCGGGTAGAAGCGTCCGGCATGTGCCACAGCGACGTCGACCACCTGCACGGCATCGTGCACACCCCGTGGGGCGGCGCCTACCCGTCGATCGCCGGCCACGAGATCGTCGGGCGCATCCACGCCCTGGGCGACGGCAACCGCTGGGGCGTCAGCGAAGGACAGCGGGTGGCCGTGCGGGAGTCGGTGCCGCTGCCCGGCGGCATCCGCGTCTACGGCCACGACTACGCGGTCGACGAGCGCTCCGGCCTGTCCGGCGGGTTCGCCGACTACATGGAGCTGCTGCCGGAAACCCTGGTCGAGCCGCTGCCGGAGGACCTCCCGGCCGCCGAGCTGACCGTGTGGGAACCGCTCGCGATCGCCGTCCGCTGGGCGACCGCGGTCAAGCCGGGCGACTCGGTCGCCATCCTCGGCCCCGGTCACCTCGGCCTGGCCTCGATCGTCGCCGCCCGCGCGGCCGGAGCCGAGCGCATCTTCATCACCGGCACCCCGGGGGACGCGATCCGGCTCCAGGCGGCCCGCAAGCTGGGGGTGGAGGAGGCGATCGACATCGCCGCGGCCGACCCGGTCGAGCGCATCCGCGAGCTCACCGGCGACGGCGTGCAGGTGGTGATCGACGCCGCCTCCGGTTCCACCGCCACCGTCACCCAGGGCATGCAGCTCGCCCGGCGCGGCGGCACCGTCGTCATCGGCGGCCTCAAGGACCGCAAGCCGGTCGAGGGCTTCATCAGCGACCTGATCCCGATGAAGCAGCTCCACCTGCACGCGGGCTTCCCCGGCGATCACGTCAAGACCGCGGTCGAGCTGATCAGGCGGGGCCAGGTGCCCACCGCCGACCTGCTCGGCGAGGTCGTCACGGTGGACGGCTTCGGCGACGCGCTGCGCATGCTGTCACGTGACCTCCCGGGCCGGGACGCGATCCGGCTCTCCCTGCTGATGACCGACCAGGAGCCCGCGCGATGACCCGGATCGACCTGGAGATACCGCTCAAGGCGGGCGAGGTGCTCGACGAGCCGGCCCACGTGGCGCTGACCGTGCACCTGCCCGAGCCCGGCACCCTCCCGGAGCGGCCGGTGGTGTGCTTCGCCAAGCCCGGCGGCGGCTACTCCAAGGGCTACTACACCGAGGAGCTGCCCGGTCCCGCCCGGGGCGCCCAGGCGCGGTGGCACGCCGGCCGCGGCTGGATCTTCGTGTCGGTGGACCACCTCGGGGTCGGCGCCAGCAGCCTGCACGAGCCCGCCAAGCTGGACTTCGCCCCGGTCGCGGCGGCCAGCCACCTGGCCGAGCAGGAGGTGCTCAGCCGCCTGGCGGCCGGCACCCTGGCCGACGGCTACCCGGCGGTCGCCGCGCCGCTGCGGCTCGGCATCGGCCAGTCGATGGGCGGCGCGATGACGATCGTCCAGCAGGCCCGCCACCGCGACTACGACGGCATCGCCGTCCTCGGCTTCAGCGTGTTCCAGAGCAGCACCCCCGCTCCGCCCGGTCAGCCCGCCATCGTGGGCACCTGGATTCCCCGGGACTCACCGCTGACCGATCACCCGGTGGTGCTGAACCAGGCCGCGGTCGAGCGCAGCCGGGCGGCCCGGGGCAACCGCGAGTTCGGCGACGACATGGGCTGGGGCTTTCACTGGGACGACATCGACCCGGACATCGTCCGGCGCGACCTGGCCCACTTCCGGCGCGGCATCCACAACCCGGCCGCCCAGGCCGGGCAGACCGGGGAGCCGTGGAACTCGCTGACCACGCCGGGCGCGGTGGCCCGCAAGTGCACCGCGCCGCGCGCGGTCGCCCAGGAGGCCGCCGCCGTCACCGTGCCGGTGCTGACCGCGTTCGGCGAGCGCGACGTGGCGGCCGTGCCCAAGCTGGAGCCCACGGTCTACCAGTGCGCGAACTCGGTCGACCTGTTCGTCTGCCCCCGGATGGCGCACATGCACAACTTCGCCGGCACCCGCGAGCTGCTGTGGCAGCGGATCGAGAACTTCGCGGACTGGGTGCGGGCCAGCGCGGGGATGACAGCGTGACCTAACGACCTGGACCGGAACTGGCGCCGGTCAGCCGGTACGGCCCCACCTGCTCCGGATCCCCGGGCTGCAGTTCTGCCAGCACGCTTACCCCACCCCAAGCGCCCCAAGAGCGCCCCCTCAGCGCTCTTCGGGCTGATCGTATGACGGGCAACAGCGATAAACAACGGGGCCAGCAAAAACGTCGGAAAAGCGCGAAAGCGTGCCCTTGGGGCGACAGCAAGCCTCAATTCCCCCACACAACGGCATTGTTGCGGAACTTTTTAGCCCCATGGAAATAAATTAGTGTCATCACGCCAATTTATTTCCATATCAATGCCTGGGCCGCGGCTACTCGCCGCCCGCGAACGTCCCCGCGCCCCGGTAACCCCCCGGACTCGACGACCGCCCTGATCCGCTCCAGGGTGGTCCGCATGCCCTCCCGGTTCGTCCGCCCCCGCGCCCGCCCGGCGATCGCCCAGTACAGGCGGGTGAACCGGTTGTCGGGCAGCTCGAACGACTCGGTGACACTGGTCCCCTCCGTCGTGGCTTCCAGCTGATACCGCCAGGTGTTCACGGTCGTCCCGCGCGGGCCGCCGACCGCGAAGGCGAATTCCCGGCCGGGATCGCAGGCCGTCACCGTGCAGGCGGTCCAGTACACCGGCCCCCGGCCGTTCCGCCGCACGTGCCCGCGGAAGCGCGCCCCCGTCTCAGGCCCGCTCGCCCCGCCGAGCCATTCCGCCTCGAACGTCTCGGGACTGAATTCCCCGACCCGGGTGATGTCACTGACCAGGCCCCAGACCCGGTCCGCGGGCGCCGCCATGAGCACCGTGACCGAACCGCGCATCACCCGGCCTCGTCCGCGATCAGGCGGTCAACGTTGCCGCAAATTTCCTGAAAAGCCGCTTCCATGAACATCCGCCGTTCCGCTTCGTCGCGCGGGACCCGGCCCGGCTCGCCAATATCAGCCACCGACCAGACTCGCGGGCGGTCGGAAAAGGATACTAGCTGCAGGCAGCCGTCATAGACGCGCTGATTCAGGCAGACGGTGATATTGGCTTTATCGACGCGCGCCTGCGTTAGCTGATCCCCGTAGCCGGCCTTGGCGAATCCCCGTAGGCCATGCTCACCGAGGAGGTCAAGCGTCAGCTGGTGATTAGCCAGGTTCTGCGTCTTATGCGAAGCCCCGACGGTACCGCTTGACAGCACGCTCACATCCGTGCGCTCAAGCGAGTTCAGGTAGGCCTCGGCGATAATGCTCCGGAACGCGTTCCCCCGGCACACGAAATGGATGATCATGAGGCGGCGCCGCTGTCGCCAGCCGGCTGAAAGAGCTTCCGGTACGCTCCGTAGCCCTCGCGCTCCAGGTCATCGAGGGGGACGAAGCGAAGGGCGGCCGAGTTGATGCAGTAGCGCAGCCCGCCGGCTTCCCTGGGGCCGTCGTGGAACACGTGGCCCAGGTGGCTGCCGCCCGCGGCGGACCGTACCTCGATCCGGGGGAACAGCAGCTTGAAGTCGCGCCGGCGGACCACGCTGCCCGGCTCGACCGGGGCGGTGAAGCTTGGCCAGCCGGTGTGGCTGTCGAATTTGCTGTCCGAGGTGAACAGCGGTTCGCCGGACACGACGTCGACGTAGAGGCCGGGCTCCTTGTTGTCCCAGTACTGGTTACGGTACGGCGGCTCGGTGCCGTTCTCCTGGGTGACCCGGTACTGCTCCGGGGTCAGCCGGGCGACCGCCTCGGGGTCCTTGCGGTAGTCGTCGGTCATAGCGTCTCCCTGGTCCGCGGTCCCGCTGGCGGCGGGACGACCCGCGCTAGGTGCAACCGGGCGCTGGCCGCCGTTATGTCCGGCGCCCGATGTGTCCGGCGCCCGATGTGTCCGGCGGCTAGGCCGCGGCTGGCCGGGACCCCAGCGATACGCTGCCAGCATGAGCGACGACGTTGCCGACTACGACGAGTTCGGGATGCTGGGCGATAACGCGGCCGAGGCGGGCCTGGAGCTGAGCGCGCCGCCGCCGGTCACCCGGACCTCGTTCACCCTCGCCGACGGCCCGACCGTGTCCGCCCTGGCCTGGGGCGACGCCCCGCCCGAGCTGGTGCTGCTGCACGGCGGCGGGCAGAACGCGCACACCTGGGACACCCTCGCGCTGGCGCTCGGCCGCCCGCTGCTCGCGATCGACCTGCCCGGCCACGGGCACTCCGGCCGCCGCCCGGACCGCGACTACGGCCCCTGGCGCAACGCCGAAGCGGTCGCCGCCGTCATCGAGCAGGCCGCGCCCGCCGCCCGGGCGGTGGTCGGCATGTCGCTCGGCGGCTCCACCACCATCCGGCTGGCGGCCACCCGCCCCGACCTGGTGCGCCGCGCGGTGATCGTCGACGTCACCCCCAACAGCGGCGTCCGCTCGCGGGCGCTGGCGGCCACCAGCCGGGGCGCGGTCGCCCTGGTCAGCGGGCCGCCCAGCTACGCGTCGTTCGCGGAGATGGCCGCCGCGGCGGTCGCCGCCAGCCCCAACCGCCCCCGGTCGGCGGTCGAGCGGGGGGTGCGGCACAACGCCCGCCCGCTGCCGGACGGCCGCTGGACCTGGCGCTACGACCTGTTCGGTGAGCGCCCGGCGTCGGTCGGCGACCACACCGGGCTGTGGCCCGACGTGGACGCCATCACCGTGCCGGTGCTGCTGGTGATCGGCGGCGACTCGCAGTTCACCGACCCGGCCGACGTGGCCGAGTTCCGGCGGCGGCTGCCCGCCGCCCGGGTCGAGACCGTGCCCGGGGCCGGCCACGCGATCCAGAGCGACCAGCCGCTGGCGCTGGCCCGGCTGATCGAGGATTTCATCAAATAATCCACCGAACGGGTGCGGCTGACCCGGGAAGATCTAGCCCGTTGAATCAGCTAACTGAGCTTTATAAGGTACTTGTATGAACTTGACTGAGCTGGCTCGCACGTACGGCGACAAGCCCGCGGTCATCATGGCCGCCTCCGGCGACCAGCTCTCTTACGCGGAGCTCGACCGCCAGTCCAACCAGATCGCGCGGCTGTTCCGTGCCCGCGGCCTGCGCCCGGGCGACCACATCGCGGTCCTGATGGAGAACCGGCCCGAGTTCTTCCCGGTGGTGTGGGCGGCGCAGCGCTCGGGGCTGTTCTACACCCCGGTCAACTGGCACCTGTCGGCGGCCGAGGCGGCCTACATCGTGGCCGACTGCGGGGCCCGGCTGCTGATCGCCTCGGGCACCCTGGCCGAGCTGGCGGCCGCGGCCGCGCCCGCGCCCGCCCTCGAGGGCATCCTGACGGTCGGCCCGCCCGTCCCCGGTGCTGGGTTCCCGGCAGGCAGCACTGAGTCCCTGGCGGACGCGGTGGCGGGGCTGCCAGGCACCCCGGTCGCGGACGAGGTCGAGGGGTACTACATGCTGTACTCCTCCGGCACCACCGGCCAGCCCAAGGGCATCTTGCCCGCGCTGACCGGTCAGCCGTTCGGCAGCGGGCTGAACATCGACCACGTCATGCGGAACTCCTACGGCTTCGGGCCGGACACGGTGTTCCTGTCCACCGGGCCGTTCTACCACGGGGCGCCGATCGGCTGGACGATGGGCACCATCCGCAACGGCGGCACCGTGGTGGCGATGGAGCGCTTCGACGCGGTCCGCGCGCTCGAGCTGATCCAGCGCTACCGGGTGACCCACGGCCAGTTCGTCGGGACGATGTTCGTCCGGATGCTGAAGCTGCCGGACGCCGAGCGGGCCGCCTTCGACACCAGCTCCCTGCGGGTGGTGGTGCACAGCGCCGCGCCGGTCTCGGTCGAGGTCAAGCAGGCGATGATCGACTGGCTGGGGCCCATCCTGTACGAGTTCTACTCGGGCAGCGAGGGCAACGGCTTCTGCCTGATCGACAGCCCCACCTGGCTGGAGCACAAGGGGTCGGTCGGCAAGCCGCTGCTCGGCGAGCTGCACATCTGCTCCGACGACGGCGACGAGCTGCCGGTCGGGGAGGTCGGCACGGTCTGGTTCAGCGGCACGCGGAAGTTCAGCTACCACAACGACCCGTCCAAGACGGCCGGGGTGTTCAACGACCGGGGCTGGAGCACCATCGGCGACATGGGCTCGGTCGACGCCGAGGGCTTCCTCTACCTGGCTGACCGGCGCACCGACCTGATCCTGTCGGGCGGAGTGAACATCTACCCGCGGGAGATCGAGGACGCGCTCGCCCTGCACCCGGCGGTGGCCGACATCGTGGTGTTCGGACTGCCCGACGAGGAGATGGGGCAGCGGGTGCACGCGGTGGTGCAGCCCGCCGTGCCCGGCAGCGGCAGCCCTGAGCTGGCCGAGGAGCTGATCGCCTTCTGCCGCGAGCGGATCGCCCGCTACAAGGCGCCGCGCACGATCGCCTTCGAGGACGAGCTGCCACGGCTGCCGTCGGGCAAGATGCTGCGCCGCCTGCTGATGGACCGCTACCGCTCGGGCGCGGCCTGACGATCCGGCCGCACCCGTTCGGCTTACTCGTGGGTTTAGCCTTTCGCCTGGCTGGCCGCCTGGGCACGCAGCACGTCCTTGCGGACCTTGCCCGACGGGGTGCGCGGCAGCTCGTCCACCACCATGATCATCTCGGGTGTCTTCTGCCTGGCGGCGCCGGCCGCGGCGAACAGCGCCCGCGCCGCTTCCACGTCGAACGACGACCCGGTGCGGGTCACCACCACCGCGCACACCCGCTCGCCGAGCGCCGCGTCCGGGGTGGGGATGACCGCCACCTCGGCCACCGCCGGGTGGGTGAACAGCAGGTCCTCCACCTCCTTGGCGGAGATGTTCTCGCCGCCGCGGATGATGATGTCCTTCAGCCGGTCGGTCACCACCAGGTAGCCGTCGGGATCGAGCCGGCCCACGTCCCCGGTCCGGAACCAGCGGCCAGGCGCGAACGCGGTGGCGTTGAGGGCCGGGTCGGTGTAGCCGAGGAACAGCTCGGGGCCGCGGCTCAGGATCTCGCCGTCCGCGCCGGGTGGCAGGTCATTGCCGTCTCGGTCGACGATGCGCACCTCGTCCCCCGCCAGCAGCCGGCCGTCGGTCTCGGCCCGCTTGTCCAGCGGGTCGTCGCAGGTGCCGGTGCAGATCGTGGGGTGCTCGCTGAGCCCGTAGGACCGGAAGGCGGGGACGCCCGCCGCGTCGGCCCGCCGGACCAGGGCCGGCGGCACCGGGGCGGCCCCGGTCAGGAACTCGCGCAGGCTGCCCAGGGTGGCGGTGCCGGCCGCCTGCTGGTCGAGCAGGCCCGCGAGCTGGACCGGCGCGCCGACGGAAGAGGTGACCTGGTGCCGGTCGATCAGCTGGGCGGCAAGTGCCGCGTCCCAGGCCTGCATGATGATGGTGGGGGTGCCCCGCAGCAGGCTGCGCAGCAGGCTGTTCAGGCCCGCCATGTGGCCGGGCGGGAACAGGCCCAGGTGGAGCGCGCCCGGTCCGTTGTAGGTGTAGACCTGCGCCGGCACCTCGGCCAGCAGCGTCCGGTGCGAGTGCTGCACGCCCTTCGGCTCGGCCGTGGTGCCCGAGGTGTACATCAGTACCGCGCGGTCATCGGGGTCCGGGTGCGGCCGCCGGTAAGCACCGCCCCGGCCGCCCAGCAGGTCAGCGAACCCGATCGCGCCGCTGTTGCCGATCGCGCCGTCACCGACCACCACCGCCAGCTTCAGCGCGGGCAGGCTGGCCAGCCCGCCGAGCAGGGTGGCGGCGTGCGGCCGCCCCCGGTACTCGCGCGGCACGAACAGCGCGGCGGCGCCCGCCCGGTCCAGGATCAGGTCCATCTCCCGCGGGCCGTAGATCATCACCACCGGGAGCAGCACCGCGCCGCACAGCGCCACCGCGACCTGGGTGACCGCGCCCTCGTAGCTGCCGGGCAACTGGACCGCGACCACGTCCCCGGGGCCGATCCCGCGCGCCTGCAGCGCCCCGGCCAGCCGCTCGGCGTCACTCACCAGGTCCCCGAGCGTGGTCGACAGCTCACCCTGGCTGGAAGCGAACGTCAGCGGGCAGCCGTCGTGAGTGGCGGCCCCGGCCAGGATGTGCGCGGGCAAAGTCAGCTGGTCCATCATGTTTCCCTTATTTCCCATTTTCGCCAGTAGTTCAAGCGCAGGAGTTCAAGCGCGTAGTTCAGGCGCGGTAGTTCAGGCACCGAGCGCGGTGAGGCAGTCGCTGAGCCACTTCGCGCCCCGCGGCACCGCTGAGTCGTAGCCCTCCTCTTCGATCCGCGGGCCGAGGATCTCCAGGTCGAACGCGCCCGGGTAGCCGGCCTCGAGCAGGTCGCCGATGATCCGGCCGAGCGGGATGTCGCCGTCCCCGGGCACCGACCGGCTGAGCCGTATCTCGGTGCCGACCACGAAGTCGCTCACCTGGACCAGGGCCACCTGGTCGAGGTGCTCGCCCACCATCGCCGCCAGCCCGCGCTCCAGCCAGCTGGTCTGCAGGTCAACGACCACGTGCAGGCCGGTCTGGTCGGCGATCGACAGCGCGTCGCGCAGCGAGTGGACGCAGCCACGGTCGTGGTTCGCCTGCGCGCTCGGCTCGAGCGCCAGCCGCACCCCCAGCGTGCGTGCCAGCGCGGCCACCGGCGCGACCGCCTCGCAGAAGGCCGCGATGGAGTCGTCGACGGTCATCCGGGAGGCCGAGGAGCCGGAGTTCATGTACACGCAGCCGGCCTCGAGGGCGCGGGCCTGCTCGAGCAGCACGCCGATGCGCTCCTGCTGGGCGGCCCAGTTCTCCGGCTGGCCGAGGGTGAACGGCTGCGCGATGGCGACGTTGGACACGGTCAGCCCGGCCTGGCGCACCGCGTCGGCCGCCCCGGCGGCGTCGCCGAGCTTGTAGGACACCAGGCCTACCTGCCGGTAACCGTGTGCTTGCCAGAACTCCAGGTCGCGCTCCAGCGGCCAGCCGCGGGTGCAGATCGAGTTGACCGACAGCCGCGGGTGCGGGCTCACTTGCGCTTTCCCCGTTCCTTGAACGCATTCAGCTTGGCCTGGTGCTCGTCCGAGGCGAGCAGCACCGTGTTGGCGTAGCGGTCAAAGTCGCGCGCGGTGTCGCGGTCCACGCTGGCGGCGATGTCGACCGCCTTCTTGGCCACGCCGGCCGCCTCGCTCGGCAGGGCCGCCAGCTTGCGCGCGAACGCGGTCGCCTGCTCGCGGAACGTCTCGTCCGGGTACACCGCGTGCACCAGTCCCATGGTGAGCGCCAGCTCGGCCGAGACCTCCTCGCCGAACGCCAGCCACTTGCCCCAGTGCGGCCCGACCAGCCGGGTTACCCGGCTGACGCCGCCGGACCCGGGGATGACGGCCAGGGCGGGCAGCTCCGGCAGGGCGAAGCTGGCGCTCGCGGCGGCCAGCCGGAAGTCGCACGACGCGCCGATCTCCAGCCCCACCCCCAGGCAGCGCGCGTGCACGGCGAGCACCGAGGGCTTCTCGATCGCCTCAAGCTCGTCCATGATCAGGTGCCAGCTCCGGTAGCCGCGGCGCAGCCGCCGCGGGCTGAAGCTGCCGTCGGGGCCGTAGCCCCGCCGGCCGCCCGCGCCGCTGTCGCGCAGGTCGATGCCGGCCGTGAAGTACCGGCCCTCGGCCGCGATCACCAGCACCCTGATGTCGTCGCGTTCGCCCAGGTCGTCGACTGCCGCCCGCAGGCCGTCGAGCATCTCCGGGGAAACCGCGTTCAGCTTCTCGTCCCGCGTGAAGGTGAAGGTGAGCACGCCGTCGTCCTCGGTGCGGCGGAACGTCGGGTCTGTCATGAACCTGGTGTCTCCTGTCAGTTGGCGGGCGGGGTAATAAGCCCGAAGCCGAACGAGTACGGGGTGCTCGAGGCGACGCCCACTGGTCCGTCGAGCTGGCCCGCGCGGACCAGCCGGTCGAGGCCGACGATGATGTCGGCCGGGCCGATGTGGCCGACGTCGTGACCGGAGACCACCACCGCGGACGGCGGCAGGCCGGTCAGCCGGGTCAGCATCCGCACTGTGCCCGGGGTGATCTGGTTGCACACCAGGCGGGTCGGCGTCACCCCGAACCGCTTGGTCAGCGCGGTCAGCGCGGCCTGGTAATTGTCCTTGTAGGTCTCGCGGACCGTTTCCGCCCGGCTGGCGCTGAGTGTCCGGCTGGTGGCGCTGACCCCGGGCGGGGCGACCGGGTAGCGCGTCCCGCCGTACTTGATCAGTACCCGGCCGTTCAGCTCGGGCGCGGAAACGAACTCGGCCCCCCGGTAGACCGCGAGCGGGCGGTCGCCCCTGGTTTCGCCGGCGCCGTGCTTGCCGGTGCTGTGCTCGCCGGCGCCGCCGAGCCCGACCACCAGCGCGCCGGCCCCGTCCGAGTGCGACCACAGCGACATCGCGGAATTCGCCGAGCGGTCCACGGTGTAGGACCAGCGCTCGGCGGTGACGATCGCCGCGTAGCCGCCGCCGGCCACGGTCAGCCAGCCGTGCGCCAGGTTGAGCGCCGCCAGCGTGCCCAGGCAGCCGGCCGTCAGGTCGATGCCGAGGGCGGCCGGCCCGGTCCCGGCCGCCTTCATCACCTCGGTGCTGAGCGACCAGGAGGGCAGGTAGTCGCGTGACATCCCGGCTGACACGACGATGCTCAGGTCGGCCGGGCTGACCCCGGCATCGGCCAGGGCGGCCCGCAACGCGGCCGCCCCCAGCGTGCTCGGGTGCTCGTCCTCCCGGGCGATGCACACCTGGTCCCAGCCGCGGAAGCCCGTCGTGTCGGCGCCGGCCAGCCGGCACAGCGCGCGGGTGTCGGTGGCGGGCGGTATGTCGAGGCCGATCCCGAGGATGTCGAGCCCGGCCGGGGTCACGTCCCGCTCGCCGCCTAGGCCCACCGTGCTAGCCCCACACTGTGCTAGCCCCACACTGCCGCTCCATATCGTCCACTTATTGTAAACATCTAACTAAAATGTTAGCGTCGGGGGCGTGCCCGGGCAAGCATCGGGCCAGTACACGGGGCTCATGCCGGGTGGGCGGTCGAACCGCTCCGGGCGCGGTCGGCGCCAGTATCGCCCGACGCCAGCGGGCTTTCATAGTTAAGGCGCTTCCATTAGGATTGGCCGGTGCACGGTGTTCAGGCCCGGGTGCTCAGGCCCGGGTGCTCATGCCCGGGTGCTCATGCCCGGTGCGGGTGGCCGTTCGGTTAGCTGGAGGCGACGATGGTGTCGGATAACGCGTCGGTGAAGAAGGTTGCGTTCATTACCGGGGCCGCCCGCGGCCAGGGCCGGGCACACGCGGTCAAGCTGGCGTCCAAGGGCATGAACATCATCGGCATGGACATCTGCGCCGACATCGCCTCGATGAACTACCCCAACGCGAGCGAGGACGACCTGCGGGAGACGGCCAAGCTGGTGGAGGCGGCCGGCGGCGAGATCGTCGCCGAGAAGGGCGACGTCCGCAGCTACGACGACCTGCGCCGGACGCTCGCGCTCGGCCTCGACCGCTTCGGCCGGGTGGACGTGCTGCTGGCCAACGCCGGCATCGTCCGGCTCTCGGACGAGGACGAAGGCGACCGCGACCAGACCTGGACCGACATCATCGACGTCAACCTGACCGGGGTGTGGCGCACCGTCGAGGTAGTGCTGCCGGCCATTCGCGCGGGCGGCCGGGGCGGCTCTGTCGTGATCACCAGCTCGACCTCGGGAATCAAGGGGACCGGCACCAGCCAGGCAGGCGCCACCGCCTACACCGCCGCCAAGCGCGGCCTGGTCGGCCTCATGCAGGTACTCGCCAACCAGTACGCCCCCGAGATGATCCGGGTGAACACCATCCACCCGACCGGGGTGGCCACCGGCATGTCAGTCAACCCGGCCATGGAGAAGCTGATGGCCCAGGCGGCCGCGGGCGGCAAGAACGCCATCAGCTCGATGCAGAACGCGCTGCCGATCAACATCCTGCAGGCGGAGAACATCGCCGACGCGGTCGCCTGGCTGGTGTCGGACGAGGCGTCCTACATCACCGGCATCCAGCTACCGCTTGACGCGGGGTTCACCGTCCGCTGACGGCGGGCGCGCCCGCCGCTCACCCGCCCGCCGCTCACCCGCTCCACCCCAGCTCAGGCGAACCCCGCCCGTCCCATGACCAGCAGAGGACACCATGACCGTCACCGCGCCCCAGGTTCAGCTCCGCTACGGCGACAAGGTGCTCGACGCCGGCTCCGGCGGCGTCTACCCGCACCGCAACCCGTACACCGGCGAGCTGCAAGCGGAGATACCGCTGGCCGGGGCGACCGAGGTGAACGAGGCGGTCGAGCTGGCGGCCGCGCAGGCCGAGTCGTGGCGCCGGTGGGCGCCCGAGCGGCGCCGGGACGTGCTGATGCGGTTCGCCGGCCTGCTGGACGAGCGCCGGGACGAGTTCGCCGCGCTGATGGCACTCGACGGCGGCACCCCGACCCACTTCGGGCAGCGGATCATTGACAACTCGATCAACTGGACCCGCTACTACGCGGGCTGGTGCGACAAGCTGTCCGGCGAGCTGATCTCGACCCTGGACACCCGCGGCTACTTCTCCTACACCGCGCCCGAGCCGTACGGCGTGATCGGCGCGATCGTCACCTGGAACGGTCCTATCGTCTCGCTCGGCATGAAGGTCATCCCCGCCCTGGCGGCGGGCAACTGCGTGGTCTGCAAGCCGTCGGAGTTCACCCCGTTCGCACCCGACCTGTACGCGCGGCTGCTGCGGGAGGCGGGCGTGCCCGACGGGGTGTGCAGCATCCTGGTCGGTGGTCCGGAGGCAGGTGCCGCGCTGGTCGCCCACCCCAAGGTGGAGAAGGTCAGCTTCACCGGCGGCCCGGCCGCCGCCCGGCACATCGCCCGCGCCTGCGCCGACCAGCTCAAGCCCGCGCTGCTCGAGCTCGGCGGCAAGACCGGCAGCCTGGTCTTCCCCGACGCCGGGGACCTGCGCGGAGTCGCCGAGCGCGCCGTCGCCGACAGCATCGGGGTGATGGCCGGGCAGGGCTGCAGCCTGCCCACCCGGCTGATCGTGCACGCGGACATCTTCGACGAGGTGGTCGACCTGGTGACCGAGGTCGCCGCTGCCTACAAGGTCGGCGACCCGTTCGACCCCGAGGTCAAGGTGGGCCCGCTGATCAACGCGGCCGCCGTCGAGCGCGTCTGCGGCATGCTGGACCGGGCCCGGGCCGACAACGCCGGGCGGGTCGTGCTCGGCGGCGGCCGGCCCGGCGGCGAGCTGGCCGGCAAGAACTTCGTCCAGCCCACGGTCATCGTCGACGCCGACCCGGACCATGAGATCGCCCAGGTCGAGATCTTCGGCCCGGTCCTGCTGATCTTCAAGTTCACTACCGAGGACGAGGCGGTCGAGCTGGCCAACAGCACCGCTTACGGCCTGGCCGCCAACATCCAGTCGACCAACCTGACCCGGGTCCACCGCCTGGCCGAGCGGCTCAAGGCGGGCGGCGTCTACGTGAACGGAGCCCGCCAGAACCTGCCCTACACCCCGTTCGGCGGCCTCGGTGTCAGCGGCTACGGCAAGGAAGGCGGCCGAGCCGGCATTGACGAGTTCCTCCGCTACAAGACCGTCTCGATCATCGAGGCGCGTGACCCGCACCGGGTCAGCGCGGCTGATGCCGCCCTCGTACCCGGACTGACTTAGGCGGGGTAGCGCTTGGGGCCTTGGATGTAGGTGCGGCCGGCCGGGGTCTGCCATTGGTGCCAGCCGGGTCGGGGCTGGGTGACGTGCCAGCCCTTGCTTTGCTTGACCCGGTGGCAGCTGCGGCTTCTCGCGCCGGCATTGCACGCGCAGGTGGGGCCGCCCTTGTCATGGGGAACAGCGTGCTCGAAGTCGGACTCCCTGGCGTGCCGCGAGCAGGTGGGGAACGTGCACTCGTAATCGCGGACCTGAACGAGGTGACGGAGGGTGTCGCCGGGCTGGTAGGCGGGCGTGTGATGGCGGTGGTCGCAGTCCTCGGTCGGGACCGGCTGAAGTTTCACGATCAGGGTGGCACCGCCGGGCAAGGTGAGGTGCCACGCACCGTGACCGCCGGCTGGTCCTGAAACGGGCGCGGGGGTGAGGGCCCACGGCGGGATCCAAGGCGGGGGCGGGTAGCCGGGCGGCCCGAGCTTGGGCGCGGCGAGGTCGCGCAGGCGCGATGCCGGGATGGTGAGGTTGAGGCGGGCTGGAAGTTGTGTCAGTGGCGGGCTGGTCGGGCCGTACTGTGGTCCGGCTCGCGCTTGTTGCCGACTGCGGGCGGGGCGGGCACAGCCATGCCCGATGGCGGTGCCGTCGGGGCCGGTGACGGTAAGGCAGATGGTGGTGTGCGGGCTACCGGCGGCCTGGGCGGCCAGGGCGCGGCACAGGCCGGGGTCCAGGGGGCCGAGGCCGTGTCCCTCGCCGGGGCGCTCGGCCAGCCCGAGCAGGGTGGCGAGGGGGATGATGAGGTCGGCGGGCTTGGGCTGCTGCGGCGGTACCGCCGGCGGGGCCGGGGGAGTGGTCGTCGGTGGTGGTTCCGGCGCCCCGGGACCGGGCTCGCCAGGGTCGCCGTCAGTGCTGTCAGGGTCGTCAGGGTCGTCAGGGCCAGGCTCGTCCGGGCTGTCACCCGTGGTGCCGGGGTCGTCCGGGCCTGAGTCGTCCGGGCCGGGGTCGTCAGGCCCGGGATCGTCGGGGGCGCCGCCGCCGGAGTTGCCGGGGTCGTCCGGGCTGTCGCCTGGCTCCCCGCCGTCCTCCGGGCCGTACTCGTTCGGCGCGCCCAGCCCGGCCGGGGGCTGCCCGGCCGCGATCCGCTGCTCGGCGGTGACCGCGTTCATCAGGTCGAGGTAGGCCATCGCGCGGAACTGGTCCATCCGTACCCCGGGGAACACCCCGGACTCCTTGTACTGGGCCGCGCGGGCGCAGACGCTGGCGTAGGCGGCCAGCGACTCGTCGGTCGGCAGGTCGTAGCCGGACAGGCTCGCCGCCCCGGACGGGTCGCGGCGCAGGGAGACCCGGGCCCGGTTCCGCTCGGACTCCTCCCGCCGGCGGGCGGCTGAGGCCGGGTCGACGGTCAGCGCGGCCTGCACGGCCAGCTTCTCCGCCTGGCTGTGGGTCTTACCCGGCAGCTCGCCGGCGATCAGCGCCTCGGCGCGGGCCGCGTCGGCCTCCGAGAGTGAGGCGAGGGCGTCGGCGACCGCGCGGGCCTTCGGGAAGGTGAGCTCCCCGGCCGCGAGCAGTTCCCCGGTCCGCGGCAGGCGCACCTGCAGGTCCCACGCGGTCCACATCAGCTTCTCGGCTGACTGCGGCGGCATCGCCAGCGCCAGGGCGACCTCGTGGGTCAGCGGCCGGGACCAGCCGTCGGGCAGGTCACCGTGATAGCCGCCGGCCAGCGGCTCGTCGTCCTCGCGGATCAGGTCCCGCAGCACCCCGAGCTTGCCGGCCGCCGACCAGGCTTCCATCGCCTGGTAGCGGCGCAGCAGCCCGATCCGCTGGTCGTGCGACGCCCCCGGGCACCGCCAGCCCGGCCCCGCGGCCGCTTCCAGCGCGGCCGCCAGCGCGGCCGACGGCGCGCAGGCATCCCACCGGCCGCCCCGGGTAAAGCCGGCCATCGCCGGGTGCCGCCAGCCCGGGCCAGAGCCCGGGCCAGAGCCCGGACCAGGACCAGAGCCCGGGCCAGGACCAGAGCCCGGGCCAGGACCAGAGCCGGGGCCGGGGGACGGCAGGCCGGGCTCCCCGCCCGTCCCCTGCCCCGCGCCCGGCTGCCAGCCCATGAAGCCCCCTGTGGAAGTGTTCGAGTCCGCGTCCGCATCATCAGGCGCGATCAAGTAGATACTCGAACAATACTACGAATTCAAGATCAACAGTGCAGCGACGCCCTTACCATTCGGCTATATTTTCGTCACCAGGACCAATGAGTTTGGTGTGAAGGACGAGTCAGTATTGCCATGACCGCGACTTATACCTTCGACATCTTCACCAGCCTCGATGGCAATGCTTCCTATGGGCCGCCCGGCGACTGAGGCGGCTACTGGGGCAAGCAGGGCCCCGAGTTCCTCGATCATCGGCTCGCGGCGTACGACCACCGTCGTCTCGTCAATGCTGCAGGGCCGCCGGCCTCGTCGACCGGATCCAGGTCACCGTGTTCCCGGTGATCGCCGCCCAGACGGGGGACGAACCGGCTTCGCGGCGGCCGGCGATTTCGACCTCGACCTCGACCTGCAGGAGTCCCGCACCCTCGACGGCCGCACCCAGGAACTGGTCTGCCGGCCCCACTCAAGACTCGTCGGCTAGCGAGCCTCATCGAGGAAGCCGATTTCAGCTCTGGTTCTCCGCAGGCCGCGGCAGAACAGCCAGGCGCACTGCGCGACCAGCAGTTTGGAACAATGGCGCGCTGAGCCGCCGATAGGCGTGGCTATTGTCACCCGGGAACTCGTCCGCTGTTAAGCGCAGCTCAGGTCGGTCTGGCGCTGCTCGGAGCGCTGGGGACTTGTGTGCCGGCGGCAGCTTTGATTGGTTGCCGCCGGCAGTGCGCTCGCCTGGCCGCGGGTTCATCAAGCCAAGTGGCTCGCCCGGGCGTCAAGCCTGGCCCGCTTCCGCACCAGGGCAACACGGCGGTCACCGATAGGTGAGGGCGTGCTGCCCGCGACCGGTCATATCGGCCAGGTCTGTTCCCGGTACCCCATGTCCCAGAACATCCACTCGTAGCGGCTGGTTACCCGGAAGTGCCGGCGGACGCGCGCGCGTTCGGGCGGCGCCAGGCGCGGCCCCATCTCATCGGCCACGGCCAGCACCGCGCGGACAGACTCGCCGAACTCCTCGCCGCCGTACATGTCGATCCACCGCTGGTACCTCGGGTCGGGCGAGCCGCGGCGCAGCAGTTCCCTGCCGACCTCCCAGTAGATCCAGTAGCACGGCAGGACCGCGCCGATCCCGTCAGCGTAGGACCCGCCATGGACGGCCGCCAGCAGGTAACTGGTGTAGGCGAGAGTCGTGGGCGCGGGCTCGGCCGCGTCGACGGAGGCGGGGTCGATACCGAGGTCGGCCAGCAGCGAGCCGTGCAGCGCCCGCTCGACCGCGACCGCGTCCGCGGCGTGGCGCGCGAACATCTCGGTCCCGGCGTTGTCTGGCGCCTTGCTGGCTACCGCCGCCAGCGCCTGCGCGTACCGCCCCAGGTAAAGCGCGTCCTGCACAACGTAGAACGCGAAGGTGCCGTGGGGCAGGCTGCCGTCGGCCAGCCCGGTGAGGAAAGGGTGGACCAGGATGGCGCTGTAGATGTCGCCGATGCCCGTCCACAACTCGCTGGTGAAGCGGTTACTCATGGCGTTTTGCTCCTTGTGCCGGCATGACGTGTTTCCGGGCGCCGATCCAGCCAGCCCGGCCGCCGGCCGCCACCGGCGCGCATGCAGGTACAGCCGCTCACAGTTACGGCTGGCAGATCCCGCATCGGGTGATGACTGACCCAGCGTGTGA
>CAWGIM010000026.1:0-306043 GCA_963822615.1 uncultured Actinomycetota bacterium | reverse complement strand
CCTGGGCCTTGGCCTGGGCGACGATCTGGTCGGCGTTCTTCTTCGCGTTGGACACCAGCTGCCGGGCGTGCTGGTCGGCGTCCCGGCGGGTCTGGTCGGCCTGCGCCGAGGCCTTGGCGGCCCGCTGCTCGGCGGTGGACGCGCGCTGCTCGGCCTCGGAGACCAGCTTCTGGGTGGCGGCCTGGGCGGCGGCGAGCCGCTCGGCCTCCTGGCGCTCCGCCTCTTCGCGGCGGGCGGCCAGCTGGATCTCGAACTCGGCCTCGGCCTGCGCCCGCTGCGCCTCGCTCTCCTCCAGGATGCGCTGCGCCTGCGACCGCATCTCGTCGGCCTGGCGCTTGGAGGTGGTGAGGATCTCGTCCCGCTCGCGCTTGGCCGCCGCCTTGAGCTGTGCCACCTCGCGCTCGGTGGTGGTGCGCAGCTTGGCGATGTCCCGCTCGGTGGACGCCCGCTTCTCGGCTACCTCGTGGTCGGCGGTGGCGCGCAGCTTGGCGACCTCGCGCTCGGTGGTGGAGGTGAGCTCGTCCGCCTCGCGCCGGGCGCTGGTGCGGATCGAGTCGGCCTCGCGCTCGGCCGCGCCGCGGTGGTCGTCGGACTCGCGCTTGGCGTTGGCGCGCAGCTCGGCCGCCTCGTTCTCGGCCGCGGCCCGCAGCTCGGCGCCGTCGACCTTGGCCGCCGCCTTGATCTCGTTGGCCTCGGACCGTGCCGCCTGCACCAGCTCGGTGGCCTGCTCCTCGGCCAGCCGGAGCAGCTGCTCGATGCGCGCGCCGAGGCCCGAGTAAGTGGGGCGCTCCTGCTCCTGGATCTGCCGCTGGGCGTCCTGCAGGTCGCGCCGCGCGCCTTGCGCGTCTTCCTGGTGGCGCCGCACCTCGTTGGCGAGCTGACGGATGTGCTCGTCGACCTGGTGCGGGTCGTATCCGCGCATCACCTTGGCGAAGTCGCGGGGCGGGGTCTCTTCGAAGAAGCTGGTCAGCTGAGCGTCAATATCCGATTGCATATGGGCCTAATCCAAGCTAGACGGGGGACGGCAGGCTGGGCCGGAGCACCGTGAGATGTTGATCTCACCGCTGAAAGGCAATCTACTCTGCCACCGCAGGCTCTGCGGGTGCTTCGATGTTCTTCCCGGCGGGTGGCCTTGGTGTCACTTACCACGAAATTCTAGATGCCACATGATCACCATATGTCCCGTCCACTTGCCCGGAAGGTCACGTTTCATGCACCCGGCGGGCGAACCTGGGCGCAAACGTTCGCCATGCTCAGGGCTGCCGCAGCGGCTGAACAAGCTCCGTCAGAACACCACCAAGGTCACCAGGATGGAGGAAGGCGATCGAGGCGCCCATTGACCCGTGCCGCGGCTGCGAGTCGATCAGCCGGACGCCCGCGCCGCCGATCTCCGCCAGCGCCGCGGTCACGTCCGCTACCGCGTAGCCGACGTGGTGCATGCCCTCGCCGCGCCGCTCGATGAACTTGCCGACGGTGGTATCCGGCCCGAGCGGCTCGAGTAGCTGGACGTAGGAGTCGCCCGACTCGGTGGCCAGCATCGCCTCCCGCACGCCCTGCTCGGCGTTGGTCTCCTGGGCCACCACGGTCAGCCCGAACACGCTCACGTAGCGCTCGATGGCGGCGTCCAGCGAGCGGCAGGCGATCCCGACGTGATCTATTCGCAGCAACATGGACCGCCATCGTATCTGCCCGGCCGGCTAGGTAACGTAGCAGGTAGGCAATGCAGCGCAGCAGGGCGCATAACCCCGGGAGGCGGCAGTGGGCGACCGTGACCCAGTCATCATCAGCGGTGCGAGGACCGGCATCGGCCGGCTGCTCGGCGGGCTGGCCGGATTCAGCGCCACTGACCTCGGCGGATTCGCGCTCAAGGGCGCCATCGAGCGGGCGGGCATCGAGCCCGGCCAGGTGGAGTACGTGATCATGGGTCACGTGCTGCAGGCGGGCGCGGGGCAGATCACCGCCCGGCAGGCGGCGGTCAAGGCGGGCATCCCCATGTCCACCCCGGCGACCGTGGTCAACAAGGTCTGCCTGTCCGGCCTCGACGCGATCGCCCAGGCGGCCGACCTGATCAGGCTGGGCGAGTTCGACGTCATCGCCGCGGGCGGCATGGAGTCGATGACGAACGCGCCGCACCTGCTGATGAACTCGCGCAAGGGCTACAAGTACGGCGCGGTGGAACTGCTCGACTCGATGGCGGTGGACGGCCTCAGCGACGCGTTCGACGGGCTGTCCATGGGCGAGTCGACCGAACGGCACAACGGGAAGCTCAGCATCAGCCGGGCCGAGCAGGACGAGTTCGCCGCCCGCTCGCAGCAGCGGGCGGCCCGGGCGGCCAAGGACGGGCTGCTGGCCGAGGAGATCGTCCCGGTGGAGGTCAAGGGCAAGCGGGACACGGTGGTGTTCGCGGCCGACGAGGGCATCCGGGCCGACACCACCGCGGAGTCGCTGGCCAGGCTGAAGCCCGCGTTCGGGGCGGACGGCACCATCACCGCGGGCACGTCGTCGCAGATCTCCGACGGCGCGGCCGCGCTGATCGTGACCAGCAGGCAGAAGGCGGCCGAGCTCGGCGCCACCGTGCTGGCCGAGGTCGGCCCGTTCGGCACGGTGGCCGGCCCGGACAACAGCCTGCACCGCCAGCCGTCCAACGCGATCAAGAAGGCGCTCGGCAAGGCCGGGCTCGGCGTCGGTGACCTCGACCTGATCGAGATCAACGAGGCGTTCGCCGCGGTCGGCATCGCCGCCAGCCGTGAGCTCGGGGTGAGCCCGGAGATCGTGAACGTGAACGGCGGCGCGATCGCCATCGGCCACCCGCTCGGCGCGTCCGGCGCCCGGATCGCGCTGACGCTGCTCTACGAGCTGCGCCGCCGCGGCGGCGGGCGCGGCGCGGCCGCCCTGTGCGGCGGCGGCGGCCAGGGCTCGGCCCTGCTGTTCAAGGTCTGAGCTGCCCCCGGGCTCAGCTGCTCTTGATCGGGCGGGCCTGCCAGGTGACGCCGCCGTCGGTGGTCATGTAGACCGCGTGCAGGCCGGTGTCGGCGGGCAGCGCCACCCCCTGCGCGGGGCTGGTCATCCCCACGTAGCTGAACCCGCCGGCCGGCTCGGATGTCCCGGTGACGACCGCCTTCTCCCAGGTCTGCCCGCGTAGCAGCCAGATGCCGTTACCGGCCGCCAGCAGCAGCGTGCCGGCCGAGGTGGCGGCGACCGAGGCGGGGGCGCTGGCGGCACTGGCCGGCCACTGGCCGGCCGTGGCCCAGCTCGCGCCGGAGTCGGCCGACTGGTAGACCTTCGGCCCGGCCGCGGCGGTGCCTCCAGCGCAGTAGGTGACCAGCCGGGCCGGGCTGAGCAGCGCGATCTGCGCCTGGGCGGGCAGGCCGCTGGCCAGGGCGGCGCCCGGCTGGCAGGGCAGCACCCCGGCCTTCTGCCAGCTGCCGCCGATCGGTCCCGAGTAGAGGGTCCCGTCGGGGGCGGCCAGGTAGCCGGTCGAGCCGTACAGCGCGATCATCCCGGACGTGGCGGCCCCCTGGTCGGTGAGCCCGGTGGTGCTGCGGCCGGCCGGGGCCCACTGGTCGCTGCCGGCCGTGGCGGTCATCAGCGTGTAGCTGGTGCAGCCGCGGGCGAAGCTGGCGGAGCTGCTGCCGCCGCACCGGGCGAACAGGGCGTAGGCCCTCGTCCCCGCCGTCTCCAGGTCGGTGACCCGCTGCCCGCCGGTGCTGACCGCTGTCCAGGTCTTGCCCGCGTCGTGGGTCACCCACAGCTCGGGGCCGAACGCCCAGCCGTTCGTGCCGTCGAGGAACCTGATGCCGCTGACCCCGGCCGCTCCGTCCGGGCGGCCGGCGTCCGGCGCGGGCAGCCCGTGCCAGGTCTGGCCGCCGTCGCTGGTGCGGGCGACCGAGGTGCAGATGTAGGGGTTGGCGTTAGCGCACTGGCCGGGGGTGCCGGCGGGCCCGAGTACCCAGCCGTCGCTGAGCGAGTCCCAGGTCACCGAGGTGGGCTGGAAGCCGGGGGGCAGGTACCCGCCGGTCGCGGCGCCGCCGGCCGCCGGGCTGGCGGCGGCCGGGACGGACGCGGCGGTGCCGGTGCCCTCGCCGTGCCCGGGGCCGCCCGGGGTCGCGGCCGGCCCGGCCGAGCTCCCGGCCGCCAGGCCGGCGCTGGTGGACGGGGTGAGGTTCAGCCTCAGCCCCAGCGGCACGCCGACCGCCACCGCCACCACGACCGCGGCGGCGGACACCGCCGTCACCGCCAGCTTGCGGATCTTGCGGCGCCGGGCCCGCCTGCTGATCAGCTCGAACGTGCCGGGCGGGGGCGGCAGCGGCCGCACCTGCTGGTCCAGCCAGCGGTCGACCTGGTCGGGCTCGTGGTCAGCCGGCATTGGCCCTCCCCCGGCCGCGGCGCTTGCCGCCGCGCCCGTTACCGCTCGTTCCGTCCGCGCTCCCGTCTCCGCTGGCAGCGGTCGCGCCCAGGTCGGGCGCCAGCACCGGCCGCGGCCCGGCACTGTCGGGCGCCAGCCCCGGCCGCGGCCCGGCACTGTCGGGGGCCAGCACCGGCCGCGGCCCGGTGCGCTCGGCCAGCGCCTCCTTGAGCCGGGCCCGGGCGTGGTACAGGTCGGCCTTGATCGTCCCTTCCGGCCTCTTCAGCTGCGCCGAGATCTCCTTGATGCCGAACCCGGCGTAGTAGTGCAGCAGGAACGGCTCGCGCAGCCGGGACGGCAGCGCGGCCAGCAGCGCGCGGATGTCCACGTCCTGCGACGGGTCGGCGTACGGCTCCGGGTCGGCGCCGGCGACCGCCTTGCTGAGCGCGCGGCGCTCCCGCTCCAGCTTGCGCCAGTGGTCGCGGACCAGGTTGGTGGCGATCATGTAGAGGTAGCTCTGCGGGCGGTCCAGCTTGTCGGGGGTGGTCCACTTGGACAGCAGCCGGACGAACGCCTCCGAGGCGATCTCGTGCGCGGTCTCGTCGTCGTCCACCAGTCGCCGGACCCAGCCCGCGAGCTTGGGGTAGTGGGCGGCGAACAACTGCTCGGCCAGTACCCGCCGCGCCCCGGTGCCGGTGGTGCCCGCGATGACCGCGTAGGGCCCGGTCTCCGCGCCCGCGTCGCTGCCCACCGGACCCCTTTCTCGCTGCCCGCCTGCCGGTGCCTCCAGGGAACCGGCAGCGGTTCCTAGAGTAATTGTCAGGGTTTCCGGGGGATTTTCCAGTACTGACCCGGCCCCGCCGACGGTCATGATGTCACCAGCCACGGGCCCGCTGAGGGTATTTGTGCGGTACATCGACGGCTTCCACACTCCTCCGGGGCGACAGCCGGCCGCTACGGCCGAACCGGACTTAATGACGCCGCACCGCCCCCGCCGGTTGCGCCCTTCTCCGGTCCGCCCCGAAACTCCGCCGCCGCGCCGCGCCGTGCACCCGCCCCGCCGCGCCGCGACTCCGCCGTCCCGCCGCGACTCCGCCGCCCCGCCGTCCCGCCGCGACTCCGCCGCCCCGCCGCGCCCGCCCCGCGCCCGCCCCGGGCCCACCCCGCGTCGCCGCCAGCGCCCGCCACCCCGCCTCCGGGCGCCGAAAGCGGCCCCGCACGTCACACTCGTCGCGCAGGCGCCGCCTTTTGCGAGGTCATTAAAGACATTGGAAACTTTTTGCCGAATAGCACCTACGAGTTTCCAACTCGATATTTGTTTCCGTCGGCCGCGCGGTAATCCGCGCCATCCTAAGCCGGCCACCGGCCGTGAATTCAGCCGCCCGTGAACCCAGCCGCCCCAGGTGCCGCGGTGGCCTTAGGCGGGCGCGGCGACCGGGAGGCCCGCCGCCTCGGCCGCCGCCGCCAGCGGGCGGTCGTAGCAGACGAAGGCGGTCAGGTCGCGGCGGATGGTGAGGGCGGCGGCCAGGTGGATGGCCGCGCTGACCGGCAGGGCGGCCGGCGCGACGGTGCCCGCGTTGTCAAGCAGCTCGTGGCTGAGCGAGACCAGTGAGATGCGGCGGATGATCCGCTGGGCGCGGGGCAGTGCCCCCGGCTCGGCCCGCCAGATCGCGCGCAGCACCTCGGCCCGGTGTACCGCGCTCGACACCATCGCCTGCTCCGCCCGGGCGGCCAGGTAGCTGGTCAGCGCGGCCGACTCGGGCTCGGTCACCGCCAGCTTGACCAGCGCGGATGAGTCCAGGTAGATCACCGGCGGTCCCCCTCGCGGCCTGCCGGGCCGGTACCGTCGCCGGCGCCCTCGCGGACCGCCTCCGCCGCCCGCAGCCGGGTGAGCGCCTCGCTGGCCGAGCCGGCCGCATCCGGGGACTGGCCGGCCGCGCCGCCGGGGTAGGGGTCGATCTCGAGCACGCTGCCCTCGTCCTCGGCCCGCTCGATGACGCCCTTGGCGATCCAGCGCTCGAGCGGGCTCTCCGGGTCGCGCACCGGGATCATCTGCGCCACCAGGCGGCCGCGGTTGGTGATGTCCACCGTGTAGCCGCGTTCCACCAGGTCGACGTAGACGCTGGCGTGCTGCCTGAGCTCGCGGATGCCGATTCGCTGGGCCGGCAGCCCCGAGGTCGCGTGGTGCACCGGGTCGCCCGCGTAGCCGAGGTCGGGGTTGAGCGGCTTGCCCCGTTGCCGGTCGCCCTTCTGTGCCATGCGCGGAGCGTAGCACATCAAATGCTACATGTCGCTCTGGTCATGCGGCTATCAAGGCGGCGGCGAGACGAGGCGAGGCGGCGACGCGGTCCGGCCGGGAGGCGGGCACTGGTCACGATCACGCCAATATTTGGTGCAGGATATAGGTATGCAATCGCCGCGTGACTTCTCCATGTACGGTGCCGTCGACCTTGGCGCTCGACAGGCGGCCGCCCAGCGCAGGCAGCAGGCGGCGAAGGCCGCCGAGGCGGCTGCCGCCAACGGTGGCGACAGCCAGCCGGCCGGCGGGCCGGCCTCGCCGTTCGTCATCGAGGTAACCGAAGAGACCTTCAACAACGACGTCGCGCTCCGCTCCAGGACCACGCCGGTAATCGTTGACCTGTGGGCCGAATGGTGCGGTCCCTGTAAGCAGCTCAGCCCGGTGCTCGAGAAGCTGGCCAACGAGGCCGCGGGCGCGTGGGTGCTGGCCAAGGTGGACGTCGACGCCAACCCGCGGCTGGCCCAGGCTTTCCAGGCGCAGTCCATCCCGATGGTGGTGGCGGTCGTCGGCGGCCAGATGGTGGACGCGTTCATGGGCGCGATGCCGGAGGCCCAGGTCAAGCAGTGGCTGTCGCAGATCATGGCGGTGGCCGACCAGCTCGGCGTGCAGCAGGCACCAGGCGCCGTCGGCGCCGACCCGGCGGCGCAGGACGGCGACGCGGCCGACGACCTGCCGCCGGCCCTGTCGGCCGCCCGGGACGCGATGGAGAGCGGCGACCTCGACAGCGCCGCCCGGGCGCTGGAGAAGGCGCTGGCCGACGCGCCCGCGGACGGCCTCGCCAAGAGCTGGCTGGCCCAGGTCAACGTGCTGCGCCGGGTGTCATCGGCCGACCCCGCCACGGTGTCCAGGGAGGCGGCCGCGCACCCGGAGGACGTAGACGCCCAGCTCCTCGCGGCCGACTTCGAGATGGCCAGCGGTGACGCGGGTAAGGCGTTCGACCGGATCCTGGCGCTGATCAAGCGCACCTCCGGCGCCGAGCGGAACACCGCCCGGCTGCACCTGCTCGACCTGTTCGAGGTGGTACCGCCGGACGACGAGCGGCTCAAGAAGGCCAGGACCCAGCTCACCCTGCTGCTGTTCTGACCGGGCCCCGGCCGCCCGGGGCGGCTACCTGACCGGCCGCGGCGCGTGCAGGTCAGGCTCGGACAGCGCCTCGAGCGCGGGCAGCGCGATCGCCAGGGCGTCGCGCTGCCCCGGGGTCAGCAGCAGCAGCCACTCGGTCAGCATCGCCGCGCTGTCCTCGCGCAGCCGCTCCAGGGTGTCCCGGCCGTGCGGGGTGACCGCCAGGGTGGAGGCCCGGGCGTCCTTCGGGTCGGCGTCCCGCCGCACGTAGCCCGCTTCCTCGAGTACCGACACGATCCGGGTCAGCGTGGACGGGGCGATGCCCTCGGCCGCGGCCAGGTCGCCCAGCCGCAGCGGCCCCGCGCGCTCCACCGTGGCCAGCGCGGCTAGCTGGGACGGCGTCAGGCCGGCCGCGCCGTGCCTGCGCAGTCGCCGCGACAGGCGGGCGAGGGCGACCCGCAGCCGCGTAACGTCGATCACGCCGGAATCTGCCTGCATCCCGCTCACCTCGGCCGCCGGCGGGCTTATCGTGGTATCCCGCGCCATGCATGAAGAGTACGCGGTGCCGGGCGTACCTCAATATCCTTGAGCTTGTTCCCGGCGGTGTCGCCCGCGAAATGGCGCCCGCGTCGCCAGGGGGTATCCCGGCAGTGTCGCCGGAGGAAGGCGGAACCCACATGACCATGGCGCCGAGCGTGTCCTATTCCATCACCGCCCGGCTCGAGGTGGCGTCGCACGGCCGCGCGGTCAGCGAGATCACCCGGGCGGTCGAGCAGGCCGGCGGGGTGGTGACCGCGCTCGACGTCAACTCGGGTAACCGGGGGACGCTGCGGGTGGACGTGACCTGTGCCGCGACCGACACCGCGCACGCGGAGTCGCTGGTGGCGGCGATGGCCGAGATCCCCGGGGTGTCGGTGCACAAGGTCAGCGACCGCACCTTCCTGCTCCACCTGGGCGGCAAGATCGAGATGCGGTCCAAGGTGCCGCTGCGCAACCGGGACGACCTGTCGATGGCGTACACGCCGGGGGTGGCGCGGGTTTCCCTCGCCCTGGCGGCCAACCCGGGGGACGCCAGGCGGCTGACCATCAAGCGCAACAGCGTGGCGGTGGTGACCGACGGCTCGGCCGTGCTCGGCCTCGGCAACGTCGGGCCCTACGCGGCGCTGCCGGTCATGGAGGGCAAGGCCGCGTTGTTCAAGCGCTTCGCGAGCATCGACGCGTGGCCGATCTGCCTGGACACCCAGGACACCGACCAGATCGTGGCGACGGTGGCGGCCATCGCGCCCGGCTTCGGCGGCATCAACCTGGAGGACATCTCGGCCCCGCGCTGCTTCGAGGTGGAGCGGCGGCTGCGGGCCATGCTCGACATCCCGGTGTTCCACGACGACCAGCACGGGACCGCGATCGTGGTGCTGGCCGCGCTGACCAACGCCCTGCGCGTGGTGGGCAAGGACCTCAGGGACGTGCGGATCGTCATGGCGGGCGCGGGCGCGGCGGGCACCGCGGTGCTGAAGCTGCTGCTGACCGCGGGCGCCCGGCACGTGATCTCGTGCGACATCAACGGCGCGGTGTTCCGCGGCCGCGACGGCATGAACGAGAACCTGGCCTGGATCGCCGACCACACCAACTCCGCCTGCTACGCGGGTGACCTGGGGGGCGCGGTGGCCGGGGCCGACGTGTTCATCGGGGTGTCCGCCCCCAACGTGCTGCACGCCCAGGACGTCAAGACGATGAACCCCGGGGCGATCGTGTTCGCGCTGGCCAACCCCGATCCCGAGGTGGACCCGGACGAGGCCAGGGAGTACGCCGCGGTGGTCGCCACCGGCCGCAGCGACTACCCGAACCAGATCAACAACGTGCTTGCCTTCCCCGGGGTCTTCCGCGGGCTGCTCGACGCGCAGTCGACCACGATCACCGACGGCATGCTGGTCGCCGCGGCGCGGGCGCTGGCCGACGTGGTGCCCGCCGACGAGCTCGGCCCGGATTACATCGTCCCGTCGGTGTTCCATCCGGACGTGGCCTCCGGCGTGGCCGCCGCGGTCCGCGACGCCGCCGTGCGCGACGCCGCGGTCACCAAAGACACGGCGGTGGTGGAACCGGCCACAGGAGGCGCGGGGGAGTAGCGCCGCCATGACCCGTCCCGCCGATGGTGGTTACATGGACCATATGGGTTCCGATCCGAAGGCTGGCCGGCTCCTGGTCGCCACCCCGCTGCTCGGTGATCCGAACTTCAAGCGCACGGTGGTGCTGCTGGTCGAGCACGAGGACGTCCAGGGGACGCTCGGGGTGGTGCTCAACCGGCCGACCGAGATCGGCGTCGGCCAGGTGCTCGAGCAGTGGACGGAGCTGGCGACCGAGCCCTCGGTGGTGTTCCGCGGCGGCCCGGTCGAGCCCAACAGCGCCCTCGCGCTGGCGCTGATCCCGGGGCGGGACGAGCCGGTCGGCTGGCGGCCGCTCGACGGCGCCCCCGCGCTGGCCCGGCTCGGCCTGCTCGACCTGGACACCCCGCCCCGGCTGCTGGCCCCCGCGATCAGCAGCCTGCGGGTCTACGCGGGCTACGCCGGCTGGTCGCCCGGCCAGCTGGAGGCGGAGATCGCCGAAGGGGCCTGGTACGTGCTGGCGGCCGAGCCGGGCGACGTGTTCGCGGCCGACCCGGACCGGCTGTGGCGCCAGGTGCTGCGCCGCCAGGAGGGTGACCTGGCCTTCCTGGCCACCTATCCCGATGACCCGGCGCTGAACTGAGCTGTCCGGTGGGTCGTCCACACGAGGGCCGGGCTGGCGGGTAAACTCACGAACGTGAACACCGAAGTCATGCCAGACAGCGACCTGAAGGTTCACGAGGACCGCAAGGTCGACACGTCGCACGGGGATCATGAGCGGTTCGCGCACTACGTCGACAAGAACGACATGATGCAGGCCGCTGTCTTCGGTACGCCCATCAAGGCGCTCTGCGGCAAGGTCTGGGTGCCCAGCCGGGACGCGAAGAAGTTCCCGGTCTGCCCGGAGTGCAAGGAAATCTACGAGTCGCTGCCGCCCGGTGACGGTGACGGCGACGGCGGCAGCGCCGAATAGCCGTAGTGACGGCCGTATCGCAGTCAGCCCCCGTTCTGGATCCGAGTCTTCCCAGTCTCCGCGGCTGGCAGAAAGCTGCTTACGCCGAGTACTTCCGCGTTGCCAAGCGTGATTTCCTGCTGGTGGCGACGCCCGGTGCGGGCAAGACGACCTATGCCCTGACCGTCGCCAAGGAACTGCTCAGCAAGCGCGAGATCATGGCGGTGACCATCGTCACGCCGACCGAGCACCTGAAGTACCAGTGGGCGCAGGCGGCCCGGCGGTTCGGCATCGCGATCGACCCGTCCTACCGCAACGCCCAGGGCCGGGCGGGGGCCGACTTCCAGGGCGTCGCGGTCACCTACGCCCAGGTGGCGGCGCACCCCGCCCTGCACAGGAACCGTACCGAGGCCCGCCGCACGCTGGTCATCTTCGACGAGATCCACCACGCGGGCGACGCGCTGTCCTGGGGCGACGCCGTCAAGGAGGCGTTCGACCCGGCCCGGCGGCGGCTGGCGCTGACCGGGACGCCGTTCCGGTCGGACGCCAACCCGATCCCGTTCGTCAGCTACGTCCCGGAGGCGGACGGGTCGAAGCGCTCGGCCAGCGACTACGTCTACGGCTACGGGCCCGCGCTGACCGACGGGGTGGTCCGCCCGGTCATCTTCCTCGCCTACTCGGGCGAGATGCACTGGCGGACCCGGGCCGGCGACGAGATCAGCGCCACCCTCGGCACCCCGATGACCCGGGAGCAGGTCGCGCAGGCGTGGCGCACCGCGCTCGACCCGGGCGGCGACTGGATCCAGCGGGTGCTCGAGGCGGCCGACAAGCGGCTGACCGAGGTCCGCCGGGGGATGCCGGACGCGGGCGGCCTGGTGATCGCCAGCGACCACGAGACGGCCCGGGCCTACGCCGCGCTGCTGCGCCGGATCACCGGCGAGCGGCCCGCGGTGGTGCTGTCCGACGACCCGACCGCGAGCAAGAAGATCTCCGCCTTCGGCCAGTCGGACGCGCGCTGGATGGTTGCCGTGCGGATGGTGTCGGAGGGGGTGGACGTGCCCCGGCTGGCGGTCGGGGTCTACGCCACCAGCGTGTCCACCCCGCTGTTCTTCGCCCAGGCGGTCGGCCGGTTCGTGCGCGCCCGCAAGCGCGGCGAGACCGCCTCGGTGTTCGTGCCGTCGGTGCCGATCCTGCTCGGGTTCGCGGCCGAGCTCGAGGCCGAGCGGGACCACGTGGTGCGCGCGCTCGACCGCGACCCCGAGGCAGAGCTGGCGGCGGCGCAGCGGGAGCGCAGGTCGCCCGACGACTTCGAGCTCGCGGGCAAGTCGATCGAGGTGCTCAAGGCGTCGGCCACCTTCGACCGGGTGCTGTTCGACGGGGGTGAGTTCGGCACCGCCACCGCGGCCGGCTCGGCCGAGGAGGATGACTACCTGGGCCTGCCCGGGCTGCTCGAGCCCGACCAGGTGACCACCCTGCTCCGCAAGCGCCAGGCGGCCCAGCTGGCGGCCCGCTCGGCCGCCCCCGAGGCGGTCCCGGCCGACGGCGGCCTGTTCGCCGTCCCCGGCCCGGCCGGCCAGCCCGAGCCGCCGCCCGCGCCGAAGCCGACGATCAGCCGTGAGCAGCTGGCGGCGCTCCGCAAGGAGCTGAACGGCCTGGTCGGGGCGTGGTCACACCGCACCGGGCAGCCGCACGGGGTGATCCACAACGAGCTGCGCGGCTCCTGCGGCGGCCCGCCGCTCGCGCAGGCGTCGGCCGAGCAGGTCAAGGCGCGGATTGACCGGATCCGGCAATGGGCAGTTTCCCGCCGCTAACCCGCTGACCTGCGAAGACGTGAGAACGGCGTGGCTGGCGGGCGGCTGGTGGTTCAAAGTGAGAACACCCGCGGCCGGTCCGGGGCGTACCGATGCATTAACCCCCCTACGGGGGCGCTCGCTACACGAAGGAGTACGCGATGAGCGCTGATGCATCCGCCTCCAGCCTGGTCCCAGCCCAGGCCACGGCGACCGAACCGCCCGCGGCCGAGCCAGTCGCGGCCGAGCCGGCCGCGTCCGGCCCGCTGATCGGCGACCCGATGGCGCTCGGCCTGCCCTGCTTCATCGCCGGCTCGGTCTCCCTCGGCCTGGCGCTGGTCGGCGTGGTCCCGGCCGCCGCCGTCGGCGCGGCCCTGCCGATCATCCTCGCCGCCACCGCGATCGGGCTGTTCCTGGCGACGATCTGGAGCGCCTCGCTCGGCCAGAGCGCGGTCGCCAGCGTGTTCGGCATCTTCGCCGGCTTCTGGCTCAGCTACGCGGTCCTGGTCCTCGGCCTGACCCACAACTGGTTCGGCATCGCGCCGGCCTCCGCCCAGGCCGCGCAGGAGCTGTTCCTGGTCGCCTGGCTGGTGGTCATCGTGATGCTGACGCTGACCACGCTGCGGCTGCCGGTGGTCTACACGCTGCTGTTCGTGCTCATCGACGTGGCCCTGCTGCTGGTGTTCCTCAGCGTCAACCAGGGGTCGTCCGGGCTGGCGAAGACGGCCGGCTACTTCGTGTTCGCGTTCGCCGCGGTCGGCGTGTACCTGTACGCCTCCACGGCCGCGGTGGCCACCGGCGGCCGTCCGCTGCCGCTCGGCCGCCCGTCCCTCCGCTAAGAAGAACCAGGATTATCCGAACGGGTGCGGCCGCCTCCGGCCGGCCCCCGGTTCCGCCCGGGGCCGGGGGAGGGCAGTCAGCCGCACCCGTTCGGGATAATCCTGAAAAGCGTCAGTCGGGGCGGACCTCGACCCCGGTGTCGCGCAGCTGGGTGATCGCCTCGGCGGTGGTGCCGGGCGCGACCCCGGCCGTCAGCTCGAGCAGCACCCGGGTGCTGAACCCGTTGGCGGCGGCGTCGGCGGCGGTGGCGCGCACGCAGAAGTCGGTGGCGATGCCGACCACGTCGACGGTGTCCACCCCGTGCTCGCGCAGCCAGCCGGCCAGCGGCGTGCCGTCGTCGGTGACCCCTTCGAAGCCGCTGTAGGCGGCGGCGTGCGCGCCCTTGCGGAACACCGCCTCGATCGGCCCGGTGGCCAGGTCGGGGTGGAACTCGGCCCCGGCCGTGCCGGCCACGCAGTGGGCCGGCCAGCTGCGCGCGTAGTCCGGGTCGGCCGCGAAGTGGCTGCCCGGGTCGACGTGGTAGTCCTTGGTCGCCACCACGTGGTCGTAGCCGTGGCGGCCGGACGCCAGCAGCGAGCTGATCCCCCGGGCGACCGCGGTCCCGCCGGCCACCGCCAGCGAGCCGCCTTCGCAGAAGTCATTCTGCACGTCAACGATAATCAGAGCCCGCATGAGAAGACTTTACCGCCCCGTCTAGTCGCTGTCCGGGCCGAAGACGGTGGGGATCGCCGGGTAGCCGCGGGAAAGCTGCAGCGCGTAACCGGGCAGTTCGGCCAGCACGTCCGCGTGCCGCCGCCTGGCGTCGGCCAGCGGCTCGCGGCCGACGACCTTGCCGTCGCGCACCAGTTCCTGCAGCAGTACCCGGTCGTCCGGGCGGGTGCCTTCCGGCGGCGCCAGCCAGATCCGCTCGGTGGCCGCGTCGCCGCTGGCGGACCGCTCGCGCACGGCCCACTTGCGCCCGCCCCGTCCCGGCTTCCCGACCGACCGCTTGGCCACCGGGACCAGTGCCCCGGCCGGCTCGCCGTCCGCCAGCGGCCCGTCGGAGCGCGCCACCAGCTTGTAGACCAGCGCCGCGGTCGGCGCCCCGGACCCGGTGACCAGCGAGGTGCCGACGCCGTAGCCGTCGACCGGGGCGACCGCGAGCCCGGCGATCGAGTACTCGTCCAGGTCGCCGGTGAGGATGATGCGGGTGCTGGTCGCGCCGAGTGAGTCAAGCAGCGCCCGGACCGACACCGCCAGCGCCGGCAGGTCGCCGCTGTCGATCCGCACCGCGCCCAGCGACGGCCCGGCCTCGGCTACCGCCGCCCGGACCGCCTGCTCGACGCTGAACGTGTCCACCAGCAGGGTGGTGCCGGCCCCGAGCGAGGAGAGCTGGGCGGCGAACGCCTCCGGCTCGCTGTCGTGCACCAGCGTGAACGCGTGGGCGGAGGTGCCGCTGGACGGGACCCCGTAGGCGTACCGGGCCTCCAGGTTGGAGGTGGACGCGAACCCGGCGATGTAGGCGGCCCGGGCGGCGGCCACCGCGGCCGCCTCGTGGGTCCGGCGCGAGCCCATCTCGATCAGCGGCCGCCCGCCCGGGCCGGGGCCGCCGGCCGCGGTCACCATCCGCGACGCGGCCGAGGCGACCGCGCAGTCGTGGTTGAGTATCGACAGCGCCACCGTCTCGAGCAGTACCGACTCCGCGAAGGTGCCCTCCACGACCAGGATCGGCGACCCGGGGAAGTACACCTCCCCTTCGGCATAACCCCAGATGTTGCCGGAAAACCGATACGATGACAGGAACCGGATGGTGGCCTCGTCCACGATCTGGTTGTCGCTTAGGAAGGACAGCTCGTCCGGCCCGAAGCGGAAGCGCTCGAGCGCGTCGAGTAGCCGGCCGGTGCCGGCCACGACGCCGTAGCGGCGGCCGTGCGGCAGGTGGCGGGCGAAAACCTCGAACACTGCCCGCCGCTGCGCCGCGCCGCTGCTCAGCGCGGCTTGCAGCATGGTGAGCTCGTAGTGGTCAGTCAGCAGCGCGGTTGTCCCGCTGTTCACCGTATTGGTCACAGGTGGAAGACTACGAAAGGGAGGTGCGAGCGAGTGAGCGTGGCACCCGCTGAAGTCGATCAGCCGTCGTCAGCGGAAGATATAAGACCCGATAAGCCCTGGTTGACGATTGTTTGGAACGACCCGGTCAACCTGATGTCCTACGTGACCTACGTGTTCGAGCATGTTTTCGGATACCCGCGGTCGAAGGCGGAGAAACTGATGCTCGACGTGCACCACAAGGGCAAGGCAGTGGTGGCCAGCGGTACCCGCGAGGCGATGGAACGCAACGTTGAGGTGCTGCACGGGTACGGGCTGTGGGCAACCGTCCGCCAGGACACCTGAGCCGTCCGGGGAGTGATGGAGATGTTCCGGTCTACGAAGGGCGGCGGCGCCAGCGTCTGGCTGTCGCCGGGTGAGGCAACCCTGCTGCGGACGCTGGTCGGTCCGGTCATCGAGCTGCTGAACGACCCGGACCGGCCCGCCCCGCCGATGGCCGCTTCGGCCTCGGCGGACGACGCGGCCGGGTCGTCGGGCGGCGGTGACACGCCCGACCTGTTCGACGACCTGGAGAAGATGTTCAACGAGGCCACCGCGCCTGCCCCGGAGGCGCCGGTCGACCCGGTGCTGGCCCGGCTGCTGCCCGATGCCTACTCCGATGACCCGGAGGCGGCGGGGGAGTTCCGCAAGTACACCGAGTCCTCGCTGCGCGAGGCCAAGAAGTACTTCGCGCTGACGCTGCTTGAGACGCTGCCCGCCAAGGGCGGCCGGGTGAAGCTCAGCGCCGACCAGGCCAGGGACTGGCTGCGGGCGCTGAACGACGTCCGGCTGATGTTCGGCGTGCGGCTGGCGGTGACCGAGGACTTCGAGGACCAGCTGACCGGGCTCGACCCGAAGGACCCGCGGGTGGCGGCGTTCGAGGTCTACGGCTGGCTCGGCGCCGTCCAGGAGTCGCTGGTCCGCGCGATCGCCGGGTAACCTGAGCAGTTGTGCTGACTATCCCGCGGGCGCTGCATGACCAGATCGTGGCCCACGCCAGGAAAGATCACCCGGACGAGGCCTGCGGCATGCTGGCGGGCCCGGCCGGCGGTGACGCCCCGGTCCGCTTCATCCCGATGCTGAACGCCGCCCGGTCGCCCACCTTCTACGAGTTCGACCCGGGCGAGTACCTCCGGGTGTGGCAGGGGATGGAAGACAACGACGAGGAGCCGGTGGTGATCTACCACTCGCACACCGCCACCGAGGCGTACCCGTCGCGTACCGACATCTCCTACGCGGGCTGGCCCGACGCGCACTACGTGCTGGTCTCGACCAGGGACGAGCAGCAGGCCGAGTTCCGCTCCTTCCGCATCGTCGACGGCGTGGTCACCGAGGAGCCGGTGAAGGTCTCCGGTTGACCGGAATGATCGGGCCCCGGTTAGGGTTGCAGCCAAGGCACTGCAAGTTCACCGAGGAGCGATTGACGACATGGCCATTGAGGTTCGCATCCCGACCATCCTGCGCACCTATACCGGCGGCGCCAAGACGGTCGAGGGAGCCGGCGCCACCCTGGACGAGCTGCTGAGCAACCTGGACAAGGAGCACAGCGGGCTGCGCGACCGGCTGGTGGACGGCGAGAAGCTGCGCCGGTTCGTCAACGTCTACCTCAACGACGAGGACGTGCGCTTCCTCGGCGGCCTGGAGACCCCGGTCAAGGACGGCGACACCGTCACCGTGCTGCCCGCGGTGGCCGGCGGCTCGCGCTAGCCCCTATGCGCTACGACTCGCTGCTCGCCAGCCTCGGCAACACCCCGATGGTGGGGCTGCCGCGGCTGTCCCCGTCGGACGACGTCCGGCTGTGGGCCAAGCTGGAGGACCGCAACCCGACCGGGTCGGTGAAGGACCGGGCGGCCTTCTTCATGGTCGAGCAGGCGGAGAAGGACGGCCTGCTCCGCCCGGGCGCCACCATCCTGGAGCCGACCTCGGGCAACACCGGGATCTCGCTGGCGATGGTGGCCAAGCTGCGCGGCTACCAGCTCATCGTGGTGATGCCGGAGAACACCAGCGAGGAGCGCCGCCAGATCCTGCGCATGTACGGGGCGGAGATCTTCACCTCGCCCGCCGCGGGCGGCTCCAACGAGGCCGTCCGGGTCGCGAAGCGGCTGGCGGCCGACCACCCGGACTGGGTGATGCTCTACCAGTACGGCAACGAGGCCAACGCCCGCGCGCACTACGAGACCACCGGGCCGGAGATCCTGGCCGACCTGCCGTCGGTCACCCATTTCGTGGCCGGGCTCGGCACCACCGGCACGCTGATGGGCACCGGCCGGTTCCTGCGCGAGCACGTCCCCGAGGTCAAGATCGTGGCGGCCGAGCCGCGCTACGGTGAGCTGGTCTACGGCCTGCGCAACGTGGACGAGGGCTTCGTCCCCGAGCTGTACGACGAGTCGGTGCTGACCACCCGGTTTTCTGTGTCCTCGGAGGACGCGCTGCGCCGCACCCGCGACTTCCTGTCCAAGGAGGGCATCTTCGCCGGCATCTCGGCCGGCTGCGCGCTGCACGCGGGCCTGGCGATGGCCGCCCAGGCGCTGAAGGCCAGGGAGCGCGCGGACATCGTGGTGCTGGTGGCCGACGGCGGCTGGAAGTACCTGTCGACCGGCGCCTACAGCGGCACCCTGGACGAGGCCGAGCAGAAGCTGGAAGGGCAGCTCTGGGCCTGAGCGCTGGCTAGCCCGGGTTTTCCTGGGGAACAATTACCTCATGCGCCTGACCGTGGTCGGCTGCTCGGGGAGCCTGCCCGGGCCCGACAGTGCCGCGTCCTGCTACCTGCTCGAGGCCGAGGGCTTCCGCCTGCTGGTCGACCTGGGGAACGGGGCCCTCGGCGCGTTGCAGCGGTACGTGCCGCTGACCGGGGTGGACGCGGTGTGCCTGAGCCACCTGCACGCCGACCACTGCGTCGACCTCTACTCGTACTCGATCGCCAGGACCTACTCGCCGGCCGGCCCGCAGCCGCCGATCCCGGTCTACGGGCCGCCAGGCACCGCCGAGCGGATCAGCCTGCTGCACGGACCCGGGGGCGACGACCTGGGGGTGATGAAGCGGTTCGAGTTCCGCACGCTGGCGCCCGGGCAGCTCACCGTGGGCCCGTTCGAGGTGCGGCTGGCGCACGTGAACCACCCGGTGGAGACGTTCGCGTTCCGGTTCGCCCAGGGTGGCCGCTCCCTGGTCTACACCGGCGACACCGGCCAGACCGAGGCGGTGCCCGCGCTCGCGGCCGGGGCCGACGTGCTGCTGTCGGAGGCCGCCTTCCTCGACGGGCCCGGCCTGCCCGCGGACGTGCACCTGACCGCGCGGCAGGCGGCCGGCTACGCCGCCCGGGCCGGGGTGGGCCGGCTGGTGCTCACCCACCTGCAGCCGTGGATCAGCCGGGACGACGCCCGGGCGGAGGCGGCGGCCGCGTTTTCCGGCCACCTGGACGTGGCCAGCGCGGGTCAGGTAATCACCCTCGGGGACTGAAGCTGGCCGCCATGACACGTCCAGACGGAAGGGCCGCCGACGAGCTGCGGCCGGTGCGGTTCACCCGGCGCTGGCTCGACCACGCCGAGGGGTCGGTGCTGGTGGAATTCGGCAAGACCCGGGTGCTGTGCGCGGCCAGCGTCACCGAAGAGGTGCCGCGCTGGCGCCGGGGGAGCGGCCTCGGCTGGGTCACCGCCGAGTACGCGATGCTGCCCCGGGCCACCAACACCCGCAACGACCGCGAGTCGGTCAAGGGCCGGATCGGCGGCCGCACCCATGAGATCTCCCGGCTGGTCGGCCGGTCGCTGCGCGCCTGCGTGGACTACAAGGCGCTGGGCGAGAACACCATCTACATCGACTGCGACGTGCTGCAGGCGGACGGCGGGACCCGGACCGCGGCGGTTACCGGCGGCTACCTGGCGCTGGTCGACGCGGTCGAGTGGCTGCGCGGCCGGGGCAAGCTCAAGGGGAGCCCGCTGGTCAACTCGGTCGCCGCGGTGTCGGTCGGCATCATCGGCGGCGAGCCGCGGCTCGACCTGTGCTACGAGGAGGACTCGGCCGCCGACACCGACATGAACGTGGTCTGCACCGGCACCGGGGACTTCGTGGAGGTGCAGGGCACCGCCGAGCAGGAGCCGTTCTCCCGGGCGCTGCTGAACAGCCTGCTCGACCTGGGGGCGGCCGGCTGCGCCGAGCTGACCCGGCTGCAGCAGGCGGCCCTGCGGCCGTCCGAGGTGCCGTCAGGTGGCTGACGGGGCCGCGCGCATCGCGCTCGCGACCCACAACAAGCACAAGGTCGTCGAGCTGAACCGGATCCTGGACGAGGCCGGGGTGGCCAGCCAGATCGTCGGCCTCGATGAGTTCCCCGGCGCGCCCGACGTAGCCGAGACCGGGCTCACGTTCGCCGACAACGCGCTGCTGAAGGCGCACGCGATCGCCGCCTACACCGGGCTGCCTGCTGTCTCCGACGACTCCGGGCTGACCGTGCACGCGCTGCACGGCATGCCCGGCATCCTGTCCGCCCGCTGGGCCGGCCGGCACGGCGACGACCTGGCCAACCTGAAGCTGGTGCTGGCCCAGATGGCCGACATCGACCACCGTGACGCCGCCTTCGTCTGCGTCGCCGCCCTGGCCCTGCCCGGGCCCGCGGCCGCGGGCGGGCCCGCCGAGTGGACCACGACCGGCGTGCTGCCCGGCCGCCTGGCCCGGGCGCCGCGCGGCAGCAACGGCTTCGGCTACGACCCCATCTTCGTCCCCGACGGCCTGGAGACCACCACCGCCGAGCTGGCCCCGGCCGACAAGGACGCGATCAGCCACCGCGGCCGCGCCTTCCGCGCCATCGCCAAGGTCATCGCCGCCCTCCCCCCGGCCTAGCCCGGGCTAGTCCTGCACGAGCCCGAGCACGTTGCCGTCCGGGTCGGTGAAGGTCGCCACCAGGCGGCTGCCGCCGACGTTCTGCGGCTCCTGGGTCACCGTGGCGCCGGCCTCGGTCACCTCGGCCAGCTTTGCCTTGATGTCGGTCACCGCCCAGTACGCGACCGGCGCGCTCGCGTCGCCGCCCGGCACCAGCCCGATGTGCTGGCCGCCGGCGTCGTATCCGACGTAGTACTCCGAGTCGGCCGACGGCTGCGCCCCGAGCAGCGCGCTGTAGACCGCCTTGGCCGCCCCGAGATCGGACACCGGGTGCAGCACGATCTTGATTCCCTCGGTAGGCGTACCGCTCATCTGCGACTCCTGTTCTTCACGGGCCGCAGCCGGATGCGCGGCCCCGTTCCCGTCACCCTAGGGGCGCTCCGGGGACCAGCGCTTCTCCGATCCTGACCACTTCACCAACCGCTTCACCGGCCGCCGAATCGGCGCGGCGGGTGGTATGCAGCCGCGCGTCGGGGTTGTTAGCTGTAACCGAGACCAAAAGCCGCCGCGGCCGAGTCCGCGGCGCCGACGGGAGGTACCAGCATGGAACCGGTTCTGAGCCGTGACCCGCGTACCGGCGAGTCCCGCGGGCAGGTGGCGGTCGAGGCGGACGCGGCGGCGGTGGACGCGGCCGTCCGCGCGGCCAGCGGCGCGGCTGACGCGCTGGCGGACCGCCCGGCCCGGGCGGCGCTGCTGCGGGCCTGGGCGGACGCGGTCGAGGCGCGCGCGGCCGAGCTGGTCGCGGCGGCTGACGCCGAGACCGCGCTGGGCGAGCCGCGGCTGTCCGGCGAGCTGGCCCGGGTGGCCTACCAGTTCCGGTTCTTCGCCGGCCTGGTGGACGACGGCGCCTTCCTCGGCGTGACCGTCGACCGGCCGGATCCGGCCGCCGTCCCGCCGCGCCCTGAGCTGCGCCGCTGGAAGGTGCCGGTCGGCCCGGTGGCGGTGTTCGCCGCGTCCAACTTCCCGTTCGCGTTCAGCGTGCCCGGCGGGGACACCGCCAGCGCGATCGCGGCCGGCTGCCCGGTGGTGGTGAAGGCGCACCCGGACCACCCGGCCACCAGCGAGCTGGTGGCGGAGACGCTGCGCTCGGCGGCCGAGAAGGCCGGGCTGCCGGCCGACGTGCTCGGCCTGCTGCACGGCTACCAGGCGGGCACCGACCTGGTGCGCCACCCGCTGATCGCGGCGGTCGGCTTCACCGGCTCGGTCCCCGGCGGGCGGGCGCTGTTCGACGTCGCGGCGGCCCGCCCGGTCCCTGTCCCGTTTTACGGCGAGCTCGGCAGCCTCAACCCGGTGCTGGTGACCGAGCGGGCGGCCGCCGCCCGGGCCGACGAGATCGCGTCCGGCCTGGTCGCCTCCTACACCCTCGGCCAGGGCCAGTTCTGCACCAAGCCGGGCCTGGTGCTGGTCCCGGCGGGCCCGGCGGGCGACGCGCTCACCGCCGCGGCCGCCCAGGCGGCGGCGCAAGCCGCCCCCGGAGCGCTGCTCGATACCCGGATGCGGGACCACTTCCTGGCCGGCTTCGCCGCCCGTGCGGCCGCCCCGGGGGTGCGTACCCTGGCCGCGGCGGCCGCCGCCCCGGCCGGCGCCGTCCCGCAGGCCGTCCGGGCCGGGCTGCTCGAGGTTGACGCGGCCGACCTCAGCGGTGAGCTGACCGAAGAGTGCTTCGGCCCGCTCACCGTGCTGGTCCGCTACCGCGACGCGGCCGAGGCGGAGGCGGTGCTGTCCGGCCTCGGCGGCAGCCTGACCGCCACCCTGCACGCGGACGGCGCCGAGCCGGGCGCCGCCGCCTGGCTCGCCCGGCTGTCCCGCCTCGCGGGCCGGGTGGTGTTCGGCGGCTGGCCGACCGGGGTGGCGGTGGCCCCGGCGATGACCCACGGCGGCCCCTACCCGGCTACCACCTCGCCGACCACCTCGGTCGGTGGCGCCGCCGTCGAGCGCTGGCTGCGCCCGGTCACCTACCAGACCGTCCCGCCCGAGCTGCTCCCGCCCGAGCTGGCCGCGCCTTAACCCAGCTTTGACCGAAGCGTTGATGCCAGGCGGGATGACTCAGCCCGGCATCCATGCCGAGTCATCCGCCGACCACCCGGGGAACGAAAACCGTTCGGCCACGGGAACGGTCAGAGCCCACAATGGGAGGTCGCCTCGGTCCCTAGTGAAGGAGCCATGATGACGGCTGCGCATACCGCAATCGTGACGGGCGCCAACCACGGCATAGGCGCGGCGACCGCACAGGCACTCGCCCGGCGCGGGTGCGCGGTCCTGTGCACCTACCTTCGGATAGAGGACCCGGACGACCCCGGAACTCCGCAGCGGTACCGAGCCAATCGCGCGGACGACGCCGCAGCCGTCACCGCCCGCATCCAAGAAGAAGGCGGTAAGGCCATCGCCGTCGAAGCCGACCTGTCCGATCCCGCTGCCCCAGCCCGGCTGTTCGATGACGCAGAAGAGCAACTCGGCCCGGTCGACATCTTGGTCAACAACGCGACCGGCTGGCTCGCCGACACGTTCACCGCCACCACAACCGACCGGCTCGGCCGGACGATGCAGCCCGTCACCGCAGCGACCTGGACCCAGCAGTTCGCCGTCGACGCCATGGCCGCTGCCCTGCTGATCAGCGAGTTCGCCCAGCGCCACATCGCCCGCCAGGCCACTTGGGGCCGGATCATCGGTCTGACCTCCGGCGGGGACCTCGGGTTCCCGCAGGAAGTCAGCTACGGAGCCGCCAAAGCTGCCCAGGGCAACTACACCATGTCCGCCGCCCTCGAACTCGCCCCCTACGGGATCACCGCCAACATGGTGTACCCGCCCGTCACTGACACCGGCTGGGTCACCGACGCCGTACGTGAGCACGTAGCCGAACGCATCGACCTCGTCCACGTAGCCAACCCCGAAGAGGTCGCCGAGGTCATCGCCTACCTCGCCTCCGACGCCGCCGCCCTCATCACCGCGAACGTCATCACCCTCCGGTAAAGCCCGGACAAGCTGCCTGGCGGCACCCTGACCAGCGCGTGGTTGCGGCAACCAGACGGCCATGGGCGCCTGGTTGCCGCAACCACGCCCCAGCCCGGGGGCTAGCTGGTCGGCAGGCTCCCGCTAGGCAGCGCCTGGGTCTGGCTGGCCGGCGGCGGGGTGATCGTCACCGGCTGGTTGATGCTGGTGATCGTGGTGGTGGTGACCTCGCTCAGCGCGGTGCCTGACTCGCTGACAATGGTCTTGCGGACCAGGTGCGAGCCGTCGATCCAGGTGGTGAACGTGGCGGTCTTGAAGCCGGCCGCGGTGATCGAGGGCTTGAGCTGGGTGCGGGTGGCCGCGGGCAGCGCGGCCAGCGCCTTGGCCATGGACAGCGTCCCTGAGTACTCGGTGACCGGCACGCCGCCGATCGTCCCGGTGCCCACCTTGCGGACCGTCGTGGCCCCCGCCAGCAGGCCGGACTCGGTGGTCGGCCCGCTCCCGGTCAGGCTGCCGAGTAGCTGGCTGATGTTGACGCCGCTGCCCGTGCTGAGCCGGGTGAGGGGGATCGTCATCCACGGCTTGGTTACGTGCAGCGCCTGCGTGAGGTAGCTGGACTTCAGGTAGAGCGTGCTCGGGGTGAGGATCTCGCTGAGCCCGCCGGGCAGCGTCGTCCCGGACACCGCCAGCGAGCTGATGTCGACCCGGGCGAGCAGCGAGGGATGCAGCTGCTCGGCGAAGGCGGCGATGGCGCTGAAATTGCCGGCCAGCCCGCTTGCGGTCGGGGCGGGAGTCGCCCCCGGCTTCGCGGTGACCTGGATGTTCATCGTCCCGGTGACCGAGTTCGCGCCCGAGGCGGTCCGCGCGGCGAGCTGGACCGCGCTCAGCGCGTCACCCTGCCCGCCCCCCGCGCTGCTGGTCCCGGCCGGGGTGGCGGCTGCGCCGGAGGTGGACGTCGCGGTCGCGCCGCAGCCGGCCAGGGCCGCCACGGCGACGGCGGCGGCCCCGGCCGCCTGCCACGGCCGGCGAACAGCGCCTGCACGCATCAGATAACCCCCGAGCTGTAGATGTTGTTAAGATTTGTTGGTTTTCTTGGCTGATCGCCATGCTGCCATAAAAGCGGATCGGGTACCCGCCAACGCGCCACAGCTTCCCCCGCGCATCCCGGGGAAACCCGGGGCCAGCCCCGGCCGGCGAGCCCGGGCCGGGCGGCCCGCCGCGAGCCCGGCCGGCCCGGCCGGCATGCGCTAACGTAGGTGTCCGGCCTCCGCTTGCCCGGCGGCCAGCGTACCGGGCCAGGCGCCGGCCGGCCCGGTAACCGGAAAGAGGAGGGGACAGTGACGGGAGTGCGGCTGGCACCCGGCGACGAGGCGCCCGATTTCACCCTGCCCGATGCCGACGGGAACCCGGTGTCGCTGATGAAGCTGCGCGGCCAGCGGGTGATCGTGTACTTCTACCCGGCCGCGATGACCCCCGGCTGCACGAAGCAGGCGTGTGACTTCACCGCCGCCCTGCCCGAGCTGACCGCCGATGGCGTCGCGGTGCTCGGCATCTCCCCGGACCCGCCCGCCAAGCTGGCCCGGTTCCGGGAAAAGGAGCACCTCACCTTCCCGCTGCTGTCCGACCCGGACAAGAGCACGCTGACCGCCTACGGCGCCTACGGCGAGAAGATGAACTACGGCAAGACGATCATGGGCGTCATCCGCTCCACCTTCGTCATCGACGCCGACGGCAAGATCGAGAAGGCCATGTACGCCGTCAAGGCGACCGGTCACGTAGACCGTCTCCGTAAAGACCTTGCCCGCTAAAAACCAGTAGAATTCCGAACGGGTGCGGCTGACCCCAGCCGCCATCCGCTCCGCCTCCGGGCGGGGCAGTCGCGGGCGTGGCGAAATGGCAGACGCGGCAGGTTTAGGTCCTGTTGGTGGAAACACCGTGGGGGTTCAAGTCCCTTCGCCCGCACTGTTATCTCCCGGGGGGCGACCCCCCGTACCCCCCGGGGTGCGGCCAATGGCAGAAGGCGCCATTGTATTGGCCGCACGGGTGCTGGCCGGGGTCTCTGTCCCGGTCATGGCCCTTAACCCCCGGGGGTGCCCGTGCCTGGTGGTCCTGGGTGCCCGTCCGGTGACCCCGGGGGCGTTGGCCGGGGATCGGTGAAGTAGCGCTCGAGGGCCGGGAGCTCGTCGGGGTCGGCCAGCACCAGCACGTCGTCGCCGCCCTGCAGCGCGGTGTCGCCCGCCACGGTGAGCAGGGCGCCGTCCCGGACGACGAGGGACAGCCAGGCGTTCTCGCCGCAGGGCAGGTCGCTGACCGGGCGGCCGTCGGCGGCGGCGCCGTCGGCCACGTGGTAGCGGTGCAGGCCCTCGGGTTCCTCGCTGAACCGGACGCCGAGCGACCACGGCTCCGGCTCGATGGAGCGCAGCGGGATGTGCAGCCGGTGCGCCAGGGTGGGTACCAGGCCGCCCTGCACGGTCACCGAGAAGCCGACGATGACGAAGATGACCTGGTAGGCGCGGTTCGCCCCGGGGGTGCCGGACGCGGTGATGGTCATGCCGAGCAGGATCGGCACCGCGCCCTTGAGCCCGGTCCACAGGAAGAACACCCGTTCCGGTACCGACAGCCGGACCGGCAGCGACACCAGGCCGCCGAGCACCGGGCGGATCACGAAGGCGAGCAGGGCGGCCAGGGCGAGGCCCTCGGCCCAGGCGGACGCGCTGGCGAGCTGGGACAGCCGCATGGTCAGGCCGAGCATGACGAACGCGACGATCTCGGCCAGGGACGCCAGTGAGGAGTGGAAGCGCTCGATCTCCCGCTTGTAGGGGGCGGGCTCGTCGCCGATGAGGATGCCGGCCACCAGCACCGCCAGGAACCCCGAGCCGTGGGCGACGCTGGCCAGCCCGAAGATGACCAGCACGCTGGCCAGCACCCGGGGCGAGTACAGGCCCTCGCTCGGCAGCGGCACCCGGCGCATGAAGGCCAGCAGCGCCAGGCCGCCCGCCACCCCGACCGCTACCCCCACCGCCATCTGCAGCAGGAACTCGCTCAGCACGTGCCAGGCCACGCTGCCCGCCCCGCCGTGCGCGCCGAGCAGCGCTGCCAGCAGGGCGATGCCGACCGGGTCGTTGGCACCCGACTCGCCTTCGAGCAGCACCCCGGTGCGCCCGGCGATCTCCCGCCGGCCGAACACCGAGAACACCACCGCCGGGTCGGTCGCGGCCACCGCCGTGCCCACCAGCAGCGACAGGTGCCAGCTCATCCCGGCCACGTAGCGGGCGGCGACCGCGGTGCCGGCCGCGGTGACCAGCGTGCCCGCGATCCCGGTCCAGATGATGGCCGCGGCCGCGGTGCGGAACCGGCGGCGCCCGATGTGCATGCCGCCGTCGAACAAGATGACCGCCAGCGCCAGCGTCACCACCCGCTGCACGGTCGTCGCTGGCAGGTTCGTCGCCGACGGCCACAGCTGGGCCGCGATGACCGCCGCGACCAGGAAGAACGCGGGCGCGGGTACCCGCAGCCGGGCACTCAGCCGGTTGGAGAGCACCGCGGCGACGCCGGCCAGGCCGATGACTGCCACGATGAGGCCGAACTGGGTTGCCCCGGTCATCGGCCGGCCTGGTCACTGGTCACAGGGCAGGTTATCCCCCGCCTGGCGGGCCGCTCCACCTCCCCCCGGGCGGCGGCTCGGCCACGGTAAGGCGCGGAGCCGGCCGGGACGGCGCGGGCGGGCAGCGGGCGGCCGGGCGAGTACAGTTTCCCGTATGGCCGAGACCGACATTGAGACTAAGGGCGCCGAGCCGACGCCCCCGCCGGGCGAACTGGTGGACGAGATCGAGCGCACCCGGGCCGACCTCGCGAAGACGATTGACGAGATTACCGACCGGGTGTCGCCGCGTAACGTGGTACGGCGCACCACCGACCGGGCGGTGGAACGGCTCAGCCAGGTTGACCCGCGCATCGGCGGCGCGGTCGCGCTCGCCGCCGTCAGCGTCACCTGCTTCCTCGTCTGGCGCAAGCTCCGCAAGTAGCGCGCCCGCGCGAAAGCACCGAAAGCAAATGGTTGGCGCGCTGAGCCGCTGGTTACCGGCTCAGCGCGCCAACCATCCCGGTCCGGCCGGCGGCGCGGCGGATAAGCCCGCGTTCTTGGTCAGTGCCTCGTACTCAGCGGGGGAGAGCAGCTCGCCCGCGGCCGACCCCGCGGCCACCCGGACCCGGAACATCCAGCCAAGGCCGTACGGCTCGGCGTTGATGAGGCCGGGGTCGTCCGCCAGCTCCTCGTTGACCTCGGTGACCTCCCCGCTCACCGGGGCGTAGAGGTCGCTGACGGACTTGGTCGACTCGACCTCGCCGCACGGCTCGCCCGCCGTCACCGCCGCCCCGACCTCGGGCAGCGACACGTAGACGACGTCGCCGAGCGCCTGCGTCGCGTAGTCGGTGATCCCGATCGTGGCAGTGTCGCCGTCGACCGCGATCCACTCGTGCTCCTGCGTGTACCGCAATTCCGCGGGAACGCCCATCGTCACTTTCTCCTGTCGTAAAACGGCAGCCCGGTTATCTCGGCCGGCTCGGTCTTGCCCCGGATGTCGATCCCGAGCGGTCCTGTCGTGTCCACCTCGACGTACGCCATCGCTACCGGCACGCCCAGCGTCGGCGACGGTGCCCCGCTGGTCACCTCGCCGACCGGCCGCGCCCCGGACAGCACCGGGTAGCCGTGCCGTGGCACCCGCCGCGTTCCGGCCCGCAGGCCGATGAGGGTGCGCCGGGGTCCTTCGGCCGCCCGGGCGGCGAGGGCGGCGCGCCCGACGAAGTCACCCGGCTTGTCCAGCCGGACGACCCGGCCCAGCCCCGCCTCGTACGGGGTGACGTCCGGGCCGAGCTCGTTGCCGTAAAGCGGCATGCCGGCCTTGAGCCGGAGCGTATCGCGGGCGGCCAGCCCGGCGGCCGGCACCCCGCCCGGTACGGTCGCCGCCAGCGCGTCCCAGACCGGCTCGCAGTCGTCCGGCGCGCAGAAGATCTCGAAGCCGTCCTCGCCGGTGTACCCGGTCCGGGCGATCCAGGCGGGGCGGCCCGCGACGGTGCCGTAGCCGCCCGCGTAGTAGCGCATGTCCGCCACCGGGACATCGGTCAGCGGCGCGAGCAAGCCGCACGCGTTCGGGCCCTGGATGGACACCAGCCCCGTGCTGGCGGACTCGTCGGCCACCAGCGCCGACCCGGCCGGCGTGCCGTCGCCGCCGCACCGCGCGGTCAGCTCGGCCAGCACCACCGCGGTGTTGGACGCGTTGGCGACGACGAGGAAGCGCTCCCCGGCCTGCCGGTAGACGATCAGGTCGTCGAGGATGCCGCCGTCCGGTGCGCACAGCATGGTGTACCGGGCGCGGCCGACCGCCAGCGCCGACGGCTGGCCGACCAGCGCGTAGTCGAGCGCCGCGGCGGCGCCGGGCCCGGTCACCGCGATCTCGCCCATGTGGCTCAGGTCGAACAGGGCGGCGCTGGTCCGCACGGCGTTGTGCTCCGCGGTCTCGCTGCCGTAGCGCAGCGGCATCAGCCAGCCCGCGAAGTCGGTCATCGTCGCGCCGAGCCGCTCGTGTACCGCTCGCAGCGGCGTATCGCGCACAGTCGGGGTCACCCGGCTGATCCTAGCGCCAGCGGGTAGGGACGGGGCATCCAGCGGGTAGGGACGGAGCATGGCGACTCTTACCTCCGAGCAGGTCAATGCCGAGCTGTCGGCCACCCCCGGCTGGTCCGTTAGCGACGGTCAGCTCACCCGCACGGTCACCGGCGGGGACTTCCGTGACTCGCTGCTGCTGGTCAACGCGGTCGGCTTCCTGGCCGAGCGGGCCGGCCACCATCCGGATATCTCCATCTCCTGGAACAAGGTGACGCTGTCCCTCGTGACGCACTCGGCGGGCGGGCTGACCAGCGCTGACTTCGCGCTGGCGCGGCAGGTCAGCCAGCTCCTCGGCTGAGTTGCTCAGCTCGCCGGGGCGGCCGCCCGCTGGTAGACGGCGCGGGCTTGCGGCCCGAGCACCGCGCCGTAGAGCACGGTCAGGTTGCCTGACAGCTTGTAGGCGCTGACCGCGTACACCGTGCCGCTGCCCGCCCGGGGGCTGAACCCGGTCAGCCACGGCCCGCCGCTGTCTCCCGCCGTCATCGCGCACGGCAGCCGGACGCTGTCACCGGAAGCGGTGCCCGTCCCGGCGCAGTAGTTCGGGTAAAGGCCGGTGTAGGGCGGCTCGGCCGGATAACCGAAGACGTAGCCGCGGCCCGCCAGGCCGGCCGCGTCCTGGCTGTCCGCGAACCGCAGCGGAAGGCCGGGCGGCAGGCTGGCGGGCTCCGGCAGGCCGGCCCGGGTGGCCGGGCTGACCTGGACGAAGGCGACGTCGTACTGCTCGGTCCCGCCCTGTGGCCCGGCCCAGCCCGGCAGCGTGTAGAAGCGGCGGCCGGTGTACTCGCCGTACGGTAGCTGCCCGTCCCGGTAGCCGGGCGCGAACACCCAGTTGCTGGCCCACTGCGCGGCCCGGCCGGGCCCGGGGCCGCCGTCGACGCAGTGCGCGGCGGTCAGCACCAGGCCCTGGTGGCCGACCAGGGTTCCCGAGCACACGTAGTCGGCGTGGCCGAGGGTGAAGAAGACCTTGCCGACGGCGGCCGTGACCGCGCCCCCGTGCGTCCAGCGCAGCCCGTTGCCGCCGGTGTCGCCGGTCAGCCACGGGCCTGGCCCGGCGGGCTTGGCGGGAGCCCTCCTGACCAGGGTGCGGGCGCGGACCAGGCGCCGCTGGGCGGTGTCGGCGTCGGCGGTATCGGCGGCGACGGTGGCCGCCATCCGGGCCGGGGTCCAGTAGCGCAGGGCCGCGGCCTGGGCGGCGGAGCCGGCCGACGCCTGCGGCAGCTGGCCGTCGGACAGCAAGCCGGAAGCGCGGGGGAGGAGCGCCTGCGTGCCGACGGCGAGCACGGCCACTGCGACAGCCGTTAGCAGACGCTTACTTAGCGTTATTGCCATAGATGCTCGGAATGCTACTGGCCGGCCCAGGCGGCCGCCGGGTGACGCGCCGACTGTAATCGGAAAGTGGCCTTATGTAACCAGGCCGATGGCGGGCCGGCTCCCGCCGCGGGGTTCGCCCGGCCTGGTTCGCCGGGCCCGGTTCGCCGGGCGGGTTCGCGCCGGGCCGGCCGTTGCCGCAGAATGGGCGGGTGAGCGCGACGCCAGCCCCCCGTGATGTGGTGATCCTCGGTTCGACCGGGTCGATCGGCACCCAGGCACTCGACATCGTGCGCCGTAACCCGGACCGGTTCCGGGTCGTCGCCCTGGCCGCCGGCGGCGGCCAGCCGGAGCTGCTGGCCAGCCAGGCGGCCGAATTCGGGGTGCCGCTGGTGGCGGTGGCCGACGAGGCGGCGGCCGGGCCGGTGGCAGCGGCACTCAAAGCCGGACCGGACCGAACGGGTGCGGCTTCCTCCCCTCCGGTCACCGTGCTGTCCGGGGTGGACGCGGTGTGCCACCTGGCGGCCCTGCCGTGCGACGTGGTGCTCAACGGGGTGACCGGGGCGGCGGGCCTGCGGGCGACCCTGGCCGCGCTCGACGCGGGCCGCACGCTGGCCCTGGCCAACAAGGAGTCGCTGATCATCGGCGGGTCGCTGGTGACCAGCCGGGCCAAGCCGGGGCAGATCGTGCCGGTTGACTCGGAGCACTCGACGATCGCGCAGTGCCTCCGGGCCGGGTCCACCGCGGAGGTGAAGCGGCTGGTGCTGACGGCCAGCGGCGGGCCGTTCCGCGGCTGGCCGCGGCAGCGCCTGGAGTCGGTCACCCCGGAGCAGGCGCTCGCGCACCCGACCTGGCGGATGGGTCCGCTGGTCACCACCAACTCGGCCACGCTGGTGAACAAGGGCCTTGAGGTGATCGAGGCGCACCTGCTGTTCGGCTTCGGCCTGGACAAGGTGGACGTGGTGGTGCACCCGCAGTCGATCGTGCACTCGATGGTGGAGTTCTCCGACGGCGCCACCATCATCATGGCCAGCCCGCCCGACATGCGCACGCCGATCGCGCTCGGCCTGGCCTGGCCCGACCGGGTGCCGGGGGCGGCGCCCGGGCTGGACTGGACGGCCGCCGCGAGCTGGACGTTCGAGCCGCTCGACGACGAGGCGTTCCCGGCCGTGGCGCTGGCGCGCGCGGCCGCCCGGGCGGGCGGCACCACCCCGGCCGTCTACAACGGGGCCAACGAGGCGTGCGTGGCCGACTTCCTGGCGGGAAGTATCTCCTTTACCGCGATCGTTGACACAGTGGCTCGCGTAGTCTCTGAGCACGACACGTCGCGCACGGGGGCCGCCACGGTAGAGGACGTCCTCGCCGTCGACGCCTGGGCCCGGGCCCGGGCCAGAGAGCTGACCGCTCAGGCCCGCTAGGCCCGCGAAGGAGGAACGGCAGAAGTTGGACGCAATCGGCTGGCTGATCTTCCTTGTCGCCCTGCTGGTGTCGGTGATGCTGCACGAGGCCGGCCACTTCGCCACCGCCAAGCGGTTCGGCATGAAGTGCACCAGCTTCTTCGTCGGGTTCGGCCCGACGGTGTGGTCCACGCAGCGCGGCGAGACCGAGTACGGCATCAAGGCCCTCCCCCTGGGCGGGTTCGTCAAGATCACCGGGATGACCTCGCTGGACGAGGTGGACCCGGAGGACGAGGCCAGGTCGTTCCGCCGCGCGCCCGGCTGGCAGCGGCTGATCGTGCTCGTGGCCGGGTCGTTCATGCACTTCGTGATCGCGGCGGTGCTCATCTTCGGGCTTGCCCTCGGCATCGGCATCGAGAACGACAACACCACCCAGCTCGGCACCGTGGCGACCTGCGTGCCCGCCAGCGAGACGGCGATCCAGAACGGCACCGCCTGCGCCGGCGGACCGACCGCGCCCGCGGTGGCGGCGGGCCTGAAGGTCGGCGACACGGTGACCGCGTTCGACGGCACCCCGGTATCCAGCTGGACCCAGCTCTCGGCCGAGATCGTGAAGGTCAAGCCGGGCACCCCGGTGACGCTGACGGTGGACCGCGCCGGCAAGCCGGTCACCCTGCACGCCACCCTCGCCAACGTGCCCGGTCACGGCGGCTACCTGGGCATCGCGCCCGCGACCGTGTTCCAGCAGCAGAGCGTGCTCAGCTCGGTCAAGTACGTCGGCACCGGCTTCTCGCAGGTGATCACCGGCTCGGCCAGCGCGCTGGCGCAGCTGCCGGCCGCGGTGCCGAAGCTGTTCGCCAAGGACCGCTCGTCGACCGCCGCCGGGAACGTCTCCAGCGTGGTCGGCGCCGCCCGGGAGACCGGCCAGGCGGTCGCGGCCAACGTGGGCTGGGAGTACAAGGTCAGCTTCGTGCTGCTGCTGATCGCGTCGCTGAACATCTTCGTCGGCGTGTTCAACCTGCTGCCGCTGCTGCCGATGGACGGCGGCCACGTCGCGGTGGTGATCTGGGAGCGGATCCGGGCCTGGTTCGCCCGGCTGCGCCGCCGCCCGGACCCGGGCCTGGTCGACTACCGTAAGCTGGTCCCGGTTAGCTTCAGCATCTTCCTGGTGCTGGTGGTGTTCGGGGCGATGCTCATCCTGGCCGACATCGTGAACCCGGTGAACATCGGGTAAATGCCCTGTGACGCTTCGCCGCTAGCCTGACGCGAGGGTCAGGTTGGGCGGGCGGCGGGCCGAGGGACTGGGCGACAATGGGCTGTACAAGCCGATGACCCGAACGGGATGGGAACCAATGAGCGTTGACCTTGGCATGCCAGCTACGCCGCCCGCGCCGCTCGCCGAGCGCCGCCAGTCGCGCCAGCTGATGGTGGGGAACGTCCCGGTCGGCGGCGGCGCGCCGGTCAGCGTGCAGTCGATGTGCACCACGCTGACCGCCAACGTGAACGCCACCCTGCAGCAGATCGCCGAGCTGACCGCGTCCGGCTGCCAGATCGTCCGGGTGGCGGTGCCGTCGCAGGACGACGCGGACGCACTGGGCGCGATCGCCAAGAAGTCGCAGATCCCGGTCATCGCCGACATCCACTTCCAGCCCAAGTACGTGTTCGCGGCGATCAACGCGGGCTGCGCGGCGGTCCGGGTGAACCCGGGCAACATCAAGGAATTCGACGACAAGATCAAGGAGATCGCCCGGGCCGCGAACGACGCCGGCACCCCGATCCGGATCGGCGTCAACGCCGGGTCGCTGGACAAGCGGCTGCTCGCCAAGTACGGCAAGGCCACCCCGGAGGCGCTGGTCGAGTCGGCGCTGTGGGAGTGCTCGCTGTTCGAGGAGCACGGCTTCCGCGACATCAAGATCTCGGTCAAGCACCACGACCCGGTGGTGATGATCAAGGCCTACCGGCTGCTCGCCGCCCAGTGCGACTACCCGCTGCACCTCGGGGTGACCGAGGCCGGGCCGGCCTTCCAGGGCACGATCAAGTCCGCCACCGCGTTCGGCGCCCTGCTGTCGCAGGGCATCGGCGACACCATCCGGGTGTCGCTGTCGGCCCCGCCGGTGGAAGAGGTCAAGGTCGGCATCGGCATCCTCGAGTCGATGGGGATGCGCCAGCGCGGCCTGGAGATCGTCTCCTGCCCGTCCTGCGGCCGGGCCCAGGTCGACGTGTACAAGCTGGCGGAAGAGGTGACCGCCGGGCTGACCGGGCTTGAGGTCCCGCTCCGGGTCGCGGTGATGGGCTGCGTGGTGAACGGCCCGGGCGAGGCCCGCGAGGCGGACCTCGGCGTGGCCTCGGGTAACGGCAAGGGCCAGATCTTCGTCAAGGGCAAGGTGGTCGCCACCGTGCCCGAGTCGAAGATCGTGGAGACCCTGATCGACGAGGCGATGCGGCTGGCCGAGCAGTCCCTCGAAGACGGCGCGCAGGACGGGGCGCCCGGCCAGCCGATCGTCACCGTTAGCTGATGTTCCCGGGGGAAGACCCCCGGCCCCCGCTGCCGTCGCGGCGGGGGAAGGCCGCAGCGGCCGGGCCTGACCTAATTGCCATCATGTCAGGCCCGGCCGCTCTGGCTAGCGCGGCTGGGGCGAGGCCCTCAGACGAGGATCTCGCGCACCCCCCGCCCGCCGAGCGCCGCGTGCGCGTCGGACGGCAGCAGGGGGTCGGTCACCAGCACGTCGATCTTGTCCACGGCCGCGAACGACGCCAGGCTGACCACCCCCCACTTGGAATGATCAGCGAGCACCACCACCCGGCGCGCCCGGTTGATGAGTGCCCGGTTGGTCTCCGCCTCGGCCAGGTTCGGTGTGGACAGGCCCGCCTCGGAGTCGAGCCCGGTGCAACCGAGAAACAGCGTGTCGAAGTGGAGCGAGCCGATCGTCAGGTCTGCCACCGGCCCGACGAGGGCGTCTGACGGCGTGCGCATCCCGCCGGTCAGTACTACCGTGCCGCCTTCTGGCCCGCGCGGCGTGCCGAACAGGCCCGCCACCCGCAGCGAGTTGGTGACGATGGTGAGCCCGGGGACGTCGAGCAGGCACTGGGCCAGCGCGAACGTCGTGGTACCGGACGCGATCGCGACCGCGGTGTTTGGCCTGACCAGGGCCGCCGCCGTGCGCGCGATGGTGTTCTTCTCGGGACGCTCGAGGACCAGCTTGTCCTCGAAGCCGGGTTCGTGACCTGCATGCGAACCCGGCAGGACGGCGCCGCCGTGGACTTTCTCCACCAGCCCGTCCTTGGCCAGCACCTCGAGATCGCGCCTGATCGTCATGTCAGAGACGCCGAGCTGCTGCGTGAGATCGCTGACTCTTGCACTGCCGTCGTTTCTTACGGCTTGCAGGATCAGCGACTGACGATGTCTCGCCAGCATTCAATCCCCCCTCAATTGTGTCCGAACACTTAAAAGTATGACGCTTGACTTGCGTGTTGGGTTACGGCCAACACTGTCGGATATTTGCTCATGGCGCGAGAAAAAATTCGGCGATGTGCTGCTTTTGCCGAATCTCATGATGCAAACAGCCAAAGAGCAACGACAGCTGTCGAATTAATGGCGGCACGTGTCGGTACGATGGCTTGCAGTTATCAGTAAAGAAACCGTCCTGTTCGCCGCATTGTGGTGATTGGTGTTGGACTATGAGCTACTGCTGGCCGTGAAAGCGACGTGACGGCACGCCGGCCACCGGCCGGCATGCGGCAAGATGGGGGCCATGTCGATTCCTCGCGCGGCGACCCCCGCCCTGGCCTCGCTCGCGGCGCTGGCCCTGGCGGGCGGCTTCAGCCTGACCGCCTGCACGTCCGGCGGCAGCTCGCCGGGCGCGAGCTCGTCCTCGGGTGCCGCCGCGCCGGCCAGCAGCGGCGCCGGCGGCAGCGCGGCCGCGTCCGGCGGCTCCCCGGCCGCGGGCGGGTACGCCGCGGGATCGCCCGCCATCGTGCCGCAGGCGTCCGCGCTGCACTGGGCGGCGTGCACCGGGCAGCTGGCGGGCATGCAGTGCACCACCGTCCAGGTGCCGCTGAACTACGCCGACCCCGGCGGCAGGAAGATCACCATCGCGCTGTCGATGGTCCCGGCGACCGCGCCGGCCGCCCAGCAGCAGGGCGTCATGCTGGTCAACCCGGGCGGCCCGGGCGAGCCCGGCCGCTCGATGGCCGCCTACGTCGCCCAGGGCGTCAGCGCCCAGGTGCGGGCCGACTACGACATCGTCGGGTTCGACCCGCGCGGCGTCGGCGGCTCGGTGCCCTCGCTTAGCTGCGACCCGGACTTCTTCAAGGGGGTACGGCCGAACTACATCCCGGCCAGCGCGGCGGCCGAGCAGGTGCTCATCAACCGGGCCAAGGGCTACGCGGCCGGCTGCGAGCAGCGCTACGGGTGGTTCCTTCCGTATGAGACGACGGTGAACACGGCCCGCGACATGGACCAGGTCCGCGCGCTGTTCGGCGTCAAGCAGCTGACCTACTACGGCTTCTCCTACGGCACCTACCTGGGCCAGGTGTACGGCACGCTGTTCCCTGGCCGGGTGCGCCGGATGGTGCTCGACTCCACCGTTGACCCGACCGGGGCGTGGTACGCGGACAACATCAGCCAGGACTACGCCTTCCAGGCCCGGCTGGAGGCGTTCTTCGCCTGGACCGCCAAGTACGATTCCAGCTACCACCTGGGCAGCACCGCGGCGCAGGTGCAGGCGGCCTACTACGCGATCCGCGCCCGGCTGGCCAAGGCCCCGCTCGACGGACCCGACGGCACCCCGCTGGTCGGGGCGGACGAGCTGGACGACACGATCTTGTACAGCGGGTACCTCAACGCCGTGTGGCCGTCGTTCGCGCAGGCGCTCGGCCAGTACCACGCCACCGGGGACGGTTCGGCCCTGGTGGCGCAGTACCAGCAGTGGGGCGTGCAGAGCGAGAACGCGTTCGCGGTCTACAACGCGGTCGAGTGCGCCGACGTGAGCTGGCCCAGGAACTGGTCGAAGTGGCAGGCCGACACGCTGCGGGTGTACAAGACGGCGCCGTTCCAGGCCTGGGACAACGCCTGGTTCAACGCCGCCTGCGCGTTCTGGCCGGTGACCGGACCGGCCAAGCCGTTCCAGGTCGACGGGTCCAAGCTGCCGCCGGTGCTGATGCTGCAGGGCACGCTGGACGCCGCTACCCCCTACCCGGGCGCGCAGCAGGCGCACAAGCTGATGCCGACCGCCCGGATGGTGGTGGTGCAGGGCGGCGGCAACCACGGCCAGTCGCTGGAGACGCCGCCCGACAGCTGCGTGCAGGCCTACCTCAACCGCTACCTGGAGGCCGGGACCGTGCCCGCCCAGCCCGGCCTGGTCAACGCCACCTGCGCGCCCACGCCAGACCCCACGCCGTAACCCCGCCGGGCAGGCCCGCCCCCGGTCCCGCCCGCTGCCCCCGCCTCACCAGCTCCCGCCCCGGGGCCCCGCCGCACCCGCCTCACCAGCTCCCGCCCTCGGGCCCCGCTGCCCCCGCCTCACCTGGTCGGGCCTCGGGGCCCCGCTGCACCCGGCCCGCCCGCTCGCGTCCCCCGGGACCCCAGCGCACCCGCCTCACCCGGTCGCCCGCCCAGCCCATCCGGACCCACGCTCATTCGCCCCGCGGCCCGCACCGCCCCGCCGCGCCCCCGCTAACCCCCATCCCCTCGGCAGCGCGCCCGGGGTAGGTCTACTCTGGCAATATGTTGCGCGTTAGGCAGCGCTCGGATCAGGCGCGGCTGCTGGATGACCGCGACCGGGCGGCAGCACTCGAAGTCTGCGCCGCCGACCCGGTGGCGAACGTCTTCGTGGAGTCGAGGATCAGGGCCTTCGGGCTGGACCCGGGCCGTCTGGGCGCCCAGATGTGGGGCTTCGATCAGGGCGGCCGTCTGGCCTCGCTCTGCTACGGCGGCGCCAACCTGGTCCCGGTACAGGCTAACCCGGCCGCGGTGGCGGCGTTCGCCGAGCGGGCGCTGCGCCAGGGACGGCGCTGCTCGTCCCTGGTCGGCCCGTCAGCGGCCGTCAGCGAGCTGTGGGCCCTGCTCCGCCCGTACTGGGGCCCCGCCCGTGACGTCCGCGCCTCGCAGCCGCTGATGGCGATCGAGGGACCGTCGCCGGTCCCGCCGGATCCCGCCGTCCGCCGGGTCCGGGTGGACGAGATCGACACCCTGCTGCCCGCCTCGATCGCCATGTTCACCGAGGAAGTCGGCATCTCCCCGCTGGCGGGCGACGGCGGCGCTTCCTACCGCACCCGGGTGGCCGAGCTGGTCAGGTCCGGCCGCGCGTTCGCCCGCATCGAGGACGGCCGGGTCATCTTCAAGGCCGAGGTCGGCGCGGCGACCCCGTCCGCCTGCCAGGTCCAGGGCGTCTGGGTCCGCCCCGAGTTCCGCGGCCAGGGCCTGGCCGCCCCCGGCATGTCAGCCGTGGTGGAGCTGTCCCGCGCGTCCATCTCCCCGGTGGTATCGCTCTACGTGAACGACTTCAACACCCCCGGCCGCGCCACCTACCGCCGGGCCGGCTTCACCGAGGTCGGCGACTTCATGTCCGTCCTCTTCTAGCCCCCCGCCCCGCAGAACCCCCGCAGAACCGCGTCCCGCCCGCCCCCCGCAGCGAGGCGCCCCCCACGCCTCAGCGCCCCCACCCGCACGACTCGCCCGACACCACCACCCCACCCGCACTCGCCCGACACCCCACCCGCACTCGCCCTACACCCTCCCGCCCGCACCGCCCGCTCCCCCCACCACCCTCCGTGCCAACCGCACCCCCGCCGGGAAACCCCCGCCAACCGGCACCCCCGCAACCACCCAAGCCCCCCACCCAAGCCCGCGCCCCGAGCACCACCCCAACTCGTTTCCCCCCGCGACCCCCCGCACCCCCACACCAACCCCAGCCCCCGCCCACCCCCACGCGACCAGCACCGAAGCCGCCACGAAACCCCCTTCTCCCCAGGGCAACGGCGTTATAACGGAAATTTAAGTCGACGTGGAAACTGATTAGTGCTATCACCCGAAAAAAGTTCCACAAGAATCAGCGACCCAGCATGAACGTGGCTAGTGTGACTCAGGAGCCACCCGACCCCGGCCCCCCAGCCTGGCCCGCCCCACAATCGGGCGCGGTGACCCTCTCGAACGCCCCCTAGTCCCGGTCGCGGGACAGCCGCAGCCGGGCCAGGATCGGCTCGCACGCCTCGGTCAGCGCCGTCAGCTCGGCCGGGTCGAGCTGGTCGATGAAGTGCGCGCGGACGCTGGCCACATGGCTCGGCGCCACCTCGCTGATGGTGGCCGTCCCGTGCTCGGTGAGCACCGCGAACGTGCCCCGCTTGTCGCCCTCGCAGCCCGCCCGGCTGACCAGGCCCTTGGCCTCCATCCGGCTGATCTGGTGGGACAGCCTGCTACGGGACTGGGCGGTGCGGTCGGCCAGCTCGGTCATCCGCATCCGCTGGCCGGGCGCCTCGGACAGCTCGACCAGGATCTCGTAGTCGTGCATGGACAGGCCGAACGGATGCAGGTCCCGGTCCAGACGGCGCATCAGCAGCTGCGCCAGGCGGATGTAGGCGCGCCAGGCGCGCTGCTCGTCTTCGGAGAGCCAGCGAGCGGAGCTGGCCGGCGAAACACCGTCCGCCAGGGACTCTGTCGGCATATCAAGTAACCTACCCAACACCATGTCCGAGACCACAAGTCCCCGGGGCGAGCCGACTGCCCGGGTGAGCAGGGGCGCCCGGCTGGCGTGGCTCGACGCCCTGCGCGGCTTCGCCGCGCTGTGCGTCGTCTTCGACCACGGGTCGACCCTGCTGCTGCTGCCAGTCCGGTCGTTCCTGTACCAGTGGCTCAACCTCGGCCAGTACGGCGTCTTCGTGTTCTTCATGGTCAGCGGCTACATCGTGCCCGCCTCGCTGGAGCGCAAGGGGTCGGTCCGCGGCTTCTGGATCAGCCGTGCCTTCCGGCTTTACCCGATGTTCGTCATCGCCGTCGCGCTGGCGCTGGTCGCATCGTTTACCGGGTACGGCACCTACACTAACGCCGGCTCGGCGCCGCTGGCGGCCGTGCTGAGCTGGCTGCTGATGCTGCAGAACGTGAACACCGGCCTGAACATACCGCTGGTGACCTGGACCCTGTCCTACGAGATGATCTTCTACCTGCTGCTGGCGGCCTTGTTCAGCTGGGGGGTGCACCGGCGCAGCGGCTGGTACGCGACGGCGTTCGCGGCCGCCGCGGTCGTCGTCGGGGGCGTGCTCCCGATGTCGGCGCTGGCCCACTGGTCGAGGGTGCCGGGTCAGGAGCCGCTGCTGCTGACCGGGGTCACCGACGCGCTGATCCTGGCGGGCGTCGCGCTGGCGGTATGGTCCCGGTCGTGGGCGGGCCGGGCGGGGGCGTCGGCGGCCGCGCTCACCGCGCTGGTGCTGATGACGTTCAACCAGAATTACCCCTACCGCTGGTCCGGCTGCGTGATCCTGGCGCTGATGTTCTCCGGCACGCTGGTCTACCGGGCCGAGCAGCGGCAGGTCAGCCGGGTGCGGGCGGCCCTGGTGGTGGGGCTGGTGCTGGCCCTGGCCACGGTCGCGGGCGCCTGGCACGGCGCCCGCTGGGGTTACCACTGGCAGGTCCAGTGGGTCACCTCGGTGCTGCTGGCGGGCGCTACCTTCGGCCTCGGGGTGCTGCTGTTCGGCGGCGAGGGGCGACGGCTGCGGGTGCCGCGCTGGTGCGGCTGGCTCGGCACCATCAGTTTCTCGGTCTACCTGCTGCACCCGCTGGTGTTCGACGCCTACCGGGAGATCCCGGCCCTGCACCGCAGGCACACCCTGCCGGATCAGGCGCTGTTCTTCGCCGGGCTGCTGGCGGTGATCATCGGCCTCAGCGCGCTCGCGTACTACCTGGTGGAAAAGCCCATGCAACGCCTTGGTCACCGGGTGGCGGCGCGGGCGGGCTCCGAGGCCGGGGGCGCGCCCCCCGCCGCGGCCGCCGGGTCCGGCGCGGACGGCACGGCCGGGAACGGCACGCCCGCGGCGGCCAGCCGCAGCGCCTCGAGCAGCACCGCGGTGGCGGGCGGGTCGGGCGGCTCGCCGTAGCGGACCGCGATCACGGACCGCCGGGTGCCGCGCAGCCGGGCGGTGCGCACCCCTGGGTTCCTGGCCGCCCGCAGGGCCAGGCCGGGTAGCAAGGTGACGCCGAGGCCGGCTGTCACCAGGGCCTGCGCGGCGACGAAGTCGTCGGTGGTGAACGCGATCCGCGGGGTGAAGCCGGCCGACGCGCACTGCTGCAGCAGGTGCTCGCGGCAGCGGTCGCAGCCGGCGATCCACCGGTGGTCGGCCAGGCGCGCCAGGTCGGCCGGCCACAACTCGGTCACCGCGGGGGCCAGCGGCGGCTCGTGCCGCGGCCCGCTGGATCCGGCCGGGGGCGTCTCGGCCATGATCAGGTGCACCGGCTCGGACAGCAGCACCTGCTCGCGCAGGTCGTCGTGCTCGGCGGCCGGCGGCTGGTCCGGGGCGCCGGGCTGCCCGGCCCGGGCGGGGTCGGCCGCCTCATGCCGGAAGACCAGCGCCACGTCCACGTAGCCGGCCCGCAGCATCCGCAGTGCCTCCGGTGGCTCGGCCTCGGTCAGCCGCAGGTCGACGCTGGGGTGGCGGTCGTCCATGATCGCGGCCGCGGCGGGCACGATCGTGCTCAGCGCGGACGGGAACGCGGCCAGCCGCAGCCGCCCGGCGCGCAGCCCGGTGAACACCGCGAGCTCGTTCTCGGCCGCGTCGAGGCGGCCGATCACCTCGGTTGCCCGCTCGGCCAGCAGCCGGCCGGCGTCGGTTAGCCGGATGCCGCGCCCGGCCCGCTGCACCAGCTTGGTGCCGGTCTCCGCCTCCAGCCGGGCCAGGTGGTGGCTGACCGACGGCTGGGCGTAGTTCAGCGCGTGCGCGGCCGCGGTGACCGAGCCGTGCCGGGCCACCGCGACCAGCACGCGAAGCCTGGTTACATCCAGCATGGTCCGACTATAGACGCTATTGGCCCGGCACCCTAGGGGCCTGAGAGGGGCCGATAAGTGTTGCTGACCTGGCATTTCACCACAAGGCAGGCGTCCAGGGGACTGGCAGGGACGCTGGCCCGGGCAGCCGTCAGCCTTCGATGATGACTGCCATCTCCGGGCAGGCCCGCGCCGCCTCGGCCGCCAGGTCGGCGTCCTGGCCGGAGACCTCGGCCTGCAGCAGCTCGCTGTGACCCCAGTCGTCGGAGGTGAAGACGCGCTCGGCGATCTCATAGCAGCGGCCGTGCCCCTGGCATCGCGTGGCGTCGAGCGTGACCTTCATGTGCTTGCCTCCGTAACGGCCCCGGTGACGGTGTCGGCTGGGTCCCACTGGAGCTGCAGGTGATCCACGCCGCGCAGCCGTGAGTTGTTCCACTCCACCTGGTAGCCGTCGGCGAGCCGGTACCGGGGGATCCGCTGGTGCCATTCCTGCACCACCGCGCGCAGCTCCATCCGGGCCAGGTGCGACCCGAGGCAGCGGTGCGGCCCGCCGCCGAACGCCAGGTGGCGCTTGTCGCCGCGGCGGACGTCGACGGTGTCCGCCCCGGGCACCGCCGGGTCGATGTTGGCCGCCGCGACCAGCGGGGACACCACGGTGCCGGCCTTGATCGGGCAGCCGGCGATCTCGGTGTCCCTGGTCGCCCGGCGGGGGACCGCGGGCTGCACCGGTGACTCCCAGCGCAGCAGCTCCTCGATCAGGTTGTTGATGGTCTCCGGGTCGTCCACGATCATCTGCCGGTCGGCCTGGTGCGTCGCCAGGTAGGTGAAGATGCACTCGAGCGAGATCGTGACCGTGTCCAGGCCCGCCCCGATCAGCTGGAACAGGCAGCGGGCGATCTCGTTGTCGCTCAGCGCCCGGCCGCCCTCGAACCGCGCCTCGAGCAGCCGCGAGATCACGTCGTCGCCCGGCTTGCCGCGCCGGTCGGCGATCGTCTGGTGCAGGTACTCGTAGATGACCGGCGCCGTCTCGGCCGCCAGCCGCTGGCCGGCCTTGAAGCTGCCGGCCAGCTGGGCCGGGTGGATCATCACGTCTTTCCAGTAGAGCAGCCGCGGCAGCTCGGACTGGTCGACCCCGAGCAGGTCCAGGAACGTCGAGCAGGGCAGCGGCACCGCCAGCGCCTGCGAGAAGTCGACCGTGCCGGCCGCGATGAACTGGTCGATCAGCCGGTTGGCGTGCGCCGCCACCTGGGGCGCGAGCGCGGCCATGCGGCGGGGCGAGAACGCCGGGTCGAGCAGCCGCCGGTACTGGGCGTGGAGCGGCGGGTCGAGTCCCACCGGGATCACCGGCTCGGCGCTGCCCATCAGCGGGATGGCGTTGGACCAGACCTCGGTGTTGCGCAGCACCGCCTCGACGTCGGCCCGGTTGAGTACCTCAACCTCACGGCGGGGATTGTGGCCGACGGCGAGCGGGCCCTGCGCGCGGAGCTCGGTGAAGTACTCGACCGGGTTGGTCGAGCGCCGGTACGCGATCTCGGCGAACCGGGCCTCCTCGGCCGCGTCGCCCGCAGCGGTCGTGTCCGAGTACGCCATGACGGCCTCCCTCGTGTTGCTGCACCCGAACCCGAGAGTAATCGTTTAGTTAACTCATTACAATAAGGGACTTATATAGAGGGGGTGGGCGGGCGGCTTCAGCCGCGCCCTTCGAGCAGCGGTGCCTCCGGCCGGCGGGCCGGCCGGGCCGGGTCGCCCGCCAGCGCGCGCCGCCGCCAGGCAATGCCGGACAGCGCCTCGAGCACTACCCGGTTGGCCAGGTACCCGGTCACCTCGGCGTGATCGTAGGGCGGCGCCACCTCCACCACGTCGATGCCGGCCAGCGGCAGCTCCATCGCGATGCGGCGGACCGCGTCCAGCAGTTGCCGGCCGGTGAGGCCGCCCGGCTCCGGCGTTCCGGTGCCCGGCGCCATGCCCGGGTCAACCACGTCGACGTCGACCGACAGGAAGACCGCGTCGCAGTCGTCCAGCGCGATCTGGAACGCCTCGGTCAGCACGGCGTCCAGGCCGCGCGTCACCACCTCGGTCATCTCGAACGAGCGCATCCGCTGCTGCGCCATCCAGGCCAGGGTGGGCGGCTCCGGCCAGTAGCCGCGCAGCCCGATCTGCAGGAAGCGGTCGCCGCGCACCGCCCCCGACTCGATCAGCCGCCGCATCGGCGTGCCGTGCCCGTGCAGCGAGCCCCACTGGGTGTCCCCGGTATCGGCGTGGGCGTCGAAGTGGATCAGTGATACCCGGCCCCAGCCCCGCTCCCTGGCCACCCCGGTGGCGTCGGGGAAGGTGATGGTGTGGTCGCCGCCGAGCACGACCGGGATCGCGCCGGACGCGGTGACTGCCGCTACCGTCGACTCCAGCGCGCGCAGTGACCGTTCGGTCTCGCCCGACGGCATGACCACGTCGCCCAGGTCGGCCACGGCCAGCTCCTGCAGGGCGTCCACCCCGAGCGCCAGGTGCGGCCGGGACCCGTCGTGCGGCAGGTAGTCGGTGCCCCTGATGGCCTGCGGCCCGAACCGGGTGCCGGGCCGGTGCGAGGTGCCGCCGTCGAACGGCGCGCCGATGAGCACGATGTCGAACCGGGCGTCCGGCAGCGCGCCGAGGGTGGTGCGCGGCACTCCGGCGAAGGTGATGTCGGGCCCGTACATGGCGGGGGTGATCTCGGGTTCAGGCATGAGCGGAGTATTTCCGCTTCCGGGGTAAACCAGACCAGCCGGCGGCGCGTCTTATCCCTGAGGTCCGGCGAGGAGCGGCGCCGGGCCTCATTTGCTTCCCGGGTGTCATGATGGTGACCGATGAGCCTGGATGAGATTGACGCGCGGATCGTGACCGCGCTGATCAGGGATGCCCGTGCCAGCTACGCGGTGATCGGGAACGAGGTCGGGCTGTCGGCGCCCGCGGTCAAGCGCCGGGTCGACCGGCTGCGCGCGTCCGGTGCCATCACCGGCTTCTCGGCCCGGGTGGACCCGGCCGCGCTCGGCTGGACCACCGAGGCCTACGTGGAGCTGTTCTGCAGCGGGTCGACCAGCCCGGAGGAGATCGGGGCCGCCGTGCGGCGGCACCCGGAGGTAGCGGATGCCTGCACGGTCACCGGCGAGGCGGACGCGCTGGTGCACATCCGGGCGGCCGACATCAGGCACTTCGAGCAGGTGGTGGAGCGGATCGCGGCCGAGTCGTTCGTGCTGCGGACGCGGAGCGTAATCGTATTGTCAAGACTGGTGGAACACGCCGAGTCGATTGCTCCGCATAGTCACTGACAGCGGGGTAGCGTTTCTGGCATGCCACAGACAGACAGTGACGTAAGCGCGAGCACGGCGCGGTTCCAGGCGTTCCGGGATCGCGACGATGACCTGCCGCCGTCGTGGCGGATGAAGGCACCCGGCTCGAGGATCGGCCTGCTGGCCGGGATCGTACTGGTCGTCGCGGTGCTGGCGGCGCTCTTCGGCACCCTGCTGGTCGGCTAACCCGCGCTGGCTCGGTAGCACCGTAGCGGCCCGCCCGCGGACGGTCAGCGTGACCGGCACCTCGACCAGGCGGGGCGGTCCCTGTTCCCCGCCCATGCGGCGGATGAGCAGCTCTCCGGCCGTGTACCCGAGCAGTACCGGGTCGTAGCTCACCACCGTGACCGGCGTGGCCACCAGGTCGGCCAGCTCGAAGTCGCCCAGGCCGACGATCGCCAGCTCACGGCCGGGTGGCAGCGCCCGCAGCACCTCGCGCGTCCGCCGCGGGCTGGCGCAGAACACCGCGGTCACCGCGAGCCGGTCCGCCCGGCCGTCCGGCGCCAGGTCAGCCGGGCTGAGCGCGGACCAGGCCGGGTCGGCGGTCAGCCCTGCCGCCGCCATCGCCGCGGTGTAGCGCTCGCGCAGGGTTCGTGACTGGTACCCGGCGGCATCGCCGATGAAGCCGATCCGCTGGTGGCCGAGCCCGGCCAGGTGACTGACCGCCGCCCGGGCCGCGGCGCGCTCGTCCGGCAGCACCGCGTCGGCTCGCACCAGTTCCGGCGGGTGCAGCACGAACACGGTGGCCACGCCCGCCTCGATCTCGGACACCAGGTAGTCATGCGAGCCGGGCGTGGGGATGATGATCAGCCCGTCGACCCGGCGGGCGCACATGGCCAGCGCGAGCCGCTCCTCCCGGGCGGCGTCGCTGTCGGTCGAGCCGGAGTAGAGCAGGTAGCCGTGTTCGGTGGCGATGTTCTCCAGGCCGCGGTATACGGCCATGTGGTCCGTTTCGGCCCAGTTGTCGGCGATGAAACCGAGTGTCGCGGTTCGCCCGGTCCGCAGTAGCCGGGCGGACTCGTTGCGCCGGAAGCCGAGCGCCTCGATCGCGCCGAGCACGCGCCGGGTGGTCTCAGGGGTGACGCCGGGCTCCCCGTTCACTACCCGGGACACGGTCTTCAGGGCAACCCCCGCCCGGGATGCCACGTCCTTCATCGTCGGCCGCCCGCTGCCCCGGCTGGGACCGCCCCGCTCGGCCTGACCTCCGCCAACGCTGCCCATCTGTACCTGCTGTACCTGGTTACTCATTGTTCCCCCCGTTATCAGTCTGCTCAGCGCGAGGGTCCGGGACACCTGCCGCGAGCAGGCAAAATCCGGGCCGGGGGACGCTGGCGGGCCGGGACGGCGGACCGGCGTCGGGTACCAGTACCCACGCGGCTTACCGCGCGGCGGCGCCGTCGGTGGCAAAATGTTCCGTATGGGACTGCACGCGGGGCTGGGGCGGTGACCGTTCCAGCGCACACTCAGCAACCAGTCGCGGTGGTCACCGGCGCGAGCCACGGGGTCGGGCTTGAGGTCTGCCGGCAGCTGGCCGCGCTCGGTTACCTGGTCGTTCTCGGCTCCCGGGACCAGCGCCGGGCGGAGATCGCGGCTAAGGAGCTCGACCCCGAGGGCATCCGGGTCCTCCCGGCGCACGTCGAGGTGGACAACTCGGTCAACATCGAGCAGCTGGCCGGGTGGGTCCGTCGCCGGCTGGGCCGGGTGGACGCGATCGTGAACAACGCCGCCACCCCGCCCGACCGGTGGAGCATCGCCGGGACGAGCGAGCTGTCGCCGGTCGCGGAGGCGCTCGACGTGAACCTGTTCGGCGCCTGGCGGGTGATCCAGGCGCTGCTGCCGCTGCTGCGGTCAAGCCCGCGGCCGCGCATCGTCAACGTGTCCGGCGAGGCCGGGTCGATCGCCCTGATGAGCGGCGGCCGCCCCGCCTTCAGCGTGTCCAAGGCGGCGCTCAACGCGCTCACCAGGATGCTGGCGGGGGAGCTGTACCGGGACGGCGTCCTGGTCAACGCGGTCTGCGCGGGCCCGGTAACGCCAGACGGCGCCCGGGGCAGCGGGAGGTCCGCTGCCCAGGGCGCCGCCAGCGTCGTCTGGGCGGTTACCCTGCCGAACGGCGGTCCGACCGGCACCTTCACCCGGGACGGCCGCGAACTGCCGTGGTAGGCCCCGCTTACTCGCGGGGCGGGACGGCCAGCGGCCAGCCGCCGGCCGCCAGGTGCGCGCGCACCCGGGCGATGTCCGAGTCGTGCACCGGGGTGTGAGTGACGCTCGTGATCGCCTTCTTGATGGCCTCGGCCGACTCGGGGTCGGACGAGAACGCCAGCTCGTCGGCGATCAGGGTGACCTCGTCGTTGGTCAGCTGGCTGCCGAGGAGGGCGAACAGCGGCTGGTAGTCCTGCTGGGGAACGCCTTCCGGGTAGCCGGCCCGGAGCCAGCCGACGATCCTGGTGATGAAGTCAGAAGCTGCCATGGTCGCTGCTCTTCCTTATTTCTTCACGGCCGGGTGGCCGATTTGGTAGACCTCGTAGACGCCCCAGCCGATGGCGGCCAGCACGATCAGGAAGGCGACCGCGGCCAGCACCATGCCGACCACGTTCCCGCCCACCAGGGCGTCGGAGTCGGTCACGGTGCCGTCGGCACCGGCGACCCGGGTCCGCGGGCCCTGCGACAGCGCGTACAGCCCGCCCGCGAAGAGGGCCGGCAGCCCGGCCCCGGCGATCAGGCCGAACACGATGATCTTCCACAGCGCGCTCAGGTTAATCCATGCCATTGCTCTGTTCCTTTCCGCGCTCAGGCCGCCGCGGTCTCGACCGGCTGGTCTTCGGGTGCGACGGTGCCGGTCCATTCCGCGTTGACGTTGTTGTGGTCGACCTTGCTCGCGCGGGACCGCCAGAAGATGAAGCCCGACAGCGCGGCCAGGATAAGGATGATCACGATGACGCCGGCCGTGCCGCCGATGCCGTGCGCGATCCCGTAAGCGGCCGCGCCGACCAGCCCGGCCGAGGGCAGGGTGAACACCCAGGCGCTGGCCATCCGGCCGGCCACGCCCCAGCGCACCTCGGCCCCCTTCTTGCCGAGCCCGGTGCCGATGATCGACCCGGTGGCGACGTGGGTGGTGGACAGCGAGTAGCCGAAGCTGCTTGACAGCAGGATGATCGCGGCCGAGGCGGACTCGGCCGCCATGCCCTGCGGCGACTCGATCTCCACCAGGCCCTTGCCGAGCGTGCGGATGACCCGCCAGCCGCCCAGGTAGGTGCCGAGGGAGATGGCGATCGCGCAGCAGACGATGACCCATACCGGGGCGTTGGAGCCCTTGGCCAGCGTGCCGTTGGCGATCAGGGCCAGGGTGATGACGCCCATGGTCTTCTGCGCGTCGTTGGTGCCGTGCGCGAGCGAGACCATGCAGGCCGACCCGATCTGGCCGATGCGGAAGCCGTGCTTGCGGCTGCCCTCGGTCAGCGACTTGGTGATCCGGTAGAGCAGCCAGGTGCCGACCGCCGCCACCAGCGCGGCGATGACCGGCGAGAGCACGGCCGGGAGGACGACCTTGGAGACGAGGCCGTGCCAGAGCACGGCGCTGCCGCCCGCCGCGGCGATGGTGGAGCCGATCACGCCGCCGATGAGCGCGTGCGAGGAGCTCGACGGGATGCCGAACAACCAGGTGACCAGGTTCCAGATGATGCCGCCGCAGAGGCCTGCCGCGACCACCGTCAGGGTGACGGCGCCGCTGGCGACAAGACCGCTCGCGATCGTTGCCGCGACGGCGAGGGAGAGAAACGCACCGACGAAGTTGAGCACCCCCGAGATGGCTACCGCGGTCCGCGGTCCTAGCGCCCCGGTGGCGATCGACGTCGCCATCGCATTCCCCGTGTCATGAAATCCGTTGGTGAAGTCAAAGGCCAAGGCCACAATGACCACCAGGACTAGTACGGTGTCATTACTCACAACTGCGACGTTAAATGTCTCTTAGTTTGTTCCAAAGGCCCTCGAGAGCGTGCAGTTGCCAAACATTAAGTTAACGGAAGGTTACAAAGGGCTGGGCTGCGCACGCCGCGTCGCGGGGCCAGTGCGGTGGCCTCCCGCTCGCCCCCGGTACGCCCCGGTGAGGCCCCGTGTTCACCCGGGCGCCGCTCCCGCCTCCGCGCCCGAGCCCTCCGAGCCCTCCGAGCCCTGACTCAGAGCCGCCGCCGGACCCGGCCGCGTCGGCGTCCCCGGCCGGGTCCGGCGGCTGGTAGCGGTATCCCATGCCGGGCTCGGTGATCAGCCAGCGCGGCCGGGCCGGGTCGGGTTCCAGCTTGCGCCGCAGCTGCGCCATGTAGAGCCGCAGGTTGCCGCCCGCGTTGTCGTACCCCGGGCCCCACACCTCGTGCAGCAGCTGCCGGTGGCTGAGCAGCTTGCCCGGGTTGCGCAGCAGCACCTCGAGCAGGTGCCACTCGGTCGGCGTCAGCCGGATGTCCCGGTCCGGCTGGCTGCCCGGCTCCGGGGTCACCCGCTTGGCCGCGAGGTCGACCACCAGGCCGCCCAGCCGGACCCGCGGCGGCGCCTGCTCGGCCGGGGTGCGCCGCACCGCCGCGCGCATCCGGGCCAGCAGCTCGTCCATGCCGAACGGCTTGGTCACGTAGTCGTCGGCCCCGGCGTCGAGCGCCTCTACCTTGTCGGCCGAGTCGGCCCGGCCGGACAGCACGATGATCGGCACGGCGGTCCAGCCGCGCAGCCCGCCGATCACCTCGACCCCGTCCATGTCGGGCAGCCCCAGGTCGAGGATGACCAGGTCGGGCGGGTGGGCGGCGGCCACCGTGAGTGCCTCGGTGCCGGTGGCGGCGACGTACACCTCGTAGCGCCGCGCCCGCAGGTTGATCCGCAGCGCCCGCAGGATCTGCGGCTCGTCGTCGACGACAAGCACCCGTGTCATGGTCCCGTCACCTCTGCCGTCAGTTTAGTCACCGGGCGCGGCCGGCAGGCTGATCGTCATCGTCAGGCCGCCGCCGGGGGTGTCCTCGGCCGTGAGCGTGCCCCCCATCGCCTCGGTCAGCCCCCGCGACAGCGCCAGCCCGAGTCCCACCCCGGTGGTGTTGTCGGTGTCGCCGAGCCGCTGGAACGGTACGAACATCCGCTCCCGGTCCCCCTCCGGGATACCGCGGCCGCGGTCGACTACCCGCAGCTCAACCCGGTCGCCGAGCGCGGACGCGGCCAGCAGCGGCGGCTTGCCCGCCGGGGAGTAGCGCAGCGCGTTCTCGGCCAGGTTCACCACCACCCGTTCGAGGATGGCCGGGTCGGCCTTGACCGCGGGCAGCGCCTCGGGGATCTCCACCGTGATGTCGCGGCCGGCCGGCCCGATCGCGTCGAGCGCCATCGCGACGATCTCGTCGAGCCCGGACGGCCGGGGGAACAGCGACAGCGCCCCGGCCTGCAGCCGGGACATGTCGAGCAGGTTGCCGACCAGCCGGGTCAGCCGGTCGAGCGACTCGTCGGCGGTGGCCAGCAGCTCGGCGCTGTCGGCCGCGTCCCAGTGCATGTCGGACGAGCGCAGCGAGGTGACCGCGGCCTTGGCCGAGGCGAGCGGGGTGCGCAGGTCGTGGCTGACCGCGGCCAGCAGCGCGGTGCGCATCCGGTCGGCGGCGGCGATCGGCCTGGCCGCCTCCGCCTCGGCCGCCAGCCGCTGCTGCTCGAGCGCGATGCCGGCGTAGGCGGCGAACGCGCCGAGCACCCGGCGGTCGGCGGCCGGCAGCGGCCGGCCGGCCAGCGCCAGGGTGAGCGTCTCGGCGACCGGGACGTCCACGTCGGCGTCGTCCGGCCGGGTCACCGGCGCGTCACCCGAGCAGGCGACGACGGCCCAGTCGGTGCCGGGCCCGCGGGCGCTGCCCACCGGCGGGTCGCGCCGTTCAAGCAGGCTGGCCGAGCGCATGCCGAACGCCTCCCTGGCCCGCTCGAGCAGCGCGTCCAGGGTGCCCTGGCCGCGCAGGATAGACCCGGCGGTGGTGACCAGCAGCTCCGACTCGGCGCTGGCGCGGGCGGCCTGCTTGGTCCGCCGGGCGGTGATGTCCACCACCCAGCTCACCGCCAGGCCGACCGCGACGAACACCGCCAGCGCGAGCGCGTTGTTCGCCTCGGCGATGGTGAAGTAGTGGATGGGCGGGGTGAAGTAGTAATTGAGTAGCAGTGAGGCGGCGACCGCCTCGGCCACCGCGGGCAGGAAGCCGCCGACCAGCGCCACCGCGATCACCGCGACCAGGAACCCGAGCATGTCGCTGGTGAGGTTGATGTCCGACCGGCTGCTGGCCAGCGCCAGGGTGACCAGCGGGGCCAGTGCCACCGCGAGGATCCAGCCGATGACCTGCCGCTGCCGGGTGATCCCGCCGCGGTAGCGGGGGAGGATGGCCCAGCGCCGGGTGCCGGCGTGCGGGTGGGTGACGATGTGCACGTCGATCGGCCCCGAGCCGCGGATGGTGCGGGCGCCGATGCCGGGTCCGGTGAGCAGGGCGAGCAGCCACCCGCGGCGGCTGGCGCCGAGCACTAGCTGGGTGGCGTTCTCCGCCTTGGCGAAGGCGAGCAGGGCGGGGGCGATCTCGTCGCCGACCACCTGGTGATAGGTGCCGCCGAGCGACTCGGCGAGCTGCCGCTGCCGGGCCAGGTTGCCCGGGTTGGCGCCGGTGAGCCCGTCGGACTTGGTGACGTGCACCGCCAGCAGGTCGCCGCCGGAGGAGCGGGCGGCGATTCGCGCGGCCCGCCGGATCAGCGTGTCGCCCTCGGGCCCGCCGGTGAGCGCGACCACCACCCGCTCACGCGCCTCCCAGGTGTCCGAGATGTTGTGCTCGGCCCGGTACCGCTGCAGCCCCTCGTCGACCTTGTCCGCCAGCCACAGCAGCGCCAGCTCGCGCAGCGCGGTCAGGTTCCCGGCCCGGAAGTAGTTGGTGAGGGCGGCGTCGATCTTCTCCGGCGGGTAGATGTTGCCGTGCGCCATCCGGCGGCGCAGCGCCTCGGCGGTCATGTCGACCAGCTCGACCTGGTCGGCCGCGCGGACCACGGCGTCGGGCACCGTCTCCCGCTGCGGCACCCCGGTGATCGCCTCGACCACGTCGGTGACCGATTCCAGGTGCTGTACGTTCACCGCCGAGATGACGTCGATGCCCGCGTCGAGTAGCTCGGCCACGTCCTGCCAGCGCTTCTCGTGCCGTGAGCCGGGCACGTTGCTGTGCGCGAGCTCGTCGACCAGCGCGATCTGCGGCTTGCGGGCGAGCACGGCGTCGGTGTCCATCTCCTCCCACTGGCTGCCCCGGTAGGCCAGCCGCGCGCGCGGGATGACCTCAAGCCCGTCGATGAGCGCGGCCGTCTGCGGCCGCCCGTGGGTCTCGGCGAAGGCGACCACCACGTCAGCGCCGCGCTCGGCCCGCCGGTGCCCTTCGCACAGCATGGCGTAGGTCTTGCCGACCCCGGCGGCGGCCCCGAGGTAGATCCGCAGCTGTCCCCGGGACGGCCGGCCCGTGCTGTATTCCGCCATACTCCCCATATTGCGGCATCCCCGCAGGTCACTGGCGCCAGCCTAACGATATCCATGCGACCTTCCCGGCCCGGTGGCGGGACGCCTCAGAGCCGACGCGACAGCCAGACGCTGGCGAAGACCACTAGCAGCGCCACCGCGGCGATGAGCACGGTCGCGAGAGCGCTGTGCAGCAGGACACCGATGATGATCGCCGCCACCACGGCGACGATGGCCAAGCCGGCCGCCACCAGCCGGACGCCCTGCGGCGGCTCCGGCGGGGGCGGTCCCCCGAGTACCTCGCCGAGCGCTTCCCCGGGTGCTCCGGCCGGGCCCCACAGCCTTCCCCGGGCGCTCGGCGGCATTCCCTGCCCGGCCGTCGCGGCGGCGCGGCGCCGGGTTCGCCTGGCTGCGCGCCGGCCGGCCTGCTGCTGCCGCAGCGGTTTTCCCGCCGCGACGTCCGTCAACCCGGTGTACTTAACCGCGTTGACGTCGCCCGCCAGTGGTATCGGGTCCTCGGCCAGGTGCTCGCCGGCCGTGATGTCCACCAGTTCCGGCCCGGCTCCGGCGACCGGACTCTGCCCCGGCCCCGGCCCGGTGACTGGCCCCTGCCCGGGCGATGCGGCGGGGACCTGGTCCGTCGCCAGGGCGAGCGTGCCCGCCGTGTCCGGGGCGTGCCCGTCGTGCCCGAGGTAGGCGGTTCCCCAGTGGGGGCCGGAGCCGTACACCAGCAGGCCGACGCCATCGGGTCCGGCCAGTTCGGCCTGGGTGGCGAAGTCCCGGGGGCTGAACTCGCCCAGCGCGGCCAGGGTCCGCCACCAGCCCACCTCCAGGCTGGCCGGGTACCTCCGGGCCAGTACCCGCAGGCTGTCCTCGGGCAGCGTGAACTGGCCCGCGCCGCCGGCCGCGGCCGGGTTACCGCCGCCTCCGGCCGGCTCCGCTTCCAGGAAGTCGTCAATGACCAGGTAGCCGCCCTGGTCGTCGGTCCAGCCGCGGCCGAAGAGCAGGCCGCCGGCGACCCGCCCCTCCTGGGTCGCGATTTCCGCCGCCGAGCGCAGCCGCCGCTCTATCCCAAGGTCCAGCAGGACGGCGCCGTGACCACTGCCGAAGGCCTTGAACCCGGCGAACTCGCCGCGCGACCGGAACGGAATCGTGGTCGGTACCCTCCCCGGCTGGAACGGAGCTGCACGGTCGGTCATACGGTCGCTCCTGTCCTTGGGGTGGTTTGCCCGCGACACCCCGGGCTACCCCGTAGCGGGGCAAGCAGTCGGCCCGGCGCGCGGTTTCGGGGGAGAGTCGCTTCAGCGGGCAGCCAGCCGGCCAGAAAAGCCAGGCAGCGCGACGTCTACTATCCTTGCCCTGGCTTTCCTAGCCGACAAAGGAGCAGCGGACGATGACTGTTGTGAAGATCAACGCGATCACGGTGCCCGCCGACAGCGGGGACGAGCTGGCCAAGCGCTTCGGTGCCCGGGCGGGCGCGGTCGACAACCAGGACGGGTTCGAGGGGTTCGAGCTGCTCAAGCCGACCGACGACCGCACCACCTGGCTGGTGGTCACCCGCTGGCGGGACGAGCAGTCCTTCAACGCCTGGGTCAGCTCGCCGTCCTTCGCCCACGGCCACCGCTCAGCCGCCGAACGCTCCGGCGGCGAGGCCCAGGCTCCGGTCGGCATCCACAGCGAAGTCTGGTCCTACGAGCCGGCCGGCGGCTCCCAGGGCGCCGCCTAGCCACTCCCGCGGCCCACCCCCCGGCGACCCCCGCCGCCCCACCCGGCCACCGTCGCCCGCCACCACCCCGCCAGCCCGCACCATGCCCGGCCACCACGCCACCAAGCCGACGCCGCCGCCCGGCCATCACCCCGGGGCCCGCACCGCCGCCTGGGCACTACACCAGGCCCACGCCGCACCGACCCAGCCCCGTCGGCCCTCAACTTCCTATCGCTGCCGACCTTCAGCTCCACTTCCTATCAATTTCGACCGCGCAATCCGGACATATAGGTCAGAAAGCGGTCGGAACCGATAGGAAGTCGAAAAGATGGTCACAACCGATAGGAAGTGGCCTCCCGGATCAGGGCGCCGTGAGGTGGCTGGGGATGGCTGGGAGTTTGGGGCCCCGGGATACCACTGGTACCGACGCGGCCCCCGCCAGGCCGTGCCTGGCCTCGCCCGGCGCGGCCCCGCCAGCCCGGCCCGACGCGGCCCCCGCCCCGCCCGACGCGGCCCCGCCAGGCCCCGCCCCCGGACGGCCCGGACAGCGCCCGGCTAGTGCTTGCGCCAGGCGAAGAAGAAGTCGCGGGCCGGCTTGGTCCACAGCGGGATGACCGCGGCCAGGCCGAGCATCCAGGTCACCAGGGTGGTGAAGCGGGCGCCCGGGTCGTTGTGGGTGCGCGCCAGCACCAGCGCCATGATCACTGTGTAGAGCGCCAGCAGCACCGTGCCCGCCACCCGGGTCCAGCCGCGGCCGCGGCGGCAGGCGACCGCCAGCACCACCCAGCAGATGAGCCCGATGATGTCGGCGAAGATGGCGATCGCGGCTATCCCGGCCATCGTGTTGGCGGCGTTCTCGACCCGGGTGAAGCCGTGGTTCTTGGCCACGGTGGCGTCGTGGCTGTACCGGCCGAATACCACGGCGGTGGTGACCAGGGCGGCTACGGTAAGCGCGAAGCCGGCGTACATCAGCCGCAGCGCGGCGTGCACTGCCCCCGGGATTTCCGTGGCGCCCGGGTTGCGGCGGCCGGGCGTGTAGCCGGGGATGGGGGCGACGCCAGGCCCGCTCGGGGTGCCGTTGGCGCCCCACGGGGTCCCGCCACCGGACTGCTGCGGCCAGCCCGGCTGGCCGGCGCCGGCATAGCCCGGCTGGCCCCCGGCATAGCCCGGCTGCCCCCCGGTGTAGCCCGGGTACGGGCTGGCGGGGGTGCCCGGCCCGGACGGCCCGCCGCCGGGAGCGCCGGCCGGGGGCTGCCCGGTGTACGGCCCGGACGGGTAGGGCGCGGGCGACAGCGGCGGCAGCGACGGCCCGGGGCCGCCGGTCCGCGGCTGGGCGGCCGCCAGGTACCCGTCGGAGATCATCGGGGCGTGCCCGGTGCCCCCCTGCCCCGGCGCGGGCGTCGCGAGGGCGGTCGGGGTGCGCTCGGCCGGTCCTGACGGGCCGCCGGCCCCTGCCGTCTGGGTCGCGCCGAACATTCCCGACGAGCCCGGAGTGCCCGCGGTCCCCGACGACCCGGTGAACCCGGTGAACGCGCCCGGCCCGGCGGCCCCGGCCATCTTGCTCGGCGGGGTCAGCCCGGCTGGCGTCTGGCTGGCCTGCTCGGTCGCGATGACCCGGGCGACCTCTTCCGGCCAGAACGAGCCGAGCGAGGCGGCGGTGGCCGGGCCGAGGCCGGAGATCATGCCGATCAGCCGGGCGGGGTCGGGCCGCTCGGCCGGGTTCTTCTTCAGGCAGGCCTCGACGAGCTGGCGCAGCGCCACCGGGATGGCGCTCAGGTCGGGTTCCGAGCGGACCACCCGGTACAGGATGGAGGCGGCGGTGCCGTCGCCGAACGGCGCCAGCCCGGTGGTGGCGTAGGCGAGCACGCAGCCGAGGGAGAAGACGTCGCTCGGCGGCCCGGACGCGAGCCCTTCTGCCTGCTCGGGTGACATGTAGCCGGGCGTGCCGATCACCATGCCGGCCGAGGTGAGCTGGGTGCCCTGGAACGCGCGGGAGATGCCGAAGTCGATCACGTGCGGGCCGTCGTCGGCCAGCAGCACGTTGGCGGGCTTGAGGTCGCGGTGCACCAGGCCGACCGCGTGCACCGCGCGCAGCGCCTCGGCCAGTCCGGCCGCCAGCCGCCAGACGGCCGGCTCGGGCAGCGGGCCGTAGCGGGAGACGACAGCGGCCAGCGGCGGCCCGGGCACGAACGCGGTGGCCAGCCAGGGCGGGCTGTCACCCAGGCCGGAGCCGACTACCGGCGCGGTGTACATGCCGCTGACCGCGCTGGCGGCGGCGACCTCGCGGCTGAACCGCTGCAGGAACTCCTGGTCGCGGGCGAACTGCGAGTGCACGACCTTGATCGCGACGGCCCGGCCGGCCGGGGAGAAGCCGAGGTAGACCTGCCCCATGCCGCCCGCGCCCAGCCGTGCGTGCAGCCGGAAGTCACCGATCGTCTGGGGGTCCTCCGCGGTTAGCGGTTCCATCCGTGCTCCCCTGCCCCAGTGCCCCTGCCAGCACAGCGGCCCCGTACCAGCACGCAGAGACTACCCGGAATGTGCCTGATAGTCAGGCTCCTCACCGCGACTCACCCCGACTCGAGACGTGAATGTGCCGCCGGCGCCGCGATGGGGGCGCCGACGGCACATCCGGGCCGGGGAGGGCCCTATTTCTTAAGCTGGTCGAGGGCGATGTTGAGGTTGAGCACGTCCACCCGCGGCTCGCCCAGGAAGCCGAGCGTCCGGCCCTGGGTGTACTTGCTGACCAGCGCCCGCACGGTGGCGACGGGCAGCTGCCGCGCGGCCGCGACCCGGTCTACCTGGATGGCCGCGTATTGCGGCGAGATGTCCGGGTCGAGGCCGGAGCCGGACGCGGTGACCGCGTCCGGCGGCACCTGGGACACGGGCACGCCGTCGAACTTGGCGATCTGCTGCTGGCGCTGCTTGACGTTGGTGACCAGGGTGGCGTTGCTGGCGCCGAGGTTGGACGCGGCCGAGTAGCCGGGGTCGCAGCCGTAGTCGGTGGCGGCCCCGCTGGTGGCGCTGGACGGCCGGGGCTGGAAGTACTGCCGCAGCGGGTTCCCGTGTGCGTCCGTGAACTCCTGGCACAGCAGCGACGACCCGACAACATGGCCGTTGACGCTGACCTGCGACCCGTTCGCTTGCGAGGGGAACGCGGCCTGGGCGACGCCCCACATGAGTACCGGGTAGGCGATGCCGCAGAGCACGGTGAACACGAGCAGCAGCCGCAGCGCGGCCAGGTGCTGGCGCAGGAAGGACGGAAGGCGATTCATAACCACTTCACCTGAATCCAGGGATGTTCATAACGATGAGGTCGATCCCCTTGATGCAGAGGAAGGGGAGGATGAGCCCGCCGACGCCGTAGATGAGCAGGTTGCGGCGGAGCATGGCCGACGCCGACGAGGGCTTGTAGCGGACGCCGCGCAGCGCCAGCGGGATCAGCGCGACGATGATCAGCGCGTTGAACACGATGGCGGAGGTGATCGCCGACTGCGGGCTGTGCAGGTGCATGATGTTGAGCTTGTTCAGCCCGGGGAACACCCCGGCGAACATGGCCGGCAGCATCGCGAAGTACTTGGCGACGTCGTTGGCGATGGAGAAGGTGGTCAGCGCGCCCCGGGTGATCAGCAGCTGCTTGCCGATCTCCACGATCTCGATGAGCTTGGTCGGGTTGGAGTCCAGGTCGACCATGTTCCCGGCCTCTTTCGCGGCCGAGGTGCCGGTGTTCATCGCCACCCCGACGTCGGCCTGCGCCAGCGCGGGGGCGTCGTTGGTGCCGTCGCCGGTCATCGCGACCAGCTTGCCGCCCTCCTGCTCCTTCTTGATGAGGGCCATCTTGTCTTCCGGGGTCGCCTCGGCCAGGTAGTCGTCCACCCCGGCCTCGGCGGCGATCGACCGGGCGGTCAGCGGGTTGTCACCGGTGATCATGACGGTGCGGATGCCCATCGCCCGCATCTCGGCGAACCGCTCCTTGATGCCCGGCTTGACGATGTCCTTGAGGTGGATGACGCCGAGCGCCCGGGCCGGGCCGCTGGCGGGCTGCTCCGCGACGACCAGCGGTGTCCCGCCGGCGGCGGAGATCTCGTCCACCACCAACCCCAGTTCAGGAGGAACGGGTGCGCCTTGCTCTTCCAGCCACCCGCGCACCGCCGAGGCGGCGCCCTTGCGGATGCGGCGCGCGCCGCCGGCGGAGTCGGGGGCCAGGTCGACCCCGCTCATCCGGGTCTGCGCGGTGAACGGCACGAACACCGCGCCGCCCAGGCTGGTCGCCGACCGTTCGGGGACGTTGAAGTCCTCCTCGGCCAGGTAGACGACCGAGCGGCCCTCCGGGGTCTCGTCGGCCAGCGAGGACAGCGCCGCCGCGTCGGCCAGGTCAGCGACCTGCACGCCGGCGACCGGCAGGAACGCGGACGCTTGGCGGTTGCCGATGGTGATCGTGCCGGTCTTGTCGAGCAGCAGGGTGTTCACGTCGCCCGCCGCTTCCACCGCCCGGCCGGACATCGCCAGCACGTTCCGCTGCACCAGCCGGTCCATGCCGGCGATGCCGATCGCGGACAGCAGCGCCCCGATGGTGGTCGGGATCAGCGCCACGATCAGCGCGACCAGGATGACCAGGTTCTGCGGGGCGGCCGAGTAGTAGGCCATCGGCTGCAGGGTCACCACCGCCAGCACGAAGATCAGCGTCAGCGACGCGAGCAGGATGTTCAGCGCCACCTCGTTCGGTGTCTTCTGCCGGGACGCGCCCTCGACCAGGGCGATCATCCGGTCGATGAACGTCTCGCCCGGCTTCGAGGTGATGCGCACCACGACCTGGTCCGACAGCACCCGGGTGCCGCCGGTGACGGCCGAGCGGTCGCCGCCGGACTCGCGGATGACCGGGGCCGACTCGCCGGTGATGGCGGACTCGTCGACCGAGGCGACGCCCTCGACCACGTCGCCGTCGCCGGGGATGACCTGGCCCGCTTCGACCAGCACGAAGTCGCCGACGGTGAGCTGGGTGCCGGGCACGTCCTCGACCCGGAGCGCGGTGTCGCCAGCCTTCCAGCCGAGCAGGCGGCGCGCGACCGTCTCCTGCTTGGTCTTCCGCAGCGTCTCCGCCTGGGCCTTGCCCCGGCCCTCGGCGACCGCTTCCGCCAGGTTGGCGAACAGCACCGTCAGCCACAGCCAGACGGTGATCGTCCAGGCGAAGACGGAGTTGTGGATGATCGCCGAGTAGGTGGTCAGCAGCGAGCCGACCTCGACCACGAACATGACCGGGTTCCTGAGCTGGACCCGCGGGTCGAGCTTGCGGAACGCGTCCGGCAGCGACTTCCAGAGCATCTTCGGGTCGAGCAGGCCGCCGCCGACGCGCCGGGTCGCCCCGGTGCCAGGGAGTCCAGCCAGGCTGCCGGGCGGGAGCCCGCCGTCGCCCGGGTCAGCCGCACCCGTGCGGGCTTCGGCGGTGTTTGGGGTTGAGTTGATCTGGGTCATCTCAGTGCAGTCCTTCAGCGAACGGTCCCAGCGCGAGCGCGGGGAAGTACGTCAGCCCGACGAGGATGATGATCACGCCGACGAGCAGGCCGGCGAACAGCGGCTTGTGCGTCTCGAGGGTGCCGAGTGACGCGGGTACCGGCTGCTGCCTGGCCAGCGCCCCGGCCAGGGCGAGCACGAAGATCTGGGGCGCGAACCGGGCGATCAGCATCACGATGCCGCCGGCCACCTGGTAGTAGGTCGCCGCGGTACCCAGCCCGGCGAAGGCCGAGCCGTTGTTGTTGGCCATCGAGGTGAACGCGTAGACCACCTCGGTCAGGCCGTGCGGCCCGCTGTTGAATATCGCCTTCTGCGGCCCGGGGAACCCGAGCGCTATCGCCGCCCCGATGAGGGCGCAGGCGGGGGTGGCCAGGATGTAGAGCGCGGCGTACTTCATCTCGCTCGGGCGGATCTTCTTGCCCAGGTACTCGGGGGTCCGGCCGACCATCAGGCCGCCGATGAACACGGTCAGCACGGCCAGCATGAGCAGGCCGTACATGCCCGCGCCGACGCCGCCCGGCACGACCTCGCCCAGCATCATGTTGAACAGCAGGATCCCGCCGCCGAAGGCGGTGTACGAGTCGTGGAAGGAGTTGACCGCCCCGGTCGAGGTCACCGTCGTCGAGCCGGCGAACAACGACGAGCCCGGGATGCCGAACCGTACCTCCTTGCCCTCCATGGCGCCGCCCGCGGCCTGCAGGGCGGTGCCCGCGTGCTGCCACTCGAAGAAGGTGACGCCGCCGACCGCGACCAGCCACAGCCCGGCCATCACCGCGACCAGGATGTAGCCCTGGCGGTTGTCGCCGATCATCTTGCCGAAGGTGCGCGGCAGCGCGAACGGGATGACCAGCAGCAGGAAGATCTCGAACCAGTTGGTGAACGGGTTCGGGTTCTCGAACGGGTGGGCCGAGTTGGCGTTGAAGAACCCGCCGCCGTTGTTGCCGAGTTCCTTGATGACCTCTTGCGAGGCGACCGGGCCGCCGACCAGGCTCTGCTGGCCGCCGATCAGCGTGCTGATGGTGTGCGTGAGGTTGAAGTTGTCGATCACGCCGGCCGCGGTCAGGATGATCGCGCCGGCCACCGAGATCGGCAGCAGCAGCCGGACGGTGCACCGGGTGATGTCGACCCAGAAGTTGCCCAGCCGGTCGGTCCTGGACCGCATGAACCCGCGGATCAGCGCGATCGCCACCGCGATGCCGACCGCGGCGGAGAGGAAGTTCTGCACCGCCAGGCCGGCCATCTGCACGGCGTAGCCCATGGTGGACTCGCCCGAGTAGTTCTGCCAGTTGGTGTTGGTGACGAACGACGCGGCGGTGTTGAAGGCGAGGAGCGGGTTCACGTTGGCCATGCCGTTGCTGTACGGCAGCCAGTGCTGCACCCGCATCATCAGGTACAGGAACAGCACCGAGACCACCGAGAAGGCCAGCAGCGACCGGGCGTAGGTGCCCCAGCGCTGGTCGGCGTCGGGGTCGATGCCGATGAGGCGGTAGCAGCCGCGCTCTACCCGCCAGTGCTTGTCGCTGGTGAAGACGCGGGCCATGTAGTCGCCCAGCGGCCGGTAGCAGGCCGCCAGGGCGAGGACGAGCACGACCAGTTGCAGGATTCCTGCCAGTGACGAGTTCATCTCAGAACCGCTCCGGCCGGACTAGCGCGTACACCAGGTACACGGTCAGGATGATCGCCGCGATCAGCCCGACCCAGTTCTCAGCGCTCAAGGTGCTCGACCCCCTTGATGATGAGGACGAGCGCGCCGAAGACGACCAGCGTCAGGGCGATGTACAACAGATCCAGCATGATGTCTGCTCCTCGGGAGTGTCTTTGTCCCGAGATAAGCAAACCCCTGGTCAGACCGGGTGCGTCCGGTCCTGACAGCAGCTATGCAGGGCGGACGGCGTTCCTAACGGATCCCATGCGCGGGGCCTATCCCCGCGAGTCGGCCAGCCCGCGGGTGGACCAGGAGCGCGGCCGCAGCCAGCCGTGCGCGGCCGCTTCCATCAGCGCCGACGGCGGCACCGCGAGCACCGGGCACCGGGCGTGGGCCAGGCAGTACCGGCTGACCGAGCGGCGCAGCGCGCGGCTGACCGGGTGGCGTCGGCCGGTCCCGATCACCAGCAGGTCGCCCGGCTGGTCGGCCACGTCGACCAGCACCGGGCCGGTCTCGCCGCGCTCGACCCGTAGCTGCACCGGCAGGTCGTCCGGCAGGCCGCCCAGGCCGGCCTCGAACGCCTCGGTCAGCCGCTTGCCGGCGGCGTCGCGCCAGGCCCGGCGCAGGTAAGGGGACGGCCGGGACCGCTCGGCCAGGTCCCCGCCGGGCGGCAGCCAGGCGATCACCGCGACCAGCGCCACCTGCCGGTCCCGGGCCTCGTCGGCCGCCCAGTGCAGCGCCTGCAGGCTGCCGAGCGACCCGTGAACCCCGACGACAATCCGACCTACCGCGCCCACGTGGCAACTCCTGACATCACGACATTGTGGTCACTATCAAGTACAACGCGACGGCGGGGCGACTGCGTCCATCCGCGGCCAGCCAAGGCCAAGCATCACCGAAATGTTACATTCAAGCCTCAGTTTGGTCACCATTAGTTTACGTAAAACATAACCAGCATCAGTCCGAACGGGTGCCGCTAAACGCCCCTCCCGTCACCCCTTCCTCATGGGTTTTGCCGCGCCCGCGGCTGTCAGGCGCCGCTGACCGCGGTGACCCCGGTCAGCGTGCCGAGGAAGGCGGTGCTGCCGCTTAGCGACAGCGACGAGAAGTGCGGCAGCCCCTGGGCGATGGTGAGCTGCTGGCGGACCGCGCCGGTGGCCGGGTCCAGCGCGTACAGCGTGCTCGGGGCGGTGCCGGCGTCGTTGTAGGCGGTGACCCAGACCGCGCCGCCGCCGACCACCGGGGAGCCGTTGCCGCTGGCCGGGCCGCGCCACAGCACCGAGATCGTCTTCGCGCCCGGGTCGACCTGGACGGCGGCCAGGCCGCCCGACCGGCACGGCTCGTAGACGACCGACCCGCTGACCGCCGCCGCCCCGAACGCGGCGCAGATGCTGCGCTGCGCCAGCTCGCCGCCGATCCCGCCCGGCCGGGCCGCGCTGAGCAGGTAGCCGACCCCGCGCTTGCCCATGATGAAGACCGCGTGGCCGGCCGTGAGCACCGGCTGGGTGGAACCGAGGTCGAGGTCGTTGTCGTTGTCGTCGGCCCAGGTGACGGGGGCGAAGAAGGCGGTCCGCTGCAGGCCGGGGGTCAGCTCGGTCACCGAGTCGCTGCCGTCGTACGGCTGGCCGGCCCCGGCCGCGCCGTTGCCGATGGAGACCCACAGGTCGCCGTCCGGGCCGACCACCGGCCCGCCCGGCGCCCAGATGGCGCCTTCCCGGCTGGTCGGCGTGCGCCAGCTGGTCAGCGGCCCGTCGCCGGCCAGCGGCGCGCTGACCACGCTGCCCTGGTAGGGGCCGCAGTCTCCGGACAGGCCGCCGAAGGTCGCGTAGACCCGCCCCTGGTCGATCGCCAGGCCGGGCCGCTGCTGGTTGAACGCGGGCTGGTTGGCCGCGGTCGGCTGGTCGAGGTCGCGCCGCAGGGTGACCGCCCCGGTGGCCGCGTCGACGCCGACCAGCAGGTGGTGGTAGCCGGCGATCTCGGCTACCGCGTAGACGTCCTTGCTGCCCGGGTCGTAGACCGGGGTGCCGGTAATGCCGAGCGGGAAGATGTTGCCGCACCCGTGCGGCGGCGGCTGCGGCACCGGGGTGCCGACGTGGGTGCGCCAGATGACCTTGCCGCTCACCCGGTCGAGCGCGTAGAGGCTGTCGTTCTCGGTCGCGGCGATCACCTCGCCCCCGACCACCAGCGGCTGCCCGTAGACGGCGCCGTCCAGGGACGCGCTCCAGGCGGCGGCGAGCGGGCCTGCCGGCGCCGCTCCCGCCGCGACCCCGGTGCGGCCCGGGTTGGCGTCGTACTCCGGCCAGTTCTGGCCGGCCGCGGACACGGTCCCCCCGGTGACCGGAGCGGGGGCGCTGCTGCCGTTCGCTGTGCAGGCGGCCGCGGCGAGCACCGCCACCGCCAGCATTGCCGTGCGGATAACCGTTAGCCGTAGCAACCTGCTACTCCTCGCAATCGTTTGATAGCTCAGCGTCTACTGGCATGATGGGTGTCCTATGAACGACAAGCTATTCCCGCAACCCCCGGGCGATGCGTCCTTCGTGGCGATTGGCGACAGTTTCACCGAGGGCCTGAACGACGTCGCGTCCGGCGGCGGCTTCCGCGGCTGGGCGGACCGGCTGGCCGGCCTGCTAGCGGCCGAGTACCCCGGCCTGCGCTACGCCAACCTGGCGGTCCGCGGCAGGCTGCTGCGGCAGGTGGTGGCCGGGCAGGTGCCCGCGGCGGCGGCGATGGCGCCCGGCCTGGTCTCGCTCGGGGCCGGCGGCAACGACCTGCTGCGGCCAGCGGCCGACCCGGACTCGCTGGCCGAGCTGCTGGACGCCGGGGTCGCCCGGCTGCGGGGGGCCGGGTCGCGGGTGCTGGTCTTCACCGTCTGCGACACCGCCACCTTCCCGGTGTTCCGGCTGCTGCGCGGCCGGATCGCCGCTTACAACATGCACCTGCGGGCGGTGGCCGACGCCCGCGGCTGCTACCTGGTCGACCTGTGGTCGATGCCGTTCCTGCGGCAGTCGTCGGCCTGGTCGGCCGACCGGCTGCACCTGACCGCGCGGTCGCACCAGCGGGTGGCGCTGCGCTGCGCGCGAGGTGCTCGGCCTGCCGGTGACCGAGGACTGGCGGGCCCCGCTGGCGGCCGAGCAGGCCCGGCCCGCGCCCGCTTCGGTGAGCGCCGGCGCGCTGACCCGGGCCGCCTGGCTGGCCGCCCGCCGCGACGACGCCCGCTGGGCCCGGGAGTACCTGGTGCCCTGGGTCAGCCGCCGGCTGCACGGCACCTCGTCCGGTGACGGCCTTACCGCCAAGCGCCCGAAGCTCGAGGTCATCGCGCCGCCGATCACTATGTGAGGACGGTCAGCCGGCTCCCTGGCCGGCTGGGCGGCCGGCCGCGAGGGGCGCGGCCGGCCGCTGTTTCGCCCGCGCGGGGCGGGACAGCAGCAGCAGCGCGGCCAGGCCGGCCACCAGCGGCACCCACCAGATCCAGACCGCGTGCGACGGCCCCTGGGCGGCGCCGGTGAGCCCGCCCGCCAGCAGCCCGGCCGCCAGCAGCCGGGGCCAGCCGAGCGTCGCCGCCGGGATCAGCGCCACCGCCATCGGCGGCCACGGGTAGTACGACACCATCACCGGCTCGAAGAACGACCGCAGGGCGAGCGCGAACGCGGCCCACCAGAGCACGTCGCACAGCAGCGCGGCGGACCACTGGCCGGCGTCACGCGGGGTCCGCGCCTGCCAGTAGCGCCGCAGCGCCAGCGCCGCCAGGCACGCGAGCACGATGGTGGCCAGCCGGAACGGGCCGGCCGCGACGTTCTGCCCGGCCAGCTGCGGTGCCAGCGAGGTCCACGCGGTCGGGTGGTTGATCACCGGGGAGTTCGGCTGGCTGGTCACCGAGCGGTAGGTGTCGTGCCAGTTGGCGACGGCGCTGGCGGCCAGCAGCAGCGCCGACGGGAGCGCCGCCCGGATCAGGAACGGCACCATCCGCCGCCAGGGCAGCAGCGCCAGCATGACCGGCAGCGCGAGCAGCACCAGCGGCTGGACGCAGACCGCCGCGCCCGCCAGCCAGCCGGCCCGGCGCGGGCCGGCCCGGCTCTGCGCCCCGATCGCGTACAGCAGCAGGCCGACCGCGACCGCGTCCTCGGGGTGACCCCAGCGGGCGGACACCGACCACAGGATCCCGGCGCTGGCGGCGGCCAGCAGCCCGCGCTTCCAGGCCCGCACGCCGAGCTGCTCGGCCAGCGCGTCGGCCGCGAACAGGGTGACGCAGCACAGCGCGATCTGGTACGGCCCGGCCACCAGCCAGACCGGCGGGTGCAGGTTGCCCGGGCCGGGGATGTCAAGCGACAGGCCGAGGAGCGAGATCAGCGCGGCGCACGGCAGCAGGATGACGGCGGCCCCGGGCAGCGAGATCAGCCCGGTGGGCGGGGAGTACAGGCCGCCGATGTTCCCGTGCGCGAGCCGGGTGGTCGCGATCAGCGTCCCCCACAGGTCGTAGGGCAGCGCCCACTCCTTCCGCCCGATCAGCGTCGGGCCCCAGGTGGTGGTGAACATGCCGACCGCCAGCAGGCCGGCCGACGCGATCAGCGGGAACATCCGCCTGCGGACCCAGCGCTCCCGCGGCGGTGCGCCCGGCGGGTCCTCCGCCGGGCGATCCCCCGCCAGGTCACTGAGCTGCTCCTGCATTCCTGCCCCTCTGTTTACCCCAGCCCGGCGCCTGTGGTTACGCAAAGCCGGACCGGGTGAACTGCCGTGTTAGATTACTAGGCGTCAGCCTGCCGGGCATCCCCCCGCAGGATGACGGCACGCCTGGTAGCGAAGCCGGTGACGCCTCGACGACGAGGCCATTCCGGCGCTGTCCCGCAACTGTGACGACCCCGTGACGCGGGATCCAAGCCAGGTCGACTCCAGCGCGCCTGACGACATCGGCCCTCGTGGGAAGGGCGATCCGTCTCGGCCGCGGCGGCCCCCACGCTGGCGGGGCCGGCGGCCTCGCCTTCCTTTCCCGCCCGTCCGGGAGGAAGCACCCCCCTGTGAAAACCCCCCTGCTCATCGCGGCTGCCCTGGGAACGGCGGCCTGCGCCGCCGCCCTGGCCGGCTGCGGCTCGTCGGCCGGCAGTTCCTCGTCGGCGTCCCAATCGTCCGCGCCCCCCTCGTCCGCCGCGGCCGCCTTCCCGGTGACCGTCACCGCCGCCAACGGCGCGGTCACCCTCAAGCACGCGCCCGCCCGGATCGTCTCGCTCAGCCCGACCGCCACCGAGGACCTCTACGGGGTCGGCGCGGGCAAGCAGGTGGTGGCGGTCGACCAGTACTCCGACTACCCGGCCGGGGTGCCGAAGACCAGCCTGTCCGGCCTCACCCCCAACCTCGAGGCGATCGCCAAGTACAACCCGTCCCTGGTGGTCACGTCGCAGGACTCGGGCGGCCTGGTCGCCGGGCTGGGCAAGCTGGGCATCCCGGTGCTCATCGACCCGGGCGCCGCCACCCTGGACGCCGCCTACGCGCAGATCACCCAGCTCGGCCAGGCCACCGGCCACTCGTCCCAGGCGGCGAGCCTCGTCGCCAGCATGAAGCAGCAGATCGCGGCCGACGTGCGGCGGGCGGGCGCGGTGCACCGGGGGCTGACCTACTACTGGGAGCTGGGCGCGAACCCGTTCTACTCGGTCACCTCCAAGACCTTCATCGGCCAGGTGGTGGGCTTGTTCGGGCTGACCAACATCGCCGACAAGGCGGACAAGGCCGCCGACGGCGGCTACCCCGAGCTGTCGCCGGAGTACATCGTCACCGCCAAGCCGCAGCTGATCCTGCTGGGCGACAACCAGGCGGCCGACGGCGGCCAGTCCCCGGCGGTGGTCGCCGCCCGTCCTGGCTGGTCGGTCATCCCGGCGGTACGCGACCACCAGGTGATCGGGCTGAACGACGACATCGCCTCCCGCTGGGGGCCGCGCCTGCCGCAGCTGGTGGCCGAGATCGCCCAGGCGGTCCAGCAGGCGTCCAAGTGACGGCATCCCCGGTCATGGCGGATGTCCGGGCGCGCCCCGGCGCGCCCGGGCATCCACTGCCTGGCCCGTCCGGCGGCCGCGGATGAGCAGGCGGGCCGCGGCCGGCGCGGCGGCGGCCTTCCTGGTCGTCGCGGTGCTGGTCGGCCGCGTTCGTCGGGGCGGCCGACCTGAACCCGCTGGCGACCGCCGCCGCGCTGCTCGACAAGATCCCGTTCGTCCGGCTGCCGTCCAGCCTCGACTCGGTCGACCGGGCGGTGCTGTTCCAGATCCGGCTGCCGCGGGTGGTGCTCGGCGCGCTCGTCGGCGGCCTGCTGGCGCTGGCCGGGGCCGGGTACCAGGGCGTGTTCCGCAACCCGCTGGTCGACGCGGGGACGCTGGGCGCGTCGGCCGGGGCCGGGCTCGGCGCCACCCTGGCCATCGTCTACCTGGGCGGGGCCGGGTCGGAAACGGTGCCGGTGGCGGCGTTCGTCGGCTCGCTGGCCGGGGTGGCGGTCGCCTACGCCGACCGGCGCCGCCGCCAGCAGGCAGGGCGCCCTCGGCGACGGCGTGGCGACGCTGCTGCTGGCCGGGATCGCGGTCGGCAGCTTCCTGACCGCGGTGCAGACGTTCGTGCTGCAGCGCTCCGCGTCCGACGTCGGGGCGGTCTACAGCTGGCTGCTCGGCTCGCTGTCGGCCGCGTCGTGGCAGCAGGTGACGACGATCCTGCCCTACGCGGCGGTCAGCACGCTGGTGATCCTGCTGCACGGCCGGCACCTGGACGTGCTGGCGGTCGGCGACGAGGAGGCCCGGGCGCTTGGCCTGCGCCCCGGCCAGGTACGGCTGCTGGTGGTGGCCGCCTGCGCGCTCGCGGCCGCCAGCGCGGTCGCGGTCAGCGGGCTGATCGGCTTCGTCGGCATCATCGTGCCGCACGTCGCCCGGCGGCTGGCCGGCCCGTCGTACACCAGCGTGCTGCCGCTCTCGCTGCTGTCAGGGGCGGCCTTCCTGGTCCTGGCGGACACCGTCGCCCGGACCGTGCTGTCGCCCGCCGAGCTGCCGATCGGCGTGGTCACCGCGTTCGCCGGCGCGCCCGCCTTCATCTGGGTACTGCGCAGTACCAGCCATGTCGGCAGCTGACGGCCGGACCCGGGTGAGCCGGGCATGACTGAGCCGGGCGTGACGGGGCTGGCCGCTGACCGGGTCAGCGTCACCCTCGACCGCGCGCCGGTCGTCGACGCGGTTAGCTGCGCCGCCGCCGGCGGCCAGTGGCTCGCGCTCATCGGCCCGAACGGCGCGGGCAAGTCCACCCTGATGCGCGCCCTGGCCGGGCTGGTCCGCTACGCCGGGACGGTCACCGTCGGCGGCGCCGACGCCCGCGCGCTGCCACCGCGGGAGCGCGCCCGGCTGCTCGCCTACGTACCGCAGGAGCCGGTGCTGCCGCCGGACCTCACGGTGGCGCAGTACGTCATGCTCGGCCGCACCCCGCACCTGAGCTACCTGGCGCGTCCCGGGCAGGCACGACCGGCGGCGGGCGGCGGCGGCGATGGAGCGGCTTGACGTGACCCGGTTCGCCGGCCGCCGCCTGGCCCGGCTGTCCGGCGGCGAGCGGCAGCGGGCGGTCCTCGCCCGGGCCCTCGCCGCCGACCCGCGGGTGCTGCTGCTCGACGAGCCGACCTCGATGCTCGACGTCGGCCACGAGCAGCAGGTGCTCGAGCTGGTGGACGGCCTGCGCCGGAGCGACGGGCTGACCGTGGTGTCCACCCTGCACGACCTGACGCTGGCCGCCCAGTACGCGGACGAGCTGGTCCTGCTCGACGGCGGCCGGGTAGTCGCGGCGGGCCAGCCCGCCGCGGTGCTGACCGCGCCGCTGATCGAGCGGGTCTACGCGGCCACCGTGTCCGTCACCGCCGGCCCGGGCGGCCGCCCGGTAGTCAGCCCCCGCCGCCCGCCCGGCCCGCCCGGCCCGCCCAGCCCGGCCGGCCCGGATGACCTGGCTGGCCCGGCCCCGTGCTGACGCTCGGCCCCGCGCTCGTGCTCAGCCCCCGTGCTGACTTACCCCCCGCCGGCGCGCGCAGGCGCCCGATTTGGGTGGGACGGCACCACGGCCGTCCCGCCAGTCACGTAGGTGGGCCCTAGGTGCCGGCGGTCGCCGTCCGCGAGGCGACGAAAAGTCCCAAATGGAAACAATTTAGGGTGATAGCACCTGCGAACTTCCATCTCGATAAAAGTTTCCAAACCACTGGACTAAGCGGTCACATCGACAACCAAGGTCACCTCCGCATCAAGCTCCGGTCCGGCCGCGCCGGATTTCCCGCTGAATTCGACCGAACGGGTGCGTGCCCCGCCCGCACCCCCCGCTTACTGCCCCGCGGAGGGGTCGACCTTGGCGAAGCCGCGCACGTCGGGGAACGGCTCCGGGTCGCCCGGCTTGAGGTCGACCTGGAAGGCGTTGAGCAGCATCGCCAGCATGGAGAAGTTGCCCAGGCAGCCGATGAGGTCGACCAGGCCGGCCTCGCCCCACTCGGCCAGGGCGGCGTCGAACGTGGGCTGGTCGACGAAGTGGTCGCCAAGTAGCTGGCTCGCGAAGGCGTAGAGCAGCTGCTCGTCAGGATGCGCGAAGTCCGGTACCTTCCCGTCGGCCAGCTCCGCCAGCGAGGAGGCGGAGACGCCAGCCGAGATCGCCTTCTGGTGGTGCGCGTTCCACGAGTACTGGGCGTCGAAGTGGCGGGCCGCGATCAGCAGCGAGAGCTCGCGCAGCCGCTCGTTGAGCCGGGAGTCGAACCGGCAGTAGGCGCCGAGCGCGTCGACCTTCTCGGCCAGCTCGGGGGAGCGCAGCCAGATGAGGAAGGGCCCGCGGGTGGCGCCGCGCTTGGCCGCGATCGCGTCGCTGACCTCCTGCTGGCGCGGGGTGAGCTGGGTGAGGGCGGGCAGTCGCATGGTCGGCTCTCTGCTTTCTCGTCAATGACACCTATCAGGGACATTGTGGCCGCTCCGGCCGCCGCGCGGGCGAACGCTTAGGATGCAGCCCGGGCCGGCCAACGGCCCGGCGGCCCGCTGTAGCCTCGCGCCATGACGGTCATCAAAGTTGACAAGGTGGCGCCGCTGGGCCGGGGCGGCGGCGTGGTCACCATCCCGCTGATCACCCGGCAGGCGGCCGCAGAGGAGAACCTGATCACCACCGGGATCAGCACCTACCCGGTGGGCACCGGGGCGCCGTACCACTCGCACAACTGCGACGAGCACGTGACGGTGCTCGAGGGCGAGGCCGAGGTGGAAATCGAGGGCGTCGGCACCGCGCGGCTGGTCCCGTACGACACCACGTACGTGAAGGCGGGCGTGTTCCACAAGTTCACCAACGTCAGCGGCAGCGGGCCGATGAAGATCCTGTGGGTCTACAGCTCGGACTACGTGACCCGCACGTTCTACGACACCGGGGAGACGGTCGAGCACCTGTCGGCCGCGGACGCGATGGTGAAGGACTGAGCAGCAGGTCAGCACTGCTCCATCGGATCTCCACCACCCCTGCACCGGGGCGTCACCGGTCTCGACGAGGGTGAATACCAGCTGGCTAGCGGCCAGTTACCCGAGTCGTAGAGGAGAACCCCTGATGACCACCGAGTCCCCGGCGGCCGGCTGGAGTGCCCAGGCGGCGGCTGACGGCGCGCTGCCGGCCGCCGGCGGTGTGCTGGCGGTGACCGCCAGGCCCGGCCAGGAGGCGGCCGAGCTTGGCGGGCTGCTGCTGGCGTTCCGCCAGGCGGGCGCGAGCCTGAGCCTGCTCTGCCTGACCCGCGGCGAGGCCGCGCCCGGTTCCGGGACCGCCCGGCTGGAGGCGGTGCGGCCGTGGGAGGTGCAGCTGGCCGCCTCGACCCTCGGCGTCCGCGACGTCGGGGTGGCTAACTTCCGCGACGGCAGGCTGCACCGCTACCGGGTGGCCGACCTGACCGAGCGGATCTTCCGCGCGATCCGGACCAGCGCGCCCGACCTGCTGCTGGTCATCGCCCCGGAGGCGGGCGACCGGGGCGACCTGGCGGTTGCCCGGGCGGCGACGGCGGCGGCCGCCCGGGCCGGGGTGCCGGCGGTGGCCAGGACGGAGCCCGGCGCGCCGGGCTCCTGGACCGTCAGCCTGGGCGGCAGCGCCGAGCTGGCCCGGTCGGTGCAGCATTCGGCGGTCGCCGCCCATGCCAGCCAGCCTGACCTGCTGCCGGCCGTGATCGCCCGGCTTGACCTGCTTGAGGAGACCGAGACGCTGCGCTGGCTGCTGTTCCCGCGGCACACCCCGGCCCCGCGCGGCCCGGCGCTGGCCGGCGTCAGCTAGCCGCCTGGCCGGCTGATCCGGCCAGGCTAGGCGCCGCCCGCCACGTCCTTGAGGAAGCGTGCCACCGCGTCGTTGAATAGCTGCGGCGTCTCCCAGTACATGGAGTGCGGCGCGCCCGGCACTACCTCGACCCGGGCCGCGGGCAGCAGCTCGCCCGCCCGGCGGACGGTGGCGGGCGACAGCACCGCGTCGCGCTCCCCGGCCAGCAGCAGCAGCGGGAACGGCGCCGCCGCCAGCTCGGCCACGGTGGGGCCGTCGGTGTTGAGGTTCCGCAGGTCCTGCATCTTGGCGGTGTTGAACGTGCCCATCTGCCGGAACAGGAACGCCAGGTCGGGCCGCTGCGCCCGGAACTCGGGGGTGAGCAGCCGGTCGATCACCGGGAGCTGCTCGGCCCGCGCCCGGTCCGCCTTGACCAGCGCGGTCAGCTCGTCGTCGCGCAGCCCGCCCAGCGAGTGGGCCAGGATGACCCCGGATGCCCGGTCGGGCCGCAGCAGCGCGGCCCGCAGCGCCGCCGCCGCGCCGATCGACTGGCCCGCGAGCACCGCCCGGTCGGGGCCGCCGCCGGCCGCCACCGCGTCGAGCACGGCGATGATGTCGCCCGGGAAGTTCCGCGCGTCGTGGTCGGACTCCCAGCGGGAGTTGCCGAAGCCGCGCAGGTCCACCGTGATCACCGTGTACTGCGGGCTGAGGGCGGCGACCTGCTGCCACCAGGCGGCGTGGTGGCCGCCTGAGCCGTGCACCAGCAGCAGCGCCGGGCCTGACCCGTTGACCTCGTAGTAGATCCCGGCGTCACCGGACTGAGCGACAGGCACCGGCGCTACCGCCCCTCGGCCGCGGCCAGCTCGGCCCGCGCCTGCTCGGCCGACTCGGCCGGCCCGGCCCCGCCGCCCGAGGCGCCGGCCGACCCCGGAGCGCCCGCGGACCCGGAGGCGCCGGCCGCTGCGGCGCCGGGTACCGGCGGGTACGGCCGCCGGGCGTGGAAGACCAGCTCGATCATGGTGTGGTCGGGGTCGTGGATGTAGCAGAACTGGGAGTTGTTCTCCGGCCGGGTGATCACCCGGGTGTGCCTGATGCCCACCTCGGCCAGGTGGGCGAGGAAGCCGTCCCAGTCCTCCACCTCGACCGCGAAGTGGTAGGGCGCCATCCGGTCCATTTCCTCGACCGGGGTGAAGTGCAGGTCGAAGTTGCCCCGGGTCATCAGCACGACCTTGGTGTTCGACTTGGGCTTGATGTACTTCATGCCGAACACCTTGGAGTACCACTCGATGGTCCGCTCGGGATCGGTGGTCGGGAAGTTCACGTGGTGGATGTACGCGGGCTTGTCACTCATGAGATTTTCTCCTCGGTCACCGGGTTGGTCAGCGTGCCGATTCCGTCAATGGTGATGTCGACAACCTGGCCGGGCAGCACGGTCGCCGTCTCGTCAGTTCCCAGCCACAGCACGTCCCCCGGGGACAGTGTGATGTACCGGGATATAGCGGATATGTAATCGTATGGCCCGAACAGCAGGTCCCCGGTGGGGAAGGAGGCCTGCACGGTGCCGTCCACCCGGACGGTGGTGGTGGCGGACAGCGGGTCGGCGCCGGTTACGATGTACGGCCCCATCGGCTTGAACGTGTCGCTGTTCTTGGACCGCCAGAAGGTGCGGTCGGTCCGCTGCCAGCCCCGCACGCTGACGTCGTTGCCGATCGTCCAGCCGAAGACCGCGTCCCTAGCCTCCTCCGGGGTGACGTTCCGCGTCGTCCGGCCGATCACCGCCACCAGCTCGCCCTCGGCCACCAGCGGCTCAGCGCAGTCCGACGGCCGGATGATGGGGGAGAGGTGCCCGGTCAGCGCGTTGTTGGCCCGGTAGCCGACCTCCGGCCGCTCGGGCACCTGGTGCCCGGAGTAGGCGGCCCGCTCGGCGTGCCCGCGGTAGTTCAGCCCCGCGCAGAAGAAGGTCGACGGGATGATCGGTGGCAGCAGTCGCAGTTTGCCGACTGGTATCCGCCGCTCGCTCTTTTCATATCGTCCGAACGGGTGCCCGTTGACTGGGGTCACCCTCCCGTCTTCCACCAGCCCGTAGCACGGGAGGCCGGTGTCGTTCTCGAACCGGCACCAGATCATGGCGCGAGCTTGTGCGAGACGCGCTTGGTGACCAGGTACCCGTCGAGCCCTTCGGGGCCGCCCTCGCGGCCGTAGCCGCTTTCCTTGAAACCGCCCGACGGCGCCTGCGGCAGTGAGCCGCCGCAGTGGTTGATCGACAGGATGCCGGCCTCGTAGCCCGCGATGAGCTTCTCGGCGGTGGCGGCGGAGTCGGTGTAGGCGTAGGCGGCCAGCCCGAACGGCAGCCCGTTGGCGGTCTCCAGTGCCTGGTCGAGGTCGTCGAACGCGGCGACCGGGGCGACCGGCCCGAACGGCTCCTCGCTGAGGATGGCGGCGCCGGCGGGCACGTCGGTCAGCACCGTCGGCTGGAAGAAGAAGCCGGGCCGGTCGAGCTGGCGGCCGCCCGCCGCGACCTTGGCGCCGTGGCCGACCGCGTCGTCGACGAGCTTGCTGACCGCGGCCAGCCGCCGGTGGCTGACCATCGGCCCCATCTGCACGCCCTCGTCCAGCCCGTTGCCGACCTTGACCGCGTTCATCGCGGCGACCAGCGCCTCGGTGAACGCGTCGTAGACGCGCCGGTCGACCAGGAACCGGCTGGGCGAGGTGCAGACCTGCCCGGCGTTGACGATCTTGGCCCGGACGGCGGTCCTGGCCGCCTTGACCGGGTCGGTGTCGGCGCAGACGATGACCGGCGCGTGCCCGCCCAGCTCCATGTGCACCGGCTTCATGACGGTGGCGGCCAGCCCGGCCAGGTGCTTGCCGACCGGGATGGACCCGGTGAACGCGATGAACCGGATGGCGGGGTCGGGGATCACCCGGCGGGAGATCTCGTCCGGCACCCCGAACAGCAGGTTGAGCACCCCCGGCGGCAGCCCGGCGTCTTCGAAGGCGCGGGCGATCAGCGTGACCGTGCCCGGTACCTCCTCGGACGGCTTGATCACGATCGTGTCGCCGGCCGCGAGGGCGGCCGAGATCTTCCGCATCGGCCCGCCCGCCGGGAAGTTCCACGGCACGAACGCTGCCACCGGGCCGACCGGGACGGTCCGCACGGACAGGATCTCGTCCGGGCCGGAGGGGATGATCCGCCCGTAGGCGCGGCGGCCTTCCTCGGCGTTCCACTGCAGCCCGGTCGCGGCCCGGTGCACCTCGCCGGCGGCCTCGGCGAGGGGCTTGCCCTCTTCCAGGGTCATCACCCGGCCGATCTCGGCCGCCCGCTCATGCAGCAGCGCCGCCGTCTTGAGCAGGATGCCCGACCGGAAGTCGGGCCCGGCGTCACGCCATCGGGGGAAGGCCGCCTTGGCCGCCGCGATGGCGGCGTCGACGTCGGACGGCTCGGCGAACGGGACCCGCCCGAGGACCTCCTCGGTGGCCGGGTTAACGATGTCATCGCCGCGACCGCCCGACCCCGCGGTCCACTGCCCGTCGATGTACAGCCTGATCTCGGGGTACTCAGCGCTCATCAGTGATCGCCGTCCTTTCCGTCCCGCTCGAGCCGCAGGGTCCAGATGGTGTGCGGGGGAGTCTCTTCGTAGTCGTTGGGCCCGTAGCTGTCGTCCACCCGGTCCATGTCGGCCGCGAACTCGACCCGGCCGCCGCACGGCGCGTGGATGAACCGGAAGATGTTCGACCCGACGGTGTGCCGGCCAAGCCGCCTGGCCTCGTGCCAGCCCTTGTCGATCATGTCGTTGGCGCCGACGATGACCTCGTCGATGCGCGCGACCTCGTAGGCGCAGTGGTTGACCTGGTTGCGGTCAGGCCGGTGGCACAGCAGCAGCGTGTGGTGGTCGGTGTCGCCGGGCGCGCGCATGAACACGCCGACCTTGGCCGGCCGGTCGGTGGGCACGAAGCCGAGCCGGCCGGTGTAGAACGCGACCGCCTCCTCCTTGCCCGTCTTCTCGATGTCGAGCGCGACGTGGCACAGCCGCAGCGGCCTGACCCGGCCGGGGTGGCCGAGCGGGTCGTTCCACCGGTTGACGTTGCCCGACCGGTTGCTGCCGGGGTACTTCATCGGCCCGGTGGCCGGCTGGCTGACGGTCAGCCCGACGCCGAAGCCGGTCTCGTCGACCGTGTGCGCGGTGCCGTCCGCGTCGGTGTAGATCGACCGGTCGGACAGCAGGTTCATCGCCAGCTTGTCCAGCGATTCCTGGGTGTCCACCCCCCAGACGATCTCGCGCAGCGTCGGCCCGGCCTGAACCGGCGGCGGCAGGGTGGGGTCATCGGCGTCGCGCAGCTCGACGACCTGCCCGGTCTGGGTACCGAAGCGGAAACTTCCTTCTCCGCCGTCTAGCGGCTCAAGGCCGAAGTCGGTGAAGAACCGGACGCACTCGTCGAGGTTGGGCACCCCGTAGACGACCCGTTCCACGCGCATTACCGTCATGGCGGCAGCTTAGGGCCGCTGGCGCGACCGCATCCGAAGCCTTTAGTTGCACAACCGGGGAAGACAGCAAGCCGCACCCGTTCAGGCTGACTTGACCGCGGCCAGCCTGGCCGGCTGGGCAGCCGCCTGCTTGCGGAACCAGTCGGACACGAAGTCGAGGAACAGCCGCACCCGGGCGGTGGTCTGGGTACCGGGGGAGTGCAGCGCGTACAACGGCCGGTCGGGCACGTCGATCCCGGGGATGACGTTGACCAGGGTGCCGTTCGCGATCTCGTCGCTGACCAGGCGCATCGGCAGCAGCGCGACGCCGCGGCCGGCGATGGCGGCCTTGCGCAGGGTGACGTAGCTGTTGGACGAGTAGACCGGGTCGCTGACCTTCAGGTGCAGGTCGTGCCCGTCCTGGCTCAGGTGCCAGATGGGGTCGTTGGTGTTGGCCAGGCAGTCGTGCTCGGACAGGTCGGTCGCCTGGGCCGGCTGGCCTGCCCGGTGCAGGTAGGCCGGCGCGGCGCACAGCGCGAACGGCAGGTCGGCGATCTTGCGCAGCATCAGGTTGCAGTCCCGCACGTGCCGGGTGTGGAACGCCACGTCGAAGCCCTGGTCGAGGAACTCGTAGGACCGCTCGGACATGCCGCCGACCTCGAACCGGATGTGGATCTTGGGGTACTTGACCGAGAACGCGACGATCGCGTCGCCGACGTCGTTGCTGCCGATCCACTTGGGGCTGATGACCGAGAGCTGTCCCTCGGGCTTGTCGCGCAGGCCGCGGAGCTGCGCCTCTTCCCGGTCGATCTCGTCGATGATCCGGGTGGCGAAGTCGGCGTACCGGCTGCCCGCCTCGGTCAGGCTGATGGTCCGCGCGGTCCGGTTGACCAGGTGCACCCCGAGGGCGCGTTCCAGCTCGGCCACGTGCCTGGACACCAGCGAGCCGGAGATGCCGAGCTGCCGCGCCGCCTGGCTGAAGCTGCGGGACTTGGTCACCCCGACGAAGCTGCGCATGATCGTTAGCTGGTCCATGTGACGGCTTCCCTAATGAGTTCACTCCGAGCGTGCCGCTATCTTACGTTCCGCGACACCAGGCTGTTAACCAGGGCAATACGGGCAACGGCCGGCTCCGGCGGGAAATCCCGCCGGAGCCGGCCGTTGCCGTGCGCTAGCGCGTGCGGTCAGCCCGCCAGCAGGTTGCTCACGCCGTTGGCGTTGGCCACGTTCTCCGGGTAGACGACGCTGCTGGCCTGGAACGCCTTGGCCGCCGCCAGCTCCTTGCCGGTGAAGAAGCCGAACTGGATCATGTTGGTCATCACCCGCTGGATCCGGGTGGGGTCGACCCCGGCCGGGAAGTTAGGCAGCGAGAGGACGGCCGCCGCCGCCGCCGGGATCTTCAGCGGCTGGCCGCCGAGGGCCTTCTCCACCGCCCCGCGGTCGGTGTCGGCGATCTGCTGGCCCTCGTCGAGCGCGGTGACGAACGCCTTCAGCGTGTTCGGGTTCTGCTGCGCCCACTCCTTGGTGGTCGCGTACCCCTGGATGGGGAAGTTGCTCATCGCGCCCTGGTCCATGTCGGCCAGCACGGTGTCGCCGAACTCCTGCTCCCCCTGGCTGACGAACGGCTCCGGGACCGGCCCGGTCTTGAACACGCCCTTGGCGATCATCGCGGGCACCCCCGGCAGCGGGATGTTCGGCACGTAGTGCACCGAGTCGACCGGGATGTTGTTGTCCGCCAGCAGCGAGTCGATGAGCAGGTTGGCGATGTCGTGGATGCCGGACACCGGGATCGCCGCGCCCTTGAGCTGGCTGAGGCTCTTGACCTTGGAACCGGGGGCCGCCATCAGGGTGAGCACGTTCGGCTGGAGCACCGAGCCCTCGCTGATGACCTCCAGGTTGGGGTCGACCCCGGCGAAGTCGTTCATCATCGTCACCCAGTCGGGGCTGGCGATCTGGCCCTTGCCCGCCTCCATCTTGTTCACCGCGTCCTGGCTGCTGATGAAGTCCGGGATAACGGTGACGTGCAGGCCTTCCCTGGTGAACAGGCCCTGGCTCTCGGCGATGAAGAGGCCGACCGAGTCGACGGCCGGGAAGTCGTACACCGTCAGGTTCCTGGTTTCCAGGCCCTGAATGATCGGCATGCTGCCGCTGGAGGCGGTGGTGCTGCCGCTGCCGCTGGCGGAGCAGCCGGCCGCGGCGACCCCCAGCAGGACAGCGGTGACCACTGCGGACGCGCGTGCGCGGAACAACTTCACAGATCGCTCCGGGAACTTAGAAAGTTTGCGCGAAGAAGCGGGGCCGTTACCCTCTCGCCGCAAGACGGCCTCGTCGCGGGTTACAACAATATGCTGGTCTGTGGCAAAAGGTCACAGGAGTCGCAAAAATCCGTCAGCAAGGCTAACGCGGGCGGCGGGCCCGGCGGCACGGCTCAGCTCCGTGCCGCGCCGCCGGGCCCCCCGCTCGGCCTGGGGTGTCAGACGCCCCAGAGCTTCGCGAACTCCGCCTGGTAGGCGGTGCTGCCGAACCAGGAGCCTGCCGCCTCGGCCGCCGGGCTCACCTGGATCGAGCCGATGTTGTCCTTGGTGAACAGCCGGGTCGGGTAGTTCACGTCGACCGGGGCGGCCTTGGTGCCCATCCGCAGGATCTGGTCGGCGAGCGCCCAGCCGGCGTAGGTCTGGTCGACCGCTACCACCGCCCGGACCGGGCCGGTGCCCTTGGCCAGCAGGCCGAGGCCGAACACCGAGCCGCCCGCCACCGACAGGCTGACGCTGGACTTGTTGGAGGACTGGATGCCCTGCAGCGCGGGCTGCAGGCTGTCCTCGAACTCGGTGTAGTAGTACGTCGCGCTGGGGTCGGCCAGCAGGAACGAGCTGGTGTCGGAGGCCATCTGGGAGGCCGCCGCCTCCTGGATCTGCTTGACCGTCACCTTGCAGGCCGGGCAGTACTGCTTGTAGACCGCCAGCGAGTTGGTGACGTACTGGACCGACGAGGGGGAGTCGGCGTTCTCGGCGATGATCGTGCTGGCGTTGCCGCCGGAGTTGGCGATCGTCCAGTACGCGATGTCCGTCGGCTGGTTGGGAGCGCCGACCGCGTAGTCGAGCTTGTCGGTGCTCTTGGCGTTAGCCGTCGGCGGGTACTGGTCGGACACGATGACCGGGATGCCCTTGGCGTTGGCGGCGTTGATCGCGTTGGCCGCCATGCCGTAGGGGATCGAGTCGAGGATGATGCCGGCCGCGCCGGCGCCGGTCGCCTGCTGGACGCAGGAGCCGACCGCGGTCGGCTGCGCCTCGCCGTTGCAGACCTGGAGCTTCACGCCCACCTTGCCGAGCGCGGTCTTGAGCGCGGCGGCGGTGAGCACGAAGCCGGAAATGTTCTGCAGGAGCGGGACGTAGTAGACCGTCTTGCCCTTGAGCGCGGACACGCCGGTGACCGGGGTGGTCGGCACCGTGTGGTCCGGGGCGGCCTCGAACTTGCTCACCTGGGCCTGGGCCGCCGCGACGCCGCTGGAGGCGGCCGAGGCGGTGGATGAGGCGCTTCCCGAAGCGACGCTGCTCGAGGATGCACTGCTGCTGGAGGCGGTGGAGCTGCTCGAGCTGCTGCTCGAGGAACAGGCGGCAAGCAGGGCCGCGGCGGTGAGGGCCGCCGCGGGTGCCGCCAAGCGCTTCCATGTGCGCGTCATGCTGAATATTCCTCCGTTAACCGGTCACGGATCGTGACCGTGACCGTGACAATTGCTATCACTATGCCCTTAAGTGGCGAAGCACCAGGCTTCCACACTTGCGGCGCACAATAGACCGTAACCGGTGTGGTCTCTGGTGCGAACTCTTAGCTGAACGCTAATGAGTTGCGATTCGGTGGCACCGGCGTGGCCGTGCCGTGGCTGATGACATCATTGAAGGGAATTTGCCGGTTCTCTAGGAGGATGGGGTAGGTGCCGGGTATGGCTCTGGGTGAGTCCACGACCGTCGCGATCATCGGCGGCGGGGTGTCCGGCCTGACCACAGCGCTGCTGCTGCGGTCGTGCGGGATCGACAGCATTGTCCTGGAACGGCGGCCGCGCTCCTACGTCGAGGAACGCCAGCGTGCGGGCCTGGTCGAGTACCGCGCGGTGCGCATGTTCGAGCAGTGGGGGCTGGGCCACGTGCTGCACGGGTTCCCGGCTAATCACTACCTTGAGGTCCGGATCGACGGCGAGTCGCACCTGCTGGCCGAGGACCTGCCCGACCTGGAGGGGGCGGGCAAGGCGGTCCCGCAGCAGGCCCTGGTCCGCGGCCTCATCGCGGCGCTGCTCGACGACGGCGGCGACCTGCGGTTCGAGGTGAGCGATGTCACCCTGCAGGACCTCGACGGCAAGCGCCCGGTGGTGAGCTACACCGGCGCGGACGGGCAGCCGCGGGAGATCGAGTGCGACTTCGTGGCCGGCTGCGACGGCGACCGCGGGGTCAGCGCGGCCAGCATCCCGGCCGGGTACGGCCAGGTGCACACCTACGACTACGGCATCTGGTGGCTGACCGTGCTGGCCGACGCGCTGGCGCCGAAGCAGGCGCTGATGACGGTGGGCGAGCGGGGCTACGCCGCCCAGTTCGCCCGGGGTCCCCGGGCCAGCCGGTTCTACCTGCACGTGCCGGCCGGCGACACCCTGGAGCAGTGGCCGCACGACCGGATCTGGGCCGAGATCAAGCACCGGCTGCACCGGCCGGACCTGCCGGACGGCCCGATCACCGGCACCGAGATCTTCCCGCTGCGCAGCTCGATCCGCGAGCCGATGAGCTACGGCCGGCTGTACCTGCAGGGCGACGCCGCGCACATCATCCCGCCGATGGGCGCTAAGGGCATGAACCTCGCCCTGTTCGATTCCGAGACCTTCGCCTCCGCCGTCCGCGACTTCACCGCCAGCGGCGACGAGGCCGGCCTGCAGGGCTACTCGGCCACCTGCCTGGCGCGGACCTGGCGGTACCAGGAGTACTCCAACTGGCTGGCCGACATGATGCACGGCGCCTCCGGCGCCCCGGTCGGCGGCGGCGGCACCTTCCGCGAGCGGATCATGCGGGCCCGGCTTGACCGGATGCTCTCCTCGGAGACCGCGGGCCTCTACTACGCCGAGATGTTCACCGGCCTCGGCTGAATGAACGCGTGGTTGCGGCAACCAGGCGGCTACAACCGACTGGTTGCCGCAACCACGCCCGGTTAGCCGAGCGGCGCCGGGACCGGCACGTCCAGGGCGGTGGCGATCTCGGTCAGCTCGCGCCAGGGCTTGGCGCCGAGCGGGATGCCGTGCGCCGCGCGCTCGGCCTGGCTGCGGCGGCCGCGCTCGCCTGGCACCAGGATCGCGGCCGCACCGTCGGCGGCGGGCAGCGACTTGATGGCGTCCACGGTGGCGTCGATGGCCGCGGTGAACTCCGCCAGCGGCAGGAACGCGGAGATGTCGACCGCGAGCAGGAACGCGTTCTGCCGGTGCCGCCTGCCTTCCTTGCTGCCCGAGTGATAGGCGGACACGATCGGGTTCGCCACCAGGCCGCTGGCCAGCATCTCGAACACCAGCGACATGCCCGCGCCCTTGGCCCCGCCCACCGGGACCGGCACCTTGGCCAGCGCCGGGTCGGTGGTCGGCTGGCCGTCGGCGGTTACCGCCACCCCGGGCGGCAGTTCCTTCCCGGCCGCCTTGAGCTGCGCGATCCGGCCGAGCGCCATCACCGCGGTGGCCATGTCGAGCAGCACCAGCTCGTGCCGCCCGGCTGGCACCGCGACCGACAGCGGGCTGGTCGCCACGGCGGGGCCGACCGCGCCCGGGTAGGCCATGTTCGGCACGCCCGCCACCACGCCGACCGCGGCGAACCCGGCCGCGGCGATCTGGCTGGTGTAGTAGCCGATCGCGCCGGTGTGCACGGTGCCGCGGACCGAGGCCCAGCCGATGCCGGCCGCCCGGGCGCCCTCGACCGCCTCGGCGGCGGCGCGGGTCAGCGCGACCGGGCCGGGGGCGGCGTGGGCGTCGATCACCGCGATGGCGGCGCGTGGCCGCTGCACGGTGACGGCGGCGTCCGCCACCGACTCGCCCTTGTCGAACAGCTCCAGGTAGCGCGGCACCCGGGAGACGCCGTGCGAGTCCACGCCGCGCAGGTTGGCCCAGACCAGCGCGTCGGCGACGGTGGCGGCGTCGGCCTCGCTGGCACCGCGGGCGGTGAAGATCCCGGCGACCAGCGCCCGCAGGCCGGCGGCGCTGACGGTGACCTTGGCGGGCTTCGGCGTTCCTTCAGGCATCGGTTGCCCTCCTTGCGCTAGCGGGTGAGGTAGACGTTGACAACGGCGGTCTGGCCGGCCCGGACGGCGGCGATCGCCTTCTCCAGGGCGGGCGCCAGCTCCGGGGTGGTGGTGACGGTGAACCCGGCCGCGCCGGCCGCCGCGGCCACCGCGGCCGCGTCGGGCTGGCCCGACAGGTCGACGCCGTAGCCGCTCTTCCCGGCCACGTAGGCGCCCTCCGGGTAGGCCCGGGTCAGGTTGAACCGCATCGACCGGTACTGCTTGTTGTTGAAGATCACCACCAGCAGCGGCAGCCCGTACTGAGCCGAGGCCATCAGCCCGGCCACCACCGGGTTGTACAGCCAGGTCCCGTCGCCCACGGTCTGCACCACCAGCCGGCCGCCCGCCGCCAGCTTGGCGCCGAGCGCGACCCCCAGGCCCTGCCCGAGACCCCCCTGCACGTAGCTGTACCGGCCCGGGGTGGCGGCCATCAGGTGCCTGGCGATGACCCGGCTGTGGGTGATGGTCTCGTCCACCACCAGCGCGTCGTCGCCGATCAGCTCGCGCAGCGTGGCCGCCACCGCGGCCGGGTCGACCGGGCCGTCGGCGGAGGCGAGCGCCGCCCGCTCGGCCGCCACCCGGGCGGCGTCACCGGCGGCGTAGGACTCGGCCAGCGCCGACCGCCTGGCCTCGATCCCGGCCTGGTCGAGGCTGGCCGACCGCAGCCCGTCGGTGATCGCCCGCAGCGTCGGCCCGGCCGCGCCGCCGACGTAGTGGTCGGCCGTGAGCACCTGGTAGGCCATCTGCGGCCGGTGCGGCACCTCGTCGATGACCAGCACGGTGGCGTGGCCGGGCTTGCTGCTCGGCGGGTACCACGGTGACCGGCAGCCGACCAGCACCACCAGGTCGGCCTCGGCCGCCAGCGGGCCGAGCTCGCCCCCGGCGTGCAGCGGGCTGGTCCGCGGGAAGTTCGAGCTGACCGCCGACTGCGGCTCGACCACCGGGATGGCGAGCAGCTCGGCCAGCTCGGCCAGGGCGGCGAAAGCCTCCGGGTCGCGGCCGGCCGTCTCCACCGCGAGCACCGGGCGGCGGGCCGCGGCCAGCAGCCGCACCGCCAGCGCCACGTCCCGCGGCACCGCCACCGTGGCGTCGGCCCGGGCGGCCGGGGCCGGGCTGACGGCGGCCGGCGTCCACGGCGCCAGCAGCACCTCGACCGGCGTGTTGAGGTAGACCGGCCCGGCGGGCGGCTGGGCCGCCAGCTCCCCGGCCCGCTTGACCATCCCGTACAGCACCCCCACGTCGGCGGCGGCGTTGGCCCACTTGGTGAACGGGGCCGCGACCGCCTGCGGGCCGCCGACGACCGACAGGTTGCGGTACCACTGGGACCCGGGGTCGGCCCCGGCCGCGTCGCCGTAGCCGGTCGACTCGCCCGAGCACACCACCATCGGCGCCCCCGCCAGCAGGGCGCCGTGGATGGCGTTGGCGCCCTGCAGCAGCCCGGCCGCGGCGTGCAGCAGCACGAGCTGGCCGCGCCCGGTGACGCCGGCGTAGCCGGTCGCCATCGCCACCGCGAGGGTTTCGTGGGCCAGGTCGAGGTACCGCGGGGCGGTCCCGGCCGGCCGCTCCGCCCCGGCCGCGTCCTGGTGGGCGAGCGCCTCCCAGACCGGTGCCCACTCCGACCCGGCCGACGAGAAGATGTAGTCGGCCCCCAGGTCGCGTGCTGCCTGGAGCACGGCGTCCCCGCCGTCCAGCTGCTTCATCGCTGTCCTAGGCCGCCTGGTCGGGGACTGGCCAGCCGAGGCACTCGGAGATGCCGCGGCCCATGATCCACTCGAGCTCCTGCTCGGAGAACGGGTAGTACTTGGTGAACTGCTCGATGGTGTCGGTGTAGGTGAGCCCGCGCTCGAGCAGCCGGGTGAGGTCGGTGCCCCAGAAGCAGCGCTCCGGCCCCATCTTGTCGACCATCTCGCGCACGTACTTGGCGATGTTCAGGTTCGGGAACGGCTGGGTGGAGTACCCCGGCAGCGCCGACACCTTCACGTAGATGTTCGGGCGGGTATGCAGGTCGGCGGTCTCCGACACCCAGTAGCCGATCGCGTCGTCAACGCAGCGGGCCATGATGCCCATGTGGTCGATGATGATCTTCAGGCCGGGGTGCTGGTCGGCGATGGCGCCCAGCTCGGCCTTCCAGATCGGCGCGTGCACCATGGTGACCAGGCCCAGTTCCTCGGCCAGGGGCCAGTACCAGTCGCAGGTGCCGTCGATCATCCAGTTCCGGTCGATCGGCCGGTGGAAGGTCAGCCGGGTCCCCTTGATGTGCGGGTTCTGCGCGAACTCGCGCATCAGCCGGGCTCCCTCCTCCGGCTTGTTCTGCGGCACCCGGGCCATCACGCCGAACCGGCCCGGGTAGGCCTCGCAGGCCTCGAGGGCGTAGTCGGTGCGGTCGCCCTCCCAGGACGGCGGGACGATAAGCACCCGGTCGACGCCGGCCTCGTCCATCAGGCCGATGCACTCCTGGTAGGTGAAGGCCTCCTCGCGGTGCCCGTTGAGCCGCATGCGGTCCCGGGCGCCGGCCACCCACGGCCGGTCGGGGGTCTCTTCTTTCCAGATGTGGACCTGGGTATCGACAGTGAACACGGAGGGGTTACCTTTCCTCGTTGCGCTCTGTTAGCTAAGGACGGGGGGAAGCTTGAGTTCCTCGATGATGTGCTCGGCGATCGCCATCGAGGCGGTCGCGGCGGGGGACGGCGCGTTGCGGACCGCGGTGACCGGGCCCGCCTGGCTGATCCGGAAGTCGTCGACCAGGCCGCCGCGGGCGTCGACCGCCTGGGCCCGCACCCCGGCCGGGGCGCCGGTGACGTCGGCCATGGTGATCCAGGGCAGGTAGGTCCTGGCCTCGGCCAGGTAGGCGCGCCGGATGAACGAACCGCGGTACTCCCGCAGGCCGGTCGTCCAGTGCTGCCGGGCCAGCCGCCAGAACGCCGCCGACCGGCCGAGCCGGGCCAGCTCGGCCAGGCTGACGTCGGTCCGCCGGTAGCCCTCGCGGGCCAGCGCGAGCACCGCGTTGGGCCCCAGGTCGGCGGTGCCGTCGATGCGCGGCGTCAGGTGCACGCCGAGGAACGGGTAGCGCGGGTCGGGCACCGGGTAGATCAGCCGCCCCACCCGGGTGGCCGCCCGCGGGGTGAGCCGCAGGTACTCGCCGCGGAAGGGCACGATCTCCGGTGCCCGGGCGTCGCCCGCCGCGACCGCCAGCAGGTCGGCCTGCAGGCCCGCGCAGATGACCAGCCGCCCGACGCTGAACGCCTGGCCCGGGGTATCCACCTCGACCCCGGCCGGGTGCGCCCGCAGCCCGGTGACCGGGGTGCTGAGCAGCACCTGGCCGCCGGCCGCGGTCACGTCGGCCGCGAACGACCGGGCGATCGCCGGGTAGTCGGTGATCGCGGTCGACGGCGACAGCAGCGCGGCCACCCCGGCCACGTCCGGCTCCAGCTCGCGCAGCCCCGCGCCGTCCAGCCAGCGCAGCCCGGGTACCTGGTTGACCTGCGAGCGGCGTTCCAGCTCGCGCAGCTTGACTACCTCGGCCGCGTCCCGCGCCACCACCAGCTTGCCGCGCTCGTCGTAGGGCAGGCCGCGGTCCGCGCAGTAGGCCTTGAGCAGGCCCACGCCGCGCCGGGTGAGCCGCGCCTTGGCCGAGCCGGGCGCGTAGTAGATGCCCGCGTGCACGACGCCCGAGTTGTGCCCGGTCTGGTGCCGGGCGACCGCGTCCTCCTTCTCGAACACGGTGACCGGCACTCCGGCCGCCGTGAGCTGACGGGCGACGGCGAGGCCGACGATGCCGGCCCCCACCACCCCGACCGAGTCCACCCTGCCCATCCGCCCCGCCCCGCCCATCCCGCCCGCCCCGGTCACCACGTGAACCTCGTGGCGGTGGTCTTGAGCCGGGTGTAGAAGCGGATGCCCGGGCTGCCCTGCTCCTTGAAGGCGGAGCCGGACTCGCGGAACCCGCCGAACGGGTGGTGCACGTCCCAGCCGGCCGTCGGCAGGTTCACCGCCACCTGCCCGGCCTCGGCCTGCTCGATGAACTCGTTGGCGTAGGTCAGGCTGGTGGTGAAGATGGCGGCCGACAGCCCGTAGACCGTGTCGTTGGCCAGCCGGACCGCCTGGTCGAACCGGTCGGCGGTGGTGACCGCGAGGACCGGGCCGAACACCTCGTCCCGCCACAGCGACTGCCCCGGGCTGACGCTGACCAGGGTGGGCTCCACGTAGCAGCCGTGGGCCAGCCCGGCCGCGGCGGGCCGCCCGCCGCCGGCCAGCACGGTGGCGCCCTCCTTGCGGGCCCGCTCGATGTGCTCGACCACCCCGTCCCGGTGCCCGGCGTAGGACAGCGGCCCCATGGTGCTGGCCGGGTCGAGCCCGGGTCCGACCACGATCTGGTCCATCTTCGCCAGCAGCCTCGCCTGCAGCTCGACCGCGGCCGCCTCGGCCACGATCAGCCTGCTGGTGGCGGTGCAGCGCTGGCCCGCCTGGGCGAAGGCGGCGCTGACGAGGGTGGCGGCCGCCAGGTCGAGGTCGGCGTCGGCCAGCACGACCGAGACGTTCTTGCCGCCGAGCTCGGCCTGCAGCCGCACGTTGCGGTCGGCCAGGGTGCGCCGCAGGAACGCGCCCACCTCATTGGAGCCGGTGAAGGTGACCGCGTCCGGCTCGGCCAGCAGCGCGGCCGAGATCTCGCTGTTGCGCCCGGTGATCACCTGGACCACGCCGTCCGGCAGCCCCGCCTCGGCCAGCAGCCCGGCCGCCCAGATGGCGATCCCGGGGGTCTGCGAGGCCGCCTTCAGCAGCACTACGTTGCCCGCGATCAGCGCCGGGCCGAGCTTCCTGGCCGGGGTGATGAGCGGGTCGTTCCAGGGGCAGATGGCGAGCACCACGCCGACCGGCTCGACCCGGACCGCGGTGGTGGTGCCGGGCCGCGCGTCGGTCAGCAGCTCGCCCCAGGGCTGGCGGGCGAACGACGCGTAGTAATCGAGGAAGTCGGCCGTCTTGGCCACCTCGACCCGGGCCTCGGCCAGCGTCTTGCCGTTCTCCCTGACCAGGGTGACCGCGCCGTCCTCGGCCCGGGCCCTGATCAGGGCGGCCGCCCGGGCCATGACCGCCGCCCGGTCGAGCGGGCTGGCCCGGCGCCAGCCCGCGAACGCCGCCCGGGCGCGGTCGTAGGCCGCCGCTACCTCGGCCGCGGTCATCGCGGGCACTTCCGCGACGACCGAGCGCACGTCGGCCGGGTCCCTTACTTCCAGCATCGAGCCCCCGCTTCCCCATCCAGCCCGTCGGAACCGGCCGCGCGGCGGGCGAGCGCGGCCGCCCGGCCGCGCGGCGCCGCCCGCGGGCGCACCGGTGCCCCGCCCGTTCAGACGTGGCGCTGGTCATCCTAGGAAGTGCTGCGGGCATGGTCAGCCCGCTGGGCCGCAACCTTAGATGTACGTACCGACGATTCCCCCGGCGGGCCCCGGCACGCGGGATTCCGGCAACCCCCGCACCCTCGTGCCGCAGGGCGAACGCTAAGGCTTCGCCCTGCGGCATGAGTAACGGAGTAGAAAACAAGCGTTCACGCACGTTCCGTGATCAACGGGATGGAGGAGTCAATCGCAATGACGCATCGTTGGCATCGATGGAGGCGCTGGGCCGCCCCTGGCGCCGCGCTCACCGCGGCGGCCTTGCTCGCGGCCTGCAGCTCAGCTTCAACCAGTTCGGCTTCGGGCAGTCCGGCCGCCGCTTCCCCGGCTGCCTCTTCTTCGGCCGCCACGGCCGGCGCCGCATCCTCGGGGGTGGCCAAGGCCGAGCAGATGGTCACCCAGCTGGAGGCGACCACCGGCAGCTACCCGGTGCCGACGGCGAGCATCGCGGGCGTGTCCAAGCTCAAGGGCAAGACCGTCTACTACATCCCGCTGGTGGCGTTCATCCCCGGCTTCGTCGTCACCGCCGCCACCATGAAGCAGGCGCTGGCCAAGGTGGGCATGAACCTGCAGGTCTGCAACGGGCAGGGGCAGCCGAGCGCGGTCGCCTCCTGCGTGCAGCAGGCGGCCGGGGCCGGCGCGGCCGGCATCGTGACCGACGCGATCCCGTACGGCATGGCGCAGAACGCGTTCGACGCGGCCAAGGCCAAGGGCGTGCCGATCATCATCGCCGACCAGATCCCGCCGCCGGGGACGCCGAGCACCGACGCGGTGTCCTACGTCGCCGGGGCCACCAACCAGCCCAGCCAGGTCGCCTGGTGGATGATCGCTGACTCCCAGGGCAAGGCCAACGCGATCCTGGCGCAGGAGTCGGACTCGCCCTCCTCGATCGCCTACGTGCAGAACTCGCTGGCCATTTACCGGCAGTACTGCTCCGGCTGCAAGATCACGGTGAAGAGCATCACCGCCACCAGCAACTCCCAGCTCGCCTCGGACACCAGCTCCAACCTGCTGGCCAACCCCGGCGCGACCTACTACTACACCGAGTTCGAGGACAGCCTCGACCCCACCGTGCAGGGCATCCAGCAGGCCAGCAAGACCAGCGTGGCGCTGTCGGTGGCCGGCGGCACGGTGGACGGCCTCGGCCGGCTGAAGAGCGGCAGCATCGTCAAGGCGGTCGTCGTGGTCGACCAGGCCTACGCGGGCTGGGCGCTGACCGACGGGATCCTGCGGATGGCCACCAAGTCCGGCCCGGCCAGCGAGGCCTTCCCGACTCGCCTGTTCACCTCCGCCAACATCGGCACCATCCAGGTCACCGCGGCGGCCCAGGCGTCTGGCATATGGTTTGGTGACAATTCGTACCAAAGCTCTTTCGAGAAGCTATGGGGCGTCTGAGAATTAGATCCTGCGTGCCCGGCGGCGGACCCCGCCGCCGGGCCGCGCGGCGGGCCGGCTCCCGGTCCCGCCTGAAGCCGTAGGAAAGACGGAAGGACCGCCTCGTGAGCGTCTCCCCGCCCGAACCGGGCACCGGGCAGCGGCACCGGCTGGAGGTGGCGCGCGTGTCCAAGACCTTCGGGTCGGCCCGGGTGCTGCGTGACATCGGCCTGAGCATCGGCCCCGGTGAGCTGCACGGCCTGGTCGGCCAGAACGGCTGCGGCAAGTCGACCCTGGTTAAGATCCTGACCGGGATCTACACGCCCGACCCGGGTGGCGCCATCACGGTGGACGGCGGGCCGCTCTCGCTGCCGGTCCGCCCGCTCGAGGCGCGCGCGGCCGGGCTGTCGGTGGTGCACCAGAACCTGGGCCTGGTCGACGACCGGACCGTCTGGGAGAACGTCCGGCTCGGCCGGTTCCGGGCGACCGGGCTGATCCGGCGGATCGACGGCAAGGCCGAGCGGGCCGCCGTCGAGTCGGTGTTCGACCGGCTCGGCGCCCGGGTGGACATCAACCAGAAGGTCGGCGAGCTGTCGGCCGAGGACCGGGCGGCGGTCGCGATCGCCCGGGCGATGCAGGACCATGAGCCGGGCGGCGGGCTGATCATCTTCGACGAGTCGACCCGGGCGATGGGCAAGTCGGCCAGGAACCGGTTCTTCGGCCTGGTCCGCTCGGTGATCGACGGCGGCGCCTCGGTGCTGATGATCTCCCACCAGCTTGAGGAGGTCATCGAGGTGACCGACCGGGTCACCGTGCTGCGCGACGGCCAGGTGGTGGAGACCGGGATCCCGACCAAGGACACCAGCGAGGCTGGCCTCACCCGGCTGATGCTCGGGCGGCACCTGGTAACCCACGACCGGGTGGACAGCCACGCGCGGGAAGAGCTGGCGGCCACGGTACGGCACCTGGTGGTGCGCTCGGTCCGGGGTTTCGACCTGGACGTGCGCAAGGGCGAGATCATCGGGCTGACCGGGCTGGTCGGCTCGGGCGCGACCGCGGTGGCCGAGGCGGTCGGCGGCGCCCGCGAGGCGCGCGCGGGCACGCTGACCGTCAACGCCAAGAGCATCAGCCTGAAGCCGCGACGGGACTCGACCGAGGTGTTCATCCGGGCGGGCGTCGCCTTCGTGGCCGAGCGGCGGCTCGAGCAGGGGCTCGCGGCCGAGCTGTCGGTGACCCAGAACCTGACCCTGCCCCGGGTCCGCAGCCGCGGCAGCCGGCTGCGGACCGGCGGCGGCTGGCAGGCGGCCGAGACGGCCGCCATGATCAAGAAGCTCGACATCAAGCCGCCCGACCCGGGCAAGCTAGTCGGCCAGCTTTCCGGCGGCAACCAGCAGAAGGTGCTGCTGGGCAAGTGGCTCGCGGGCCACCCGTCGCTGCTGGTGCTGCACGAGCCCACCCAGGCGGTGGACGTCGGTGCCCGGCACGACATCATCGACGCGATCCGCGAGGCCGCCGCGGACGGCTGCGGAGTGATCATCTCCTCGGTCGACGCGTCGGACCTGGCCGTGCTGTGCGACCGGGTGCTGGTGTTCCGGCACGGCCAGGTGGTCGCCGAGCTGGCCGGCCAGCTGACCGAGGACGACATCATCCACGCCACGTTCGAATCCCCTGGCCAGTCCGGCGGTCAGCCGGACCCGGCGGCAGCGGACGCGGAACTCAACTGGAAAGGGGTGCCCCGCTGATGGACACCGCCCGGCACAAGGCCCCTGGCGCGGCAGTGCCCGACCCTGGCCCGGCCGACTCAGGCAGCACCACCGCCCCGGCCGCCCCCGGGCGCGCCGCGGCCCGGCACCGCCGCGGTTACCTGGCCGGCAACCAGCTGGCGCCGCGGTACGCGATCCTCGCCGTCTGGGGGGCGATGATCCTGGTCTACTGCCTCACCGAGCCGAGCCTGTTCCCGCACACCGGGACCTTCCAGACGATCTTCGGCTCACAGCAGCCGCTGGTCTTCATGACGATGGCGCTGATGTGCACCATCGTGGTGGGCGAGTTCGTCGACCTGTCGGTCCCGGCCGTGTTCGGCTTCGGTGCCACCATCCTGCCGGTGCTGGTGGTCAACCACGGCTGGGGCCTGTGGCCGGCCTCGATCGTCGCCGTGCTCGGCTGCGTGCTGGTCGGCGCGGTCAACGGCTTCCTGGTGGTGAAGATGGGCGTCAACACCATCGTGGTCACGCTGGGCATGTCCACCCTGCTCGAGGGCATCGCGCTGTGGATGTCGGACCTGAACACGATCAGCGGCCTGCCGTCCGGGTTCCAGAAGATCGCCCTGCTCGACGTGGGCGGCCTGCCGATCTCCTTCTACTACGGCATCGTGCTGGTGCTGGCGTTCGGCTACCTGCTCGCGTTCACCCCGCTTGGCCGGCACATGCGCTTCGTCGGTGCCAGCCGCGAGGTCAGCCGCCTGTCCGGGGTGCGGGTGGACCGGATCCGGTTCGGCTCGTTCGTCTTCGCCGGCCTGCTGTCCGGCCTCGGCGCGTTCATCGCGGTGGCCGACCTCGGCGGCTACAACGCGAGCAGCTCCGACAGCTACCTGCTGCCGGTGTTCGCGGCCGTCTTCCTGAGCACGGCGATCTTCGAGCCGGGCCGCTTCAACCCGCTCGGCACCCTGGTCGGCATCTACTTCCTGGAGACCGGCATCCTCGGCCTCCAGCTACTGGGCCTGCAGAGCTGGGTGTCCCAGGTGTTCTACGGCGGCATCCTGGTAATCGCGGTGACGATCTCCACCCTCCTCCACCGCCGCACCACCTAGCCCCGCACCACCTAGCCCCGCACCACCCAGCCCCCGCCCCCCGCCCCCCGCCCCCCAGCCCCCGCACCGCGCGCCTTGGCCGCGTGGTTGCGGCAACCACGCGGCCCTGACCGCCTGGTTGCCGCAACCACGCGGGGCGCGGACAGTTAGATCTCGTTGCCCCAGTAGTAGCGGGCGACCGTCTCCACTAGGCGCAGCTTGGCCTCCTGCTCGGCCGCGGTCATCAGCGGCTGGTCGGCCACCTGGGCGAACCCGCCGTTGGTGGCCACCGCGATGTCGGCGTCGCCCCGCTCCTCGGCCACCGGGTCGAGCCGGCCGAGCAGCTCGTCGACCGACTCCAGGGCCGGGGTGGCCACGTCCACCGCGCCCAGGCTGACCACGATGCCCGGCTTGACCAGCTCCAGCGGGAACCGGGCGGCCGGGTCGGCCGGGTAGTCGATGCTGACCCGCGGGAACGGGGTCTCGTCGAGCAGCGCCGCCACCGCCACCGGGTCATAGCCGGACCCGGTGGTGGGCAGCGGCCCGGAGTCGGTCAGGTCGAGCCCGACCCGGAAGTCGGCCGGCACCTCCAGCCCGGCCAGCAGCGCGCGGTCGGCTTCAATAAGCAGGGCCAGCACAGCGGCCACGTCGAGGCCGGCGGCGGTGGCGGCGGCCCGCCCGTCCACCGTCAGCAGCGGCACGTACAGCGGGTTGGCCAGCGCCACGTACATCACTCCGTCGGCCGCCAGCGCGGCTACCTCCGCCCGCAGGATGGCGGCCAGCGCGGCCCCCGCCGCCTGCACGGCGTCCAGGTCGGCCGGGCCGGCCAGCGCCGACCCGGACGCGGCCAGGTAGCCGGGCGAGGGAAGCTGGACGAATACCGAGCGGTCGACGGTGGCGAGCACCGGGGCCGCCTCCGCCTGGGCCAGCCGCCCGGCCGCGGCCAGCGCGGCCGCCTCCGGCACCGACCGGGCCCGGGCGCGGCTGAGGCCGGCCAGGTCGGTCAGCGGGGTGGTCCAGGCGGCCGGCCCGAAGCCGGCCACCTGGTCGTGCACGACCGACTCGAGGTAGCCGCGGCGGAACTGCCCGTCGCTCATCGCGTTCAGCGTCAGCCGCCGTAGCTGGTGCGCGAGCACCGTGACCGCCTCGTCGGTGGCCGCCGCCAGCGCGTCGCCGCTCAGCCCGGACGCCCGGGCGGCCAGCAGCGACGCCGGGCGCACGAGCGAGCCGTGGTGGTCGATGTGATATCCGAAGTCGTCAGCCATCGGAGCCTCCGTGGGTGCTTGGCAAGGGGAAGATTGGCAAGGGGAAGAGGGGTCAGTTCGGCTTGCGGGCGCCGGCCCACTCGGGGAAGTCAAGGTCGAAGCCGGCCGCCTTGAGCACATCCTGGCAGACCTGCTGGTCCTCGTCGGGGCTGCCGCCGGAGATGCCGAGGCCGCCGAGGATGACCCCGTCCCGCTTCAGCGTGTAGCCGCCCTTGGTGGCCACGATCGGGTGCTGGCCCATCCGGCCGACCTGGGTGAAGAACACCGGGTCGGAGTTGCGCCAGCCTTCCAGCAGGTAGGTCGGCCGCTGCATGACCGCGGCCGAGTAGGCCTTGGACAGCGCGATCGTCGGGGTCATCGGCCGGGCCCCGTCCATCCGCTCGACCAGCACCACGAAGCCGCCGTAGTCGACCACCGCGACCGACAGGGCCTTGCCGAGCTGCTCACCGCGCGCCCGGGCGTCGTCGACTAGCTTCCTGGCATCCGCGAACGGCAGTGTCATCGGTTTCTCCCGGGTCGTGAGCGCATACGGTTGGGCGCCGCCAGCCTAAAGCGGGGGCCGCCGGGGTGCCCAGGCCCGGTGCCGAAAGGTAAGAGTTCCCGGCGTGAACGCCCGGGATCCCCCGCCGGCCGGGCGAAGCCCGGACGGCGGCTAGGGTTGAAATCATGAAACTGGGTCTGCACATATCCAACTTCACCTGGGACGGCGGCGCGCCCGCGCTGCGGTCCACGCTCGGCGAGGTTGCGCGGCGCGCCGAGGAGGCTGGCGTCGACCGGATCAGCGTCATGGACCACGTGTGGCAGATCGGCCCGCTCGGGCCGCCCGAGCACGAGATGCTCGAGGCGTACACCGCGCTCGGCTGGCTGGCGGCCAAGACCGAGCGGGTCAAGCTGCTGGCGATGGTGACCGCGGTCGTGTACCGCGACCCGGGCCTGCTGGCCAAGGCGGTGACCACGCTCGACGTGCTGTCCGGCGGGCGCGCGATCCTCGGCATCGGCGCCGCCTGGAACGCGGACGAGTCGGCCGGCCTTGGGCTGCTGTTCCCGCCGCTGGCCGAGCGGTTCGAGCGGCTCGAGGAGGCGATCCAGATCTGCCGCCAGATGTGGAGCGACAGCGAGGCCCCGTTCGACGGCAGGCACTACCAGCTCGCCCGCACGCTGAACTCGCCGCAGGCGCTGACCCGGCCGCACCCGCCGATCCTCATCGGCGGCAGCGGCGAGAAGAAGACGCTCCGGCTGGTCGCCCAGTACGCCGACGCGTGCAACATCATGGCCTACAACCTGGACGAAGCCGGCCACAAGCTGGACGTGCTGCGCCAGCACTGCGCGGACGTGGGCCGTGATTACGACGAGATCGAGAAGACCGCGCAGACCCGCTACGACCTGGGCGAGCAGGGCGAGAACGTCAACCAGGTGATCGAGCAGCTGCACCGCATCGCCGAGCTCGGCTTCACCCAGGTGCACGGCGGGCTGCTGCGCGTCAGCCAGCCCGGCCAGCTCGACCTGCTGGCCGAGCGGGTCATCCCGGCGGTCGCGAAGTTCTGACGAGAGGACCCAGCATGACAACTCCAGCAGCTCCGGCCGGGAACGGCGGCCCCGGTGGCCCGCGGCGGCGGCGCAAGCCGCCTAAGCGGGTCGAGGTCGTCTCGGTCTCCAGCGTCTCTCCCCGCCTGGTGTCGGTGCTGGTGGCCGGGGACGGGCTTGACGGCTACGCCGACGCCGCCCCGACCTCGCACCTCAAGGTGTTCCTGCCCGCCGACGGGCAGGACGAGCCGAACCTGCCCGAGTTCACGCCGGACGGCGTGGTCTTCGCCGACGAGGGCCCGCGGCCGACCGTGCGCACCTACACGCCGCGCCGCTACGACCCGGCGGCCGGAACCCTGGAGATCCAGTTCCTGCTGCACGGCGAGGGGCCGGCGTCGGCCTGGGCGCAGCGGGCCAAGCCGGGCGACAAGCTGGGCATAGCCGGCCCGGGCGGGCGGTTCTCGCTCGAGCCGGCCGCGGACCACTGGTGGATCGCGGGCGACGAGTCGGCTATCCCGGCCGTCGGTACCCTGCTCGACGCGCTGCCCGCCACCGCCAGCGCCGAGGTGCACGTCGAGGTGGACGGCGCCGATGACGAGATCACGCTGGCCGGACCGGCCAAGGCCAGCGTCACCTGGCACCACCGGCCGCCGGGCGGCTACGGCCAGCAGCTCGCGGCCGCGGCCCGCGCGGCGCAGCTCCCGGACGGCGCCCGCGTCTGGGTGGCCTGCGAGTCCGGCGCGATGCGCGACATCCGCCGCTACTTCACCCGCGAGCGCGGCCTCCCGGTGGGCCAGCTCGTCACCCGCGGCTACTGGCGGGCGGGCGAGCAGAACCACCCCGACCACGATTACGGCGAGGACTAGCGCGGCGCGGCGCGGCCGTGGGCACAACCCGGTGATACCGAACGGGTGCGGCTGACCCCGGCCGCGCCACCGCACCCTGCACCGCGGTGAGCGCCCGGTGGCCGCAGCCGAGCGGGTACGCCTACGCCCCGCCCGGCCGCGGAGCTCAGGACTTCGGCATCAGCAGCGTGTTGATGATGTAGACGGTCGCGTTGGCGGTCTGCACGTTGCCGCACACCACGTCGGCCCCGTTGACGGTGTAGGTGCTGCCGGACTTGGCCACCGTGACGGTGCCGCCCTCCAGGGTCTTCAGCGTCATGCCCGACGCGAGCTGAGCGGGCGTGTACCGGCCGGAGACCACGTGGTAGGTGAGGATCTTGGTCAGCTCCGGCTTGTCGGCGAGCACGCCGTTCAGCGTGGTCGCCGGGACCTTGGCGAAGGCCGAGTTCTCCGGCGCGAACACGGTGATGCCGTTGGCCGAGTTCAGCGTGTCGACCAGGCCGGCCTTCTTGACCGCGGTGACCAGCGTGGACAGCACCGGGTTGGCCGACGCGGCGGTGGCCACGGGGGCGGTCGCCATGCCGGTGAAGCTGCCCGCGCCGCTCTTCGGCACCGACGCGCAGCCCGGGCCGAAGTCCGACATGGCGCTGGCCGACGAGCCTGCCCCGGCCGCCGCCGATGAGGCCATCGCCGACGAGGGCGACGCCATCGGCGCGGACGAGGTCGGCGCGCTGGCGGCGGTGCTCGACGAGGAGGAGCTGCAGGCGGCGGCGCCGAGGGCGATGCTGGCGGCGGCTCCGGATACGGCGAGCAGGCGAAGGTTCTTCATCGTTTCTCCTTGGTTGGGTTTTCAGTTGACTGGTATTTCGGTGGGTGGCCGGCGCCCGGACCGGGCGCCGGCCAGGTTCAGGTGACGGTGACCACGACGGAGTCCCAGCCGCTGGCCCCGTTGGGTACCGGCGATGCCTCCTGCGCGGTCTGGGTGGCGCCGGCCCCGTCGGTGGCGCGGACCCGCAGCGAGTGCAGCCCCGGTTCCGCGTCCCAGGTCCACAGCCACTGCCGCCAGGTGTCGATGCCGTCGGCCGCCGCCAGCGTGGCCCGGTGCCAGGGCCCGCTGTCGACGCTGACCTCGACCGCGGAGATGCCGCGGTGCGGTGCCCAGGCGACCCCCGCGACCGGCGTCCGCCCGGCCTTGACCTGGGCCAGCGGCTTGGGCACGTCGATACGGGACTCGGTCTTGATCGGCGCCTGGACGGCGTAGCCGCGCTGCGTCCAGTAGGCCTGCTGGCGGGCGAAGGTGGTGACGGTCAGCCGGGTGAGCCACTTGGTGGCGGACACGTAGCCGTAGAACCCGGGCACCAGCATCCGGGCCGGGAACCCGTGCGCGACCGGCAGCGGCTGGCCGTTCATCCCCACCGCGACCAGCGCGTTGCGGCCGTCGAGTATTGCCTGCAGCGGGGTCGAGATCGTCATCCCGTCGGTGCCGGACGACAGCACCTGGTCGGCTCCGGCCTGGACGCCCGCCCGGCGCAGCAGTCCCGCCAGCGGCACGCCGAGCCACCGGGCGTTGCCCGCGTACGGCCCCCCGACCACGTTGGAGACGCACACCAGGGTGATGTCGGCCTCGGTCAGCGGCATCCGCAGTAGCTGGTCGAAGGTGATCTCGACCGGCCGGCTGACCATCCCGTCGATGCGCAGCGTCCAGCTGTCCGGCGCGACCTGCGGTACCACCAGGTCCGTGTCGACCCGGTAGAACTGCGCCGAGGGCGTGATGAAGGGGCTGATCCCGGGGATCCGGAGCTGGGCGCCGGCCGGGACCGCGCGGGCGGCGACCGCGGGCGCGGGCAGCTTGACCGCCGCCCGCGACGAGGCGACGCTGAACCGGCCGAGCAGTAGCTGACCCGCGCCGCCGCCGGCCGCGGCCACCGCCGCCACCCCGCCCGCGGTGATCAGGAAGCGCCGCCTGCCGGTCCCCGGTGCGCCCGCGGCCGCGGGCGGACGGGGCCCGTCCGGAGCGCCGCCCGCGGGCGGCTGACCGTCCGCGCCGGGCCGGCTCGCTCCGGGCCCGTCGGCCACCCGCGGCTTGTCGCCGAGCCCGGCTGCCGCCCGAGGTGCCGCCGGGGCGACGGCGGCAGCCGACCAGGCCGCGCTGGCGCTCCCCGCGGATGCGGGCGCCCCGCTGGTCGCCGCCGGGCTAATCGCTACGTTTGGTGACGCCGGAGCGGACGCGGCCCGGGCCGCCCGGATCAGCAGGATCAGCGCGACCGCGGCCACGGCCATCCCCGCGAGGGTCGGCACGACGTCAGCCGCGGTTGCCGAGGGCTGGCTGACGGCCGCCGCCGCGCCCGCCGCGGCGAACGCCGCCAGGACCGCCAGCCCGTACGCCAGCCGCCGCAGCGCGAGCGTCCCGGCCACCGCGGCCGCCGCCAGCAAGACCACCAGGATGCCGAGGACCAGCGCGTCCTTGTCCCGGGAGCCGAAGTGCGCGATCGCGAACTCCTTGACCGGGATGGGCGTGTGATTGATCGCGACCTCGCCGATGGCGTCGATCGGGCTGCCGAGCGCGCCGGTGATCCCGGCCACCAGCTGGGCGACGCCAAGGGCCACCGCCGCGGTCAGCAGGCCGGAGATCGCTCCGGCCGCCAGCTTGCGCCAGGCGATACGGCGTCGTCGTTTCATCATCACAGCCCGCATTCGCTGGCGAGGCGGTGCCAGATTGGCCGGACGGCGGGATTTAATTTGTGGCGAACTTCCGGCGTGTCCCCACCAATCCGACCCCGCGGTAGCCCCGAATAGATGGCATGAACACGTCGGCAACGTCCCCGGGACAGCCGGGCCCTGGCCACTCGGAGGGGGGTGGCCAGGACCCGGCCGACTTGCTTGCCCGGGTGGCGCGCGGCGACCACGCCGCCTACGAGGTGGTGTACGACCAGTTCGCCGGGCCGGTCTACGGTCTGGTGCGCAAGGTGCTGCGGGACCCGGCCCAGTCGGAGGAGGTGGCTCAGGAGGTGCTACTCGAGGTATGGCGCACCGCGTCACGGTTCGACCCCGTCCGGGGCAGCGCCTCCGCCTGGGTGATGACGATCGCGCACCGGCGGGCGGTTGACCGGGTCCGCTCGGAGAGCGCCGCCACCGCCCGCGAGCAGCGGCTGACCCCGGGCCCGGTCTCCGGCGACGACGTGGCAGAGCTGGTGGAGACGGCGCTCGACCGGCAGCGCGTCCGGCGCTGCCTGGGCGCGCTCACCCCGGTGCAGGCCGAGTCGGTCAAGCTCGCGTACTACGCCGGCTACAGCTACCCGCAGGTGGCGAAGCTGCTGGGGATTCCGCTCGGCACCATCAAGACCCGCATCAGAGACGGCCTTATCCGGCTGCGTGACTGCATGGAGGTGAGCTGATGGCCGCCGGCCACGAGCTGCACCTGCTCACCGGGAGCTACGCGCTGGACGCGCTGCCCGACAACGAGCGGGCCGAGTTTGAGAAGCACCTGGCCCGCTGCCCGTCGTGCGCGGAGGAAGTCCGCGGGCTGCGGGAGACCGCCGCCCGGCTGGCGCTGGCCACCGCGATCGCCCCGCCGCCGGAGCTGCGGGCACGGGTGCTGGCCGCCGCCCCGCACATCAGGCAGCTGCCGCCGGCCGGCCGCGGCCCGCTGAGCGCGAACGGCCTGCGGCGCCTGCCGCTGTCCCGGGCGGGCCTTTCCGCGGGCATCCTGGTACTGGCCGCCGCGCTGGTGTTCCTGCTGGTCACGAACGTCTCTACCACCCAGCGGCTGCATCAGTCGCAGGCCAGCAGCCAGGCCGTCGCGGCGGTGCTGGCCGCGCCCGACGCGCGGGTCGACTCGGTGCCGGCGGCCGGCGGCGGCACCGTGACGGCGGTGGTGTCGCTGCACCAGCGAGAAGCGGTGGTCACCTCAGCCGCGCTGCCCGCGCTGCCCGCCAGCGAGGTCTACCAGCTCTGGGTGATGACCCCGGCGGGCGTTGCCCGGTCAGCCGGGCTGCTCGCGGTCAGCCTTTCCGGCACCGCCCAGCCCGCCGTGGCGGGCGGGGTAGTGCCGGGCGACCGGCTCGGCATCACGGTAGAGCCGTCCGGCGGGAGCCCGCAGCCGACGACGACGCCGGTCGTGGCCATGCCGGTATCCGCCTGACCGCGGGCAGACACCGGCAGGCCGGGCCACCCGCCGCCCCTGCCTGCCGCCGCCCCGCCCCGGCCGCGGCCGCCCCGCTAGGGGGTGATGCCGAAGGTGATCCGGTAGTCGCACACCCCGGAGCAGGTGAACACGCTGGTCGCGTCGTCGTCCGCGTAGGAGTAGGCGTACGGCTCGGCCGTCTTGAACACCTTCGCGTAGTCCACTGGCCACTGGGCCGGGTTGCAGGCGGCCCGGGATGACCACTGGCCGCGGCAGCAGTACTGGTCACCGCCCAGCCGGGCGCAGGCGGAGATGCAGCCGACCACGGCGGCGCCCGCCTTGACGTCGAGCGCGCTCGGGCAGGCCACCGGTTTCGTGCAGCCGGCCGCCACGCACCCGTTCGGGCTGATCTTGTCTTTGGTTCCGCCCGACGACCTGGTGATGTTGATGTACATCGGCAGGTTGCTGCCGTCGACCATCGAGACGTCGTAGAAGTCGAGGTTCTTCCAGGCGTCGAAGTTGACCTCGGCCAGCGTGGCCGGGATGGTGCCCCAGCCCTTGCACTGGAACAGGCCGCCGCAGTCGCCGGTCTGGCAGTGGCCGGTGCCGGCGCTGCTGAACACGCACCCGGTACGGCCCCAGAACCGGGTGTTCAGGTTGTTCGGCGCGGTGATGGTGACGCTCTGCCCGGCGGGCAGCACCCAGCCGGTGGCCGCCAGCGGCGAAGTCGCGCTGGGCGCGGCCGCGACCCAGATCGTCTGCGACATCTGGTTGACGAACGTCACCAGGCGCTGGTCGGCGGCCCCCGGCGGGGGTGGCGCGGGGGCCGCCGAGTCGGTGGGGGAGGAGGCGGCCGGCCCGGGGGCGTTCCCGGCTGTCGCCGGAGCCGGCATCGCGGCGGTGGCGGGGGCGCCCGCGGTCGCCGGGCCGGCCGCCGCGGCCCTGGTCCCGGCCGGGGCCGCGGGCGTTCCCGGCCGCCCGGGCGACGCGGCCGTGGCCTGGGCGGCCGGGCTGGTGGCGGCGCTGCTCGCGCTGGCCGCGGCCGGCTGGCCGCCCGCGGCGCTGCTGCCGAGTCCCGCGCAGCCGGCCGTGATGACGGCCGCGGCCAGCGCCGCCGCGGTGGCCAGGGCCCGCGCCCGCCAGGGCTGCCCGGGCCAGGAGCGCCCGCCGTGCCCTGAGAGCCGGCCGCGTTTCGAGAGCCTGCCGAGTACCACCCGCGTCCTCCCTGCTTCTGTGAGCTGTCCTACCGGAGACGGGTGGCGGGTGAGCAGATAACAGAAATCTCTCGTTATTTTGCGTTATCCGCGGCCTCGGGTGGTGTCTCCTATTCGTGATGCGAACTCCAGCAGCGGAAGACCCCGACCTGGCGACGGTGCAGGCGGCGCGCGATGGCGACCGGGCCGCCCTTGACGCACTGGTGGCCGGCTACCTGCCGTTGGTCTACAACGTGGTCGGCCGGGCGATGAACGGCCACCCGGACGTGGACGACGTGGTGCAGGAGACGATGCTGCGCGCGGTGCGCGGCATCGGCGAGCTGCGGGACCCGGCCGCCTTCCGGTCGTGGCTGGTGGCGATCGCGATCCGGCAGGTGCGCGACTCCTACCGGGACCGGCTGGCGCAGGCGCCCGCGGCCGAGTCGCTGGTGATGGAGTCGGCCGCGCCGGTGCCTGACTTCACCGACCAGACCATCGAGTGGCTCGGCCTGTCCGGCCAGCGGCGGCAGGCGGCCGAGGCGACCCGCTGGCTGGACGACGACGACCGGCCCGCTGCTCGCGCTGTGGTGGCAGGAGGCGGCCGGGCAGCTGACCCGGGCCGACCTGGCGGACGCGCTCGGCCTGACCCCGGCCCACGCGGCCGTGCGGGTCGCGCGGATGAAGGACCGGCTCGCCACCGCCCGCATGGTGGTGCACGCGCTGCGGCTGGCCCCGCTGTGCGGCGGCATCGAAGCGGCCGCCGCCCGCTGGGACGGCGCGCCGAGCCCGCTGTGGCGCAAGCGGCTTGGCCGCCACGTCCGGGACTGCCGCTGGTGCGCGGACGGCAGCGCCGGCCTGCTGCCGGCCGAGCGGCTGCTGGCCGGGCTGCCGCTGCTGGCGGTGCCGGCCGGCCTGGCCGGTCACGTCCTGCGGGCCACCCTCCCTGCCCCCTCTGTCCCCGCAGCCCGCACTAACCCCATCCGCCACATCCGCCGCACCAGCCACGCCCGGCACGCGCGGCTGCTGGCCAAGGGCACCGTCGCCCTGCCACCGAAGCTGGTCGCGGTGACCCTGGTGCTGGCGACCGGGGTAGCGGGCGGGACCTTCGCCGCCACCCGCGCGCACCGCCCGGCCGGTCCCGCCCCGGCCGGCCCCTCGCTGGCCGCGGCCGCCGCCCGCCCGGTGCCGCTGGCTACCGGGTCCGCTCAGCTCAAGCCGGCCGCCACCCGCTCCGCGGCGCCCTCCGCGCTGCCCTCCACCCGGCCGGCCGCGCCCGCCAGCTCGCCCGCCGCCGCCGTCCGGCCGGCCGCCACCAGCCAGCGCAAGGGCGTCAGCGTGTGGAACTTCACCGGGGGGCAGCAGGCGCTGGCCGAGTCCGGGGCCTCCTGGTACTACAACTGGGCGGCGGCCCCGAACGGTATCAGCGGCACCGCCGCCAGCAGCTTCGTGCCCATGATCAGGGCCGCCGCCGACGTCACGACCGCCAACCTGGACGCGGCCGGCCACGAGGGCCCGGTGCTGCTCGGCTTCAACGAGCCCGACCTGGCCAGCCAGGCCAACATGACCGTGGCGCAGGCCCTCGACCTATGGCCGAAGCTGATGGCTACCGGCCTGACCCTCGGCAGCCCGGCGGTGGCCTCGGGCGCGGACACCCCGGGCGGCTGGCTTGACCAGTTCATGACGGGCGCCCGGGCGCGCGGCTACCGGGTGAACTTCATCGCCCTGCACTGGTACGGCGGCGACTTCAGCACCGGCCCGGCCGTGCAGCAGCTGGAAAGCTACCTGGCCGCCGTCTACGCGCGCTACCACCTGCCAATCTGGCTGACCGAGTTCGCCCTCACCAGCTACAGCGGCGGCACCGCCACCTTCCCGGGCGAGGCGCAGCAGGCCGCCTTCCTGACCGCCGCCACCACGATGCTCGACGGCCTGCCCTACCTGCAGCGCTATGCCTGGTTCGCGCTGCCGGCCTCCTCCGGCAGCGGCACCACCGGCCTGTTCGACCCGGGCCCGGCCATCACCCCGGTCGGCCAGGCCTTCGAGTCCGCCCGCTAACCCCACCCGCCGCGCAGGTGACCGCACGTCCCGCCGCTGGCCATGCCATCCCCGTACCACCCCTCCAGCCTCCCTCAACCGGCGGTATTGCTGCGGAACTTTTTAGCCGCGTGGAAATAATTTAGTGTCGGGACACTAAATTATTTCCACTCCAAGCCATCAGCCTGCAGCTACGTGACCAGAGTGGCGATGGTGACGCCGCCCCGTGCGGTGTGCGCCCGCCTGACTTATGACACTGCTTCAGGGCACCGCCGAATTCACGCGATAACTCCCCGCCCGCGCGAAAGCCGCTAGCGGGACGGCCGAGACCGCGCATTGACCGCCCCGCCCCCTGGCCCCGCCCCCGCCCCGGGTACCGACCGGTGCCTGGTACCACCGCCGCCTATTGGGAACGATGAGGAAGACGGGGCGGGGGCCCCAGCCGACCCGGTCGGGGCCGGAGCGACTGAGCTACGGGGTGAGGGCATCGTGTCGAGCGAGCAGGAAAGCGGTAGCGGGCGGATCGTCGTCGGGGTCGACCAGTCCGACGCGTCCAGGGCCGCGCTGGCCTGGGCGGTCAAGCAGGCGGCGGCGACCGGCGGCTCGGTCGACGCGGTCACCGCCTGGCAGGTGCCGGCGGTCTACGGCTACGTCTACTCGATGACGCCGGAGATGTCCGAGCTAGACCAGAACGTCAGGAAGGGACTGGAGGAAGCGGTCGCCGAGGCGGCCAGGCTGGCGCCCGAGGTCAAGGTGCGGGCCCTGGTGGCGCAGGACAACCCGGCCGACGCGCTGCTCAACGTGGCCAAGGGGGCCGACCTGCTGGTGGTCGGCAGCCGCGGGCACGGCGGGTTCACCGGGGCGCTGCTCGGCTCGGTCGGCCAGCACTGCGTGCACCACGCGCAGTGCCCGGTGGTCGTGGTCCGCGGCGACCAGCGCTGACGGGCCCGCGCTACCAGGCGACCGGCCCGTTGTCGTCGAAGAACCCGCCGCTCGGGCCGCCGTCGGGCAGCGTGGCGAGGCGGATGGCGATGGCCGCGCCCTGCTCCGGGGTGCGGGTGCCGCGGAAGCCGTTCAGGTCGGTCGCGCAGTAACCGGGGCAGCCGGCGTTGACCAGGATGCTGGTGTCACTCAGTTCCTTGGCGTACTGCACGGTGACGGCGTTGAGGAAGGTCTTCGACGGCGCGTAGGCGGCGGAGATCGGGCCGAGTTCGGTGCCGGGGGTGGACTGCAGGGTGAGGGACCCGACGCTGCTCGACATGTTCACGATCCGCGGCGAGGCCGACCGGCGCAGCAGCGGCAGCATCGCGTTGGTGACCCGGATGACGCCGATCACGTTGGTCTCCACCGCCGTGCGCACGGTCCCCGGGTCCACCGTGGTGGGGGCCTGCTGCCTGCTGCCGGTCACCCCGGCGTTGTTGACCAGCACGTCAAGCCGCCCGGCGCGGTCCTCGATGAGCCGCGCGGCCGCGGCTACGCTGGCGTCGTCGGTCACGTCGAGCGGCACTCCGAACACGTCGGCCCCGCCGGCCCGCAACTTGGCTACCGCCGCCTCGAGGCGCCCGGCGTCCCTGGCGCCGACCCCGACGCTCCAGCCGCGGGCGCTGAGGCCCGCCGCGATCTCGTATCCGATTCCCTTGTTAGCGCCGGTCACCAGCGCGATCGTCTGCTCGCTCATGGGTTCCATGCTGTCCGCGGCCTAGGCCCGCCGTCCAACACCGTCTGGGTGCCGATCGATACCCTGCGGGTATCTACGCAGCTCCCTGCCCTGTCGCCGCCGTGTCCCGGTCAGCCGGCCCGCGGGCCCGGCGACCCCGGGCGAGCTCGGTGGTCAGCGCGTCCAGCGGCTGGGCGAACGTGGCCAGCGGGTCGGCCAGCCGGTTCAGCCACGCCCCGGCCGCGTCGAGCCCGGCCTGGTCGAGCGCGTAGATGCGGCGGGTGCCGGCCGGCTGCACGCGCACCAGGCCCGCCTCGCGCAGTACCTTCAGGTGCTGTGACACCGCGGGCTGTGAGATCGGCAGCCGGGCCTGCAGCGCCGTGGTGAGCGCGCCGGTGGTCTGCTGCCCGGCCGCGAGCAGCTCGAGGATGGCCCGGCGGACCGGGTCGCCGAGCGCCTCGAAGGCCCCGGGCACCTCAGTGGTCGGCCGGGGCGCCGGGTGCGGGCGTGTAGAAGGCCGAGGTCCGCTCGGCCGCCTGCCGCGCCGCGCCGGGCTCCGCGCCGTCGGCCACCGCGGCGGCGGCCCACCCGTCGGCGGCCGTACGAATGAACCGCGCCCCCTCCGGTGAGGCGGTGAAGGCGGCGGCCTCGGCCGGGTCGACCGTTCTCCCGCTGGCGAGGTGCTGTCCGAGGCCGAGCAGGGCCAGGTCCCAGCCGACGCCGAGCGCGCCCGGGCCGTACTGGTTCCACATCTCGGGGTCGACCGGAGACTCGTGGGCGAGCTCAAGCACGGTGCGCTCGCCATCAGGGATGAGGGTGACCGTGAGCCAGGACCGCATCTCGCCGAACTCCCAGGTCACCGTGAACGACTCGGGCTCGCGGCAGTGCTCGACGACGCCGCCGGCGTTGCCCTGCAGCTGGTAGCGGCCGCCCGGCCGTAGCTCGCCGCTGACCGGCAGGAACCACCGGGGGAGACGGTCGGCGCTGGTCAGCGCGTCCCACAGGTCGGCCTGGCGGGCCTGGTAAGCCCGCCGGCCGAGGACGATCCTGGTGGCCGCGCCGCCACGGCTACCACCGCGGACCTCCCTTGCCACCAGGCCGGCCGTGGTCATCGGGTCGACGTGCATGCTCGCTCCCTTCATAAGTAACAACTTATATATAGCACCTGGACATCATCGGCTAGCGTGGTAGGCGATGGACCGATCAGGCGGGGAAGAAGACGTGGCCGCGCGCCGGATGCTCGGCTCCGAGAGCATCCGCAAGTTCGTCGTGGTCGCCGAGGAACTGCACTTCGGGCGGGCCGCGCAGCGGCTCGGGATCGCCCAGCCGCCGCTGTCCAGGGCGATCAGGCAGCTGGAACGGCAGCTCGGGGTGGAGCTGTTCGTCCGGGCCGGCCGCGCCGTCACGCTGACCGAGGCGGGCGCGGTGCTGCTGCGTGAGGGGCGGGCCGCCCTGGACGCGGTGGACGCGGCCGCCCGCCGGACCCGCCGGGCCGCCCGGGCCGCGGCCGGCCAGCCGGGCATGGTCCTGGCCACCAAGGCCGGGGCGTCCACCGAGCTGCTGGCGAAGCTGCTCGACGCCTATGCCGCCGAACCCGGCGCGGTCGCGGTCGACGTGCTGCTGTGCGGCCCGGCCGAGCAGGAGCGGCTGCTGCGCGACGGCCGGGCCGACGTGGCCCTGCTGCACCAGCCGTTCGACTCCACCGCCGGCCTGGACACCGAGGAGCTGTGCACCGAGGGCCAGGTGCTGGTGCTGCCGGCCGGGCACGCCCTGGCCGCCCAGGCCACCCCGCCCGCGCTGCGGATGGCCGACATCCCGGCGCTGGCCGCCCTGCCGCTGCCGCGCTGGCCCGGCCGCGACGGCAGCTACCCGGGCGGCCCCGGTCCCGAGGTCCGCGACCACGCGCAGCTGCACCAGCTGATCGCGCTCGGCCGGGCCTGCGCGGTGCTGCCCGAGTCGGCCCGCGCCCACCTGCGCGACGACCTGGTGGCGGTGCCGGTGCTGGACGCGCCGCCGGTGACCACGGTGATCGCCTGGCCGCCGCACAGCCGCTCGCGCGCGGTGGCCGGCCTGGTCCGGGCGGCCACGCGCCTGTAGCGGGCCGGCCCGCCTCAGCGCGACCGGGAACCCTAGCCCGCGATGGCGGCGTAGGCCGCCGTCCAGAAGTCCCTGGCCACCTCGGTCGGCTCGGGCGAGGTTACGGTCCGCTGGGTGAGCAGGATGCCGGTCAGCCCGCTGGCCGGGTCGGTTCGCCAGGTGGTGCCGCTGCCGCCCTCCCAGCCGTAGCCGCGCAACAGCCCGTCCGCCGCGCCCGGGGTGGGGCCGCCCGCGGGGACCGACATGGTCAGCCCCCAGCCCAGGTGCTGGCCGAAGAACCAGGGGTTCTCCGCCCGGTCCCGCGCCGTCGTCCGGTCGCGCAGCATCAGCGCGACCGACTCGGCTGACAGCAGGCCGGCGCCGTCGGCCGCCAGCATGGCGGCGAACGCGGCCAGGTCGTCGACGGTGGAGACCAGCCCGGCCGCCCCGTCCGGCAGCGACGGCGGCGCGGTATACCAGCCGTCCGCCCGGTCGACCAGGGTGAGGCCGTTCTCGACCGGCGCACCCTCGGCCGCGCCGAACACGGCGGCCACCTCGGTCGGCGCGTACATGCTGGTGAAGCGGCTCATCTTGCCCGGCGGCACGAAGAACGCGGTGTCGGTCATGCCGAGCGGCGCGAACACCCGCTTGCCGAGCACCTCGGCGAGCGGAGCCCCCGCGGCCCGCTCGACGAGGATCCCGGCCACCGTCGCGCCGGTGTTGTACCGCCAGCGCTCGCCCGGCTGGTCGAGCAGCGGGAGGCGGCCGAGCCGGCCGATCCACTGGTCGGGGGTGAGCGGGGTGGGCGGCCACGGCGGCCCGAGCGTCTTCAGCCCGAGTTCCGCCTCGGCCGCGACCACCGGCAGGGCCTGCTGGGTGAAGATGTTGCCGAAGCCGAACCGGAACGACAGCACGTCCTCGACCGTTACCGGCCGCGCCGCTGGCACCGTGTCGGTCAGCTCCGCGTCGTAAGAACGCAGCACCCGGCGGTCGGCCAGCTCGGGCAGCCAGCGTTCTACCGGGTCGTCGAGCGCCAGCACGCCGTCGTCCGCCAGCAGCATCGCCGCCACGCCGACGATGGGCTTGGTGAGCGAGGCGAGGCGGAAGATCGCGTCCCGGCCGATCGGCTCGCTGTCGCCCAGGGCGAGCCGGCCGGACCAGGTGACGTGCGCCTGTCCGCCCCGCGCCACCAGTGCCACCAGCCCGGGCACCGCCCCGGTGGCGGTGTGCCGGGCCAGCACCCCGTCCAGCGCGGCCAGCCCCGCGTCGGTGAACCCGTCCGTCATGCCCGCCTCCTGCCCTTCGCCGCCGCCACGTAGCCGTTGAAGGGAAGACGGGGCGGCGGACCAGTTTTCATCGCCGCCGTCAGAGATATTTTTCGCCGGTTTTCTTCCGCCGGGCGCCCCCGGCCCGCGCCCGCCCTAGCGGCCCGCTGCCGCTGCCGCCCTCGAGCCATCAGCCAGCGGCTGCTCGGCACCACCGAGATCATCCTCATCCACCACACCGACTGCGGCATGCTCACGTTCACCGACGACGGGTTCAAGCGCGCCATCCAGGACGAGACCGGCATCAAGCCCGCCTGGTCGGCCGAGTCCTTCGGCGACCTGGACGAGGACGTGCGGCAGTCAATCGCCCGGATCAAGGCCAGCCCGTTCATCCCGCACACGGAAGCGGTCCGCGGCTTCGTCTTCGATGTCGCCACCGGGAAGCTAGCTGAGGTCAGCTAACAAGCCCAGGCAGAGTCAGCCGAACGGGTGCGGCTGACTGCTATTCCCTAATTTGTCACTCCATGCACTGTTGACCCGGCATAACCGGAGCTCTCGGCGGGTAACTTCGGGCCGGAGCCCAATGAGCCGAGAGGACTGTGCATGAGCGCCACCGACGACTACCTGCGGAACAACGCGGCCTACACCGGCAACTTCACCCCGTCGCTGCCCATCCAGCCGTCCAGGCACGTCACGGTGATCGCCTGCATGGACTCGCGGCTGGACGTCTTCGCCCTGCTCGGCATGGCCCCGGGCGAGGCCCACGTGATCCGCAACGCCGGCGGCGTGGTCACCGACGACATGATCCGGTCGCTGTCGATCAGCCAGCGGCTGCTCGGCACCACCGAGGTCATCCTGATTCACCACACCGACTGCGGCCTGCAGAAGACCACCGAGGACGAGTTCAAGGGCGCGGTCGAGGCGGACACCGGGATCAGGCCGCCGTGGGCGGTGGAGGCGTTCACCGACCCGGCCGACGACGTGCGGCAGTCGATCGGCCGGATCCAGGTGAGCCCGTTCATCCCGCACAAGGACGCGGTCCGCGGCTTCGTGTTCGACGTCGACACCGGGTCGCTCGACGAGGTCAGCTAGCCCAGCCGCCGCCCCGGTTGCCCTACGCTCGGGGTATGCGACCGACTCTGTATGAGTTCGCCGGCGGCGCGGCGGCGTTCGAGCCCTTCGCGGCCGCGCTGCACGCGCGCTGCCTGGCCGACCCGGAGCTGAACCACCCGTTCTCTCACCCCGGCCAGCACCCGGAGCACGTGCAGCGGCTGGCCGCCTACCTGGCCGAGGCGTTCGGCGGCCCCGCCCGCTACTCGGGCGGCCTGGCCGACCAGGGCTACCTGGTCGGGCTGCACGCGGGCAACGGCGACATGAGCGACCTGGGCAGCCGGTTCACGGCCTGCTTCATGCTGGCGGCCGACGACGCCGGCTGGCCCGCCGACCCGGAGTTCCGGGCGGCGATCCGGGGCTACATCGAGTACGCGGTGGACACGGTGGCGCTGTCGCACCCCGATGACGCCGACATCCCGGCCGGGCTGCCGGTACCGCGCTGGTCGTGGGACGGCCTCCAGCCCTAGGGGCCGCCCTCGAGGGCGTAGGAGCGGTACGCATCCGGCCCGGTGCGCAGGAACACGAGCGTGGCGCAGCTATCCGGCGACTTCTGGCCAGCGGGGTAGGCAGCCGCCAGGAGAGCATCACGCGACAGGGCCAGCGGCGGGTACAGGCCCTCGGCCTGGAGCGGGAAGCCCGCCTGGGCCTGCGCCTGCTGATAGGTCAGCAAGGGCCCGCCGCCCTCGTAGTCCCGGCCGCACCAGTGCACCCGGCCCGACGCGCCCTGGAGGGGCAGCACGTTATAGACCGAGCGGTACCAGAAGGTGAAGATGCCGGCGCAGGCCAGCACCAGCAGCGCGACGGCGCCGCTCCTGGTCATCAGCCTGGAGCCGCGGCCGACGGCGTCTGGTACGGCGCTAGGGGCTGGACCGGCAACGCGGCTCATGCCGCAGAGCATGCGCGATCGCCACCGCCGCCGTCAAACCGGCAGCGTGCGGGCCCGGCGGCGGGCCGCCCGTTACCCGGCCGCCCGTCTCCTGCTGGCGGCGCGGCGCTTCTCCCGGGCGAACATCAGCGCCTGCTTGCCGTCGCCGGGGCTGCGCCGCTCGATGTCGAACAGCGCGGTCGCATTGATCAGGTCGCTCAGCTTGCCGTAGCCGTAGGTGCGGGAGTCGAAGTCGGGGCGCTGGTTGATGATGATGGTGCCGATCGCGCCGAGCGGCGCCCACCCGTCGTCGTCGGACGCGGCCCGGACCGCGTTGCGCAGCAGGCTGACCAGCGCGGCATCGCCTTTGAGCTGCGCGGCCTTAGCCGGCGCGGATCGCGCGGGCTTGCCCTCGACCTCGTCCGCGGCGGCGTCCGGCTCGTCCTCGGTGAACCGCAGGTTCTCGATGTAGATGAATTTGTCGCAGGCGGCGGTGAACGACTTCGGGGTCTTCTGCTCGCCGATGCCGTAGACCGTCAGCCCGGACTCGCGCAGCCGCTGCGCCAGCCGGGTGAAGTCGCTGTCGCTTGACACGATGCAGAACCCGTCGAACCGCCCGGAGTAGAGCAGGTCCATCGCGTCGATGACCATCGCCGCGTCGGTGGCGTTCTTGCCCCGGGTGTAGGCGAACTGCTGGATCGGCTGGATGGACTGGGCCAGCAGCTGGTCCTTCCAGCCGCGCAGGTTCGGCCCGGTCCAGTCGCCGTAGGCGCGCTTGACGTGGGCGGTGCCGTACTTGGCGACCTCCGCCAGCAGCGCCTCGGTGATGGACGGCTGCGCGTTGTCGGCGTCGATGAGCACCGCCAGCCGGGCCGAGTTCTCTGTGGGCATGCCCTAGTTCTACCCGGCCGCGCGGTCGATGAGTGCCTGTACGCCGTCCAGGATCGTGTCCAGCCCGAGCAGGAACTGCTCGCGCTCGGTGGGCGGGCTGGCGGGTGGGGGCCCCCAGGCCAGGCGGTACAGGCGGGGGTAGGTCGACTCGTCAACCAGTTCGCGCAGCAGCGCCTCGTAGTCCTCCGGGGGGCCCGTCCCGGCGTCCGCCGCCGGTCCGGTGCCTCCGGTGTACTCAGCCTGGTGCGCGCCCTGCGCCGCTCGCGCCTCGCGGGCCGCCTCGGCCGCGCGCCTGGCGTCGGCCGCCATCCGGGCTTCGCTCAGGGTGTAGGAGGCGATCAGGCCGAGGAACCGGAGCTTGTCCGGGTCGGGCAGCGGCGTGTCGTCCATCGTGGCCAGGCCGAGCTCGACGAAGTGCAGCGAGTTGGGCCCCATCGGGGGGACGGCCATCGCCATCTGGGTGATCCAGGAGTGCAGGTCGATCATGTCCCGCTGGAAGACCGCCCATGACCGCAGCCGCTCGCGCCACCCGTCGCCCTCGATGACCAGCGACTCCGCTCCCACCGCGCTGCCGTCCCACATGAGCTGGAGCAGCTCTTCCTTGCTGGCCACGTAGCGGTAGAGCGACATCGGGGTGAAGCCGAGCTTGGCCGCCACCCGGGCCATCGACAGTGCCTCCAGGCCCTCGGCGTCGGCTAGCTGGATGGCGGCGCTGACGATCGCCTCGGTTGACAGCCCGGGCCGGGGTCCCCGCTTGCCGCGTTCCCGCCGCCCCCACAGCAGGTCGAGCCCGGGCGGCAGCGGCCGCGCGGCTGGCTGCCCTGACGTTGCCTCGGCCATCTGCCCTCCTCCTCTGCTCACGGTATCGGCCTGGCCCGGCCGCCGCCCCGGCCCCCGCCCTTGACCAAACTGTGTATCAAGCATACAGTTTCGTGTATGACATACACAGTTGAGGCCGTGGGCATCGCCAAGGCCTTCCGCGGCAAGACCGTGCTCGACGGGGTTGACCTGGCGGTTCCCGCGGGCAGCATCGTCGCGCTGCTCGGGCCGAACGGCGCGGGCAAGACCACGCTGATCCGCATCCTGGCCACGCTGCTGCGCCCGGACGCCGGCGCCGCCACCGTGGCCGGCCACGACCTGCTGGCGGACCCGTCGGGCGTGCGCCGCTCGATCAGCCTGACCGGCCAGTACGCCGCCGTCGACGACATGCTCACCGGCGAGGAGAACCTGCGGATGATGGCCCGGCTGCGGCACCTGCCGCCGCGGGCGGCGCGGGAGCGGGCGGCGGCGCTGCTGGACGGCTTCGGGCTCGCCAGCGCCCGCCGCCGCCTGGTCAAGACCTACTCCGGCGGCATGCGCCGCCGCCTCGACCTGGCCGCCAGCATGATCGCGCGGCCGGAGCTGCTGTTCCTCGACGAGCCGACCACCGGCCTCGACCCGCGCAGCCGGGACCAGCTCTGGTCGGCGGTCAAGGTCTTCGCCGACAGCGGCGTCACGGTGCTGCTCACCACCCAGTACCTGGCCGAGGCGGAGGAACTGGCCGACAGCATCGCCGTGCTGCACGCGGGTCGCGTGGTGGCCGAGGGGACGGCCGGCCAGCTCAAGTCCGGCCTCGGCGTCGCCAGCCTGGACGAGGTGTTCCTCGCCCTTACCGCCTCGGCCGGCGACGATGACGCCGGCGACCAGTGGAATGCCCGCTCGCTCAACCTGGAGGTGACCCGGTGACCACCCTCACCCAGCCCGCTTACCGGCCCCTGGGCCATTCGGCCAGTACCCTCAGCGACACCCGGGTGATGGTCGCCCGCTGCCTGCGCCGGTCGTTCCGCGACCCGGAGGCGTTCCTCACCGCCCTCGCCCTGCCGGTCATCCTGATGCTGCTGTTCGTCTACGTTTTCGGCGGCGCCTTCAGCAGCGGGGTCGGTACCCGCGGGGCCGGCTACGCCAACTACGTGGTGCCCGGGCTGATCGTGCTGTGCGCGGGCTTCGGGGCCGGCACCACCGCGGTCGCCGTCGCCGCCGACATGAGCAGCGGCATCGTCGACCGGTTCCGCTCGATGCCGATCGCCGCCTGGTCAGTGCTGGCCGGGCAGGTCGCGGCCAGCCTGGTCCGCAACCTGCTGGCCACCGCGCTGGTGATCGGGGCCGGGCTGGCGGTCGGCTGGCGGCCGACCGGCGGGCCGCTGGCCTGGATCGGCGCGCTGGCGATGATCGTGGCGTTCATCCTCGCCCTGTCCTGGCTCGCCGCCTGCTTCGGCCTGCTGGTCAGCAGCCCCGAGGCGGCGAACGGCGCCACCTACGGGCTGATGTTCCTGCCCTACCTGAGCAGTGCCTTCGTGCCGGCCGGGACGATGGCGGCCGGGCTCCGCCCGTTCGCCGCCAACCAGCCGTTCACCCCGGTGATCGAGACGATGCGGGGGCTGTGGATGGGGCGCACCTCGACCGGGGCCGCCGTCGGCCACGAGGCGCTGCTGGCCGGCGTCTACTGCGCGGCCATCCTCGTCCTCGCCGCGACGGCCGCCAGCTGGCTGTTCCGGCACCGCACCGCCGGTCACTAAACAAATTCTGGAAATGCACAAAATCCCACCATGCTGCGCTGTGAGCTGGCCGGTTCATTCCGGTCGGCTCACGCATTTGCGTCCGCGGCAAGGTCTCGGTGCGCCTGCCGGTAGCGTCCCGATCGATAATTGCGTATGGCCAACTCCGGGAAGCGCAGCAGGCTGACCGCCGCCCAGCGGCGGGCGGACCTGCTCGAGGCGGCGGTGACCGAGTTCGCGGCCAGCGGCTACCACGGCGCCCGGACGGCGGACATCGCCGCCCGGGCCGGGGTTTCCCAGCCCTACGTCTACGCGTTGTTCCCCGACAAGCGGGCGCTGTTCCTCGCCTGCCACGACTGGACTACCGGGCGGATCAGGGAGGCGCTGGAAAAGGCCGGGCCCGGCCTGGCCGAGGACGACCTGGAGGGCGGCCTTGGCCGCTGTTACCTGGCCTTGCTGGCCGAGCGGCCGCACCAGCTGCTGTTCCAGTTGCAGGCGCAGGCGGCGGCGGCCGCCGACCCGGTCCTCCAGGCGGCGGTGCGGCAGCGGTTCATCGAGCTGACCGAGCTGATCGAGCGGCTCAGCGGAGCGCCCCGTGAGCGGGTGCTGGCGCACGTCGCCCGGGCCCTGCTCGGCAACCTGGCGCTCGCCCTCGACCTGCCGCCGCGGTACCGCCCGGCCGGCTGGGCGCCGGACGCCGCGGCCGGCGTCCGCCGCGGGTAGCATCTTGGGTGGCTCTTCCGCTGAGCCGCTCATCGCCGATCCCGACTCCAACGTGAGGCAGCGCCGTGTCCCAGATCCGTGTCCAAGTGCTCGACCGCCAGGCTCAGCGGACTGAGCGCGAGCTGACGACGGGGACGACCGCGGGCAGCCTGTTCGAGGGCGACCGGGAGGTGGTCGTCGCCCGGGTGAACGGTGAGCTGCGCGACCTGGCCTGGGTGCTGGCCGACGGGGACGCGGTGGAGCCGGTCACCGCCGACTCGGCCGACGGCCGCGCGGTGATCAGGCACTCCGCCGCGCACGTGCTGGCGCAGGCGGTGCAGCAGGCGTTCCCCGACGCCAGGCTGGGCATCGGCCCGCCGGTGGAGAACGGCTTCTACTACGACTTCCAGGTGGACCGGGCCTTTACCCCCGAGGACCTGAAGTCGATCGAGTCGCGGATGCGGGACATCGTCAAGCAGGGGCAGCGTTTCGTGCGGCGCGAGGTCACCGACGCCGACGCCCGGGCCGAGCTGAAGGACGAGCCGTTCAAGCTCGAGCTGATCGGCCTCAAGGGCGGTGCGGCCGGCCGCGGCGACGAGGTCGCGTCGGTCGACGGGGCGTCCAGTGAGGTAGGCGCGGGCGTGCTGACCATCTACGACAACGTGGACGCCAAGACCGGCGCGCTGTGCTGGAAGGACCTGTGCCGCGGACCGCACGTGCCGAGCACCCGCGGCATCCCGGCGTTCAAGCTGATGCGCAACGCGGGCGCCTACTGGCGCGGCAGCGAGAAGAACCCGCAGCTCCAGCGGATCTACGGCACCGCCTGGGAGTCGCGCGCCGCGCAGGATGACTACCTGAAGATGCTGGAGGAGGCCGAGCGGCGCGACCACCGCAAGCTCGGCGCCGAGCTCGACCTGTTCTCCTTCCCCGAGGAGATCGGCTCCGGCCTGCCGGTGTTCCACCCCAAGGGCGGCATCATCCGCCGGGAGATGGAGAACTACTCGCGCAAGCGGCACGAGGCGGCGGGCTACGAGTTCGTCAACACCCCGCACATCACCAAGGGCCAGCTGTACGAGACCTCGGGGCACCTGCCGTACTACGCGGACACGATGTTCCCGCCGATGGAGCTTGAGGGCGCCGAGTACTACCTCAAGGCGATGAACTGCCCGATGCACAACCTGATCTTCCGGGCGCGCGGGCGGTCCTACCGTGAGCTGCCGCTGCGGCTGTTCGAGTTCGGCACGGTCTACCGCTACGAGAAGTCGGGCGTGGTGCACGGGCTGACCCGGGTGCGCGGCCTCACCCAGGACGACTCGCACATCTACTGCACCCGCGAGCAGATGGCGGGCGAGCTGAAGAACCTGCTGACGTTCGTGCTCGACCTGCTGCGCGACTACGGCCTCGACGACTTCTTCCTCGAGCTGTCCACCCGCGGCGACTCGGAGAAGTTCATCGGCTCGGACGCCGAGTGGGAGTCGGCTACCCAGACGCTGCGCGAGGTGGCCGAGGAGTCAGGCCTTGACCTGGTGCCGGACCCGGGCGGGGCCGCGTTCTACGGGCCGAAGATCTCGGTCCAGGCGCGCGACGCGATCGGTCGCTCGTGGCAGTTGTCCACCATCCAGCTCGACTTCAACCAGCCCGAGCGGTTCGGCCTTGAGTACACCGCGGCCGATGGCAGCCGGCAGCAGCCGATCATGATCCACCGGGCGCTGTTCGGCTCGATCGAGCGGTTCATGGGGGTGCTGATCGAGCACTACGCCGGGGCGATGCCGCCCTGGCTGGCGCCGGTGCAGGTGGTGGGCATCCCGATCGGCGACGCGCACGTGCCCTACCTGACCGAGGTGACCGAGCGGCTGGCTGCCCGTGGCATCCGGGCCGAGGTCGACGACAGCGCCGACCGGATGCAGAAGAAGATCCGCAACGCCCAGAAGCAGAAGATCCCGTTCATGCTGCTCGCGGGCGACGACGACATGGCGGCGGGCGCGGTCTCGTTCCGCTACCGATCCGGCGCGCAGCGCAACGGCGTCCCGGTCGCCGAAGCGGTCGAGGAGATCGTGGCCGCGGTCGAGTCCCGGGTCCAGGTCTGAGGCCGTGCCCGGCCGAGCGGCAGGCGCCAGGACGGCGGCCGCCAGGGCGCCCCGCGCCGGGGCGGCCGGAGCGCGGGCAACCGCCCCGGTAGCCGGCTACCAGCTCGAGCGGCAGCTCGCGGACGGCGGCGCGGTCACCGTGGCCGGGGTGGACGAGGTGGGCCGGGGTGCCTGGGCGGGCCCGGTGACGGTGTGCGCGGCGGTGGTCCGGGCAGGTTTCCCCGACCCGCCCGCCGGGCTGACCGACTCCAAGCGGCTGACCGCCAGGCGCCGGGCCGAGCTGGCGGCGGAACTGCCCGGCTGGCTGGCCGCGTTCGCCATCGGCTCGGCCGGCCATGAGGAGATCGACCGGCTGGGCATGACCGCGGCCCTGCGGCTGGCCGCCCGGGCTGCCCTCGGCCAGCTCGCCGTCCGGCCGGACACGGTGCTGCTTGACGGCACCCACGACTACATCGGGACGCCCTGGCGGGTCCGTACCGCGGCCAAGGCCGACCTGCGCTCGGTGTCGGTCGCGGCCGCCTCGGTGCTGGCCAAGGTGCACCGGGACGCGCTGATGGCCGAGCTGGGGGAGTCCTGCCCCGGTTTCGCGTTCGCCGACAACGCGGGCTACCCGGCCCCCGCTCACCAGCAGGCGCTGGCCGCCCAGGGGCCGACCCGGTACCACCGGCTGTCCTGGTCTTACCTGGATGACCTGCCGGAATGGCGTCACCTGCGGACCCGCCGCCCCGACATCGAGGGCCAGCTCACGCTCCTCTAGTCCCACCCCCATCCCCACCCCCACCCCCACCCACCCCCACCCTGGGCGCGTGGTTGCGGCAACCAGGCGCCCAGGGCCGCGTGGTTGCCGCAACCACGCGGGAGCCGGCCGCCTGCCGGCCGCCCAGGCTCCGCTGTACCGGATTCCGGTGTACCGGCTCCCGTTGTATCGGCTCCCGATATATAGTGTCCCCATGCCGAAGCGAGACCGGGCGCGGCCGGGTGACGAGGACGGCCTGGCCGGGTTCGGCCGCTCGGCCGGACCGGCCACCCTCATCCTGTCCAGCCTGGCGGGCGGCCCCAAGCACGGGTACGCGCTGACCAAGGACGTCGAGGAGTTCGCCGGGGTGCGGCTCGCCCCCGGCACCTTGTACGAGGCGCTGGCCCGGCTGGAGTCGCAGGGGATGATAGAGGCGCTCGCGCCAGCCGACCGGCGCCGGCCGTACCAGCTGACGGCGGCCGGGGCGGCGGCGCTGCGGGCGGCGCTGGACGCGCAGCGGCGGGTGACCGAGGTCGGGCTGCGCCGCCTCGGCGCGCGCTGGGTGACCGGGTGACCGGCCGGGCGGCCTCCCCGGCCAGGCGGGCCGCGCGGCTGCTGCGCTGGTACCCGGCCTGCTGGCGGGCGCGCTACGGCGCGGAGTTCGCCGAGCTGCTGGTGGCCGACATCGAGGAACGCCCGCGGTCAGCCGCCCGTGCCCTGGACGTCGCCCGCGGCGGGCTGGCCGCCCGGCTGGCCGCCGCGGGCCTGGCCGGCTTCCCGCTGGCCGCGGCCGGGACCGCCCGCGGGGTGACCCCGCAGGCACGCTACCGGCAGGTCAGCGCCAGCCTCGGGTCGCTCGCGGGCGTGCTCGCGGTGTGCCTGGTAGCCGGCACGGTGCCCTGCTCCGAGCTGGTCATCGACCGGCAGGCCCTGTCGCGGTTCACCGGGTCGCCGTTCACCCGGCCGGCCGCCAGCGCGCTGCTCGCGACCGACGTCATGTCGGCCGCGATGCTGCTGCTGCTCGCGCTGGCGGTCCTGGCCGCCCTCCCGGTGCTGGCGGCGGTGCTGACGGCGGTGCTGACGACGCGGCTGGCAAGGGTGCCGGCCACGGCAGGCGCGGCCGGCTTCCGCCCCGGCCGCCAGCTGCCGGCCGGGCGGCTGCTCCGGCCGGGCGCCGTGCTGCTGGCCGGGGGCACGTTCCTGTTTACCGGGGCCAGGCACTTCGGCAACGGCTGGCCGGGCACCGGTGGCCACGGCAGCTTCGTGCCGGCCGGCCTGGCCGCGTTCGGGTGGGCGCTGTGCCTGTCGGTCTCCGCCTACTGGGCGCACCCGGCCAGCCTGCTCGCCTCGTTCCCGCGGCCGGAGGTGTACTGGATGATGGCCAGCCCGGTCGTGCTGGCGGCCTGCGTCGTCGCGGCCGCGCTGCTGGTCCGCCGGGCCGGGTTGTCCCCGCGGATGCTGGCGTTCGAGGTCAGGCTGGCGGTGGTGGCCTGCGCGGTGCTGCCAGCGGTGGCCGTCGCGGCCGGCTGCTGGGTGGCCACCAGCGGCGGCCGCCTGCCCGCCCCCTTCCACGCCGGGCTCATCGACCTCGCCTGCACCGTGGTGCTGGCGCTGGCGCTGCCGGTCGCCGCCCGGGCGGCCAGGCTTGCCCGCCGGGAACTGCTGCTGGCCGGGAGCCGGCGGTGACCCGGGCAACGGGCAGGCGTACCCCCGGCGGCCCCGTCCCGGCCCCGCCCCGGCGCCGATTCCTGCGCACCGCCCTCGGCGGGACGGTGGCCGTGGTGGCGGCCGCGGTAGCCGGGGCCGAGCTGGTCGCGCACGGCAAGCTGCCCGGCAAGAGCGAGCTTGACCAGCTCGACGGCGCCTGCCTGGTCGCGGCGCCCGCCCTCGCCCTGTACGCGTCCCCCGGGCCGGAGTACTCCGGCACGTTCTACTCCGCCGCCCGCCGCCGCGCCGTCGGCTACACGATCGGCTTCCCGCCGGCCTATCGCCCGGGCGACCGGCTCCCGCTGGTCATCGCCCTGCACGGGTTCGACGGTAACCACCAGAACGCGCTCACCGGGATGTCACCGGCCCAGGCGGCCGCCCTGCGGTTCGCCGGCGCCCCGCTGCCGCCGGCGGCCGTGGTCACGGTGGACGGCGGTAACGGCTACTGGAACCCGCACCCGGGCGACGACCCGCAGGCGATGCTGGCCGACGAGCTGATCCCGTTCTGCCGCCGCCGGGGCCTGGGCACCGGGACCGGCCGGATCGGCCTGCTCGGCACCTCGATGGGCGGTTACGGCGCCATCGCGCTGGCCGAGAAGTACCCGGGCCTGGTCGCCGCGGTGGCGGCGATCTCACCCGCCATCTGGACCAGCTACGCCCAGGCGCAAGCGGCCAACCCCGGCGCCTACGCCTCGGCCGCCGCCTTCGCCGCGGGCGACGCGGTGACCCATGCGGCCGCCCTGGCCCGCGTCCCGGTCCGGCTCGCGGTCGGCGATGACGACCCCTTCAACCCGGGCGTCCGTGCCCTGGCGGCCGCCCTCCCGCCCCGCCCCGGCGGCGTCCCGGCCGAGCTGTCCTTCAGTCACGGCTGCCATACCGACTCCTTCTTCAACGCGCAAGAGCCCGCGTCCCTGGCCTTCCTGACCAGCCACCTGACCCGCTAGCGGACCCCGGGCCGCCACCGCCCCGGCCGCCAGCCGACCGTGCGCCGGCGACGCGGGTCAGTCGGCGTCGCCGGACAGCGCCTCGGCCTTCTCCTCGGCCTCCAGCTCCCGCTCGGCCGCCGCCTCGGGTGAGGCCGGCCCGTGCGCCAGCGCCGCCGAGGCCGCCTCGGCCTGGTTCCGCTCGGCCTCGCCGAGCAGGCCGTGGGCGGTGGACAGGATGACGATGCCGAGCGCGACCACGCCCGCCCCGATGTAGAACGGGACGTGGATGTTGATGTCGACCACCAGGCGGCCGGCCACGTAGGGGGCGAGCCCGCCGCCGATGAACCGGACGAAGCTGTAGGCGGCCGACGCCACCGGCCGCTCCACCGGGGAGACGGTCATCACCGCCTGGGTGGTGACCGTGTTGTTGACGCCGCAGACGATGCCGGACGCGATCACCAGCACGATCAGCGCGGGCCGGTTCAGCGTCCAGATCGCGATGCCCAGGGTGAGCAGCGCGAACACGGCCAGGTTGGCGTACATGGTGCGGGCGATGCCGAACCGTGCCTGCAGCCGCGGCGCGCCGAACACCGCGAACGTCGCGACGAAGATGCCCCAGCCGAAGAACACGAAGCCGAGCTCGATCGGCGACAGCCGCATCGGGAACGGCGCGTAGCCCAGGATGGTGAAGAAGCCCCAGTTGTAGCAGAGCGCGGTCAGCGCCATGGTCAGCAGGCCGCGGTGGCGCAGCGCCTTGAACGGCGCCGCCAGGGATGTCTTGACCGCCGGCACCGGGGTCTTCTCGACCAGCACCACGGTGGCGACGAGGGCGATCGCCATCAGCACCGAGACCCCGTAGAACGGGCCCCGCCAGGAGATCTCGCCCAGGGTGCCGCCGACCAGCGGACCGACCGCGATGCCGAGGCCGAGCGCGGTCTCGTAGAGCACGATCGCGCCGGCGAACCCGCCGCTGGCGGAGGCGACGATGACCGCCAGCGAGGTCGCGATGAAGAGCGCGTTGCCGACGCCCCAGCCGGCCCGGAAGCCGATGATGGTGGAGATCGAGTTGGACGAGCCGGCCAGCCCGGCGAACGCCACGATGAGGATCAGGCCGGCGATCAGCGTCCACTTGGCGCCGATCCGGCTGGACACCCAGTTGGTGATGAGCATCGCGACCGCGGTGACCACCAGGTAGCTGGTGAACAGCAGGGTGACCTCGCTCGGCGAGGCGTGCAGCTGGTTGGAGATGGCGGGCAGGATCGGGTCGACCAGGCCGATGCCCATGAAGGAGACGACGCAGGCGAAGGCGACGGCGAAGACCGCCTTCGGCTGCTTGAACGGGCTGGGGGCAGTGCCGTGGGTGGCGCCACTCATGGGTGACTGTGCTCCTTGGTGCGGTGGTGATCGTGCGGGTCGTCGCGGCGGGGGAGGCTGGCGAGCGCGTCGAGCGCGGGCAGGGCGGCCGCCAGGGCCTCCCGGTGGCCGGGGGTGAGCTCGCCGAGGATGGCGGCGAGCCGCTCGCTGCGCACCGCCCGCCGGGTGGCCAGCGTCGACCGGCCCGCGTCGGTGATCGCCACCATCACCACCCGCCCGTCGTCCGGGCTGGCCTCGCGCCGCGCCAGGCCGGCCTCTTCCAGCCGGGTGATGAGCTGGGTCATCGCGGGCTGGGTGACGCCCTCGCGGGCGGCCAGCACGGTGAGCCGCTGCGGGCCGACCCGTTCCAGGGTGGCCAGGGTCACCGCCGCGGTCAGCGACAGCCCGCCGCTTGGCGGTACCAGCGAGCGGAGCAGCCCGACGATTCGTTCCAGGTCGGTGGCCAGCGTGGCCGCCAGCGCGTCAAGCGTCATCGCTCCCGGGGGGCTTTCCATAAGCTATTTATATCAGTTGCTTATGTAAATGCCAACGGGCCCCTGCGGCCGCGTTGACCTGCGGGTTTGCCCCGCAATCGAACCAGTAGTCAGCCGAACGGGGGCGTGCTCCGCCGCCCGGCCGGTCAGGTGGCGGACGGCCGTGACGCCGCCAGGGTGGCGAACACCACCACCGAGCTGAGGTAGTGGTGGGTGGCGGTGTCGAAGTCGCCGCCGCAGGTGATCAGCCGCAGCGCCGCGTAATCGGACGGGCCGAAGATTATTTTTGACGGGAATTTATCCTTGGCATATTCCCGGACGCCGGTGACCCGGAAGACCGCGGTTATTCCGTCGGCCAGTGTCACGTCGACCGTGCTGCCGGGCCGTAGCGCGCCCAGCCGGTAAAACACGGCGGGCCCTTGGTAACTGTCCACGTGGCCCTCGATAACGGACGTTCCCGCCTGTCCGGGCGTTGCCGAGCCCTTATACCAGGCGGCCTGGCCGGCGCTGGTAGTAAGCGAGGGAACCTGCAGGCTGCCGTCTGGGTTAAGGCCCAGGTGCAGCAATTTCGATTGCACGCCGATGGCCGGAATGGTGACGGAAACCGGCGCTGACTTAGGCAGCACCGGCCCTTTGCCGCTGCCGGTCCCGGTGCTGCCGGCCGCGGATGCCGCCGGGGCCGGCGCGTGCTGCTGCGCGAGCAGGGCGACTGCGATAGCCCCGATGCCACCGAGGACTAGTGAGACTCCGGTTACTCCGGCGAACCGGGCGGCGGACCGTCCGCGGGGCGGCGGGGCGGGGCTGAACCGGCTGTCCTCGGGCCACGCCATGACCACCCGCAGCCCGGCGATGCGCGGCCACCTTGCCATCGACGCGGAGCCCTCCCTGTCCCCCTCCCGGGCCCTCCCGGTTCCCTTCCGGCGGGCATCCTTCTCGCGTAGCCTAATGGCGAAATGGGGAACGTGCCATTGCGCGGTCACGCCATCAGCGGGACTTCTCATAGAAGGATGTCGATGAACTTGCCTTGCGTCCGCTGAAAGGCCCCGGCTGGCCCGGCGGGAAACAGGCCGGCCCCTCGTTTTCTTTTTTTACCGCGATCCGTGACGGGTTGATGCCCGGCGGCGGGGTAATGCATTATGCGCAGGGTCAGTCATCTCCCGGGCAGGCGATCGCCGTGCCTTCAGGGGGTGTGCCTGATGGAAAAGCAATTTTATCGGAAACGCATTCGAGGAGGGTACATGAAGATGCGCCTGACCCGGCCCGCCGCGGCCCCGGGTGCGTGGCTCATCGCGGGCCGTGCCGCGGGCGGTGCGGTACTGCTCGCGGTCACCGTCTCCGCCTGCACCGGGGGCAGCTCGTCAGTGCCGATCTTCACGCCCTCGCCGCAGACCAGCCCCTCCGCTTCGGTCAGCCAGCCGGGCACCCGCACCCCGTCCCCGAGCGGCGGCGCCTCCTCGTCGGCCAGGGCGTCGGCGGCCAGCGCCGCGGCCAGCGCCTCCGCCCGCGCGTCCTCCTCCGCCCGCGCCTCGGCCTCAAAGTCGGCCTCGGCCGCCAGGTCGACCCCGCCAAGCACCCACGCCGCGGCCACCCCCCGGGCCACCAGGACCGTCGTGGTCACCCAGGCGCCGGCTTACCCGGCCGCCCCCGAGACCGGCGGCGGCGGCACGGCCGGCCTGCAGGACGGCCTGCTGTTCGGCATCGGCGGCGCCGCCGTGCTGGCCGGCCTGGGCAGCCTCGCCTACCGCAGGCGCCTCACCCGCCGGTCCGCCGCCCGCTCGGCCGGCACCCGCCCGGGTGCCCCCCGCGACCCGGCCGGCCGCGAGCCCGCCGGCCGCTAGCCGCCTGCCCTGCTCCCGGCCCGCCCGGCTCCCGGTGCCGCCCCCTGGCCTCGATGCAGGCGGCGCCATCACGCGCGGCCGTTAACTTAAGCTGCCGACGAGGCGTACAGGTGCCTGATTCCCCCAGGTAGGGGCATTATTACGGAACTTTTTGGCAGAGCGGAAATAATTTGGTGTGATAGCGCCAAATTATTTCCACTCTGAGCCATTGAACTGCGCAAATGTGACAGGAGAGGCGGCAGTGGCGCGGACCGCCCCGGGCGGCGCTCCCGCCTAGACCGGGGTGAGACCGCAGCGACCCGGGTTCGCCGCAATCCATACCCTTCGGGGGTATGGTATGTTGAGGGCCGGTAAGCAGCCGGAGGTGACGCGGTGCACGGTTACACCGAGGACAAGGACAAGTACCTGGCGCGGTTGCGCCGGATCGAGGGACAGGTCCGCGGCCTGCAGAAGATGGTCGAGGACGACAAGTACTGCATCGACATCCTCACCCAGGTGTCCGCCGTGACCAGCGCGATCCAGTCGGTGGCACTCGGCCTGCTCGAGGACCACCTGGGGCACTGCGTGGCCCAGGCGACAGCCGAGGGCGGCGACGTGGCGCAGGCCAAGGTCCGCGAGGCGTCGGCGGCGATCGCCCGCCTGGTGAAGTCCTAGCGGCAGCGGCCTGACAACGACGACGGGAGCGGATGATGACAGCCACGACCTACCAGGTGACCGGGATGACCTGCGAGCACTGCGCCCGCGCGGTCACCGACGAGCTGACCGAGGTGCCCGGGGTGCGCGCGGTGCGGGTGGACCTGGTCCCCGGCGGCGCGTCGGCCGTCACCGTTACCAGCGACGCGATCCTCGCCGCGGACGCGGTCGCGGCCGCCCTGGACGAGGCCGGCGGCTACCAGCTACTCGACCGCGCGCCCGGCCCGGCTGCCGCCCAGGGACCGCGGCCGTCCCTGCCGGTCCTGTGACCTCCTGGCAGACCGACCTGGTCATCGGCGGGATGACCTGCGCGTCGTGCGCGGCCCGGCTGGAACGGAAGCTGGGCCGGCTGGACGGCGTCACCGCTGCCGTCAACCTGGCGACCGAGACCGCGCGGGTGTCGCACCCCGCCGCCGTCTCGGTGGCCGACCTGATCACGGTGGTGGAGCGCACCGGCTACACCGCCGCGCTGCCCGCGCCACCGCCCGGGGCCGGAGCCGGAGACCCGGCCGGGGACCCGGCCAGCCGCCAGGACCGCCCGGGGGCCGTGCTGGCCCGGTGGCGGCTGGCGGTATCGCTGGCGCTGGCCGTCCCGGTGACGGTGCTGGCGATGGTGCCGGCCGCCCGGTTCCCGGGCTGGCAGTGGCTGGCGCTGGCGCTGGCGACCCCGGTCGCGACCTGGGGCGCCTGGCCGTTCCACCGGGCCGCGGCGGCGGGCGCGCGGCACCGGACCGCGAGCATGGACACGCTGGTCTGCGTGGGGGTGGCGGCCGCCTACCTGTGGTCGGTGCAGCAGCTGCTGGCCGGCCGGGCGCAGGACAGCTACCTGGAGGTGGCCACCGGCGTCACCGCGCTGGTACTGCTCGGCCGCTACCTGGAAGGCCGGGCCCGGCGGCAGGCGGGCGCGGCGCTGCGCGCGCTGCTCGACCTGGGCGCGAAGCAGGCGACCGTGCTCCGCGACGGCCGCGAGGTTACCGTCCCGGCGGCCTCGCTGCTGGCGGGCGAGGAGTTCGTGGTCCGGCCGGGGGAGAAGATCGCGGCCGACGGGGTGGTGACCGCCGGCCGCTCCGCGGTCGACACGTCCCTGCTGACCGGTGAGCCGGTGCCGGCCGAGACGGGCCCCGGCGACCCGGTGACCGGCGGCTGCGTCAACGTCGGGGGGCGGCTGGTGGTGCGGGCGACCCGGGTCGGCGCGGATACCCAGCTCGCCCAGATGGCGCGGCTGGTCACCCAGGCCCAGGCGGGCAAGGCGCCCGCCCAGCGGCTGGCCGACCGGGTGTCGGCGGTGTTCGTGCCGGCCGTGCTGCTGCTGGCCGCGCTGACCCTGGCGGGCTGGCTGGCGGCGGGCGGCAGCGCGGCGCAGGCGCTGAGCGCGGCGGTGGCGGTGCTGATCATCGCCTGCCCGTGCGCGATGGGCCTGGCCACCCCGACCGCGCTGCTGGCCGGCAGCGGCCGCGGCGCGCAGCTCGGCATCCTCATCAAGGGGCCCGAGGTGCTGGAGAGCACCCGCCGGGTGGACACCGTGCTGCTTGACAAGACCGGCACCGTGACCGAGGGCGCGATGACGCTGGCGGTCGTGCTGGCGGCGCCCGGGGTGACCGACCGGGAGCTGCTGCGGCTGGCGGGCGCGGTCGAGTCGGCGTCGGAGCACCCGGTGGCGGCCGCGATCGCCGCGGGCGCGAGGAAGCGGCTGGCGGCGGACGGCTGGCCGGCCGTGACCGGGTTCGCGGCCCTGCCCGGCCGCGGCGTGGCCGGCACGGTTGCCCGCACAGTGGCCGCCACCGTGCCGGGCCCGGCGGGCGGCCAGGCGGGCGGCCCGGCGGCGGGCCCGGCGGGCGGGCACGCGGTGCTCGCGGGCAGTCGCCGCTGGCTGGCGGACGAGCTGGGCATCGCCGTACCGCCCGCGCTGGCCGACGCGGCCGACGCGGCCGAGCGGCAGGGCCACACGGTCATCCTCGTCGCCTGCGACGGCGCGGCGGCCGGGCTGCTCACGGTGTCGGACACGGTGAAGCCGGGCGCGGCCGCGGCGGTGCGCAGGCTGCGCGCCCTTGGCCTGCACCCGGTGCTGCTGACCGGCGACAACGAGCGGGCGGCGCGGGCCGTCGCCGCCAGCGTCGGCATCGACCAGGTGATCGCCGGGGTGCTGCCGGAGGGCAAGCTGGACGTGGTCCGGCGGCTGCAGGCGGACGGCCGCACGGTGGCGATGGCCGGCGACGGGGTGAACGACGCGCCCGCGCTCGCGCAGGCCGACCTCGGCCTGGCCATGGGAACCGGCACCGACGCCGCGATCGAGGCAGGCGACCTGACGCTGGTCGGCGGTGACCTGGGGGCGGTGCCGAGCGCGATCGAGCTGTCGCGCAAGACCCTGAGCACCATCAAGGGCAACCTGGCGTGGGCGTTCTGCTACAACCTGGCGGCCGTCCCGCTGGCCGCGGCGGGCCTGCTCAACCCGATGGTGGCGGCCGCCGCGATGGGGTTCAGCTCGGTGTTCGTGGTGACCAACAGCCTGCGGCTGCGCCGGTTCAGCGGCGGTGGCCCAGCCTGAGGAAAACCATCCCGAGGATCACGAACGGGATCAGCCCGCCCAGCGCGAACCCGTGCCCGTGCCCGATGGTGGCGCCCGCCACGTTGGCGACGATGACCAGCGCGACGACCACCCCGATGACCAGGCGCGCGACCGGCAGGCCAGCGGGCCGGGGCGGCTGCACCGAGGGGTCGCCGCCCGCCGCGAAGCCGCCTGCGGGCACTCCGCCCGCTGGCCCGGCCTGGACGGCGGTCCGCTGCGGCAGGTCGCCGAACAGGCCGCTGAGGTCTTCTCCGGTGCGGGCCTGGAACGCGCGCCCCGACCGCTCCTCGAACTCGTCCTGGCTGAGCCGGCCGGACTGAAAGTGCTCGCTCAGCTCAGTGACCGCCCGGTCCCGGTCGGCGTCCGACACCCGGATGCCGCCGCGCGGGAAGTTCCTGCTGTCGGTCTCCATGGTGCAGCTCCCTCGTTTTTGCTAGTACTTGCCACCCTACGTAACCCTGGGAGTGGCCGGCGTCAGCCCCCGAGTTGATTTCCCGGCTCCACCCAGGGGTTGACCCGGCGGCCTGCGTAGGATGCCTGTCATGCCGAGCACCCCGCCCGATAGCGGAACAGCGCCGCGGTCCCGCCCGCGGTGCCCGCTCCCGACCAAGCGGGTCACCCTGACCGGCTGGGGGCGGGTCGCGCCCACCGGCGCCGAGCTGGCCGCCCCGGCCAGCGATGACGAGGCGGCCGCGCTCTTCCGCTACCTGGCGGAAACCGGGGACGGGGCGGCGATCCCGCGCGGCCTCGGCCGCAGCTACAACAACGCCGCCCAGTCGGCCGGCGGCCTGGTCATCTCGACCAGCGGCCTGGACCGGGTCATCAGCCTCGACCCGGACACCGGGGTGGCGGTGGCGGAGGCGGGCGTCTCGCTCGAGCAGCTCATGGTGGCGGGGCTGCCGCACGGCTGGTTCGTGCCGGTCTCCCCGGGCACCCGGCAGGTGACGGTGGGCGGCGCCATCGCGGCCGACGTGCACGGCAAGAACCATCATTCCGCCGGGTCCTTCGCCAGCCACGTGACCAGCTTCGACATCGTCCTTCCAGCCATGACCGGGGGTGAGCAGGCCGGGCCGCGCACGGTAACCCCCCAGGGCGACCCGGAGCTGTTCTGGGCGACGGCCGGCGGCATGGGCCTGACCGGCTTCATCACCCGGGCGTCGATCCAGCTCAAGCGGGTGCAGACGGCCCTGCTGGCGGTGGACACGGTCAAGACGGCCGACATCGACGAGACGATGGCGGTGCTGTCCGAGCACGACCAGAAGTTCGGCTACACCGTCGCCTGGTCCGATGACCTGGCCACCGGGGGCAGCCTGGGCCGGTCGGTCATCACCAGCGGCGACTTCGCGGCGCTGGACGACCTGGCGCCCCGGCAGCGCCGCGACCCGCTCGCGTTCGCGCCGCGGTCCCCGCTGTCGGTCCCCGCCACCTTGCCGCCCGGCCTGATGAACCGGCACTCGATCCGGCTGGCCAACGCGGCCTGGTACGCCAAGGCGCCGCGGCGGCGGGAAGGCGAGCTGCAGACGATCAGCCAGTTCTTCCACCCGCTGGACGGGATCAGGCACTGGAACCGGGTGTACGGGCCCGGCGGCTTTCGCCAGTACCAGTACGTGCTGCCGTTCGGGGCCGAGGCGGCCGTCCGCCGCAGCTTCGAGATGGTCAGCGCGCACCGGGCGCCGAGCTTCGTCACCGTGCTCAAGCGCTTCGGGCGGGCCGACCCCGGCCTGCTGTCGTTCCCGGCCCCGGGCTGGACGCTGGCGCTCGACTTCCCGGCCCGCACCCCCGGCCTCGGCCCGCTCCTCGATGACCTGGACAACCTGGTGACGGAGCACGGCGGCCGGGTCTACCTGGCCAAGGACTCCCGGGTCAGCCGGTCCGCGCTGGAGCAGATGTATCCCCGGCTGGCCGAGTTCCGCCAGTTCCGGGCGTCCGTCGACCCGCGCGGCACGCTGGCGTCTGACCTGTCCCGCCGCCTCGGCTTGTAACCCCGCTCAGCCCGAACGGGTGCGGCTTACCCCGTCCCGCCCATTCCCCCGGCCCCGGTCCCAGCCGCGGCCCCTCCAGCCCCTCTCGCCCCTGGCGTGCGCCGAGCAGAGAGACGGTGGATGTCTGGGCGCGCCCTGGTGCGCCCAGACATCCACCGTGATGAGCTCAGCCCACCGTGCGGCCGAAGACGAACTTCTCGGTCGGGGTGGTGGGCAGCGTGGTGGTGCCGTCGTGGGCGGTGCCGGCCTCGTTGGTCACCGCCGGGATGGCGAAGTACTGGAAGGTGATGGTGGTCTCGCCCGGGTGCGCGCCCGGGTCCACGTCGAAGATGGAGTACCCGTAGGCGTCGGTCGGGTTGATGGCGGCGGACCAGGGGGCGTCCTCCACCGAGTCGGCCCCGTTCTTGACGAAGCCGGCCGCCGCCGACCCGACGACCGCGTTGCGGGTGGTGATGACCTTGGCCTGCGCGCTGTCGGTCGCCGAGAGGGTGTCGGTGCCGTAGGTGTTGGTCGGCCCGTTGGTGCCGCCGCCGCCGAGCACCAGGTAGACGGTGCCCTCCCGGGTGTTCCAGGCCGGGGTGCCGTTGTGCTCGTACGGTTCGGTGGCCGCGACCGCGGGCCGCCGGGTGTCGACCGCCGCGCCCTTGACCTGGCCGGGGTTGGGCGCGGCGACGGTGCCGTGCTCGCCCGCGTCGTAGCCGCGCACCGGGTAGCTGCGCTCGTAGTCGTGCTCGTGCCCGGACAGCACCAGGTCGACCTCGTAGGCGTCGAACAGCGGCAGCCAGGTTTGGCGGATGCCCAGGTCGGAGCCGTTGCCGGGCACTGAGGTGGACAGCGCGCACTGGTGCATGAACACCACGATCATGTCGACCGACGGGTCGCGGCGGGCTTCCCCGAGCGTCTGCTCGAGCCAGATCGTCTGCAGGTTGGGCCGGCCGCTGGCGTAGTCGGGGACCAGCGCGTTGTGCTCCGCGTCGGGTGCCAGGCCGCCGGTGTAGCAGCGGTTGTAGGCGGTGGTGCCGTTGGGGATGCTGGCGCCGGCGGTGGTGACCTCGGGCTTGGCGGCGGCCGTGTCGATCACGTAGTTGGCCGCGCCGTCCTGGTAGATCACGTCGTCGGCGTCGAGCGAGATGAACTTCACCGTGCCGACCTGGAAGGCGTAGAAGTTGCCCCGCAGCCGGTTGCCGTCCCAGTTGGTCACGCCGTTGTCCGGCAGCAGGAAGCGGCTCAGGTAGTGGCCGAACCCGTACGGGCCGTTCCAGTAGTTGCCCGCCGCGGCCTGGGCGGCGGTGCCGCCCGGGGCGTGGCCGGGGTGGCCGTGGATGTCGTCGGTGCCGAACTCGCACTCGTGGTTGCCGAGCGCGGGCATCCACGGGCGGTTGGCGGCGCTGCGGGCGACGTTGACGCCGAAGTCGCGCCACACCCCGGGCGCGTTGTCGACGTCCAGGTTGGCGTAGCAGAGGTCGCCGTTGAGCAGGTGGAACAGCGGCGCCCCGCGGCCGTCGCCGGGGTTCTCGATCGCGCTGACCGCGTACCAGGAGTTGTCGCAGGACTCGTGCCAGATGTTGCCGGAGGCGTTGCGGTCCCAGGACGGGGTGGCCAGGTCGCCGTAGCTGGAGAAGCGGTACCGAGCGCGCCCGCGCGGCGCCGTCGAGAACGAGGAGCCGGCCGTGGACGGCGCCGGGGCGCCGTCGCTGACCTGGTAGTAGTACCGGGTTCCCGGCTTCAGGCCCGTGAGCTGCACGTGGTAGAAGTACGTGGTCTGGCCGTTGAGACCGTCGGTGAAGCTGACCGCGCTGGCCTCGCCGTACCGCTCGGTCACGTCGAGCGGCCGCGGGTCGGGCAGCTTGACCAGCCAGCCGGGGTTGTCGGCGGTGACGGGGCGGGTGGAGAACGACAGCGTGGGGGCGGGCTGGGCAACCGTGCCGGGCGCCGACCAGGACACGGTGACCTCCGTGGCGGGGTCTGCGCCCCAGGTCAGCAGTAGCTGCTCGGGCTCGGTGGTGGTGGGCAGCGGCACGGTGGCGGTGGGCGGTCCGCTCGGGGCGGTGGCGGCGAGCGCGCGCGGCGCCCGGACGGCGGTGCCGCCGAGGGCGGCGGCGGCGCTGACGCCGGCGCTCCCGATGATGAACCTGCGCCGGGTGAACCCGGGCCTTCCGGCCGGGCGGCCGGGCTGGGTCGATTCGCTCATGGCGGCGACGTTAGGGAACATAAGTGAACACCGAATGGCGGCATGACTGCCGTGAGCCAGCCGCTGTCGTGCGAACCAGCTAACGCCGGCGGCGCCGGCCGGCTACTGCCGCGAGATGCTGGCGGCGCCGCCGCGCAGCACGTACTTCTGGATCTTGCCGGTGGCGGTCTTGGGCAGGTCGGCCACGAAGGTGACCCCGCGCGGCGCCTTGAAGTGCGCCATCCGCTCCCGGACGAAGCCGATCAGCTCCTCCTCGGTCGCCGACTGCCCCGGCAGCAGCACCACGAAGGCGTGCGGGGTCTCTCCCCAGCGGTCGCTCGGCAGCCCGACCACGACCGCCTCGCCCACCGCCGGGTGCCGCAGCAGGGTGCCCTCGACCTCGACCGAGGAGATGTTCTCGCCGCCGCTGATGATCACGTCCTTGATCCGGTCGCGGATCTCCACGTAGCCGTCGGGGTGCACCACCGCCGCGTCGCCGCTGTGGAACCAGCCGTCGCCCATCGCCTTCTTGGTCGCCTCGGGGTCGTTGTAGTACCCGTCCATGACGACGTTGCCGCGCACGGTGATCTCGCCCAGGGTCTCGCCGTCGGCCGGCACCTCGGCCCCGGCCTCGTCCACCACCCGCAGCTCGCCCGAGGTGATCAGCTCGACCCCCTGCCGGGCCTTGACCACCGCCCGGTCGGCCGCGGACAGGCGGTCGTGCTCGGGCAGCGGCGCGCACACGGTGATGAACGGCGCGGTCTCGGTCAGCCCGTAGACGTGGGTGACCTCCCAGCCGAAGTCGCCTTCCAGCCGCTCGATGGTGGCGGCGGCGGGCGGCGCGCCCGCGGTGACCACCCGCACCCCGGCCGGGACGTCGCCGCGAACCGACGCGGGGGCGTTGGCGAGCGAGATCAGCACGGTCGGGGCGGCGCACAGCCAGCCCACCCGCTCGCCGGCGATCAGCGCGAAGACCTGGGCAGGCTCGACCTTGCGGAGGCACACGTGGGTCCCGCCGGCCGCGGTCACGGTCCAGGTGAAGGTCCACCCGTTGGCGTGGAACATCGGCAGCGTCCACAGGTAGCGGTCGCCGATCCCGAGCGGCAGGTGCAGCAGCGTGCCGATGCTGTTCATGGCCGCGTTGCGGTGGGTGATCATCACGCCCTTGGGGCGGGCGGTCGTGCCGCTGGTGTAGTTGATGGTCAGCAGGTCGCGCTCGCCGATCTCGGGCCGGGTGAAAACGGGCTCGGCCGCCGCGACCGCTGCCTCGTAGTCGAGCCAGCCGGCCCGCCCGGCGCCGCCCTCGAACGCGACGAAGTGCCGCACGCCGGGCAGCTGGCCCCGCACCCCGTCGATCGCGTCCAGGTAGTCGCTGTGCACGCAGAGCACGGTGGCGCCGGAGTGGTTGACCATGTACACGAAGTCGTCGGGGGTGAGCCGGTAGTTCATCGGCACCAGCACCGCGCCGAGCTGCGGCACCGCGTAGAACGACTCGAGCTGGGCGTGGGTGTTGGGCGCGATGGTGGCCACCCGGTCGCCCTGCTCCACGCCGAGCCGCTGCAGGGCGGCTGACCAGCGGTCGCAGCGGTCGAAGAACTCCTCGTAGGTCAGCCGCAGCGGGCCGTCGACGACGGCCTCGCGCGCGCCGTGCAGGCGGCGGGTACGACGGGCGAACTCAAGCGGAGACAGCGGCGTTTCCATAGTCTCGGATTTTGCCAGCCGACGGCGGTCTCCAACAGGGCCGAAAGGCGGTAATGCCGAACGGGGGCTGCTTTTACCTAGCCGCCCGCCCGCCCCTTAACAGCCACCGCCCCTAACCGGCCGCCCGGCCCGCTTCCCGCAGCGGCGGGCGGAGCTGGGGGTGGGACAGGTTGCCGTAGCACCGGCTGAGCACCGAGCGCAGCATGGCCACCTCCTGGCTGGACAGCCCGGTCACCATGGTCTCCTCCAGGGCGGCGACCTCGCCCCGGTAGCGGTCGAGCAGCACCCGGCCCTCGGCGGTGAGCGCGACCACCAGCCGCCGCCGGTCGGCCCGGTCCCGGTGCCGCTCGATCAGGCCGCGCCCTTCCAGCGCGGTGATCAGGTCGGCCATCGACTGGGCGGTGACGAATGACAGCCGGGCGAGCTGGGCCGAGGACATGTCCTGGTGCCGTTCCAGCACGGTGAGCGCGGTGTACTGGCTGACGGTGAGTCCCGCGGGCCGGAGCATCTCGTCCAGGCGCGCGCGGACGGCCAGCTCCACCTGCTTGTTCAGGTAAATCAGCAGCGGCGGCACGGACTCGCTCCTCGGCATGTGCCGAGGTTACTACTCCTGACCGGCCATTTCCGCCAGGACCGGGCGGGCGGCGGCAGCGTCTGTCAGCCGGCCGCGACGGCACCGGTCAGCGGGCCGGGGGAGTAGCTGGTGAAGTGGGCCGGGTCCATCCCCAGCGCGCTCGCCGCCTGCTGCAGGGCGGCCGGGCTGGCGGCGTCGCCCCACTGGCCGGCGGTCACCCGCTGCAGTACCGCCTCGATCCCCGCGACCTGCTCGGACACGCTGAAGTTGCAGTGCCCAGGGCTCTGCGTGTACGCCTGCCGGAGCAGGCCGGCCGCGCCCGCCTGGCTGACCCGGGCCGCGTAGTAGTTCTCCTGCTGCACCGGGACCAGGTTGTCGCCGATGGTGTGCAGGTCGAGTTCGGGCACCGCCAGCTTGCCGGTCGGGTCGGAGCTGGCCCGCAGCGCGGCCAGCGCGGCCGGGTCGGCCGTGGTCTTGGCGTGCGCGCTGAGCGTCGCCAGGTCGCCCGGGAGGCTGAGCCCGGCCGCCTGGTAGAGGGCGGTGACCTCGCTCCGGTACGGGGAGGCGGCCAGTGCCTGGGCGAAGTTCACCCCGGCGTTCCCGGCCGGCTGGCCGCCCGCGGACTGCTCGATCGAGCCCCGGCCGCCCATCATGAAGTCGATGGTGTTGTAGGAGCCACTGGTCAGCGCCTGGTACTGGGCGGCCTCGGCCGCCGCGGGCTGGCCGGCTGGTGCGGGCTCGGCCGCCCCGGGGTCCCAGGCCGGCACGTTCAGGAAGGCCATCGCCAGCGCCAGCCGGGCCCGCCCGGCGGCGGTGCCCTGGGCATTGCCCGCGGCGTCGGTCAGCGCCTGCGCCGAGCTCTGCCCCTGGTCTCCCTGCAGCGCGACCAGCGGCGTGCCCGGATCGCCCAGTAGCTGGGCGATCGCGTACTCGCCGTCGAGCTGGTAGTCGTTGAGGTTGACCCCGCCCGCCACCACCCCGCAGGTGGTCAGCGCCCCGTCCACCCGGCCTGCCCCCTGCTCGGCCTCAAGCGCGCTGACCAGGCCGCCCATCGAGGTACCGAACGCGATCACGTGGTCCGGGGTGCGCGGCAGGACGGTCGACTCGACCGCGCTGAGCGCGCCGAACTGGTCGCTGACGGCCGTGTTGAGCGCCCACTCGGAGCCGTTGGGGTCGTAGGAGGAGCCCGCCAGCGCGTAGCCCTGGCCGAGCAGCGCCTGCCCGGTTTCCTGGTCGGGCGCGTCCGCTGCCGCCAGCGCGCCGTAGCCGTGGCTGTAGAGCACGAGCGTGCCGTTCCAGGACGCCGGGTACTCGGCCACCCAGGTCGTCCCGTTGCCGAGGGTGCCGTTCACCTCGGTGCCGGGCGGCGCGGTCGACTCGTGCACCACGCCGGCCGGGCCGGAGGCGGCGGGGGGCAGCGTGGCCAGCGCCGGGCTGCTGGCGCGGCCGTCCGGGCCGGGGGTGGCGCCGGGGCCGCCGGACGCGCCGCCGCCGCTGGCCGCGCCGTTCCCGGAGCAGGCCGCGACCAGCCAGGCGACGGAAAGCAGGACGGTGACCGCCCGCCAGGCCCGGCGCGTGCGCGGTTTCATGCTCTTGATCGTAGGTGGCGGCGGGGAGCGGCCGGCCGGTAATGCGAGCGGGCCGCCGCCCCGGATGTGGGATCATGGCCGCATGGACTTGCTCGCCGACCTCGAGGCCAGGGGCCTTATCCAGGACAGCACCGACCGCGACGCGCTGCGGGCGCGGATCTCGGCTGGCCCGGTCGGCCTGTACTACGGCTGCGACCCAAGCAATGACTCGCTGCAGGTCGGCAACCTGATCGGCCTGCTGGTGCTGCGCCGCTTCGCCGATGCCGGGCACGACGCGCTGGCCCTGGCGGGCGGCGCGACCGGGATGATCGGCGACCCGGGCGGCCGGTCCAGGGAGCGGAACCTGCTCGACGCCGGCACCCTGGCCCGCAATACCGCGCGGATCGCCGGGCAGCTCGAGCGCATCTCCCGCGTCTCGCTGGTCAACAACCTGGACTGGACCGAGTCGCTGACGCTGCTGGACTTCCTGCGCGACATCGGCAAGCACGCCAGCGTGAACCAGATGGTGGCCCGCGAGGCGGTGAAGGCCAGGCTGGAGTCGGAGAACGGCATCTCGTTCACCGAGTTCAGCTACCAGCTCCTGCAGGCCAACGACTACCTGCACCTGAGCAGGAAGAACGACGTCGAGCTGCAGATCGGCGGCTCCGACCAGTGGGGCAACCTGCTGGCCGGGGTGGACCTCATCCGGCGGGCCGACGGCCGGACCGTGCACGCGTTCACCTGGCCGCTGCTGCTGCGCGCGGACGGCAAGAAGTTCGGCAAGTCCGAGGAGGGCGCGGTCTGGCTGGCGGCCGACCGCACCTCGCCGTACCAGTTCTTCCAGTACTGGATGAACGTCGCCGACGCCGACGTCGAGCGGTTCCTGCTGCAGCTCACGCTGCTGCCGGTGGACGAGGCGCGGGCGGTCGCGGCCGAGCACGCGCAGGCACCGCGCCGGCGTGCGGGCCAGCGCCGCCTCGCCCGGGAGGTCACCCGGCTGGTGCACGGCCTGGACGCGGCCGAGGCGGCCGAGGAGGCGAGCGCGATCCTGTTCGGCGGCTCCGCCGCGGGCGCCTCAAGGACGGCCCTGGAGTTCCTCGCCACCGAGGTGCCGACCTCGCCGTTCACCGACGGGGTGACGCTGGCCGCCGCCCTGGCGGCGACCCCGCTCGCCTCGTCGCTGTCGGACGCCCGCCGCACCATCCGCGAGGGCGCCGCCTCGGTCAACGGCACCGTGGTGCCCGAGGACCGCCCGCTGACCGGCGCCGACCTGCTGCACGGCCGCTGGCTGCTGCTGCGCAAGGGCAAGCGTAACTACCACCTGCTGGCGGCCGGCTGACTGGTCCGGCCGCCTGGCAGGCGGGCGCTGGCTGCTACGGGATGTTCAGGATCTCGATGCTGCCGTCGCCGTCGTCGGTGACGTAGGCCTGGTGCCCGTTGGGCAGCACCGCGATGCTGGTCGGGGCCTGCCCGGTGGGGATGGTGCCGATGACCCGCCTGGTCGCGGTCTCGATCACCGAGACGTTGTTGTCCTCGTTGTTGGTGGTGAACAGGTAGCGCCCGTCCGGCGAGTAGGCGATGTTCAGCGGCATCCGGCCGACCGCGATGGTCGCGACCTGCGTCTCGCTCGCGGTGTCGATCAGGAACACCGCGTTGCCGTTGAAGCTGGTGACCGCCAGGGTCTTGCCGTCCGGCGACATGGCCTCGCTGTGCGGCGTCTCGCCGGTGTTGATGTTCTTGATGACCTTGAGGGTCTTGGCGTCGACGACGGTGACGGTGGCGGACATGTGGTCCGAGGTGTAGAACCGCCCGTTCTTGTCGAACTGCACCCAGTGCGGGTTCGGCTTGACCGCGACCTGGCCGACGAGCTGCCTGCTAGTCGTGTCGATCACGTCGACCACGTTCTGGTTGGTGCCGCTCATCGCCGTGTTGTGGTTCGGCACGTACAGGAGCCGGCCGTCCGGGCTGACCGTCGTGGGGCTCGGGGTGAAGTTGTCCACGTTCACGGTGCCCGTCACCGCGCGGCTGGCGGTGTCGACGAACGCGATCAGGTGCACCCGCCCGTTGGTGGTGTAGACGCTGACGTAGGCGGTCTTGCTGTCCGGTGAGAACGAGACGAACTGGGGCGGTCCCTGCGGGATCTTGAAGCTCCCGGCCGCCTGGTCGGTGACCGTGTTGAGCACGGTGATCGTTCCGCTGGGACTGGCGATGTAGGCGAACTTGCCGTTCGGTGCGATCGCGATGAAGCTGGGACTCTGCCCGACCTGGAACTTCTCCGCCACCGTGGGCAGCGCCAGGGCGGGCGCGGAGCTGGCGGCGGCACCGTTGCCAGCCGGCGCGGCGGTCATCGAGGAGCCGGTCATGCCGGGCATGCCAGCCATCGGCGACTGGGTGCCGGCCGCGCTCGGCGTGCCCTTGCCGCCGGTGAGCGTCACCGTCACCGCCGCCGCCCCGCCGGCGATCAGCAGCAGCGCCAGCGCGGCGATCAGCCAGCCGGTCCGGCGGCTGCGCCGCCGGCGCTCCCGCCGGCTGGGACCGCCGGCCCCGCCGCCGCCTCCCCAGCCGCCTGCGCCGCCTCCCGGTGGCGGTCCTGGCACGGGGACCGCCGCCGGGACCGACACCGGCCAGGACGCGGTCGGTTCCTCGCCGCTGGTGTAGGCCGCGCCTGACTCGTGGGCGACCTCACCCGGGTAGCCCGGGTAGCCCGGGTAGCCCGCGGGCCCGGGCGCCTCGACCGGGTACGCGGCCGGGGTGAACCAGGCCGCGCCGGGCCCGATCGTCTCGGTCGGCGGGACCTGCCCGGCCGCGGCCGGGTCGCCCGGGTAGACCCGTGCCCCCGGCCAGCCGTCGTCGCCGCCCGCCGGGCCGCCGTTGCCCGGCTGCCCGACGTTGCCTGCCTGGGCGACGTTGCCCGTTTCGTCCTCGCCGCCTGCCGGCCCGGCCGGGCGCAGGCCGCTGATCGGCCCCGACCCGGTCAGTACAGCGTTCAGCGAGCTGCCGGCGGGCGGCGGCTCCGCCATCGCCCCGAGCGCCTCGCGGGCCGCGGTCATGAAGTCACGGCAGGTCTCGTAGCGGTCGCCCGGGTTCTTGGCCAGCACCCGGGCGAACACCTCGTCGACGGCGGGCGGCAGCTCCGGCCGGAGCCGGGTGGGCTGGGTCGGCGCCTCCTCGACGTGCGCCCAGATGATCGCCGCGTCCAGGTCCTTCTCGAACGGCACCCGGCCGGTCAGGGCCTCGTACAGCACGCAGCCGAGCGAGTACTGGTCGGCCAGGCCGAGCACCGAGATGCCGCGGATCTGCTCCGGGGCCACGTAGTCGATCGTGCCGAGGAACTCCCCGCTGGAGGTGAGCCCGGTCCGCGCGCCGCCCATCTGCTTGGTGATGCCGAAGTCGGCCAGGTACAGGTGCTCCGGGTCGGACCCGTCATTGCCCCGCTCGACCAGCAGGTTCCCCGGCTTGACGTCGCGGTGGACCAGGCCGCGGCGGTGCGCGGCGTCGAGCGCCCGGGCCGCCTGGCTGAGCAGGAACACCGCCATCTCCGGGGGGAGCCGGCCGCGCTTCTTCAGCATCTGCCGCAGGTCGGTCCCGTTCACGTAGCGCATCGCGATGTAGAGCAGCCCGCCGCTCGCCCCCATGTCGTGGATGGGGATGACGTTGGGGTGGTTCATCGACGCGGCGATCCGGGATTCCTCCAGGAACCGGGTGCGGAAGATATCGTCGGTGGCCAGCGTCGGGTCAAGCACCTTGAGCGCGATGACGTTTCCGAGGCGGGGGTTCTCCGCCCGGTAAACCATGCTCATGCCGCCCTTGCCGAGCACCGAGATCAGTCGGTACCCCGCGAATTCCTCGCCGACGAGCGGCAGATCGACCATCGGTTGACTCCCCATCACTGCCCGGTCCCCGCAGGCCCGGGAACCGGCCCAGAATCAGTGAACCCGGAGATCGGCCGACGGTCAATCCCAGTGGAAACGGACAGTAATCATAGGTTGTTGACGGTGATACGAATAGTGTCTCAAGGGAGAGCTGTGACTAATGAGGTTAATATTTTTTGAAGATTAACCTGACCGTGATCACCCCCCGGCACTTGGGTCGTTGTTCATCAATATTGAGATTCGTCGATTCAATCTCGCCCGGCTGGCCCGGGAATGGCGACCGGGGACGGGTCAGCCGCACCCGTTCGGCACCTCCTTGCTCGGGGCTGGCCGGCAGGCGCTAACGGGCGGCGGCCAGCAGGGCGCGCTGGTGCCGCTCGCACCAGCGGCGGGCGCGGGCGGCCGCGGGCGCGACCGCGCGCCAGTGGTCGGTGAAGCCCGGGTGGCCCGCCGCGGCCGCCTCGGTGACGATCGCATAGGTCCAGTCGTGGCTGGCCAGCAGCGCCCCGGCCACCGTCAGCCGGGCAGCCGGGCCGAGGCCGCTGGCCGCGAGGAAGACGCGGAACCGCTCAACCGCCCGGCCCTGCCGGCAGTCGGTGACGTCGGCCTCGTCGAGCAGCGGCACGAACGAGCGCGCCGCGGCCGCGAAGTCCCAGGCGGCACTGCCCGGTCCGGCCAGGTCGAAGTCGATCAGGGCGACCGCGCGGCCGTCGCGGAACACCACGTTGGCCGGGTGCACGTCGTTGTGGCTGACCAGGCCGGTGCGGTAGCGGGCGGGGACCGGGCGCGCCCAGGCGTGGCCGGCCGGGTCGAACCCGGCCACCGCCCGGTGGTACCGGCGCAGCAGGTCGGCCACGCTGGCCAGCGCGTCGTCGGTGAGCAGGTCGGGCGGCAGCGGCGGCACCGCCGCCCGCCCCTCGATGTAGCTCAGGGTCTCGGTCGCCGGGCCTTCCGCCAGCACCCGGGGCGCGCCGTCGAAGCCGGCCGCGGCCAGGTGGCCGAGCAGCGCGTGGGTGGCGCGCCAGCAGGGGGCGGCCGGCCGCAGCACCGTGTCGCCGACCCGGACTACCCGGCCCCGGTTGGCGGTGCCGCCGCACAGCCGGAGCCCGCCCTGCGGCGGCACCTCAGCCTGGGGCGCGGTTACCGCCGGCCGCGTCGCTGAGCAGGCTCCGGGCGAGTTCGGTGTGCGTGACCAGGCCATGGACAAGCCCTCCTCGGATCGCGGCCAGCACCGCTGGGCTCTTTCCTGCGTCGTAGGCGACGCCAAGGACGAACGGGATTCGGGTGAACAGCGCGGCGGGCGTGACGATCATCCGGCGGTCGAGCGGGGTGGCCAGCGGGCCGCCGTCCGCGCCGATGAACACCCCGGCCAGCTCGGCCCGGACGCCGAGGCCGGTGAGCACGTCCCGCTCGGCCGGCGTCACCGCGTCGTAGATGGTGGACAGGCCCGGGCTCCAGGCGCCGATGGACACCACCGCGATGGTCACGCTGGGGATGAGCGCGAACGCCTCGGCGATGTCGGCCTGGCGCCGGATCGCGGTCGCGGTGGCCGCGTCGGATACCAGCATCGGCGCGTAGAAGACGTGGGCGGTGCCGCCGCCGACGCGCGCGACCCCGCGCACCAGCTCGAGCAGGTCCCGCCCGTCGGGGGGCGGGACCGCCCCGGTGAGCTGGACGATCGGGCAGGGCGGGAGCTGGGTGAGCGCGGCCGTGAGCCCGCTCAGCGTCCGCGACCAGGTCAGCCCGAGCACGTCGCCCGGGCGGATGAGGTCCGTCAGCACCTGGCCGGCCGCCTCGCCCAGGCGCTGGCGCAGCGGCGACTCGTCCTCGGGGAAGTTGAACGCGAACGCGTGCCGCAAGCCGAAGGCGGAGCACAGCTCGGCCGACAGCCCGGCGTCGAGCGCGCCGCCGGGCAGGCCGATCTCGATCCGGACGAGCCCGCTCTCGCGGGCTGAGTCGAGCAGCCGGGCGACCCGGAACCGGCTGATCCCGAGCCGGTCGGCGATGTCCACCTTGGAGACTCCCTCCAGGTAGAACTGCCGCGCCACCCGCGCGGCGAGGACAACTTCGGACGGCCGGTCGGCCGACAAGCTGGCCATCTAATCCCCCCGTGTGTGCTCATTTGAGCGCACTTATCTCATATTTACAGCTTTTCTTGACATTGCCTAGCCGCAAGTTCACTGTGATGGCAAGCACATCTGAGCAAAGACGCGCTCAAATGAGCATAGCGGAGGTGCGATCCATGAGTTCGTCCAGGTTCTTCAGGCCCCGGCTCGCCGCCGCCGCGGCGGTCGTCGTGGCGGTGACCACGGCCGCCGCGTGCTCCAGCGGCGGCGGCGGTACCGGCAGCGCGAGCGGCAACGGCAACAGCGGCACGGTGACGGTCGCGGTGGTGTCCAACCCGCTGATCACCGGCCAGATGATCCCCCTTACCGAGTCGGTCTTCGAGAAGCAGAACCCCGGCATCAAGGTCAAGTTCGCCACCTACACCGAGGGCGACCTGCGGGCGGCGATCGAGAAGGACGTCAGCACGCACAGCAACTCGTTCAACGCCGTCATGATCGGCCCGTACGAGGCCCCGCTGTTCGCCAAGAACAACTGGCTGGTCGACCTGACCAAGCAGTACGTCGGCAGCGACCCGTCCTACGACGCGTCCGACCTGCTGCCCCCGGTCGCCAAGGCACTGTCGTACAACGGCGACCTCTACGCCTCGCCGTTCTACGGCGAGTCGTCGATGCTCTACTACAACAAGGCCCTGCTCAAGGCGGCCGGAGTCACCCTGCCGCTGCACCCGACCTGGACGCAGGTGCAGGCCGCGGCGGCGAAGGTGAACCAGCCGGGCAAGGTCGCGGGCATCTGCCTGCGCGGGCTGGCCGGCTGGGGCGACAACATGGCCGCCCTCGACACGGTGATCAACACGTTCGGCGGCCAGTGGTACAACACCAGCTGGCAGGCGCAGCTCAACTCGCCCGCGGTATCGCAGGCGGTGAACTTCTACGTGAACCTGGTCAAGCAGTACGGCGAGCCGGGCGCCTCCAACGACAGCTTCAACCAGCTCCTGACGCTGTACGGGCAGGGCAAGTGCGCGATGTGGTACGACGCCACGGTCGCCGCGACCTCCATCGCCGGCAGCTACCCGTCGGTCTACGCCCAGACCGGCTACGCGTTCGCGCCCACCGAGCACACCTCGTCCTCCGGCTGGCTGTGGTCCTGGGCCCTCGGCATCCCGCAGGGGGTCAGTGACCAGGGCGCCGCCTGGAAGTTCATCTCCTGGGCGACCTCGAAGCAGTACGACACCCTGGTCGCGCAGAAGTACGGCTGGTCGGCGGTGCCCCCGGGCACCAGGACATCGCTGTACGACAACCCGAGCTACCAGAAGGCGGCCAGCGCGTTCGCCGGCATCACCCTGCAGTCGATCGACGGCACCGACCCGGAGCACCCGACCGTGGGCAAGGTGCCTTACGTGGGCATCCAGTACGTCGACGTCCCGCAGTTCGAGACGCTCGGAATGCAGGTCGGCCAGCAGATAGCGGGCGCGATCGCGGGCACCGAGTCGGTGAGCCAGGCGCTGCAGGCCGCCCAGTCGGCCGCCTCGGCCTACACCCCGCAAGAACTGTCCGGCAGCAACTGACGCAGGGACGCATCAGAACATGGCCGTTCTTGAGGACGTCACCTCACCCCCCGCGGCCGGGCTCCGGCCGCGGGCGGTGAGCCGGCGCGACCGCTGGCAGCGGCGCCTGCCGCTGCTGCCCGCGCTGATCTACACCATCGTCGTCACCCAGGTCCCGTTCCTGGTGACGCTCTGGTACAGCTTCCAGAGCTACTTCTGGAACGAGCCCGGCGGTGCGCACTGGACCGGGGTATCCAACTACCGGGAAGTCTTCACCGACCCGAGTTTCCGCAGCGCCCTGTGGCGCTCGGTGACGATGACGGTGATCGCGGTGATCGTCGCGATGCTCCTCGGCATCCTGCTGGCGGTGCTGCTCGACAAGAAGTTCATCGGCCGCGGCGTGGTCCGGACCCTGCTCATCACGCCGTTCCTGGTCATGCCCGCGGCGGCGGCGCTGGTCTGGGCCGGCCCGATGCTCGACCCGCAGTTCGGCCTGCTGAACTGGCTGCTCGAGCCGTTCGGGGTGCACCACGTGGCCTGGCTGACCACGCACGCCTACGGGTCGGTGATCGTGGTGATGATCTGGCAGTGGACGCCGTTCATGACCCTGATCGTGCTCGCGGGCCTGCAGGGGCAGGCGGCCGACGTGCTCGAGGCGGCCAAGGTCGACGGCGCGAGCGCGTGGTCGACCTTCCGCGAGCTCACCCTGCCGCACCTGCGCCCGTACATCGAGCTCGGCATCCTGCTCGGCACCATCTACCTGGTGACCGCGTTCGACCAGGTGCGGCTGATGACCAACGGCGGCCCGGGGACCGAGACCACGACGCTGCCCTTCTTCCTGTACCAGAAGGTGAACTACGCCTTCGACGTCGGCGGGGCGGCCGCGGCGGGCGTGGTGACGGTGGTGCTGACGATCATCGTCGCCAGCTTCGCGCTGCGGATGTTCGCCCGGGTCTTCCAGTTCGAGGAGGCGCGATGACCGCGGTCACGGCGAGGGAAGCCTCCGCGCCGGGCGCGCCCCGGCGCGGCCGCCGCACCCGGGAGCTGTCCGGCCTGGCGGGCTGGACGGTGCTCGGCTGGGTGGCGGGCATCGCCTTCTTCATCCCGGTGCTGTGGATGGTGGTCACGGCGTTCAAGCCGGAGTCGGCGGCCGAGACCTGGCCGCCGCAGTTCACCTTCAGCCCCACCCTGAGCGAGTTCCGGCTGGTCTTCAGCGGCATGGGCCCGTTCATCGAGCACTCGGCGGTCGCCACCGTCGGCTCCACCGTCCTGGTGCTGGTCCTCGCGCTGCCCGCCGCCTACGCGCTGTCCATCCACCCGGTCGGCAAGTGGCGCGACTCGCTGTTCTTCTTCATCTCCACCAAGATGCTGCCGGTAGTCGCCGCGATCGGCCCGCTGTACGTGATCGCGCTGAAGGCGCACCTGCTCGACAGCATCTGGCTGCTGATCATCCTCTACGCGGCGATGAACCTGCCGCTGGCGATCTGGATGATCCGCTCGTTCATGCTCGAGGTACCGGGCGAGATGCTGGAGGCGGCCCGGCTCGACGGCGCGGGCCGGTTCCGTGAGATCACCGAGGTCATCATGCCGGTCGTCAGCCCGGGCCTGGTGTCCACCGGGCTGATCTGCGTCATCTTCGCCTGGAACGAGCTGTTCCTGGCGCTCAACCTGACCGTCACCAACGCCGCCACCATGCCGATGTTCCTCATCAGCTCGGTACCCCAGGAGGGGCTGTACATCGCCCACCTGAGCGCGGCCGCCACCGTCGCCTCGATCCCGGTGATCATCGTCGGCTGGATCGCGCAGCGGTCGCTGGTCCGCGGCCTGTCGATGGGCGCCATCAAGTGACTCCATCCCCCGGGGGACCACCCCCGGTCCCCGCACCCGGAGGTCTCAGTCATGGCCGGAGTTAGGTACGCAGCCGCCAGCCGGGTCTACGCCAAGGGCGCCAGGCCGGCCGTTGACGGGCTCGACCTGGAAATCAAGGACGGCGAGTTCATGGTGCTTGTCGGCCCGTCGGGCTCGGGCAAGACCACCGCGCTGCGGATGCTGGCGGGCCTCGAGCCGCTGGACGGCGGCCGGATCGAGATCGGCGGCCGGGACATCAGCGACGTGCAGCCGAAGGACCGGGACATCGCGATGGTGTTCCAGAACTACGCCCTCTACCCGAGCAAGACCGTGGCCGAGAACATGGGCTTCGCGCTGAAGATGCGGCACGTCCCCCGGCCCGAGCGGGACCGCCGGGTGCGCGAGGCGGCCCGCATCCTCGACCTGGACGAGGCCCTGCTCGACCGCAAGCCGAAGCAGCTCTCCGGCGGGCAGCGGCAGCGGGTCGCGATGGGCCGGGCGATCGTCCGCGAGCCGAAGGTGTTCCTGATGGACGAGCCGCTGTCCAACCTGGACGCGAAGCTGCGGGTGCAGACCCGCAGCCAGATCGCCGAGCTGCAGCGCCGCCTCGGCATCACCACCGTCTACGTCACCCACGACCAGGTGGAGGCGATGACCATGGGCCACCGGGTGGCGGTGCTGAGCGGGGGGAAGCTGCAGCAGTGCGCCTCGCCCCGCGAGCTGTACGACAACCCGGTGAACCAGTTCGTGGCCGGCTTCATCGGCTCCCCGGCCATGAACCTGCTGTCCGCGCCGCTGACCGACGGCGGCGCCCGGCTGGCGGGCGCGGTCATCCCGCTCAGCCCCGCGGTGCGCGCCGCCGCCGCCCGGGACAAGCTGACCGAGCTGGTGGTCGGCATCAGGCCGGAGCACCTGCACCTGGTCACGGCGCCCGCCGCAGCCGGCTCGGCCCCGCCCGCCTCAGCCCGGCTCGGCCGCCGGCCGGCTCAGCCCCGGCCGCCGGGGCGGGTGTTGACCAGGCCCTACGGGGGGAAGTCCTGCTGGTGGAGGAGCTCGGCGCCGACGCGCTGCTGCACGTCCGGCTGACGGGCGACGGCGACGGCACCGGGGACGGGGACGGCCGGGGCGGCACGGTCGTGGCGAGGACCGAGGGCCGGAAGGCGCCTGCCCCCGGTCAGCCGGTCGCGTTCCGCGTCCAGCCGGACGACGTCTTCGCCTTCAGCCCGGAGACCGGCGCCCGCCTGGCGAGCTAGCTCCCGCGTCCGCAGTCTCGCCTCATACAGCACCGTTTAACAATGGAGGACCCATGCGGGCCATCGTGCTCGACCGTCCCGGCAGCTTCCGGGTGGCGCAGGTGCCGGACCCGGTGCCGGGGGAAGGCCAGATCGTCGTCAAGGTGGATGCCTGCGGGGTCTGCGGCACCGACATCCACATCATGGACGGCGAGTTCCCGCCGACGCCGTACCCCATCACGCCCGGCCACGAGTTCGCCGGCACGGTCGCGGCGGTGGCCGCCGACGTGCGGATGGACCTTCCGGTCGGCGCCAAGGTGGCGGTCGACCCGTCGCTGTACTGCGGCTACTGCCGCCGGTGCCGGTCCGGCCGGGACAACCTGTGCGAGAACTGGGCGGCCGTCGGCGACACCGTGGACGGTGCGTTCGCCGAGTACGTGGCGGTGCCCGCGGTGAACGCGCACCGGCTGCCGGACGGCATCGACGGCCAGCTCGGCGCGATGGTGGAGCCGCTCGCCTGCGCGCTGCACGGCCTGCGGCGGCTCGGCCCGCTGCTTGGCGACTCGGTGGTGCTGGCCGGGGCCGGGACGATGGGCCTGCTGCTGCTGCAGTTGCTGGCGCACTCCGGGGCAGGCCCGGTGACGGTGGTCGACCGGGTCCCCGACCGGCTGGCGGTGGCCCGCAAGGTGGGCGCCGCCCGGGTCGCCGCCAGCCTGGACGAGCTGTCGGACGAGCGGTTCGAGATCGCTGTGGACGCGACCGGGGTGCCCGCGGTGATCGACGGCGTGGCCGGGCTGCTCGACCGCGGCGGCCGGCTGCTGGTCTTCGGCGTCGCCCCGGCCGGGGCGACGATGAGCCTGTCACCGTTCCGGGTCTACAACGACGAGATCACCGTCACCGGCTCGATGGCGATCCTGCGCAGCTTCGCCCCGGCGGTGGAGCTGATCGGCAGCGGCGCGATCGACCCCCGGCCGCTGCTGTCACCCCCGCTCGAGCTGGCCGAGTTCGGTGCCGCGCTGGACCGGGTGCGGGCCGGGCAGGGCATTAAGTGGCACGTCAGGCCTGCGTTACGGTAAGGGGGGCGGGCTGCCGCCGGCCGCGCACCGGGCCATGGCCGGTGCGAGCGTGACCGGTGCGAGCGTGGCCAGTGTGAGCGTGACAGGGGGATGGCGATGATCGCGGTCGTCGGCGAGGCGCTGGTTGACCTGATCGTCGGCGCCGACGGCCAGGTTGACGCGCGCCTGGGCGGCGGCCCCTACAACGCGGCCCGCACCCTGTCCCGGCTTGGCGTGCCCGCCGCGTTCCTGGGCGGGCTGGCCGACGACGCGTTCGGGCGGCTGCTGCGCGCCCGGCTGACGGCGGACGGGGTCGCGCTCGGGCTGCCCGGGCCGTCGCCCCGGCCGAGCACCCTGGCGGTCGTCGCGGTCGACCCGGCCGGGGTGGCCGGGTACACCTTCTACCTGGACGGCACCGCCGCCGCCGACGTCACCTACCAGGCCCTGCGGTCCGGCTACCAGGCGCTGGCGGCCGGCCCGCCGGCGCTGCACGTCGGCTCGCTCGGCCTGGTCGCCGACCCGGTCGGCGCCGCCGTGCAGCGGCTGGTCGCGGCCGACGTGCCGGACGATGCCCTGGTGCTGCTCGACCCGAACTGCCGCCCGGGCGCGGTGCCCGACCCCGCCGCCTACCGGGCGCGGCTCGGCGCCATCGCGCACCGGGCCGACATCGTCAAGGCGAGCGTAGAGGACCTGGCCTACCTGTTCCCGGGCACGCCGCCCGAGGCGGCGGCGAAGGCGCTGCTCGCCGCGGGCCCGCGGCTGGTGCTGGTCACCGACGGCCCGCACCCCGCCCGCGCCTTCCTGCCCGACGCGCTGCTGTCAGCCGATGTCCCCCCGGTCACCGTGGCCGACACGATCGGCGCGGGCGATGCCTTCGGCGGCGGCTTCCTCGCCTGGTGGACCGCCCACGACCTGGGCCAGGCCGAGCTGTCCGACCCGGACCTGGTCACCCGCGCCCTCACCGCCGCCGCCGCGGTCGCCGCCCTCACCTGCACCCGCCCCGGCGCCGACCCCCCCGCCCTAACCGACCTCCGCGCCCGCGACTGGTGGCCTGCGACATCAGCAGCCGACGAGGCGGACGACCAGCCAGATTCCCGCAGGTAGCGGTATTGTTGCGGAAATTTTTATCAGCATGGAAATAAGGTGGGGTGATAGCACTAAATTATTTCCATTCTAAGCCATTGGCCTGCAGCTACGTGACCAGAGTGGCGGTGGTGGCGCTGACCGCGCGGTGGGCACCCGCCTATGACACGGCCGACGAACCGGGGACCGCTCCCTAGCCGTTCGAGGGGAACGAAAGCGACGGCAGATGAGCAGGCCACGGGATCAGCAGCCGCGCCCCCAGCACCAGCGCCCCCACTGCCACCAGCCCGAACAGCGTCACCCAGACGCCGGCCGGCACCCCGGTCAGCCAGCCCAGCTGGTCCGCGTCCGAGTTCGGGGCGCCCGCGCGCCCGCTGGGCAGCCGCTGTCCCGCCAGCGGCCGGACCGCCCGCCGCCGGGTGCGGGCCAGCTCCGCGACCGGCCGCACCCCGCCGAACAGCAGGAACCAGGCCAGCGCGTAGGCGAAGGCGGCCCGCAGCGACGGCCCGGCCAGGGTGATGACCGCGAACAGCGCGCCGCCGGCGGCGAGCACCGCCAGGATCCCGTACCAGTTGCGCACCAGCAGCAGCGTCACCGCCAGCAGTAGCAGCAGCAGCGCCAGCAGCAGGGTGACGTGCCGGGTGGCGAGCAGTGCCGCCGCGCCCGCCCCCAGCAGCGGCGGCGTCACGTAGCCGGCCAGCGTGGTGAGCACGATGCCGGGCCCGTTGCGGCGGCCGCGGGAGACCGTCTCGCCGGAGGTGTCGGCGTGCAGCCGGATGCCCTCGAGCCGCCGCCCGGACAGCAGCGAGGCGGCCGCGTGGCCGCTCTCGTGCGCGATCGTGATCGCGATCCTGGCCATCCGCCACAGCCGGGGGCTGGCCACCACCAGCAGCGCGACGGCGGCGCTGACCGCGATCACCCAGCCCGGGGGCGCGCCCTGCACCTCGGTCAGCCGATCCCAGAACACCGCCACAGACAAAGGGTACGCAGCCGGCTGAAATGTGCGTTTCCGTTTGGGCTTACCCGACTGGATTACATCATCAATCAGGGGTAGACGCCCGCACTGTGATAACAGTTGGTAACTGAACCTGCATTTCTAGTCACTGACGGGGGCGGGTGGTGACGTGAACGGCACGGGGAGGAATTCGATGCGCGCGGCTATCGGCGCCGGCCCGGCCAGCTCCAGCCCGGCCAGCACCAGCACCAGCACCAGCACCAGCTCGGCTCGGCGGCTCGGCCTGACGGCGACGGTCGCCGCCCTGGTGGCACTGACCGCGATCGTGGTCGCGGTGTTCTCAGTCCGGTCCGGGTCGCCCGGGGCCCCGGGCGACCCGCGCCTCAGCGGCCAGGCACTGGCTCCGCATCCGGCGACGGCCGAGCAGGCGGCGGCGCATTCATCGGCCGGGCAGGCAGCGAGCCGGTCACTGCCGGTCGGCGGCCACACGAAGGCCGGCGCCGCCAGCCCGAGCGCCGCCAGCCCGGCCGCGGTCTCCCTGGTGCTGACGGCCGCGGACCGCCGCGACTGCCCGGCCGCGGCGACCGCCTGCGTCGACCTGGCCCGGCACGTCAGCTGGATGCAGGCAGGCGGGCGGGTCACCTTCGGCCCGGTCCAGATGGAGCCGGGTAACCCCGCGGGCAAGCACCAGACCCCGCGGGGCACCTTCCACGTCTCCTGGAAGGCCGGGCCCACGTTCATGAGCAGCGAGTACCACGAGCCGATGCCGTGGGCGACGTTCTTCGCGGCGGGCGGCATCGCGTTCCACGGCGGCCCGCTGAACTCCTGGTCGCACGGCTGCGTCCACCTGACCGACGGCAACGCGCACTACTACAACCAGCACCTGCCGATCGGGGCCGAGGTCGTGGTGTTCTAGGGCGTCTCAAGCCCGGCAGGACCGGGTCCGCTCATCGGGATCCGCTGGTGCACCGCCCACCGGCCGAGCTGGTCGGAGAAGTGGGCGCTGCCGGGGTCGCCCGACGCGCCCCCGGGGATGACGAAGGTGGCCGGCCGCGACGCCCCGAAGTCAACCACCTGCCGGTACACCGACAAGCTGGTCACGGTGAACGGGTGGCCGGCCTGCCACCCGTAGCCGGCCGCCTGGATGGTGTCCGCGTCCCCGCCCATCGGCACCGAGTCAATGGCGCCGGTCAGCGGGTGCACCCGCGCCGCGCGGTGCAGGTCGCCCCACCGCCAGCGCACCGGGTCAGGGCCGGCCGCCGCCACCGCCGCGGCCCACCCGGCGGCGAGCGCGCCGGGCACCGCCGCCAGCACCTGCGCCCGGCGGGCAGCGGCCGCAAGGTCCCCGCTGCCAGCCGGCACCGGCCCGCCCAGCAGCTCCCAGGTGTCGTTGCCGAGCCAGCGCCGCACCATGGTCAGCGTCGGCCCGAGCGCCCCCGAGACCACCCAGTCCCACGTCGAAGCGCCGAGCACCGGCCGGTAGAGCGCCTCGGCCAGCGCCCGGTTGAAGCACGCGTACAGCAGCGGCTCGGCCGCCCCGGCCGCCAGGTCGCCGTCGAATCCGGCCAGCAGCAAGCGGGCCGCCTCGGCGCCGGGCTCCTCGAACGGCCCGAGCGCGGCCAGCAGCCGGCCCCAGCCGCGGGCGGCCAGCGACACCGTGTCGGCCTGCATCCCGGCCAGCTCAGCCGGGCCAAGCGGTCCAGCCGAGGCAAGCAGCGAGCGGAGCCGCTCGGCCCGCCACGGCTGGGAGAAGGTGTGCGAGACGTACGGCCGGTCCGCGTCGGTGATCGCGTTGTTGGCGGTCATCACGAACCCGGCCGCGGGGTCGGCGGTGGCGGGCAGGCCGGCAAACGGCACCGTTCCTGTCCACTCGCAGGCGTCGTCCCAGCCGGGCACCGGCAGCCGCCGTCCCGCGTCCGAGCTGCGTACCGGCAGCTCGCCCCGGCACTGGTAGGCGACGTGGCCGGCGCTGTCGGCGCACAGCAGGTTGTTGACCGGGTCGACCCAGCCGTCCTGGGCGGCGGCCAGCTCGGCCGCGGTGCCCGCGGTGAGCATCGGCAGCAGGCACTCAAGGCCGCGGTTGGCCCGGTGGGTGCCGGTCCAGCGCAGCGCGAGCGCGTAGCCGTCAGCGGGGTTCCCGTGCACCACCGGCCCGTGCCTGGTCACCCAGGCCGGCACGGTGACCGGCGGGCCGCCACGTACGTCGATGCGCTGCTGGCTGACCTCGGCCTCCCGCCAGCCGCCGGGCGTCAGGTAGCGGGTCCCGTCGAAGCGCTCCAGGTACAGGTCCTGGGTGTCGGCGTCCCCGTGGGTGATCGCCCAGCCGACCGAGCCGTTCCAGCCGAAGTGCGGGAAGCCGGGCAGCCCGGGGAAGGTGGCCCCGCTGACGTCGAAGTCCGGGCAGCTCACCCGGCACTGCCAGTACACGTTGGGGGTGTCGAGCGCCCGGTGCGAGTCGTTGCAGATGACCGCGTGGCCGTGCGCGGCCCGTCGCCCGCTGACCGCCCAGGCGTTGGACCCGGGCTCGGTCTCGGCCAGGAAGCCCAGGTGCCCCTCGATGTCGCCCAGCGCCTCGTCGAGCAGCCGGCCGACCGGGTGGTCAAGTCGCCCGTCGGGCGGTACCGCGACCGGGGTGCCGGGGACCGGGCGGGTCTCCAGCCGCTCGAATGCCGCCGCGCCCGCCCGGGCTAGCAGCACCGCGTTGGCCAGCTTGTGCTGCCACTGGCCCATCAGCACGTGCCGCACCAGGAATCCCGCCACCGAGTGCCACGCCTGCCAGGGCTCGACCGGGTAGTCGCCGGGGGCCGGGCGCGCACCGGCCGCGACCGCCTGGTTCACCCCGGCCGCGTAGGCCTCGAACGCGGCCAGCAGCGGCGGCGACATGGCGGTGACGTCACGGCGGGCGGCGGCGGCCAGCCCGAGCCGCCGCGCGAGCACGTCGCCGCCGACCGCGCCGGGCCCGGCCACCTCCGCCCACCGCCCGCAGGCCCGCCGCCGGTCGTAGTCCAGCTGGAACAGCCGGTCCTGCGCGCACGCGTACCCCATCCCGGCCCACGCGCCCGCCGCCGTCTCCGCCTGCACGTGCGGCACCCCGTACTCATCGCGCGTCACCAGGAAATCCACCCCACAATTATCCCGAACGGGTGCTGGCTCCGCCCCGCCCGTCCCGCCCCTCCACGGGAGCGGCGCGACGGCCTGGGTAGTTCCTTGGCCAGGCCAGCGGAAAAGCGGAGGTGACCATGCCCGGTCTGGCGGAGCGGATCGCGGCCGCGGCCGGCGTCCAGTCGGCCGAGGTCAGGCCGCTGGGCGGCCAGCACGGCTACGCCCACGCGACCGGGACCCTGTCCGACGGCCGCGAGTTTTTCGCCAAGTCAGCCCTCGCCAGGTCAGCCTTCGCCAAGTCGGCCCAGGAACCGGGCGGGCCGGCCGAAGCGCTCGCGGCCGAGGCCAACGGCCTGCGCTGGCTGGCCGCGGCCGACGGCGGCCCTCCGGTCCCGGCCGTGCTCGGCCAGTCGGACGGCCTGCTGGTCATCGAGCTGGTCGGGCCGCCCGAGCACCCCTCACCGGCCGCGGCCAGGCGTTTCGGGTCCGAGCTGGCCCAGCTGCACGCGGCCAGGCTGAACCCGCCCGCCTTCGGCGCGCCCTGGCCCGGCTACATCGCCTCCCTGCCGCTGGACAACACCCCCGGGACCGGCTGGGGAAGCTGGTACGCGCAGCGGCGCCTGCTCCCGTACCTGCGCCGGGCGCGGGACGCCGGGGACCTCTCCCGCGCCGCCGCCGCCCCGCTGGAAGCGGTAATCAGCCGGATCGGCGACCTGGCGGGCCCGCCCGAGCCGCCCGCCCGGATCCACGGCGACCTGTGGTCCGGCAACCTGCTGTGGCAGGGCGGCCGCGGCTGGCTGATCGACCCGGCCGCGCACGGCGGCCACCGGGAGACCGACCTGGCGATGCTGGCGCTGTTCGGCGCACCCCACCTAGCCGCGATCCTGGCCGGCTACACCGAAACGGCACCGCTGGCTGACGGCTGGCGCTCCCGTGTCCCGCTGCACCAGCTGCACCCCCTGCTGGTCCACGTCTGCCTGTTCGGCGCCGGCTACGCCCCCCAGCTAACCAGCACCGCCCGCGCCGCCCTGGCCGCCGGCTAACCCCCACCGACTGGGCCCGCTGGTTGGCGCATCCAGCCGCCTATCACCCTCCAAGAGGCGCGCGAGGCGCGCGAGGCGGCGAGCCCGCGTGGTTGCGGCAACCAGGCGGCCCAGGGCGCCTGGTTGCCGCAACCATGTGCCCGGGAGCGGACGGGATCCCAGCCGTCCAGCCCCATGAGACACTCTTGGACACGCCCTTAACAGTGGAGCCAGACGGTGGTGTCCGGTGGGAGCAGGCCGCCGTCCAGTGGTCCGCTTGCCAGCAGGACTACCGCGTGCGCCGGCAGCGGGACCGGGACGGCTGACAGGTTGGCCACGCAGCGCACTACCGCGCCCGCGTCCGGGCCGCCCGGTCGTCCGGGCCGCCGGGCCCGCCGGTGTCCGGGCCGCCTGCTCCCCGGCTGCCTGCCCCCCGGTCGAACGCGAGTACCCCGTCCGCGGCCGGCTGCCAGCTCAGCGCCTCGCCGCCGAACGCGGGCTCGGCCCGGCGGATGCGCAGCGCCGCCCGGTACAGGGCGAGCACCGAGTCCGGGCTGGCCGACTCCGCCGCCACCGTCAGGTCGCGCCACTCCTTGGGCTGCGGCAGCCACGGGGCGGCGGCGCCCGGGGGAGAGAACCCGAACGGCGGCTCGGTCCCCGCCCACGGCAGCGGCACCCGGCTGCCGTCCCGGCCCGGGTCGGCGCCCCCGGTGCGGGCCCAGATCGGATCCTGGCGCAGCTCGTCCGGTATGCCCTGCACTTCCCCCAGGCCCAGTTCCTCGCCCTGGTAGACGTACACCGCGCCGGGCAGCGCCATGGTGAGCAGCGCCGCCGCCCGGGCCCGCCGGGTGCCGAGCGGCAGGTCGACCGGGAAGGCGTGGAAGTACCGGCGACGGGCGAGGCTGAAGGCGGTGTCCGCCCGGCCGTACCTGGACACCACCCGGTCCACGTCGTGGTTGGACAGCACCCAGGTGGCCGGGCTGCCGGCGGGCGCGCTCAGCGCGAGCGTCCGGTCGATGACCGTGCGCAGCGCGGCGGCGTCCCAGGGGCAGTTCAGGTAGGGGAAGTTGAACACGGTGTGCAGCTCGCCCGGGTTGACGTAGCGCATCAGCCGGGTGGCATCCGGCAGCCAGATCTCGCCGATCAGCATCCGCTCGGGATACTCGTCCGCGATCGCCCGCCAGGACTGGTAGACGGCGTGCACCTCATCCCGGTCGGTGAACGGGTGGCCAGGCCCCGGGGGCTGGCCGTCGGCCAGGTCGGGCAGGGCCGGGTCCTTGCACAGCAGGGCGGCGGAGTCGATCCTGATGCCGTCCGCCCCGCGGTCGAACCAGAACCGGAGCACGTCTTCGAACTCGGCCCGCACGTCAGCCGATGACCAGTTGAAGTCGGGTTGCCCGGGGTCGAACAGGTGCAGGTACCACTGGCCGGGTGAGCCGTCCGCCTCGGTCACCCGGGTCCAGGCCGGGCCGCCGAAGACCGACTGCCAGTTGTTGGGCGGCAGCTCGCCGCCCGGGCCCCGGCCGGGCCGGAACCAGAAGCGGTCCCGCGCGGCCGAGCCCGGCCCGGCGGACAGCGCCTCGGTGAACCAGGGGTGCAGGTCGGAGCCGTGGTTGGGCACGATGTCGATGATGATCCTGATGCCGAGCGCGTGCGCCTCGCCGATCAGCGCGTCCGCGTCGGCCAGGGTGCCGAAGACCGGGTCGACGGACCGGTAGTCGCTGATGTCGTAGCCGGCGTCGGCCATCGGAGACGGGTACCAGGGGTTGAACCAGATCGCGTCGATGCCGAGTGCGGCCAGGTAGGGCAGGCGTGACCGCACGCCCGCCAGGTCACCGATGCCGTCGCCGTTGCCGTCGGCGAAGCTGCGCACGTAGAGCTGGTAGATCGCGGCGCTTTTCCACCAGCAGCGGGCGGGCGCGGGCGCCGGCATGCTCAGGCGGTGGCGGCCGCCGCCACCGCGGCGCCCAGCGGGTGACCGATGGACTCGCCGCTGGCCGGGTCGAAGAAGTGCAGCCGGCTGGTGTCCACCGCGAGCTGCAGCGGTGCGCCCGGCCGGACCGCGGACCGCGAGGAAACCCGCGCGGTCCACAGCGACTTGCCGCCGACCAGCGCGGCCACCGTCTCGTCTTCCTCGTCGTGGCCGCCCGCCGCGCTGGCGATCGAGGCGTGCTCGACCGGCGGCGCGTCGACGGTGAAGATGGCGTGGATCTCGGTGCCGAGCCCCTCGGTGACCCCGGCCGTGACGTCCATCCGCGGCCAGGCGGCGTCGGCGAAGGCGCCGTCCTCGAAGTCCGAGGGGCGGATGCCGAGGACGACGGTGCGCCCGAAGTAGTCCTCGAGCCCCGGCCGGCCGGAGATCACCGCGGCCGGGACCGGCAGCCGGAACCCGGCGAAGGTGACCGCCGGGCCCTCGTCGCGCACCAGCTGGCCGGCGACGAAGTTCATCGCGGGCGAGCCGATGAAGCCGGCCACGAACAGGTTGACCGGGTTGTCGAACAGTGCCTGGGGGGTATCCACCTGCTGCAGCTGGCCGTCGCGCATCACGCACACCCGGTCCCCGAGCGTCATCGCCTCGACCTGGTCGTGGGTGACGTAGACGGTGGTGGTGCCGAGCCGCTCGTGCAGCTGGTTCAGTGCCGCCCGCATGGAGACGCGCAGCTTGGCGTCCAGGTTGGACAGCGGCTCGTCCATCAGGAAGGCAGCGGGCTCGCGGACGATCGCCCGGCCCATGGCGACCCGCTGCCGCTGGCCGCCGGACAGCGCGGCGGGCTTGCGGCCCAGGTAGGGCTCGAGGCCGAGGAGCTGCGCGGCCTCGTCCACCCGGCGCTTGATCTCCGCCTTGGGGGTGTGCCGCAGCTTCAGCCCGAACGCCAGGTTGTCGGCCACCGTCATGTGCGGGTACAGCGCGTAGTTCTGGAACACCATCGCGATGTCGCGGTCCTTCGGCGGCAGGTCGTTGACCACGCGCTCGCCGATGGAAATGGTCCCGCCGGTGATCTCCTCCAGGCCCGCGATCGACCGCAGCGCGGTCGACTTGCCGCAGCCGGAAGGCCCGACGAGCACCATGAACTCGCCCTCCTTCACCTCAAGGTTCAGGTCGTCGAGCGCCTTGACGCCACCGCCGTAGACCTTCTCCACGTGATCGAGGGCGATTCGTGCCATCTGGCAACCTCCATGTCCGCTGCTGACGACATCCTAATGGATAAGTTTCTTTACAGATACCGCCGTGCCGAGCACCATACCAGCACCTAAGGTACGGAACGTCCCGGCCCCGCGAAAGGGTGACGGCCAGTGTTAACAGAGGTATACGGAGAACATGACCAACGACGAGTACGTCCCGGCCCCCTCCGACCGCTTCTCCTTCGGCCTCTGGACGGTGGGCTGGCAGGGGGTCGACGTTTTCGGCGGGGCGGTCCGGCCGTCCATGCCCGCTGACCGGGCGGTCCGCAAGCTGGCCGAGCTCGGCGCCTACGGGGTGAACTTCCACGACAACGACGTGTTCGACTTCACCGATTCCGCCGCCGAGCGGGACGCGAAGATCGCCGCGTTCCGGGCCGCGCTCGACGAGACCGGGCTGGTGGTGACCACCGCCACGACCAACCTGTTCGGGCACCCGGTGTTCAAGGACGGCGCGTTCACCGCCAACGAGCGCGAGGTCCGCCGCTTCGCGCTGGCCAAGGTGATGCGCAACCTGGACCTGGCGGCCGAGCTCGGCGCGCAGACCTACGTCTTCTGGGGCGGCCGGGAGGGCGCCGAGTCCGGGGCGGCCAAGGACATCAGGACCGCGCTCGACCGCTACGCCGAGGCGCTCAACCTGCTCTCGCAGTACTGCCTCGACCAGGGCTACCCGCTCCGGTTCGCGATCGAGCCGAAGCCGAACGAGCCGCGCGGCGACATCCTGCTGCCCACCCTGGGGCACGCGATCGCGTTCATCGGCGAGCTGGCGCACCCGGAGATGGTCGGCGTCAACCCCGAGGTCGGCCACGAGGAGATGGCCGGGATCAACTACGCGCACGGCATCGCCCAGGCGATGTGGCACGGCAAGCTGTTCCACATCGACCTCAACGGCCAGCACGGGCCGCGCTACGACCAGGACCTGCGGTTCGGCGCGGGTAACGCCCGGGGCGCGTTCTGGGTGGTGGACACGCTGCTGGCGGGCGGCTACGACGGCCCGGTGCACTTCGACTACAAGCCGCCGCGGACCGAGGACGACGCCGGGGTGTGGGCCTCGGCCGCCGCCTGCATGCGCAACTACCTGATCCTGCGGGCCAAGGCGCGGGCGTTCCGGGCCGACCCCGAGGTCCAGGCCGCACTGGCCGCCGCCCGGGTCCCTGAGCTGGCCGAGCCGACGCTGGCGGCCGGCGAGACCTGGCGCGACGTCCGGGCCGCGACCGCCGACGTCGCCGCCCTGGCCGCCCGCGGCATGGCCTACGAGCAGCTGGACCAGCTCGCGCTCGAGCACCTTTACGGGGTGCGCTGACGCGGTTAACCAGACTTTCAGTTTCTGGTGGTAGCGTGCTGACTTCAGTTGCCACGTCATTGAGGAAAAGTGTCCGACACGGAGTGCGCCGCGCCGTCGGCCGTGCAAGCAGAGCCCCGGTTGAGCCGCCCGTTCATCGCCACTCTGATGCTGGCCAACTTCGGCACCAACGTGGCGCTCATCGCGCCGATCCAGAACGTCCTGCCGCGGATGATCGAGTCATCGGTGGGGCCGGGCGACAAGGCCATCGGGCTGGGCCTGGTGACCGGGCTCGGCGCGCTCGCGGCGCTGGTCTTCAACCCGGTGGCGGGCCACTACTCGGACCGCTGGGTAAGCGCCGACAACCGGACCCTGCTGATCATCATCGGCCTGGTCACCGGCGCCGCGGCGCACGCGGTCCTCGGCCTGCAGCACTCGCTGGCCGGGATCGCCGTCTGGTGGACGATCTGCCAGGCGACCATCAACATCGCCTACGCGCCGATGTCGGCCATCGTGGTCGATCACGTGCCCCGGCGGTCCTGGGGCCTGGTCTGGGGCCTGATATCGGTCGCGCAGGCGGTCGGGCTGGTCGTCGGCCTGGCCGCCGTGGTGCTGGTGTTCCCCTCGGTCACCGCCGGGATGACCGCGATCGCCGTCGGCTACGGGGTCTGCCTGGTCCCGCTGGTGTGGGTGCTGTACCGGCTGCCCCGGGTTAGCTACCAGCAGCCCGCGGGCGGACCCGGGCGGCCGGACCTGCGCGCGCTGCTGGCCGTCGGCGGCGGCTTCGGCCTGGTCTTCGCGGGCAAGTTCCTGATCATGCTGGCGGAGACCGTCGCCCTGCTCTACCTGTACTACTACCTGCAGGACGTGGTGCACTACAGCGACCCGGGCGACGGCCAGCTGATCCTCATCCTGATCGCGACGGTGGCGGCGATCATCGCGACCGTCGCCGTCGGCCGGCTCGCCGACGCCTCCGGCGGCTACCGCCGCTACGCGGTGCTCTCCTCGGTGCTGATGGCGGCGACCGGCTTCCTGCTGGCCGGGTACGCCGCCTGGGCCCTGGTGATCGCCTGCGCGTTCACGCTCGGGGCCGGCTACGGCGCGTTCCAGTCGGTCAGCCAGGCGCTCACCCTGGTAGTGCTGCCGAGCCCGGCCAACGCGGGCCGCGACCTGGGCATCATCAACATCGCCGCAGCCGTCCCGCAGGTGATCGGCGCCCCGGTGGCCGGGCTGGTGGTGGCGGGCGCGGGCGGCTACCGGGGCCTGTTCGTCTTCGCCGGCCTGCTGGCGGTGGCCGCCGCCCTGGCCTTCGCCCGCGTCCCGTCCCAGCCCGCCCCGGTCGGCCCAGCCCCCGCCTGAGCCGGCCCCCGCCGCCTGACCCGACCCGCCCCCCGCCGCCTAAACCCGGCCGCCGCCGGCGCCCGTCAGCCCTCCTGCCAGGCCGCCGCGTCGTCCCGCAGGGCCGCGTACTGCTCGCGGACCCCCGGCGTCGCCGCCGCGTCGTAGGTCACCGACGGCCGCCCCGGCCATGACGGCGGCGCCGCGCCGCCGGCCAGTGCCCAGGCCGCCTGCCGGGCCGCCCCCAGGGCCACGTACTCGTCCGCCTCCGGCACCGCCACCGGCAGCCCGAACACGGCCGGCGCGATCACCCGCACCGCCTCCGACCTGGCCGCGCCGCCGGTGAGCACGATCCGGGCGGGGCTGATGCCGGCCGGCCGCAGGCAGTCGACCGCGTCCGCCAGCGAGCACAGCACGGCCTCGACCGCTGCCCGGGCGAGGTTCTCCGGCGTCGCGTTGGACGTGGTGAGCCCGCGCAGCACCCCGTTGGCGGCGGGCCGGTTGGGCGTCCGCTCGCCGTCCAGGTACGGCAGCAGGACCAGCCCGCCCGCGCCCGCGGTGGCCTTGAGCGCCAGCGCGGACAGCCCGGCCGTGTCAGTGCCGAGCATCCGCGCGGTCACGTCGAGCACCCGCGCCGCGTTGAGCGTGCAGGCGAGCGGCAGGAACCGGCCCGTCGCGTCGGCGAACCCGCACACCAGCCCGCGCGGGTCGGCGGCGGCGGCCGGGCTGACCGCGTACGCGGTGCCCGAGGTGCCGACCGACACCGCCACGTCGCCCGCGGCCAGCTCAAGGCCGAGCGCCGCCGCCATGTTGTCCCCGGTGCCCGCGGACAGCGCCGCGCCCCAGGCGGTGCTGCCGGTCACCTCGGACGGCCCGGCCACCCGGGGCAGCCGTACCGGCTGGCCGAGCGCCCGCTCGGCGTACCCGGGCAGCCAGCCGCCGTCAGCGGGGGAGAAGTACCCGGTGCCGGACGCGTCGCCGCGGTCGGTCACCGGCTCGGCCGCCGGGTCGCGGCCCGCCCCCAGCCACCCCGCGTCGCCCGGCCCGCCCGCGCCGCCGCCAGGGCTGCCCGCGCCCGGCCCGCCGCCCGCCAGCCGCCAGGTCAGCCAGTCGTGCGGCAGCATCACCCGGCTCACCCGGGCGGCGTTGCCCGGCTCCCGTTCGGCCAGCCAGCGGAGCTTGGTGACGGTGAACGACATGGTCGGCACCGAGCCGGTGCGCTCCGCCCACGCGGCCGGCCCGCCGAGCTCGGCCACCAGCGCCGCCGCCTGCGGGGCCGACTTCACGTCGTTCCACAGCATCGCGGGCCGGACCGCCTGGCCGGCCTCGTCGACCGTCACCATGCCGTGCTGCTGCGCCGCGACCCCCACCGCGTCCGCCTGCTCGAGCAGGCTACGCCCGGCCACCGACAAAGCCTCCCACCAGCGGTCCGGATGGCACTCGGTCCCGGCCGGGTGCGGCGCGGCGGCCGCCCCGGCGACCGTCCCGTCATCCGCCCGCACCAGCAGCACCTTGGTTGACTGGGTGGAGGAGTCGACTCCGGCGACCAGCTTCATGCGGGCAACGTAACAAGCGGGGCCGCGGCAGTCACTAACCAACCGTTCGGGATAAAACCAAGAGAAGTCCGCCGAACGGGTGCGTGCTCCGCCTCACCCCCGCCGCGCCTCCCCGGGCGGGCCTGGCCGGGGCCGGTAGGCGGTCGGCGGGGGAGCCGCCCGCCGGCTACCCGGGCATAGGCGCTGTAACCTGGCATCATGGATGCATGGCGTGGCGCTGACGTCCCGGTGCTGCCGGGCAGCGGCCCGGAACTGAGGCTGCGGGACACGGCGACCGGGGAGCTGACCGAGGCGGCCGGCGGGCGCCGGGCCTCTCTTTACGCCTGCGGGATCACCCCGTACGACGCGACCCACATGGGTCACGCCGCCACCTTCACCGCCTGGGACCTGCTGGTTCGCAGCTGGATCGACGCGGGCCACGAGGTCGTGTACGTGCAGAACGTCACCGACGTGGACGACCCGCTGCTCGAGCGGGCCGAACGGGACGGCGAGGACTGGTGGCAGCTCGCGCTGCGCGAGACCGAGCGGTTCCGCGGCGACATGGAGGCGCTGCGCAACCTGCCGCCGACCTATTACATCGGGGCGGTGGAGGCGATCGGCATCATCGACCAGTTCGCCGAGCGCCTCGCGGCCCGGGGCGCCCTGTACGACCTGGACGGCGACATCTACTTCGCCCGCTCGGCCGACGCCGCGTTCGGCGCGCTGGCCGGGCCGGGCACCGTGCCGGGGCTGTCGGTCGAGGAGATGACCGAGCTGTCGGCCGAGCGCGGCGGCGACCCGGGCCGGCCGGGCAAGAAGGACCCGCTCGACCCGCTGGTCTGGCGGGCGGAGCGGCCGGGCGAGCCATCCTGGGGGTCGCGCTTCGGCCCGGGCCGCCCGGGCTGGCACGTGGAGTGCGCGGCGATCGCCGCGCAGTACCTCGGCCCGTCCTTTGACGTGCAGGCGGGCGGGAGCGACCTGGTGTTCCCGCATCACGAGATGAGCGCCTCGCACGCCCGGGTCGCCTGCGCCCCGGGTGACGGCGGCCACCTCTTCGCCCGCGTCTACGCGCACTCGGGCATGGTCGGCTACCAGGGCGCGAAGATGTCCAAGTCGCTCGGCAACCTGGTGTTCGTCTCCCGGCTGCGGGCGGCCGGCACCAACCCGATGGCGATCCGGCTGGCGCTGGTCGCGCACCACTACCGGGCCGACTGGGAGTGGACCGACGACGTGCTGTCGGCGGCGCACCGCCGCCTCGGCCGCTGGCGGGCGGCGGTGTCGCAGCGCGGTACCGGGCGGGTCTCCGCCGAGGGCACTGTCCCGGCGGCCGGCACTGTCCCCGCGGCCAGCAGTGTCCCCGAGGCTGGCGCCGTCCTCGCCGCCGTGCGCGAGCGGCTGGCGGACGACCTGGACGCCCCCGGCGCGGTCGCCGCGGTCGACGCCTGGGCGGACGCGGTGCTGGCGACCGGGGCGGCGGTCACCCCCGAGGACGCCGACCTGATCAGGGACACCGTGGACGCGCTGCTCGGCATCACCCTGTAGCCGCGCCGCCCGCTGACTGCCCCATCCCGCCCGGGACGTTAACCTCTCGCCCGCCCCCTTTCAAGCCCCCCTCCCGGCTCCTGTGGATATCTCGCGACTTATCCACAGTCCTCATTTCGTCCTGCCCCTCACCCCCGCCTGCCGCCGAACCTGGCAGCATGACACCCAGCCCCTCCGCCACCGCCCAGCCCCCGACCCAGCCCCCGGCCCAGCCCCCGACCCTCAGCCCAGCCCCCAGCTCCCGCCTCCGCCGCATCCCGGCGGCAGCGCCCGCGGCGACGCCAGCAGCCCGCCCCGCGCTCCGGCCGCCGGGCCTCCCGCGCCGCCGGCGGCACGCTCGACGCCCGGGTCCCGCCGCTCCCGGTACGCATCGGCTCGCCCGCCGCCCTGCTCGCCGTCATCCCTGGCCTGCTCGGCTTCGACCCCGGCCGCAGCATCGTGGTGCTCGGCACCGAGCCGCCGGACTCCCGGGTCCGGCTCACGCTCCGCTATGACGTCCCGGACCCGGCGCGCCCCGGTCCCGCCCGCCCGGACCCCGCCGCTACCCTGGCCGCGCACGCGGTCAGCGTGCTGACCGCGCAGGGCGTCACCGCCGCCGTCGCGGCCGGCTACGGCACTGAAGCCGAGGTCGCGCCCGTCGCGGCCGCGCTGCGCGAGCGTGCCGCCGAGGCTGGCCTCGCGCTGACCGAGGTGCTGCGGGTAGCGGACGGCCGCTACTGGTCCTACGTGTGCACCGACCTGGAGTGCTGCCCGCCCGACGGCACCCCCTTCGACCCGGACAGCGCCGGCCACCCCGCCGCCCGCTCCCTCAGCGCCGACGACCGCCCGGTCCTCTCCAGCCGGGCCGAGCTGGCCGCCAGCATCGCCGCCGCCGACGGCAAGCGCGCCGCCGCCATGCACCGGGCCACCCGGCGGGCGCACGCGCACGTCGCCCGCTGCGCGGCCCGGCTGGACCGCTCCGGCCTGCCGGTCTCGCTTTCCCGCCTCACCGCCGTCCTCGGCCAGCTAGCAGTGCAGGACGCCATCAGCCGCGCCCGCGACGGCGACCTGACCGGCGTCGGCCGCTCCGCCTGGCTCACCGTGGCGCTGCGCGAGATCCGCGTCCGCGACGACGCCTGGGCCCGGATGGACTTCGAGCACCGGGCCGCCCACCAGAGCCTCTGGACCCACCTCACCCGGCTGGCCCGCCCCGGCTACGTCGCCCCGGTCGCGTCCCTGCTCGCCTTCGTCGCCTGGCAGTCCGGCGACGGCGCGCTGGCCAACGTGGCCCTCGACCGCGCCCTGGCCGACAACCCCCGCTACTCGATGGCCAAGCTGCTGCGCCAGGCCCTCGACTCAGGCGCCCCGCCGTCGATGGCCCGCCTCCCGATGACCCCGGAAGAGGTAGCCGCCGCCTACGACGCCGCCGACGCGAAGACCGCCGCCCGCTACCGGTGACCGCGGTCGGCCTCGGGCTGGCGGGCGATCCACGGTCGCCTGCTTACCCCGAGTAGAACGCCTTTCACTTATTTCTTCGTGCTGTGCCCGCGTGCTTTCCCGCTAGCGACGGAAGGTCTCGCTGCCGCTTCTTCCCCGCCAGTCTCAGGCGCCGCAGGACGAAATCACTGGATGTTGAAACCGCCCGCATATGGCCGGAAAGACATCCGATGATTTCTGGCGGCGCCGGCGCCGTCCAGTCGGGCATCCGTGCAGGCCGCGCCCGCCCTCCGATGATAACAGCAAGAAAAATGCGGCCCCTGTCTCCCGGCGCCGGCGACCCGGACCCGGGTGCCGGGCAGTATGCGCGGCAACTCCCCTCCGCCGGCGGCCCGACCCGCCCGGGGCCGTCCTCGCAGGTGAGGCGCTGCGAAAGTGTCCCCATGTGACCCGATACACTGCCTGAGCCGTTGCCTGGCAAGGCGCGGAGCTTGCCCCGTTAGTGCTCGGCTGCGCATCCTGGTCTGGGATGACGAAGGCGCCGGGGACTGGCGGTGCGGGCACCCGCGGAAGTGAGGAGGAGCACGTGACCGGCATCTCAGGTCTGCCGCCGGCCAAGCTGGCAGCTCACGAGGCCGCGGTGGCGCGGCTCCACGCCGAGTACGCCGCCGTTCCGGCGGGGGTCCCGGTCCGGCTGGCCAAGCCGACGTCGAACCTGTTCCGGTACAACCGCGACAAGACCGCGCCCGGTCAGCCCGGCAGCCAGCGGGCCACCCTCGACGTGTCCGCGTTCTCCCGGGTGATCCACGTTGACCCCGGCGCCCGGACCGCGGTGGTGGGCGGCATGACCACCTACGAGGACCTGGTCGACGCGACGCTGCCGCACCAGCTGATGCCCATGGTGGTGCCGCAGCTGAAGACCATCACCCTGGGCGGCGCGGTCACCGGCCTCGGCATCGAGTCGACCTCGCTGTGGCACGGCCTGCCGCACGAGTCGGTGACCGAGATGCAGATCCTCACCGGCGACGGCCGGGTCGTCGTCGCCACCAAGGACAACGAGCACAGCGACCTCTACTACGGCTTCCCGAACTCCTACGGGACGCTCGGCTACACGCTGGCCCTCACCATCGAGCTGATGCCGGTCAAGCCGTACGTGCACCTGCGCCACTTCGCCTTCAACGACCCGGACAGCTGCATGGCGGCGATCGCCGAGATCGCGGCCGCGGGCAGCTACCACGGGCACCGGGCGGACTTCCTCGACGGCGTCGCGTTCAGCGTGAACGAGCTCTACCTGACCGTGGGCGCGTTCAGCGACAAGGCGCCGTGGCTCAGCGACTACACCGGCCAGCACATCTACTACCAGTCGCTGCGGGCCAGCCGGGAAGACTTCCTGACGGTCAGGGACTACATCTGGCGCTGGGACACCGACTGGTTCTGGTGCTCACGCGCGTTCGGCGTGCAGCACGCGGCGCTGCGGCGGCTGTGGCCGCGCCGGTACCGCCGTTCCGACGTCTACCGCAGGCTGGTCGCCGCCGACCAGAAGTACGGGCTGACGGCCGCGCTGTACCAGCGGCGCCACCAGCCGCCGCGGGAGATGGTGGTGCAGGACGTCGAGATCCCGGTCGGCCGCGGCGACGAGTTCCTGCGCTTCTTCGAGGCCAACGTGAAGATGGCCCCGGTCTGGATGTGCCCGCTGCGCCTGCGCGGCGACCGCACGTGGACGCTGTACCCGATGAAGCCGGACGAGGTCTACGTCAACTGGGGCTTCTGGGGAACCGTGCCGCTGCCGCCCGGGCAGGCCGACGGCTACTACAACCGGATGATCGAAGCTGAGGTCAGTGCGCTTGACGGGCACAAGTCGCTGTACTCCTCGGCCTTTTACTCCGAAGAAGAGTTCCGCCGCCGGTACAACGGGGCGGCGTACGACAAGCTCAAGGCTGAGTACGACGGCGACGGCCGGCTGCTCACCCTGTACGACAAGTGCGTGCGCGGCCGCTGAGGCGGCTGAGATCCGAGAAAGGGAACGGTACATGGCACTGGCTCAGGTGTTCGAGGCGATCGCGGGCCCGGGCGCTCCGGTGGAATTCGAGGCATACGACGGGTCGACCGCCGGCACCCCCGGCTCGCCGATTAAGATCACCGTCCGGTCACCGGTGGCCGTCTCGTACCTCGCCCAGGCGCCGGGCGCGCTCGGCCTGGCCCGTGCGTACGTCTCCGGCCACCTGGACGTCGACGGGAACATGCTGGTGGCCCTCTCCCGGCTGTCCAAGGCCCAGAGCAGCGACATCAGCCGGGCGGAGCGGCTCAAGCTGCTGCGCGACCTCGGCGGCCCGAAGGCGCTGTTCCCCCGGATCCCGCCGCCGCCGCAGGAGGTCGTCCCCGACCGCCGCCGGCTCACCATCGGCGCGATGCACTCCAAGAAGCGCGACGCGAGCTCGATCTCGCACCACTACGACGTGTCCAACACGTTCTACGAGTGGGTGCTCGGCCCGAGCATGGCGTACACCTGCGCCTGCTACCCGTCCGAGGACGCCTCGCTGGAAGAGGCGCAGGAGTACAAGCACGACCTGATCGCCCGCAAGATCGACCTCAAGCCGGGCATGCGGCTGCTCGACGTCGGCTGCGGCTGGGGCGGCATGGTCAGGCACGCGGCCAAGAACTACGGCGTCAAGGCCCTGGGCGTAACCCTGTCGGCGGAGCAGGCGTCCTGGGCGCAGGCGGCGATCAAGCGCGAGGGCCTCGAGGACCTGGCCGAGGTCCGGCACATGGACTACCGCGACATCGAAGAGACCGGCTTCGACGCGATCAGCTCGATCGGCATCACCGAGCACATCGGCAAGGCCAAAGTGGCCGGCTACTTCAGGTTCCTCAACGGCAAGCTGAAGGAGGGCGGCCGGATGCTGAACCACTGCATCACCCGCCCCGACAACACCGGACCGTCCATCTACCGGGACGGCTTCATCAACCGCTACGTGTTCCCGGACGGCGAGCTCGAGGGACCGGGCTGGCTCGCGGGCATGATGAACGACAACGGCTTCGAGATCCGTCACGAGGAGAACCTTCGCGAGCATTACTCGAAGACCCTGAAGGCCTGGTGCGACAACCTCGACGCGCACTGGGACGAGGCGGTCGCCGAGGTCGGCCAGGGCACCGCCCGGGTCTGGAAGCTCTACATGGCAGGCTGCATCCTGGGCTTCGACCGGAACGTGGTGCAGCTGCACCAGATCCTCGGCGTCAAGCTGCACCAGGACGGCACGTCCGGCATGCCGCTGCGGCCGAACTGGGAGCCCGCGGTCGAGCGCGCCAAAGAACAGCACTAACCCCGAGATCAGCGGGCCGCACCCCGGCGCCAGGGCCGGCTACGCCGCCGGCCTGGCCGCCGGGCCTCGTGGCCCGCTGCCACGTCCAGCGTCGCGGCGGGGGCGGATGCGGTAACATCAAGGCTATGCGTCCTGTCCGGCTGCTCCTTAGCTAGCCGCGCCGACCACACTGGCATTCCGGCCAGCCGGGAACACCCGGGCCGGGACACTGCCGTCGGTGCGGCAGCTCCTCGTGCACGGGGGGCTCTTTTTATTAGCGAAGGCAGCGACCCCGCTAGCGGGTAACTCCCGTAGCCGGACCGATCAAGTGTGAGGACACCATGACTGCGGCCGAGAGAGCCGACGAGGCGAAGGCCTACGACCCGCGCGACATCCAGGACAAGTGGCAGCAGCACTGGGCGGAGGTCGAGCCGTTCCGCGCCACTGACGACCCCGATGACCCGCGTGAGCACTTCTACCTGGTCGACATGTTCCCGTACCCGTCGGGCGACCTGCACATGGGGCACGCCGAGGCGTACGCGATCGGCGACGCGATGGCCCGGTACTGGTTCCTGCGCGGGAAGAACGTGCTGCACCCGATTGGCTGGGACGCGTTCGGCCTGCCCGCCGAGAACGCGGCGATCCGGAACAACACGCACCCCGCGGACTGGACGTACAAGAACATCGAGACGCAGGCGGCCTCCTTCCGGCGCTACGCGACCTCGTTCGACTGGTCGCGGCGGCTGGCGACTTGCGACCCGGAGTACTACCACTGGAACCAGTGGCTGTTCCTGCGCTTCTACGAGCGCGGGCTGGCCTACCGCAAGGACGGCCACGTCAACTGGTGCCCCAAGGACCAGACCGTGCTGGCCAACGAGCAGGTCGTCAACGGCCGGTGCGAGCGGTGCGGCACTGAGGTGGTCCGCCGGGTGCTGACCCAGTGGTACTTCAAGATCACCGAGTACGCCGACCGGCTGCTGGCGGACGCGGAGGCCCTGGAGGGCAACTGGCCCGAGCGGGTGCTGACCATGCAGCGCAACTGGATCGGCCGGTCGACCGGGGCCGAGGTTGACTTCGTGGTCGAGGGGCGCAGCGAGCCGGTCACCGTGTACACCACGCGCCCGGACACCCTCTACGGCGCGACGTTCATGGTGGTCGCGGCCGACTCGGCGCTGGCAGGCGAGCTGTGCGCGGATGAGCAGCGCGCGGCCTTCGACGCCTACCTGGCGCAGGTCGGGAAGCTGACGGACATCGAGCGGCAGTCCACCGACCGGGAGAAGACCGGCGTCTTCCTGGGCGTGTACGCGGTCAACCCGGTGAACGGCGAGCGGATCCCGATGTGGGCGGCCGACTACGTGCTGCCGGACTACGGGACCGGGGCGATCATGGCGGTGCCCGCCCACGACCAGCGCGACCTGGACTTCGCGCGGCGGTTCGGGCTGCCGGTGCGGACCGTCGTCGCCACCGACCAGCCGGACCCGGCCGCGACCGGCACGGCCACCTCCGGTGACGGGGTGCTGGTCAACTCGGGCCCGCTGGACGGCCTGGCCAAGCAGGCCGCGATCGCGCGGATCATCGAGACCCTGGACGGCAAGGGCCTGGGCAAGGCGGCCGTCAACTACCGGCTGCGCGACTGGCTGCTGTCCCGGCAGCGGTTCTGGGGCACGCCGATCCCGGTTATCCACTGCCCGTCCTGCGGCGAGGTGCCGGTCCCGGACGACCAGCTGCCGGTCGTGCTGCCCGACCTGCGCGGCGCCGACCTGGCCCCCAAGGGCGTGTCGCCGCTGGCGGCCGCCACCGACTGGGTCAACGTGGAGTGCCCGAAGTGCGGTGGCGCGGCCCGCCGGGACACCGACACCATGGACACGTTCGTCGACTCGTCGTGGTACATGTACCGCTACTGCTCGCCGCGCTACGACGGCGGCCCGTTCCGCAGCGCTGACGTCAACCGCTGGGCCCCGGTCGACCTGTACGTGGGCGGCGTCGAGCACGCCATCCTGCACCTGCTGTACGCCCGCTTCTTCACCAAGGTGCTGCAGGACCTGGGGCTGATCGAATTCGGCGAGCCGTTCACCCGGCTGGTCAACCAGGGCCAGGTCATCAACCGGGGCAAGGCGATGTCCAAGTCGCTGGGCAACGGCGTCAACCTGGGCGAGCAGATCGGCCTGTACGGCGTGGACGCGATCCGGCTGACGATGATCTTCGCTTCCCCGCCGCAGGACGACATCGACTGGGCGGACGTCAACCCGGACGCGATGGTCAAGTTCCTGGCCCGGGTGTGGCGGATCGCGGCGGACGTGACCGCGGCCGGCCGCCCCGGCCGTGACTTCGCGGCCGGCGACCGGGACCTGCGGCGGGTGACCCACCGTCTCATCGAGGAGGTCACCCGGCAGGTGGAGAGCTTCCACCTGAACGTCGCCGTGGCCCGGCTGATGGAGCTGGTCAGCGCGACCAGGAAGGCGATCGACTCAGGCCCGGGCGCGGCCGACCCGGCGGTGCGGGAGGCGGCGGAGGCGCTGGCGGTGATGCTGTCACTGTTCGCCCCGTACACGGCCGAGGAGTGCTGGTCGGTGCTGGACGGCCCGGCCGGCCCGGCCGGGATCCCGTCGGTGGCGCGGGCCGCCTGGCCGGCCGCCGACCCGGCGCTGCTGGTTCAGGACGTGGTGACCTGCGTGATCCAGGTCAACGGCAAGGTCCGCGACCGCCTGGAGGTATCCCCGGGCATTACCGAGGACGAGCTGCGCGAACTGGCCATGGCAGCCGCCGGGACCGCCCGCGCGCTGGCAGGCCTGCAGGTCAAGCGCGTGATCGTCCGCCCGCCGAAGCTGGTCAACATCGTCGCCGGGTAGCAGTGCCGCCCGCTCTGGGTCACGTGGTTGTGATTAACCGGGGCCTATAGCGCCCTGGTTGCCGCAACCACGCGCGCGGCGCTCCTTGTCCCACGGCCCGGGCCCGCGTCTCGGCCCGGGCTCGCACTCACCGGCGGGAGATCATCGTCGGAGGACGGAAGCCTTCCAGCTCATCGCGGGCGCAGCCCGCACGGGGGGCTCCGGGGGGTCGTCCCCCCGGGAGACACGGAGTGGGAGCCCCCGGGAAGGCGCCCGAAGGGCGCCGAACAGGGCTCTCCGCTTCCACTCGGCTCTCCGCTTCCACTCCTCATAACACCCGCCGCAGAACCGCCACGACCTTCCCGAGGATGGAGGCGTCGTCGCCGAGGATCGGCGTGAACGCCGGGTTGTGCGGGATCAGCCACACGTGGCCGTCGCTCTGCTTGAGCGTCTTCACCGTGGCCTCGCCGTCGATCATGGCCGCGACGATCTCGCCGTTCTCCGCGTCCTCCTGCTGCCGGATGACCACCCAGTCGCCGTCCGCGATGGCGGCGTTGATCATCGAGTCTCCGGCCACCTTCAGCATGAACAGGCTGCCCTCGCCGACAAGCTGCCGCGGCAGCGGGAAGATGTCCTCAACCTGCTGGTCGGCGGTGATCGGGGTGCCGGCCGCGATCCGCCCGACCAGCGGCACGTAGGTAGCCTCCTGCGACGCGATGTCCATCCCGTCGGCGGGCAGTTCGGTGTCGGGAGCGGCGACCTGGCTGCCGGTGCCCGCGTCGGGCCGGACGGCCGGGTGGCCGGGCAGCCGGACCTCAACCGTGCGCGGACGGCCGACGTCGCGGTGCAGGTAGCCCTTCCGCTGCAGCGTCGAGAGCTGGTAGGAGACGCTTGACGTGCTGGTCAGCCCGACCGCCTCGCCGATCTCCCGCATCGACGGCGGGTAACCGCGCTTCTGCACCGAGTCCCGGATGACCTGCAGCACCTTGCGCTGCCGCCAGGTGAGGACGTGGTCGGGATCGGGCTTGTCGGGCGTCTCTGGGATCACGACGGGGGCGCTGCCCTTCGGCTTGCGACCCGGCCTGCCCTTCGGGCGGACTGGTACGTCCGCAATTTCGGGAGTGCCGTGATCTGCACGGTCGTCCATCGGATGAACCTCCGATTCATGGTTGTGGTTTACGGATACGAGCCTAGCGGCAATTTGTCATATCACCAAACATCTGTTCGACGTGTCGGCCGAATGCCGGCCGCGCGAAGTACAAAGATGGCAGAACTCAGTTCGATCGAACCTCATCTCGATCGAACGGGTGTACTATCGAATTGACGTTTGAGAGGAGTGGTTGACATGGTGGCAGTGGTGACCGACGTTCCGGCCGGACCAGTCACGGGCGGGCGCTTCAGGGCAGGGCGCGCCCGGGTTCGAACGGCGGGCCCCCGGCTGACCGTCGTGCCGCCGGCGCACGCTTCTGCCCCGTCGCCCGCGCAACCGCCGGGCGTGTCGCCGTCCCGCCCGCCCGGTCAGATCGCCCAGCCCGCACGGATCGCCCAGCCCTCGCAGCCCTCCCAGATCACCCGCCCCCTCCGGCTCACCCGCCGTGGCCGGATGGCCGTCACCGGCGTGTCCGCGCTGCTGGTGGCCGGTCTGTCGGTGGCGCTGGCGACCGCCGCCCAGGCCGCGCACGGCGGCCCGGGGTCGGTACCGGCCGGCCGCTACATCGCTAAGGTGCAGGTGCTGCCGGGGCAGAGCCTGTGGTCGCTGGCCGAGGCCTACGACCCGGCGACCGACCCCCGTCAGGTCGTCGCGCAGATCAGGCAGCTGAACTCAATGACGGGCGCCCAGGTCCAGGCCGGCCGGGTGCTCTGGGTGCCGCGCGGCTGAGGGCGCGGCGCGGCTGACCCGGCCGCTGCCCGGCCCGCCGCGGCCCGTGCCCGACACGCCGCGGCCCCTGCCCGGCCCTCCAGCCTGGCCTGGATTTTTGCTTCGATATTCATCACCGCTTGCCTAGGGGTGCCGTCCGGGACTAGGGTTAACCACAACATCTAGTAGTTACACCGATGTGGTTCTTCTAGAAGTTGTGGATGTTCCCCGTCGGTATGGGTGCCGGACGTCGCTGCTGGGAGGTGATCGCATGTACTGTCCGTTCTGCCGTCACCCGGATAGCCGGGTTATCGACAGCCGGGTCGCAGACGAGGGCGCGGCCATCCGCAGGCGGCGCTCCTGCCCCGAGTGCGGGCGGCGGTTCACCACCCAGGAGTCGGTCATCTTGATGGTGGCCAAGCGCAGCGGGGTCACTGAGCCGTTCGCCAGAGACAAGATCATCCGGGGCGTGCAGCGGGCCTGCCAGGGCAGGCCCGTGGACGAGGACCAGCTCGCGATGCTCGCCCAGCGGGTCGAGGAGACGATCAGGGCGCGCGGCCTGGCTGAGGTCCGCTCGCACGAGGTGGGGCTGGCCATCCTCGGGCCGCTCCGCGACCTGGACGAGGTCGCCTACCTCAGGTTCGCCTCGGTCTACCGCGGCTTCGAGTCGCTCGACGACTTCGAGAAGGCGATCTCCGAGCTGCGCAGCAGGCACCTGCCCGACGCCGTGGACGGCGGTCCGGGCACCAAAGCGGACGACGGGGTCCAGCGCAAGTAACGGCTCGCCTGCCTGGCAACTGGCCAGCGGACAGGCACGGATCCGCGCGGATCCGCGGACAAGGGGGAAAGGGAGCAATGACGGAAACGGTGAGCGGGCCGGCGGCGCGCAAGGGCAAGCGCGTTAAGGGGCTGAAGGTCCGGCGTATCAACACGACGGCGGGCGTGCACCCCTATGACCAGGTCACCTGGGAGCGCCGCGATGTCGTGATGACGAACTGGCGGGACGGCTCGGTCAACTTCGAGCAGTACGGGGTGGAGTTTCCCGACTTCTGGTCGGTCAACGCGGCCAACATCGTGACCACCAAGTACTTCCGCGGCGCGGTGGGCACGCCGCAGCGCGAGTGGTCGCTGAAGCAGCTGATCAACCGGGTGACCGACGTCTACACCAGGACCGGCCGGGAGCACGGCTACTTCGCGAGCGACGAGGACGCGGAGATCTTTGACCACGAGCTCAAGTACGCGCTGGTCCACCAGGTCTTCAGCTTCAACTCCCCGGTCTGGTTCAACGTCGGGACGGCCGCGTCGCAGCAAGTCAGCGCCTGCTTCATCCTGGCCGTGGATGACACCATCGAGTCGATTCTCGACTGGTACCGGGAAGAGGGCCTGATCTTCCGCGGCGGTTCCGGGGCCGGCGTCAACCTGAGCCGGATCCGGTCGAGCAAGGAGCTGCTGAGCTCCGGCGGTACCGCCAGCGGCCCGGTCAGCTTCATGCGCGGCGCCGACGCGTCGGCCGGCACCATCAAGTCCGGCGGCGCCACCCGCCGCGCGGCCAAGATGGTGGTCCTCGACGTCGACCACCCCGACATCGAGAACTTCATCGAGACCAAGGCCAAGGAAGAGAACAAGATCCGCGCCCTGCGCGACGCGGGCTTCGACATGGACCTGGGCGGCGCCGACATCATCTCGGTGCAGTACCAGAACGCCAACAACTCCGTCCGGGTCAGCGACGAGTTCATGAACGCGGTCGCGGCCGACGGCGAATTCGGCCTGAATGCGCGCCTTACCGGCGAGACCATCGAAAAGGTGAACGCGAAGGGCCTTTTCCGCAAGATCGCCGAAGCGGCCTGGGACTGCGCCGACCCGGGGCTCCAGTACGACGACACGATCAACAACTGGCACACCAACCCGGAAACGGGCCGTATTACCGCCAGCAACCCGTGTAGCGAATACCTCTCCCTTGACAATTCGAGCTGCAACCTCGCCAGCCTCAACCTGCTCAAGTTCCTCAAGGACGACGAGACCTTCGACGCGCCCCGGTTCGCCCGGATGTGCGAGCTGATCATCACCGCGATGGACATCTCGATCACCTTCGGCGAGTTCCCGACCGAGAAGATCCGCGACACCACCAAGGCGTACCGCCAGCTCGGCATCGGCTACGCCAACCTGGGCGCGCTGCTGATGGCGACCGGCCACGCCTACGACTCCGAGGGCGGCCGCGCCATCGCCGCCGCGATCACCAGCCTGATGACCGCCAGCGCCTACAAGATGTCGGCCGAGCTGGCCGGGGTGGTGGGCCCGTACGACGGCTTCGCCAAGAACGCCGCCCCGCACCACCGGGTGATGAGCATGCACGCCGAGGCCAGCGCCGGGTTCCGCCCCGCGGCCGGCTTCGACCGCGACATCCTCGACCTGGCCAACGCGACCTGGCAGGACTGCCTGAAGGCGGGCAGTGTCAACGGCTACCGCAACGCCCAGGCCAGCCTGCTCGCGCCGACCGGCACCATCGGCTTCATGATGGACTGCGACACCACCGGCATCGAGCCCGACCTCGCCCTGGTCAAGTTCAAGAAGCTGGTCGGCGGCGGGTCGATGCAGATCGTCAACCAGACCGTGCCGCGCGCCCTGCGGAACCTCGGCTACCAGCCCGAGCAGGTCGAGGCGATCACCGAGTACATCGCCGAGCACGGCCACGTGGTCAACGCGCCCGGGCTGCGCCAGGAGCACTACGGGGTGTTCGACTGCGCGATGGGCGAGCGCTCGATCAGCCCGATGGGCCACGTGCGGATGATGGCGGCGGTCCAGCCGTTCCTGTCCGGCTCCATCTCCAAGACGGTCAACATGCCGGAGAACGCGACCGTCGAGGACGTCGAGGAGATCTACTTCGAGGGCTGGAAGCTCGGCCTGAAGGCGCTCGCCATCTACCGGGACAACTGCAAGGTCGGCCAGCCGCTCTCGGCCAAGAAGAAGAGCGAGGCGGGCAAGCAGGAAGCCGCACCGGTTACGGCTGCTCCCCAGTCAGCGGAGCCGCACGAGCACCGCCCGGTGCGCCGCCGGCTGCCGAAGACCCGCTCCGCGACCGTGACCCGGTTCGACGTGTCCGGCGCGGAGGGCTACATGACCGCCTCCACCTACCCCGACGACGGCGTGGGCGAGGTATTCCTCAAGCTCGGCAAGCAGGGCTCGACGCTGGCGGGCGTGATGGACGCCTTCTCGATGGCGATCTCGGTCGGCCTGCAGTACGGCATCCCGCTGGAGTCCTACGTCGGCAAGTTCACCAACATGCGGTTCGAGCCGGCCGGCATGACCGACGACCCGGACATCCGCATCGCGACCTCGATGATGGACTACATCTTCCGCCGCCTGGCCCTGGACCACCTGTCGTATGAGCAGCGGTCCGAGCTGGGCATCCTGTCCGCCGCCGAGCGCGCCGCCGAGCTGGCGGGGCAAGACCCCGGGTCGCTCGGGGTTGAGGTCGACCCGGTGGAGCTCGCCCAGTCAGCGGCGGTCGAGACTAGTGCCGAACGGGTGCAGCCGACTGCCCCGGCCACCCCGGCTCCGGCCGCCGCGGTGCCCGCCAGCCCGGCTGCCCCGGCCCCGGCCCGGGCCAGCGGGGTAGCCGGCCCGCACTCCACCGCCGAGCTCATCGAGTTCCAGCAGGGCCGCACCGCCGACGCCCCGCTGTGCCTCACCTGCGGCACCAAGATGCGCCCGGCCGGCAGCTGCTACGTCTGCGAGGGCTGCGGCTCCACCAGCGGCTGCAGCTAGCACCGGGCAGCGCGAGCTGATGTCGTGCCTGGGTGGAACCTGAGCTGGCAGGTTCCACCGCAGGCATGACGTCGCCCTGGCCGCCCTAGGCCTCGCCGGGAACTTACTAATCCAAACCCGCTAAACATGCTAATCGCCGCTAAGATTAGGTCGTTCGTTAAGATGGTAAGGCCGATGTCAGCAATGCGGAACGCTGAGGAATGGCGCGGCCGTCAATCGTGTGCGACTACCGCTATCCAGCGTGACTAACCGGACGCGCCCTTCCCGCCGCGCTGAGCTGATGCAACGTCCAGCCTCGACCGTCCGCATCCAGCGGGCGGGTTAGCGTAGTGAAGATCTCCGCCGCACGCCGGTAGGACATCCGGGACTGGCCGGTCACCCGGACCACGTTGGCTGCGGTGGCCCGCACCGAGGCTCGCCGGTCGGTGACGAACACCGGTCCCCACGTTCGCCCCGCGAGCAACCAGCGCAGCAACTGACTCGTCCCCTCGCGCCATCCAACATCAGTTCCGGCGAGCAGGTCACTGGACCGAGGACGCGCCTGATGCCGTGACAAGTCCAGTTGGTCAGCATCAAGCGACAGCACCTCTGTTACGGACCCGCCCGAATCGTAAACTACCCGCCACAGCGCATGCTCCCGCAGGCTTACGGGCAGCAGGAAAAGGGCACTGACCTGCTCTTCGCTCAATCGGGCCCCGGGGGCACCGGGGTGCCGGTGGCGCAGTCCCGCGGTCGGATCCGAGCAGATCCAGTCCTGCTCCCGCCACCAGCCGACAGCGCTGCGCAACGCGGATAGCTCACGATTGGCGGTGCGGGCGTCGGCCATTGCTGTCCTGGCAGCGAACTGTGCGTCCAGCCGCTCCCCGGTAGCCGGCTCATCAAGCAGCGCGAGGGGCACGACAGGCGGCACTGCTCCCCGGCGCTCCGTGGCACGCGGGACCGCCTTGCCGACAAGTGGCCACGCCCAGCTGGCGAGCGAGATCCGGTACACGCGGCGGGACGCGCTGCTGAGCGCCGCCCACTCGAGGTAACGGTCGACCGCAACTGCGTACTCCACTGGCACTGGCAATCCCATTCCTCCAGCATAGTCGTCCCGTAATGCGCATTTACTGCGGCAATAATCCGAGCGTCTGCTGCTTATTTGCTTTATTCGGGGAACGTTTGGCATGTTAGAAGGCATGGCGTCGCCGAGGATTGATTCATTGGATTTCCGCGGTAAATTCCGCGATGGGAAGCTTGGCGTCCTGGCTGTCCGCGACTTTCGCCGCTTTTACGTCGGCTATTCGGCGTCGCTGCTCGGCACCGCGATGTCGTCGGTGGCGATCGCCTTCGCCGTGCTCGGCAACGGCGGGACGGCCACCGATCTGGGCATCGTGTTCGCCGCGAATATCGTTCCGATGATCGCGTTCATGCTGGGCGGCGGCGCGATCGCCGACCGGCTTGGCCGTCGGCCGGTGATGCTGGCCGCTGACGTGGCCCGGTGCGCGGCGCAGGGCACTCTGGCCGTCGCGTTGCAGGTCGGGCATCCACGGTTGTGGCTCTTCGTCGCCGCCGCACTTGTCGTCGGCACCGGCAACGCGTTCTTCCAGCCCGCCCTCGCTGGCCTTCCCGTGCAACTCGCGCCCCGCGGCCGCCTTGGCGACGCTAACGCGCTGCTAGCAGTAGCCGAGCCCGCGGCCCAGATTGCCGGGCCAGCCCTGGCCGGGATCCTGGTCGCGGCGACTAACCCGGCCATCGTCGTCGCGGTGGACGCGGCAAGCTATGCAGTCAGCGCCGTCGCACTGGCCATGCTGCGATTTCCCAGCATGGATAGGTCTCGGCCCCGGTCCCTGCTGGGTCACCTGGGTGCAGGCTGGGCGGAATTCAGCGCGCATTCCTGGCTGCTGGCCGGGACCGTCCAGTTCGCGCTCTTCAATCTGCTGACCTGGGGGCCGTACCTGGTACTTGGGCCGGTACTGGCCCGCGACTACCTCGGCGGCGCGTCAGCGTGGGGCGCGATCCTGGCCTCTTACGGCGGCGGCGCGATCCTCGGTGGCCTGCTCGCGCTGGGCCGCCGTCCGCGCCGCCCCCTGGCGGTTGCGAACCTGGCCACGCTCGGCTTCCCCCTCCCGCCGCTCGCGCTGGCCCTGCGCCTTCCCGTCGTCGCCGTTGCGGGAGGGGCACTGCTGGCCGGCCTGGGATCGGCGTTGGGCAGTGCGCTCGAAGCGACCGTGACGCAGCAGCGGATACCCGCACAGGCTCTGTCCCGGGTGAGCGCGTTCAACATGGTCGGCGCGTTCGCGTTCGGCCCCGTCGCGTTTGCCGCCGCCGGGACAGTCGCAGCCGTGGTCGGCACCCGTGCCGTCCTTGGGTTCGGTGCGGCCTGGGCCGCCCTGGGCACGCTCGCCGTCTTCATGGTGCCTTCCGTCCGCCACCTGACCTGGCTTGACGCCTCACCAGATGACCGGCAGGCCAACCATGAGGCAGACCCCTCAGCGCCGCCCGCCGGTCAGCGGCAGAACGCCCCTTAATCCATCGGCCACGCGCCTGCCAAAGCAGCGGCAGACCGCCCACGTGGGTACCGGCAGATCGCCCGCGTGCCCGGGCGTGCGGCGCACTGGTAACCGCTCGCCGACAGCGTGTAGCGTCATCCCAGGGGCGGCCGGCCCGGCCCGCCGATGACACCTGGAGTCCGTCATGTCGAAGTTCATGCTGATCTACCGCGCGCCCGCGTCGGTGCAGGAGCAGATGGCCAGCGCCACTCCCGAGCAGCAGGAAGCGGCCGGCCAGGCCTGGCGGGAGTGGGCGACCCGGGTCGGCTACGCGATCGCCGACCTCGGCGCGCCGCTCGCGCACACCACCCACATCGGCCCGGGCGCGGCCGACAGCGAGGGCGTCTGCGGCTACTCGGTGCTCGAGGCCGGCTCGGCCGACGAGGTGAAGACGATCATCGACGGTCACCCGCACCTGCAGACGCCGGGCGGCTCCATCGAGGTCCTCGAGCTCGTCCCGATGAACCTGTAGCCCTCCTTCCTGGCCGGGAGGGGACCTACGCCCCTGCTGCCCCGCGGCAGCCAGGCCTAGCGTCGGCAGGGATCCGGCTGTTGTCGGTGGTACCGAACGATGGAGGCCTGAAGATGGCCAGGTACGACGTAGCAGGACGTTCCGCGATTGTCACCGGAGCTGGTTCGGGTATCGGCCGGGCGGTCGCCCGCCTGCTCGCCGCCAACGGCGCCGCGGTGCTGGTCACCGACATCAACGAGGTAGGCCTGAAGGACGTCCTGGACGAGATCCACGCCGCCGGCGGTACCGCTGAGGGCCTGGTGGGCGACGTGGCCGACCCGGAGTTCGCCGAGCGCTCGGTCGCGGCCGCCAGCGAGCTTGGCTGGCTCCGCATCGCCGTCAACAACGCCGGCATCGCCGGAGTGTCGGCGCCGGCCGGGGAATACCCGATCGATGAGTGGCGGCACGTCATCGAGGTCAACCAGAACGGCGTCTTCTACGGCCTGCGCGCGCAGCTCCCGGCCATCGCCGCGGCGGAGGGCGGGGGCGCGATCGTCAATATCGCCTCCATCCTCGGCTCGGTCGGTTTTCCCGGCGCCGCCGCCTACGTCTCCGCCAAGCACGCGATCATCGGCCTCACCAAGAACGCCGCGCTTGAGTACGGCCCGCAGGGGGTGCGGGTGAACGCGGTCGGCCCCGGCTTCATCGCGACACCGCTCATCGACGCCAACCTGGACGAGGACACCCAGCGGTTCCTCGCGGGCAAGCACGCCCTCGGGCGGCTGGGCACCCCGGACGAGGTCGCCGCGCTGGTTGCCTTCCTCGCCTCTGACGCCGCCTCGTTCATCTCCGGCAGCTACCACCTGGTCGACGGCGGTTACACCGCTCAGTGACCTGGTGCGCCCGGGGGGCCGAGCAGGTCCCAGCGGTTGCCCGCGATGTCGAGGAACACCGCCACCTGGCCGTAGGGCTCGGTGCGCGGCGCGGTGGCGAACTCGACGCCAGCCGCCAGCATGCGCCGGTAGCTGGCGTCGAAGTCGTCCACCTGGAGGAAGAACCCGACCCGGCCGGCTGCCTGGCGGCCGACGGCGGCGGCCTGGCCCGGCCCGTCGGCGCGGGCCAGCAGGATGCCGGTCTCCGCCCCCGGCGGCCGGACCACCACCCAGCGCTTGGGCCGGCCGTCGTTGGTGAGCGCCGGGGAGTCTTCCGCCAGCTCGAACCCCAGCGCCCGGGTGAAGAACCCGATGGCTTCGTCGTAGTCGTCCACGATGATCGCGAACTTGTCCAGTCGCATCGTCATCCCGGCACGGTACCCCAGCGGCCAGCCGGGGCCCGTCAGTTCACGCGGCCCGCTCGTAGGCCTGCAGGAGGAGGCCGCTGCCCACGGTCCGTGCGCTGACCAGCCGCATCGGCCGCTTGCCGCTGAGCGTACCGAACAGCCGCTGGCCGGACCCGACCACGACCGGGCAGGTGAACAGCCGGAGCTGGTCGACCAGGTCGTGCTCGAGCAGCGCGCGCCCGAGCTGGCCGCTTCCGTAGACGACGATGTCCCCGTCCAGCTTCTCCCGCAGGCGGGAGACCTGCTCGACCGCATCGCCGCTGAGCACCGTGCCGTTGCCCCACCGGGAGGTCTCGATGGTGCTCGACACGACGTACTTGGGCAGGCGGTTGAGCAGGTCCGCGTACTCGCCGCTGCGGGCCGCCCAGCGGGCCGCGAACCACTCGTCGCTGCGCCGGCCGAGCAGCAGTGCCTGCGTGGCCCGCGCCTCCTTGAGCAGGGCCTGGCGCCACGGCCCGGCGTCCTCGCCCGCGGACGGGAAGAACCAGCCCCCGTGCCCGGAGCCTTCCTTGCCGTCGGGGTCGGCGAAGACTCCGTCCAGCGAGACGTTGGCGCTGATAACGATCTTTCCCATGGGAGTGCTCCTCTGGCGGTGTGCGTGTCGGCTGCCAGTGGTGTAGTAGCCGTGGCGGCGGTGAACTGGGCGGCCCGGCAGCGCCCAGTTCCCCGCTCCGCCGGTGTCGGCCTGGCCAGGAGCGCGAAAACGCGCGGGAAGCGGGTGAGGCAAGGGTGGACCTAGTAGCCGGCGAATTGATCGCCCGCGCGCGGGCCGGGGACGGCGACGCGTTCCGCGAGCTGACCGAGCCGCACCGTCGGGAGCTGCAGGCGCACTGCTACCGGATGCTCGGGTCGCTGCAGGACGCGGAGGACGCGGTGCAGGACACGCTGCTGGCCGCGTGGCAGGGCCTGGGCGGGTTCGAGGGCCGCGCCTCGCACCGCACCTGGCTGTTCGCGATCGCCACCAACCGCTGCCTGAACGCGCTGCGCGCGGCCAGGCGGCGCCCCGCCCGGCGGTGGAACGTCCCCGGGATCGAGCCCCCCGAGCCCACCCGGCTGGGGGAGGTGGCCTGGCTGGAGCCGTACCCCGACCGCCTGCTGGCGGGGGACTCCGGGCCGCCCGGCCCGGAGGCCCGCTACGAGCAGGCCGAGTCGATCTCGCTCGCCTTCGTGGCCGCCCTCCAGGCGCTGCCGCCCCGGCAACTCGCGGTGCTGGTGCTGCGCGACGTCTTCGGGTTCCGGGCCAGTGAGGTGGCCGGGATGCTGGGCTCGACCGTCGGGTCGGTCAACAGCGCGCTCAAGCGGGCGCGGGCGGGGCTGCGGCAACGCCAGCCGCCCGCGGACCGCCCGGCGTCGCCGCCGCCCGGCTCCGCTGCCGAGAACGCGCTCGTCGCCCGGTTCACCCGCGCCTACCAGGCGGCCGACGTCGCCGCGCTGGTGGCGCTGCTGACGGACGACGTCTTCATGTCGATGCCGCCGATTCCCTACGAGTACGCGGGCCGGGAGCCGGTGGCCGGCTTCTTCGCGCGGCTGTTCGCGGCGGGCCGGACGGTCGACCTGGTGCCTGCCCGCGCCAACGGCCAGCCGGCCTTCGGCTGCTACGTGACCGCTCCCGCTGGCGACCGGGCGGCGACCGGCCTCATCACCATCACCCTGGCCGGCCAGCGGATCTGCGCGACCAGCCGCTTCGAGGCCAGCGTGCTCCCGTGGTTCGGGCTGCCGCCGGCCTTGCCGCCCCGCTAATCTTCTCGAAGATATGTTTGACACATTCGAGCCGCACCCCTAGATTATCGTCACCAGTGTCTACCCCGTGGAGGCCAGTGATGCGACGTGGTGAGCAGTCCGGACCGGACCTGAGCGCCCGCCAGGGCAAGATCGTCCAGGTCATCGAGGACTCCGTGCGGAGCAACGGCTACGTGCCCAGCCTGCGGGAAATAGGCGAGGCGGTGGGGCTGGCGAGCACGTCGAGCGTCTCTTACCAGTTGTCGGAGCTGGCGCGGAAGGGGTACCTGACCCGCGAGGCCGGCCGGCCGCGCACCGCGGTCATCCGCAGCCCCGCCCAGCAGGCCGCCGAGCAGCAGGCTGCCCAGCATCCGGCTACGCCGCCGCTGGCTGGCCGGCCCCCGGTCCTCGCCCGGCGGGGGATCGCCTCGGTGCCGCTGGTCGGGCGGATCGCGGCCGGGCGGCCGCTGCTGGTGGACGAGTCGCTGGACGAGGTCATCCCGCTGCCGAGGCAGCTAGTCGGTGACGGCGACCTGATCATGCTCAAGGTGGTCGGCGAGTCGATGATCGACGCCGCCATCGCCGACGGCGACTGGGTAGTCGTCCGGCGGGAGACCGACATCGAGAACGGCGACATCGTCGCCGCCATGATCGAGAGCGATAACTCAGACGACCGCGAGGCCACCGTCAAGACGTTCAAGAAGGTGGACGGGCACGTCTGGCTGATCCCGCACAACGCCGCCTTCTCGCCGCTGCTGGCGGACACGGCCGAGATCGTCGGCAAGGTCGTCTCGGTGCTCCGTCGACTCTGACGGAGCGGCATCCTGCGGGCGGTCCCCAAGCCCTCCGCTTCCGGCCGCCAGGATGCTGAGTTGCTGTGGCTACTTCCGGGAAAGGGCGGCGGCCCGGGCGATGGCGCCTTCTGGGTCTCCCCAGTCGGGCTGCCCGTCCGCGGACCGCATGAACAGCGCGTCCAGCTCGACCGCGCGCAGTTGATCCGACGACCGGAACCAGGGCTCGAACGCGACCGGCGTGAACCCGTCGGTCATGATCAGCTCCATCACCGACGTCATCGGCGGCTGCCCGACGTAGATCGGCTGTGCGGCCAGTTCGACCAGCACGGCCACCACGTCCTCGGCCAGCCCCTTTTCGCCCGCGCCGCGCAGCACCTCCGCCTCGTAACCCTGGGTGTCCGACTTCAGCAGCACCCGCGGGTGGTCGATCCCCGCGATGATCCCGGGGTACTCGGCTTCCAGGGTGGACAGGGTGATGGTGGCGGTGCCGGTTTCGGTCATCGTCGGGATCTGCTCGGTCACGCCGGGCACCGCGTCCAGCATCGAGTCGAGCTCAGGGTTCTGGTGCAGCCGCAGCACGGACTGCCCGGGCTTACTGGACAGCCCGACCGGGCGCACGATCCAGTCCGGGTCGTGCTCGGCCGCTGCCCGGATGACGGGAAGTGTGGTCGGCGACGGCTCGAACGAGACGATCCGGCCCTTATACCCCAGCTTGCGCACCCGCTGCGCGAACAGGCCCCGGTTCCCGCCGACGTCGATGACACAGTTGACGCTTCGTGACCGGATTACCTCGGTGAGGGCCCAGTCGATCAGGCCGTCCTCGGGCCGGTGCGGCCACCTGGTGACGTCGATCCCCGCACGGTGTAGCAAGCTCCGCGCATCGTTCAACAGTTTCATAAGACCCAGACCGTAACAGAAGCGCTATCAAAATGTGGTCTGGATGGCTGGCTCCGATCCTCTGAAAAACCTCTCTGACCTCTGGCTTTTTTCTCAGAACGGTTACCGCCGGTGCGTTAAGCGCTACCTGGCCTTCATTGCGCCGTAACGAAAAGCGCGCGTTTTCGTTATCGAGGCTGCCCATATTAACTGCTGTCGCGGCGGTTTGTCCTCCCACGGGAGCGGCCGGCGACGCAAGCCAGCAAGGAGTTACGCCCCGTGTCCTCAGCCGCCCTGCGCGACGGCGTCCTCGCCGTTCCTGTGATCGATATCTCGAGCTTCCGGATGCCCTACGCCGACCAGGCCGCCCGCGCCGAGGTGGTCCGCCAGGTCGACCAGGCCGCCCGGACGGTCGGCTTCATGCAGATCACCGGGCACGGCATCGCCGCCGCCACGCGAACCGAGCTCACCGCCGCCATGGACGCGTTCTTCGCCCTCGGCGCGGCGGTCAAGGCCGGCTACCGCTGCCCGCCCGGGATCAACCGCGGCTACACCCCGCCGAAGGCGGAGTCGCTGAGCGCCAGCCTGGGCCTGGCGTCCGCGGGTGACCAGTTCGAGGCGATGAACGTGGGCAGCACCGCGGCCGACTTTCCCGGCCTCGGCCTGCCGTCCGACGTGTACGCGGCCAACGTCTTCCCGTCGGCCGAGGTCCCCGGGTTCGAGGCCGCGGTGCTGTCCTGGTTCGCGGCGGCCGGCCGGGTGGCCCGGACGATGGTGCGGATCTTCGGGGCGGCGCTGGGCGGCCGCGAGGACTACTTCGAGCGGTACACCGACCACTCGGTCGACGTGCTGCGGATGAACAGCTACCGGCGGCCGCTGCCCGGCTCCGAGCCCGGGCCGGCCAGCTCGGCATGGGGCCGCACACCGATTACGGCATCGTGACCGTGCTGTGGGCCGACCCGGTGCCCGGGCTGGAGATCCACGGGGCCGACGGCCGCTGGCACCCGGTGCGGCCGGCCGGCGGCGCCCTGCTGGTCAACCTGGGCGACGCCATCGCCCGCTGGACCAATGACGAGTGGATCTCCACCCTGCACCGGGTCACCGCCGCGCGGGCCGCCCGGCGCCGGTCGGCCGCCTTCTTCCACGACGGCAACGTGGACGCGGTGATCGAACCCCTGCCCGGCTGCGTGTCCGCCGCCAGCCCGGCCAGGTACCGGCCGGTGACGGTGGGCGAGCACCTGGCGGCCAAGCTGGCAGGCTCGCGCGGCGGCCAGCTCAACCCGGGCGCGTCCCGTGAGGCCGCGCGGTTGCGCTCGGCCTGACAGCCCGGCCAGGTACCCTCGCCGAATGCGCCCGCGCGGGGCGCGGGAAACCCGTAGCCTGTGACAGCGGAGCGCGCCGTGGGTGAGGCGGCTGCCTCCCGAGTGCGGCTGCCTCCCGGGGGAGCACCCCCCGACCCCCGATTTCCCTGAGGCCTGCCCGTTGGAAAGGCACTGGTAGCTGACATTGCAAACCGACACCGCCGGCCTGGCCGAGCCCTCACGGCCCGAGACCGAGGGTAACGGCGAGGCTGCTCAGAGCAAGGTGACGCGGGGGATCGCGCGCGGCGCCCTCATCGTCGCGTCGCTGACCGCCTTCTCCCGCGTGCTCGGCCTGCTCCGCACCGTGGTGTTCTCGCAGACCGTCGGGTCCGGCTGCCTCGGCACCGCCTACGTCACCGCCAACCAGGTGCCGAACCTGATCGTCGAGCTCGCCATCGGCGGCGCCCTGTCCAGCGCGATGGTGCCGGTGCTGGCCCGCGCGGCCAACCGGTCGGCCGAGGACCCGCGCGCCAAGGTGCACGTCGGGCAGGTCTCGTCGGCGCTGATGACCTGGTCGCTGCTGATCCTGCTGCCGGTCACGCTGGCCATCGTGGCGGCCGCCGACCCCATCTCGGGGCTGCTGAACCCGGTCAACCCGAACGCCGACTGCTCGCACTCGGACATGATCAGCACGACCACGTTCATGCTGGTCTCGTTCGCGCCCCAGATCCTGCTCTACGGCATCTCGGTGGTGCTGTTCGGGCTGCTGCAGGCGTACCGGAAGTTCGGCGCGGTCAGCCTCGCCCCGGTGCTCGGCAACGTGGTGACGATCGCCGCCTTCATCCTCTTCTCCTCGCTCGACCACAACGCGCCGCTGGCCCGCACGCCGCTCGGGGCCGAGCTGGTGCTGTCCGTCGGCACCACGATGAACATCGGCATGATGGTGATCGTCACGCTGCCGTCGACCTGGCGGCTTGGCCTGCGCTGGCGGCCGACGCTGCGCTTCCCCGAGGGGGTGCTGCGCCGCACCGGCGGCCTCGCCCTGGTCGGCGTGCTCGAGTTCCTGGCCGCCGACATCTACAGCGTGATCACCATCGACCTGGCCAACGGGCACGGCGACACCGGCGCCCTGGTGCTGTCGAACTACGGCAACCTGGTCTACACCGCGATCTGCTCGGTACTGCCGCTGGCCGTCATCACCAGCGCCTTCCCGGTGCTGGCGGCCAGCGATGGCGACCAGTTCGACCGGACAAGCGCGGGCTCCACCCGGGCGGTGGTGCTGACGTCCTGGCTCGGCACCGCGATCATGGTCGCGGTCGCCCTGCCCGCCGCGCACGTCCTGGCCAAGCATGACCAGGTGACCCAGCTGTCGGAGTCGTTCCTGCTGTACGCGCCGGGGGTGGCCGGCTACGGGGTGACCACCAACCTGTCCCGGGTGCTGTTCGCCATGGGCAAGCTGCGGGCGGCCGGCATCGGGCTGGTGGCGCAGGTGCTGCTGCCCGCGCTGCTCTCGTTCCCGCTGGTGCTGCTGGCGCCGCCGCCGTGGGCGCCGGGCATGCTGGCGCTCGGCAGCAGCATCGGCCAGCTGGCGGTGACCGTGCCGATGGTGGTTGTCACCCGGCGGCTGCGCGGCCCGGCCGCGGTGGCCGGGGTCACCCACGCGACGCTGGCCGCCATCGCGGCGGCGGCCGCCGGGTCCGCGGTCGGCCTCGCGGTCTCGCTGGCCCTGCCGACCGGCGGCGGCCTGTACGAGGTGGGCGCGGGGGTGGCCGCCACCGTGCTCGCGATCATCGTCTTCACCGTGGTGATGTACCTGCTCGACCCGAGCGACCTGCGCGCCGCCGCCGCCCGGCTACGGCGCTACCTCCGGCCTGCCGGCTGACCGGGCCCGCTTAATCGCCGCTTAACTACGGCTGGCCGGCCGAGGCTGGATAATGGTCGCTGTGTACTCGCGGGAGGTGGCGATCCGGCCAGTCGAGGAGAAGGACCGGCCGATCGTCGAGTTGCTGACCATCAAGCTGTGGGGAGCGGCCGAGGTGGTAGTGCACGACGGCGCCTTCTACCCGGCCAGCCTGCCCGGCTTCATCGCCGAGCAGGCCGGGCGGATCGCCGGCCTGGTCACCTTCGAGGTGCGCCACGGGGTACTCGAGATCGCCACCATCAACGCCCTTGACCAGCACCGGGGCATCGGCACCAGCCTGATCGAGGCGGTGCGGGCAGAGGCCAAGCGGCTCGGCTGCCATCACCTCACGCTCACCACCACTAACGACAACATCGGGGCGCTCCGCTTTTACCAGCGGCGCGGCTTCCGGCTGGCCGCGATCCGCCCCGGCGCGGTGGACCGCAGCCGTCAGCGCAAGCCGGAGATTCCCCGCACCGGGGATTTCGGCATTCCCTTGCGTGATGAAATCGACCTCACCTGTCCCGTGTAAAAGAGAAAAATTCAAAATCGCTATCCCGAACGTATGCGGCTTCCCCGTCTACCTCACCTGCGCTCTTGTATCGCAGGCGAGGCGCTGGGTGAGCGCACTTGATGCAACGTGTCCGCGCGCGTGCTGTCGCGCGCGGCGCTGAATGCGCTATACAGGGATTTACCAGTGTCAGAGGGAGCACGATGTTGCCACCCGATGGGGTCCGAACAGCGGGGAGTGAGCCCGTACCGGTGGTCGACAGCGTCCACGCGGCGATCAGGCGTGCCCCCTTCCTGGTGCGGCCGGTGCTCACGGTGCTCTCGGTGGTGCTGCTGCCCTGGCTGTTCGCCCCTATCTGCGTCATCCGCGGCGTCCGCACCGTGATGGCGTCGTGCTACGTGGCCGCCTTCTGGGCCTGGCTCTACTTCCTGCTCAGCGCCAACCGGCTGAACGCGACCGCCCACACGCCGCACGCGGTGCCGCCCGCCTGGATGGCGGCCATGCTGGCGACCCCGTTCCTGATCGCGGCGGTGGCCAGCGTGCGCCCGATGTCGCGCTGGTTCGTGCCCTGCCGCACGGTGGCCTGGTCGCTGCTGTGGTCGACCCCGGTGGTGTTCATCATCGTCCAGGAGTCGCCGCAGAACGCGGTGTTCGCGGTGATCGCGATCTGGGTGATCGCGGCCGCGCTGATCGGCTGGCGGGCGGCCAAGGGGTCACAGGAAGCCCGCATGTTCGGGCCCGACGGCCCCCTGGCGGCGCACGCCGGGCACGCCCCGGCGAACCAGGATGGTCCCGCGGGCGGGCCGGGCGGCGGCCCCGGCCACCGCACCGGGCCAATGCCGCGCAGCGGCCAGGGGGGACAGCCGCGCGGCGGTCCCGGCGGCCAGCCGCGCGGTCCCGGCGGCCATTCCCCGGCCCAGTACAGCACCCGGGCGCAGGGCGTCGCCCAGGTCTACGCGGACCATGCCACCCGTGACCCGCAGCCGGCCGCCGCCGCGCCCGCCAAGCCGGTCATCACGCCGGAGGAGGCGCTGGCCGAGCTGGACGCGATGATCGGCCTCGGCCCGGTCAAGGAGCAGGTCAGGTCCATCGCGGTGTCGATCGAGGCGGCCCGCCGCCGCGCGGTGGCCGGGTTCGGCACCGACAAGCCGATGCGGCACTTCGTCTTCCTCGGGCCGCCGGGCACCGGCAAGACCACGGTGGCCCGGGTAATCGGCAAGATCTTCTACTCCTTCGGCCTGCTCGACACCCCCGAGGTGGTCGAGGCGCAGCGGTCGGACCTGGTCGGCGAGTACCTGGGCGCGACCGCGATCAAGACCAACGAGCTGATCGACTCCGCCCTCGGCCGGGTGCTGTTCATCGACGAGGCCTACAGCCTGGTGAACGAGGGCGACGGGCAGAGTGACCGGTTCGGCGCGGAAGCGGTCCAGTCGCTGCTGAAGCGGGCCGAGGACGACCGGGAGAACCTGATCATCATCCTGGCCGGCTACGAGAAGCAGACCGAGACGTTCCTGGCCACCAACCCGGGCCTGGCCTCCCGGTTCGCCACCCGCATCCGGTTCCCCACCTACTCGACCGAGGAGCTGCTGGCGCTGGCCGAGACCCAGCTCCGGTCCCGGGGAGAGGGCCTCACCCCGGAGGCGCGCCCGGTGCTGTGGCGGATGCTGGACGAGGTCGGCCGCCGCCGGATCACCGACGAGCTCGGCAACGGCCGGTTCGTCCGGACCCTGCTCGAGAAGGCCGGCCAGGCGCGCGACGTGCGGGTGATGGGCGGCGGCGGTGACCCGCAGGCCGAGGACCTGATCACCATCGGCGGGAGCGACCTGGAGCGGGCCTTCTCCGAGCTGACCTCCCGGCTGCGCGGCTACGAGGACACGCCGACCCTGGAGTCGGCCATCGCCGAGCTTGACGAGCTGGTCGGGCTGGAGCCGGTCAAGCAGCAGGTGCGCGCGATCGCGGCCCAGCTGCGGGTGGCCAAGCTGCGCGACCGGCAGGGGCTCACCAGCCAGCCGCCGGCCAGGCACTTCGTGTTCACCGGGCCGCCCGGGACCGGCAAGACCACGGTGGCGCGGATCCTCGGCCGGATCTTCGCCGCGCTCGGGCTGCTGGTCCGCCCGGAGGTAGTCGAGGCGCACCGGGGGGACCTGGTCGGCGAGCACCTCGGCTCGACCTCGATCAAGACCAACCGGCTGGTCGACTCGGCGCTCGGCGGCGTGCTGTTCGTCGACGAGGCCTACTCGCTGCACAACGAGGGCTACTCGGGCGGCGACGCGTTCGGCACCGAGGCGGTGCAGACGCTGCTCAAGCGGGCCGAGGACGACCGCGACCGGCTGGTGATCGTGCTGGCAGGCTACCCGGCCGACATGGACCGCTTCCTGCGCTCCAACCCCGGCCTCGCCTCCCGGTTCAGTACCCGGGTGACCTTCCCGAGCTACTCCGCGCGCGACCTGTCGCGCATCGCCGTGCTGTACGCCGAGCAGGCGGGCGACGCCTTCGAGCCGGCCGCGGTCCGTGTCCTCGAGCAGATCTTCGCCCACGCCGAGCGGGCCGGCCAGATCGACGAGCTGGGCAACGGCCGGTTCGCCCGCTCCCTGTTCGAGCGCGCCTGCGCCTGCCGTGACGTCCGGGTAGTCCGCCTCGGCGAGTCGGCCACCGCCGCCGACCTGACCACCCTCACCGCCGACGACGTCCGCGGCGCCTACGCCGAGCTAACCGTCTAGGCACCACCAGCCCCCACCCGCCACCCCCACCCCCACCCCACCCCCGGCGCGTGGTTGCGGCAACCAGGCGGTCCTGGGCGCCTGGTTGCCGCAACCACGCGGGCGGGAGCCCGCCCGCGCGGTCGGGACGGGCTTACTAGGCTTGCCCCGTGGGCTTGTGGGAATTCTGGGTTGACCGGGGCGGGACGTTCACCGACATCGTCGCCCGGCGGCCAGACGGGCGGATCACCGCGCACAAGCTGCCGTCGCAGAGCCCGGCCTACCGGGACGCGGCGGTGGCCGGCATCAGGCGGCTGCTCGGGCTCGGGCCGGCCGACCCGGTGCCCGCGGAGCTGGTCGGGACCGTCCGGCTGGGCACCACGGTCGCCACCAACGCGCTGCTTGAGCGCCGCGGCGAGCCGACCGTGCTGGTCATCACCGAAGGGTTCGGCGACGCGCTGCGCATCGGCTACCAGGCCCGCCCGCGCATCTTCGACCGGCACATCGTGCTGCCGGAAGCGGCCTACGACCGGGTGATCGAGGTCGCCGAGCGGGTCGGCGCGGACGGCGCGGTGGTCCGCCCGCTGGACCAGGCGGCGGCCGGCCGGGCGCTGGACCAGGCATTCGCCGACGGCTTCCGCGCCGCCGCCGTCGTCCTCATGCACGGCTACCGCTACCCGGGCCACGAGCAGCGGGTGGCCGAGCTCGCCAGGGCCGCGGGGTTTACCCAGGTCAGCGTGTCGCACGAGGTCAGCCCGCTGATGCGGCTGGTGTCCAGGGGCGACACCACGGTGGTCGACGCCTACCTGTCCCCGGTGCTGCGCCGCTACGTGGACCAGGTAACGGACGAGCTGGCCGGCATCCGGGTGCAGTTCATGCAGTCCAACGGGGGGCTGGCCGGGGCCGGGTCGTTCCGCGGCAAGGACGCGGTGCTGTCGGGCCCGGCGGGCGGCATCGTCGGGATGGCGCGCACCGCCGCCGCGGCGGGCTTCGACCGGGTGATCGGCTTCGACATGGGCGGCACCTCGACCGACGTGTCGCACTTCGCGGGCGAGTTCGAGCGGCGGTACGACACCGAGGTGGCGGGGGTCAGGCTGCGCGCGCCGATGCTGTCCATCCACACGGTGGCGGCCGGCGGCGGCTCGGTACTGCGCTTCGCCGACGGCCGTTACCAGGTCGGGCCCGACTCGGCCGGCGCCGAGCCGGGGCCCGCCTGCTACGGGCGGGGCGGGCCGCTCACCGTGACCGACGCCAACCTGCTGCTCGGCCGCATCCAGCCGGCCCACTTTCCCCGGTTCTTCGGCCCGGGCGGCGACCAGCCGCTGGACGCCGCGGTGACCAGGCGCGAGTTCGCCGCCCTGGCCGGGCGGATCGCCGCCGCGGCCGGGGACCGCCGCGGCCCGGCCGAGGTGGCGGCCGGCTTCCTGGAGATCGCGGTGCAGAACATGGCGAACGCGATCAAGAAGATCTCGGTGCAGCGCGGCTACGACGTGACCAGGTACGTGCTGTCCACCTTCGGCGGCGCGGGCGGGCAGCACGCCTGCGCGGTGGCCGACGCCCTCGGCATGACCAGCGTGCTGATCCACCCGCTGGCGGGGGCGCTGTCCGCCTACGGCATCGGCCTGGCCGAGGTGACCGCGATGCGCGAGTCGGCGGTCGAGGCGCCGCTCACCGCGGACCTGGCCGCCCGCCTGCCGGAGGAGTCGTTCCGCCCGCTGGAGGAGTCGGCCTCGGCCGAGCTGGCGGCCCACGGTGCCCTCGCGGGCCCGGAAGGGGTCCGGCTGACCCGCCGGGCCCACCTGCGCTACGACGGCACCGATACCGCCCTGCCGGTCCCGTACGGCCCGGCTGGGGCCATGACGGGGGCATTCGAGCGGGCCTACCGCTCCCGCTTCTCGTTCCTGATGGACGGCCAGCCGATCGTGGTCGAAGCCGTCTCGGTCGAAGCCACCCTCGCACCCGTCCCCGCCCCCACTAGCCCCCCCGAGACCACCCCGCGCGTGGATGGTTGGCGCACTGAGCCGCCGGTGACCGGCTCAGTGCGCCAACCACCGGGGGAGGCGCCACCGGGGGAGGCGCCCGCACCGGAGCCGGCCGAGCAGGTGGAGCTGTTCGCGGCCGGGGAGTGGCGCACGGTCCCGCTCTACCGGCGGGACCGGCTGCCGCCCGGCAGCGTCGTCGACGGGCCCGCGGTCATCGCCGAGGAGCTGGCCACCACGGTGGCCGAGCCCGGCTGGCGGGCCACCGTCACGCCCGCCCGCGACCTGCTGCTCACCCGGGTGACGCCCCGGCCGGCCGCCGCCCGCGCGTCCACCGAGGCGGACCCGGTGCTGCTCGAGGTGTTCGGCAACTTGTTCATGGCGGTCGCCGAGCAGATGGGCGAGCGGCTGCGGTCGACCGCCCACTCGGTCAACATCAAGGAGCGGCTGGACTTCTCCTGCGCCGTCTTCGACGCCAGCGGCGGCCTGATCGCCAACGCGCCGCACATCCCGGTCCACCTCGGCTCCATGGGCGACTCGATCAAGGCCGTGCGCGAGCGTAACCACGGGCGGATGCGGCCGGGTGACGTGTACGCGCTCAACGACCCGTACCACGGCGGCACCCACCTGCCCGATGTCACCGTGGTCACGCCGGTCTTCGGCCCGGCCGGAGCGGACGGCCCGGACGAGCCGGACGGCGGCCCGCCGGTCTGGTTCTACGTCGCTTCCCGCGGCCACCACGCCGAGATCGGCGGCGTCTCGCCCGGCTCGATGCCGGCCGGCAGTACCCGGATCGAGCAAGAGGGCGTTCTCATCGACAACCTGCTGCTGGTCCGGGACGGCCGGCTGCGCACGGCCGAGGCGCTGGCGCTGCTGGCCGGCGCGCGTTACCCGTCGCGCGACCCGCAGGCCAACCTGGCCGACCTGCGGGCCCAGGTGGCGGCGAACGAGAAGGGGGCCGCGGAGCTGCGCCGCATGGTCGGGGAGTACGGCCTTGACGTGGTGCGCGCCTACATGGCGCACGTGCAGCGGAACGCCGCCGACGCGGTGGCCGGCGTTATCGGCGCGCTGGGCGACGGCCGCTGTGACTACGAGCTCGACAACGGGGCCAGGATCCGGGTGGCGGTGACGGCCGACCGGGCGGCGCGGACCGCCGTGATCGACTTCACCGGCACCAGCCCGCAGCTCGGCAGCAATTTCAACGCCCCGTCCAGCGTCGCGCTGGCCGCCGTCCTGTACGTCTTCCGCACCCTGGTCGACAAGGACATCCCGCTCAACTCCGGCTGCCTGCAGCCGCTGCGGGTGATCATCCCGCCGGGCACGATGCTGTCGCCCGCTTACCCGGCCGCGGTCGCCGCGGGCAACGTGGAGACCAGCCAGGCGGTCACCGGCGCGCTCTACGCGGCGCTCGGCAGCCTGGCCGAGGGCTCGGGCACGATGAACAACGTGACGTTCGGCAACCAGCGCTTCCAGTACTACGAGACGGTGGCCAGCGGCTCCGGGGCCGGGGCGGGCTTCGACGGCACCGACGTGGTGCAGACGAAGATGACCAACTCCCGGCTGACCGACCCGGAAGTGCTCGAGTGGCGCTACCCGGTCCGGGTGGAGTCCTACGCGGTCCGCCGCGGCAGCGGCGGCCGGGGCCGCTGGCGGGGCGGTGACGGCGGCGTCCGGCGGATCCGCTTCCTCGCCCCGGTGACCCTGTCCACCCTGGCCAGCCACCGCCGGGTGCCCGCCCGGGGCCTGGACGGCGGCCAGCCGGGCGCGCTCGGGCGGCACTGGGTGGAACGCGCCGACGGCACCGTCACCCCGCTGTCCGGCTGCGACACCGCCGAGCTGGCGGCGGGCGACGTCTTCGTGATCGAGACCCCGGGCGGCGGCGGATTCGGCCCGGCGTTACCGCCGGCGGCGCTCATCCGTACGCCCGCCGCCGCTCAGGCTCGCGGAGCCTCGATTCCCGACCAGGAGCCCACGTCGCACTGGCCGCTGGCATCGTCCCCGGCGCTGACGACGGTGCCGTCGGCGCGCAGGCCCAGGGTGTGCGCGGAGCCCGCCGCCACCGCGACGATGTCCTGCCAGCGGCCGACGTCGCACTGCCCGAGGCTGTTGTCCCCGGCCGCGAGAACCCGCCCGGCCGCGGTGAGCCCGACGGTGTGATAACTGCCCGCGGCCAGCGCCACCGCGTCTTCCCAGGCGCCGACGGCACACGCCCCGGTCGTCCGGTCCCCGGCCGCCAGCACCCGCCCGTCGCCCGTGAGGGCGACGGTGTGCAGGTACCCGGCCGCGACGGCGGTGAGGCCGCGCCAGTCGCTGACGTCGCACTGTCCCCGGCGGTTGTTTCCCGCCGCCAGTGCGCGGCCGTCCGCCCGGACTGCGGCTGAATGCCAGTCGCCGCAGGAGACGGCCACCACCTCGCGCCAGGACTGCACGTCGCACTGTCCTTCCGCGCCCCGGCCGGCCGCCAGCACGGTTCCGTCGGCCAGCAGCCCCAGCGTGCGCCGCCAGCCCGCGGCCACGGCGGTGACGTCCCGCCAGGCGGCGACGTCGCACTGGCCGTGGCCGTTCCAGCCCGCTGCCAGCACGGTGCCGTCGGATCGAAGCCCGACCGTGTGCGACCTGCCCGTGTTGGCCGCGGCATGGACGCTGCCCGCCGCCACCGCGACGACGTCTGCCCACTGCCCGACCCGGCACTCGCCGGCCGCGTTACCGCCCGCGGCGAGGACAGTCCCGTCGCGGCGGCGGCCGACCGAATGACGCCGCCCGGCTGCCAGCGCCGGCGCGCTTGCCCGCATCCCGCCTCCTCGCCGGCCAGGCTAGGCGGCCAGGCTAGGGCGGCCGAGCCGGAATAGTAACGGAGCGTCGACAGTAAGGCGCACCCGTTCGGTGCTGAAGGTTTGGGTTTGCGGCGGAACCTAGCTGTCGGGGTTGGCGAGGCCGTTCAGGTCGTCGTCGCTCAGCCCGGTGGCCAGCTCGCGCAGCGCCGACTCGAGCGAGGCCTCGTCACTGCCGGCCGCGTCGAGCACGTCCATCAGCGCGTGCATCACCATGTGCCGGTCCTCGCCGGTGTCGAGCAGCCGCTGGGCGGCGTCCCACAGGGCCGGCGGCGAGCCCCGCCACAGCCGGTCGGCCAGCGCCAGGTGGCGGTCGATGTGCCGACCGACCCCGGCCGCGCTCGGCGACCCGGTGCGGGTGTCGTGATCGGCGGCCAGCAGCAGCCGCCGGTCGGCCGGGTCGGCCGGGTCGAGCTTGGACAGGTCCACCCCGCCGTGCCTGCCCTCGAGCACCGGGAAGGCGAACGCCCGCCGGGGCAGCGCCTCCAGGTTGGAGTCGGGCAGCAGCCGGGCCACCAGCTTCTCGTCGAGGCCGAACTCCGAGGGGTCGCGGTAGATCCGGGAGAACGTGGCCATCGAGTCGTAGAGGGTGTCGAGGGTCATCCCGACGGTCAGCTCCGACAGTCCCCGCTTGCGCCCTGACCAGCGGATCCACGCGTCGACAACGTGCGGCATGGCGTTCTGGTCGGCGACCGAGAGCAGCACCTTGCGCGGCAGGTGGGTGAGCATGAAGTTCTGCACCTTGACCGGGGACATGCGCAGCGGCCGGCCGCTGTCGCCCTCGCAGCCGAAGTCGATGATCAGGTCGGCGCAGCGGCTGGCGGCCTGCCGGTCGGACAGGTCCTCCGCCTCGTCCGAGGCGAGGAACTCCGCCGCCAGCAGCGCCCGGCGCTCGGCCGCCCACGGCTTCCTGGCCCGCCCGGCGCGCACCGCGACCGGCGGCGGCAGCGCCCGGACGCGCGACCTGATGAACGCGTGCCGGGACGCGAACGACTCGCTCACCGGCGGGTCCTCGGCCCCGTCGGTGGCTGCCAGCGCCGCCTCCAGCATCGTCCGCGCCTGCGAGCCCTCGATCTGCCGGAAGGCGTCCTCCGGCTTGCCGCCGCGCACCGCCGCCCGGCGCTGGCACAGCTCGAGCAGCTTGCTCACCTGGGAGCTGACCCAGCCGTCCCTGATCATGCCGGACGCGTTGTAGTCGACCACCGAGACCAGCGCGTGCGGCTCCTCGCCGGCGTAGCTGAACACGCAGATGACCTCGTCCTGGTCGCCCCACTCGTCGGGGTTCACGTAGCACTCGGCCGGGGAGACCGCGCCCAGGTAGCTCGGCCCACCGCGGTGCCCGTACCCCGGCGTCGATGAGCGCTGATCGCCGCCTGCTCGGCCGCGGCCGCCTGGCGCGAGGTGCCCAGGGCGGCGATACCGGACAGCAGCGCGAGCGCGGCGGGCGAGCCCTGCCGGGCGGCGTAATCGACCAGGCCCTCGCCGACCAGTTGCTCGACCCCGGCCCCGCCGATGGTGTGGTGCCGCTGCGGCCACCAGGTACCGAGCAGGTCACTGACCAGAAGCTCGGCGTCGAGCGGACTGCGCACAGCCAGCAGTTCCCGCGCCCCGTGCAGTAGTTCCTCGAACAGCGCGTTGGGGGGTGCGCTGCTCCCTGCCTGGCTGCGACGTCGGCTCTGCGGGCTCACCCTGATAGCCTCTCAGATCTCATATGTGAAATCGACGCTTCGCCTTGTTACCACCATCAGGTTGCGGGTAACAAGGGAGAGCACATATCCGCTGTAGGAGAATTTACCCATGCTGCCATCATTGTGCCGTGCGATGGCGGTGAACCAGACCGTGTCGCGATTTCGCGGGCAGTTTGACGATGGCCGGCCGCGATTCGCACTTGGCATCCGGGCCGCTAGCTGGCAGCATCGGTGCCGTGATTGTGGCACGCTTGTTCTGAGTGACCGCTACGGTGACGGTTTGCCGTCGAGCCGTCGGCGGGCTGCCGCCGGGCGCCAGGTGCGTGACGGGGCGGGCAGTGCGGTAGCAGGAGGGAGCCGCCAGTGGCAGGCGCCTGCGCGGTAGGTGGGGTGCTCGGTTGAGCGCTGACACCTCCGTGCCCAAGCAGCGGGAGGCCGGGTTGGGCGAGTTCGGATCCTGGCTCCCCGATGCCGTGCTGCGCGACGCGCCCGCCGGGATGGCCTTCCTTGACCAGGACTTGCGGTTTGTCTGGGTCAACCCGGCCCTCGCCCGGATGTACGAGCGCACGCCGGCCGAGTTCGCCGGGCAGCCGGTGGCGGCCGTGTGGCCCGCGGTGGACGCCGCCCGGGCCGAGGCCGCGGTGCACCAGGTGCTCGACCAGGGCCGCCCGGCGACGGAGACGTTCGAGGTCGGCGCGGCGGGCGGGGCAGCGGGCGAGGCCGGCCAGGCCCAGCGGACCTTCCACTGGTTCGGGGTGCGCGGGACCGACGGCAAGCTGAGCGGCGTGGGCGTCATCGTGATCGCCGGCTGCGTCCGGGCCGGCCACCGAGGAGGCGCTGCGCCGCAGCGAGGAGCGGTACCGGGCGCTGGTGCAGGGCGGCGCGCAGATCATCTGGGTCGCCTCACCGGAAGGGGAGATGCTCGAGGACTCGGCCGAGTGGCGGTGGATCACCGGGCAGACGGCCGAGGAGTTCCTCGGCACCGGCTGGCTGGACTCGATTCACCCCGAGGACCGCGAGCGGGTGGAGCGGGCCTGGCGGGAGTCGCTGCGCACTGGCCGGGTGTTCGACGACCGGTTCCGGATGCGGGCGCGGGCGGGCTCCTACCGGCATTACGACGTGCGCGCGGTGCCGATCGAGCGGGACGGCAAGATCGCCGAGTGGGTGGGCGCCTGCACCGACGTGACCAGCCAGCGCGAGGCGGAGGAGATGCGGGGGCGCCTCACCGACCAGCTGAGCGCGGCCGCGCTGCGCACCGCGCGGCTGCAGCAGGCGACCGCGATGCTGGCCGAGGCGCTGGACGTGGAGCAGGTGGTCGAGGTGATCACCGAGGTCGGCCGGACCGCGATCGGCGCGCTGCGCTCGGCGGTGGCGCTGCTCAACGACGACAAGCTCGGGCTGCGGGTGGTCAACCCGTCCGGGCTGGCCCCGGCCGGGCCTGACGGCGCCGGGGTGCGGCTCACGCTGGACACGCCGAGCGTGATGACCAGGGCGATCGCGACCCGGCGGCCGGTGCTCATCGCCGACCCGGAGGAGCTGCGGGCCCAGTTCGACAGTGAGCCGGGCGGCGAGGCCGACACCGAAGGCAAGGGCCGGGTCACCGACACCGGGGACGAGCAGGCCTGGGTGGGCCTGCCGCTGCTGGCGGCGGGGATGCCGCTGGGCGCGCTGCGGTTCTCCTTCGGCAAGCCGCGGACGATCCTGGAGGAGGAGCGGGTCTTCCTCGAGGCCCTGGCCGGCCAGTGCGCGCTGGCGGTGGAGCGGGCCGAGATGTACGAGAAGGAGCACACCGCCGCGGTCACCCTGCAGCGCAGCCTGCTCCCGGGCGAGCTGCCGAAGGTTCCCGGCCTCACCCTCGACGCGAAGTACCTGCCCAAGGCGACCAACGTGGGCGGTGACTGGTACGACGTGTTCCGGCTGCCCGACCGGCGGCTGGCGGTCACCGTGGGCGACGTCATGGGCAAGGGGCTGCTGGCGGCGGCGGGCATGGGCCGGGTGCGCAACGCGCTGCGGGCCCTGGCGCTGACCGACCCGCGGCCCGCGGCCGTGCTGGCCGGCCTTGACCGGCTGTTCACCGCGACTGAGCTCGAAGAGCAGGTCACCACGGTGACCTACCTGGTGATCGACCCGGAGACCGGGGAGGGCCAGGCCGGGAACGCCGGCCACCCGCCGACGCTGCTGCTCACCCCGGGGGCGCTGCCGGTGCTCGACAGCGCCGAGGCGGGCACGCCGCTCGGCTGGGCCAGCCCGCGGCGCCAGCACGCGTTCCGGCTGCCGCCCGGCTCCACCGCCGTGTTCTACTCCGACGGCCTGGTCGAGACCCGGCTCCGCGGCCTCGACGCCGGGCTTGACGAGCTGGTCAGGATCGCCGCGGACGCCCCCCAGGAGCTGCTCGGCGCGCCCGGGCAGCTGCTGCAGTACCTGCTCGACAACATGCTGGCAGGCCACGAGCAGGACGACGACGTCACGATGCTGGTGATGCACGTGCCCGGGGACGGCCCGGGATCGGTCTTCGGTCACCCCGCTGCCGGGAGCAGGGCGGCCGGGCCGGGGCGGGCCCAGCGGTGAGGGGCGCCCGCCTGACCGGCACGGCAGAGGTGTACAAGGCACTCCCGGGTGCCACTTATGGTGGTGGAGAGGAGGCAGGCGGCTTGCTTTCGATAACCCCAAGGCGAGCGGGAAGCCAGCTTCCCGGCACGGTCCAGGCGTCAAGACCCTCTCGGGAGGGCCCCATTAGCGTGCGTACGCAGCTCAGCCAAGCTAACCGGCGAAGGAAGAGGTGACCGTGGTGGTGAGCGCTGCCAACTCCGCGGCGCGCAAGCGCTCCAGGCCGTCCAGCCCCGCGGCTCAGGGCTCGCGGGTGCCCGACCAGCCGGCTGACGGCGGGTCCGGGTCAGCCGAGGACTCCCGGGCGGGCGGTCGCGCGGCCAAGGCCAGGGAAGAGCTCGCGGCGGTGCCGTCGCAGGAGCCGGGTGACCTGGCGGTCGCGGACGACATCGACGGTGACGCGGGCCCTGAGGGCGATGACCTCGAGGGCGCGGTCGACCTTGAGGACTTCGAGGACCTCGACGAGCTGGGCGTGGTGCTCGGCGGCGAGGAGGACCTCGATGTCGCCGACGGGCCGGAAGCCGGGCTGCCGGAAGCCGAGCTGCCCGAGGACACGGACGGCGACGAGGTCGAGGTAGTGGCCGTCGCCGTGACCGTGGTGGCCGAGGGCGTCCCCGCCCCGGCCGAGGGCAAGGCGCCGGGCGAGGCCGGCGAGGACGAGATCTTCGTCTTCGGCGACGACGACGACGACCTGCCGGCCGCCCAGGTGGCGGTCGCGGGCGCGACCGCCGACCCGGTCAAGGACTACCTGAAGCAGATCGGCAAGGTACCGCTGCTCAACGCCGAGCAGGAGGTCGAGCTGGCCAAGCGGATCGAGGCCGGCCTGTTCGCCGAGGAGAAGCTGGCCGAGTCCGACCGGATGAGCACTGACCAGCGCATCGACCTGGAGTGGATCGCCGAGGACGGCCGCCGGGCCAAGAACCACCTGCTCGAGGCCAACCTCCGGCTGGTCGTCAGCCTGGCCAAGCGGTACACCGGGCGCGGCATGCTCTTCCTGGACCTGATCCAGGAGGGCAACCTCGGCCTGATCCGCGCGGTGGAGAAGTTCGACTACACCAAGGGTTACAAGTTCTCCACCTACGCCACCTGGTGGATCAGGCAGGCGATCACCCGGGCGATGGCCGACCAGGCGCGGACGATCCGCATCCCGGTGCACATGGTCGAGGTCATCAACAAGCTGGCCCGCGTGCAGCGGCAGATGCTGCAGGACCTGGGCCGCGAGCCGACGCCCGAGGAGCTGGCGGTCGAGCTCGACATGACCCCGGAAAAGGTCGTCGAGGTGCAGAAGTACGGCCGTGAGCCGATCTCGCTGCACACGCCGCTGGGCGAGGACGGGGACAGCGAGTTCGGTGACCTGATCGAGGACTCCGAGGCGATCCAGCCCGGTGAGGCGGTCTCGTTCACGCTGCTGCAGGAGCAGCTGCACTCGGTGCTCGACACGCTTTCCGAGCGCGAGGCGGGCGTGGTGAGCATGCGGTTCGGCCTCACCGACGGCCAGCCCAAGACGCTGGACGAGATCGGCAAGGTCTACGGCGTCACCCGCGAGCGGATTCGCCAGATCGAGTCGAAGACCATGTCCAAGCTGCGTCACCCGTCTCGTTCCCAGGTGCTGCGCGACTACCTGGACTGAGCATCAGTCAGGGGCCCCGTGTAGCAGCGACTACACGGGGCCTTTGCGTTGCCGGCCCCACGGGCCAGCCGCGCCGTCCGCGCCGTCCCCCTCGCCGAAGGAGCCCCGGGCATGCCAGTGACCAGGCTGATCACCCCGCAGGACGCGGAGCAGCTGGCCCGCCTGGTCACCGAGAACCGTGATTACCTGGCCCCCTGGCTGCCGCTGCAGTCGGACGCCTTCTACTCGGTCGGCGGCCAGCAGGCGGTCATCGCCCGCGACCGGTCGTCGTTCGAGCGGGGCGCCATGTACCCGCTGGCGATCCTGGACGAGGCCGGCGCCGTGTGCGGGCGCATCAACCTCAACAGCATTATCCGCGGCGCGTTCCAGAGCGCGAGCGTCGGCTACTGGGTGAGCCAGTCCCACGCCGGGCGGGGCATCGCCTCGGCGGCGGTGGCGGAGGCGATCGGGGCCGCGTTCGGCCCGCTCGGCCTGCACCGGCTGGACGCTTCGACGCTGCTGCACAACACGCCGTCGCAGCGGGTGCTCGCGCGTAACGGGTTCCGGCCGTTCGCGGTGGCCGAGGCATACCTCAGGATCGCCGGGCAGTGGCAGGACCACATCCTGTTCCACCGGCTGAACCCGGCCGCCTGAAGCAACGTCTTGCCGCCGGAAACAGCCCGCGCGGGACGGAGACAGGGGCGGCGGTGGGCCGCGGTCCTGCCCCGCCCCGCGCGGGCGAAGCTTGGCGGCTCCGTCCCTGCGCCGGGACGGAGCTTGTGAAACTAGGGCCGAGTTAGCTGTCCTGCTTGGACAGGCGCTGGGTCTCGTCCTGGATGTCGACGGCTACCTTCTTCAGCGCCGGCAGGTGCTCTCTGCTGTGGTGGGCGCAGAAGAGCAGCTCACCTGCGTTGGGGAGCAGGACGCGGACGTAGGCTTGCGCGCCGCAGCGATCACACAGATCGAGAGCGGTGAGCGGCTTAGTGGGGGCGATAGCTCCGGTCACGTCGCCTTCCTCGTCATAGTGCCTCCGGCTGCTGAGTCCGGCTGGCTCCGGTTGCGTTGTCCGACAGGTCGCCCTTCAGCCGGAGCAACACCCGGGGGTACGGGAGTCATCGCCTGGGGGGCAACTGCCTTACAGCACAGCACAACACATACCCCGGCGTCAGGCTTCCCGTAGCCGGGGGGTGTACGCCACAAGCGAAAACCGCACGAGCCGCGCAGCAGGCCGAGCCAGCTTGCGCGGTCTTCGGTGACCACACCACCGTTTGGGTAGTCACCGGTGAGATACCCGTGCGGTTCAGAGGTCGTATACCCGCCGTCGGTCGGCATGACACCTTTGACCGCAACTATCCACTTGTTACGCTGCGCTAACCCGCGGCTCCGGCCGCCGGCGGCGCCTGGAAACCCGGGCAAACCGGCGTGGTGGCGTCCCCAGCGTCCGGCCGGGGCGCTACCCTTCGAATGTGGCAGCCCCCGCTTGCCGCTAACACGTTCGAGAGGAGACCGGCCGCCCGTGCCACCGCTTACCGAGACTGCCCGGGCGACGGCAGAGGCGAAGAGCCAGTCAGGGACCCAGGCCGGGCGCCAGCGCCGGCAGGCCGCGGCGCAGGCGCCGGCCGAGGACTCCTACAGCGCCAAGCACCTGTCGGTCCTCGAGGGCCTTGACGCGGTGCGCAAGCGCCCCGGCATGTACATCGGCTCAACCGACGGGCGCGGCCTGCAGCACTGCCTGTGGGAGATCTTCGACAACGCGGTGGACGAGGCGATCGGCGGCTACTGCACCCGCATCGAGGTGATCCTGCACGCCGACGGCTCGGCCGAGGTGCTCGACAACGGCCGCGGCATCCCGGTCGACGCGGAGCGCAAGACCAGGCTCTCCGGGGTTGAGCTGGTGATGACCCGGCTGCACGCGGGCGGCAAGTTCGGCGGCGGCTCCTACACCGCCTCGGGCGGGCTCCACGGCGTGGGCGCCTCGGTGGTCAACGCGCTGTCGGCCCGGCTCGACATCGAGGTCGACCGGGAGGGCTGCACCTGGACAACGAGCTTCCGGCGCGGCGTGGCGGGCGAGTTCGCCGCCCCGGGCCCGGCCGCCGACTTCAGCCGCAAGTCGGGACTGCGCCAGGTGGCCAAGGTGCCGAAGAGCAAGACCGGTACCAGGATCAGGTTCTGGCCGGACCGCCAGGTCTTCCTCAAGGACGCCACGTTCTCCTACACCGGCCTCACCGAGCGGGCCCGGCAGACCGCCTACCTGGTGCCCGGCCTGGCCATCGCGGTCCGCGAGGAAACCGCTGACGGCGCCGAGCCGCGTCAGGACGAGTACCGCTTCGACGGCGGCATCGGCGAGTTCGCCGAGCACCTGGCGTCCGGCGACAAGATCACTGAGGTCATCCGGCTCATCGGCGACGGCACCTTCACCGAGACCGTCCCGGTGCTCGACGACCGCGGCCACATGACGCCGACCGAGGTCGAGCGCAGGCTGGACGTGGACGTCGCGGTCCAGTGGAACAACGGCTACGACACGATCACCAGAAGCTTCGTCAACGTGATCGCCACCCCGCACCACGGCACCCACGTCACCGGCTTCGACCGGGCCCTGCTGCGCACCGTCAACGACCAGCTCCGCGCGGCCCGGCTGCTGAAGAACGGCGACGAGCCGGTCACCAAGGACGACATCCTCGAGGGGCTGACCGCGGTGGTCTCGGTGCGGCTGCCCGAGCCGCAGTTCGAGGGGCAGACCAAGGAAGTCCTCGGCACCCCGGCCGCCACCAGGATCGTCCAGCAGGTGGTGAGCGGCGGCCTCAAGGACTACTTCGAGAACCCCCCGCGCGGCGCCAAGCAGCAGGCCCGGGCGGTGCTCGACAAGATCGTGGCCGCCGCCAAGACCCGCATCGCGGCCCGCGAGCACCGCGAGAACCAGCGCCGCAAGTCGGCCCTGGCCAGCTCGACCCTGCCGGCCAAGCTGGTCGACTGCCGGTCCGCCGACGACCGCAGCGAGCTGTTCATCGTCGAGGGTGACAGCGCCCTCGGCACCGCCAAGCTGGCCCGCGACTCGGAGTTCCAGGCCCTGCTGCCGATCCGCGGCAAGATCCTCAACGTGCAGAAGTCAAGCCTGGCCGACATGCTGAAGAACGCCGAGTGCGCGGCGATCATCACCGTGCTCGGGCCGGCTCGGGCAGCACCTTCGACCTTGACTCGGCCCGCTACCAGCGGATCATCCTGATGGCGGACGCCGACGTGGACGGCGCGCACATCCGGACGCTGCTGCTCACCCTGTTCCACCGCTACATGCGGCCGATGCTGGAGGCGGGCCGGGTGTTCGCCGCCGTGCCGCCGCTGCACCGGATCGAGCTGACCAGCCCGCGCAAGGGGCAGCCGAAGTACACCTACACCTACTCCGACTCCGAGCTGCGCCGCACGCTGCTTGAGCTGGAGAACAAGGGCCAGCGCTGGAAGGACCCGGTGCAGCGGTACAAGGGCCTCGGCGAGATGGACGCCGGCCAGCTCGCGGAGACCACGATGGACCCGCGGCACCGCATACTGCGGCGCATCAAGATTGAGGACGCGAAGGCCGCCACCGACGTGTTCAGCCTGCTCATGGGCACTGACGTCGGACCGCGGCGCGACTTCATCGTCGGCGGCGCGGCCGAGCTCGACCTGTCCCGCATCGACACCTAACAGATCACACCGAGGACCCGCAGCATGCCACCACGCCGCGGCGGTACCACCGCGCCGCCCCCCGAGGACTTCGAAGAGCACATCGTCGACATCGACGTCACCGAGGAGATGCGCGGCTCCTACCTGGAGTATGCCTACAGCGTCATCTACTCCCGCGCGCTGCCGGACGCCCGGGACGGGCTGAAGCCGGTGCAGCGGCGCATCCTCTACCAGATGAACGAGATGGGGCTGCGCCCGGACCGCGGGCACGTCAAGTGCGCCCGCGTGGTCGGCGACGTGATGGGCCGCCTGCACCCGCACGGCGACAGCGCGATCTACGACGCGCTGGTGCGGCTGGCCCAGCCCTGGGCGATGCGGCTGCCGCTGATCGACGGGCACGGCAACTTCGGCAGCCTCGGCGGCGACGACTCGCCCGCCGCCATGCGGTACACCGAGTGCCGGCCGACCGAGGCCGCGATGGCCATGGTGGAGAGCATCGACGAGGACACCGTCGACTTCGGGCCGAACTACGACGGCCAGGAGACTGAGCCGCAGGTGCTGCCCGCCGCCATCCCGAACCTGCTGGTCAACGGGACGGCCGGGATCGCGGTGGGGATGGCGACCAACATGGCGCCGCACAACCTGACCGAGGTCATCACCGCCGCCAGGTACCTGCTGAAGCACCCGGACGCCAGCCTCGCCCAGCTGATGAAGTACGTGCCGGGCCCGGACCTGCCCACCGGCGGGCACATCGCCGGCCTGGACGGGGTCCGTGAGGCGTACGAGAGCGGCCGCGGCATCTTCCGCACCCGCGCGACCGCCCGGATCGAGCAGCTCAACGCGCGCAAGACCGGCATCGTGGTGACCGAGCTGCCCTACGGGGTCGGCCCGGAGAAGGTCATCTCCCGGATCAAGGACCTGGTCCAGGCCAAGAAGATCACCGGCATCTCCGACCTGAAGGACCTGACCGACCGCCACCGCGGCCTGAACCTGGTGATCGAGGTCCGGGCGGGCTTCAACCCGGACGCGGTGCTGGCCGAGCTGTACCGGCTCACGCCGATGGAAGAGACGTTCGGCATCAACAACGTCGCCCTGGTCGACGGCCAGCCGCGCACGCTGGGCCTGCGCGAGCTGCTGAGCATCTACATCGAGCACCGGCTGGACGTGACCAGGCGGCGCAGCGAGTTCCGGCGGCGCAAGCGCCAGGACCGGCTGCACCTGGTCGACGGCATCATCGTCGCGCTGCTCAACATCGACGAGGTCATCCAGGTCATCCGCACCAGCGACGACTCGGCCGAGGCCAAGCGCCGCCTGGTGCAGGTGTTCGACCTGTCGGAGATCCAGGCGCAGTACATCCTGGACACCCCGCTGCGCCGGCTGACCCGGTTCGACAAGCTGGAGCTGGAGCGGGAGCAGGAGACGCTGCGGGCCGAGATCGCCGCGCTGACCGAGATCCTGGACAACGACGACCGGCTCCGTGACCTGGTCAGCGGCGAGATGGCGGACCTCGCGAAGAAGTTCGGCACCCCGCGCCGCACCGTGCTGATGGAGGCGGGCACGGCGGTGGCGGCGGCGGTGCCGCTCGAGGTCACCGACGACCCCTGCCTGGTGGTGCTGTCCGCGACCGGCCTGCTGGCCCGGCTGCCGCGGCCGGACCAGGCACCGCCGAACCACGATGATCCCGAACGGGTGCGCGGCTCCGCGGGCCGGCCGCAGCCCGCTCCCAGCGCGGGCAGCGCGGCCGACCTGGTCGCCTGCTCGGTGGCGACCTCCGCCCGCGCCACCATCGGCGCGGTCACCAGCGCGGGCCGGATGATCCGGGTGAGCGTGATCGAGATTCCGGCCGCGGCCGCGGCCGGCGCTGACCCGGCCGGTGTCAGCCGCGTGCTGGCAGCGGGCCACCCGGTGGCTGAGTTCGTGCCCGGCCTGGCCGACGGCGAGACGGTGCTGGCGCTGGCCGCGCTGGACGGCGGCGACGCGAGCGGGGTTGCCCTCGGCACCGCGTCCGGGGTGGTCAAGCGGGTGCAGCCGGACTACCCGGCCAACCGGGACGAGTTCGAGCTGATCACCCTGAAGGACGACGACCGGGTGGTGGGCGCCGCTTACCTGGCCACTGACGAGGCGGAGCTGGTCTTCGTCACCAGCGACGCGCAGCTGCTGCACTTCCCGGCCGCCGCGGTCCGCCCGCAGGGCCGCCCGGCCGCGGGCATGGCGGGCATCCGGCTGGACGGCGGTGCCACCGTGCTGTGGTTCGGCGCGGTCGGCCCGGCCGCCCGCATGCCGGGGCCGGCGACCCGGCGGTCGCCCCCGCGGCCGAGGCGGTCGTGGTGACGACGGCCGGCCGTTCCGACGCCCTGCCCGGCACCGGCGGCGCGTCGGTCAAGGTCACCCCGTTCACCGAGTACCCGGCGAAGGGCCGGGCGACCGGCGGGGTCCGCTGCCACCGCTTCCTGAAGGGCGAGGACGGCCTGGTCCAGGCCTGGGTCGGCCCGGCCCCGGTGGTCGGCGCGACCGAGTCAGGCGTGATCGTCGACCTGTCCGACATGACCGGCCGCCGCGACGGCTCCGGCAACGCCGTCACCCGCCAGCTAACCCGCCTGGGCACCCCCTTCCGCACCCCCTAGCCCGGCCCCCGCCCCGCCCGTTCCCGTCGCCCGCCTGGCCCCCACCTCCTATCAGTTACGACCACCAGGAACGACTTCCTATCGGTTCTGACCATGAAAACCGGACATTTCACCTCCGAAAATGGTCACAACCGATAGGAGGTGGCGAAGGTGGTCACAGCTGATAGGAAGTCGCGGACGCCGGTGCGTGCGAAGAGGTCGCCGAGTTACCGATGCGGCCAGAGGGGCGCCGACGCGGTCCCTGGGTACGGCCAGGCGGGGTCAGGTGGCGGAGAAGCCGCCGTCCACGTAGATCGTCTGGCCGGTGAGGTAGTCGCTGGCGGCGGAGGCGAGGAAGACGGCCACGCCGGCGAAGTCGGCCGGCTCGCCGTTGCGGCCGGCGTGCGTCCGGGCGGCCAGGGCGGCCGAGCGGGCCGGGTCGGCCGCCACCTCGGCCGTCAGCGGGGTGGCGACGAAGCCGGGGCAGACCGAGTTGACCCGGACCCCGGACGGGGCCCACGCCTCGGACTGGGACCGGGTGAGCGCGGCCAGGCCGCCCTTGGACGCGCCGTAGCCGCCGCTGTTGCCGAACGCCCGCTGGGCCTGCTGCGAGGTGACGTTGATGATCCGTCCCCAGCCGCGGGCGGCCATCGACGGGCCGAAGCGCTGGCCGAGCAGGAACGGCGCGGTCAGGTTGACCGCCGTCGTCAGGTCCCACTGCTCTTCCGTCAGCGTCCCGAGCGGCGGCCGCAGGTTCACCGCCGCGCAGTTGACCAGGATGCCCGGCTCGCCGAAGGCGGCCGCCGCCGCTGAGGCGGCCCGCCCGACCTCGGCCCGGTCGGCCAGGTCGGCGCTCACCCAGGTCGCCTGGCAGCCCGCGTCGCGCAGTGACCCGCAGGTCGCCGACAGCCTGGCCGGGTCGCGGGCCACGATCACCACCCGGGCGCCGGCCAGTGCCAGGGCGGAGGCCATCGCCTCGCCGATCCCTGAACTACCGCCGGTCACCACCGCGACCCGGCCGTCAAGCGCGAACAGTTCGGTCAGGAAGCCCGTCATGCTGGACTAAGTACCACAGCGCGGCCGGCCGCGTGACCGGGGAGCCCGAACTACATGAGCGGACGGGCCCCGATGAGGTTGAGCGCGTGCGCGGCCAGCCGGTGGCCGCTGGCGAGGGCTTCCATCGGCGGCTTCTTGTCCTGCCAGGCGGGCAGGAACCCGGCCACGAAGGCGTCGCCCGCGCCGGTGCCGTCGATGACCCGCTCGATCGGCGGGGCGCCCACCCGCACCGGCGGGCGGCCGTTGGCGAAGAACAGCGCGCCCTCGCTGCCCAGCTTGATGACCACCTGGGGATACCAGGCGGTGAGCACCCGGGCGGCCGCCTCCGGGTCGTCCCGGCCGGTGAGCACCCGCGCCTGGGTGGAGTTCACGAACAGCAGCAGCGCGTTCCCGGTCAGCTCGAAGAACGGCTCGGCCCCGACCCGCTCCAGCGGTGCCTCCGACGCGCCGTCGACCGAGGTGGACATGCCGACCCGGGTGGCGAAGTCGAGCGCGGCCAGCGCGGCCGAGCGGGACCCTTCCGACAGCAGCGTGTAGCCGGAGATGTGCAGGTGCGCGCCCGGCACGAACAGGTCGTGGGGCAGGTCGTCGGGGGCCAGGGCGGCGTTGGCGCCGGGGTCGGACAGCATGGTCCGCTCGCCCTTGTGGGTGACCATCACCACGCAGGTGCCGGTGGGCCGCTCCGGGTCCATCACCAGCCGCGCGTCGACGCCGTAGCCCATCAGCTCCATGTCGCGGTTCCGGCCCGGGATGTCCGCGCCGCGCCGCCCGATGAACGCCACGTCGGCGCCGTCGGCGCCGAGCCAGGCGGCGACGTTGGCGCCGGAGCCGCCGCCGTGGGTGGTCACCTTGGCGGGGGTGTCGCTGCCGCGGGCCAGCGGCAGCGTGGCGTGGGCGACGGTGTCTGTCATCAAGTCGCCAATGACAACGATGCGGGCCATGGTCGTCATCACCTCATCATCAACAGCTGTCAGGCCGGGCCCGGGCGACAGCTCATCCGCCGGCGCGCTGCGGCGGTGCAGGCGGTTGGCGACATGAATCCTGATCGGGGACTACCTACGGTATCCGTAACCCGATCCGGGTGCCACCGCCTCTGCCGGTAGTTATCGCATTGGAAACGATGTCATCAGCAACGATTTAACCCACCAGGAACGACAGGCGCACCTGCCGGTCATGGTTGTCGACGTTCACGTCCACCAGCGTGACCGACTGCCAGGTGCCGAGCGCCAGCCGGCCGCCGAGCACCGGGATGCTCGCGTAGGGCGGAATGAGGGCGGGCATCACGTGCGACCGCCCGTGCCCGCGGGTCCCGTGCGCGTGCTGCCAGCGGTCGTCGGCTGGCAGCAGCGCGGCCAGCGTCGCCAGCAGGTCGTCGTCGCTGCCGGCGCCGGTCTCGAGTACCGCGATGCCCGCGGTGGCGTGCGGCACGAACACGTGCAGCAGGCCGTCACCGCCCGCGGCGGCGGTGCGGGCGAACTCCGCGCACTGCCTGGTGATGTCGGTCACCGTTTCCCGCGCCCCGGTGCTGACCCTGATGATCTCGCTCTTCATGCTGCCCGATCATAGGCACCGGGACGGGAGCCCGATCGCCTACCATCCGTCCATGACAGATTCACCCGGCAGCACCGGGGCCAGCCTGCGCCTGGCCCGGCAGGCCCGCGGGTTCTCCCAGCAGCAGCTGGCGGCGATGGCCGGGGTGAGCAGGCAGGCGGTATCCGCGGTCGAGTCGGGGCACTCCGACCCGTCGCTGCGGGTGGCGCTGGCGCTCGCCCAGGCACTCGGCCTGTCGGTGGAGGAGCTGTTCGGCCCGGGAGAGCCGGCCGCGCCGGTCAGCGCGCTGCCGCTGGCCCCGCTGACCGGCCGGGAGGAGCGGGTGTCGCTCGCCCCGGTCGGCGGCCGGCTGGTCGCGCTGCCGCTGCGCGGCGACACCGCGGCGAACATGGGCTTCCGGCCGGCCGGCGGCCTCGCCGTCGCCCCGGTTCCCGCCGCCCGCGGCCCCCGGCCCCCGGCCGAGGCCCAGCCCCCGGCCGAAGCCCGGCCCCCGGCCGCCGGGCCCGGGGCGATCTCGGTCCGCCCGATCGGCCCGCCCCGCCCCACGCTGGTGGTGGCGGGCTGCGACCCGGCGCTGCCGCTGCTCGGCTACCCGCTCGGCCTGCTCGACCCGCCGGTCGCGTTCGCCTGGTGGCCCTGCGGCTCGGCCGCCGCCCTCGAACTGGCCCGGCAGGGCCTGGTGCACGCGGCCGGGGTGCACGACGACGGGGGCGCCGAGCCGCTGCCGGACGACGCCGCGGTCGTCGGGTTCACCGCCTGGCGCGAGGGCATCGCGCTGCGGCCCGAGCTGCGGGCCGCCGTCACCGGCCTCGACTCCATCGCCCGGGGCGGGCTGCGGATCGTCAACCGGGAGCCGGGCGCCCAGGCCCGCCGCCTGCTCGACGCCGAGCGGCGGCGGCTCGGCCTCGAGCCGGAGGAGCTGCCCGGCTACCAGGCCCAGGCGGCCGGCCACCTGCAGGTGGCGGCGGCGGTCAGCGCGGGCCTGGCCGCCGCCGGGGTGGCGAGCGAGCCGGCCGCGCTGGCCTACGGCCTCGCCTTCGTCCCGCTCGCCGAGGAACGGTTCCGGCTGGTTATCCCGGCCGCGCACGCCGCCTCGGGCGAGGTGCAGGCGCTGCTCAAGGTGCTGGCCTCGCCGTGGCTGCTGGCTCAGCTGGCGAGCCTGCCGGGCTATGACGCGGCCGGCTGCGGCGAGCGGCTGAGCTGACCCGCGGCCCCGGGGCCTAGTCGTAGTGCCGGAAGGCCGGCCAGGCCTGCCCCCACGAGCCGCGCAGCCCGGTCGCCAGGTAGACCGGGGTGCCCTGCTCGTCGTCGGCCACGCCCAGCCCGTTGTTCCACCGGCCAACCAGCTTGACCTGGGTGAACTCGCGGCGCAGGAGGGCCGGGTCGATGCCGATGGCGACCGCCGCGGTGTCCGCCGCGGGCGGCGGTCCCCACAGCCAGAAGTTGTTGGCGCCGCTGTAGACGGCGGGCAGCCCGAGTGACGGGCCGTACCGGTCCACCGCGCCCGCCTCGCCGTAGTTGCCCGCGAGCAGGGTCGTCCGCCCCCGTTCGGGCGCTGGCAGTGCGCGCCACACGCTGGCCAGCAACCTGACCTCGGACGGCCAGCCGATCTGCTCGCCCAGGTCGTAGTTGACCTTCTGGGCGGGGAAGCGGGCCAGCGCGGCCGCGGGCAGCACCGGCAGCGAGATGACCGAGCAGATGACCGCGCCGAGGCAGTACCAGGCGATCCGGCCGCCGGCCGGCCGGCCCGCGGCGGCCCCGGTGAACAGCGCGGCCGCGCCCGCGGCGAACAGGAAGGTGTAGACGCCGCCCGGATAGTACGGCTTGCCGCCGAGCACGAACTGGACGGCGATCACCGCCGCCGCGGCGATGCCGAGCGGCCGGAAGGCGGCCGAGCGCAGCGCCCACAGCAGGCCGCGCACCCACAGCGGTGCCAGCACGATGCTGGTGTAGAGCAGCTGGCCCGGCCAGTAGAACGCCCGGTTGGCCCACGCATCCTGCTGCAGCGCGCGGAACACGTCCAGGTTGGGCCAGCCGTGCGCGGCCTGCCAGACCAGGTCGGGGGCGGCCAGCGCGGCGGCGATGAGCGCGCCCGCGGCCAGGTAGCGGCTGCGCAGCAGCGGCCGCGCGGCCGGGCTGCAGGCGAACCCGAGCAGCAGCCCGGCCAGCAGGAAGCCGATGTTCCACTTGGCCGCGAGGCCGACCCCCGCGACCGCGCCGACCGCGACCCACCACCGCGGGTCGCGGCTGGTCAGCAGCCTGGTGACGAACAGCAGGGCCACCGTCCAGCAGAAGAAGTCCGGGGTCGTCGTGGTGAGCTCGTGCATCGCCCCCAGGTACTCGGCGCAGCAGGCGGTGGCCAGCGCCGCCACTAGCTGCCCGCGCTGGCTGGCGCCGAGCAGCCGCGCCATCGAGGCGGTGAGCAGCACCATGCCCGCGAACGCGAGCGCGGGCAGCGCCCGCAGCCCGGCCAGGGTGTTGCCGGTGACCAGCGCGTCGAGCCGGGCGAGGAGCGGGGTCAGCTCGGGCTGGTCCACTCCGCCCGCCGCCAGGTGCTGCCCGGAGGCGAGGAAGTACAGCTCGTCCCGGACGTAACCGTAGCGGGCGCTGAGCGCCATCTCCACCGCGAAGGCGAGGGCGGCGACCAGCCAGACCGCCCTGCTGAGGTGAACGCGGGGCGCGGCCGGGGGCGCGGGCGCCGCGGTGATCGTTGCATCCATGACCGCTATGGTCGGCGGCCGCGTTCCCGCCCCGCCTCGCCCGCGAGGATGAACCGCGGTCTCCCGCTTGCGGGCGATAGCCGCGCCGCGGGGGCCGCCCGTACGATCTTCCTGTGACGCAGACGGTACCGGGCAAGGCGGGCAGCCGGGCGGCGGGCGCCCTCGTCGGCCGCGGTGCTGGCAGCGGGCCGGGCCCGCGCCCCGGCGACCTGCCCGCCCGCGCCGCGGGCTGGTACGCGGCGCTGCCGCCGCGCCGCCGGGAGGTGGCGCAGGACACCGCCCTGGCGCTCGGCCTGGCCGTGCTCAACCTGCTGTCGCTGCTGCCGTACCAGTCCCGGATCCACCCGTTCTGGCTGGCCCTGCTGCTGGTGGCCGGGCAGTGCCTGCCGCTGGCGCTGCGCCGGGTGTTCCCGGTGCCGGTGGTGATCGCCAGCGGGGCGATCCGCAACTGCTACGACGTGCTGCTGTTCGGGTACGCGCCGCTGCCGCTGGCGCCCGCGATCGCCTTCGCCACCGTCGCCGAGCGCAGCGGCCTGGCGCTGCGCCTGCTGACGGTGGCCGGGGCGGCCGGCGGCATCACCTGGTCGCAGACGCTGCCCGGGCACACCCAGCCCTACGACGCGATCGTGCAGTACTTCATTTTCGGCGCGGCCTGGGTGATCGGCGCGCTGAGCCGGCGGCGCCGGGCGGCGCTGGCGGAGGCGGCGTCCCGGGCGGCCCGGGCCGAGGCGGCGGTGGACGCGGCGGCGGACCGGGCGGCGGCGGCCGAGCGGCTGCGCATCGCCCGGGAGCTGCATGACGTGGTGGCGCACCACGTGAGCCTGATGGCGGTGCAGGCCGAGGCGGTCGGCGCGCTGCTGCCTGCCCGGCCGGACGCGGCGGCCGCGTCGGCCGACCTCATCGGGTCGACCGCGCGCTCCGCGATGACCGAGCTGCGCCGCCTGCTCGGGGTGCTCAGGTTCAAGGAAAATCCCGAGCCGGAACGGGAGCGGCTGACCCCCGTTCCGTCCATGTCTGACCTTGGCCAGCTAGTCGACACCGCCCGCGAGTCCGGCCTCAGCGTCAGCTGTGCGGTGTCCGGCCCGGTGGCGGCGCTGCCGCCGGGCGTCGACCTGGCTGCCTACCGCATCCTGCAGGAGGCGCTGACCAACGTGGTGCGGCACGCGCCCGGCTCGGCCGCCGCCGTCCGGGTCGGCTACGCCCCGGACGGGCTGACGGTCGAGGTCGGCAACACCGCCCCGGCCGCGGGCGGCCGCCCCGGCCGCGCGCCCTCGTCGCCGGCGCCCTGGCCGGCCGGACGCCGGCCGCCCGGCCTGGCCGGGCCGTTCAGCCCGGTCGGGCCGGGCTACGGCCTGGCGGGCATCGCCGAACGGGTCGCCTCCTGCGGCGGGTCGCTCGCCCTGGGGCCGGCCGGCGACGGCGGCTTCACCGTGACCGCCCGGCTGCCGCTGACGTGACCGGCGCCAGGGAAGGGGGCGGCCCGCTGGCGGCGGGCGGCAGCGCGCTCCCGCTGCGCGTGCTTGTCGCCGACGACCAGGAGCTGGTGCGGGCCGGCTTCCGGCTCATCCTGGAGGCGTCCGGGCTGGTGGTGGTGGGCGAGGCGGCGGACGGTGCGGCGGCGGTGGAGCTGGCCGGGGCCGAGTGCCCGGACGTGGTGCTGATGGACATCAGGATGCCGGTGATGGACGGCCTGGCGGCCACCCGGCAGCTCACCGCGGCCGGCCAGGGGGCGCCCAAGGTGGTCATCCTCACCACCTTCGACCTCGACGACTACGTGTACGAGGCGCTGCGCTCGGGTGCCAGCGGCTTCCTGCTCAAGGACGCGCCGCGGGCCGACCTGATCGCGGCGGTGCGGGTCGCGGCGGCCGGCGACGCGCTGCTCGCCCCGTCGGTGACCAGGCGGCTCATCGAGGCGTTCGCGGCCCGCCCGGCCGCGGCCGCGCCCGCGCCGTCCCGGCTGGCGTCGCTGACCCCGCGCGAGCGGGACATCCTGCTGCGGGTGGCCCGGGGCCGGTCCAACGCCGAGATCGCGGCCGACCTGGTGGTGAGCGAGGCGACGGTCAAGACGCACGTCGCGCACCTGCTGGCCAAGCTGGGGCTGCGGGACCGGGTGCAGGCGGTCATCCTCGCGTACGAGACCGGCGCGGTGACCCCCGGCCGTCCCGGCTAGCGCCCGGTTGCGGTAAAAACCGGTCGTTTCCCAGCCGTCCGCGCGACAAATGCCGCGAACCGGACGCGAGTCCCAGCCGTCCGATTAGCATCGTTGATGATCACGCGTGGCGGGCGACTATCGGCGGGCACGGGCGCAGCGCACGCAGACCAGCGCCGCCGGACGGGCGGCGAGGCGTTCGGCGCCAATTGGGCCGCCGCATATATCGCATATTTCATACCGGCCGCTTTCGACTTTACCCAAAGCCGCCTCAATCTCCGCCAGGTGCTCCCTGGCCTGGGCGAGCAGCGCGGCGACGTGCTGCCGCTCGAAGGCGACGGTCGCTCCCTCGGGGTCGTGCTCGTCATCGCCCCCGGCCGAGCCGTCGCGGGCGCTGGCGACGATCGCGCTGAACTCGCGGTCCAGCTCGGCAATGCGGGCGCGCGTTTGATCGTGATCGGTATTCAACCGCGATCTCGGGCTCTCCGGGTCAGGTTCTGGCATCGGCTACGATCATAAGGACAATAACCGGTATTCCGGCTGCCCGCAGTCGGCCCATTGCAGCTGGCCTGCCAGATAGGCAGCGACGCAGGTGAAGGTTTTATGACCCGCTCAGCCGATAAGAATTTTCCTGTCACGGTTACTCAGCTTCCGGTTACCCGCTGTGAAATCTGCCAGCGTACCGTCGCGTACCGGCCCGGCGGGGCGAGCGCGGCCCTGACCCGGCACTACGAGCTGCGGCACAAGGACGCGCTGGGCACCGCGCCCGTGCAGGACGTCGATTAACCCGTCCCGGGCAGCCGCGTAACTCTTTCCCGGCTGCCCGCCGCGTACCGGGCGGCGGGCAGCGGCGGCGCTCGCTTAGTGGCCGAAGACCGGGATGACCAGGCCGCGGGCGATGGTGTGGAACCGCAGGTTGAACCCGGCGACGGCGGGGGTCACGTCGGAGTCGATGCCGAGTGTCTCAACGTCGAGGGCGTGCACCGCGAACACGTAGCGGTGCGGCTCGTCGCCCGCGGGGGGTGCCGCCCCGCCGAAGTCCTTGCTGCCGTAGTCATTGCGCACCTGGAACGCGCCGGCCGGCAGCCCCGTCCCGCCGGCCGTGCCCGCCCCGGCCGGCAGCGAGCTGACCGACGCCGGCAGGTCGATGACGATCCAGTGCCAGAATCCGGACCCGGTCGGCGCGTCCGGGTCGTAGCAGGTGACCGCGAAGCTCTTGGTCTCGGGTGGAAACCCGGACCAGGACAGCTGCGGGGAGACGTTCTGCCCGGACATGCCGAAGCTGTTGTAGACGTGCCGGTCGCTGAGCATTTCCCCGTCGGCGACGTGCTCGCTGGTGACGGCGAACGCGGGGACCGGCGGCAGGAAGTCATACGGAAGCGGTGCGCGGTCGGCCATGAAGTACCTCCGTGTATCTTCGGCTAACACCTTGTCTTCAGCTAGCGGTGTCCTCAGCTAGCGCGGTATACGCGGCTAACGCTATCGAGGCGCGCCGCCGCGGTCACCCGGAGGGCGGCAAACGACCGGACCGGGCCGCCTCCGGCGTTTTACCCTTATTGCCGGATGTTCTCGGCCCGAATCTCGCGGAGGCGGCAGGCGGTGACGCAACGGCAGGCGGGGGGATTGCCCCGGTGGCCCCGGCCGGGACCGCAGCACGCCCGCCTGTCCCGGCCTGCCCGCCCGCCCCGGCCTGCCCGGCCGCGCCGCCCCGGCCGCCCGCCGTGGCTTAGCCGGCTGCCCGGGCCGGGCCGCCTGTCGCGGCGCCGGCAGCGGCGGCGCCGCGCGCGGCTGGCCGGGTCCGCTGCCCGCCGCCACCCGGCCGTCCGGCGGCTCGCGCTTACCGTCGCCCTGCTCGCGATGCTGATCATCCCGCTCCCGGTGCTCGCGTCCGACATGGTGCCGCGGCCGCCCGGCTGCCAGGGGCCGGCTGCCACCCGCTGGCCGCGTCGGCGCTGCGCTGGACGCAGCCGCTGGCCGGCTACTGGGACGCGGGCAGCGGCGGGGGAGCGGGTGACAGCGGGGACGGCAGCACCGTGCCCGCCTCCGGGCAGGCCTCGGTCGCGGCCGGCGGCAAGCTGGCGGTGGTCGGCATCGGGCTCGACGTGACCGGCTACGACCTCGCCACCGGTCACCGCCGGTGGCAGGTTACGCTGGCCGCGCCGCCGGGCGCGATGATCATGTCGGTCCGTGCGTGGCCGGGCGTGGTCACCGTGGGGCTGCTGGCGCCGGGCGGCCGGTCGCGGACCGAGGTGGTCCTCAGCGCGTCCGACGGCCGGCTGGTGCGGCGGTACCCGGCCGCGGTCTACGGCGGTGCCGTCGCCGCCTCCGCCACCGACACCGTGGTGATCGGCGCCTCCTCGGTGACCAGCTACAGCAACGCGACCGGGCAGGTCCGCTGGCGGCGGCCGGCCAGCGGCGGTCAGCCCTGGCGGACCGACGGCCAGGCGCTCTACCTGGCCGAGTCGCCCGGCGGCGCGCTCGGCTCGGCAGCGGTGACCGCGCTCAAGGTCATCGACCTCGGCAACGGCGCCGAGCGGACGCTCAGCTCGCCGCTCGGCAGCCCGTTCTCCGGCACGCTGGCGCTGGCGGCCGACGGCGCGGTGCTGTTCGCCTCGCCCGCCGGGGTGACCGCGTACAGCGGGTGGACCGGCGGCGAGCTGTGGTCCGCGGGCGGCGCGGTGCCGGAGGGGACCGACCCGGGCGCGCGGCTGGTCTACCTGGCCGCCGCCAGCGGCACGCTGCGCGGCGTCGACCCGCTGACCGGCCGGGCCCGGGCCGTGGTCCCGGCGTCGGCCGTCCCCGGGGCGGGGGCGGTCTACGAGGTCAGCCACGGGGTCGCGTTCGGCCTGGTCGCCGGGTCGAACGGGACGGCCTGGGAGTACAGCACCCGGACGGGCCGGGTTACCTGGAGCTCGGCCGCGCCGTGGCCGCACTTCTACGCGGACGTGTCCGGGCTCGGCGGCAGCGCGGCCGCCTCCGGCGGCACGGTGGTGGTTACCGCCTGCCCGCACCTGGCCGCGTCGCCGAGGTTCTGCGCCGACCCGCAACTGGTCGCCTTCGCCCTGTGACCAGCGGCCGACCCGTGCGGGGGCTGCCCGGGCCGGGCAGAACGCAGCGGAAGGGCCGGCCCCCCGCGGGCATACCGAGGACGGAGGGCATGCTTATGACAGAGAGGCGTCCCGCTGGTTCTCCCCGGCCCGGCGGTCCGCCAGCAGGCGTTAGCGGCCGCCACCAGGCGACAGGACAGAGGGCAGCGAGATGACTGAGCCGGCGCGCGTGGTGATCATCGGAGCGGGCTTCGCCGGCCTGTCCGCGGTACGCGGGCTGCGCAAGGCGGGCGTACGGACCACGGTGATCGACAAGAACCTCTACAGCACCTTCCAGCCGCTGCTCTACCAGGTGGCGACCGGCGGGCTGAACCCGGGGGACGTCGCCTACCCGGTGGGCGGGATCACCACCCGCAAGGACGCCCGCTACATCCGCGGCGAGCTGACCGAGATCGACCAGGCCGCCCGGGTGGTGCGGCTGAAGGGCGGGCGGGAGGTCGGCTACGACTACCTGATCCTGGCGACCGGGATGTCGGCCAACTACTTCGGCATCGAGGGGGCCGAGGAGAACACCTTCGGCCTCTACACCCGGGCCGACGCGATCGTGCTGCGCGACCACATCATGAACGGCTTCGAGTGGCTGAGCGCCGACCCCGACGGCCGCCGGGAGTTCTCGGTCACCATGGTCGGCGGCGGCGCCACCGGGGTGGAGCTGGCCGGCACCCTGGGCGAGCTGCGCAGCACCGTCCTGCGGGCCACGTTCCCCGACGTCAACCCGGAGCGGATGCACATCCGGCTGGTGGAGATGGCACCGCAGCTGCTGATGCCGTTCAACCCGAAGCTGCGCGAGTACACCCGGCGGCAGCTGGTCGAGCGCGGCGTGGACATCCGGCTGAACACCGAGATCCGCAAGGTCACCAGGGACAGCGTGCTGCTGGCCGACGGCACCACGCTGCGCAGCGACCTGACCGTGTGGACGGCCGGGGTGGCGGCGCACCACGCGGTGGCGGCCTGGGGCCTGCCGCAGGGCAAGAACGGCCGCCTGCTGGTCCAGCCCGACCTGCGCGTCGAGGGCACCGACCGGATCTTCGCGGCGGGCGACATGGCGCTCGACCAGAAGGACCCGTCGCCGCAGCTCGCGCAGCCCGCCATCCAGGAGGGCAGGCACGTCGCGGCGCAGATCGCCCGCCTGCTCCGGGGCGAGCCCACTGAGCCGTTCAAGTACCACGACAAGGGCACCATGGCGACGATCGGCCGCCGGTCGGCGGTGGTGCAGCTGGCCCGCGGAGCCCGCATCACCGGCACCCTCGCCTGGCTCGCCTGGCTCGGCCTGCACCTGGTCTACCTGCTCGGCAACCGCAACCGGGTGGCCACCCTGATGAACCTGACCTGGCGGTACATCGCCTGGGGGCACGGCGGCGGGGTGATCGTGGGCGACGAGCCGACCGAGCCGCTCGGCAGCGAGGTGGGCGACGCCGCCCGCGCGGACGCTGCCCGCGAAGGCGCCGCCCGCGAAGGCACCGCCAGCACGCAGCCGGAGCAGGCCGCCCCGGGCCGGGCCGGATAACCCCGAGCTACTACCAAGCGTAGTACCGTGTAGTAGCGTGGAGCCTGTGGCAGAGCGCTGGAAGTTCATGAGCGGGCCGGTTACCTGGGTGAGCGGGCTGGCGCTGGCGGCCGCCCTGGCGCTGGCCGGCTGCTCCGGGGCCTCGTCGTCGTCCGGGTCGTCCTCGCCGGCGATGAGCTCGGCCAGTGCCGCGGCCGAGGAGAACCCCAACCTTGACCTCGGCGCGCCCCTCGGCGGCAAGCCGGCTCCCGACTTCAAGCTGGTCAACCAGTTCGGCCAGCCGATGTCGCTCAGCCAGTTCCGCGGCCGCGTGGTCCTGCTCGGCTTCGAGGACTCCGAGTGCACCACGGTCTGCCCGCTCACCACGCAGTCGATGGTGCTGGCGAAGGAACTGCTTGGCCAGGCGGGCAAGTCGGTGCAGCTGCTCGGCATCGACGCCAACCCGGACGCGATCAGCGTGTCCAACGTGCTCGCGTACTCGCGGGTGCACGCCATGACCAACCAGTGGGATTTCCTGACCGGGTCGCAGGCGCAGCTGAAGTCGGTCTGGAAGTCCTACGACGTCGCGGTTCAGGTCGAGTCAGACCAGATCGACCACACGCCCGCGCTGTACGTGATCGACCAGCAGGGCCGGGAGCAGAAGGTTTACCTGACGCAGATGGCGTACTCCAGCGTCACCCAGTCCGCCCAGGTGCTGGCGACCGAGGTGGCTTCCCTGCTGCCAGGCCATCCGAAGCTGGCGAGCCTCGGGTCGCTCGGCGCCGTTCCCGCGCAGACCCCGGCCGCCACCGTCTCGCTGCCCGCCGCCGCCCCGGTGGCCGGCGGCACCGGGTCGTCCGGCGGCCGCCAGGCGGCGCCCGGACCGGTCACCCTCGGGCCGGGCAAGGCACGCCTGGTGGTCTTCTTCGCCACCTGGCTCAGCGAGACCTCCGACCTCAGCTCCGAGCTGGCCGCGCTCAACAGCTACGCCAAGACGGCCACGGCCAGGCACCTGCCCGCGCTCACCGCCGTCGACGAGACCGTCACCGAGCCCTCGGCGGCCACCGTGACCTCCTACCTGCACCAGCTCGGGCCGCTCGGGTACCCGGTGGCGCTGGACGAGACCGGCCGCCTGGCCGACGGCTACGGCGTGCAGGACCAGCCCTGGCTGGTGCTGGTCAACGCGGCCGGCAAGATCACCTGGCAGCACGACGGCTGGGTTCCGCTGGCCACCCTGGAGCAGGCGGCCGCCGCCCGCCCGTAACGGCCTGTCGGCCGTAAATCCCCAGCCAGCGGAATCATTACGGAACTTTTTTGCAGGGTGGAAATAATTTGGCCGTATGGCACCAAATTATTTCCAGTCTAACCCGTTGACCTGCAGCTATGAGACCAGAGTGGCAGTGGTGGCGCCCGCCTGACTTAATGGCAGTGGGCTCAGGGAAAGTGGTTGCCGCAGTCACCCGTGACCGGCCACCGCACCGTCACCGCGCAGTCCACCTGCGCACTCGCACCCCGGCCAGCAACCTGACGGCGGGAGCAGGCCGGCCTGAAGCTCAGCGGCTCAGGCGATCTCGCTGCGGTCGAGGGCGGTGTAGCCGAGCGCGCTCGCCGTCTCCCGCTCCGCCATGTCGAGCAGCAGCCCGGTCGCGTCGGGCTGCCGGCTGACCGGGCCGCAGCCGTTTCCCGCCCGGGCCGGCGGCTGCGGCCCGCCCGGCCAGCCGTGCCCGCCGCCGTCGATCCGGTAGAGCGTGGCCGAGTGGCAGCCGGGCCGGGTCCAGGCCTTGCGGGTCACCGGCAGGTCGCCCGGCGGCGTGGGCAGCTCCTCGATCTCCGGCCGGGTGAAGCTGCCGGCGACGGAGAGCCCGGAGAACCCGTGGCCAGCGGACTCGTGGCCCTCGACCCCGGAGGTGATGCCCCCGGAAGCGGCGGCCGCGGAAGCGGTGACCCCGTTGCCCGCCGCCCAGTCGCCAAGCACGTCCTCGGCGCTCGCCACCAGGTCCTCGTCCGGCAGCTCGCCGTGCCGGGCGGCACGGCGGCGCTGGAGCATCCCGGGCAGCCCGGCCCGGGTGAGCCGCCCGCCCGCGTACGGCGTGGTCCGGTCGCCGGTGCCGATGACCAGCACCATGCTCATCCGTAGCTGCGGGACCGGCGCCTGGCGGCGGCCGAACTCAAGCGCGGTCCCGGCGACCAGGAACAGGCCGGCCACCGGCAGCAGCCCGTGCCGCGCGACGTACTCGGCGTACCGTGCGCCCGCCGCGATCCCGGCCAGGAAGACCGGCCACGACCTGGCCGCCCCGGCCCCTTCGAGCTGGGCGGCGAGTTCCGAAAGGAACCGGGCGTCGTCCAGGTCGGGCGCGCTGGCGGGCGGCCGGGCCGGGTGCCAGCAGCCCTTCCAGCCGTCGGGGAACACGGTGGTGATGCCGGCCGCCGGGCCGCGGTCGGCCAGCCCGGTCAGCCGGGCCATCGCCTGCCCGTCCATGCCGTCGCCGTGCAAGGCGATGAGCAGCGGCGGCGCCGCCTGCCCGGACCGCCGGGGCGCGCCGGCCACCCAGTACGACCGCCGGATCCCGGCGACGTCGATCACTCCCCGGGCAAGCTCGCTGCCGCCGCGTGACCCCATAACGAAAGCGTAAGTTGGCGCGGCCCGGTCACGAGGCGGATAAGCGTTTTTGTCTGCTCTTCGGCGGAATTCGTCGTGCTAACCGCCGCGCCGCGGGTCTGCCCGGTCCGACCGCGGGGGACGACTTGACGACCGAGAAACTTCTGTCATAGAACTAATAATAGTTCTGTCACAGATATATGAGGGAGGGACTGGTGAACCGTGGCCCGTCCTGGCAAGCCGAGCCGACCGTGCTGGCGCTGCTGCGCGAGCCCGCGCGGCCGGCCGCGATCCGCGGTCACCCGTTGGCGCCCTGGTTCGCGGTCTCCGCGGTCTGCCTCGGCGCGTTCATGGGTCAGCTCGACGCCAGCATCGTCACGGTGGCACTGCCCGCCCTGCAGCGTCAGTACGGGGCCGGGCTGGCCGCCGTCCAGTGGGTGTCGCTCGGCTACCTGCTGGTGCTGACGGCGCTACTGGTGCCGGCCGGCCGCTGGTCGGACCGGGTGGGCCGCAAGCTCTTGTACCTGTACGGGTTCATCGTGTTCGCCGCCGCCTCGGCCGGTTGCGGGCTGGCTCCCTCGCTGCCGGTGCTGACCGGACTGCGCCTGGTCCAGGCCGCCGGGGCGGCGCTGCTGCAGGCTAACAGCGTGGCCCTGGTGATCACCAGCGTCCCGGCGCGCAGCCGCCGCGCCGCGCTCGGCGTCCAGGCGGCCGCCCAGGCGGTGGGGCTCGCGTCCGGCCCGGTCGTCGGCGGCCTGCTGGTGGCGGCGGCCGGCTGGCGCTGGGTTTTCTTCGTCAACGTCCCGGTAGGCATGGCGGCGGTGGCGGCCGGCGTGTGCCTGCTCCCGCGCACCCGGTGGCAGGCCGCGCCCCAGGGCGTCGGCCCGGTCCGCCGCACCCTTTCCGGCCCGTCGAGCAACCCGTCCGGCGGCCCGGCGGGTTCGGGCCCGGTGGCCCGCGGACTAAGGGCGACTGGTGCCGGGACCGACCTGGCCGGGGTGGCGCTGCTGGCAGCCGCTACGGTGGCGGGCATGCTCGCCGTTTCCAGCCTGTCCGGGCTCGGTGCCCCCGGGTGGACGGCGGCCCTGCTGGCGGCGGTGGCGCTGGCGGCTGGGGCGGGGCTGCTCAGGCATGAGCGGCAGGCCGTGGCACCGGTCCTCGGCCTGCGGACGATGACGGCGGCCGGCACTGGCCCGGCGCTGCTCGGCGCGCTGTGCGCCTACCTCGTCCTGTTCGGGCCGCTGGTGCTGTTCCCGCAGTTGGTCACCGCCCGGGGCGGCAGCGCGGCCGCGGCCGGCCTGCTGCTCACCGCCCTGCCCGCGGGGTTCGGGCTGACGGCGCTGACGGGGGACTGGCTGCTGCCCGCCCGGTGGCCGAATAGCCGCCGCTGCGTGCTCGGCGGTGCGCTCGCGTCCGCCAGCGCGGCCGCGCTGGCGGTACCCCTCCCCGACGTGGTATCAGTGCTGCTGCTTGGCCTGCTCGGCGCGGGCCTCGGCATCTACACTCCGGCTAATAACGCCGAGATCATGGCCGCGGTGCCGGTGCGAGACGCGGCGGCGGCAGGCGGGATGGTGAACATGACCAGGGGGATCGGCACCGCGCTGGGCGTCGCCGCGGTGACCTTCGCGCTGCACGCGGGCGGGCTGCTCGGATCGCCCGCGGCCGGCCGCGCGCTGTCGATGGGGCTGCTCGGCGCTGTCGCCCTGGCCGGCACCGGGGCCGCCAGCCGCGCGGTCCGTCCCGCTCCGGCGGGACCGCGGTGACGGCGGAGGGCCGTCCGCCCGGCTACGGCCGGGCCCCTCACCGGGTGCCGCCCGCGGACGGCCTGGCCGAGGGGATCGCCCGGCTGCGCCGGGCGCTGCGCCGCGGCGCGCGGGTGGCCGACCCGGGGAACACGCTGGCGGTGGCGCAGCTTGAGCTGCTGGCGGTGCTGGCCGACCACCCGGGTGCCCGGCCCGGTCAGCTCGCCCGGCAGCTGAACATGCGGGCCAACACGGTCACCACCATCGTCAACGCGCTCAGCGCGCAGGGAATGCTGAAGCGGGTGACCGCCGCCGACGACCGGCGCGCGGTCAGCCTGACGGTGACCGAGGCCGGCCGCCAGGCAGTGCTCGCCTGGCAGGCCACCAACGCGGCCGTGCTGCACCTGGCACTGTCCAGCCTGCCGGCCAGGCAGCAGCGCGTCCTCGCGGCCGCGGCCCCGGCCCTCGACGCGCTCGCCCGCGCGGTCGACCGGCTGGCCGACACCTCCGGCCCCACGGGCGGCCAGGACCTTGGCCAGGACGCCCGCTGACCCCGGGCGCGTGGCGTTACTGGTGTAACGGGCACAATGGGCGTGCGAGACCGTACACCTCAGGGGAGCGAAGCCGACATGTCATGGTCGAAGCGCCTGTCCGCGCTACTGCCCGTGACGGTCGCTAAGGACAACGGGGGGACTGAGCCCGATCCCCGGTTTACCTTCGCAAACGAGCGCACGTTCCTCGCCTGGAGCCGGACCGCGCTCGCCCTGGTGGTGGCCGGCCTTGGCATCGTGCAGCTGCTCCCGCCTTTTCCCCGGGTGCCAGCCGGACGTCACCTGCTCGGCCTGCCGCTGATCGCGCTGGGCGCGGTACTCGCGGTGACCGCTTACGTGGAGTGGGTGCGCAGCCAGCGGGCACTGCGCCGGGGCGATCCGCTGCCGCAGTCGGTACTGCCGTGGATCCTGGCCGCGACGATCACCACCGTCGCCGTCATCGCCGCCGTGGTGCTACTCGTCTCGGCCTTGCGATGAGCACGCCACCGCCCGGCCTGCCGGGCGATGACCCGGAGGAGCGTGACCCCGGCCTGGCCCACGAGCGGACTTCGCTCGCGTGGCTGCGGACCGCCCTCTCGTTCGCCGCCCTCGGCGGCGTGGTGCTCAAAGTCAACCTGCTCACCGGACTGCTCGTGCTAGCCGTGGCACCGGTGGTGTGGCAGCTCGGCCGGGTGAGCCGAGGCGACGTGCCCGGGTCGGCGGCGCCCGGCCGGCGGCGCCCGGGTCGGCCCTGCCCGCGGCCGGCCCGACCCGGCTGTTCCTCATCGCTCTCTCGGTGGTCGCGGTGGCGCTGCTCAGCCTGGTGATCGCCATCTTCGGTCAGTCCGTGCCCGGCGCGCTCCGCTGACGCGAGCGGAACCGGCATAGTAATGCCCATGGATCACCGTCCCCGCCCGCGCACCGCCGAGCTGCTCGACCTCGCGCCGCACCCGGAAGGGGGCTGGTACCGCGAGACCTGGCGGGCCGGCCCGTCCTGGCAGCCCGACGGCTACCCGGGGCCGCGCGCGGCCGCCACCGGCATCTACTTCCTGCTCGCGCCGGGCGAAGCGTCCGCCTGGCACCGGGTCAGGTCAGACGAGGTCTGGCTGTGGCACGCCGGCGGCCCGCTGCTGATGCTGGACGGCGGGGACGGCGAGCGGCCGGCCGACCCGCCGCTGAGCGTTACGGTGGGTCAGGACCTGGCGGCCGGGCAGCGGCCGCAGCACCTGGTCCCGGCCGGTCACTGGCAGTCGGCCCGGCCCGCCGCCGACCGCGAGGTGCTGGTGAGCTGCGTGGTCGCGCCCGGTTTCGACTTCACCGACTTCACCCTGCTCGACCGCTGACGGTAGCGGGCGGCCGCTCGCCCGGCCCGGGGGAATGCGCGGTATTCACCCGACGGGGAGAATAGCGCCCGGCCGACCGGGAAGTTCCCGGTGGTGTCCGCTGCTGACGACGCGCCGCTAGCGCCGGCCGAGGGGAGTCCGCGATGACGACGGAGGAAGGCGCCGGCCCGGCCCTGCTGCTCGGGCCGATGCTGCGCTACGTGAGCGAGACCGAGGCGACGGTCTGGGTCGAGGCCGACCGGGACTGCGAGGTCGAGGTGCTGGGCCGCCGGGCCCGCACCTTCGAGGTCGAAGGCCACCACTTCGGCCTGGTGGTGATCGAGGGCCTGGCGCCCGGCCGGGAGCACGAGTACCAGGTGGCGCTGGACGGCGTGGTGCGCTGGCCGCAGCCGGGCGACGGCTTCCCGCCGAGCGTGCTGCGCACCCTGGACCCGGGGCGGCCGGCCAGGATCGCCTTCGGCTCCTGCCGGGTGGCCGAGATCGCGCCCGCCAACCTGGGCCCCAGGGCCCGGGCGCGGCGGGCGGCGGGCACCGCCACCAGCGAGGACGAGGGCACCGACGCGCTCAAGGCCACCGCCGCGATGCTGGCGGCGCAGCCGCGGGACCGCTGGCCGGACGTGCTGCTGATGATCGGTGACCAGGTCTACGCCGACGAGCCTGGCCCGTCGACCAGGCAGTTCATCGCCGAGCGGCGGGCCGGCCAGCCGGCCGGCACCCGGGCGCCTGACCGCGAGGTGGCCGACTTCGCCGAGTACTGCGCGCTGTACCGGGAGGCGTGGAGCGACCCGGACGTGCGCTGGCTGCTGTCGGTGGTCCCGACCGCGATGATCTTCGATGACCACGACGTGCACGACGACTGGAACACCTCCGCCGCCTGGCGCCGGGACGTGAGCGCCCTGCCCTGGTGGCCCCGGCGGATCGAGAGCGCGTTCCAGAGCTACTGGGTCTACCAGCACCTCGGCAACCTGTCGCCGGCCGAGCTGGCGGCCGACGAGACGTGGGCGAAGGTGAGCGGGCCGGGCGACGCGGCGGCGGTGCTGGCCGGCCTCGCGCACCGGGCGGACGCGCGGGAGCCCGGCGTCCGCTGGTCGGTGCGGCGCGCGTTCGGCCGGGTCCGGGTGATCCTGCTGGACTCGCGCAGCCGCCGGGTGGTGGACGGCTGGCCGCGGCTGATGGCGGACGAGGGGGAGTGGCGCTGGCTGGATGAGTCGGTCTCCGGCGACTGGGACCACGTGGTGATCGCCACCTCGGTGCCGCCGCTGCTGCCGCGCGGCATCCACGCGCTCGAGGCGTGGACCGAGCGGCTGGCCAGCGGCGTCTGGGGGAAGCGGGGGGCGCGCTTCGGCGAGCGGCTGCGGCGGGCGGTGGACCTGGAGCACTGGCCCGCGTTCGCCGCGTCCTTCAGCGGGCTTGAGCAGCTCGTCACCGGGCTGGCGACCGGCCGTTTCAGCGCTGGCGGCCCGCCGCCGGCCACGGTCACGCTGATCTCCGGCGACATCCACCACAGCTTCCTGGCGGCGGTCGAGCTGCCGGACGGCGCCGTTCCCGGCGGTACCGGTTCCAGCGCGGTCTACGAAGCCGTCTGCTCCCCGTTCCACCAGGCGATGCCGCCCAAGATGCGGTTCGCGCAGCGGCTGGCCAGCACGGCCGTGAGCGGCCTGGCGGCCACCGCCGTCGCCACCCTGGCCGGCGCGCACGCGCCCCGGCTGAAGTGGCGGGTCACCGCGGGCCCGTGGTTCGTGAACATGATCGCCGAGCTGGAGTTCGACGGCCGCGCGGCCGCCGTCCGCTTTGACCGGGCGCAGGCCGGCCCGGCCGGCGCTCCCCGGCTGGAAACCGCGGCCCGGGCCCGCCTGAGCTGACCAGTCCCGGCCGGCCGGGGTCCAACCCGATCATCCCGAACGGGAGCGCCAGACTCTCCCGGCCACCCCGTCTCCTCCCCGGCCCCCGCGCCCCCTCCCGCCCGGCAGGTCACCAGGCGACTCACCGCACCCGGCGGACGGTCAGCGCGACCGGCCCGGCCGGGCGCAGGGTCACCCGGTAGCTGGGCTCGGCCGTCGCGCCGGGGACGGCCTGGAACGTCCACTGCTGGGCGAGCAGTGCCAGCACGCTGACCGCCTCCGCCCAGGCGAACTGCTCGCCGATGCAAGCCCGCGGCCCGGTGCCGAACGGCAGGTAGGCGTGCCGGGGCACCGCCTGGCGGCGCTGGTCGAGCCAGCGGCCGGGGTCGAACGCCTCCGGGTCGGGGAACCAGCGGGGGTCGTGGTGCAGCAGCAGCGGGCTGACCGCGGCGACCGAGCCGGCCGGCAGCCGCCGGCCGGCCAGCTCCAGGTCGGCGGTGACGGTGCGGCCGATGATCCAGGCCGGCGGGTAGAGCCGGACCGCCTCGCTGACCACCGCCCGGGTGTAGCGCAGCGCGGGCAGCGTGCCGGGGGCCGGCGGCTCGCCGCCGAGCGCGCTGACCTCGGCCTGGAGCCGCTGCTGGACGTCGGGGTGCCCCGCCAGCAGCCACAGCGTCCAGGTCAGCGCGCTGGCGGTGGTCTCGTGGCCGGCCAGCAGCAGGGTCAGCACGTGGTCGTGCACCTCCTGGCCGGTGAGCCCGCCGGGGCCGTCGGTCCCGGCCAGCAGCGCCGCCAGCGCGTCGCCGCCGTCCTCCCGCCCGGCTGCCCGGCGCTGGCTGATCAGCTCGTCCACCAGCTCGTGCAGCGCCCGCCCGGCTGCTTCCCGGTCGGCCTGCCCGGCTTGCCCGGCCGCTCCCGGCCCGGGCTTTCCCGCCCTGGCCGCCCTGGCCGGCCTGGCCGGTCTGGCCGCGCTGGCCGGCCCCGCCTGGCCGAAGTCGGCCAGCGCCTGCTCCAGGCCGGCCCGGACCAGCGGCGCCTGCGCCGCCAGGTCGGTGCCGAGCAGCGCCCGGCCCGCGATCCGCAGCGTCAGCGCGGCCATCTCCGCCCGGGTGTCGATCTGGGCGCCGTCCGCCCAGGTGCCGGCCCGGTCCCGGGTGCACTGCGCGAACACGTCGGCGTAGCCGGCCAGCCGCCGGGGTGAGAACGCGGGCGCGACCAGCCGCCGGTCCCGCTCGTGGGCGGCGCCCTCGCTGGTCAGCAGGCCCTGACCGAGCAGCGGCCGGATGCGCTGCTGGCCCGGGCCCTTGACCGTGTCGGCGGCGTGGCCGGCCAGCAGCTCGCCCGCCAGCCCCGGCTCGAGCAGCAGCAGCACCCGCTGCCCGCGCAGCCGCAGCCCGACCGCGTCCCCGCCGCCCCGGGCCAGTGCCCGCAGCGCCGCCCCCGGGTCACCCCGGCGGCGGGCGGCCCGGGTCCGCAGCAGCACCCGGCCGGTGCCCAGCCAGCCGCGCCTACCCACCGCAGGTCCAGCTCAGCGAGCCGGCCAAGGTCCGCCCGCCGCTGCCGACGGCGCTGACGGTGAACGACCCGCCCGCCGCGGTGATCACCGCGGGCACCCGCGACACCCCGCCGATCGTGGTGATCACCCCCGATGACTGGCGCAGGGTGGCCGTGACGACGGCGTAGTAGCTGCCGGGGCCGGGGTAGCGGGGGATGTCAACCGAGAACGAGACCTGGTCACCGTGGACGACCGCGCTGGTCACCGAGGCCCGGTAGCCGAGTCCGGTCGAACACGAGACCGGCACCGCCGCGGTGCCGGAGTCGCTGACGGGCGAGGAGATCGCCACCGTGACCGACCCCGACCCGCTTCCGGTCGTGGCCGGGCTCGACCCCGCGGGCGCGCTGGCCGCGGCCGCCGCGGCGGACGAGGCGGCCACGGTGGACCCGGCGGGCGGCGCGCTGCTGGTCGCCACCACGGTGGTGCCACGGCAGCCCGCCAGGCATGCCGTCAGCGCGAGCAGGGCGGCCGCCGGGACCGCCGCCCGGGCCGGGCGGGGGAAGGGGTGAGGGGTCATGAGCCAGCTCCTAAGTAGAAAGTGACACTAGTGCCAGAACTGAGGATGGAGCACGACCCGACTCGGTGTCAATAGTGTCATGATGCACTAGTGCCATATTTTTCGGAGGCCGGTTGTGGCAGACTGCCGGTATGAGTCGTCCGTGGCCGGCCAGGCCCCCGTGGTGAGCGCGCCGGGGGAGGCCGGCCGCCGGGACCGCAAGAAGAGCGAGACCCGGCAGGCACTGCGCGACGCCGCGCACCGGCTGTTCGCCGAGAAGGGCTTCTCGCACACCACCATCGATGACATCACCGAGGCGGCCAACGTCTCCCGCCGCACGTTCTTCCGCTACTACGACAGCAAGGACGACCTGCTGCGGACCGATGTCGCCGACATGCTCCCGGTGATGCTGGCGGCCCTGCGGTCCCGGCCGCCCGGTGAGCCGCCGCTGGCCGCCATCCTCGCGTCGCTGCGCGCGCTGATCGGCCCGGACGGCCCGCCCGCGATCGCGCAGAGCCTGGCCGACCCGATCGGCGGCCTGCGCGCCCGGCTCAGCGTGCTGCGCCTGCTCACCCAGTGGGAGCAGGGCATCGCCGACACGCTGCTGGCCAGGGAGGGGATCGACCACCCGACCGAGGCGGACCGGCTGCGGGCGACCGTCACCGCCTGCGCCGCCACCTCCGCCCTGCGCGCCGCCGCGCAGGTCTACCGCAGCCGCTACCCGGGCCGCGGCCTCGACACCACCCGCCTGCTCCCCATCATCGAGCAGGCCTACGCCGTCCTGCTCGCCCCCGCCTCGCCGGCCCCGCTGCCCCGGCCGGCTGGCGCGGGCTGCCCCGCGCATGGTTGTGGCAGCGAGCCGGCCCCTGGCGGCTCGCTGCCACAACGGTCGCGGCGGCGCGCTAGCTGGCGGGGAAGTCCTCCGCCAGCGCGTCAGCGATGTCCATACCCCGCTCCTTGTAGCCGAACGAGGTGTAGTGGATTCCGTCGTTGATGAACCACGACTTGTGCAACGCGGCGACCGCCGGCCAGTTGTAGACCCGCATGTTCGGGTACTTCGGCGCCTCCTGCTTGAGCGCGCTGTCCCAGGCGAGCATGTTCTGCTCGGAGTAGGGCCCGCTGTTCAGCAGCGAGAGCACCTCCACCCACATGACCGGCTGGTTGCCGATCAGCTTCATCATCTGGTCGATCCGCTGCACCCGGCCGACCTCGGAGCCGACGGCCACGTCGGCGGTGTCGTTGGTGCCGAGCGCGAGCACCCAGCAGCCGTGGAAGCCGGACGCCTTGACCTGCTGGGCCATCTTGAAGGCATTGGGCGTGCCCGGCAGCGACTCGACGATCGAGGTGGCGCCGACGATCTTCATGATCGAGTGCTGCACCCCGACGTCCGCGTAGCGGGCGGGGATCCGGTTGGCCGGGTTCGGCTCGTAGTCGGAGGAGATCAGTCCCTCCGAGGTGGAGTCGCCGATGTGCACCACCCCGGTGCAGGACGTCATCGGCGGGGGCGTCGGCAGGGCCGCCACGGTGGCGGCCGGCCCGGCCGCGGCGATGGCGGCCGCGGCCGCGGCGGCCGCCCCCGCCGCTCCGGCCACATGCTTGTCGCCGGCCCGCTTGGCCGCGTCCTGCCCGGCCGAGTTGGACAGCCTTGCACTGGCGGCCGAGGCCGTCGGGCTGGCTGCCGGGTGCGACCCGGAGGACAGCCGCATGGTCGCGGTCACCCCGCCTGCCAGTACGGCCGCGACCAGCAGGCACACCCCGGCGATGGCCGGCGGCGAGGCCGGCCGGCGGAGCCAGCCGGGCCGCTGCCCGCTCGTGCCGGGACTGCGGCCGCGGTCCGGACCCGGTTCACCTGTCACGCTTGTGCCTCCTGCCGTGATTGTCGTTTTGGCTGCGGCCCGGCCCGCCGCACCGGGTGACACCCACCGCAGCCGCGCACCGGACCTGATCGGGTCCTCGACGAACTTCCAGGACACCGCGGCCGCGAGCACCGTGCCCGTGACCACGAGCACCGCCCGTTCCAGGCTGACCGGCGTCCCGGCGGTGCCGGGGGCGGCGGTCAGCACGATCATCGGGTAGTGCCACAGGTAGATGCCGTAGGACCGGACGCCGAGCCAGCGCAGCGGCTGCACGCCGAGCGCCTTGCCGGTCAGCGAGCCCGGGGTCACCACCGCCGCCACCGTCGCCGCGGTGGCCGCGGAGAGGACCACCAGGCCGCCGTGGAACATGAACCCGGAGTACTGGTTGGTCTTCCACACCAGCAGCAGGATGACGGCCAGCCCGGCGAATCCGGCCAGGTCGAGCAGCCAGCGGACCGCGGTCGGCACCCGCCAGGCGGCCGGCGCCCCGTTGGCGGCGAGCCTGCGGGTGGGCCAGACCATCGCCAGCGCCGCGCCGATCAGCAGGCCGCAGGCCCGGGTGTCGGTGCCCTCGTAGTCCCGGGTCGGGTCATAGCCCGGCTGGTAGAGCTTGAGCATCCACAGCGCCGAGGCGGCGGCCAGCAGCAGCGTGACCGCGCACAGGGCCCAGCGGGCGCGGCTGGTCAGGAACGGCGGCCCGGCTGGGCGCCCGGCCAGCGCGCCGGGCCCGGCCAGCCCGCCGAGGGCGTCCGGCCTGGCGAAAGCCCCGCTCCGCCGCTTCTTCAGGTGCAGGCTCGCGACCCACACCATCAGCAGCACCACCCACGGCCAGACCAGGTAGAACTGCTCCTCCACGGCCAGCGACCAGAGGTGGTCGAGCGGGGTGGGCGGCGCGAACCGGGCGTAGTAAGACGAGTGCTGGTCGATGAACCACCAGTTGCTGACGTAGAACACCGACGCGACCACGTTGCCGCGGAACGCGGGCACGAACGTCCGGGCGAACCCGTTCACCCAGATCGTGACCACCGCCAGCATCACGAACAGGGCCGGCAGCAGCCGCCGGGCCCGCCGCAGCCAGAAGTCGGCGAGCTTGATCCGCCCGCGCGCCGCCCACTGGCTGACCAGGATGTCGGTAATAAGGTAGCCGCTGAGCGTGAAGAACACGCCGACGCCAAGCAGTCCGCCCTGGGCCCACCCGTAACCTAGGTGATAGGCGACCACGGCCGTTACGGCAAGGGCGCGAAGCCCGTCGAGCCCTGGCAGGTACTTCTGGTCGCTCTTCACTGGTTCCGGCATGATTTGCGCCCTCTCGCAGCCCCCGGTGATCGCTACTTATAGTTACCATGCAACTACATAGAGAAACCAAAAGGCGCAAGCGTGTGACGTCCGTTGTCTAAGTGATTAGCGATTACAGTCAGTCCGCGCTGGTCCCGGGGACCGTCAGCCGGTCACCGGGACGCGGGCGGGGGCGTGGAAGACCGGGGTCACCCGCCGCTCGCTGATCCGCCAGCAGTGGTCGTCGCACCAGGTCAGCTCGTCATCGAAGTCCGCCACCAGGCTGACGCCGGCCCGGCTGGCCGGGCCGCCTGGCCCGGCCACGCCGACCGCGTAGCTGACCCAGGTGGAGCGGGCGCGCACCAGGGCGGGCCGGGAGTCGCCGGAGCCGCCCGGGCCGGACCGCGGCGGGCCGCCTTCCGGGCTGATCCGCAGGCCGCTGTACAGGTGGCGAGTGGGTCCGGCCGCACCCCGTTCGGCGTACCGGCGCTGGATCGCGTGCCGCCCGCGCACCGCGACCTCACCACTGACCAGCAGGGCGTCTTCAGTGAAGAGGGCCGCGAGGGCGGGCACGTCACCGTGATCGAGGTGCCACGCCCAGTCGGCCAGCACCGCGTCGATCTCGGCCCGCAGCAGCGCCGCCGTGATGGCGCTCATGGCCGCCGCCGCGGCGGCCAGGCCCGCTTCCGCTCTTCTGCATCAGGTGTGTCCGGGTGGCTATATGGTCGTGACAGTCGTTATAAAAGTCGATGGTTAGTATCCGATTGTCATATTTCCGAAAACCAGCCGCCCCTTCTTAACGGGAAATTGGTGATTGGCGGCTCAGGAAGGTAGGCCGTGCCCAAGCCCATCGCTGCCGACCAGGATCTGGAGCCGGTCGTCCGCGCGTCGCTCGACGAGCTGCGGGCCCTGCAGCTTGACCGCCTCCGCTGGTCTCTCGGCCACGCGTACGCCAACGTCGCCCACTACCGGGCCGCGTTTGACGCGGCCGGCGTGCACCCGGACGACATCAAGGACCTCGCCGACCTGGCCAGGTTGCCGTTCACCAGCAAGGACACGCTGCGCGAGAACTTCCCGTTCGGCTTGTTCGCGGTGCCGCGGGAGCAGGTGCTGCGGCTGCACGCCTCCTCGGGCACCACCGGCCGCCCGACGGTAGTCGGCTACACGCGGCGGGACCTGGACACCTGGGCCGAGGTCGCGGCGCGCAGCATGCGGGCGGCGGGCACCCGGCCGGGCGACATCGTGCACATCGCGGTGAACTACGGCATGTTCACCGGCGGCTTCGGCTGGCACGACGGTGCCACCCGGCTGGGCTGCACGGTGATCCCCGCCTCGGGCGGCCAGACCGAGCGGCAGGCGCAGTTCATCGCCGACTTCAAGCCGACCGTGATCGCCGCGACGCCGACCTACATGCTGACCATCCTTGACGAGATGGAGCGCCAGGGCGCCGACCCGCGCCAGTCCTCGCTGAACGTCGGCATCTTCGGGGCCGAGCCGTGGACGGACAAGATGCGCCAGTCGATGCAGGAGCGGGCTGATTTCCACGCGGTTGACACCTACGGCCTGTCGGCGCTCATCGGACCGGGGGTGGCGGCGGAGTCGTTCGAGTCCAAGGACGGGCCGCACGTGTGGGAGGACCACTTCTACCCGGAGGTGATCGACCCGGACACCGGCGCGGTGCTGCCCGACGGCGAGCGCGGCGAGCTGGTGCTCACCTCGCTGACCAAGGAGGCGATGCCGGTCATCCGGTACCGCACCCGCGACATCACCCGGCTGCTGCCGGGCACCGCGTTCGGCGCGATGCGGCGGATCGAGAAGGTGACCGGCCGCACCGACGACGTGATGATCGTCCGCGGCGTCAACGTCTTCCCCACCCAGCTCGAGGAGTTCATCCTGCGCGAGCCGGAGCTGACCCCGCACTTCCAGTGCCACCTGGACCGGCAGGGCAACCTGGACACGCTGCTGGTCAAGGTCGAGCGGGGCGAGTCGGTCGCGGCGACCGACGGCCACGCGGCCGGCCGCCGGGTGGCCGACCGGGTCAAGCACCTGATCGGCATCCGGATCACCGTCGACGTGGCCGGCCCGCACACGGTCGAGCGCTCGGCGGGCAAGATGCGCCGGGTGATCGACCACCGCGAGGGCCTGTAGAAAAGATTTCAGCCGAACGGGTGCGGCCCGCCCCGCCCGGGCAAGTCCCGCCCCGGGCGGGGGGAGGGCGCCCGGGGCGGTAGCTCAGCCCTTGTGCTTGTTGATGTCGTCGATGAGCTGGGGGACGACGGTGAACAGGTCGCCGACGATGCCGTAGTCGGCGATCTCGAAGATCGGGGCCTCGGCGTCCTTGTTGACCGCGACGATCGTCTTCGACGTCTGCATCCCGGCCCGGTGCTGGATCGCGCCGCTGATCCCGACGGCCAGGTACAGCTGCGGGGACACGGTCTTGCCGGTCTGCCCGACCTGGAACTGGTGCGGGTACCAGCCCGCGTCGACCACCGCCCGGGACGCCCCGACCGCCGCCCCGAGGCTGTCGGCGAGCTCCTCGATGATCTTGAAGCCCTCCTCCGACCCGGTGCCGCGCCCGCCCGAGACCACGATCTGCGCCTCCGACAGGTCCGGCCGCCCGCCCTTCTCCGCCGGCGCCCGCTCGGTCACCTTCGCCAGCCTCGCCTCGTCCGACGCGCTGAACTCCACCGCCTCGACCGCCGCCGCCCCGGACGACGGCTCGGCGGTGACCGCGCCCGGGCGCAGCGCGATGATCGGCGTCCCGGTGCGGACGCTGGAGTGCACGGTGACCGAGCCGCCGAAGTTCGGCTGCTCGGCCACGATCTTGCCGCCGTCGGCGGTCACGTCGACCGCGTCGGTCAGCACCCCCGACCCGGTCTTGACCGCGAGCCGGGCGGCCGCCTCCTTCGCGTCGTTGGTCCCGCGACCAGCACCGCGGCCGGGGACTTCTCACCCACCAGCCTCGCCAGCAGCTCGGCGGCGGGCGCGGTCACGTACCCGGCGAAGTCCGCGCTGTCAGCCGCGTAGACCTTCACCGCCCCGTACTCCGCCAGCCGCGCCTGCGCCCCCTCGGCGCCCGGCCCGAGCCAGACCACCGACGGCTCCCCGACCCGCCGGGCCGCGGTCAGCAGCTCCAGCGTCACCTTCTTGACCTCGCCGTCAGCGTTGCGCTCGGCGAGGACCAGAACCTCAGCCATGTAACCGATCCCCTCTAGATGAACTTGCGCTCGGCCAGGAACGCCGCGGCCTTGTTCCCGCCGTCGCCCTCGTCCTTGACTACCTGGCCGGCCTGCCGCGGCGGGCGGGCGGCGAAGTCATCCACCCAGCTGGCGGCGTTGGCCAGGCCCACCGTGTCCGGCGCGACCGACAGGTCGCCCAGCGCGAGGGCCTGTACCGGCTTCTTCTTGGCCGCCATGATGCCCTTGAACGTGGGGTAGCGCGGCTCGTTGATCTTCTCGTTGACCGAGACCACCGCCGGCAGTGAGCCGGTCACCGTCGCCACCCCGTCATCGGTCACCCGCCTGATGGTCACCTCCGACCCGCTCACGTCGACCTTCGCGGCCAGGGTGAGCTGCGGGACCCCGAGCCGCTCGGCCACCATGGCCGGCACCAGCCCGGTCCGCGCGTCCGTCGACTCGCAGCCGAACACCACCAGGTCGAACCCGACCACCTTGAGCGCCTCGGCCAGCAGTTGCGACGTGGCGAGGGCGTCGGACCCGGCGATCGCGTCATCGGAGACGTGGACCGCCTTGTGGGCCCCCATCGACAGCGCCTTGCGGATCGAGTCGGCCGCCTTGGCCGGGCCCATGGTGAGGATCGTCACCTCCGATCCGTCCTGGGCCTCGGCGATCTTCAGCGCCTCCTCGATCGCGAACTCGTCGAGGTAGTTGATCACCCCGTCGGCCCCGGCCCGGTCTACCGTGTTGTCGCCGGCTTGCAGCGACCGCTCCACCTCGGTATCCGGTACCTGCTTCATGCAGACCACGATGTTCATCGCCGAACCTCACCTCTCCGTGTTCCGCCGGGGGCTCATCTATCGGGACCCAATATCACAAAAATGGTACTGAGTACCGTCGATGGTAGCAAGTGCAGTGGCAGCAACTTGCACTGCCGACAAGGGGGGACGGGGCCGACGGCCCGGTAAGGGCCGCCGGCCCACCGCCCGGTGCGCCGCCCGCCGGTCAGGCCGGCTGGGCGATCACCTTGAGCTCCAGGTACTCCTCGAAACCGTGGTCGCCGTAGCGGCGGCCGAGCCCGCTCTGCCGGACGCCGCCCAGCGGGCTGGTCATCGCGAACGTGCCGCCGACGTTGGCGCCGATGGTGCCGGTGTGGATCTTCAGCGCGACCGCCAGCGCGTGGTCGTCGTCGCCGCTGGACACCTGACCGGACAGGCCGTAGACGGTGCCGTTGGCGATCGCCACCGCCTCGTCCTCGGTGTCGTACGGGGTCACCGTGACGACCGGGCCGAACGTCTCCTCCTGGCCGATGACCGAGCCCGGGTCGACGTCGGACAGCAGCGTCGGCTCGATGTAGTAGCCGACCGGCAGGTGGGCGGGCTTGCCGCCGCCGGTGACCAGGGTCGCGCCCGCCGCCACCGCGCCCTCGATCATGCCGAGCACCTTGGCCCGCTGCACGTCGCTGATGGCGGGGCCGGAGAAGTTCTTCATGTCCCACGGGTCGCCGTAGGGGAACTTCTCCATCGACGCCTTGAGGATCGCCAGCCCCTCGGCCAGCTTGGCCCGCGGCAGCAGCACCCGGGTGGCGTTGGTGCACCCCTGGCCGGACATCGTGCACACCCCGCCGGCCGCCATCGGCAGCACCTTGGCCAGGTCGGCGTCGTCCAGCACGATGTGGGTGGACTTGCCGCCGAGCTCCATCACCGTCTTCTTCACGGTGGGGGCGGCGGCCGCCAGGATCTTGCGCCCGACCGCGGTCGAGCCGGTGAACGAGACCATGTCGACCCGCGGGTCGGAGGTGAGCTGGGCCGCCACGTCGTTGTCATCGGACACCACGACCTGGAAGATGCCGGCCGGGATGTCGGTCTCCTCGGCCACGATCCGGCCAAGCTCGAGCCCGTTCCACGGCGTGAGCTGGGCCGGCTTGAGGATCACGGCGTTGCCCGCCAGCAGCGCGGGCACGGTCTCGGTGACGTTCAGGTAGAGCGGCGAGTTCCACGGGGTGATCGACGCGACCACGCCGACCGGGATGTACTGGTGCTTCTGCCGGGAGGTGCGGCCCAGGCCGGTGTGCAGGCCGGCGTCGCGCAGGAACGCGAAGTTGCGGGCCACGTCCGGCCAGAAGCCGGCCTCCTCGATCGGGAACGCGAGCTGGATGCCGTAGGTCATCGCGATCGGCGTGCCGATCTCGGTGACCAGGATGCGGCGCAGCCGCTCCTGCGCCCGCACGAGGCCGTCCCTGAGCTGGATGACGCAGCGCGCGCGGAACTCGACGTCGTCCCGCCAGCCGCCGGCGTTGCCGTCGAACGCGCGGCGGGCGGCCGCGATCGCCCGCTCGATGTCGGCCGGGCGCCCGTCGGCGGCCACCCCGGCCACCTCCTCGGTGGCCGGGTTGATCACGTCGAACGTGACGCCGCCGCTGGCGCCGGTCAGCTCGCCGTCGATGAGCAGCCGCTCCTCGCCGGCCAGCACCCCGGTATCGCCGTCAGTCGCAGTGGTAGTCATGAGTGCTCCTTCGGACTAGTGAAAGGGGGGAACCGAGCTGCCGCGCGGAGGCGGTTTACTCCAGGAGCTTGAGGTGGGCGCCGGCGTCGACGCTGATGAACTCGCCGGTCACGTAGCGGGACTCCGCGGAGGCGAGGAACAGCACCGCGTTGCTGATGTCGTCCGGCTCGACGTACGGGACGTTGGGCAGCAGCTGCATGGTGGCGAACCCGGGGAGCGCGTCCTCCCGGGTGGGGTGCTCCAGGTCGGGCCGGAAGCGCGCGTAGATGCCGTCGTTGTTCAGCAGCCGGGTGTTGCAGTTGGTCGGGTGGATGCCGTTGACCCGGATGCCAAGCGGCGCGGCCGCGGCCCCGATCCACTTGACGTACTCGATGAGCTGCCGCTTGGCGTAGCTGTAGGCCAGCCCGCCCGGCTCACCGCCGACCCCGCCCTTCATCAGCGCCGCGAACGAGCCGGTGACGACGACCGAGCCGCCCGCGGTCATCACCGGCAGCGCCGCGTGCAGCGTGTTCATCACGCCGACGAGGTTGGTCCCGGCGACCTCGGCCCAGCCCTGCATGCCGAGGCCGGGCACGAAGCTGGCGATGCCCGCGTTGGCGCAGACGATGTCCAGCTTCCCGAACGTGTCGATGGCCACCTGTACCGCGTCGGTCAGCGCGTTCAGGTCGCGGACGTCGCCCTGGATGCCGATCGCGCGCCGGTCGAGCTTCTCCACCTCGGCCACCGTCTGCTTCAGGTCGTCCGGGGAGGACAGCTCGTACTCGACCGACTCCAGGTCGTGGCAGATGTCGAACGCCACGATGTCGGCGCCCTCGGCCGCCAGCTTGAGCGCGTGACTGCGCCCTTGTCCCCGGCCGCCGCCGGTAATGAGGGCAACCTTGCCCTGCACCCTGCCGGTCATGTGCACTTCCCTCGTCAGGCCGGCCGTCTGGCCAGCGTCATATACGGAGTTATTATTTTACTGATTAGCCTACTGGGCGAGCCCGCGGGCGCTACCCCGTCATTCCGCTGACCGGGGAGCGCCGGGTCACGGTCACCGGCAGCTCGCTCGGCACCAGGGTGCTGCTGACCACCGGGTGCACGTCGGCCCCGTCGGCCAGCCGTAGCTGCCAGCGGGCGGCGATCGCGCTGAGCAGCAGCGTCGCCTCGGCCCAGGCGAACCCCTCGCCGATGCAGTTCCGGTTGCCCGCCCCGAACGGGAAGAAGGTGGCCCGCAGGTCGCCGGGGATCGCCCCGTCCGCCCAGCGGTCAGGGTCGAACCGCTCAGGATCTGGATGCAGCCGCGGGTCCCGGTTGAGCGCGTAGGGGCTGAACATGATCCGGCTGCCCGCCCGCAGCCGGGCGCCGCCGAGCTGCACGTCGGCGACCGCCTTGCGGGGCAGGATCCACACCGGGCTGTACAGCCGCAGCGCCTCGGTGATCACCGCCCGGGTGTAGGGCAGCGCGCCCAGCGTCTCGGCGCTGGCGTCGGCCCCGCCCAGCACCAGGTCGACTTCCCGCTGCAGCCGCTGCTGTGCCTCCGGGTGGGTCGCCAGCAGGTAGCAGGCCCAGGCGACGGTGTTGCCGGTGGTCTCGGAGCCCGCGATCACCAGCGTGGTCGCCTCGTCCCTGAGCTGCCTGCCGCTCATCCCGCGGCCGGCCTCCCCGTCGTCGGCTTCCTCGTCACGGGCCCGGAGCAGGATGGAGAGCACGTCGCCGTGGCCGGTCCCGGCCGCCTGGTAGCGCTCGATGACCTCGGTCAGCAGCACCCGCAGCCGGGCGCGGGCGGCGGCGAACCGCCGGTTGGACCGGGTCGGCACCCAGCCGAGCCCGGGCACGTTGGCGCTGATCCCCCTGGCCACCAGCTCGGACAGCAGCACCCGGAGCAGCCGCTCGATCTCGTCGACCGTCTCCCGGCCGATGTCGCTGGGCAGCAGCGTCCTGGTCAGCACGGTAAGGGCGACCGACCGCAGTTCGCGGTCGAGGGCGATCGTCTCCCGGTCCGGCCAGCCGCTGATCCGGGGGACCGCGACCTCCCGCATGGTGTCCAGGTAGCGGGTGACCTGCGCGCGGTGGAAGGCCGGCTGCATCAGCCGCCGCTGCCGCCGGTGGTCCTCGCCCGCCGCCATCACCAGGCCGTTGCCGATCAGCTTCTTGGCCCGGCCGAAGTTGAGCCCCTTCTCCAGCTTCCTGGACTCACCGACCAGGGCCTGCCGGATCACGTCGGGGCTGTTCAGCAGGTAGAACTGCACCGGCCCGAAGCGGATGCGGACGATGTCCCCGCCCGCGCGCGCCCGCTGCAGCAGCGCCAGCGGATCGCGGCCGAACTCCGGCGCGTGCCCCAGCAGCCGCCGCCCGCCCGGCAGCAGCGCCACCTCACCCGCTGTCCCTGCGCCTGCCAGGGTCATGGGCCGCACTCCTCACGCCGGTGATGCCTGGACGTATGCCATAGTTCCCCCATATCGCCGGCTGAGACGGGAGCGCCGATGAACAGCGGAAAGGCCGCCTGGGCGGCCGTGCTTGGCGAGCGCGCGGCGGCCATCAGGCGGCGGCAGCGGCTGCAGGATCGCGTTGCCGACCGGATCACCGCCTTCGCCGGCTCGATGGCCTTCGTGTACCTGCACGTGGCCTGGTTCACCGCCTGGATCGTGGTCAACGTGACGGGCTGGCGGTTCGACCCGTACCCGTTCGGGCTGCTGACGCTTATCGTCTCGCTCGAGGCGATCTTCCTGTCCACCTTCGTCATGCTCAGCCAGAACCGCGAGGCCGCCCGCTCGGACCTGCGGGCCCAGCTCGACTTCGAGACCAACGCGCTGTCCGAGGCGTGGCTGGAGGCGCTGGGCAGCAAGCTCGGGGTGGACGTGGGCGAGGTGCACGCTGCCGCCCGGCAACGCATCCGGGACGCGGACGCCCAGGCCGACGCCCAGGACAAGCAGCCGTAGGGCAAGCAGCACCGCTAGCCGCTCAGCGGGCCACCCGACGCTCCGCTGGCCGCCGACCTGGCCGAGCGGCTGCGGAACCGCTGACGGCGTCCGCCGGGGACGTGCTAGGCGCCGGCCTCCTGGCTGGCAAGGCCCTTGTAGGGGCCTCCGGTGGCGATGTGCTGGCGCATCGCGGTGGCGGAGGCCAGCAGCATGTCGGGCCGGGGAAGGGCCGGCAGCCGCTCGATCATCGCCGCGTACTGCTCGCTGGACACCCAGCTGGGCCCGTCGGCGATGCGGTCGAGCGCCGCCGCCGCCACCTCGCGGGCAGGGGTGGCGTCGTCGTTGATCGACGGGTCGAACCCCTGCTTGACCGCGGCCTCAGACACGGTCTTGCCCGGGCACAGCGTCAGCACGTCGACCCCGCTCCCGGTCAGCTCACCCCACAGCGCCGCGCCGAGCGTGGTCACCATCGACTTGCTGGCGGAGTAGGCGGCCGAGTAAGGCCCGCCAAGCGACCCCTCGACCGAGCTGGTGAAGATGATGCCGCCGGTCCCGCGCGCCCGCAGCCGCGGGATGAAGAGGTTGGCCAGCGCCAGCGGGGCGTTGCAGTTAACCATCAGCAGCTCGGTCAGCACGGCCGCGTCGTGATCCTCGTGCGGTGCCCGCCGCAGCCCGAACCCGGCGTTGCTGATCAGCAGCCCGACGTCCATGCCGCCGGTGAATGAAGCCAGTTCCCCGGGAGCACCCGGATCGGCCAGGTCGCACTGGTAGGGGGTGACGCTGACCCCGTGCTGCTGGCCCAGCCGCCCGGCCAGCTCCTCCAGCCGGTCCAGCCGCCGCGCCGTCACCACCAGGTCAAAGCCGCGTTCGGCCAGCTCCTCGGCGAACGCGTAGCCGATCCCGGACGAGGCGCCGGTCACCACCGCCACCGGCCCGTAGCGCTGCCTGAAGTCCGCCGTCACCTGCATCCTCCGTCGCCCGTGGGCGGCACCGCTGCCGCCCGAATAGTGCGATGAGTAACCTATCGCACGAACTGGGGCCGGCGCGGGCCGGAGACCCGCGCGCCGGGTCCCTGGGCCGCGGTCAGAGCTGCCAGCGGTCAAGCAGCGGCTGCGGGTCGGCGAGGTCGGGCAGCACGATGTCCGCCCCCAGGCCAGCCAGTTCCTCGGCCGTCCGCCGTCCGGTCGCTACCAGCGCGCAGCGCACGCCCGTAGCCCGGGCGCAGGCGAGGTCGCGCGGGGTGTCTCCCACGATCCAGACCTGGCCCGGGTCCGGCTGCCACCCGGCCGCGGCCAGGCGGGCCAGCGCCACCCGGACGACGGCGGCCCGGTCCGGCGCGCTGTCACCGTACCCGCCCAGCTCCGGCTCGATCGGCGGGATCAGCTTGCCCGCTTCCAGCTTGTAGCGGGCGACGGCGGCGATGTTGCCGGTCACCACTGTCTGCCGGACGCCGGCCGTCGCCAGGTAAGCCAGCAGCGGGCCGACTCCCGGGCAGGTGCTGGTGTGCGCGCGCAGCTCGTCCAGGCGCCCGGCGACGATGCGCTCAAGCGCCGCCAGGACATCGGTCACCCGGTCCGCCGCCGCGCCCACGGAGGCCAGCAGCATGTCCGCGATCTCCGGGTCAAGCCGGCCGCCGTAGTCCCGCCGGGCTGGCGGCGGGCGCAGGCCGGTCACCGCGGTCACCGCGTCGAGGAAGGCCCGGGCGGCCACCCCGCCCGAGCTGACCAGGGTGCCGTCGATATCCCAGAGCACCGTAGTCGCGCGCACCGCACTGCTGGTCACCTCAGCTTGAACGCTGGCCCGCCGATTTCCTTCCCCGCTGATCGGCGGACCGCACGTACCACCGCTGACCCTGGGGTCGCACTGGTAACCACTCGTCTCGCAGGGCAGGCACGCATCGGCAGGCGACCTCGCCCGGCGGCCGGCCCGGCGGAGTTCACCGCCGACGCGGTCGTCGTCGTCACTGACCCCGCGACCGGTGCACCGGCCCTGGTCATCGTCGTCGAGCCGCAGGGCCGCGAGGACAAGACCAAGGCATACTCATGGCCGGCTTACCTGGCGATCGTCCGGGAGGCCGTGATGTGCCCGTCGGCGGTCCTGCTCGTGGTCTGCCCCGACCCCCGTGAGGCCGATAAGTGCCGTCAGGTAATCAGGATGGGCCATCCCGGCTGGGATCTGTACCCGATCGTCATCGACCCGGCTCACGCCCCCGCCAGCGACGGCGCGTACCTGACCTTGTTCCTCGCCTGCCTGCCCGCCCTGGACATGGCCGATGAGGGCAACGCCCGCCGGGTGCTTGCGGCCATCCGTGACACCGGGGGATCCCACGCCGAGCGCAAGCGCCTGAGCACGATTATCCTGAAGAGGGCGTCCGATGCCGCCCGGGAGATTTTGGAGGCCATGATGAAGACCGACGAGTGGAAAGACGATTTCATCGAGAGCTACGTCAAGGTCGGCGTCGAGCAAGGAATTGAGCAGGGCATCGAGCAGGGCATCGAGCAGGGTGACCGGCAAGGGGCAGCCAGGACCAAGGCGCAGGACGTCCTGAAGGTGATCGAAGCCCGCAAGCTCAAGCCGACCCGGGAGCAGCGTGCCCTGGTCACCGCGGCCGCCGGGCTGGACAAGCTGGACCGGTGGTTCGACCGGGCCTTGACTGCGGCGACCGCCGCGGACGTTTTCAAAGACGACGAGAATTGACCCGGTTCGCGGGGCCCCCGGACGGAGCCTGACCAACGGCGTCCGCCTGGAACTGGCCGGGCAGGGCACGCTGGTCACCGGGCTGCTGATGAGCGCGACCGACACCGACATGATGGCGGGCTGGGACATACCGAAGAACGACCCGGCCGACGTCGTGCGGCAGGCGCTGGACGGCATCGAGGCAGGCGCGCTTGAGGTCGTCGCCGACGCCGACGCTGACACGGCCGCGGTCAAGGCCGGGCTCAGCGGCGACCCGAGCGTGCTCTACGGCCCGCTGCTCGCGCCGGCCGCCTCATGATCGCGCGGCGCCCGTCCGGCCGGCTGGGCGACTTACACCCCGGTGAGCTGGCGGTCGCCGCCGGGATCGCGCGACGGCTGCCAGCCCAGGGCCGGGGCCACCTCGGTGGCGATGAGCTCGAGCGCGCGGATGGCGGCGTCGTGGTCGGGCACGGCCGGGTTGAACTGCGTGATCAGGTCGGTGGCGACCGGCAGCACCCGTTCCTGCCGCAGGGCGCTGATGACCTCGTCCGGGTGGCCGTAGAAGCAGTGGAACCGGCGCAGCGCCTCCTCCAGGTCAATGTCGGCCGGGAACGCGCCGCGGACGGGGAACCGCCGGGCGGCCGCCAGCACGTCCGCGCCGATCTGGTCCAGCGCGGCCCGCTTGTCCTTGGCCGGGAACACGAACCGGGACAGCCCGATCCGGGGGGCGCGCGGCTGGTCCCATGCCGCCAGGTAGGCGTCGGCCCACGGCCGCTGCACCTCGTCGGTCGGCTCGCTGAAGCCGTAGGCCGCCCGGTTGAGTAGCAGGTTGGAGCCGGCCGCGGCGGCGTACCGGGCCCCGTCCGGGCTGAAGACCGCCTGCCAGATCCGGTCGCTGAAGTCGCCCGCGGGCGGCTGGATGGTGAACCCGGCCGGACCCACCGGCTCGTTCGCCAGGGCGCGGCGCAGCACGCTGAGCCCGTCGGTGGTGAGCTCCCGCTTGCGGGTGATGTCACGGCCGAACGCCGCGTACTCCGCCTGGCTGCCGCCGCTGCCGACGCCGATCTCCACCCGGCCGCCGCTGAGGGTGTCGACCACCGAGAGGTCCTCGGCCAGCCGGACCGGGTCCTCGAGCGGCAGGATGGTGATGGCGGTGGACAGCCGGATCCGCTTGGTGCGGGCGGCCGCGTGGGCGAGGAACGTCCAGGGCGAGGGCAGGCCGCCGCCGCCGAGCGGGGCGTGGTGCTGCGCCACCCAGCCGACGTCGAACCCGAGCTCGTCGGCCACCACGAACAGCTCCTGGGCGTTGCGGTAAGTCGCGGCCAGGTCGCTGCCGCGGCCTTGCACGTGGGTGAGGAAGCCGAGCCGGAACCGTGGCTTCTCCGCTACGTCGGTCATGCCGGTGCCTTTCGCTGGTCGGGGTAGTCAGCCGAGGCCGAGCACGCGGTCGAGCACGGCCGCGGCGCCGCCGGCCGGCAGCTCGCCGCCGCGCCAGGCCACGTGCTGGTCCGGCCGGACCAGCACGTAGTCGGCGCCGTACAGCTCGCGCACCTGCGGGTCGGTCAGGTGCACGATGGTGAACGGCAGCCCGCGGGCCTTCGCCTCGGCCGCGAAGGCGCGCTCCACCGCCCGGTCGCCCGCCAGCGCCAGCAGCGCCAGGTCGTTGCCGATGCGGTCGTAGAGCGTGCCGCCGTAGGGGTCGACGAAGCCGTCGGGCGCGCGGTGCCCGGGACGGGGGTCGTCCTGGTACCGCCCGGGGTGCCAGCCGGGCTCGTGCTCGAGCTGGCCTGGCTCGTACCAGATCGCGTCCGAGGCGTCGTACCGCTCGTCGAACGTCACCCCGCCGCGCCCGGCGCTGGCGCCGTCCCGGCGGATGCGGGCGGAGATCTCCGCCCGCCGCGCGGCCGCGGCCGGGCTGCGGTCGGCGTCGTCCGGGATGCCGTCGCGGCGCAGCTCGGCCAGGGTGAGCTGGCTCTGCCGCCACGACTGGAGCGCGTGGTCGGCGATGCGCCAGTTGTGCCGGCGGCGCTCCTGGTCGTAGGAGTCGAGCAGCGCCTCGGCGGCGTACCCGCGCAGTACCGCGGCCAGCTTCCAGCCCAGGTTGGCCACGTCGCCGAACCCCTCGCCGAGGTTGCCGCCGGGGGTGCGGACGTGGGCCGCGTCGCCGGCCAGCAGCACCCGGCCGCGGCGGAAGGTCCGGGCGATCCGGGTGGCGGGGTAGAAGGTGGTCGCCGAGACGAGTTCCAGCTCGAGCTCGAAGCCGAAGGCGGCCGCCGCGGTCTCCAGCAGCTCGCTGGCGGCCGGCTCGTAGTCCAGCGGGAAGGGGCCGGCGTAGACGCGCCACTCCCGGCTGCTGATGGCGGCCAGGAAGCCGGACGCCTTGGCGTTGAAGACGATGTTGGTCCCGCTAGGGGCGGGGCCCACCTGGTCGGAGATGTCCCCGGTGCGCACGACCAGCCGCAGCATCTTCTCCTGCGCGTGCTCGCCTTCCCGGTCGATGCCGGCCAGCCGCCGCACGGTGCTGCTGCCGCCGTCGGCGCCGAGCAGGTAGCGCGCGCGGATCACCCGCCGCTGGCCGGAGTCGACGTCCACCACGTCGGCCTCGACTCCTTCGCGGTGCTCACGCAGGGCTTCCGCCTGCCAGCCGCCCGCGACGCTCACCCCGTCCCGGGCCAGGTGGCGCAGGAAGGCCTGCTGCAGCGCGGTCTGCGGGCGGCGGATGCCCTCGGCGGCCTGCCGCGGCGGTGCCTGCTCGCCGGTGAACGGCGGGCGCGCGTGCGGTGCCAGCTCGTGGCCGGCCAGCGAGGTGACCAGCCGGATGCCCTGGTTCCACTCCGGCGGGAACGTCCACTCGTCGCGGATCGCCTGCAGCACCCCCCAGCGGCGGAAGTGCTCGACGGTTCGCGGGGTGTGCCCCATCGCCCCGGCCCGGACCAGCGTCCAGCTCCGGGCCCGGTCGACCACGGCGACCTCGACCCCGCGGGCGGCCAGTTCGATCGCGGCCGACAGCCCCACCGGGCCGGCCCCCACCACCAGCACCTCCACCTCGTCGGGCGGAACCGCGACCGGCAGGTGCACCGTGTGCACGTCGCGCTCACCAGTAACAGGAAGGAGTGACATGCTGCTCCCTCAGGCGTCCACGAGCTGCTGCTCGCGGGCGTGCCGGCTGACCGGGAACGGGAGCCCGAGGTTGCCGCGCAGGGTGTCGGCCTCGTACTCGGTGCGGTAGATCCCCCGCTGCTGCAGGATCGGCACCACGGTTTCGATGAAGTACTCGATGTCCTCGGTGAGCCGGAAGTGGAGGTTGAACCCGTCCGCCGCCCGGGTCTGCCACCAGTGCTGCAGCGCGTCCGCGACGGTTTCCGGTGAGCCGGTGAACGGGCCGGGCTTGTACTGCGACACGGCCTCCACGGTCTGCCGCAGCGTCCACTGGTTGTCGGTCGCCTGCCGGACGAGGTCGGCGCCGCGCCGGCCGCCGCGCTCGGTGAGGTGGGTGAGGTCGGGGAAGGGGGCGTCCAGGTCGTGCTGGCTGAAGTCGTAGGCGCCGAACGCCCGGCCGAGGAACGCCAGCTTGCGGTCGAAGTCGTTGTCCTCCTCGAAGATCTCCCGCGACCGCGCCCGCGCCTGCTCGTCGGTGGCGGCCACCACCGGGCTGGCGGAGTTGAAGATGACCACGTGCCGCGGGATCGCGGCCGAGCGCGGCCGCCCGCTGCTTGACGTCGGCGTAGTAGGCCACTGACTCATCCAGCGCGCCGCCGGGGGCGTAGATGCCTTCGGCGATGCGGGCGGCGAGGTTGCGGCCGTCTTCGGAGACCCCGGACTGGAAGATGACCGGCTGGCCCTGCCGGGAGCGCGCCAGGTTGAGCGGGCCGGCGACCTTGAAGTGCTCGCCGTCGTGGTCCAGCGGGTGCAGCTTGGCCGGGTCGAGGAAGATCCCGCGCTCGACGTCGGCCGGGAACGCGTCGTCCTCGTAGGAGTCCCACAGGCCGCGGGCGACCTCGACGAACTCCAGGGCGCGGGCGTAGCGGGTGGCGTAGTCCAGGTGCTGGTCGAGGCCGAAGTTCCTCGATACCTGCGAGTCGAAGCTGGTGACCACGTTCCAGCCGGCCCGGCCGCCGCTGATGTGGTCCAGCGACGCGACCCGGCGGGCCAGGTTGAACGGCGAGTTGTAGGTCGAGCTCGCGGTCGCGACCAGCCCGATGCGGGTGGTGTGGGTCGCCACCGCCGACAGCAGGGTGAGCGGCTCCAGCCGGTTCAGGTAGTGCGAGGGGTAGCCGGCGTTGATGAACTGGCTGTCGACGACGAAGAACGCGTCGAACAGCCCGCCCTCGGCCAGCTTGGCCAGCCGGATGTAGTACCTGATGTCGATGCTGGCGTTCTTCGCCACCCGCGGGTCCTTCCACAGGCCGTCCTGGCCGGGGCCGCCGACCCCGAGCGGTGCCAGGGCGAGGTGGAGCTTGCGGGACGCGGGGCTTTCTGTTGGCTTGGCCATGGCACCAGTCTTGCCAGCCGGGTCCGGCCGTGTCCAAGCACGCTTTGTGATCAGGAACGATCGCGAATATTGATCATCGTCTAGGGCCTCGCGTTCATGCCTGGTCCCGTCGCAGCCGGAGGGCCTGCACAGGGCATATTTGCTACTAAATCCATAGGTTTAATGGGCAATTAGTTTTTGTGATCTGTTCTGATCACAAAGCGTCGTTGGACATGCCTCGCGGAGCTGGGCAACGATGCTCGTACACCCACCTGCCCCGCGGTCCGACCGTGCACTGCGGCCGGGCTTCGAGAACTTCAAGAGAAAGAGTTGAGGGACGCCAGCATGAGGACACGTGCTCCCCGTAGCCTGACGCGCCTGCTCGCGTTGCCGATCGTGGCCCTGGCCGCCAGCGCCCTGCTGGCCGCCTGCGGCGGTGCTGGCGGCAGCCAGCCGGGCAGCGGCGCGGCCGCCGCCGCCGGGACCAGCGTGGGCGGGTCGGAGGTGCTCAACTGGGCCTACACCAGCGACTTCCCCGCCTGGGACCCGGTGGTGCTGGGCGCGACCTCAGCCACCCAGGTGCTGTCGCTGATCTACGAGCCGCTGTTCACCCTGGACGCGCAGAACAAGCTCCATCCCGCGCTGGCGACCGGCTACAAGTACAACAGCGCCGGCAACCAGGTCACCATCACCCTGCGTCCCGGCGACACGTTTCAGGACGGGTCGCCGGTCAACGCGGCGGCGGTCGCCTACAACGTCCAGCGGATCAAGACGCAGCAGAACTCGGCCCTGAAGGCGCTGTGGCAGGACGTGGACTCCGCCACCGTGCTCAGCAACCTCCAGGTGCGGCTGAACCTGAAGGAGACGGACTACCAGATCCCGTACATCCTGGCCAACCGCTCCAGCCTGCTCGCCAGCGAGAAGGCCGCCAAGGCGAACGTGTCCCTGCTCAACACCAACGCCCCGGTCGGCGCGGGCCCGTTCAAGGTGGTCAGCCTGGTTCCCGGGTCCTCGGTCACCCTGGAGAAGTGGGACGGTTACTGGGACGCGAAGGACATCCACGTCACCCGGGTCAACCTCTCGCTCAACGTCGACCCGTCGACGATCCTCTCCGGCCTGCAGACCGGCGTCTACAACTTCTCCACCAGCTTCCCGTCCCAGGACGTCGCGCTGGCCAAGGCGGACGGCCTGAACGTGGTCGCCGACACGGCCCGGGGCTGGGCCGCCTACTTCCTGAGCCTCAACGTCAACAAGGCCCCGTTCAACAACCCGAAGGTCGTCCAGGCGGTGCAGGACGCCATCAACCGGCAGCAGTTCGTCAGCGAGCTGAGCTTCGGGCTTGGCTCGGCCTCGGCGCAGCCGTTCTCGGCGACCTCGCCGGCCTACAACCCGGCCCTCGAGAGCGCCTACTCCTACGACCCGGCCAAGGCCAAGCAGCTCCTGGCGGCGGCGGGGTACAAGCCCGGCGCGCTCACGATCGAGCTCGACGCGATCACCGGCCAGTTCAACGCGCCCACCGAGCTGCTGCAGCAGCAGCTGCAGGCGGTCGGCATCAACCTGAAGATCAACCTGCAGACCGTGAGCCAGTTCTACACCGGCTTCTACGGCAAGACGGATGACCTGACGCTCTACGGCTACGTGGGCCGGGACTCCAAGCTCGGCGCCCTCGACGACCAGTTCGGCCCGGGCGGGATCCTGAACCTCAGCGCCCCGACCAGTTCCGCCCAGTACGCCGCCGCCCGCCAGAAGGTGCTCGGCACGCCGATCGACTCGCCCGACTACAAGACGGTCCTGCAGGCGGCGACCAAGGCGGGCGTCGAAGGCGGGTCCAACATCACCCTGTTCACCCAGCCGAACACCTACGTGACGGCGAAGGACTTCTCCGCCTTCCCGGTGATCGACGGCTCCTTCCGCTGGAACGGCCTGACCATCGGCAGCTAGCGCCGCCCGGGCCACCCGCCTTCACCGATCACCGTCCACGCGGAGGAGAACCACCCATGTCGATTGAGTCAGCCACCCGGGGAGAGCTCTCCGTGTTCCTGGCCACGCCGGCCGGCAAGGACCCCGGCCGGGTCTACCGCGACGCGCTTGACGCCATCCAGCTGGCCGAGAGCCTGGGCTACTCCTACGCCTGGGTGGCCGAGGCGCACTTCAGCCCGCTCATCGGGGTGCCGGCCGCGCTCGGCTTCCTGGCGGCGGCGACCCAGCTGACCGACCGGATCCGGCTCGGCACCGCGGTGGTCCCGCTGGCGTTCGATAACCCGCTGCGGCTGGCTGAGACCGCCGCGCTGGTCAACGCGCTGAGCGGGCAGCGGCTTGAGTTCGGGGTCGGCAAGGGCAACCCGCGCGGTTTCTCCACCGATGCCTACAACGCCTTCGGGCTCGACGAGGAGGACAGGAACCAGCTCTTCGCCCGGGCACTGGCCGCGCTCAAGGCCGGGCTGAGCGGGTCGGTCTCGGCGGGCGGCAAGCAGGTGAGCCTCTACCCGCCCGCCGAGGACCTGCTCGACCGGATCTGGCAGGCCACCGGTGACAGCGCCACCGCGGCCGCCGCCGGAGCGGCCGGCGACGGCCTGATGCTGTTCCGGACGACGCTGGAGGGCGTCGCCGGAGACGTCCAGTCGCCGCTCATCGACAGCTACCTGAGCTCGTTCGACCAGACCCGCGGCGCTCCGCGGATCGGCGTCTCGCGGTCGCTGCTGCTGGCCTCGTCGCGCCGCGAGGCGATCGGGATCGCCACCGCGGACTTCGAGGAGCGGGACACCGGCCACCCCCAGCGGCCGGAGCGCACCGACGCCAAGTCGGTCGAGGAGTACCTGGTCAAGTCCGACATCGCGTTCGGCTCGCCCGATGAGGTGGCGCAGGCGCTCAACCAGGACGCGGCGGTCGCCCGGTCGACCAATTACCTGTTCAACTTCCCGTTCGCCCCCAGCGGGTCGCCCGCCTTCCGGGAAGGGCTCGAGGTGCTCGCGACCGAGGTCTACCCCCGGCTGCGGCGCGACGCCGGCCCGGGACGGAGCTAGCCCGTGGCCGCCGCAGAAATTCCAGTAGGCCCGAACGTAGGTCGTTCTTCGCCCGGCACCGCCCGCTCCGCCCGCCCGGCCCGGTACCGGGTCCGCCGCGGCCTGATCGCGCTGGGCCGGCTGCTCGCCGCCTTCGTGCCGGTTTTCGTGCTCGGCTCCTTCTTCACCTTCCTGCTGGGCGCGCTCAGCGGGCTGAACCCGGCCACCATCCAGCTCGGCGAGGCGGCGACCCCGCAGGCGGTGCACGCGCTGGAAAAGCAATGGGGCCTGCAGCGCCCGTTTTTCGTCCAGTACTTCGACTGGTTCGGCAAGGTGCTGACCGGTAACTTCGGCAATAGCTGGGTGAACGGCAACTCGGTCAGCTCGCTGCTGGCCGGGCGGGCGGTCATCAGCCTGTCGGCGGCCGGGCTGGCGCTGCTGATCGGCGTAGTGGTCGGCTTCGCGCTGGGCGGGCTGGCCACGCGTTACCAGTCCACCTGGGTCGACCGGGTGGTCACGGTCTTCACCTCCACGATCTCGGTGATGCCGCCGTTCATCGTCGGCGTCGCCCTGATCGACATCTTCGCGGTCAACCTGCACTGGCTGCCCGCGGCCGGCTACGTGCCGTTCGGTAACGGGGCCGGCCTCTGGCTGAGCCACATCATCCTGCCGGCCCTGGCGCTGAGCTTCGACACCGTCGCCGACGTCGCCCGGCAGCTGCGGGTGGGGCTGGTCACCGCTCAGCGGCAGAATTACGTCACCGGCGCGGTGGTGCGGGGCCTGTCCGGCCGCCGGATCTTCTTCGTGCACGTGCTGCGCAACGGCGTGGGGCCGGCCCTGGCCGTCCTCGGGCTGAAGTTCCCCAACCTGCTCGGCGGCGCGGTGGTCACCGAGGCGATCTTCCAGTTGTCGGGCTACGGCGTGTTTGCCAGCCAGAGCGCGATCAAGGGCGACGTCCCCGCGGTCCAGGCGGTGCTGGTGGTGTCGGTGGTCCTGGTCGTGCTCTTCAACATGATCGTGAACGTTGTCCTCACCCGCCTCATCCCGGCGTCCTCGCGAGGGGTCTGAGCATGCTCAAGTCTGTCTGGCGACTGGCAAGCGGCCGGATCGCGCTGGCCCTGCTGGTCCTCATCGCGTTCCTGGCCGCGTTCGGGTCGCTGCTCGCCCCTTACCCGCCGAACGCGACGGTTGGCGTGCTGCTGCAGGGGCCAACCGGCGCGCACTGGCTCGGCACCGACTACCTGGGCCGGGACGTGCTGAGCAGGATGCTGTCGGGCTCGGCCCTGAGCATCGGGGGCGCCCTGATCGTGGCCGGGATCGCCCTGGCGTTCGGTGCGATCCCCGGCATCCTCTCGGTCTACCTGGGCCGGGTCTTCGAATGGCTGAGCCTGCGGGTCATCGACACCCTCATCGCGCTGCCCTTCCTGGTGTTCGCGGTCGCCATGACCGCGCTGCTCGGCAACGGCGTCTTCCAGGCCACGTTCGCGGTCGGCTTCCTCCTCGCCCCGGTGTTCTACCGGGTCGCGCGGACCGCCACCCTGTCGGTCGCGCACTCGGACTACGTCCAGGCGGCGGTGCTGTCCGGCGCCTCCACCGGGTGGATCGTCAGGAAGCACGTCCTCGCGAAGGTGCTGCCGCCGATCGCCATCGCCCTGTCCACCACGATCGGCATCGGCCTGGTGGTGATCGCCAGCCTGACGTTCCTCAGCATCGGGGTTGAGCCGCCCACGGCCACCTGGGGCGGGATCCTGGCCTCGGACCTGGAGTACATCGCGATCCAGCCGTACGCGCCGATCGCGCCGATCGTGGTCATCCTGATCTCGGTGCTGGCCTGCAACCTGTTCGCGGACGCGGTCCGCGACGTCTCGGGCGAGGCGGGCCGGCAGCTGCTGAGCGCCCGCGACGCCAGGAAGCGGCCCGCCCCGGCCGCCGCCGGCGCCAGCGGTACCGACGCGCGGGCGGAGAATCCGGTGACCGGCCCGGACGGCGGGCCGGCCGACGCCGTGCTGAACGTGCGCGACCTCACCGTGGCCAACCAGGTCACCGGGGCCGAGCTGGTGCGGGATGTCAGCTTCTCCCTGGGCCGGGGACAGACCCTCGGCATCGTCGGTGAGTCGGGCAGCGGCAAGACGCTCACCTGCCGCGAGATCCTGGGCATCACGCCGAAGCTGGTTAAGCGGGCCGGCGGCACGGTCGACATCCTGGGCCGGGCGACCGGCGGGCTCAGCAAGCAGGACTGGGTCGACCTGCGGGGGAACGTCATCTCGGCCGTCTTCCAGGACCCCGGGTCCTACCTCAACCCGTCCATCTGGGTCGGCAAGCAGGTCTCCGAAGTCCTGCGGGTCAAGCAGCACCTCTCCCGCCGGGACGCCAAGCGGGAGACCCTGCGCCTGTTCGGCGCGGTGCACCTGCGCGACCCCGAGCTGGTCTACGAGCAGTACGTGCACGAGCTGTCCGGCGGGATGCTGCAGCGCGTGCTCATCGCCGCGGCGATCGCCCTGGGACCCGAGATCCTGATCGCGGACGAGGCCACCACCGCCCTCGACGTGACCGTGCAGGCGGAGATCCTCGACCTGCTCGAGGAGCTCAAGCAGCGGGAAGGGCTCTCGCTGGTCATCGTCTCGCATGACCTGGCCGTCGTCGCCCAGCTCTGCGACGAGGTGCTGGTCATGAAGTCAGGCAAGGCGGTGGAGCACGGCCCGGCGCGGGAAGTGCTGAGCACGCCGCGGGACGAGTACACCAAGCTGCTCATCTCCGAGCACCAGCGCTACGGACTCGACCGCTTCATCCAGGCGAAGGAGCTCGACATTGTCTGAGGTCAAGCCGCTGCTGGACATCGAGGACATCGACGTCCACTACGGACGGCGGCGCAGCCGGAAGCGCGTCATCCAGTCAGCCCGGTTCCAGGTCGGGGCGGGCGAGATCGTCGGGCTGATCGGCGAGAGCGGATCGGGCAAGTCGACCATCGCCCGGGCCGTGGTCGGGCTGGCCAGCATTTCCCGCGGTCGCGTCCGCGTCGGCGACGAGGACGTGACCAGGTTCAACCGCTCGCAGTGGCGCTCCTTCCGGCGCCGCGGCGTGGTGCAATACCTGTTCCAGGACCCGCTGCGCAGCCTCGACGCCGACCTGCTGATCGGCGACTCGATCGCCGAGCCGCTGCGCCTGCGCGGCGGCCTCTCGCGGGCTGAGGTGGCGGAGGCCGTGCAGACCTACGCCGCCCGGGCCGAGCTGGACCAGGAGCTGCTGACCCGGTTTCCCGGCGAGGTCTCCGGCGGGCAGCGCCAGCGCGCGGCGATCGCCCGTGCCCTGATCACGCAGCCCCGCCTCATCATCCTCGACGAGCCGGTCAGCGCGCTCGACGCGGCCACCAGGGTGCAGGTACTGGCGACGCTGACCGCCCTGCGCGGGCAAGGCGTCGGGCTGCTCTACATCTCACATGACCTGGGTTCGGTCGCCGGGATCACCGACCGCACGGTCGTGCTCTACGAGGGAAAGGTCGTCGAAGCTGGCGCAACCAGAGAGCTGGTCAATAACCCCCAGCACGCGTATACCCGCCTGCTCATCGGCTCGGCGCCGACGCTCTCCGGCCCGCCGCTGAGCCGGCTGAGGCGCGACGAGCTCCGCGCTGAGCTCAGCCTGCTGCCAGCCTGACCGGGCCGGGTGAACTGACCCGCGGGACGCCCCCCGCGGTCTTTGTCAAACTTTATCCCTTTTCCCTCTATTCCGATAGGGATTAATGGGTAAACTGGTGGGATGAACCGCGCGCTGGACATCGCCCCGCTCCGCACCTTCGTCGCCGTTGCCGACACCGGCGGCTTTCAGCGTGCCGCCGACATACTGCACCTGAGCCAGGGCGCGGTCAGCCAGCACGTCCGCCGCCTGGAGTCCGCCGTCGGCTGCCCGCTGGTCGAGCGCCGCGGCCGCGGCTGGCGGTTCACCGTCGACGGCGAGCAGCTCCTCCCGCAGGCGCGGCGCCTGCTGGCGCTGCACGATGAGGTGCTGTGCACCTTCCGGGGCAACGAGACGCCCAAGACCCTGGTCGTCGGCTCGACCGAGCACGCGGCCCAGCAACTGCTGCCCCACGTGGCCGCCACGCTGGAGGCGTCGCTGCCCAGCCACCAGGTCCGGTTCCGGATCGACCGCGGGTCCAAGCTGCGGGAGAGCTTCGCGGCCGGCCGGATCGACATCGCCCTGCTGTTCGGCCCGGCCGACGACCCGCGCGCCACCGCGGTCGGCGACCTGGACCTGACCTGGTACTCCGCCCCACACTGGGCGCCCCCCGGGGCGGGCCGCCCGGTGCCGCTGGTCGCCTTCGACTCACCGTGCGCGCTGCGCAGCCGCGCCCTCGAGGCGCTCGCGCAGCACTCGATCCCCGTCGTCATCGGCACCGAGGCACTCCAGTTGGCCGGCGTGCACGCCGCGGTGAGCGCCGGCCTCGGGGTAGCGCTGATGGCGACCCTCGGGCAGGCCCCGGCCGGGCTGGTAGCCCGCGACGACCTGCCCGCGCCGGAGCCGCTCCCGCTGGCCCTGTGGTCACAGCCGGGCATCCCGGCCGCGGCGTCCGCCCAGGTGTCGGACGCGCTCCGCCTTGCGCTGGCCGCCGCCCGGCTCACCGAGTTCGTGCCGCGCGACTTCGCGCTGGCCAGGGGCGCCTGACGGCGCCCGCTCAGCGAGCAGCGGGCAGCAGGCCGCGCTGGCGCAGCTCGGCCGCCGCGCCCTCGGCGAAGTAGTAGGCCTCCTCCAGGTGCGGCTGCCCGGACAGGATGAAGTGGTCGATGCCGAGCGCGTGGTACTCCTCGATCCGGTCGGCGACCTCGGCGTGGCTGCCGACCAGGGCCGTCCCCGCCCCGCCGCGGACCAGGCCGTAGCCGGCCCACAGGTTCGGCGAGACCTCAAGCGCTGACCGGTCGCCATTGCCCTGGTAAGCGGTGTGCAGCGCGGTCATCCGCTGCTGGCCGACCGACTCAGTCCCGGCGAACGACTGCTGGACCTGGCGGACGCGCTCGGGGGAGATCCGTGCCAGCAGCCGGTCGGCCTCCGCCCAGGCCTCGGCGCTGGTGTCCCGGCTGAGCACGTGCAGCCGGATGCCGAAGGCGAGCGTGCGGCCCGCCGCGGCGGCCAGCGACCGCATCCGGTCAAGGCGCTCGGCGATCTGGGCCGGCGTCTCGCCCCAGGCGAGGTACACGTCCGCCTGCCGGGCGGCGGCGCGCTCGGCGGCCGGGCTCGCGCCCCCGAAGAAGACCGGCGGCAGCGCGTAGTCGCCGAAGTCGATCGCCGCCTGCTCGATCTCGTAGTGCGCGCCGGAGAAGCTGAACGGCGGCTCCGCGCCGCTGACCCCGCGCAGCACCGCCAGGAACTCCTCGGTCCGCTGGTACCGCTGGTCGTGGTCGAGCTGGTCGCCGAACCGGCGCTGCTCGACCGGGTCGCCGCCGGTGACGACGTTGAGCAGCAGCCGCCCGCCGGACACCCGCTGGAACGTCGCGGCCTGGTGGGCGGCCAGCGTGGGGGAGATGAACCCCGGCCGGAACGCGACCAGGAACTTCAGCCGGCTGGTCACCTGCGTCAGCGCCGCGGTGAAGATCCACGCGTCCTCGCACCACGTCCCGGTCGGCGTGAGCACCGCCTCGTAGCCGAGCTGCTCGGCCGACCTGGCCACCTGGCCGAGGTAGTCGACGGTGGGCGCGCGGAAGCCGGTGACCGCGGACAGGGTCTCCTGCGACCGGTCGCCGGACCCCACGATGTCCCGGCTGTCGCCGTTGGTGGGAAGGTACCAGTGCACGTGGATGCCCATAACTCCGCCTGACTGTACTGAGGGTGCCCGGCCGACTGGCCGGCCGGGGCAGCCCGAGGTGGCCGCGGCATCACCCCACCAGTATCCGAACCAGGATTCCCGGGCCAACAAAGGCTACTATTAAAGTAGGAATAGTAGATTATATGGCGGTCCTGGGCAACCCTCAACCTTTAAGGATCCATTTCGACTTTTAGTTCTATCGGTCAAATGTCGGTGGCGGCTGGCACGGTGGACATCATGAACAGGAGGAGGCAGCATGAGTGCTGTGACAATCGGCGAGGCGTGGCCCGGCTTCGGCGGCCCGTTCACCGTTGCCGAACTGGACCGGATGCCCAGTGACGGCCATCGGTACGAGCTCCTGGACGGGGTGCTTGTCGTGAGCCCCCGGCCAACCACCGTGCACCAGTTCGTAGCGACGCGACTCGCTACCGCCCTTGACGCCGCCTGCCCGGAAGGGCTGTGCGTCGTGTCTGAGCCCGCCGTCCAGCTCGACCCGGTGACCGAGCTGTCGCCTGACCTGGTGGTGGTTCACCTGGACGAGGTAGGCGAGGCGAAGTTCACCGCGCCGCCGTTGCTGGTGGTCGAGGTCCGCTCGCCCAGCACCGCGCTCATCGACCTCAACCGGAAGAAGGCGGCCTACGAGAAGTTCGGCGTCCCGTCGTACTGGATCGTGGACCCCGAGCCCGCCCGGCCTGAGCTCACCGTGTTCGAACTGCGGGACAGCGGCTACGTCCTCGAGGCGACGTCGGTGCAGCCGCTCACCGTGCCGCGCCCGTTCCCGGTGACGGTCACCCCGGCCGACCTGACCAGGGGCCTGCGCCGCTAACCAGGCTCAGCCGGGTAACCAGGCCAGCCAGGTCTCGTCGCCGCCGTTGGCCAGCACCAGGGCACGGGCCGACGGCTCGGCGGCGGGCTTGCGGGCGGCCCGCTCGGCGACCAGGGCGCGGGCCAGGCCAGCCTGCCCGGACCGGGTGGCGGCGGCGATCAGGGTCAGGTCGATGACGTCGCGCTGCGCGTGGCTGCCGCCGACCGCGTGCGCCTCCGGCCTGATGTCGATGAGCAGGTCCACCGCCTGCTCCGGCTGCCCGGCCGCGAGGGCCGCGAACCCCTCGAGCAGGCGCAGCCCGGCCCGCTCGGCCGCCTGCCGGTTGGTCGGGGCGGTGAGGTGCCGGTTGGCGGCCAGGATCCGCGCGGTCCGGTCGTGGTCGCCCGCCAGCCCGAACGCCATCACCGCGTGCCAGTCGTTGAAGATGTACGCGGGCACGTCGACCAGGTCGGATAGGTCAGCCGCGAGGGCGGCCGCCGGGGCGGTGACGTCGGTCCCGTAGAGCGACAGCCGCCACAGCAGCGCCGCCGCGTCGACGATGTCCAGCCACTCGGTGGACCGCGCCGCGCGGATCCGCTCGTGGTAGAGCGCGAGCGCGTCGCCCACCTGGCCGAGCTCGAGCAGGTACAGCCCGAGGTGCCACCAGTTGTGCACCGCGAAGTAGCTCGCCTCCCAGTCCGGTGACGACGAGGTCAGGAACGAGACGCCCGGCTGCTGTCGGCCCTCCATCTCGAAGACGTGGGCCAGCGCGTGCACCCCCCATACGTCCCGCGGGTTGCGCGCGAGCGCGTTCCCGGCCGCCGTCTCCGCGCCGCGGTAGTCGCCGTTCTCCTCCAGCCCGAACGCCCACATGCCCTGCACGAACCCCCAGGCCGGGTCGTCCGGCGGCCACGCCGGGAGTACCCGGGCCACCACGTCCCGCAGCTCCAGCCGGTTGCCGGTGAAGAAGTAAATGTCCTGCGCGACCTTCAGGGCGAGCAGGTCGCGCGGGTCGGCCGCGAGGGCGCGCTCAAGCGCGCGGGCGGCCGCCTGCCAGTCGCCGTCGGCCCAGGCCCGGGCGGCGGCCAGGTGACGGCCCGCCCGTGCGCCGAGCGGCCCGGCCGTCCCCGGGCGCCCGGCTTCCAGCGGCTTGAGGAGGGCGCTGGCCTCGGCCGCCCCCTCCGCCGTGGTGGCGTAGAGCGCCAGGTAGGCGCGGTAGATCCGGGCCAGCGCGAGCTCGCCGTCGGCCTCCATCGCCGCTTCCGCGCCGCCGACCGGGTCGCCCGACAGCGCGACCAGGTCCTCGATCGCCTGGTCGAGGAGCAAGACGGCGGCCCCGTCGGCCGCCTGTACCGGGGCGCCCCAGCGGTCAGCGTAACTACTGGTCATGACAGGACTATAACCCACTAAACTTGTCGGGAATCTCGCGGGCGGCCGGCGTCCCCCGGGCCGCTGGCGTCAGGCCAGGCGGTGCCCGCGGACGGTCGGCTGAGTACGCCGTCGAGCACCCAGGGCAGCAGCGGCGCGGCGCCGGCCGGGGCGTACTCCGCGGCCATCGCGATCCCGCTGGCCAGCCGGAGCATGGTGCCCGCGTCGAGGTCCGCGCGCACCGCGCCGGCTCGCTTGGCGTCCTCGAGCAGCATCGCCCCGGCCGCGCGCATGTCGGTGCACGCGTGGCCGAGCGGCGTCCGGCGGTCGCTCAGCGTCGGCAGGAATGCCCTGGCCAGCCCCCGGTACTGGGTGAAGTGGGCGATGAACTCGCCGAGCCAGTCGACCAGCGCATCGCCCGCCGGACGGGCCTGTGCCAGCTCGGCCGCCCGGCTCCTGAGTGTCTCCAGGTGGTCGGCCAGTACCGCCTCCTGCAGCGCTTCCCTGGTCGGGAAGTGGCGGTAGACGGTGCCGACGCCCAGCCCGGCGTGGTCCGCGACCTCTTTCAGTGAGGCGTCCGCGCCCTTGGCGGCGTAGACGGCGAGGGCGGCGGCGAGCAGGCGCTGGTGGTTGCGCGCGGCATCCGTCCGCCCGGCCTGGCCGGCGCTTGCTGTCACGGGCTGCCTGCCCTCCCTGGTATTGCGAAGCGGAATTTTCTTCCGTATGGTAACACCTGGCATCGATACGGAAACGTATTCCGTTTCCGAATTAGCGCCAGCCAGCCCTGCCCTGCTTGCTCAACACGCGAAGGAAGCATCCTCATGGACGACCGCGACCGGGAGGCCGCCACCACCACCTCCGCCGCCGGGGGAATCGCCGCGACCTCACCGGGCGGCGCCGTTCGTCCGCACTGGCTGGTCCTGGCGGTGATCGTGTCCTGCCAGCTGATGGTCGTCGTCGACGGGTCGATCGTGACCATAGCGCTGCCCCGGATCCAGCACGACCTGCATTTCTCCCCGGCCGGGCTGGCCTGGGTGGTGAGCGGCTACTCGCTCGCGTTCGGCGGCCTGCTGCTGCCGGGCGGCCGGGCGGCCGACACCTACGGCCGCCGCCGGATGTTCATCGTCGGCCTGGCCGTGTTCACCGCCGCGTCGCTGCTGGCCGGGCTCGCTCCGGGCGCGGGCCTGCTGATCGGGATGCGCGTCGCCCAGGGCGCCGGCGCTGCCCTGGCCGCCCCGGCATCGCTGTCACTGCTCGCGGCCAGCTTCCCCGAGGGGCCCGAGCGGCGCCGCGCGCTCGGGGTGTTCTCGATGGTGGTCGGCCTGGGACTGACGATCGGCCTGATCGCCGGAGGCCTGCTGACGGCGGTTTCCTGGCGTTGGGTGTTCATCATCAACGTGCCCATCGGGGTAGTCACCGTCGGCCTGGCCCGGGTGGCGCTGGCCGAGACCCCGCGCCACCCGGCGCGGTTCGACCTGCCCGGCGCGGTCAGCTCCGCCGTCGGCACCGCGGCCCTGGTATACGGGTTCATCCGGGCCTCCGCTGGCGGCTGGTCCGACTGGCAGGCGCTGGCCGGAATCGGTGCCGGGATCATCGCACTGATCGGGTTCACGCTCATCGAGGCACGCGGCGGGCAGCCGCTGCTGCCGCTCGGGCTGCTCGCCTCGCGCACGCGGGCGGGCGCGTACCTCAACATGCTGCTGCTGCCCGCGGCCATGGGCGGCACGTTGTTCTTCTGCTCCATCTACCTTCAGGACGTGCTGCGGTTCAGCCCGCTGCGGGCGGGGCTGGCCTTCCTGCCGCTGGCGGCCGCGCAGTTCGCCAGCGCGCGCACCGCGCCCAGGCTGATACCGCGGCTCGGGCCCCAGCGGGTCACCGTGGCCGGGACGGTGCTGCTGGTGGCCTCGGCTAGCTGGCTGGCCAGCCTGTCGGCGGGCAGCGGCTACCTGGGTGCCCTGCTCGGGCCGCTGATCCTGTGGGGAGCAGGCCTCGGGCTGGCGGTCATGCCGCTGAACATGGTCATCCTGGCCGGCCTGCGGCCCCGGGACACCGGGTCTGCCTCCGGCCTGCTGCAGTGCCTGCAGCAGGTCGGGGTGGCGCTCGGCGTCGCCGTCCTCACCACCGTCTTCGGCCCGTCGGCCCACCACGCTGACACCGCCCGCGCCGTCGCCACCGCCTTCATCCTGGCCCCCGTCTTCACCGGGGCGGCGCTGCTGGTGGCCGTGTTCATGCTCGGCCGCCGACCGGTCGCGCACTAATTCTTGACTATTTAGATCGACATAATAGAAAATGCTGAATCATGGGCAAGCCTGTGGTGCTGATCACCGGTGCGGCGTCGGGGATCGGCCGCGCCGCGGTCGAGCTGTACGCCGAGCGCGGGTACAGCGTGGTCGCGGTCGACGTCAACGCCACGCTGCTGAACGGTCTGGGCGCGGCTGGCGGCCGGGAGCACCGCCACCGGGCTGACCGCACCGGCGCGACCCTCCCGGTTGACGGCGGGCTGAGCGCCAACGGCGGCATCCTGCTCCCGCCGGCCCTGGCCGGCGAAGCCACTGCCGCCAGCGGGTAATCCCGTCCTTGTCCACCATGTCAGGCGAAATAACCGGCAAAGTCATTCGGTTGGCTAAAGAGACTGCCGACGGCGCCGCCGCACGAAACGGAGTTCACCGTGCCCCAAGAACCTCATGTTCCGGCTGATGGCCTGCACCTGGCGGTCGCGCTCGACGGGGCCGGCTGGCACCCGGCCGCGTGGCGCGAGCCGGACGCCCAGCCCGGCCGCCTGTTCACCGCCGCCTACTGGGCCGGCCTGGCCCAGCAGGCCGAGCACGGCCTGCTCGACTTCGTCACCATCGAGGACGGCCTCGACCTGCAGTCCGATGACCACTTCAGCCGGGACGAGCGGACCGACCGGGTCCGCGGCCGCCTGGACGCGGTGCTGATCGCGGCCAGGATCGCGCCGAAGACCCGCCACATCGGCTTCCTGCCGACGGCGATCACCACCCACACCGAGCCGTTCCACACCTCCAAGGCGATCGCCACCCTCGACTACGTCAGCGCGGGCCGGGCCGGCGTCCGGGTGCAGCTCGGCGCGCGCGCCGACACCGCGGCCCACTTCGGCCGGCGGGACATCCCGCCGCTGAGCGCTCGGCCGGCTCGACGATCCCGCGGTGCGGCAGCTGATCGCCGAGCACTTCGACGAGGCGGCCGACTACGTGGAGGTGCTGCGGCGGCTGTGGGATAGCTGGGAGGACGACGCGGAGATCCGCGACGTGGCCACCGGCCGCTTCGTCGACCGCGACAAGCTGCACTACATCGACTTCGAGGGCCGCTGGTTCTCGGTCCGCGGCCCGTCGATCACGCCCCGGCCGCCGCAGGGCCAGCCGGTGGTGGCCGCCCTCGGTCACGCCACCGTGCCGTACCGGCTGATCGCCCGGTCGGCCGACGTCGGCTTCGTGACCCCGCGCGACCGGGCCAGCGCGGCCGCGATCGTGGCCGAGATCCGGGCCGAGCAGGCGCTGGCGGGGCGGGACGGCGAGACCGTGCACGTCTTCGGCGACCTGGTGGTGTTCCTCGACGACAGCGCCGCCGCCGCCCGGGACCGCCGGGAGCGGCTGGACGAGCTGGCGGGCGCCCCCTACTCCAGCGACGCCACTATCTTCGCGGGCACCGCCGCCGAGCTGGCCGACCTGCTGCTTGACTGGCGGGCGGCCGGGCTGGCCGGGTTCCGGCTGCGGCCGGCCGCGCTGCCGCACGACCTGGCCCAGATCACCGCTGCCCTCGTCCCCGAGCTGCAGCGCCGCGGCGCCTTCCGCACCGCCTACCCCGAGGCCGGCCAGCAGGACGGCGGCCGCCCGGGCACGCTGCGCGCCCTGCTCGGCCTGCCCCGCCCGGCTAACCGCTACGCCCGCGTCTGAGAAGGACCAGCCATGACTAAGCAGATCCACCTGGCCGCGCACTTCCCCGGCGTGAACAACACCACCGTGTGGAGCGACCCGGCGGCCGGCAGCCACATCGAGTTCGAGTCGTTCGCCCGCTTCGCCCAGACCGCCGAGCGGGGCAAGTTCGACTTCATGTTCCTGGCCGAGGGCCTGCGCCTGCGCGAGCAGAACGGGCTGATCTACGACCTGGACGTCAGTCGGCCGGCCAGACACCTTCACCATCCTGGCCGCGCTGGCCGCGGTGACCGACCACCTGGGCCTCACCGGCACGATCAACTCGACCTTCAACGAGCCGTACGAGGTGGCCCGCCAGTTCGCCTCGCTCGACCACCTCTCCGGCGGCCGGGCCGCCTGGAACGTGGTGACCAGCTGGGACGCGTTCACCGGGGAGAACTTCCGGCGCGGCGGCTACCTGGCGCAGGGTGACCGCTACGACCGGGCGCGCACCTTCCTGCAGACCGCGACCGAGCTGTGGGACTCCTGGCAGGGCGACGAGATCACCGCCGACAAGCAGAGCGGCCAGTTCCTGGCGACGCCCGCGCCCGGCGCGTTCCGGCACTCCGACCCGTTCTTCGACATCGCGGGCCAGTTCAACGTGCCCCGCAGCCCCCAGGGCCGGCCGGTTATCTTCCAGGCCGGCGACTCCGACGAGGGCCGCGACTTCGCCGCCTCGTCGGCCGACGCGATCTTCACCGGGCACGCCACCCTGGAGGCCGGGCAGGCGTTCTACGCCGACGTCAAGGGCCGCCTGCGCAAGTACGGCCGCACCCCGGACGAGCTGCTGATCCTGCCGGCCGCGACGTTCGTGCTCGGCGACACCGACGCCGAGGCGGCCGACTACGCCCGCGAGGTGCGCCGGGCGCAGGTGTCGCCCGCCACCGCGCTGCGCTTCATCGAGCAGCTCTGGAACACCGAGCTGACCGACTTCGACGTCGACGGGCCGCTGCCGGACTTCGACCCGGTGGTCAGCGACACCCTGATCGCCAAGGGCCGGGCCAGCGTGCGGATGTTCGCCAAGAACCCGGTGGCGCTGGCGCAGGAGTGGCGCGACCGCGCCGCGGACGGCAAGCTGTCCGCCCGCGAGGTGGTCATCGAGGTCACCGGCCGTCAGTCGTTCGTCGGCGCGCCCGAGACCGTCGCCGCCGCGATCAACGAGCGGGTGCAGGCCGACGCGGCCGACGGCTACATCCTGGTGCCGCACATCACCCCCGACGGCCTGGCCCCGTTCGTCGACCAGGTGGTGCCGCTGCTGCAGGAGCGCGGCGTCTTCCGGGCCGACTACGCGGGCAGCACCCTGCGCGACCACCTCGGCCTGGCCCCGCTGGGGCGGCCGCGGGCGGCCGGGGAGCCGGCCGCGCGGGCCGCCTCATGAGGTTCATCGCCATCACGCTGATCGTCCACGCTCCGGACCCGGTCACCGGCGCCCAGAAGTCCACCCGCGACCGGTTCCGTGAGGTGCTCGACAGCGCCCTGCTGTCGGAGGAGCTGGGTTTCGACGGGTTCGGGGTGGGGGAGCGGCACGAGCGGCCGTTCATCTCCTCGTCGCCGACCGTGGTGCTCAGCCACGTCGCCGCCCTGACCAGGCGGATCCGGCTGTTCACGGCGGTCACCACGCTGTCGCTGCTCGACCCGGTGCGCGCGTTCGAGGACTACGCCACCCTCGACCAGCTCTCCGCCGGCCGGCTCGAGCTCATCATCGGCAAGGGCAACGGGGCCGCCCAGCGGGACCTGTTCAACGTCACCCCGGCCGACCAGTGGGACCGCAACGCCGAGTCCTACGAGGTGTTCCGGCGGCTGTGGCAGGACAACAAGATCAGCTACGACACCCGGTTCCGCCCGCCGCTGCACGCGGCCGAGGTGTGGCCGCGGCCGCTGCAGCGCCCGGTGCGCATCTGGCACGGCAGCGCCACCAGCAAGGAGTCGGTCGACCTGGCCGCCCGCTACGGCGACCCGCTGTTCTCCGCCAACGTGACCAACCCGATCGGTCCGTACGCCGAGCTGGTCCGCTACTACCGCGAGCGCTGGGCCCACTACGGCCACGACCCGGCTGCCATCGCGGTCGGCGCCGGGACGGCCGGCTACTACGCGGCCCGCAACTCGCAGGACGCGATCGAGGCTTACCGCCCGGTCTTCGCCGGGCAGCTTGCGTTCCAGCGCCGCCTCGGCCTCCAGCCGGTCTTCCCCACCCTGGAGGACTTCGTGGCCCGGTCCTCGGCCCTGATCGGCAGCCCGGCCCAGGTCATCGAGAAGGTGCACCGCTACCACGAGCAGTTCGGCCACAGCGTGCTGCACCTGCACGCCGACGCGGGCGGGCTGGGCGACGCGCGGCACCGGGCCAGCCTTGAGCTGTTCCAGTCCGACATCGCCCCGGTGCTGCGGCGCGAGATCCCCGACCCGCCCTGGGGCTGGGGCGGCGGCCCGCTCGGCGACGACGCCGTCCCGGCCGCGGCCACCGCGCCGGAGCCAGCGATCCCGGCCAGCGGCGTCCCCGGCGTCTCCCCGGTCGCCACCACCGGCTGACAAGAGAAGCGGAGAGCACCGTGACCAACACCCCACTGGCCGTCCTCGACCTCGTCCCGATCTCCTCGGGGTCCACCGCCGGGCAGGCCCTGCGCAACAGCATCGACCTCGCCCAGCAGGCCGAGCGCCTCGGCTACGCCCGCTACTGGTTCGCCGAGCACCACCTCAACCCGGGCGTGGCGGGCACCTCGCCCGCGGTCGTGCTCGCGCTCACCGCCGGCGCCACCTCCCGCATCCGGCTGGGCTCGGGCGCGGTGCAGATGGGCCACCGCACCGCGCTGTCCGCGGTGGAGGAGTTCGGCCTGCTCGACGCGGCCTACCCGGGCCGCTTCGACCTCGGCCTCGGCCGGTCCGGCCGCCCCCGCGAGCAGAAGACGCCCGCGCTGGTCGGCGGGGGCGCGGCGGCGACCGTGGTCGACGGGCGCGCACCGAGCGGGCTGCTGATCCCGCCCCGGTTCTCCTTCCAGCGGCTGCTCGGCTCGCCCCGGTTCGCGCTGCAGAAGACCCTGCTGCAGCTGCCCGACGAAGCGCAGAACTACACCGACCAGGTCGGCGACGTGCTGGCGCTGCTGGCCGGCTCCTACCGCTCCGCCGAGGGCGAGGAAGCGCACGTGGTGCCAGGGGAAGGGGCGGCGCTGCAGATCTGGATCCTCGGCAGCAGCGGCGGCGAGAGCGCCGAGGTGGCCGGCCAGCGCGGCCTTCGCTTCGCCGCCAACTACCACGTGAGCCCGGCCACCGTGCTGGAGGCGGTCGACGGGTACCGGGCCGCGTTCAAGCCCTCGGCCGAGCTCGAGCGCCCCTACGTCAGCGTGTCGGCCGACGTGGTCGTGGCCGACAGCGAAGCCGAGGCGCGCGAGCTGGCGGCCGGCTACGGGCTGTGGGTGCGCAGCATCCGCACGGCCGAGGGCGCGATCCAGTTCCCGACCCCCGAGCAGGCCCGCCGCCACCAGTGGACCGACGCCGACCGCGCGCTGGTCGCCGACCGGATCGACACCCAGTTCGTCGGCGCTCCCGGCCAGGTCGCCGACCAGCTCGAGCAGTTGCGCGACGCGACCGGGGCCGACGAGCTGGTCATCACCACCATCACCCACGACCACGCCGACCGGGTCCGCTCCTATGAGCTGCTGGCGCAGGAGTGGGCGCGGCGGTGACTCAGCCCGAGGCTGACGGACACCAGATTCCCCGAGTTAGCGGTATTGTTGCGGAACTTTTTGGCAGCATGGAAATAATTTAGTGTCGTAGCACCAAATTGTTTCCGCTCCAAGCCATTGGCCTGTAGCTACGTGACCAGAGTGGCGGTGGTGGCACTGCCTGCAGGGGTCCCCTCACTCAGTGGCATTGCGCCATGGCGCCAGCGTCCCGGCCGACGCCCGGCCGCGGTTCAGGCAGCGCGAGGCCGGCCCGCGGGAGATGTTGCCCCGGCAGCGCGGTCGGCGCTATATTGACAACAGGTCATGAGTGCCAGCGTCAAGCTCCAGCTAGCTGGCCGGCAACCCTCGCGTCTGCGGCGGGGTGCCCTGGATGAGGACCGGACCCGGCGCGACCGCGCCGGGTAAGCGCAGGCTCCACGGTGCTTTTGCCGGCTGGCGGAGTCGCTGGTACTCCGCTGGAGGCTCTCCTTGGCACCACGTCATCCGCTGCCGCTCGCCGGTCACGGGCTCGAGGTCCCGGTTCCGGGCGGCCGCCTCGTCCCGTACGCCCACTTCGACTACGCGGCCAGCGCCCCTGCCCTGCTCTGCGTGCAGGACGCGGTCACCGAGGCCATGGGCACCTACGGCAGCGTGCACCGGGGCGCCGGCTACACCTCGCAGCTGACCACCCGCCGCTACGAGCGGTCCCGTGAGGTCATCCGGGAGTCGGTCGGCGCCCGCGAGCGGGACGCGGTGATCTTCACCCGCAACACCACCGACGCGATGAACCTGCTGGCCCACATCCTGCCCCCGCGCACCACGGTGGTGGTGTTCGAGGGCGAGCATCACGCCGCCCTGCTGCCGTGGGAGCGCCGCCACCGGACGGTACGGCTGCCGCTGCTGCCCACAACGGAGGCGACGGTCCTGGCGGCCGAGGCCGCGCTGGCGGCCGCGCCGACCGGCCCCCGGCTGCTGGTCGTCACCGGGGCCTCCAACGTGACCGGCGAGCTGTGGCCCCTCGCCAGGCTGGCCCAGGCGGCCCGCAGGCACGGCGCCCGGATCGCGGCGGACGTCGCCCAGCTGCTGCCGCACCGCCCGGTCAGCATGGCCAGTCTCGACCTCGACTACATCGCCTTCTCCGGCCACAAGCTGTACGCCCCCTACGGCGCGGGCTGCCTGGTCGGGCGGGCGGACTGGGCGACGGCGGCGCCGCCGTACCTTTACGGCGGGGGCGCGACCGCCGCGGTCGGCCGCGAGAGCGTGTCCTGGGCGGCCGACCCGTCCCAGCGCCACGAGGCCGGCACGCCCAACGTGGCGGGCGCGGTCGCCATCGCCGCCGCCTGCGAGGCCCTCGCCAGCCGCGACCCGCTCGTCGCGGAGGAGGAGCGGCTGCTCGCCCGGCTGCGCGACGGCCTGGCCGCGCTCCCCGGGGTCACCCAGCTCAGCATCTGGGGCCCGCGGCACCCCCGGGTCGGGATCGTCGCGTTCACCGTGGACGGCTGGGCGCCGGGCGCGGTCGCCCGGGCGCTGGCCGAGGACTACGGCATCGGGGTGCGGGACGGCCGGTTCTGCGCCCACCCGCTGGTGGACCACCTGGCCGGCCCGGGCGGGGCGGCGGTCCGGGCCAGCATCGGCCTGGGCACCACCGACGAGCACGTCGACCGGCTGCTGGCCGCGCTGGCGGCGCTGTCCGGGGCCGGCCGCGGCGCGCCGTCCGGTGAGACGCGCGCGGCCGCGCTGGCCGCGGCCGCCACGGCGGCATAGCAGGCGGTAAAGCCGAGCCCGGCCGTGCTGGTGGCGGTGCCGCCGGGCGGCTAGCAGGCTGCCCGGGTGGCCAGGTCCGGCTGCCCCCAGTCCACGGCGTCGTCGGCCGCGCGCATGAACAGCGCGTCGAGCTCAACGATGCGCAGCCCGTCGGGCGAGTAGAAGAACGGCTCGAACGCCACCGGGGAGAACCCGCCGGACATGATCAGCCCCAGCACCGTGGTCATCTCGGGCTGGCCGCGGTAGAGGTGCTGCGGGGCCAGTTCGACCAGCACCGCCGCGATCGCCGGGGGCAGCCCGTCGGGCCCGGCGCCGCGGATCACCCGCGCGTCGTAGCCCTGGGTGTCGGACTTGAGCAGGATCCGCGGCTCGGCGATCCCCGCGACGATGGCCGGGAGCTCGGCCGCCAGGGTGGACACGGTGACGGTGACGGTGCCCTGGCCGGCCATGATCGGCAGCTGCTCGGCCAGGCCGGGCAGCGCCTCGAGCATGGAGTCGAGCTGGGGCTCCTGGTGCAGGTGCAGTTCGGCCTGACCCGGCTCGCTTGACAGCGCGACCGGCCGGACGGTCCAGCCCGGGTCCCGCTCGGCGGCGGCGCGGATGACCGGCAGCGTGGCCGGCGACGGCTCGAACGAGACGATGCGCCCGGCGAACCCCAGTTCGCGCACCCGCTGCGCGAAGTGCCCGCGGTTCCCGCCCACGTCGATGACGCAGTTGATCCCGCGCGCCCGGATGACCTCGGCCAGCCCCCAGTCGATCACGCCCGCTTCGGGCCGGTGCGGCCAGGGGGAAACGTCTATGCCCGCGCGCCGCAGCAGGCGCCGTGCGTCAGTCAGCAGCTTCATAATTCGAGAATTTAACAGGGCAGAATCGCGTTGCCGGAAAAAAGGTTGAATATGATCGTGGATTTGTCTTTAGGAATTCACTCTCTAAATTCTATTTTCGCTCTGAAATTTAATCCTTGGCGCCTTCTTCACGAATTCTTCACCTCCGGCTGTTAGGGCGGGGGCCAGGTCACGCCCGCCCGCGGCATCGCCCCATTCCCGGGCCGCCGCCATCGAGCAGCGCGGCTAGCCGGCCGCGGCGGCCGCGTAGCGGCGGGCGGGCCGAGCCAGCCCGAGCCGCTTCCGCAGCCCGGTTCCCGTATAGCAGGTACGGAACGAGTGCGTGCGCTGCAATTCCGGCACCAGTCCCCTGGTGACGTGCAGCAGGTCGCGCGGGAGCACGGCCGGGCGCAGCCGGAATCCGGTCAGCCCGGCCTGCTGCCAGTCGCGGAGCAGCTCGGCCAGCCCGGCCGGGGTACCGGTGAAGCTGGCCGCGTCGCCGGCGTACTGCTCGCCCGCGGCGTCGTCCAGCCGTCCCCGGTGGCCCGCGGCCGCGGCCTCGGTCTCGGCCAGGAACACCAGCAGGTCAGCGAAGACGTGCAGCGTCTCGCCCGCGCGCCCGGCCGCCGCCTGCTGGGCGCGTACCTCCGCGACGATCGCCCGGGCGTGGGCGGCGTCCCGCGGCGTGACGAACACCACGTCGGCCGCCCGGGCGGCGAACCGGTAGGGGACGGGGGCGTGGGCGAGCGCGGTGACCAGCGGCTGGCCCTGCGGCGGGCGCCGGCTGATCGACGAGTCCCACAGCGCGCGGACCAGCTCGACAAAGTCGGCCGCCTCGTCGAATTGCTCGGCGATGACCGGCCGTAGCTGGGGCCGGGCGAAGTCGGCGGGCCGGAACTCGGCCCGCCCGCGCTGCCCGAACAGTGAGTCCGGCCAGGGCCGTGAGAGCTGCGGGCGCCAGCCGGCCCGGCCGAGGCTTGCGTAGTCCAGCCCCGCGATCGCCTTGGACACCCGGAACGGCTCGGTGTGCGCCACGGTCGCGGCCGGCACCAGGCCGATGTGACTGGTAGCCGAGGCGATCCAGCAGGCCGCCCGCACCCCGTCCAGGCCGGGGGAGTCCTCGATGGTGACGAAGTCGAGCAGGCCGTGCTCGGCCTCGGCCGCCAGGCCGCCCCAGTAGGCGGCGGTCAGCAACTGGTCAGGTGAGGCTTCGAGCTCGCGCCAGGCGGCCGGGTGCCACCCGGCCCCGTCCAGCGCGACCGCGAGGTGCAGCGGGGGATCGTCGGTCATGTGGCCACCCTAGGCCACTTTGCCGGTAAAGTCTATCAATAAAGTAGGAAATATTGAACCCTCGCCCAGGCCGGCGTTCCCGGGCGGGAGCGCCCTCGCCCCCCGGTTGCGCCGTCAGCCCGGCTGGCGTATTGTCCATATAAACTATCGACTTTATCGACATACCCCTCCAAGTCAGGATCGGAGTGAGTGGTGCCTTGACCCGCGCGGTTCTCGGACGGTACGTCGCAGCCCGCGTCCTGCAGGCCTTGGCCGTGCTGGTCGCCGCGTACACCGTCACCTTCCTGATCCTGGACGCGCTGCCCGGTAACGCGGTCGACGCCGTCACCGGCGGCCAGTCCACCGACCTGACCCCGCAGCAGCTGAACGCGCTGAAGGCATCGTTCGGCCTCAACCGCCCGGTCTACGAGCAGTGGTGGCTGCACCTGAGCGAGCTGTTCCAGGGGAACCTGGGCCGGTCCTACATCACCGGCGAGCCGGTCTCCACCATCCTGGGCGACAACCTCCCGTCCACCTTCGCCCTGATCGGCGCGGCGCTGCTGCTCGCGCTCGTCTTCGGCGGCGGGCTGGCGCTGTGGGCCACCTACTCCCGGTCCGGCTGGCTGCGGAGCCTGCTGCTCGGCCTGCCCTCCCTCGGGGTGGCGGTCCCCACCTTCTGGGTGGGGCTGATGCTGCTGCAGGTGTTCTCCTTCGACCTGCACGTCTTCCCCGGCACCGGCAACGACGGGATCAAGAGCCTGGTCCTGCCCGGCATCACGATGGCGATTCCGACCAGCGCGTTCATCGCCTCGCTGCTGGCCAGGAGCCTCGACGACGCGCTGACGGCGCCGTACGCGGACACCGCCAGGTCGAAGGGCGCGTCCGAGGCCAGGGTGCAGTTCCGGCACGCGCTGCGCAACGCGCTGACCTCAACCGTCACCATCTCCGGGCTCCTGGTGGGGCAACTGCTGACCAGCGCCGTGGTGATCGAGACGGTATTCTCCCGGGCCGGGCTCGGCCAGGTGACCGACGCCGCCGTATCCAACGCCGACATCCCGGTGGTGCAGGGCATGGTGGTGCTCGGGGCGGTGGTCTTCGTGATCATCAACCTGGTCGTCGACCTGACCTACCCGCTGCTCGACCCGCGCGTCGTGCTGGCCGGGCGGTCGCGGCTGGCGGTGGCCTGATCACCATGAGCCAGACCGAAGAGCCGCTGGCCGGCCCCGCGGGCATCAGCCCCGCTGTCATCGGCGCGAGCGCCGGCCCCGCGGTCGGCGGCAGCGCCGTCGCGTTGTCCGCGCCCGCGGACCGCGAACCCCGCGACCCGCGGGTCGGCCGGGTCCGCTACGCGGCCTCCTACCTGGCCCGGCGGCCGGGCCTGGCGCTGGCGATCGGGTGGGTCGCGCTGGTGGTGTTCGCCGCCTTCCTGCCCGCCGTGGTCGCGCCCGGCAGCGCCCTCGCGGTTACCGTCGACATCAAGGCGGCGCCGTCCTGGCATCACCTGTTCGGCACCGACGAGATCGGCCGCGACCTGTTCTCCCGGGTGGTGTACGGCTCGCAGCTGTCCATGCGCGCGTCGCTGATCGCCATCGCGGTCGGCCTGGTGATCGGCGCCCCGGCCGGGCTGCTGGCGGGTTACCTGGGCGGCTGGGCCGACTCGGTGGTGATGCGCCTGGTCGACGTGGTCCTCGCCATCCCCAGCCTGCTGCTGTCGCTGGCGGTCATCATCGCCCTCGGCTTCGGCATCACCAACGTGGCGTTCGCGGTCGGCCTGGCCTTCGTCGGCGGCTCGGCCCGGGTCATGCGGGGCGAGGTGCTGAAGATCAGGCAGAGCCCCTACATCGAGGCGGCCGTGGTGGGCGGCGCCCGCCGCGGCCGGGTGCTGCTGCGCCACGTGCTCCCCAACGCCGTCGGGCCGGTGCTGACGCTGGCCACGGTGGAGTTCGGCGAGGCCATCCTGGCGGTTTCCGCCCTCAGCTTCCTCGGCTTCGGGGTGCAGCCGCCCGCCCCGGAGTGGGGCGCGCTGGTGGCCGACGGCCGGGACTACCTGAACTCGGCCTGGTGGCTCACCACCCTGCCTGGCCTGACCATCGTCGCCACGGTGCTGGCGGCCAACCGCATCTCCCGCGCGTTCGGGCAGGTGAAATCATGAGCGAGCCGGCGCGCGAAGCCGACGCCCTGCTCCTGGTCGACCGCCTGTCGGTCGGCTACCGCTCCGGCCGGACCACCGTCCAGGCGGTCCGTGACGTCAGCTTCACGGTGGCCCCGGGCGAGACGGTGGCCCTGGTCGGCGGGTCCGGCTCCGGCAAGTCGACCACCGCCCACTCGATCGTGCGACTGCTGCCGCCGAGCGCGGTGGTCGGCGGCGGGCGGGTACTGCTGCGCGGCGAGGACCTCACCCGGCTGCCGCCGCGGGCGCTGCGGGCGGTCCGCGGCCGGCGGGTCGGGCTGATCCCGCAGGACCCGGCGGTATCACTCAACCCGGTGCTGCGCATCGGCCGGCAGGTCGCGGAGGTGCTGCTGCTGCACCGGCTGGCCGACCGGCGGACCGCGCCCGCCCTGGCGGTGGAGGCGCTGCAGGCGGCGGGCCTCGACCAGCCGCTGGCCCGCGCCCGCCAGTACCCGCACGAGCTGTCGGGCGGGATGCGGCAGCGCGTCCTCATCGCGATCGCCCTGATCGCCCGGCCCGCCCTGGTGATCGCGGACGAGGCGACCAGCGCGCTCGACGTGACCGTGCAGCGTCAGGTGCTCGACCACCTGGAGACGATGACCCGCGACAGCGGCACCTCGGTGCTGATGATCACCCACGACCTGGGGGTGGCGGCCGACCGGGCCGACCGCATCCTGGTGATGCACCAGGGCCGCATCGTCGAGCAGGGGACGCCGGAGCAGGTGCTCGGCTCCCCGGAGCACCCGTACACGAGGTCGCTCATCGAGGCCGCCCCCAGCCTGGCGGTGGCGGGCGGCCGCCCGGCCGCGGCCGCGCAGCCCCCCGCGGCGCCGGCCGGACCGCAAGCGGCGGTCGTCCTCGCGGCGGAGCACCTGGTCAAGGAGTTCCAGGTCCCGGACGGGGCCGGCCGCAAGAGCGCGTTCCTGGCGGTGAACGACGTCAGCCTGACCGTCGCCAGGGGCGAGACCCTCGGCCTGGTCGGCGAGTCCGGTTCGGGCAAGACGACCGCCGCCCGGATGCTGCTGCGGCTGGTCGAGCCGACCAGCGGCCGGGTCCTGGTCGACGGCCAGGACGTCACCGCCGCCCGCGGCCCCGCCCTGCGCAGGCTGCGGCAGGAGATCCAGTACGTGTTCCAGAACCCCTACACGTCGCTGAACCCCAGGCTGACGGTCGGCGACATCATCGCCGAGCCGCTGCGGTCGTTCGGCGTCGGCGGCCGGGCGGAGCAGCGGCGCCGCGCCACGACCTGGCTGGACCGGGTCGGCCTGGACGGGGAGCTGGCCGGGCGCCGTCCGGCCGAGCTGTCCGGCGGGCAGCGCCAGCGCGTCGCCATCGCCCGGGCACTGGTCCTCGACCCGCGGCTGGTCGTCCTCGACGAGCCGGTGTCCGCCCTCGACGTGCTCATCCAGGCGCAGATCCTTGCCTTGCTGGCGTCGCTGCAGCAGGAGTTCGGCGTCTCCTACCTGTTCATCTCGCACGACCTGGCCGTGGTCCGGCGGATCGCCCACCGCGTCTGCGTCATGTCCCGTGGCCAGGTGGTCGAGGAAGGCCCGGTGGACGAGGTCCTGCACCGGCCGCGGCACGACTACACCAGGCAGCTCGTGGAGGCCATCCCGGGCGCTCATTCCCGTGACACACCCCTTGTTCAAGAGTGAGGAAGATATATGCCCAGCGCATCCCGCCGCACCCGTTCGGCTAGACGCATTGCCGTATCGGCGGCCGCGGCCGCCCTGGTCGCGGTCACCGCGGCCGCCTGCGGCTCGTCCGGCAGCAGCAGCGCGCCTGCTGCCGCCGGGACCGCGTCCTCGGTCGGCACTGGCGCCGCCGCGGGCACCCCGGTCTCCGGCGGCACCCTGCAGTGGGCGCTCGCCAACGACCCGCTGAGCATCTCCCCCTGGGGCGGCGGCAGCGGCAACGACCAGCTCTACGTCACCCGGCAGATCTTCGACACGCTGACCGAGCAGGACCCGAAGACCGGCCAGATCCTGCCGTTCCTGGCATCCAAGTGGACCGCCAACTCCAGCGCCACCCAGTTCACCTTCACCCTCCGCTCCGGCGTCACCTTCTCCGACGGCAGCCCGCTGACCGCGCAGGTGGTAGCGGACAACTTCGACGCGATCAGCAAGCTGGGGGCCGCCGCGAGCTGGGTCGCGGGTGACTTCGTCGGGTTCGCCGGGGCCACCGCGACCGGCCCGCTCACCCTCACGGTGAAGTTCGCCAAGCCCGACGGCATCTTCCTGCAGCAGCTCAGCAGCGTCGACATCGTCGCCGCGAGCACGCTCAAGATCCCCTACGGCGACTGGGCGACCGGCAAGGGCGTCATCGGGTCGGGCCCGTTCACGCTGCAGGGCTACTCGCCCAGCCAGTCGGTGGTGCTGGCCCGGCGGGCCGGCTACGACTGGGGCCCGGCCGACCGGGCCAACCGGGGCGCCGCCTACCTGAGCGGCATCGAGTTCAAGATCACCCCGGAGCCGAGCGTGCGCACCGGGGTGCTCACCTCCGGCCAGGTCGAGGCCATCGACAACGTGCAGCCGCAGGACATCGCCACCCTGCGCGGCGGCGGCTACACCGTCATCACCAAGGCCAACCCGGGCATCGCCTTCGGCCTCACGTTCATCCAGAACAACCCGGTCACCGAGCAGCTCCAGGTCCGCCAGGCGATCGCCGAGGCGGTCAACGCCACCGCGATCAGGGACGCGGTGCTGACGCCCGACTTCGCCGTCGCCACCAGCGTCCTGTCCAACGACACGGTCGGCTACACCAACCTCAGCAAGGACCTGGCCTACAACCCGGCGGCGGCGCAGAAGCTGCTGACGGCGGCCGGCTGGACGCCGGGGGCGGGCGGCATCAGGGAAAAGGACGGCAAGCAGCTCAGCCTGACCCTGGGCTGGGCCGCCAACTTCGGCCCCAACCAGAACGCGCTGCAGCTGCTGCAGGCGCAGCTCCAGCAGGTCGGCGTCAAGGTCACCCTGGCCACCGGCACGGTGCCGCAGTACCTCACCGCCCTCGAGTCGGGCAAGTACCAGCTGGCCTGGGGGAACTTCTCCAACGCGAACGCGGCGGTGCTGGCCACCCAGTTCTCGACCACCGGGAGCAACTTCTACAAGGTGAACGACGCCGCCCTCAACGCCGACTTCGCCCAGGAGTACGCCACCACCGACCAGGGCGCGCAGGCCGCGGCGGCCGCCGCCGCCCAGCAGCGGATCATCCAGCAGGCCTACACCGTGCCGGTCTTCCAGCTCACCACCGTCCTGGCCACCAGCAGCAAGGTGCACGGGGTGGAGTTCGGCGCCGACGCCCGGCTGGCCCAGCTGACCGACGCCTGGGTCAGCGAGTAAGCCGCCTTCGTTAAGTAGCCGGGCGCCGGCAGCAGCAGACGCGGCAGCCGGCCGGGGGAGAAATCCCGCGGCCGGCTTCGCGCCCGGGCGCTGCTAGCCGCCGATGACCTTGCGGTAGACCCGCGGCCCGTCGTAGTCGTTGACCGCGTAGTGCCAGGTGGCCAGGTTGTCCCAGAGCACGAAGTCGCCGGGCTTCCAGCCGAAGCTGACCGTGTAGTCGGGCGAGGACGCGTGGGCCAGCAGGAACGGCAGCAGCGCCCGGCCCTCGGCCTCGGTGACGCCGCTCAGCCGCTGGATGCCCTCGCTGAGGAAGAGCCCCTTGCGGCCGGTGTGCCGGTGCGCCCGCACGACCGGGTGCTCGACCGTCTCGGTGCCCCGTACCCGGTCGTAGGTCCCGTCGCCCGGGTCGGCGCCGTAGACGCCGCTGACCGACTCGAGCAGTTCCCTGACCGGCTCGGACAGGCCGTCGTAGGCCGCCTGCAGGTCGGCCCACAGCGTGTGCCCGCCGATCTCGGGCACCACCTGGTAGGTGAGCGACTCGATGCCGAACGGCGGGGTGCGCCAGGTGCCGCCGACGTGCCAGTGGGCCGCGCGGCCGGCCTTCTCCAGGTCGAAGGTGTAGACGAGCCTGCTGTCCGGGTGCCGGTGAACCCACAGGGGATGGTCGAAGGGCTCGTCGAAGATCCGCACCGCCTCGACGTGCTGTCGCGGCGACAGGTCCTGGCCCCGGAAGACCAGCACCTTGTAGGTGTAGAACGCCTCCCGCAGGGCCTGGGCGGTGTCCTCGCCGACCGGCTGGGTCAGGTCGACGCCGGTGATCTCCGCGCCGATCAGGGGGCTGGCCGGGCGGGCTTCGAAGCGGCTGGTCAGGGTCTCGGTCACGTTTCTTCCTCCTCGAGGAAAGGTTGCCGTGTGACCTAAACCCTATTATTCCGATCGTTTTTATTCAATCGTTATTTTCCGTGAGCCCGGCATTTCCCGGCGGCGGAGGTTCGCCCCGGGATTCCCTTGACCTTGACGCAGGCGTCAACCTTTAGCGTCGGGCCATGACAGCAACTCAGACCGCGCATCAGGTGCTGCTGGCCCGCCGTCCGTCCGGCCAGCCCGCCGCCCGGGACTTCCGGCTGGCCGAGGTGGCCGTGCCGCCGCTGGGCGACGGGCAGGTGCTGGTCCGCAACACGTACCTGGCGCTGGGCGCGGCCATGCGGACCCTGATGTCCGACGAGGAGGTGCCGCTGCCGCGGTACGCGGTCGGCCAGCCGATGCACGGCCCGGCCCTGGGCGAGGTGGTCGCGTCGGCCGACCCGGCCCTGGCGGCCGGTGACCTGGTGCGGCACCCGTTCGGGTGGCGCGACTACGCCTGGGGGCCGGCCGCCAGGTTCGCCCGGCTGGACCGCGACCTCTATCCCGACCCGCTGGCGTACCTGTCACCGGGGCTGACCGGCTACGTGGGCCTGGTGGCGGCGGGCCAGGTTCGCGCCGGGGACACGGTGCTGGTCACCAGCGCCGCCGGGGCGGTCGGCAGCCTGGCCGGGCAGCTCGCCCGGCTGCTCGGGGCGGGCCGGGTGATCGGGACCGTCGGGTCGCCCGCGAAGGCGGCCTACGTCACCGGCGAGCTCGGGTACGACCACGCGATCGATTACCACGACGGCTCGCTGCCCGAACGGCTGCGGCAGGCCGCGCCGGACGGGATCGACGTGGTGTTCGACAACGTCGGCGGCGCGCAGCTGCGGGCCGCCATCGGCGCCGCCCGGCCGGGCGGCCGGATCGCGGTCTGCGGCGCCCTGGCCCACCAGGCCGCGGGCGAGCCCGCCAGCATCCCGCTGGACACGCTGGACCTGGTGGGCAGGCGGCTCACCATCGCCGGGTTCACCGCGGCGGACCATCCGGAACTGGCCGCCGGGTGGCCGCCGCGGTTCGCTGCCTGGCTGCGCGACGGCAGCCTGCGGCTCGCCTGCGCGCGGCTGCCCGGGCTTGACGCGGCCGGGCCGGGACTGATCGGCCTGCTGGCCGGCCGGCACACCGGGCTGGTTGTGGTGGACTTGACTGGTGCGCATCACTGACGCCGCCCGCGCCGCGGGCACCACCCCCCGGGCGCTGCGCTGGTACGAGCAGCACGGCCTGCTGCGGGTGGCCCGCACCGCGGCCGGGTACCGTGACTACCGCCCCGCCGACCTGGTCCGCATCGGCAACATCCGTGCCCTGCTTGACATCGGGTTCACCCTGGAGGACATCGTCACCTTCGACGCTTTCCTCGACGGCGACCTGCCCGCGCGGTTCGCGGCGCTGCCGGGCGGCCGCTGCGAGGCGGCGCTCGCCCGCAGCCGCGACCGCCTGGCCGCCCTCGACCGGCGCATCGCCGAGCTCAGCCTGCTCCGCGACCGGCTCGCCGCCTCCCTGGGCGGCCCCGCTGACCAGCCGCCGTCCCCGGTACCTGGCTGATGCCCGCGCTCGGCTGGCGCCCTTCATATTTCCTATTAAGTTGGTCAGTTTTATTGACAAATTGACCGGGCGAAGAGAGGCTTGACCCATGGAAGCTGACCCTGGCCCTTCTCCCGTTCCCGTCATCGACCTCGCCGCCGCCACCCGGCCGGATGCCCCGGCGGCGCTGCTTGACCAGGTGCGGGACGCGACCGAGACGGTCGGCGTGATCCAGGTGGTGAACCACGGGGTCCCGCTCGACCTGATCGGCCAGTTCGACCAGCGGATCGGCCGCCTGCTCAGCCGGCCTCGCGACGCCGCGGCCGGGCCGGAGGACGACCCCGAGCTGCGAGACCTCACCTTCCGCTATACCGCCGCCGGGCAGTCGCTGGCCGAGCGGGTGCTCGGCCTGTACGCCCGGGCGCAGGGCCTGCCGGAAGCGACCTTCCCGGTCGACCCGCTGCCGTACCTCAGCCTGGCGGGCCCCGGGGCGGGCTGGGACGGGGCCGAGCTGCTGCCCGGGCACCCCGACGGCCCGGTGCTGACCGTCCTCGCCCGGGACGGCGGCTACCAGGGACTGCAGGTGCGGCTGCCCGACGGCGGCTGGCGGCCGGTGCCGGCCGTGCCCGGCGCGCTGCTGGTGCTCTCCGGCCGCCTGCTCGCCCGCTGGACCAACGGCCGGCTGCGCCCGGCCCGGCCCCGGGCGGTGGCGGCCGGCGCCGCGACCCGCCGTTCCGCCGCCGTCTTCTACTACCCGGCCCTGGGCCGGGTGCCGGCCCCGCTCGCCCCGTTCGCCCGGCCCGGCCTGGTCAAGGGGCCTGGCCGTCCGCCCCTGGTCACCGCCTGGCGCGGCGGCAAGGAGCTGGTGCCGGGATGAGTTTCGGCATCTCGCTCCGCGCGGGCGAGCACGGCGGCCGGCACCGCCATCAGCAGGCCGGCCCCGAGCACCCAGCGGAACGCGTCACCGTAGGCGGCGGCGGTCTGGCCCGCGCCCGCGATCGCGTGCTGCGCGGCGACGGCGAAGACCGCCGTCCCGGTCGAGCCGCCCAGCCGGTTCAGCACGTTTGACTGGGTGGTCCCGTCGGAGACCTTGGCCGGCGGGATAACCCGGTAGATCGCGCTCATCGCCGGGATCAGGCACAGGCTGATGCCGGTCCCGCGGACCAGCATCACCGCCGACAGCCACCAGTACGACGTCGACCCGCCGAGGAACAGCAGCGGCACCGTGCCGGCCGCGTTGACCAGCGCCCCCGCCAGCGCGGTCCGGCCGCTGCCGAAGCGGTCGGTTAGCCGGGAGGACAGCGGGGCGGTGAGCGCGATGCCGATGCCGGTGGGCGCGATCAGCAGCCCGGTCATCACCGGGTCCTGCAGCCGGACCGACTGGTAGTACAGCGGCAGCAGGATCATCCCGCCGAACACGATGCCGCCGAGCGCGAAGTTAACCAGCGAGCTGGCGGCGTAGGCCCGGTTCCGGTAGAGGCGGACGTCGAGCAGCGGGCGGTCGATCCGCCCGGACCGGAGGGCGAAGGCGGCCAGCAGCGCGACCCCCGCGGCCAGCGGCAGCCACACCCGCAGCGCCGGGCCGCCCGCCGACGCCAGCCCGTAGGTCGCGGCGACTGACCCGCCGCTGATCAGCAGCAGCCCGGCGAAGTCGGGCGGGGCAGCCGGCCGCGGCCGGTCGCGGGGCAGCAGCCAGCGGGCGACGGGCACCGCGACCAGGCCGACCGGGAGGTTGACGTAGAAGATCCACTGCCAGCCGGCGTGCTCGAGCAGCAGGCCGCCGATGACCGGGCCGAAGATGGGTGCCATCACGATCGGGATGGACAGCGCGCCCATCACCCGGGCCATCCGCTCCCGGCCCGCCACCGGGACCAGGATCATCTGCCCGACCGGCATGGTCAGCGCGCCGGCCACGCCCTGCAGCACCCGGAAGCCGATGAGCTGCGGCAGCGTCGTCGACAGGCCGCAGGCCACCGACGCGAGCGTGAAGGTGGCGATCGACGTCAGGTACACCCGCCGCGCGCCGAACCGGTCGGCCAGCCAGCCGGCCAGCGGCAGCGCCGCCGCCAGGGCCAGCAGGTAGCCGGTCACCACCCACTGCACGGAGTCCAGGCCCGCGTGCAGCCGGACCGACAGGGTGCGCAGGGCGATGTTCACGATCGTCGTGTCCAGCATCGACATCAGCCCGCCGAACACGACCGCGACCATGGTCCGCCGCAGTACCGCCGCACTGGCTGGGCCCGGCAGGCCGGACGTCGCCTCGTTGGTCATGACCCACCCTCTCGACTAGCATACGAAGCAGTGCTCCGAATATAACCGGAGCGGTGCTCTGTTTGCAATCCGGTATCGTCTGGCCAGGCTCAACCGGGCCCGCGGAAGGAGGCAACGGCATGACTGAGCTGCGCGCCGACGCCCGGCGCAACCGCGAGGAGCTGCTCGACGTCGCCCGCCAGGTGATCCGGGAACAGGGGGTGGACGCGTCGCTGCGCGACATCGCCCGGCGGGCCGGCGTCGGCATCGCCACCCTCTACCGGCACTTCCCGACCAGGGACGCCCTCATCGTCGCCATCGTCGGCGACGGCGTGCGGCGGATGCAGGCCCACGCGGACGAGCTGTCGCTGGCGCTGCCGCCGGGCCCGGCGCTGCGCGCGTGGCTGGCCGACGTGGCCGGCCGGATCGGCCCCTACCACGGGCTGCCCGCCGCCATGCTGGACGCGGTGACCGCCGACGGCTCCCCGCTGCGGGTGCCGTGCGTCGCCATGATGGACGCCGGGCACCGGCTGCTGTCCCTGGCCCAGGCCGACGGCGCGGTGCGGACGGACGTGACCTGGCCCGACGTCTTCACCGCGGTCGCCGCGATCAGCGCGATCGCCACCCGCTCGGGCCCGGACGCGAGCGCCCGCGCCCTCGGCGTCTACCTCGACGGCCTCCGCCCGGTCGCGTCAGCCGACCTTGACCCGACGGGCCCGGGGTCTACCATGTGAGGAAGCTGCTGCGTCACCTGCCCCAGGTCCACCGTGAGTCCCTGCGCGGCGAGACAGGAGGGCCGCGTGTCGTTGGATCCCGAGATCCGGTCAGCGCTTCGCCTGCCGGCCGTCTGCGCGCCGATGTACCAGGTCAGCGGCCCGGCACTAGCCCGCGAGGCCGCCCGGGCGGGCATCATCGGCGGCCTGGCGAGGCAGAACGCGCGTTCGCTGGAGGAGTTCGACCACTGGCTGCGGTCCGTCCGCGAGGCACTTAACGCGTATTCCGACCAGCATCCCGCTGCCCGGGTGGGCCCGGTCGCGGTCAACCTTTCCGGGCGCGTCCCGGCGGACGAGCTGAGGGCGAACCTCGAGGCGTGCCGCCGGCACGGCGTGAAGATCATCGTGAGCGCGATGGGCAACCCGGCCGAGCTGGTCAAGGTCGTCCATGACTGGGGCGGGGTCGTCTTCCACGACGCCACCAGCGTCCGCTTCGCCGAGAAGGGCATCGAGGCGGGGGTCGACGGGCTGAACTGCATCGGCGCGGGCGGTGGCGGGCACTCGGGCACGGTCAGCCTGATGACGCTGATCCCGCGGGTGCGCGCCATGTTCGGCGGCACCATCGTCGCCGCCGGCGCCATCTCCACCGGCAACGCGATCCGGGCGGCCGAGCTGCTCGGCGCCGATCTCGCTTACCTCGGTACCCGCTTCATCGCCACCCAGGAGTCGCTGGCGCCGGACGAGTACAAGCGGCTGCTGGTCAGCCAGCGGTCTCCCGGGCTGCGCTACACGCCCAAGGTCACCGGGGTGCCCGCGAGCTGGCTGGTCGAGTCCTACCAGCGACTTGGCGTCGACCTCGACGCGATCCCGGAGGAAGCCGTCAGCCGCGGCTACGACCACCTGCCCGCGCACGCCCGCCCGTGGACGGACATCTGGAGCGCCGGCCAGGGCATCGAGCTCATCGGGGACATACCCACCGTCGCCGAGCTGGTGCGCCGGCTGCGGCACGAGTACGTCGAGGCGTGCCAGGTTCCCGACCTGGCCGAGCAGGCCAGGGACAGCCCGCGGGAGCCGGCTGACTTAGTGCTGCTCGCGCCATCGCTGCACGGTCTCCGCCTCCGCCGCCAGGGCCACCGCCAGCGGCTCGCCTTCCACCCGCCGGGTGAGGTCGAGCTGCCAGGAGCTCGACCGGGCGCTGCAGGCCCGAATGGACCGGGCGAGCTCGAAGCACCGGGGCAGCAGCCGGGCCGGCTCGGTCACCTCGTTCACCAGGCCCCAGTCGCGCGCGGTGCCGGCGTCGATGAACTCACCAGTGTGCGACATCTGCCGGGCCCGCCGGATGCCGACTGCCTCGGGGAGCAGCGCGCTGAGCCCCCAGGACGGGAACAGCCCCGCCTTGGCGTGCGTGTCACCGAACTTCGCCCGATCCGTCGCGATGATGAAGCTGCAGCTCAGCGCCACCTCCAGTCCGCCGGTGAGGCAGAACCCGTCGACGGCGGCGATCACCGGCTTGGTCATCGCCCGGGCCGCTTCCCCCGGGTGCGGGCGGAATATCGGCGGCCGCGGGCCGGACAGGTACTCCTTGAGGTCGACCCCCGCGCTGAAGTGGCCGGCCGCCCCGGTCACGATGACCACGCGGACGGACTGGTCGAGATCGGCCTCGCGGCTGAGCCGGGCGAACTCCTTGCGCACCTCGAGCGACATCGCGTTGCGGACCGCCGGGCGGTTGAAGATCAGCACCCGCACCTCGTCGTGCAGCACGCTGACCAGCGGCGCGTCCGACCCGCCGAGCAGGTCCTCAACCGACGGCCCCGGGTTCGCGGCATCTGCCATGAAGGCAGGATAACGGCGCCCCGCCGCGGCCGGCTGGTCATGGTGATCACCGGCCCGCCGTCACCGCCTCCGAGTGATCGCCCGAACGGGTGCTGGCTTCACCTTATGCACAGGGCCCACATTTAAATCAACGCATTAACCGCTGGCGAAAATTCAACGTCAAGGTTACTGTCGAGGCAGGTATCTGTATGAAGACATAGGGGATGTTTGCCATGCCGCTGCCTGCACTAGTCCTGGGTGCCGCTGTAACCCCGACCACTACTCCTACTCCTACTCCTACTCCTTGGCTTAACGGGTGCATCGCCGGATCATGCGGACCTCATCCTGTGGCTGACGGTCGGCGGCATTATCGTCGCGGGCTGCGTGATAGTCGTCGGGCGTTCCCTGCTTGTCAAGGGGCAGGACGGGGCGGCTACCAACCTAATCCGTAGCTGGATAGCGATCTCCCTGGTAATCGGGCTCATGGTATTTTGCGCGGCCAGCCTGACCGGCGATAACTCATCGCTGCAGAGCACGCTGTTCGGCGGGTTCATCGCCAGCACCGGAGCGGCGGTCGCGTTCTACTTCTCCAGCCTGGCAGGCGGACCAGGCGCGAGCCGACATCCTCAGTGCGGCCAGCCTGGGCCAGGGCCAGGCCAAGCCGACCAAGTTCTCTGGTCCCGTGCCGCCGGACGGCAAGGAAGGTGAGGCGTACCGCTATAACTTCATCGCGGACGGGTTCCCCGCTCCGGTGTACTTCGTCGCCGGTGACGGGCTTCCTCCCGACCTCGTTCTCAATCCCGACGGGGCATTGACCGGCACGCCGAAGCAGGCAGGCCCTTTTTCCTTTCAGGTCACCGCGGCTAATTCGGCCGGCTTCTGTCAGTCCCGATTTTAAGATCAATATCTCGCCGGACTAAGCAGCTGACGGCAGGACGGATCGGGCGCCTGCTGCCGGCTAACGGGGAATATCGTGACATTCCAGACATACCGGTCGGCGCGATTCCGCATTCCCGCGGATAACACCAGGAACTGTAGTCGCTTTCTTGTGAGATCGGAGACCGCCGCATGACTGAGCAAGCCCCAGAACCCGCACTCGTACCGCAAGTCACCACGAGCAATGACCCGACCACTGGGACCCTGAAGTTCGGCGTCACCTTCGCCAGCGTCGATTACCTGATCAACGTGTACTACCCGGAGCCGACGACTGGCCAGTACGGGTTTGTCATCACCCGGCAGGTCACCGACTCAGCGGGCCAGGCGAGCACGGTCACGGTGGTCGAGCTCGCCTATAAAGACGACACGCAGTGGAAAATCGTGGCCGGCCTGCCCGCCTCCTTGCAGGTGGATACCAACCTGACCGTGAACCAGCTGAACATCGACCTCACCAAGGGCGCGGCGGTCGATTTCCCGGCGCCGGCAACCTGATCCGCGGGAGGCGGGGATGGCGGGTGGCGCGGCCCCGGGCGGCTTCCCCGGGCGAGTCTCGTTCGTACTGAGCTTCGACCTCGACCAGCTCACCTTGGCGGCCGGAGCGGCCGGCCTGTCCAGCTCGCTGCCGCAGCTCATCAAGCAGTCACCGGCGGGCACCCAGGCGGCGGGCGCCTGGCTGCCCGACCTGGACCTCACCCAGGCGGAGGCGCTGCTTAACCTGAGTACCGGGGACGTCGGCGCCTACGCCGCCGTCGCCGACGCGGAGGGCAACCAGCTCGCCTCGGCCTTCGTCTACGTGAAGCCGGCCGCGTCCCCGGTGGCGGCCGCCGCCGGGGTCAGCCTGGACGCCTCGGTTGACCTGGCTGCTACCCCGCTGTTCGGCGCACTGCTGTCCGGGGTGACGATCGGCGGCCTCGGCGTCAGCTACGCCAGCCAGGAATTCGCGGCGGGCGACATCGAGCTGCCCTCAGGGCCGGACGGCGGCATCCAGGCCTACCAGCGGGTACCAGCCGGGTTCGGCCTGCGGGTGACGGTCACCGCGGGCGGATCGTCCCAGGCCTTTTCCCTCGGCGACGGCCCGGGTACCGGCTCAGGGACCGGGCCCGGCCCGTCGGCCCTGGTTAGCGGAGCGGCGGACTCCGCCGCTGGGCCGGCGGTGACCTGGTTCGCGGTGCAGAAGTCGATCGGGCCGCTCTCGGTGGACCGGGTCGGCGTGGTCACCGCCAGCGGGACCCTCGGGCTGGCGATCGACGCGTCGGTCAGCACCGACGTGGTGGACATCGACCTCACCGGGTTCACCGTCAGCTTCACGCCCAGCGCGATGACGGCCTCGCCGCCCGCGGTGAGCCTGGACGGGCTGGCGGTGGCGGTGGACGCGGGCGAGTTGCAGATCGCCGGGGTGCTGACGCGCACCCAGGCCGCGGGCGGCGTTGAGTATGACGGGGCGCTGGTCATCGGCATCGGGCCCTACGCCATCGACGCGGCCGGCTCGTACACGGTGGCCGAGGGGGCGCCGTCGCTGTTCGTCTTCGGTGTCGCCAAGGGCGAGTTCGGCGGGCCGCCGGCCTTCTTTGTCACCGGGCTGGCGGCCGGGTTCGGGCTGAACCGCGCGCTCAAACTGCCCGCCGCTGACCAGGTGGCCCAGTTCCCGCTGGTCAAGGCGGCCAGCGGGGACGGGGCGACGGACATCATCGGCGCGCTCGGCCAGCTCAGCTCCGGCGGCTGGGTGCCGCCGGAGCGCGGCGCCTACTGGGTCGGGGCAGGTCTCACCTTCCGCTCGTTCGAGCTGATCGACGGGGTCGCGCTGCTCACCGCGGAGTTCGGCCAGGAGCTGGTGATCGCACTGCTCGGCCTTGCGCGGCTCAAGCAGCCGTCGGACGCCGACGCTGGCCCGCCCTACGCCTACGTCGAGATCGCCCTGGAGGCCGTGCTCCGGCCGCGGGACGGCGCACTGAGTATCGAGGCGCTGCTCAGCCCGGGCTCCTACCTGATCGACCAGTCCGCCCGGCTGACCGGCGGTATCGCGTTCGACCTGTGGTTCGGCGCCAACCTGCACGCCGGGGACTTCGTCTTCACGGCCGGCGGGTACCACCCCCGGTTCACGGTGCCGGCCTGGTATCCCTCGGTGCCCCGGCTCGGGTTCTCCTGGCACGTCAGCGACGCGCTCCAGGTGACCGGGGACAGCTACTTCGCGCTGACGCCGGCCTGCGTCATGGGCGGCGGGCTGCTGTCGGCGACGTTCGCCGCCGGCGGCCTCAAGGCGTGGTTCACCGCGCAGGCCGACTTCATCATGTACTGGCGGCCGTTCTGGTTCGACATCGAGGTCAGCATCTCGATCGGCGTCTCCTACACCGGCTCGGTCGGCTTCATCAGCGCCACCTTCACTGTCGAGCTGGGAGTCTCGGTCGAGCTGTGGGGCCCGCCGCTGGCCGGCCTCGCGCACGTGAACTGGTGGGTCATCTCCTTTGACGTGCCGATCAACGGCGGCGGCAGCCCGACGCCGGGCGCGGCCACCCTGGCCGACTGGGGGACGTTCGCAAAGACCTCGCTGCCGTCAGGCGCCGCGCTGTGCCAGGCGCGGCCGGCCGGCGGCCTGCAGTCGGTCGTCACCACCCCCGCCCAGGAGAGCGTCTGGCTGTTCGGCGGGGACGCGCTCGCACTCAGCACCGAGTCGGTGATCCCGGCGTCGCAGGTGACGGTGGCCGGGCCCGCGGCGACGTCCCTGCCCGGCCTGCCGGTGGGCGTCTATCCGCTGGGCAACGTGCCGGTCACGTCGGTGCACGTGGTATGCGTGAGCGCCTGGACCGGGGCCACCTGGCAGCTTGGCCAGCCGCTGCCGGCCGGGATCGACGTGAGTGGCTGGGGCTGGTCGGTAGTCAGCGGGAACCGGCCCGCCGCGCTCTGGGGGGCGCGGGGGACCGGCACCGGGCCCGCGCTGAACTCGGCCGCGGTGGTGAGCGCGGTCACCGGGGTGGCCGGCACCGGCCAGGCGAAGGTGAGCGGCGCCCTCGCGGTGGCGGCCGGCGCGCTCGCGCTCACCCCCGCCCCGCCCCGCGGCCTGCTGCTGGGCACCGGGCCCGCCGGGGGACCAGGGCCGGCTCGGCCGGCGACACCAGGGCCACGGTGGCGGCGACCATGGACGACCCGGCGGTTATCGCGCTGCGATCGGCGGTCGCCGCCGTGGCCAGCGCGTCCGGGCTCGCGCCGGGCCTGCCTGCCGGGCCGTTGCCGCTGCTCACGGCGGAGCTGTACGCGGTGCTGACCGGCCAGCCGATGCTCGGGCCGGCCGGGACGACTGGCCCGCCCGCGGCGGCTGGGCCGGCTACCCGCCGCGCCGCCGCGGAACCGGCGGGCCCCGCGGAACCGGCGGAAGCAGCGGAACCAGCGCTGGCCGCAGGGCCTGCCGCTGCCGCCGGCGCCCCGGCGCTGCGCGCGCTGTTCCGGTCTGGCCGCCCCGGCGCGCCGGCGCTGGCGGCGGTGGCCGACCAGTGGTCCAGCAGCGCGGAGGGACGACTGCTGGCCGCCCGCGCGCCCGCGGGCCCCGGCCGCGCGGTGACCGTGGAGGCAGCCGCGACGGCGGTGTGGGACCTGGCCGAAGGCGGGCCTGCGCTTCGCTGCGACGCCGCCGGGCCGCTCTGGATCGTCGCTTTCGACCGCCTGCAGCGGCCCCGCCCGGTGCTGGCGGTCCAGCCGGACGGGCTGCCGCCTTCCGTGCCCGCCGGAACCAGCCGGGTGGCGGTGACCGTGCCGCCCGGCCCGGCCGCACGGCGGGCCGCGGGCTGGCACGGCGGGACCGAGCTGCGGCAGGTAGCCAGCCAGGCGCTGCTCGGCGACGGCGTGGTCGTCCGGCCGCAGTCCCCGCACGGAGTGCCGCGCCGCGGCCCGCGCCGGCAGCGCCGCGGGTCCCGCGAATTCGGCATCGTGACCGGCCGCGACCTGGTCGAGCGGACGTGGACGCAGGGACCCGACGGGCGCGGGCGGCGCGGCTGGATTGAGACCTACCTGCCGGCCTGGTGCCAGGCGCTGCTCATCGCCACCGTGCCTGCGCCCGGCCCGGAGCCCGCGCCCGGCCCGGAGCCCGCGGCCCGCCGGGGCCCGCGGCCGGCCCCGGCAGGCCCGCCGGCCCCGCAGGTGAGCGGACGGTACCTCACGGCGGGCGGGTACCGCCCGGCGGCGACCTCGCCCCCGGTCGCCTCGGCCCGCGGCCGCGGGGGCCAGTCGCTGTTCCTGTACCTGGTGCACCCGGGCGCCCCCGGGCGGCCCGAGGACCAGCTGGCCGTGCGGGCGTGGGCGCCGCCCGGCGGCCGGTGGACGGTGTCTCACGGCCTGGCCGCCCGGCCGGCCGACCTCACTGCCTGGCCGCCGCCCGCGGACGGGCCGCCCGGCCCTCTAGGGAGCACTGGAAGCCGGGTGTGGTGGGCATGAGCGAGCCAGCCGGCGCTGGCCCCGGGCCAGGCCGCCTTCTATGACAGCGTGACGCCGGCCCTGGCTGCAGGCGACTACCAGGTCATCGTCACCGACACGGTTACCGTCGACGACGAGGCGCCGTCCTCCTACGGCCAGGCGCAGCGGTTCCGGGTAACCGGACCCCGGGTCGCCCTCGGCCCGCGCGACGTGGTCACCACCAGCCCGCCGGCCTGGCAGCCAGGGCAGCTACGACAACTGGCTGCCGCAGGTGGTGCTCGCGCAGCGCTCGCTGCCCTGGCAGGTGCCGCTTACCGGCCAGCCGGCGGTGAGCCAGGACGGCCTGGCCGTCCCGTGGCTGGCGGTGCTGCTGTTCACCCGGGCGGAGATCGACGTGGCGGGCAGCCCGCCCGCCCCGGGCAGCACCGGAGCGCAGCCCGTGCCGGTCGCCGCCTACCTGGCGCCGCCGGCCGGTACGCTCGGCCCGGCGCTGACACCGGGGCTAACCGCGCTCCAGCAGGAGCAGCCCGACCTGAGCTGCACGGTGGTGGACGTGACGGCGTCGGCGTTCCGCGCGGTCGCGCCGCGCGGCGACGAGCTGCCGTACCTCGCCCACGTCCGCCAGGCCGGCGCTGGCGACCAGGAGGAACTGTCGGTGCCGGCCCCCGGCTGGTACTCCGTGGTGACCGGGAGCCGGCTGCCGACCGGGGCCGCCGACGACGTGTACATCGCCCACCTGGTGTCGCTCGAGGGATTCGCGGGCTACCTGCCTGACCAGCCCGCGCCGCCGGGGGCCGCCCTGGTCCGGCTGGTGTCGCTGGCAAGCTGGTCGTTCACCAGCGGGCCGGACGGCGGGGACTTCGCGTCCCTGGCGGGCAGCCTCAGCGCCGCCCCGCTGACCGTCCCGGTGACGGTCACCGGCACCGACGCCGCCAGCCAGCAGGTGGCCGCCGCCGTCGCCGACGGGTACACCCTGCTCGGCTACGCCACCCGGCTGGGCGAGCAGGCCGCCGCCTGGTACCGCGGCCCGTGCCAGCCCGCCCCGCAGCCCGCCAACCCGCAGCCCGCCTACCCGGCCGCCAGCGCGGCGCTCCTTTATGACCAGGCGACCGGCCTGTTCGACGCGTCCTACGCGGCCGCCTGGGAGATCGGCCGGCTGCTCACGCTGGCTAACGGGCCGGTGGCGCGCTCGCTGGCGGGCTGGGTAGGCGGCGCCGTCACGGCCGCCCGGCGGCTGCTGCCCGGCGCCCGCGGCGCCGGGCCGGGGGAGGGAGCCGCCGGCGCCCGTCGGCTCATCGCCCGGCGGGTGGTGCCCGCCCTGCTGGGCCGGACAGGGCCGCGGGCGGCGCTCGGCGCCGCGGGCGACCCGGCCGGCCTGCGCGGCCGTCAGCTTCCCGGTCTGCTCAGCGCGGCCGCCCTGGGCCGGGTCACGGCCGGGCCAGGCGACCACTACCAGCGCGTCTTCGACCAGGCCACCGGCGCGGCCGGAAGGGCGGACGGCGATGCCTGAGCACGTCCCCCGGCACCGGGCGATCAGCCTGCTGGCCGGCCAGCAGGCTGCCCAGGCCGCGATCGCGGCCCAGGCTGGCCCGCCGCCGGCTGACGTCAGTGCCTGGCTGGCCGGCCTGCAGGCGCTGACCGGTATCCCGTTCGGCTACCTGGTGCCCGATGCCCGGATGCTGCCACCGGAATCCATCCGGTTCTTCGCGGTCGACCCGAACTGGACGGCCGCGCTGGTCGACGGCGCGCTCTCGCTGGCCGCCAAGACCGCGCCCGCCGCCGCCGCGGCCGCGACGCTGCGCCCGGCCGCGCTCGCCGCCGCCACCCCGCCGGCGGCCGGCTACTCCGGCTTCCTGCTCCGCTCCGCGCTGGTGCCCGCCTGGCCCGGGCTGCGGGTGACCGGGTACGCCGACCCGCAGGCGATTACCCCGCTGGCCACCGCGCGGCTGGAACGCCTCGCGCCGACGGTGCTGCTGGCGCTGTTCGCCGGGCTCGTCCAGCGGGTCGACCTGGCCGAGCCGCCGCAGCACCTGCACGCGGGGGTGACCGCGGCCGCTGCGCCCAGCGTGCCGCTGCGGCTGATCGACGCGGCCAGCGCCGGCCTGCCGCCGCCGGGAAACCCGACCGCGCCGGTCACCCTGCGCCAGGATCCCGACCCGGGCCGCTCGGTCATCGACGTCCGCGCCACCGCCGCGGCTGTCGCCGCGGGGCTGTCCGCGGTCTACGCGAGCCTCAACCAGGCGGTCCCGCCGCTGGGCCCGGCCGGGCTGAGCCTGCAGTTCGCCCAGGGCGCGGCCGCGCAGTCGTTCAGCACCGGGACGGCGCCGTGAGCGGCCCCGGCGGCGGGACCTGGCCCGGGCCGGCCCTGCTGGTCCCGGTCAGCGTCGACGCGCTGGTGCTGACCGCGGCCAGCTACAACGCGGGCTGGTCCTGGATACCGCCTGACTACGTCAGCGCCCAGTCGTTCACCCCCGCAAGCCGGCTGTTCCAGGCGAACCCCCCGGACCTGCGGCCCGCGCCGGGCAGCGCCGACGACCAGTACGGGGCGGTGGTCCGGTGGGCGCTGCCGGACGCGCTCACCGCGGGCGGCCCGGCCGACCAGCAGACGGGCGCGGTCACCTTCCCGCCGGTGCCCAACCGCTGGCTGGTGGCCAGGCAACTGCCTGGCCAGCCGGGCGCCAGCATGGCCTGGGTGCTGGCGAGCGACTACCTCGGCGGCGACGGCGCGCCGTTCTACCACGCCGGCGCGCCGGCGACGCTGGGCCTGAGCTGGCCGCTGGCCGGCTGGCCGGGGGAGGGAGGGCTGCCCGCCGGGCTCGCGCCGCCGCTGACCGCGGTCGGGCCCGGTGATCCCGCCTTCGCCGCCTACGTGCCCAACCTGCAGCACGTGCTCGCCTTCTACGACCCGTTGACAGGCGTGCCGGCCGGGAAGGTGAGCTACCTCGTGTGCGGCTGGTACGGCGGCGGCGTCGCCGACCCCTTGTCCGGCTCGGCCGACGGCACCGGCAGCTGGCAGACCGAGGCCGACTGGGCCGCGCTGACGGGCAAGCTCGGCTGGTCGCCGGGCGCCGACGGCCAGGCCGCCCAGGAGGCCGCGGCGGACTGGGCGGCCGCGCATGGCTACCATGTCGACCCGGCCGACCCGCGCACCTTCCTGCCCGCCCGGACCGTCTGCCACGGCCTGTCCTGCGGGGTGGACTGGCCCGGCCCGGGCGGCCCGGCCCAGTCCGGGGTGCCGGCCGTCGACCCGGGCGACCAGAACACAATTCCCCGCATCACCCACGCGCACACCGCGCTCGACGCGCTCGCCACCACGGTCGGCGGCGGGTCGGGCACCCCGGAAACGGAGGCGCTCGGTGCCGTCCTCACCGGCCTGGTGGCGCTGCTTGACCAGCCCGACGGCGACGCGCAACTAGCCGCGCGGCAGCAGGACACCTGGTTCCAGCCGTCACCGGGCGGTACCAGCTGGCAGGTCGTCCCGGCCGGGAAAGCCGACGTGGCAGGCCGCCCGCCGCCCGCCGGGCTGACCGCGGCCCAGGCCGCGGTACTTGACGCGCTCAACGCCGCCCAGCAGGACGCGGACGCCGCCACGCGGCAGGTCGCGTCCCTGCAGTGGGACATCTACGCCCTGTGGTGGAAAGCCGGCTACCTGACGGCGACCCAGGCCAGCCCGATCCCCGACGCCCAGCAGGTCATCAGCGCCGCCCTCGCCGCGAAGCAGCAGGCGGCCACGACGGCGCTCGGCCAGCGGCAGGCCGCCGCCGCGAACCGGGATGCCGCCGTCAGCGAGCTGACCGCGCAGCTCGACGTGACCCTGGTCCTGCAGCAGGTGCCCGAGCCGCCGTTCTGGCGGCCCAACGACCCGGTAGCGCTCATCCAGGGGGCGGGCCGGTCCTACCAGCACGGGGAAGACGGCCGCTTCACCCCCGACGGCAGCCTCTACTGCCGGTTCACCGGCCAGACGGTGAACGGCCTGCTGGTGGCGGGCACGACCGTCCCGGTCACCGCCCAGACGATGGCGCTCAGCCCGCTGGGGGTGCCCGGCGGCCCGGCCGAGATCGCAGACCTGGCGGCCGAGGCGTTCTTCCTCGACACCGGGAACGCGCACGCGATCGCGGCGGCCGCCCGCCCGGGCACGCCACCGCCTGCCCTCGTGGTCGCCGCGCAGCAGACTCTGGTCTGGAACAGCCAGGCCGGCCTCGCTCGACCAGCAGACCACCGCCCAGGTGGCAGGCCTGCAGGGCCTTTACGGGCCGGTCGCGGTTCCGTCCAAGGCCGCCGTCGAGTACTGGGCCCCGCCGTGGGCCCCGCTCTACCTCGACTGGGAGGCGACGTACTACCCGACCAGCCCGCCCGCCGCCGGCTGGACCTTCCCCGCCCCGGCGCCGGGCACGCCGCTGGCGGCGCAGACCGCGCAGTGGACGGGCACCCTGCCCGCGGCGGGCGTGCCGGTCCAGGGCCGGGCCATCCTCACCCCGCAGGCCAGCGACGCGCTGGCCAGCCGCCTGGACCAGCTGCTGGCTGACGGCGCACCCGACCTGCAGCCCTACCAGGGCGACATCACCGCGGCCATCGGCTACCTGGACAACGCCAGCGTGCTGTCCCAGGCGCTGAGCGGGCTGGGCGAGCAGCTGCTGCAGCGCGACCCCGGCGTGATCCAGCCGCCCGACCTCACCGTGCTCGGCCAGTGGCTCGCGCCGCCCGGCGGCCCCTCGTTCACGCCGGCCGCCGTGCCGGTGCCGGACTCCGTCATCCCGCTGTCCCCGGTTCGGGCGGGCTTCCTGCACCTGGACAAGGCCTGGGTGGTCGACGACTTCGGCCAGTACTACGACGTGCTCGGTACGATCCAGCAGTTCCCGCAGCTCGGCGGGGTAGAGCTCGGCCCCGACGTCGGGCCGTCGCCGCAGGAGGCATGGCTGGCCCTGCGGCCGCGCCTCACCCAGCCGAGCCGGCTGCGGCTGCGCTTCCTCGACGCAGCCGACGACGCACTGGTCAGCGGGCTGTCGTCCGCCGCCAGCCCGGTCTGCGGCTGGCTCATCCCCAACCGGCTCGACAACTCGCTGATGGTCTACGACGCGGCTGGCCTGCTGTTGGGCGAGCTGCTGCTGGCCCAGGCCCGGGCGAGCTGGCTGCCCGCCCCCGACCTCGCGCCCCCGGCGGCCCAGGAGCAGGCTCCCAGCCTGGCCAACGCGCACCTGCAGGCCCTGGTCAGCGGCGTGCTCGCGGCCGCCAGCCCGGCCGCCGCGCTGGCCGACCTGCTGGCCACGATCGAGAACGCGTCGTGGGCGATCGCCCCGTCCGGGGCGGACGGGGCGCAGTTGAGCACGCTGATCGGCTTCCCGGTCGCCGTCGCCCGCGCGCAGCTGCTGCTCGAGCTGTCCGGGAACCCGGCCACCAGCCAGCTGTGGGCGGACACCGGCACCGAGGAGGACGGCGGGATCTCGGCCGCCGCCTTCCCGGTCGAGCTGGGCAGCCCCGCGCTCGACGACGACGGCCTGGTCGCGTTCTTCGCGGGCGACGGCCCCGGCCCGGCCCCCGGCCTGTCGTCCACCTACGGGCCGGCCGGCAGCGGCTACGTGACGGCATCGCCGGCCACGGTCACCGTCGGGCAGCCGCTCGCGCTGACCCTGCTGCTGCACCCGCAAGGGACCGTGCACGCGTTCACCGGGCTGCTGCCGCCGGTCACGGCGGCCCTGCCCGGCCCCGTGCAGACGGCTCCGACGCAGGCTATGGAGGTGACCTTCCGGGCCGGGCCGCTGCTCACGCCGCCCGCCGCGGTGACCGCGCCGCTGCCCGCGTTCGGGGCCGGCGACTGGGCCTGGCTGCAGTACGACGACGCCGCCAGCCCGGCGCTGCCGCGCGCGCTGACCCGGGCCGACGCCACCGCCCGGCTGCCCGACGCCCCGCCCGGGCTGCGCGACGGCTGGCTGCGGCTGGCGCTCGGCGGGCAGGCCACCGCGCTCCGCTACGCCCTCACCCCGGCGGCGCTGCCCGCCGGGCACGGCGGCGCGCCCGCCGCGAGCCTCACCCTGACCGCCTACAACGCCACCAGCAGTCCCGTGACCTGCGACTCGATCACCATAACGCTCCCGGTCGACCCGGACCCGGGCGCGCTGACCGCCAGCCCCGGCCTCATCCAGGCGGCCGCCGGGCAGCCTGGCTGGACGTTCAGCGGCGCCGCTTCGAGCCCCGCGGGCGCCTGCGCGTTCACCGCCAGCCCGGTCACCCCCGGAGCGGCGGTTCCCCCCGGCTCCACGCTCACCTTCACCCTCAGCAGCATCGCGGCCGGCCCGGCGCCGGGCCTGTCACCGGTCACCGTCCGGGAGGTCACGGTCGGCGGCGCGGCCACCGTCACGCTTCCGCTTGAGCGCTTCGCCTTCCTACCGGGGAGCCAGCCATGACCACGTCCGACCCCATCGCCTCGTTCGCCGTAGGCAACGGCCAGCTGCCGCTGCCGACCGACCAGACCACGCTGACCTGGCAGACCACCGGGATCGAGAGCTGCCAGCTTAGCTGGCTGCAGCTCACCACGACCGTCGCCTACAACGGCCAGCCGGTGCCGAACGGCGTCCAGGGAAACGTCCCGGTGCAGGTGACCGGGGACGCGCCGGTGAACGTCACGGTGCTCGCCGACGACACCTTCACGCTGACCGCGGCCGGCGGCGGGGTCACCTACCAGAAACAGCTGCTGGTCCACCTGGTGCCGAAGTTCTCCGCCGTCACCAACCCGCCGGCCATCACCGGGGTATCGCCCGCCAGCGGGGACCTCTCCGGGGGCGGCCAGGTCACGATCACCGGCAGCGGGCTCCTCGGCACCCGCCAGGTCCTGTTCGGGACGGTCGCCGCCATGACGCTCAGTGCCGAACTCGATACCCAGGTAGTGGCTAGCCTGCCGCCCGCCCCCCAGGCCGGGGCGGTCGACGTCACGGTCGTAACGCTGTCCGGCACCTCGCCCGTGACCTCGCTGGGCCGCTTCGCCTACACCGCCGCGGGACTCCCGGTGGTGGATGGCGTCTCCCCGGCGTCCGGGAACCCGGCGGGCGGGGACACCGTGACGATCAGCGGCAGCGGGTTCGGCTCGGTGCCCGGCGACGTCAGCGTCAGCTTCGGCGCCGCCGCGGCGACCGTCACCGCGGCGACCGACTCCCAGCTCACCGTCACCACCCCGCTCACTCCGTTCTCCGGGGTATCCGGCACCGGGGTGGTCGACGTCACCGTCACCACCCCCGCTGGCCCCTCGCCCGCGACCGCGGCCGACTGGTTCACCTACACGCTGCCCGGGTTCCCCATGGTGACGGGGGTCTCCCTGGTCACCGGGGGAGCCGGCGGCGACCCGTCCGGCGGCGACCTGGTGACCGTCTCCGGCACCGGGCTGGCCGGCGCGGCCGGCGTCACCTTCGGGACGGTCCCTGGGGTAGTCACCGGGCGCTCAGCTACCGAGCTGACCGTCGTCAGCCCGCTCGGGGCCGAGAACAGCACGGTCGACGTCGTCGTCCAGACCAGCGCCGGCCCTTCCCCGGTCGTCCCGGCCAGCCGTTTCACCTACGCCGCGGTGCCCAGGGACGTGCTGCCGAACCAGCCGTTCCGGCTCGCCTGGTCCTGCCCGGCCGGCTCCCGGCCCTACCTGACCTGGGCGGTGTCGCCGGGCGGGTCCGTGTCGGTCACCGCCGCGGGCCAGCCGGTCCACGAGGGCGACGACCTGCCCGCGGACGCCGGCGTGGCCAGCGTCACGATCACCGCGCTGGCCACCTTCACCCTCCAGCTCACCTACGGCACCTCGCCGGCCGGCACGCGGCAGATCAGCGTCCAGCCGCTCACGTTCGGCGGCCTCACCGTCAGCGAGCACCTGGTCGAATTCAACGACGGATCGCAGTGGGCGGTGCTGACCTGGAACGTAGTGAACGCTTCGGCGCTGTCGGTCACCCGCTCGTCGGCGGCGATCGCCCCGGTGACCACCCCGCTGGCCAGCGACTCGATCAGCTATATCACGCAGCTCCCGAACAGCTACCCGAACGACCCGATCACCTACGCGCTCACCGCGGGCGGCACCGACCAGTACGGGAACTACCTAACCGCGACCGAGTCGGTCACCGTGCAGCCGTTCCCCGTTGTGATCAGCGATTTCTCGACCGGGCCGTGGCTGGTGGACGGGGCCGGGCAGCAGCACGTCACGGTCAGCTGGCAGCCGGGCAACGCCACCTCGGTCGACCTGACCCTAGGCACCGTCACCACCCACCCCGGGATTCACGACACGTCCGCCAGCGTCGCGCTGCCGCTGCCCCCGGTCCCGCCCCCGGCCACGCCAACGGCCGCCGTCACCTACCCGCTGGGCCTCGACGCACAGGGTTACTCGGTGCCCGGGGTGGTCAACTCGGTGGCGGTCGAGCTGTCACCGCTGCCGGTCCGGCTGCTCAGCTTCCAGGCCACCCTGCACCTCAACGTAGTGGTGCTGACCTGGACCGCCAGCGCCGCGACGTGGTTCGTCCTGGACGACGGCGAGACGAGCACCGGCTACCCGGCCGGCACCAGCCGGACCACCCGGCCGAAACCTGAAGGCGTGGCGGTGGCGGATTACGCGCTGACCGCCTACGGCTACCCGACCGGTGCGCCCTGGCCGGTTCTGGGCACGGGCGTGAAAGTGATCATCAAGGAGGGAAAAGAGGGAAAGGAAGCCCTCATCGAGAAGGGCCCGCCGGAACGGCCGCCGGTACTGCCCCGGTCGGTGCGGGCCGGCGGGGCCGCCTCGCCGCTCCCCGAGGGCACCCAGCAGGCCTTCATCGCCCCTGACGAGCGGCCAGAACCTGGCCTGCCCGGCTGACCTGGCCGCACGGATGCAGCTGCTCATCGGCCCGCGCGGCACCGGCCGGGCCGCGCGCCGGGCAGGAGAGCGGGCGGTGACCGTCATCGAGCCGGCCGCACTGTCGGTGCCTGGCTGGCGCTGCGACCCGGAGGACCCGGCGGCCGGCCGCTGGTGGCCGACGGCCAGGTGGTCGACGCCGCCACGCTAACCGGGGTGACCGACGCCCTCGGCGCGGTCACGCCCTGGGACCTCCCGCACGTCCGCGCGGCCGACCGCGAGTTCATCGCCGCCGAGATGACCGCCTTCCTGCGCGTCTGGCTGGCCACGCTGACCTGCCCGGTCACCGGCGCCCGGCCCGGCTGGCCGGCCGCCCCGGTCCGCCCCGGCGGCCGGGGCGGCCGTGACCCGCTCGTCCTGCTGTGGGGACCGCCGGAAGAGGAGCCGCTCGCCGCCGTGCACCGCGCGCTGCGGGCTGCCGGGGCGCGCACGGTACTGCTCGACCAGCGCCACGCGCTGTCAGTCAGGCTGGCCGCCGACGCCGCCGGCGAAACCCGGCTGACGCTGCCCGGCGGCATCGTCCGGCTCGCCGACGTGACCGCGGCGTACCCCCGCCCGTACCCGTCCCTGCCGGTGATCCGCGATAACTACCCGGCCCGGGGCGTGGCGGGCCGGCATGCCGCCCGGCTGGAAGGCCGGCTGTGGCACTGGCTGGCGACCGCGCAGGCGACCGTGCTCAACCGCCCGCAGGCCGCCGCCAGCAACAATGCCAAGCCGCTGCAGACCCGGGCGGCGAGCACCTGCGGCTTCCTGGTCCCCGAGTCCCTGCTCACCAACGACCAGGCGGCCGCGCTGGCCTTCGCCGCGCGGCACGGCCAGGTCATCTACAAGGGAGCCAGCGGGACGCGGACGCGCCCCGGACGGTTCGACCCGGCCGACGCCGGCCGCCTGGCCCGGCTGGGCGCCTGCCCGGTGTACTTCCAGCGCTACGTGCGCGGCACCAACGTGCGGGTGCACGTGGTGGGGACGGAGCTGTTCGCCACCGAGATCACCAGCGACGCGCTCGACTACCGCAGCCACTGGACCGCCATGCGCCCCGTCGCGCTGCCCGCGGCCGCCGCCGCGGGCTGCCTGGCCGTCACCCGGTGCCTGGGCCTGCCGCTGGCCGGGATCGACCTGATCCGCACCCCGGCCGGCGACTGGTTCTTCCTTGAGGCCAACCCGTCGCCCGCCTTCACCTTCTTCCCTGACCGCGACCAGGTGGCGGCCGCCGTCGCGCGCCTGCTCACCCGGCCGGCCTGGTAGGCGTGCCAGCGCCGCAGCGACAGCCACCCGCCCCGTTCGGAAGATCAAGCGATCACCCCGAACGAGTGCGTCGTGACTCTCCGCCTCAGGACAGGTCCGCCAGCAGCGCATCAAGCGAGAGCTCCTCCTCGACGCGAACCCCCCGGCCGGCCATGGCGTCAGCCAGCCCCGGATCCCACGGCGTCGCGACCGGCTCGCCGCCCAGCCGCGGCAGCCCCCCGCCCATCGGCCTAGCGACTCGGCACCGCCGCCGCGGCAGCCGCCGCCTCGTAAGCGTCCCGGTCATACCGCCACGGCCCCCACCGCTGAACCCGCTCCCGGACCGCGCTGGCGATCCGCACCCCGCCCCAGTCAAAGTCACCGTGGTACCGGAACTCCGCCCCGCCCGCCGCCAGCAGGTCGAGCAGCCGCCAGCCCGCCGCCGACGGCTGCCCGCCGACGCAGACCAGCGGCGGGCAGCCGCGGCCGAGCTCGTCGGCGGCGGCCGCCACCACCACCGGGTTCTCGCAGACCCGGACGAGCCCCGCCGGCAGCGCCGCGTCATGGCAGCGCAACTGCCGCAGCGTCAGCACGGCCGGCTGCCCCGCTTCCCGCTGCACCGCCAGCAGCCTGCCGAGGGCGGTGCCGGTGTCGCCGGGCAGGCCGAGGCAGAGCACCAGCGAGGAAAGGTCGTCCAGGTGAACCCCTACCCGGGCCCAGGCCGTACGGCGGGAGTCCGCGCTCACCTCGGCCGCGAACGGCAGGCCGGCCAGCGCCCGCACCGCGGACAGGGCCAGGGTGCCGCCGGGGCGCCCGTCGTCCAGGGCGTGCGCGTCGCCGCAGCACTCGGCGGCCAGCCGCCCGATCGGGGTGCCGCGCGCAGGCAGCCGCCGCAGTACCGCCGCGACCTGGGAAAGCAGTACCAGCGCGAGGTCGGGGGCCGGGGCCAGGCGGCGCACGACTCCGGTGGCGTCGAGCCAGCCGCGCCAGCCGGCCAGTTCGGCCCGGCCCGCTACCGCGTCGTCCAGCGGCGCGAACGCGGCCGCCCAGGCGGACGCCGCCGCCAGCCGGTCGCGGTTGCGGTCCCGGAGCGGCCCGGTCAGCAGTTCTACCGCCTCGGCCAGCCCGCCCGGGGCAGCGCCGCTTTCGCGCAGCACCCGGTCGAGCTCAGGGAGCGACACCGACAGCGACGTAGCGGAGCGGGGCGGCCGGCCGGTCAGCCGTTCCGCTGCCCGCCGCTGCTCGGCCGTCGCCCCGGTCAGGGTCACCGTCCCGGTCAGCGGGCGCCCCGCCTCCAGCCGGTCGCGCACCCGCTGGACGAGCCACCCGGTGGGCTCGGCGCCGAGGAGCCGCTGCAGCCGGTCCCCGTCCTCCGCCGCGCCGGTCACACCGCCGCCCGCTCGGCCGGGCGGCGTTCCTTGCCGTCCCACCGCCACGGCGTGACCAGGATCGCGTCGATGCCCTCCTGGCGGGAAAGCTGGCAGATGCTGAGCCCGGGCACCTGCGGGTAACAGCCCCACTCCCGCTCGCTGGTCATCACCACGTCCATGTCGAACGTGGCGAGCAGGCCGAGGCACTTGGCGCGCGAGTCGTCATCGACCCCGGCGAACGCCTCGTCGAGCGCGATCAGCCGCGGGGCATGCGGGTTGCCGGCCGACTTGTAGTGCGATGAAGCCGCGGCGAACAGCGGGACCGACACCACCAGCGCGCGCTCGCCGCCCGAGGCCGGGCCGGTAGCGGGGCGCCACTGCCCGTCCTGGTAGCGCTGGATCACGAACTCGTGCCAGCCCCGGTAGTCGAGCGCCGATGTCAGCGCCTCGACCCAGCCGGCCGCTGGATTGTCGGAGTGCTCGGCGGCGATCCGCTGCTGCAGGAAGGTGCCAACCAGGGCCCGGTCAGCCGCCGACCAGGCGTCGACCGTCTGGCGGAGCTTAGCCCGGACCCGGTCCAGCCCCTCCGGCGCGGTCCGGGCCTGCTGCCAGATCAGCCGCAGCTTCATGCCGGTCGACGTCGGACGCGACTCCAGCTCGTCGTTCATCTGCGTGACCTCGGCCTCGGCCGCCGAGATCAGTTCGTGCAGCGTCCCGGCGACCTCGTTGAGCAGGTGATTCTCCAGGATCTCGCGCTCCCGCGCCGACAGCAGGGCGTTCCGCTGCTCCACCTCCGCCGCCAGCGCCTCGGCCAGCCCGGGCAGGTCGTGGCGGTGCCCCTGGAAGATCACGTCGATCACGATGACGCCCTCGCTCAGGGTCATCCCAGCCGAGTGCCCGTGCGCGGCCATCGCGTCCGCCAGCAGCTTGTGCTCCTCGGTCACCCGCTTCTGGATCCGGTCCCAGGCAGGGTCGCCGTCATCGGTGGACTCGAGTTCCGTATTGACGGCGCGGGCCAGCACCACCGTGGGCGTCGGCGGCCACGGCTGCCCTGGGCCGGGGATTTCCAGCGACGGGACCGCGACCCGCAGCAGCCCGGTGGCGGCGAACGCCTGGAACTCGCGCACCGCCTCGTCCCGCTGCCGGGCGGCCTCCCCGACGTCGGTCCGCAGCCGCCCGCGTTCGCCCTCGGCCTTGCCCCTGGCTTCCAGCCCCTCCCGTTCCCGGCGGTGGGCGGCCTCCTGATCCGACCTGTTCCGCTCAACCGCGCCGACCACCTGGGCCAGCCGCTGCTGCAGTTCCTCGACCGCGGTCCCCACGGTGGCCAGCAGCTCCTGGTAGGTGGTGGTCGCGCCGGCGGCGGCGCCCCGCGCCGCGGCGGCCCGTTCGCTCGCGTCGCTGAGCTGCTGACGGCGGTCGGCCAGCTCCGCCTCCGCGTCGGCCGCGCCCCGGATCGCGCTGTGCGCGGCCTCGGCGGCAGGCCAGAGCGCGGCGAGCGCCACCCGGTAGGCGCCCAGCCCGTCCCGGACGGCGGCCAGCTCTTGCTTGTCAGCGGGCAGGCGGACATCAGCCGCGAAGTCCGTCGCCAGCGCCTGGGTGGCCGCCAGTTCTCCCTGACGCCGCTTAGTCAGCGCGATCGCCGCCGCGTGGTCCCCGCGGGCGCGGGTAAGCCCCCCGCGCTCAACCGCCGCGGCCGTGCGGGCGTCCCGGACCCCGTCGTCCGGCGGCAGTGCCCGGTGCTCCCCGGCGAGCAGTTCCTGACGGGCCTCGATAGCCGCCAGCTCCGCGTCAAGCTCATCGATCGCGTCCCGCTCCGCCTGCAGCTCCTGCTCGAGCGACACGATCCGCGCCCGCCGCGCGGTCTCGCGTGCTCCCTCGCCGACGTAGCCTGCCTGCTCCTTGCGCCAGGCACCACTGAGCACGCCGTTGTGCCAGCGCCCGTCGGTAGTTACCCAGGTCCCGCTGCTGCCCGCGGTCCCGGGGCCGCGCCCGATCGCCCGCAGAACGTTCGCTACTGACTCTTCCGGCAGCACTCCCGCCTGCGGATCACCGGGATCGATCGCGGGCACCAGCAGGCTGGCGCACGATGCTCCAGGTACTGGGGCTAGCCCGTCGGCGAGGACAACGTCCCCGGCGACGAGGGTTCCGTCGGGGGTCACCCACGCGTCGAGCATTCCGGCCGCCTCAAGCGCGGCCTCCAGCCCGGCTCGTTCGTCATCGGATAGTCCCGGCGCGAAGTCGGTCACCTTCCACAGCGGCGCCCCGGGGCGGCCGTCACGGACGCCGGCCGCTCGCGTGTGCGGGACCGGCGGGGCTTCGTGGCCACCCGCGCGCAGCAGGCCAGCCTGCTCGGTCAGCTCACCGGCGCGCGTCACGTGCCGGGTCCGCTGGGCGCCGAGTTCACCGGCCGCCTGGCCGAGCTCCCGGCCGGCATCGCGGGCAGCGGCGTCGATGATCGCGACCGCGCTGTTCGCGCCGTCCCCGGTCGCTCCCCAGCCTTCCAGGGCGGCGATCACCTCGTCAGGCTCGGTCACCAGCAGCTCGGTCAGGCCGTTGAGGTACGAACGGTAGGCATCAAGGAGCAGCCCCAACCGTTCCTCCCCGATCTGGTCCGCGGCCGCGACCCGGTCGGCGGCGGCCTGGACCTCAGCCGACGCCGTGCCTTCGGCGGCCAGCGCGGCCTGGAGCTGCCGCTCGCATTCGGCGGACTCTTCCAGCAGCTTGCCCAGCTCCGCGGCCGCTCGTTCCTGCCGGTCGGCGATGGCCTGGGCATCGCGCCTGGCCTGGGCGAGCAGCCCGGCCGCAACGGCCTCGGCGGCAGCGAGGTAGGCCGCTTGGTCAGCGCGGGCGCTGCCGGCCGGGATGATTTCACCCGCTCCGCCGTCGAGCGGCGCGACGACCGCCCGGTGCTGCTGGGCGCACCGGGCTGCGGCCGAGGCGGCCGCGGCGTCAGCCAGCGCCTGGGCGAGCTTGGCGCGCCCGGTACTCGCCTGGTGCGCCGTCTGGGTCGCCCGGCCGGCGTACTTGTGCACCTGGCCGGACTGCCGGTCACGGTCGGCCTCCCAGTGCAGGGCCGCCTGCTCCTTGCGGCCGGCGTCCAGCCGGAGCTGGTCAAGGCGCTCGGCGTCGCGCATCGCGGGATCGGCTTGCAGCGCGTCGCGGCGGGCCGTCAGCTCGGCCTGCCGCTTCTCCAGTGCGTCCAGGTCGGACTGCGCCAGGTCCAGCCGCTGCTGGGCGGCGGTGAAGGCGTCCTCGGCGGTGGCGAGGTCCTTGCCCAGGTTCTCGTACCGGGCCGTGGTCTGCCTTGGCCCGGCGGCCTTGCGCTTGGCCGCCGCCTTCGCGTACCGGCGGTAGTGGCCGAGGAAGGCGCTCGCCGCCTCGCGGGCCTCGTCCAGCGAGCGCAGCGCGTCGCGCTCTTCGTCCAGACCGCGGAACGCCTCCGCGACGGTCGTGACCAGGCTGGGACTGAGCGGGGGCAGCGCCTCGGTGAGCGCCCGCGACAGCAGCTTCTCGTCCGGCTTCTTCGACAGCTGCGGCTGGCGAAGCTGGATGAGCAGGTTGACCAGGGCCTCGTAACGGTGCGCGCCCAGGCCGAACAGGTGCTCGTCGACCGCTCGCCGGTAGTCGGCCGCCCGGTCGTAGACAAACCCGCGCGAGCCGATCTCCTCGCGCAGCTTCTCCCGGGCCAGCGGCACCCGGCTGTCCGGCAGCAGGTGCAGGTCGGCTCCGGGCCGCTGGCTGGTGACGAAGAACCAGTGCCGTGCGATCCCGCGGCCGGCGACGGCCTTCAGCCCGCAGCCGATCGTCCAGAACTCCTCGGTGCCGTCAGCGTCACGGCGGCCGAACTCAAGCCAGGTGTAGCCGAGGCGCTCGGCACCGGGGTGCTTGCCGCCGAGCAGCAGGTTCCATTCCATCCGCTTCTGCCGGTCGCCGTCGGGCTCCACCCGGTGCGGCGCGAGGTCGCCATCGAGCAGGAACGGCAGCGTGAGGGCGAGCACCTTGGACTTGCCGGTGCCGTTGTTGCCGCGCAGCAGCAGGCGGCCGTCGTGGAACCAGAACTCCTCCTGGTCGTAGTAGAACAGGTCCACCAGGCCGGCCCGCAGGGGCTTCCACCGCTCAGAACATGGTGCTGGCAGCATCAGGTCTCGCCTTCCTGGTCTGGCTTCGGGCGGGGGAGCCCGGCTCCCGGATGACCGGCTGGGCGATCGCGAAGCGGGCGATGGCCGGGCGACTGCGGACCATCGGGCCGCCGTCGCCGCCGGCGACCTCGGTAGCCACCTCGATCAGGCGCAGGGCGGCGAGCTTCTCCAGCGCGGCGTCGAGCAGTCCGGTCTCCGCGCCGGGATCGGTGACGCCCTTGCGCCAGTAAGTCGCGTGCTCCCGCGCCGCCTGCCGGACGAACGCGAGCAGTTCCGCCCGCGGCGACCGAGGCCGGCCCGCCAGGTACTCGGCCACCAGCAGTGTGACATGCCCGTCGGTGCGCTGCTCGGGCATCCGCACGTCGGTGAGCTCGTCGTCCGGGTCGACCATGGCGATGCCCTCGGCCCGCAGCTCCGGGAGCAGCCCGGTGGCCTCAGCGACCCGCCCGGTGATGTTATGCCGCTGGGAAATCAGGTAGGCGCGCTCGTCTTCGGTCAGCTCGTCGTAGTAGACGACCGGGTCATCGAGCAGCCGGCGGGTGAGCATCCTGCGCAGCGCCTGGTTGCGCAGTTCGTCGGTGTCGGCGACCGGCTCGGCGGTCAGCTCCGCGAGCCTGGCCTCGAAGCCGCGGGCGGTGATGGTGGACGGGCCCCGGCTGCCGGTCAGCAGCACGCCGAGCACTGCCCGCCGCACGTCGTACAGCACGTCGGCGCCGGCCGACAGGTACTCGTTCTCGTCCCCGGCGACCCGGGCGAGCAGGCCCCAGGCGAGCAGCAGCCGGACCACGGCCACCAGGTCGGCCCGGTCAGCCCGGCTGTCCAGGGTCAGCGTGAACCCGGTGACCGCCAGGCCTGGCTCGGCCGCGGCCGTGAGCATGTCGTCGGCCAGGCTGCCGAGCGTCGTCTGCGCGTCGGCGCGCGCCAGCGCCGACAAGGCCAGGCAGAGGGTGACGTAGCGGCGGCGGCTGAACGGCTCCCGGTTGTGCCCGCGGGCCGGGTAGGTGGCATCGGCGGTCAGCGAGGTGGTCTTGAACAGCCGGGCAGTCTCGGTGTCGGCCGCCAGCCGCCAGCCGGTCTCCCGGCGCAGCCAGTTGCTGAGCGCGGGCAGGTGCCGCCGGACGAGCAGCAGCGCCTCGGCATCGTCGGCCGCGACCAGCAGCGGCTTGGCGAGCAGGGCCCGGAGCGCGGCCCGGCGCTGCGCCTGTTCCTCGGCCGGGATCACGGCGCCAGGTCCGTGATCTCGATGACGTGCTGCGGGCCGGTCAGCATCCCGTCCTCGGTCTTGATCACGGCGGTGCCGCCGCCGGCGACCCGCCGCAGCCGGACTTGCAGGCTGCCGTCGCTGGTGACGGTGGTCACCTCGGCCGCCTCGGGCGCGCGGGCCGCGAGCGCGTCGCCGAGCAGCCGGAGGAAGAGGCGGAATGCCCTCGGGTCAAGCACGTCCAGGTCGGAGAGCAGCGTCGGCTCGCTGGTGCGCAGCCGCCGCCGCGCCTCGGCGGTCTGCTCGGCCTCCTGCTCCGCCTGCCAGCGCAGCAGCTCCCTGGCCGCCGAGCGGTCCCTCACCTGGCTGGGCTTGCCGCGGCGTTCGTAGCTTCCGGTCTTCCTGAGCTGCGGCGAGATCCGGATCGGGGGCGCGTCGCTCCACGGTGTTCCGGCCGGCACCCGCTCCCACTCATCCGCGGTGTCGCCGGTAACCGACAGGTGCCGGGCCGGAGACAGGCCGAATGCCGCCCGCCACAGCCGGTGGGCCGCCGCGTCGCTGGGTGCCTCGGCGAACCACCGGGCCAGCGCCGCGAAGTCGGCCGACCGGTCCGACCGGCCGGAGCGTCGGTCGTTGAGCAGGCCGACCGCGTCGACCAGTTGCTTGATCGCGGTCACCGCGGCCTGCCGCAGCAGCCTGGCCTGCGACGGGTGACCGGCGTCGCGTGACCTGAACCAGTCATCCAGGCCCCGCCAGCGGTTCCGCCACGCGTCCAGCGCGCGCCCTTCCGCCTGGGCGAGCGACTCGGACGCGTCTGCCCCTTCAGGAACTTCGTCCGCCGCCTCGCGCCTGGCCGCGACGGCCAGCAGCCGCTCGTGACCGGCCGCTTCCAGGTTGACGAGCAGGACCGCGATCTGGGCGCCGGAGTTGGCGAGGTCGGCGATGAACCGGTTGATGTAATCGATCAGCCGGTCCTTGTACGCGATGAAGCCGTCGACGTCGCCGTCCGAGAAGTCAATCGCGCGCCGCAGCGCGGACATGAATGCCTGCGCGTTATCGGCCAGGGACGAGAACCGCTCTGCTACCGACAGCAGCAGCAGGTGGACCTTGGCCGGGTCGGCATCGTCCTCGCTGGCCAGCGTGAGCAGCGCCCGGAGCTGGTCGGCGATGTCGGCCAGGGCAACCGACTGGAGCTGGCCGCGCCGGCCGATCGCGTCGGCGTAGAACGCGATCGCCTGCTCGGCCGCCTGCCCCTCCGCGGTGAGCTGGTACAACGACCGCTTGCGGTGGAAGTCCTCCACGGTGGTGACGCGGCTGGTGTCGACATCGGCCCGCAGGTTGCCCCACCCCACCAGGGCCTCCAGCGCGGCGGTTAGCTGGTCGTCGGCATCGACTCGCAGCTCGGCCGCGATGTCCTCCGGACGCAGGTGCACGATGAAGCGCTCCTTGGCCCGCGCGAACACCCGGAGCAGGCGCCGGTACTGCTCGGCGTTCGGGACGCCGAGGTGATTGAAGGGCTGCGCCGGACTGGGAGAGTCGCCAGGCGGCGGTTTCCCCCGGCCGCGCACCGACGAGAACGCTTCGTCAGCCACGGATACATAGTGCCGCATACCGCAGACAATCCGCGTTTGATCCGGGCGGACGCTACAGGACGTTGATCGCGCGGGCGATGACGAGCGCGGCCAGGACGATCGAGCAGCTCGCTTCGAGCATCATGAGCAGCTTGGCCCAGGGCTTGATCGCTGATATGTCGGTCGGGCTGATCGCGGTCGCGGTCCAGAAGGCCAGCGCGAGGTAGTCGACGAACCGGGGCACCCAGGTGTCGGGCACGTACTCCGAGTGCTGCATTTCCGGGAAGACGAAGGCCGGGTTCCGGTCCGGATGGTGCGCCCGGGAGGCGGCCCCGCCGCGATCGAGGTCCCAGTACCAGAGGCCGAAGGCGATCACGTTCGTCGCCCAGACCACGCCGCCAGCGGCGAGCAGGCCGCCCGGCTGGGCGGCGAAGAGCTTGTTGTTGGTCAGGATCGCCGCGACGAGCCAGGCCGCGGTCAAGTTAGCGAGGGTCAGCACCGCGATGACGCCGCCGGTGACAACCCGTAGCCAGGCTTTCCGCCGGTCGATGCGGCCCGGGTCCCCGGCGATCAGCACCGCCAGCAGCCCCAGCAGCACCGCCGGGGCCACCCAGGCCGGCTGGATCCGGTAGCGAGCGGGCAGCGCCACGTGCAGGCCGGCCGCGACGATGATCGCCAGTGCCACCGGCCACCAGTGCTCGCCCCGCTCGGCCGGCCCGGCGGCCTGCCGCGCCGCCGCGGGCTCGCGGGCAGGCTCTTGACCAGTGGTCATATTCGATGATCGATCAGCGGCGTCACCGTGAACACATCCTTACAGGGTGATGTCCCGCAGGTAACCGGAGCCCATGATGGCCTCAACGACCAGACCACGGAGGTGGGGACGGATGCCGGTGCGAGCGGTGCGAGAGACGCAAGAGATGGCGCATCCAAGCGTTGCGGAGCGTACGGCCAGGGGCAGGGAAGCCGCCAGCG
>CAWGIM010000025.1:0-85340 GCA_963822615.1 uncultured Actinomycetota bacterium | reverse complement strand
GGACGCGCCGCCCGAGTCGTGGTTCATCATCGATGAGGCTTGCGCTGTTCCGTGCGGTCGGATTGCCAAGGTCATGGCGGAAGATGCGGGTGATTGGCTGTGGCGTCCATGCCAAACGTCACCGTGCAGGTGCTGCCCGCCTCGCCCATCCGCGAACCCGTCCGAGCTGATCGTGACCGAGAGCGCGGCTTACGTCGAGCACCTGGCGGGCGGGCGGCCCACACCGACGATGAGACGGTCGCCTCGCTGTCTCGCGTGTTCACTAGATCCAGAGTGAAGCGGGAAGGCCAGCGACTCACTGCCCGTGATCGAAAGGCTGGCCGAGACATGGACGACTCGCGCAAGTCCAGTTTTTCAAGCGCGAACGGCGGCGCCTCGTAGAAGTCGCACGAGCCGAGCAGGTCATGATCCGCGACACCACCGACCGCGACGGCGTCACCCTCAGCATTCCCACGGGCGCCTGGCAGACGTTCACCGCCTCACTCAAGTAAAGGCAGCAGCGCCACAGAGGCAGCCCGTCGGCTCGTCAACGCGCCGTAGTGAGGTGCATCCGCCGCGCGCGCGTCTGCACGTAAGGGAGACAAGCGCGCACCGCGTGCACTTGCACTACCGGACACGCGCGGTACTTGTCTACGTCTTCGTTCACGGGCCGGCCGCGCGTCTGCACGTTGAGGGCGCGGCCGTAGACGTAGACAAAGTCTTAGACAAGTCATCCACAGGCACTGACGGAGAGTGATCGTCTCATTGTCTCGTCTCATCGTCCCAGTGCGTCTTTACGTGCAGACACGCGCGAGGGTGGGACGAGACAAACTCGCGAGACAATCACAAAGAGTATCCTGACTGGATTCATTTCTCTGATGCAGATCACAGGTACAAAACACCGACTAGGGCTAGCCGATGTCCAGTGGCAGGCTCGGCGTGCTGCAGGGCGGGCCGAGCAACTCTCGCCGCAGGGCGGCGGCGATGCCAGCGGGGCCGGAAACCAGGTCGATTGCCAGCCGGGCGATCGCGTAGCGCAAGGCCTGCCAGGCCTGGGGAGACAGCGGCCGGGACCGCGCGCGTTCACCTGGCCCGGTCGTGGCGCCCGGGCCCGCCGCTGCCCCCGGGGGCGCCGCCGCTCCCCGGGCCGCGGCGCCGGCTGCGGCCAGGTCGATCATCTGGTCGATGACGTCGAGGTTCATGGTGCCGGTGACGACCGGGACCGCCTGGGCGTCGCAGGCCGCCGTCTCGGCGTCCTGGCCGCCCAGGTAACCGTCCTGGCCCAGGCGCGCGCGGATCCAGGCGTCCTCCAGCTCGCCCGCGCCGGGCAGCCGCCGCAGCTGCGCCAGGGGAATGTGCACAACCGCCTGGGTGTCGGCGCCCGCCCGGTCCGGGACCAGCCGGGCCCGCAGCAGCAGGGTGCAGGCGAGCTGGAGGGCGTCGTGAAAGCGCTTTTCCTCGGTCCGGTCGTCTTCTGGGCCGTGCTTCTTGCCCAGTGCCTCCAGCACGGCGCGGACGGCGGTGGCGCACTCTGGCGTCAGGTCGCCGCGGATGACGGCGGCGCCGCCGAAGGTGGTGCCTAGCCGGACGGCCCGGTCATCGAAGCGGCCATCTGGGCCGTCGGGGTCGGGCTGCTGCTGGCGCCACCGCTCGATCGCGCAGCCGGCGATGGTGGCCAGGTCATCGGTTGACGCGCCGGCGGCGGCGGCCTCCAGCAGGATCCGGTCCGTCTCCAGTCGCATCTCAGCCGGCAGCTTGCGCGTCCAGTCGGCGATGGCGAAGGCAAGCGAGTCGGTGATCTGGCCGGCGGCCAGGGCCGTACCGAGCAGCGGGTGCTCGGTCGAGCTGGCGCATCTGCGCGACCGCGGCCCGGGCGCCCTTTTTCGACATCCCCGCCTTCGCGGCCAGCCAGGCCGATGACGACCCGTACCCGTCCGCGTCGTGGTCGCTGGCCGCGTCGAAGGGACGCAGCACGGCCGCATGGGCGGCAGTCAGCTTCGCCTGGGCTTCCCCCAGGGCAATCAGCAAGTCACCGCGGGCCGTCCCGGACAGCTCGCCGGCGGCGGCGCTGAGGTAGTCGAGGGCCGCGCACGCGACCCGCACCGCATCGGCGGGGCCGTTGAAGGCCCCGCCGTCGGCGCGCACGGCTTCGGCGGTACACATCGCGGCCCACCTCCTTGAATGGCAGCAGCGGTCCTGAGCATCAACTTCCGCTGAGCGGACACCGCGCTACGCGCGCCTATGCCGGAACCGGCTGCTAGTCATCCAAGATCTGCGAGTAGATTACCAGTTCGATCATCCGGAATCAAGCGCCAAGGAATAGATCTTTTTTCGACTGACCGTCCGCCGCCCGAGAGGGCTTCCTATTTCTTTAGGCTTGGTATAAATTCACCGCTAAGTGGGCAACAGGGAGGTTCTCATGGCGGTCGGCGACGTTCAGTCCAGTCAGTCCGCGGGTAACCCGCTGGAGAATCCGGCGTTCCTGGTCGCGCCGCAGGCGATCTTCCCCGGGCTCCGCGCCCAGGGAGCGCTGCCGCTCGGCGACCGGGGCGTGCTGCTCACCCGCAGCGCCGACATCGCCGCCCTGCTCACCAACCCCGAGGTGTTCTCGTCGGGGATGGGAGTTACCCAGACCGGCGCCGAGCGGCCGCTCATCCCGCTGCAGATCGACCCGCCCGAGCACCGGCAGTACCGCCGGATCCTTGACCCGCTGTTCTCCCCGCAGCAGGTCAAGGCGATGGAGGGGCCGGTCAGCGACCTGGCGCGGAGCCTGGTGGACGAGATCGCGGCCGACCGCGAGGTGGACTTCGTACAGCAGTTCTCGGTGCGCTTCCCCTCCCAGGTCTTCCTCGCCCTGCTCGGCCTGCCGCTGGACGAGCTGCCCCGGTTCCTCGAGCTCAAGGACGGCTTCATCCGGCCGGAGTCGATCACCGGCAAGCCCCGCGGGCACGAGGACTCGGTGGCGCTGCTGAAGGAGACGGCGACGGCCATCTACGCCTACTTCGACACCGTGATCAGCGAGCGGCAGGCGCACCCGGGCGATGACATCATCAGCTCGTTCCTCGCGGCCGAGGTAGACGGCGCCCGCCTCAGCCGCGAGGACATCCTCGACATCTGCTTCCTGTTCCTGGCGGCGGGCCTGGACACGGTCTCAGCGTCACTCGACTGCATCATGCTCCACCTGGCGCAGCACCCCGGCCGGCGCCAGGCCCTGGTGGCCGATCCGTCGCTCATCCCCAGCGCGGTCGAGGAACTGCTCCGCTGGGAATCGCCGGTGATGATGGTGGCCCGCTTCGCCACCCAGGACACCGAGATCGCCGGCTGCCCGGTCCGTCAGGGGCAGGTGGTGACGGCGCTGCTCGGCTCGGCCAACACCGACGAGGACGCGATGGACGACCCCGACGTGGTGCGCTTCGACCGGGAGGTCAACCGGCACATCGCGTTCGGCCGCGGCATCCACCGCTGCCTGGGGTCGCACCTGGCCCGGCTTGAGCTGCGGATCGCGCTGCGCGAGTGGCACGCGCGCATCCCTGACTACCGGGTGCCCGACGGCTTCGAGCCCCGGTTCACCACCTCGATCAGGTCGCTGGTAGAGCTTCCGCTGCTGCTTGGGCCGTCCGCCTGACCGGCAGTCGGCCCGGCCGCACCCGGGCGGCCAGGCAGCCGCGCAGCTCAGCCGATGGTCGCCAGCTCGAGCAGTGACCGCCCGCCGGACAGCGGGTGGACGGCCGTCCGCTTCCAGCCGGACGCGGCGAACAGCTCGTCATAGGCGGGCAGCTCGCGCTCCTGGCCGGTGGAGACCGCCAGCATGTTCATGTCGAGCAGGGCCGCGAACCGGTCCCTGGCCGGGTCGAGGATCACGTTCTCGATTACCAGCAGCCGGGCGCCCGGCTGGGCAGCCTCCCGGCAGTTGCGCAGGATGCGGACGCAGGACGCGTCGTCCCAGTCGTGCAGGATCGCCTTCAGCAGGTACAGGTCGGCCGCGGGGACCTCGGCGAAGAAGTCGCCCGGGACCGCGGTGAAGCGCGCCCCGAGGCCGTCCTCGTCCGCCGCCTGGCGGGCCGCTTCGGCCGACTGCGGCAGGTCGAGCACCATGCCGCGCAGCTCCGGGTTGGCGCGCATCAGGCCGCGGACCACCTCGCCGGTCGCCCCGCCGACGTCGACCGCCAGCGAGACCCCGGTGGTGTCGACCACCGAGGCGGCGTCCAGCGCGTTGGTCGCGGTGATCTCCGCCATCGAGCCGGCGAACTGCGCCGCTTCCTCCGGCTGGCTGGCCAGGTAGTCGAACAGCCCGGCGCCGAGCACGGACGCTGCCTGGGTGCCGCCGGCCCGGACCGCCTCCGGCAGTTGCCCCCACGGCAGCCAGTGGCTGGGGGCGCCGAAGACCAGGGCGGTGTCGCGCAGCGACCCGGGTGCGCCGGCCCGCAGCAGGCTGCCGAACGGTGTCAGCGTGAACCGGGCGTCGCCGTCGTAGGCCAGCAGGCCGATGCCGGCGCAGGCGCGCATCAGCCGGTAGGTGGTGGCCGGGTCGCTTGACTCGCGGGCGGCCACCTCGGCCGCGGTGAGCGGGCCGTCGGTCAGGTGGTCGGCCAGCCGCAGGTCGGCCGCGGCCCGGACCACCTGGCTGATCCAGTAGCCGTGGATCATCCCGAGCAGCTTCAGCCGGTCCCGGTCGCCCGGGACCGGCCCGTCTGCCGGCTTGGCACCCTGCGTGTCGGCCTGTCCCATGAACCCCTCAGCTCCCCTGACGTCCGGATGAAACGAATATATCGGCGGTTCCGGCTGGCGGGTCCGGGTATGGACTCATTTCAACTGCCGTAGCGCGTCGGGGGGCTGACCTATGGCAAATGAAACGCAGGCCGGGCTGCGCCCGGTGGACGAGGCGGCTTTCCCGTACCTGTCGGGCCGGTTCGCCCCGGTGCGCACCGAGACCGACGCCAGCGACCTGCAGGTGGAGGGGACGCTGCCCGCCGACATCGACGGCGTGTTCATGCGTAACGGGCCGAATCCGATGTTCCCGCCGCTCGGCAGCTACACCTACCCGCTTGAGGGCGACGGCATGATCCACGCGGTGTGGATCGCCCACGGCCGGGCCCGCTACCGCAACCGCTGGGTGCGCACCAGCGGCCTGCGGGCGGAGGAGCGGGCGGGCCGCGCGCTGTACGGCGGGATCATGACCCCGGCCCTGGTGGACCAGGGGCTGCTCGGCCCCGATCCGGATCCTGGCTGGCCGATCAAGCTGGACGCGTTCATCAACGTCGTCCGGCACGGCGGGCGGTACCTGGCGCTTGCGGAGGGCGCGCCGCCGTACGAGGTCAGCCCGGAGCTCGACACGGTGGGCCGGTTCGACTTCGGCGGCGGGCTGCCGCTCGGCATGTGCGCGCACCCGCGCATCGACCCGGTCACCGGCGACATGGTGGTCTTCCGGTACGACGTCAGCGAGCCCTACCTGACCTGGGCGGTGGTCAGCCGGGAGGGGACGGTCACCCGGCCGCCGGCCCCGGTCCCCGGCGTCGACGCGGCCTACATGATCCACGACTTCCTGATCACCGAGCACTACGCGCTGTTCATCATTGGCCCGGCCATCCTCGACGTGAACGCGATGCTGTCCGGCGGCAGCATGCTGAGCTGGCAGCCGGACCGCGGCACCCGGGTCGTGCTGGTGCCGCGGTCGGGCGACGGCCCGGTGCGGTCGGCCGAGCTGGGCCCGCTGTGGGCCTGGCACTTCGCCAACGCCTACGAAGAGGGCGGCCGGGTGATCGCCGACTTCCCGTGCTGGAGCGAGCTGTCGATGGCAGCCGGGGACAGCCGGGCCGCCGGGCAGCAGCACGCGCCGGTGACCGGCCGGTTCACCCGGGTCACGATCGACCCGGCCCGCGGTACCGCTGCCCTGGCCGACGTCGGCGACCAGCCGAGCGAGTTCCCGCGGATCGACGACCGGCTGACCGGGCAGCGGCACCAGTACCTGACCGTGGGCGCGCGCTCGGGCAGCCACCAGCTCGCCCGGGGCGAGCACGACCGGCTGGTCCGCTGGGACATGGCGGCCGGCCGCAGCCAGGGGTGGGATACCGACGCCGCCATCGGCGAGGTGATCTTCGCTCCCCGCCAGGGATCGTCGGGCGAGCTTGACGGCTACTACCTGACCCTGGCCAGGTCGGTGCCTGACGACCGCTCCTGGCTGTACATCTGGGACGCGGGCGACTTCCCTGGCCCGCCGGTCGCGAGGGTGGCGATTCCCGCCACCGTGCCCAACGGCCTGCACGCCAACTGGTTCCCGCGCCGCCCGGCCTAGTGTGACCGGGGTGGCGGCGCGGACGCGCCGCCGTGCGGGCCGATGCTGTAGCCGCCGTCGACCGCGAGCGCGGTCCCGGTGACGAAAGAGGACTCGTCGCTGGCGAAGTACAGCGCCGCGCGGGCAACGTCGTCCGCCAGCCCCCAGCGCTTGATCGGCGCCCCGATCGGCGGCTGGCGGTCCGGCGGCGGCTGGTCGACGCCGTCCGCGCCTGCCAGGCCGGTCCAGGTGACGCCCGGGCAGACGCAGTTGACCCGGATGCCGTACTCGGCGTAGTCGAGGGCGGCCGCCTTGCTCATCATTACCACCGCCCCCTTGGCCCCGCCGTAGACGGACAGGTTCTTCATGCCGACCAGCGAGGCGGCCGAGGTGGTGTTCACGATCGACCCGCCGCCCTGGCTGGTCATCACCGCGATGGCGTGCCGCATGCCCAGGTAGACGCCCTTGAAGTTGGTCGCCACGATGCGGTCGAAGGTCTCCTCGTCGACGTCGGCCAGCGGCGCGTAGGCGCCGCCGAAGCCGGCGTTGTTGAACAGCACGTCGAGCCGCCCGAAGGCGCTCACGGCGGTGTCGATCATCGCCTTGACCTGGGCACTGTCCGACACGTCGACCTGCACCGCGACCGCATCGGCACCGATCTCCTTGGCCGCCTGGTCCTGGGCGCCGCTGCGGTCCGCGCACACCACCCTGGCCCCCTCGGCGGCGAACAGCCGCGCGGATGCCCGGCCCATGCCCGAGCCCGCCCCGGTGACGATCGCGACCTTGCCGTCGAGCCGGCCCATCTGCGCCCTCCTTGGCTTCCGCTGCCCGCGGGCAGACCATCTAATTTTGACAGAGTTTAAAAATTGCGGCAAGTCGGGCCGGCCCGCGGTCGGGCAGGGCGCGTGAGATCATCATTTTGTGACCGTCGGTAACCGGATGAAGGGGGATTTGTGATGGCGGCCGTGACCGGTACCCGCGCCCAGTCCAAGAGCCTGGTGCTGACCGCGATGATCTTCGCGGTGGCAATGACGTTCATCGACCAGACGATCGTCTCCATCGCCGCGCCGACGGTGCAGCATGACCTGGGGCTGTCGAGCAGCGGCATGCAGTGGGCGATCAACGCCTACCTGCTGTCGCTGGCGGCGCTGTTCGCGTTCGGCGGCCGGCTGGGCGACACCCTGGGGCACCGGAAGATGGTGGTGCTCGGGGTGATCATCTTCGCCGTGTCCTCGGCGCTGTGCGGGCTGACGCCGCGCGGCGGCGGGGCCGAGGCGTGGCTGGTGACGTTCCGGGCGGTGCAGGGCCTCGGCGGGGCGATCATGTTCCCGGCCGCCCTCGCCATCGTGGTGGCGACGTTCGACCTGAGCTCCCGGGGGCGGGCGCTGGCGCTGTTCTTCGGCATCGCGGGCGCGCTGACCGCGGTCGGCCCGATCGCCGGCGGTTACCTGATCCAGTGGACCTGGCGGTCCATCTTCTGGATCAACGTCCCGGTCGCCGTCATCGCCCTGATCCTGATCTTCATCTCCAACCCGCGCACCGAGTACCGCCGGGCGCCGATCGACTACCGCGGCCTCGCGCTGATCATCGGCGGCGTCGGGCTGAGCGTGTTCGGCTTCCAGCAGTCCGCGCAGTGGGGCTGGGGCAACGCCGCGGTCGAGGTCTGCATCGCGGTCGGCGTGCTCCTGCTGGTGCTGTTCTACCTGGTAGAGCTGCGGACCGAGGTGCCGCTGATGAACGTCCGGATCTTCCGCAACCAGCCGTTCCTGGTGGAGAACATCGTCCTCGGGGTCGCCTCGATGGCGTTCATCCCGGTGTTCTTCTTCGCCAGCACCTACGGGCAGATCGCCCTCGGCGAGCAGGCGACGACCTCGAGCCTGCTCATCCTGTACTTCTTCATCGGCTTCGTGGCCTTCGCGCAGATCGGCGGCCGGATGCTGGACCGGGTCGGCGCCAAGCGGCCGGTGCTCATCGGCTGCGCGCTCTCGGCGGCGGGCTTCTTCCTCTGGGCGGGCGAGGTGACCAGCCTGAAGACCGGCAGCCAGACGATCTACATCATCATGGCGGGCGCGGGGATGGGGCTGATGCTCGGCCAGGCCAACACCGACGCGATCAACCGGGCCTCCCGGCTGTCCTACGGCGAGGCCACCGGCATCACCCAGACCGTCCGCAACTACGGTGCCAGCCTCGGCTTCGCCATCCTCGGCACCGTGCTGCTATCGCAGTTCCGCCTGCACATCACCAGCTCGCTGGTCGCCCAGGGGGTTCCTGCCCCCGCCGCGGCGGCCACCGCCGCGCGGACCGCCCAGCTCCAGGGGGGCAGCGGCAGCGGTAACGGCGCCGCCAGCATCCCGCAGTTCATCCGGGCCGACTTCGCGTCCGCGACCCGCGAGGTGCTCATCGGCATGGGCATCATCATGGCGGTCGCGGCGGTGGTGGCCCTGGCCGGCCTCAGGTGGGGCCTTCAGGCCAAGACCGTGCCCGAGGCCGAGGCGAAGACCGCGCCCGAAGCCGGTGCCACGGTCCCGCCCGGCGCTACCCCTTGAACGACCAGACCTTCAGGTACTTGACCGCGACGGTGGCGGGCGAGCTGTCGGAGTTCTTGGGCGGCCCGCCCAGCTGCTGCTCGACCGAGCTGATGTCCGGGGTCACGCTGGTGGTGATGTAGATGTTGAGCGGCGACCCGGTCACGTTGTCGCTTGAGTAGCTGGTGTACTGCTGGCCGTCGTAGTACACCGCCATGAAGCCCTGGGAGTACACGATGTCGACCGTGTGCCAGCCGGGGCTCAGGTTGGTGCCGGTCTTCGGCAGCTGGGTCTGGAAGAAATCGTCGGTCGAGGCGCTGAACTCGTTGCCGGTGCTTCCGCCGTGCCAGGCCACCGCGTTAACCCCGGTGACCGGCTCCGCCTCTACCGCGTCAAGCTCGCCGTCCTGCGGCCAGTTGGCCCCGTTGGTCAGCCAGAACGACGTCCAGTCGGCGATGGTGCCGGAGCTGCCGGGCAGGGCCGGGAAGTCGATCTCGGCCTCGATGACGCCGGACGAGTAGGCCTGCGGGCTGATCAGCGCCACGCAGCTGCCGGTGGCGCCGGTGGTGGAAATGGTCGCGTCGCCGGCGGCGTCAGTGCCCACCTGGCCGTCGGGGGATCCCCAGGAATTCTCCGTGCAGAATGAGCTGGTCTGGTTCCACGACGTCAGCTGCGACCCTGTTTCGCTCAGTACCAGCGACCCGGCGTAATTCGCGCCGCCGACCGGGGAACCGGAATTGTTAGCCGGCGCGGTGGACACGGGCGATGTCGGACCGTTGACGGGCACCGGGCCGGGCTTTGCCTTCGGCTTGGCCTTGTCCCTGGTCGGGCTGGCCGAGGCGGTGGCGGTGACGATAGGCGCCGGGAGCGGCGCGAATGCGCTAACTTCACCCTGGCCGAGCAGGTTGGCGAGGTTGGGCACGGTGACGACGGGGACGCCGTTGCGGTTGCTTAGCGACATTGCGCCGGGGGCCGGGTACATGGCAAAAGAAAACCCCGCTGCGGTAATGGCGAGCAGCAGGGTGAGGGCGGGTCCGTGCCATTTAACGCTTCTATTATCCGGCTTAGCGGGGCGGCCGTGCCTGCCGGACGTGTGCCTGCCGGGAGCAGACATCTTCAGCATTCTCGCGTACACCTGTCCCCAAAGTAGCCTCCCGGGGCCGTGGCTGGTCAGCGCCCGAGTAACACGCGTAGCAACCATATCCAGACCGAGCCGCCAATCGCGCCTGAATCAGGAAAATCGTTTCGTCGCAGGTCAGGGCCCTCGGCTCAGCTGTGACTACGTCATCACGTTACGATTACGTCTATCTATCACGAGGTGATCACGTTGTGCTATCACGGGACAATCACAAGCCCATGTCGCATCGGGAAATGTATAAGTCCGCAGGTAGCCGGGCCGCCGGAGGCTCGCGGCGGCGGCCCGGCGTCGTTACCGGCCGGCCCGGCGGCGGGCACCCGGTGCCCGCGACGTAGCTTTGGGTCATGGCTACCACTGAGCATGGTGCGACCGCCGGCGCCCCGGGGCCGACGGTCTTCGTCCTCTTCGGTGCGACCGGGGACCTGGCGAGCCGGATGGTGCTTCCCGCGTTCTACCGCCTGGCCCGCGAGGGGCTGCTGCCGAAGGACTGGCGGCTGGTGGGCAACGGCCGCGGCGACGTGGCCCACGAGGACTTCCGCGGCCACTTCTATGACTCGCTGGTCAAGTTCGACGCCAAGCCGGACCAGCAGGACTGGGACGCCTTCGCCCGGCAGGTGTTCTTCGCGGGCGGCGGCTTTAACGCCGACAGCCCGGGCAGCCTGCTCGAGGTGATCGGCAAGGCCCGCGAATCGCTCGGCAGCGACCCGCAGCTGGTCCATTACCTGGCGGTGCCGCCGGTCGCCTTCACCGAGCTGACCCAGGCGCTCGGCCAGCACGGCCTGGCTAAGGGCGCGCGGGTGGTCTACGAGAAGCCGTTCGGGACCTCACCGGAGGTGTTCCGCCAGCTCGACGAGGTAGTTCACTCGGTGCTTGACGAGCAGCAGGTGTACCGGATTGACCACTTCCTGGGCAAGGAGGCCACCCAGGACCTGCACCTGCTGCGGTTCGCCAACGGGCTGTTCGCCGCTAGCTGGGACCGTGAGCACGTCGAGTCGGTGCAGATCGACGTGCCGGAGAAGCTCGGCATCAGCAACCGGGCGCAGTTCTACGACGCGACCGGCGCGGTGCTCGACATGCTGGTCACCCACCTGTTCCAGGTGGCGGCCGAGATCGCGATGGAGCCGCCGGCCAGCCTCGGCCCGCTCGACCTGCAGGCCGCCAGGGAAGAGGTCATCCGGTCGTTCCGGCCGCTTGACCCGGCCGAGGTGGTGCTCGGCCAGTTCAACGGCTACCGCGACGTGGACGGGATCGACCCGCACTCGACCCAGAACACGTTCGTCGCCGCCCGGCTCTGGATCGATACCGACCGCTGGCGCGGGGTGCCGTTCTACCTGCGCACCGGCAAGCGGCTGGCGGCTACCGCGCAGCGGGTCAGCCTGGTCCTGCGCGACCCCGCGGGCCCGCTGGCGGGCCAGTTGCCGTCGGAGGCCAACGTGCTGTCCTTCTCGCTGGCCGGCGACGGCGAGATCGACCTGTCGCTGGTCGCCAAGAAGCCCGGGCCAGGCCTGAACCTCGACGTCGGGCACGCCAGCGTGCCGCTGTCCGGCCTGTCAGGCGCCGATCCGCTGCCGCCCTACGTCCGGCTGATCCACGACGTGCTGCTCGGCGACCGCTCGCTGTTCACCCGCCCCGACGGGCTGGCGGCGGTGTGGGACACGGCCGAGCCGCTGCTGTCGCGGCCGCCCGCGCTGCAGTCGTACGCGCCCGGGTCATGGGGACCGGACGCGGCCCGCGACCTCATCGCGCCCGAGCACTGGCTGCTCGGCCAGTAAGCCCCGCTCAGCCAGTCAGTACGCTCTCCGGCGGCCCGGTCGGCCGCGCGTCAGGCGAGCTGCCATCCTAGTGACATGCCAGCCCCGCCTGCCGACCCCCGCCCGCCCGCCGCCCGCATGGTCACCTCGGCCCGGATGAAGCTGCTGATGTCGCTTGCGGTGGCGGTGCTCGTCGCGCGTCGGGGCCGCCCTGGCCGGCGCGCTCCGGGCGGCGCCGCTGATCGGCTGGGACGCCCTGGCGCTGCTGTACGTGAGCCTGACCTGGTACACCGTGTGGCGGCTGGACCCGGAGGGGGCCCGGGCGGAGGCGACCCGCGAGGACCCAGGTCGTGACCTGGCCGACCTGGTGGTGCTCGGCGCGGCGGTGGCCAGCCTGGTCGCGGTCGGGGTGGTGCTGTTCGGCGCGAGCGGGTCAGCCGGGGACGTGAAGTACGCCCGGGCCGGCCTCGCGGTGGCGTCGGTGTTCGTGTCCTGGACGCTGGTGCACACGGTCTACACGCTGAAGTACGCGCGGCTTTACTACTCCGACACCCCCGGCGGGATCGACTTCAACGGCACCGAGCCGCCGGACTACCCCGATTTCGCCTACCTGGCGTTCACCGTCGGGATGACCTTTCAGGTCTCCGATACCAACATTCAGTCCAGGCAGATACGGCGCACGGTGCTAAGGCAGGCTTGGCTGTCGTTCCCGCTGGTGGCGGTGATCATCGCGGCGTCGATCAACCTGGTTGCCGGGCTAGCCGCGTAACGCCGGTTAGCCGGAAGCCAGGGAAAACCGGCTCAGGCGCCTTCTGCCGCCTGGTATTCCTGGATGACGCTGGCCGGCACCCGGCCGCGCTCCTTGATGTCGATGCCGTGCTCACGCGCCCACTCGCGCACCCGGGCGTTGTCGACCGCGGGCCGCCGGCTGGCGCCGCGGGTACCGCGCCTGGCCATGCTGCCGACCCGGCGCGCGTGCTCGATGTACTGGTTGAGGGCCCGGTGCAGCTCTTCGCTGTGGACCGTGCTCAGGTCGATCTCGTAGGCGGTGCCGTCGAGGGCGAACCGGACTGTGCCTGCCGCCTCACCGCCGTCGAGGTCGTCGATGAACACGGTCTGAATCTGCTGGGCCATAATAATGTCCTTATCGTTCGCAACGAATAACCGCTGGTAGTGACGCTGGTTACCCGTTCGGCGCCCGATTATGCGGGGAAGGCGGTTATCCGGCTGCCTGGCAATGCAAGAAAAAGCGGCCGTGCCGGGCAGCGGGTGCCCGGCACGGCCGTTGTAGTTGGTTACGGATCAGGTGAATCCGACGTTCAACATGAAGTGACCTATGTGCAGGTCGAGCGCGGCGCCGCCGGCCCAGTGCACGATGAACGCCAGGAGGACGATGGCCAAGATTACGACCACCACCCAGATGAAGAAAACGACGATACCGGGGAGTGCGTATCCACCCACTGTTCTTCGAGCCACGAGCGGCAGCTACCCGGCATAGCGCGACTTATTCCGACTAGTTCCCCGGGTTTCCGGCCGGTGAACGATAACGGGCGGGTAACGAGAAAAGGCCGCGCCGGGCAGCGGGTGCCCGGCGCGGCCGTTGTTGTGTCCGAATCAGTTGAACCCGACGTGCAGGAAGAAATGTCCGAGTGTTGCGTTGAGCAGCCCGCCGCCCGCCCAGTGCACCACCCACGACAGGAGGAAGATGGCCACGATCACGACCACCAGCCAGATGAAGAAGAGGACTATCCCGGGGATAGAGTGCCCGGCAACTACCGTTCTAGCCACGAGCGGCAGCTACCCGGCAATGAGCCGGTTATGCGCCGGTTATCCGCGGTTATCTGGCGTCGCGGCATGACCGGCAACCCCCCGGGTAGGTTGCCGCTCCATCTGGAGACGACAGCGCCCGCAAGGGACAGGAGGGGAGCCGTGATGACGACGCTAGACGACGCGGCCGGGGCAGCGGACCACGGAGCGGACCGGGGGGCCGTGCTCGCGGAGGCCATGCGTGAGCTCGAGGCGGCCATCCACGACGCGCGGGTGGCGTACGACTGCATCGGGCTGGGCGAGCTCGACCGCGCGCACACCAGCGCGGTGACCGCCCGGGTCGCGATCGACGCGGCGATGACGGCCGTCCGGGCGACGATGGACCAGGTGGGCGGCCCGACGCTGGCGGCCAACCTGGCTCCGGAGAACCGCCTGTGACTCGAGCGGAAACACCGGTCAGCCCGAACGGGTGCGGTGTGGCCCGCGCCGCCCCGCGGTTACCCGGCGGCGCCGAGGTAGGTCCACTGCCCGTCGCGCCGGACGAAGCTGCTGGTCTCCGCGAGCACGCCGCGCTGGCCGCGGGTGCTGTAGACGGCCCGGAACTGGACCGTGCCGGCCTGGTCGAACAGGCCGCCGCGGTCGGTTCCGAGCACCGCCAGCCGGGTCCACCGCTGCGCCGGGTCGAGCGTCAGCCGGGCCGGGCGGGCCGACGGGTGCCAGGTGCGCAAGAGGTAGCCCGCGTCGCCGACCGCGAACGCGCTGTACCGGGCGCGCATCAGCGCCTCGGCGGTCGGGGCGGGCTGGCCGGCGTGAAACCGCCCGCAGCAGGCGGGGTAGTCGTCGCCGAGGCCGCAGGGGCAGGCACCCTCGGCAGCGCGGGCAGCGGTGTCCATGCGGGTATTGTCCCAGCCGGCCGCTACTGCGGCGCCATCGGCGGGCAGTCGGCCGGGTCGGTCACCACCCGGATCGGCGCGCCCGCGAGGTAGGCCGCCACGTCCTGTGCCATCCGCTCCCAGGCGGTACGGAACCCCTGCTCGGTGACGTAGCCGACGTGCGGGGTGAGCACGACGTTGTCCAGCGCCAGGAGGGGGTGGCCGGGCGGCAGCGGCTCGCGGTCGAAGACGTCGAGCCCGGCCCCGGCCAGGTGGCCCGAGCGCAGCGCCTCGACCAGGGCCGCTTCCTCCACGATGGGTCCGCGGGACACGTTCACCAGGATGGCGCCCGGCTTCATGGCGGCCAGGTCCGCGGCCCGCAGCGTGCCGCGCGAGCGCTCGGACAGCACCAGGAACACCCCGAGTACGTCCGCCGTTGCCAGCAGCTCGTCCTTGGTCACCCGGGTGACGCCGAGCTCGGCGCAGCGCCCGGCGGTCAGGTGCTGGCTCCAGGCGATGACGTCCAGGCCGAGCGCCTTCGCCACCGGCACCATGGCGCCGCCGAGGCGTCCCGCGCCGAGCAGGCCGAGCGTCTTGCCCGCCAGCGGGACCGGGAACCCGGTCTGCCAGCCGCCCGCCCGGATCACCCGGTCCTCGATGCCGGTCCGCTTCGCCACCGCGAAGATCAGCGCCCAGGCCATCTCGGCCGGCGCGGGCAGGCCCGGGCCCGCCCGGTACTCGCCGGGGCCGGGCTGGCTGGTGTCGGCGGTGCCGCAGAGCAGGATGCCGCGCTCGATCCTGGCCTGGTGATCGATGACGTTGCTGGTCCGCCCGTTGCAGACGATGAGCCGGAGGCCGGGCAGCCCCTCCAGCACCGCCCGCGGGAAGCGCGCCCGCTGCTGGGTGATGACGACGACCTGGTACCCCGCCAGCTCCTGCACCAGCCGCTCGGGCGCGATTGCCTCCCGGTACACGGTGACCTCGGCGTCGCCCGGCAGTGCCGACCAGTCGCCGTACTCGAGGGCGACGCCGAGGTAGTCGTCGAGGATCGCGATCTTGGTCACGCCCGCCACGGTAACACCGGCACCGCAACACCGGCCTTAGGGCACCTCGCGCACCACGTCGCGGGCCTGCTTGTCGTCCCGCAGGCCCGTGAAGCGCGGGTGACGGAGCTGGCCGTCGTCGGTCCACTCGGCGAAGCCCACCTGCCCGACCAGCCGGGGCTTCACCCAGTGGACGCCGCGCGGGCCCGGCTGGCGGCCGCGGCCGAACGGGCTTTGCGGCTGCTCGAGGCCGGCCAGGGTGGCATGCAGGGTGCGCAGCATCCGGTTGTCGAAGCCGGTGCCGACCTTGCCCGCGTAGACCAGGACGCCGTCGGGTTCGTAGTAGCCGAGCAGCAGCGCGCCGAAGCCGACCCGGGACCGCTGCGGGTCGGTGTAGCCGCCGATCACGAACTCCTGGGCGTTCTCGCACTTGAACTTGAGCCAGTTGCGGTTGCGGCCGCCCGCGTAGGGGGCGTCGGCCCGCTTGGCGACCAGCCCCTCCCAGCCGTCGTGGCAGGCCTGCTGGTAGAACTGCACCCCGTCGCGGGAGCGGTGCTCGGTCAGCCGCAGCGGGCCGGCGAAGTCAACCGCGCCGGCCAGCAGCCGCTTGCGCTCGGTCAGCGGCAGCGGCCTGGTGTCCCTGCCGTCGGCGTACAGCAGGTCGAACACGTAGTAGAACACCGGGTAGTCGGCCAGCAGCCGCTCGCCCGGGCTGGCCACCCCGAGCCGCTGCTGCAGCCGGCTGAACCGGGTCTGCTCCCCGGCGAAGGCGACGATCTCGCCGTCCAGGATCAGCCCGCCGTCGTGCCGCTGCGCGCGCAGCGCCCCGGCGACCTCCGGGAAGGTCCGGCTGATGTCGCGCTTGCTCCGGCTCAGCAGCCGCACACCGTCAGGGCCGGCGAAGGCGAGGCACCGCTCGCCGTCCAGCTTCCGCTCGAAAATCCACTCGGGGGAAGAGAACCGCTCCCGGGTCAGGGTCGCTAGCTGCGGCTCGGCCCACGCGGGCATGGCGGCAGTTCCCGGCTCAGCCTCAGCAGACATCGTGAAAGCTGCATACCTCCCTGGCTGCCAGCTCAAACGGGCGGCCTGCGGTGGCCGCACCCCCCGCCCGGTGGTGCTAACGCCCTGGAGCGGCGCGGCCGGGCTGCTGATGATGGCGCCATGGGGAGCGAAACCGCGGGGAGCGGGACCGGCGCGCTGCGCGCGCTGGCGGGCAACCGGGCACTGCTGCGGGTGGTGGCCGCCTACGCGCTGTTCATCCTGACCGAGCAGGCGGTCTGGCTGGGGGTGCTGGTCTACGCCTACGCCTGGGGCGGCGCGACCGCGGCCGGGCTGATCGCGCTGGCCCAGTTGGCGCCCGCCGCGGTGGTGGCGCCGCTGCTGGCCGCGCTGACCAGCCGCCGCGTCCCGGCCGCGCTGCTGGCGGGCGGCTACCTGGTGCAGGCGGCCGGCATGGGACTGACCGCGGCCGGGATCGCGCTGCGGCTGCCGGCGGCCGCGTTCTGCGCCGCGGTGGTCGCCGCGGTCGCGGTCACCGCCACCCGCCCGGCCCAGGCGACCCTGCTGCCGTCGCTGGCCGCGACCCCGGACCAGCTGACGGCGGTCAACGTGGTGACCGGGTGGGTAGAGGCGGCCGGGTTCGCGGTGGCGGGCTCGCTGGCCGGCCTGCTGATCTGGCTGAGCGGGGTGGCAGGGGTGTTCACCGCCTGCGCCGCGCTCGGCCTGCTGTCGGCGCTGCTGGTCACCCGGCTGCGGGTGCCGCCGCTGGCGGCGCCGCAGGGGCAGGAGTCGGCTGTCGGCGGGCTGCGGTCCAGCGTCCGGCTGGCCGCCCGGCAGCCGCGGCTGCGGGTGATGCTGGCCCTGCTGAGCGCCGAGGCGGTGGTGGGGGGCGCGCTCGACCTGCTGTTCGTCATCCTCGCGGTCAGCGTGCTCGGCCGCTCGCAGGCCTGGGCCGGCTACCTGAACGCGGCCGACGGCATCGGCGCGATGCTGGCCGCGGCGGGCACCGTGCTGCTTATCGGCCGGCGGCTGAGCGCCCCCATCCTGGGGGCGGCGGTGCTGCTCAGCGCGGCGGTGGCGGCCACCGCGGCCAGCGTCGGCCTGGGCGGGACGCTGGCGCTGCTGGCGGTGGCGGGCGCCAGCAAGGAGGTGCTTGACGTGGCCATCCGTACCCTGCTGCAGCGGTCGGTGCCGGCGCAGTCCCTGGGACCGGTGTTCGGGCTGCTTGAGGGGCTGATGATGGCGGGCTACGCACTCGGCGCACTGCTGGTGCCCGCGCTGGCCGGGCTCGGCGGCAGCCGGCTGGCGCTGCTCGGGGTGGCCGCGGTGCTGCCGGCCGCGGCCGCCGCGGGCGGCCGGGCACTGTTCAGGGTGGACTCGGCCGCGCCGGTGCCGGTGGTGCAGATCGCGCTGCTGCGCGCGGTCCCGCTGTTCGCCCGCATGCCCGCCCCCGCCCTGGAGGGGCTGGCCGGCTCGCTCGCCGCGCTGCCGGTCCCGGCCGGGACCGCGCTGATCGAGCAGGGCGAGCTCGGTGACAGCTATTACGCGATCGCGTCCGGCCAGTTCGAGGTAACCCAGCACGGCCATGCGGTGCGCCGCTGCGGGCGGGGGGAGGGAGTGGGGGAGGTGGCGCTGCTGCGCTCCATCCCGCGCACCGCGACGGTGACCGCCCGGACCGACGCGCTGGTGTACGAGCTGGGGCGCGAGCCGTTCCTGACCGCGGTGCTCGGCCACCCGGCGACCCGCCGGGAGGCCGACAGCCTGGCCGAGACGCTGCTCGCGGCCGACGCCGCCCGCGACTCGCCCGGCCCGGCGGCGTGACTGCGGCCGGCCGTACGCTCGCCCGGATCGCCCCCGGTTGAGATTGGCCGGCCCCCCGCTGGCCAACGCCGCGGCCAGGTGAGAAAATCCAGAGATGGGGGATTACCCGGAGAACCCAGCCCGGCAGTTCGCATCGGCCTGGCAGGCCGCCACCGCCGCGCTCAGCCAGTGGCGGGTGCAGGTGACCGCGGCCACCAGCGAGGCGGTAGAGAAGCTCGACCCGGCGTTGCGTACCGCGGTGGACGCCGCCAGGAACGTGCTGGCCGGGAACTGGGGCGTCTGCCAGTGCCCGTGTGACAGCGCGCACCCGGCCGACATGAACGTGTGCGACGGCCGGGCGGTGCTGAACCGGCGGCTCGGCCCCAAGGACCTGCCGCTGTGCGCACCGTGCGCGGTCGCCCAGGGCGTCGCCGAGATGCCGCACTAGGAGCGGGTGCGCGGATGACGGACGTCCGCGCGGCCAAGCTGGCGGTTGCCACCGCTGACCGGATCGTCGCGGACATCGCCGCCGCGGACTGGCGTGAAGGCACGGTGCTCGGCTCCGAGGCGGAGCTGCAGCGCCGGTACGGAGTCAGCCGGGCGGTGCTGCGGCAGAGTACCCGCCTGCTCGAGCTACAGCAGGTCGCGCGGATGCGGCCCGGCCCCGGGGGCGGGCTGGTGGTCGGCGCGCCGACGCTGGAATCGGTCGCCGATGCCCTGTCGGTCTACCTTTTCTACCTGCGGGCTGACCTCGACGACCTGCTCGAGGCTCAGGTCGTGGTCGAGTCGGCGGCGGCCGCCCTGGCGCCCAGCCGGATGACCGAGGCTGACCTGACCCGGATGCGGGCCCTGGTGGCCAGGGAGCACCGAGCGGGCCGGCCAGACGGACGGGAGCTGCACCGGGTGGTCGCGGCGGCGACCGGGAACGTGGCGCTGGAGTTCCTGGTCGACCTGCTGGACTCGATGGCCCGCCCGTACCTGAGCCCGGCCGGCCCGGCGGCAGCGGTGGCCGCGCCGTCAGCGGCGGCCCAGCACGCCGGCCTCGCGGCGGCCATCATCGCGGGCGACGGCGGCCTGGCCGCGACCCGGATGCGGGAGCACCTGCGCCCGGCGCCCGGGTCAACCGCAGGTGCTCCCGGCGCGGGCCGGCGACTGGAACTTCCCCGGGTCGGCCCGTCCGCGAAGCTGCCTGAGGTGACCGCCCGCGCGATCATCAGGGACATCGCCGCCGCGGGCTGGCCGGTCGGCACGCTGCTGGCATCGGAGGCGGGCCTGATGTCGGCCTACGGGGTCAGCCGGGCGGTGCTGCGTGAGGCGGTCCAGATCCTCGGGCACCTCGACGTCGCGGTGATGCGCCGCGGTCCCGGCGGGGGGCTGTTCATCGGCGAGCCCGGGGCCGGCGCGGCCAGGGACGGCCTGGCGTTGCAGCTGGCTCGCCGGGGGGTCACCCCGACGCAGCTCTTCGAGATCCGGGCCGCGGTCGAGATGGAGGTGCTTGAACGGGTCGTGGAGACGGTCGACGACCGGGGCCTGGCGCGGCTGGGCGCGGCGGTGGAACGGCGGCGCGACGCGGACCCGGCGGCGGCGCCGGACATCGACCAGGGCTGGCACGTGACGCTGGCCGGACTGTCAGGAAACCCCGTGCTTGAGCTGCTCACCCGGGTCCTCGTGCAGCTGACCGAGCTGCGCTGGCCGCGGAACGGCGGCGGGGAGGACCCGCGGTCAACCGGGGCGGTGCAGCACGCGCATGACGCGATCCTCGGCTCGATCGCCCGGCGCGACGCCGACCTGGCCCGCTTCCGGATGCGCCGCCACCTCGAGGGGCTGCTCGACTTCGTCCGCCACCAGGCCGAGGCGGTCCCGGCCGCCCGCTACTGGGTCCGGGACTCTTCCGCCAGCTAGCGCTCATAGATCAGGACACTCTTTCTCCAGCATTCTTCCCTGGGTGTCCCTAATCGGGCCTTGTGCATCCTATTCAGTGCACTTAATGTGATGAGTCAGACGGCCGTATCGCGCTCGTCCACCGCGTGCTCAGGAGGCAGCGTGAAGCTGTTCAGCGTCGACGACCACATCATCGAGCCGGCCGACCTGTGGACCAGCCGCCTCTCCGCGAAGCGGTTCGGTGACGCCGTTCCGCGCGTGGTGGACGACGGCGAGTCGGAGTACTGGGTCATCGAGGGAGGCCGGCACCCCACGCTCGGGCTCAACGCGGTCGCGGGCAAGCCGATGGAAGAGTGGGACAAGGAGCCGATGCGGTTCAGCGAGATGATCCCGGGCTGCTACGACCCGCGGGCGCGGGCGAGCGACCTGCTGGGCGAGGGCATCGTGGCCAGCATCGGGTTCCCGACGCTGCCGCGCTTCGGCGGCGCCCTGTTCCCCTCGCTCAAGGACCGCGAGCTCGCCGCGGCCTGCGTGTCGGCCTGGAACGACTACGTCATCGAGGAATGGTGCCCGGCCGCGCCGCGGATGTTCGTGCCGATGTCGATCGTGCAGTTGTGGGACATGGACGCCGCGGTGCGCGAGATCACCAGGAACCTGGCGCGCGGTATCCGCGCGATATCGATCCCGGAGGAGACCAGCGTGCTCGGCCTGCCCTCCTACTACAGCGACTACTGGGACCCCATGTGGTCGGTCTGCCAGGAGGCCGGCCTCGCGGTCTGCATGCACATCGGGTCGAGCGGCTGGAAGCCCTACCGGCCGCCGGAGAGCCCGGAGAGCCTGGGGATCGCACTCGGCTTCGTGCCCACCATCACCCACGCGCTCGGCATGATGTTCAGCCCCGTCCCGCGCAAGTTCCCGCGCATCAAGCTGGTCTACTCCGAGGGGGGCATCAGCTGGGTGCCGTCTGCCCTGGAGCGAGCCGACCGGATGTACGAACGGCACCGCTTCTGGAGCGGCGTGGACGATCTCATGCCGTCGGAGGTGTGCCGGCGCAACATGTGGTTCTGCGTCATCGACGAGCCGTACGGCGTCCGCATCCGCCATGAGGTCGGGATCGACCGCATCCTCTGGGAGTGCGACTACCCGCACTCGAGCTGCATCTGGCCGGACACCCAGGTGACGGTCAGCGAAATGATGGGCGGCGTGCCGGACGGCGACGTCCGCAAGATGGCCTACGAGAACGCGGAAAGCCTGTTCAACTGGCCCACCGCGGACCTGGGGGAGTAGATGCTGGACGCCGTGATCAAGGGCGGGACCGTCATCGACGGCACGGGCAAGGCCGGCTACCGCGCCGACGTGGGGCTCAGCGACGGCCGCGTCGTCGAGATCGGCACGATCACTGACCGGGCTGGCACCACCTACGACGCCGACGGCCTGATCGTGGCGCCCGGGTTCGTCGATCCGCACACGCACTACGACGCCCAGCTGTTCTGGGACCCGGCGGCGACGCCGTCGAGCCTGCACGGGGTAACCACCGTCATCAGCGGTAACTGCGGCTTCACCCTGGCCCCGCTCAAGCCGGCCGACGCGGACTACATCCGGCGGATGATGGTGCAGGTGGAGGGCATGCCGCTGGGCGCCCTCGAGGACGGGGTGCCGTGGGACTGGGAGACGTTCCCCGAGTACCTCGACCGGCTGGAAGGCCGCATCGGCGTCAACGCCGGCTTCATGCTCGGTCACTGCGCGCTGCGCCTGTACGCCATGGGGGAAGCGGCCCTCACCCGGGCGGCCACCGAGGACGAGGTCACCGCCATGAGCCGCATCCTGGCGGAGAGCATCGAGGGCGGCGCGCTCGGGCTGTCGTCCACCCGCTCCGCCACGCACTCCGACGGTGACGGCCGGCCGGTGGCGTCCCGGGTGGCGACCGAGCAGGAGCTGCTCGCCCTCAGCCGCGTCGTCGGCCAGTACGACGGGACCGGGCTTGAGGTGATCGTCAACGGGTGCCTGGCCACCGACGGGTTCAGTCAGTCAGAGACCGAGCTGCTGGTCGCGATGACAGCCGAGTCGAGGCGGCCGCTCAACTGGAACGTGTTCAACCCCGACCCGGCGATGCCGCACCGTGGCGAGCTCCAGTTCGAGCCCTCGCGGCAGGCCCGGGCGAGCGGCGGAAAGATCGCCGTGCTGACGATGCCGCTGTACGTTCCGCAGACCCAGAGCTTCCTGAACCACTGCGGCATGCAGCTGCTGCCCGACTGGAAGCGCGTGTTCGGCCTGCCGGTACCCGAGCGCATCGCTCAGCTACGGCAGCCGGAGGTCAGGGACTGGCTGCTCGAGCGCGCGACCAGCCCCGAGGCCGGAGTACTGCGACGGCTCGGCAACTTCGGGAATTACGTCATCGGTGACACCTACTCCGCCGCCAACGCCGGGCTCACCGGCCGGTCGGTAGCGGAGATCGCGGCGACGCGGGGGATGCGGCCGTTCGACTGCCTGGTCGGCATCGTGCTCAACGACGAGCTGCGGACGATCCTGTGGCCGGTCCGGCCGGAAACGGACGACGTCTGGCGGCTGCGCCAGGCCGTCTGGCAGGACCCGGATGCCCTCCTCGGCGGGTCGGACGCGGGCGCTCACCTCGACCGCATGTGCGGCGCCGGGTACACCGCCAGCTTCCTCGGTGAGATGATCCGCGGCCAGCGCCTGGTGAGCACCGAGAAGGCAGTCCAGATGATCACCGACGCGCCCGCCCGCCATTACGGCCTGCGGCACCGCGGCCGGATCGGCCGCGGTTACCACGCTGACATCACCGTGTTCGACCCGGCGCGGGTCGGCTCGGGGCTGGCCGGGTTCGCGGCCGACATGCCGGGCGGGGCCGCCCGGCTGACCGCCCCCTCGGAGGGGATCGTGCACGTGCTCGTCAACGGGGAGCGGGTGGTGGCCGACGGCCTCGCCACCGGCGCGACGGCCGGCTCGGTGCTGCGCTCGGGAACGGCGACCCACGGGACCGAGACGGCGTAAGCCGCGGCCGGGACACTACCCGGCCCGGCCCGCCACCTCGCCCGCGGCGATGGCGTGCGCCAGTTGCGCGTGGTCCCGCTCGTTCTGCTCGGCGTACCGGCGGGCGAACTCGCCGATCGCCTCGGTGAACTGCGGCCCCTTCCCGAGGTAGCGGTCGATCGTCAGCGGGTCGCCGCTGCGGGCGTGCGCCCGGGCCAGCGTGCCGCCGCAGGCGGTGGCGAACTCGGTCAGCCGCGGCGCGATCAGCTCGGTGCTCGGGACGATCTTCATGTCCCTGAACTGCCGCACGTAGTAGTCGTTGCCGCCCATCGAGCCCCAGCCGACGAAGATGTCGGTGGCGCTCTGCAGCAGCCGCTTGCCCGCGATCACCCGTGCCCCGTGGCAGGGGTAACCGCTGGCTCCCGCGTATGCCTCGTAGACCGCCGGCCCGGCCTGCTTGAGCTGCAAGAACAGCGGGTCGGCGGCGGTACGGCCCTCGAGCAGGACCAGGTACACGCGCATGCCGACGCTGCCCACGCCGACCACCTGGCGCACCACGTCGGTCAGCGTGAACCGGTCGAACAGGGCGCGCCGGTCGTCGGTCAGCGTCTGGCGGTACCCGCCGAGCAGCTCCTGGGCGATCTCGGCCTGCTCGGCGTCGCTGACCGGGAACCGCAGCGGCGGGTCGGCGGTGATCCGCGGCCGCCCGTCCGCCATCTCGGTTAGCTTGCGCAGCGCCCCGCGGCTGGTGCGCCGCTGCCGCTTGCGCTCGATGTAGATCGACACCTGGTCCCGGTCGGCCGGCTCGAAGTACTCGACCAGCGCCTCCGCCCGGGTGGCGTCGTACCAGATGTCCAGCTCGGGCCGGTCGCGGTAACGGCGCATCCGCCGCCGGTAGGCATCCACCCCGGCGGTGACCGCCGCGTCGGCTGCCGCCCCCCCGGCTCCGTGCTGCCTGGCTACCACCACCAGGCTGGCCGCGAACCGCTTGAGGTCCCACTCGAACGGCCCGGGCAGGGTCTCGTCGAAGTCGCGCAGGTCGAACCCGAGGTGGCGCTCGGGGGTGGCCCAGAGGCCGAAGTTGAGCACGTGCGCGTCCCCGCCGAGCTGCACCGTCAGCCCGCTGTCGGGCTGTACCGCCAGGTCGGCCGCCATCACCGCGGCCGCGCCGCGGTAGTAGTTCCACGGCGAGATGGCCATCCGCTGGTGCCGGACCGGGACCAGCGCCTGGTCCCGGCTCGCGTCCTGGGCCAAGATCGTCGCCAGCGCGTCGTGCTCGCGGTCAGCCTCGGACCAGTACCCGAGGGCGCCACGGCGCACCCGCTTGCGCGCGGCCTTGCCCACCGCCCGCCGCTCACCCCGGGTTGCCGCCAGGTCACCGAATCCGGCCATAGGACTACGGATTGTTGCCGGCATATTACTTTTAGTCAATATCTGCTGCCTGGCGGTGGCGGTCCCGGCTGAGGGGCCGTGCCCTGGCAGCCGTAGGGTGGATCCGTGGCACGTCTCGGATCGAAGGTCACCACCATTTCCTGGGCCGTGGCGGGGGGATTCGCCCTGTGGGCGGCGGCCAGGGTGGCCGGCGCCGACCGGGTGCGCCGGGCGGAGGTTCCGCTGGTGCAGCTGTTCGCGTTCACCCCGCAGGTCGCCGCGGTCGCGCCGTGGGCCGCGCTCGGGCTGCGGCTGGCGCGGCGGCGCGGGCCCGCCTTTACCGCGGCGGCCGCGGCGGCCGCGCTCGGCCTGGTGGTGCGGCCGCGCACCGTTGCCCGGCCCCGGCCTGTCGTCTCCGGGCCGGTGCTGCGGGTGCTCTCGCTCAACGCCTACTTCGGCCTGGCCGACGCGGATACCGTCGTCGACCTGGTCCGCAAGCTCGGCGCGGACGTGCTCTTCCTGCAGGAGCTGACCGAGGACACGGTCAGCCGGCTGACCCAGGCGGGCCTGGACGAGCTGCTGCCGCACACCCGGCTTGAGCTGCGCGGCGGCTCGAAGGGGTCCGGCATCTGCGCCCGCTTCCCGCTGACCGAGGGCCCGGTCGTGCCGCCCACCTACATGGCGCAGCCGACCGCCTCGCTGACGCTGCCGGGCGGGCAGGCGGTCGAGCTGATCTGCGTGCACCCGTGCTCGCCGGGGCTCCGCAAGTTCGGCGGCACCGCCCGCTGGCGGGACGAGCTGGCCGTGCTGCCGCCGTCGGCCGGCCTGCCGCGGGTGCTGGCGGGGGACTTCAACGCCACCCTGGACCACGCCGCGTTCCGCGCCGTGCTCGACCGCGGTTACGTCGACGCCGGGCGGCAGACCGGCCAGGCGCTCACCCCGACCTGGGGGCTGCCGGGCAGCCACCGGGCGATGCTGTCGCTGGACCACGTACTGGCCGACCTGAGCTGCGCGGTGCAGAGCTACTCGGTGCACGCCGTGCCGAGCAGTGATCACCAGGCGGTATTCGCCGAGATCCAGCTGCCCGGCTAGGCCCCCGCCCAGAACCCGCCGCCCCCGCCCCCCGGCCCCGCCCGCCCCGTCCCGTCGCCCCGCCTGGCCCCGCCGGCCGCCCGTCCCGTCCCGCTGTCCCGCCGGCCCCGTCCCGTCCCGCCCGCCCCGCCGGCCTGCCCCGCCCCCTGCCGGCCCTGTCCCGCCGTGCCCGGTGCCCAGGGTTCCCCTTGTTGCCGCTGTGACCACTCATGCCAGTGATGTGGAAACTTTTATCTAAATGGATACTTGCACGTGCTATGACACGCATAAGTTTCCAAGATCTTCCGCCCCCACCCCTCGCCACGCCCCCCGGAATCCCGCATTGCCGCCATGCATAGCCGACATCAGATATTTGAAATCAACTATTCGTGCCTTAGCATTGACTCGTGCCCGCCAGGAAGATCCGCAGCCCGCTGTCCCTTGTGGTGCTCGGCCTGCTGGCCGAAGAGCCGCTGCACCCGTACGCGATGCGCGCGCGCATCGGTGAGCGGGCCCATGACCGGCTGCCCGGCGTCCGTCCCGCGTCGCTGTACGACGCCGTGCGCCGCCTGGAGGAGGCCGGGCTAGTGCGGCCAGGCGAGTCCGGCCGCACGGGGCGCCGCCCCGAGCGGGTCCGGTACGTGATCACGCGGGACGGGCGCCAGGCGCTGGCCGACTGGGTGGCGGGCTCGCTGGCCGACCTCGGCCGCGCCGACGAGTTCCCGGCCGCCCTGTCGTTCATGTACACGCTGGGCCAGGACCGGGTAGCGGAGATCTTGCGGGCGCGCGCGGCCGCCCTGGCGGCATCGCTCGACGCCGACGAGGCCGCGCTGGCTCAGGCCGAAGCGGGCGGTACCCCGCCGATCTTCCTGTCCGAGCACCGCTATCAGCTCGCACTCGGCCGGGCCGGGCAGGCGTGGCTCGACAGCTTCACCCAGGCGCTGCAGTCCGGCGCCCTGCGCTGGCCCGGACCGCCCGGACCGCCCGGCCTGCCCGGAGAGGATTAAGAACCCATGTCGGCCGAACCCCCGACCGAGCCCGCCCGGCTGGCGCACGAAGCGCACGCCCGGCTGGCCCGCACCGTCAACATTGGCCCTGACCTCGGCGCCCCGCAAGAGCGAGGCTGGACGCTCGCGGTCGAGCGCCGCCACCTGGAAGACTGCGCGCGGCATCACTTCACCGCGATCCGGCTGCTCATCGACCTGGCCGCCCACCGCGCGGCCGGCGGCCTTGACCCCCGCATGCTCGAACGGGTCGAGCGGCTCGCTGACCAGGCGGCGTCCCTGGGGCTTGCCGTGGTCATCGCCAACCACCGCGACCGCGAGCTGATCGCCGACCCGGGGCCGCACCTGGCGGCCACCCTGGCCGCGGTTACCCAGCTGGCCGGCGTGTTCGCGGGACGGGGGACCGGCCTGATCGTCGAACCGCTGGCCGAACCCGAGCAGGCGCTGGACCCGATCTGGAACCGGCTGATCCCCGAGCTGATCGGCGCCGTCCGTGGCCAGGACCGGCACCGGACCATCCTGCTCGGCCCCCGCACCAGGAACAACGCGCGTTTCCTGGGCGAGCTGGCGCTGCCCGAAGACGAGCGCAACCTCATCGTCGGCATCCACCATTACTGGCCCGTCACCTTCACCATGCAGGGCGAGATGTGGCTCGGCGAGGATCACGAATTCGGCAGCCCGCGCGGCTGGCTCGGCACCACCTGGGACCAGACAGCCGCTCAGGAAGCGGAACTCCGGGCCGGGTTCGCCCAGGTCGCCGGGTGGGGCGCACTGACCGGGCGGCCGCTGTTCCTGGCCGAATTCGGCACCAGCACTAACGCCGACCTGCCTAGCCGGGTCCGCTGGACCAGGTTCAACCGCGCACTGGCGGAAGAGCACGGCATGCCCTGGGGAATCTGGTCACTCGCACCCATCTTCGCGATCTACGACCCGGCCACCGGTTCCTTCAGCCCGCGGCTGCTCGCCGCGCTCATGGACTGACCGCGGACGGCCGGCCGCCCGCGGTCAGCGCAGCAGCAGGTAGGCGAGGCTGCCCAGGCCAGCCACCAGGCAGTAGATGCCGAACGGGGCCAGTGACCGCTCCTTAGCGAAGTACCGGACCAGGAAGCGGACCGACAGGTAGGCCCCGATGCCGGATAGCAGGCTGCCGACCAGGACCTGCCCGCGGATGCCGTTGCCGAGCGGCCCGGTCAGGTCAGGCACCTTCAGCAGCCCGGCCGCCAGGATGATCGGAGCCGACAGCAGGAACGAGAAGCGGACCGCGTCCTCGCGCGACAGGCCGCGGAAGAGGCCGGTCACGGTGACCACGCCGTCCCGGCTGATGCCCGGGAGCAGGGCCAGCACCTGGGCCGAGCCGATCAGTACGGCGTTCGCCAGGCCCATGGTGGACAGCCGCCGGTCGGAGGCGACCGCGCGGGCGGCCTCGGTCAGGGCCGGCTCTGCCTGCCTGCCCGGAACTGGCTGGGCCGGGGCCGCCTGCGGGCCGGCCGTGCGCCGCCGCCTGCGCTCGCCCGCCAGCAGGATGAGGCCGTTCACGGCGAGGAACAGCGCGGTCGGCACCGGCTTGCTGAACACCACCCGGAACAGGTGCTCGAGCGCGAGGCCGGCGATGCCGACCGGGATGCTGGCGAGCACGATCATCCAGGCCAGCCGCTGGTCGGTGGTGGCGACCCGCCGGTCGCGGATCGAGCTCAGGAAGCCGCCCGCGATCCGCGCCCAGTCCCGCCGGAAGTAGATGATCATCGCGATCGCGGTGGCCACGTGCAGCCCGACGATGAACGCGAGGTACGGGGACTCGGGTGCGGAGACGTTCAGGTCCTGCGCCCACGAGCCGCCGATCAGGGCGGGGATCAGCACGCTGTGGCCCAGGCTGGAGACCGGGAACAGCTCGGTCACGCCCTGCACGAGGCCGACCAGCATGGCCTCGGCGTAGGTGAGGTGGGACATCGGCCTGGCTCGCTCTCAGCTACATCCGTGTAGAATTTCTACGTCACTGTAGATCATATGAGGCCGTGGTGCGCGGGCTGATACCAATGCGGCGCCGCTCGGAAGGGACCAGCTGTGCAGAGCTTCATCACCCACTACGGGTACCTGGCGGTGTTCCTGCTGATGCTGCTTGAGTCGGCCTGCATCCCGGTCCCGTCCGAGGTCATCATGCTGTTCGGCGGCGCGCTGGCCAGCGGGGCGGTGGCCGGGGCGCACCCGTCGCTGGCCGGGATCATCATCGCCGGAATCCTCGGCAACGTCGCTGGCAGCTACGTGGCCTGGGCGGTCGGCAAGTACGCGGGGCAGGCGGCCGTGCGCCGCTGGGGACGCCGGGTCGGCATCCGCGAGCACGAGGTCGACCGGGCGGTCGCCTGGTTTGACCGGCACGGCCCGGCCGCGGTCTTCTTCGGCCGCCTCCTCCCGGTGATCCGCACCTTCATCTCGCTGCCGGCCGGCTTCGCCGCCATGCCCGCCGTCCGCTTCGGCCTGTACACCACGCTCGGCTGCATCCCCTGGACGGCGGCGCTCGGCGCGGCCGGCTACGCGCTCGGCGCCAACTGGCAGAGCGTGGCCAACGGCTTCCACGGCCCGACCTACGTCATCGCCGGGATCTGCGTGGTCGCGGTGCTGGCGGCGGTGGCGTGGTGGATTCGCAAGCGCCGCCACCAGGACGCGGCCGACGGGGCCGGCGCTGGCGGCTAACCGGAAGGCTGGCGGCTACCGGAAGGCTGGCGGCTAACCGGAAGGGGGGTGCGGGGCGGCCTGGCAGCCTGCCCCGCCCGTCCGAGATGATGATCATGTCATTGACGACGAGGAAGGCGGGCAGGCATGAAGCTAGGACGTTACGGTGTGTTCGGCCGCGCGGCGGTGCTGACGGCGGAACGGGCTCGCCTGATGGAATCGCTCGGCTTCGGGACGGTCTGGCAGGGCGCCTCGCCGCCCGCTGACCTGTCGCACGTGGAACTGCTGCTCGACGCGACCAGCACGCTCAAGCTGGCGACCGGCATCGTCAACGTCTGGACGGCCGACGCGGCCGAGGTGGCCCGGTCCTATCACCGGATCGAGGCCGCCCACCCGGGGCGGTTCCTGCTCGGCATCGGGGTCGGCCACCCCGAGTCCGTCGCTACCTATAACTCGCCCTACCAGACGCTGGTCAACTACCTTGACGTGCTCGACGCCGAGGGCGTGCCGGTGGAGCGGCGGGTGCTGGCGGCGCTGGGCCCCCGGGTGCTGCGGCTGGCGGCCGCGCGGGCGGCCGGCGCGCACCCCTACCTGGTGACGCCCGACCACACCCGGCTGGCCCGGGAGATCCTCGGGCCGGACAAGCTGCTCGCCCCCGAGCAGCGGATCGTCCTGCAGGCCGACCCGGCCCGGGCGCGCGAAATCGGCCGCCCGTCGGTCGTCAAGCCGTACCTGAGCCTGGTCAACTACACGACCAACCTGCAGCGGATCGGCTTCACCGAGCAGGACGTGGCCGGCCAGGGCAGTGACCGGCTGATCGACGAGCTGGTCGTCTCGGGCGACGACGCCGAGATCGGGCGGCGCCTTGAGCTGCACCACCAGGCCGGCGCCGATCACGTGGCGGTGCAGATCATCGCCGGGCGCGACGACGACTACGAGGCCGGCTACCGCCGGCTGGCGGCGCTGCTGTCCCTCTCCTGAGCAACCGACCCTGAGCAACCGACCCTAGGCAACCGACCCTAAGCAACCGAGCCTGAGCAACCGGTCAGGCGGGCGCAGCGGCCGCGCCGGACGGCGCGGCCGCCTGCGCGGGCACCCGCGCGGCGGACCAGCAGCGCACGATGTCCCGCATCGACAGCAGCCCGACCACGTCCTGTCCTTCTACCACCACCAGGTGCCGGAACCCGCCGCGGACCATCGCCGCCGCGGCTTCCTGCATGGTCCAGTGGCGCCCCGCGAACACCAGGTCCTGGGTGCAGTGCTCGCCGGCCGCCTCGGTGTCGGGGTTCTCGCCGGCCGCCACCGACAGCAGGATGTCCCGCTCGGTGAGGATGCCGACCCCGCCAGCGTGGTCCGGATCCACCACGACGGCGGCGCCGACCCGGCGGGCAGCCATCATCCGGGCCGCCTCGCGCAGCGTGTGGGCCGGGCCGATGCTGAGAACCAGCGCGGACATTCCGTCTTCGACCTTCATGTCGGTCCACCCCCAGGGGCAAGGGTCGGGTTTTGGCGGGAGCCTATGCCGGGGTGACATACCCGTTCTCCCTGAGCGAAACACCCCCGAAACAATAAGGGCCATAAACAACGAGCCACCGAACGGTTGCGTGCCGCTCCGCAACTCGAAGCGGACGCCCCCGGGCGCGGCGACCCGGCGCGGCCGGGCGGGCGCGGCAGGCCCGCGCAGATCCACGGGCCTGATGTCGGATGGGTCACGTTAAGCGCGGGTGCGTTCGCTTGCCCCAGGAGCATCTGATATTAGTTAGGAGCGCGAAAAGCGGTCTAGACCATTGATACCCCCTGGTCATGCACGGTCTGCCGCGGTGCGCAGCCGAACCATCCTGAAGTCGCCCGCGACAGCGGGGGGCTGCTGCGGCGTGCCGTCACCGGCTCGCGGCCGGCCGGATAAGACCGGCGAAATCAGGCAATGCGCTCGGTCGCACCGTGCCCTCCAACGCTTACGCGCAGTTCGCTGCCCGCGGGCAGTCACGTCGCTGCGGAGTGCCGAGGAGGTGCCCCGCCCGAAAGGAGAGACACCGTGCTTACCGGCGTCACCGAGATTGCGCACATCACCACCAAACAGGACATGTCTCGGTGGACTCGCGCGCACGCGGACGTTCCCGGCATCACGTGGTCGGTTTTCGCCGGGCCAGGCGGCACCATGATCATCGTCGAGCACGACGAGGACCGCTGCTCGCTTAACCGGGTGGGCGCCTCAGCCGGCCCCGTCTCAGCGGGCACCGTCTCAGCGGGCACCGTCACCGGCACCGCCTCAGCCGACACCGCCCCAGCCGGCCTCGCTGCCCCAGTCGGCGTCACCGCCGCGGCCGGCTCGGCCAGCCACCCGGGCATCGCCCGGGTCAGCGCCTGAACCAGGCCGTTCGGCACCGTCCGGGGACTCGCCCCGCGACAGCACCGGGGAACGGGCGAGCAGCACCACCCCGGCGATGATCAGTCCGGCGCAGGCCACCTCGCCCAGGACGTACCAGCCCTCCCTGACCTGTTCATGGAAGGCCAGCACGCCCCAGAGCACGGAGACCAGCGGGTCGGACAGGGTCAGGCCCGGCTGGGCGGCGATCAGCTCACCCGCGTTCAGCGCCGCCTGGGTAAGGAACATCCCCAGCACCCCGGCCGCCACCATGGCGTAGACCGGCCAGTCGGTCAGCAGGCCGGTGATCCCGTGCGACAGCGTCCGCGTCATCGCCTTCATCAGGGCCGCGGTCAGCCCGAAGGCCGAGCCCGCGGCCACCGCCAGCAGGGCCGCCTGTCGCGGCCCGAGACGCGGTTCCCGTTCCCGCCGCCCGATCGAGCTGCCCCGCGCCCACAGCACCAGGGCGGCGACCAGCACCAGGTTGCCGCCGACGCCGGCCAGCCAGCCGTACCAGTGCACCCGGGGCGCCCCGCCCGCCGACGGCGCGAGCAGGAACAGCAGCGCGGCCAGCCCGGCGCTCATCGCCGCCGTCGGCAGCCACTCGCGCGGCCCCAGCCGCTGCCGGAATACCCGGGCGGCGAGGATCAGCGTGAACGGCAGCTCGAGTACCAGGACCGGCTCGACCACGGAGAGCTGCCCGGCCCCGAGCGCGGTCGCCTGGAGCAGGAACCCGGCGGTGATGGCGAGGATCCCGCCGAACCACAGCGGCTGGTGCAGCAGGGACCAGATCTGCCGCGGGCTCATGTTCTCCTGCTGCGGCACCCGCTTGTTGGCCCGGCGCTGCAGGACCGAGGACACGGCGTTCGCGCACGCCGCCAGCACCGCCAGGGCATAGGTGAGCACAGCACTCCTCTGGCGGGTTGGCCGCCCGCAACCCGCGGCCGCCTCCTGCGCCCGCTCCCGCCGCCCACTACCCGGCGCCTGGCGGCTGACACGGCGGGACTCAGAAACGCCAGCGGGTACTGCTCGGCCCGAGCGCGCTGTCGTTGACGAAGGCGAAGACCGACTGCGGGCGGATCGCGTACGGCTGATAGGGCGGCGGCCCGGCCGTCGGCGCGCCGTAGGGTGCGTCGAACTTCCCGCCCGCCACGGTCACGTTCCAGTCGTACTTCGCACGGTAAGCGTCGGCGATGCTCCCGAGCAGGCCAGGGTCGAGGACCTTCGCTGACAGCCCGTCGAGGACGATGTGCATGTCATCCGCGGTCACCGCGACCGAGCAGCGGGCATCACGGTCGAGGTTCCGCCCTTTGCGCGCCAGCGGGGCCGAGGTCGTGCACAGCGCGCCGCCCACCCACACGGCGAGTACCGGCCGCAGGTGCGGCAGGCCGTCCGGGTGCGCGGTCCCGAGCCAGTAGAAGCGGGCGTCGCCGATCCGCTGGCGGGCCTGTTCCCATCGCAGGACCTTCGGCTCCCGGCCGTCGTTGGTCAGCGGCTTGGCCACGGGCTTGGCGTCGTTCGTGTTCATGCTTCCCTCCACCAGGGCTGGCGGCCGGGCGGAGGGTGAGCCCACCGCACTCCCGCGTCAGTGATGCACCTAGTGACCGCCGGGCCCCCCGGAACCAATCGGCCTGGTGGCTGAACTTTTCAGCCCGGCAGCACGGCCGGGAGGCCGAAGCGGGGGAAGGCCGTCGCCCCGGTGAACCGGTCGTCCTGCTGCCCCCACCGGGAGAGCAGCTCGGCGGTCACGAACCCGGTCACCTCCGCGATGCGGTCGCCGTCCAGGGTCAGCAGGTCGAGCACGGAGGCCACCCAGCGGCCGGTGGACGGCTCGAAGGTGTAGCAGCCCACCGCGAGCTGTCCGCTGGCCTGGGTGGCGACGTGCCGCCAGGCCTCGTTGAATCCGTAGTCCCGCAAGAAGGCGGCGATGGCCGGGCGCCCCCGGTACCAGGTCTCGATGGGCGGCATCGCCCACACCGCATCCTCGGTCAGCAGGCCGACTACCGCGTCGGCATCGCCGCGCTCGATGGCATCGCAATAGTGCCCGACCAGTTCCCGCAGGCGCTTGTCGCCCAGCGTCCGCAGGGCGGCCTGCTGGCTGCGCCCGGGGATGCGGTCGCGCGCCGCGGCGCGGGCGCGCTGCAGCGCGCTCTGCACCGCCGGGACGGTGCTGTCGAGCAGGTCAGCCGTCTCCTGCCCGGAGAACCCGAGCACCTCGCGCAGGATGAGTACCGCCCGCTGGAGCGGGTGGAGGTACTGCAGGGCCGCGACGAAGGCCAGCTCGAGGCTCTCGCGCCGCTCGTACCGCGCCTCGGGCGAGGCCAGCCCGCCGCTGACCCCGAACGCCAGGTCCGGGTACGGCTCCACCCACACCGACTCGAGCAGGGCCGGGCCGGGACCGTCGCCCGCTCCCGCACAGGGACCGTAGGTCATCGGCAGCTCCCGCCGGGAGCGTCGCTGCGCGAGGTCAAGCGAGGCATTAGTCGCGATCTTGTATAGCCAGGAACGCAGCGAGCTGCGGCCTTCGAACCCCGCGAGCCCCCGCCACGCCCGCAGCAGCGCATCTTGCACGGCGTCGTCGGCGTCCTGAACCGATCCGAGGATCCGGTAGCAGTGCGCGTGCAGCTCGGCCCGGTGCACCTCGACTAGCTGCCGGTACGCGTCCTCGCCACCGGAACGGGCGCGCTCGAGCAGGGCGGGCTCGCCTGGATCCGCGCCATCGCCGTCCACCGTGGCAATGCTAGGTCACCTGGTGGTGAGCGTAAATAAACCGTTACTGCCGCCTTGGCGGCCGGGACGCCGTCCTAGCATGAAAGGCGGGGACGCGAGGAAGACGGGTACCGAGGGCTGACATGTCCGGTTCTGATCGGAAGGACACCACGGTGAGCGGGCTGGCGTCCGAACTCGCCCGGCTCGACACCGGGACGGCGCACATCGCCCGGGTCTACGACTACTGGCTCGGCGGCAAGGACAACTTCAGCGCCGACCGGGTAGCGGGGGACGAGGCGCTGGCCGCGTTCCCCGGGCTGATCTCCTCGGTCCGCGCCAACCGCGCGTTCCTCGCCCGGGTGGTGCGCTACCTGGCCCGCGAGGAAGGCATCAGCCAGTTCCTCGACATCGGTACCGGCATCCCGGCCGCGAACAACACCCACGAGGTGGCCCAGTCCGTGGTGCCGGGCGCGCGGGTGGTCTACGTCGACAACGACCCGATGGTGCTCAGCCACGCGCGCGCCCTGCTGGCCAGCGGCTCCGGCGGGGCGACCGACTACCTGGACGCGGACCTGCGCGACACCGGCGTGATCCTGGAGCACGCGGCCCGGACGCTCGACTTCAGCCGCCCGGTGGGGGTGATGCTGGTCGCGGTGCTGCACCTGGTCCGGGACGAGGATGACCCGGCCGGCCTCATCGCCCGGCTGATGGACGCGGTGCCGCCGGGCAGCACGCTGACGATCTCCCACGTGCCGAACGACATGCACGCGGGCGCGATGTCCGAGATGAGCGACCGCCTCAACCGGCTGCTGTCCCAGCCGAGCACCTATCGCAGCCAGGCGCAGGTCAGCGAGTTCTTCGCCGGGCTGGAGCTGATCGAGCCGGGTGTGGTCCCGATCCAGCGCTGGCGCCCGGACACCCGGCAGGAGGCCGAGGCGGTGGCCGCGATGTGGGGCGGCGTCGCCCGCAAGCCGGCCCGGGACCGCGGGACCTTCGATATCAATTCGTTACCGGCCCCGGCCGCTGCTGGCCGTTAGGGCGGAAATCCCCCGGGTACCCCGGCCCGCATGGAGTCAGCTGAGCCAGGGCACCTGATCGCTGGAAGGTACCGGCTGGCCGCGGCCATCGGCCGGGGCGGCATGGGCGTTGTGTGGCAGGCGTTTGACGAGCTGCTCGCCCGCCCGGTGGCGGTCAAGGAGCTGGTCTGGCCGGCCAGCTTCACCTCCTACGACCAGCAGGCGGCGTGTCACCGGGCGGTCGGCGAGGCGCAGGCGGCAGCGCGGCTGAACCACCGCAACGTGGTCCGGGTGTACGACATCGCCGAGCACGACGGCCGTCCCTGGATCGTCATGGAGCTGCTGCCGCCCTGCTCGCTGCAGGACATGCTCAGGCGAGGCGGGCCGCTGCCGGCCGCCTGGGCGGCCAGGGTCGGCCTCAGCGTGCTGGCGGCGCTGCGGGCCGCGCACGCGCACGGCATCGTGCACCGGGACGTCAAGCCGGCCAACATCCTGCTGGCGCCGGACCGGGTGGTGCTGACCGACTTCGGGATCGCCCGGTGCACCGGGATGTCGGCCGTCACCACGGTCGACGCGGTGATCGGTTCGCCGTCCTACATCGCGCCCGAGCGGGCCCGCGGCGGCCAGTCCGGCCCGCCGGAGGACCTGTGGGGGCTGGGCGCGGTGCTGTACGCGACGGTGGAGGGGCACTCGCCCTTCGACCGGCCGGGCGGCGCGCTGGCCAGCCTGACCGCCGCGGTGGCGGACGAGCCGGAGCCTGCCCCGCACGCCGGGCCGCTGCTGTGGCCGGTGATCAGCGGCCTGTTGCGCAAGGAACCGGGTGCGCGGCTGGGCGCGGCCGAGGCCGAGCGGCTGCTGCGCCGCGCCGCCCAGCCCGCCGCCCAGGCCCGGCCCGGTGCGGGGCGGGCACGCCGCCCGGCCGCGGCGGCGGGCCCGCGGCGCGCACGCCGCCAGCGCACCGCGGCGCGCGGCGTAACCGGCCGGAGCCGCCCGGCTCCGCCCGAGCCGCCCGCGCCGGTTACTCCTCGATGCCGCTGCCCGGCAGCGGCGCCGGGATCTCGGCCGAGTCGGTGATCCGCAGCTTGCGCCGGGCGCGCTGGTAGAAGGTGGTCTGCCCGAGCCGCACCACCCGGGCGCCGCCGGGCCGGGCCCGCAGGTCGATGGCCTGGCCCGCCTCGGCGTAGCAGGTCACCTCCCCGTCCACCTCGATCGCCAGCCGCCCGCTGGTCGGCAGCAGGTCCAGGGTCACCGGGTCGGTGACCGACAGCACCACCCCGCGGTTGTAGGCCGAGTGCGGCGCGGCCGGGGTGATCAGCAGCGCCTCGACCGACGGGCTGATGATCGGGCCGCCCGCCGAGAAGCTGTAGGCGGTGGACCCGGCCGGGGTGGCCGCGATCACCGCGTCGGCCGCGTAGCTGACGAACGGCTGCCCGCCGACCCGGACCGCGACCACCGCGCCGCCCTGCCCGGGGACGCGCACCGCGGCCACGTCGTTGAAGGCGGTGAAGACGGCCGAGCCGACTACTGCGTCGAGCGCCAGCCGCGGCTCGACGGTGAAGTCCTTGCGGTCGATGGCGGACAGCGCGGCGGGCAGGTCGGGCACGTCGACCTCGGCCAGGAACCCGAGCTTGCCCAGGTTGACCCCGAGGACCGGGGCGCGCTGCCGGTCGGCCAGCCGCATCGCCCGCAGCATCGTGCCGTCACCGCCCAGGCTGACCACCAGGTCGCTGCGGCGCCCCAGCTCGGCCGCCGACACCGCGGTGGCGGCGCAGTTGAGCCTGACGATCTCGTCCCCGATGCCCAGGACCTCGGCCCCGTTCCCGGCGGCCCAGCTCAGCACCGCCGCCACCGCTTCCGCCGAGTCGCGCTTCGGATGCAGGACCAGCCCGATCGTGTGCACGGGACGAGCCTACCGAGCAGCGCGGGCGCGGCCGTCAGCCGCACCCGTTCGGGAAAACCGAGGGCCTCAGCCAAACCGGTGCGGCTACCTCGGCCGCCCGCGGCGGCGCACCGGCTACCCGGGCGGTGCGGCTAACCAAGCGCCGAAACAAGGCGTTGAGGTCTTCTGCCGGTTCGGGTAATCTATTATGATAATTTATACAATTTTACAATAATGTAATCTTGTGCCGCGGCCCTCCTGCGGCGCTGACCTGTTTGAACTTGTCGCGATCATCGGGATGGGTCCACGGTAATGATGCCGCAAAGAACAGACCGGGAGCAGGCCAGGCCGCGCCTGGTGCCCCAGCCGAGTGGGTACGCGGTCTACGTCGACCAGCCGCGGCCGGCCAGGCGCAGCGGCGGCCGGCCGGGACGCCGCCCGGGACCGGGACGCGGCGCGGGCCGAGCCACGCCCTCGCCGGGCGCGGCTTCCGTGACCGGGATGGCCGGCCGCGCGGGCGGGGCCGCCAGCGGTCGATCCGCTCCACCCTGTCGCTGCTGCTGATCCTGCCGCTGGTCTCGCTGATCGGGCTGTGGGCGTACGCGGCCGCGACCACGGTCGGCGCGGCCCTCGGCACCCGCACCGAGGACTCCATTAACCGGCAGGTCGGCGCGCCCACCCAGCGGCTGTTCGAACAGCTGCAGGCCGAGCGGTCGCTGACCTTCGCCTGGCAGAGCACCAGCCCCCGGCCGTCGCGGGAGGCGCTTGACGCCCAGCGGGCGCTGACCGACCAGGCGGTGACCGCGTTCCGGGCCGGCGTCGCCGCCACCGCGCGCTACGTTCCGGCCGCCGACAAGTCGGTCACCACGACCTTGCTGGCCAGGCTGGGCCAGCTCGGCCCGCTGCGGGCTCGGGTGGACGCGGGCAAGGTCACCGCGCTGGCCGCCTTCCAGGACTACAACGCCACCCAGCAGTCGGTCTACCCGTTCGTCGGCTCGATGTTCAACCCGCAGGAGTCCCTCGGGTACTACCAGGAGGGCGAGGCGGGCCTGCTGCTCGGCCAGGCGGTCGACGCCATCGCCCAGGAGGCCGCGCTGGTGGGCGGGGCGCTGGCGGGCGGCGGCAAGATGCCGCCCGCGCTCTACCACCAGTTCACGCTGACCGTCGACAACCAGCGGCTGCTGGCGCAGCTCGGCAACTCGCCGGTGGAGTGGCAGCGCGGCCCTGACCCGTACCGGCCGGTGTTCAACTCGGCCGCGTTCAGCCGCCTGCGAACGATGGAGAACGCGATCGTGGCGGCCGGGCCCGGCGCCCGGATCCCCTTCCCGCCGCGCGCCTGGCAGGCGGCCCTGCAGACGGTGTTCACCGGGGCGACGCTGGCCGGGACCGCCTTCCAGGCCGGCAGCACCAGCGGGCAGGCGCACGACGGTGACATGATCCTGCTGCGGCTGATCGTGGTCGGCGGGGCCGGGTTCCTGCTGGTCGTGGTGACCTCGTTCCTGCTGCTGCGGTTCGGCAACCGGATCAGGCGCGAGCTCACCTTGCTGCGCGGCGCGGCCCGCACGCTGGCCGACGAGCGGCTGCCGGGCGTGGTCAGCCGGCTGCGGGCCGGGGCCGAGGTGGACGTGATGGCGGAGGCGCCGCCGCTGGTCCTGGACACCAGGACCCGGGAGGTGACGGAGACCGCGGACGCGTTCTCGGTGGTGCAGCTGACCGCGGTGGAGGCGGCGGTGCAGCAGGCCCAGCTCCGCAAGGGGGTCAGCCTGGTCTTCCGCAGCCTGGCCCGGCGCAACCAGTCACTGCTGCAGCGGCAGTTGCAGATGCTGGACGAGATGGAGCGCCGTACCGAGGACGCCGACGCCCTCGCCCAGCTTTTCCGGCTCGATCACCTCACCACCCGGATGCGGCGGCAGGCCGAGGGCCTGATCATCTTGTCCGGCGCGTCACCGGGCCGGGTGTGGCGCCAGCCGGTCCCGGTGATCGAGGTGCTGCGCGGCGCGATCGGCGAGATCGAGGGCTACGAGCGGGTCGACCTGATCGCCGAGGCGCGTGACTTCGTACTCGGCACGGTGGTCGCCGACCTCATCCACGTGCTGGCCGAGCTGGTGGAGAACGCGGTGCAGTTCTCGCCCCCGGGCACCCGGGTGCAGGTCTGCGGCGGCCGGGTCGCCAACGGTTACACCATCGAGGTGGAGGACCGGGGGGTGGGCATCCCGCCCGCCACCATGAGCGCGTTCAACGAGCGGCTGGCCAACCCGCCCGAGTTCGACCTGGCGGACGGCGACCAGCTCGGGCTGTTCGTGGTGAGCAGGCTGGCGGCACGGCACGGGGTGATGGTCTCGCTGCGCCGGTCGGGCTTCGGCGGGACGACCGCGATCGTGCTGCTGCCGCACGCGCTGGCCATCGCCGAGGAAGACATCCCGGCCGCCGATCCGCGGGCCGGCGCGGCCTACGCCGCGGTGGAAGCCGGGCCGGTCCCGGCCGCCAGCTCATCGGCCGCCAGCTCATCGGCCGAGGTGCTGGCAGGCCGCCGGGTGCCGCGCAACTGGGGGGCGCTGTCGCCCGCGCCGGTGATTGTGCCGCCCGCCGGGCCGGCTGACGGCCTGCTCCGGCCGCCGCCGACGCAGTGGCTGCCGCGGCGGCAGGCCGGGGCCAGCCTGGCGCCCGGGCTGCGCGACCGGACCGCCGCCGCCCCCGCCGCCGCCGGGCAGCCTCCGGGCCCGCCCGCGTACTCGCCCGAGCAGGCCCGCGCGCTGATGTCCGCCATCCAGGTTGGCTCGCGGAGCGGGCGTGCGGCCGGCCTGCCGCCGGACGACGGCGACGGTTACCGGGACCCGACTGGCGGAGACGAGTGATGCGCGGGGGAACTGCTGTGGGAAAGCTGGACTGGCTGCTCGCCAACCTCTCCGCGACCTGCGCTGGCATCCGCTGCGCGGTCGTGCTCTCGCCGGACGGGCTGCCGCTTGGCCGCTCGCCCGGGCTCAGCGAGGCGGACTCGGGTCACCTGGCCGCCCTGGCGGCCGGGGTGCAGAGCCTGGGCTACGGCGTCGGGCAGCAGCTTGACTTCGGTGAGGTCACCCAGACCATCGTGCAGATGACCGGGGCGCTGCTGTTCATCCAGCCCGCCGGGCAGGGCACCTGCGTGGCCCTGCTGGCCCAGGCCGGGGCGGACGCCGGGCAGATCGCCTACGAAACGGCGTTGCTGGTCAAGCGGGTCGGGCAGTACATGATCGCCGAGCGGCGGCTTCCCGCCCCGGGCCCGGTAACCGGGTAAGGCCGTCATGGGGGGAGAGCAAGACGACGGCTGGGTGTACGAGGAGGCGGGACCAGTCTCCCGCCCGTACACCGTTACTGGCGGCCGCACCCAGACCCGCGGTTCCCGCTATCTGGACTTGGTCGACTTGGTGGTGCGCACCGCTAACCCGGTCCCCGCTGCCTCGATCAGCCCCGAGCGCACCCAGATCCTGGCGCTGAGCCGGGTCCCGGTTAGCGTGGCCGAGGTGTCCGCGATCGTCCGGCTGCCGATCGGCGTGGTCCGGGTGCTGCTCGACGACCTCCTCCACGAGAACCTGATCGTGGTCCGGGGGGCGGCCCCGCGCGGCGGCCGGGTGACCGACCAGCGGCTGCTGCGCAAGGTACTTGAGGGCCTGCAGGCCCTGTGAGCCGCCCCGGCCGGCGTCCGCCTGGGCGGCCCGCTGGCCGGCCGGCGATGGCCCGGAAGGGCTAGCGCGGTGCTGACCAGGTGGTTCGGCCGGACCTGGTTATCGCTGCGGGCAAATTGTGCTATCTCGGTCATCCGGCCGGGATAGCGCTGTTAATGTCTTTTGTACGAAGTGCAAATATATAGATAACTTTGGTTATCTTATCCGGGTCAGGCCCCTCGCGGTGCTGCCATTGTTTTGACTTTGTCGCAATCTTTGGATGGGTCTACGGTGATGATGCCGGGCAGAACGGACCGGGAGCAGGCCAGGCCGCGCCTGGTGCCCCAGTCGAGCGGTTACGCCGTCTACGTTGACCAGCCCCCCGCGGCGGGGGAGTGGCCGCAGGCGGGGGCCCAGTACGGCGCTCAGTACGGCCCTCAGTACGAGGCCGGGCCGCGGCGCCCGCCGGGCCGGGTCAGCTACGCCGGCCGCAGGCGCAAGGGCCGCGGCGACGGCCATGACCGCTACGACCGGCCGGGTGGCTCGGCCCAGCAGCGGTCGATCCGCTCCACCCTGTCGCTGCTGCTGATCCTGCCGCTGGTCTCGCTGATCGCGCTGTGGGTGTACGCGGCCTCGACCACGCTGGGCGAGGCCCTCGCCAAGCGCACCGCCGACAGCATCAACCACCAGGTCGGCGGGCCCACCGAGCTGATGATCGTCCAGCTCCAGGCCGAGCGGACGGCGACCTTCACCTGGCAGAGCACCAATCCCCGGCCGTCGGAGAAGGCGCTTGAAGCGCAGCGGGCGCTGACCGACCAGGCGGTGACCGCGTTCCGGGCCGGCGTCGCCGCCACCGCGGGCCACGTGGCGGTGGCCGACCAGTCGGCCACCAACGCCCTGCTGGCCAAGCTGAGCCAGCTCGGCGTGCTGCGGACCAAGGTTGACGCGGGGTCGATCACCCCGCTGGCCGCCTTCCAGGACTACAACGCCACCGAGCAGGTGGTCTACCCGTTCGTGAACGCGCTCTTCAACCCGCAGGAGTCCCTGCTGTGGTACCAGGAGAGCCAGGCGGCGCTGCAGAGCGGGCAGGCGGTCGACGCCATCGGCCAGGAAGCGGCGCTGGTGGGCGGGGCGCTGGCGGGCGGCGGCCGGGTGTCGCCCGCCCTCTACCGGCAGTTCACCCAGACCGTCGACAGCCAGCGGCTGCTCGAGCAGCAGGGCAGCTCGACGGTTTACTGGCAGCTCGGCCCCGACCCCTACTTGCCGGTGTTCAACTCGCCCGGGTTCGCCAGCCTGCAGAAGCTGGAGAACCAGGTGGTGGCGGCCGGCCCCGGCGCCAGGATCCCGTTCTCACCGCAGGCCTGGCAGGCGGCCCTCCAGTCGGTCTTCGCCAAGGCGACCGCGGCCGGCTACGCCGTCCAGGTGGGCAGCACCAGCCAGCAGGCGCACGAGGGAGACGTCATCCTGCTGCGGCTGATCCTGATCGGCGGGGCCGGGTTCCTGGCCGTCGCCGTGACGTCGTTCCTGCTGCTGCGGTTCGGCAACCGGATCAGGCGCGAGCTGACCGGGCTGCGCGGGGCGGCCCGCGAGCTGGCCGAGGAGCGGCTGCCGCGGGTGGTCAGCCGGCTGCGGGCGGGGGCCGACGTGGACGTCGCGGCCGAGGCGCCGCCGCTGGTCCTGGGCACGCACGTGCGGGAGGTGACCGAGACCGCGGACGCGTTCTCGGCCGTGCAGCTGACCGCGGTGGAGGCGGCGGTGCAGCAGGCCCAGCTCCGCAAGGGCGTCAGCATGGTCTTCCGCAGCCTCGCCCGCCGCAACCAGTCCCTGCTGCAGCGGCAGCTCAAGATGCTGGACGAGATGGAGCGCGGCACCGAGGACGCGGACGCGCTTGAGCAGCTTTTCCGGCTCGATCACCTCACCACCCGGATGCGGCGGCAGGCCGAGGGCCTGATCATCTTGTCCGGCGCCTCACCGGGCCGGGTGTGGCGCCAGCCGGTCCCGGTGATCGAGGTGCTGCGCGGCGCGATCGGCGAGATCGAGGACTACGAGCGGGTCGACCTGATCGCGCAGTCGCGTGACTTCGTCCAGGGCACCGCGGTGGCCGACCTCATCCACATGCTGGCCGAGCTGGTGGAGAACGCGGTGCAGTTCTCACCCCCGGGCACCCGGGTCCAGGTGCGCGGCGGCCGGGTCGCCAACGGCTACAGCATCGAGGTGGAGGACCGGGGCCTGGGCATCCCGCCCGCCACCATGAGCGCGTTCAACGAGCGGCTGGCCAACCCGCCCGAGTTCGACCTGGCCGACAGCGACCAGCTCGGGCTGTTCGTGGTGAGCAGGCTGGCGGCCAGGCACGGGGTGATGGTCTCGCTCCGGATGTCCGGCTTCGGCGGCACCACCGCGATCGTGCTGCTGCCGCACGCGCTGGCCATCGCCGAGGAAGACATCCCGGCCGGGGCCCGGCCGGGGTCCGGTGGCGGCTACGGCGACGCGGGCGCCGGCCAGCCAGGGACGGGCGCCGTGCCCGCCATGGCGGGGGCCAACGGCGGCAGCGGGCACGCTCCGGCTGGCGCTGCCCACGGGCAGGCCATCCGGGCGTCGGCGGCCGAGGTGCTTGGCGGCCGCCGGGTGCCCCGCAGCGGGCGCGCGATCGGGCCCGTGGTCCCGGCCCAGGAGCCCGCGCCCGGGCCGGCCGCACCCCTGGCCGCCCGCGCGGCCGGCCCGCCCGCCCCGGCCCCCGCCCCGGCCGAGGCCGGGTCGGCCCCGCCCCCGGCCGACGGGCCCGGGCTGCCGCGGCGCCAGGCCGGCAGCAACATGGCGCCCGGTCTGCGCGAGCGCCATGCGGCCGGCTCCGAGGTTGAGCACGACCCCGGGCCGCCCGCGCGGTCTCCCGACCAGGCCCGGGCGCTGATGTCCGCGATCCAGCTCGGCTGGCGGAACGGGCGCGGGGCCGAGCTGCCGCCGGACAACGGCGAGAGCCAGCAGGCCCCGTCTGGCCGGGACGAGTGATGATGCGCGGAGGAACTGCCGTGGGTGAGCTGGACTGGCTGCTGGCCAACCTCTCCGCGACCTGCTACGGCGTCAGGTGCGCGGTGGTGCTCTCGCCCGACGGCCTGCCGCTTGGCCGCTCGCCCGGGCTCAGCGGGCAGGATGCCGAGCACCTGTCCGCGCTCGCGGCCGGGGTGCAGAGCCTGGGCTACGGCGCGAGCCAGAAGCTGGGCTTCGGCGAGGTCAGCCAGACGATCGTGCAGATGACGGCGGCGCTGCTGTTCATACAGCCCGCCGGGCAGGGCACCTGCCTGGCCTTGCTGGCTGAGGCCGAGGCGGACGCCGGGCAGATCGCGTACGAGATGACCGTGCTGGTCAAGCGGGTCGGACAGCACATGATCGCCCATCCGCGGTTCCCCGCCCCAGGCCCGGCTAGCAGGTAAGGCAGGTCATGGGGGCAGGAGAAGACAGCTGGGAGTACGAGGAGGCGGGTCCCGTCTCCCGTCCCTACACCGTGACCGGCGGCCGTACCCGGCCGCGCGGTACCCGCTACCTGGACCTGGTTGACATGGTCGTCAGGACCGGCAAGGCGGCCGACACCACCCCGGTCACCCCCGAGCGCAGCCAGATCCTTGAGCTGAGCCGGGTCCCGGTGAGCGTGGCGGAGGTCTCGGCGCTCGTCAAGCTGCCGATCGGGGTGGTCAGGGTGCTGCTCGACGACCTGATGCACGACAACCTGATCGTGGTGCGGGAGGCGGCGCCGCGCGGTGGCCGGGTGACCGACCAGGGCCTGCTGCGCAAGGTGCTGCAGGGCCTGCAGGCCCTGTAGCGGGCCCGGTCCCGGCGCCCGCCCCCCGCCGCGGCCACCAGCACCACCAGGCGGCGGTATTGTCGCGGAACTTTTTGGCAGAGTGGAAATAATTTGGCGTGATAGCGCCAAATTATTTCCACTCTGAATCATTGCCCTGGGGCCGCAACCATGCGGGCGGGTCCCTCGCGGGTCACGGCAGCAGCAGGCAGCTGTCGCCGAACTCGTGCCAGCGGTACCCGGCGCTCAGCGCCGCCGCGTACGCCCGCTCGACCAGCGGCGGCCGGCCACCGCGGTCAGCAGCGCCAGGTGCGACGCGCCGGGCGCGTGCCACCCGGTCACCAGGCCGGTGACCGCCCGCGCGGGCCGCCCGGGACCGAGCACCAGGCTGGTCAGGCCCTGGCCGGGGCGTACCGTGCCGTCCGGTCCGGCCGCTGACTCGATCGCCCGGGTGACGGTGGTGCCGACCGCGATCACCCGCCCGCCGGCCTGGCGGGCGGAGTTGACCAGCCGGGCGGTGGCGGCGGGCACCCGGTACCGTTCGGGCTGCGGCGGCTCACCCGGTTCCTGCGAGGACACCCCGGTGTGCAGCAGGACCGGCGCCACCGTGACGCCGCGGGTGACCAGCTCGGTGACCAGCCGGTCGGTGAACGGCCGCCCGGCGCTCGGCATCTCGGCGCTGCCCGGCTCGCGGCTGAACACGGTCTGGTAGTCCGCCAGCGGCCACTGGCGCGGCACGTAGCCGTACCTGATCGGCCGCCCGTGGCGGGCCAGGAAGACCGCCACCCCGCCGTCGATGCGCGGCCGCGCCCGCCACAGCCGGTCCTGCCCGGCGGGATACGGCCGGTCGAGGACCAGGTCGGCGCCGTCGGCCAGGCTGATCAGCTCGCCGGCCCGCAGCCCGGTCACCGGCCCGGTCGCCGGCCCGGCGGCTGGGCCCGGCCCGGCCGCCGGCCGCACCTCGACCACCCAGCCGCCGTCGTCCAGCCCGGCCGAGAAGTGCACGGTGACCGGCGTGCCCGCCCGGCTGCCGTCGGCCGCGGCGGGCAGGGTGGCGGAGGTGTTGACCACCACCAGGTCCCCGGGGGCGAGGAAGCCGGCCAGGTCGCTGAACCGCGCGTGGGCCACCAGGCCCGGGCCGGCCACCAGCAGCCGGACCCCGTCCCTGGCGGGCGGCGGCTCGGTCGCCTCCAGGCCCTTCGGCAGCACGAAGTCGATGGCCGGCCGGACGAAGTCGACGCTGCTCATGACGTCGCCCCGGTCAGCTCGGCGGCCCGCACCCGGCCGCTCGGCGGGCGCGTCGCGATCAGCCGCAGCAGCGCCGGGACCACCGTCTCCGGCTCGGGCCGGTCGGAGATGTCCTGGTCAGGGAAGGCGGCCTGGTGCATCTCGGTGCGCATGTCGCCCGGGTCGACCGCGTAGACCGCGAGCGCGGGCTCCTCGGCCGCCAGCACCGCCGAGAGCTGGTCGAGGGCGGCCTTGGACGCGCCGTAGCCGCCCCAGCCCGGGTAGGCCTCGACCGCCGCGTCCGAGCTGATGTTGAGCACGGTGCCGCCGGCCGCGCGCAGCAGCGGCAGGAGCGCCTGGGTGAGCGCGAGCGGCGCCAGCACGTTGGTCTCGTGCACCCGCCGGGCCGCCGCCAGCGGCAGGTCGGCCAGCGCCGGCAGCGGGCTCGGCCCGAGGTCGCTGGCATTGTTGACGAGCAGGTCGAGGCGGCCGAGGGCGCCGACGGCGGCGGCCAGCGCGGCCCGGTGGGCCGGGTCGGTGACGTCGCCCGGCACTACCACCGCGGTGGGCAGGGCGGCGGCGAGGTGGCCGGCCCGGCGGGCGTCGACTACCGGCCGCCAGTCGCGGGCGAGCAGGGCGCGGGCCAGCGCCAGGCCGAGCCCGCGCCCGGCCCCGGTGATGACTGCGACCGGTTGCGATGTTGTGTCCATGCGGCCTATTGTTGTAGTTAAAGTCAACTTTAAGTCAAGGGGAGGTGCCGCCGCCGTGCGCAGCACCGACGAGCTCACCGTCAGCGACATCGCCGCGCGCAGCGGCTTCACCCCGTCGGCGCTGCGCTTTTACGAGCGCGAGGGCCTCATCGAGGCGACCAGGACGGCCGGCAACCAGCGTCGCTACCAGCGCAGCGTGCTGCGGCGGCTGGCGTTCATCCGGGCCGCCCGCAACGTCGGGCTGACCCTGGACGAGGTCGCCGCGGCGCTAGCGGCGCTGCCCGACTCGCGCACTCCCACCCGGGCTGACTGGACCCGGCTGTCGCGCGGCTGGCGCACCCGGCTGGACGAGCAGATCGCGGCGCTGGAGAAGCTGCGCGACGGCCTTGACTCGTGCATCGGCTGCGGCTGCCTGTCGCTGAAGCGGTGCGCGATGTCCAACCCGGCCGACGTCGCCGCCACCGACGGGGCGGGAGCCCGCTACCTGCCCGCCCCGCTGCGCTAACCGCCACCCGATTCTCCGGGTCGGCCCAGCAATTCTCCGGGCCGGCCCAGCAATTCACCGCGGCCGGCTTAGCTCCCCGTGCTAGCGCGGCGGGCCGGCCTCGATCCGGGCCAGCGCGGCCGCGTACTCACCCGGCCCGGGCCGGAAGCCCTCCAGCCACCAGGTAGCGCCGGCCGCCCCGGCCTGCCCGGCCTGGTCGGCCGCCGCGGCCGGGTCACCGGCCGGGGTGCGGCCGGTGATCACCACGTCGAACGGGTCGCCGCTGGTTCGCAGCTCCCCGGCCGCGGCGGTGATCTCGGCCACCGTCGCCGGGGTGGGAGCGAACGAGCCGTCCTGCGGGTTGATGATCATCGGGGCCACGCCGTCCCAGCGGGCGGCCCGCCGCAGCGGGCGCCGGGACGGCCAGTCGCAGCCGATCCACACCGGCGGGCGGGGCCGCTGCACCGGGGTGGGCTGGAAGGTGACGCCGGCCGCGGTGAGCTGCTCACCGTGGAAGTCCACCTTCTCCCCGGACCACAGCCCGGTTAGCAGCGCCAGCCCCTCGTCGAGCCGCTGGGCGACCAGGCGCGGCTCGGCCGGCTCGCCCCAGGTGCCGAACTCGGCCTCCAGGGTGAACCCGAGCCCGGCCCCGAACACCAGGCGGCCGCCGGAAAGCCGGTCCACCGAGGTGGCCTGCCTGGCCAGCACGCTGGGCCGGCGGCGGGCGACCGGGGTGACCAGCGGGCCGATCCTGATCCGCTCGGTCATCGTGGCGATCACCGTGAGCAGCACCCACGGGTCGGCCGTGTCAAGCACGCCGTACGCGAAAACCACGTGATCCCACACGAAGAAGCCGTCCCAGCCGGCCTCCTCCGCCCGCCGCGCGAGCTGGCCGGCCTGGCGCGGGTCCGCGAACTCGCCCATGTTGGGCACGCTGATGCCGCAGTGCATGCGGACACCCTAACCGGGCCGCCGCGGGCGGCGCTATCGGCCAATGCGGAAAATATAAAACCTGCTACCGGGCCAGGGCGCCCATCGGGTCCCAGGCTGGCAGCACGATCGGCGCGGCGTCCAGGGCGCCCTGCAGCTCCGCGGGCAGCGCGCTCCGGCGGGCGGCGATCTCGAACACGTACTGGCCGAACCACGAGTCGTCCATGGTGTAGAAGCCGTCCCGGCCGCGGTCGGCGCCCCAGCTGTTCTCCACCCGCCACCGCCGGGTCGCCCGGTCGAGCACGTCGACCCCGGTGAACAGCATCGCGTGCGTCATCGCGGTCTCGTGGTAGGCCAGCCGGGCGGCCTTGTCGAGGTCGAAGGCGGCGTCGTAGACCGACGGCAGGTCGTAGAGCCCGGCGTCCCAGTAGGCGTAGTCGTTGCTCATCATCTTGCCGACGTCGCAGCCGAACCAGACCGGCTCGCCCCGCTGGATGGTGGCCGCGGCGACGTCCTTGATGAGCTGCGTCTCGACGTTGAGGTAGGTGACCGGCGGCCCGCCGACCACGTTGCCGAGGTACTCGACGGTGAAGGTCCGGCCGTACGGGCTGGTCGGCCGGGGGTCGTTGACCAGGCAGACGTAGTCGCTGACCGGCAGGTCCACGTACTGGGCGGCGAACTCCTGCGGGGTCAGCACGCCGTCCCGGTGGAACTGCTTGTCCTTGTCGGTCCACTGCCAGTCGAAGCGCTCCGGCGGGGTGCCCAGGTGGATGCACAGGATGCGGTAGATGACCGGCAGGATCTCGGCCTTGGCGGCGCGGGCGGCGTCGGGGCCCTCGGCGGCGGCCGCGCGGACGGTGCGCGCGCCCTGGCGGAGCTGGTACCGCAGGATGGAGTTCATCCGGGCGGTGTTGGACGAGCTCTGCGTCTCCGGCATGTAGCTCTTGGGGACCAGGCCGTGCTTTTCCACCAGGGCGGCGAACATGTTCCACTGGCCGCCGTCGCCGGCCACCGTCTCGAGCAGGAACGCCACCGTGCGGTCGTCCAGGTCGCGGTCCGCGGTCTCGATGACCGCCTCGAGGAAGTAGTTCGCGCGCTCCAGCTTGTCCCAGAACATCGCGTAGTTCTGGGAGAACTCGAAGTCCTTGAGGCCGGTCTTGCGCATGACGCCGACGCGGAGCAGGTTCAGCCCCGCGAACAGCCAGCACCGGCCGCTCTTCTCCTGGTTGGTGACCTTCCAGTCGTCCAGCGTGGTCGACAGGGAGTGGTCGATGCTGCTGACGATCTCCCGGTTGATCGCCACGTCGTCGACGGTTACCCGGGTCACCGCGTTCTGCGCCAGCCGGTAGCCCGGGTTGGCGGTGAAGTCCTTGCGCAGTTGGTCAAGTTCAGCAGCGGCCAGCGTGCCATCCATCGCGGCGTCCTCTTCCCGTCGTCATCTCGTCTCCTCCAGGGTAGATGGCTGCGCCGGGAATGCCAGTGCTGGCCTGTGCTCCCGTTACTACCTAACGTAGTAACATGTGGTCCGTGAACGTCGTCCCCACCACGATCGTGATCGCTGGCCTCGCGCTCGCCGCCTACGCGCTGCTGATGACCGCGCTCAACCGGCGGATGGGCGGGTTCCTGCTGGCCGCCCTCGGCGTGCTCGAGATCCTGCTGCTGGTGCTGATCGGCCTGGTGGTGGCCAAGCTGGCCGGCGGCGAGCGCCCGGCCAGCACCGGCACGCTCATCGGCTACCTGGTCGCGATGCCGCTGGTCCCGCTGGCGGCGGGGTTCTGGGGCGCGCTCGAGCGGTCCCGCTGGGGCCCGGCCGTCATCGCCGTCGCCGGGCTGGTCGCGGCGGTGCTGATGGTGCGGCTGCACGAGATCTGGCCGGCCATCGGTGTCTGAGCCAGTGGCCTCGCCGGAGCCGGCCGCGCCAGCCGAGCCGGCCCCTCCGGCTGAGCCAGTGCCGGGGCCGGGCTTGACCCGGTCCGGTCCGGGCCGGGTGCTGGTCGCCGTCTACGCGATCTTCGCGCTGTCGGCCACCGCCCGGGCGGGGGTGCAGATCGCCACGAAGTTCGGCCACGCCCCGGTCGCGTACGCGCTGTCGGCCGTCGCGGCCGTGGTCTACATCGTCGCCACCGCCACGCTGGCGGCCGGCGGCCCGGCCGCGCGCCGGGTCGCGGTGCTGTCCTGCTCGGTGGAGCTGGCGGGCGTGCTCGCGGTCGGTACCTGGAGCCTGGCCGACCCGGCCTCCTTCCCCGACGCGACCGTGTGGTCGGGCTACGGCAGCGGCTACGGCTACGTCCCGCTGGTGCTGCCGGTCCTCGGCCTGCTCTGGCTGCGCCACGTAAACAGGCGCCCCGCCACTCCCGCCCACTCTCGCTAACCCGCTCCGCCGCCCGTCGCCCCCCGCCCTCTCAAGCTGCACCCGCAGCCCCGTCGGGACCCGCCCCCAGCGAACCTCCGCCCCCAGCGGAACCTCGGCATCCCATTGCCCCGCCGCCTCGTCAGGCCCACCCTGGCTCTCAGCCCGGCTACCGCACCCTGCCCGGCCTCCTGCCCGGCCTCCACTTCCCATCAGTTCGGCAGCCCGCCATCCACTTCCCATCGGTTTTGCCTGGTTAACCGAGTGATTTGTCGGAATTGTCCCTGCAAAACTGATGGGAAGTCAGAAACTACAGCGAAACTGATGGGAAGTGGCGTGCCTAGCGGGCGGTCGCCCCGCCGTCGACCGGGATGACGGTGCCGGTCATGTACTTGGACGCGTCGGTCGCCAGGAACAGCGCCACCGTGGCGATGTCCTCCGGCTGGCCGACCCGCCCCATCGGGATGGTGGCCGCGATCGCGTCGATCGTCTGGTCGATGACGCCCTCCTGGGCGTCGGAGCGCAAGGCGGCCGTGTCGGTGGCGCCCGGGCAGATCGCGTTGGCCCGGATGCCCTCGGGGGCCAGCAGCAGGGCGACGGACTTCATGAACTGGATGACGGCGCCCTTGCTGGCCGCGTAGGTGGGCAGGCCGGCCACGCCGGTCAGGCCGGCCGTGGAGGCCGTGTAGATGATCGACCCCGCCGCCGCCCGGCGCAGCAGCGGCAGCATCTGCTGGGTGACGTACATCGGCACCCAGGTGTTGACCGTCAGGCACCGGGTCCAGCTCGCCAGGTCGTACTCAAGGGCCACCGGGCCGGTGACGCCGACGTGGTTGTAGAGCACGTCGAGGACCTCGTGGGACGACTTGACCGCGGTCAGGAACTCATCGAGCGCCTGCTGGTCGCCGAGGTCGGCCACGTGCGCCTCGGCCGAGCCGCCCTTGCCGTTGATCTCCTCGACGACCGCCTTGATGCCGGCCGGGTTCACGTCGACCGCGATCACGTGCGCGCCCTGGGCCGCGAACAGCCGCGCGCCGGCCCGCCCCATGCCCGAGGCCGCCGCGGTGACCAGCGCGGTCTTGCCCGCTAGGAGCCCGGTCCCGGCCGATGCTGTCTCGCTCACTTCGATCCCCTCGCCTGCGATCGCGCGGTTGTACCGTTCATCAGCTCTCCCGGGCCTGCCTGGCAACCGCACTGGGCGGTGCACCTCGTTATGTACCGACCGACCGGTCCAGACTAGATCACCGGCCGGGGCGGCGGAAGTGCCTGGATAAGGCCGCCGGGGGTCACAAGCTGGCCAGCGCGCGCATCCGGTCGGCCCGGGACCGGCGGGCCACGCCGGCCGTGGCGGAGATGCGGTCGAAGCCGTGCGGGCAGCCGGGGTGCACGTGCAGCTCGGTGCTGACGCCGGCCGCGGCCGCCCGCCGCGCGTACTCGATGCCCTCGTCGCGGAAGATGTCCAGCTCACCGACATCCAGGTAGACCGGGGCGATGCCGGACAGGTCGGCCGCGCGGGCCGGGGCGGCCGCGCCGGGCACGCTGCTGGTCCCGAGGGCCTCGCCCAGCAGCGCGTGCCAGCCGGTGTAGTTGTTGTCGTAGGTCCACCCGGCGAAGGGCACCAGGGCCGGGTCAGGGACGGTGTTGCGGTCGTCGAGCATCGGGTAGACGAGGATCTGCCGGGCCAGCGGCAGCCCGCGGTCGCGGGCCAGCAGCGCCGCCGCGGCGGCCAGGCCGCCGCCGCCGCTGTCGCCCATCACCGCGATCCGCCCGGGGTCGACGCCCAGCTCGGCCGCGTGCGCCGCCAGCCAGGCCGCGCCCGCGTAGCTGTCCTCGGCCGGGGTGGGGTGCGGGTACTCGGGCGCGAGCCGGTAGTCAACCGCGAGCATCGGCACCCCGCTGTCGGCCACGTAGGCCGCCACCCAGCGGTCGTAGAGCTGCACCGTCCCGGCGATCATGCCGCCGCCGTGCAGGTAGACCACGGCCGGGCCGGCCTGCGAGCGGTCATGGCCGGGCGGAGCGTACCAGCGCAGCGGCACGTCCGCGCCGTCGTGCGAAACGGCTGAGTAGGGGCTGCGGCTCACGCTGGCGTGCTCGGGCAGCTGGGCCTCGACCGCGGTCAGGGCGGCTGCGCCGCCGTCCCGCACCGCCTTCCAGTCGTCCCGCGCCGCGGGCCGCGGCGCCCCGGCGCCGCCGGCCGCCAGGCGGGCGGTGATCGCTTCCATCAGCTCAGCGTCGAGCGAAAAGGTCATAGCTAGTCATTATGTATCAGCCAGATCGCGCCGCCGCCAGGTTCCCGGCGCTGTTACGCCGGGCCGGCCGCGGGTATGGGAGGTAACCTGGCATCCGTCCGGCTGTCAGCAAAGGAGCAGGCCATGAGTCTTTTCTCGCGGGCCCACGACATCGTCGCGGCCAAGGCCGACAAGGCGCTCGACTCGGCCGAGAACCCGAACGAGACGCTCGACTACTCCTACCAGCAGATGCTGGACCAGGTCACGCGGGTGCGCCGCGGGCTGGTCGACATCGCCGCCTCCCGCAAGCGGATCGAGCTGCAGGAAGAGCAGCTGCGGCACACCGCGGACCACCTGACCGACCAGGCGCAGGCGGCGCTCGGGCAGGGCCGGGAGGACCTGGCCCGCGAGGCGCTGTCCCGCAAGTCAGCCGCGCAGCAGCAGATCGACGAGTTCGAGGCGCAGCGGCAGGACCTGGCCGAGCAGGAGGAGAAGCTCACCGCGGCCCTCGGGAAGCTGCAGGAGCGGGTCAATCACTTCCGCTCGCAGAAGGAAGTCATGAAGGCGCAGTACACCGCGGCCCAGGCCAGCGTCGCGGTGAACGCGACCGCGGCCGGCATCAACTCCGACTACAACGACACCGCCGAGTCGCTCGCCCGCGCCCAGGACAAGATCGCCAACATGCAGGCGCGGGCGGGCGCGATGGACGAGCTGCTCCAGTCGGGCGTGCTTGAGGACGTGGGCGGCGACACCGACGACATCCAGGACGAGCTCGACCAGGCGGCGACGGCGGCCGACGTGGACCAGGAGCTGGCCGCGCTGAAGGCCAAGCTGGCCGCACCAGAGCTGCCTGCCGCGCCCGCCGCCGGGCCGGCCGAGACCAGCCAGTGACTACCCGAGCTTCCAGGGATCGATGAGCTCGACCCCGGTTCCCTCGAAGTCGGCCGTATTGCGGGTCGACAGCGTGGCGCCAGAGTCGCGGCAGATGGCCGCTATCTGCGCGTCAGCCACGCCGATGGGACGGCCGGCCCGCTCTCGGCCGGTCACGATATCCGCGTACCGGGTCGACGCGCGCTCATCGAAAGGAAGGACCCGGCCGTAGAAATCTTCGGCCAGGATCCCGCGGACCGCCACTGCCAGCTCGCGCTTGCGGTGGCCATCGGCCAGCCGGGCAACGCCGCACCGCAGCTCGGCGGCAGTGACCGCGGTAGTAGCGACCTGGGAGATCTCCAGGGAGTCAAGCCAGCCGAGCACTCCGCTGTCGGGTAGCGGGCGGAGCAGCTCGGAGATGACATTGGTATCGAGGATGATCACCGGTCGAAGTCAGCCCCGCGGGGCGCTTCCGCGCTGCGGTCGGGCAGTTCCAGCTCGCCCTCGAGCCCGGCGAAGCGGGCCCGGATGCGGCTGCCGAGACCATGGTCGGCCGGGCTCAGCATGAGTCGCTCCTGGAGGATCGCCCGGACTTCGGCCTCCATGGACCGTCCGTGCCGCGCGGCCTCAACCCTGAGCCGCGCGTGCGTTACCGGGTCAAGCCCCCGGATTGTCAGTGTCGCCATCGGGCCTCCTGGTGCCGGTTGAATGCAATGCTAGCACTGCTGACAATGCTGTTATGCGCCAACCGGTTCCCGCTCAGCGGTCCGGCCTTCTTTTACCGCCGGAAACCGGCTGTATAGCCTGCTCTCGGCGGTCGGTCGAGGGAGAGCGGGGTGGCGCCGTGGCGGTCGCACTGGTGACTGGGGCCAGCCGGGGGATCGGGCTCGCCACCGCGGTCGAGCTGGCCAGGCGGGGATTCGACGTCGCCCTGGCCGCCCGGACGCTGCGCACCGGGCAGGGGCGCGACGACGGCGACTTCAACCCGGGCCGTGCCATCGAGGGCAGCCTGGAGGAAGCGGCCCGCGCGGTCGAGTCGCACGGAGTGCGAGCCTTCCTGGTGCGGCTTGACCTGGTGGACCCGGCGAGCGTCGACCAGTGCGTGCCGGCGGTGCTGGCCGAGTTCGGCCGGCTCGACGTGCTGGTCAACAACGCGACGCTGCACGCCGGCAGCAACACCCGGATCGCCGACCTCACCCGCGGGCAGGTCGAGGACTTCGCCCAGGCAGCCTTCGTCGCCCCGCTGCTGCTGGTCAAGGCGGCCCTGGCGGCGATGGCGGCCCAGGGCGGCGGCCGGATCATCAACGTCGCCTCGGCGGCGGGCCTCAACGACCCGCCCGCGCCCCCCGGCGAGGGCGGCTGGGGCGTGCTCTACGGCATGGCCAAGGCGGGCCAGTACCGGATCGCGGGCCTGGTGCGGGCCGAGTACCCGGACAGCGGGATCGCCTGCTTCAGCCTTAGTCCGGGGTTCGTGAAGACCCCGGTGATCAGCAAGCTGCCGGTCTTCGAGGACACCGCCGAGGGCGTGCCGGCCAGCGTCCCCGGGCGCGTCATCGCCTGGCTGGCCAGCGCCGACGAGGCGGTGCAGTACAGCCGGGAATTCATCGACGTGCCCGCGTTCGCCCGCGAGCACCGGCTGGCGGAGGCCTGACGCCGGGTCAGGCCCTGGCCCAGCCGGCGCCCTCGTGCCAGGTCGTCTTGAGCTCCACCCAGACTGGCCAGGTCTCGATGTAGCTGACGCCCTCGGGCCCGGCTGTCATCGTGTGCTTGGTGCCGGCCTCGCTGATCCAGAAGTCGCCCGCGCGGACGGTGCGCGGGCCGCTGCCGTCGTCTGACTCGACGGTGAACTCCCCGCCCATCACGATGATGAGCTCGCGCAGGTTATGGCTGTGCCAGGGGATGGTGAAGTTCGGCCGGCAGCGCACGCCGCCCATGTTGAAGTCGGTGTCGACCCGCGTCGACCGGAACATGGCGCCGTCGAAGGTCGCCGCCAGGTCGACCGGCGCGTCGGCCAGCGACCCGCCGCCGCCCCAGGAGTAGCTGGGGTTGGCCTGGTCGTAGGCGATCGGCTCCCAGTCGGTGTCCGCGTTCAAATCGAAAAAGTCTATTTTCATTTCCCCACTCTGACACGGGCCGCCCGGGACCGGGCCGGGCCGGTTCCGGCAGGTGGGACAGGCCGCCGCGCATCCCATTCAACGAGACGGGCCTAGTTCGCCGGGCGGGCAGACGAGTTAGCTTGCAGCTATGGGCATGCACTTTGACAGCCTCCTCGACCCCAGCGTGTGGGAGCCGATGGAGACGGAACAGCAGCAGTACAGCGAGTGCTACTACTGGCACGACGGCCGGAAGCTGTACGACTCGCCGGCCGACTTCGTGGCGACGTTCAAGGACGCCATGTGGGTGAGCCTGGAGTCGATGGACGTGGGCGCGTTCAACCGCAGCCCGCTGAAGGTGCGGCCCAACTTCGTGGTCCCGCGCCATCACCACACCACCAAAGAGATGATCTTCATCTTCCAGGGGACCTACAGCATCGAGTACGGCAGCCTGGACAACCCGGAGACGGTCGTCGTCGGGCCCGGCCAGTTCTTCCTCAGCCACCCCGGCACGCCCTACACGATGACCGCGGGTCCCGAGGGCGTCACCTACATCGAGACCTGGCCGCAGCACGTCACCGGCGGCGGCGACACCATCTGGTACGACGTCGGCTGGGTCCACAAGTAAGCCGGGGGGCGAGGTGTCCGGCCGCATCGTGCTTGTCCCCTGATCGCCGGGATTACCGGGTCGCCGGTGCGGTAGACAGGGGTCGTGACAAGCGCGGAGTTGCTCCTCGACGGGTTCGGCCGGATCAGGGAAACCGTCGCCGACGTGCTGACCGGGCTCACCCCGGACCAGCTCGCCTACCGGATCGACCCGGAAGCCAATCCCGTTAGCTGGCTGGTGTGGCACCTGACCCGGGTGCAGGACGACCACGTGGCGAAGGCGTTCGGCGCCGTGCAGGCCTGGTCGTCCGGCGGCTGGGCGAAGCGGTTCGGGCTGCCGGAGAACACGATGGAGACCGGCTACGGGCACAGCACCGCTCAGGTGGGGTCGGTAGCCGCCGCCACCGCGTCGGCTGAGCTGCTGGCCGGCTACCACGAGGAGACCTACGCCCAGACGGCGCGGCTGGTCGCCGCGGTGACCGACGACGACCTGGGCCGGGTGGTGGACGCGCGCTGGACGCCGCCGGTGACGCTGGGCGTGCGGCTGGTGTCGGTCCTGAACGACGACATGATGCACGTGGGGCAGGCGACCTACGCGCACGGCATCATCCTGCGCTCGTCGGCCGGCTAGTGCCGGGCGCGCCGGCCGGGGACGAGTAAGCCGCACCCGTTCGGCTGATCTCAAGTCTTTTCTCCCGAACGGGTGCGGCTGACTGCCGCCCCGCTACGCGCGCCCGGGCCGCGCCTCGTAGGGGATCTGCTCGCCGGCTTCGACCGCGACCGGCAGCCGGTTCCCGGCCGGCGGGAGCGGGCAGGTCGCGAACGCGGTGTAGGCGCACGGCAGGTTGGCGGCCCGGTTGAAGTCGAGGAGCACGCTGCCGTCCGCGCCCGGCGCGCCGACCTGAAGCGAGCGGTTGGCCGCGTAGGTGGTGACGCCGCTGGTCGCGTCGGTGAACAGGATGGACAGGCCGCCCGGGGTGTAGCCGTTGAACGCGGTCAGCGTGAACGGCTGCCGGTCGATCTCGAACTCGACCACGCCGGGCGCCGCGTAGACGTGCTGCAGCCCCTCGACGACCGAGCCGACGGTGACGTCGGCCGGCTGGTCGAAGGGGCGGTAGCGGCCCGGGACCGCCCAGCGCGGGTCGGGGGCGTAGGCCGGGGTGCCGCGGAACGCCGCCCGCAGCGGCGCGTCGGGGTGGCGCGGTCGCAGGATGTCGTTCCCGCCGCGCCGGGCGACCTCGTACACGCCGTCGGCGTCGGCCGGGAACACCCCGCCGCGCTCCGGGATGCGCCCGAAGCTGTGCCGCCCGGTGACGCGGGCTCCCTTCAGCTCGAGCTCCTCGCCCGCCCCGAGCTGCACGGTGACGCCCGAGTCGTCGGCCGACCACGCCCCGGGCGCGTCCGCGAAGCGGGTCGGCTCCTCACTCAGCCAGTTGATGCTGGTGATGGCCAGGAATCCGTCCGGTGCCGCGAGCCTGTCCTGGTGCTGCTGGTGCCACCGGGCCCAGTCGGTTGCGAAATCGCTTGCTGCCTGCAGGTCTAGGGCGCTCATAATGGCGCTAGCACTCCGGCCGGGCGCAGTATTCCGAGCGACAAAAACTACAATCTGAGCTTTGAGTACCGACAACGAAGGGGCGCCGCCCGTGCCGCATCCGCTCGACAACCCGGTGTTCTCCTCATTGACCGGGCCGCACGCCCGGTTCGCGGAGCGGCGCGGCGGTGCCCGGCGCTACCCGGTCGACGTGTCCCCGTTCCTGGCGCTGCCGGACGAGCCGGGCGAGGGCGACTGGGCGGACGCGGCCGCGCTGGCCGGGCCGGGCGGCCTGCTGGTGCTGGCCGGCGTCCGGGCCGCGCCGCCCGGGGACTGGACGGTGACCATGGCCGCCGAGGGCGTGCAGCTGACCGGCGAGGGGCTCGCGGTCGCGGCCGACCCCGAGGCGGTGCCGCTCGGCCGGGCCGACGTCCCCGAGATGCTGGCCCTGACCGCGCGGACCGAGCCCGGCCCGTTCCTGCCGCGCACCTGCGAGCTCGGCTCCTACCTGGGCATCCGGCGCGACGGCGAGCTGGTCGCGATGGCGGGGGAGCGGATGCACCCGGACGGCTGGTCCGAGATCAGCGCGGTCTGCACCGATGCGGCGTGGCGCGGCCACGGGTTCGCCAGCAGGCTGATCCGGGCGGTCGGGGCGGTGATCCGGGCCCGCGGTGACCAGCCGTTCCTGCACGCGGTGGCCACCAACCCGGCGATCGGGCTGTACCAGCGGCTGGGCTTCAGGCACCGCCAGGCGACCCTGTTCACCGCCGTCCAGGTCCCGCGAGCCCAGGTTCCCGGGGCTCCCGTCTCGGAAGCCCCGGCCTCGGAAGTGCTGTGACGTGGCGGCCTGGGTCGGCACGTCGGGCTGGAGCTACGATCACTGGCAGCCTGAGCTCTACCCGCCCGGCCTGCCCGCCCGCGACCGGCTCGCCCGGTACGCGCAGGCCTTCGCCACCGCCGAGCTGAACAGCAGCTTCTACCGCTGGCCGGGGCCCGCGTCGTTCGCCCGCTGGCGCCGCCGCCTGCCCGACGGCTTCCGGCTCTCGGTCAAGGCGCCGCGCGGGCTGACCCACGGGCGCAAGCTGTACGGGCCGGAGGCCTGGCTGGAGCGGATCGCGGCCGGCTGGCACGAGCTTGGCAGCCGCCGGGCGGTGCTGCTGGTCCAGCTACCGCCCGCCCAGGCCCGCGACGACGCCCGGCTGGGCTACTTCCTGGCGCGGGTACCGCCCTGGCTGCGGGTCGCGGTGGAGTTCCGGCACCCGAGCTGGGACTGCCCCGACGTCTACGCGCTGCTCGCCGCCCACCAGGCGGCCTACTGCGTGATGAGCGGGGCCGGGCTGCCGTGCGTGCTGCGCGCGACCACCGACTTCGTCTACGCCCGGCTGCACGGCCCGGACCACCAGCACCTGTACGCGGGCTCCTACTCCGACCACGACCTGCGCTGGTGGGCGGACCGGGTCCGCGAGTGGGAGCAGGGCGGGCGCGACGTGTACGTCTACTTCAACAACGACGGGGCGGCGAACGCGGTCCGCAACGCGCGGACCCTGCGGGCGATGCTGGGCCAGTGACCGCCATGACCCGGTTTCTGGCGGTCCCGGAGCTTATGCTGGCATCGTGAAAGCGACCGGTTCCAACAATGTCGCGCCTGATGATCCAGAAATCGCCCGGTTGCTCCGCGGGCGCCGGCGCTGGGCCTGGATCATGGCCTGCTGCCTCGCGGGCGCGATCGGGGCATTTGCCGTCTTCTTCACCCAGTTCCCCGACCCGGACTCGTTAGGCGCCGGGATCGGCGTCTCGGCCGGCGCGCTGCTGGTGATGGCCACGTTCGTCGCCGGGATGCTGTGCCTGGGCGAAGGGCTCGCGCTCCAGCAGCGCCGCGCCGACCCGCGCGGCGCCGCCCGGAGCAAGCCGGCCGCCAGCTCCCGCAGCCAGCGTGCGCTGCCAGGGTGGGCATTGTGGATCATCGTGCTGGCCGGGGCGGGGCTCGCAGTCGGCATGCTGCCGCTGCCCGTCGACGGGATCGCCTACCTGGCCGGGGCGGGTCAGCGGGCCACGTTCACCCCGGTCTCGTACAGCCAGGAATGCGACAAGGGCTGCCATACGGTAACCGACGGCTTCGTGACGGCCGGCCCCCGCCGGACCACGGCGACCTGGCCGGTCCAGGTCCCACTGGGCCGCCCCATCCAGACCCGGCTCGAAGTCTGGGGCTGGGGGTCCAACGACGGGCCGGTGGGCGGCCCGGGTGGTGCCGTCAGGGACCTGGTCTTCGGCGGCTTCTGGGTCGTGCTCGGCGGCTTGATGCTCTACCTGGCGGCCATTCGGCTAGCGCGGCGGTCCCGGGCCGCCCGGTCTCGGTAGGCTGCCCCCCGTGGACCAGGCACGAGGTGAGCGGACCCTGCGGGGGATGAGCGAGTTCTACGCGGGCGGGCCGGCCCAGTCGGCCGGCCCGGCGGCCGCGGCGGCGCTGGAGTTGTTCCACGACGCGGCCCGCTCCGTTCCGGCCTACGCCAAGTTCCTCAGCTCGGCCGGCGTCGACCCGGGCACGGTCCGGTCGCCCGCCGACTTCGACCGGCTGCCGCTGCTCACCAAGGACACCTACCACCGGCGGTACCCGCTGCCCGAGCTGTGCCGGGACGGCCGCCTCGACCGCTGCGACATGGTCGCGGTGTCCTCCGGCTCTTCCGGCACCCCGACCGTGTGGCCCCGGTCGGTGCTGGACGAGCGGGCGGTCGCGTCCCGCTTCGAGCAGGTATTCCGCGACGGGTTCGGGGCGGCCGGCCGCAGTACCCTCGCGGTGATCTGCTTCGCGCTCGGGAGCTGGGTGGGCGGCATGTACACCACCGCCGCCTGCCGGCACCTGGCGGCCAAGGGCTACCCGGTCACGGTGGTCACCCCGGGCAACGACATGGCCGAGATCCTGCGGGTCGTCCGTGAGCTCGGGCCGCTGTTCGACCAGGTGGTGCTGGCCGGGTACCCGCCGTTCGTGAAGAACGTGGTGGACGCGGGCCTGGCCCAGGGGATTGACTGGCCGGCCTTCCGGGTCAAGCTCGCCCTGGCGGGCGAGGTGTTCAGCGAGGAGTGGCGCGACCTGGTCGGCCGGCGGGCCGGGCTGACGGCACCGCTGGCCGACTCCGCGTCGCTGTACGGGACGGCGGACGCCGGCGTGCTCGGCACCGAGACGCCGCTGAGCGTGTCCGTCCGCCGGTTCCTGGCCAGCCGCCCGGACGCGCTGCGCGAGCTGGTCGGCCAGGCGCGCCTGCCGACGCTCGTCCAGTACGACCCGGTGGCGCGCTACTTCCAGGCCAGCGGCCCGACGCTGCTGTTCAGCAGCGACGGCGCCACCCCGCTGGTGCGCTACCACATCGCCGACGAGGGCGGCCTGGTCAGCTACGACGAGATGCTGGCGTTCTGCTCGCGGCACGGGCATGACCCGCTGGCCGAGGCGGGCACGCAGGGCGGGGCGCCCCGGCTGCCGTTCGTGTACGTCTTCGGCCGGTCGCTGTTCACCGTTTCCTACTTCGGCGCCAACGTCTACCCGGAGAACGTGACCGTCGCGCTGGAACGCCCCGGCGTCAGCGACTGGGTGACCGGCAAGTTCGTGCTGTCCACCGCGGAGACGGCCGACCGGGACCGCGAGCTGCGGGTCGTGGTCGAGCTCGCCGCCGGGCAGGCCGCGTCGGCCGGGCGGGCAGCCGAGCTGGCCGACGCGATCCGGGCTGAGCTGCGCCGCCTCAACAGCGAGTTCGCGCACTACGTCCCGGACGCCGCCCAGCTTCCGGTGGTGGAGCTGCGCCCGGCCGGGGATCTCGAGTACTTCCCGCCCGGTGCCAAGCACCGCTACACGCGCCCGGCCGCGCCGCCTCAGACCGGCGCCACGCCGCAGTAGGTCCAGGCCGCGTCGGCGTCGGGACCGGGCTCCGCGTCCGGCCGCCAGCGCGAGACGAGCACCAGCCCGGGCTCGACCAGTTCGCGGCCGATGAACATGCGCGCGATCTCCTCCTTGGGCCGGGGAAGCCAGGTAGCCCCGCGCTCCGTCGCGGCGGCCGACGCGGCGTGCGTCCGCTCGGGGGCGAACTCGTCGGTCGAGTGCGAGATCACCACGTAGCTGCCCGGCGCGAGCGCGGCCAGGTACCGGGCGGCGATGCCCGCCGGGTCGTCGGCGTCCTTGATGTTGTGCAGCACCGCGACCAGCAGCAGTCCCACCGGCTGGCTGAAGTCGAGCAGCTTCCCGGCCTGGGCGAGCACGTCGTCCACGTCGCGCAGGTCAGCCGGGATCACGACGGTGTTCGGGTCCTCGGCCATCCGGGCCTGCGCGTGCCGGAACACCACCGGGTCGTTGTCGACGTAGGCGACCCGGGCCTCCGGGCTGTCCTCGCGGGCCACCTCGTGCGTGTTGGGGCTGGTCGGCAGCCCGGTGCCGATGTCGAGGAACTGGCGGATACCCGCGTCGCGCAGGAACCGGACCGCCCGCACCAGGAAGTTGCGGTTCTCCTGCGAGGAGACCCGCATCTCCGGCATGTGCCTGAGCCCGACCTCGGCCATCTCCCGGTCGGCGGCGAAGTTGTCCTTGCCGCCCAGCATGTAGTCGTAGACCCGGGCCGGGTGCGGGATGTCGGTGCGGATGCCGAGCGCGATCCATCGGTCTTGCGCCGCTTGCTCGTCCGGGTGGTCATGTCCGGTCACTGAGCCGCTCCTCGGGCATGTGCGCTCGTTGTCATGATTAGCAACCCCAAGCGTATTAGGTCCGCTGGTGGCGCCGCAGCACAAGGCCGGCCTGGCGGCGCGGTTACCCCGGGGTTCCGGTGAAATGCCTGACGACCAGGGACAAGGGCGCGGTGCTGCGCTGGGCCCGGGCGATGATGACGGCTCCCTCGGCCGCGATGACCAGCAGGGCGGCCTGCTCCGCGGCCTCGTCCGCGGGCACTCCCACCGTGCGCAGCCGCGCGGCCAGGGCGTGGCTGGAGGCCGCGTACGCGTCGGCCGAGCGGTCAAGCAGGCCCGCCTCGGACGTGCCGGTGATCACGCCGGCGATCGAGCAGCCGGCCTGGAAGTCGGTGGCGACCAGGATCCGCTTCCAGATGCCCAGGTAGCCGGTGACGACCTCGGCCGGGGTCTGCGCCTGGATAGCGCCGATCCACTCGTCCATCTGTTCCCGGGCGAAGTCGACCGCCTCCTCGATTAGCTGGACCCGGCCCCGGGGGAAGTGATGGTACACGGAGCCGCGCGGCGCTCCCGTGCGAGCCAGTACCTCGCGGGTGGCCATGCCCTCGAGGCCGCGCTCGGCCAGCAGTCGCCGCGCCGCCGCGATCATGGCACCGCGCACGCCTTCAGTCATGCGTCCATCTTCCCCGATGCGGACCCTGGCAGGTGACCGCGCAGCGCTCGACCTTGGATATGTTATGGTGCATAGCATAATCGAAATCGTCGTGGACCGATCCCGGCTGTCGTCAGGAGATACATGCGAACATCCGCGCTGACCGTTGACGTGTACGTGGCGCCCATGCGCCCGTTCGCGGGAGCTCCCGGTCAGGCTCCCGGCGATGAGCCGATGTGGTCGCCGATGAGCAGCACCCTGATCGCCGGTCAGCGGGACGCCATCCTGGTGGACACGCTGATCACCCTGGACCAGGTTGACGCGCTGGCCCAGTGGGTGCGCCGCTCCGGCAAGCGCGTCACCGCGGTTTACGTCACCCACGGTCACTCAGATCACTGGATCGGCCTGGCCCGGCTGCGGGAGCACTTCCCCGAGGCCCGCGGGCTAGCGACCGCGGAGGTGGCCGCCCGCGCGCGGTTCGAGGCCACGGACCCCGGCCTGGCCGGCTACTGGCAGGCCATCTTCCCGGGCGAGCTGCCCGCGACCCCGCTGCTGCCCGAGGCCATGGCGGGCCCCGAGCTCGAACTCGAAGGTCAGGTCCTGCGGGCGGTGTCAGTCGGGCAGGGCGACACCGAGCACTCCACCGTGCTGCACGTCCCGTCGGCGGGGGCGGTCATCGGCGGTGACGTTGTCTACAACGGCGTGCACATGATGACCGCCGAAACCGACCAGTCCAGCCGCGAGGCGTGGATCGCCAGCCTGGATGCCGTCGCCGCGCTGGAGCCGCGGCTGGTCGTCGCCGGGCACAAGCGTGTCGGAGCGCCCGACCTGCCAGGCAGCATCGGCGCCAGCCAGCAGTACCTGCGCGACTTCAGCCGCATCGTCAACGAGCAGGACACCGCCGCCTCGATCGTCACGGCGATGCTCAGTCTGCACGGAGACCGCGATAACCCCAGAACCCTCTGGCACTCCGCCCGCACGGCCGTCGAAAAGCGCGCCTGACCGGCAGGGTCCAGGGACCAGCGCAGTGTTGCGCGCCGACCGAAAGAACGAAGAGGGGAAGCACCCGAATATGGCATCCACGCCGAACATCGTCCTCGTCCACGGCGCCTGGGCCGACGGCTCGAGCTGGAGCGGCGTCACCGAGCTGCTGCAGCGCGACGGCTACCACGTCACCGCGCCCCAGTTCCCGATGACGACGCTGGCCGCCGACGTCGCCCGGCTCCGCCAGGTGCTCGAGGCGCAGGACGGCCCCACGATCGTCGCCGGGCACTCCTACGGCGGCACCATCATCACCGCCCTCGGGACCGACGCCCCGAACGTGGCCGGCCTGGTCTACGTGGCCGCCTTCGGCCTCGACGAGGGCGAGTCGATGGGCGCCCTGCTCGCCTCGGGGCCGCCGACCGCGGCGACCGCGCACATGGTGGTGGACAAGCAGGGCTTCTCCTGGCTGTCGGAGGACGACTTCGTCCATCACTTCGCGGCCGATCTCGACCCGGCCCGCGCGAAGGCGCTGCACGCCACCCAGCAGTGCCTCCACACCGCCATCTTCGGTGAGGTCATGGGCGTGCCCGCCTGGAAGTCGCAGCCGACCTGGTACGCGGTCGCCACCCAGGACGAGGCCATCCCGCCGGCCGCCGAGCGCCAGTTCGCCGCGCGGATGGGCGCGACCGTCATCGAGCTGGAGTCCAGCCACGTCGCGATGATCTCCCACCCGGCGGAAGTGGCCGATCTCATCAAGGCGGCCACCGCCTCGGCCGGCTGACCGGGGGCAGGCCGCGCTTCAGCGTTAGGCTCTCCCTTGTCCGGGGCGGCCGCTGCCTTGCTGGCTGATACCACCCGGCCAACCGTCAGCTGAGGAGCTACCTGCCATGGAGTACCGCCGCCTGGGAAGCACCGGCGTCAAGGTCAGCAGCCTGTGCCTGGGCGCGATGATGTTCGGCGAGTGGGGGACGAAGGACCACGAGGAGAGCGTCCGGATCATCCACCGCGCGCTGGACGCCGGGATCAACTTCATCGACACCGCCGACGTGTACTCGGCCGGCGAGTCCGAAGTGATCGTCGGCCAGGCCCTGGCCGGCGGCAGGCGCGACGACGTGGTGCTGGCCAGCAAGCTGCACCTGCCGATGGGCGATGACCCGAACCGGCGCGGGAACTCCCGCCGCTGGATCACCCGCGCGGTCGAGGAATCGCTGCGCCGCCTCGGCACCGACTACCTCGACCTCTACCAGGTGCACCGCTATGACCCGGGCACCGACCTGGACGACACCCTCGGCGCGCTGTCGGACCTGGTCCGGTCGGGCAAGGTCCGTTACGCGGGCCACTCGACCTGGCCGGTCTCGGCGATCGTGGAAGCGCAGTGGACGGCGCGGGACCGCGGGCGGGAGCGGTTCCGCACCGAGCAGCCGCCCTACTCGGTGCTGGTCCGCGCGATCGAGGCCGACGTGCTGCCCACCTGCGCCCGCTACGGCCTCGGGGTGCTGTCCTACAGCCCGCTCGCCTCCGGCTGGCTGTCGGGCCGCTACCAGGCCGGCGGCGAGGGCCCGTACTCGGTGGCGCGCCAGCGGTTCGCCAACCGCTTCGACCTGAGCGTGCCGGAGAACCAGCGCAAGCTGGCGGCGGCCACCCGGCTCAGCGAGCTGGCGGACAAGGCGGGCATCACCCTGATCGAGCTGGCGATCGCGTTCGTGCTGCGTCACCCCGTCGTCAGCTCCGCCATCATCGGGCCGCGCACCATGGACCACCTGGAATCCCAGCTCACCGCGGCCGAGGTGCGACTCAGCGACGACGTGCTCGACCAGGTCGACGAGATCGTGCCGCCCGGCTTCACCATTCACCCGGGCGACAACGGCTGGGTCAGCCCGGCCCTGAAGGCGTCGGCCCGCCGCCGCTAGGAGGCAAGCACATGTCCACCTGGCTCATTACCGGCTGCTCGAGCGGCCTCGGCCGCGCCCTGGCCGCCGCGGTACTTGACCGCGGTGACAACGCGGTCGTCACCGCCCGGGACGCGGCGAAGGTGCGTGACCTGGCCGCCGCGCACCCGGGCACCGCCCTCGCGCTGTCCCTCGACGTCACCGACGCCGCCCAGGCGGCCGGCGTCGTCCGGGCCGGGCAGGAGCGCTTCGGCGGGATCGACGTGCTGGTGAACAACGCCGGCTACGGGTACCGCGGCGCGGTCGAGGAGGGCGACGACGCCGGGGTCAGGGAGCTGTTCGATACCAACTTCTTCGGCGCGGTCACGATGATCAAGGCGGTGCTGCCGGGGATGCGCGCGCGGCGCTCGGGCGCGATCCTCAACATCTCCTCGATCGCCGCCCGCGTCCACCCGGAAGGCTCGGGCTACTACGCCGCGACCAAGGCCGCCCTCGAGGGCGTGTCCGGCTCGCTGCGCAGGGAAGTCGCGCCGCTGGGGATCAGCGTCACCGCGGTGGAACCGGGCGCGTTCCGTACCGACTTCGCGGGCCGGTCGCTGACCCAGTCGGACACGGTGATCGACGACTACGCCGGCACGGCCGGCCGGCGCCGCAAGGAGCACGACACCGGGCACGGCAAGCAGCAGGGCGACCCCGCGAAGGCGGCGCAGGCGATCATCGCGGCGGTCGGGTCACCCGCGCCGCCGGCCCTGCTGATGCTCGGCCAGGACGCCCTCGGCGCTTTCCACCGGGCCGCCGATGCCGAGCTGGCCGACGTGCGGGCCTGGACCGAACTCAGCGCCTCGACCGGCTTCGATGACTGAGACCGGGCAGCTACCAGGGCCGGCCATGCTGACCCGGCCGGCCGGCCGTTACTGCGCGCTTGCCTCTTCCGCGCTCGCGTGCACCGGGATCACCTGGTCGAGCGCGGACAGCTGGAGCACCCGGGCCACCGGCGGGCTCGGGCTGATGAGCGCCAGCCGGCATCCGTCCGCCCGGAGCTTGCGGTAGGCGCGCACGATCTCATGCAGCGCGGCTGAGTCGATGAACGTCAGCCCGGACACGTCAAGCAGGAGGAGGCGGGGCTTCTTGGCGCCCTCCGCGCCCAGCACGTCCCCGAGCACCCGGGTGGTGACGTCGGCCTCGCCGACGAGCCGCACCAGGGTGCGGGAACCATCTTCCCCGTCTTCCGTGCTGACGGACACTGACAGGTCGGTCACATCCGGAAGTATGCCACCCTGCCCCCGGTTGTGTGATCCCCCTGGTCATCAGGGAACGGCCGGCCGGCCCGGTCAGGTCGCCTCGCTGCCCCGCCCTTCCCGGTTCGCCGCCCCCCGCCAGCTGAAGACGGCGACGATCCGCGACCCCTGCGGACCGGACGACACGGTGACCTGGTCCGCCACCTCGCGCACGATCCACAGGCCGTGTCCCTGCCGCACCGGCCAGGGTCCCGCATCTCGCCCGGCGTCGCTGACCAGGCAGCGAAGCGAGCCTGGGGCCGCGTAGAGCAGCAGCCGCCCTTCCCCCGCGCCGTGCCTGACCGCGTTCGCCGCCAGCTCGTGCACGGCGAGGGTCACCTCCGGTACCAGGTCCGCGGGCATCCCGGCGGCGGCCGCGCAGGCCGTTACCCGTGCCCGCAGCAAGTGGAGGGTGGCAGCGTCGAAGCGTTCGTCGATTACCGCTGTCCCTGCCTCGGAGCTGCCGCCGGCCATGGTCACCCGCACGCGCCTACCCATCGCCTGCGATGTGAACCGGCCGGGCCGCCACCGACCGGGCAAGTTTTGCCAGGTCTAGGATCCGCCGGCCGGGATCGTTAGCTGGTGCCGGCGCCGCCCGGGCCTGGCTGCTGGCTGAGCGCGGCCGCGAGCTCGGCCCGTGAGGAGATGCCGAGCTTGGCGTAGATGCTGGCGGTGTGCGCGTCGACGGTGCGGGGCGAGATGAACAGCCGCCGGGCGATCTGGGCGTTGGTCAGGCCCTCGCCGACGAGCACCGCGACCTCCTGCTCCCGCCTGGTGAGCGGGTCCCGGGAGTCGCTGGCAGCGCTGGTCGCCAGGATGACGGTGAGGCTGAGTTCACGGCTCGCGCCGTCGCGGAACAGCTTGTCGTAGCGGGTGGTGCCGAGCTCGTCCCGTGCGGTGGTCGCGGCCTGCTGGTGCAGCGCCTCCATGGCGGCGGTGCCGCCGAAACGCTCGCCCGTTCGCTCCCACAGCGGGTCGGCCGCGCCGAGGAGCTCGGCCGCGGGGGCGTGCTGTCCCTGCGCGGCCGCCAGGATGGCGAGCATTTCCAGGCAGTAGGCGATGCCGGTGATGTCGCCGATCGCGTCTTTCAGGCGCAGGGACTCGCGGGCGGCGGCCGCGGCGGCCTCGCTGTCACCCCGCAGGAACAGGCCAAGGGCGGTGATCACCTGCAGGTAGCTACGGGCCCAGTGCTCGTCGCGGTCGAGGCGGCGCAGTCCCTGCGCGCAGCGGTCGATGGCCTCCTGGGGCCGGCCGGCCAGCAGGTGCAGGTAGCCCAGGTGGATGTCGAGGGAAACCAGGCCGCTGACGCAGGCGGCTGCCTCCAGCCGTTCCTCGGCCGTCGCGCCGGCCGCGGCCGCCTCGGCGTGGCGGCCGGAGAAGGTGAGTGCGAGGCAGAGGTAGCTGTAGCCGAGGGCGCAGGCCAGCTCGCCGCCGTGCTCCCGGGCGCTCGCGGTGCTGGCTTCGAGGTCGGCGACCGCCTGCCCGAGGTCACCCTGGAAGATGCCAAGGACGCCGCGGGCCAGCAGCAGCCAGTCCCGTTCGGGGTCGGCCGGACCCAGCCGCGGCAGGATCTTGTCCGCCCAGTGCCGCCCCTCGCGCAGCAGGCCGGAGATCTCCCAGTACGGGCGCAGGGCCGACGCCAGCCGGGCGGCCAGCCGCCCGGCGGCGGCGACCGCCGGGTCGAGCGCGTAGCCGAGCGCGGCCTGCAGGTTGGCGTGCTCGCCGCGCAGCGCGCGGAACCGCGCTAGCTGGCCGGGGTCCTTGTCGTGGCCGGCGAAGTCCTCGGCCAGGCCGAGGTAGTACGCGACATGCCGGGCGCGGACGTCGGCCTGCTGGCCCGATCTGGTCAGCCGCTCCGCGCCGAACTCGCGGATGGTGTCAAGCAGCCGGTAGCGCGGCGGCTCGTTCCCGGCTGGCTCCTGCGGGCGCAGCACGACCGACTTGTCGACCAGTCCGACCAGCGCAGCCAGTACGTCCGGGCCGCTCAGCGGGCCTCCCGGGCAGATGTCCTCGGCGGCCGGGATGGTGAACGAGCCGGCGAACACCGACAGCCGGGCCCACAGCACCTGCTCGGCGGGCGAGCACAGGTCGAAGCTCCACCCGATCGCCGTGCGGAGGGCCTGCTGGTGCGGCAGGGCGGTGTCCCGCCCGTCGGCCAGCGCCAGGAAACGGTGCTCCACCCGGCGCGACAGCTCCCCGAGGGTGAGCGTCCCGAGCTGGGCGGCGGCTAGCTCGATCGCCAGCGGGATGCCGTCGAGCCGCTGGCACAACCGGATGACCTCGGGGCGGTTCGCGCCGGAGACGGTGAAGCCGGGAGCCGCCGCCGCCGCGCGCTGCCCGAACAGCTCAACCGCGTCCGCGCTGCCCGCCGCTGCCCCCGGGCCGGGCACCGGCAGCGGCGGTACCGGGAACAGGTGCTCTCCCGGTACGTCCAGCGGCTGCCGGCTGGTAGCCAGCACCGTCACCCCGGGTGCCTGGCGCAGCAGCGCGCCGATAAGCGGCACCATCCCGGCGATGACGTGCTCGCAGGTGTCAAGCACCAGCAGTACCCGGCGGCCGCTCAGGTAGGCGGCCACGGCCTCCACCCGGGAGCGCCCGTCGTGCTCCGGGAGCCCCAGCGACGCGGCGACGACGTGCGGGACCAGGTCAGGGTCGCGCAGCACGCCCAGCTCGGCGCAGCAGACGCCGTCCGCGAACCGCCGCCCGGCGGCCGCCGCCGCCTGCACCGCGATGCGCGTCTTGCCGACCCCGGCGGTTCCGGTGACCGTCACCAAGGGGGCCGACTCCAGCATGCTGGCCAGTGCGGCCAGCTCGCGGCCCCGTCCGACGAACCCGGTCGCCTCCCGCGGCAGCGCACCCGGGTAGCGCCCCATGAAACGAATGCCTTCCCGTGCTCACCCGTTGTAAATGTGCCGTTACCGTATCATGTCAAACGGTGCGAGCCGGGCACTTCTGACGGGTTATGTTCAGGCCTTGCTCGCCTGGACGAACGGGAACTTGCCGCACGGGAGGACGGCCGGCCCGGGGCGCTGAGCGGGCTTGCACCGGCCGGGGTAGCGCGCCTTCACCGGGGGGACGGGGATCGAGCTGATGAGGCCGCTGGGGGCGCCGCCCACCGGGAACTCGGCCCGCAGGTCAGGCGGGGCGAGCTGCTGCCACAGCCACGCCAGGGCGGCCGGCATGGCGGCGGACCAGGCGTTGGCGGTGTCGCCCGCGTTGAGCTTCACGAACGGGACCTGCCGGACGCGGTTCATCGCGGCCGCGAACATGACGGCGGCCGGGTAGTCGGCTTTGTCGCTGGTGCCGGCCGCGACCCAGAAGGCGGGGAGGGGGCTGCTGTTCAGGTTGAGTCTCTCCGCCAGGTACAGCGGGCTGTTGGCGGCTTCCAGCGGCTGGTCGTTGTTCAGGGCGCCCGCGGCGGGGCCGTCGGTGGCCCGGTAGTAGCCGTTGAGGATGGCGGCGGCACCGAAGGAGGAGGGGTGGCGCAGGGCGAGGTTAGCCGCGCAGTACCCGCCGGAGGAGTAGCCGGCGGCACCCCACTGGTACGGGTCGGAGCTCACCCGGTAGCGGGCGAGGACGTCGCGGCGGACGTCCTTGAGCAGGTAGGTCTCGTCGTTGACAGCGGGCCCGTTCACGCAGTCCTGGTAGCTGTGCCCGGTGCCGTTGATGGCCGGCATCACCAGGACCATGGGCCCGATCAGGTGCCGGGCTAGCAGCGAGTCGGCGACCTGTCCGATCCGCAGCACCGTGTTCCAGGTGAGCGGGGTGCCCGGGGTGCCGTGGAACAGCTCGGCCACCGGGAACCGCAGGTGCGCGTACCGGGCCTGGCTGTACTGCGGCGGCAGGTAGATAAGCCCCCGCCGGCTGTAGCCGCTGAGCCTGCCGGGGTACTGGACCCAGCCGATGCGGCCCGACCCGAGCGGGGCCGCGCCGGCTGTTGCCGTGATGACGCCGAGGTTGCCGGTGCCGCCGTTGAAGTCGGCCGCCACTTGTCCCCAGGTGGTGTAGTACCCGTAGTAGAAGTTGACCGCGGCGATCCCGCCGGTCATCGCCACCAGGACCGACAGGGCGCCGCAGAGGACCCTGACCGGCAGGAAGCGCAGCCGGACGGTGGCCACCAGCAGGGCGACGCTGGCGGTGACCAGCAGCACGGTCAGCAGCCGCGAGTCAGGTCCTAGCATGCCGGCTGCCTGCCGCTACAGAAGCTGAAGATCCCAGCCAGAACGGGGCCGCCGTCTTTCATCGTCACCGGGCGTAGACCGCGGTGAAGTCGCGGGTGGAGGGGGTGTAGTAGGAGTAGGGGCTGGGCTGCTGGGTGGGGAGCAGGGGGACCGGCACGGGGTTAGCTGGCGCTGCCCTTGACCTGGTAGTAGTCGAACTTCATCCAGGCCGGGTTGATGTCGAGCTGCATGCCCTCGACCGCGCCCGCCCGCTGCAGCAGCAGTCCCAGGTCCTGGGCGTTGAGCGCGGACCCGTAGACGTAGACGATCCGGCCGTCCTTGGTGATGCCGAGGCCCGACCGCCAGACGTAGTAGCCGCCGCCGAGGGTGGCGCCCCAGTTGCTCATCACGTTGGAGTTGGCGTTGGCCGCCACCTTGCCGTGGTCCACCAGGAGCTGCAGGTTCTGCCTGACGCCCGCGATGGTCGAGTTCATGGTGAAGTCGCGGCCCCACTGGCCGATCTTGACGGTGCCGTTCTTGTAGTAGACGACCGACGCGGCCCCCTTGACCAGCGTGCCGTGGTAGATGCCGTTGAGGTAGAAGCCGCCGCCCGCGGAGTCCAGCTTGAACCCGCCGTTGAAGGTGGCCAGCAGCCCCTTGCGCTGCCCGGCCGGGATGTAGTCGGGCACTCCCCAGTTGTTGGTGCCCGGGTCCTCGCTGCCGGGGCGCAGGGAGAACTTCACCAGCCGCTGGTCGATCGACGCGATCCCGTTGACCTGGGAGGTGTAGGTCGCGTCGCGCAGGAAGGTGGTCAAGATGGCGGGCTCGCCCTTGACCTTCTCCGCCACCCGCCACTGGCCCTCGCCGGTGATCGGCGCGCCCGCCAGCGACTTCAGCGTGGCCGGGATGTCGGGCGTGAACGAGGCTTTCGCCTTGCCCTTGGCGGCCGGGGCCGTGCTGACCGCCTCGCCGCTCGGCACCGCGAGCGAGAACGAGGGCTTGCCGCCCTTCGGCGGCGGGTTGTACGACAGCCACTCACCGAACGTCACCACCGGGCCCAGGTAATGGTCCCTGGCCCACTCGGCCAGGTTCGCGCTCAGCCCCTGCCCGTTGTTCTTGAACGCCGCCTGCCCAGCCGAGAACATCACCCAGACCAGGAAGACCGCGACTGCCCCGCTGACGACGCGGACGGAGCGATGGCGGAACAGCCGGTGGGGCACCCTTCGCGACATGCTGGCTTCCTCTCGCGTTGCCCGGTCGCGCCGGGAAGCCAGCCACCCGCGGCTTCGTTGCGCGCTGTACAGCGGGTCCGGTCGCCCGCGCCGCAGGTCACACTATGCGGCCAGTCTTGCGAAGCCCGCTGATCTAGCTCTGCGCATCCCACGGTGATGCTCTGATTTCCCGCATAGCCCGCCGCTCGCGGCCCGCGGCCCCCGGCGACGGCACAGCTAGCCGTCGCCGGGGGCCGCGGGCTCCCGCTCCGGTCAGGAGTACTGCAGTACGACCGAGTTCGTCTGTGACAAGTCGGGCGTGACGTCCTGCTCGGCGCCCACCAGCAGGCCGGTGCCGCCGGGGATGAGGGACAGGGAGGAAGCGTAGTCAGGCTCCGACGCGGGCGTGGACGCGATGTTCACCACCGACAGCGTGCCCCCGCTGTAGTGCAGCAGGTTCTCGTTGTTGGCGACGGTGAGCAGCCATACGCCGCCCGCGCCGTCGGAGGTGAGGTCCTCGCCGCCCCGGTTGCCGCTGGCGGCCACCTGGGACCAGCTCGTCCCGTCGTAGTGCAGCAGCACGACCCCGCCGCCGTGGGTCTGGCTGCCGCCGTTACCGACCGCGTAGACGTTGTCCGGTGCCAGCGCCAGGATGCCGGTCACCTGGGCCGAGCTCGAGTCGGGGAGCAAGCCGGCGACGCTGGTCGCCGTCCACGTGCTGCCGTCGTAGTGGTCAACCGAGGAGCCGCTGAAGGCCCACACGTCGTTGTCCGCCAGCGCGGAGCCGCCGTGCAGGGTGGTCGACACTTCCGTCCACCGGGTGCCGTCATAGCGCCAGATGCCGGCCCCGGTGGCGGCCGGACTGCTGAACGCCCACACGTCCCGGGGGCCGAGCACCGAGATGGCGTTGACGATGGCGCCGGTCTGCTGGCTCCGCCAGAGCGCCCACGCGCTGCCGTTCCAGTGCATGAACTCCTCGTTGCCGCTGTTGTCGTCGATCGCCCACACGTCAGAGGGCGACGAGTAGCCCGCGGCCAGGACGCGGCCGGAGTGGGCCGGGAACGGCACCTTGGTCCAGGTCGAGCCGGCGCGCTGGTAGGCGGCGGTGCCCCCGCTTGGGAAGCCCCAGCCGGTGGTCGGGCCGGTCGCGAGGACCGTGTCGAAGGTGACCGGAGCACCGTCGGGCGAGGTGACCCCCGCGTTCGACACCGTCAGGAGGGTCTGCCAGGACGGCGTGGCCGCGTTCGCGGTCGTCGCCAGGCCGGCCGTGAGCATCCCGCTCAGGCCGAGAACCAGGCACACCCTAGACAACTTGCGATTCATAGCGTCGACTGCCCCAATCTCGTCTTTAGTGATTCGTACAATCATTAGACGCGCCAATCACCAGATGGTTGCCTTCTTGGTGAAAAACGTTGATTTCTGCAGGTCATGCTTCCGCGGTCGGCGGGTGCCCGTTTAGCGATCAGCCCGCCGGGAAGCTAGGGCCAGGTACGAGGGACGGGGAAACCAACGACGGAGGGGACACCATGCCTGACTTTGGTGAGATGGCTGACAAGGCCAAGCAATTCGCCGGCGACCACGACAAGCAGTCTGACGAGGCGCTCGACAAGGCCGCGGAGTTCGCCGACGACAAGACCGGCAACAAGTACGACAGCCAGATCCAGTCCGGCGAGGACAAGGCCGAGGGCTACCTCGGCGTCGAGGACCAGGACCAGCAGGGCCAGGGCCAGCAGGGCCAGGACCAGCAGAACCAGGGCAACAGCTAGCTCGCGCGCAGCAGGGCCCCGCCTCGGCGGGGCCCTTTTGCTGTTTCCGCCCGGAACCACCCGGAACCGCCCGGGGCAGACCGCGGAGCCCCTAGCATTTGAGTCGTGGCGCAGTTCGACCCCTCGGTCCCCAGCATCGCCCGCGTTTACGACTACGTCCTCGGCGGCAAGGACAACTACGCCGCCGACCGGGCGCTGGCGGAGAAGTCTCTCGCCTACAACCCGCTGATCCCGGTCATGGCGCGGGAGAACCGCCAGTTCCTGTCGCGGGCGGTCGGCTGGATCGCTGGCGAGGGCATTGACCAGTTCATCGACCTCGGCTGCGGGCTGCCGACGGAGCCGAACACTCACCAGTCGGCCCGCGCCGTCCGCCCCGCGGCGACGGTGGCCTACGTGGACAACGACCCGGTGGTCATCAGCCACCTGACCGCCTTGGTGGCCAAGGGCAGCCGCGGCATCGGCGTGCTGGACGGGGACATCCGTGAGCCGGACCGGATCCTTGACGGGATCGCCGGGACTATCGACCTGGCCCGCCCGGCCGGCCTGCTCCTGGGGTCCCTGCTGCACTTCAGTTCCCCTGGCGAGGCGCGGGAGCTGGTGGCGCGGTATGCCGCCGCCCTCGCCGCGGGCAGCTACCTGGCGATGTCGGCGGCGCGGATGGAGGGCGGCGGCGCGGACGGCGGCTACGGCGAGTACTCGAAGAACGTGGCCGCGGTCTACAACCACTCGGCGGCCGACTTCGCCCGCTTCGCCGGCCCGCTCGAGCTGGTGCCGCCGGGCATTGTCGACGCCCGCCGCTGGCGCCCGGCCCCGGGTGAGCCGCTTGCCCCGCCCCCGCGCGACGCTTACATGCTCGCCGTCGTCGCCCGGGTCACCCGGTGAGAACCCACGGCATCATTCCGAACGGGTGCGGCTGACTCCACCCCTCCTCGTTGCCCGGGCAGCGGGCGTTTGCCTGGCTGGCGGCGGGAAAGGGTCGGTCAGGTGACCGACTTCGACCCCGTGAGTGACTTCGACCCGACCGAGCCGCTTCCGCCGGATGTGCACGACCCGGAGCCGCCGCTGCAGGCCGGCCCTGACTCGCCCTTCCCGGCCGAGGAGACCGGCTACCTGGAGACCAGCGGCGAGGGGGTCGGTGACGACGGCTCGGTCGTGCCGATCATCGGCGGCCTGCCGGCCGTCCAGGGGTCAGCCTGGGACATCGGCGCCCCGGCCGACGAGCGCGGCGCCGGGCTGGCCGAGAAGCTCGGCCAGCCCGAGGACCACGACGACCGGGATTAGCCCGCAGGCAGGCCTGAGCCGCTAGCGACGGGTGAACGTCAGGTGGGTGACGCCGCTGCTTGGTGAGCTCACCGACTCGATGGCGAAGCGCTCCTCCAGGCCCTCCAGGCCGTCCCAGAGGGGCTCGCCGCGGCCGAGGATGACCGGCACGACCGCGACGTGCAGGTAGTCGACCAGGTCGGCGGCGAGGAACTGGCGGACGGTGGCCGGGCCGCCGCCGATGCGGACGTCGAGGCCGCCCGCCGCCTCTCTGGCCGCCGCGAGCGCCTGTTCCGGGCTGGCGTCGGTGAAGTGGAAGGTGGTGCCGCCCTTCATCTCGACCGGGGGCCTGACGTGGTGGGTGAGCACGAAGACGGGGGTACCGAACGGCGGCTCCTCGCCCCACCAGCCCCGCCACTCCTGGTCGGTCCACGGGCCGCGATGCGGGCCGAACTTGTTGCGCCCCATGATCTCGGCGCCGATGCCCGGCCCCCAGCCGGCCGCGAAGGCGTCGTCGACGCCGGCGCTCCCGCCTTCCTGGCCCGTCATGAGGTGAAACGTGCGGGTGCCGGCGAACCAGCGCACCAGCCGCTGCCCGGCGTGCCCGAAGGGCGCCTCAAGGCTCTGGCCGGCGCCGGCGCCGAAGCCGTCGAGCGAGACGGAAAAGTTGTGTACGCGGACAAGTGCCATGACGGGCAGGCCTCTCTGGTCGGAGCTGGGTTGGTCAGTGCTCACAGTGTGGTCGAAGCCAGGGTCGCTTTCTCGACACCCGGGCACCCGCCGGCGGCCACCGCCTTTAGTAACGACGGTCTTCCGTTACGTTACGGTTACGGGGGTTTGGAGGATTTTCTTTCGGCTATTCCGAGTAGTAATCTCCTCACGCGGCACGAGCGTCGGGAGGGTTTTGCGGTGAGCGAGGCAACAGGATCCGGCGAACTTAAAGCCGCCATGCTTTCGACGGAGGCGGAGCCGTCGGTCACCACGATCGAGCACCGCGGGATCGAGTACGTGCCGCCGGACAGCCGCTGGGGCAGCCCGGCCAGCCTGTTCTGGATGTGGGCAGGCGGCGTGTGGAACGTGGCGTTCCTGATCTACGGAACGCTGCTGATCCTGATCTTCGGCCTGTCGTTTACCCAGGCGGTAGTGATAATCCTGGTCGGCAATTTGTTTTACCTGCTCACCGGCCTGGCCAGCCTGCAGGGTCCGCGGGCCGGCACCACGACGTTCGCGATTAGCCGGGCGCCATTTGGCCCCAACGGCAACCGGCTGCCGTCTTTCTTCAACTGGGTGACGCAGGTCGGATTCGAGATCGAGGGCATTGCCCTGGTGGTCTTCGCCGGCGTTGCCCTCGCCTCCCGGGCCGGCTTCCTGGCGGGCACGCCCGCCAAAGTGGTCTTCCTCATCCTGGCCCTGGCGGTCCAGGCCGCGCTGCCGCTGCTCGGGCACGCGGCCGTGCTGAAGGTGCTCAGGTGGCTGGCGATCCCGTTCGTGATCCTGTTCGTGATCATGGCGATCATCACCGCCTCCAAGGTGAACCTGCACGCCGCCTCGCACGGGGCGGGCTGGGGGTCCGTATTCGTGGCGCTGGCCCTGGTGATCTCGGTGGGCGGCCTGGGCTGGACCGAGAACGGCAACGACTACTCGCGCTACCTGCCGGCCAGCTCTAGCCAGCGCAGCATCGTGCTCGCCGTCGCGCTCGGCGGGGCCATCCCGTCGGCGCTGCTGGAGATCCTCGGTGCCGCTGTCGCGACCGGTGTGCCGCAGGCCAACTCGATCACCTCGCTCACCGCCGCCTTCCCCGGCTGGTTCATCGTCCCCTACCTGATCGTGGCCATCGTCCAGCTCTTCGCCATCAACACCATCGACCTGTACTCCTCGGGCGTCACGCTGCAGAGCATCATCCCGGGGCTGCACCGGCTGCAGTGCGTCGCGATTGACACGGTCTTCTGCGGGGCGTTCGCGGCCTACGCGGTGTTCTCGTCCCGGTTCTTCAGCCTGCTCACGGACTTCCTGCTGTTCATCATCGTCTGGCTCGGGCCGTGGTGCGCGATCTACCTGGTGGACTGGCTGCTGCGGCGTGGCCGCTACGACACCAGCGGGCTGCTCAACGAGCGGGGCGGGCGCTACTTCCGCAACGGCGGCGTGCACTGGCCGGCGATCATCGCCCAGGCGGTCGGCATGGTGGCGGCGGCGCTGTGGCTGAACGCCTACTCGCCCTACGTGTCGCCGCTGTCCAGCCGGATCGGCGGCTCGGACTTCAGCGTGTTCATGGGGCTGTTCTTCGGCGGAGGCGTCTACTGGCTACTGGCGCGCCGGTCGGTCCGCGCCGAGGGCGAGGCGACTCCGGACTCGGCGATGCCGTGACGTGCCGTTGACTCCGCCGGCGTCCCGGATTGAGGGACGGTAACAGGTGATATTGAGGGACGGTAATAGGTGATATCGTGCTGAACGCGTCTTGGGTTGCCGTTCTGGTAATGCGGTGACGCCGTGGCGACCGACCGTCCGACGTGTGGGGTGGGCCTTGAGCGCTGATCCACTGGGTGCTGGAGCCGGAACGAGCGCGCCCCAGCCGGGTGGTGAGCCGCCCGCCGACGCCACCGGCCCGACCGTGCTGCGGATGATGGTCGGAAGTCAGCTGCGCCGCCTTCGCGAGGCGGCCGGCGTCACGCCGGACGACGCGGGGCATGAGATCCGGGCTTCCCGCTCCAAGATCAGTCGCATGGAGAACGGCCGGGTGGGCTTTAAGGAGCGGGACATTGCTGACCTGCTCTCCCTGTACGGCATCACCGGCGAGCAAGTGCGGGCCGGCATCCTGTCGCTCGCCCGCCAAGCCAACGCCCCCGGCTGGTGGTCGGAGTACGGCGACGTGCTGGCCGACTGGTTCGAGGCGTACCTGGGCCTCGAGGCGGCCGCCTCGGTCATTCGCGGCTTCGAGCTCCAGTTCGTGCACGGCCTTTTCCAGACCGAGGCGTACGCCCGCGCGGTCACTCGGCTCGGCTACCGGACCGCGTCGGCGGAGGAGATCGAGCGGCGGGTGAGCCTGCGGCTCAAGCGCCAGGAACTGCTCGTGCGTCCAGAGCCGCCGCAGATATGGGCGGTCATCGACGAGGGGGCGCTGCGGCGCCCGGTGGGCGGCCGCGCGGTGATGCGCGAGCAGATGGAGCGGCTCGTCTGGCTGGCCGGGCAGCGCCATGTCACCATTCAAGTTGTGCCATTCGCCCGCGGCGGGCACGCGGCGGCCGGCGGGACATTCGGCATCCTGCGCTTCGCCGAAAGCGACTTGCCGGACGTGGTGTACATCGAGCAGCTCACCAGCGCTCTTTACCTGGGTAAACGCGAGGACGTCGACCATTACGCGGAGGTCATGGACCACCTCAGCGACCAGGCACTCACCCCGGCCCGGTCCGCGGACTTCCTGGCTGAGATCGCGCGGGAAACCTAGAACCGCTGTCACCAACGGCGCGATATGCTTGCGCCGTCTATTATCGGCCATTTTTTCCAGGGGAGACCTTTCCGTGACTAGCGGCCCGTCAGAGTCCAGGATCGACTTCAGCGTGGCGCACTCGGCCCGGGTCTGGAACTACTGGCTGGGCGGAAAGGACAACTACAAGATCGACCGTGAGCTCGCCCAGGAGCTCGCCGACGCATTTCCCGGCATCGTGGATATCGCCCGCCAGGCACGGCATTTTCTCTTCCGCGCCGTCCGGTACCTGGTGACGGAGGCAGGGGTCCGTCAATTCCTCGACATCGGCACCGGGCTGCCCACCGCGAACAACACGCACGAGATCGCCCAGGGCATGAACCCGCAGGCCCGCATCGTTTACGTGGACAACGACCCCCTCGTGCTGGTCCACGCGCGAGCCCTGCTCACCAGTTGCCCCGAAGGCGCCACCGAGTACGTCGAGGCCGACGTGCGAGACCCCGACGCGATCCTGCGCGAGGCTGCCAAGACGCTCGACTTCACTCAGCCCATCGGGCTGATGATGCTGGGCATCCTGGGCCATATCCCGGACTCCGATAACCCGCGGGCGATCGTGCGCCGGCTGCTCGACGCGCTGCCCTCCGGCAGCTACCTGGTGATCGACGACGGTGGCGACATCGATTCGGCCTACGTCGAGGCGGTAGAGGACTTCAGCCAGAACCCCAACTCCGCCAGCCCCTACTACCCCCGCAACTGCGAGCAGATCACCCGTTTCTTCGACGGCCTGGAGCTGGTAGAGCCAGGCGTGGTGTCCACCTCGCAGTGGCGGCCAGAACCCAGTCCCTGGGGCGACCCCGCCGAAATCTCCGACTACGCCGGAGTCGGCCGCAAGCCGTAACCTTGCGGAACTTTTCAGTGGATTATGTGGCCTCATCACGCCATGTTATGTGACCAGGGTGGCGATAGTGACACCGCTCCGCGCCGCCGCCGCGCCAGGCGTCCAGCCCGGCTGACAGCGGGTACTGCGCGGCCTGCCGGGCGATGACCTGGCGAGCGTCTCAACAAGAAATGACCTGGGGCATGAACCCCAGGTCATCTGGTGCGCCGCCAGGGACTTGAACCCCGAACCCGCAGATTAAGAGTCTGCTCCCGTATTCGATTTTTCCTGCCGATTTGTATCAGATAATGACGCGGCGTGCCGTTCTGTACGGGCGGATGCCGCGTTTGCGATGCGGGAGTGCCGGATTGTGCCGCGCTGTGCCGGGACATCCGAGCGAGCACGGAGCCGTACCTGGTCGACTGCAGCGCGCGCACGTTACGCTCAGCGTGCGGCTGGTCACGGTTGGAGGTGTGCGTGGACGGGACGTTAGGGCCGGGGGTGCGCCGTCCGGGGGATGTCGTCCGGACGGCAAGGGTCCAAAGAGGGCTGACGCTGGCGGAACTGGGGCACCAGACGGGGTACTCGGCGGCGCAGGTATCGCGGTACGAACGCGGCGTGACACCGCTGACGGATGTGACGGTGCTGCGCCGGTTCGCAGGTGCGCTCGCGATCCCGCCGGGCGAGCTGGGCTTGGCCGTGACCAGGCCGGGCGGCGGGTCCGGCCGTGCCTGGACGGCTGAGGCGAGTGGCGTGCCGCCGCGGCTGGTACCGTCTAGGGTTGCCGGTGAGCCGGGTGGAAGGGACGACGACGTGCGCAGACGGCAGCTCCTGGCCGCGCTGGGCGCGGCTGCGGCCAGCGCGGCAGCCAGCCGGGCCGGGGGTGCGGTTCCACCGGGCGTGCCACGAGGTGCTGTCGTTGGCGAGCTGCTGGTCAGCCAGGTCCGAGACGCGATGCTCGGCCTGGCGCCGACGCCTTCGCCGTTGTCGGCGAGCGCCGTGCGTGGTGGCTTGGACGCTGCACTGGCCGACTTCCGGGACAGCAGGTACGGGCGGCTGTCGGCGACCCTGCCCCGGCTGATCTCCGCCGGGCACGTGCTGGCAGCTGATGACCGGGACTTCGGGCAGCGCAACGAGTTGCTGGCGGGGCTCTACACGCTGACGACGCGGATGCTGATCAAGCTCGATGACCAGCAACTCGGGTGGATGGCGGCCGACCGGGCCCGCGTGCTCACCGCCGGCGGCGGTGACCCGCTGGCCGCCGGTGAGGCGGCTCGGAACCTGGCGGTGCTGGCGCGCAAGGCCGGCTGGCACCAGCAGGCGTCGTCCATCGCGCTGTCCGCCGCAGCAAGCCCGCTGCTGGCCGGCACCGGCCCGCGCCTGGCAGCGGAGCGGGGGCTACTGGTCCAGTCCGCCGCCTACACCGCCGCCCGCGCGGGGGACCGCGATGGGATGCGGGAGCTGACAAACGAGGCCGCGTCGATCGCGGCCCAGCTCGGAAGCCGGGTGATGCTGCGTGATCACGGCGGCGGCTTCAGCCCCGTGACGGTTGAGCTGCACCGGGTGTCGGCGGAGAACTACGCGGGTGATCCCGGCGCGGCGGTCGCGACGGCTCTGAGGATTGCCCCGGCGAGCCTGCCGACGACCGAGCGGCGTGCCCGCTACTGGACTGACACGGCCCGCGCGTACGCGAACTGGGGGAGGCGCGAGAAGTGCGTCAGCGCGCTGCTGTCCGCCGAGCGGGAGGCGCCGGAGGAGACTCACGCACGCCCGGCGGTCCGCGACCTGCTGTCAAGCCTGCTGGTTAGCGGGCGGACCGGCCCGGAACTGCGCGGCCTGGCCATCCGCTGCGGCGTCACCTGACCAGTACGGGATCCCCGCCAAATGACGCAGCGCGGAACATCCCGGCGAAGCTGCCGGGGCCGTGCCGGGCGTCCAGCCAGGCTTCCAGCGGGGTAATGTCGCCGCTGATCATGGCAGCGATGATCTGGCCGTGAGCGTCGGCAGGACTGGCATCGAGTTCGTTCAGAAGCGCTCGGTACCGGAGGGTGACCGCACCACCGAACCTGTTCATGGAACGGGCGTAAGGGTGGTCCAGCAAGAGCGCGGCCCCAATGCCGCAGGCGGTGACGGTACCCGTGACGTCGGCGAAAACAAGGCCGGGCAGCCCCGCCTCGGTGTCCGTTCCGTTTATCCCGCATGACTGCGCGGCCTGCCGGGCGATGACGGTGGCCTCGGTGTCGGTTGCTCCCTCCATCACGATGCCCAGGTTGCGGGTGGGGCCGTCGCCAGGGGCGTCGGGCGCTGAGTAGGTGCGCCCGTCGGGCTCGCGGAAGTTGATGCCGTACTGGACGCGGGCGATCTCGCCCCGGTCGGTCAGCCGGTAGCGACGGAACGTGGCGTAGTGCAGGCAGTCATGGGCGTAGGAGCGCACTAGGTCCAGCGCGGCGGCCTGTGGCGAGACCGGGACCTGGCCGGTGAGATCGCCGGACACGGTCACGGCAGCATCCATCTGGATATGCCGGTAGCCCTGGGCGAGGTGGTGGAACCCGCCGTAGCTGCGGGCCGTGCCCGGCTCGGCCGCCGAACGGGTGCCGGCCCAGACGCGCTCCAGCGGCAGCAGTGTGCGGATGCCGAGTTGCTCGTAGCGGGCGGCCATGATGGCGTACCCCGTGCGGAATACCTGTGGGTCGATGATCCCGGCGTCGAGTACCTGGAGAAGTGGGTGGCCGGTCACCCCGGGCAGCCGCATCGGCGGCGGGCTGGCCCGGAAGCAGGCCAGCAGCAGGTGCAGGTGAGCGCGCTCTGCGGCGGTCCCATCAAGGTGCTCGCCTGGGGGCATGAGGGTCACGGAAGCCTCCGAAAGCAAGAGGGTCGGTGACCCGATCGCACCACCGCTGCGCGTCATGGCGGCGGTGGCTGTCGAGGCGTGCAAGCGGCTTGCATGGCATGCAAACCGTGTTGCCGTCCGTCACCGTGGCGCTACCATGAGCCGCAGCGAGAGGGCGGTGACAGATCCTGTGAACGACCTGCTGACCCGGCTGTGGCGGCTCGGGAAGCCGCTCCAGTGGCGGTTCCTCTGGCTGATGCACGCGAAGTTCATCTGCGGCATCACCGGCGTCGTCCGCGACGAGCACGGGCGTGTCCTGCTGCTACGCCACCGGCTTTGGCCGCCGGATCGGCAGTGGGGGTTCCCCACCGGGTACGCGAACAAGGGCGAGCGGCACGAGGACACCATCGCCCGTGAGGTCCGCGAGGAGACCGGGCTAACCGTCAAGGCCGGGCGGCTGCTGAAGGTCCGCAGCGGCTTCCGGTACCGGATCGAGGTCTACTACGAGGCCGTCCTCGTCGGCGGGCTGGACGGCCTGACGCTCGACCCGAAGGAAGTGCTCGAAGCCCGGCTGTTCAGCCTCGGCGAACTGCCAGACGGGATGCCAGAAGCGCACCGGGAACTCGCCGCGAGCCTCTGAATGCCGCCGTCCTGCCCGTGTTGCAGAGTTGACGGTTCGCCGAGGCGCGCTTGCCGTTTGGTGTAGCGACGCTCACTCCAGCGAGGCGAGCTGCTGGGCCAAGACCGGGATGACCTCAGCGTAAAGGGTCTCCTGCTCGCAGCCGAGACCGCCGGTGGCCACGATTGCCTGGGCGAGAGCCTGGAGGCTCTCGGTGCCGGTGGCGGTCATTTTCCGCGCGACATTGAGCGAGTCGGGAAGGTCTTTCGGCGTGTATTTGGTGCCGTTCGCGTACAAGGCCACGGACATGCCGACGGGGGTGACCAAGCGCCCGAGCCGCTGGGCCATGCTGTCGATGATCTGGATTCCGTAGGCGTCCAGGTCTCCCCAGACAGCGATCGGAATGTCGTTCATGAGCTTGAGGAAGGCGATGATGCCATCCTGCACTGACCCGTTGCCCCAGACACAGAGCCACCTGTCGCTGATGCCCGCATGCAGGCAGACCTGCTTCAAGGCATCGGCGTTCTCGATGACCAGCACCCCGCAGGCCTGGTGCTCGATCTTTCCCACCAGGTGGATGCCTCCGGACGGCAAGCCGATCCAGGGATTGGCGGTGGCGGCGTTGGCTGTGACCTGCCCGACGGTCCAGCGCAGCGGACCCCGGACGAGGATGTCCTGCTCGATCGTGTCCACGAGCACGTCGAACGGCTTTCCCATGACGTTCTGGAACGCCGCCTTGCCCTCCGGCGTCCACTTCTTGCATCAGCCGAGCACTTGCGCGAAGATCTCTCGCTCGGGGGCTTCGGCCATCCCCATGGTTCCGGTACCAGTAGCACGCGGTCTGGAGGCCTGCTTCGTAGGTCGTCCAGGCGCCCGCCCGTGTCCGGAACCCTGACCTCCCGCAGAAGGCCATCGGCCGGGACATCGGCTACAGGTCGGCTTCGTCCTGCAGTTGCGGGATTCCGGCCAGTCATCTAGGAGGGCTGCCCCTGCGACGCTGGGCACCGGCAGTCCGCGCATTTCGCGGAGGCGGTCCTCAGCCTGCCCTGCCCAGGCCTGGGTGAGGGACAGCGACCGGGGCTCCCAGCTCTTGGCGTCGGCGATGTCAACGCGGACCACCACGCCGCCCGCGCGAACGAGGCTCTGCGTGACCGGCCACGCCCGCTGGCCGAACCTCTTCACGACCGTCGTCCACCGACGGCCAGAGCCGGTCTCCAGGATCCAGCGAAGCTCGGCGGTGGTCACGTCCGGCTGTGGTGCGAAGGCATCAACGGGCTGGGTACTGATGGAGAGGTCGGCCTCTCGAGGCCTGAAGCGGTCCTTGCGGTCAACGGGGACAACGATCGTGCGCATCTGGCCTCTTGCGGGGAACGCTGAAGGCCCCGATCCCACCGTCCTCTGGCAGCCCGGCCAGGGGCGCCTGTATACGGCCATATGCCCCACCCCGACTAGGAGCGACAGGCGCACTACCTGCGGGGCGTGTTCCGCGAATTCATCAGGCATGGTCACGTCCCGCCTGCAGCCATCTGCCGGTGAGCTCGACCCGCTGGCCGAGCTGGTCGTGGCACCAGATCCGAGTCGGTCATTGTAGGCGTCGCTCGCCGCCGCGTGGGTGAACCAGATGAGCTCACCGAAGAAGTCGGAGGCGTCAGAAAGGATCGAGTCCTGGCAGGTACCGAGTATGGTGACCTGCTGCTGCTCGGCGACATCGATGATGCTCTTGAGAACGTCGCGGCGGTTGACATCCCCGAGGCTGTTGCCCAGTTCGTCCAGGATGACGACCCGGCCGGCCGTCTGGTCGTCGGCGATAAGTGCGGCGAGAACGAGCTGAATGGCGAACACCTTGACCTGAGCGCTGTTGGCGGATTCCTTGTAAGAGATCAGCCCACCGCTCGCAGACCGCTTCCACTTCGGCGTCACCTCCCATTCCCAGGATGCTGCCCCGTCCGGGCGGACGCTGTTCACCTCCAGTGCGGCGCCGTAGGTGGTCATTGTGTCCAGCGTCTGGCTTACCTTCCTGATGGCCAGGTCAATGACGGACTCAACCATGTCCTGCGTCAGGCTTAGGCTCTGCTCCTTCTGCCCCGTCTCGATCTTCAGCTGGCCTAGCGCCTGCTCGCGCTCGTTGCGGACCTCTCTGATGCGCGCCGCGGTGATCTGGTCGTGGTCG
>CAWGIM010000024.1:0-147775 GCA_963822615.1 uncultured Actinomycetota bacterium | reverse complement strand
GGGGCATCGCGGGGGTGCCGAGGTCGACGGCTGGCCGCTGCGTCCTTCGGCGGGTGTCCTCGCGCTTGGCGCGCAGGAAGTCCAGCGTGAGGTTGATGCCTTCGATCTCGCCGAGCCAGTGCCTCGGCCTCGGCCCGGGCGCGGCGGGCGAGGAGGTCTTCCTCCAGCTCGTCCAGGCGGGCCAGCATCTTCGGGGACACGTGCAAGACCGGGCACCTAATGCAAGCGTGTTCATGCTGGCAGGGCGTTCCGTAGGGCCGGCCGCAGGAGCCCAGCTCGACCCTGCGCTTGTCGAAGTGTTCCTCGAACTCGTCCCACTCGGCGGTGGTAACCGTGCGGTACTCTTCGGTTGGGCGGATGGCGCGCCGTCCGGCGAGGAAAGCGGCATAGTGCTGGACGACGTCCTCGTTGAACACGGCGACGTACCCGCGGGTAGTTTGGATGTTGAGGTGCCCGAGTAGGGCCGCCCCGATGTGAATCGGAAGCCCGCTGTTCACCAGCTCCGTGGCGAAGATCCTGCGGAAGTCGTGGGCCCGGAAGCTGACGGTCTTGAACGCCGGGTGCTCGGCGGACAGCGCCTGCCCGCAGCGTTCCAGCCTCCTGGTGACGGTAGACGGGGTGAACACCGCTGATGTGGTGCCGGTGGGTCGCTGGAACAGGAACGGCATCGGCGGGCTCCATACCTTGTCGTGGTTGTCGTAGCGGCTGACCTGCGGTATCGGTTTCCCGTCCTGGGTGTGGCGGCGGATGATCGAGGCGATCACGTGGAACAGTTCCGCGCTCATCGGGATGACGCGCTCGCGGTCGGTCTTGGACGGGGCGATCACCAGCAGGGCGATGACCTCACCGTTCTGGCGCCGGTACTGACGCACGCTCAGGTGGGTGAGCTCGGAGAGCTCCTCGATCCGGATGCCTGAGTGCCGCAGGGTCTCCACGCAGGCCCAGTCCCAGAACGCGGTTTCCTCCTCGGCGGCGGCGTTGATGACGTCCCCGGTCGCCTGGTTCAGGAGGCGGACGGGCAGGGCGCCCCGGTGGGCGGTCTTGCGGTCGCTTGCGGTGATGACCCGCTGGTAGGTGGTGCCGTCAACGGTGAATGACTCGCCCTCGGCAGCGTCCCGGGCCTGCTCCAGCATCACACGGGTGTGGTCATAGCGGTCCTCGGCGTACTTGACGAGGAGGGGCAGCAGGGGCTGGCGCTGGCGGGTCCGCTCGGCGGAGCGCTCGTTGACCCGGCGCCGCCGTGCGCCGAGGCCGCGGAACTCACCCGGCGGGACCGGGCAGGGAGCGACCCACCTGGCCCACAGCTCTGGCTCGCCGGCCGCCCAGGTGTGCAGGTCGTAGTAGAAGCTGCGGACGTTGAGCACGATCTCTTCCTGGTGGCGGCGTTCGCTGCCGTCGGCCTTGAGGCGGATGGAGTGCCGCCACGCCTCGTAGGCCTCGGGGGAGATCCGCAGGTCGGCCTGACCGGGGCTGGCAGCCTCGATCTTCTCCCAGAAGTGGCAGGCAAGCGTGAGGATGAGCGTCTTGAGGCTGGCGTAGTCCAGGTCGGCGGCGCGCCGGCGGAAGTAGTCGATAAGCAGCTGGCGGACTTCCTGGTTGCGGATGGAACAGCGGCCGACGAGCTCCTCTACCGGGCGCTGCCCCCTGGTCAGCGCGGCCCGCATCGTCAGCGGCGTGCCCGGCGGGAACATCCCCATCGAGTGCAGCACGTCCCACGTGGGGCGGCCGACGAAGCGGCTGGCCGCCGACATGGTCACATCCGGCATGGCCGCCCGGACGCTGCGGGTCTCGTGCGCGTGGTGCAGCAGCGCCCCAGGGGTCACGTCCGCGATCGCGACCCCCTGGACGGTCAGCAGGGAGCACAGCTCGGAGACCGCGTCGTGCCGCGCCCGCCAGGACGAGCCGAGGGACCTGGCGTGCTCCGCGAACTTGTCCAGCAGCGGATCGCGCTGGGCCTGGACGAAGAACCCTGAGTACCCCTGGAACGCGTTGACCCGGAACGCCAGGTTAGAGGGCTGGAGTGCCCGCAGGCAGAACAGCGAGCGCAGGCCGGGCGAGACGGGCACCCCGGTCGTGCGGCGCGAGCCGAGCGCGCTGGCCGGGATCTCGCCGCGCCCGAGAGGGCTGGCGTCCCACCGCTGCTGCCAGGTGCCGCCGGGGAAGTCCCGCAGGTACTCCAGGATCACCTGCGCGCCCTGGGCGCGCTGCCTGACGGTGGCCTCGTCCGCTTCCCAGGTATCGCGTGCCAGCCCGGCGAGCAGGCTCACGGGCGCCCGGCTCAGGTCGCCGTGCGGCCTCGGCGGCGCGGTCGCCACGGCCGGCTCGGTGCGGGTTTCCGGCCCGAGGTAGCGGCTCAGGAAGCCGGGCTCCCCTGCGCCCGGGGCGTGCCGCCTGCTGAGGCCGGTAGTGCGGCGTGCCGTGATCTCGCTCACCGGGCACTGCCGGCGCCGAAGACGGCCGCGATGTCGTCGGCGGAGTAGCCGGCCGGGTAGCTCGCGGCAGCCTTGGGCAGGTTGTAGTGCTGGGTGAGCTTGTCGAACAGCTCCTCGACGCGGACTGCCAGGTACCGGCTGGTGGTCTGGATGCTGGCGTGCCGCATGATGGCCTGGACCTCGGGAAGCGTGAGCTCCTCGCCGGCCGCCATCCTCGCGGCCGCCGTGTGCCGGCAGTCGTGCCAGCTCCAGTTAGCGCCCAGCAGGTCATTGGCGCGCTGCAGGACCCGCCGCAGCGCCCAGTAGCTCAGCGGCCGGTCAGGGCCGCGCAGGGTCCGCCAGACCGGCTCGCCCGCGCGCCGCCGGCTGCCCTCGTCGAGGTAGTGCGCTAGGTGGATGAACGCCCGCGGCGAGGCCGGGACCGGCTCGCGCAGCCGCGTGCCCTTGGAGATCACGTAGACCTGGCGGCCGGCCAGTCGATGTCCTCGGGGCAGACGCCGAGCAGCTCGGCGGCGCGGGCGCCGCTGGAGACCGAGAACTCCAGCAGGGCGCGGTCCCGCTCGCACCCCATCGCGGCGAACAGCTCGTCCCAGCGGTCATCCGGGATCGCCCGCGGCGGCCGGTCCGAGACCTTCTGGCGCAGCCTCGCCCGGCCGACGGCGGGCTTGGGCTCCAGCGGGCTCAGGTGAGACAGCGCCCGCCGACGCTGCGGCGATGACGGCACCGGGTTGACCACCGGCCCCCGGCCGAATCGCCCGTGGTGCGCGTAGAAGCCGCTCACGACCGACATCGCATGATTGATCGTCCGCTTGGAGTACCCCGGCCCCAGCATCGCCTTGCCCGTCACCAGGTTCACCGAGCCCGCAGCAGGCGACGCAGCCGAACGCTCGCGCTGCGGATTCGGCGCGGTCCGCAGCCACGCCACCATGACCGCGACCTCCGACTCCGTCGCGCGCTCCCAGCCGACGCCCAGCGCCCACAGCAGCCGGAACCACCGCAGCAGCCCGCCCGCGTAGCTACGGCACGTATGCAAGCTGCAATCCCCCAGGGCCAGCTCCCGCAGGTACTCGCTGACCGGTTCTACCTCGGCACCATGCCCGTCAACCAGCACGAACGGCAGATTCGGCCGCCCGTCCAGCTCGACCGACCCGACGCGCGGGATCGCTACCCGGCCCTCCATCAGCTGACGGCGAAGATCCACTTCCGCCTCCCTTGACCTCGACTCGGAGACCAATGATCAAGGAGGCCGACTTAGTGCAGATAACTGTGCAGAACCTGCGCCGCTTCGTCGGCCATGACATCCAGTACTTCGCCGCGGTCGAGCCACAGCGCCGCCTCGCCCCGCACGTCCACATCGCCATCCGCGGCACCGTCTCCCGCGCCGAACTCCGCGAAGTCATAGCCGCCACCTACCATCAGGTCTGGTGGCCCTCCACCGACCACGTGCGCTTCGAGGGCGCCGAACGCCCGGTCTGGGACGAGACCACCGCCGCCTACCTCGACCCCGCGACCGGCGAAGTCCTGCCGACCTGGGATCAGGCACTCGACGCGATCGGCGACCAGGACGACCCGCTCCACGTAGCAAGGTTCGGCGACCGCTTCGACGCCCAGGGCGTCATAGCCGGCTCCAAGGACGCCAGCCGCTGCATCGGCTACCTGACCAAGTACCTCACCAAGCACGTCGCTGACTGCCACCAAGCCGAGACCACCGACCAGGTACGCCACGCCGAACGCCTGGCCGACGCCTTGCGCTACGAGCCCTGCTCACCGACCTGCGCCAACTGGCTCTGCTACGGCATCCAGCCCAAGAACGCCAAGCCCGGCATGCGCCCCGGCGCCTGCAAGGGCAAAGCCCACCGCCGCGAGTACCTCGGCTACGCCGGCCGACGCGTCCTGGTCTCCCGCAAGTGGTCCGGCAAGACCCTCATCGACCACCGCGCCGACCGCAAGAACTGGCTACTGCAAACCCTCGGGATTTCGGCAACCGACCCCGCCCGCTACGCCTGGGAACCCGTCACCCCCGGCGACCACGACCACATGTCACCCCCGCAACGCCTGCTCCACGTCGTCGCCGACCGCATCCGCTGGCAACAAGCACTCGACGAAGCACGAAGACGAGCCCAGGGCCTGCCCGTCGACGAGCTTTCGGCATCTGAGGACGCGGCATGACTGGCGCCGCGAACGACGGGCTTACCCGTGCTGAGCTTCTAGCCCTGCCTGCGGTCATCGATGTTGCCACGGCAGCTCGGGCGCTCGGGCTCGGCCGGTCCACGGCCTATGAGCTGGCACGCCGCGGTGAGTTCCCCTGTCGCGTCCTCCACATCGGCAGTTCCTACCGCATTCCCACGGCCGACCTGCTCCGGGTCCTGGGAATTGACCCAGCTTCCGCAAATGAATCAGCACCCAAGTCAGCCGCCTTACCAAGGCGATCAGTAGCGATGGGAGAAACAGCAGGTGAAAGAGCCAATTCGCAAGGTCGAGATGAGGGACGGGACGGTGCGGTATCGCCTCGTCGTAGACATCGGCCGGGACGAGGCAGGCAAGCGACAGCAACTCACCCGGACCTTCGACAAGCTGAAAGAAGCACGCGCCGAGCTATCGCGTATCCGCCACGAGACGGACAAGGGCACCTTCGTCAAGCCGGCTGACATCACTGTCGGCGAGTACCTCGACGAGTACCTGATCGGCGCGACAAGAGGTCGCCGCGAGTCGACCAAGGCGTCCTACCGCGAGGCGCTCCGGCCAGTTCGTGATCGTCTCGGCGACCGCAAGCTCCAGTCCGTCACCAAGGTAGATGTGGAAAACCTGGTGGACTGGATGCTGACCTCCGGCCGCAAGCGTGGCGGTACCCCTGGCACGGGACTCGGCCCCCGCTCGGTGCGGCTCACCCTCGGCCGACTCAAGGCAGCCTTCGAGATGGCCGTCGACGAAGGGCGCCTGGTCCGTAACGTCGTCAAGCTGGTAACCCCACCCGAGTACAAGCCGAAGGAACGCGACATCTGGTCGAAGGCGGAAGTGCGCAAGTTCCTGCGCGCCGCCGCCCCGACCAGGCTGCACGCGGCGTGGCGCCTGAGCCTGTACGGACTGCGCCGCGGGGAAGTCCTCGGGCTGCGCTGGTCCGACATCGACCTTAAGGACAAGACCTTGACCGTTCGGCAAGCCCGGGTGCTTGTCGACTACAAGGTCCGGGTCGAAGAGCCGAAGAGCCATAACGGAAGGCGAACCCTTCCCCTGGACGACGACCTGGTGGCCGCGCTTGTCGAACTGCGCAAGCGTCAGGCCCAGGAGAGTGAGGTCGCCGGGGCCGCGTACGGCGCACGCCTGGCAGATCTCGACTGGTACACCGACGGGGACAAGTACGTCGTCACCGACGAGCTTGGCACGCCCCTCCACCCGGAGTCGTACTCCGGCGAGTTCACACGGATGCTCAAGCGCGCCGGGCTGCCCAAGATCCGGCTGCACGACTCACGGCACACGACGCTGAGCTTGCTGGAGAAGGCCGGCGTACCCATCTCGATCATCAGCAAGTGGGCCGGCCACTACGACTCGTCGTTCACCATGAAGACCTACGTCCACGCGAGCGACGACGACCTGAAGCAAGGCCGTCAGGCGCTGGCCAAGATCCACCACATCGTCTAGCTGCTGTGAGAGATCGTGAGAGACAGGGCCTCACAGAAGCAGCAGTCCCTCTTCTGCCCTCGAAGTGGAGAGCTGATCCTCGCCAACGAACAAGACCCTGACCAGCCGGTAAGCCGATCAGGGTCTTGTTCGTCGCTGTCTCAAACGAGCGCGCTCGGAGGGACTCGAACCCCCAACCTCTTGATCCGTAGTCAAGTGCTCTATCCGTTGAGCTACGAGCGCAGTTCCTCTACCTTACCGTCTCCTGCATCCTGGTTGCGCACCGTTCAGGCCGCACACGCCCGTGCAGGGGGTGAACTTCGTTCGCCCGGGCGTCGTCCTCCGGCGCTGACCAGCACCGAACGCTTTGGCCCGGTAAACCGCAATACCCAGGTGTAAGGCAATCCAGACACGAGGAGGGCCATGACATCTGATCCGGATGACTCAGAGCTGATCGCCCGGTCGCTCGACGGCAATGCCGACGCCTTCGTCGAGGTGGTCCGACGGCACGAGACAGCCGTGGGGGCCTACCTCGCGCGGCGGGCCGGCCGGGAAGTGGCTGAGGACCTGCTGGGCGAGGTGTGGGTGGCCGCGCTGGCGTCCCGGGCCAGCTACGACCGCTCGTTCCCGGACGCGAGACCCTGGCTGTTCGGGGTGGCGCACAACACGCTGCGGCGGCACTGGCGGCTGCGGCCGGCCGAGGATCCGGTGGCCGACATGAGCAGCATGGCGGCCGGGTGGGACCCGTGGTCCGCGGTGGACAGCCGGGTCGACGCGGCGACGGTGCTGCGGCAGGCCCTGCGGCTGCTCAGCGCGCCCCAGCAGGAGATCTTGACCCTGGTGGCGTGGGAGGACCTGACGGTCGCGGACGCCGGGCGGGCACTGGGGCTGCCGCCGGGAACGGCGCGCCGCCAGCTGCACGAGGCGCGCACGGCGCTGCGGAACGCGCCGGGGATGGCCGCCCTGCTGGCCGACCAGAACACGGTAAAGCAGTGAAGGAGTCTTACTGATGGTTGACGAGATGGACCTGCTGAGCGGGCTCAAGGCGGCCAAGTCGGTCCGGCCGGGCGCGTACGAGGAAGCCCACGACGTGCTGCGGGCGGCGATAAGAATCGAGCAGAGCATGAACGCGCCGGAGAGCGGGCCGCGCCGCCGGGCCCGCTGGGGCCGGGGCCGGCTGGTGGGCTTCAGCGCGGCCGGCCTGGCCGCCGCGGCCGCCGCGGTGGCGGTGGCGCTGGTCGTGACGTCGACCCCGTCGCCCGCCGCGAGCACGGCCTCGGCCGCGGGCAACCCGCTGCTGACCAGGCTGGCGGCCGACATCACGGCCAAGAAGGTCCCGCTCAAGGGCAACGCGACGCTGGAGATCCGCAACCGGCTGGCGAACAGCGCCGCGGTGCAGACCAACGGCCTCGACCTGTACACCGACGGCGGCGCCTACTTCTGGGGGAACGACAAGGGCGAGCTGTCCCAGACGGTGGCCGACAAGGAACCGGCCGACGGCGGCGAGACCGAGCAGGCCATCGAGGCCGCGCTCATCGCGGCCAAGGGCGACATCGCCACCGCCCGGGCCAAGATGTCGGTGGCCAACTACCCCGGCGGAGTCGTCCCCAAGAACTCGGTGAGTCCCTCGCAGGCCGAGATCGAGAAGATCAAGGCGGCCGACAAGGCCCGGGGCAAGCCGTACACGCCGCCGAAGCCGCTGACCGCTGAGCAGAAGAAGGAGCAGACCGACAACCTCATCTGGATGAACTCCGCCACCGCGCTGACCGCGGCACCGGAGAATCCCCAGGTGCGGGCGGGCGTGCTGAAGATCCTCGCGACGATGCCCAACGTCCAGGTCACGCACACCATAACGGCCGGCCAGGCCACCCTCACGCTGACGGACAGCTGGCCCGAGCTGGACCCGGGCTACCTCGAGTCGTGGGTCATCAACGCCAGCGACGGCTTCCCCGTCGCCCAGTCCGGTCACGGCGGCGGCTCGCCGTCGCAGACGACCTACTACCACGTCTCCCGGGTGACGCTGGCGCAGGTCGCGGCGGGCAAGTTCTGACCCGGCGGTAACCGTTAGACCGTGCGGGCCGCCTGCTTCCAGGCGGCCCGCACGGGCGTCCATAATGAGGTGAACCTCCGAACCTGGCCTGGAGACGGTGCGTCATGTGGCCCTACTCGATCGTCGCCGGAGTCGTGATCGCTGCCCTGGCCGCGGTACTGGCCGGACGCGCGCACGGCGCGGGCCACCCGGCCCTGGGCGGCTTCGCCGGGTCGGTACCGTTGCCCGTGCTTGGCGCGTCCGTCTTGGTGGCCCTGGGGCTGGCCCACCACGATGCCGCCTGGACAGTGGCGTGGATGCTGCTCAGCTACTCCGCCGGGCTGGTGGTCACCAGCGTGGCGGCACCCCTGGCCAGACGGGCGGGCCGGGCAGGACACCCGGGCGCGGGCAGCTTCACCGAGTCGGCCAGCCTCCCGGTGTCGGTCTCGTTCTTCTTGTTCGCGCTGGGACTTGCCCTGGGCCGCGTCGACTGGACGACGCTGGTCGTGTTCCCGCTTGCCTTCGCCGCCTGGGCGACCTGGCGCGCGCTGCGGCAGCGCTGACGGCCCGGCGTCAGGCCCGGGTGCGCTCCACCGTCGCGCCCGCGCGGATCGACTTGGGAATCTCGGCCACCGCGTCCACCGCTGCCAGCAGCGCGTCCACGTCGCCCGCGGAAGCAGGGCTGTCCACCTCGACCAGGTAAGCGATGCCGGTCGACTGCCAGGTCGCGGTGTCGAAGCCGCCGGACGCGGTCACCCGCGCACCGTGCACCCGGATGCCAAGCCGGGCAGCCTCGCGGAAGACGTCGTTGAGCACGCACCCGGCCGCCGCCAGGTGCAGCAGGTGAGCCCCGGTGAAGGCGGTCTCCACGGTGACTCCCTCAGCCGTCCACTGGTGCGGGAACCGGACGGCCTCCGGTGCAGTGCTCCGCAGCGTGCCGGCGCCCGCAACCGCCGCAAAATCACCCATGCCGACGATCGTGCCACATCACCCGGGGTGCCCGTCGTCGACCGGCAGCAGCAGCCGGGAAGGTGGCCGGGAGGTGCAGCGGCACGTTCTGCCAGTCGCACCCGAGGTAGGCGGGAACCTCGACCTGGCCGAGCAGCGGCAGCAGGTTCCGCTCCTCCCACCAGCGCACTGCGCCAGAACCGGTCACTGCGCTCCGCGGTGACGGCCAGCGGGAAGATCGCCCGCAGGTGGGCCGGGCGCTCCACCGCCGCCTCCAGCTGGGCCATGGCGAAGTAGCTGATGCCGATCATGCCGACCCGCCCGTCGCACCACGGCTGCACCGCCGCCCACTCGACCAGGTCGTGCAGGTCACGGCGCTCCTGGCTGTCCGGCCGGTGCACGTCGGCCAGCAACTCGACACCGTCCCTGACCGGCACCGCGACGTCCTGGTCGCACCGCATCCGGTGCACCCTTCGACATGATTCCCCCCTGGCCCGGATGTTCCCCGCCCCAGGCGGGGTAATGCCCCCGACGACAACGGGGAGCGCACGGAACGTGCGGGCGCGGGTCAGCCGGGTCACCGGCCTGACCTGGGTGGCGTGAGCCATGTTCCGTTGACCGGGAAACGGTCATTGCCCGCGGCTGCCTCCTCTGGCAGCTTTGGCTCACCGTTAGATCGGACAAGACCGGTCAGGTCAGCCGAGGTCTGCCTCACGCGAGGGGAAGAAGTGGTCATGACCGCACTGCGGGTCGTCCAGTGGGCGACGGGAAATATCGGGCTGCGCTCGCTGCGGCATGTCATCGAGCACCCTGAGATGGAACTGGTGGGGCTCTACGTCACCTCGCCGGGCAAGGTCGGCCAGGACGCCGGGCAACTGGCCGGGCTGCCGCCGACCGGGGTCAAGGCCACCAATGACGTCGACGAGATCCTCGCACTGAACGCGGACTGCGTGCTCTACATGGGCGCTACCTGCGACTACGACCAGATCTGCGCCATACTCGGCTCCGGCACCAACATCGTCACCACCCGCGGGGAGTTCCACCACCCGGGCAGCCTGCCGGCCGCCGAGCGGGAACGGGTCGAGGAAGCCTGCGCCAAGGGCGGCACCTCCATCCACAGCACCGGCTCCAGCCCCGGGTTCATCACCGAGGCGGTCCCGCTGGTGCTGGCGTCGATCCAGCGGCAGCTCGACAGCATCACCATCTACGAGTACGCCGACCTGGCCAGCCGCAACTCGCCGGAGATGCTGTTCGACCTGATGGGCTTCGGCCACCGGCCGGAGGAGTTCCCGCCCGAGCGGTTCGCCTACGCGGCCCACCTGTCCGGCCCGTCGCTGCGGGTGCTGGCGGACGCGGTCGGCCTGCCGCTCGACTCGGTCACCTCGACCGGCGAGGTAGCGGTCACCCCGGTGCCGATCACCATCGCGGCGGGCACGCTGGAGGCGGGCACGGTGGCCGCTCAGCGGACCGTCATCACCGGGACGCATGAGGGCCGGCCGCTGATGACCCGCATCGCCACCTGGTACTGCAGCGAGCACACCGAGCCGGCCTGGCCAGTGCCCGGGTGGGACGGCTGGCAGGTTCAGCTCCGCGGCGACTGCCCGCTCGACGTTGACATCAAGTTCTCGATCCCCGAAGGGCAGATGGGCGAGATGACCCCCGGCTATACCGCCAACCCGGCCGTTAACGCGGTGCCGTACGTCGTCGCGGCCCGGCCCGGCATCCGCACCAGCGCGGACCTGCCGCCGGTCATCCCGGTGCTGGGCGGTGCGGCATGAGCGGCCTGCGAGTCGTCCAGTGGGCCACCGGCAACGTCGGCAGCCGCTCACTGCGCCACATCATCGACCACCCCGACCTCACCCTGGCGGGCCTCTACGTCACCTCGCCGGGCAAGGTCGGCAAGGACGCGGGCGAGCTGGCCGGGCGGCCGGACACCGGGGTGAAGGCCACCAACGACCCCGACGAGATCATCGGCCTCGGCGCCGACGCGGTCCTCTACATGCCTGCCGTCTGCGACCTGGATCAGGTGTGCGCGATCCTCGCCGCCGGCAGCAACATCGTCTCCACCTGCGGCGAGTTCTACCACCCGGCCAGCCTGCCGCCGGCCGACCGGGAGCGGGTGGAGGAGGCGTGCGCCAAGGGCGGCACCTCCATCCACAGCACCGGCTCCAGCCCCGGGTTCATCACCGAGGCGATCCCGCTGGTGCTGGCGTCGATCCAGCGCCGGGTGGACGGCATCACGATCAGGGAGTTCGCCGCCACCGGCACCCGCAACTCGCCGGAGATGCTGTTCGACCTGATGGGCTTCGGCAAGCAGCCGGAAGATTTCCCGATGGCGTTCTTCTCCTTCGGCGCGCACTCGTTCGGCCCGTCGCTGCGGCTGCTGGCCGAGGCGATCGGCAAGCCGCTGGACTCGGTCACCGGGTCCGGTGAGATCGCGGTCACCCCGAAGGAGCACACCATCGCGGCCGGCACGCTGGCCGCGGGCACGGTGGCCGGCCTGCGGATGACGGTGACCGGCCTGCACGCCGGCCAGCCGCTGGTGACGTTCATCGCCACCTGGTACGTCGCCGACGACCTGGACCAGGACTGGGACCTGCGCGGCAACGGCTGGAACGTCACCATCGACGGCGACGCCCCGCTTGACGTGGACATCCGGTTCGCGATCCCGGAGGGCCAGGAGGGCGAGATGACGCCCGGCTACACCGCCAACCGGGCCGTCAACGCGGTGCCGTACGTCGTCGCGGCCGCGCCCGGCATGCGCAGCACGGTCGACCTGCCGCAGATCATCCCGTTCCTGGGCAGCCGGTAACGGCGTCCGCCGCCAGGGCGACCGCGGCCGCCAGGCCGGGCGCCCCGGCGGTGCCGCCGAGCGCCCCGGTCGACAGTGCCCCGGTGGCGCAGCCGAGGGCGGCCGCGCGCGGCAGCGGCCAGCCCCGCAGCAGCCCGGCGATCAGCCCGGCGTTGAAGCAGTCACCTGCCCCGGTGGTGTCCACCGGCGTCACCGGCGGCAGGCTGACCTGGCACGTCCCGGACTGGGAAGCACACAGCGCGCCCCGCGGGCCGAGCTTGACCACCAGCCGCGAGCCCCCGCCCGCCAGCGAGGACACCGCGGTGTCAAGCGAGGCCGCGCCGCTCAGCGCGAGCGCCTCGGCCTCGTTCGGCAGCAGCAGGCTGGCCTGGGCGAGCACCGCGGGCAGGTACCGGTCGCGCCAGCGGCCGGACGGGTCCCAGTTGGTGTCGAGCGAGGTGACGGCGCCCGCCGCGCGGGCGGCCGCCAGCAGGCCGGCCAGGCCCGGGCCGAGCGAGCCGGCCAGCAGGAAGTAGGAGCTCACGTGCACGTGCCGGGCCCGGGCGAGCAGCCCCGGCGGCACGTCGGCCGCGGTCAGCGCGTCGATCGCGCCGAGCGCGGTCAGGATCGCGCGGTCGCCGCCGCGTGACAGCGCCACCGTCATCCCGGTCGCGAGGTCATCCCGCACCAGCACCCCGCTGGTGTCCACCCCCTCGCGGGCCAGCTGGCCGAGCATGAACGCGCCGGCCGGGTCGGCCCCGATCACCGCGGCCAGCGCTACCCGCAGGCCCAGCCGGGCGGCGGCGACAGCGGTGATCGCGGCCGAGCCGCCGACCTCCAGGGCGACCCGGTCCACCAGCTTCTCCTGCTGCCCGAAAGCCGGGGTCACGTCCTGGCCGAGGACCAGCACGTCCGGGTTGCAGTCGCCGATGACCAGCAGGTCGATGTCAGGCAGGGACCGGTCAGGCGAGGACAACGTCCACCCCGGCCGCCTGCAGCAGGCTCAGCTCCTCCGGCGCGATGCCGGTGTCGGTGACCAGCACGTCAATGTCGGCCGGGCCGCAGATCCGGGCGAAGGCGCGGCGGCCCGCCTTGGAGCTGTCGGCGACCACGATCACCGTGCGGGCCTGCCGGGCCATCAGCTGGTTGATGCTCGCCTCCCCCTCGTGATGCGCGGTCGCGCCCGCGACCGCGTCGATGCCGTCCACGCCGAGGATCGCCACGTCCAGCGTGACCTGCTCGAGCACGCCGGTGGCGAGCGGCCCGGTCAGCTCGTAGGACTGGGGGCGGGCGACCCCGCCGGTGGCCACGATCTTGATGTGCTGGCGGACGGCCAGCTCGGTCGCGATGTTGAGCGCGTTGGTCACCACCGTGATGGCCTCGCCGGCCGTGCCGTGGCCGAGGTCGGCCCGGACGGCGAGCGCCCGCGCGGTCTCGGTAGTGGTGGTGCCGCCGTTCAGGCCCACCACCTGGCCCGCCCGCACCAGGCCGGCCGCGAGCTGGCCGATGCGCTGCTTCTCCGACGGGTGGCGTTCGGTCTTGTAGCGCAGCGGCAGGTCGTAACTGACCGCCTGGGCGACCGCGCCGCCGCGGATCCGGGTGAGCATCTGCTGCCCGGCCAGCTCGTCGAAGTCGCGGCGGATGGTGGCGGCGGACACGTTCAGTGCCTTGGCCGCGTCCTCGACCTGCAGCTGACCCGCGGTCGCCAGCAGCTCAAGCAGGTCATTCCACCGGCGGTAGCGGCTCAACGGTGCCTCCAGAACCGAGCAAGGTGCCTCCCCCGAGCAACCGGAGCAGCCTGGTCACCTCTGGTGTGACCGCGTCGCGTCCGGCTGCCCCGTACTTCCTAGGATCAACCGTGGCCGGCTGGTCAGACAAGGTGCGCCGCACGGCGGTGGTGTACACCTTGTTCAGCTGGGTCGCGATGTTGATCTTGGTCATCCCGGCCTGGACGGCCGCGGTCAGGTCCCGGTCGGGAACGCCGGACGAGCCGTGCAGCACGAGGGGGACGCTGACCGCCCCCCGGATCGCGGCGATCAGGCCGAGGTCGAGGGCGGCATCGCGGGTCAGCATAGCGTGCGAGCTGCCGACCGCCACCGCCAGCGCGTCGACCCCGGTCGCGGCGGTGTAGCGGGCCGCCTCGGCCGGGTCGGTCCGGGCCGACGGCGCGTGCACGCCGTCCTTGCCGCCGACCTCGCCCAGCTCGGCCTCCAGCCAGACCCCGCGCTGGCGGCACCAGCGGGCCAGCGCCGCGGTGGCCCGGACGTTGTCCGCGTACGGCAGCCGCGACGCGTCATACATGACCGAGCCGATGCCCAGCTCGGCCGCGGTCTCCACCAGCGGCACGGCCGAGGCGTGGTCCAGGTGCACCGCCACCGGCACCGTGGCCAGCCGCGCGACCTCCTGGCAGGCGCGGGCGATCGGCGCCAGCGCCCCGTGGTAGGCGACGCAGTTCTCGCTGATCTGCAGCACCACCGGCGCCGGGGCCGCCTCGGCGCCGGCCACGATCGCCTCCGCGTGCTCGAGGCTGATGACGTTGAACGCGCCGACGCCGCGCCCGGCCAACCGGGCGGGCCCGATGATCTCTTCCATCGCCGCTAGCGGCATGAGCTGTCCTCTTCCGGCTGCACAGTCTCTCGTCGCACGGTGACCGAGCCGAGCCCGGCGGCGTAGGCGCCCGGGCTGAACTCGCCCGCCACCGGGGCGGCAACGGCGGCCGCGCCGAGCGCCGCCGCGTGCCGCAGCCGCTCGTCCCAGGGACGGCCAAGTACCAGGCCGTGCGCCAGGGCGGCGGTCACCGCGTCGCCCGCGCCGGTCGCGTTGCCGGCCAGTGCGGCGGGCGGCCGCGCCCGCCAGCAGCCGTCCGCGGTCACCGCCAGCAGCCCGGCGCGGCCGAGGGTGACCACCACCGCCCCGGCGCCGTCCGCCCGCAGGCTGGCGGCGGCCGACTTGACCGCCGCCAGCTCGGCCTCGCCGCCGGCCCCGGTCAGCCCGTGGCCGGACAGCTCCTCGAGCTCGGCCAGGTTGGGCTTGACGACGGCGGGGCCGGCCGCGATCCCCTCGCGCAGCGCGTCGCCGCTGGTGTCGAGCACCGCGGGCACCCCCGCGGCGGCGGCCTGGGTGATCAGCCCGGCCAGCCGGCCGGCCGGCAGCCCGCGCGGCAGGCTGCCGGACAGCACCACCGCGTCGGCCTCGGCCAGCGCAGCGGCGTAGGCCACCCAGAACCGGGCGAACTCGGCCGCGCTGACTTCCGGGCCGGGCTCGTTGAAGAGCGCGACCGGGCCGCGCCCGTCCACCACGGTGAACGTCCGCCGGGTCTCGCCCGCCACCGGGGTGAACTCGGCCGGCACCCCGAGCTGGCGCAGCCCGGTCTCCACCGCGGTCCCGGTGCCGCCGCCGGCCAGCCCAAGCAACAGCACCGGGATACCGAACGAGTGCAGGGTCCTGGCCACGTTCGTCCCCTTGCCGCCGGGGCGGGCGTGCACCGCCGTCGGCCGGTTCACCCCGGCCCAGTCGACCTCGGGCACCTCGTGGGTGATGTCGAGGGCCGGGTTGAGGCAGACCACCAGGATCTTGGCGCCCAGGCTCACGGGACCACGCCGGGGGCGCCGGGCCCGAGGATGACGGACCGGGTGAGGTTCCGCGGCCGGTCGGGGTCGAGCCCGCGGGCCCGTGCCGTCGCCAGCGCGAGCAGGTGCACCCGGACCAGCTCGGCCATCGGGTCCCCGCCCCCGCCCCAGGGCAGCCCGCCGGCCGCGGCGATGTCCTCGCGCAGCCCGGCCGGGGCCGGGCCGAGCAGCCAGACGACGCTGCCCTCGCCGGTGATCGCGACCGGGCCGTGCCGGTACTCCATCGCCGGGTAGGACTCGGTCCACGCCACCGCCGCCTCACGCAGCTTGAGCGCCGCCTCGTTGGCCAGCCCGTAGGTCCAGCCGGTGCCGAGGAAGGTGAACTGGCGGGCGGCCAGCAGCGGGGGCGGCACCGGCTCGGCCAGCACCCGCTGCGCCGCTTGCGCCGACGGCTCGAGGTCGATGCCCAGGTGCGCGCGCAGCAGCGCCAGCTCGGTGGTGGCGAACCTGGTCTGCACCACCGACTCTTCGTCCGCGAAGGCGAGCTCGATGACCTGGTCGGCCGCCAGCGCCACCGGGGTCTGCGCGTCCGCGGTGATCGCGACGGTGGGCGTGGTACCGCGCACCCGTTCGGCTAGCTCCTGAACTTCGGTGGTGGTGCCGGACCGGGACAGCAGCAGCAGCCGGTCGTAGTGCCGGCCGCGGGGCATCTCCGACGCGGGATAAGCATCGGTCTCGCCCTGGCCCGCCTGCTCCCGGGCGGCCGCGTAAGACTGGGCGATGAACCAGGAGGTGCCGCAGCCGGCTACCGCTACCCGTTCGCCCGGGGCCGGCAGCGCGCTCGCCACGGCGGGCGCCAGTTCGGCCGCCCGGCGCCAGCAGGCTGGCTGCGAGGCGATCTCCTGCTCGGTGCGACCGCCCGCTGCTACCTGCTCATGCGTCATCGAGGCCTCCTTGCCCATGTGTAAATCCCCTCTGCTGTGTTCTCGGCGGCTGGGTTTTCGGCTGCTGAGTCGTCCGCGCCGGCCGGGCCAGCGCGCACGGCTCACGTCCCGGCCAGCCCGGTCGCGGCCACCGAACGGATGAAGTAGCGCTGCGCGATGAAGAAGACCGCCAGCATCGGCACCAGGCTCATCACGTTCCCCGCCATCAGCAGCGGCCAGTCGGTCGCGTGCGCGCCCTGGAAGGTGGCCAGGCCCAGCGGCAGCGTCATCTGGCTGGTGGAGGTGACCGCGATCAGCGGCCACAGGAAGTTGTTCCAGGAGTCGAGGAACGTCAGCGCGGCCAGGGTGGCGAGCGGCGGGGTGGCCAGCGGCAGCACGATGCGGACGAGCACGGTCAGCCTGCTCGCCCCGTCCACCCGGGCGGACTCCTCGTACTCGAGCGGCAGCGTGCGGAAGAACTGCCGCATGAAGAAGATGCCGAAGCCGGTGGCGGCGTTGGGCAAGATAAGCGCGCCGATGGTGTTGATGCCCACCCCGGCCAGCAGGTGCACCCCCAGCCACTTGGTGATGATGAACCAGGGGATCATCGTCACCTGGAACGGCACCATCAGCGTGGCCAGGATCACCGCGAACAGGAAGGTGCGGCCGAGGAACCGGAACCGGGCGAACGCGTACCCGGCCAGCGTGCACAGCACCAGGTTGCAGAGCACCGTCCCCACCGCGACCACCGCGCTGTTGACCAGCCAGTGCACGAACGGCGCCTGTGACAGCGCGTCCGAGTAGTTGGCGAACCTGATCACGTGCGGGAGGAGGATCGGCGGGAAGTGCAGCGACTCCGACGAGGTCTCCAGCGAGGTGACCACCAGCCACACGAACGGGAACAGCAGCACGATCGTGGCCGGGATCAGCACCAGGTGCCAGGGGCTGAACGGCCATCTCCGGCGGCGCCGGCCCGGCAGCCAGGCCCCGGCGGCCAGCCGGTCGCCGCGGGCGAACGCCTCGGTCAGGGATGAGGTCGCGCTCATGACCGGTAATACGTGTACCGCCGCCCCAGCCAGAACTGGAGCGCGGTGATCACGAGGGTGACGAGGAACAGGAAGTAGGCGATGGCGGACGCGTAGCCGAAGTTGAACTGCTGGAAGGCCTGCTCGTAGAGGTAGTAGACGAGGACCGTGGTCGCGTTGAGCGGGCCGCCCTGGGTACTCAGGTAGACCTCGTCGAACAGCTGCAGCGCGTTGATCGTCAGCCACACCGCCAGGAACAGCGAGGCCGGGCTGAGCAGCGGCAGGGTGACCCGGCGGAACGTCCGCCAGGGGCCCGCGCCGTCGATCGCGGCCGCCTCGAGCAGCGTCTGCGGCACCCCCTGCAGCGCCGCCAGGTAGACCACCACCGCGAAGCCGGTCCAGCCCCAGATGGTCATCGCCACGATGACGTAGAGCGCCTCGGACGGCGAGTTGAGGAACTGCTGCTGCGGCAGGCCGACCCGGCTGAAGGCGTAGTTGACGATCCCGTACGAGGGGTCGAACAGCCACATGAAGACGACCGCCTCGCTGATGGTGGAGATCGCCATCGTCGCGTAGGCGGCCGTGCGGTAGATCGTGATGCCGCGGATCTTCCGGTTCATGGCCACCGCCAGCAGCAGCCCGACCGCCATCGTGCCCGGCACGAACAGGGCGCTGTAGACCAGCGTGTGCCCGATCGCCTGGGCGACCACCGGGTCGTGCACCATCCGCCGGTAGTTGGCCAGGCCCGCGAACGGGCTCGACGACCCGAGCAGCGATGACTTCTGGAACGACAGGACCAGCGACCAGACGATCGGCGCCGCCCCGAACAGCAGGATGATCACCGTGCCGGGGGTGACGAACGCCCACCCGTTGAACTGCTCGGAGTCCAGCGCCCGGCGAAACCGCATGCTCAGCTGCCCGCCAGGGCCGCGTCGACCTGCTGGGCGGCCGAGGCAAGGGCGGCCTGCGGGGCGGCCTTACCGAGCAGCACCGACACCACCATGTTGCCGAGGATGGTGGAGACCTGCGGGTAGGTCGCGATCTGGGGCCGGGCCTGCTTGACGTTGGCCAGGTTGCTGACGAACGTGCTCACCCCGGGCTGCAGCTTGTCCATCTGACTGTCGAAGCCGGCCGCGCTGGCGACCGACTGCCGGGTCGGCAGCTCGCCGGTCGCCAGCGAGAACGCCTTGACCTGGGCGGGCGCGGTGAGCCAGGTGAGGAACTGCTCGGCCGCGCTGACCTGGCGGCTGCCGTTGTCGAAGACCACCCAGTTGTCCGGGCCGGAGATCGTCTGGTGGCCCCCGCTGGTCCCCGGGTAGCTGGGCATGACCTGCACCCCGTAGTCGACGTCGGGGAAGTTGCCGAGATCCCACGGGCCGGTGACCAGCATCCCGACCTTGCCCGAGTTGAACAGGTTGGCGTAGGCGTTGTCGGTCGGGTCGAGGTACACCGACTTGTCGGCCGCCAGCGTCTGCAGGGTGCTGAGCGAGGCCAGCCCGGCCGGGGAGTCGAACGCCGCCTTCTTGCTGTCGGCCGTCAGCAGGCTGCCGCCCGCCTCCCACAACAGCGCTTCCCAGTGCCAGACGGTGTCCTCGGTACCGGGGGTGACGTAGGCGGTGCCGTACTGCTTGGCGGCCGCGTTGGTCAGCTTCCTGGCGTCTGCGGTGAACTGCTGCCAGGTCCAGTCCGGTCCCGGGGCCGGCAGGCCGGCCTGGGCGAACAGCTTCTTGTTGTAGACCACCGCCAGGTTGTCGACCAAGGCGGGGATGCCGATCACCTTGCCGTCCACGGTGGCCACGTCGCGCTCGCCGGCGAAGAAGTCGTTCCAGTTCACTCCGGGCTGCTGGACCAGCTTGGTCAGGTCGACCACGCCCGGGATCTTGGCCACGTTGGGCGCCCACGACCCGTACAGGTAGGCGATGTCGGGCGGGCTGCCGCCCTTCACCGCGGTGAGCACCTTCTGCAGGGTGTCGTCGTTGTTGACGAACAGCGTGCTGACCTTCTGCCCGGGGTGCTGCTTCTCGTATTCCGCCACCAGCTTGGCGAACGCCGGGGCGTCGGGGCCGGTGTAGCCCTCCCAGACCTGGATGGTGCTGCCGCCGGAGGAGCTGCCGGACCCGCCGCTGTTCGCGTCGGTACCGCACCCGGCCAGGGCGACCGCGCCGGCCGCGAGGGCGGCGGCCAGGACTGCCAGGGTGCCACGCCGGTGCTGCCTTGTCCTCGCCATGCGCGCTCCCCGCTCGAAGATGCTCTAACTGGCCGACCGAATGAGCAGCATTGTGCACGGCTTCTGGGGCGTTTTGCAATATCTTGCAAGAAATCGGCACACATGGAACACTAACGAGCTGTGATCAAGGTGACCTTCATCGGTGCTGGCAGCGTCGAATTCACTCGGAACGTGGCCGTTGACCTGTGCAGTTACCCGGAGCTGAGGGGCAGCGTGCACTTCGCGCTGTACGACATCAGCGCCGAGCGGCTGGCCCACGCCGAGCGGCTGGTGCGCCGGATTTCCGCGCAGACCGGGGCGGGCGCGACGGTGACCGCGACCGACGACCGGCGCGCGGCCCTGGCGGGCGCGACCTACGTAATCAACGAGGTCCAGGTCGGCGGGTACGCCGCCACCCGGGCCGACTTCGACATCCCGGCCCGGTACGGGGTACGGCAGACCATCGGCGACACCCTCGGCATCGGCGGTATCTTCCGCGGCCTGCGCACCATCCCGGTGGTGGTCAGCCTGGCACAGGACATGCTGGCCGAGTGCCCGGACGCCTACCTGCTCAGCTACAGCAACCCGATGGCGATGCTGCCCTGGGCGGTGTACGAGGGCACCGGGTTCAGCCGGGTGTTCGGGCTGTGCCACTCGGTCCGCGACACCCAGGCCTTCCTCACCGGCCTGGTCGGAGCCGACCCGGACCGGGTCCGCTTCCTCACCGCCGGGTTCAACCACCAGGCGTTCGTGCTGCGCTTCGAGCAGGACGGACAGTCCCTGTACCCGCGGCTGGCCGAGGTCGTGGCGGCGTCGCCCGAGCTGCGCCGCCGGGTCCGGGTGGAGATCTACCGCCGGTTCGGCTACTTCCCGACCGAGTCCAGCGAGCACTCGGCCGAGTACGTGCCCTGGTTCATGCGCCATGACGACCAGGTCGAGCAGTTCCGCATCTTCGTCGGCGACTACCTGGAGCGGTCGGAGGAGAACCTGCGTGAGCTGGCGTCGCTCGAGCGGCAGCTAGCGGGGGACGAGCCGCTGGTGACCGAGCCCGAGAACGAGCTCGCCTCGCTGTTCATCCACTCGCTGGAGACCGGGACCGAGCGCGAGCTGCACGTGAACATCCGCAATGGCGGCCTCATCAGCAGCCTGCCCGACCAGTGCTGCGTCGAGGTGCCCTGCCTGGTCGGGGCGGGCGGCGCCAAGCCGGTGCCGGTCGGGGCGCTGCCGCCTCAGCTGGCCGCGCTCAACCGGACCTTCCTCAACGTGGTGGAGCTGACCGTGCGGGCGGCGCTCGACGGCTCGCGCGACCACGTGTACCAGGCGGCGCTGCTCGACCCGAACACCGGCGCCACCCTGACCACCGCGCAGACTCAGGCGATGTGCGACGAGCTGCTCGCCGCCCACCGGGACCTGCTGCCCGCCGCACTGCGATGACCCGCCGCGATGGCCGCGCCGCGATGACCCGCGCTGCGATGGGCAACCGGACGCGGGCCGGGCTGGCCGCGGTCGCGGTCGCACTCGCGGCCGGGACCGTGGCCCCGGCCGCCCTGGCCGCCCCGGCCAGCCCCTCCTCGGCCGGCAACGCGCCCGCCAGCGCAGCTTCGGCCGCGGTCAGCGTCACCGGGCCGGCCCGCCAGGGGACGCTGCGGCTGTCCGGCCCGCTCCGGGACGGCTCTACCGTGGCCGCGGCCGGCCTGAGCTGGCACCCGTCCGCGCTGCCGGCCGGCTGGAAGCTGGTCAGCTTCGAGGTCGCCTACGCCTGGCAGAGCTGCTCGGCGGCCGGCACCGGGTGCAAGGCGGGGGCGGACACCACCGCGACGCCGTACGCCGCCCGCTGCTACGTGGTCGGGCACTCCGACGCGGGCCGGCGGCTGCGGCTGACCGAGACCGCGACCGAGGTGGTGCTGCCGCCCGGCTCGGCCAACGACTTCACCGACGTCAGCCGCTCGGCGAGCGTGCTGTCGGCCGTGGCGGTCGGCGCCTACCCGGCTGGGAAGGCGCCTGCCAGCGCGTTCGTCAACGGCACCCCGGAGCCGGAGACCGCCTCGGACGAGGAGAACTTCCAGGTGGCGGCGCCGCACGCGAACCCGGCCGACGGCCCCGCCGTCCAGTGGTACCGGGTTGATAGCGGCTCCTGGCACCCGCTGCCGTCCAGCCGGGTACTCGCCACCGGGACGCTGGCGCCCGGAGCGCACCAGGTCGCCGTGCGGACCGCCGACCGGGTGGGAGCTACCACCATCCGTTTCTCCTGGCGGGTGACGCCGATGCCGGCCGCGGTGGCGTGCCGCGGCGACTGCTGGTACCCGCAGCACCGGGCCGCCGACGGCCAGCCGATGTCCTGGGACTGGCAGATCGGCCGGGTGACCCCGCTCGAGCGAACCGGCGCGGCCGCGGTCGACCTGTACGACCTGGACGGCTTCCTCACCACCAGGGCAGAGGTGACCGCGGTCAAGACCACCTGGCAGGCGGCTACCCTGCCGCACCCGAAGGCGGCCTGCTATCTCGACCTGGCCTGGGAGGACTACCGCCCGGACGCGACCCCGGACGGCGGTGCCTTCCCGGCTGGCACGCTCGGCCTGGTGTACTACGGGTACCCGGAGGAGCGGTGGGTCGACTTCCGCCAGCTCGACCAGCTCAAGCCGATGCTCGACGCGCGGATCGCGATGTGCGCGCGGAAGGGGTTCGACGCGGTCGAGCTGGACGACATCGACGGCTTCGACCCGCCGTCCACCACCGGCTTCGCGCTGACGCCGGGCGACGTGGAGAACTTCCTCGCCTACGCGTTCAACCAGGTGCACCGGGACGGGATGACCGCGCTGTGGAAGAACTCGCCCCTGCTGAGCTCGTGGGGGCGCCAGTACACCGAGGGCGCGGTGGTCGAGGAGTGCTACGTCTCGCAGGCCTGCACCGCGGCGCAGTTCCAGGGCAGCACCCAGTACGGGTTCACCTGCAGCGGCCTGACGGGGACGACGCCCTGCGGCTGGGACGACTTCACCACCGACAAGACCGCGCGGCAGCCGACCGGGAAGTGGGTCGGCGAGGCTGAGTACACCGACGACGACTACGTGTGCGCACCGGGACAGCAGTGCAGCGGTGCCCGGGCCTTCGCGGCCTTCTGCCGGGCGGTGCAGCAGCCGGCCAACGGGTTCGCGGCGGTGCTGTTCGACGTGGACCTGGACGGCGCGACCTTCGACAGCTGCCGGCGTACCTAGCGCCGACCCGGTTGCGGACAGCCGAACGGGCCGGCCACGAGGGGGGGATCGTGGCCAGCCCGTTCGGGGTCTGGAAGGGGTTATGCCTGCTCGAGGGCGGCTAGCTCCTGCTGGACCGCGCGCTCGTGCTCTTCGGCGTCCTCGCGCGCCTTGCGCGGGCGCCAGCGGCCGGACAGCACCAGGATGAACGGCAGGAACACGACCTCACCGCCGACGCAGATCCACCACCAGTCCTTCCACTGGCCGGGGGCGGACGCGCTGGCCTTGGTGACGTCGTTGCCGTGCGCGGCCAGGAACGCCTGGTCCGCCTTGGGCAGCTTGGACAGCGCCAGCAGGCGGCCCCCGGCTACCGTCGGGGTGACCTTGAACGCGGTGGCAATCTCGCCCACCGCGGTGGTCACCGCGGCATTGCTTGGCGGGCTGAGCTGCAGGGCGGCCTGGGTCTTGGGGTCGATCACGGCCAGCGTCTGGAGCTGCTGCGGGTAGGTCGCCTGGATGATGGCGGCCTGCGGGCCGTAGGTCACCAGCGGCGTCATCGAGCTGACGACCGACGGCAGGATCAGCACCGAGATGGCGATGACGGCGCGGATGATCCAGCCCCACACCGCCAGCCCGGTCGCGGTCAGCGCCGGGTTGTGCTTCTCCACCGTCTCGGTGAAGCTCGCCATCCACGGCGCGTAGGCGATGCCGAGGAACGCCGCCAGGATGCTGATGACGACGGCGAACTTAGCGTAGGAGGTACCCGCACCGAGGTTGAGGAAGATGATCGTCATCACGATCGCGCCGACCCCGCCGAGCACCATGAACGGTTTCCGCACCCGCAGCCGGTCAGAGATGATGCCGACCAGGATCAGCGCGCCCGCGTCGAACGCCCAGAACCAGTTGCCGATGCTGTTGGCGGTCGACAGCGAGAAGCCGTGCAGGGTGGTGAAGTAGACGGTGAAGAAGCCGACCGCGGTGTAGTAGATGATCAGGAAGACCGAGATCGCGAACGCGGACCCGATGACGTCCAGGTGCAGTACCTGCCGCCACGGGTTGCGCAGCGAGCCCTCGATGTCCAGCCCGCGGGCCCGCGCCTCGATCAGCGCGCGGTCCCGGTGCGACACCATGAGCTGGTCACGCAGCCCCGGCGACAGCTCCTTGAGCCCGGCGATCGCGACCGCGGCGACCACCAGCCCGGCGATGCCGCAGATGATGAACTGGTCCTGCCACGGCCCCAGGTGGCTGACGGTGTTGGTCGACACCACGGCGACCACCAGGCTGCCGAGGACCGGGCCGAGGGTCCAGAAACCCATCGCCGAGGCCCGGCCGAGCTGCGGGGAGTAGTCCCGGACGAGGGCGGGGGTGGCGACCAGGATGACGCCCTCAACCAGGCCCATCAGGGCGAACAGCACCGCGTAGGTCCACTTGCCGGACGCGTTAGGGATGCCGACCAGGGCTATCAGCCCGGTTATCACCAATCCGTAGGCGACCAGGTTGGCCCGCCCCCACCGGTCGGCCAGGCCCGCCGCCAGCGAGCCGAACGCGCCGACCGCGTTCGCCACCCCGACCACGTAGACGTAAAAAGGGAAGGTCATGCCGTAGTGGGCGATGATCGAGGGCGACACCGCGCCCGCGATGTAGAACTGGTAATACAACATGATCGTGGCGGCCACCACGATGCCGAGGTACCACATCCGCTGCGCATTCTGCGGATAGTGATCGATCTGCCTTCGCCAGAGCCCCTGTACCGCTCCGGACGTCCCAGTACCGCTAATAGTAGCTGTCACTGTGCACAACCCCTTTCCGCGCCACGTCAGCATTGATCGCGAGACGGACTAAAGTACGAGTCCGTACTTTAGGAATTTTCCCGTTACTCTAGGCTCATGCTCGACGCCAATCAAGAGGGCAGCCTGGCCGAGACGCACACGGGGAAACCGGGGCTGCCACGGGGACGCAGCCGCCTGCCGGCCCCGGCCGTGCAGGCCTCGCAGCGGGAGCGGCTGCTGCGCGCCACCATCGCCGCGGTCGCCCAGAAGGGGTACCCGGCCGTCACCGTGGCCGACATCGTGCGCCGCGCGAAGGTCTCCCGGGCGGCGTTCTACCTGCACTTCCGCAGCCGCGAGGACTGTTTCGTGGCCGCCACCAAGCATGGCGGCCAGCTACTGCTCGACCACGTGGTCGACGGCGCCCGGCAGATCCCGGCCGACGCCACCGACGAGGACGCGCTGCGGGCCGGCTGCCGGGCCTTTCTCTCCTTCCTGGCCGGCGAGCCCGCCTTCTCCCGCGTTTTCTACATCGACATGCCCGCGGCCGGCCCGGCCGCGGTCGAGCGGCTGCAAGCCGCCTTCCACCGGTTCGCCGAGGTCAACGCCAAGTGGCACCGCCGGGCACGCACCCGCCACCCCGACTGGCCCGAGGTCCCCGAGCTGGCCTACCAGGCGCTGGCTGGTGCCACCGCCGAGCTGGTGCGGTCCTACGTCAGCGCCGACAAGACCGAGGCGCTGCCCGATCTCGAGGACACGCTGGTCGCCCTGCACCTGGCGGTGCTGGCCGGGCAGCGCTGGCCGGCCACCTAGGTACGGCGGCCTCACCGCCCTGGCCGCGATGTCGGCATAAATACGTATTGCCCGGGCTTCAACGCAGCTTGTACGGTGATGGCCGAACAGGAATATGCCTTTCGCGGCGGTTCGTATCGCTTTTAAAAACCGCTTTCCAGGGCAGTTCGGCACTGGTTGGGCCGACTGGCCTGCCGACGCGCCTTCCCGGACAGGGGAGCAGACTTGATGACCCAGCTGGTATCGCGCCGCATCGCCCTCCGGGCGGTCCAGGTGTCGATGGTGGCTGCCGGAATCTTCGTCGTCCTCTTCCTCGCCTCCCGCCAGGCGCACGCCGCGACCAACGACGAGCCGCCCGCGACGTCCACGGTGGCATCGTCGGTCACGGGTGGCATCGTCGTCCACGTCGCTGCCGGGGCTGGCGAAACCGCTGGGGCTGCCCTCCGCCGGCGACGCCGCTAGCGGCGTCCCGGCCTCCGGCGACCAATCCAGCGGTGGCCCAGCCAGCAGTGGCCCAGCCAGCAGTGGCGCGGCTAGCAGTGGCGCGGCCAGCGTCGTGTCGACCGTCACCGGAGTGCTGGCCGGCGGACAGGCGAGCGCGCCGCAGGGCTCCCCCACGGCGGCCACCGCGCCTGCGGGCGCGCCGTCGGTGCCCGCTCCCGCAGCTCCCGCTCCCGCGGCGCCCGCTTCCGCACCGCTCGCGGCACCCTCCGGGGCCCCGTCAGCCGGGGGGGACTCGATCGGGTCAGCCGGGTCCGCGATTGACACCGCTACTGCCGCGGTGCCCGGGGTTACCAACCCGGTTACCGCTACGGTGGCGGCAGCGACCGCGCCCGCGGTCCCCTTGGCGCCGGCTGCGCCTTCCGCGCCGGCCGTTTCCGCGCCGGCCGTTTCCGCGCCACCCGCCCCGCCCGCGCCCGCGGCGCTGGCCAACCCGGTCACGACGAGCGCGGTGGGCTCCGCCGCGAACCTCACCGCGGGCGTGACCGCTCCGGTCGCCCAGGTCGCCACCAAGGCCGCGCAGCCACTGGCCGCCGTGGCGACTCCGGTCAGCGCCGCTGTGGCCGGCACCATCGCCCCCGTGAGCGCTGCCGCCGCCCCGGTCGCGCGGACAGTGACAGAGACCCTCGCTCCCGTCACCACCGCCCTCACCCCGGTGACGACCGCGGTAGCCAGCACCCTCACTCCGGTCACCACCGCCGTCGCGCCGGTCCTCGGCCCGGTCAGCACCGCCCTCGCCCCCGTGACCAGCGCGATCACCCCGGTGACCAGCGCGATCACCCCAGTGACGACCGCGGTAGCCAGCACCCTCACTCCGGTCACCACCGCCGTCGCGCCGGTCCTCGGCCCGGTCAGCACCGCCCTCGCCCCCGTGACCAGCGCGATCACCCCGCTTACCGGGACAGTTTCCGACACCCTCGCCCCGGTCATCAGCACCGTCGCCCCGCTGACCGCCGCGGTCACTCCGGTCCTGACGCCGGTCACCGAGACGGTGGCCCCGCTGCTGCCGGCGGTCACCCAGCCGCTGGCGCCGGTTGTCGCCAGCGTCGTCCCGCTAACAGCTCCCGTGCTCACCTCCATCAGCCCGGCGGTCACCCCGGTGACCAAGGCGATCGCCCCGCTGGCGGCCGCCACCGCGCCGATGAGCGCGGTCACCGGCGGCGCCCCGGGCACCGCGCTCGGGACCGTGACCGCCGCGGCGCCGTCCGGTTCGCAGCCATCCGCTCCCGCGCCGTCGGCCCCAGGCGGTGGCAGCTCCGTCCACTCCGGTCCGACCGCCGTCACTCAGTCGTCGCCGTCGTCCCAGTCGCCGTCGTCCCAGTCGCCGTCGTCCCAGTCGGCGCCCGGCCGGCGGCGCGCCGCGCGGCCCGCGCGGGCCCCAGCCGCCCGCGCCCGGCCAGGGCTCCCCGGTCGGCCCGGTCACCCCCGAGCCCGCGGGCCCCGCAGGTGGTAGCGGAAACGGCGCCACCCCGATGACCGGCGGCGGGGCCGGGGGCGGCCCGCTCGGCAGTGCGGTCGGCTGGGCGCTCGCGGCTGCCCTGCTGCTCCTGCTGTGGCGGCAGAAGCGCGCCAATGCCAACCCGGTCTGGCGTACCTACCTGCCGGAGGTTCCGCCAGCTTAATTCCTTCCTTCCTCTCGGTTCCGTGCCCGCAGCGCCGGGCCAGCAGCGTTCGGCGCTGACCCCTTGGAAGGAAGAGATTCAACGTGCGCAAGTGGACGAAGTCCGCGTGCGTGATAGTCGCCTTGGGCATCATGGCCCTCTTGGCGGTGGCCGGCTCTCGAGGACCCGGCCAGCCCGCCCAGGCGAAGATCAGCATCGCGAGCAGTACCAGCAGTACCAGTGCCAAGACAGCCCCGGCCGCTCGGCCGGGGGCCACCCTCATGACAGCGACGGCCTCTCTGCTGACGGCCGCACCCGCCCGCACCTGGACCGTCCGGCCCGGTGACACGCTCAGCTCGATCGCCGCGGCGCTCGGCGTGCGCGGCGGCTGGCAAGCCCTGTACACCGCTAACCGGGCGGTCGTCGGCGCGGATCCCAACGTGATCCGGCCAGGAATCACCCTCACCGTGCCCGGGAAGGCCACGCCGCTCAGGTACGCGGTGGAACCGGGGGACACCTTGTCCGGCATCGCCAGCGCCCTGGCCGTCCATGGCGGCTGGCAAGCCCTGTACGCCACTAACCGCCAGGTCATCGGGGTCAACCCCAATGTGATTCGGACGGGAACGGTTCTCGTGGCACCGGGCGGTGCCGACGGCCAGCCCGGCCGCACGACCCCGCAGGCATCCGTACCGCAGAAGGCGCCAGCGCCAGCTAAGGCACCGGCGCCTGGCCCGCGGGCCTCCGGCAGCGGCACCGGGAAGACGCCCGCCACTACCCGCCCGGCTCCCGCTGGGTCGCCCGGGCCGGCCCGCTCTCCCCGGAGCACGCCCGCGTCTGGTGGCGGCCTGGCCGCCAGCGTTATGCCGTCCTGGCTCAAGGGCACCCTGCTCGTGGCGGCAGTGCTGACGCTGCTCGCGTTCATCCTCGAGCCGGCGTTGCTGCTGGCCCGGCGTCGCCGCTTGCCCGGCGGGGCACGGCCGGGGATGCTGGCCGCGATCCTCAGCCTGGGACAGCGTGCCTGCGAGCAGCACGCCGCCGCCAAGGTCCCGCGGATTGTCCAGGCGGAGCACGAGCGGCTGATCGTCACCTACTGCGTCAGCGACGACACGGTCTACCTGCTCACCCCGCCGGGCGAGGACCCGCGCTCGGTACTGCGGGCGGCCCGGCTGGTGCTGCCAGAGGACACCTACGAGGAACTGGCCGGCCACCTGGGGGTGCCGTCCGGCTGGCGGGTGGACTGATGGCCGGACGGGTTCCCCGCCGCCGGCGGGGAACCCGCGGTGCCCCCGCACCGCCGGTTCAGCCAGCCATGACGGTGGCGGCCAGCGCTATCCGGTGGTCCTTGGCCCACGGCGGCCCCAGCGTCGCCCGCGGCCCGTACAGCACCTCATGCGCCCGCCCGCCCAGTTTCCTGGCCGCCTGCGCCTCGACGTCCCGCGCGTCGAACTGGTGCACCGGCCAGCCGCGCTCGTACGCGCACTCCGCCAGCACCTGGCAGTACATCACCGAGTCAGCCCGCGCGTTATACGGCGGCCGCCGCAGGACAGTGATGTCCTCGGGAAAGCCGAGCGGCCAGGCGCGCAACGACAGCGAGGCGACCGGCTCGCCCACCTCGGCGGCGAGCCGGTCGAGTGCCGCGGACGCCGTCCGCCGCGCCGCCGTCCGAACCTGCGCCACCAGCCGTGCGGCGTCGTCATCGCTGAGGATGTGGATGTCGTGCTCGACCGGGGAGGCCGGCCTCCCCGGCTCGATCAGCTCGATCCGCCGGCGGTCCAGCACGGCATGATCCGCTGACGCGGCAACGGCTACCGCCCAGCCCAGGTGATGGGCGATACCAACGCGCACCGCCCCAGTATTGCGCCGTCCACAGCCTTGACACCTTCTGCCAAGTACTTGACAATGACTGTCAAGGAGATCGCCTAGGGAGGCACGGCATTCGTACCGAGCTCATCGACCAGCTGGTTCGCGATGTCGATGTCCGGCTGCTTGACCCGCTGGAGATCTTGCTGGACGAGGCCGAAGCGGTCGAGTCGGTGCGGGCGCTGGCCCGGCTGCGCGCGCAAACTTGGGCCGCGGCGCTGCTCGGGCCCGACCAGCAGTCCGCCGCGCTGATGATCGCCCGGCTGGTCGCCTGCCTCTACCCGGGAGACGCGCCCTTCGAGCCGCCCGCCGAATGGTGGCGCACGCCGCTCGGCCAGGTGGTCCTCCGGCGCGTGGGCCATCCGTCGGCGCAAGCGGTTTCGTACTCGGTGGCGGGCGCGATGCTCGGCATCACCCGGCAAGGCGTCCATGACCTAGTCGTCCGGCACAAGCTGGAGCGTCATCCAGCGGGCGGAGTCACCGTCGAGTCGGTACGCACCCGGGCCGGGAACTGGCCGCGGCACCACGAAGGGAGCGATCATGTCCGGTCCTGAGGAGCTAACCGTTGGCGGCGACGTCGCGGTCCGGGACTACGGCGGATCCGGCCCGCCCGTCCTGCTGCTGCACGGCGGGGGAGCGAACCTGGTGAGCATGCAGCTGCTCGCGCAGGAGCTGACGCCGCAGCTCCACGTGGTCGCGGTCGACCTGCGGGGGCACGGCCGCTCCGGAGACGGCCCCTGGGAGTGGGACGCCGTCCTCGGCGACCTCGAAAGGGTCTGCGGCCAGCTTGACCTGCCCGAGCCCGCCGTCGTGGGCTGGTCCCTTGGCGGCATGATCGCCGCGCTGTGGGCCGACCGCCACCCGCGCTGCCCGGCGGCGGTAAGCCTGGACGGCACGCCGCCGCCCAGCCGGCCGGACCAGTGCGCCGGGCTCGATCCCGCCCTGGCCCGCGCGGACCTCGAGCGGCTGCACGCTGCCTTCTCCGCGATGCGCGACAGCATGGCCAGGCCGCTCGCGCCGTCCGACGTCGAGGCGGCCCTGGACCAGCACCGCGCGATGGCCCGCCGTCACGGCGCCCCGGAGGAGATCGCGGCCGGGACCTTCAAGCGCAACCTCACCACCTGGGACGGCCAGACCTGGGCCCGGCCATTGCCACCGGTGGTGGCGGCGCTGCAGCAGGCGATGGCAGACCTCGACGTCATCCCCGTCTACCGCCGGGTCAAGTGTCCGCTGCTCGTCGTCCTCGCCACCGATGACCTGCCGGAGCAGCAGCCCTTCAGCCAGTTGTACGCGGCTTACCGGCGCGGCTTCGAAAGCCGCCTGGCCGAGGCGGGCGAGGCCAACCCGCGCCTGCGGGTAGTCCGCGTCGAGGGGGCCAGCCACGCTCTGGTCGCCGAGCGTCCAGCCGAACTCGCCCGCCTGGTCACGGCGTTCACAGTCCCGGCGGTCGGCCCGCGGTTACGGCTCGACCGAGCCCAGCTCGATTCGGAAGTGCCGGTCAAGCCGCTCCTGGAGATGCTGCCGGTGGGCGCCGAGGAACTGGGTGCCCGGGGACTTCTCGATGTGCAGCTCGAGCTCGATGTAATCGTCGGGTTCGGTCGCCAGCCCGCAGAAGCAGCACAGCAGACGCTCGTTGTACAACATTACTCAAACCATCTCCCACTGTTGAGGCGTGACTGCACCTCCGAATCGGACAGGCGTATGGTCGTCGTCTGCTGGCCGCTCGGGTTGGACGGGTCGTAAACGACGATATCGCTGGTGCCATTCCCGTTATCCAGCACCCGAACTAGCTGCCCGTCGTCCTGGTAGAACAGCTCCCCGTGCTCCTTAACGTAGGGAACGTCGATGCCACGGCTTCCTGCCCGGTCCTCGCCGTGGACATCTCTCGGGTCGACCGCGCCTTCGCCTGGCGGCTCTGGGTCGTCGCCGGTCCCCGGCTCGTCCCCGGGCTCGCTCGGCGTGGTGAGGTTAGCCAGCGGACCGAACAGCCCGCTGCCCGGGTTTCCCAGGATCTCCGGCCCAAGGGCGGTCGGGATGGGATCGCCGTCGAGCAGCCCGAGTTCAGGTGCGATCGCGGTCCCTTCGAGCAGGCCGGGCCAGGGGGTCGGCCGGAGGATCTCCGGGCCGAGGTCAAAGTCACCCGCACCCGGGTTGCCCAGGATCTCCGCGCCCGGGAGGAGCGGCGGTTCGACGCTCAGGCCCGGCTGGGCGACGATAAAGCGCTGCACCGGCCCGTCCCCGAAGAGACTCTGCAGCTGATCGCTAGCGGACGTGACCTCGGCCGCCGCCTGATCTCCGGCCCGCTGCGCCGCACTCATCGCCTCGGTGGCCCTCTGGCTGGCCTGCTCCACCGCGCTCATCACGGCGCCGGTCGGCTCGTTCTCCGCCTCGTTGGCGATGAAATTGAACTGCTGTGCCTTCTGCTGCGCGGTACGCAGGTAGCCAGCGTAGGTCTCGACCGCTGAAGCCATCCGGGCCAGCGGCCCTTCGGCTCCGCCCGCGCCGTCACCCAGGTTCACGCCGAAGGCACTAAACGAGCTGGCTGCCGCCCCGGTCCACTCGGCGTCCGCCACGGTCCCGGCCGCGAACTGGCGAGTGTTACTGCCCAGGCTGCCGACGCCCTGGGCCGCGTACCGCAGCCGGGCACCCAGCTGCTCCAGCGCGTCCGGATCGCCGGGCACCGACAAGCCCGCTGCCACGGTTCACCCGATCCCGTTCAGGAACGGCAGCGTGCTGGCCCGCTCCGCGTCGGCATACTGCCGCGCCGAGGTAGCGAGTCCGGCGGCGGCATGCGAGTACGCCGCGAGCATGCCCGCGAACAACTGGTCTCAGTACGCCGCGAGCATGCCCGCGAACAACTGGTCTCCCCAGCCCGCCGCCTCGGTCAGTGCTGACGCCAGCCCTGCATGCCCGGTCGAGCCGGGCATGGCGCTCAGCGTCCCGACCGCGTCCCGGCCGACCGCCTGGCAGTAGTCGTGCAGGCTGGTCGCGCCCTCACCCTTCGCCTGCAGCACGCTTGCCTTCACCGTGAAGCCGGGCCCCATCGCGATCGCTCCTCCCGTACTGCTCCGCTTTTATGAACGGGACAGTCGATCGCGTGGTTCAGGTCAGGCTGTCACGCTCCGTCGAGTTCGAGGTCCGCGTGCCCGATGTCGAGCTCGACCCGGTCGGCGACGAAGCGGGTGATGCCGACTTGCAGCGGCATGCCGTCGGTCAGGGCATCCAGCGAGCGCGTGACCAGCAGGACCGAGCCGGCCGGGATCTCCAGGTCGGCCGCCTCGGCCGCGGTCGCGGGCCGCGCGCTGACCGTGGTCGCGGCGCGCACGTAGTCGTCGATCCCGACGGCTCGCAGCGCCGCGGTTATCGACCCGGTGGCGTTGAAGTGCTGCGCGAGACCAGTCACCCGGTCGGCCGCGAACCAGTGGGTAGCGCGCGACAGGGAGCGGCCGTCGACCGCCGCCACCGTCTCCAGCCGCAGCCCAGGACTGTTGCCGAGGACAAGCCGGTCGACGATCTCGGCCGGCGGCGCTGGCTCGGTCACCGACTCGAGCAGCCGGCCCACGGCGCGGCCGCGCCGTCCGAGGCTCTCACTGAGCCGGGTACGCGCGCCGATGCGGTGCACCAGCACCGCGTGGTCGGCGACGAAGGTACCGCTGCCGCGGCGGGAGACAACCAGGTGCTCGGATGCCAGCGCGGCGACCGCCTGGCGCACGGTGTTGCGGTGCACGCCGAACCGCCCGGCGAGCTCGCCCTCGGACGGCAGCCTGGTACCCGGCGCCTGCCCGCCGTTCACGATGTCACGGCGCAGTTCCTCGGCGATGAGCCGCCAGGTGGAGTATCCGCTGGTAGACCGATGCCGCGTCGTCATTACGGAACCTTACTGCTGGGAAGTCCGCCCCGGCGCCAGGGCGATCGCCGCCGGGCCAGCCTGGCGTCTGCGGCCGTCGATAGGATACCGTTAAGTTGTCTAGATTATTGGACATCTAGATCATTGGACGATTTGTCTGGCAAGACTGGTCGGAGGACGCGGTGACCGGGCGTTTCGCTCTCTACGCGGTGCCTGGGGCCGGATCGGCCAGCGCGGACGGCGCGGCCCTCCGGGAGCGGGCAGAGCAGTGGCTTGGCCGCAGCGCGGACAGCCGGCCGGTCACCCCGGGAGCCCCGGCCGGGTGGACGCGGGAAGCCGTCGACGCGATCACCGCCAGCGCCCGCCGGTACGGGTTCCACGCCACCCTGAAGGCACCGTTCCGGCTGGCCCCCGGCTGCACGCCCGCACAGCTCGGTGCGGCCGCGGCCCGGTTCGCCGCCAGCCACGCGGGCGCGCTGGCCCCGCGACTTTCGCTCGCGCGCCTGGGCGGCTTCTATGCCCTGGTACCGGGGGCCGACGCGGCCGAACTGCGGGTCCTGGCCGATGAGGTGGTGATGAGCTTCGACCGCTTCCGTGCCCCGGCGACCGCGGCCGAGACCGCCCGCCGCGATCCGGCGTCGCTTTCACCGCGCCAGCGCGAACTGCTGACGGCCTGGGGCTATCCCTACGTACTGGATGAGTTCCGCTTCCACCTGACCCTCACCGACCGTATCCGGCCGGACCGCCAGCCCGCGGTTGAGCGCGCCCTGAGCAACTGGTTCGCCGCCTTCATCGGCCGTACCGTGCCCGTCGACGCGCTCGCCCTGTGCACCGAGGCTGAGCCCGGCGCCCCGTTCACGCTGCACGCGGTTTACCCGCTGCGGCCCCGCCCCGCTGTCCGCATGGCTGACCGGACGGCCGAAAGCGAAGGAGCCCGGTGACACAAGAAACCGTTCTGTCGAATGCTTGCCTTGTTCTCGGAGAGCAGACCCTGCGCGGGTCGGTCCTGGTCCGCGACGGGGTGATCGCCGGCATCAGCGCCGGCCCGAGCGCCGCCGGGGAAGACCTGGACGGCGACTACCTGCTGCCCGGCCTGGTCGAACTGCACACCGACCACCTCGAGTACCACGCCAGCCCGCGGCCGGGCGTGCAGTGGGACCCGCTGGCGGCGGTGCTCGCCAGCGACGCTCAGCTCGCGGCGGCAGGCGCGACCACCGTGCTGGACGCGGTGCGTATCGGCTCCGAGCCCGGCCGGCCCGCCACCAAGTCCGGCCGGAGCCTGGCGGACGCGGTCGAGCAGGCAGCCGGCGCCGGCCTGCTGCGGGCCGACCACGCGATCCACGTCCGCTGCGAGGTGTCTACCGAGGACTGCCTGGACGCGTTCGGCCAGTTCGCGGCCGACCCGCACGTGCGCCTGGTCTCGGTGATGGACCACACCCCCGGCCAGCGCCAGTTCGCCGACGTGGAGGCGTTCAGGCGTTACTACATCGGCAAGGGCCGCATCAGCGAGTCGGAGTTCGACGCCTACGTCGCGCCGATGAGGGAGCGCTCAGCCCGCTACGCCGACCGCCACCGCCGTGCCATCGCCAAGCTCGCGGCCGAGCACGGCGTCCCCCTCGCTACCCACGACGACGCGACAGCGGAGCATGTCGCCGAGTCGGTCGAACTGGGCGCGCGGATCTCAGAGTTCCCGACCACGGTGCTGTCCGCCCGGACCGCGGCCGAATGTGGCCAGCAGATCGTCAGCGGCGCGCCCAACATCGTCCGCGGCGGCAGCCAGTCGGGCAACGTGGCCGCCGCCGAGCTGCTCAGCCTGGGGCTGCTGCACATCCTGTCGTCCGACTACGTCCCCTCAAGCCCGCTGCAGGCGGTGTTCCAGCTCGCCGCCGACGACGTGCTCGGTCTGCCCGCCGGGGTGCAACTCACCAGTGGCAACCCGGCCCGTGCGGTCGGCCTGGACGACCGCGGTGAGATCGCCGTCGGCAAACGGGGCGACCTGGTGCGGGCGCAGGCGTACCAGGTCCCCGGCAACCAGCGGCACCCGCGCGGGCGGTGCGTGCCGGTTGTCCGCGGCGTCTACCGGCAGGGAACCCGCGTGTGCTGAGCCGGGCGGTAGCCCCGGCCACCTGCTCCCGGGCCCTGGTTCGGTGGCCAGCACCCGGGGTACTTAGAGGGGATCGCCGAAGTCACCAGTGAGCCGCCACCGACGGCTGGGAAGGCTGGCGGCCGCAGCCGCAACCGGGGGGGTCGTGGCGCAAGACATCAGCCCTGCCAACCTGCAGAAGATCGACCACATCGTGGTCCTGATGCTTGAGAACCGCTCCTTTGATCACATGCTCGGGTACCTGTCGCTCGAGGGCGGGCGCGGTGACATCGACGGACTGCGGGCAGAGTTCGCCAACGTGCACAACGGGCGCCGCTACCCGGTCCACCACCTGGACACCACGGCGATCCCGGACGACCCCGATCACTCGGCTCGCTGCGTCGACCGGCAGGTCGGCGGGGGCAAAATGGACGGTTTCGTCGCCAGCTACGCCGAGACGCTGTCCCGGGGCGGGGTTAAGGACGGGGACCCGGGCCGGGTGATGGGCTACTACAGTGCGGCCGACGTTCCGGTCTACGATCACCTGGCCAGGCAGTTCGCCGTCTGCGAGCGCTGGTTCAGCTCGGTTCCCGGCGCGACGTGGCCCAACCGCCTCTACGCCATCTCTGGCCGCGCCGCCCGCAGCCGCGATGACCTACCGCACAACCTCCCGCCGATGTACAACCAACCGTCGTTCGTACGGCACCTCGATGCCCGTGGCATCACCTGGCGCTGGTACTCCTTCGAAGTCGGAACCCTGCGGATGGCCGACGCCCACTACGCCCTCGGCCACCATGACAACTTCGCTTTCTTCAGCAAGGAAAACCTCAACTGGAAAGCCGCGCTCGAGGTCAGGATCGACGCCCAGACGGCGAGCTTCCTGGAGGACGCAGCCCGGGGCACGCTTCCGTCGGTCTCCTGGATCGACCCGAACTTCAGCAACTTCAACCCCATCGGTTTCCAGCCCAACGACGACCACGCGCCAGCGGACATCAGGGACGGCCAGGAACTCGTGCTCGCGGTCTACCACGCGCTGGCCACCGGCCCCCAGTGGGAGAAGACGATGCTGGTCATCTTCTATGACGAGCACGGCGGCTTTTACGATCACGTACCTCCCCCGGCCGCGGCCGACGACCACCAGCGGATGTTCGGCCGTTACGGCGTGCGGGTGCCGGCGCTGGTCGTCTCGCCGTGGGCCGAGGCAGGCTCGGTGTCAACCACGGTCTTCGACCACACCTCGATCATCAAGACGATCCTGCTGCGCTTCGCCCCCGACGCACTCGGCCAGCCCTGGCGGCACCGCGGCATGCTCGCCCGGCTGGTAACCGCCGGCCACCCGCGTCACCTCGGAACCCGCGTGGCGCAGGCCCACGACCTTGGCGAACTGCTCGTCCGCAGCGCACCGCGGCCAGCCCCGGACCGGGTCACCCTGATCCACGAGGCCGCTGCGCGCGCGGCGGCCAGACCGCAGGGCGCCCCGGTCGAGGGTGACACGCCCGGCTTGCCGCCGACCGACCTGCAGGTCAGCATCGCCGCCGCGGCTCGCGAGCTGCGGCGGCGAGGACATCCCGCCGACCGGCCGTAGAAAGCTCGTCCGCGTATTTCCCGGGGACGGCGCGGTCGAGCAACCATGCCCGTCACCCTGCGGCGCTCGGTCAGATCGTGAACTTCAGGTTGCGCGCGGCGCGGTCGCCCAGCAGGTCATTCCCGGTCCAGGTCACGAGGCCAGCGTCGATCTGCCGCTGCGGATCGATCCGGCCCGCGGCCAGCTGGATGAAGGTCACCGTGCCCATGGTCAGTGCCACGTCCGGGTGCTCGACATAGTCCACTGCCCTGGCCCGTCCGTCGACCGTAACCGACAGATCGCGGCTGACCGGCCCGGTGAGGTGGAACACGATGCTGGCGCCGTCCGGCAACCCGATCCGCTTGCCAACGATGTAGCCGATGGAGCCCTGCACCTGGGCGAGGGCGATCTCCGCGCGCGGTCCGCCGTCGTCGGTCGGCCACCCGAGCGGCGTGGTGATGTCCCGCTCGTGCACCCAGAAGTCGAAGATCCGCATCTCCAGGAATTCCCCGTAGCTGCGCGCACCGATCGGTGTCCAGGACGGCCTGGCCAGGTCGCTCTCGGCCAGCCCGGCCAGGTCGGCCCGCCGGTGAGCGAAGATCCCGGCGATGCGCGCGGCGAATGCGGCGTTGTCGAGCGCGGCCATTTCCTGATGGTACAGACCGACCCGGTCCAGCGGCGGCGTGAGGTCCGCAGGCTCAGGCAGCCAACCGGTCATCACCCGTTCCATCATCCCCAGGTGGGTGATCACGCCGCGCATGTCCCAGTCCGGGCACAAGGACTGTGCCTGCCACTGGACGGCGTCCATCCGCCCGGTCAGCGACTCGATCGCGCCGTAGCACTGCTCTAGCGAGTTCCGGATGACGGTCAGCTCGGCCACGATGCCTCCACGGTTGATCCCGACCTGATGTGGGCCAGCTGCGCAGTGACGACCCCGAAGCCGGGCCGTCCTGGGCCTATGGAATTTACCGGACGGCCCGCACCCGGCATCATCCGTACGAAAAAAGATCGTTAATTAATGAGTTGATATTCTCACTATCGAACTGGTATCTTAGCCGTAGACCTTGGATGATTGGCAGCCGGTTCCGGCATAGGTGCGCGTGACGCAGCGCAGTGTCCGCTCAGCGGAAGTTGATGCACAGGCCAGCTACTGCCGTCCAAGGAGGTGGGTCCGGTGTGCACTCCCGATGGCGCGACTTTCGTCAGTGCCGCCGATGCCGTGCGGATGGCGGCCGCCGCCCTGGATTACCTGAACAACGCCGCCGCTCAGGACGGCAGTGCCTCCGGGGACTTGCTGATTGCCCTCGGCGGAGTGCAGGCGAAGCTAACCGCCGCCTACAGCACCCAACTGCGCCGCTTCGACGCCGCCGACGCCCACGATGGCGACGGGTACGGCTCGTCCTCGGCCTGGCTGGCGGCCCAGGCCGGGATGTCGAAGGCTGGTGCCCGGGCCGCGGTGCGGCAGATGCGCCAGCTCAGCGGCCGCCCGCTGCTCGGCGCGGCGCTGGCAGGCGGCCAGGTCAGCGTCTCACTGGCGTTCACCATCGCGGACTGGACGCAAAAACTTCCGCCCGCGATGCGGACGGAGACCGACCGCATCCTGCTGGACGCGGTGGCGGCCGGCGCCTCCCACGACGACCTGAAGACCATCGCCGGCTGTGCGATCGAGGCCTGGCGGCGCCAGCAGCCCGACGCCGACGACCCAGACCCCGGTGACCGCGGCCTCAAGCTGGGCACCACCTTCGGCGGCGCCGGGCTGATCCGCGGTGACCTCACGCCCGAGTGCGCTACCGCCGTCCGCGCCGTCCTGGAAGCCCTCGGCAAGAAGCAAGGGCCGGAGGACGACCGCACCGAGCCCCAGCGGTTTCACGATGCCCTTCAGCTGGCCTGCACCCTGCTGCTGCGCGCCCGGCTGGTCCCCGACCGGGCTGGGGCCGATACCCAGGCGGTGGTGCACATCCCCATCTCTCAGCTCCGGCAGATGCCCGGCGCCCGGGAACTGGAGGACGCCTGGCTCCGCGACCGCCTCGGCCCAGACAGCCCTGACGGCTACCTCACCGGGAAGGATGCCGAGACGGCGGCCTGCGACGCCCAGGCCGTTCCGGTCGTCACCGGCACCGCCCACCCGCCGGTCATCGACCAGATGATCGCCCTCGCCGGCGACGCGCTACCGCCTCCGTCACCCGGAGCCCGGCAGGCCCAGCGCTATGCCATGGCCCGCCTGGCCATCGACTTCGTCTCCGGCCCAGCCGGAGTCGCGGCCGCCCTGCGCCAGGGCCTGCTTCAGAAGCCGTGGAACACCCCCAGCCTCCCCCTCGACATCGGCTACAGCCGCACCGTCCCCGCCCACATCCGCCGCGCCGTCCAGCTCCGCGACCGCCATTGCGCCTGGCCGAGGTGCGACCGCCCCGCCGTCTACTGCGATGTCCACCACCTCAGGCACCAGGCCGACGGCGGCGAGACATCCCTCGCCAACTGCGCCCTGGTGTGCCAGTACCACCACGACGTCTGCATCCACCGAAGAGGCTGGCAACTGGTCCTCCGCCCCGACGGCAGCTCAGAAGCCCGCAGCCCCGACGGCCGCCAGGTACTACGCAGCCACGGACCGCCGGCCGGGGCAGCCGCCTGACGGGCCGGCCGGGGCGCGTGCTGAGTCGGGAAGCGTGCTCAGTCGGGAAGCGTGCTCAGTCGGGAAGCGTGCTCAGTCGGGAAGCGTTAGCGGGCCGCCGTGCCCGGGAATGCCCCGGTCGGCCGGGATAACCTCCTCGACCGCGTCGCCGGCGACGATGCCGTGGCCACGCGTGTACTCGGCCAGGCGCTGGTAATACGCCGACACGACATCGAGCGTCTGACGCGCCGCGTTCAGCACGGTGGCTCCGGCCCGCTCGACAACATCAGCCTCGTGTGTCTCAAAGGCGCGGATTCCCTCGAGCACGGCGCCTTTCAGGTCACGAAGCAGCTGAACGTCGGTACGCGCGTAGAGGCGGCACATCGCCGCGACCCGCCCGAAGTCATCCCCCGCGAGCAACTGTTCCTTGACCGAGCCAACGGAACGACTGACCAGCGCGACGTCCGGGCGCGCCAGGGTGGCGGCGAGGTCGGTGTCGAAGGACCGGATGTCCAGGGCCGGGTCACAGAATCCGACGGTGAGCTGCCACAGGTTGCGCAGGTCGTCGTGCAGCAGGCCGTCGAGGTAGCTGATGAGGAACCGCCGGTGCGACTCCAGGACGAACTGGGCCTTGAACGGCGTCAGCTCCTGGGCGTCTTCGCCCCGGGTGGCCACCATCGTGGTGAACGCGTAGTCCGCGTTCAGCGCGTTCTCCATGCCGACCAGCAGGTACACGAACCGCACCCAGGTCCGGAACAGGTCCTCCAGCGTCATCGCGTGGAGGCCGCTCTCGGTGAGGACCACGCCCCACCGGTCACCGAAGTTGTGCCGGCGCAGGTGGCCGATCTCGTACATGGCGAGCTGGGCGTTGATTTCGGACTTGGCGTGATGCAGGACTTTGCGGTAGGCGGCGGTCGCGTCGAGCCCGGCGTGGTTGCGGATGATGTGCGCCCCGCCGATGTGCAGGTGCTGGAATTCGCTGACGTCGTATACCGCGCCGCCGATCGCCATCCAGTAGGGCGCACCCGGGGTGTTGCGGGTGGCAAGTTCCGACACCCCGAGCCGGCGACCCTCCTGGGCGTGGCCGAGGTAGGTAGTGAAGACGTCCTCGCCGAGGCGCCCTTCGGCTACCAGCTGGCGGAGGAATTCTCCTCCGTCGCCGGGCACGATGCTGGCCAGTGCCTCGCGCACGGCGACCGCGAACCGGGCGGTGCCGCACACGTAGACGAAGGCGCCGCGTCCGCCCTCACTGGCGGAGCGCAGCAGGTCCCAGAGGGTGTCTGCCTCGGCGCGGATCACGTCGTCTACCCGGCGACGCTGCCCGCTGCGCACAACGTGGTGCTGGCCGTCGAAGCTGACCGCGGCATCGGCCCGCGAGAAGGCGACAGAAACTTGCAGCCGTCCCGCCGCCGCCGCCGCGTCCAGGTCCGCCTGCACGGCGAATTCTTCCGGTGTCCTGATGCCCAGGTACAGCCGGTTCTCACCGGGACCAGTGCGAGCGGCGACGAATCCCAGGAAGGGAGCGACCCCCGAGCCGGCCGCGAACATCACTACGGGCGTCGCGGGATTGTCAGGCAGCCGGAACCGCGGGGCCGAGACGATCTGCAACGACAGCCGACGCTGACCGTCAACGCTCGCCCGGCGCAGGAAATGCGATGCCGCCCCCTGCCGCACGCGCGGGTATGACCACGGCGTCCTGGCGGAGGAGTAGCCCAGGCCCGCGACCACCAGCCGGAGCACGGTGGCGGGCTGGCCGGGCGGGGGCGCGGAGGCGATCGAGTACAGCCGGAAAGGCTCGGGCGGGATCACCGCGCAGAAGGCGTCGTCTTCGCCTGGATCGGCCTTCCACAGCCGGGTGACGTCATAGCCTCCCGCGAACAGCAGGTTCAGGACGTCCCACAGCTCCCACTGATCCTCCATCCGGGCGTCTACCACCCGCTGCCACGCGCCGACGGCCGTCAGCTTCACCAGTCGTTTCGCCACCGCGCGGGTGACCGGGCGGAGCTGGGCGAAACGCAGCAACGTCCGCAGCGGCAGCACGTCGGTTTCGCCGTACCCTTCCCGGCAGGCCACCGCTGCCTTCCACTCCGGGGTGAGCCGGACGAGCTCGTCGCCGGTTGCCCGCAGCGCGGCCACCGTGCGCCGCACGAGGTCTTCATCGTGCTCGGCCAGCACGCCTACCCGGTCACCGGGCAGGTGATGCACCCCCTGCCCGCTGACGTCGATCTCCAGGTCGCAGGTCCAGGCACCAGATTCCGCCGTCACCAGGCGGCCCCTGCGGGCGGTGCCGAACACGACGGGCGCCCCCACCGGCGGCCGGCGCTCCTCACGGACGAAGGCCAGCTCGTTATCGACCTTGTCCCAGGTCCGGTCCTTGAACAAGCCGGTGAACCGGGCTCCGGTAGTCACCTGGCGGCCGACCTTGAACGACACCTCAAGGAAGCCGTAGGCCTTGACCCGGTGCAGGCCCATCCAGCCGCGGTCGCCCAGGTAGGCGTCGAGCATCGCGTTGTAGACACCGCGCAAGCTGCTGCTGCGGGTGCGCTCGATGTACTGCCGTACCGACACCTCGCGCAGGGCGGCCACCAGCTCCTGCCAGTGACGCGGAAAGAACCCGGCCAGGTAGACGCTCTGCTGACCGACGACCGACGCGAAGTCCTGGCGCTCGAGGAACGCGTCAAGCGCGTGGATCTGCGGCTGCGCGGTGCCGCTGGGGCTGGGCGCGCCGTCAAAGATCGGGACGCCCGCGGTGCCGACCGTCTTGGCCCACAGCACCTGGTCAAGCGCGTGCCTGCCCCGTGGGTTGGGATCAATCTGGGGGTAGATGGCGCGGGTCACGTTCTGCAGCTGGTCGAGGATGACCAGCAGCGCCCCCTCCAGGGCGACCGGATCGTCGGCGACCACGGCCTCCTGGGCCTCCAGCATGGCGCCAAGCACGGGAGTCAGGCCCATCGCGAATTCAGTGGTCACCAGGTAGAAGACCCGCTCAGCCGCGTTGTTCCAGGTCGGCACCAGCAGGTCCATGTTGTCCAGCATCCGCGGCCCGGCCGGGTCACGAAGCCGCCAGTTGTAGAAGAACAGGTCAATATAGGAGACGGCCGGGACCTTCTTGCCCAGCCGGCGCGAGACGGTCGTCCACGGCCGCAGCAGCGACTCCGGCAGCGCGGGCGGCGGGTCGATCGCCATGTACTGGTACGCGTGGGCGAATACCCCGAGCAGGGTCGACGCGCGCAGCAGGTACTGATCGGGCAGGGCGGCCGGCGCGGCATCAAGCACTGGCATCGCATCGAACGCCCGGCGCACGGACAGCCGCCGGAACAGTTCCGGGAGCTGGTCGGTCATGTCGTCCCAGGCCCGGTGCGACTGCGGAAACGCGAGCAGCGGCTGCTCGGCAGGCAGGAACCCGTGCGCCAGCGACAGGAAGCCGTCGAGCTCGTGCCCGGCCTCCTTGTTGCGCGCTTCCGCCGCCTCCACCACGCGCCGGGCCGCCACGCCCCCGCGCGCGGCCTTCCGTGCGGCGGTCAGCTGACCGGGGCTGATGAGCCTGGTCGCACTCGAGTCGATGAACGACCACATGATGTCGTACCGGCCGATGCGCAGCCGGTCGCCGGCCACGAGCACCTGACGGGTCACCCGCGCACCGTTGACGTAAGTCCCGTTGGTGCTGCCCAGGTCAACCACCACCAGGTCGTCGCCGACCAGCTCCAGCAGCACATGCCGCCGGGAAACGTCGCGGTCATCGAGGACCACCGCCGCGAGGCTGCCGTCACGGCCCAGGGTGGTCGGCAGCGCGCTCACCCGGTGGCTGGCGACCCCGGTGCTGGCATTGACGAGGTCAAGCCGGATTTCAGGAATGGTAGATCACCGCACGGCACAGGTCGGCCCGCGACAGCGTGCCCACCAGGGCGCCGTTGTCGACCACGGGAAGTCGCCGGATCCCGCGGTCGATCATCACGATCGCCGCCCGGGCGAGTTCGTCGGTCGGCCGGACCGTCGCCGGGTCGCGCACGACGAGCGGGTCGATGACCCGGTCGGCGAGGGCGCGGCCACGCTCGAGGAAGATCCGGAACGCGTCCGCGAGCGTGCCCCCGGCCGCGGTCACGTCTCCGAAGCCGGGCAGCATCGCCCGCACCACGTCCTCCTCGGACAGCGACCCGACAAACCGGTCGTCGTGGTCGAGCACCATCAGGTGGCCGACCTCCGAGACGCTGACCAACTCGGCTGCCCGCCGGATGGTCGCCCCGAGCCGTATGTAGGCGGGAAAGGCCGCCATCACGTCACTGACTAGCACGCGCCCCACCCCTTACAAACCAGTCAGAGGCCTCAAATGCTAGCAGCAGCGGGAGTAGGCAACGCGCTCACCAGGGCCGGGCCGGGCTGGGTCGCCCCTGCCCGGCCCGTCGGCGGGATCTGCGTCAGTCCCCGAGGTCGGCGAGGAACCGCTTGGTGTACTCCAGTGGTGTCGTGCCGGAAGTTGAGTTGCAGGTCGGTGACGCGAAATCCTGGGCGCCGGCGCAGGGCGTGTCCCGGTCGAGTGACCAGTAGTGCAGGCCGGCCAGGCCGTTGGCGGTCACGTAGGACGTCAGCGTGTCCACGTCCGCGGCGGTGAAGGTCTCGCTGGTGTTGTCGTTCAGGCCGATCATCGGGGTGACGGCGATCTTGCTGGCCGGGATCCCGTAGGTGTGCTCGAGGTTCTTCACCGCCTGGATCGCCGACTGGGCCATCTCGCAGCTACCGGAGACGACGACGCAGACGCCGCTGGAGGCGCCGCCGAAGTCCATCGTCATCAGGTTGATGACGTAGTTCTTCAGGCTGGAGCCGAGCACCGCCTGGACGACCTCGTTGCCGAGCGAGTTCACGCCGCCGAAGCTGCCGTCGGAAGCTCCCAGTGTGGCCAGGGTGAATGAGAACTGCACGTTCGGGTACTGCGCCTGCGCCCCGGCCGCCGCGCTGACCAGGTCCTGGATCTGCGACTGGGACTGACCGCCTTCGATATCGAAGTCGATCCCGACCAGGTCTGGACTGGCGTAGCGGGCGATGAACGCGTCCATGCCAGCCGCCGAGGCACAGGTGAAGGTTCCGGCCTGGCCGCCGGTCGAGACCACGTACTTCAGGCCGGCCGCCTGGAGTTGCGGAACGTTCTCGGACGCGAAGCTGGCACCCGGGACACCGCCCCAGTTCTCGCTGCCGCAGGCTCCGGTGGCGAACGCGAGCGTGATCGCGGGCAGCTTCGGCACGTAGGTCGATACCAGGCTGCCGGCGCCCACCACCGGCAGGTCGCTGCCTTCCACGGCCGACTGCATCTGGTCGGTATTCCAGTTCAGGTTGATGGTGACGTCCTTGTACGGGCTGAAGAGCGCGCCGCTCACCGAGCCCGTCGTGCCCGTCCCCGGGCTCGAAGTCGGGCTCGAAGTCGGGCTCGGGCTCGGGCTTGAGCCCGAGCCGCCGGTGCAGGAACCATCGGATGTCCACGGCTGTCCCGAGCCGCTTCCGCCGTTGCTGGTCGCCGGGTCGTTGCCCTGCGTCCACCAGTTGGCGGTGTAATTGATCCCGCCCTCACTGGCCTGCTCGCCAGCGGTGTACACAGCGGTGGAACTCCACCCGGCGGCGCACGCGGTGGATGCCTGCGCGGCGGACAGGGCAAGCGATGCCTGCCCGCCCGACCCGGAGCTCAGCGCGAGGCCCGAGCCGGCGGCGATTAGCCCGAGCGCTGCCCAGGCGGTGATGGTCGTGCGCCGAGTCCGTCTTCTGACCTGCATGGACCCTCCTAAGGAGAGAGGTAAACCAGTGATGTGGTCACCTTGTATCCCGGAGAGCCAGGCCGTCAGCGCTTACTGCAAAGAAGACTTCCAATTAAGGTTCTTTTAAAACGGTCTTCCGGTCGACTTAAAACCGGAGTGCGCTCAGCCCTTGACGCGCGATGACGGTGGCGCATCGTTGGGTGCTAGGTAGGCGCCGACGGCTCGGAATATCTGCTCACTGGAGTTCGCGTAGTTCCCCTGCGAATCGAACGCTCCCGGCAAGAAGGTCACCACCGCGGCGATGGCGATCTTCTGGGCGGGAAGGTAGGCCTCCGTGCAGCCCTGGCCGCTGAGTAGCGGGTCTTGCAGCAGCCACGATCCAGACCGCACGACGCCGAGGCCGAAGTTGTAGACGTTCACCTGCCTGAAGCAGCTGGGCGCGCAGCTGGGCTGAGCGTGCCCGAAGCCCAGCAGGTCCGGGTCCGTCATGGCCTGGTAGCTGGACTTCGACAGCAGCGCGCCGGTGCCAACCTTGACCGCGGTCGTCGCCATGTCGCTGATGTCGGTGGTCTCGTTCGCCCCGATCGGCGTCCCCCACTGGGTGTTCCAGAACGTGGCCTCTTCGTAGAACGGGTTGCCTGCGGGGACCCCGAGCGCCACCCGGCGCTCCGAGCTGAACGAGTGCAGGACCGGGCCGGGGATATCGGAAGTCTCGGTGCTGGAGGTGCTGGTTAGACCCATCGGGGCGAGAACCTTCTCGCGCAAGAGTGTGCTCAGCGGGGCCTGGCCGATCTTGGACAGGATCTCGCCCAGGATCATGAAGTTGGTGTGCGAGTAGCTCCAATTCGTTCCCGGAGCGAACTGGGCGGGGCGGGCAAAGGCGTATTTGAGTCGCTCATCGAACGTCCAGGGGTGGAACGGGTCCGCATTGAACGCGGCCAGCCACGCCGGGTCGGTCTCGAAGTCGGGATACCCCGTGGTCTGGTTGGCCAGCATCTTCAACGTGACCTTGCTGGCCTCAGGGAGCGTCGGCAGCCAGCGTTCGATCGTGTCGTTGAGCGTGATCTTGTGCTCATCGACGAACTCCATGAGCAGCGTCGTCACGTACTGGAAGGCGACCGCGCCGTTGCGGAAGTGCATGGCCGTGGTCGCGGGCACGCCGTCCATCGAGTCGCCGAACGCCTGGTTCGTCACCACCTTGCCGCCCTCGGTGACCTTGATGACGACGGCCTTGAGATGGTAAGCCTGCATGGCGTTCTGAACGATCTTGGCGATCGCCGGTGCCTGGGCAGACTGCGACGTCGCCGCCTGCACCGCCTTTGGCGCCGAACCCGAGCACGCAGCGAGCGACGCCGTAGCCACGATGCCCGCGAGCGTGAATGGTGCTTTCGCTGTCACCCTAAGTAGCGTAGTGCCGGGACCGGCGACAAGCGGGGAGACCCGCTCGGCCTGCAGGGGACGGAGTACGTGTCGGCGACGAAGGCGGGGGTCAGGCGCGCCCACTGGTTCGTGGCGTCGATGACGATCCGCCCCTCGCGGGCGGGCAGGTTGCGCACTGCGTCGCGGACCTGCGTCCAGCGCACGGCGAGCACGACGAGGTCCGCGGCTCCCGCCTCGGCCACGGTGCCGGCCGACGCGTGCGGGCCGAACGCGCCGGCGACGGTGGCGAGGGTGTGCGGGCCGCGGCTGTTGCTGAAGACCACGTCGTGGCCGGCCTTGACCACGTGGCCGGCAATGGCTTGCGCGAGTGTTCCCGCGCCGATCATTCCGAACTTCATGGATTTTGCTCCGATGCGAAGCGGCCGGCGCGGTTCATGGCTGCTCTCCTGATGCGAGACTAAAGGTTGATGCCTCAACCATAGTGTCTTTTGGTTGAGACATCAACCAAAAGGTACCGTGGGCGCATGACGGCGGAACCGAACTGGCTCGACCCCCGCGAAGACCGTGCCTGGCGTGCCTTCAAGCACGCGCAGGTGTCTAACCCGGCGCCATGTCGACGAAGCGGCTGTAGTGCCCCTGGAACGCCACCGTCACGGTCGCGGTCGGCCCGTTCCTGTGCTTGGCGATGATCAGGTCCGCCTCGCCCGCCCGGGGCGACTCCCGCTCGTAGGCGTCCTCGCGGTGCAAGAGGATGACGACGTCCGCGTCCTGCTCGATCGAGCCGCTTTCGCGCAGGTCAGAGAGCATTGGCTTCTTGTCCTGGCGCTGCTCGGGCCCTCGGTTGAGCTGCGAGAGCGCGACCACCGGGACCTCAAGCTCCTTGGCCAGCAGCTTGAGCGACCTGGACATCTCGGAGACTTCCTGCTGGCGGCTCTCGGTCCGCTTGGGCGAGGACATCAGCTGCAGGTAGTCGATGATGACGAGCTTCAGGTCATGGCGCTGCTTGAGCCGCCGGCACTTGGCCCTGATCTCCATCAGCGACATGTTGGGCGAGTCGTCGATGAACAGCGGCGCGTCCGCGACCTCGCTCATCCGCTTGGCCAGGCGGCCCCAGTCGTCGTCGCTCATCTGCCCGGTCCGCATGACGTGCATGGGCACCCGGGCCTCGGCCGACAGCAGCCGCATGGTGATCTCGTTGCGCCCCATCTCCAGCGAGAACACCACCGTCGGCAGCCCGTGCCTGATGGTCGCGGAGCGGGCGAAGTCCAGCGCCAGGGCCGACTTGCCGACCGCCGGGCGGGCGGCGACGACGATCATCTGGCCCGGGTGCAGGCCGTTGGTGAGGCCGTCGAGGTCGGCGAAGCCGGTTGGGACGCCGTTGATGCCGCCGCCGTGGGAGCCGATCGCCTCGATCTCCTCGAGGGCGGCGGGCATGATCTCGGACAGCGGGTGGTAGTCCTCGGCGATGCGGCGGTCGGTGACCGCGTACACCTCGGCCTGGGCCCGGTCCACCATGTCGTCGGCGTCGCTGTCGGCGGCGTAGCCGAACTGGACGATGCGGGTGCCCGCCTCCACCAGCCGCCGCAGGATCGCGCGCTCGCGCACGATCCGCGCGTAGTAGCCGGCGTTGGCCGCGGTGGGCACCGAGGCGATGAGCGTGTGCAGGTAGGGGGCGCCGCCGATGCGGGCCAGCTCGCCACGCCGGGTGAGCTCGTTGGCGACGGTGATCGGGTCGGCCGGGTCGCCGCGGGCGTACAGGTCGAGGATCGCCTCGTGCACGAGCTGGTGGGCGGGCCGGTAGTGATCGGTCGGCCTGATGGCCTCGATGACGTCGGAGATCGCGTCCTTGGACAGCAGCATGCCGCCTAGGACGCACTGCTCGGCGGCGACGTCATGCGGTGGCATCCGCTCGAATTCCTCGCCGCGCTGCGAAAGCTCGGTAACGCTCACTTGACGCCCCCTCCCCCGTGCGTAACAGCCCGCTGGTGCCGAGACCGTTCTACCAAAGGGGTACGACAGCCGGGCCCTGACATTCTGGCGCGCCGCTGCCCCACTGCCAACATCGCCCTGTGGATAACTTGTTGAGAACCTGTTGCCTACTTGTGCGCAGCCAGTGGATTGCCCTGTGGAGAGACAGCTCCTGCTCGCACAGTCGCGCTCCCTGAGCTGGCAAAAGTTAATCCACCGGGTGTGCAGGAGAAAAAACAGTCACGTTTTGACCGAGAGTTTTCCACAGGAAAACACACAGGGCGCATTGCATTGCCTGTGGAAAAAGGGTGCGGGCAGTTGACTGCCTGAGGTTTTTTCCCCAGCCACCGAACGGATGCGGCGGAATGTCCACAGGCACGCGGAAACAGCCCGCCGGGAATCCCGGCCGGCTATTCTTCGCGTGTGTGTTCGAGCCCGGGGGACGCGATCGACCGCATCGCGGCGGCGATTGACCAGCTAGCGAGCGATGCCCGGCATGCGCACGGCACACCACTCGACCTTGACGTCACTGCCCGGATCGCCGGGCTGTGGCAGCTGGTCAGCGACCTCGACCCGGGACTGGCGCGGCGCGTAGCGCGGTACGCAGGCCCGGCCGACGGCGCCCCCTCGGCTTGAGGGCGCGCCGTCGGCTGAGTCGCTGTGGACCTAGCAGCCTGATTGTGGAAAACCGCTTCCCTGTGGAAAGCACTGTGGGGAACGGAACCTCAGGCTGTGGACTGCCTGGCGCTAGGCGCCGCTGACCTCGATGCCGACCGCGGCAGTCACCTCGGGGTGCAGCCGGACCTGGACCTGGTACGAGCCCGCGGCCTTGATCGGGTCGGGTACGAAGATCTTCCGCCGGTCGAGCTCCGGGCCGCCCGCGGCCTGAACCGCCTCGGCGATGTCGGTGGCGCCAATTGAGCCGAACAGCCGGCCGTTGGTGCCAGCGCGCCGCTTGAGCCGGACGGTCAGCTTCTGGAGCTGACCCGCCACCGCCTGCGCGTCCTCAAGGGTGCGGATCTCGCGGGCCGAGCGGGCCCGCTTGATCAGGCCAACCTGCTTCTCGCCGCCGCGCGTCCAGGTGATCGCGAACCCGCGGGGCAGCAGGTAGTTGCGGCCGTAGCCGGCCGAGACGTCCACCACGTCGCCGGGGGCGCCGAGGCCGCCGACCTCCTGCGTCAGGATCAGCTTCATGCGTGCCATTGGTCTGTCCTCCTCGCCCTAGCGTGCCGTGCTGGTGTACGGGAGAAGGGCCATCTCGCGCGCGTTCTTGATCGCCGTGGCGACGTCGCGCTGGTGCCGGGTGCAGTTCCCGGTGACGCGACGGGCCCGGATCTTGCCGCGGTCCGAGATGTACTTGCGCAGCAGACCGGTGTCCTTGTAGTCGACGTAGACGATCTTCTCGTGGCAGAAGGCGCAAACCTTCTTCTTGGGCTTGCGAACTGGAGGCTTCGCCATCGTGGTGCTCCTTAGGAGAGCCCCGCGCGATGCGGGGATGGTCGTTACTTACTTACTTGATGGGAACGGCGCTCGCTAGAACGGGGGCTCGTCCGAGTACCCGGCGTCGGATGACGCCCACGGGTCCTCGTTCCGGCTGGTGCCGCTCGTGCTGCTGGTGCCGCCGCCGTTGGATGACTGGCCCTGGCCGCCGTAGCCACCGCCACCGCGGTTGCCGCCGCCGAACCCGCCCTCGCCGCCACCGCGGCTGGCCCGGTTCACCTTGGCCGAAGCGTTCCGCAGGGACGGGCCGACATCGTCGACCTCGACCTCGTACACGGTTCGCTTCTCGCCTTCCTTGGTCTCGTAGTTCCGCTGCTTCAGCCGACCGGTCACGATGACCCGCATGCCGCGCTGCAGCGACTCGGCCACGTTCTCCGCCGCCTGCCGCCACACGTTGCAAGAGAGGAAGAGGCTGTCGCCGTCCTTCCACTCGTTGGTCTGCCTGTCCATGATCCGCGGCGTGGAGGCGATCCGGAAGGTCGCGACCGGCTGGCCGGACGGGGTAAAGCGGAGTTCCGGGTCGGCGACGAGGTTGCCGACGACCGTAATTGGGGTGTCTCCTGCCGCCATGCTGGCGCTCCCGGTCTTAGCAGAACTGATAGATGAACCGAACCCGCTTAACCGCTAGCGGTGCTCGGGCCGCAGGACCTTGGTCCGCAGCACGCCCTCGTTGAGGTTGAGCTGGCGGTCGAGCTCCTGGACGGTGCCCGGGTCCGCGGTCAGGTCGACGACGGCGTAGATGCCTTCCGGCTTCTTCTCGATCGGGTAGGAGAGCCTGCGCTTTCCCCAGATGTCGAGCTTGCCGACCTTGCCGCCGTCAGCGGTCACGACCTTGAGGAACCCCTCGAGCGACGGCTGGACCGTTCGCTCCTCGAGGTTCGGGTCGAGGATGATCATAATTTCGTAGTGGCGCATGCGCGCTCCTCCTCTGGACTGACGCGGTCACGGTCTTTCCGTGACAGGAGGCACGTACGGGAGTTCGAGTCCCCCGTCCGCAGCCACTAACACTACCAAGGCCCACGGACATTCTGAGCCAGATTCGCGGCGGCCCCCTTTTCAGCGCCCGCGAAAGGGGGAACAGTGGACAGTGAGACCCAGACGAAGATGTCCCCCTCGGAGGCCGTCATGGCAGGCACCGTCCGGACCAGCAAGCCAGGGCACTTTGCGCGCCTGAACCTCAACTCCGATGGCCGGCCGCACCCGTTGCTCAACGCGGCCGCCTTCGCGACCCTCATCGTGGGCCTGCTGTCGTTCGCACTCGGCCTCTTCCTGCGCACCGGCCCCGGCAGCGAGCACGCGTGGGCGATCGCCACCTCGGCGACCGGCCTCGCCGCCATGCTCGTCGGCCTCTTCTCGCAGATGCTGTCGGCGACCAGGGAGGAGCGGGTCATCCTGGTCACCGGCATCATCGCGGGCTTCGTCGGCCTGGCCCTCGGCCTCGCCCACGGTGGTTTTAGCTAGCTGTCGTTGCAAGCTGGCTGTCACGGGCGGGCGCTACGCTCGTGGGCATGATGCGTATTGGCGGACACTTCCACTCTGACCACCCGCTCGACGACGCCGTGGGATGCGGCGCGCGGGTCGCGCAGTTCTTCCTCGGCGACCCGCAGGGCTGGAAGGGGCCGGTGATCCCGGGCGGGGACCCGGCCGCGCTGCGCGAGGCCTACGCCGCGGCCGGGGTGGACGTCTACATCCACGCCCCGTACGTGATCAACGTGGCGTCGGCCAACAACCGGATCCGCATCCCGAGCCGGAAGCTGCTCGGGCAGCACCTTAAGGCGGCCGCCTCGATCGGCGCCAAGGGGCTCATCGTGCACGGCGGGCACGTCACCGCCGACGCCGACCCCGCGGCCGGGGTGGCCAACTGGGTCAAGGCGGTCGAGCAGCTTGAGCGGCCGCTGCCGCTGCTCATCGAGAACACCGCGGGCGGCGCCGGCGCGATGGCCCGCTCGCTCGACGCGATCGCCCGGCTCTGGGACGGCATCAGCGCCGCCGCTGAAGCGGCCGGCGACGGTTCCGGTGAGATCGGTTTCTGCCTGGACACCTGCCATGCCAACTCGGCCGGGATCGAGCTGGCGGACGCGGCCGACCGGGTGAAGGCCGTCACCGGGCGGATCGACCTGGTGCACTGCAACAACTCACGGGACGAGTTCGGCTCGGGCGCGGACCGGCACGCCAACTTCGAGTCGGGCACCATCGACCCGCAGGCGCTGCTCGACGTGGTGCGCGCGGCGGGTGCCCCGGTCGTCTGCGAGACGCCCGAGTCCGGCCTGGCCGCCGATATCGCCTGGCTCCAGGCGAGGCTCGGCTAACCGGCGGCCGAGGCTCGGCTAACCGGCCGCGACTTCGGCCGGCGGCCGGGCGGACCGCTGCCAGCCGAGCACCAGGCGGTCCGGCGCGCCGTCGAGCACCCCGCCGGCCGGGTCGTCGCGGACGCCGGACGCCCGGACCCGGTCGCGCTCCGGCTGCAGGATGTCCTGCACCACGGTGGACGCGAGCAGCGCCACTGCCAGCAGCCGGGCGGCCAGGGTGGCGAAGTACCAGCCGGTGCTGATCCCGGTGTAGCCGCCGTCGGTCGGCGCCCGGTAAAGGAAGACGAAGTAGCCCCAGATGCCGAGGAAATAGGCCACCTCGGTGAGCTGCCAGAGCACGTAGGCCCAGATCCGGGGCCGGGCGAGCACCGCCAGCGGCACCAGCCAGATCACGTACTGGGGCGACCAGACCTTGTTCAGGATCAGGAACGAGGCGAGCAGCAGGAACCCGACCTGCGGCAGCCGCGGCCGGCGGGGCGCGGTCAGCGTCAGCACCGCGATCGCCGCCGCCGCCACGACGAACGACCCGGAGGAGATGAAGTTCAGCTCGCCCAGGTCAGAGTTCCCGATCACCGGCAGGTTGAAGTGCTCGAACAGGTACCAGACCGAGCCCCAGTCGGCTCCCCGCGACCGGCTGAAGGCGTAGAACTGCGCCCAGCCCGCGGTCGCGGTGAGCGCTACCGGCAGGTTTACCGCTAGCCAGGCGAGCAGCCCGCCCGCCAGCGCCCGGCCGAAGTCTCGCAGCTTCCCTGCCCGCAGGCACAGCAGGAACAGCGCGCCGAAGATCAGCAGCGGGTAGAACTTGGTCGCCACCGCCAGGCCGAGCAGCGCGCCCGCCAGCCACGGCCTGCTCGCCGCCCAGGCGGCTACCCCGCAGGCGGCGAGCGCCATCGCGAACAGGTCCCAGTTGACGTAGGCCGCGAGCACCAGGCCAGGCGACAGCGCGACCAGCAGCGCCGTCCGCCAGCCCTGGTCGTCGCTCTCCCTGCGCGCGGTGGCGGCGGTCGCCAGCACCCCGGCCAGCAGGCACAACGCCAGCAGGAGGACCGATACGTCGTAGAAGTCCTTGCCGCGGGCGTAGGCATCGGCGACCGAGTGCACCGACCAGGCGGCGGCCTCCATCATCCAGCCCATCAGCACCGGGTACTCCACCGGGTGCCCGTAGTAGGGCACCTTGCCCGCCGATAGCTGCTCGGTGTAGTAGAGCGGGTAGATATCGGTGTAGCAGGCGTCGCGGAACTGGCCGGTGAAGGTGTTCCACCCGCCGCCTGAGCTGCACGGCAGCTTCTGCGCGTAGCCGAGCAGGGCGGCCAGCGCGGACGCCGCGACGCCCGCGCCGACATACGCCGGATACCTTCTCCGCACTAGTGGTGCACCCCCGCGGCTCTCCGTCGTCCCTGACGCTACCGCGAGCTGGCCGCGCGACGGCGGCGACGACGACGGGACGCGCTGGCCCACAGCAGCGATCCGGGCAGCACGGCCAGCCCGCCGGCCGCCAGGCCGGCCTTGGTGCTGCCGGCTGTCGCTCCCGCGGTGCCGTTGCCCTGCCCGGTGCTGGAGCTGCTGCAGGTCGGATCGCCCGGGAACTGGCAGGTCGGCGACGGCGACGGCGTCGTGCCGCCGGTGCCAGGAGTGGTGCAGTTCTGCTGCCCCTGGTACGAGCAGGTCGGCGACGGCGCGGCCGTGTCGGTGCTGGTGCTGCAGCCGTCAACGAACTGCTCGCCGCTGTAGGAGCAGGTGGGCGTGGGCGTCCCGCCGTCGGCGCCGGTCGTGCAGTTCTGCTGCCCCGGGTAAGAGCAGGCCGGGGTGGGCGTCGGGGTGGGCGTCGGGGTGGGGCAGGCGTTGCCGTTGATCTTCTTCTTCTGGCCGTTGACGACGCAGGTGACGGTCGGCTTCGGCTTGGCGATCTTGCCGATCTGGTTCCACGTCGCGCCGCTGAAGACCGGGTTCTGGAAGTTCTCCGTCGGCAGGTTGGCGAACTCGGCCTGCGCGAAGGTGTTCCAGATCTTGGCTGGCCAGTAACCACCGAAGCCGCCGCCGCTCAGCGGGACCAGGCTCTCGGTTGAGTTTGGCGACTGATTCTGGGTGAACATGCCGACCACCAGCGAGTACTGCGGGATCGCGCCGATGAAGAAGCCGGCCTTGGAGCTGGTCGTCGTTCCGGTCTTGGCGATGATCTGCCGGTTGCCGAGGCCGTAGGCGGCCGCCGTGCCGGTACCGTCGACCGTCGTCATCTCCATCGCGTACTGCACCTGGGAGTCGAGCTGCGCGTTGTTGGCCGGGTTGGTCGGGTCGAGCACCCCGTGCGACTCGATGACCGGGGTCTTCTTCGGGCCGTCGGGCGACTGCCAGTACGCGATGACGTGCGCCTGGTTGTAGACGCCGTTGTTGGCGATGGACGACAGCATCGTGGTCTGCTCGTTGACCGTGAGCGAGGCGGTACCGAGCGCGAGGCCTACCTGCCCGAGCTTGTCGGTCAGGCCCGACCCGGCCGGGTAGGTCGCGATGTTGACGCCGAAGTTCTCGGCCATCTTGATCACGTTAGACGTGGTGACCCGGTGGGTGAGGTCGGTGAACGCGGTGTTCGACGACTGGGCGAGCGCATTCTGCACGTTGGTGCCGCCGCCCTTCTTGGGGTCGCCGATCACCTCGCCGCCGTCGTTCTCGACCGCGAAGTAACTCGACTCGCTCGACGGGCAGGACAGCGTGGCGTTGTCGCCGCTCCCGTTGAACACCACGTTGGGCTTGGACAGCGCCATCTGGCTGGTGACGGGCGAGTCGGGCGGCACGCACAGGTACGGGTTCGCGTTCAGCGTGCTCGTCTTGACGTTCATGCCGTCGGCCACCGCGGCGGACAGCACGTACGGCTTGAAGGACGACCCGACCTGCTCGCGCGAGTAGACGGCGGTGTTCAGGTCACAGTCCAGCTTCTTGCACTCGGCGACCGACATGCTCTGCCCGGGGCCCGGGTACATGGCGAGGATCTGGCCGTTCTTCGGGTTCTGGAGCTCGGCCCCGATCCGGATATAGGACGGGAACTCCGCCCCCGGCGTGGCCTTGATCGCGGCGATGTTGGCGTCGACCGCCTTGTAGAGCTGGGATTCCATGGAGTGGCTAATGGTCGTCACCACCGTGAGGCCGCCGGTCTCCAGCTGCTGCTGCGAGACCTTGTCCGGCCCGGTCAGCTCGTTCTCCACCACGCTCAGGATGTACGGCGCCCACGGGTCGCTGGTGTTGGCGGTGATGGACGCCCCGCTGCTGGCCGCGCCGGCCTTGTCGGTCAGCAGGGTGGGGAACTTCATCGCGTCAGCCTGGGCCTGGGTCAGGTCGTTCGTCTTCACCATGCCGTTGAGCACGTAGTGCCAGCGGGCTACCAGGTCGGAGCGGTACGCGGGCAGCGGGTAGTTGGACGGCTGCTGGATGATCGCCGCGATGACCGCGTCCTGCGCGACGCTGAGCTGGGCGACCGGCTTGCCGAAGTAGGTCTTGGCCGCCGCCGCGACGCCGTAGGAGTTCTCGCCCAGGTAGATCAGGTTCGCGTAGTTGGTCAGGATCCACTGCTTGGACTTGGTCTTGGACAGCTTCTGGGCGATGAAGATCTCCTTGACCTTCCGGCTGACCGTCTGCTGCACCCCGACGCCGTCGTAGTAGTTCTTGACGAACTGCTGGGTGAGGGTGGAGCCGCCCGACAGGCTGCCGCCGCCGCCGGTCACGTCGTCGTAGGCGGCGCGGAGGATACCGGTCGGTGAGATGCCGCCCTCGGTCCAGAACGACCGGTCCTCGGCCGCGATCACCGCGTCCTGCAGGTTCTTCGGGATCTCGTTGAACGTCAGGTCCTGCCGGTTGACCTGGCCGATGGTGCCGAGGACGGTCTTGCCGTCGCTGTAGTAAATGGTCGTGTTCTGGTAGTTGGCGCTGGCCAGCGCGGCCGGGATGGTGGCGCTGCTGGCCATGTACTGGTAGACGCCGAACAGGCAGAGCACGAAGAAGACGGCGATCCCGCCAGTTACCGCGAGCGCCTTCTTCCAGGTCCAGTGGCGCCACCAGCTCCCCTTGCGCTTGCCCGGCCGGCCCTGCGGCCCGCGCGGGCCGCCCGGCCGGCTCGGGCCACCAGGGCCACCAGGACCACCAGGCACGCCAGGACCGCCAGGACCGCCAGGCACGCCGAAGCCGCCAGTCCAGCCGGGAGCGCCGGGAGCGCCGGGACCACCGGGGTTAACCGGGCCAGCGGGACCGCCACCGTAGCCGCCGGGAACACCAGGCCCCTGCGGGGTAAAACCGCCTCCGTAGCCACCCGCGCCCGCGCCCGCGCCGGGCCCGTACGGGCCCGGGTCGGCGGGCTGGCCGGGCCAGGCGTTAGCGGCCGGCGCCGGGTGCCCGCCCGGGGGGGTGGCACCGCCCGGAGAGTTCTGCCAGCCTGAGCCGTCGGACCAGTAGCTGTAGCCGGGGTCCTCGCGGTGCGCGCTGCTGGCGGGCGGGACCGGGTTCTGCATCCCGGTGTCGTAGTTGGCGTCGACCGAGGAGTCGCGCCAGAAGCCGTCGTTCTCCCACCCCTCGGGCGCGGGGTATCTGGCTCCACCGCCCGCTTCCTGCCCGTCAGCTCCCCGTCCACCTTCGGGCCGATACTGAGACCCGTCAAAGTCGTTGCTACTCACACGTCCTCGCAGTGGCTTTGAGCGAGCCGTTGTGGCCCGACCCCGGCTGGGATATCGTTCAGGCCTCTCAGGCACGCTCGTGGCTGAAAATGCAGAGCCTCGTCCCGCCGACCCCACACGTTACCTGCTGGTGCGGGCCGCCCAGGCGCAGTGAACTCTTTTTCCTGCGCCGCCCCGGCCGGTCAGGCCGCCTGGCCCGGGAGACAGGAAGAGCAGTTCAGTTCGGACGCGCGCGGCGGCGGCGAGCAGGCGGCTCACCGGTGCCGAGCACGTACGACGTGGCGAGGTGGTTCCAGCCACAACTTTGACAGACCTCGACCACATAGACCCTGAATTCGCCGTATTCGGCCGCCATCTCTGTCAATTCGGGCGTCCGCTTGACCCGTCCCGCGTACTGTCCGAGTTCGTCTCCGTACACATAGGTGACGTGCGTGACGTTCGCCTTACGGCAGATCGGACAGCGCTCCTCGGTGGGCTCGCCGTGGTACTTGGCCGCGCGGATCAGGTACGGGTTCGCGTCACAGGCGTCCGACACGGTGGTGCGACCCGAGCGAACCGAGGCCAGCGCCGCCCGGCGGGCCAGTGCGTAGTCCACCACCGAGCGGCGAGCAGTGATCCCTGCCATGTCACTCAGGGTACGACGGAACCCGCGCCGCCTTCGAGACCAGTTCGCAACCTAACCCCTGTCTTACTGGTGTCTTGCTGGTGAACAGCCCGCTGGTGAACAGCCGGTTGCCCGGCGGCGACCGGTGTCCTATGCTGAAGATCACATGCCCGATATATCGAACCGAGATATCGGGAAGAGATATCGTCCAGATACAACGAACCCTACCCACCGACCGGGGGGATGCCGTGGGCCGGAACCGGACCGCCGTCCTTGAGTTCGCCGTCCTCGGGCTGCTGCACCGGGCCCCGATGCACGGCTACGAGCTCAGCAAGCAGCTGAACATGCTGCTCGGCACGTTCCGCGCGCTCTCCTACGGCACCCTCTACCCCTGCCTGACCAAGCTGTTCGAGGAAGGCCTGATCGCCAAGGAAGGCGACGTGCGGCCACCGGACAGCGCGGTCCGGCCCGGCCGGGCGCCCGGCCGGTCGAAGATCGTCTACCGGCTGACCGCCGAGGGCAAGGAGCGGTTCCAGGACCAGCTCATCAACTCAGGGCCGGCCGCCTGGGACGACGACGAGTTCGGCGTCCACTTCGCGTTCTTCGGCCAGACCCGGGCCGACATCCGGCTGCGAATCCTCGAGGGCAGGCGAAGCCGGCTCGAAGACCGGCTTGAAGGACTGCGCGCGGCGCTCGCGCGCACCCGTGAGCGGGTGGACAGCTACACGCTCGAGCTGCAACGACACGGACTCGAAGCGGTGGAGCGAGATGTCCGCTGGCTGAATGAGCTGATCGCCGAGGAACGGCGGTCAGAGGCAACCGGTGCCGCCGGCGGAATCGGCCCGCCGGCGGACCAGGCTGAGATAAATCCCGGTATAGATCGCGGAAGCGAGAAGGAGTCATCCTGATGGGTGCTGTGCCCGCTAAAACAGTGCGCGTCGCCATCGTGGGGGTGGGCAACTGCGCGAGCTCGCTCGTCCAGGGCCTCGAGTACTACAAGGACGCTGCCGACGACGCCCGGGTCCCGGGCCTGATGCACGTCCGCTTTGGCGGCTATCACGTGTCCGACATCGAGGTGGTCGCCGCCTTTGACGTCGACGCCAAGAAGGTTGGGCTCGACCTCTCGGAGGCGATCTTCGCCAGCGAGAACAACACGATCAAGTTCGCTGACGTGCCCCCGACCGGGGTGATCGTGCAGCGCGGCCACACCTACGACGGCCTCGGCGAGTACTACCGGGAGATCATCACCGAGTCGGACGAGCCGACCGTGGACGTGGTCGCCGCCCTCCGGGAGGCCCGGGCCGACGTGCTCGTCTGCTACCTGCCGGTCGGCTCCGAGGATGCGGACCGGTTCTACGCCCAGTGCGCCATCGACGCCGGGGTCGGCTTCGTCAACGCCCTCCCGGTGTTCATCGCGTCCGACCCGGTCTGGGCCAAGAAGTTCACCGACGCGGGCGTGCCGATCGTCGGCGACGACATCAAGTCACAGGTCGGCGCCACCATCACGCACCGGGTGCTGGCCAAGCTGTTCGAGGACCGCGGCGTCGAGCTGCTGCGTACCTACCAGCTCAACGTCGGCGGCAACATGGACTTCATGAACATGCTGGAGCGCACCCGGCTGGAGTCGAAGAAGATCTCCAAGACGCAGTCGGTCACCTCCCAGATCCCGCACGAGATGGCAAAGGCCGACGTGCACATCGGCCCGTCCGACCACGTGCCGTGGCTGGACGACCGCAAGCTCGCCTTCGTCCGCCTGGAGGGCAAGTCGTTCGGCGACGTGCCGCTCAGCCTGGAGTACAAGCTCGAGGTGTGGGACTCGCCGAACTCGGCCGGCGTCATCATCGACGCGCTGCGCGCCTGCAAGATCGCCAAGGACCGCGGCATCGGCGGCCCGGTCATCTCGGCCAGCTCCTACTTCATGAAGTCACCGCCGCAGCAGTTCGACGACAGCACCTGCCGTGACCTGGTGGCGAAATTCATCGACGGAGAAGTCGACCAGTAAGCCATCAGATAGCGCTAAATCGCAGGCCAGACACGCTCTGGCCTGCGATTTTTCTTGTGTCTTGAGCAAGTTGCCCAGCGTCACGGCGCTAGAGTGCGGCCTCGTGAGCATGCGCATTAGCGCCGTCCTGGCCTCGGCTGCGGTCGCCTCGGCCCCGCTGGCCGCGGTCGCCCTCGCCACCGCCGCCCACGCGTCGACCCCGGTCACCGCGACCGCCGTCACCAGGGTCAGCGCCCGCCTCGACCCCGGCTACGGCGGCAACAACTGGGCCTCCGACACGCTCGCCCGCACCGCCACCGTCACCCTCGTGGGCGCCGACAGCAGCACGGCCGACTGCGGCGACGTGACCCACTGCTACACCTACTCCGGCGCGATCAGCGACACCGGCACCGCCCAGGCGATCACCGGCCAGACCTCGCCCGGTGCGGACGCCATGCCGATCAAGGGCAGCCCGACCGCGGCCATCGCGGGCAAGGCCACCGTTACTTTCTTCGCGTCGTCCAGCACCCCGGACGCCACGCTGGTGCCGGCCACGCTGAGCGGCAACGGCGAGTCCACCACCAACTGGGTCGAGCAGTTCTTCCCGGGCGGCACCCAGTTCGGTGAAGGCCCACAGCTCGCCAGCTTCAAGTGGACCTACACCGACCGCGCCGACTGCCAGACCTGGGTTGACGCCCCCACCGTGGCCAAGGCCGACAGCGGGGACATCACCGGCACCGACTTGTGCCCGGTGGTTTCGCACGGCCGCGCGACCGCGACCAACACCCGCGCCATCGTTACCTGGCAGGCCACCATGACCGACTTCTTCCAGGTGACCATCACCGGCCCCGGCAAGATCAACCGCCACCGGGCGATGATCCACGAGCCGCAGGCGGTCTACTCCGGCCTGGAGGCCGGCCACAACTACTCGGTGAAGATCCAGCCGCTCGTCAACGGCGTGGCCGCGGGCAAGGCCGGGGTGGTCGAGTTCAAGACCACCCGTTCCTGACGCCCGCCCAGCGGCCGCCGGCCTAGGAGGCCCGCTGCTCCCCCGTTAAGCTGAACTGGTGTCCGCGGGCGCTGATGCTGAACGGGACGGCAGGCGGTCCTCTTTCTGGGCCGACCTGAAGTCCGTGCTTGCCGTACCGGATTTCCGCAAGCTGTTCGCCGCCCGCCTGGTCTCCCAGGCGGGCGACGGCGTCTTTAACGCCGGATTCGCCGCCTACGCCTTCTTCAGCGCGCAGTCGTTTCCCGATCCGGCCGCCGCGGTCTACGCGTTCACCGTCCTCTACGTGCCGTACTCGCTGATCGGCCCGTTCGCGGGCGTCTTCATCGACCGCTGGTCGCGACGGCAGATCATCGTCTACGGGGCGCTGATCCGCGCCGCCATGGTGGCGGTAGCCGGGTTCGTCGTACTCAGCGGCCAGACCGGGGTGCCGCTTTACATCAGCGCGCTGGCCGTGCTCGGGGTGAACCGGTTCTTCCTGTCCGCCGTCTCCGCGGGCACCCCGCGCATCGTGCGCGACGAGAAGCTGGTGATGGCCAACGCGGTCGCCCCCACCTCAGGGACGATCGTCGGCTTCGTCGGCGGTGTCATCGGCCTCGGCGTCCACCTGATCACCGGCGGCGGGCTGGTCGGCAGCGCGGCCGTGCTGTGGTTCGCCGGCCTGTGCTACGTCGCGGCCGGCCTGCTCGGCACCCGGCTGGCGAAGGACCTGCTCGGCCCCGATCCCGGTGAGCGGCCGCAGACCCGGGACAGTTCGCTGGGCCGCGAGCTGCGCGACGTGGCGGCCGGCCTGGCGGACGGGCTGCGGCACCTCAACCAGCGGCGCCGGGCCGCCTACGCCCTGGGCGTGGTCGGCGTGCACCGCGCGCTTTACGGCACCTTGCTGGTGGAGGCGCTGCTGCTGTACCGCAACTACTTCTACTCGGGCGGCAACGGCAACAAGGCACTCGGGCACGCCACCCTGCTCGTCGTCACCAGCGCGGTCGGCTTCGGGCTGGCCGCGGTGATCACCCCGCAGGGGGTCAAGCGGGTCACCAAGGACCAGTGGATCACGGCCTGGCTCGCCATCGGCGGTGTCACCACCCTGGTCCTCGGCCCCACCTTCAACCAGATCGCCTACCTGGCGGTCGGCTTCCTGCTCGGCCTGTCCGCCCAGTGCGTGAAGATCTGCGTGGACACCACCGTGCAGCAGGTGGTGGACGACGCGTACATGGGCCGGGTGTTCTCGGTCTACGACATGGTCTACAACGTCGCCTACGTGATCGGCCCGGCGATCGCGATCCCGTTCCTGCCCGAGTCGGGCAAGTCCTACCCGGTGGTGCTCGCCATCGGCGCGCTCTACGTGCTGGCCAGCATCCTCTACCCGGCCCTCACGAAGACGGTGCCGCGGGCGGGGCAAGCCCCTCCCGCGCGGCCCACCCCAGCAGCTCGGCGGTAGCCCGCTCGGTGCCGACCGCGCCCTGCTCAAGCCGCAGCTCGAGCAGGAAGTTCCAGGCCTGACCGACCAGCGGCCCCGGCGCCAGGCCGAGAATCCGCATGATCTGGCCGCCGTCCAGCTCCGGCCGGATCTTGTCCAGCTCCTCCTGCTCGCGCAGTACGTCGATGCGCGCCTCGAGCGCGTCGTAGGTCGCCGCCAGCCGGGCTGCCTTCCTGGCGTTCCGCGTGGTGCAGTCGGCCCGGGTCAGCGCGTGCAGCCGGGTGAGCAGCGGCCCGGCGTCGCGCACGTACCGGCGCACGGCCGAGTCGGTCCACTCCCCGTCGCCGTAGCCGTGGAACCGCAGGTGCAGCTCCACCAGCTTGGCCACGTCGGCGATGACGTCCTTGGGGAAGCGCAGCTCGGTCAGCCGCTTGCGGGTCATCTTGGCCCCGACCACCTCGTGGTGGTGGAAGGCGACCTTGCCCCCTGGCAGCAGCGACCGGGTGCGCGGCTTGCCGATGTCGTGCAGGATCGCCGCCAGCCGCAGCACCAGGTCGGGGCCGAGCCCGTAGCGCGGTTCCAGGTCGATCGCCTGGCGCAGCACGGTCAGCGAGTGCGAGTACACGTCCTTGTGCCGGTGGTGCTCGTCGACCTCCATCCGCAGCGCGGACAGCTCGGGCAGCACCACGTCGGCCACGCCGGTCTCCACCAGCAGGCCGAGCCCGGTCTCCGGCTCGGGGGTGAGCATGAGCTTGGTCAGCTCGTCGGTGATCCGCTCGGCCGACACGATCGACAGCCGTCCCGCCATCTCGCCCATCGCCTGCTGCACGGGGCCGGCCACGGTGAACCCGAGCCGGGCGGCGAAGCGGGCCGCCCGCAGGATGCGCAGCGGGTCGTCGGAGAAGGAGTCCTCCGGCCGTCCCGGCGTCCTGATCACCTTCTCCTTCAGCGCCGCCAGGCCGCCGAACGGGTCGACCAGCTCGAACCCGGGCAGCGTGGCCGCCATCGCGTTGACGGTGAAGTCCCGCCGCTCCAGGTCGGCGATGAGCGAGCGGCCGTACCTGACCTCGGGCTTGCGCGAGGTGCGGTCGTACGCCTCGCTGCGGTAGGTGGTGATCTCGAAGATCTCGCCCCGCCTGCGCAGTCCGACGGTGCCGAACTCGATCCCCACCGTCCAGGTCTTGTCCGCCCACCCCTTGGTGATCTCTAGCACCCGCTCGGGCACCGCGTCGGTGGTCAGGTCGAGGTCGCCCGGACGGCCGCCGAGGAAGATGTCGCGGACCGGTCCGCCGACGAGCGCCAGCTCGTGCCCGGCCCGGGTGAACAGCCTCCCGAGCTCGGCCACGGTGGGCGAGGCGTTGGCACGCAGTAGCGCTGCGGCGGCCTTACGCTGGTCAGCGCTCAAGGTAGCCTTCTGGGCGACGGAGGTGGAATCTGACACGGGCATTCAGGGTATCCAGCCCAGTCCAGAAGCGCGAACGGGTAAGAGACGCAGGCCGTAACATGCCATCCGTGCGCTCCGTCGTCCGTGCCCTGGGTGCGTTGGCCGCTGTCTGCCTGGCCGTGCCCGGCTTGGTCCTCGCGATCCCGTCCGCCCAGGCTGCCCCCGCGAACACAGCTGCCCCCGCGAACACAACCGCCCCCGCGAACACAACCGGATCAGCCCGAACGGGTGCGGCTGGCTCCAGCTCCATCGGCATCTCCATCACCGGGATGTCGCCGGGCTACGCGACCGCCGGCGCCACCGTCACGCTGACCGGGACGATCGCCAACCGCACGGGGGCGTCCGTATCCGGCGTCAACCTGCAGGCGCTGACCTCCAACGCGGTGTTCACCGGGCGGACCGAGATGACGACTTTCGCCAGCGGCGGCAGCTACCCCTACCTGCTGCAGCCGGCCGGGCACTCCTTCGGTCACCGGCATCATCCGCAACGGCCAGACGCTCAGCTGGTCGGTGTCCTTTCAGGCCGGCCAGTACTACAGCCAGTTCGGCGTCTTCCCGGTTCAGGTGGAGGCGGTCACGCCGGACGGCGCGCACACCGCCTTCGCGCAGACCTTCCTGCCCTACTGGCCGGACCAGGACACGGCCGCCCAGCCCAAGAAGCTCCAGGTCGCCTGGATCTGGCCGCTGGTCGACGCGCCGCAGCAGGGTGCCTGCGCGCAGACCCTGGCGACTAACGAGCTGGCCGGGTCGGTGGCGTCCGGCGGCCGCCTGGCCACGCTGCTCGGGGCCGGCGCCAGCTGGGCGGACAGCGACGACCTGACCTGGGACATCGACCCGGCGCTGCTGTCTGACGTGTCGGTGATGCGGCAGCAGTACTTCACCCCCGTCAACGCCGCCTGCTCGGGCCGGTTCGTGCAGCCGGCCAGCAAGGCCGCGGCCGGCTGGCTGACGGAGCTGCAGTCAGCCACCGCGGGCCAGCCCGCCTTCCTCACCCCGTACGCCAACGTAGACGTGGCCGCGCTCAGCCACGCGGGGCTTGAGGGGAACATCCGGTCGGCCTACCGGCTGGGGAAGTCGGTGGCCGCCCAGATACTGCCGAACACGTTCGGGACAACCGGGAGCGGCAGCGCTGACGGAGCGGTAGTCAAGGCAGCATGGCCGGCCGGCGGCGTGGCCGATGCCGAGACGGTGACCAACCTGGCGAACGACGGCGGGGTCACCACGGTCGTGCTGAACAGCGGCGAGGTGCCGTCGGCCTCCGGCTTCGACAACGCGCTGGGCCGGACTACCAGCGGCATCGGCACGCCGGTGTCGCTGCTGCTGGCGGACTCGGAAATCACCAGCCTGCTCGGCACGGCGTCAGCCAAGCCGAGCCCGTCCGGGCAGTTCGCCTTCACCCAGGAGTTCCTGGCCGAGACCGCGATGATCGCCAGCGAGGCCCCCAACCTGGCCCGCTCGCTGGTGATCGCGCCGCCGACCGGGTGGAACCCGTCGGCCGCGGAGGCGAGCGCGCTGCTGCGGATCACCCACGAGACGCCGTGGCTGCGGTCGGCGTCGCTGTCCGCGCTGGCCGGCCAGGCGGCCGCGCTGCCCTCGCGGTCGCTGCCGGCCAGCCAGGTGAGCCGGTCCGAGCTGCGCCCGGGCTACCTCAGCAACCTCAAGACGCTCAACGCCAGCGCCCGGCTGTTCACCAACCTGCTCTCCCAGCCGACGGCCGTGCAGCTCAGCTCGCTGCAGGAGGCGGTCGCGGCCACCACGTCGTCGGCCTGGCGCGGGGCCGGCTCAGCCGGCGGGTGGCTGGCCTACTACCAGCTGACCGATTACCTGCAGGACGCCGAGCACAAGGTGCAGATCATCCCGGTCAACAAGATCCTGCTGGCCGGGAACTCGGGCGAGACCCCGGTGTCGGTCAGGAACCAGCTCAGCGTGCCGGTCCAGGTCCAGGTGAGCGCGTCCGCCCCGCCTGACAGTCAGGTCAGAGTGGGCCCGCTGAACATGCTTTTCACCGTGCCGGCGGGGAAGACCTACACCGTCAAGATGCCGGTGCACGCAGCCTCGATTGGGACGACCACAGTGCAGCTACAGTTGGTGACGCAGGACGGGTCGCCGCTGACCTGGACCGCACGGCCGCTGAGCGTCGAGGTGACGCGGGTCGGGCGGTTCCTGCTGAGCGTCATCGCCGGCGCGCTCGGCATCCTCGTGCTCACTACGGCCTACCGGCTGCGCCGCAAGCGGCGTGCCCGCGCCGCCCAGCGCAGCGGGGCTGGCGAGGGGGCCGGGACCGCCCCGACCGCTGACCCTGGAGGTGCCGGATGACCAGGCCGACCCGGCCCCCGGAGCCGCCGTTCCCCGAGGACGAGGAACCAGGCGCGGCCACCCCCCGGTTCACCCCGCGCCCGCCCGAGGCGGCGCCGCCCACCATGGTGACTCCCCCGGGTTACCGGCCGCCCGCCCCGCCGCCGCCTGGGACCGCCCCGCCGCGCGGGACGCCGGCCCACGGCGCCCCGGCCGGCTCCGGCCCGTCGTTCACCCCGCGCCCCCCCGAGGGGGATCCCCGCGGCACCGGCCCGCGGCACAGCCGGGGCGGCCGGGACCGCCCGCGGCCCACGTTCACCCCGCGCGAGGGGTACGTCCCGTCGGCCGGCCGCTCCGAGCGGCCGGCCGCGGCGCCGACGTCGTTCATGCCGCCGGCCCCGGCGGGCTACCCGCAGCCGTCCTTCCAGCCGTTCGACTACCAGGACGCGCCGTCGCGGACCGTCCCGCGGTTCGTGCCGGCCGACCCCGCCGCGCCGCCCGAGGGGCAGGACAACCGGACCAGGATCCTCGAGCCGGACGCCGGCCGGGGCCAGCCGACGGGGCCGCAGCGAGCGGACAACACCTCGCCTAACCTGGCCCGCTCGAGCAAGGCGATGGCCGTCGGCACGCTGGTGTCCCGGGGGACCGGGTTCCTGCGGACGTTCGTGTTCATCTACGCACTCGGCGTCTTCACCACCGGGGCCGCCTACAACACGGCCAACACGCTGCCCAACACGATCTACTACCTGATGCTGGGCGGGGTGTTCACCTCGGTCGTGGTGCCGATGCTGGTCCGGGCGGCCAAGGAGGACGCCGACCGGGGCGAGGGCTACGCGAAGCGAATCTACTCGCTCGGCGTGATCTGCCTGCTCGCGGTGACGCTGGTAGCCACGCTGCTGGCCCGGCCGATCGCCAGCCTTTACGGCGGCAACCTGCGGTCGCCCAACGAGTACCACCTCACGGTGGTATTCGCCTACTTCTTCATCCCGCAGATCTTCTTCTACGGGATGGACTCGCTGCTCGGCGCGATCCTGAACGTGCGCGGCCGGTTCGGCGCCAACATGTGGACCCCGGTCATCAACAACGTCGTAGTCATCCTCGTCGGCATCCTCTTCGCGGTGACCGTCGGCAGGCCCGGCATCGCGTCCAACACGATCTCCGGCTACGGCGTCGACCTGCTCGGCATCGGCACCACGCTCGGCATCGTCATCCAGTCGCTCGCGCTGTTCCCGGTGATGTGGCGGGCCGGCTTCGACATGAAGCTCACCTTCCGCTTCCGCCGCAGCGAGATCGCGGAGATCGGCCGGATGTCGGGCTGGATGCTCGGCTACGTGTTCAGCCAGTGGCTGGGCAACCTGGTCGTGACGCGGGTGGCTAACTCGGCGCCCGCGCAGACCGGCATCTCGGCTTACTCCTACGCCTACCAGCTCTTCCAGCTGCCGTACGCGATCGTCGGGATCTCGGTGATCAGCGCGCTGCTGCCGCGGATGAGCGGGCACGCCAACGACCGGCGCTACTCCCTGGTCCGGGAGGACTTCTCCAAGGGCGTCCGGCTGGCATCGGTCATCGTGGTGCCAGCCGCGGTCTTCCTGGCCGTCCTTGGACCGCCGCTGTGCGAGTTCCTGCTCGGCTACGGGCACACCTCGTGGGAGTCGGCCCGGTACATCGGCGAGGTGTTCGGCGCGTTCTGCCTCGGCCTGCTGCCGTTCATGGTGACTCAGCTCCAGCTCCGGGTGTTCTACGCGTTCCACGAGAGCCGGACCCCGGCCGTGCTCGGCATGATCATGCTCGGCATCGGGGTCATCGGCTACATGGTGGCGAAGTACACGCTGGCGCCGGGGCAGATCGTGATCGGGCTCGCGTTCGCGTTCGACATCATGACGCTGGCGGGCGCGGTCATCGGCTGGCCGCTGCTGCTGCGCCGGGTGGGCAGCCTGGACGGCTGGCGGATCACCCGGTCGCTGGTGCGGATGTTCCTCGCGACGATTCCGGGGCTGCTGTTCGCTTTTGTGGTTACCGGGGTGGCGCGGTCCTTCATGCACCAGGGCCCCGTGTACGGGCTGGTGGTCACGGTCGTCGGCGGGGGCGGCGCGCTGCTGCTCTACGCGGTCTTCTCCCGCCTGCTCGGCATCGAGGAATTCCGCACCCTGATGCGCTCGGTCGCCGGGCGGCTGGGCTAGCGCGCTGGTGGACGCACCGGTACGGGCCTGCCCGGATGACGATCCGATGACATCTGGCCGAACATCCGCGTCCACCGGCCTCAACTGGGAAAGCGGCGCGTGTCCGGACGTGCGACTTTGACGGTATTCGCATATAACGGTAGGACGCCCTGTCGGGGTTCCTGGCACGGTCGCCAACTCGCGACCGTGCCAGTGACTACGATGGGGACGGTGATCGTGGGATATCAGGGGCTGGAAGGAGGCCGAGAGACGGCCCGCTCTTGACGACGGCGTATGAGCACCTACACCTCTGAACCAGGCACGAGGCTCGCCGGAAGGTACCGGCTGGTCGATCAGGTTTCCGCCGGCAACGGCTGGACCATGTGGAAGGCAATCGACGAGACGCTCGCGCGCCCGGTCTCGGTGCTTACCTTCGCCCCCGGCTTCCCGCGGATCGCGCAGGTGGTGACCGCGGCCCGGGCGGCCAGCAGGCTTACCGACCCGCGGATGGCCCAGGTTTTCGACGTCGAGGACGGCGGCGGCCAGGCCTACATCGTCCTTGAGTGGGTGGGCGGCGAATCGCTCGCCGACCTGCTCGACGGCGGCCCGCTTGACCTCGCCCTCGCCTGCTCGGTGGTCGGCGACGCGGCCCGCGCGGTAGCCGGCGCGCACGCGCTCGGCCAGGCTCACCTCCGGCTCACTCCCGACGCCCTGTGGTGGACGCGCGGCAGCGGCATCAAGATCACCGGGCTCGGCATCGACGCCGCGCTGGCCGGCGACGGCCTGACCGCCGCCGCCGCCAGTGACCCGTCGGTCGCGGACACCATCGCCGTCGCCGGGCTGCTCTACGCGGCGCTGACCGGTTACTGGCCGGGCGAGGAGCCCACCCGGCTGCCCCCGGCCCCGATCTCCGACGGCGCCGTCGCCACCCCGCGCCAGGTGTCGGCCGACGTGTCGCCCGCCCTCGACAGCCTGATCACCCGGGCGCTGCTGCAGCGCCCGACCAGGCACGGGCCGCCGATCCAGTCGCCGGCCGACTTCGCCGAGGAGCTCGCCGCGGTGGCGCCGCCGGTGCCACTGCCCGAGCCCGCCCCGCCCGCGCCTGCCGGCTACCCCGGCTACGGGCCGGACCCGAACAACCCGGACTCCTGGGGAATGCCCCCGCGCGGGCCAAGCGGCACCGCTCCCTACCAGCCGCCGCCCTCGGCCGGGTACCAGGGCGGGCAGCGCGGCGGCAACCAGTACACCGGCAACCAGTACACCGGCGCGCAGTACGCAGCCGGCGGTCAGCGCGGCGGGCGAGGCCGGCTACTGCTGACGGTCGTGATCGTTCTGGTGCTGGCGGTGGTCGCGGTAACCGTGTGGCTGGTCGGCTTCCGCAAGTCGGGCACCGGGACAGGCAACGGCGGCGGCAACCCGTCGGCCTCTGCCCCGGCGGCGAGCGGCACGGTGCTCAAGCCCCAGTCCGACACGACCTTTAACATCTTCGGCCAGCCGGCCGGCAACACCGAGAACCAGTCAACTGAGGCCGGCGCCATCGACGGCAGCCTGTCCACCGCCTGGTCGACGTCCTACTACTTTGACAACCCCAAGTTCGCCGGGCTCAAGCCGGGCACCGGCCTGCTCCTCGACATGGGCAAGCAAGTGCGGCTCAGCCAGGTGGAGGTGCTGTTCAGCTCGTCCGGCACCACCACCGCCGAGATCTACCTGGGCAACTCGGCCGCGATGACGAAGTCGGCCCTCAGTAACTTCACCAAGGTGTCGCCCTCGGCCTCAGTCTCCGGTGACCACGTGTTCCCGGTCAGCAGCACCGCCACCGGGCGCTACGTGCTGATCTGGCTGACCAGCCTGCCCAAGCTGGACAAGGCGCCCGCGGGCGCGCCCGGCGGCCACACCTACTACCAGGGGTTCGTCTACAACGTCGTGGTGCGCGGCACCGCAGCCGGCAGCTCCTGACCGCGGCCGGCCGCGGAATGTCGAACCTGGCTCCCGGCGAGCCCGCGGACCCCGTACTGCCGGACGCCGTGCTGCTGCGGCGGCACGTCGAGGGAGACCCGGAAGCGTTCGGGCTGCTGTTCAAGCGGCACTCCGGCCGCCTGTGGGCGGTAGCGCTGCGCATCACCTGCGATCCCGACGACGCGGCGGACGCGCTGCAGGACGCGATGATCTCGGCCTTCCGCCGGGCGGCCGGCTTCCGCGCCGAGTCGGCGGTGACCACCTGGCTGCACCGGATCGTCGTCAACGCGTCCCTTGACCTGCTGCGCCGGCGGCCGTCGGGCTCCGTCAGCTGGTCGGGAAACCCCGACGAGCTGCCTGCGGCTGAGCCGGGGCAGCCAGCCGACAGCACCGGGGCGGCCGACTCGCGGCTCGACGTGCAGGCGGCACTGCGCCTGCTGCCGCCGCCCCAGCGAGCGGCGCTGGTGCTGGTGGACATGCTCGGCTACTCGGTCGCGGACGCGTCCGAGATCCTCGGCGTCTCCGCGGGCACGGTGAAGAGCCGGTGCGCCCGCGGCCGGGCCAGACTGCTGCCGTACGTCTCGCACCTGGGCGCACGGAACCAGACGGCCGCCGATAGCGTCCCATCTGAGCAGGGAGGAGGCGGATGAACGGGGAATGGCCCCCGGACTGGGACGACCCGGACGAGGTTGTGCCGGGCCAGGCTGACCAGCCAGACGAGGAAGCGGACGGGCGGCTGTCCGCCGTTTCCGCCTACCTGGCCTCGGTACCCGCCCCGGTAATGCCGGACCTGGTCGAGGCGCGGATCAGCGCGGCGATCGCGGCCGAGGCAGCGTCCAGGGACGCGGCCGGGGCGCGCGGCCAGGCAGCGGCGGGGGACGCCGGGACAGCGGAGACGGGCGGCCCAGCGGAGACGGGCGGCCCAGCGGAGACGGGCGGCCCAGCGCAGGCGACCGCGTCCGGGCACCCGGGCGCCCGGACGCTGGCACGCCGCCCTGGCCGCGCGCGTGTCCGGCGGTCCGGCCGGCACCGGCGGTTCCTGGCGGCGGCCCCGGTACTGGTGGTCTGCCTGATCGTGGCGGGCCTGGGGCTGGTGCTGTCGCGCGGCGGCTCGCAGAGCTCCAGCAGCGCGGCCGGGTCCTCGGCCGGCACGGCGGTGGCCGCGCCGGAGAACTCCCAGTTCTCGGCCGCGTCCGGCGCGGAAGCACCCACCGCGGCGGCCTCGGCCCCCGCCCCCTTCGCGGTCACCCACAGCGGCACCAGCTACGCGGGCACCGACCTGGCCGGGCAGGTGAAGGCGGTCATCGCCGCGGCCACCGCGGGCGGTACGGCGGTGCCGGGGGCGAAGTCGTCGGCCGCCGCGGGCTCCGCCTCGCAACAGCTAACCGCCCCGTCAGACCGGCTGCTCGGCTGCGTGCGGCGGCTAACCGGCGGCGGAGTGCCTAAGCTGGTTGACCGGGCCACGTATCAAGGGGCGCCTGTGTATGTCGTTGCCGGCTCGAGCCGCGTGTGGGTGGTGGGACTCGGCTGCAGCGCAACCGACCCGCAGCTCATCGTGTCGGTACCACTGGCAGGCTAACCCGGGAATCTCCGCGCCCTAATATCGGTTAAGCGGGAAGCATAACGAGGAGGCGCGTGCAGTGACCGGCGTACGTGAGGTCATCATCATTGGCTCAGGCCCAGCGGGCTACACGGCCGCTATTTACGCGGCCAGGGCCAAGCTCCAGCCCCTGCTGTTCGAGGGGTCGGTGACCGCGGGCGGTGCGCTGATGCAAACCACCGACGTGGAGAACTTCCCCGGGTTCCCGGACGGGATCATGGGCCCGGAGCTGATGGACTCGCTGCGCAAGCAGGCCGAGCGGTTCGGCGCCGAGCTGGTATCCGACGACGTGACCGAGGTCGACCTGGCCGCGTCGCCGAAGGTCGTCAAGACCGAGACCGAGACCTACCTGGCCCACGCGGTGATCATCGCGACCGGGTCCAAGTACAAGGAGCTCGGCGTTCCCGGCGAGAAGGAGCTGTCCGGGCACGGCGTGTCCTGGTGCGCGACCTGTGACGGGTTCTTCTTCCGCGAGCAGGACATCGCGGTGATCGGCGGCGGCGACTCGGCCCTGGAGGAGGCACTGTTCCTCACCCGGTTCGGCAAGACGGTCACCCTGGTGCACCGGCGCAGCGAACTCCGCGCGTCGAAGATCATGCAGGACCGGGCGTTCGCTAACCCGAAGATCAAGTTCCAGTGGGACAGCGAGGTCCTCGCGATGGAGGGCGACGGCAAGGTCTCCGGGCTGCGGGTGCGCAACACCCGCAACGGCGAGGAGTCGGTTCTCCCGGTCGGCGGCGTGTTCATCGCGATCGGCCACCTGCCGCGCAGCGAGCTCTTCGCGGGCCAGCTCGCCACCAGCCCCGACGGCTACCTGGAGGTCGAGGGCCGGTCTACCCGGACCGCGATCGAGGGCGTCTTCGCCTGCGGCGACGTCGTAGACCACGTATACCGGCAGGCCATCACCGCGGCCGGCAGCGGCTGCTCCGCCGCGATCGACGCGGAGCGCTGGCTGGCGGAGCACGCTCAGGCGAACGCGTAATCTCCACAGATCCAAAACGAAAGGTGTGATCACCCATGGGTGCCACTAGGGCCGTCACCGACGCGACCTTCGAGACCGAGGTCCTCAAGAACGACAAGCCGGTCATCGTCGACTACTGGGCCGAGTGGTGCGGTCCGTGCCGGATGATCGCCCCGGTCCTCGAGGAGATCGCGGGCGAGTACGGCGACAAGATCGATGTCGTCAAGCTGAACGTCGACGATAACCCGGCGATCGCGCAGCGGTACTCGATCCTGGCGATCCCGACCCTCAACGTTTTCCTCAACGGTGAGGTCGTGAAGCAGATCAAGGGCGCCAAGCCTAAGTCGGCGCTGCTGAAGGACCTGGCCGAGTTCATCTAATCCGGCTTACCGCAGCTTGTTCGCAGGCTGCGGGTCGCGGGGGGCGAAGCAATTCGCCCCCCGCTTCTCTTTTCTGTCTCGGGAACCCTGAGTGAACATTAGTCGAAATCGTTTATGATCAATGACGCTGGGAGTTGGCTCGTGGAAGTGGAGATTCGAGAGCCATCCCTGGATGACGCCGAGCGAGCTGGGCGGATGCAATACGCGGCTTGGACCGAGGCCTACGCCGGGCTCTTGCCGGCCGAGTTCTGGAGGGAAGCCCGGGAGCGGCGGCTGGTTGACAGCTGGGTTAGTCGCGTGCGGTCGCCGGAGCCGGGGACGATTACCCTGGTGGCGGTTCGGGGCGACGAGGTGGTGGGCTTTGCCACCGCGGGGGCTGCTCGCGCTAATCCGACGGCGGTGGTGACCGTGCGGGAGCTTGAGCTGTGGTCGCTTTACCTGCGGGCTAGTGAGTACGGGTCGGGGCTGGCTGACCGGCTACTGGACGAGGTGCTGCCCGGGCACGCCCCGGCTGAGCTGTGGGTGTTCGAGGCGAACGCGCGGGCCCGGCGGTTCTACGCGCGGAACGGGTTCGCGCCGGACGGCGCGCGGCATGTCTTCGGGCCCGAGTTCGGGAGCCAGGCCGAGATCCGGATGGTGCGCTGAAGGCGGCTATCCCCCGGGGTCAGCGAAGGCCCTGGAGCTGACCGCTGACCACCGCGGGCGACGGGCGCAGGACGCGTTCTGGCGTCATCGTGCCGAGGAGGCGCTCCAGGGCTACCTCGACGTCTTCGCGCCAGCTCAGGGTGGAGCGGAGCTCCATGCGCAGGCGCGGGTGGCGGTGGTGCGGGCGGATGGTCTTGAAGCCGACCGCCAGCAGGTAGTCGACCGGCAGCACGCAGGCCGGGGCGGTCCACTCCTTGTTACCGAAGGCCTCGATCGCCCGAACCCCGCGCCGGGTGAGATCCTTGGCCATGCCCTGGATGAGCATCCGGCCGAGGCCGCCGCCGGAGAACTCGCTCATCACCCGGGCGGTCATCAGCAGCACCGCGTCGGCGCTGACCGGGCTGGTGGGAAAGGCGACCGAACGGGGCACGTACTGCGGCGGGGCGAAGAGCACGTAGGCAGCAGGCACGCCGTCGACGTAGAGGATCTTTCCGCAGCTGCCCCACTCGAGCAGGACCGAGGAGATCCAAGACTCCTTTTCCAGTCCCGGGTCCGACGCCTCCGCGCGGGCCTTGCTAACCGGGTCGAGTTCCCAGAAAACGCAGGAGCGGCAACTCGGCGGCAGGTCACCGAGATTATCCAGCGTGATGTTAACAAGTCGGCGTGACATCCCGTTGAGATCCCCGATCAGGTCAGCGTGAACTAGCCACTATTTTGGCATGGTACCCCGCTCGTGGCAGGGAATGCTGTGACCCGTGATCTAGAAATAACTACCTGGAGGGCCCCCGAATGGCGGCAGTACGGAAGAGCTTTGGCAGCGACAACCACGCGGGCACCCATCCCGCCGTCATGCGCGCCATCGTGGCGGCCAATACCGCCGACGCCGTTGCCTACGGGGCCGATCAGTGGACCGAACGGGTGACGGCCGAGATCCAGCGGTTGTCCGGTGCCCGGGGCGGGGTATACCTGGTGCTGAACGGCAGCGGCGCTAACGTGCTCGGACTGGGGCTGCTGCTCGGCCGGCACGAGGCGGTCATCTGCGCCGAGTCGGCGCACATCAACACCGACGAGTGCGGAGCGGCCGAGAAGGTCCTGGGCACCAAGCTGCTCACCGTGCCGGCCCCGGACGGGAAGCTGACCCCGGCGCTGATCGAGACCCGGCTGGCCGGCCGGGGCGATGAGCACTTTGCTCAGCCTGGCGTGGTCGCTGTCACCCAGTCCACCGAATTCGGTACCTGCTACTCCCTGGCCGAGCTGCGGGCGATCAAGGACTTCTGTGCCGCCAACGGGCTGCGGGTCTACCTCGACGGCGCGCGGCTGGCAAACGCGGCCGCCTACCTGGGCTGCACGCTGGCGGACCTGGCGGCCACGGCCGACGTGCTCAGCTTCGGCGGAACCAAGAACGGCGGGATGGGGGTGGAAGCCGTCATCGTGATGGACGAGCGGGTGGCGGCCAGTGCCCCCTACCTCCGCAAGCAGTTCCTGCAGCTGTCATCGAAGATGCGGTTCCTCGCCGCGCAGTTCGGCGCGCTGCTCGACGGTGACCTCTGGCTCGCGAACGCGGCTCACGCGAACGCGATGGCCGCGCGGCTCGCAGCCGGCCTAGCCGAAATCCCCGGCGTCGAGATCGTCTACCCGGTCCAGGCCGACGCGGTTTTCGCGCGGCTGGACCCGGCGCACGTCGCCGCCCTGCAGCGCGACTGGACTTTCGGCGTGTGGGACGAGGCCGCTTCGGTGGTCCGCTGGATGGCCGCGTTCGACACGCAGCCGGAAGACGTCGATGCCTTCCTGGTGGATATCGCGGCCAGGGCGGCCACAGCTCCGGTCTAGCCACCTGCCGCTGACGACACCGCCGTCGTCGCTGTTTCACGTGAAACAGCGACCGGCAGGACTACCGCCGCGCATGTTTCACGTGAAACCAGGCTCACCGAACGCGCCGAATCTAGCGCTGATTGCAGTTAGATTGGAAGGACGGCCCCGGCTTGCCTCGTCAAGCCAGCGGCCGTCGTCGCAGCACGACCGGCACCAACACAGGAGAAGCAGTGGCGCAGCAACGGCGAGGTCTCGGCAAGGGTCTCGGAGCACTAATCCCGGAGGCACCTCGCCCGAGCGGCGCGACCGGAACGGCGACGGCGGATAACGGTGCCCCCGCTACGGCGGGAACTGCCGGCCCCGGGTACGGCGGGACCAGGGCTTCCGGCTACGGCCCGTCCGCCGGCGCACCGGCGGTCAGCCCGGAGACGGCCGACTCCGGGCTCCGCCAGGTCGCCGGGGCCTACTTCGAGGAAGTCGCGGTCGGCGCCATCGTGCCCAACCCGCGCCAGCCGCGTCGGCACTTCGACGAGGATGCCCTCGAAGAGCTAGTCGCGTCCATCACCGAGGTGGGCCTGCTGCAGCCGGTTGTAGTGCGCAGCATCGGCGGCGGCAACTTCGAGCTCGTCATGGGCGAGCGCCGCTGGCGCGCCTCCCAGCGGGCGGGCCTTGACTTCATCCCGGCCATCGTCCGCGAGACGCCGGACACCGACATGCTCCGTGACGCCCTGCTGGAAAACCTGCACCGGCAGGAGCTCAACCCACTCGAGGAAGCGGCCGCCTACCGGCAGCTGCTGGACGACTTCGGTGCCACCCACGAGCAGCTAGCCCAGCGAATCGGCCGCTCTCGCCCGCACATCAGCAACACCCTGCGCCTGCTCAGCCTGCCGCCTACGGTCCAGGCGAAGATCGCAGCCGGCGAAATCAGTGCCGGGCATGCCCGGGCCCTGCTCGGACTCAACGACTCCATGGCTCAGGAGCGCCTCGCCCACCGCATCATCGCCGAAGGACTCTCGGTCCGCACGGTCGAGGAAATCGTCATCGTCGGCAGCGACGACACCCCGGCCAAGCCGACCCGCCGGGCCGCGGCCAACCGGCCAAGCGCGCCGGGACTCAGGCACCTGTCCGACCGGCTGTCCGACCTGTTCGAGACGCGGGTGAAGGTCGAGATGGGGGCGAAGAAGGGGAAGATCGTGGTGGAGTTCGCGACGATCGATGACCTGGAGCGGATCGTCAAGGCGATGGCTCCTGACGATGCTGTCGAGCGGGCGTGACTGGGTCCACAGATTGCTGCTGGAGAGCTCGTTAATGAATCCGCAGATTGCCGCCAGTGAGCTTAGGTGGCGGGCGGGGGCCGCGGGGGAGAGCCGCGTCTAGTCGGGTCGCACCGATAAAACCGATCGGCGCGGCCCGAAGGACGCGGCGCTCCCCCTATCGGCCCCCGCCCTTTCTCAGTCGTCGGGTTAACGCAGATAGCTGACCGGGGGTCGTCGGCTGAGGTGAGAGCATGCGGTATTTCGGGCGGCGTCGAGGTTGCCGTTCGTAGGGGCGAGCGGGACCGGGTGGGGCGGTCTGTAGGGACGCTTACGGCGACAACGGGCGCTGGCTAGGTCGCGGCTGGGAAGGTGAACAGGCGCTGGGACGGGGTCAGGGGGGTGGGCTGGATAGTCAGCCGGTGGGCTCCTACTGACCCACGACCCTAGGCAGCGCCGGGGTTCACTGTCCACAGGCAGGAGTAATTCCGCCCCGACTGTGGATAATCCGTAGACAAAGCTGTGGACAGCTTGTGGAAACTCCTGTGGACAGATTTGCGACAGCGCCATTCTGAGAAGTAATAGCCCGAGCGAATGCGACCGCAAACCCGCACCTGCCCGCCAGCAGAACCGTCCCCGAGCAATGCAAAGACTGCAAAACCCCGGGCACGGCGCCTGTCTCACCAGTAATGCCGGGGGCTGGGCGCCGCGGGGATCCGCCGCGTCGTTCGGGCCGCGCCGATCGGTCTTAATCGGCCCGGCCCGACGAAGACGCGCCGGATCCCCGCAAGCCCGGCCCCCGCCACCTAAGCGCAAAAAAGATAAAGCCGTGACAGCCCGGTAAGCCAGCTCCCGCGCCGCCTCGGCATAGGCGATCGCGCCGGAGGAGGCCGGGTCGTAGGTGATGACCGACTGGCCGTAGCTGGGAGCCTCGGAGACGCGGACCGAACGGGGGATGATGGTCTGCAAGACGGTCTCGCCGAAGTGGGAGCGTACGTCCTCGGCGACCTGGGTGGCCAGCCGGGTGCGGCCGTCGTACATGGTCAGCAGGATGGTGGAGACCTGGAGCTTCGCGTTGAGGTGACCGCGGACCAGCTCGACCGTGCGCAGTAGCTGCTCCAGGCCCTCGAGCGCGTAGTACTCGCACTGGATCGGGATCAGTACCTCTTCTGCCGCCACTAGGGCGTTCACCGTTAGCAGGCCGAGCGACGGCGGGCAGTCGATCAGCACGTAATCGAAGCGGGAGGTATCGAGCTGCTCGATCGAGCGTGACAGCCGTCCCTCGCGGGCGACCATCGGCACCAGCTCGATCTCCGCGCCGGCCAGGTCGATGGTGGCGGGCGCGCAGTACAGCCCGGGCATGCCCTCGACCTCGTTCACGACTTCCGCCAGCGGCCGCTCCTCGACCAGCGCGTTGTAGACCGACTCGCGCCCGACGTGATGGTCGACGTCCAGCGCGGTCGAGGCGTTGCCCTGTGGGTCGAGGTCGACGACCAGAACCCGGTTCCCGTGCTGCGAGAGGCTCGCGGCCAGGTTCACCGCGGTCGTCGTCTTGCCGACGCCGCCCTTCTGGTTGGCGATCGTCATGATCCGGCAGCGCCGGGGACGGGGCCAGTCCTCGCGCTTACCGCCGCCGCGCACGCCCACGGCGGCCTCCGCCTGCCGGGCGATCGGCGTGTCACCCGCATCGAGCGGCACTTCCGGCACCACGACTGGCGCGTCGGGCACCGTAGGCTCCGGTGACATCTGATCTCCTCCGTTGCCGAGGGCGCCATCCGCTGCGCCCCCGCTCTCCGCGACGTCCAGTGTTCCACGTGAAACCGCCGCCGCCAGCGCGTTCCGCACCCGGTCGGAACCGGACACGGACAGATCCTCTTGACCGCTCACCGACGTACCTCTCAAGACCTGCTCGGGGGATTGAGACGAACTCCGCACGCGCGTCGCGGGCCACCCCAGCCCGGTCACGCCTGGCATCAGCACAATTCCCCCGTCAGGCCACCCCACGCCGGCTGCGCTGAGCACCTGCCCGCTCCTCTCGGCCGTGTCCTCCCGTAACCACACGGACAACCGTGGTCGTTGGTACGACCCTACCGTGGCCAGCCTGCAGAACCTCCGCACTCCGCACGCCAAGTCGGGAAAGAACCGGCTTCGCGGCCGCGAGCTCCTCCGCCGCCGACTGCCCCTTGATCGCTAGCAGCTCGCCGCCGGGGCGCAGGAGCTGGGCCGCCCAGCCCACCAGCCGGTCGAGCGGCGCAACCGCACGCGCCGTCGCCACGTCCGCCCGGAGCTGCCCGGCGGCCTTGTCCCCGGCCCGCCCGCGCAGCACCGTGGCGTTAGAAAGTCCTAGTTCAGCGATGCATTCCGAAAGGAAAACGGACCGCCTGAGCAGTGGCTCGAGCAGTACCACACTAAGGGACGGACGTAGCATCGCCAGGACTACGCCGGGTAGTCCCGCCCCGGACCCGATGTCGACCAGCTTCCCGTGCTCCGGCAGCAGCTCCGCCACCACCGCGCAGTTCAGCAGGTGCCGTTCCCACAGCCGGTCGGTTTCCCGCGGGCCGATCAGGCCGCGCGTCACGCCGTCGGTAGCTAGCAGTTCCGCGTACCTGCGCGCCTGGTCGAGCGCACCGCCGAAGACGTCAGCGGCCTCGGCGGGCACTTCCGCCGCCACCGCCTGCCTCAGCCAGCCGGGAAGACGACCACGCGCCGGTTCGGCTCCTCGCCCTCCGACTCACTGCGCAGGCCGGCCACCGCGATCGCGTCGTGGACGATCTTCCGCTCGAACGGCGACATGGCGCGCAGCTTCTTCGGCTCGCCGGTCCGCGATACCTCGTCCGCCACCGAGCGGCCGAGTTCCGCCAGCTCGGTCCGGCGCCGGGCGCGGAAGCCGCCGACGTCGAGCATGAGCCGGGCACGGCTGCCGGTCTTCCGGTGCACCGCCAGCCGGGTCAGCTCCTGCAGCGCCTCGAGCACCTCGCCGTCGTCGCCGACCAGCTCGTCGAGGGTCGCACCGACCACCGAGACCACCGCCCGGTCGCCTTCCACGTCCATGTCGATGTCGCCGTCGAGGTCGGCGATGTCCAGCAGCCCCTCGATGTAATCGGCCGCGACCTCGCCCTCCTCTTCCAGGGTGCCCAGGTCTTCCTCGTCGTCGTCCTCGTCGCCATCTTCGGCGTCGACGTCGTCAACAAGTTCCTCGTCGTCTTCGTCGGCGGCGTCTTCCTCGACAAGGTCGTCGAGCTCGTCATCCGCCCCGGCGAGTTCCTCGCCGTCGACCACGCTGCTCAGTTCCTGCTCCTGACCCATCATCGTGCCGAACCCCTTACCCGATCCATCCCCCACGGCCGCTTACCTCTTGCCCGTGTTACCGCGCTTGCTCCGTGCCTGCCGGACCGGCTGCTGCCGGACGACCCGTGTCTGCGGGGCGGCCGGCACGTCGTCCTGCGGTTCCTCCTTGCTCCGGCTGAACCGCTTGAGCACGCTGGACCCGCTGGACGCGCCGTTACTGCTGCCGTTGGCCTCGGCGCGCGGCGCCGCCGCGCTGGCCGCGCCCGCCTTGGCCGCGGCAGGCCGGGCCGCCGGGGCTGGCTTGGCACCAGTCTTCGCGGCGCCGCCGGCCTTGGCAGGGGCAGGCTTGGCCGTGCCCGGCTTCGCCGTCGCGGACTTGGCACCCGTTCCCGAGGGCCCGGACGCCGCCTTGACCGCAGACTCACCAACCGTAGCGCTCCCCACCACCGGAAGGCGGCGGAACAGGAAGTGCTGCTGGCCCAGCGTCCAGACGTTGGTGGTGACCCAGTACAGCACCAGGCCGAACTGCCAGTAGAGGCCGGTCAGGGCGAAGAACGGCGCGATGTACATCATGTTCTTCGACATCGCCTGAGCGGCGGCCGCACCGGGCTGGTCGGGGTCAGGCGCGGTCTGGTTCATCATGCCGCGCTTCTGGCTCTGCCGCATGGTGAGGAACGTCGTCCCCGCGCTGATCAGCACGAACACCACGATCAGGTACCGGGACGTTGACGACTCGCCGACGGCCGGGTGCAGGAACTGGTCGTACAGCGAGATGCCGAAGATCTTCGCCTCGTGCGCGCTCTGCACGAACGGGACGGTCATCCCGTACGCGGGCGTGGTGCCCTCTTTCCACTGGGCGATCTGCTTCAGCACGTTGAACAGCGACCAGAAGACGGGCAGCTGAGCCACCAGCGGGAGGCACCCGCCGAGCGGGTTGATGCCGTTCTCCTTGTAGAACTTCATCGTCTCTTCGTTGAGACGGGTCTTGTCGTTCTTGTACTTCTTGCGGAGCTCCTGCAGCTTCGGCATGTGCGACTGCATCTTGAGCATGGAGTTCCGCTGCTTGATGAACAGCGGCACCATGACCAGCCGCATCAGCACCGTGAGCAGGATGATGCAGAGCGCCCAGGTCACCCCGCTCGACGCGCCGAACGGTACCGCGAGCACCGCGTGGATGCGCATCATCACCCAGGCGACCGCGTCGAACAGCGGGTTGAGAATGCTCAACTGACAACTCCTTGCGGCCGGGGAGGCACGGGATCGTATCCGCCGGGGTTAAAGGGGTGGCACCGGGCCAGCCGCCGCGCGGCCAGCCAGAGTCCTCGGATAGCGCCGTGCGTGCGCAGCGCCTCGATCGCGTACTCGCTGCACGACGGGGCGAACCGGCACACCGGGGGCAGCAGCGGGCTGACGAAGCGCTTGTAGCCGAGCACCGGCACGATGAGTAGCCGTGCCGCCATCGTCGGCACGGCCATTTCAGCCGAGTCCATCTCCGATGCGCTCATTACGGGCGCGCCCCAACCTGCCGCCGCAGCAGTCGTCCAAGCACCAGGTCGAGATCGGCAGCAAGATCCGCCTGGCGTGCGCCAGCGGCGGCCGGGTGGGCACGCAGTACGAGCAGGCAACCCCCGGGAAGCACGGCCAGACGCCCGCGCATTAGTTCCCGGAGCCGTCGCTTTACCCGGTTGCGTACCACCGCCGAGCCAACCGCACGGCTGACAATCAAGCCTACCTTCGGCGCCGCGTCCTTTTGTACCCGGCCGTTTTGTTCCGGACCGGCCACGAGCAGGTGCGCCGACAGCACCGGGCCGCCTGCCCGGCGCCCGCCGCGCAGGGCGCGCCGGAACTCCTCCGGGCGCCTCATCCGCGACTCCTGTGGCAGCATGGCCGGTCCAACCAGAGCCGGGCAGCCCGACGCTAACCAGCGCCGGGCCCCTCGGACCTGATCCGACTCAGACAGCGAGCTTGTCGCGGCCCTTGCGGCGGCGCGCGGCGAGGACAGCGCGGCCGGCCCGGGTCCGCATCCGCTCGCGGAAACCGTGAACCTTGGCCCGCCGGCGGTTGTTCGGCTGGAACGTGCGCTTGCTCACTGGAGCTCCAGTACGTTTCGAGAAACTGATAAGGATCGAGGTAAGCCAGTCATGCATGCTGCGCCCCGGATGCGGGCGCGCGGGACCTGGCTCAGCCTGTTAACGGTAAGGGCGATCGGTGCACAGGTCAAACCAAGCCGGGCCGCCGGGGTGAAAGACAGCGATTTCCACAACGCATCCGCCGCCGGCCACCTAGGCTGTGGAAAATCAGCGTCCGCGGGTCGCGTCGCAGGGGCCGGCAGTCGCCACGGGGATGGAAAAACCGCACCGCAGCGTACGTACACACCTTGTGGACGAACCTGTGGACGACGAGTTGCGTTCAGTAGTCGACGCGGTCGCGCCGGACGCGGCTCCGGGCATGACGGCAAGGCGAGGGGAGCGCATCGGTGAGCGATGTGAATCTAGCGGATGTGTGGGCACGGTCGCTCGACGGCCTGGCCGAAATGGGGCTGCCGGCCAGCCAGCTCGCCTGGCTCAGGCTCACCCGGCCGCTCGGCCTGGTCGAGAATACCGCGCTGATCGCCACCCCCAACCCCTTCGTCAAGGAGTACCTGGAAACTAAGCTCAGGCCGCTGGTCATCCACGCGCTGTCCAAGGAGCTCGGCCGCCCGATCCAGATCGCGGTCACGGTTGACCCCGGCCCGGGCGCCACCTCCGAGCCGCCGCCGGGCCCGCCAAGCTCGCCGCTGTCGGTCATGGACTCGCTGCCGGGTCACCCCGGGGACGAGGCCGCATCGCGGGCGGTACCTCCGCACCAGCAGGATCTCGGTCAGCGGCCCGGGCAGCAGCAGTACCCGCAGCCGCAGCATTACTCCTACCAGGAATCCGGGTACCAGCCCTACCGCGCGGTCTCGGGCTACCAGGATCCGCCGGCCGAGCAGCACCCGATGGCCCCCCAGCACCCCCTGGCGGCACAGCAGCCGCTGGCCGAGCAGCACCCGATGGGCGGCCAGGGCCCGCTGCCGGGACAGAACACCCTGCCCGGCCAGGGGCTGGCCGGGCAGCAGCCCGCCGCCTCCCAGCACCCGCTGGCCCCCCAGCAGCACCCGATGGCACAGCAGCACCCGATGGCACAGCACTCGCTGGCTGCGCAGCACCCGGTCGCCCCGCCGTCCAGCCCGCCGGAGCCGCTCGACCTGGACCAGTTCCAGCCCGGCCCGCCCCGTGAGCAGCCGGGGCAGCCCGGTCACCAGCAGGACCAGCCGCCGCGCCCGGCCTCGGCCCGGCTGAACGCGAAGTACACCTTCGAGACGTTCGTCATCGGCAGCAGCAACCGCTTCGCGCACGCGGCCGCGGTGGCGGTGGCCGAGGCGCCCGCCAAGGCCTACAACCCGCTGTTCATCTACGGCGACTCGGGGCTGGGGAAAACCCATCTGCTGCACGCTATCGGCCACTACGCGCAGACGCTCTACGCAGGCCTGAAGGTCAGGTACGTGAGCTCGGAGGAGTTCACCAACGAGTTCATCAACATGATCCGCGACGGCAAGCAGGACGGCTTCCGCCGCCGCTACCGGGACGTGGACGTGCTGCTGGTGGACGACATCCAGTTCCTGGAGAACAAGGAAGGGACCCAGGAAGAGTTTTTCCACACCTTCAACACCCTGCACAACGCGAGCAAGCAGATCGTCATCTCCTCCGACCGGGCACCGAAGCGCCTGGTCACCCTGGAGGACCGGCTGCGCAGCCGGTTCGAGTGGGGCCTGCTGACCGACGTCCAGCCGCCCGAGCTTGAGACCCGGATCGCCATTCTCAGGAAGAAGGCCATCCAGGAGGGCCTCAACGCGCCGCCGGACGTGCTCGAGTACATCGCCAGCCGCATCTCGACCAACATCCGCGAGCTTGAGGGCGCCCTCATCCGGGTCACCGCGTTCGCCAGCCTGAACCGGCAGGGCGTCGACATGAGCCTGGCCGAGATCGTGCTGAAGGACCTGATCCCCGAGTCCCAGGGCAACGGCAGCCCGCAGATCACCGCGGCGACCATCATGGGGCAGACCGCCGCCTACTTCGGCCTGTCGATCGATGACCTGTGCGGCGCTAGCCGGTCACGGGTGCTGGTGACCGCCCGGCACATCGCCATGTACCTGTGCCGCGAGCTGACTGACATGTCGCTCCCCAAGATCGGCCAGCAGTTCGGCGGCCGTGACCACACCACGGTTATCAACGCGGACCGCAAGATCCGCTCGCTGATGGCCGAGCGCCGCTCGATCTACACACAGGTCACCGAGCTGACCAACCGGATCAAGCAGCAGGCCCGCGCCAACTAGGCGCGGGAAAGGCCCGCATAAGCGCAAATAAGTAAGGCAGCAGCATGGCCCATTGCCCGCAGGTAATTGCCACTCACTTCCCACAGGCTATCCACAAGAGTTATCCAGAACCTGTGGACGCCCACTGTGGACAACCGTGTGGGGAACCTGGGGATGAACGGGGGATGAGCAGTGGACAACAGGGGAAAACCGCGTCGACGTCCACACGACCCCGCTCCGCCTCCACACTGGCTGCACACCCCGTGTGCACAAAAAAAGGCCGCGAACTGGGAAAACGTCGTTCTCCCCAGCGTCCACAGCCCCTACTACTACTACGTTCTTATAGCTCAGTGAATCCCAAGAACAAGTAGGCTCGCGCCTAGCTGGGGAAACCCGAGGCTCAAAGCAGACATACCCCGCCGCGGGCAAGCGGCAAACATCACCGGCAGGAGGCATACCGTGAAGCTCCAGGTTGAGCGTGACCCACTCGCAGAGGCCGTCGCATGGACGGCCCGTGCGCTCCCGGCGCGCCCCACTGCCCCCGTGCTGGCGGGCATGCGGCTCCAGGCTGGCAGCGAGCTGACCCTGTCCACCTTCGACTACGAGGTCTCCGCCCAGTCCACCATCCCGGTGCAGGCCGACGAGCCGGGCACGGTGCTGGTGTCCGGGCGGCTGCTGGCCGAGATCGTCCGGTCGCTGCCTGCCAAGCCAGTCGACCTCGCGACCGACGGGACCAGGACGACGGTCCGCTGCGGCAGTGCCACCTTCACGCTGATGCTGCTGCCCGCCGAGGAGTACCCGACGCTGCCGGACATGCCGGACACCACCGGGACGGTCGGCGCCGACACCTTCGCGTCGGCCATCCACCAGGTCGCGATCGCCGCGGGCAAGGACGACACGCTCCCCGCGCTGACCGGCATCCGGCTGGAGATCAACGAGGACACGCTGACCATGGTCGCCACCGACCGCTACCGGCTTGCCGTCCGCGAGCTGCGCTGGTCGCCGGTCGCGCCCGGGCTGAACACGGCCGTGCTGGTGCCCGCGCGGGTGCTGGGCGACACCGCCCGCCAGATGACCGGCGGGGCCGAGGTCTCGGTGGCCCTCGCCACCAGCGAGGGCGGCAACGACGGCATCATCGGCTTCGAGGGCAGCGGCCGCCGGACCACCACCCGGCTGCTGTCGGGCGAGTACCCGCGCTACCAGACGCTGCTGCCGAGCGAGTTCTCCGCCGTGGCCGAGCTGCCCGCCGCCCCGTTCGCGGACGCGGTGAAGCGGGTCGCGCTGGTAGCCGAGCGGAACACCCCGGTCAGGCTCACCTTCGCGACCGGCGAGGTGCTGCTTGAAGCCGGCACCGGCGACGAGGCGCAGGCCAGCGAGGGGATCGGGGCGAGCTTCGACGGCGAGACGATGCAGATCGCGTTCAACCCGCAGTACCTGCTTGACGGCATCAACGCGGTCGACTCCGACACGGTGCGCATCTCGTTCACCACGGCCACCCGCCCCGCCGTCCTCACCGGCAAGGGCGAGGCACAGCCCGATTACCGCTACGTCCTGATGCCCATCCGGTCGGCCGGCTGACCGTCGGCCTGAACGGCTAACCTCGATGTCGTGCACCTGACCCGCCTGGCGCTGACGGACTTCCGTTCGTACACGGGCGTCGACGTGCCGCTCCGGGCGGGTGTGACGATCTTCAGCGGGCCGAACGGCGAGGGCAAGACCAACCTGGTCGAGGCGGTGGGCTACGCCGCCACCCTCGCCAGCCACCGGGCCGCGCAGGACGCGCCGCTGATCCGGCGGGGCGCCGACCAGGCGATCATCCGGGCCGCGGTTTCCACCGCCGCGAACGACGCGCTGGTGGAAATCGAGCTGAACGCGGGCCGCGCCAACCGGGTCAGGCTGAACCGGACCCCGCTGCCCCGGCCGCGCGAGGTGCTCGGGGTGCTCCGCACGGTGCTGTTCGCACCGGAGGACCTCGCCCTGGTCAAGGGGGACCCGGGCGACCGCCGCCGGTTCCTCGACGACCTGCTGGTGGCGATGGCACCGCGCTACGCGGCCGTGCGGGCCGACTACGACCGGGTGCTCAGGCAGCGCACCGCGCTGCTCAAGTCGGCCGGGCCGAAGGGCGGTCCCAAGGGCAACCGGCAGTCGCGGGAGGCGGTGACGGCCACCCTCGACGTCTGGGACGCGCAGCTCGCGCGGACCGGCGCCGAGCTCCTGGTCGCCCGCGAGCACCTGGTCAACGTGCTGCGCCCGCATGTGGAAAACGCCTACACGGCCGTCGCGGGCGGCGATCGCGGCCCGGCCGTGATCGAGTACCGGCGCTCCTTCGAGAGCGAGCTGCCCGACGGCGGCGGCGCCACCCACGGCGAGCGGGTGCGGGGCGCCGAGCTGGCACTGCGGGCGGCGCTGCTCGAGGTGCGGGCGAGTGAGCTTGACCGCGGGGTGTGCCTGGCGGGCCCGCACCGGGACGAGCTCGACTTGATGATCAGGGAGCTGCCCGCCCGCGGCTACGCCAGCCACGGCGAGTCCTGGTCGATGGCCCTGGCGCTGCGCCTGGCCAGCTTCGACCTGCTGCGCGCGGGCCGCGAGGACCCGGTGCTGATCCTCGACGACGTGTTCGCCGAGCTTGACGCGGGCCGCCGCGACCGGCTGGCCACCCTGGTCGCCGGGGCCGAGCAGGTGCTGGTCACCGCGGCCGTGCCGGAAGACATCCCGGCGCTGCTCGACGGCGAGCACTTCAAGGTCGCCGCGGGCACCCTGAGCAAGGATGATCCCGGTGCCGCCTGATCCCGAGCGGGCCCGGCTGGCGGCCGAGGCACTGGCCCGGGCGCGGGCCGACGCGTGGGCCAGGGGCGAGCGCCCGGGGACGCTGCCCCGCCGCCCGGCACCCGCCAAGGAGGACACCGAACGGGTGGGCCTGACTCCGGCCGACACCGCGTCTTCTTCCTGGTCAGCCCGCCCGCGCCGAGACGACCCGCAGCTGCTTACCGCTGCCGTCGGCGGGCTGCTCTCGGCTCGCGGCTGGCGCGAGAAGGCCGCCGTGGGGGCCGTCTTCGGTCACTGGCCGGACATCGTCGGGCCCCAGCTGGCGCTGCACACCAAGCCGGAGCACTTCGAGGCGGGCGAGCTGACGGTGCTGGCCGACTCCGACGGCTGGGCCACCCAGGTCCGGCTGATGGCGCCGCAGCTGCTGAAGCGGCTGGCCGAGGAGCTGGGCCACGGCACGGTCCGGCACATCCGGGTCAAGGGGCCGGCGGCCCGCCCCGGTCACCTGGCCGGCTGCGCGTCCGCTGAGTGCCACCCGCACCGCCTCCGCCTGCGCGCTGAGCTGCCCTTTTCCGGAAGAAAACGGCCCGTCGAGACGTTGAAAAAAGAGGTTAATCCCTTACTCGCGCACCCAGCGCGGTCCCGCTGCTGGTCAGCCGATTCAGCCCGTGACACGTACCGCTAACGCCGACACGAGTGTCGGTAACCACAGCTAAAATAGAAGGTAGTCACGCGGCTAAGAGCACCGCTGGCTGGGGCTGCGTGAGGGCCGCGCGACCACAAGGCGGCAGCGCCGACCGCGCTGGTAACCGGGGGCCTCTGGTTACCAGCGCTGGGACGCTGCCAGCAGCAGGATGGAGCTTCACTTGTCAAACGATTACGATGCGCGGTCCATTACGGTGCTTGAGGGCCTCGAGGCCGTCCGCAAGCGTCCCGGCATGTACATCGGATCGACTGGCGAGCGCGGACTGCACCACCTGGTGTACGAGGTGGTGGACAACTCGGTCGACGAGGCGCTGGCCGGCTACGCCAGCGAGGTTGAGGTGACCCTGCTGGCCGACGGCGGGGTCCGGGTGCGCGACGACGGCCGCGGCATCCCGGTCGACCTGCACCCGATTGAGCAGCGGCCGGCGCTCGAGGTCGTGATGACCACGCTGCACGCGGGCGGCAAGTTCGACGGCAAGTCCTACGCCGTCTCCGGCGGCCTGCACGGCGTCGGCATCTCGGTCGTGAACGCGCTGTCCATCCAGGTCGACATCGAGGTGCGCCGGGACGGCCACCTCTGGACGCAGAGCTACCGGCAGGGCGTGCCGCTCGCGCCGCTGCACAAGGGCGAGGCGACCGCCGAGACCGGGACCACCACCACCTTCTGGCCGGACGACACGATCTTCGAGGCCACCGAGTGGTCCTTCGAGACGCTGTCGCGGCGGCTGCAGGAGACGGCGTTCCTCAACCGCGGGCTGCGCATCGTGCTCACCGACGAGCGGCCGGCCAAGGTGGTGGCCGAGGACGACGCGGACGACGCGCTCGCCCCGGCCGGCGACGCGGCCCCGGCCGTCACCAAGGCGCGCACCGTCGTCTACGAGTACCCCGGCGGCATCGCCGACTTCGTGCGCTACCTGAACGCGTCCAAGGAACCGGTGCACGCGCAGGTCATCGAGTTCGGTGACGAGGACGACGAGCTCCACATGTCGCTTGAGATCGCGATGCAGTGGAACGCCTCGTACAACGAGTCCGTGCACACCTTCGCCAACGTCATCAACACGGCCGAGGGCGGCACCCACGAGGAAGGGTTCCGCGCCGCGCTGACCACGGTGGTCAACAAGTACGCGCGGGACACCAAGTTCCTCAAGGAGAAGGACCAGAACCTGACCGGCGAGGACATCCGCGAGGGACTCACCGCGATCGTCTCCATCAAGCTGGCCGAGCCGCAGTTCGAGGGCCAGACCAAGACCAAGCTCGGCAACACCGAGGCCAAGTCGTTCGTGCAGAAGGTCACCAACGACCGGCTGCGCGACTGGTTCGACCGTAACCCGGGCGAGGCCAAGGGCATCGTCGACAAGGCCAGCCAGGCGGCCCGGGCGCGGATCGCCGCCCGCCAGGCGCGCGACCTCACCCGGCGCAAGTCGGCGATGGAGACCAACGGGCTGCCAGGCAAGCTGTCCGACTGCTCGTCGACCGACCCCAGCAAGTCCGAGATCTACGTGGTCGAGGGCGACTCGGCCGGCGGCTCGGCCAAGGGCGGGCGGGACCCGCAGTTCCAGGCGATCCTGCCCATCCGCGGCAAGATCATCAACGTCGAGAAGTCCCGCATCGACCGGGTGCTCAAGAACACCGAGGTCCAGTCGATGATCACCGCCCTCGGGGCCGGCATCCATGACGAGTTCGACATCACCAAGCTCCGCTACCACAAGATCATCCTGATGGCGGACGCCGACGTGGACGGGCAGCACATCCGCACGCTGCTGCTCACGCTGCTCTTCCGGTTCATGAAGCCGCTGGTCGACGCGGGGCACGTCTACCTGGCGCAGCCGCCGCTTTACAAGATCAAGTGGTCCGAGCGCGGGGTCGACCCGGAGCACGCGTACTCCGACGCCGAGCGGGACCGGGTCATCGAGGCGGGCATCGCCGCCGGGCGCAAGGACCCGCGACCGCGCGAGGGCGTGCAGCGCTACAAGGGCCTCGGCGAGATGGACGCCGAGGAGCTGTGGGAGACCACGATGAACCCGGCCCGGCGGGTGCTGCTCCAGGTGACGCTGGACGACGCCGCCCAGGCCGACGAGCTGTTCAGCGTGCTGATGGGCGAGGACGTGGAGTCGCGACGCTCGTTCATCACCCGCAACGCCAAGGACGTGCGGTTCCTCGACATCTAGGGCCGGCCGCCAGGCTCGCCTGGCCCCGGTTAGGGCCACCCGGCGGATTCACGTGAAACACGAACCCGTTCGGACGACTTGTTTGTGAACTTTGAACGAGAGGTTGCGAAGTGACCGAAGTGATGGGGCCGCCCGACGGGGGGCAGCACGACCGGACCGAGCCGGTCGACATCCAGGTCGAGATGCAGCGCAGCTACATCGACTACGCGATGTCGGTCATCGTCGGGCGCGCGCTGCCCGACGTGCGCGACGGGCTCAAGCCGGTGCACACGCGCATCCTCTACGGGATGTACGACGGCGGTTTCCGGCCGGACCGCGGGTACTTCAAGTGCTCGCGCGTCGTCGGCGACGTCATGGGCCAGTACCACCCGCACGGCGACGGCGCGCTCTACGACGCGCTGGTACGGCTGGCCCAGCCCTGGTCGATGCGGATGCCGCTGGTCTCCGGGCAGGGCAACTTCGGCTCGCCCGGCAACGACCCGCCCGCCGCCATGCGGTACACCGAGTGCCGCCTGGCCCCGCTGGCGATGGAGATGCTGCGGGACATCCACGAGGACACGGTTGACTTCCGGCCGAACTACGACGGCCGGTCGCAGGAGCCGGTGGTGCTCCCCGCCCGCTTCCCCAACCTGCTGATCAACGGCTCGCAGGGCATCGCGGTGGGCATGGCGACCAACATCCCGCCGCACAACCTGCGCGAGGTCGGCGCCGGGGTGCGGTGGTACCTGGACAACTACGAGCGGTTCGAGACCCAGGCGGCCGAGGTCCGGGGCGAGAACGAGGACGGGACGCCGCAGCGGGCGCCCTACGAGGACCTGCTCGACGGGCTGATCGAGCGGATCGCCGGCCCCGACTTCCCCACCCGCGGCATCATCGTCGGCGGGCGCGGCATCCGGGAGGCTTACCGGACCGGCCGCGGCTCGATCACGATGCGGGCCGTGGTCGATCACGAGGAGCTCCAGGGCCGCAACTGCCTGGTCGTCAAGGAGCTGCCGTACCAGGTCAACCCGGACAACCTCGCCTCTAAGATCGCCGAGCTGGTCCGCGAGGGCCGGCTGAGCGGCATCGCCGACGTCCGCGACGAGACCAGCGGGCGGACCGGGCAGCGGCTCGTGATCGTGCTCAAGCGCGACGCGATCGCCAAGGTCGTGCTGAACAACCTGTACAAGCACACCCCGCTGCAGGACACGTTCGGCGTGAACATGCTGGCGCTGGTCGACGGGGTGCCGCGCACCCTGCGCCTCGACCAGATGATCAGGTACTGGGTCGCGCACCAGATCGAGGTCATCCAGCGGCGCACCCGGTTCCGGCTCCGCAAGGCCCAGGAGCGGCTGCACATCGTCGCCGCCCTGCTGGCCGCGATCGACGCGATCGACCAGGTCATCGCGCTCATCCGCGGCTCCGAGTCGGCCGCCGCGGCGATGAGCGGCCTGATGGCGCTGCTGAACCTGGACGAGGTCCAGGCCCGCGCCATCCTCGACATGCAGCTGCGCAAGCTGGCCGCCCTCGAGCGGCAGGAGCTGACCGACGAGCGCGACGAGCTGGAGGCGCGGATCGCCGACCTGCAGGCGATCCTCGACTCGCCCGCCCGGCAGCGCGAGATCATCGGCACCGAGCTGGGCGAGATCGTGGCCAAGTTCGGCGACGCGCGCCGGACCGAGATCATCGCCTACGACGGCGAGGTCGCCGACGAGGACCTGATCGCCGAGACCGACATCGTGGTGACGATCACCCACGGCGGTTACGCCAAGCGCACCAACACCGACCAGTACCGGGCCCAGCGGCGCGGCGGCAAGGGCGTGCGAGGTGCCCAGCTGCGGGCCGACGACATCGTCGACCACTTCTTCGTCACCTCCACCCACAACTGGATGCTGTTCTTCACCAACAAGGGCCGGGTGTACCGGGCGAAGGGGTACGAGCTGCCCGACACCGGGCGCGATGCCCGCGGCCAGCACGTGGCCAACATGCTCGCCTTCCAGCCCGACGAGCAGATCGCCGAGGTGCTGACGCTCCGCGACTACTCGGTGGCGCCGTACCTGGTCCTGGCGACCAAGTCCGGCCTGGTCAAGAAGTCGCGGCTGTCCGAGTACGACTCGCCCCGCTCGGGCGGGCTGATCGCGGTCAACCTGCGCGAGGACGACGAGGTGATCAGCGCCGCGCTGGTGTCACCGGAGGAAGACCTGCTGCTGGTGAGCAAGGGCGCGCAGGCACTGCGGTTCAACGCCAGCGACGACCAGCTCCGGCCGATGGGCCGCGCCACCTCCGGCGTGATCGGCATGCGCTTCAACTCCGGTGACGAGCTGCTCGGCATGTACGTGGTCCGCGAGGGCGAGGACGTGCTGGTAGCGACCGACCGCGGGTACGCCAAGCGCACCCCGATCGACGACTACCCGCTGCGTGGCCGGGGCGGTCTCGGCGTCATCACCGCGCGGATCGTCGAGGACCGCGGCGTCCTGGTCGGCGCGCTGATGGTCCACCCCGAGGACGAGGTGTTCGCCATCACCTCGGCCGGCGGGGTCATCAGGACGCGGGCCAGCGAGGTCAAGCAGTCCGGGCGGCAGACCATGGGCGTCCGGCTGATGAACCTGGGCTCAGGGAACAGCGTGGTCGCGATCGCGCGCAACGCCGAAGCGGAGTCCGCGGAAGAGGCTGTGGACGAAGCTGTGGACGCACCTGTGGACGAAGTTGTGGACATTGCTGTGGACAACGAGCCCGGCGGCGAACTCAGCGAATAATGCAACCTCCGAGCGGGTAGCTGCGTCTGACAGGTAGCAGCCTGTCGGATAGTGTCAGCGATGTTGCATTGGCGTTGATCGGCGATCACCTAGGAGGACGGCGTGGACGAGGCGGGACGAATGACGCAACCGCCGCACATCATGGCGCCCTCAGGAGTTGAAGCCGACCCGGTAGTGGATGCCGCGAGCACGATCGTTGACAATGGCATCATGTCATCACGGACGAGAACTGGAAGCTCACGCTCCGGAGCTGCGCGGAGAGCCGACGGCACCAACGGGAACTCCTCCGAGGCTAACGGCACCGCTGCCAGCGAGGCCGCCGAGACCAACGAGAGCGCCCCGGCCGCCGAGAGCGCCACGACCGCCAAGGAAGCGCCTGCCGCCGCTCCGGCCGCCGCCCCGCTGCCCGCGGAGACGGTGGGCCGGGACCAAGGTCCGGCTCGCAGCTACCCGGCAACCCCGTCGCAGCGGACGGGCTCCGCCTACGCGCCGCCGCAGTCTCCGCCGTCCGGCAACGCCTCGCCGGCCAACGGCGCCGGGTCGGCCCCTGGTAGTGCCTTCTCCTCGGTCAGCGAGTTCTCCTCCGGCGCGGTGTCGGCCGTCAGCGGCGCCGCCGCTGGCTTCGCCAGCTCGGTCGGCGCGGTTTTCGCCAAGCGCGGGCAGAAGAGCAACGGCCAGTGGAACCAGCGCGCCGCCGCCGCCCGCAAGCCCGCCAAGCGGCAGGCGATGCTGACCCTGGCCCGGGTCGAGCCCTGGTCGGTCATGAAGTTCAGCTTCGTGGCCTCGGTGGTCGCCTTCGTTATCCTCTTCGTCGCCGTCGCCGTGCTCTACATGGTGCTATCCGCGCTCGGTGTCTTCGACTCACTGCAGAACACCGTCTCGTCGGTCACCTCCAGCCAGGGCAGCGCGGGCACCAACATCGCGCACTGGTTCTCCGCCTCGCTGATCCTCGGCTACACCGCCATGCTGGGCGCGCTGAACATCGTGCTCATCACCGCGATCTCCACCGTCGGCTCGGTCGTCTACAACCTCATCGCCAAGACCATCGGCGGCATCGAGGTAACTCTGCGCGAGACGGAGTGAAGCACCGAGCCGGATGCGGTAGAGTTTTGCAGTCAAGTTAGCGCCCCCCGGGGGTATAGCTCAGTCGGTTAGAGCGCTTCCCTGATAAGGAAGAGGTCCGTGGTTCAAGTCCACGTACCCCCACTTGACGGACCTGGGGGAAATCCCAGGCCGAGGCCTACAGCGTAAGACCCCCAGGAGCCTGGCTCCTGGGGGTCTTCTGCGTAGCGACAGCACCAGCACCGGGCGGCGCAGGTTACGACCTGGCCAACTCTTCCTGCTGGCTTTTACCAGCACGCGAAGTCTCGTAGCCTGAAGGGGTTACGCCCGGAGCCCTGGTCGACGGCCTTGGCACTGACCGCGATAAATCGTTTGATGGCATCGCGGTGCGCCGTCCATGCAGCATCCACAGCGGCTTCGTCGCCTGTGCTGAGTCGCCATGCCCGGCCTAGCGTCGTCCCGGACTGGTGCAACGCATCGAGTGCGGCTAGGAGATCTGGCTCTCGGGACAGGATTTTGAGGCGAGCTTCCGCCAGGCGGTACGTCCCAATGTCCCACTTGGCGACTACATCGTTTGCCACATGCTGTCGTTCTTCCCAGATCGGTTCCGCTGATCCTCAGACAAAGCGATGACCGTAGCGCACTGTTCCAGGAAAGCCCTGTGTTCCGACCTGCCTCGGTTCGGCTCACAAGATACTGACTGCCGAACGCGATCAACGCGCCTGCGATGACCCCCACGAGTCCGACCCAAGTAGCCACGGTTTCATTGTCTGGTACTGGCATACCTTTCGCTAGGTGAAGACACCAGTTACTTGAGATTCGCCGCGCCTCGGTGCAGAAAGACTTTCATCGCCTCCGGCGGGGCTGTCCTCTGACATCGGCCCGGGTCAGGTGCTAGCCGAGGGGGAAGGCGGCAACGCTGCGCCACTGGCCCGGTGGAGTGCCCGGAGTGCCAGGGCGGGGACCGGCCATCAGGATGGCCTCCGCAGCGGTCGCCGAATAGTCGCCGGTTGGCGATGACAGTTGCGGACAACTTCCGGCTGGGTGCCCGTTTACCTCATCGGTATCCGCGGGGTTACTCTGGGAGAGGGGTCAAAATCCGCAATCGTCCGGAGCGGAGTCACCCATGATTTTCCTGAGTGTCGTCGGAGGAGTAATCGTCGTCGCCTTCGCCCTGGCAGGCTGGTACGACCACCGGGTCAGGCGGAGCGGAGGGCGGGTGCGCGATGGCGGCCGCGAGGCCGACCAGCGCCGCCTCGACATGGACGTCACCAGGAACGCGTGGCTCCAAGGCGGAGGACAGAGCTGGAAGAACTGGCCCGGCGGAGATTAGCGGCAGTCCCTCGACCGATGCGGTTACGGCTGCGAGGAAGAGCAGCGGCCCGTTCCGGGGAAGCGGGAGGACGCCCCCGGCCCGTCGCCAGACGACCCTTGCGGCGTCTTTCTGCTGGCGGAAGGTACCGAAAACCAACGGAAGATCATTGCGGCAGCTTGAGCAGGACCTGGCCGGCCGAGCGGTAGGCTAGCCCCCATGAAGAAGCTGCTGGTTCTCATCGTGCTCGCGCTTAGCGGTTTCGCGGTCTGGCGGAAGGTTCAGGCGCAGCGGGCTGACCTCGACCTATGGAGCGAGGCCACCGCCGCCGATGAATACTGACGCAGCCGGAATGGCACCGCTTAACCGCTGACACAACCGGCGCTAACCCCTCTTAGGCGCTTGCGATGACCGATTCACCCCCGATCTCGCTGGTCTGCTGTGACCTGGCGAGCATCGTCATCGACGGTTCTGTGGTGGAGCGTGCCTTCGCCGAGGCGCTCGCCACCCAGGGCATCGTCACCGGGACCCAGGACTACACCCGGTCCATGGTTAGGTTCGACCGATCGCTCGGCCGAGCGCCGACGGCGGTGCTGCACGACCTGTTCGACGGTGACGAGCCGCGGGCTCAGGCGGCGTCGCTCGCCTTCGAGCGGTCCTTCCGCGCGGTCGCGCAGCGGTTCAGCCTCGACATCCCGGCCGACGTCGCCGACGCCCTCGGCAAGGCGGCCGGCTACGGTGCCACGATCTGCCTGATCACCATGCTCTCCAGGCGCTCCTGCGGCGACCTGATCGGCCTGCTCCGCAGCGCGGACCTGGTGCTCTGCGCCGACGACGCGCCCCGTGGCTTCCCCTGGCCGGACCCGGTGCTGACCGCGATGCTGCGCGCGGGCGCGGCCGACGTGCGGGAGGTCGCCGTCGTCAGCGCCACGCCGGACGGAGTGCTCGCAGGTCACCGGGCCGGCGCACGGATCGTGGCCGGCCTCGGCAGCGGCCGCCGGGCCACGGCGCTACGGGACGCGGGCGCCACCCACGTACTAGACAGCATCACCGCCCTGCCGGACCTGGTGGCAACGACGGCGTAGCGGTGGCAGCTTAGACTCATAGCTATGCCGGAGCTGCCGGAAGTTGAATCACTCGCCGCCTACCTGCGCGAACACGCACGCGGGCACGCCATCGCGCGGGCTGAAGCGGCCTCCTTCGCTGCGCTCAAGACCTTCGACCCGCCGCTGTCGTCGCTGGTCGGCCGTAAGATCACCGCGGTCAGCAGGCACGGCAAGTTCCTCGACCTGAGCTGCACCGGGCCGGACGGCGACGATCTGCACCTGGTCTTCCACCTGGCCCGCGCGGGCTGGCTGCGCTGGCGGGAGGACATCCCCGCCAAGCCGCTCAAGCCCGGCAAGAGCCCGCTGGCCTTCCGCCTCGTCCTCGACAACAACGCCGGATTCGACCTGACCGAGGCAGGCACCCAGAAGCGGCTTGCCGTCTACCTGACCAGGAGCCCGGCCGATGTGCCGGGCGTAGCCACGCTCGGGCCGGAGCCGCTGGCCAGCGACTTCACTCCGGACGCGCTGGCGGCGATCCTGAAGGGGCGGCGCACCCAGATCAAGGGTGTGCTTCGCGACCAGCACATCATCGCCGGAATTGGCAACGCCTACTCGGACGAGGTGCTGCACGCGGCGAAGATGTCGCCCTACAAGCTCGCCTCCAGCTTCACCCCGGACGAGGTCGCCACCCTGCACGCCGCGATCGTGACCATGCTGCGCGATGCGGTGCAGCGCTCGGCCGGCCTGGCGGCAGCCGACCTGAAGGGCGAGAAGAAAACCGGCTTGCGGGTGCACGGCAAGGCAGGCCAGCCGTGCCCGGTGTGCGGTGACACGATCCGCGAGGTCTCCTTTGCCGACTCGTCGCTGCAGTACTGCCCCACCTGCCAGACCGGCGGCAAGCCGCTGGCCGACCGCCGGCTGTCGCGCCTGCTTAAGTAACCGCGCCGCCGGTGGGTGTCAGGCGGCTACTTCGCCGCGTGCCTTTCCCCGGCACAGCAGGTCAACGTAGGAAGCTGGCATCCCGGCCGCGACCCCGGCCTGGAGCTGGATCTCGGCGAGGGTGGAGGCCACCAGCTCACGGCAGTGCGGGCAGGTCGGCGGCTGCCACGGGCTGGTCCCCTCGTAGGCGGACCTGGCCGCCGTCAGCGCCTCGGGGCAACGCGGGTCGGCCAGCCCGGTGAAGTCGATCTGCAGCGGCACGCCGGCTTCCGTGACCGCGAGCCGCGCCTGGGCACCGAGTGCGCTGATCACCTCGGACTGGGCGTGGTCGTCAAGCTCGCGCCACAGTCCGTAGGCCTCAACGTAGCGGCGGCCGGCCAGCGCTGCCGTCAGCAGGTAGCCGATGCGCGGTGCGATGCAGGGGCCGGTCACATCTCACCGCCGTGCAGGAAGAAACGCCGCCATGCCGCGCGGATAAGGCGCGCGATCCAGTCAGAGACGCCGGCCCCGATCACCGGGCCGCACTGGCTCGCTGCGCCGTCGCCCTCGCCCCAGACAACGCCCACCGAATCCCCCTCCCACCCAAGTCGCAGGGGATTTGGCGCTGGTGCTCGAGGCCGCTTTGGGGGCCTGCGGCTGGCCCGGGGAACCCCCGAACCCGGGACAGCCGCGGCGCTAACGGTGCGGTAGCTTCCGGGGAAATAACCGGCAACTCCGCGTAGCGCGGTGCTCACTTTAGCGTTACCTCTGAGTGATTGTCTACATGAACCTACAGGTCAAACGGGTCATGGCGGACGACGGTGTTAGTTTCTGAGTACACGTTCCGGGGACCGTGAGCGGTGCCCGCCTGCCGCCGCTGGTACCCTGAACGAGGTAACACGGGGCTTTAGCTCAGCTGGAAGAGCATCTGCTTTGCAAGCAGAGGGTCAGGGGTTCGAGTCCCCTAAGCTCCACCCAAGTCCTAGCAGGTCAGCTCAGGTCTATTGCCCGGCTGGCGAGCGCCTAAGACCGTCGGTCAAGCTCTCCGGTCCTTATGGGACGCGCGAAGCATCAGGTTGACGGCGGAAGCGTCGCCTCGGGCAGCGAGTGGGGCGGCGGCTTCACGTCTACCCGCTCGCCCCACCCGCTGAACGTAGTCGAGGCCGTGATGCTGCCCCCGTGCAGCGTGACCAGCACCGGCCGCAAGGTCGGGTCGTCCGCCGCGTAGAGAACCTGCCGCGTGCCGGAAGGCAGCTGATCGCTGGCCGGCAGCGCCCCGGACACCCCGATCACCCGATGCCCGGCCACGGTGGCCGCACCGGTCAGTTTCTCTGGCGCGGCCATGACCAGCTGGTCGGCCTGCCCGGATAGTGTCAGCGCGGAAGTGATGGCGCCATAGTCGGCGTAGCCGACCTGCTCCCCAGGCTGTAGCGCAATCCACTGGTCGGCGTACCGCTGCGCGAACGCCGACGAGACACCGACGAACCGGGTCAGGCCAAGCGCGTTGCCTTGCAGGTACGCCACACCGCCCGCGAACAGTTCGGTGACCCTGGCTCCCGTCGGCGCGGTCATGACCGCCTGCCCGGTCTTCGCGGTCAGGTCCTGGCTGATGTCCGCAGCCCCGTTCTGGCTGACGGCTTTAGTGTCGATATGTACCGAGATGCCCGACCGTAGTGCGGCGAGTGAGCCCTGGGCCAGCGCCGTAGCCGACCGCGCACGGGGCTCGGTGGAGGCGGACGCGGCCGTCGCGGCCGGGCTGGTCGCGGTCGCCAGCGGCGTCCCGGCCGACGTGCTGGCCCCGCAGCCCACCAGCAGGCTGCACCCTGCCACGCTCGCCACTGCTACTGCCGTTAGCCCGGCCGTCGTCGCGTGCGATCGGCTTCCTCGGTAGGTGATCATGACTGCTTGAGATACACGTTCCAGGCCATCTCAAGCGGCATTTCAGTCACTTTGCCGACGAATTGGAGCATATCTACAGGAAAAGTTCAGATAATCATTAGCCCTGGTGCCGTCGTCCTAGACTGACCGGGTGGCACGGATACTGATCACGGGCATGTCCGGGGCCGGGAAGTCAACGCTGCTGCGCGCGCTGGCTGGGCGGGGTCACCTGACCGTCGATACCGACTACGACGGCTGGACGCTCGGCGACGGCCGCTGGGATGCGGCCAGGATGTCCAGCCTGCTCGAGAGGGAACCGGACGTGGTGGTGGCGGGCACGGTCGACAACCAGGGCGACTTCTACGACTGCTTCGACCACGTCGTGCTGCTGTCGGCACCGCTAGACGTCCTTATCGAGCGGGTTTCCGCGCGCACCACGAACCCGTACGGGCGAACCGCTGCCGAGCAGGCAGAGATCGTCCGTTACGTGCGGACCGTCGAGCCCCTGCTCCGCAAGACAGCCTCCGTCGAGCTGGATGGTCAGGCAAGGGTCAGCGAGCTTGCCCATGCCGTTGAAGCGCTCATCGGGCAGCCTGCGCTGGGGGAGGAAGGGTTCGGGGCCGCTGGCCTTTGACGCTGCGCACCGGCTGCGTGCTGGTGCGGGGTATGACCTGATGCGTCCGCGGTAACTGGGATGAATGCCATAATGTGCGCCGTGGATGATCTGGCAGGCCTGGATCGGCTGGACTGGTGGCTCAACGCCCAGCGACGGTCGCGCCGTCTCCTGCTGCTCTGGCTGGACGCTTACCCTCTGGGATTCGGGCTAAGTTACGCACTGTGGGCATGTTGGGCGTTTAAGGGGGACTTCGGTCCGGCTGCAATTGCAGCCGGGGCCGTGGCCCTGCTGTCCGCGATTCCGGTGGTTCTTATCCTGTTCGGGCTGCACGCCCTGCGCGTCGCGGAGATGCGCAGGAAACCCGGCAAGGCTTGGGCCCGGTTGTGCTGGCGGACGTTCGCGTCCCACTCCCTGTTTGCGAGCATTTTGGTAGTCGCCTTCACCGTCTTCGCCGACAACCAGTACGGGAAGCCGCATCCTGCGCTCCTCACGGCCCGGTGGTTCCAGGCGGTCATCTGCATCGGTTGCCTTGGGCTGATATTCGCGGAGGATCACTACGCGAAACAGGTTGGCCGGAGGCGCGCGCCCGCTCAGGCACACGGATTCGCGGTTCGTCGCCGATCGTTTCGGCGATCGTCATAGCGGTGATGGCTTGCGGGGGGGCAGTCCCTTAAGCCCCGCCCTGGTGCAGATGGTCCAGCCAGGCGACGCGCAGCCGGTCGAGCTCAGCCGCCCTGGTCCGGGCCAGCGTCGCCCGGTCGGCCTCGCGTACCGCCATCAGTCCCGCGGCCAGCAGCGGAGCGAGTGCACAGGGGAAGAGCCACCAGTCCCGGTCGGTGAGCGCGTAGCCGCTGAACATCAGGCGGCTCCGAACAGCGCCGTCGCAGCCGTCCACCACCAGACCGTGAGCGGGCTCGCCAGGCTTTCCGTTTCAAGCTCGATCCGCGCGTTGAACTCGCCCCAGGAGTCCGCTCCTCTGGGCGCGGCAGCGCGGGCGTCGAACGTCCCATAGTCATCGCCTTCGCTCCGCGACGAGACGCCGATATTCAGCTAAGCGTAAATCATTCGGATACCGCGTGCCAGAGCCCGGTCACGGGATACAGCACCGACCCGCTGACCACGGTCCACTGCGCGAAGTCCCGCAGCAGCGCCCGCTTGGAGATCACCGGCACATTCTGGTCAGCGGTCAGCCAGCGCAGCGGGTAACCCTCGGACAGGGCGGAGCATCCCGGGGACGCGGCCGGGTGGCAGCCGGCCACCGGGCCCCAGTCCATGTGCCCCAGGCACGCAAGCGTGATCACCCCTCCGCCCAGCAGTGCCCACGGCAGCAGCCAGGCCGGCGGGAGCCACAGCAGCTGAGCCCAGCCGTCGCCGCCAAGGATCCCGTCCGCCTGCTGGCGCCGCGAGCGCAGGTAGACGGCCGGGCTGAGTAGCAGCACGAGCTGGGCGGCGCCGAGGAACAGCAGCCCAAGCGCGGGCCGGTCCCATGACCGGGCGAGCGACAGGGCGGCCGTCCCGTAGGACACGGCGCTGCTGATGAGGAGCAGCGAGTGCGAGATCCAGCCGCCGCGCGACACGCGCCAGGTCAGGAAGGCAGCGAACAGCCATGACCCTAGCTGGTCCCGCGCGCCGGGGCTGTGCGACAGCCAGCCGAGCGTCCCGCTGGCCGCGACGAGCACCAGGTAAACCAGGAGGAGCTGGTCCGCGCCTGGCCGCTGCCACCGTGTCACGTCGTCTCCTTGCGCCCGCCCGTAACTCCTGGGAGCTTAACCGAGTCACTTCAGCCGGCGGGCGGCTACCCGGCTGGGGCCGCCCGCCCGCCACTCGGCGAGGTGCGTGCTGACCATCATCGTGAACCACGCTCGCTCCTCGGTGGTGGCCCCCTGGCCGGCCGCGGTGGCTTCCCCGGCCGGGTACGAGAAGCTCAGCTCCCAGGTCTCGCGCCGCCGGGGCCGGTCACCGACCGACACCCGGAACGTCATCGAGAGGGACTTGTCGTGGTTCCACGCGAACTCGCCGTGCTCGATCTCGAATCCCCCGCCGACCTCGCGCAGGAGCATGTCACGGAGTTCTGCCGGTATCTCCGCGCCGTCCGGCCAGCGTATCTTCCGGTCCGGAAAGGGATAATTCACCAGCTAATTTTATCAGCATTTCGCGTGCGCCGGTACGGCGTCCGACAATTCCTGGGCCGATTCATAGGCGGTGATGATCCCCTGCGGCCGGACTCCAGTTCCGTTGAGCGCGCCCTCATTGTAGACGACGGTGTACGTATACTCGAAGTCCGGGCAGGTTTCCGAATTCCATTTGTACTGTATGACCTGCACGCCGGGCACCGGCTGGCTCCCGCGGGCGAGGGTAAGGGCGATGAGCGCGGGGTTGTAGTCGTGCTCGCGGTAGACGAGATGGTTATATCCCCAGGTCGTCGTCCCGCAGCGGAGCGGGTAGACGCCAGGCCCGCGATAGAACCGCGTGACCACGTAGGTCTGTGACCTGCCCTTACACGGGTCGGACGCCGCCGGAAAGACGGATGCCGCAGTGGCTGCGGCGGGCCGCGCGGGGCTGGCGGCGGCCGCCGGCGCCGCTACCGCGCTACTAGCGCCAAGCAGACTGGTGCAAAGTGCGGCACTTAGCGATGCGCCGAGCACGGCAAGAGAGCGAAGTCGCATTATTCCTCCAGGCCAAAGGCGGTAAGCCGCGGAATAGCGGCCAGCGATTCACGACTGAATTGGGATGGCGCGACGGGCGGCGCTTGAGCGATAATGCGGGACGTCCGGAATTATCATTCGTGTTGGGAACTGTAATAGATTGATATGTCCGAGTCAAGAGATTTCTGGCGGTAACGCTACCCCCGGTAACGCTGCCGCCGGGGTAGGACCATAAGGTGCGAGTAGCGGAGTCGACGCGAAGGGGATGACACCATGGCACGAGGCATTCAGGCCGGCGACAAGGCACCCGATTTCACCCTCCCGGACCAGAACGGCGCGCAGGTGCGGCTCAGCGACCGGCTCGGCCAGCGGGTGGTGGTGCTCTACTTCTACCCCAAGGACGAGACCAGCGGCTGCACCGCCGAGGCGTGCGCCTTCCGGGACAGCTACCAGGTGTTCACCGACGCGGGGGCCGAGGTCATCGGGGTCAGCTCCGACTCGGTTGACAAGCACGCCTCGTTCGCCGAGCACCACAAGCTGCCGTTCACCCTCGTCAGCGACGACAAGGGGCAGCTCCGCAAGGCCTACGGGGTACCGTCGACCCTGGCCGTGATACCGGGCCGGGTCACCTACGTGATCGACCGGGCCGGCACGGTGCGGCAGGTGTTCAACTCGATGACCAACATCGGGCGGCACGTCAACGACGCGCTCGACATGGTCAAGCAGCTCCAGGCGGAGCAGCCGTCCGAAGGCTAGGCCGTCCGCCGGCCCCGCTGCCGCTTCAGCTCGGCCCGGGCCAGGGCGTTCTTGTGCACCTCGTCCGGGCCGTCGGCGAAGCGCAGGGTGCGGATGCCGGCGAAGGCGGAGGCGAGCGGGAAGTCCTGGCTGAGCCCGGCCGCGCCGTGCACCTGGATCGCCTTGTCGAGTATCCACTCAACGGTGGCCGGGGTGGCGATCTTGATGGCCTGGATCTCGGTGTGCGCCGCCTTGTTGCCGACCGTGTCCATCAGCCAGGCCGCCTTCAGCACCAGCAGCCGCAACTGCTCCAGCCGCACCCGTGACTCGGCGATCCAGTCCCTGATCACCCCTTGATCGGCGAGCGGCTTGCCGAAGGCGACCCGCTCGTCCGCCCGGGCGCACATCAGCTCGATCGCGCGCTCCGCCAGCCCGATCGAGCGCATGCAGTGGTGGATGCGGCCGGGGCCGAGCCGGGCCTGCGCGATCGCGAACCCGTCGCCCTCGGCGCCGATCAGGTTTTCTGCGGGCACCCGGACGTCGCTGAACTCCAGCTCCGCGTGACCGCCGTGCTCGTGGTCGTCGTAGCCGAAGACCTCCATGCCGCGGACGATCCTCACCCCCGGGGTGTGCCGCGGCACCAGGATCATCGACTGCTGCTGGTGCCTGCTGGCCGACGGGTCGGTCTTGCCCATCACGATGAAGATCTCGGCGTCCGGGTTCATCGCCCCGGTGATCCACCACTTGCGGCCGTTGATCACGTACTCGCCGCCGTCGCGCGCGATCGCAGTGGCGACGTTGGTGGCGTCGGACGACGCCACGCCGGGCTCGGTCATCGCGAACGAGGAGCGGATCTCGCCGTCAAGCAGCGGCTGCAGCCACCGCTTGCGCTGGTCGGCGGAGCCGAAGGTGGCCAGCAGCTCCATGTTGCCGGTATCCGGCGCGGCGCAGTTCAGCGCGGCCGGCGCCAGGTGCAGGCTGCGGCCGGTGATCTCGGCCAGCGGCGCGTACTGCAGGTTGGTCAGGCCGGCCCCGTGCTCGCCGGGCAGGAACAGGTTCCACAGGCCGCGGGACCTGGCGTGGCGCCGCAGCTCGGCCAGCACCGGGGTGCTCGTCCAGGCCCAGCGGTCGCTGAGCGCGGCAAGCTGCTGCTGGAACACCGCCTCGGCCGGGTAGACGTGGGAGTCCATGAACTCGAGCAGTGCGGTCCGCAGCTCCTCGGTCCGCGCGTCGAAGGCGAAGTCCATCAGCTTTCCTCCTGCAGTGCGGCCAGGCCGGACGCGACCAGTGGCTCGACCAGCTGGCCGATGTCGGCGAACCCGTCGCCCACGGTCTGCCCGTGGACGTACCGGTAGTGGATGCCCTCAAGGATGACCGCCGCCTTGAACGAGGCGAGGCCGATATAAAAGCCAAGGCCGGAGAGGTCCCGCCCGCTGACCGCGGCGTACTGGGCCAGTACCTCCGCCTCGGCCGGGTAGCCGGGCGCGTCACTGGCCATCGGCCCGTCGCCCAGCCGGTCCATCCGCTGGTACACGATCAGCAGCCCGACGTCGGTCAGCGGGTCGCCCAGGGTGGCCATCTCCCAGTCCACTACCGCCGCCACCTTGTCGTCCGGGCCGACCAGCACGTTGTCGATCCGGTAGTCGCCGTGCACGATCGCGGGCGGCGGGCTGGCCGGCTGGCCGGCCGCCAGCCGCTGGTGCAGCTCGTCGATGCCGGCCAGCGGCCGGCTGCGGGACGCGTCGAGCTGCTGCTTCCACCGCCGGACCTGCCGGCCGAGGAAGCCGTCGGGCCGGCCGAAGTCGGCCAGCCCGGCCCCGGCCGGGTCGACCGCGTGCAGCTGCGCCAGCACGGTGACCATCCGCTCGGCGATGATCCGCACCCGGGCGGGGCCGAGGGCGCCGAGCTGGTCCGCGGTCCGGTAGGGAATGCCGTCGACCTTGGACATCACGTAGAACGGGGCGCCGAGCACGTCCGGGTCGGCGCACAGCGCGTAGCTCAGCGGCACCGGGACGCTGGTGTCGCGCAGCGCGCTGATCACCCGGTACTCGCGCGCCATGTCGTGGGCGGTGGCGAGCACGTGCCCGAGCGGCGGGCGGCGGACGACCCAGCTACGGCTGCCGTCGCTTACCTCGTAGGTCAGGTTGGAGCGGCCGCCGGCGATCAGCCGCCCGGTGAGCGGGCCGTTCTGCTCGCCTGGGCAGACTTCGCCGAACCAGGCGGCGAACCGCTTCAGGTCCAGCCCCGGGAGGTCAGTCATGCCAGGAACCTCCTCATCGCGGTACCGGACCAGTCCATTGCGTTTTACCCCGCCGACACCGTGCCCGCAACTCCGGCCCCGGCCCGGGCCGGCTCAGCCTCCGGCAGCGGGTGGTCCCGGCGCGGCAGCAGCAGCGGGGTGGCCAGCAGCAGGATACCGGCCACCGCGATCGCCGCCCGGGGGCTGGTGAGGCTGGCGAGGACGCCCCACAGCGCGGTCAGCGCGGCCGTGATGAGGGTCTTGGAGACCGACCAGGCGGCCAGTACCCGGGCGGCCAGTTTTTGCGGCGTGTGCTCAAGCCGGTAGGTCGCGTAGACCGGGTTGAACACGCCCATGCAGGTCACCAGGCCGAACTGGACCACGATGACCAGCACTACCCCGGCCGCTGCGTGGGGGGTGAACGCCAGCCCGACCGGCCAGCAGGCCCGCAGCACCCCGAACAGCAGCATCAGCCGGTGCCGCCCGAGCCGGGCCGCCAGCGGCTGGGCCAGCCGGGAGCCGGCGAAGCCGCCGACACAGGGCAGGCCGAACGCCAGCGTGTACTGCCAGGGCGCGAAACCGAGCTGCCGCAGCATCATGACCGCCAGCGGCGGCTCGGTGGCCAGGATCAGCGCCCCGGTCAGGGCCGAGTTCCAGAAAACCGGGCGCAGCGCCGGGCTGCGCAGCAGGTAGCGCCACCCGTCCAGCAGGTCGCCCAGCTCGAAAGAACCAGTCAGCCCGAACGAGTGAGGCTGGCTGTGGTCCGGCTCATTACCCCGGATGGCGGCGATCCCGCAGGCCGAGAGCAGGTAGCTGACCGCGTCCCCGAGCACCGTGGTCACCGGGCCGAGCAAGCCGACGGCGGCGCCGCCGAGCGACGGCCCGACCACCATCGCGGTCCAGGTGGTGGACTCGAAGCGGCCGCTGGCGGTCAGCAGGTCGGCCGGCTTGACCAGTGCCTTCAGGTTCGCGCCGCTGGCCGCCTCGAATGCGATCTTGGCCGCCGCCACCACCACCGAGACCAGCAGCAGCTGCGCGAAGCTGAGGCAGCCGAGCGCGTAGGCGACGGCGACGGTCAGCAGCGCGGCGCACCGGGCCAGGTCCATCGCCATCATCACCGGGCGCTTGCGGCGGAACTCCACCCACGGGCCGAGCGGCACCGCCACCAGCGCGCCGACCGCCAGCCCGGCCGCCGACAAGGCCGCCACCTGCGCCGGGCCGGAGTGCAGCACCCGGATCGCGATCAGCGGGAACGCGCCGAACCCGATACCGGAACCGTACGCACTGACCGCGTAGGCGGCCCACAGCCAGCCGAAGTCACGTCCGAGCGATCGCCGGCTCGTTCCTGGGATACGCACCGGACCATTACAGCCAGGCGGTCACGGCCGATCAAACAACGGCTGGTGGTTCCGTCACAACCGATGGTTGTACAGCCGGGCCGCTGCGATACTCGTCGGGTGAACACCGACGCGGTCGCGGCCTTCCTCGCGGTGGCCGAAGAGGGCCAGTTCCAGCGGGCGGCCGACCGGCTCGGTATCAGCCAGCAGGCGACCTCCAAGCGGGTGGCGGCACTGGAAGCGGAGCTCGGCGCCGTGCTGTTCCGGCGGGTGCCGGCCGGCGCGGTGCTGACCCAGGACGGGCGGGCCTTCCGGCCGCACGCGCAAGCGGTGCTGGCTGCCGTCCGGGCCGGAGTCCAGGCGGTGCAGCCGGGCAGCCGCCCGCTCCGGGTCGACGTGCTCGCCCGCGGCAGCGGCCCGTTTTACCTGCTGCGGGGGTTCCTGGCGGCCCACCCGGAGGTGCCGGTGACCCTGCTGAACGGGGGCGGCGCGGCGGCCGCGATCCGGGCGGCGCGGGCGGGCGAGATCGACGCGGGCTTCGGTTACCTGCGCGGCGGTGCGGACGAGGCTGGCCCGCGGCTGCGCACCGCCTACTCCTACCTGGAGCCGGCCGAGGTGATCGCGGCGGCCGGGCACCCGCTGGCGCGGGGCGGTCCCGGCCAGGTCCGGCTGGCTGACCTCGCCCGTTACCCGGCCTGGATACCGGGGATCGTCGCGGGCAGCGAGTGGGAGAGCTTCTACCAGGAGCTGAGCGCGGAGTTCGGCCTCGACATCGACCCCACCGGGTACGTGTCAGGGGCCGAGTCGGTCTTCGACGCCGTCGCCGCGTCGGAGTCGCTGGTCACCTTCGTCGGCGCGAAGAGCCGGGTCGCCCTGCCGCCCGGCGCGCCGCTGGTGCGGCTGCCGGTGGTCGACCCGGTGCCGCTCTACCCGTGGTCGGTCATCTGGCGGCGGCAGGGGCATTCCGGCACCCGGCGCCTGGTCCGGTACGCCCGGCGCGCGTTCGCAGCGCCCTCGCCCGGCGCCTGCTGGCTGCCCCGCCAGGCCCGGGCGGACCTGTGGCCGGGAACTGGCCAGCCGGCCGCGGGCTGACCCGAACCCGGGGTCACCCGGCCGCCGTGACCGCCTTGAGCTCGGCCAGGCAGTCCCGGATGACCTGCCGCAGCGGCTGCTGGCTGGCCTGCTCGGCCCAGCTCTGGAAGGCGACCTTGAACACCGCGAGGCCGGCCTCGGCCGCCAGGCTCGCCGCCGGGTCGGCGACGCCCCGGCGGCGCAGCGCGTCCGCTACCGCCAGCGCGAGCGCCGACATCTTGATCAGCTCCCGTTCCAGCAGCTCGGGGCTGGCATTCACGACCGCCTGGCGCCGCGCCGCCATGGCGCTGTCGGCGGGAAGCGCGTCGGTGGCGGACTCTAGCGCCGCGCCCACCACGTCGATCGGCGTCATCTCGGCCGGCGCCTCGTCGACTCCCCGCACCAGCAGCTCCCGGAGCTGGTCGGCGCCGTAGGACAGGACCTCGCGCTTGTCCGCGTAGTGGCGGAAGAAGGTGCGTTCGGTCAGCCCCGCCCGCTGGGCGATCTCGGCCACCGTCACCTGGTCGTAGCCGCGCTCGCTGTACAGCTCGAGCGCGGCCCGGGCGAGGCGGCCGCGGGCGTCGGGCTCCCAGCGAGACATGCTTCATGATACCGCGATGACAGTTACTGACATCGCATGGTAGAGTCATGACAGTAACTGACATCAAAGCGCAGGAGGACCTAACATGCGAGTATTCGTCACCGGAGCCTCCGGGCACATCGGCTCCGCCCTCACCAGGGAGCTGCTTGACCACGGTCACCAGGTGACCGGCCTGGCCCGCTCCGACGCCTCCGCCGCTGCCCTCCAGCAGGCCGGCGCCGATGTTCACCGCGGCGACCTGGATGACCTCGACGGCCTGCGCGACGCCGCCAGGGTCGCCGACGGAGTCGCCCACCTCGCCTTCAAGCACGAGCTGATGGCGACTGGCGACTTCGCGGGCGCGGTGGACAGCGACCTGCTGGCCGTTCAGGCGATCGGCTCGGCCCTGGAAGGCTCGGGCAAGCCGTTCGTGGGCACCGGCGGCACCCTGATGCTGGCCGCGGCGGGGATCTCCGGCCGGGCCGGCACCGAGCAGGACGTGCTGGCGGCGGGCCCGCGGGTGGAGGCCGAGAACACGGTGATCGGCCTGGCCGCGCGCGGCGTGCGCTCTTCCTGGGTGCGGCTGCCCCCGGCGGTGCACAGCTCGCCCGACCGGGCTGGCTTCGCCACCATCCTCATCGGCATCGCCCAGGGCACGGGCGTGTCGGCTTACGTCGGCGACGGCGCCAACCGCTGGCCCGCGGTGCACACTCAGGACGCCGCGCGGCTGTACCGGCTGGCACTTGAGTCGGCCCCGGCCGGGACGCGGCTGCACGGCGTGGGCGAGGACGGGCTGGCGTTCCGTGACATCGCTGAGGCCATCGGCCGCCGCCTCAACGTGCCGGCCAAGTCAGTCGACCCGGCCGACGTGGACGGGCAGTTCGGGATGCTGGCCCGTTTCGTCGGGCTCGACAACCTCACGTCGGCCGCGCTGACCAGCGAACTGCTCGGCTGGCAGCCTTCCCACCGGGGGCTGCTGGACGAGATTGCCAACGGCTCCTAGGCCGACGGCGCGGCCGGGTAAGCGGAGGCGTCGTCCAGGGCCCGCACCTCGTCGGGGCTGAGGTCGAGGGTGGCCGACGCCAGCAGCGCGCCGAGCTGGTCCGGGGTGCTGGCGCTGGCGAGCGGCGCGGCCACCTGCGGCCGGGTGCGCAGCCAGGCCAGCGCCACCGTGGCGGGCACGACGCCGTGGCTGGCCGCGACCGTGTCCAGCGCGTCGAGCACCTTGAGGCCGGCCGGGTTCAGGTACCTGGCCGCACTCTGCTGCCGCGGCGTGCCCGCGTGGTCGGCCGCCGAGCGGTACTTGCCGGTGAGGAAGCCGGCCGCGAGGCCGTAGTACGGCAGCACGCCAAGCCCCGCCTCAGCCGCCACCGGGGCCACGGTGGTCTCGTAGCCCTCTCGGTCCACCAGGTTGTAGAGCGGCTGCAGGGCGACCGGCGGCGCGAACCCCTCGGCCGCGCTGACCGCGAGCCACTCGCGCAGCCGGGGCACGCTGATGTTGGACAGTCCGACGTGCCGGATCTTGCCCGCCTTCTGCAGCTCGCTGAACGCCCCGGCGGTCTCCGCCACCGGCACCCCGGGGTCGTCGTTGTGCACGTAGTAGAGATCGATGTAGTCGCTCTTGAGCCGGGTGAGGGACGCGTCGGCGGCCGCCCGGACGTTGGCCGCGGACAGGCCGGCGAACTGCGGGAGGCTGCCCACCTTGGTCGCGATCACCACCGAGTCCCGGTTGCCGCGGGCGGCGGTCCACTGGCCGATGATGGTCTCCGACTCGCCGCCGGAGTTGCCGGGAATCCAGAATGCGTAGGCATCGGCCGTGTCGATGAAGTTCCCGCCGCCCGCGGTGAACTGGTCGAGCACCGCGAAGGAGGTGTCCTTGTCCGACGTCCAGCCGAACGTGTTGCCGCCCAGCCCGAGCGGGAACACGTCGAGGTCAGAACTCCCGATAACAGTCATGAAACACGATTTTATCCGGACCTGCGGACGGCCCTCAGGCGGTGTGCCTGCTTTCCCTGATCGCCTGGCTGAGCTTGATGCGGGGCCCGCTGCGCAGGATCGAGTTGGCGTAGACGCGGACCGCGAGCCGGGCCATCCACACCACGCCCGCGGCGGTGATCACCGCCGACACCGCCACCTGCCAGGCCGGCACGTCGCCCGCCGCGTACAGCACCGGCATCGCGATCGGCGCGGTCGGCGGCAGGAACCCGAGCACGTGGTAGAAGCTGTTGGCCCCGTTGGCGTAGGCGACCGTGAAGGACAGCACGTAGGCCAGCAGCAGCGGCAGCTGCACCGGCAGGATGGTGGAGTTCACGTCCGACTGCCTGGACACCAGCGAGCCCGCCGCCGCGTAGGCGGTGCAGTAGAACGCGTAGCCGAGCACCACGAACACCCCGCCCGCGATGACCACGCCGAGGGTGGCCCCGTGCACCAGGCTCGACCCGGACGCGAACCCGGCGATGATGAAGACGGCGACCATCGCCACCGCCTGGCCGAGGGCGAGCAGGCCGATGCCGAGCACCTTGCCGATCAGCAGCTGGACCGGGCGCACCGCCGACAGCAGCACCTCGACTACCCGGCTCGACTTCTCCTCGCCGATGCCGAGCGCGATCTGCGACCCGTACACGCTGATCAGCACGTAGCCGATGACCGCGATGAACACCCCGGTGAGCCGGACCGACAGTGCGGTGGACGGCGGCTGGAGGCCGTGCACCGGCAGCGTGACGCCGTGCTCGACGGCGGCGGCCGCCCCCGGTACTTCCTGGATCAGCCTGGACAGCCCGGCTAGCTGGGCCAGCGTCGCGACCGAGCCGGACACGCCGCCCAGCGGCACCTGCTTGACGATGATCTGCTGGCCGGGGACCAGCACCGCGCTGAGGTCGCCGCTGCGCAGCGCCGCCTCGGCCGCGGCCAGGCTCGGCTCGGCGACCGGTACCGCCTGGCCGCCGGACAGCTTCCCGGCCTCGGTGACGATGCCGTTGACGGCCGCGTTGTTTACCGCCGGGCCGCCGACCACGCCGATCCGGTCGGGGCTCTTGTGGCCGGACAAGATCGCGGGCAGCGCCACCGCCAGCGCGACCGCGATCAGCATGATCGCGGTGGTGGCGATGAACACCCGGGTCCTGGCCCGCAGCCGGATCTCGCGCCGCGCCACCAGCCAGGTCAGCCGCACCGGGCTGGCCGCCAGGGGCGGGCGGGCCGGCCGGGCAGTATCCACCGTGCTCATCGCGCCGCTCCGGTCGTAACGTCCGCTGACGCGGTCTGGGCGGAAGCGTGCTCCGCCTCCGCCTGGCCGACCGACGCGCCGGTCGCCTGGCGGAACACCTCGGACAGCGACTGGTCCTCGTAGGCGAAGTGCTCGACCGCGCCCGCCGCCCGGGCCAGGTCGAGGATGTCCTGCGAGCCGTCCGCGCGGGCGAGCGAGACCTCGGCGGTGCCGTCGGGCCGGACCAGCTCGACCGTGCCGAGGCCGGCTGCCAGCGCCGACGACCAGGCGGCCGAGCGGTCGCCCGCCACCCGGACGGCCAGCCGGGGCCGGTCGCCGCGGCGCAGCCCGGCCACCCGGCCGGCTGTCACCAGGCGGCCGCGGTAGATGATCGCCACCGCCTCGCAGATGTTCTCCACCAGGTCGAGCTGGTGGCTGGAGAACAGCACGGTGACGCCGGCCGCGGCCCGCTCGGCCAGGATCGCGCTCATCGCGTCGATGCCGCCGGGGTCGAGGCCGGAGAACGGCTCGTCGAGCACCAGCAGCTCCGGTTCGTGCACCAGGGCGACGGCGAGCTGGGCGCGCTGCTGGTTGCCGTGCGACAGCGCGTCGACCCGGGTGCGCTCCCGGCCGCCCAGGCCGAGCCGGCCGATCCAGTAGGCGGCGGCGCTGGCGGCCGACCTGGCGTCCATCCCGTGCAGGGTCGCGAAGTACTCAACCTGGTCAAGCAGCTCCATCGCGGGGTAGAGCCCGCGTTCCTCCGGCATGTAGCCGAAGCCGCGGCGCGCGGCCGCGTCGACCGGCTTGCCCCGCCAGCGGATCTCGCCTCCGTCCAGGGCGGTGACGCCGAACACGGCGCGCATGGTGGTGGTCTTGCCGGCCCCGTTCGGGCCGAGGAAGCCGAATACCTGTCCCGCCGGTACGTCGAAGGTGAGCCCGTCGAGCGCGGTGACGTCGCCGTAGCGTCGCCGCAGGCCGTCAAGCTCAAGCTTTAGCGCGGCCGAAGTCATATCAAAGTGATATCACATATTTCGCGGCCCGGCTACCCCAGGACGCCCGGCTACCCGAGGACCACAGTGCGGTCGCCGTTGAGCAGCACCCGGTGCTCGGCGTGCCAGGTGACCGCGCGCGCCAGCACCTGGGCCTCCACGTCGCGGCCCGCCTCGGCCAGCCGCTCGGGCGAGTAAGAGTGGTCGACCCGCAGCAGGCCCTGCTCGATGATCGGGCCCTCGTCCAGGTCCGGCGTCACGTAGTGCGCGGTCGCGCCGACCAGCTTCACCCCCTTGGCGTGCGCCTGGTGATAGGGCCGGGCGCCCTTGAACGACGGCAGGAAGGAGTGATGGATGTTGATCATCCGGCCCTCCATCCGCTCGCACACCTCGGGCGAGATGATCTGCATGTACCGGGCGAGCACCACCAGCTCGGCCCCGGCCTCTTCGATCACGGACAGCAGCCTGGACTCGGCCGCGGGCTTGCTGGCGGGCGTCACCGGGACGTAGTGGAACGGCAGCCGGTAGGACTCGGTTAGGTCGCGGAAAACCTCGTGGTTGGACACCACCCCGGCCAGGTCGACCGGCAGCGAGCCAGTCGACCAGCGGAACAGCAGGTCGTTCAGGCAGTGACCGAGCTGCGAGACCAGCAGCACGGTCTTGATCCGGGTAGACCGGTCGTGCAGCTGCCAGCGCATCTGGAATGCCTCGGCCACCGGGGTGAAGTCAGCCGCCAGGTCGCCCGCCGCCCGGCCGGGCGGCGGCACCGAGAACTGCACCCGCATGAAGAACAGGCCGCCGTCCGGCTCACCGTACTGCTGGCTGTCGAGGATGTTGGCCGAGTGCCGGACCAGGAAGCTCGATACCGCGTAGACGATCCCCGGCTTGTCCGGGCAGGACAGCGTGAGCACGAACTGCAGCCCTGCCCCTGGCGACGTGCTCATGCCCGCCACCATAGCGGCCTTGACAATCGGCCCCAGTCTGTGAGACTTGGTTCCATAACGTGGGAACTGGGGACGAATGAGCCACCCGAACGGCACGCAGGCGGTGGACCGGGCCGCGCGCCTGCTCTCGGAGGTCATCCACGCCGCCGACCCGGTCACCTTCACCGAGCTGACCGCGGTCACCGGGCTCGCCAAGTCCACCACGTCCCGGCTGCTGCTCGCGCTTGAGCGCAACCACCTCGTCCGCCGGGACGACCACGGCCGGTTCCTGCCCGGTGAGCTGTTCGTCAGCTTCGCCTGGCGCGACGGCGCGGGCACGTCCCTGGTGGCCGTCGCCCAGCCCTTCCTTGACCGGCTCGGCCGGGCCACCGGCGAGACGGTCAACCTGGGCGTGGCGGCCGGCCAGGTAGTCGAGCAGATCGCCCAGGTGGACTGCGCCTACCTGATCGGCGGCACCAACTGGGTCGGCCGCCCGGTCCCGCTGCACGCCTCCGGGCTGGGCAAGGTGCTGCTCGCCTACGGCGCCGCCACGCTGCCGCCGGGCGAGCTTGACCAGTGCACCGACAAGACGATCACCAGCGAGCCCGCGTTGCGGGCCGAGCTGGCCGCGGTCCGCGCCCGCGGTTACGCGGTCACCGACGAGGAGCTGGAACGCGGGCTCATCGCGTTCGCCGCCCCGGTGTTCCGCTACGACGGCGCGGCGGTGGCGGCCCTGTCGGTGTCCGGCCCGGCCACCCGGATGACCAGGGAAGCGGCGGCCAACGCGGTCCGCCGCTGCGTGGACGAGGCGGCCGGGCTCTCGGCCGCACTCGGTCACCGGCCGCGCTCGGCCGAGGGCCGGGGCTAGGCGCCGAAGGCACGACAGGAGGCACATGAGCGAGATCCCGGCGCGGGCGAGCGCCGTCGTCATCGGGGCCGGCATCGTCGGCAACAGCCTGGTGCACCACCTGGCCCAGCTCGGCTGGCGGGACATCGTGCTGCTCGACAAGGGACCGCTGCCGAATCCCGGCGGCTCCACCGGCCACGCGTCCAACTTCATCTTCCCGATCGAGTACTCACGGCTGATGTACGAGCTGACCAGGGACTCAACCGAGCAGTACCAGGCGCTCGGCGTGTTCACCGAGTCCGGTGGCATCGAGGTGGCCAGGAACGCGGAGCGGATGCAGGAGCTGCGGCGCCGCGTCACCAAGGCCAAGGCGTGGGGCATCCCGGCCGAGCACCTCACCCCGGCCGGGGTGCAGAAGCTGGTGCCCTACCTGGACCCGGCGCTGATCCTGGGCGGCGGCTACTTCCCCACCGTCGGCGTGGTCGACAGCCTGCGGGCGGGCACCCTGATGCGGGAGCAGGCGCAGGCGGCGGGCGCGCTGACGGTCGTCTCCGGGGCCGAGGTGCTGGACGTCACCGTCACCGGCGGCCGGGTCACCGGGGTCGTCACCAGCCGCGGGCAGATCGCCGCCGGCACCGTGGTGATCTGCTGCGGGGTCTGGTCGGCCAAGGTCGCCGCGCTGGCGGGCGCCCGGCTGCCGCTCACCCCGGTCGTCCACCAGATGATCAGCGTCGGCCCGATCGCCCTGTTCGCCGGGACGGCCGGCGAGATCTCCTACCCGATCGTGCGCGACGTCGACGAGGGCATGTACGAGCGGCAGCACGGCGGCGACATGGAGGTCGGCTCCTACATGCACCGGCCGATCATCGTGCCGCCGGAGGTCATCCCGTCCAACCAGCGGGCGGTGCTGTCGCCAACCGAGCTGCCGTTCACCGCCGACGACTTCGACCCGCAGCTCGCAGCGGCGCTCGAGCTGATGCCGGAGCTGCTGGGCGACGAGCGGGCGGGCATCAGGTACGCGATCAACGGGCTCATCTCGATGACGCCCGACGGTCACCCCCTGCTCGGCGAGACCCCCGAGGTGAAGGGGCTGTGGACAGCGGCGGCGAGCTGGATCAAGGAGGGGCCCGGCTGCGGCCGGGCGGTCGCCGAGCTGATGTCGGGCCGGGTGCCGACGGTCGACGTGCACGAGGCCGACGTCGCCCGGTTCTTCCCGTCGTCGCGGTCGGCCGGGTTCGCCCGCGCCCGGGCGGCCGAGTCGTTCAACAAGATGTACGGCATCGTGCACCCGGCCGAGCAGTACTCCTCGCTCCGCCCGCTGCGCTCGGGCCCGCTGTACGAGCGGGCGCGGGCACTCGGCGCGGTCTTCTACGAGACCGCCCGCTGGGAACGGCCGCACTGGTACGGCGCCAACGAGGCGCTGCTCGGCAAGTACGCGGGCCGGCTGATGGACCGCCCGGCCGAGTGGGAGTCCCGCTGGTGGTCGCCGGTCATCAACGCCGAGCACCTGGCGATGCGGGACGGGGCCGGCCTGGTCGACCTGTCCGCGTTCACGATCCTCGACGTCACCGGGCCGGGGGCGCTGGCCGGCCTGCAGCACGTCGCGGTCGGCCAGCTCGACGTGCCAGTGGGCCGCAGCGTGTACACCCCCCTCCTCAACCAGGCGGGCGGTATCGTCGCCGACCTCACCGTCATCCGGCTCGGCCCGGACCGCTTCCGGGTGGTCACCGGTGCGGCCGACGGCGCCCGCGACGCCAAGTGGATCAGCGACCGGCTCCCCGCCGACGCCCAGCTCTCCGACGTCAGCTCGGCCTGGGCCACCATCGGGCTGTGGGGACCGCGGGCGGCCGACGTCATCGCCGCGGTGAACCGGGACGCGGACCAGAGTCCACCGCAACCGTTCGGGATGACCGGGTTCTTCGAGCTGGGCGGGGCGCTGGTGCTCGGCTCGCGCATCTCCTACGTCGGCGAGTTCGGCTGGGAGCTGCACGTGCCGGCCGAGCAGGCCGGCCACCTGTGGGACCTGCTCATCGAGGCCGGGCAGCCGCACGGCCTGGTACCGGTCGGCATCGGCGTCTACGGGACGACCGCGCGGCTGGAGAAGGGCTACCGGGCGTTCGGCGCCGAGCTGACGCCGGAGTACAACCCGGTCGAGGCCGGCCTCGCCCGGCCGAAGGTGAAGGCCGAGCCGTTCATCGGCCGGGACGCCTACCTGGCGGCCCGGGCGGCGCCGCCCGCGGCGGTGCTGTGCACGCTGACCGTCGACGCGCACGCCTCGGCCGACGGGACGCCCCGGTACATGCTCGGCGGCGAGCCGCTGCTCACCCCGGACGGCGGGCGGCTGGTGGACTCCCGCGGCAGGCCGTCGGTGGTCACCTCGGCCGGCTCCGGGCCGTCGGTCGGCCGCCACCTGCTGATGTCCTACCTGCCGGCCGGGCTGTCCGCCCCCGGCACCCCGCTGCTGGTGGAGTACCTGGGCGAGCAGTACCCGGTGACCGTCGCGTCGCACGGCGCCGTGTTCGACCCGGCCGGGCTACGGATGCGCTGAGTCAGCGGGAGGTGGGCATGGACATCCTCGTCTGCGTCAAGCGGGTGCCGACGGTCGGCGGCGCGATCACCCTCACCGGCGACCAGCGGGCGGTCGACACCAGCGCGTCCGGGTTCACCATCAGCCCGCACGAGGAGTGCGCGGTCGAGGAGGCGGTGCGGCTCACCGAGCGGTTCGGCGGCTCGGTGACGGTGGCGTCGCTGGGGCCGCCCGCGGCCGAGGAGCAACTGCGCGCCTGCCTGGCCGTGGGGGCGTCGGCGGCGGTGCTGATCGAGGCGCCCGAGGGGACCGAGACCGGGCCGCTGGCGACGGCCGCGGCCCTGCACGCGGTGGCCGCGGCGGGCGACTTCGCCCTCGTCCTGCTGGGCAACGAGGCCTCCGACACCGGCGACTACCAAGTCGGCATCCGGCTGGCCCACCTGCTCGGGCGGCCGGTGGCCACCGGCATCAAGGAGCTGACGGCGGCCGACGACGGGGCGACGCTGGCCGCGAGCCGGACTTACCGGGGCCGGGTGGAGACGTTCACCCTCCCGCTGCCCGCCGTGATCGCGGTCAAGGAGGGCATCAACCTTCCCCGCTACCCGTCACTGCCCGGCCGGCTGCGGGCCAGGCGGGCGCCGGTCAGCCGGATACCGGCGGCCGAGGCGATACCGCCCGCGGCGGCCGCGGCCCCGGAGGTGCGGATGACCCGGCTGCGGGTACCCGACCTGCCTCGCAAGCGGACCACTGTGCTCGGCTCAGGCCCGCAGGCGGTGCCCGCCCTGGTCGCGGTGCTGGCCGAGCTGGGGGTGATCGAATGACCGTCTGCTGCCTGGTCGAGCTGGACGGCGGCGCGGTGACCGACGCCTCGCTGCGCGCGCTGACCTTCGCCCGCGGGCTGGCGGCGGCCGGGAGCGGCCTGATGGCGGTCCTCTTCGGCGAGGACGATCCGGGGGCGGCGGCGGCCGCGGAGCTGACCGCCTTCGGCGTCACCGGCTGGCTCGGGGTAACCGAGAACGGCGGCTACGCGCCGCTGGCGCAAGCGCGGGTGCTGGCCCGCGCGGCCGGCGGCGCTGAGCCCGCGAGCATAGTGCTGGCGGCCGCGACCGAGCACGGCGCCGAGGTGATGGCGCACGTCGCGGCGATCACCGGACTTCCGCTGGCGGCCAACTGCACCGCCGTCGCGCCCGGGGCGGCCGGCGAGTGGCAGGTCATCAGGCAGCGGTGGGCCGGACTGCTGCTGGAGGAGGCGGTGATCAGCGGACCGACGGTCCTGCTGACGGTTGCCCCGGAGGCGGCGGAAGCGGTCGCGCTGGAATCCGTCCCGCTGGAATCCGTCCCGCAGGCGGCCGGGACCGGCAAGCTGCTGGCCGATATCCCGGCCGACGAGGCCGGCCTGGTGGTCCGGGCGGACCAGCGCCCGGCGGCCGGGGCCGGCGGCGCCTCGCTCGCGACCGCCCGGGTCGTGGTCGGCGGCGGCCGGGGGGTCGGCGGCGCCGACGGTTTCGCGCCCCTGGAGGAGCTGGCCGGGCTGCTGGGCGGGGTGGTCGGGGTTTCCCGGGTGGTGACCTCGGAGGGCTGGCGGCCGCACTCCATGCAGGTTGGCCAGACCGGCACCAAGATCACCCCCGACCTCTACCTGGCCTGCGGCATCAGTGGCGCCATCCAGCACTTCGCCGGCTGCTCAGGCGCCAGGCACATCATCGCCGTCAACACCGACCCGGGGGCCCCGATGATGACGCGGGCCGACTACGCCGTCGTCGGTGACCTCCACCAGGTGCTGCCCGCGCTGATCAGCGCGCTCCGCGACCGGGCGGCCAGCCAGCCGTCATCAGTGCGGCGATAATCAGTCGGGTGCGATTCTTCCGGGTCCGGGTGCTGCGGACGCTGCCGCATCCCGGACGGGGGTTCACCCAGGGGCTGCTGGCCGACGGGGACACCGTGTGGGAGTCCAGCGGCCAGTACGGCCAGTCGGTGCTGCGCCGCTACCGGCTGGGCGCGGGCACGGTGGCGGCGGAGGCCGGGCTGCCGCCCGAGCTGTACGGCGAGGGCATCTGCCCGGTGGGCGCGAGCATCTGGCAGCTCACCTGGAAGGAACGGGTCGCGCTGCGCTGGGACGCGGCCACGCTTGAGCTGGCCGAGCGGGTCAGCTTCAACCGCGAGGGCTGGGGGAGCTGCACAGTGCCAGCCGCCGCAGCGGTGCCGGCCGCCGCCGGACCGGTGCCCGCCGGAGCGGTGCCGGCTGCCCCGGGGGCGGTCGGCGAGGTGGTGACCAGCGACGGGAGCAGTGAGCTGGTCCGGCGTGACCCGGTGACGCTGCAGCCGCGCGCCGTTGTCCACGTGCGCTGCCCGGGCACCGGGGCCCGGGTGCGCTGGCTCAACGACCTGGCCTGGGCGGACGGCCTGGTCTGGGCGAACGTGCTCGGTACCAGCTTGCTGGCCGGCATCGACCTGGACACCGGCCTGCTCGCTGGCGTGGTGGACGCCCGCGCGGCCGGGGAACGGCATGCCCACCCGCAGCTGGTGATGAACGGGATCGCGGCCCTCGGCCAGCCCGGCGAGTTCCTGCTGACCGGAAAGGGCTGGCGGTCGGTCCGGCACGTGCGGATTATCCAGGACCGGGACCGGGGGCAGCTCGGCCGCCTGCTGGCGGGCCCCCGGGAGCTGATGCGGCGAGCCTGAGCAGGTTTTCCAGCGCGGGCCGCAGGTTTTCCAGTGCGGGCCGCAGTGGCCGGGCCGGGTTGTAGCCGCCGTCGGCCAGCCCGGCCCCGCGCTCGAAGAGGTTCCAGGCCCCGGCATCGCCTGAGGCCAGCCAGGACACCCCGGCCGCGGTGAAGTAGAGCGGCAGCATCACCAGGCCGCCGCACCAGGCGTACTGGGTGGCGTGCCGCGCCTCGTGCCGCAGCAGGGGCGTGTCGTAGCCGAGGGCGGCCCGGCGGGTGAGGATCACGTTGCCGAGCGTGAAGGCCGGCGCGGGCGGCACCGGCAGCCGGTACCCGGTGCCGACGAGCAGGCCGCCGGGGCACCGGGCGAGCCGGGCGCGACCTGCCGCGGCGACGCCGAGCCCGGCCAGGGTCGACCCGTTGAGCAGGTTGACCGCTAGCCGGACCCGGTGCCCCAGGCGCACTGGCTAGTGCTCGTCGTCCGGCGGCGGGTTGCCGCCGGACGAGCCGTTGCCGGGCGGGTCGTAGCTGGGCGGCTCGTAAGTCGGCGGGTCGTAGGTAGGCGCGCCGAGCGGGCCGAACTCCATTACCTCGTCGTTCCCGGTAACGCTGCCGTTCCCGTTGCTGCCGTTCCCGTTGACGTAGGACTCGGGGATGGTGACCACGTAGGCCGGGGTGGCCGTCGGCATCTGCAGCTTCGGCTGGTTGTGATCCTGGTGCGCCCGCTTGGCGGCCAGGTGGTACTCGCGCAGCCGGGCGATGAACGCGTCGTCGGCGTAGCCGGTGCCGTCCACCAGCGGGCCGTGGCCGCCCTCGAACACCGCGGTCACGTCCTCGCCGCTCAGCGTCTTGTGGGTCTCCAGCGCGTGCGCCAGCGCGAGCACGTGCCGCTCGTTGTCGCGCAGGATCTCCTCCGCCCGGACCAGCAGGGTCCCCAGGTTGTCCTCGATCCGGTCGGCCAGGCGGCCGAACGGCGAGGGCCCGTGTGCCTCGTGGCCGGCCCCGGCCCGCTGGCGGTGGCGCGGAAGCCGACGCCGCCGCCGGGCGTGCCCGCCTCCAGGCGGCGGGAGGAAGCGGCCGAGGACACCGTCTTGCCCATGCCCCAGTAGCCCTCCATGAACGACGCGACCGTGGTGGCGGAGTCGAGGTCGCCGGACACCCCGGAGGAGCTGTCGCTGTCGAAGAACATCCGCTCGCCCGCCAGCGAGGCGAGCGCGACCAGGATGTCCGACTCGTACTCGCTGCGCCACCGGGTGAACTGGTCCTCCGGCTTGATCGACGAGACCATGCCGAGGTAGTCGCTGCCCTTCTCGATCGTGGCGATGTCGATCTCCATGTGCTGGCGGGTCCGGTACGCGACCACCGCGTGGCAGGCCTCGTGGATGGCGACCGCGTGCCGCTCCCGCTCGATGTACTCGACGTCCTCGGGCGGGCCGAGCTCCTTGAGCTGCTTGGCCTTGATCACGTCCTGGTAGGTGATGACGTCCCGGCCGTTCCTGATCGCGATGATCAGCGCCTCGTTGACCATGTCCTTGATGGTGGCGCCGGTCGCGTAAGGGGTGATGGTGGCGAGCTTGTCGACCTGCTCCGGGGTCAGCTCGTGGGTGACCTTGGCCAGGTAACCCTCGTAGGTGCGGATGCGTCCCGCCTTGGACGGGTAGCCGACCCGGTACATCCGGTCGATCCGGCCCGGCCGCAGCAGCGCCTCGTCCAGCGCGGACGGCATGTTGGTGGCCATCATGATGAGGATGCGGTAGTGCGGCGGGGGCTTCGGCCGCATGCCGAGCGCCCGGCGCAGCACCCGGTTGACGAAGCCGCGCGGCTTCTTCAGCCCGGACAGCTCGGTCAGCAGCGCCTGCAGCGTGCCCATGCCGCCGCCGCCCCCGCCCCCGTTCATGCCCGCGCCGATGATCTGCCGGTTGCGCCGGGTACCGGGCTCGTCCGGGTCGGTGCTGAACTGCGTGCTCAGCACGTCGCGGGCGATCCGCTGCTGGCTGTCGGACGACAGGTAGGAGAACCCGTGGCAGCCGGCCGTGGCGAACGGGGCGGGCTGCTCCATCCGGGCGCCGACCCCGCCGCTGCCGGGGGCGCCGCCCATGGCGATGCCGCGGTTGCCGAGCGAGTCGGCCTCGTCGAAGAACACGATCACGCCGCCGTAGCGCAGCGACAGCTTGCGCAGCTTGCGGAAGAGGCTCTTCACCTTGAGCACGCCGACGCCCATGAACATGTTGATGAACGCGCCCGGGTCGACGAACACGTACGGCCGGCCGGTCTCGCCCGCCACCGCCTCGGCCATCAGCGTCTTGCCGGTGCCCGGCGGGCCCCACAGCAGGATGCCGCCCGGCACGTAACCGCCCCGGTCCTCGACCAGCTCGGGCTTCTCAAGGAAGATGATGTTCTCCTTGACCCGCTCGACCACGTGGTCCTGGCCCCAGACGTCGGAGAACCGGGTCTTGATGTCATCCGGGTAGTAGACGTCGACGCCGCCCCGGGACAGGAACCAGAACACCATCCCGAACTGGGCCACCACGAAGAACAGGGTGAAGACGATCTGCACCACGAACGGGAGCGCGCCCCACACGAGCTGCGGGATGCGCACCAGCGCCAGCAGCGGCGAGGTGTGAATGATCTTGCCGGTGATGATCGCGATGACCGCGATGACGACGATCCAGCTGATCAGCCGGGTGATGCGGAACTTCGTCCAGGCCGAGATCTTGCGGTCGCTGAACCGCTCCCAGGCGCCCCAGACGTGGCGCACCCAGAACTGGTTGTAGGCCGCGGAGTGCTCGCTGATCAGGAAGTGGAGCTGGTGGATCAGCTCCAGCCCGGCCAGGATGAAGACCCACCAGCCGATCCGCACCTCGATCTTGGCGGCATCGACGAACCCGACCAGCGGGTTGTTGGCCATCAGCGACCAGACCAGCAGCAGCCAGATCGCGATCAGGAGCAGCAGCCATTTGGACCGGTCCCAGAGGGACAGCTTCCGCCGGGTCAGGATGTCTTCTTCCCTCGGGCGGCCGCCCGCGTAGGCGAGTGCCTGCTCCGGCTGCTCGGCCTTATTCATGTCGGGCTCCCGACCGTAAATGACGACATTATGGTGTTTATGCTGGTCTGGTTCTGTGAGTAACACGTATCGGTGCAGTGAACTATCAGGAAGTAAACGGTGGTTTGATCGGCATTGGTCAGCACCGTCTCGTCGAAGGTGTTCACCGCTCCGCCCGGGAACGTGTAGTCGAACGTCTCCCGCACCCCGTGCACGCCCTGCTTCCCAGTGATCGTCTGGTCGCGGAGCTGCTTGAAGTCGGTCAGCGGGAAGCCGCTGGCCGCCTCCTGCTGCCGCGCGTCCGACGTCACCGGGAGCATGAAGTCGCGCAGCACGTTGTACGAGAGCTCGTTGCTGACGGTGGATGACAGCGTCCCCACCTCGGCGAACACGAACGGCTTAGTCAGCGCCGAGGCGAGGAAGTTGCTTCCGGACGGCGACGCGCTCGCGTCGAACGCGGTCGACCACACGCCCGCGCCCGAACCGCCCTCCGCCTTCAGCGCGGCGTTCAGGTCCGACTGCGAGATCTGGTGCCATTCCGACGGGACCTTGTAATACGTCTGCGCCGGCGAGTCCGCCACGTAGGTGAACGCGGGAGACCCGCAGGCACTGAGTCCCACCGTCACGAGCGCACCGATGAGGAGGAACGCCAACCCCCCCGTGAGGCCTCGTACCGAGCGGAAGGCCCGTTTCGTCAAGGGGTGACCTCCACAAACAATTCGTGTCTCCCGCCAAGTATGCCGTTTCATATCGATTTGGTAAAGGTGATCAGCGGACCGAGCGGACCCGCGTCACCGTCCACCCGGCTACCGCGGTGACTACCGCCGCCAGCGCGAAGAGGGCCGGGTAGCTGTTCATCAGACCGAGTACTACCCCGGCTGCGAGCGGCGCCACCACCAGCGGCGCGTTGTAACCCATGTTGATGATGCCGACGTCCTTGCCCCGGTCTACCGCGGCCGGCAGCACCTGGGTCAGCAGCGCGGGCGCGGCCGCCCAGTAGGTGCCGAACCCGGCCCCCAGCAGCGGCGCCGCTACCAGGGCGAAGTGCCAGGTGGGGGAGACGGCCAGGATCACCGCGGCCACCGCCATCACCACCGCGGACCCGATGATGAACGGCTTGCGGCGGCCGGTCTTGTCGGACAGCGTGCCGAGCACCGATCCCGCGACCAGCAGCGCCACCGCGTACAGCGCCATCAGGATCAGCAGCCCGGTCTGCGGGTCGTGGTAGTGCGCGCTGCGGGCCAGGAAGTAGAGCAGGTACAGGGTGCCGAGGTCGTTGCCCAGGTTGACCAGGAAGTGGGTCGCCCAGCCCCAGGCGAAGTCCGGGTACCGGCGCGGCGAGATCCACAGCCCGCGCAGCGCCGCGCTCAGCGGATCAGCCGGCTTGAACTCGGCCGGCAGCGGCTCGTCCGCCGTGCGCAGGGTGAACGCGGCCGCCAGGCCGACCACGATAACCGCGCAGGCGGCGTAGCCGGCCGACATCCGGGTGATGATCACGGTGACCAGCAGCGCGCCGAGCACGGTGCCGAGCATCTGGCTGATGCCGATCAGCGCCCCGAGGGTGCCGCGCTGGCTGACCGGCACCCGGTCCGGCAGCGCGGCGGTGAGGGTGGCCAGCATCCCGCCGAGGCCGAGCTCGGCGATGAACCAGCCCACCGCCATGACCGCGACGGCGGGCGACGCGGCGACGATGGCAAGGCCGGCCGCGGCGACGAGCGCGCAGCCGAGCGTCCACGGGTGGCGGCGGCCGCGCGGTGAGATGGTCCGGTCGGACAGGGCGCCGACCACCGGGTTGGCGATGAGCCCGGCGACCGCGCCGACTGCCATCACCACCGACAGCAGCACCGCGTCGGCCCCGCTGGGCACGCCGTTCTTGCTCACGTGATCGTGCAGCGAGGCGACCTGCTCGGGCAGCAGCACCTGGATGGGGGCGTAGATGCCGAGCCACAGCCCGATGTTGGCCAGGAACAGCAGGGCGGTCCAGCTGCCCTTGACCGGCACCGTGGGTTCTGCCAGGGCAGCCGGCAGCGCGGCCTGCTTAGCCGCGATGGCCTCGTCCATCAGAGCACCGTCTCATCGAAAGCTGTGGATTGGCTGAAAGTTAGCGCTGGCTGAGGGGGATCCTGGCAAACGTCATCAGGTGTTAACCGAAGCACTGGCCCTCGCCGCGGTAGGTCGGCACCCCCCGCGCCTCCTGGTCGCCCGATTCCACCAGGTAATAGGTGGTGAGCCGCTCGGCCAGCTCGCCTCCCTTGGCGTGCCTGAGCCAGACCCGGTCCCCGATGGCGAGCCGGCTGGCGGCCGCGCCGACTACCGGGGTCTGTACTTCCCCGGCCCCCTCGACCCGGGTCAGCCGCAGCCCGTCGGGCCGCAGCGGCCGCGGCAGCCGGTCCGCGGTCCCGGTCCCCGACGCCACGTAGCCGCCGCTGAACAGGGTGGCTACCCCCGGCGCGGGCCGCCGCACCACCGGCAGCGCGTACTGCAGGGCGGGCCGCGGCTGGAAGCGCCGGTAGCCGTCGAACAGCGTCGGCCCGACCAGGCCGGAGCCGGCTGCCAGCTCGGTGACCGACTTATCGCGGGCGGTGGACTCGAGCGACCCGGTGCCGCCGCCGTTGACGAACTCAAGTGATACGAGTGAACGGATGCGGCTTACTGCCTCGGCCCGGCGCTCGTGCAGCTCGGCCGCTGAGCGGGCCTGCATCGCCTGGACCACCCGGGCCCGCACCGGGTGACCGGGCGGCGCGTCGCCCAGGCCGGCGATCTGGCCCTCGTAACCGAGCACGCCGACCAGCGAGAACCCCGGCCGGCCGAGCACCGTCTGGGCGAACACGGCCGCCTCGGCCGCGGTGCGCAGCGGCGACCGCCAGGTCCCCACCTGGATCACCGGGCCGTAGGGCAGCGGCAGCGGCCGCCAGGACATGTCGAGGTCGAGGCAGACGCGGAGGGCGGGATGCCCGGTCCCCAGCGTCGCGTCGATGAAGTCCAGGTGGCCCGCGGAGTCGACGGTCAGCGTGATGTGCTGCCGGGCGGCATCGTCGGCCGCCAGTGCCCGCAGCGCCCCCCGGTCCGCCGTCGGGTAGGCGACCAGCAGGTCATCGGTGGTGCCGCTGGCGTGCAGCCAAAGCGCCTCGGCCAGCGAGTAGGACATTACGCCCCGGTATCCTGGGCGGGCGAGCACGCGCTCGATCAGGTGGCGGCAGCGCAGCGACTTGCTCACCACCCGGATGGGCACGCCGTTTGCCCGCCGTACCAGGTCGCGCGCGTTGGCGTCGAATGCTGCGAGGTCGACGGCGGCGAGCGGAGGGTCAAGGTGAGCGGTTGCCCGCTCGAGCTGATCCTGGCCGTCGACCAGCCTCGACATAATGCCTGACATGCGCAAACGGTACCTGCTTTGGCCGCTCCTGCGGGCAAGCGGGGTGAACAAACAGGGAAACGGACCGATGACCTGGCAGAACTGGGCGGGCACGGCCAGCGCGGACCCGGTGCGGCGGCACTGGCCGCGCAGCACCGAGGAGATCGCGGACGCGCTGACCGCCGCAACCAAGGACGGCCTGACCGTGCGGGCGCTTGGCAGCGGGCACTCGTTCACCGCCGCCGCTGCCACCTCGGGGGTCGCGCTCGACCTGTCCGGCTGGACCGGCATCGTCGCCGCGGACCTGGAATCCGGGCTGGTCACTGTCCGCTCGGGGACCACCATCAGGGAGCTGAACGCGGCCCTCGACACGCTCGGCCTGGCGCTGGCGAACCTCGGTGACATCGACGCGCAGACGGTGGCCGGCGCGATCTCCACCGGGACGCACGGCACCGGGGCCAGCCTCGGCGGCATCGCCACCCAGGTGGCAGGCCTTGAGCTGGTGCTCGCCGACGGTTCCGTCGCCGCCTGCTCGGCCAGCCAGCGGCCGGACCTGTTCGCCGCGGCCCGGGTCTCGGTGGGCGCGCTCGGCGTGCTGTCGTCGGTGACGTTGCAGTGCGTCCCGTCGTTCACGCTGGCCGCCGACGAGCGGCCGATGCCGGTCGACGAGGTGCTCGGCCGGTTCGCCGAGTTCGCCGCGGGAAACGACCACTTCGAGTTCTACTGGTTCCCCTACGGCAAGAACGCCCTGGTCAAGCGGAACAACCGGGTCAACGGCGACGACACCGCAGGCCCGATGGCCAGGTGGCGCCGGTTCCTCGAGTACGAGGTCATGGAGAACGCCGCCTTCGGGGCGCTGTGCCGTACCGGCCGGGCCGTCCCGGCGACGATCAAGCCGCTGAACCGGCTGGCCGCCGCGACGCTGTCCAAGCGCAGTTACTCCGCTCCGTCGCACCAGGTGTTCGTCACCCCCCGGCGGGTCCGGTTCGTCGAGTCGGAGTACGCGGTGCCCCGCGAGTCCCTGCTCGACGTGCTGGCCGAGCTGCGGGCGGGGGTGCCGCGGCTGGCCGACCCGGTGATGTTCCCGGTCGAGGTGCGGGTGGCCGCCGCCGATGACATCTGGCTGTCCACCGCCTACGGCCGTGACTCCGCCTATGTCGCCATCCACCAGTACGCCGGGCTGCCTTACCAGGAGTACTTCCGGCTGTTCGAGTCGATCGCGACCGCGGCCGGCGGCCGCCCGCACTGGGGCAAGCTGCACACCAGGGACGCCGGCTACCTGGGCGGCGCCTACCCGCGGTTCGCCGACTTCCTCCGGCTCCGGGACGAGGCCGACCCGGCCCGGCTGTTCGCCAACCCCTACCTCCAGCAGGTGCTCGGCGACTGAGCCGTTTCCGGCTGCATTACGTGACCTTTAGGGGGCGGTGAGTTACCGCTCACTGAAGGCGGTGGATTCCTGGTGGTAATCGACGCGGACACGCTAAACAGCATGCCGGCCTACCTGATCGGCGAGATCCCGCGCCAGCCGGATGACGCCGATCAGGCGGCGCGCCAGCCGGCCGATGCCGGCCGGGCACAGCGGGTCGCGGCGCTGGCCGCTGCCTATCACGCGGGGCTGGCAGGGGGCGGCGGGCCCCGGCCGGGAACGGTCGGGTTCGGCTGGATCAGGTCGGCCGCGGGCGGCCCGGTGCGGGTAATAGCGGCTGGCGCTGCCCTGGCCGGCGGGGCCGACCCGGTGGACCCCGGCCGGGTGCTGCTCTCGCTCCCGGCCGGCGCGCGGGCCAGCCGGCTGGGTGAATCCGGCCTGGCCGCCCTGGCCGGGCAGCTACCGTGCTGGCGGGCGGTGGCGGTAATCAGCGACGGGCTGCTCATTGCGGGCGGCCCGAACCCGGCGGGCGGCCAGCAGGCGGGCTGGCTGCCGGTCTCGCTGGTCGACGGACTGCTCGGCTGCTGGACCGGGCCGTTCGGCTGGCTGGTGGTGGCCGAGCCGGTAGCGGCCGGGGAACTGCGCGGCCTGGCCGAGGAAACGGGCCTGCGGCAGCGAGCCTGCGAGGGGGCGGCCGACCGCTTCCCGGAGCGGGCGGCGCAGGCCCGGCGGCTGGCCGAGCGCCACCGCGAGCTGGAGCGGGGCGGCTCGGCCGGCTTCTGGCGGGTGACCGTGGCGGCAGGCGGGACCGACCCGGCCAGCGCGGCCCGGGTCGCCGGGCTGCTGTGCGCGTCGGCCGATCTCAGCGGCCTGCCCTACGCGCTTGCGCCCGGCGTCCCCGCGTCCCCCTGTTACGGGTCGACCGAGCTGCTGGCCGCCCTGGCCCGGCCGCCGGAGGCGGAAGTGCCCGGTGTCCGGCTGGCGCTGCGACCCGATTTTGACGTCACCCCCGAGCCGCCGCCCGGCCCGCCGGACGGCGTCCCGGTCGAGCTCGGCCAGGTGCTTGACCGCAACCTGATGCCGGCCGGGCCGTTCGCCCTCTCCACTGACTCGCTCAACCGCCACGTGCTGGTCTGCGGCGCGACCGGCGCGGGCAAGTCCCAGACCGTCCGCTGCCTGCTCGAGTCGGCCACCGAGCGGGGCATCCCGTGGCTGGTGGTGGAGCCCGCCAAGGCGGAGTACCGGCTGATGGCAAGCCGGCTGCCGGGGACCGAGGTGATCAGGATCAGGCCCGGGGAGCCGGATGCGGTCGCGGCCGGGCTCAACCCGCTCGAGCCGGCCGCCGGGCCGGCCGGCCGGTTTCCCTTGCAGACGCACGCGGACCTGGTCAAGGCGCTGTTCATCGCGTCGTTCCAGGCGGAAGAGCCGTTCCCCCAGGTGCTGTCGGGCGCGCTGGCCCGGGTCTACGCCGAGGCAGGCTGGGACCTGGCGCTGGGCGAGCCGCTGCGCGGCGAGGCCGCCTACCCGACGCTGGCCGGCCTGCAGCGCGCGGCCGAGCGCGTGGTGGCCGACATCGGCTACAGCCAGCGGGTCGCTGACGACGTGCTCGGCTTCATCCGGGTACGGCTGGCCAGCTTGCGGCACGGTACTACCGGGCGGTTCCTCGACGGTGGCCACCCGCTCGACTTCGGCGCGCTGCTCAGGTCGAACGTCGTGCTCGAGATCGAGGACGTAGGCGACGACGCGGACAAGGCCTTCCTGATCGGCGCGGTGCTGATCAGGCTGGTGGAGCAGCTACGGCTGACCGGCCCAGCGGGCGCCCTGGCGCACCTGACCGTGATCGAGGAGGCACACCGGCTGCTGCGCCGCCCGGAGGCGGACGGCACAGGCCGGACGGGCGCGGCCGGCCATGCGGTGGAGCTGTTCGCCGGCCTGCTGGCGGAGATCCGCGCCTACGGCGAGGGGCTGGTGATCGCCGAGCAGATTCCAGCCCGGCTGTCGCCCGACGCGATCAAGAACACCGCCGTCAAGATCACCCACCGGCTTCCGGCGGCCGACGACCGGGAGGCAGTCGGCGCCACCATGAACGCCACCCCGGCCCAGTCCCGCTACCTGGTCACCCTGCCGCCGGGGCAGGCGGCGGTGTTCGCCGACGGCATGGATTTCCCGATCCTGGTGCAGGTGCAGGACGGGACGGCCAGGGAGGCCGGGCCGCCCGCGCCCACCGCCGACGCCGCCCGCGTGGTCAGCTCGCGGTCGGCTAGCTGCGGCGGCCAGTGCGCCGGTGACCGCCAGCGCCCGGGCCGGCCGTGCACCCTGCGGGAGATGCGCGGGGGCCAGCGGGTGCTCGACGAGCTGCCGTGGCTGCGGGCGTGGGCGGAGCTCACCGTGCTGGCGCACCTGACCGGCTGGCCGATGCCGGTGCCGGTGCCGGAGGCGCTTGCCGTCCTGCGGGGCACCCCGGTGCGGCTGATGCAGTGCGCGGTCGCGCACGCGGCCGACGCGGCTGTCGCCGTGCGCCCGGTGACCGGCCGTCCGGCCGCGCTGGCCGCGCACGCGGCCAGCGCGATGCGAGCCCGGGCCGAGCGGGGCGAGTGGCGCTGCCCGCCGGACGAGCCCGAGTGGCTGCACAGCGGGGAAGTGACGGAGGAAGTAGCCTACGGCGTGATCAGGCCCGCGGCGATCGAGGCGGCGGGCAGCGACGGCTCCGGCAACGACGGCACGGGCACGGCTGACCTGATCGCCGCCACGTTCATCGACTGCCGCTGGCCGGCCGGCTACCTGAGCCGGCCGGGCGGCTAGCCCTCGAGTTCGCTGTCCAGGCCGACCTGCGCCGCGAGCTGGCCGCGCAGGTCGGTCTCGTCGTCGGCGTCGAGCGTCATGACCCGCCCGGTGCCGAGTTCATCACGGCGCAGCACCGATCCGGTCCGGGTGGCCCACCAGCGGCCGGCGTTACTGCGCCAGATGTGCCACCCGGGGAAGTCCGCCTCAAGCAGCGCGATCCGCTCGTCCCACCCTGCCATGACGTTCCTCCTGGAGTGGAACAGCGGTCCCGTATTAAAAAATGAACGTGCATCCGCGCGGTGTCAAGTGATCAATTTCTCCAGGAGATCACCGGAAACCCGCGCTTACCAGCCGGAAGCCTTAACCCGGCCGTTCGCGGACGAGTCGGTGCCCGGCTCGGCCTGGCCGGCCGCGTCCGGGGTAACCGGCGCTGCCTGGCTCCCGGTCGAGTCCGACAGGACTTCCTCGTCCGCCGTCTCGCTGTCGGCGGCGATGGCCGCGCGGAACCGGTAGCGGACCAGTGCCGCCGCCGCGCCGAGCCCGGCCACGATGCCCGCGGCGAGCATCGTCCAGGTCAGCACGCCGCGCTTGGAACGGGTCTCCACCGGGCGCACCTGGGTGGCGGTGCTGCGCAGGGCCGAGGACACCTTCGGCGCCACCGTGTTGCTGGTGTAGTCGGCCGCGCTCTCCAGGCGCGGCGCCGCCCACTTCCTGGCGACGAACACCTTGTCCTTGACGTTCTGGCTCAGCGCGCTGGCGGCAGACTGGGCGGCGTCGCCGGCGTTCTGCGCCGCGCTGCTCGCGTTCTGCGCCGCGCTGGCCGCGACGACCGCCGCGTCCTGCGCCTTCGACTGCGCCACGGCGGCGGCGTTCTGCACCGCGCTGCCCGCAGTCTGTGCCCGGTCCATGGCGACCTGCGCCTTGCTGGCGGCGACGTCGGCGGCATGCTGTGCCGCCGTCTGCGCCAGGCTGGCGGCGTTCTGTGCCGCCGCCGCCGCGTTCTGCGCGGACTTGGCCGCATTAGTGGCAGCGGCCTGGCCGGCCCGCTGCGCTCGCTTGGCAGCCTTTACGGTGCTGCTGGTATCGAGATCGGTGGTCTTTGACTTGCTGAGGAACACGATTACCCCCTAGTCCGTCTCGGTAGCTCAAGGTTCCCTGCGATCCGCTCTTCAATCATCGGGGCACGGCCGGATGCCACTACGGTGGAGCCGGTACGGTGATTAGTGCAGCCTCAAGGCTGGTAATGCCGGGTAACCCGGCCAGACAAAAAAACCGGAGTCACCTAATGACCGAAGCGCTGACCGCGGAACTGGCGACGACGCAGGGGACGGTCACCGTCCGGCTGTTCCCTGACCACGCGCCCAAGACCGTGCGCAACTTCGTCGAGCTAGCGGAGGGGGGCCGGGAGTGGACCAACCCGAAGACCCGGGCCACCACCAAGGACAAGCTCTACGACGGCACGATCTTCCACCGGGTAATCGCGGGCTTCATGATCCAGGGCGGCGACCCGCTCGGCACCGGGACCGGCGGTCCTGGTTACAAGTTCGCCGACGAGATCCACCCCGACCTGCGGTTCGACCGGCCCTACCTGCTCGCGATGGCGAACGCGGGGCCCGGGACCAACGGCTCGCAGTTCTTCATCACCACGGTGCCCACGCCCTGGCTCAACGGCAAGCACACCATCTTCGGTGAGGTCATCGGCGGCGTCGACGTGGTGGACAACATCAGCCGGCTGCAGACCGTGCCCGGCGACCGCCCGGTGCAGGACGTGGTGCTGCAGTCGGTCACCATCAACCGCGGCTAGCAGACGGCGGTAACCCCGATGACCGCACCCGGCCAGGACAGCCCCGAGCCCGGAAGACCGGACGAGGTAAACCAGTACGCAGGAGCGAGCGACGGGCAGCAAGCCCCGCCGACCTGCTACCGGCACCCGGACCGGGAGGCGTGGGTGTCCTGCGCCCGGTGCGGCAAGCACGCCTGCCCCGACTGCCGCCGCGACGCGGCAGTCGGGCAGCAGTGCCTGGAGTGCATCCGCGGGGCCGGGGCGGAGACCCGGCAGCCGAGGTCCGCCTTCGGCGGGCGGATGGTCAGCAGCGCGACGCTGACCTGGACCCTGGTCGGCATCAACGTCGTGCTGTTCCTGGTCGAGCTGGTCAAGCCGAGCCTGGCCCAGGACTGGGGCATGATCGGCTATGCCAGCTTTACCGGCCGCCCGCCGTTTCAGGGGGTGGCGGCGGGCGAGTGGTACCGGCTGCTTACCTCGGCCTTCCTGCCGCCCGCGCCCAACGGTCCGAACGGGGTCGGCACGACCGGCGTGCTCGACATCGCGTTCAACATGTGGGCGCTGGTCGCTGTCGGCCCGGCCCTCGAGCAGACACTCGGGCGGGCCCGTTTCCTCGCGGTCTACCTGCTCAGCGCCCTCGGCGGCGGAGTCGCGTTCTTCCTCTTCGCACCGAACAACCAGCTTGCCCTCGGTGCCAGCGGCGCCATCTTCGGCTTGTTCGGCGCCTGGTTCGTGGTGGCCCGCAAGCTTCGCCTGGACGTCCGGGGAATCGTCACCGTCGTAGCGATCAACCTGGCGTTCAGCTTCTTCTTCCGGGGCAGCGATCGCCTGGCAGGATCACCTCGGCGGGCTGGTCGTGGGCGTGCTGACGACCTTTGCCTTCGCCTACGCGCCGCGCCGGAACCGGACGCTGGTCCAGGTGGCCGCGGCCGTCGTCATCCTGGCCGTGCTGGTGCTGCTGGTGGTATACCGCAGCCACCAGCTAACCAGTCAGTTTTCCTTCTAGGGGAGCTAGCGCCACCTGGTGGCGAGCACTACCCCGGCCACGATCAGCGCGAAGCCGCCGACCAGGTTCCAGCCGCCGAGCGAGCGCAGCAGCGGCATGTCCGCCTGGGTGACGTAGTACAGCGAGATCCAGGCAAGGCCGACCACCAGGCAGACGATCATCGTCGGCGCGAGCCAGACCGGGCTGACCGCGCGCCGCGGCGACCGCGACGGCGGCGGCGTGTAGACCGGCTTCTTACGGACCCGGGACTTGGGCACCGCGGTACCTCCTGCTGTGATCTCGGCTGACCAGTGGCACTACGGGGTGACGTCCGCCGCCTGGCTGGACAGGCCGCCGCCGTTCCCGGCCCCGCCGCCGCCGTTACCGCCGCCGCCGCCGTTACCGGGTGCCGTGGTGGTGTCGGTCGGGGTAGTGGTGTCGGTCGGCGTGGTGGTGTCGGTCGGGGTGGTGGTGTCGGTCGGCGTGGTGGTCGGCGTCGAGGTCGACGTCGACTGCGGCTGCACGAAGATCGTGATGATCGTGCCCTTGGGCTCGACCTGGTTAGCGGCCGGGTTCTGGTTGTAGACGGTTCCCGGCTCGACCATCTGCGTCGAGGGGGCAGGGGTGTTCACCGTGTTCACGTTGAACCCGTCCTGCTGCAGGATCGTCTGCGCCTCGACCGTGGTCTGGTTGACCACGTTCGGCACCTGGACGCCGCCGCCCGACACGTACAGCGTGACCTGCTGGTCCGGGGAGTAACTGCCCGGCTGCGGCGTCTGGTGGTCGACCTGGCCGGAAGGCAGGGTGGACTGCTGGTCCGGCACCGGGTTGACGTTGGTGAAGCCGAGGTTCTTCAGCGTCTGCTCGGCCGTGGTCGCCGACTGGCCCACGAAGCTCGGCAGGCTGATGTTGGCGACGCCGCTGGACACGTTGACGGTGACCGTGCCGCCCTTGGCGATGCTGTTGCCGTTGTCCGGGTTGGTGCTGATGACCCGGCCGGCGCTTACGTTGCTGCTCGGCTGCTTGTGCTCCACCGGCACCAGCCCGGCCGCCTTGATCTGCTGCGCCGCCGTAGCGTAGGTCTCGCCGTTTACCTGCGGGACGAAGGCCGACGAGCCGCCGCTGCCGTGCAGCAGGACCACCGCCACGATGATGGCGGCCACCACGACCAGGCCGGAGATAACCCAGGGGAGCCAGCGGCGGGCGCCGCTGCGCTGCTCGGGGTCGCCCCCGTCGTGGCCGCCGTTCCCGTAGCCGTAGGGCTGCTGCTGGTAGCCGGTCTGGTAGCCCGTCTGCTGGTAGGGCGACACGGTGGTCGGCGCGGCGCCCATCATCGTCTGCGGGCCCATCTGCTGGGTCCGCTGCGGGTAGTCGTAGTAGTCGGCCCGCGTCGGCTGCATCGCCGCGGCCACCTGCATGCCGGATGCCGCCCGCTGGATGTCCGCGTTCATCTCGGCGGCGCTCTGGTAGCGGTCGTTGGGCGACTTGGCCATCGCCTTGAGCACGATCGAGTCGGCCCACGGCGGCAGCGACGGGTCGATCCGGGAGGGCGGCACCGGGTTCTCCCGCACGTGCTGGTAGGCGATCGCCACCGGGGAGTCGCCGGTGAACGGCGGGCGGCCGGTCAGCAGCTCGTACATCAGGCAGCCGGTCGAGTAGAGGTCGGACCGCGCGTCCACCCGCTCGCCCCGCGCCTGCTCCGGCGACAGGTACTGCGCGGTGCCGATGACCTGGGCGGTCTGCGTCATGGTGGCCTGGGTGTCGCTCATCGCGCGGGCGATGCCGAAGTCCATCACCTTGACGTCGCCGTTGCGGGTCACCATCACGTTGCCCGGCTTGATATCCCGGTGCACGATGCCCGCCTGGTGGCTGTACTCAAGGGCCCGCAGCACGCCGGAGACGATCTCGAGGGTGCGCTCGGGCAGCAGCCGGTGGCCCTCGATCAGCAGGTCGCGGACGGTGCGGCCGTCCACGTACTCCATCACGATGAACGGCACCGGGACACCGCTCGACAGGTCCTCGCCGGTGTCGTACACCGCGACGATGGAGGGGTTGTTCAGCGACGCCGAGGACTGCGCCTCCCGGCCGAAGCGCGCCTGGAAGGTCTGGTCCCGTGCGAGGTCGGCCCGCAGCGTCTTGATCGCGACCGTCCGGTCAAGCCGGAGGTCACGGGCGCGGTACACCTCCGCCATGCCGCCCCGACCGACGACGCCGTCGAGTTCGTACCGGTCACCGAGCAGCCGGGGCATTGTCATATCGCGCACTCTTCCAAACCGTCCCGCATCGAACGTGTCAACCCCTTATCAGCCGGCCGGGGTACTCGGCGAGTCGCTGACCGGCGGCGAGCTGCTGACGGGCGGCGAGCTGACGGGCGGCGAGCTGACCGGCGGCGAGCTGACCGGCGGCGAGCTGACCGGCGGCGAGCTGACCGGCGGTGAACTGACCGGCGGCGAGCTGCCGCCGGGGGCCGGGCTTGTTTGTGTCTGTGTTGGGCTGAAGCTCGTACTCGGCTTCGGGCTGGTCGGCTTCGACGCGGACGGAGTGCCCGCTCCCGTTGATGATCCTACGGCAACACCCGGTGGAAGCTGGCCTCCAACGCCCTCGGCCGACGACGCGGTTGCGGACGGGCTGACCTTATGTGACTGCAGTGCAGTCACCGTGGGAGCCACGGTGCTGTTGGACGGGGCCGCGTTGCTTGGGCCGTTATTTGAGATCAGCACGGCGATGATCGCGACCACGCCTACGGCGGCCGCGCTCATCCCGGCGAAGAGCAGGCTCCGGGACGGAGGGCGGCGAGCCGGCGGCAGCCGTTCGGCATCATTTTGATAAAGATCGAGGCTGGTGGCGGGAGGGAAGTTGGGCACCACCGGAAGGTCGGCGGTGGACGGGCCCTCGTAGCCGTTCCGGTTGCGTGCCTCGCGGACCACCTCGGCCCGGTCGGCCACGTGCCTGGCCGACTCCGGCCGGTCCTCCGGGTTCTTCGCCAGCATCGCGTACACCAGGTCGGAGATGGGCCGGGGGACGTCGCCGGGCAGCGGCGGCACCGGGTCGTGCTTGTGCATGATCGCGATCGCCAGCGGCTGGTCGGCGACGAACGGCGGGTCGCCCGCCAGGCACTCGTAGGCCACCACCCCGAGTGAGTACACGTCCGAGGCGCCGGCCAGCGGCGCGCCGGTCGCCTGCTCGGGCGAGACGTAGAGGGCGGTGCCCATCACGATGCCGGTCGCGGTGAGGTTGACGTCGGGCGCGTTCGCCTTGGCGATGCCGAAGTCGGTGATCTTGGTCGTGCCGTCGGCCATGATCAGCAGGTTGCCCGGCTTGATGTCCCGGTGCACGATGCCGGCCCGGTGGGCGGCGTCGAGCGCGCGGCCCGCCTGGGCGACGATGTCCAGCACCACGTAGGGATCGAGGCGGCCGTAGCGCTCCAGGATCTCCGACAGCGGCTGGCCGTCAACCAGCTCCATGACCAGGTAGGGGCCGCCCAGCGGGCTCTGCTCCCCGTAGTCGAAGACCCGGGTGATGCCCGAGTGGGAGAGCGAGGACGCGTACCGGGCCTCGGCCCGGAACCGGGCGCGGAACTGCTCGTCGCCGGCGTGCATGGCGGCCAGCATCTTGATCGCGACCGGCCTGCCGAGGAGCTGGTCGGTTCCCCGCCAGACCTCGCCCATGCCACCAGTAGCGATCCGCTCGATCAGCGTGTAGCGGTCGTCGAGAACGTAATCGTTCACTGATTCCCCTGGGTTGCCAGATAGGCCTGGATTACCGCGACGGCGATCGGCGCGGCTGCGGCAGCCCCATAGCCCCCGCCTTGGATCATGACGCCCACGGCTATCTTCGGGTTGTCAGCCGGAGCGAACGCGGTGAAAACCGCGTCGGGGTTGGAGCTGGTGGTGGTCTGCGCGGTGCCGGTCTTGCCCGCGATGACCAGCCCGTTCTCATTGTTGGAGTTGAACTGGAAGCCGGTGCCCTCGGGCTGCTGCACCACGTCGGTCATCATCTGCTTCTCGTAGCCGGCCACGGTGGCCGAGATCGGCTGGCTGAGCTGCTGCGGCTGGGCCTGCTGGACCACTGACAGGTCGCCGGCGGTGATCTGCTGGACCAGGTACGGCTTCATCAGCGTGCCGCCGTTGGCGACGGTGGCCGCGAACATCGCCTCCTGCAGCGGCGTCACCGTGGTGTCGTGCTGCCCGATGGCGTCGTAGGCGGTGAACGACTTGTCGGCCTCGGCCGTGAAGTTGGACTCGCCTACGCTCACCCCCGGGATGCTGCCCGCGGCCGGGTTGTTCAGCCCGTAGCTGGTGGCCATCGACTTGATCGTGGCGCCGCCGAGCTGGATGCCGAGGGCGGCGAAGGGGGTGTTGCAGGACTGGGCGAACGCGTAGGCGACGGCGGTCTTGCCGGACCCGTTACCGCACTGCTCGCCGTTGTCGTTGTTGAGCACGTTCCCGTTGGGCAGGGTGAGCGGCTGCGGTGAGTTGATCACCGTGTTCGGGTTCCGGCCGGCGTCCTGGGTGTACCAGGCGGAGCTGGTGACGATCTTGAACGTCGAGCCGGGCGGCAGGGTGGTCTGCGACGCGTTGTTGATCAGCGGGCTCGGGTTCTGGTTGCTGAGCTGCTGGTACGACCTTGTTGAGGTCGGGGGTGCTGTGCACCGCGAGCTGGTTCGGGTCGTAGCTCGGGTAGGAGGCCATCGCCAGGATCGCCCCGGTAGACGGGTTGATCGCCACCACCCCGCCGACCGTCTGCTTGCCGTTGGCCGTCTTGCCTGTCAGCGCCGCCGCGAGCTGCTGGTACGCCACCTGCTGGGCCTTGGAGTTGACCGTGAGCTGCACGGTCGCGCCCTTCTGGGGCTTGTTGGTGATCGTGTCGATGAAGTTGCGGAAGGCGAGCTCTGACCCGGTGCCGGTCAGCAGCGAGTTCTCTGACCGCTCGACCCCGCCCGCGTAGTTCGGCGCCTGCGACGGCCGTGAAGACGGTGTCGTAGCCGGTGACCGGCGCGTACACCGGCCCGTCAGTGTAGACCCGCTGCCACTGGGTACAGGCCGGCCGACGCCTTGGTGGTGGCGACGGTCACGCCGTCGGCGGTGACGATGTTGCCGCGCTGTACCCGGTTCTGGTTGTACGCCGCCCGGTCGTTCAGCGGCCGGGTGGCGAGGCTGGACGCCTCCACCGCCTGCAGGTAGTTCACGTTGATGAGCAGCACCACGAACATCACCAGGACGGCGATGGCGATCCGCTTGATCGAGCGGTTCATCCCGGTCACCGCAGCGACACCACCTGGGTCATCCCCTCGTCCTGGATCGGCCGCGGCGCCGGGCGGCGCGCGGCGTCGCTCAGCCGGGCGATCACCGCGACCAGCAGCCAGCTCGCGATCAGGCTCGACCCGCCCTGGGAGAGGAACGGGGTGGTGATGCCGGTCAGCGGGATCAGCCGGGTCACGCCGCCCACGATGACGAAGATCTGCAGCGCGAACATGAAGGAGAGGCCGGTGGCCAGCAGCTTGGAGTAGTCGTCCTTGACCAGCATCGCGGTGCGCAGCCCGCGCTGCACGAACAGGCCGTAGAGCAGCAGCAGCGCCATCACCCCGGTCAGCCCGAGTCTCCTCGCCGAACGCGGTGAAGATGAAGTCGCTCTGCACCAGCGGGGTCCAGAACGGCTGCCCGGCGCCGAGCCCCTTGCCGAGCAGGCCGCCGTTCCCCATCCCGTACAGGCCCTGCACGAGCTGGTAGGAGAGCTGCGTGCGGCTGGACCAGGTTCGCGTTGCTGAACGGGTGGAGCCAGGCGGTGAACCGCTGCTGCACGTGCGTCACCAGCGTGCGCCGCCAGGAAGGCGCCGAGCGACGAACATCAGGAAGCCGAGCACCGCCCACGACCGGCGCCCGGTCGCGACGTACAGCATCGCCACGAACAGGCCCATGAACACCGCGCTGGTGCCGATGTCGCTCTCGAAGATCAGCAGCAGCATGCTGAGCGCCCAGACCACCAGGATCGGGCCGAGGTCACGACGCCGCGGCAGGCTGAAGATCCACCACTTCTCGGTCAGCAGCGACAGCTTCCTGCCGTTGACCACCAGGTAGCTGGCGAACGAGGCGGCCAGCAGCAGCTTGCCGAACTCCTCCGGCTGGACGGAGAACCCGCCGATGCTGACCTGGATCTTGGCGCTGGTCCCGGCCACGCCGCTGATGCTCGACGGCAGCAGCGCGGGGATCGCGATCAGGAACGATGCCGGCCAGGCCGAACAGGTAGGTGTAGGGCTGCAGGATCCTGATGTCCTTGATGAACGCGAGGAACAGCACGAAGACGACGACGCCGAGCACCGTGTAGATGATCTGCGTGATCGTCGCGCGACGGCTGAGCGTGGTGATCGGGCGGCCGCTCGCGCTCGGCGTTGCCGTCCCGCCCGGCCTGGTTGAGCCGGTAGATCATCACGATGCCGAGCCCGTTGAGCAAGGTGGCGATCGGCAGCAGCAGCGGGTCGGCGTACGGCGCCCAGCGGCGGATCGCGAGGTGCGCGCCGAAGACGATCACCACGAACGCGACCATGTACTCGACGAAGGTCGAGAGGTGCTGGCCCTTGAGGCTGAACGCCACGTTGGCGAACGCGAACGCGACGATGCCGCACGCGAACAGCACCATCCACAGCTCGGTGGACCGGCGGCTGGCGGGTCGCCTCCTCCGGCGGCTGGCTGCCCAGCGCCGGAGAGGGCATGGTCATGCTGCTCACGCGGCCGCCTGCGGGGTCGGGGACGCCTTGGCCGAGGACCTGGCGGCTGGCTCGTGGTCGGCCTTGGCGGTGGCGTCGGTCGGCGTCGGCCGTGGCGGCGGCGGCGACCGGGGCGGCTGTCGCGCCGGCCGGGCGCTGACGCCGAACGCCGCGGCCGAGGCGCAGTTGGCCGCGTCGGGCGCGTCCGGCTGCGGGCCGGGGTTGTCGCTCGCCGGGACCTTGATCTTGCCCTTGGCCTTGGCGCGCGGCCGCCAGCTCGGCCTGGTAGCGTGGCGTTCTTGGTCTGCCAGGCGGCGACCGCCTGCCACTGCTGCTGGCACTGGTTGACCTGGCCCGGCAGCTGGTCGATGAGCTGCTGGGCGTCGGTCACGCTGCCCTGCGAGATCGTCTGGGCTGAGCGCGGCCTGGTCGCTGCTGCGCAGCTCGCTGACCTGCAGGGTCGACCGCTGGACGAGGCTGGACAGGCTGATGCCGGCCAGGTTCTGGTTGGTGCCGCGGAAGATGGCGACGTAGCCGTTCTGCACGCCGACGTAGTACTGGCTCTGGTTGTACCGCCAGAAGCCGTACGCCGCCGCCGCCGAGCAGCAGCACCAGCAGCACCAGCGCGGCCGTCACGATCGGCCACCGGCGCCTGCCGCGGCCGTGCCGTAGTCGTCGTCCTCGTCGTAGCGGCGTCCTGGCCCGGTGGCCGCCGCGCCGCCGGCGCCGGTCGCCGTCCTCCGGCCTCGTCCGGGTCGCTCGTCAGGCCCGGGAAGCCGTCGGCCGGCTCGAAGGCGGCGGTGTCCCTGACCCGGTCGGGTCCCGGTCCCGGCCGGCCGCTCGGCCCGGCTCGAAGCGCGCCGGGCTCGAACGCGCTGGTGTCGAACGTGCCGGTGTAGCCGTCACGGTAGCCGGTGCGGCCAGACGCCGGTGGTCGGCTCCTCCGGCACCGCCGGCTGCGGGCGGTCCTGCTCAGCCGCATGGCCCGGGTCGCCGGCGAGCTCTGCCTGGCCGGCGGGCGCAGGTCGGCCGGGGCGCCGTTGGCGCGCCGCGCCGGCGAACACGGGCTGCCAGGTGGGCGGCGACCCGGCTGGCTGCGGGTGTCGATGACATCGGCCACGATGCAGGTGATGTTGTCCGGGCCGCCGCCCTTGATGGCGAGCTCGACCAGCCGCAGCGCCGCCTTGTCGGGGTCCGCGACCGAGGCGAGCGTCTGGTGCAGCGTCTGCTCGGTCACCACGCCGGACAGGCCGTCGGAGCACAGCAGGTAGCGGTCACCCGGGTAGCGTCTCGAGCGGCGCCAGGTCGGGCTCGGCGATCGTCCTGCCGTCCAGGGCGCGCAGCAGCAGCGACCGGTGCGGGTGGGTGGCCACGTCGTCTTCGGTGATCTTGCCCTCGTCGACCAGCGACTGGACCAGCGTGTGGTCGTGGGTGATCTGGATGAACTGGCCGTCGCGGAGCAGGTAGGCCCGCGAGTCGCCGATGTGGCAGAGCGCGGCGTACCCGTCCGACCACAGCAGCGCGGTCAGCGTCGTGCCCATGCCCTCGATCGCCGGGTCGGAGATGATCAGCTCCTGCAGCCGCAGGTTGGCCGTCGCGACCGCGTCGGCCAGCGCGCCGACCAGGTCGGGCCCGGGATCCTCCGCGTCGAGCGGGGCGATCGTGGTGATCGTGGCGGCACTGGCCACCTCGCCGGCCGCGTGGCCGCCCATGCCGTCGGCAACCGCGAGCAGGTGCGGGCCGGCGTACGCCGAGTCCTCGTTCCCCTCGCGGAGGAGACCGACGTCGGACCGTACCGCGTATCTGAGGGCTAGTGTCATCTGCGCAGTTCCAGAACGGTTTTTCCAATGCGAATTGGCACGCCTACGGGCACCGGGGTCGGCCGGGCCACCTTCTGGCGGTCCAGGTAGGTGCCGTTGGTCGAACCGAGGTCCTCAACGAACCACTGTCCGTCCTGCGGAAATATCCGGGCATGGTACGTGGAAGCGTAGTCGTCATTCAGTACCAGCGTGGCGTCATTCGCCCGGCCCATCGTTATCTGCTGGTCCGCCAGGTCGATGCTCACGCCGGCCAGGCCGCCCTCGGTGACGACGAGGAAGCGCGGCGTTCCCCGGCCGGGCTTGGCCGCCTTGGCGGGCCGCGGCGGCCGCGGCGGCGGCAGCGGCGGCGCGGCTGGCTTCCGCGCCGCGGCGCAGCCGTTCGCGGCCACCGTGCCGAGCAGGTCCGTGCGCACCACGCCGATCGCCGCGATGACGAAAAGCCACAAGACGGCCAGGAAGGCCACCCTGATGAGGGTAAGGGTGAGCGCGTTCATTCCGTGCTGGTGTCCTCGGCTTCTGCGTCGCTGTCGGTTGGGCTGCCCTAAGGGTAGTCACTCCTCGGTCTTCTGGCGCCTGTCTAGCCACTAGCCTAGATGCCCTGGCGTACGGTGATCAATACCGCTTGTCCTGGTGGAAAACCATAGTGGTGCGGCCAAGCGTGACATTCGTGCCGTCGGTGAGCACGACCCGGCGCATCGGCTGCCCGTTCACCAGCGTGCCGTTGGTCGACCCGAGGTCGACCAGGACGACCTGGCCGTCCTCCACCCGCAGCTCGGCGTGGTGCCGCGAGACGCCGGGGTCGACCATCCGCAGGTCGCAGTCCGTGCCGCGGCCGAGCAGGGTCACCGGGCGTCTGCAGCTCATAGGTGCTGCCCGCCTCCACGCCGGTTCCCGGCTGCGACCCGGCCACCACCAGCCGCGGCCGGCCGGGAAACTGGCCACCGCCGCCGCGCGGCAGGTCGCTGACCGGCTGCCGGACCTCGCCCGCCTCCACCGTGTGCCCGCGGATCACCCCCGAGCGGATGCGGAACATGCCGGTCGTCAGGTCGGGAACGCCCTCGAACCGGATCCGCACCGGACCGACGAACGAGTAGCCCTGCTCCTTGGCGTGATCCCGGGCCAGCGTCGCCAGCTCCAGGCTCAGGCTCTCCACCAGGATGTCCAGCCGCTCGGCGTCGGTCTGCGCGATCTCGACCACGAAGTCGTTCGGCACCAGCGTCCGGCCCTGCGCCACGATGGCCGCCCGCTCGTCCATCTCATGCTGGATCGCGCTCGCCACCTCAACCGGCTGCAGTTCCGACTTGAACACCCGGGCGAAGGTTCCTTCGACCATGCCCTCAAGCCGTCGTTCGAAGCGCTGCAGAACTCCCACCCGTCGAGCCTCCCTTCGGCCTTGTTATCCATCTGATGTTATCCGGGGCCCGAGCACGCTGAGCGGCCGTGCTAACGTAAGTCGTCCTGCTCGGGCGAGTGGCGGAACGGCAGACGCGCACGGTTCAGGTCCGTGTGTCCGAAAGGATGTGAGGGTTCAAATCCCTCCTCGCCCACCCAGATACGGCGAATTTTCCCCGATTCGGGCAACCGCTTGAACACGCGGCGGTGCGTTCTCCCCATCCGGGGAGAACGCACCGGCCAGTGTGGTCAGAGCGGGCTTCAGGCGCCAGGCACGGGCGGGAAATCCCCGCCGCGCACATCGATCTGCTAACTGCGCTCGGCGGCGCTGCCGTCCGCATCGCGGCCGGCCCTGCCCTCCTCCTCGGGGAGGCAGCCATGACCGCGCAGCCCCTGGCTCCCGTCATCCCCTCCTCCGGCGTCCCGGCGTCCCGGCAGCGCGCCAGGTCGGCTGCGGCCCGGCGGCTGCCGCTGGCCTCGCCGGTCCCCGTGCCGTCGCTGCCGGAGGATGTCGTCTACGGGATCGCCCGCATCGACGCCTCGGGCCGGATCTGCGAGCGGGCCATCATCACCGCGCTGGGCTGGGCCGGCGGCGACCTGCTGACCCTCACCGCCGACGCGGGCGTGGTGACCGCGCGCCGCGACCCCGGCGGCATGGTCACCCTGCCCGCCAGCGCCTACATCGCCATCCCGGCCGCGCTGCGCCGCCGCTGCGGCCTGGAGCCCGGCGACCAGGTGCTGCTGGCCGCGCTCCCGGATCAAGACAGCCTCGCCGCTTACTCTCTCGCCGTGGTGGACCAGGCCATCCGCGCCCACGGCTCGTTCCCGCACGTGCAAGGAGGACGACCATGACCACCACCCCGGCTCCCCGGCAGCGTCCCAGCAGGCCGCTGTGGACGCGGCGCTGCTGGTCCTGAAGTCGATGGGCCTGTCCCTGGACGACCTGACCGCCGCCCCCTCGAACCGGCCGCCCGTGCCGACCTTCGCCGAGTACGTCCCGGTCGTGGCCGCCACGGTTACCCCCGGCACCTTGAGGGCGTACCGCCCCTACTGGAAGCGGACCGTCGAGCAGTGGGGCGAGCCGGCGCCTGGACGAGCCGACGCCGTCGGAGATCAAGCAGCTCGTGGCCTACGTCAAGGCGAACGCGGTGCCGCGCCGCAACAGCCGGGGCGGGCGCAACGCCGCCGAGAACCTGATCTCGGCGCTACGGCGACCGGCCTGGTTGGTGGATAAGCCCGTCCGGCCCCTGAGTGACCTACGTGTGAGCAGCATCGCTGTGCTCGACGGCTCGCCGTGCCTTCTGCCGGGTATCGGTACCCGTCAGGGGCCTCGGCTGGACCCCGCTGCCCGCGGGCACGTCCCTGGAGTCGATCCGGGTAATGCCCCCACACCGAGCGGCACTTCCCGGTCGCTCCCGGCGTCGCCGCCCAGGACCCGCAGGTTGACGCCGATGGGTACGTCGCAAGCATCACGTTCACCGACGCCACGGGGAACTGCCCGCCCGGTACCTGCCCGGCCACCGCGCCCGCGCGTTGCGGGTCCGGCTGCGCCTGCGACTGCACCCCGGTAAGGGGTTCGCGACGGTCTTCGGGCTGCACCTGCGGTGGGGGCGGCTGGCCGCGCTGCGCCGTTCGGGCCGGATTCGCCCGTCGCTGCCGTGGCTGGTGCGGGCGCTGTCGCCGGGGGAGCATTCGGTGTTGCTGGGCCGGGCGCATACCGCCACGGCCTGCGCATCCCGGTCGAAGAGCACGTGCTGGTGATGGCCCCGCCGCGGACCGGCAAGACCGCGTTCCTCGCCGACGTGATCCTGCACTACCCCGGCCCGGTGGTGCGCACCACGACCAAGGCCGACGTGTTCGAGCTGACCAGCGGCCGTCCGCGCGCGGCGCGGCCCGGTGGAGGTGTTCAACCCGCAGTGCATCGGCGGCGTCCCGTCCACGTTCCGCTGGACCCCGGTCGACGGCTGCGAGGACCCGGCCATCGCGATCCGCCGCGCCGACGGCTTCGCCAACGCGGTCACCCCTGAGGGCACCGAGGACGCCACGTTCTGGTCAGCAAGGCCAGCGGCTACCTGCGCGGCCATTTCCACGCGGCCGCCCTGGCCGGCGGCGACATGCGCCTGGTGCCGCCTGGGCCTCCGGCGCCGACCCGGACGGCCCGAGCAGATCCTGGCCGCCGCCGGGGCGGACCAGTGGGCGCTGAGCTGGCCGAGCTGCGCGGCGAGGCGCAGAAGACCGCCGCGACGATCAAGATGGTCCTGTCGCGGGCGCTGGCGTTCATGACCGACCCGGAGCTGGCCGCCCGGTCCTGCCCGGCCCGGCGACCGGGTTCGACATCGCCGCGTTCCTGCGCGAGTCCGGGACGCTGTACATGATCGCTGACAGCCGAGCACGACGACGCGCCGCTCGCCCCGCTGTTCGCCGCCTGGCCAGCGAGATCCATCACGTCGCCGCGCAGACCGGCCAGGCCTCGCCGGCCGGCCGGCTGGACCCGCCGCTGCTCATGGCGCTGGACGAGGTCACCCAGATCTGCCCGGTCCCGCTGCCGACCTGGCTGGCCCACTCCGGCGGCAAGGGCATCCAGATCATCACCGTCGTGCACGGCGAGGCGCAGCTGCGCCGCCGCTGGGGCGACCACGGCCGCCAGGTCGTCCTGGACACCTGCGGGGTGAAGGTGTGGCTGCCCGGCATCACCGACACCGCCACGCTCAAGATGGCCAGCGACCTGTGCGGCGCAGGCGTCCTGGAAGATCCGCGGCCAGGACCACGCCAGCCGCCACGACGTCATGACCCCGGACATGATCCGCCAGCTCCCCGCCGGGCTCGCCCTGGTCATCCGCGGCGGCCTCGCCCCGGTCATCGCCCGGCTGCCCCGCGCCTGGAACAACCCCGCCTACCGCCGCGCCCGCCGCCACGGCCGTCTGGCCCTGATTTCCGCCGCGCCACTTCCGTTCCCCGAGTCCCGAGACCGGGCCGTGACCTCGAACAGGACGCCGTTCCCCGACTCCCGCCGTCGGCCGGGCCTCCGGCGACGGCCCGTCCTTCCCCTGGAGGCTGGCCATGACCACCCGACCCGTTCAACGCGGCCCTGGACCAGCTCGCCGCCTGCCGGCGAGCGCATCACCGAGCTGGAGACCCGCGAAGCCGGCCACTTCGCCGAGCTGCAGCGGGCAGCCCGCCCAGCTGGCCGGCATGGTCACCGCGATCAGCCGCGCCCTGGCCGAGGACACCGCCGCGCATGGCCCGGCTCGACGCCCTCGACCGGCAGGTCGCCGAGCTCGCCCGGCGGCGCCCGGACCGGCGACGAGGACGCGGGCTACCAGCCGCGCCCGGCACCGGCCTGGTGGACAGCTCGCCGCCGGCGAACGGCAGTCGCCCCTGGCGGAATTGCGGGACTGGGTCGAGCACGTCTACCGCCCCGGTTACGGCCACCTCGCCGCCCTCGGCGCCTGCTGGGCCGAGCACGACCTGTGCCTGTACGCGCCTCGACATCGCCAGCCAGCTGTGGTCCGCGCTCTACCTCCAGCCCGCCCGCAGCACCGGCCTGCTGTCCGCCCAGGCCGAGTACCAGGCCCGCATCCTGCCCGCCCTCGCCGCCCAGCTGGCCGACCGAGACCACCGGCTGCGGCCACCACCGCCGCCAGCCTACCCGGGGCACGCCGATGACCAACCAGGTCCTGCGCCAGGCCCTGGCCTACGCCGGGCGCGGCTGGCCCGTCTTCCCCTGCCAGCCCGGCCAGAAGACGCCCGCCACCCGCGCACGGCTACCTCGACGCCACCACCGACCCGGCCCAGATCAGCGAGTGGTTCGCCCGCCACCCCGACCGCAACCTCGCCATCGCCACCGGCGCCCCCGGCCCGACGTCCTCGACATCGACCACCGCGGCCCGGCCGGGAGCGGCTTCCCCGCCCTGGCCCGGCTTAGCACCGGCCGGGCTGCTCGACGGCGCCGCCGCCCGGTCCGCACCCCCAGCGGCGGCTGCACCTCTACTTCACCGGATCCCGCCAGCGCAGCGGCCACCTGCCCGCCTGCCACATCGACTTCCTCGCCCAGGGCGGCTACGTCCTCTCCCGCCCTCCCAGATCGGCGGCCCCCCTACGAGCACGTCAACGCCCTGGCCCGGCACGGCGGCTCGACTGGCACGCCGCCTCCGCTTGCTCCGGCCCCAGCCCCGAGCGGCCGCGACAGCCCAGGCAGGCACGGCGACGGAGATCGCCAAGCCCTGGCCCGCTGGGTCGCCGCCCAGCGCGAGGGCAACCGCAACGCCGGCCTGTACTGGGCCGCCAACCGCGCCCTGGAAACCAGCCACGCCGCTGACCTGAGCCCGCTCGCCGCCGCCGCCCGCCAGGCCGGACTCACCGAGCCGGAGATCACCCGGACCCTGGAGTCCGCCCGCCGCTCCACCCCCAGTTCCCAGCCCCGAACCAGCCCGGTCCCGAGGCCGAAGGAGCAAGCTGACATGACCGACAGCCCCCGGCAGCCATCCACCAGCCACCAGTCCCCAGCCGCCCGCCGACGGCCACGACGACCCAGGACACGTAGACCGGCTGCGCGCCGAAGGCGGCACCTACCGCTCCATCGCGGCCGCCGCCGGCCTCGCGCCCGCCACCGTCCACGACCTCGCCGCCGGCCGCCGCGACCCCACCCCGGCGACAACCAGGGCACTGCGAAAGTTCACCGGCGGCCCTTCCCCGCGCCCGTGTGGACGCCGGCGGCACCCGGCTACGGCTGCGCGCCCTGCATGTCATGGGCCACGGCTCGGCCCGCATCGCCCGCGCCCTCGGCGTCCGCGAGATGACCATCCGCGAATCTCCGCGGCGATGCCCCGACCATCAGCATCACCCTCCGCGACGCGGTCACCGACCTCTACGACGCCTGGTGGGACAAGCGCGCCCCCGAGCGCAACCGGCCGAGCGCGGCGCCGCGACCGCCGCCCGCCGCCGCGCCATTGCCGGTAACTGGTGCGCCGGCGCAGGCCTCGACGACGACGAACTCGACACGCCCGGCTACAAGCCCAGACGAGCTGGAAGCCCGCCGCCGGCACCGGAACCGCCCCTGACACGAGCTGCGCGGCCGCCCGCGAAGAACCGAAGCGGCGGCAGGGACCGCAAGGGCAGCCGCCGATGAGCAGCGGCACCCTGACGGCCCTGGACGCCACCGCAGCGGAGTCCCCATGGCGCTGACCATCCTCGACGAAAGCATGAGCAGCGACCGCACCCCCCACACCGCGCGCCGCGCGCCCGTACATGAGCAGCCTGTGGGAAGTGTCCTGGCTCCCCGGCCAGTACCTCGACCGCAACGACGCCATCACCGCCATGGTGCTCGCCGACACGACCGCCTCCGGCGACGTCCACCCGGGAGAGCACGCTCTGGCCCCACATCGGGGGCTGGGCTGCCGAGCTCCGCCTGACCCCCCACGACGCCGTCACCAGGGCGTCCAGCCCGCCCGCTGGGCGGACAAGGACGACCTATGGGAGTTCCTCGACGACACGGACCGTACCTACCCCGACCCCCACACCGACATCAAATACGGCGTGAGCC
>CAWGIM010000023.1:0-279353 GCA_963822615.1 uncultured Actinomycetota bacterium | reverse complement strand
GGTGGAGCTAAGGGGATTTGAACCCCTGACCCCCTCGATGCGAACGAGGTGCGCTACCGGACTGCGCTATAGCCCCTAGACCTGAGTTACCTTACCAAACTTTGTGCCCTGCTGCGGCCACCGCCGGCCGACCCTGACCGAGCCCGACCGACCCGACCGGCCGAGCCCGCTGGCCGGGAAGTCAGTCGCCGACCGCTCGCAGCCGGGGCATCTGGTAGCTGTCGTCGTAGCCCTCGTCGAGGTCGGCCTCGGTGTCAGGGTCGGCCTCCGCGCTGGCGGGCAGGTAAGGCGCGAAGTCGCGGCCGGGGCCGGCATCCTCGTAGTCGGCCGGGACCGGGGCGGCGGCGAACTTGGCCAGCAGCGCGGCCGCGGCGGCGGGAACGCCCGCGGTGGACACGCCCTCGGCCGGGGTGGCGCGCTCGGTGTGCCGCGGCCGGGGCCGGGCGCGCTCGGCTGCCCGGGCGGCCGCGTCGGCCTCGTACTGCGCCTGCTCGGCGTCGGCCTGGGCGGCCTCGCGGAGCAGCAGCAGGTAGCCGCCGAGCATGACCGTCGGCGGCACGATCACCCAGATCGCGGCCAGGCCGGAGAGGGCGAGCGCGATCGCGGCGACCTCCAGGCCGAGCAGCATCAGCAGCAGGCGGCGGCGGGCGGTGAGCATGTGCCGCCGTGACTCCGCCGTCCGGGCGGGCTCGGGGGCGCGCAGCGGGGCGGGGCCGGTCGTGTCCTCGTCTTCCGCGGGCGCGGCGGTCTCGGCGACCGGGGCCAGCTCGTCCGCCGTGTCGTCGGCCGCCGGCTCGGCCAGCGGAAGCGGGGTGGCGGTGCCGCGGGCCGAGTCGCGCTTGAGCCAGCGCGGTATCAGCACGCACGCCCAGATCGCGACGATCGCCAGGTACAAGATGGCGCTGCTCATCGGGCTCGTGCCTCCCCTCGGTCACGACGGTACCGGCCTCCACCGGGCATGTAACGCAGCGTAAATGGACCGACTGCCGATAACGAGTACCGGCGCGGCGTGTCGCGCAGATCAAAGACAAAGGGCCATTATGACAGTCAGGCGCCGGAGCGGGACGCGGGCAGCGAGCTGCGCCAGCGGGACAGCATCCCGCCCGGCACTTCCTCGGCCGTGATCGCGTAGCAGACGTGGTCCCGCCAGCTCCCGTTGATGTGCAGCTGGCGCACGCGGACGCCCTCGTCCCTGAACCCGAGCTTCTCGACTACCCGGCGGGAGGCGACGTTCTCGGGCCGGATGGAGGCCTCGAGGCGGTGCATGCCCATCGAACGGAAGCAGTGGTCGACCGCCATCGCCAGCGCGGTCGGGATGATGCCGCGGCCCGCGTAGGCCTGGTCGATCCAGTAGCCGATCTGCCCGGACCGGGATGAGCCCCAGACGACCGACCCGACGGTGAGCTGCCCGGCCCATTCACCGCCGTAGCAGACGACCCAGGGCAGCGCGACGCCCTGCCTGGCCTCCCGGCGCATGGTGCGCACCAGTGACACGTAGGGCCCGATGGGCGACCGCACCAGCGGCGTCTCCGGGTTGGACGGCTCCCACGGGCGCAGCCACGAGGCGTTCCGCACCCTGACCTCACGCCAGGTGCGCGCGTCCGCGACTCGCACGGGCCGGAGCACGACCGGCGCGTCCAGCAGATCCGGCTCAGTGAGGGTGGCCGGCCACCCGTGGCTGCGTCCCACGGCTGTAATCATTCCCCTGATTTGTAATCCCTCTAGCCTAGACGCATCGCTAAGCGGTTTCAGGTACATAGTCCGTGTCCGTACCGTGGGAATGTCCGGAAACGGGGTCCTGGCGCGGGTGGTCGCCACCGCGGATCTGGTCCACCGCGTGCACCAGGACCGGCCGCAGCACGTTCATCCCGTCCCTGACGCCGCCGGACGATCCGGGCAGGTTGACGATCAAGGTGCGCGAGGCGATGCCGGCCAGGCCGCGGGACAGGATCGCGGACGGCACGCCGGCCGCCGCCCCGGCCGCGCGCAGCGCCTCGGCGATGCCTGGCACTTCCCGGTCGATGACCCGGCGGGTCATCTCGGGGGTCTGGTCCATGGGGGTGAGGCCGGTGCCGCCGGTGGTGACGGCGACGTCGTAGCCGGCCGTGACCGAGTCGCGCAGCACCTGCTCGACCGCCTCGCCGTCGGGGATTACCAGCGGGCCGTCGACCACGTCGCAGCCGGCCTGGCGGAGCAGCTCGACCAGGACCGGCCCGGAGCGGTCCTCGTATACCCCGGCCGCGGCCCGGTTGGACACGGTGATCGCCAGTGCGCGGATCATGCGCGCCGCCAGCTTCCTGACCGGCCGCCGTCCTTCGCCTCGAGCCGCACGTCGCTGATGACCGCGCCCTTGTCGACCGCCTTGATCATGTCGACCAGGGTCAGCGCGGCGACGGAGACCGAGGTGAGCGCTTCCATCTCGACCCCGGTGCGGTCGGCGGTGCGGACGGAGGCGGTGATGGTGACCCCGGTGTCCTCGACCGTGAGGTCGACCGAGACGCCGTGCAGCGCGAGCGGGTGGCACAGCGGTATCAGGTCGGGCGTCCGCTTGGCGCCGGCGATCCCGGCGATCCTGGCGACCGCGAGCGCGTCCCCCTTGGGCACCGTCCCGTCCCGCAGCGCCGCCACCGCCTGGGCCGACAGCAGCACGCGGCCGGACGCGGTGGCGGTCCGCACGGTCACGTCCTTGGCGGAAACGTCGACCATCCGCGCGCGCCCCGCCTCGTCCAGGTGGGTTAGCCGCGCCGGTGCAGCATCGCTCATGTGAGCAGCCTACGCCGCCCGATCGCGGCCCCGGCCGGCCCCACCCAAGACAAGATCATCATCCCGAACGGAGGCCGCTGACTCCGTTCCTCCCGCATTGCTCTTTCCCGCCGCCGGACCGCACGGCCGGCCGCCGGTCAGGGCAGCAGCAGCACGTCCACCGGGCTGCCCGCGGGCAGCCCGGTCTCCTGCTCGGGGACGATGATGAGCGCGTTGGCCCGGCCGAGGGAGGCGACCTGGTGCGACTGCTGCCCGGTGAGCGGGGTGACCCGGCTGCCGTCGAGTACGCCGCGCAGGTAGGAGCGCCGTCCGGCCGGTGACCTGGCCGGCCCGGTCAGGGTGGCCCGGGCCGCGGTCAGCGCCAGGTCGGCGGCGCCTTGCAGGGCGGCGATGGCGGGCCGGACGAAGAGCTGGAAGGACACGTAGGCGCTGACCGGGTTGCCGGGCAGGGTGAACAGCGGGATGTTGTCCCGGCCGATGACGCCGAAGCCCTGCGGCATCCCGGGCTGCATGGCGACCTTGCGGAAGTTCACCGTGCCGAGCTCGGCCAGCGCCGCCTTGACGACGTCGTGCTCGCCGCCCATGGACACGCCGCCGGTGGTGATCAGCAGGTCGGCCCGGATGAGCTGTTCCTCCAGGGCGGGCAGCACCCCGGCCGGGTCGTCGGGCAGCACTGCCCGCCGGTAGGCGAGCGCGCCGGCCTCGCGGGCCGCCGCCACCAGCATGTAGCTGTTGGAGTCCCAGATCCGCCCGGGGACCAGCGGGGTGCCGGGCTCGGTGAGCTCGTCCCCGGTGGACAGCACGACCACCCGGGGCCGGGGCCGGACGGTGACCGCCTTGCGCCCGGCCGACGCGGCCACCGCGATCTGCATCGGCCGCATCCGGGTGCCGGCCGTCAGCAGGGTCTCGCCCGCGGCGGCGTCGCCGCCCGCGTAGCGGACGGCGTTGCCCGGCTCGGCCGGGCGGTAGACCTCGACCTGGGCGATGCCGCCGTCGGTCCACTCGACCGGCACCACCGCGTCCGCCCCGGCGGGCAGCGGCGCGCCGGTCATGATGCGCAGCGCGGTGCCGGGCAGCAGCCGGTAGACGCCGGTGTCGCCCGCCGCGATCTCGCCGGTGACCCGGAGCCGGGCGGGCGACTGCCCGGCCGCCCCGGTGACGTCGGCCGCCTGCACGGCGTACCCGTCCATGCTCGAGTTGTCGAAGGGGGGGAGCTGGACCGCGGCCGTGATGTCCTCGGCCAGCACGCACCCTTCGGCGTCGGCCAGCTCGAGGCGGGTCGGCTCGAGGGGCGTCAGCGCGGCCAGGATCGCCGACTGGTACGCCTCGACCGAGCTCATCGAGCTGTCGACGGCGCCGTGGCTCACGGCCGGCCTGCCCCAGGGGTCACTGCTGTTCCGCGAGGAACTTGCGCAGCCAGGGGATGAACTCGCCGGCCAGGTCAGGCCGCTCGGCGGCGAACGTCACCAGGGTGCGCAGGTAGTCGAGCTTGTTGCCGGTGTCGAAGCGGCGGCCGTGGAACAGCACCCCGCGCAGCTCGCCCTTGGCCGCGAGGACCTTGAGCGCGTCGGTGAGCTGGATCTCGCCGCCGCGCCCGGGCGGGGTCTCCTTGAGCACCTCGAAGACCTCGGGATCGCACACGTAGCGCCCGATGATGATCCACCGGCTGGGCGCGGTGCCCGGGGCGGGCTTCTCCACCAGGTCGGTGATCATCACCACGTCGTCGTCGGCGGTGGCCTCGACCGCGGCGCAGCCGTAGTGCGCTACCTCTTCCGGCTCGACCTGCATCAGCGCGACGACGCTGCCGCCGAACTGCTGCCTGATGTCGATCATCCGGGTGAGCAGCGGGTCCCGCGGGTCGATGAGGTCGTCGCCGAGCAGCACCGCGAACGGCTCGTGCCCCACGTGCTGGGCCGCGCACAGCACCGCGTGGCCGAGCCCCTTGGGGGCTCCCTGGCGCACGTAGTGCATGGTGGCGAGCTCGCTGGACTCGCGCACGAGGCTGAGCTTGTCCCAGTCCTCCTTGGCGGTCAGCGCTTCCTCGAGCTCGTAGGCCCGGTCGAAGTGGTCTTCGATGGAGCGCTTGCTGCGGCCGGTGATGAGCAGCACGTCGTTGAGGCCAGCGCTGACCGCCTCTTCCACGACATACTGAATCGCTGGCTTGTCGACGACAGGCAGCATTTCCTTGGGCGTCGCCTTTGTCGCTGGCAGGAACCGCGTTCCCAGGCCTGCCGCGGGGACCACGGCCTTGGTCACTGCTGTTGTCCTCGCATTGCCGGTATCGACCATGGGGTAAGCCTAGTGACTTCCCGGGAGCAACGTGCACGACATCCCTGTCCACGGCACGCCGGCGGATCCAGCCGGCTTGGCGGAAAGCTTGGCAGAAGGTAAAGCCGCGCTGCGGCGGCGGGCCGCCGCCGCCCGGGCGGCCATGCCAGAGCAGGACCGCAGGGCGGCTGCCCGGCTGCTCCGGGATCATGTGCTCGGGCTGCCGCAGGTGGCGGCGGCGGGCACCATCGCCGCCTATTACTCGGCGGGCACCGAGCCGGACACCCACGGGCTGGTCTTCGCGCTGTGGAAGCGGGGCAGCTACGTGGTGCTGCCGGTACTGCTGCCGGACGGCGACCTTGACTGGGCGTCCTACGAGGGGCCGGACTCGCTGGCAGCGGGCCCCCGGGGGCTGCTGCAGCCGACCGAGCCCGCCCGCGGCCCGGGCACGGTCGCCCGCGCCGACGTGGTGCTCGTCCCCGCCCTGGCGGTGGACGCGCGCGGCACCCGGCTGGGCCGGGGCGGCGGGTCCTATGACCGGGCGCTGGCCCGGGTCGGCGGGCAGGTGCCGACGATCGCGCTGCTGTACGAGGCAGAGCTGGCAGGCCGGCTGCCGGCCGCCCCGCACGACCGCCCGGTCCGCGCGGTCGCCCGCCCGGCCAGCGGGATCACCTGGTTCTAACCCCCCGCGGCCTGCCCCGCGCCGGTGCCAGGGTGGAATCTGGCGGGCCCCGGCGCAGTTATCCTTAGCAGTCTGCTAGTGAGAGTGCTAACCTAGCGTCCGAATTGGCCCCGCCCGGGAGGAACCGTGCCCACTTACCAGTATGTCTGCACCGAATGCGGTGGTCAGGTCGAGGCGGTCCAGAAGTTCGCCGACCAGCCGCTGACCGTCCACGACGAGTGCGGCGGCCGCCTGCGCAAGGTGTTCTCGCCGGTCGGCATCGTGTTCAAGGGCTCCGGGTTCTACAAGACCGACAGCCGCGCCAGCGGGTCGCCTTCGTCGGCCAAGCCGTCCGGTGACTCTTCCTCGTCGGCGGACTCGTCGGGCTCGTCGAAGTCCGGTGACTCCTCGTCTGGCGCGTCGAAGTCCGGCGACTCCTCGTCCGGCTCGTCCAAGTCCGGCGACTCCTCGTCCGCGGCCAGCAGCGCGTCGTCGTCCTCCGCGGCTGGCAAGCCGTCCGGCGAGAAGGTGGCCTGAACCAGGTGACCGCGGTCGCTGACATCGGGGTGATCGGCGGGTCTGGCTTCTACGAGTTCCTGGCCGACGCCAAAGAGGTGCCGGTCGACACGCCCTACGGCCAGCCGAGCGAGACGGTGCTGGTCGGCGAGGTGGCGGGCCGCCGGGTGGCGTTCCTGCCGCGGCACGGCCGGCACCACCAGTTCCCGCCGCACAAGATCCCGTTCCGCGCCAACCTGTGGGCGCTGCGCAAGCTGGGCGTGCGGCGGATCATCGCGCCGAGCGCGGTGGGCTCGCTGACCGCCTCTTACGGCCCCGGCACCCTGGTCATCCCGGACCAGCTGGTGGACCGGACCACCGGCCGCGCGCAGACCTATTACGACGAGTACGCGGTGCACGTCTCGTTCGCCGACCCGTACTGCCCGTCCGGCCGGGCCCACGCGATAGCGGCCGCCAGGAAGGCCGGCTGGGTGCCGGCCGGCTCCGGCACGCTGGTGGTGATCGACGGCCCCCGCTTCTCCACCCGGGCGGAGTCGAGCTGGTACGCCGCGCAGGGGTGGACGCTGATCGGGATGACCGGGCACCCGGAGGCCGTGCTCGCGCGTGAGCTCGGCCTCTGCTACACCACGCTGGCGCTGGTGACCGACACCGACGCGGGCGTGGCCGAGGGCGAGGGCGTGACCCAGGCCGAGGTGTTCGAGGTGTTCGGGCAGAACATGGCCCGGCTGCGCGAGCTGGTGGCGGGCATCATCGCCGCGTTCCCGGACGAGCGCGAGGACGACCTGTGCGCGCACGCCCTTGACGGTATCCGCTTGCCGCTCGAGCTTCCCTAGCTGGCCGGCACCCGGGACGGTCCCGGCCGCCGGGCCCGCCGCAGCGCGCCCGCCGCGTTCCAGCGCAGCGCCCCGGCCAGGTCGCGCGCGTGCTCGGCGAGCGAGTAGTCGGGCTGGGCGCGCACGTTGTCCAGCGCCCGGTCCAGGTCGAGCCCGTGCTCGGCCAGCACCACCGAGAAGTCCCGCTGCATCGGGCCGAGCTGCTCGTAACCGAACGAGCGGTAGATGCGGGGGAACTGCGAACGGTAGAGCCTGACCCGCTCGTGCAGCCCGGAGGAATGCGACAGCGGGTTCTTGGGCCGCTGGCGGACGTAATCGGGCAGGATGTCGGCGAAGGCGTGCCGCAGGATCCACTTCTCCTGGCCGTCGCGCAGCTTGAGCTCGATCGGCAGCCGCATGGCCAGCCGGACCAGGGCCAGGTCGAGGAACGGCACCCGGGTCTCGACGCCGAGCCCCATGCTGGTCCGGTCGACCCGCTGCAGCTCGGTCCGCCCGAGGTTGTGCAGCTTGTGCTGGAAGATGCGCTGCCGCAGGCGGGGATCGGGCTGCTGGTACATCTCGTAGCCGCCGAACAGCTCGTCCGAGCCGTCACCGCACAGCACCACCTTGACGCCGCTCCGGCGGACCTGGGCGAACAGCAGCCGGGAGATGACGGCGTTGATCACGTCGCCGTACTCGGTCAGCTCGGCCATCCGGATGGCCTCGCGGACGTCCGCCAGCCGGATGTCGCCCGGGTTCAGCTCGATGACCTCATGCTGGACGCCGAGATCGCGGGCGACCCGGCGGGCGTAGCTGACGTCCTCGCTGTCCGGCGTGCCGATCGTGAACGCCACGCAGTCCGGGTGCATCTCGCGCACGTGCAGCAGCGTCAGCGTGCTGTCGAGGCCGCCGGAGAGGATGACGCCGACGGTCAGGTCGGTGTCGAGCCGGACCCGGATGCTGTCCTCGAGGGCGGCCCGCACCTGCCGGGCGGCCTGGGCGGTGTCTTCGACCGGCTCGTCGCCGTCGCCCATCCGCAGCAGGTCGACGTAGCCGGTGATGACGGGATCGGTGTCGGGGCCGCCCCAGCCGTGATGGCCGGGCGGGACCTCGTGGATCTGGCCGCCGGCCGGCACCAGCGCCTTGAGCTCGGACGCCGCGTACAGGCGGCCCGCCCGGCGGGACCAGTAGAGCGGCTTGACCCCGAGCGGGTCGCGGGCGAGGTAGACGCGGTCCGCGGTCCGGTCGACGACCGCGAAGGCGAACTCGCCGCGCAGCCGGTGCACCGCGCCCTCGCCCCATTCGAGGAAGGCCTCCAGGATGACCTCGGTGTCGCTGTCGCTGCGGAGCGCGTGCCCGCGGGCGGCAAGCTCGGTCCTGAGCTGGCGGAAGTTGTACACCTCGCCGTTGTAGGAGACCGCCCAGCGCTGGTCGGGTGAGGTCCACGGCTGGACCGCCCGCTCGCGGTCGACGATCTTCAGCCGCTGGGTGCCGAGCAGCAGCCGGTCGTCGCGCAGCGTCTCCCGCGCTTCCCCGCGGGACGCGATCGCGTCCAGCATCGCGGCGAACTGGTCCGGGTCGGGATCGGGTCCGGCGATGAGGGCGATTCCGCACATGTCAGCAGCTCCTTCGCTGGAGTTAGCGCGCCTGCAGCTGTCGGTGGTAAGCGGCCAGCAGGTCGCCGCAGGCGCCCGGGCTGACGCACAGGTGCCAGGTCCGGCCCTCGTCGATGACGTTGAGCTGCCCGGCCTGCTGGCGCTCGAAGAGCAGCCCGGCCAGCACGTTCCCGGGGTCGAAGCGGCGGAGCCAGCTGCTTTCGAGGTCGCACGCGTAGCCGGCGCAGTGCGCGCTCGGCAGCACGGCCGCGTACCCGAGCGAGCGGAGCCGGTGCTGGTGGTCCACGCTCCGGACCATGCTGTTGACCCAGATCCGGGGCGTGCGCGGCGGCATCGCGGCCGCGAAGTCGGCCGCGACCTGGTTGACGAGGGCGATGACGGCCGGCCGTGAGCAGGTGAACCGCAGCCCGGCGACGCGCGGGCGGGCGGCGGGCAGGAAGCGGTGCTGCACCCAGTCCCGGGCCCGCCCGGGGAGCCCGGCGGGCTGGGCGCGGTACCCGAACTGCAGCACCCGGGCGGACTTGAGCGGCGCGAGGTCGACCAGCTCGGCCGAGCCGAGCACGTCGGCGTCCTGCGCGAACGGCGCGGTCCCGCTCCACCAGGCGGCGTCGATCTGGCTGAGCAGCAGAATGCGTATGTAGGTGACCAGGTCGCTGGCCGAGTTGTGCGCATTGGGCCGGAAATCGAGGATTTCGCCGATTAGGCGCGATGCGGCCGCGTCCGCGCCATTATCGAGCCGAGAAATCACGATATCGAATTCCGGCTCCTTGAGCCGCCTGGAGACGATGTCGGCGACAATCGCCGGGTCGGTCGCCCGCGAGTTAACGGTCAGCTCGGTGACCAGGTCGTCAACGGCCGTGCGGTAGCCGGGAAGGGCGGAGTCGGAGAGGACCGGGGGAGAATGGGACATACTCGCCGACGTATCCATTGAATGTAGCGCGTTAATCTGCTCTCCCACGGAGCCCCTTTTCCCGCTAACGCGGAGGCTAATCATGAGTCGCTGAAATAAGGGTCGGCCGACTCAAGGCGTGACTTGAGAAAACGCATATAATTACTCCGACATAGGACCATACCGCAAGGTCGGCGCCGATGCGGCCGGGTTAGCCCGCTCGGCCGCCGGGCGGACCTGGTGCCCCTCGCCGGCCCGCTCCGGCGGCCTCGTCGCGGCCCCGGGCGGGCCCGCCCGGGCCCGCGACGAGGGGAACGGAATCCGTACACTTCTCAGGTGAGACATTTAGGGTCTATCGCCGAGGGGTAAAGTCCAGTCCGTGACTGACACCGCGATCCCGGCCGCGGGCACCGCCCAGGTGCGCGTGCTGCCCGAGGCCTATTTCCTCAGCCACCTTCACCCGGGCCCCGCGGTCCACGCGTAGCAGCGGAGTGACCACCGGCGTTCCCCGGGGTGTGGGGCAATGTGCGCGGCAGCGAAGCCGCTCACCGCGCACCGTCACCAATGGTAACTGGGCGTGTCATCCTGGTTGCGAGCGGAAGCGCCGGGTGCCCCGTGGCTGAGTGGCCCCTGACCTCTGACCTCGGCCCGGTCGGCGCCCTGCCGACGGCCCCGCGGCTGTCCCGCGGCTTTGTTGGCGCCACGCTGAACGGATGGGGACTCGCCAGCCTCATCGACATCACCGAGCTGCTGGTCAGTGAGCTGAGCACGAACGTGGTGCGGGCGTCGTCGGAGCCGGACGGCACCCTCAGGTACGACGCCGAGGGCAAGCTCCCGCTGCTCTGGATCCGGCTGCTCAGCGACCGGGCCCGGTTGCTCATCGAGGTCTGGGACACGGTCCCCGCGGCCCTCGGCGCCCCGGTGGCGCGCCATCCCGAGCCGGACGAGGAGTCCGGCCGGGGGCTGGAGATCATCGAGAACCTGGCCGAGGAGTGGGGCTGGGAGACGGTGCCCGGCTGGACCGGCAAGAAGGTCTGGGCGGTCCTGAAGGTCTCCTGACGGCACCCCGGCCCGCGCCCGCCCCTTCCGGTGGCCTGCCGCGGGACAGGGTGGGCCACTCTCCGCGCACGGTCCCTAGCGGCCCCGCCGCCGGTGGCGTCCGGCGTTCGCGGCCCGCGGTCAGATGCCGCGGGCGAGCCGGTAGTAGGCGGCGTTGGCGCGCAGCTCGGACTCGAATGACCTGATGGTGGTGGCGGAGTCGATGAGCAGCAGCTCGGTGCCCGCGATGCGGGCGAAGTCCTCGAATGCCTCGGCGCCGACGGCGGTCGACAGTACCGTGTGGTGCGCGCCGCCCGCGGTCAGCCAGGCGGTGGCCGCGGTGCGGAAGTCGGGGGCGGGCCGCCACACGGCCCGGCCGACCGGCAGCCGGGGGAGCGGCGCGGTCGGCTCGGTCAGCTCGACCGTGTTGGCGACGATGCGGAACCGGTCCCGCAGGTCGGACAGGGCCGCGACCACGCCGGGTCCCGGGTCGGCGGTGAACACCAGGCGAACCGGGTCCTCGCGGTTGCCGATGGAGAGCGGGTGGACCTCAAGCCGGGGCCGGGTGGTGGTGAGGGTGGGGCAGACCTCGAGCATGTGGGCGCCGAGGACGCGCTCCTGGCCCGGGGTGAGGTCGTAGGTGTAGTCCTCCATCAGCGAGGCCCCGCCGGGCAGCCCCTCACCCATCACCTTGGCCGCCCGCACCAGCACGGCGGTCTTCCAGTCGCCCTCGGCGCCGAACCCGTAGCCGTCGGCCATCAGCCGCTGGACCGCCAGCCCGGGCAGCTGGCGCAGGCCCGCCAGGTCCTCGAAGCTGGTGGTGAACGCGCCGAACCCGCCCTGGCCGAGGAACGCGCGCAGGCCGAGCTCAACCGCGGCGCCGTAGCGCAGCGACTCGTGCCGGGCCCCGTCTGGCAGCAGCTCGGGCGCGACGTCGTAGCGGTCGGCGTACTCGGTGACCAGCTCATCGATGTCCGGGCCGGCGGCGGCGTCGACCGCGGCGGCCAGCTCGGTGACGCCCCAGGAGTTCACCTGGACGCCGAAGACGGCCTCTGCTTCCGTCTTGTCGCCCTCGGTGACGGCCACGTAGCGCATGTTGTCGCCGAACCGCGCCAGCCGCAGCGTGCGGGTGGCCGCCCAGCCGGCCGCGGCCCGCGCCCAGCTGCCGACCGCGGCCGTGACCCGGTCGTCGGACACGTGCCCGACGACCGTCTTGCGGCGCGTCCCCAGCCTGCTGAGCAGGTAGCCGAACTCCCGGTCGCCGTGCGCGGCCTGGTTCAGGTTCATGAAGTCCATGTCGATGCTGTCCCACGGCAGCGCCACGTTCGCCTGCGTGTGCAGGTGCAGTAGCGGCTTGCCGAGCGCGCCGAGGCCGCCGATCCACATCTTGGCCGGGCTGAACGTGTGCATCCAGGCGATCAGCCCGATGCAGCCGTCGTCGGCGGTGGCGTCGAGGCAGAGCCGCCTGATCGCGTCGGGCTCGGTCAGCACCGGCTTCCAGGTCACCCTGACCGCTACGTCCGGCGCGGCGTCGAGCGCCGCCGCGATCGCCTGCGACTGGCTGGCCACCTGGCGCAGGGTCTCCTCGCCGTACAGGGCCTGGCTGCCGGTGACGAACCAGATCTCGCGGTGCGGCGGGGTGATCATCAGGCGGGGGGCTCCGTTCGGTTCAGGGCGGCTGCGCGGCGCCAGCCCGGGGTGCTGGCCGCGGCGGTGGCTAGTCGAGGCGGTACTGGCGCGGCCGGCGACTGGCCGCGCGCTGGCCGGTCAGGGCCGGCCCGGCTGGCCGTAGACGTTCTGGTAGCGGTCGTAGAGCCGGTCGATGTCGGTACCGGCCAGCGGCAGCGGCTCGCCCAGCTGGCGGGACAGGTGCACGCTGCGGGCGACGTCCTCGCACATCACCGCCGCCTTGACCGCGGCCCGGGCGTCCTGGCCGATGGTGAACACCCCGTGGCTGCGCATCAGCACGGCCGCCGAGCGGTGGCCGGCCAGCGTGTCCACGATGCCGCGGCCGATGGAGTCGTCGCCGATCAGCGCGAACGGGCCGACCGGGATCTCGCCGCCGAACTCGTCCGCCATCGCGGTGAGCACGCACGGCACCGCCTCGCCGCGGGCCGCCCAGGCGCTGGCGTAGCTGGAGTGGGTGTGCACCACCCCGCCGACCTCCGGCATGTGCCGGTACACGTAGGCGTGCGCGGCGGTGTCGCTGGACGGGGCGAGGCCGCCGTCGACGACGGTGCCGTCCAGGTCGCAGACGATCATCGAGTCCGGGGTCAGCTCTTCGTAGGCGACGCCGCTCGGCTTGATCACCATCAGCTCGTGCCCGGGCACCCGCGCGGAGACGTTGCCCGCCGTCCAGACCACCAGGCCGTACCTGACCAGCTCGGCGTGCAGCGCGCTGACCTGCTCGCGGAGCGCCCGGACGGCGGCGCCGAGCTCGCTCACGGCTGCCGCCCGGCTTCCTCGGCGGCGGCGTTGCGGATGCGGCGCAGCCGGTGCAGCACGTCGTTGCCCGCCATCGGCCGCCCGGCGAAGTAGTCGTGCAGCGTGCGGTACTCCTCGAACAGCTCGTCGTAGGCGTCCGCCCGGGCCGGGTCGGGCTGGTAGGCCGCCCGTTCCGCCCGGCCCATCACCGCGGCCGCGGCCGCTACGTCGGGGTAGAGCCCGGCCGCGACCGCGGCGTGGATGGCCGACCCGGCGGCCGGGGCCTGGTCCGAGCCGGCCACCGAGACCGGGCGGCGCAGCACGTCCGCGTAGACCTGCATCAGCAGCCGGTTGCGCTTGAGCCCGCCCGCCACGATGAACTCGGTGACCGGCACCCCGGCGGCGTCGAACGCCTCGATGATGACCCGGGTGCCGTAGGCGGTCGCCTCCACCAGCGCCAGGTACACGTCCTCCGGGGTGGTGGCCAGGGTGAGGCCGGCGATGACGCCCGACAGGTGGTGATCGACCAGCACCGAGCGGTTGCCGCCCATCCAGTCGAGCGCGATGAGGCCGTGCGCGCCGACCGGTCGTCCGGTGCACCGCTCAGACAGGTACTCGTGCAGGTCAAGGCCGCGCTCGGCCGCGTCGTCAAGGTAGCTGGCGGGCACCCCGAGGCCGGCCCACCAGGCGAAGATGTCGCCGACCGCGCTCTGCCCGGCCTCGTAGCCGAACTTGCCCTCGATGATCCCGCCGTCGACTACCCCGCAGATGCCGGGCACCTCGGCCAGGTGGTCGCCGTTGAGCACGTGGCAGGTCGAGGTGCCCATGATCGCGAGTAGCTGCCCGGGGGCGATGGCCTGCGCGGCGGGCGCGGTGACGTGCGCGTCGACGTTGCCGACGGCCACCGCGAGGCCGGCCGGCAGCCCGGTCAGCCGCGCGCCGGCCGGGCTCAGGCGGCCGGCCAGGCTGCCGAGGGGCGACAGCGGGAGGCCGGCCAGCCGGGTCCGCGCGAAGTCACCGAACTCCGGGTGCAGTGCCCGCAGGTAGTCTTCCGACGGGTACTGGCCGTCCTGGTAGATCCCCTTGTAGCCGGCCGTGCAGGCGTTGCGGGTCTCGGTGCCGCAGAGCTGCCAGACGATCCAGTCGGCCGCCTCGATCCAGCGCTCGGTCCGCCGGTAGGTGCCCGGGTCTTCCTCGAGCAGCTGCAGCGCCTTGGCGAACTCCCACTCGGCCGAGATACGGCCACCGTAGCGGCCGATCCACTTCTCCTCGCGCTCGTGCGCGAGCGCGTTGATCCGGTCCGCCTGCGGCTGCGCCGCGTGGTGCTTCCACAGCTTGGGCCAGGCGTGCGGCCGGTCCCGCAGCCCGTCGACCTCGCACAGCGGGGTGCCGTCGCGCAGGACCGGGAGGACCGTGCAGGCGGTGAAGTCGGTGCCGATGCCGACCACCGCGGCCGGGTCGGCGGCGGCGTCCCGCAGCGCCGCGCGGACGGCGGTGCCCAGGGCGCCGCGCCAGTCGGCCGGGTCCTGCAGCGCCCAGTCCGGCGGGAGCGGCCGCGCGGCCGCGCCGCCGGGGCCAGGGAACGGCAGTGCCCGCTCGATCGACCCGTGCGGGTACTCGCCCAGCCCGGTGCCCAGCTCGGTGCCGTCGCTGGCGCGCACCACTACCGCCCGGGCCGACAGTGTGCCGAAGTCCACGCCGACCACCAGCGGGCTGCTGTCCGCAGTCACGTCGTCTCCCTTAACGGCCGAGATGTTACCTCACCTGCATACGCCGCTGGCTCAGATTGTTAACGTGCGCAATCAGGCGTGTCAATACCCCGATCTCATCTCGTTACCCGCGACCTGAAATGTGTTAACGTTCACAATCGAGCCATCCTAACGGAGCCGCGCGCGCCTCCGACCTGGGGCGATGCCAGGGGTAGAGTTGTGGACGCAGCGAGATGGGCCTACTCGACAATCAATTGGGGAATTACGTGGTCAGACCCGCCAGAGAGCCGGCGATGACCGACGTCGCCAGGCTGGCGGGCGTCTCGCATCAGACCGTCTCCCGGGTGCTGAACGACCACCCCAACGTGCGGGAGCAGACCAGGCTGCGGGTGCAGGCCGCCATCATCGAGCTCGGCTACCGGCCGAACAAGGCGGCCCGCCTTCTGGTGACCGGGACTTCACAGGTCATCGGGGTGGTCTCGCGCTCGTCGACGCTGTACGGGCCGGCCGCCACGCTCAGTGCGCTGGCCGAGGAGGCGGTGCGGCGCGGCTTCACCGTCAACGTGGAGAGCGTCCGCACGCTGGACCGGCGGCCGATCGCCGACGCCATCGGGCGGCACCTCGACCAGCGGGTGGCGGGCCTGGTCGTCATCGCCCCGGTCGAATCGGCCAACGACGCGCTCGATGACCTGCCCGAGGACATCCCGCTGGTCACCATCGACGGCGACCCGGCCAGGCCGACCGAGCTGGTCACGGTCGACCAGGAGGCGGGCGCCTACGCGGCGACCAGGCACCTGCTTGACGCCGGGCACGCCACCGTGTGGCACGTGTCGGGGCCGGACGACTGGTTCGACGCCCGTGGCCGGGTGGCGGGCTGGCGGCGCGCGCTGGCCGAGGCGGGGGCGGAGATCCCGCCGCTGATGCCGGCCGACTGGCTGGCCGCCTCCGGTTTCCGCAACGGTCAGATCCTGGCCCGGATGAGCGACGTGACCGCGGTCTTCGCGGCCAACGACCACCTGGCCCTCGGCATCCTGCGGGCCCTGCACGAGCGCGGCCGCCGGGTCCCGGCCGACGTCAGCGTGATCGGCTTCGACGACGTGCCGGAAGCGGCGTACTACATCCCCCCGCTCACCACCGTCCGCCCCGACTTCGACGCGGTCGCCGCCGCCAGCATCGACCTGCTGCTGGCCCAGATCACCAGCGGCCACCGCCTCGGTGACCGCCGCGTGCTGACCCCCACCCTGGTCACCAGGGAATCAGTAGCCCCGCCCCGCCAGTAACGTCTCGCACGCCCGCGCCCCGACAGCCGCCCCGTCCCCCGCGTCACCCGCGCCCGCCCGGCCCCGCGCCCGCCCCGCCCCGTCGTGCCCATCCCACCCACCTGCAGTATCCATCCCCCCGGTCAGCCCAGCCGCACGCGCTTACGGCCGTTACCGGCTCGCCGCCCATGTGTCCTTGAGCGCCGGGCCTGCCACGACTTCCCATCACTTCGGACCGGTTTCTCGTGCCATTTGTCAGGTTTTGTCCCGGCCGAACTGATGGGAAGTGGGAAAGCCCGGCCGAACTGATGGGAAGTGGGGCGCTGGGACTGCGGTCGGTAGCGACGGCGGTCGGTGGTATCGGCGCCTGGTGGTCACGGCAGCGGGTGGGCAACGGTCATCTGGGGGCGGGCCGGGCGCACCGGTTCGCCCCGGCAGCAGCTGGCCAGGAAACGGCTGGCCCAGGAAGCAGCAGGCCCAGGAAACGGCAGGGCCAGGAAACAGCAGGGCCGCGGGCTGGCGCGGTTACTGCTCGCGCCGGCCCGCGGCTGCCTGCCTATCGCCTGCTTGCCGTGGGTGCTTGCCGCCGCCCGCCAACCGGGCGGCGGCAAGCGGGGACGGCTAGTCGCCGAGGGCCTTGGCCACCCGGCGGTGGGCCGCCCAGATCTCCTCGGGCAGGTTGTCGAACTGCTCCAGGTGCGCCTGGCGGAAGCCGATCTCCTGCTTCCACCGGTCGATGTCGATGCTGAGCAGCTTGTCCAGGTCGGCCGGGTCGATCTCGAGGCCGTCGGTGTTCAGCTCGTCCTTGGCCGGCAGGATGCCGACCGGGGTCTCGATCCCGGTGACCTCGCCGTCCTTCAGCTGCATGAGCCACAGCAGCGCGCGCAGGTTGTCCCGGTAACCGGGCCAGAGGAAGTGGCCGTCGGCCGGGTCCTTCTGGAACCAGTTGACGTGGGCGAAGATGGGCTTCTCGGTCGCGGCGCCGACGATGTTCAGCCAGTGGGCGGCGTACGGGCCCTCCGGGTAGGACATGAACGGGCGCATCGACATGGGGTCGTAGCGGAGCTGGCCGTCGAGGCCGTCGGCGGCGAAGGTAGCCTCGGCCCCCAGCGTCAGCCCGTCGTAGACGCCCTCGGCCACGTCCCTGATCGCCCGGATGAGCGGCTCGCGGTCGCGGGTGCGGCCGCCGAAGATGATGCCGTCGATCGGCACGCCGCGCGGCTCGGCGTAGTCGGCGGCGACGTTCGGCACGTTGGCCAGGGTGGTGGTGAACCGGCTGTTCGGGTGGGACCACGGGTCGTCTACCTCGACCGCCGAGCGCCCGGCGATCGGGTGGCCCTTCCAGTCGAGCCAGCCGTCGAGGTCCTCGGGCGCGCTCGGGGTCTTGCCCTCGAACCAGACTTCCTGCGTCTTGGGGTTGTAGGCGACGTTGGTGAAGATGGCCTTGGTGCCCGGCGCGATCGCGTCGATGGCGGTCGGGTTGGTCTTCTCGTTGGTGTCCTTGGCCACCCCGAACACGCCGAACTCGGGGTTCATGCCGTACAGCCGGCCGTCCTCGCCGACCCACAGCCAGGCGATGTCGTCGCCGTAGAAGTCGACGTGGTAGCGGTCGCCGAGCGCGTCCGGGGACAGCGTCATGGCCAGGTTGGTCTTGCCCGAGGCGCTGGGGAAGCCGCCCGCGATGTGCCACTTCTTGCCGGTGACCTTGTCGGTGATGCCGAGCAGCATGAACTGCTCGGACAGGAACTGCTTGGACGCCCAGCCGTCGTAGGCGGCCTGGCGCAGGCCGTGGGCGATCTTGCCGAGGAGGGCGTTGCCGCCGTAGGACGAGCCGAAGTGGAGGATGGTCCGCTCGTCGGCCACGGTGACGAAGTACCGCTTGTCCTCGGGGGTGCCCTGGCCCAGGTTCTCCAGGTCGCCGGTGACGTGCACGGCGCGGACGAAGCTGTCCGGGTCGGCCAGGTTGTTGATGAACTCGACGCCCACCCGGGCCATCCGGTTCATGTGCAGTACCACGCAGCGGTTGTCGGTCAGCTCGACGCCGGCCGCGTACTTCTCCAGCGGTGAGCCGGGCGGGGACATCAGGTACGGGATGACGTACATCGTCTTGCCCGCCGAGGCACCCGTCATCAGGCCGGTGAGCTTGGCCTTCATCTCGTCGGCGGGATGCCAGTTGTTGTAGATGCCCTTGTCGGCCGGGTTGCTGGTCGCGACCATGGTGCGGTCTTCCGAGCGGGCGGTGTCCTTGTAGTAGCTGCGGGAGTAGTAGAGGCCCTCGCCCGCGGGGTAGATCTCGCCAGCCGCCAAGGCCTCCTGGATCAGCCGGGCGTCGTCGTCGGCACTCACGACCTCGATGTTGTCCGCGCCAGTGATCCCGGCCCAGTAGCGAACGTACTCACGCACGTGGTCGTTTTTGAGGTGGGCGGCTTCCAAGATGGCATCAACATCGACCACGTACTTGGTCCTCTCGGTCCGTCAAGCCTCCGGGCTTGAGAAAGTTGGCGATTTATTCATCTTGACAGGAGAACCGCCGGACTTGCACTGAGGGATCTATCACGCTCTTAGCATCGTTCATAACAGATTGTAATCGTGACATGCCCGCCAGGAGTAGGCCAAGGTGACGGCGGGCAGTTGCCGCTTTGGTCTAGGCCAACCGGCGTGACCTGGCACAACGTGATTTCCGTGACATTGACGATGCCGCGGGCAGCTGCTTGTGCGCATCTTCACAAGAGGCGGGGCGGCCGTCAGCCGCCGGCCAGCGTCTTGCTCGCGGCGAGCAGCCGCTGCTCCAGGTAGGGAGCCGTGGTCAGCGTGTAGGTGCTGGTCAGGTGGTGGTCGTCCTGGTAGACGAGGACGTTGCCGACCACCGCCGGGCAGGTGGCCGGGCCGCAGATCAGCGGGTTCATGTCGATCAGCGGGACCGACCCGCCCGCCGCCTTGACGGCGTAGCCCGAGGGCATGTCCGGCTTGATCGCCTTGCTGGCCTGCTGCGAGCACTTGTCCTGGGCCGACGGGTACTTGGCCACGCAGTCAGGGACGTTGAACCGCATGTTGGGCGATTCCCTGATCTCCACGACCGACATCCCGTGCGCCTGGAGCTGCTGCCAGTAGGCGGCCATCCCCGCCCCGATGTCAGCCTGGGCGGCCGCGCCCCCCTTGGGGTGCGTGACGGTCGCCTCGCCGGGGAAGTCGCTGGTGATCACCACGTCCGGCTTGATGGTGGCCTCCAGGTCGTGCACCACGCTCGCGCCCCAGCTATGGCAGGACGCGTAGTTGACCTTGAGGGCGGTGATCATCATGGTGGTGGTCAGCGGGCAGGCGGCGTGCAGGTCGGTGACCAGCTTCCAGTGCCGCTGCTGCGCGATCTGCTCCAGCGGGGTGAACCAGTCGCCGGCGTTGGAGTCGCCGACCAGGGCGACGGTCAGCACCGGGTTGGTGGTGTCGCCGTACACGCATTCCTTCGGGATCGACGACTCTTCGGCGACCAGGCAGCCCTGCGCCCAGTAGGCAGGCAGCGGGATGTTGGCGGGCGACGGGACCAGGGGCTCCGGCTTGAGCTTGGTCAGGCTGCTGGCGAGGGCGGCCGCACCCGGGTAGTTCGGACCTAGCTGGCCGGTGAACGGGGCGGGCTGGCTGACCAGGAAGGCCGTCACCAGGGCGACCGGGAGCGCGGCCGCCAGCGCGGTCGACACCGACCGCCAGTTGTGCCCGGACAGCAGCGAGGCGGTCCGTACCCGGTCTTCCACCCAGACCTTGGTCAGCCAGGACAGCAGGACCGCCACCGCGACGATGACCGGGCCGGAGAACTTGCCGACCGGGTGGCCGCGCCAGGCGGTGTAGAGGTCGATGATCGGCCAGTGCCACAGGTACAGCGAGTAGGAGATGCCGCCGAGGAAAACCAGCGGCCGGACCGAGGTCAGCCGGTGCGGCCCGAGGCGGCCCGCGGCCGAGCCGCCCAGGATCAGCAGCGCCGCCCCGCCGGCCGGCAGCAGGGCGATGAACCCGGGGAAGGTGGTGGTGCCGCTGAGCGCGAACGCGGACGCGATCACCAGGCCGAGCCCGGCCCAGCCGAGCACGCCCACCCGGCCGAGCCGCTGGCTGGTCCGCAGCGGGAGCAGGGCCAGCAGCCCGCCCAGGCCCAGCTCCCAGATCCGGGTGGTGGTCACGAAGTAGGCGGCGGCCGGGTTGGCCCGGGTGTAGTAGACCGAGAAGCTGAGCGAGGCCGCGACCACCGCGGCCGCCAGCAGCAGGATGATGAGCTTGCCGCGGGTCAGCCGCACGTCCGGGGTGGGGCCGCCGGCCTCCCGGGTGCCCCGCCGCCTGAGGGTGCCGGCGGCCAGCGCGGCCAGCAGGAACAGCAGCGGCCAGCCGAGGTAGAACTGCTCCTCGACCGACAGCGACCAGAAATGCTGCACCGGGCTGGCGGCGACGTCCGTCTTCAGGTAGTCGACCGCGTTCTGCGCCAGCTGCCAGTTCTGGTAGTAGAGCGCGCTCGCCCTGACCTGGGTGGCGGTGTCAGCCAGGCGGGTGGCCGGCAGCACCAGGCGCGACGCCAGCCAGGTGACGGTCAGCACCAGGGCCGCCGCGGGCATCAGCCGCTTGGCCCGCCGCCCCCAGAAGCCGACCAGGGCGATCCGGCCGGTCTGCTGGTACTCGCGCAGCAGGTGGCCGGTGATCAGGAACCCGGAGATGACGAAGAACACGTCTACCCCGGCAAAGCCGCCGGGCAGCAGCGACGGGTAGAGGTGGTAGATCACCACCATGCTGACCGCCAGCGCCCGCATCCCCTGGATGTCGGGTCGGAAGCCGCGTTCCTTAGACGGCTTTTCCTGCTGCGGCCGGGCGCCAGCGCCGGCGCCCGCCGTTTCCGTGGCGGCTCCGGCCGTGGCCGCCTGCTCGGGCGGCAGCTGCCTGTCTTGCACGCTCACGAGTCGGGCGGGCCTCCGTTCGATGGGAACCAGGTCCGCCAATCCTACGGAAAAGCCTAAGACGGCACCCGGCGAACCAGATTTCCCGTCTTGTCGCGACCGAAACCTTTATCGGCATGAAATATCCGGTCAGGCGCTGAGGCTAGCGGCACTCGACCCCGCGCAGCACGGTGGCGACGAAGTTGTCGATGATGCCGGCCCGGGCACCCTTCGGCTGACCGTGGATCGTGATCAGCACCGCGTACAGCCCGAGCATGAAGAACTGGGCGCTGTGCAGCGGGTCGGCGCCGGGGTAGACCTCGCCGCGCTCCCGGGCCTGCTCGAACGCCTTGATCGCGAGGAGCATGACGGGGTAGTCGTCCACCTGGTCGGCGCCGGGCAGCACGTCCGGCCGCCGGGGCGAGAAGTGCATCCCGAGCATCTCGCGGAACAGCTCGCGGCCGACCCGGCGCTCCATCACCGTCATCAGCCGGATGATCTCGGCCAGGACCTCCGCCAGCGGGCGCGGCTCGGCCATGAACCGGCGGAGCTGCGCGGCGATCCTGGCTTCCTCGGCCCGCTCGAGCTCGGCCAGCGCGTGCTCCTTGGTGGGGTAGTGGAAGTAGAAGGTGCCCCGGGCGACGCCGGCCTCCTTGGCGATGACAGCGACGTCGGCGGCCGCCAGCCCGACCCGCTTGAACTCGGCCACCGCGGCCGCGTAGACCCGCTGCCTGGTCTGCTGGCGCTGGGCGTCCCGCCCGGTGTGCTTCCCGGCTGGCTGGCCTTCGGGTCCCCCCATGATGTCCTTTCATATCCAACTTCACTGACGTGCGTCAATCTGTATTTTACTGACTTATTTCAATGACATGTGTCAGTAAGTCTTGTCTCGCGGTGAGGTCAGGGGATATACACGACAGTGGCGACACCAAGAGCACCCAATGACGGGAGACGGCCTTGAACACCGACACGCTTCGCTGGGACCCCTACGACACCAGCCTCGCGGCCGATCCGTGGCCGGTCTGGAACCGGATGCGCGACGAGGCGCCGCTCTACTACAACCCGGAGCACGACTTCTACGCGGTCAGCCGGTTCGCCGACGTCGAGCGGGTCTTCACCGACCCGGCTAGCTTCTCCTCGTCTCGCGGCTCCATCCTGGAACTGGTCAAGGCCAACATGGAGGTCCCGCCGGGCACCCTCATCTTCGAGGACCCGCCGGTGCACGACATCCACCGCAAGCTGATCGCCCGGGTGTTCTCGCCGCGCCGGGTCGGCGGGCTCGAGGCGCAGATCCGGCAGTTCTGCGAGGCCTGCCTCGACCCGCTGGTCGGCAGCAAGCGCTTCGACCTCATCGAGAAGCTCGGCGCGGAGATGCCGATGAAGGTCATCGGGATGCTGATCGGCATCCCCGAGGAGGGCCAGGAGGCCTTCCGTGACCAGGCTAACGCCCACATGACCGCGGCCGACGGCAAGATGGACACCAGCGGGGGCCTGGTGATGACCCACGAGGCGCTCACCGAGTACATCGGCTGGCGTGAGCAGCACCCGTCCGATGACGTCATCACCGAGCTGCTGACGACCGAGTTCGAGGACGAGAACGGCGTCGTCCGCACGCTCACCCGCGACGAGGTGATGATGTACGTCACCGTGCTGGCGGGGGCGGGCAACGAGACCACCGGCCGGCTGATCGGCTGGCTCGCCAGCACCCTCGCCGTCCACCCGGCCCAGCGCGCGGAGCTGGCGGCCGATCCCTCGCTGATCCCGGGCGCGGTCGAGGAGGTGCTGCGGCTGGAGCCGCCGGGCCCGTTCGTCGCCCGCTACGTCCGCAAGGGCGCCATGTTCCACGGCCAGGTCGTGCCCGGCGGGAGCACGCTGCTGATGATGGTCGGCGCGGCCAACCGCGACCCTGAGCACTTCGCGGACCCCGAGACCTTCGATATCCGCCGCAAGGGCGGCCTGCACCTGACCTTCGCCATCGGCCCGCACTACTGCCTGGGCGCGGCGCTGGCCCGGCTGGAGGGGCGCGTCGCGCTGGAGGAGATCCTGAAGCGCTGGCCGGCCTGGGACATCGACTGGGACGACGCCAAGATGCAGTACACCTCCTCGGTGCGCGGCTGGGAGCGGCTGCCGCTCCTGGTCGGCTGAGGCCGGCGCTGGTGGTGACCACGGCTGACGCCGGGGCCAGTAAGCCGGGCGGCGGCGAGCCGGGCGGCAGCGAGCCGGGCGGCGGCGCGGCCAGGTACGCCGGCACCCGGGTGCGCCGGGTCGAGGACACCCGGCTGCTGACCGGGGCGGGCACCTTCGTCGCCGACGTCGTCCGTCCCGGCATGCTGCACGCCTGCTTCGTCCGCAGCCCGTACCCGCGGGCGCGCATCGGCGGTATCGACCCGGCCGAGGCGCTGGCGCTGGACGGGGTGCACGCGGTGTTCACCGCCGCCGACCTGAACGGCAAGGCCAAAGAGGCCTGGTACTCCATTATGGGGCAGCACGTGCCGGACACCCCGCGGCCGCCGCTGGCCGAGGGCGAGGCGCGGTTCGCGGGCGACCCGGTCGCGCTGGTCATCGCCGACGACCCGTACCTGGCCGAGGACGCCTGCGAGCTGGTGATGGTCGACTACGAGCCGCTGCCCGCGGTGGCGGACTACGCCAGCGCGGAAGCGGCCGAGGCGCTGGTACACGAGGCGTACCCCGGCAACGTCGCCGGGCGGCTGGCCGGGGCCCCCGCTGAGACGATCGCGGAGGCCCTGGCCGGCGCGGCTCACGTGGTGACGGAGACGATCTGGGAGCAGGCCTACGCCGCGGTGCCGATGGAGACCCGCGGCATCGTCGCCGAGTGGTCGGCGGGCGAGCTGACCATCTGGACCGCCAGCCAGGCGCCGCACGAGGTGCGCATGTTCAGCGCCCGGCTGCTCGGCCTGCCCGAGCACCACGTCCGGGTCATCACCAAGGACGTCGGCGGCGGCTTCGGGCAGAAGGTGGCGCCGCTGCGCGAGGACATGTGCGTGCTGCTGGCGCTGCCCGAGCTGGCCGCCCGCGGCGTGCCGGGCGCGGTCCGCTGGATCGAGGACCGCCGGGAGAACCTGCTCGCGGCCGGCCAGGCCAGGCACGAGCACGGCGTCGCCCGGCTGGCGTTCAGCGCCGACGGCGACCTGGTGGCCGCCAGCCTCGACCACGTGCAGGACGTCGGCTCCTACCCGACCCCCTGGCCGGTCGGCACCGCCATGGCGGTCGGCATGCTCTTCCCCGGGCCGTACAAGGTGCCGGCCGCGACGTTCACCCATACCTCGGTCTTCTCCAACACCGCCGGGCGGACCGCCTACCGGGGGCCGTGGGCGTACGAGACCCTGGCCCGCGAGGTGCTGCTTGACATCGCCGCCCGCCGCATCGGCATCGACCCGGCCGAGCTGCGGCGGCGCAACCTGCTGTCGGCCAGGGACATGCCGCACCCCAACCCGAACGGGATGCCGTTCGACCACATGGCCTCGCTTGAGACCTTCGAGCAGGCCATGACGATGCTCGACTACCCGGCGTTCCGGGCCGAGCAGGCCCGGGCCCGCGAGCAGGGGCGCTACCTCGGCGTCGGCCTGTCCTGCTACGCGGAGCCGACCTCGGCCGCGTTCGGCTTCTTCGCCTCCGAGGGCGCGACGATCAGGATCGAGCCGAGCGGCAAGGTCAACGTCTACGTGGCGGGCGGGTCCACCGGCAACAGCCTCGAGACCACGGTCGTGCAGCTCACCGCGGACGCGCTGGGGGCCGACATCGAGGACGTGGCGACCATCCAGGGCGACACCGCGGTCACCCCGTTCGGCGCGGGCACCGGCGGCAGCCGCAGCGGCTCGATGACCGCCGGGGCGGTCGCCGAGACGGCCGGGGTGCTGCGGGCCAAGCTGACCGCGCTGGCCGCGCACAAGCTCGAGGCGTCGGCCGACGACATCGAGCTGGGCGGCAGCCGGGCGGGCGTGCGGGGCGACCCGGACGCCGGCGTCAGCTTCGCCGAGCTGGCCGACATCGCCTACTTCCAGCCGTACCAGCTGCCACCGGGGATGCCCGCGGGCCTGGAGGCAAGCGCGCGCTACGCGCCGACCGCGGTGCCGATGCTGTGGGCGACCGCCACTCACGTGTGCACCTGTGAGGTCGACCTGACCACCGGCGCGGTACGGCTGCTGCGCTACCTGGTCGCCGAGGACTGCGGCAACATGATCAACCCGGCGGTGGTGGAGGGGCAGATCGCGGGCGGCGTGGTGCAGGGCATCGGCGGCGCGCTGCTTGAGGAACTCGCCTACGACGCGGACGGCAACCCGCTGGCTACCACGTTCATGGACTACCTGCTGCCGACGGCGGCCGACGTGCCGGTGATCGAGTACGGTCACGTGCTCGACGCGCCGGGACCGGGGCCTGGCGGCTACAAGGGGGTCGGCGAGGGCGGCGCGATCGGCTCGCCCCCCGCGGTGGTGAACGCGGTGGCGGACGCCCTCGCCCCGTTCGGCGTCACCATTACCCGGTTGCCGCTCACCCCGGCCGCCGTCGTCGGGCTGCTCGAAGCAGCGGGAGCAGCAGCGGGAGCGGCAGCGGGAACAGCGACGGGAGCGGAGCAGTGAAGCCGGCCGCGTTCGAGTACCACGCGCCGGACAGCGCCGAAGGGGTCGTCAAGCTGCTGGCCGAGCTGGGCGACGGCGCCAAGGTGCTGGCCGGCGGGCAGAGCCTGATCCCGGTGCTGGCGCTGCGGCTCTCGGTCTTCGAGCACCTGATAGACCTGCGGCGGGTCGATGAGCTGCGCGGCATCGAGCGGCGCGGCGGCGCGCTGTGGATCGGCGCCGGGACCACCCAGGCCACCGTCGGGCGCTCGGACCTGGTCGCCGCGGCGGTGCCGCTGCTGTACCGGGCGACGCCGCTGATCGGCCACTTCCAGATCAGGAACCGGGGCACCATCGGCGGTTCGCTGGCCCACGCGGAGTCGGCCGCCGAGTACCCGGCGGTCGCCCGCGCCCTCGGCGCCGACCTGCACGCGCTGTCGCCCCGCGGCACCCGGGTCATCCCGGCGGACGGCTTCTTCACCGGCACCTGGACTACCGCGCTGGAACCGGACGAGCTGCTCACCGGGGTGACGTTCGCCGGGTGGGAGAGCGGCGGGGCTGACGGCGGGCGCGCTGGCTTCGCGATCGAGGAGTTCGCCCGCCGGCCGGGCGACTTCGCCATCGCCGGCGCCGTGGTCGCGGTGCGGGTAACCGGCGCCGCGGGAGCAGAGCAGGTCGCCCGGTGCGCCATCGGGCTGTTCGGGCTCGGGCCCGCCCCGCTGCGGGCGGAAGCGGCGGAGGCCGCGCTGACCGGGTCCGCCGTCGCCGACCTGGCGGGCAGCGGCCACGCCGCCGAGATTGGCCGGACGGCGATCGCGGAGCTCGAATCCGTTCCTTCTGACCTGCACGGGTCGGCTGGATACCGGAAGCGGGTCGGGGCGGCGATGGTCGCGACGGCCTGGCAGCGGGCCCTCGCTGAGGCGGCCGGCGGCGACGCCGGCGGAAACGGGAGCGGACGATGAGCGACGTCAGCATCGAGGTATCGGTCAACGGGCGAACCCGGCGGGCGAGCGTGCCGCCGCGGCTGACGCTGGCCGACTTCCTGCGCGAGCGCTGCCAGCTAACCGGCACCCACCTCGGCTGCGAGCACGGCGTCTGCGGCGCCTGCACGGTGCTGCTCGACGGCCAGGCGATCCGGTCCTGCCTGATGTTCGCGGTGCAGGCGGACGGGACCGAGATCGTCACCGTGGAGGGCCTGGCCGGCCCGGACGGCGGGCTGTCGGCCGTGCAGCACGCCTTCCGTGAGCACCACGGGCTGCAGTGCGGGTTCTGCACCCCCGGCTTCGTCGTCTCGGTGTCCGCGTTCCTGCGCGATCACCCGGACCCGACCGACGAGCAGATCAGGGACGCCCTGTCCGGCAACATCTGCCGCTGCACCGGCTACCAGGGCATCCTGGCCGCCGTGCGCGCGGCTGCCAGCGCAAGTTCCACCGATTCCACTGGTTCCGCCAGTTAACTGGAGACGAGGAAGTCATGCCAGGAAGAGCAGCAGGCAAGGTCGCGTTCATCACCGGGGCGGCGCGCGGTCAGGGCCGCAGCCACGCCGTGCGGCTGGCCGAAGAGGGCGCCGACATCATCGCCATCGACATCCTGCACGACATCGAGGGCGCACTGCCGCTGGGCACCGCCGAGGACCTGGCCGAGACCGTTAAGCTGGTCGAGGCGCAGGACCGGCGGATCATCGCCACCCAGGCCGACGTGCGCGACATCGACGCGCTCAAGGCGGCGGTCGACCAGGGCGTGGCCGAGCTGGGGCGGCTGGACATCATCGTCGCCAACGCGGGCATCGCCAGCGAGGGCGGCTCGGTCGCCGACATGCCCCGCGGCACGTGGCAGGACACCATTGACATCAACCTGACCGGGCCGTGGAACACCGCCAAGGCGGGCATACCGCACCTGATCGCGGGCGGTCGCGGCGGCTCGATCGTGCTCACCAGCTCGGTCGGCGGCATGAAGGCGATGCCGGACATGAGCCACTACGTCTCGGCCAAGCACGGCGTGGTCGGGCTGATGCGGTCGCTCGCGGTCGAGCTGGGCAAGTACAACATCCGGGTTAACTCGGTTCACCCGACCAACGTGAACACCCCCATGTTCATGAACGAGGGAACGTACAAGCTGTTCCGCCCCGACCTGGAGAACCCCGGCCCGGACGACGTCGCGGAGCTGGCGGCCGCGTTCCTGCACACCCTGCCGGTCGGCTGGGTGGAGCCGGTGGACATCAGCAACGCCATCCTGTTCCTGTCCTCGGACGAGGCCCGCTTCATCACCGGGGTGACGCTGCCGGTGGACGCGGGGGCGCTGCTGAAGTAAGGCGCGCCCGGTCCAACCCGTGATCATCCCGAACGGGTGCGGCTGACTGTCCCCGGTCAGGCCCAGGTCCGGGCGGCCGCCTGCTGATTATTCGCGTGCGATATCCCTTTTGTCGGTTATCCATGCGTATATATATTTAGCCCGTTTGGCAACATTTCATGACGCTAAGACCAGCTTCTGGTCAATTTGTATGCAGGAAAAACCTTTCAATTACTAGGGTATTCAGCGTCGTCTACCGCTTCCGCGACCTGAGGACGCCCATGACAGCAGCCAGCCCGTCCGACGGCACCCGGACCGAACGGGGACGGTCGGCGCACGCAGTGCCAAGCTCGCAGGGCTTCTACCTGCGCTCCGCCGTCCTGCCCGCGGCGGTTATCGGGGTCGCCTGCATCAGTGCGGCGGCAGCCGCACTGCTCGCCGGGGCCTCCGCCCGCACGGTCAAGGAAGTGCTGGCCGGGATCGCCTGCGGCGTGGCGGCCATGCTGGTGGCCGCGTTCCTCGGGGCGCGCGCGGCCAGCCGCCGGGCGGACGCCCAGCTCCAGTCCAGCCGGCTGACCGCGCAGCGCGGCCAGGCCGAGCTGCAGCAGCTGACCGACCGGGTGATGCGCGGCGAGCATGAGCGTGCTGACCAGCGGGTCGAGATCTTCGTCAACCTGGCCAGGCGCATGCAGTCCCTGGTCCACCGCGAGATCGAGATGCTCGACGACCTGGAGGCGCGGGTCGAGGACCCGGAACTGCTCAAGGGGCTGTTCACGGTGGACCACCTCGCCACCCGGCTGCGCCGTCAGTCCGAGTCACTGGCGGTACTCGGCGGCTCGTCCTCCCGGCGGCAGTGGACCAGGCAGGTCACCATGCACGAGGTGCTGCGGGCGGCCGTCGCCGAGGTGGAGCAGTACTCCCGCGTCAAGGTGGTGCCCCCGGTGGAAGGCGTGCTCCGCGGTGCGGCCGTGACCGACGTCATCCACCTGATCGCCGAGCTGGTCGAGAACGCGACCAAGTTCTCCGCGCCGCATACCATCGCGCTGCTGCGGGCGCAGCACGTGTCGGCGGGCGTCGCGATCGAGGTCGACGACCGCGGGCTTGGCATGGTTCCCGCCGACCAGCAGCGGATGAACGTGCTGCTGGCCGATCCGGGCCGGATGGACGTGGGCGAGCTGCTGCGGGACGGCCGGATCGGCTTGTACGTGGTCGCCGCGCTGGCCCGCCGGCACGGCATCAGGGTCCAGTTGCAGAACAACATCTACGGCGGCACGCAGGCGGTCGTGATCCTGCCCCGGTCCCTGCTCGACCCGGCGGACCCGCTGCCGCCCGCGGTGGCCCCGGCCGATGAGGACCGCGACCCGAGGTCACGGTTCGCGCTCGTGCCGGCCGGCGGGACCGCGGAGGCCAGCGCCGGCCACGGCAGCGAGGACAGGACGGCCGGGTACCCGGCGGGCGACCAGGAGCACTCGGCGCTCCCGGTCAGGCGCCCGGTGTCCGGCGCGTCAAGCTCAGCCGGCTCCTGGCAGGCCGCTGACGACGGCGGGCCCGGCCCCGGGACGCGGCCGGCGCTGCCCCGGCGGCAGGGGCACACCGGGGTGACCACGGCGCCGCGGGAGTACCTGGCGGCCGAGCCGCGGCTCCGGGCAGCCCGCTGACCAGATGACCGGGCTCATGGCGGACTTCCTCAGGGGCGTGAGCCGCGCTGAGGAAGGAGACTCCTCCGCGCAGGGCTGACTCTCGAGGCGCACGACTGCACATCATCGGCGAAGGAGAATCCACCGACCATGGCGAGCGATGGCAATCACGGCCGCGAAGCCGATCTCGGCTGGCTGCTGCGCGGCCTTGTCGAGCACGTCCCGCACACCCGCAGCGCGGTGCTGCTTTCCTCGGACGGGCTGGCGACCGCGGCCCACGGCCTCGAAGCTGACGCCGCCGACCACTTGTCCGCCATCGCCTCCGGCCTGTTCTCACTGGCCAGGACCGCCTCCGTGCGCTTCGGCGGGAGCGACGGGGTGCGGCAGGTAGTCGCCGAGCTCGAAGACACGCTGATGTTCGTCTCGTCGGCCGGCTTCGGGTCCGTCCTGGCGGTACTGGCCGACCGCGAGGCCGACCCCGGGGTGCTCGGCTACGAGATGTCCCAGCTGGTCAAGAGCGTACGGCCGTTCCTGACCACGCCGGCCAGGCGACCCGGCGCGGTCGTCACGCCGGGCGACTGAGGCGAGCCGGCCGGCGGGGGAGCGGATGACTACACCTGGTGACGACGTCTGGCTGGACGGCGATTCGGGCCGGCTGGTGCGGCCGTACGCGGTGACCAACGGCCGGACATCCGCCAGCGTGCAGCTTGACCTGCTGTCCATGGTGGTGGCCACCGGCGGCGCTTACGCCACCCTGGAACCCGACCACCTGCAGGCCCTCGGGCTGTGCCTGCGGCCGACTTCGGTGGCCGAGATCGCCGCCCGGCTGCGGCTGCCCGCGGCGGTCACCAAGGTCCTGCTGGCCGATCTGGTCGACTGCGGCGCGGTCCGGGCGTCGCCGCCGCAGCCGGGGTCCGTCACTTCCAACCGGCTCCTCCTGGAAAGACTGCTCGATGGCCTACAACGACGACTCTGACCAGCCGCTCCCCACCTCGGTCAAGCTGCTGGTGGCGGGCGGCTTCGGGGTCGGCAAGACCACCTTCATCGGCGCGGTGAGCGAGATCGAGCCGCTGACCACGGAAGAGATCATCACCGAGGCGAGCGCCGGCATCGACAACCTGGAGGGGCTGGCCGCCAAGCGCACGACCACGGTGGCCTTCGACTTCGGCCGCATCACCCTCAACCCCGGGCTGGTGCTCTACCTGTTCGGCACCCCGGGGCAGGACCGCTTCCTGTTCATGTGGGACGAGCTGTCGACCGGGGCGCTCGGCGCCGTCGTGCTGGCGGACACCCGCAAGCTCGAGGCGTGCTTCGGCGCGGTGGACTTCTTCGAGAGCCGCGGGATCAGGTTCGTCGTCGCGGTCAACGAGTTCGACGGCGCGTTCCGCTACGACTCGGACGAGATCAGGTCAGCCCTCGATCTCAAGCCGCACGTGCCGGTCGCCCAGTGCGACGCCAGGAACCCCAGGTCGGCCACCAAGGTGCTGGTCAGCCTGATCAAGCACCTCCTCGAGGTGCCGTGACGTTAGCCCGCCAGCCCCCAGCCTCCGCCCGCCCCGCCCGCCAGCCCCCGACCCCCAGCCCGCAGAGAGGGAGCCCGCCCTGATGTTCGACAGTAACGCGCACCTGTTCACCCCGGTAGATCACGAAGCTCCGCGGCGGGTGATGCGCCTGCGGGAACTTGAGCTCGGTGAGCGCCCCGAGCCGGAGTTCGACGACTTCGCCCAGATGCTGGCGACCTCGACCGGCGCCCCGCTGGCGATGGTGAACTTCGTCAGCGAGGACCGGCAGTACTTCGCCGGGCTGTACGCGCCCGCCTTCGTCGCGGGCGGACCCGGCGCGGTGGCGGCGGCCGACGACCCGGCCCGGGTGATGACCAAGGACCAGGGCTGGTGCCCGCACGTGGTGGTGCGCAGGCTGCCGCTGGTGCTCGACGACGTGTGCGACTACCCGCGGTTCGCGGGCAACCCGGTGGTCGACGAGATCGGCATCCGGTCCTACATCGGCGCGCCGCTGATCGACCGGACGGGCACGACGCTCGGCACGATCTGCGTGGTGGACCTGGAACCCCGGCCCTGGGGGCGCCCGGGACTTGATTTCATCAAGGGGAAGGCGGCCGAGATGGTCGAGATGATCCACGAGCGCGAGCAGCGGATGGGCTAAGGCCGGCGCCGTCCCCGCCGGGGTCCGCGGCCGGCCGCCTCAGCCGAACCCGGCCAGTACCTCTGCCTCGGCCTCGCTCCCGCCGAGCTCGGCCGCCGAGGCGGCGGACACCTGGGCGAACCGCTGCGACCAGGAGCCCTTCGCGGTGCCGAGTGCGGTCTCGCCCAGCCTCAGCAACTGGATGTCGGACGTGCCGGCCGGCGCGAAGATGTGGAAGGCGTCGCGCAGGTACCGCTCCATCGGCCGGTCGGTGAACAGGCCGGCCGCACTGTGGATCTCCATCGCGCTGCGCGCTGAGTCCAGCGCGTACTCGACGTTGATCAGCTTCGCGTTGATCAGCTCCGGGTCGCAGGACTGGCCGGCGTCGAGCAGGTACGCGGCGTGGTACGCGGCCAGCCGCGCGGTCATCAGCCTGGACTGTATCTGCCCGAGCTTCTGCTTGACCGACGGCAGCTCGGCGATCGGCTTGCCGTGGCGGGGCCGGCTGAGGGCGAACGCGATGGTCTCGTCGACGATCGCCTGGTGGATGCCGAGCGACACCGCGGTCAGGTTCGCCCGCCCGTAGAGGATGCTTGAGCTGTAGGCGACGGCCAGCCCGTCGCCCTCGCGGCCCAGCCGGTTGGCCGCCGGTACCCGGCAGCCGGTGAAGATGAGTTCACCGAAGCTGAACCCGTGCAGGCCCATGGCCGCTTTGTGCGGGGCCAGCGACAGGCCGGGCCGGTCCGACTCGACCAGGAACGCGGACAGGCCGGCCGACCCGCTGCCGGTGCGCACCACCACGCCGTGCACGTCGCCGACGTGGCTGTTGCCGATGTACACCTTGCGCCCGTTGAGCACGTAGTCGTCGCCGTCACGGGCCGCGGTGGCTTCCATGCCGAGGACGAAGCCGCCCGAGTCCGGCTCGGTGACCGCGATCGTCGGCAGGCAGTCGCCGCTCGCGATGGCGGGCAGCCAGTGCCTCCGCTGCTCCTCGCTGCCGAAGTGGAGAATTTTCGCCACACCGAGCTGAGAAGCCTGCACCATGGCGCCCATGGCCCCGCTGACCCGCGAAAGTTCCTCAATTATAATAGTCTTGGCAAGATGGCCGAGCCCCATCCCGCCGTATTCTCGGCCGATAGTGACGCCGATCCAGCCTTGCTTCGCGATTAGCCGCGAAAGCGCATGCTGCACGGACCTGGCGGCCTCCATTTCGGGGACCAGCGGGCGGACTTCAGTTTCGGCGAATTCTCGGACCTGCTGCCTTAGCGTTTCGTGACGGTCTGTAGTGAAATAGCTGGTCACGCTGCCCTCCCGGCATGCTGTCAGCACTGTGCGACGTGGCTCACGCGATAGCTGCCGACCAGAACATACTTATTTGCGTCACCCAAAATTTCAAGATCGATATTGTTAAATATTTCGGTCTATCGTGCCTCCGCAGCGGCGCCGCACATTCCGCTGCACCGACCGGCGGGCCGACCGCCGGGCGAACTGCCTGCGGAAACTCCTGCTGTCAAGGCGTGCAGATCGTGAGGCATGCCACACCAGTTGCGCGTGAATTCGCAGGGGACCCGGCGCTATCTCCGCCATCACGAATAACCTGAAATCTCGATTGCCCTCTATTACATCACCGCGGATATCGGGCCGGCGGCGCGTGGACGCTCTTGCCTTCGAGCGCGCTCGAAGCCCTAGCGTCGGGGAGGTGAGCGACCAACGCGAGGCCAGGACGTGGATTATCACCGGAGCATCGTCGGGCCTGGGCCTGGCGCTGGCCGAGGCTGCCCTGGAGGCGGGCGAGCGGGTCGCCGGCACCGCCCGGCGCGGGCAGCGGTTCGGCCGGCTGCGCGATGCCTATGACGGCCGGCTGCTGGCGGTCGAGCATGACGTGCGGGACGCCGGCGGTGCCGCTGCCGTCGTGGCGGCGGCGCTGGACCGCTTCGGGCGGGTGGACGTGCTGGTCAACAATGCCGGCGCGGGGCAGGTCGGCACGGCCGAGGAGATCAGCGACGAGGTGCTGCGCGACCTGCTCGCCCAGCACCTCCTCGGGCCGGCCGCCTACGTGCGGGCGGTGCTGCCCCACATGCGCGCGGCCGGATCTGGCGCGATCATCCAGATGAGCAGCCAGGGCGGCCGGCTGTCATTCCCGGCCGTGGGCAGCTACTCCGCCGCCAAGTTCGCGCTTGAGGGCTGGTCGGAGGCCCTCGCGGGGGAGGTCGCGCCGTTCGGCATCCGGGTGCTGATCGTCGAGCCGAGCAGGTTCCGCACCGAATTCAGCTCACCCGGCGTGCTCAGGACGGCACCGCCCGACCCGCTCTACCAGCGGGTGAGCGGCCGTATCCGCGCGGACCTGGCCGGCGCCGACGGCCGGCAGGAAGGTGATCCGGTCCGGGCGGCCGCCGTGATCAGGCGGATGCTCGGCGAGCCGGACGCGCCGCTGCGGCTGCCGCTCGGCGCGGAGGCGGTGCGCAACCTCGCTGCCTCCTACCAGCGGAGCCTCGATGACGTGCAACGCTGGGCGCAGGTCAGTGAGTCCGCGGACTTCCCCGGCCTGCCACCCGCGGTGCGCGCTTTCCAGCAGGCCGCCCAGTAGCGCCTACGGTAGAACCATGGCCACAGAAACCCTGATCGGGCAGCTCACGGGCGACAGCGCCGGAAGGACCGCGGGCGACACCGTGGCGGCGATCCACGCGCTGGTCGACGACTCGGTGATCGACCCGGGCGCGGTGCCGCTCGGCGTCTCGGAGGCGGCCCGGCTACTCGGCCTGTCCCCGCACACCCTGCGCTACTACGAGCAGGAAGGCCTCGTCCGCCCGGCCCGTAACGCCTCCGGTTACCGGGGCTACTCCGCGGCTGACCTGCGCCGGCTCGTCTTCCTCACCCGGATGCGGGTGTCCGGCATGACCATGGCGGACCTCAGGCGCTACGTCGCCCTCGCCGACCAGGGACCGGGGACGGAGGAAGAGCGGCGGGCGATGATGCTCGCGCACCGCGACCGGATCCGGCAGCGGCTCCGCGAGCTGACCCTCGCGCTTGACGCCACCGAGTACAAGATCGCTGCCTACGGCGGCGCTCCCGGCGACCGCTGCGCCCCCGACCATGATGCCCCGGACCACGATGCCCCGGACCACGATGCCCCGACCACGCCAGGAGACGACTGATGAACGCCATCCCCGAGTCGCACAAGGACCTGCTCGAGCGGCCGCTGTTCGCCCACCTGGCGACCAGCCGCGAGGACGGGTGGCCGCAGGTGAACCCGATGTGGTTCGCCTGGGACGGCACGAGCCTGAAGCTGACCGGCACGACCATCCGGTACAAGTACCAGAACATCACCCGCGATCCGAAGGTCGCGCTTTCCATCAACGACCCTGACCAGCCGTACCGGTACCTTGAGGTCCGGGGGACGGTCACCGACATCCTGGACGATCACACCGGCGCGTTCTTCGCCACGCTCGCCAGCCGCTACGGGATGCGGCTCGACGGCCCGCCCGGCGATGTCGGCCACCGCATCGTTTACGTGATCCGCCCGGACCGGGCCACCTTCCAGTAGCGGCGTTCACGGCGCGGCGGCAACGGCGCCGGGGCCGATCATGAGGCTGGTGAGCGGTCAGGCCGCAGGCGGGCGAGGTAGGCCAGCGGCGGCCCCAGCCGCCCGGACAGCTCGAGCCCGGCTTGGTTGCCGTAGCTGAGCAGGTCCACCAGGGGGACATAGTGGCGGTCGAGGAATTCCCCGACGACGAGGCGCCCGGCTGGCTTGAGTACTCGCCGCAGCTCGCGCACGGCCGCGGCCTGGTCGGGGATCTCGCCGAGGACGGTCACCAGGTAGGCGGCGTCGAAGGTGGCGTCGGCGAACGGAAGCTTGCGCGCGTCGGCCCTGGCCGCGGTGATCGAGGTGATTCCGGCTGCCCGCGCGCGGCTCATCACGTGCTCCAGCATCTCGTCCTGGATGTCGATCACGTCAAGGCGGCCGTCGTGGCCAAGCTGGCCCGCGACGTGCAGCGCCTGCAGCCCGGTGCCGGGGCCGATCTCCAGCACCCGTTCCCCTGGCCGTAGCCCGAGCAGCGCGTCGAGCCGCCGGTTAGAAAGGAACGGCAACGGCAGGTCCAGGAGCCTTTGCTGCGCGTAGGGGTAGGGCGCGGAGTCGGTCAGCCACCAGGCCGCCGTCGCCGCGGCTGCGGCAGCGGCAGCGGCGCCCGCGACCGCGAGGGGGCGGCGGTTCACCGGGCACCTGCCTGCGGTACTGCCCCGCCCGCGCCGCTACGCCAGACGGTGACCGTGAGCGCCAGGCAGCCGGCCGCCTCGGCGGCCTCGACGCCCATGTCCGTGAACGCCATCGCGAGGGGACGGCCGGCTGGCGCGGTGCAGACGTCGAACCATGCGTCGACCAGGAGCAGGGTGGCGGCGAACACGGCCGGGAAGGCGGCCCGCCGGTCGCGCCGGACGGCGAGCCACGCGGTCGCCGCCAGCCCGGCCGCCACCGCTACGTCGAGGCCGGTCCAGGCGAGCGGCCAGTGCTGCGCGTTGACGCTCGCCGGGAGGCTCAGGGCCAGGTACGCGGCCCACGGGACCAAGAGCGCGGCCGAGATCGCGATCAGCCTCACCAGCCACCGGAACGCGGGTGCGGTGGCCTCGTCCGGAGCCCTGCCGAGCGGCATGGGTCTTCTCCCTTCGTTCCGGGCCCGTCCTGGCGGACGCGCCCAGTGCCGACCCTACGACATTGCAGAGATCCTCTGCAAATAAGTTTTGCAGACTTACTCTGCGGTATAGTCCAGCCATGGACTGGCCAGCACGCGGGCCCGCGCCCGGCACCAGCGCCGAGCGCACCGAGCTGTACAAGACGCTCACCAGCCCCGTCCGGCGGCGGATCCTCGATTACATCGGCCGGCACCGGGAGGCGAACTCCACCGCGGTCGCCCGGGCACTCGGCGAGTCAACCGGCACGACCAGCTACCACCTGCGCAAGCTGGCGGAACAGCACCTCATCGAGGAGGTCGCCGAGCGCTCGGGCGGCCGCGAGCGCTGGTGGCGGCTGCTGCCGGTCGACCTGGTGGCGGCCGCGCCGGCCGAGCGCACCCCGGAAGAGGACAGGGCGCTGGCTGAGTGGAACAGGCAGCGGCTGAGCGCCGACATCGACCTGTATATCCGGGCCATGGCCGAGTACGAGGGGCCGGACGGCTGGGTCCAGGCGCAGCGCACCGGAACCTGGATGACCAGGGAAGGGCTGCAGGCGTTCGCCGCGGAGTACCGGGACCTGCTACGGAAGCACGGCTACGCCGAGGAACCTCGCACCACCAGGCGCGCGCCCGATGGCCGTCCGCTTCCTCGCGATCCCTGAGGCAGGGCCGCCGGCTGCGGCATCTCCGGCCTCCTGACGCGAGGACCACCGGAATCAGGCGGTCGGGGGCCGTCACGCGGAGAACGGCGGGCGTGCCGCATCCCAGGTAAGCTAGGGTTTTCGTAGGCCCCGATAGCTCAGTGGATAGAGCGACCGCCTCCTAAGCGGTAGGTCCCGCGTTCGAGTCGCGGTCGGGGCGCCTTCCCCGGATGCCGCTCAGCCTTCCTACCTGCGGAAACGCGGGTTCAAGATGGTGGACCCCCAGTTGCCGCAGCGCCTCGGCAGATCGAGGTTTGCGTGCAGTCTTAGGCTCGCCGACCAGTAGATCCGGGCTGTATCAATTGGTGCCTTCGGGGACCATCATGTCGTCGGTGCTTCTTTTCGCGATCATTTTCTGGATAACGGCGATAAGGCGGGTTTCATCGTACTCGTAGCGATCGTAGCCCATGTGTAGGGCATTGAGCGTTGCGAGCTTGCTGAGGTCGTCTGCCAGCTGACGGCGCTGGGGCATTTCCGCTCCGTCAATGAGTACTGGTATTACTCGAACGCGGCGCTCTAGGGCACTGCTGATTTCGAGTCGTACGTAGTCGTCCGGGTTGTCGATCCGGCGCCGGCCTCCTTCGTCTCGGAGGTCGAGCCATTTAGGACCGATCAGGGCGATCAGGACGAAGCACGACTCTACTCCGGTCTTGATCGCCTCCGCGAAATCGGTGCCCGCTTCGATGGAGTCTAGGTCCATGAAGATGGGGGTTCCCGGCAGGTGCTTTGCGAGCTGAACTTGCAGAAGCCTGGCGTAGGGGCCAGCGTCGCTGCGCCGGTAACTGATGAAGAGTCCCGCTGTCACGTGCCTCACCTGTCCCGGAAGCGCGCGGATGAACAATGATCGGAAGCGGGCGCCACAGACCCTGGTGCCGACCTGCTCGTCGGCTGGGTTCCCGGCGCGACGATCGCGCCGTGGCGCCGTGCCATCCGCATGCGCTGTGCAATTGGACTCGCGGTCCGTTGCTCGGGGTTGCTCGTGCCTGGGCCGGTCCGATCCTCAGGCGAGCTGCTTGCGGGGATTTCTCTTGCCGGGTTTGAACGCGTCCGCTTCCGCAGCGCAGGGCGGTGGACTTCCGGTGTCCTGGACCGGATACAGCGTTCGTTTAGTCGACGGCTTTGGCTGAGTTCTGGGCTGGCCCGGGAGCAACCGGATCCTGCGCCAGGCTGCGGCGAATGCTTGCACCTGCTCGGGAGAGCCGCCGCAACCGGTGATAATTGCCCGGACTACGCGCAGGCTGGGCAGTTTGCCGCTGCCCAGCGCCGTGCACATAGTGCTCGCAGCGGTCCTAGGCTCCGACAGGCGCTGCATGTCCTGGAATGACGGCTCGCCCGCCCAGATCCGGAACCGGGACAACGCCGCCAGCAGGTCCGCCGTGGTCCGCGTTGTGGCCGGGTCCAGGCACGGGTCGGGTTCCGGGCTGTCTGGGATAGCCCCAGCGGGACCAGGGCTAGTGGGTCCGTCTGCCTTCGCGGGGTGGCGGCCAGCGGGCAGCGGCCGACTCTCCTGGGCCGACGATGATCTTGCTAGGGCGTAGGTCCACCTGATGACCTGCACAGGGTCCGTGATCCCGCAGGCGGCGAGGATAGCGTGGAAGGATTTAAGCCCGGCCTCGCTGAGGGCCGGAAGGTCCTTCCCGGCGAAGTACCCTGCCGCTTGACGATGACTGATCCCGGCTGCGCGGGCAGCGTCCTGAAGTGTCAGCCCGGCGCGGAACCTGGCTGCGTCCAGCGCCAAGCCGAACTCCTGACGGTCCCTTGCCACGTCGTACCCCGCAGGAGCCAGTTCTGCGGCGGCAATGGCGTTGTGGTGGGCAGGGTTGGGGATGTCCCAGGCCGCAGGCGCGGGCGATCGTTGTGACTCGGCTACATCGCGGGTACACGCCAGCCGGAGCTGAAGCGTGTCGCGAAACGGGTCGGCTGCCGCGAACTGCGGCAGCCGGGGTGTGAGTCGCGAAGCCCGGCCGCATGCCAGGTCCGCCGTTGCCCGCAATTCGGCCGCCGTAGCCCGGAGTTTCGCCAGCCGCCTGGAGTGATCCGCGAAAAAGGCAGTCGGCTTGACGTCGGCCAGGGCCGGCCTGCGCCACAGGCCCAGTGCCTCGCCCAGCAGGATGGTGGCAGTACCCGGATTTCCCGCTGTGAGCGCACTGCGCCCGTCTTCGACAAGTGCCTCGAATTGCAGCAGGTCCAAGTCGCCAAGGCCGACGCACAGTTGGTAACCGGATCCCTGGCGGGCCAGCACCTGGCTTCGAGGATCACCGATCAGCCGCCGCAACCGCTGGACGTAGATGCCGATGAGGTTCCCTGGCATGCCAGGCAGGTCGTCACCCCACAAGGCGGAGGCCAGGTCTTCGATCGATACCAGTTCTCCGGGGCGAAGCAGAAGGCAGGAAAGAAACGACCGCCACTCCTCGTTGTCGACGCCCTGCCAGCGCTGCCCGGACTGTAGCTCCACTGGTCCTAGAATCCGGAACCGGACACGGCCGGCCAGCTCAGCCTTCACCGGAGGACTCGCTGGGAACAAAGCTCGGGGTGAAGCCGCCGCCGCCAGCGGGCCGTCCGCGTTGCGCCTAGTCCGGCGCGAAGAACGAGCCGGATTCTTTCGCCCGGGAGGAGGCTGCCCTTCCTCGCAGAGGGGACAGCCATAGCTTATGGCCAGCGTCAATGCCCCAGCCCTTATCGCTGGCCACGGCGAGGTCACGGTACTAACGCTACGTTTCATTTGTGCGCTCCGGGAGTTCACTGCTGTCGGAACAGCAGATCAGTTTCCCTGTGACGCCTGCGGCCGCGCGCGTCACAGGGCGAGTCTTGGCAGACAGCTCAGAACGCTAGCATCATGGACTAAAACGCGGAAGCTCTCGCGAAAAAACTCAAAGGCGGCGAACGGTGGCAGTAAGAACTCAGGCACACGCCTGCTGGCGTTTGCCCTAGTCGGCATACGAAACCATTCGGCAACGTTCAAGAATATTTAGTTGCGTTCTAAATTGAAGCGCATCAACGGCTTACCTACCGAGAACGCGTGATTCTTGTGCGCGATCTCTGTCCGGCTCAATCCTCCCTTAATGGCTACCTGCGACGCTCCTTATGCACACCGGGAACAGCGCAGGGACTACTGCGCTGGTACCCGGTCCCGCGGCATCGGCAATCGAGTGCCTTCGGGGCAAGTCTTGGCAGGCCAGCGTGCAATTGCGGAGTTGCCGGGGTAACCGCCTTCCCTTGGTTGGGCCCCGGCAACTCCCGCCCCTGCGACCATCGACACCATCGGAACTGCTGCCGAAAGCGTCCAGATCTGCGGTTCTGGCGATGCGGGTAACGGTGCAGGACGGCTGCATCCTGGGCGCGAAGCAGTTCGTCAAGCCTTAGCCGCGCGCTCGACGAGCACGGATGCGGTGGAGATCACGGATACGGTAAGCGACTTGAGTATGGGATGGGTCGCGTGACCGTATTGCCTCATTGCCTCGGCCACGAATTTCTCGAATGTTGTCAAGTCTATCTGGCACTCGTCATCGATTATCTCGCCGAGTCCTGAATTTACGTGATATGCGGCTGCGACGGCTTCCACTTGTCCTTTGAAAAGACGGGCGATGGTATTAGATGGACTCCATAGCGTCGTCTCGCCGACCTCGAACAAGCAGCTCATGGAGCCCACCTTACTGTAACCGGCACGCCTGGGTTGGCGGCCTTCCACTCTTCGACCGCCTGTTCAACCGCGGCCTTGAATTCGGGTGTAGCGCCAGGCTGTGTGAAATCAAGGCCCAGCGGCGCGTTCTCGTACCCAGTCAAGTACTGGCGTGCCCGGGTATAGGAGTTGAGCTTACCGACAACGTTCTTCTGCACCCAGCTAGGCGTGTCCATGTTGGGGTTCTGACCGGTCGCGGTTTTCTCTTCCCAGAGGGTCCCGCCCTCTACCCGGTCAATGTCGGTGACGGTGTCGGACAGGTCATCTGGGTTGTCGACGACGTAGTTCGTGTCGCCTTCCACGGGGGCCGGATGCGGTTGGACGTCCCGTCAACAGAATCAGTGCCGCCACCGCCGCCGGAGGCATTGACTCCGAATGGCTCGTGGTTGCGTTGACAGCTTGGGGCGCAAGGCGTTTCCGTCGGCTCGCGGGCGCGATCTTCTGATCTCCTTGGAATCCCTGCAGGCCCGTTGTCAGGGCTTGCGGGCGACGCCGCCGTAGGCGCTGATCTCGGCCGCCGTGGGCCGCGGGCCGGGTGCGCTGTTGCGCCATTCGGAGGTGAGGACCACGCCCGGTGGTACCAGGTCGAGGCCACTGAACGCCAGCCCGGCGAACACGTCGGCGTCCCGCCACTGGGCGTCAAGGCTCGCCTCCCGGAAGCGGTCCTCGGCCGCGGCCGCGCCCTCGCTGTGCTCGGCCGTGATGTGCGAGGCGACGACGTAGCTGCCCGGCGGCAGGGCGTCGAGCAGGGTCGCCATGATCTCGGCGGGCTTCTCCCGGTCCGGGATCATGTGCAGGATCGCGACCAGCATGAGCGCGACCGGCTGGGTGAAGTCCAGCACGTCGCGGGTGACCGGGTCGTTCAGGATGGCGGCGGGGTCGCGCAGGTCGGCGTGGATGTAGGCGGTGCGGCCCTCCGGTGCGGAGGTGAGCAGCGCCCGGGCGTGCGCGAGCACCAGCGGGTCGTTGTCGACGTAGACGACCCGGGCCGACGGCGCGACCGCCTGGGCGACCTCGTGGGTGTTGGCCGCGGTGGGCAGCCCGGTGCCGATGTCGAGGAACTGGCGTACGCCGGCCTCGCCCGCCAGGTACCTGACCGCGCGGGCCAGGAACTTCCGGTTCTCCCGCACCCCGACCCGAATGGACGGCCAGCCTGCGATTACTTTCTCCGCGACCTCCCGGTCAGCGGCGAAGTTGTTCTTACCGCCCAGGAAATAGTCATAGGTCCGGGCCGGGTGCGGCCGCGACGTGTCAATTTCGGTCGGGAGTTCCGGCATGCGTGCGCACCTCCAGGATCAACCGGAATCCTATAACCGAACATTGCCCCCGCGAACTAGGAATCGTCTGCTGACCGTGGGCGTCCGCTCAGCGATATCAGCGGTCAGGCGGGCGCCGACTGCGCGAGCAGCGCCACTATCGCCACCCTGGTCACTTATCTGCAGGCCAATGGCGTAGAGTGGAAATAATTTAGTATTATTACACTAAATTATTTCCAGTCTGCGAAAAAGTTCCGCAATGGCCCCATTACCCGGGGGATTTGGGTGTTCGCTCATTTCGCCGTGCGGCTCGTCGGCAGTTAAGTTAACGGTGTTGGGTCGTAGCACCGCCAGGTTTACGCGATGCTCGAAACTTACGCGGTAATGCCGCTGTGGATCAGCGGCATTCTCTTCGTGGCCTGGCTTTTCGTCACGCTGGCGCTGGTGGCCTGGGAAGCAATGGCGCACTGAGGCCCTACGGCTTGCGGGCTACGCCGCCGTAGTAGGACACCTCGGACGGGGTAGGACGCGGGCCGCTGTCGTCCGGCCGCCATTCCGATACCAGCACCACGCCCGGCGGCAGCAGCGCAAGGCCGGAGAACGCCAGGTCGGCGAACTCGTCGGAATCGCGTACCCGCAACGGGCCGCTTTGCGCGCGGTACTGGCTCTGGCCTTCCTCGGCCAGGTCCTGTGGCCAGTGCTCGGCCGTCACGTGCGAGGCGGCCAGGTAGCTGCCCGGGGGCAGCGCGTCGAGCAGCGTCTTCATGATGGCCGCGGGCTGGTCCTCGTCCACGATGGTGTGCAGGACGCCCAGCAGGATCAGCGCGATCGGCTGGCTGAAGTCAAGCGTCTCCCGCACCACCGGCGAGGAGATGATGGCGGCGGGGTCGCGCAGGTCCGCGTTGATGTAGGCGGTCCGGCCCTCGGGGGAGGAGGTGAGCAGCGCCCGCGCGTGCACGAGCACCAGCGGGTCGTTGTCGACGTAGACCACGCGGGCGGAAGGCGCGACCTCCTGCGCCACGTCGTGCACGTTCCGCTCGGTTGGCAGCCCGGTCCCGATGTCGAGGAACTGCCGTACCCCGGCCTCGGCCGCCAGGAAGCGGACCGCGCGGCCGAGGAAGGCCCGGTTCTCGCGGGCGACCGTCCGCGCGACCGGGGCGGCGGCGAGAACCGCCTCAGCGGTCTTGCGGTCGGCGGCGAAGTGGTTCTTCCCGCCAAGGTAATAGTCGTAGATACGGGCCGAAGTCGGCCTGGACGTATCGATCTCCGGGGGCAGCTCTGCCACCAGAAAGCTCCTCTAGTAAGCGGCGGGCACGACCCCGCCGCAGCTTTCCTGGCATCTTCTGAGCATTATGGCATCTGCCCCGCACCTGCGCGGCCGTGATCTGCTGGTCTGAGCTATTTGGCTGGCGCGATGAGCCGCCTCGTCAAAAGACCGCGCCCTTGACCTTCAAGTCGATGATGCCCTCGGCGTCGTACCCGAGTTCGGCCAGGATCTCCTCGCAGTGCTGGTTGAACTGCGGGGACTGGCCAAGCTCGGCCGGGGACTCGTTGAACTGGATGGGCGGGCGGACGGCCGTCATCGTGTGACCGGTGCTTGTCGTCATCTCGCCTAGCAGGTCGTTGGCTAGCACCTGTCCGTCCGCGGCGACCTGGTCGGAGGCCTGAACTGGTCCCCACTGGCCGGAGAAGTCCGCCAGCAGGCTGAGCGCTTCCTTGAAGGTGAGCTTCCGGAACGCGTTCGCGAGGAGCTGCCGCACGTCTTCGCCGTTGCGGCCGAATTCCTCGGCGCTGCTGAACCTCGGGTCGGCTGACTGGTCGCCTAGTCCGAGAACCCGGCACAGGTCAGGGAAGTAACGGTGCCCTTGCAGGCAGTTCATCGCGATGAAGCGGTCGTCGCTGGTCTTGTACGTGGTCACCATCGGGCCCAGTGACGATTCGACCGGGCGCTGCTGAACCGGCGTACCGTAAAGGCCCGACAGGGCGATCCCGGTGCTGAGCGTCCACATGCCCGCCGCGAGCAGGGAGACGTCGACGGTCAGGGCCTCGCCGGTCCGCTCGCGGTGCAGCAGCGCGGCGGAAATCCCGCCGGCGATGTACATGCCGCCCGTGTTGTCGCCGAACGCGCCGCAGGGCATGAACGGGGGTGCGTCGACCTCGCGGGCCTTGGCGCCCATGGCGATTCCGGTCCGGTACCAGAAGTCAAGGGCGTCGAAGCCTCCGGTGTCGGCTTCCTCTCCCTTCGCGCCGTGGCCGGTGCCCCGCACGTAGATCAGGTTCGGGTTTACCGCCCGCAGGTCGTCGACATCGAACTTCAGCTTCTGCCGGGTCGGGGCGAGCTTGCTGGTCAGGAACACGTCCGCGGACTCGACGAGCGAGTAGAGCACGTCGCGGCCGGTCTCGCTGGCGAGGTTCAGCCCCATGCTGCGCTTTCGCCGGTTGGCTGCCTCCATCCCCGGGTGGAAGGCCGGGACCGCCGGCTGACCCGGATGATGCGTCGTCAGTCCGCGCATGAGGTCCCCGTGCAGGTGATGCTCGACCTTGATGACGTCCGCGCCCCAGTCCGCGAGCAGGCCGGCCGCGGCGGGCACGAAGATATAGTCGGCGACCTCGACGACCCGAATTCCGCGCATTACGTCGACCACGGCCGCAGTCCTTTCCGGGGGGTGCCAAGTGCGAGCATGGTGTCACCCTGCATGGCGCGGCGGCGCTTGTCAACACATCTGTTGAGCGCGGGCGCTACCGGGCCGCGCCGCGTTGACAGGGGGCGACGGCGACATCAACATAGGCGTTGATGGGTTGCGTCAGGTGAAGTACAGCGGTCCGGCCGGGGAGGCGCTCGCCGGCCTGCTCCGCGTGCTCGGGGTTGACGCCAGCGGGCCGCAGAGCGCGCTCCGGCTTGACGGGGAACCGCCGTCCCTGGCCACCCCGCACCGGGCGGCGCTGGCCGGGGCGCTTGCCCTGCTCGCCCAGGGCGCCGCCGTCGCGGCCCTGTGGGAGTGCCGCCAGGGGGCGCCCCAGGAGGTGCGGCTGACCGCGGGCGACGCCGTATTCGCGTTGAACCCGGTCCCCTACCTGCGGCGGAACGGGCACGTCGGCCTGGACGTGGACCAGCTCTCGCCGCCCTGCGCCGGGCACTACCGCACCCGTGACGGCCGCCTGTTCTACCTGACCGCCCCCTATCCCCGGCTGCTTGAGGACACGCTGCGGCTGCTCGGCATCCCGGACGACAAGGACGCCACCGCGGCCGCGGTGGCGCGGTGGGACGGAGAGGACCTCGAACGCGCCTTCATCGATGCCGGGATCACCGGCACGCTGGTGCGCTCGGCGGCGGAATGGCGGGCTCACCGGCAGGGAAAGCTGTCGGCCGGCCGGCCGGTGGTCGAGGTCGAGCGAATCGGTGACGCGCCGCCGGCGCCGCTACGGCCGGCCGAGCGCCCGCTGGCGGGCATCCGCGTCGCCGACATGACGCATGTCTTCGCCGGCCCGACCGCCTCGCGCAGCCTCGCGGAGCAGGGGGCGGACGTCCTTCACGTCGGCCCGGTGCAGCCCAGGCTGCTCGACCCGGTTGGCATGACGATCATGACCGGCTTCGGCAAGCGGTCGGCGATCATCGACTTCGCGGACGGGGACGCGCCCGTACTGGCGGACTTGCTGCGCTCGGCCGACGTGTTCGTGCAGAGCTGGCGGCCGGGCGCCCTGCGGGCCCGCGGCTTCGGGCCGGAGCAGGTCGCGGCCCTGCGACCGGGGATCATCTATGTCTCGGTGAGCTGCTACGGCCCCTCCGGCCCCTGGGCCGGGCGGGCCGGCTTCGACCCGCTGGCGGCCGCCTCGACCGGGATGACCGACACCGAGATCCGCCTCGGCCGCCACCTGCACACGCCGCCGGGCATGATCAACGATCACATCGCGGGCATCATCGGTGCCGCCGCGATCACGTCGGCGCTCGTCCGCCGCGCGGTCGAAGGCGGAAGCTGGCACGTCAAGATCGCGCTCACCCAGGTCGCCTCCTGGGTGCAGGGCCTCGGCCTGGTGCCCGCGGAGGCCGGGCTCCCCGCGGCCGGGCTCCCCGCGGCCGGCCCCGGTGAACCCCGCCGGGAGCGAATGGAATCGCCGTTCGGCACCCTCGACTACGTCGCCCCGGCCCTGCGCTACTCGGCCACGCCGGCCCGGTACGACCGCCCGCCGGTCCCCGTCGGCTCGTCGCCGCCGGGCTGGCTCTGACGACCGCGCGGTCACCCCCCGCCAGCCCCCGGACGCGGGCGCCCGGGCAGCCCGCCTAGTACACGCAGGGGACGCCGTACCTGGCATTGGCGGCCACGCTCACCGCGCCGCCGGCCGCCCCGTTGTTGGCCGCCGAGGCTGGCGCCGCCGCCGTCGTGCCCGCCGCCGGGGTGGTGGCTGAGCTGGCCGGGGCTTCGAGGCTGGACGGCACCACGGTCGAGCCCGTGCCCAGCAGCACCTCGACGTGGCCGGCCCGCAGCGAGGACAGCGCGGTGGCCTTGGCGCCGAAGTAGTCCGCGATCTTGGCCGCGTTGGCCGACGCGCCCGGGCCGTAGAACACCTGGGCGCCGGCCAGCACCGGCTGGGACTGCGCGGCCGAGTTCCCGGTCAGCCCGGCCTGGTAGCCCTTGGCGGTAAGCGCGGCGGAGACCCGGCCCGCGAGCCCGCCTACGCCCGCGCCGTTGTAGACGTCAACCGTCACCGTCGACGGGGCGGGGACCGGGGCGGCCTTAGTGGTCGGCTTCGCGCCGCTGGCGGGCTGCTTGGCCGCGGCCGGCGCGGTGAACCTCGCCTTGATGTACGCCCGGATGGTGGGCACGTCGATCACGTTGGCGGACTGCCCGGCGATCGTCGCGTAGCTGGCGATCGGGGCCGTGAAGAACTTCAGGTTCTTCCCGGTCAGGGCCTTCATCTGGGGTGCGAAGTCGAGCAGGTTCCAGTGCGCGTCGGTAATCAGGTACTGCCTGGCGGTGCCCAGCAGCCCGGTGAGCTGGCCCAGGTCGGTCAGGATCCCGCCGCTCTTCAGCCGCCAGATGATGTAGTCGAGGACCGCCTGCTGGCGGTGGGTCCGGTCGAGGTCTCCGTTGGGCAGCGAGTCCCGGTCGCGGACGTACGCGAGCGCCTGCGCCGCCGTCACCCGCAGGTACTGGTTGCCGCCCTTGGCGGTGTTGTAGCCGTCGGCTACCGCGTCCCAGCCGGAGTTCCGGTCGGCCAGGTTCTGGTCGTTGCCCCCGGTCCACGGCTTGACGCAGACCACCACCCCGCCGAACGCGTTCGCCAGGTAGTAGTACCCGGCCAGGTTCACCTCGGCGAAGTGGTCGACCTGCTGGCCGGTGACCGCCTCGACGGTGGCGAGGGTGGCCGCCTGGCCGGCCTGGTTGGCTTCCAGGTAGCGCTCGGCCGAGCTCTTGCCCGAGTTCACCGTCTCGTTCAGGGACTGCGTGTAGGCCAGGCCGTAGGCCTGGTCGATCTTCCCCTGCGACTGCCCGTCGTAGGGCTGGGGGAAGGTGACCCAGTCATCGCGCGGGATCGAGACGCCCGCCGCCCGCTCGCCGCCGGCGAAGATGTGCAGCAGGATCAGGGTGTTGGTGGCCTGGCCGCCGGTGCTGCCGGAGTGCAGCACGACCTGCATGTGGTGGTCCAGCGTGCGGCCCTGGTAGTCGGTACGGCTCTCCAGCCCCATCACCAGGATGTTCATCGCGCCGGTGGACGGGCCGCCGTTGCCGATGCTGATGCCGCCGCCCAGGCCGCCCGCCAGGTTCACCACGTGGTAGGCGTAACCGGAGGTGACCAGGATGATCGCGGCCAGCAGGCAGCCTGCCGCGTACGCCACCTTGCCCGTGATCACCGATCCGCCGAGCAAACCGATCTTCCCTCCGGCTGGAGCCACCGTCCCGGCGAGGCTACCGCCTGACGGCGCGCGGGGGGCTGATGATCGCCGTGTTCCGGCCCGGTCGTCGGTCCCGGGCTGAAAGCGAAAAATGTCATGATTCAGGACTAGTGCACACAGTAGTCGTTTGATTACAATTTGCTTATGAACGAGTCGCTTGCGTGGCTTCGCGATCCGGAGACCGGACCCGCGCTCAGCCACTTGCTCTGCGGGCTGATCACCGATATCCGGCTGATCCTGGTCCACCCTGACCTCGGCAACGCGGCCAAGCTCGGCGCCATCACCAAAGCGGTCGACCAGCTTGCCCCGCCCCCGGGGCCGGACGACAGCACCGTGCGGGCGGCGGCGGCCGTCGCCGCGATGCTGGCCCGTGGCACCGGGACCGCCACTGCCCTGTTCGAGCGGCTGGCGGGCGAGCAGATCCGCATCGAGCTGTCCGGGCGGGCCGACCGGCCGCTCACGGCGCAGGAGGCCTACCAGCTCCGCGCCGTCCCGGGCACGCTCGCGCACCACCGCACCGGGACGCTCCGGGCCGTGCGGTCCGGCCTGGTCGCGGCCGAGGTGACCTCACTCGTGCTGCCGGCCAGGCTGCCCGCCGCCGCGCGGCAGGCGCTCGGCATCCCCGACCTGGACAACCCGGTGCCGTCGCCGTCCAGCGTCCCGCTGGGCACGGCGCTGGCCGGCCTGGGCGTGCGCCGGGAACCGGTGGGCGCCCGGTTCACCGGCGACGGTACCGGCGTGGCGGGCGGCCCCGCCTGGGTGGAGTCATCGGCGCGGATGTGGCTCGACGACATGCCGGTCGCGCTGGCCAGCGAGCGGGTGCCCGCGGCCTTCTGCATGCGCGCCCGCCGGGTGGCGGCCGCCTGAAGCTCCGGCCGGCCGCGTTCCGTAACATCGAGGCGTGACCAAAAGGCGCAGTACCGCGCGAGTCCTCCCGGTCAACCGGCAGGGGCGCGTGCTCCTGCTGCACGGCTGGGACCCGGGTGACCCGGGTGACCCGTTCTGGTTCACGATCGGCGGCGCGGCCGAGCCCGGGGAGACGCTGCCCGAGGCGGCCGCCCGCGAGCTGCTCGAGGAAGTGGGCCTCGCGGTTGATCCCGCCGTCCTCGGGACGCCGTTCGCCGAGGCCGCGATCATCTTCACCTGGGGAGGCATGGTCTTCGACCAGGACCAGGCGTTCTTCGCCCTCCCGGTCGACGAGGTAGCGGTGAGCTTCGCCGGGCAGGAGGCGCTGGAGCGGGCGACGATCGACAAGCACGGCTGGCTGCTGCCGGAAGACCTGGAGGCGGGCGGCGAGCGCCCGGCCGACCCGGACCTGCCCCGGGTCATGCGCCTGGCGGTGGCGGCCGTGCAAGCGGGGCCGGCCGGGCTGCCCCGGCTGCCGTAGCGCGGTGCGGTTTTGCGCGTGCTAGGCCGGAACTGTCCGGCTTTCCGGCTTTGCGGCGGCCTGGCGCGGTAGGGTCATCCCGTGGCGGAGGACCTCCAGCCCACTGACCCTCCGGCCGTGGGACCGTACCAGCTGCTGAAGCGGCTGGGCGCGGGCGGCATGGGGCAGGTGTACCTGGGCCGGTCGCCCGGCGGGCGGCTGGTGGCGGTGAAGGTGATCCGGCCGGAGCTGTCGGCTGACCCTGGTTTCCGCGCCCGGTTCGCGCGCGAGGCGGCCGCCGCGCGCACGGTGAGCGGCGTCTACACCGCGCCGGTGGTGGACGCCGACCCGGCCGGGCCGCAGCCGTGGCTGGCCACCGCCTACGTGCCCGGGCCGTCGCTGACCGAAGAGGTGAGCGGGAACGGCCCGCTGGCGCCTGCCGCCGTCGCCAGCCTGGGCGCCGGGCTGGCCGAGGGGCTGCAGGCGATCCACGCGGCGGGCCTGGTGCACCGGGACCTGAAGCCGTCCAACGTGCTGCTGGCCGACGACGGGCCGCGGGTCATCGACTTCGGCATCTCCCGCGCCGTCGACGGGAGCATGCTGACCCAGGCCGGGACGGTCCTCGGGTCGCCCGGGTTCCTCTCGCCCGAGCAGGCCGAAGGCCACGAGGTCGGGCCGGCCAGCGACGTGTTCAGCCTCGGCGCGGTGCTGGTGTTCGCCGCGGCCGGCCAGGGGCCGTTCGGCACCGGGACGGTGGCGTCGCTGGTCTACCGGGTGGTGAACGCCGAGCCGGACCTGTCCGGGGTCCCCGACGCACTGCGCCCGCTGCTCAAGCGGTGCCTGGCCAAGGATCCGGCCAGCCGGCCGACCGCGAGCCAGCTGCTCACCGAGCTGGCGGCGGCGGCCGCCGCCGACCTGAGCTGGAACGGCCGGACCAGCACGTTGAACACGCCCGGGCCGGCCCTGGCGGCCAGCCCGGCGGCCACGCCCAGCCCGCCCAGCCCGCCCGCCCCGCCCGCCACCGCGCCGGGCCAGTGGCCCGTGCCCGGCCAGTGGCCGTCCCCCGGCTACGCGCCGTCCCCCGGCCAGTGGCCGGTGCCCGCCGGGCCGCCCGGCTGGGGACCGAGGCCACCGCGGAGGTACCTCGGCGAGAACCGGTTCTTCCTGGTAACGATGGTCATGGTCTGCATCCTGATCGCGGTCGCGGTGCCGGTGGGCATCGGCGCGCTCAAGGGTCACCAGGCTGCGTCCGGGGCCGGGTCCGGGGCGAGCGCCACGGCCAGCGCCTCTGCCGCCTCCAGGGCCGCCGCCTCCAGGGCCGCCGCCTCCAGCGCCGCCGCCTCCAGGGCGGCCGCCGGCCGCGCCTCCGCCCGGGCGAGCGCCGCTTCCGCGCGCGCGGAAGCGGGCGCGTCGGTGGACGGGGTGTGGGCCGGCACCTACGTCTGCAACCAGGGCACGACCGGCGTGCAGCTGTCGATCAGCGGCTCAAGCGGCGGCACCGTGATGGCGAAGGTCAACTTCTTCCCGGTGGCGAGCAACCCCGGTGTCCCCGACGGTAGCTATGAGATGGTCGGCAGCTACTCCGCCGCCCAGGGCCTCGTCCTCAACCCGGATTACTGGATCAGCCAGCCGCCCGGTTACCAGATGGTCGGCCTCACCGCGGCGGCGCCCCGCGGCAACTCGATGACCGGCGAGGTCCAGGGCGCGAACTGCACCACCTTCGCCGTTAGACGGGGCTGACGCGCCAGGCCTGGCCCCGGCTGGCATGTGAGCCAAAGTGGGGGACAATCAGACTAGGTCGTCCCTACTGAGGAGTAGCTATGCGTCGTACCGTGTTCAACGAGGACCACGAGGCCTTCCGTCAGGTGCTGCGGGAGTTCATCGAGTCGGAGGTCGCCCCGCACTTCCAGGAGTGGTACGACGCCGGCATCGTGCCGCGCGACCTCTACTACAAGCTGGCCGAGCTCGGCCTGTTCGGCATCGAGGTGCCCGAGGAGTACGGCGGCGCGGGCGTCAAGTCGTTCAAGTACACCGCGATCGAGTCGGAAGAGCTCAGCCGGGCGGCGGTCAGCTTCGGCGGCTCCAGCGTGCACGTCGCGCTGTGCCTGCCGTACCTGCTCAAGCTGGGCACCGACGAGCAGAAGAAGCGGTGGCTGCCGAAGTTCATCAGCGGCGAGACGATGTACGCCATCGCGATGACCGAGCCGGGCACCGGCTCCGACCTGGCGGGCATGAAGACCACCGCCAAGCTGTCCGCCGACGGCAGCCACTACGTGCTCAACGGGGCCAAGACGTTCATCACCGGCGGCGTGCACGCGGACCGGATGATCGTCTGCGCGCGCACCGCCCCGTCCCGCCCGGACGACCGCCGGTACGGCATATCGCTGCTGGTGGTGGACACCAAGCTGCCCGGCTACACGGTCGGCCGCAAGCTCGACAAGATCGGCCTGAAGGTATCGGACACCGCCGAGCTGTCCTTCAGCGACGTCAGGGTCCCGGCTGACCAGTTGCTCGGCGAGGAGCACCGGGGCTTCTCCTACCTGGGCCAGAACCTGCCGCAGGAGCGGCTGGCGATCGCCTACGGCGCCTACGCGCAGGCCGCCGCGGCGGTCGAGTTCGCCAAGCAGTACACCGCGGAGCGGCACATCTTCGGCCAGGCGGTGGTGTCGTTCCAGAACACCAAGTTCGAGCTGGCGGCGTGCAAGGCCGAGGTGGACGCCGCCCAGGCGGTGGCCGACCGGGCGCTCGAGGCGCACGACCTGGGTGAGCTGACCGCGGCCGAGGCGGCGTCGGCCAAGCTGTTCTGCACCGAGGTGGCCAGCCGGGTGATCGACCGCTGCCTCCAGTTGCACGGCGGCTACGGCTACATCAACGAGTACCCCATCGCCCGGCTGTACGCCGACACCCGGGTGAACCGCATCTACGGCGGCACCTCCGAGGTCATGAAGACGATTATCGCGAAGGATATGGGACTGTAGCGCCACGGTTAGGTCAGCCTGACTCCTGACCGTGGTGTCGACAATCACATGCGTGGTACCTGGCACGTGCAGGGCGCAATTGCGCATATATCGTAGGAGCCCGTGTATCTCGGACCCCTGATTGACGCGCACACGCACCCCATGCTCGATCCCGAAAGCCAGATCGGCCGCGTCCCGCACCCGCCAGAGGCCTACCTTGAGCTGGTGCGCGGCTCACGGATCCGGCGCGCGGCGGCACTCACAATTGCGCCCCGTGGGAATCTGGGGCGGACCAGGGCCGGGAACGACGCGGTGCTGCGGCTGGCCCGGGAGTCGGACGGGTTCTACTACGCGGCCTGCTCCGTGCACCCGGACGACGGCGCCGCGGCCGGCGCGGAGATCGACCGGGTGGCCGCGGCCGGCGCGTCCTGGCTCAAGCTGCACCCGAACACCCAGCGCCTGGACGTGGCCGACCCCGCCGTCACCGCGGTGGTGCGCAAGGCGGCCGAGCGCGGGCTGCCGGTGCTGTTCGACGCCTACTCGCCGTGGGACGCCAACCAGCCGGGCAAGTTCGCCGACCTGGCCGAGGCGGTCCCCGAGGCCCGGCTGATCCTGGCGCACGCGCACGGCCCGAGCTTCCCGCAGCTCTTGCTCTACGACATCATGAGCCGTTACCCGGGCTGGCACCGGAACGTCTGGGTGGACATCTCGGTGACCGGCCTGATGCTGGCGGGCGGCCCGCTCGGCGAGCAGTTCACCTGGGTGCTGCGCAAGTTCGGCGTCGACCGGGTGCTGTTCGGCAGCGACTACCCGGTCGACGAGCCGCTGGCGGCGGCGGCCGCGGTGGCCGCGCTCGGCTTCACCGACGACGAGCAGGCCGCGATCCTGCACGACAACGCGGCCGCGCTGCTCAACGACGAGCGGTTACCGCCGGCGTACGGTTGACCGGTGCAGACCTTCGATGACGTGGCCCGGCTGGCGGCCGAGCTGCCTGAGGTGACCGAGGGCCAGGAGAAGTTCCGTGGCAGCCGGGCCTGGCTGGTGGCGGGCAAGATGTTCGCCTGGGAGCGGCCGTTCAGCAAGGCCGACATCAAGCGCTTCGGCGCCCAGGAGCCGCCGTCGGGCCCGATCCTGGCGCTGCGCGCCGCCGACCAGGCGGAGAAAGAGGCGATCCTGGCCGCGGGCAAGCCCGGCTTCTTCACCATCGAGCACTTCAACGGCTATGCCGGCTACCTGATCCAGCTCGACCAGGTAGCCGCCGCCGACCTGCGGGAGGCGCTGGCCGACGGCTGGCTCGCGATCGCGCCGCCGCCGCTGGCCGAGGGGTTCCTCAACCGTTAGCCCGAACGGGTGCGGCTGGCCCGCCGGGCTTTCCGCGCGCCTTAAACTGTCCAAATAATGAGACAAATTTGATCATTATTTAAGACTGAATCTAGAGTGGCCTTATGCCTGAGGTCTACACACACGGTCATCACGAGTCAGTACTCCGCTCGCACACGTGGCGGACGGCCGAGAACAGCGCCGCCTACCTGCTGCCGCACCTCGCCCCGGACGCGCGCGTGCTCGATGTCGGCTGCGGCCCCGGCACGATCACCGCGGGCCTGGCCGACCGGGTGCCGCAGGGGAGGGTGACCGGCATCGACGCGGCGCCGGAGATCGTCGCCCGCGCGCGCCAGGCGGCCGGCGGCCGGGCGAACGCCGACTTCGCGGCGGCCGACGTGTACGCGCTCGGCTTCCCCGACGGCAGCTTCGACGTGGTGCACGCGCACCAGGTGCTGCAGCACCTGGGCGACCCGGTGCGGGCGCTGCGCGAGATGCGGCGGGTCACCCGGCCCGGCGGCCTGATCGCGGCCCGCGACGGCGACTACAGCGGCTTCATGTGGTACCCGGAACCGCCGGTGCTAGACGAGTGGCGCGCGCTGTACCTGGCGGTCGCCCGCGGCAACGGCGGCGAGCCAGACGGCGGCCGTCACCTGCACGCCTGGGCCCGGGCGGCCGGCCTCACCGACGTCACCTGCTCCTCGTCCAACTGGACCTACGCCACCGAGGCGGAACGGGCCTGGTGGGGCGAGTCGTGGGCGGTCCGGGTGGTCGAGTCCGCGTTCGCCGACAGTGCGGTCGCGGGCGGCTACGCCACCCGCGCCGACCTGGAGCGGATGGCCGACGGCTGGCGCGACTGGGCTGCCGACCCCGACGCCTGGTTCGTCATCCCCAACGGCGAGATCCTCGCCCGCGTCCCCTAGCCGCCGCGCCTACTCCCCGGGCTTGCGGAGCAGCGTACTGAGCTGGCGAGCAAGCAGCATCCGTTCGGAAGAGACCTCGGACAGCCGCGCCGCCAGCTCGTCGCGCTGCCGCGCGACCTCGGCCAGCTGCTGCTCGAGCTCGATGATGCGGCGGATGGCGGGCAGCGTCATCCCCTCGTCGGCCATGATGGCCACCTGCCGGATGACGCGGATCTCGACCCGGGTGTAGCGGCGCTGACGGCCCGCCGAGCGCTGCGGCGAGACGACCTGGAGCTCGTCGATGCGGCGCAGGAAGGCCTGCTTGAGCGAGAGCATGTCCGCGACCTGGCCCACCGTGTACAGCGGCACGTTCTCGTCCTCGAACGGCTCCATGTCCACCTCCTGCGGTCAGCGCGGCACCTGCTGTCAGGCAAATGCTAAGCGGCCAGCGGGGCAGTGCACCCCGCTGGCCGCTGGCGCTGTAGCCGGTCCTGCCTTGTTGGCAGCCTTACTCAGCCGACTCAGCCGACTCAGCCGGGAGCTCCGCGGCCGCGGAGCCGCCGACGGTGATCTTCCGCGGCTTGGCCGCCTCGCGGACCGGGATGCGGACCTCGAGCACGCCGTCGTGCTGGCTGGCCTCGATCGCCTCGGCGTCGACGCTGTCGGACAGGCGCACCCGGCGGGTGAAGCGGCCGAACAGCCGCTCGCGGGTGACCGGGTTCTCGCCCTCGGACTTGGTCTCCTCGCGGGTGGCGCTCACGGTGAGCACGCCCTTGTCCACGGTGACCTCGATGTTGTCCTGCGCGACGCCGGGCACGTCGAAGCGGAGCACTACCTCGCCGTCACGGCGCACCGTGTCCATCGGCAGGCCGGGGGCCCAGCCGAGGCCGCGGGAGCCGGCCGCGCGGTTGTCGGGGGCGCCGCCGCCGAACGCGCGCCGGACGATCCGGTCGAAGTCCCGGCTGATGGGGTCGAGAGTCGTCAGGTACATCGCTACCTCCTGAGAGGGCTGCCACCCGCTGTGGTCTCGCCCTGTGCTCGTAAAAAACTTACAACTCAAGTTGTACATTCCTTGAGTCACGGATGTCAAATAAGTTGCGGACCAGGTGAGGCGGGCTATCCTCGGTCGCATGGCAATCCGTGATATCCGGCTCTTCGGCGACCCGGTGCTGAAGACCGAGGCCGAGCCGGTGACCGACTTCGACCAGCAGCTCCGGGGACTGGTGAAGGACCTGACCCAGACGCTCGCCGACGCCCAGGGGGCCGGCCTGGCGGCGCCGCAGATCGGCGTCGGGCTGCGGGTGTTCGCCTACGCGGTCGGCAGTGAGCGCGGTTACCTGGTCAACCCGGTGCTCGACTTCCCCGACGAGGCCGAGCAGGACGGCGAAGAGGGCTGCCTGTCCTTCCCCGGCGTCTACTACGACGTGAAGCGGCGGCTCAACACGGTGGCCCGCGGTTTCACCGACCGCGGTGACCCGGTGCAGGTCATCGGGACCGAGGTACTCGCCCGCTGCCTGCAGCACGAGACCGATCACCTGGACGGCGTGCTGTTCATCGACCGGATGGACGCCGCCACCAGGAAGCGGGCCATGCGAGAAATTAGGGAAGCAAACTGGGACGGTCGGGTCAAGTTCAGCCCGCACCGGAAGAGCGACCGCATATTCTGACAACCGGCGCGGGTACCCGCGCTCCCGCATAGTTAACGCTGGAAGCACTGGTAACGCAGCCACCTGCGTGGGTATCGCTCGTATCGATTCCTTATTCATGGTTAGGTAGCTTCCCTGCGGGACTGAGCTACGCGGGAGGTAGGCACATATGCCGCGAAGGCCTGGTAGCGGCCCCGGACCCGAATGGCAGGACGAGGCCGGCTACGACCAGTACGGCCAGGGTGATTACGGCCAGGACGGCCGGGGGCCGTACGGACCGGCCGAGTACCGGCCCGGTGAGTACCGCCCGGGCCAGGACGGCCGGGGCGGCTACGCCCAGGGCGGCGGCCCCGCCCCGGGCGGTTACCCGCAGGGCCGGGACGCCGGGCAGCCGGGGCAGCCGAACGGTCACCCGGGCTACGAGCAGACCCAGGCGTACAGCTACCAGGGCGGCCCGCAGCGCCGCGACCAGGCTCCGCCGCCGGGCTATGAGCAGACCCAGCGCTATGACCAGCCTCAGGGTTATCAGCAGGCTCAGTCGTACCAGCAGGAGCTGGCCGCACAGCGGGCACAGCGGCGCGAGGATCCCCGGCAGGCGCAGCAGTACCAGGGGCAGCAGTACCAAGGGCAGCAGTACCAGCAGGGCGGTTACCAGCAGCAGGGGTACCAGCCGCCCGGCGGGCAGCCGCCCGGCCCGCAGCCGCCGTCCGGGCGGCCCGGGGGTGACGGCGGCCGGCCGCGCAAGGTCAGGTTCCGCCGGACCAGGCGGTTCTTCCGCCGCCCGACGGTCCGGGTGCTCAGCGTGGTGGTGGCGCTGTTCCTGGTCGTGGTGATGTTCTCGGCTGGGCAGGCGGCGTTCAAGAACAACGGGCAGGGGCTGAGCGCGAACCTGGCCGAGTGGGCCAGGGACCATTACCTGGGCCCGGTGGTGACGTTCGGTGAGTGGCTGTCGTACAACCCGCCGCCGAAGGGCGGCAAGCCCTCGTTCTCGCTCGCGGTGCCGAGCGGCGAGGCGGTCAGCTCGAGCCCCGGTCGCCAAGGGCAAGGCCAAGTCCTCGTTCACGCCCGACATCCCGGCCACGCTGAAGTCGCTGGCGGGCTCGTCGATCACCGGCGAGGGCCAGTGGCGGGTGGCGGAGAAGGTCAAGGGCGAGCCGGCCATCTTGACCACGTTCCTGCGCGACGCGACCTACACCTCCCAGGTCAACGGGATCGCGTCGATCGACCAGCGGCTGGTGAAGTTCTCGCTGCGCCCCGGCAGCGAGGACCCGGGTCCCAACAACTGGGGAGTGCCCGACTACATCCCGGCCGGCCAGCGCAAGGGCCTGCTCGCCACCTTCAACGGCGGGTTCAAGCTGGACTCCGCGGGCGGCGGCTTCTACCTGAACGGCATCTACCACGGCACGCTGGTCAAGGGGACCGCGTCGGTCGTCTACTACAAGAACGGCACGGTGAAGATCGGCCAGTGGGGGCGCGACTTCACCATGAACTCGACCATCGAGGGCGTCAGGCAGAACCTGCAGCTCCTGGTGGACCACGGCAAGGTGGCGGCTAACGCCAACTCCAACGTGATGAGCAACTGGGGCGCGACGCTCGGCGGCGGCTACTACGTCTGGCGGTCGGGCCTCGGCATCACCAAGGACGGCCGGATCGTCTACGTCTACGGCTCGGCGCTGAACGCCCAGGACCTGGGCCAGCTGCTGCAGCGGGCGGGCGCGGTCGAGGGCATGCAGCTGGACATCAACCCGGCCTGGATGAAGTTCGACTACTACCAGGTCAAGGGCAGCGCCAGTAACCCGGTGCCGGTGCCGCTGCTGCCGACCCAGCAGCCCAGCCCCTACTCCTACTACACCCCCTCCACCCGCGACTTCACCGCGGTCTACGCCCGGTGACCGTCAACAAGACAGCCGGGCCCGGCGAGGAGACCGGCCCGCAGGCTCCCGTTCCCACGGTCACCGCGCTCCCGGCCTCGCCGGCCCGCTGGCTGCGGGCGGCGGTACTGACCACCCGGCCCCGCCAGTGGACGAAGAACCTGCTGGTGTTCGCCGCGCCGCTGGCCGGCGCGTCGCTCGGCCGCGACGACGGCTTCGCCTACGCGCTGCTGGCGATGTTCGCCTTCGCCTGCGCGTCGGCCGCGGTCTACTTCGTCAACGACGTCGCCGACGCCGAGCGGGACCGGCGGCACCCGGTGAAGCGGAACCGGCCGATCGCCGCGGGCGCGCTGCCCGAGCAGCACGCGGTCGTGCTGGCGGTGCTGGCGGCGCTGTTCGCGGTCGGCTCGGGACTGGTGATCCGCGAGCCGCTGCTGGTGGCCACCGTCTCGGTCTACCTCTGCTTGTCGTTCCTGTACTCGTTCAAGCTCAAGCACGTCCCCTACGTCGAGATGCTGATCGTCGCGTCCGGGTTCCTGCTGCGGGTGCTCGGCGGCGCCGCCGCCACCCGCGTCCCGCTGTCCATCTGGTTCCTGCTGGTGTGCAGCCTGGGCGCGCTCGGCGTCGCGGTGGCCAAGCGCTACACCGAGCTGACCAGCCTGGGCCCCGAGGCGGCGCGGCACCGGCCGGCCATGCGCTGGTACCGGCCGGAGCAGCTGCGCGTGGCCCAGGTGCTCATCGGGGTGGGCATGCTGGCGACCTACCTGATGTGGGCCTTCAGCGAGCGCACGGGAGTGCGGCCGTGGCACCTGGCGTCCGCGCTGCCGCTCGCGGTGGCGCTGATACGGTTCGGCGTGCTGACCGCGCGGGGCACCGTCCGGCCGGTGGAAGACCTGATCACCCGCGACGCGGTCATGCTGTGCTGCGAGGCGGTCTGGCTAGTCCTGTTCTGCGTCGGTCTCTATGTGGGGTAAACGATGAGAGTTCTGCTGCTCGGCGGCACCAGCGAGATCGGCCTCGCGATCCTGTCCGCGCTCGCGCCCGGGCCCGACGCGGAGGTCATCCTGGCCGGCCGGGACCCGCAGCGGCTTGAGGCGGCGGGCAAGACGCTCGGCCGCCCGGTCACCGTGGTGCGCTACGACGCCACCGACACCGGCGCCCACCAGGCGTTCGCGGACGAGGTCAGCGCCGGGGGAGTGCCGGACCTGGTGATCGCCGCGACCGGCATCCTGGTCCCGCAGGAGCAGGCCGAGCAGGACGTGCGGCTGGCCGCCGCGATGATCGAGACCAACCTCACCGGGCACGTCACCGCGCTGCTGGCGTTCGGCGAGGCGATGCGCCGCCGGGGCAGCGGCACGATCGTGGTGCTGTCCTCGGTCGCGGCGGTGCGGCCGCGCAAGTTCAACTCGGTCTACGGCGCGACCAAGGCCGGGCTCGACGCGTTCGCCCGCGGCTACGCCGACTCGCTGCACGGCAGCGGCGTCCGGGTGCTGCTGGTCCGGCCGGGCTTCGTCACCGGCCGGATGACCGCGGGGATGAAGCCGGCCCCGCTCGCCACCACCCCGGCCGGGGTCGGCGCGGCGGTCGCGAAGGAGCTGCGGGGACCGGGCGGTTCCGGCCACGGCGGCCCGGGCAAGCAGGTGGTGTGGGTGCCCGGCTCGCTGGCCGTCCTGGCGGCGGTGATGAAGCTGGTGCCGCGTCCGCTGTGGCGCCGGATGAAGGGCTGACTTCTGCTTACTTGGCGGTGATCCGGGTGCCGTCGTTGCCGCCTTCGCAGATCGACTGCATCACGCCGACCGCGCCCACGTCGAACACGTGCATGGTCAGCGCCTGCTCGTTGGCGAGCACGAACGCGCTGGTGTCCATGATCCGGATGTCGGCCGCGATGGCCTCCTCGTAGGTCAGCGAGGAGAACCGGACCGCGTCCGGGTTGAGCCGCGGGTCGGAGTCGTAGACCCCGTCCACCCCGTGCTTGGCGACCAGCAGCGCGTCCGCCTCGAGCTCCAGCGCCCGCTGCACGGCCGGGTAGTCGGTGGTGACGTAGGGCTGGCCGATGCCGCCGGCCAGTACCACCAGGAAGCCGCGCTCCAGGTGGTGCATCGCCTTCAGCCGGATAAACGGCTCGGCCACGCTGTGTATCGGCACCGCCGTCATCACCCGGATGTCGGCGTCGGTGCGGGCGGTGAGCGCGCCCCGCAGCATCAGGGCGTTCATCACCGTGCCGAGCATCCCGATGTTGTCGGCCTCGGCCCGGCTGATACCCCAGCCGTCGGCCATCCGGCCGCGAAAGTAGTTTCCCCCGCCGACCACCACCGCGACCTGGACGCCGAGGTTGTGCACCGACAGCACCTCGTCGGCGACCCGGGCGAGGTTGGCGGGATCAACGCCCGCTCCCGCGGCTCCGGCCAGGGCCTCTCCGCTAAGCTTGACCACTACCCTGCGATAACGCGGCAACGTCAAGGCCCCTTTCCGTCCCGGGTTCTGGTCGCCACGGTATCAGCCCGTGCCCGTTCCGCGTTCATCGGCTGGTGACCGGAAGACGTCGGCCAGCGACCGTTTTCCCCGGCTCGCGGGCGGCGAAAACCGGTCAGTTCTTAGCGTCTGCCCAGCTGGCGGCCACGGTGATGTCGGCGATGAAGCGGACCCCGGCCCCGGCCGGCGCCCAGCGCCTGGCCGCCTCCGCCAGGCACCCGTCCACCAGCCCGGCCGCCTGCCCGGCGGCCCCGGCCGGGACGTGCAGCAGCAGCTCGTCGTGCAGGCAGAGCACGATCCGGGCGCCGAGGGGCGCGGTCCGCGCGCGCACGGTGACCGCCCACATCTTGAACAGCTCGGCGGCCGCGCCCTGGATGACCGCGTTGCGCCCGTAGCGGCCGCGCGCCGCCTCGTGGGCGGCGGAGCCGCCGCTGGACATCTGGATCAGCCGGCCGCCGTAGGTCCGCAGGTCACGGCCCGCCCGGGCCGATCTCAGTCGGCGGTGTCGAGGTAGCCCATGGCGACCGGGTAGGCGCCCCGCATCCGCCGTCCCGCTGTCCCGCCGTGCCCGGTGGTCTGCCCGTACATCGCCGCGATCATGGCGACCTTGGCGGTCGGCCGGTCAACCCCGAGCCCGGCCGCCACCGGCAGGTACATGTCGTCGGCGGCGGTGGCCGCGGCCAGGGCGGCGTCACCGGAGACGGCGGCCAGCACCCGCGGCTCGATCTGGCCCAGGTCGGCCCGGACCAGCAGGTGCCCGTCCTGCGCGCGGACCGCCGGGCGGAGCACCGCGGGCATGTTGTGCAGCCCGCTGGACGCGGTCATCCGCCCGGCCGCCCCGTCGGCCCCGGTCCAGCTACCGCGCAGCCGCCCGTCGGGACCGAGGTGCTCATCCAGCCAGGAGTACCCGTAGGTGGTGGCGATCCGCTCCGCCTTGCGCCAGTCGAGCAGCGCCGCGACCAGCGGCGAGCGCTCCCTGAACTCCTCCAGCCGCCAGGCCCGGGTGTCCGGCACCGTCACCCCCGCCGCTGCCAGCAGCGACTTCACCTGCGCGGGGCTGCGCAGGTCGGCCGTCATCCCGGCCGGGGCGTGCCGCAGTACCCGCGCGTCGCGGGCGGCCCGGACGGCGGCCGCGTCGGACGGCCCCCGGGGACGCGGCCCGATGATGCTCGCCAGCAGTTCCTCCGCCACCGCCCGGCTGACCGGGAGCCCGTCGGCCGTCAGCTCGGCGCACAGCAGCTCGGCGGTGGACTCGCAATGGGCGACGCTGACCGGAGATCCCGCTGCCAGCCGGGCGAGCTGCAGCCGGGCCGCTTCGAGCGCCCCGCCCGCACCGGGCGGTGCCCCGGCCCGGCCCGCCGTGCCCGCCAGCCCCAGCGTGCCCGTCAGCCCCAGAGTGCCCGCCGCGTCATCCGCCGCGCTGAACAGGTCTGGCTCAGCGTCCGCGCGGGGCAACTCGGGGAGCGGGTCCCCGTGCAGGCAGGCCCACGCGTACCCGGGGTCGGCCCGCCACCCGCCGAACAGCAGCCGGTGCACCGCGGCGACATCCCAGCAGGTGGCCAGCCGTACCCCGGCCCGCGCCAGCGCCTGCGCGACCGCCTGCGACCATACCGCCCAGCGCGGCCGCAGCCGCTCCTCGGCCGCCGCCACCTCAGCCGCGCTGACCGCGCACTGGCGCCCGTCAATGGCGGCGGTGAACCCCCCGTCGGCGCCCACGGCCAGCCCGACCAGGTCACCGCGCCGCACGCCCGCCTCCGCGAGCACCGCGTCGAGGTCACTCACCCGCCCATTATCGCCCGTCAGTTCGACCCCGCTCAGCACCACCGGCAAACCCGGGCCCGCCGAACGGGGTGCGGGATGACGCCTGGCCCGGCTGGACGGGGGAGTGTGCCGGGCCAGGCGCCGCAGCACCCGGACGGCCGGGGAAACCAGCCGGGCGCTGGCCGGGCGGTTGGAGCGGGAACTCGCCGCCTGACATTTTCAGCCTAGCGCGCCCGCCGGAGTGGCTTCCTCCGTGATCAGGTTCGCGGGCCCCGGCCGGCCAGCCGGTCGAGCACTTCGTCGTGCAGTTGGCCGTTGGTGCAGACGACGCTGCCGCCCTCCGGGGTGGCCACCCCGTCCAGGCTGGTGAAGCGGCCGCCCGCCTCCTGGACGATCACCTGCAGCGCGGCCAGGTCCCAGAGCGAGACCTCCGGCTCGGCCGACACGTCGACTGCCCCCTCGGCCACCAGCATGTGCGACCAGAAATCGCCGAACGCGCGGGTGCGCCAGACCGCCTGGGTCAGTGACAGGAAGCCGTCGAGCCGTCCCGCCTTCGCCCAGCCGCCAATGCCTGAGTAGGAGAAAGAGGCGTCGGAAAGCTCACTGACCTGCGAGACCCGGCACCGGCTGGCCTTGGTGAGCGACTTGCCTGCCCAGGCACCGCCGCCCGTGCTCGCCCACCAGCGGCGGCCGAGCGCGGGCGCGGTGACCACGCCCACCACCACTTCGTCCCCGTCCATCAGGCCGATCAGCGTCGCCCAGGCGGGCACGCCGCGGACGTAGTTCTTGGTGGCGTCGATCGGGTCGAGCACCCAGCGCCGCGGCCCCCGCCCGGTCTGCCCCGATTCCTCGCCGATTACGGCGTCCCGTGGCCGCGACCGGCGCAGGATGTTCCGCAGCTGGTCCTCGGCCGCCTGGTCGGCGTCGGAGACCGGGGTGAGGTCGGGCTTGGTGTCGACGCGCAGGTCGAGCGCGCGGAACCGCTTGGTGGTGATGTCATCGGCGGCATCCGCCAGCACGTGCGCGAACCGCAGGTCGTCGTCGTAGGAGGCCACGCCGGCAACGGTACAGCTACTGCATCCCGCTGACCAGCGAAGAACCCGTTCCCGGGTGGCCCGGGCGTGGCGGGGGGGATAATCGCGGTGATGAACCCGCTCGGTGACCTGCCCAGCGAGCTCCGCCGTTACGTTCGCGCGGGGCGGATCTCGGTCCTTCCTGCCCGGCGGGCGCCCCGGCTGCTGCTGCTGGACCAGGTCGCCCAGGCCTTCGAGCCCGGCCGCCGCTACCCGGAGCTGACGGTCAACGAGATACTCCGGTCGCTCTACGACGACCACGCCACCCTGCGGCGCTGCCTGGTCGACGAGGACCTGCTGTCCCGCACGCCGGACGGCACCTACTGGCGCTCCGGCGGTTCCGTCCCGGTCGAGTAGTCGGTCGAGTAGTCGCCCGAGTCGTGGCTGACCAGCAGGCGGCGGAGTGACTCCAGCCGGGCGACGGCGTCGTGGGCGGCTGCCCAGTCGTCGAGGGCGCAGCCGGGTGAGCGGTGGTCGCAGCCGGGCGGGCAGCCGGCGGTTCCCTCGGTCAGGTCGCCGAACGCCTCGATCACCCGGTCGGCGGTCACGTGGCCGAGCCCGAAGCCGCGCACGCCCGGGGTATCGATGAGCCAGCCGGAGTCGCCGCGCGGGCCGGGGCTGCCGGGCAGCCGCAGCGCGATCGCCGACGACGAGGTGTGGCGCCCCTTGCCGGTGACCGCGTTGACGACCCCGACCGCGCGCCCGGCGTCCGGGATCAGGGCGTTGACGAGCGAGGACTTGCCTACCCCGGACTGGCCGATGAGCACGCTGAGCCGCCCGTCGAGCGCCTTGCGCAGCCGGGCCAGGGTCTGCCCGGCCAGTGGCTGCCTGGTGGTCAGCATGGCGATGCCGAGCGGGCGGTAGAACGCCCGCAGCCGCCGCGGCGGTGCCAGGTCCGACTTGGTCAGCACCAGCAGCGGGTCCAGGCCCGCGTCGTAGGCGGCGACCAGGCAGCGGTCGATGAACCGGGTCTTCGGGGCGGGGTCGGCCAGCGAGCTGACGATGACCATCTGGTCGGCGTTGGCGACCACGATCCGCTCCAGCGGGTCGGAGTCGTCCGGTGAGCGGCGCAGCACGCTGGTCCGCTCCTCGACCCGGACGATGCGGGCGAGGCTGCCGACCGTTCCTGAGGTGTCGCCCGCCAGCGCCACCCGGTCGCCCACCACTACCGAGCCCTTGCCGAGCTCACGCGCCTTCATCGCGGTGACCAGCCGTCCGCCCAGGCCGGGCAGCTCGGCCGCGGGCTGCCCGGGGCCGCCGGCCCCGGGGTCGAGCACGCAGCCGTAGCGGCCGCGGTCGACGCTGACGACGAAGCCGCCCGGCGCGGACTCATGGGCCGGACGGCGCCTGGTGCGCGGCTTGGAGCTCTTCCCGGCCCGGACCCGGACGTCGTCCTCGTCGAGGTAGGCGGACGACTTCCTCAGCTGTCATCCCCCCGGACCAGCGCTTCCCACTGCTCGGTGAAGCCGGGGAAGGTCTTCCCCACGGTGGCCACGTTCAGCACCTCGATACCGCCCGCGCCGAGGCCGAGCACCGCCGCCGCCATGACCATCCGGTGGTCGTCGTAGCTCTCGTAGACGTGCCCGGGCGGCACCCGCAGCGGCCGCGGGCGGACCGTCAGGCCGTCGGGCAACTCGGTCACGTCACCGCCGAGCGCGTTGATCTCCTTGGCGATGGCGGCCAGCCGGTCTGTTTCCTGTGCCCGGGTGTGTCCCACCCCGGTGAAGGTAGACGGCCCGGTGGCGAGCGCCGCGGCCGCGGTCAGCGGCAGGCACAGCTCGGGGATGTCGCGCAGGTCGGCTTCGATGCCGTGCACCGTGCCCGACCCGGTGACGGTGAGCCCGTCGGGGCCGCGGGTGACCGAGCCGCCCATCCGGGTGATGACGTCGAGGATCGCGTCGGCTGCCTGCAGCGAGTCGGCGGGCCAGTGCCTGATCGTCACTGAGCCCCCGGTGACCAGGGCGGCCGCCAGGAACGGGCCCGCGTTGGACAGGTCGGGCTCGATCGTGAAGTCACCCAGGTCGAGCCGCCCCGGCGCTACCTGCCAGGAGTCGGGGCGCCCGCCGGAGGCGGCGGACGAGCCGTCCTCCACCGTGGCGCCCGCGCCGCGCAGCATCCGCACCGTCATGTCGATGTGCGGCAGCGACGGCACCGGCGGCCCTGAGTGGCGGACCGACACCCCCGCGGTGAACCGCGGCGCCGCCAGCAGCAGCCCGGATACCAGCTGGGAGGAGCCGGAGGCGTCAAGCGTCACCGGGCCGCCGGGCACCGACCCGGTGCCGTGCACGGTGAACGGGAGCGCGCCGCGCCCGCCGTCGTCGATCGACACCCCGAGTGCGCGCAGCGCGGTCAGCAGCGCGCCGACCGGCCGCTCGCGGGCCCGCGGGTCGCCGTCGAACGCGACCGCGGCCGGGGTGAGCGCCGCCACCGCGGGCAGGAACCGCATCACCGTGCCCGCGTTGCCCACGTCGACCCGGACGGCCGAGCCGGGGGCGGGTGCGCCGGGGTGCACCCCGACGTCGGACCCGTGCTCGTGCAGCGTGCAGCCGAGCTCGCGCAGCGCCGCGGTGGCGAGGGCGGTGTCGCGGGCCTTCAGCACGCCGCGGACAACCGACGGCGACTCGCTCAGCGCGGCGAGGATGAGCGCGCGGTTAGTGATTGACTTCGAACCGGGCAGCCGCAACGTCGCGCGCACCGGTTCAAGCGCCGCGGGGGCGCGCCAGCGTCCGGAGTCCATAACCTTGAGGGTATCGGCTGGCCTGGGGTGCCATCGGGACCTCAGGCCGGGTTTGCTGGTGGCGTTTTGTGGTTAAGTAGTGTCAATCCGGCTTGTACCGGACCATGAGGGAAGGTCACATGTGCGGTCGGTTTGTCTCCGCTCGCAAGCGGCTTGAGCTCCTCGAGGAGTTCGCCGCCACCCGGGACGCCGTGGGCGGCGACCGCGACCCGGATTACAACGTCGCGCCGACCAAGCGGATCTACACCGTGCTCAAGCACAAGGCCGACGACGAGCGCGAGCTCCGGCTGGTGCGCTGGGGACTGGTGCCGACCTGGGCCAAGGACACCAAGGGCGGGGCCCGGCTGATCAACGCGCGGTCGGAGACGGTCGCGGTCAAGCCCTCGTTCCGGGCGGCGTTCGCCCGGCGCCGTTGCCTGATCCCGGCCGACGGCTACTACGAGTGGATGACCGAGGGCAAGGCCAAGCAGCCGTACTACATCTACCGGACGGACGGCGGGCTGCTCGCCTTCGCCGGCATCTACGAGCTGTGGCGGAACAAGGAACTGCCGGAGGACCACGAGGACGCGTGGTACTGGTCGGCGTCGATCATCACCACCGAGGCCACCGATGACATCGGCCGGATCCACGACCGGACGCCGATGGTGATCGGGCCGGAGAGCTGGGCCGACTGGCTCGACCCGGCCAACAACGACAAAGAGCTGATGCTGGCGACGATGCGGCCCGCGCCCGCCGGGCCCGGCGGCCTGGCCTCGCACCAGGTGTCGACCGAGGTCAACTCCGTGCGCCACAACGGCGCCGCCCTGATCGAGCCGCTCAGTGACGCTGAGCGGCCCGGTTCACCCGCGTTAGCCCTTGCTTCATCCCCTTAGGGACGGCCGATGGAGATCAGCGTGGCCCGTCAGCGCCTTGAGGAAATGCGCGCCGACCTCGAGCGGACGGTTTCGGTCCTGCTCGGTGAACATCACCTGGTTCGGGGCGGCGGGCCCGAGCCGGGCGACGCGGGCGCGAACCTGACCGAGGCGGACCGGAACGCCGCCGCCGTGCAGGCGGCGGTGGCGCAGCGGGCCGAGGTGCTGGCCGCGCTGGCGCGGCTGGACGCGGGCAGCTACGGCCGCTGCGTGGACTGCGGCGGGCCGGTGCCCGAGCCGCGGCTCGAGGCCCGCCCGGCGACGGCCCGCTGCGTGCCCTGCCAGGCGAAGCGGGACCGCAGGCGGCGGTAGCCGTCAGGCCGCCTGGTGGCCGGGGTTAACCGCTTGACGCAGCAGGCGATCAGGTGGTTGCCGACCGAGTCGTCGGAGCGGGCCCGCAGCTCCGCGCTGACCAGCTCGCCGAAACTGGACGGGTCCCGGTCGAGCAGGTAGCTGACCGTCTGCGGTGACAGCACGGTGCGCGGCCTGATCCAGCTCACGTCGAGGCCGGCCCCGGTAAACAGCTCGCGGAGCTGCTCGGCGGCGTAGCAGCGGGTGATGGTGCCGTCGGGCCAGGGGATCAGCACCACGTCGGCGTTGGGCACGTCCACCAGGTGCGGCCAGCGGTGCTGCTCGGCCAGCACCGCCATGCCGTAGGTGAGCGAGTCGACGCAGGCGAGCAGCTGCCCGCCCGGCCGCAGCACCCGGGCGATCTCGGCCACCAGTTCCTCGGCCGCCAGCCGCAGCGAGAGCGTGCGGTTCTCCGCGATCACCCCGTCCGCGCAGCCGTCGGGCAGGAACTGCAGGCCGGTCCCCTCGGCGGTGACCGTGCTGAGCCGCCCGCTGGCCCGGTAGCCGCTGGCCGCGGGCGGGGACGGGGCGGGGGCGGGGGCGGGCGACTCCGGGCCGACCACCCGGAGCACGCTGTGCCCGGCGCAGGCGGCCACCTCGGCCGCCGCGGCGCCCGGGCCGGAGATGTCGAGCAGGAACCGCTGGCCGTCCGGCAGCCAGCGGGTGAGCTGCGCGTGCGCCACCGCGGCATGGAAGCGGGGGTAGCTGGCAGCCGGCGCACCGCCGTTGACCACATCCGCACCCTCGTCCTGCAACTGGGCATGCCCACGTCGCATGCGGGGGCTCGCCCCCCCGGGAGATGTCGGGTGCACGGGGTCTACTCCTGGCCGGGTGCCTGATCGACGGCGACCCACGGGGTAACCCTTCCCCGGTCCGGGCGTTCCATCCGCCGAAACCGGAATTGCCGGCCCCGGGGTGGTGTTGAACGCGTCATGGCACCAGCCTCAGCGACACTGGCCCGGCCGAGCCGGCCCGCCCCCCGCCCGCGGGGGAAGGTATCCTCTTACGGTTACCGAGAGGGGGTGGGTTCCGTGTCAGAAACACCCGTGCCTGAGCGGCTGGACGAGCCTGAGAAGCCAGACGAGCGTACTGACCGCTTTGAGGCAGAGGTGCTGCCTTACCTGGATCAGCTCTACTCGGCCGCCCTCCGCATGACGCGGAACCCGGCCGACGCCGAGGACCTGGTGCAGGAGACCTTCGCCAAGGCGTACGCGTCGTTCCACCAGTTCCAGCCGGGAACGAACCTGAAGGCGTGGCTGTTCAGGATTCTCACCAACACCTTCATCAACACCTACCGCAAGCGGCAGCGTGAGCCGCAGCGGTCAGGCGCCGACGAGGTGGAGGACTGGCAGCTCGCGCGGTCGGCGTCGCACACTTCCAGCGGCCTCAAGTCGGCCGAGGCGGAGGCGCTGGAAAGGCTGCCTGACTCCGATATCAAGACGGCGCTGCAGTCGCTGCCGGAGGAGTTCCGGATCGCGGTCTACCTGGCTGACGTCGAGGGATTCGCATATAAGGAAATTGCCGACATTATGGGTACCCCGATCGGTACCGTGATGTCACGGCTGCACCGCGGCCGCCGGCAGCTCAGGGAACTGCTGCAGGATTATGCCGCCGAGCAGGGCCTGGTCCGGGCGAATGCCGAGGAGGGTGGGCAATGAGCTGCGGAAAGCCCCACGAGACGCCGTGCAGCGAGGTACTCGACCGGGTCTACTGGTACCTGGACGGCGAGGTTTCCGCGGATGACTGCGACCATATCCGGCAGCACCTCGACGAGTGCGGCCCCTGCCTGCGCGAGTACGGCCTCGAGGAAGCGGTAAAGCGGCTGGTCGCCACGCGCTGCGGGTGCGATCCGGCGCCGAGCGCGCTGCGCAGCAAGGTGCTGGTGCGAATCCGGCAGGTGCAGGCCGAGATAGAGGTAACCGATTAGGTTTTCTCCCGCGGCTATCCGCGCCAGCCGTTGATCAGGTTTTAGGTCTGCGCTTATCGGCGTGACCACGTTATCCTGTGACGGACGGCATCCCGCAAGCGCCGTCAGCATTTCCGCGCGAGGGAGGACTGTCCCGATGAGGGCTTCCGGGGTCTCCTGGGGGTAACGACGGCGATCAGTGCGATTCGGGTCAACGGCGGCTGGCTGCGAGGGGGAAGCGTGGGCAATCTCTCGCGCGTCGGCTGGGTCTACATCGGTGCGGTGGTCGCCGCGGCGGTGATCGTGCTGGCGGCTGGCCCGTACGGCGCGCTCAACTGGAGCCAGGTCGGCGTGCTCGGCCTGCTGCTGATCGCCTGTGAGTCGGCCGCCACCCTGGTCAGCGCGCGCGGCCTGGCCTGGTCGGCCAACACCATGGCGTCGCTGGCGGCGGTGGTACTGTGCGGCCCGGCCGGCGCGGCGCTGGTGAGCTGCGGCACGCTGTTCGGCCTGCGGCGCGGCCCGTCGCCGGCCCAGCGGCTGTTCAACACCGGGATGTACGTGCTCAGCGCGTACCTGGCCGGGCGGGCCTTCGTGGCCGCGGGCGGGCACGTCGGCTCACCCGGGCCGAGCGCCTTCCCCGGCATCATCGGGCCGTTCGCGGTGGCGGCGGTGGTGCACGTGGCGGTCAACTTCATGCTCCTCAACGCGGTCTTCTGGCTGACCCGCGAGCACGGCAGCGTGCCGGGCCGGGTCGGGCTCGACGCCAAGCTGGCGCTGACCGACCTCGGGTACGGCGCGTTCGGCGTGCTGATCGCCGCCTTGTGGTCGGTGCTGGGGCCGTTCACCCCGGTCCTGGTGCTGATCCCGGTGTTCGTCGCCCGCTGGGCGGTGGCGCAGTTCGCGGCGCAGCAGCGGGCCTACGAGGCCACCGTGAGCGCGCTGTGCCAGGCGGTCGAGACCAAGGACTTCTACACCCGGGGGCACAGCGAGCGGGTTTCCCGCGGCGCGGTGATGATCGCGACCGAGATCGGCATGCGGCCGGACCGGGTCGGAGCCATCCGCTACGCCGGGATGCTGCATGACGTGGGCAAGATGGGCGTGCCCACTTCCGTGCTGCAGAAGCGCAGCTCGCTCACTGACGACGAGTACGCGGCGGTCCAGCTCCACCCGATGCGCGGCCTCGACATGGTGCGCGAGATCGGCTTCCTGGACGAGGCGCTGGCCGGGATCATGCACCACCACGAGCGGATCGACGGCCGCGGCTACCCGATGGGCCTGGCGGGCGACGAGATCCCCGAGTTCGCCCGGGTGCTCGCGGTGGCCGACGCGTTCGACGCGATGACATCCGACCGCTCGTACCGCGGGGCCCGCCCGGTCCCTGAGGCGGTCACCGAGCTGCGCAAGTGGGCGGGCAAGCAGTTCGACCCGGCCTTCGTGCACGCCTTCGTGGCCGCCATCGAGCGGGACGGCTGGACCGCGCCGCAGCCCGCCACGGCGGAGGAACCGGAAGAGCCGCTGCGGACCATCGAGAGCCTGTGACCCCGCTGGCAGGCCGGTGGCAGCAGCCGCGGCGCGGGCAGCCGGAGCCGGGCGCGCGGCGTCCCGCCCTCGACTCCGGGCACTGGCTGCTGGTCGCGTTCGCCGGGCTGCTGCTGATCTGGTCGGTCGCGTCGGCCGCGGTGCACGGGGTGCACGGGGTGCACGCGGCGCTGGCGTTCGGCGCGCTCATCGCGTTCGGCGAGCTGCTGCGGCTGAACCTGCCGGGTGACCGGGAGGCGGCGCCGATCGCCACCGCGGGCGCGATGGCCTACGCGCTGCTGCTGCGGGTGGGCGACGACCCGGCGCGGCCGGGGGCCGACCAGGTGATCGCGGTCACCGCGCTGGCCATGATCGTCGGCGCGCTGCCGCACCTGGCGGTGGGCCGCCCGGCCCGGCTCACCGCGATGTCCACCCGGCTGCTGGCGGCCGCGTGCGTGGCCGCCACCTTCCGCCCGCTCGCCGACGCGGGGCTGATCGGCAGCCGCTGGTGGTCGGCCCTGCCGGTGATGCTGGGCCTGGTGGTGTTCGCCTGGCTGCTCGAGTCGGTGGTGACGGCGCTGATCCGGACGGACGCGCTGCGCACCAGGTTCGGGGTGGCGTTCGGTGACGAGGTGCGGGTGCAGTGGCCGATCGCGGCCGCGACCGGCGCGTCGGCGCTGCTGATCCCGTTCGCGGCCGAGGTGATGGGGCTGGCCGCGGTGGCCGTGTTCGCCGCCCCGCTGCTGGTCACCCAGGTGGCGCTGCGCCGGTACGCCGGGATCAGGGCCACCTACCTGCAGACGGTGCGGGCGCTGGCCAAGGTGACCGAGATCGGCGGCTACGTGGAGACCGGGCACTCGGCCCGGGTGAGCCGGCTCTCGGTGGCGATCGGCCGGGAACTGGGCATGGCCGAGGCGGCGCTGCTTGAGCTGGAGTACGCCGCCCTGATGCACGACATCGGCCAGCTCTCACTGCGTGACCCGGTGCCCGGGGGCGCCACCGTGCTGGTGGCCAGGGACGAGCAGCGGCGCATCGCCGAGTACGGGGCCGAGGTGATCCAGCAGGCCCGGGTGCTCGACTCGGTGGCCGACATCGTGCGGCGCCAGTCCGACCCGTGCCGCCCGGCCGCCCCCGCCCAGCCGCCGCCGCTGCCGAGCCGGATCATCCGGGCCGCCAACGCCTACGACGACCTGGTCGGCAGCTCGGCCGACCCGGACCGGGCGGCCGAGGCGGTGGCCCGGCTGCGGCTGGATACCGCCTGCGAGTACGACCCCCGGGTGGTGGACGCCCTCGGGCGGCTGGTGTCGCCCGCCGCCTAGACGCCGGTGGTAGTCCGCGGGTACCCGGCCTGCACGTCGGTCACCACGTTGACCAGGTAGGGACAGTCGGCGTCGAACGCGCGGCGCAGGGCCGGCCCGATCCCTTCCGGGGTGGTGACCAGCTCGCCGGCCCCGCCCAGGGCCCGTACCACCTCGTCGTAGCGGGTCTCCGGCCGCAGGTCGGCGGCGACGTCGTAGCCGTAGACCGACCGCATCGGCCCCTTTTCCAGCCCCCAGGCGGCGTTGTTGCCGACGATCATCACCACCGGGAGGTCGTGCCGCGCCAGCGTGTCCGCGTCCATCAGCGACAGCCCGGCCGCGCCGTCCCCGAGCAGCAGCACCACCTGGGACGACGGGTAGGCGAGGCGGGCGGCGGCGGCGTAGCCGAGGCCGCTGCCGAGGCAGCCGTAGGGGCCGGGGTCGAGCCAGCGGCCAGGGAACGACGGCTCGATGAGGCGGCCCGCGAACGAGACGAAGTCGCCGCCGTCGCCGATCACCACCGCGTCATCGTCGAGCTGGCGCAGCAGCTCGCCGTAAACCCGCATCGGGTGGACCGGGGCGGCCGCCGACTCGAGCAGCGGGACGTCGGCCGCCGCCGCCCGGCGGGCGGTGCCCCGCAGCCGGGCGAGCCATTCCATGTCGCCGGCCGGCCGTGACCCGGCCGCTTCGGTGAGCGCGGCGAAGAAGAGGGCGAGGTCGCCGGACGCCGAGGCGGCCAGCGGCGCGTGGGTGGCGACGCCGTCCGGCGAGTCGGCCACGTGCACCACGCTGGCGGGCGCGCCGGGCGGGCCGAGCCGGCCGTACCGGAGCCGGAAGTCGAGCGGCACGCCCGCCACGATGACCAGGTCGGCCTCGTCCAGGGCGGTCGCCCGGGCGCGGCTGACCAGCAGCGAGTGACCGCGCGGTACGATCCCGCGGGCCTGGCCGTTGCTGATCACCGGCAGCCGCAGCGCCTCCGCGCAGTGCAGCGCGGCCGTCTCGGCCCCGCCCAGCCAGACATCGGAGCCGAGCACCAGCACCGGCCGCCGCGCCTGCGCCAGCAGCAGGGCGATCGCGGCCACGGCGTCGCCGTCGGGTGCCTGCGGCGGGTCCGGGAGGCTGTCGGGCAGCTCCGCGGTCGCCTCGCCGTAGATCGTTTCCAGCGGGAAGTCGCAGAACACCGGGCCGCGGTGCGGGCTGGCGGCCAGCCGGAACGCCTCGTCCACGGCGGCCGCGACGCCGGCCGGCGAGTGCTCGGTCCAGGCGCGCTTGGTTACCGGCGCCAGCAGCGGGACGTGGTCGAGCTCTTGCAGCGCGCCCTGGCCCCAGAGGTAGTCGGGGGCGCGGCCGCCGAGCACGACCGCCGGCGCGCCGTTGAACCAGGCCGAGGTGACGGCGCTGACGCTGTTGGTCACCCCGGGCCCGGCGGTGACCACCGCCAGGCCGGGCGTCCTGGTCAGCCGCCCGGTCCCCTCGGCCGCGAACACCGCCGTCTGCTCGTGCCTGACGTCCACCAGCCGCAGCGGCGGGCTGGCCTTGACCGCGCCGTCGTAGAGCGGGAACACGTGCCCCCCGGACAGGGTGAACATGGTGGTCACGCCGTACCGCCGGGCGACCGCGACGGCGTGCGCGCCCGCGTGTCCAGTGAGAGTGCTCATCGCCAGAACGGTACCCCCCGGCCGCGGGCGCTGCCAGGGCGGCGGCCAGGGTCAGCCGCACCCGTTCGGTATCTCGCTTTTTATTAGCCCGAACGGGTGCGGCTGGCTCTCACCCGGCCGCCGGCTGTGCGCCGACCCCGGCCGGGGCAGGCGCGGGCGCGTCCTGCGGATCGGCCGTGTACTGGTGCGGGAGCGTCTCGTCGGTTCCCTGCGGCGCCCGCACCGCCTTGAGCACCGGGGTGAGCACGACCGCGATCACCAGGTTGACTGCCAGGGCGCTGAGCCCGATGTAGACGGTGTGCCCGAACTCGATGTCGGATGACCCGGCCCAGTGCGAGGCGGCCGGGCTGGCCACGTTGTAGGCCGCCAGGGTGCCGAACGCCATCCCCGCCAGCCAGCCCGTGAGCAGCGCCCAGCGGTGGAACCAGCGGGTGAACAGGCCGCCGATGAGCATCGGGCCGAGCTGCAGGATCCAGATTCCGCCCAGTAGCTGCAGGTTGATCGAGAAGGTGTGCGGCAGCTCGACCGCGAACAGCAGCGCGCCCGCCTTGACGACCAGCGACACCCACTGGGAGACCCGGGTCTGGTGCGCGGGCGAGGCGTCCCGCTTGATCAGCTCGCTGTAGATGTTCTTGGTGAACAGGTTGGCGGCGGCGATCGACATGATGGCGGCGGGCACCAGGGCGCCGATGATGATGCCGGCGAAGGCGATGCCGGTGAACCAGCTCGGGAACATGTGCTGGAACAGGTAGGGGACCGCGAGCTGCGCGTTCCCGGTCCGCTTGACGTTGGCGGCGGTGACCGGGTCGGCGACCGCCAGGTAGCCGAACAGCGCGATCAGCGCCAGCAGCACCGAGTAGAGCGGCAGGTAGATCATGTTGCGCTTGACCGCGCGGCGGTGCCTGGCGGCCAGCGTGCCGGTGATGGCGTGCGGGTAGAGGAAGAGCGCGACGGCCGAGCCGAGGGCGAGCGACGCGAAGTCGAGCCGGGTGCTGCCACGCGACGCGGCGGCGGGCACGAAGGTGCCGAGCGGCTTCCCGGTCGCCGGGCTGACGGCGGCGAAGTGCGCCTGGGCGGTGCCGAAGACGTGCCCCCAGCCGCCCAGCCTGGTCGGGATGTAGAACACCGCGACCAGGACGAACAGGTAGATCAGGGTGTCCTTGACGAACGCGATGAGTGCGGGCGCGCGCAGCCCGGAGAAGTAGGTGAAGATCGCCAGCACGCCGAACGCGATGAACAGCGGCAGGTCCTTGACGAACGTGTTGGCCGAGGACGCGCCCACGCCCATCACCGTCAGCACCGCCTGGATGCCGACCAGTTGCAGCGCGATGTACGGCATCAGCGCCAGGATGCCGGTGAAGGCGGCCGCCAGGGCCAGGCCGCGGGAGCCGTAGCGGCCGCGGATGAAGTCGGCCGGGGTGACGTAGCCGTGTACCCGGGACACCGACCAGAGCCGGGGCAGGAAGATGAACACGATCGGGAACACCATGATCGTGTAGGCCACCGCGTAGAAGCCGATCGAGCCGGAGCCGAAGACCAGGGCGGGCACCGCGATGAAGGTGTAGGCCGTGTAGAGGTCGCCGCCGAGCAGGAACCAGGTGATGAAGGTGCCGAAGCCGCGGCCGCCCAGGCCCCATTCGTCCAGGTGCATCATGGTGTCCGCGCGCCGCCAGCGGGCCGCGATGAACCCGATCCCGGTGACGATCACGAACAGCACCACGACGATGGTGAAGGTGGTGGCGTTGACGTTGCTCATCGGGCGTCCTCGCGGCTGGCCTGGCCGGCCGGGGCGGGCACGGTGAGCCGCCGCTGCAGGAACGCCGCCAGCCAGAGGACCAGCGAGCTGGCCGGCATGATGATCAGCAGGTACCAGTAGAAGAACGGGAAGTCGCCCCAGCGGGGGGTGACCCGCGCGTAGAGCGGCACGTAGAGCACCGCGAAGATGTCGGCCGCGACCAGGATGGCGATGGCGGCCGAGGTGACGGGATGCGCGGCGATGGCACTACGGGGTGTGCTGGGGGGCGCCTGGGTCATCGGGGTCCTCTCGGCAGCGTTGCACAGGGGATGTGACTGACGTCACAGGGTCACCGCTATGCTGCGCCGAGATGGCGCATTAGGCAAGATTTCTTAGGATTTCGTGCTATTTGCGCTGGCCGCCGAGCGCGGGGACCAGCCCGGCCCGGGCGACCGCGCGGAACTCGGCGGGCGGCAGCGCGCCGCTGCCCGCGGGCAGCAGGCCGGCCAGCGGCTCGCCCGCGAGCGCTTCCAGGTCGGCCAGGTTCTCCCGCTCGGCCAGGCCGGGGTGCCGCGGCCAGCTGCCGACCACCAGCCCCGCGAGGCGCACCTTGCGCGCCCGCAGCGCCTCCAGGGTGAGCGCGGTGTGGTTGAGCGTGCCGAGCCCGGCCGCGGTGACCAGCAGGGCCGGGGCGTCGAGGGCGGCGGCCAGGTCGGCGATGGTGCGGCCGTCCGGGTCGAAGCGCACCAGCAGCCCGCCCGCGCCCTCGACCAGCACCAGGTCGCGCTGGGCGGCCAGCTCGTCGATGAAGGTGCGGGCCCGGCTGAGGTCAGCGGGCGGCAGGCCGGACACCCGGGCGGCCGCCTCCGGTGACAGCGGGTCGGGGAACCGGGACAGCTCGTGGGTGTCGGTCAGCCCGGTCAGCCGGGTGACGGTGTCCAGGTCTGATCCTGCCCCGCCCGCCTCGCCCGGGCCACCGGGTACCCCGGTCTGCGCCACCTTGACCACCGCGGTGCGCCGCCCGGCGGCGACCGCGAGGGCCGCCACCGCGGCGGTGACCACCGTCTTGCCGACATCGGTGCTGGTGCCGGTGATGACGAGGATGTTGCGGGTCCCGGTGCTGCGGGTCTCAGTGTTGCTGCTCACGGGGCCGATCGTACCGGCGAATTCCGCCGCAGCCGGGTGATGAACTTGTAGCGGTCGCCCCGGTACCAGGACTGCGCCCACTCGACCGGCTCGCCGGTGGAGTCGATGGCGTGCCGCGACAGCAGCAGCAGCGGGATGCCCGGGTCCACGTCGAGCAGCCGGGCGTCGTGCGGGTCGGCCAGCACGGTCTCGATGGTCTCCTCGGCCTCGGCTAGCTGGATCCCGTACCCGGTGCGGAGCGTCTCGTACAGCGACGCGTGCCGTTCGAGCTGCCGTCGCAGGCCGGGGAAGCGGCGGGCGGGCAGGTGCGAGGTGTCGATCGACATCGGCTCGCCGTCGGCCAGCCGGAGCCGGTGGATGCGCAGCAGCCGCCCGCCCGGCCGCACGTCGAGCAGGGCGGCGAGCTGCTCGTCGGCGGTGACGTAGCCGATGTCGAGGATCTTGGTCAGCGGGTGCAGGCCGTGCTGCCGCATGCCCTCGGTGTAGCTGGCCAGCTCGAGCGGCTGGGCCACCTTCGGCTTGGCCACGAAGGTGCCCTTGCCCTGCATCCGCAGCAGCCGGCCCTCGATCACCAGCTCCGCCAGGGCCTGCCGGACGGTGGTGCGGGACGTGCCGTAGAGCCGGGCCAGCTCGCGCTCAGGCGGGACCGGGCTGCCGGGCGACATCGCCGCGGTGAAGTCAAGTAGCTGCTTCTTCACCTGGTAGTACTTGGGCAGCCGGAGCAGGGCAGCCGGGGCGTCGACGTCCGCGGGCGGACCGGCCACGGCATCATTGTCCTCGGCCGGCACCGGGAACACGGTCATCGGCAGCACCTCCCCGCTTTTTTGCGGTATTCCGGCCATGATGACAGTGTTCCCGCACTTCGGCCAGTAGACGTGACTCGTTTTTTGGCTTTGCGCATCTTGCCAGGCCGCCATCAGACGGGGCAAATCACCCGTGGCCGGCCGCATGCCATCATGGACGGGTGCCGACTCTCAGCGACCTCGCCAGAAACCTGACCAGCCTGTCCGCGCCCGAGCTGGAGTGGCTGCACTCCCTGGTGTCGGACTGGCAGCTGCTGGCCGACCTGTCGTTCGCCGACCTGATCTTGTGGGTGCCGTCGCGCGCGCCCGGCCAGTCGCCGGGCGCGGGCTGGGTGGCGGTGGCGCAGATGCGGCCGACCACCGGGCCGACCTCGTTCCCCGACGACGTGGTGGGCACCCAGGTCGCCGCGGGGGAGCGGCCGGTGCTCGACACCGCGCGGGCGGAGCGGCGCATCCACCGGGAGAGCGACCCCGACTGGACCTCCGGCGTCCCCGTGCGGGCCGAGGCGATCCCGGTGACCAGGAACGGCACGGTGATCGCGGTCATCGAGCGGTCCACCAACCTGAACGGCGCGCGCACCCCGAGCCGGCTCGAGCTGACCTACCTGGCGGGCGCCGACGACCTGGCCCGGATGATCTCCGAGGGCACTTTTCCTTACCCGGGGCACGACACCACGCTGGTCCGCTCGCCGCGGGTCGGTGACGGCATGCTGCGGCTTGACGCGGCCGGGCGGGTCACCTTCGCCAGCCCCAATGCCCAGTCGGCCTACCGCAGGCTCGGGCTGGCGGCCGACCTGATGGGCACCGAGCTCGGCACCGCGACGGCGCAGCTGGCGGCGTCGGGGGCGCCGGTCGACGAGTCGCTGATGCTGGTGACCAGGGGCCGGGCCCCGCGGGAGACCGAGATCGACGTGAACGGCACCGTGGTCCAGCTCCGCTCGATCCCGCTGGTGGTGGGCGGGCAGCGGACCGGCGCGCTGGTCCTGGTGCGGGACGTGACCGAGCTGCGCCGCCGGGAGCGGGAGCTGCTGACCAAGGAGGCGACGATCCGGGAGATCCATCACCGGGTCAAGAACAACCTGCAGACGGTCGCGGCGCTGCTGCGGCTGCAGGCGCGGCGGCTGAACGCCCCGGAGGCGCGGGCGGCGCTGCAGGAGGCGGTGCGGCGGGTCGGGTCGATCGCCATCGTGCACGAGACGCTGTCCCACGCGCCGGAGGAGATCGTGGACTTCGACGACATCGCCGACCGGGTGGCGATGATGGCGGGGGAGGTGTCCTCGCCCGAGGTGCGGGTGACCCCGAAGATCACCGGCCAGTTCGGCATGCTCCCGGCGACGGTGGCCACGCCGCTGGCGATGGTGCTCACCGAGCTGCTGCAGAACGCGCTGCAGCACGGCTTCGGGTCGTCGCACCGCCCGCCGGAGGGCGACGCCGGGATCATCGAGGTGGTCGCCGCGCGGGCGCCTGAGCTGCTGACGGTCACCGTGACCGACAGCGGGGCGGGGCTGCCGCCCGACTTCGACCTGGAGAACAGCACCAGCCTGGGCCTGCAGATCGTGCGGACCCTGGTCGAGGGCGAGCTGGGCGGGCAGATCAGCCTGCGGCCGCGGGCGGGCGGTGGCACGACCGCGGTCGTGGACCTGCCCGTCCGCTACGAGCCGAAGTGAGGCGCTAGACCCCGGCCCGGGCGCGCAGCCGGAGGGTGCGGCGCTTGACCGCGCGTCGCTCGTCCTCGCTCAGGCCGCCCCAGACGCCGGCGTCCTGACCGGAGTCGATCGCCCAGCGCAGGCACTCCTCGACCACCGTGCAGCGGCGGCAGACCTGCTTAGCCTCTTCGATCTGGAGGAGCGCAGGGCCGCTGTTTCCGATCGGGAAGAACAGCTCTGGATCAACCTCACGGCAGGCGGCTACGTGGCGCCAGTCCATGGTGTCCCCTTCCGGCGTAGCAGCTGGTCATCAGTGAGGCCGCTACCCGCCACTCCGTGCTTGTGAAGTAATTCACGAGCTATGTGATATGTCGGGGATATTCGTTTATATTCCCGATCTTTGTCATGCCAGATGGACCGCGACCCCGGCTTGGTAAGCCAGGCCGTGCTCCGCAGGTGACGTACCCGCGTCAGACATGTTCGAACGCGCTGGGATACGTCTCCCCAGGCACCGGATCTAGCCTCTCAACCGGGCGGAGCCGAGCGCAAGGGGGCGCGGCAAACCGGGAAGCCGAAATTTATGTCAGATCGATCACAGTAAGAGAGATACGTCACGCTATTACACAGAGCGCGTCGGGCACAAACCGGAACGCGACCGCCTCGGTCTCGCCCAGGTACTCGCCGTCGATGTGGTAGGCGATCGGCCGGGCCGCCTCGAAGGCCAGCTCGGCCAGCGCGGCCGCGCTGACCACGTCCCGGCCGGCGGGCGGGTCGCCCTCGCGGGCGTGCATCATGTGCCCGAGCGCGGCCAGCGTGGTCAGCGTGCGCAGCCGCCGCAGCGCGAACAGGTCGAGCCCGGAGCTGAAGTCCGCGTGCGCCGGGCGGACCGGGTGGCTGCCCAGGTAGGTCCAGGGCGAGCTGTTGGTCACCACGCCGGAGAACAGCCCGCTCACCGGGGGCTGGCCGGGCACGTGGAGGGTCAGCACCGGGCGGCGGCGGTCCGCGCCGTAGTACTTGCGCACCGCGGTGCGGAGGTAGCCGGTTGGCGAGGCACGGCGGCCGTGCGCCCGCTGCCGTTCCATGTCCCGGATGACTTCAGCGTCGATCCCGAGGCCGGCGCTGAAGGTGAAGTAGCGCTCGCCCGCCAGGCCGAGCCCGATCTTCCGCCGCTGGCCGGCCCGCAGCGCGGCGAGGATGCGCTGCACGGCCGGCCCCGCCTCGGCCGGCAGGCCGAGCGTGCGGGCGAACACGTTCGCGCTGCCGCCGGGGACCGGCGCCAGCGGCGGCCGCCGGTCGGCGTCGTCGATCCGCATCAGCCCGTTGACCACCTCGTTGACGGTGCCGTCGCCGCTGAACGTGACGACCAGGTCGTAGCCGTCGCCGGCCGACTCGGCGGCCAGCTGGCCGGCGTGCCCGCGATACTGTGTCTGCCTGGTGTCCAGCTCGAGGAACGAACCGAGCGCGCGCACCACCAAGCCGGCGTCCCGCCCGGTCATGGCGGTAGCGCGAGGATTGATGATCAGCAGCGCGCGCACGTTGCTCAGGTTAACGGGGCCGGAAAGGATGCGACACTATGGGTATGCGTTCAAGCCACGACGCCCCGGGAACGCCGCTGCTCCGGCTGGCCGCCGCGGCCCAGGCGGCCGAGGCGGCCGGCCTGTGCGTGGCGGCGGTTTTCAACCTGGTTGACTGGTCGTCCGGCCGCGCCTGGACGACCGGGAACGCGGCCGGGCTGACCGTCACCGAGCTCATCATCGCGGTCGGCCTGGCGTGGATCGCGGCCGGACTTTACCGGGCCCGGCCGTGGAGCCGCACCCCGGCGGTGATGACCCAGCTGTTCACCCTGCTGATCGGGGTCTGGCTGCTGCAGGCGCACCGCTACGGCTGGGGCCTGCCCGCGGTGGCGCTGGCGGTAGCGGGCTTCGCCGGGCTGCTCGCCCCGGCCAGCCTGCGGGCGCTGAACCGCCAGCGCTAGCCCGGCTCAGTCGTCGACGGTGAGCCCTTCCCGTAGCTGAGCGAGGGTCCTGGCCAGCAGCCGGGACACGTGCATCTGGGAGATGCCGAGCTCGGCCGCGATCTGCGACTGGGTCATGTTGCCGAAGAACCGCAGCAGCAGGATCTTCTTCTCCCGCGGCGGCAGCCGCTCGAGCAGCGGCTTGAGCGACTCGCGGTACTCCACGCCCTCCAGCGCCTCGTCGATCATGCCGAGCGAGTCGGCCACCGCGGGCGCGTCCTCGTCGCCCGAGTCGGGCGCGTCGAGCGACACGGTGGAGTAGGCGTTGGCCGACTCCAGCCCCTCGAGCACCTCTTCTTCCGTCATCTGCAGGTGCGCGGCCAGCTCGCTGACGGTGGGCGCGCGGCCCTCCCGCTGCGCCAGCTCGCCGATCGCCTTGGTCAGCGAGAGCTTGAGCTCCTGCAGCCGCCGCGGCACCCGCACCGCCCAGCCCTTGTCCCGGAAGTGCCGCTTGATCTCGCCGACGATGGTCGGGGTGGCGTAGGTGGAGAACTCCACCCCGCGCTCCAGGTCGAACCGGTCGATCGACTTGATGAGCCCGATGGTGGCCACCTGGGTGAGGTCGTCCAGCCACTCGCCCCGGTTGCGGAACCGCCGGGCCAGGTACTCGACCAGCGGCAGGTGCAGCTCGACCAGGGTGGCCCGGATCCTGGCGCGCTCGGGGTCGTCGGCGGGCAGCACCGTGAGCCGTTCGAACAGCTCCCTGGCCTGCGTCCGGTCGGGCGAGGAGGAGTGCTCGCGCGCCTGCGGCGGCGGTGGGCCTGTTCCTCGCTGACCGTAATCTCGACCTCAACCTCGAACTCGTCAGTCACCTGGACCTCGTATTCGCTGCTCAACTCATCCGCCCCGGCGCTTGGCGAGGACGATCGAGACCCGGTCCCCGGGGTCGAGCCGTGAGTCGACCGTGCCGGCCAGCGCGGACAGCACCGTCCAGGCGAACGTGTCCCGGGTGGGCATCCTGGCCTCCGCCGCGGTCACCGACACGGTGATGGTCACCAGGTCGGCGTCAAGCTCGAAAACGCACTCCAGGTCGGTACCGGGAATGGCCTGGGCGAGCAGCATCGCGCACGCTTCGTCGATCGCGATGCGCAGGTCCTCGATCTCGTCCAGGGTGAAGTCGAGGCGGGCGGCGAGCCCGGCGGCGGCGGTGCGCAGCACGGACAGGTAGGCGCTCTCGGCTGGCATCCTGACCTGCACGTAATCTGCGGTCTCGCGGCCCCCTGGGGGCGCCGTCGCCGCGGCGGTGTCTTCGGTCACGTCTCTCCGTCGGTCATGTCCCGGGGCCGGCGGTGCGTGCCGGCCACTGATTGCAACTTACCGTGTCCCGACAACAGAACGCGGCAGCGCCGCCCCCCGTCTTGGGGGCGGCGCTGCCGCGCTGACGTGCAGTTAGAGCTAGCCCTGCTTGGTTTCCCAGAAGATCTTGGAGATTTCGTCGATCTTGGCGAGCAGCTTGTCCGCGGTCTCCACGTCGACCGAGCCCTTGGTGCCGCCGGCCCCGGCCAGCTTGGTGGCCTCGTTGAACAGCGTGTTCAGCTGCGGGTACTTCTCGAAGTGCGGCGGCTTGAAGTAGTCGGTCCACAGCACCCACAGGTGGTGCTTGACGAGCTCGGACCGCTGCTCCTTGATCACGATCGCCCGGGCGCGGAACGCCGGGTCCTCGTTGGCCGCGTACTTCTCTGCGATCGCCTTGACCGACTGTGCCTCGATCAGTGCCTGCGCGGGGTCGTACACGCCGCAGGGGAGGTCGCAGTGGGCGTGGGCGACGGACTTCGGCGCGAGCAGCCGGGTGAGCAGCCTCATCGATTCCCTTTCTCCGCATGATTTCAGTAGGGTCTTCGTTCCGACACTACTCTGCCCGGCAGGAGCTAAACGTGGGTGCCCGCCCAATGCGCTGGCCGCTGCTGCGGGTCGCGGTGGCCGAGCGGTCGATGGAGCCGGCCCTGCGCCCGGGGGACTGGCTGCTCGCCCGGCGCACCCGGCGGGTCCGGCCCGGCCAGCTGGTGCTCGCCTGGCATCCCCAGCGGCCGGGCTTCCTGCTGGTCAAGCGGGCGGCGCGGCGGGTGCCGGGCGGCGGTGCGGCCGACGGCGGCGCGGCCCCGGGCTGGTGGCTGGCCTCGGACAACCCGGCCGCCGGCGCGGTCGACAGCGCCCGCTTCGGCCCGGTGCCGGATGAGGCCATCGTGGCGGTGGTGCTGCTGCGTTACTGGCCGCCGGGCCGCCGCTGACGGCTGCCAGGGATCAGCCCGGACGGGTGCGGCCCGGCCCGGGACGGCGAAGGACCCCGCCCCTGGCCGGGGCGGGGTCCTCGCGTGCTGCGGTGCCGGGGCGGTGTTAGCCGAGCATCGGCGGGCCCTCGGGGTCGGGCTCGCCGGCCTGCTTGTCCACCAGCGCCAGCATGGCTTCCTTGGGCAGGCGGCTGAACATCGCCCAGAAGTAGATGGCGAGGCTGAACCCGGCCACCACCACGATGTCCCACCAGAACGGGATGTTGTCGGTGTTGACCGGGGCCAGGGTGGCGCCGCCGCCGTACTGGCCCTGCCAGGAGATGATGCCGAGGCCGATCAGCCAGACCGGCAGCCAGATGGCGTTCTTCCAGTCGAGCGAGGGTCGCTCCTTGTCGAACGCCATGGCGACGCCGATGACCACGTAGCCGATGACCAGGACGATGCCCAGCTTCCAGATGACCTCGAAGCCCGACCAGTAGATGAGCAGGTTGGCCACGATGAACGCGAGCGGTGAGAGCACCGTGGCGAACTGCATCCGGTAGGGCCGGTCGGCCTCCGGCACCTGGCGGCGGAACGCGCCAAGCGAGAGCGGCGCCCCGGCGTACATCAGCACGCTGGCCCCGGTGATCAGGCCAACCAGCGAGTGCCAGCTCGGGAACGGCAGCAGGAACAGCAGCCCGATGAGGAAGGCGAAGATGAGGCTCACCCACGGGACGCCGTTGCTGTCGACCCGGCCGAAGATCTGCGGGACGTAGCGGTTCTTGGCCAGGCCGTAGCTGATCCGCGAGGTCCCGGTGGTGTAGATCAGGCCGGTACCGCTGGGCGAGATGGCCGCGTCCACCCGCAGCAGCGTGGACAGCCAGCCGAGGGCGGCCGCGCCCGCCAGCCCGGCGAACGGCCCGGCGATGATGGTCTTGTCGCTGAAGCCGAGCCAGCCGTGGTTGAGCAGGCTGGCCGGCATGGCGGCGATCAGCACGACCTGGAGCATGGTGTAGACGAGGGTGCCGATGAGCACTGAGATGATGATCGCCAGGGGCAGGTTGCGCCCCGGGTTCTTGATCTCGCCCGCGAGCTGGTCGGCCTGCTCGAACCCGGAGTAGGCGAAGATGATGCCCGCCAGCGGCAGCGCCGCGAACAGCCCGTGCACCCCGCCCGGCATGAAGCCCTCGCCCGCCGGGGAGAAGTTGCCGCCGTGGAACTTGGTCAGCAGCACGATGATGGTGAAGACCGGGATGATCACCTTCCACCAGGTGATGGCCGAGTTCACCCGGGCGAAGATCCGCATCGCGAGGAAGTTCACCGCCACGAAGACGGCCATCAGGATGATGGTCATCACGAAGCCGAGGCCGGTGACGTTGCCGGTGTTGGAGTCGTAGATCCCGTGCCAGTAGTAGGACAGGTAGCTCATGACCGCGAAGCACTCGACCGGCGCGATCGTGACCGCCTGCAGGTAGGCGAAGAAGCCGAACCCGATGCCCGCCCCGCTGCCGAAGGCGAAGTGCGGGAACCGGGCCGTCCCGCCGGAGACCGGGTACATGGCGCCGAGCTCAGCGTGGCACAGCGCCAGGATGATGACCACGACGCCCGCGATGATCCAGTCGAGGATGGCGGCGCCGCCGACGAGCAGGGCCGCGCTCAACGGGGCGAACAGCCAGCCCGACCCGATGATCGAGGTCTCGGACACCCAGGTGGCGCCGATGAGCCCTAGCTCTCGCTTCATGCCTGTGTCAGCTGGGGTGGTTACCGCCCCGCTAGTTTCAGTTGCCATGGTCGATAGCTCTTTTCCATTCCTTCGATCGTGCCCTGAGGGGCAGTGCCACGCGCCTCGCCGGGTCTCGTTGAGTGCGGGTGAGCGTTCAGTTGTGCAGAGTGAGGAACATCGTAGAGTTGAACATCACGAATGAGAAGTACTGCCCGGATTCGGTTCTATAACGCAGGTCACGGCCTTGTGAACGATTTGCAGGGCGGCCCTAATGACACAGGAAGAAGGTCACGTGCCGATGTCCTGCTAATTACCTGGCCGTTTCTGATTCGGCTGGTTTATGTTCCCGGCGAAGTGGGCACACAATGGATCCGCGTTGCTTGTGAACAATTTCACGAGGTGGCCGAAAGCGCCATTCACTATTCCTGACGCGTGTGTCAGGAACTCGCTTCCTCGCCGCGCTTGCGGGCCCGGTACGCGATCACGTTGGCCCGGCTGGCGCACCGGTCGGAGCAGTACCGCCGGGTGCGGTTGGCCGAGGTGTCCACGAACACGCCGGTGCAGGGCGCCGCCTGGCACACGCCGAACCGCTCCATGCCCAGGTCGGCCAGCCGCACCGCCAGGCCCATGGCCGCGCCGGCCGCGTACTTGTCCGCCATCGAGCCGCTCTCGGTGTAGTGCACGTGCCACGGCTGGCCGTCGTGGCCGGAGAGCTGCGGGTGCACCGGGTACTGGATCAGCAGCTCGTTCAGCCGCTCGGCGGCGTCGCCGCCGTTCCCCTGCGAGCAGGCGGTGAAGAAGCCGCGGAACTCGTCCCGCAGCATCAGCAGCGCGTCGAGGTCGGCCCGGCTGATGCCGTGGTTCAGGTGCTCACGGTCGGCGACCAGCGCCCGCAGGCCGTCGACCGACTTGAGCAGGTCACCGCCCTCGTGCCCGAGGCTCGAGGTGTTCACGAGCCGGACGGCGAGTTCAGCGTAGGATGACAGTTCCACGCGCGAATCTCCGCAGTGGTGTAAGACTTCTGTAATAGGCTGGCCCCGGTGTTGAGTATTACAGAACGGCGCTGACAGCGCCAGCACCCAGCCGCCCATGGCACAATCTTTGCACGGGTAACCCCCGTAGCTGGAGTGATCACCGTCCGCGCGGTCATGTCCGCGGCGTAACCTCGCCGCTGGTCCGCGAGCCGGTGCGCCCGTCCCTGTAGCACTGATCCTGGGGGTTAACCGTGACCGCTGAGGCTGTCTCTTCCCGTTTTCCGACCTCTGCCCGTTTTCCTGCCGCGGCCGACGATGACCCGGTGTTCGCCATGCACCGCGGCGGCAAGATCGACATCACCCCGAGCGTGGAGGTGCCCGACCGGGCCGCGCTCGCCATGGCCTATACCCCCGGCGTGGCCCGGGTGTGCAGCGCCATCGCCGACGACCCCGCCCTCGCCAGCGAGTACACCTGGGTCGGCAACACCGTCGCGGTGGTGAGCGACGGCACCGCCGTGCTCGGCCTGGGCGACATCGGCCCGGCCGCGGCGATGCCGGTCATGGAGGGCAAGGCGCTGCTGTTCAAGAAGTTCGCCGGCATCAACGCGGTGCCGGTGTGCATCGACGTCACCGACCCCGATGAGGTGGTGCGGGTGGTCGCCGCGCTCGCGCCCAGCTTCGGCGGCATCAACCTGGAGGACATCTCCGCCCCGCGCTGCTTCGAGATCGAGGACCGGCTGCGGGCCATGCTCGACATCCCCGTCTTCCACGACGACCAGCACGGCACCGCCATCGTCGCCCTGGCGGCGCTGCGCGGCGCCGCCCGGGTGGCCGGCAAGGAGCTGCCGTCGATGCGGGCGGTGGTCTGCGGCGCGGGCGCTTCCGGCATCGCGGTGTCGAAGATCCTGCTGGCGGCGGGCATCGGCGAGGTCGGCGTGGCCGACAGCAAGGGCATGATCTACCACGGCCGGGACGGGCTCAACCCGGTCAAGGCGGCCCTCGCCGCCCGGACCAACGCCTCCGGCCACACCGGCTCGGTCGAGTCGGCGCTGCGCGGGGCCGACGTGTTCATCGGCCTGTCCGGCAGCGCGCTGCCGGAGGAGGCACTGACCCGGATGGCGCCCGGCGCGATCGCCTTCCTGCTGTCCAACCCGGACCCGGAGGTGCACCCCGACATCGCCCGGCGGCACGTGTCGGTGGTGGCCACCGGCCGCAGCGACTTCCCCAACCAGATCAACAACTCGCTCGCGTTCCCCGGCGTGTTCCGGGCCGCCCTTGACGTCCGGGCGACCGCCGTCACCGAGAACATGAAGCTGGCGGCGGCCGACGCGCTGGCCGCCCTGGTCGGCGGCGACGCCGCGCCCGAGTACGTCATCCCCAGCCAGTTCGACGAGCGGGTCGCCCCGGCGGTCACCGCCGCGGTGGCCGACCAGGCCCGCCTGGACGGGGTGGCCCGCCGCTAGCCGGCCCCGGCCCTCACCCACGGCCGCCCGCCTTACCAGGCGGGCGGCCGTCACGTTATCGTCGTGATCATGTTTGCCGTCTACGCCCCGCGTATCGATGCCGATGACCCGCTGAGCGCCCTGGAGACGGGCGAGCGGCCCGCGCCTGAGCCGCCGGAGGGCTGGACGGTGGTCACCGTCAAGGCGGCCGCGCTCAACCACCACGACGTCTGGTCGCTGCGCGGGGTGGGGCTGCCCGCCGACCGGCTGCCGATGATCCTCGGCTGCGACGCGGCCGGGACCGACCCCGACGGCAACGAGGTCGTGGTGCACAGCGTGATCGGCGACGCCAGCGCCGGCGGCGGCGACGAGACCCTTGACCCCCGCCGCTCGCTGCTCTCCGAGCGGTACCAGGGCACCTTCGCCGAGCAGGTCATGGTGCCCAAGGCCAACCTGGTGCCCAAGCCGGCCGCGCTGTCCTTCGCGGAGGCGGCCTGCCTGCCGACCGCCTACCTGACCGCCTACAAGATGCTGTTCGACAAGGCGGGCGCCGAGCCGGGCTCGACCATCCTGGTGCAGGGCGCCAGCGGCGGGGTGGCCACCGCGCTGATCCTGCTCGGCCGGGCGGCCGGCTACCGCGTCTGGGTGACCAGCCGGACCGAGGCGAAGCGCGAGGCCGCGGTCAAGCTCGGGGCTGACCAGGCGTTCCCGTCCGGCGCGCGGCTGCCCGAGCGGGTCGACGTGGTGATGGAGACCGTCGGCCAGGCGACCTGGTCGCACTCGGTCAAGTCGCTGCGGCCCGGCGGCCGGATCGTCATCTGCGGCGCTACCAGCGGAGACGTGCCGCCCGCGGAGCTCACCCGGATCTTCTTCACCCAGCTTTCTGTGGTCGGCTCCACCATGGGCACCCGTGACCAGCTCGGCCGCCTGGTGCGGTTCTGCGAGCAGACCGGCACCCGGCCGCTGATCGACCGGGAGATCCCGCTCAGCGAGGCCAGGGACGGCTTCGCGGCGATGATCGACGGGAACCTGGGCGGAAAGATCGTGTTCGTCCCCTGAGCCGCAGCTGAGGTTCCTCCCGGTTTCCTGCATCGTTCGCGGCACGCCCCATGTGTCGGTACGGTCGATGGGGTGACCAGCGAGACCAGCGACCCCAGTTCACCTGACCCGTCGGACGCTCGCGAGCAGCCGGGCGGTCCGGCCGGGCGGTCCCAGCCGGCCGCGCCGCCGACCGCGCCGATCCCGGTGGTCGCGGCGGAACCCGAGACCACCCGCCCGCCCGGGGCGCGGCCGGCCGGGCCTGCGGACACCCGGGCTGAGGCTGCGCTGCCGGCCGATCCGGCGCCGTCGGCCGCCAACCTCCCGTCGGCTGGCAACTTCCCGTCGGCTGGCAGCCTCCCGCCCGACGGGACGGTGCCGGTGCGCGCGTTCCCGGCCCCGGACGCCGCCCCGGCGCCGGATCCGCTGCTGACCCCGGGCGCGGTCTCGGACGCGTTCCCGGCCGCCGGGGCCGGCCCGGCCGCCACCCCGTCGGCGGCGTACCCGGTCGGCCGCCCGGGGGAGACGGTCTACCACACCAGCGGGGTATACGGCGCCCAGGCGAAGCCCTCGTCGCCGCGGCACGGTGGCGGGGGCGGCGGCAGCCGCCGCACGATGATCACCGCGATCATCGCCGGCGCGCTGGCCGTCGTCGTGCTGGTGGTACTGCTGGTCGTGCTGGTGTTCAAGCCGGGCAGCAGCGCGCCGCCTGCCTTCGGCATGATCCCCACCGGGTCGTCCGCGCAGCAGGACGGCGAGCAGGTGGCGGCGGCCTTCCTGGCCGCCTGGCAGGGAGGTGACCTGGCCGCGGCGGCAAAGCTGACCGATCAGCCGGCCACCGCCCAGGCTGCCCTCGCCACCTACGCGAAGGACCTGAACCTGCGCGATGTCAGGCTGACGGCCGGCTCCGCCGCTGACGCGGCCGGGTCGACCGCGGCCGCCCCCCGGCAGGCCGTCGGCTTCGCGGTCAGCGCGTCGGTGGCGGGCGGCAGCGGCACCTCGGCCGTCCGCGCCGCCTGGGCCTACCACTCGTCGCTGACCGCCTACCAGAAGCCGGCCTCGTCGGTCTGGTTCGTCCGCTGGCAGCCGGACGTGCTGGCGCCCAACCTGACCGCGGCCACCCACCTGGCGGCGGTCACCGTGCCGCCGACGGTCAGCATGGTCACCGACGCGAACGGCGGCAACCTGGCCCAGTACGGCGACGCCGGGCTGAACAACATCGCCGGCCTGCTGAAGGCGGCGGCGCCCGCCAACGGCGGGGCCAAGGCGGGACTCGACGTGGAGATCCAGACCAAGGCGGGCCAGCCGGTGGCGAACAGCCAGGCGGTGCTGACCGCCCCCGGGAACTACCCCACGCTGTCGACCACGGTCAGTGCCAAGGCGGAGAGCGCCGCCCGCGCCTCGGTCGCCATGCACAAGCAGAGCTCGATGGTGGCGATCCAGCCGTCCACCGGCAAGATCCTGGCCATCGCCAACAACGCCGGGTTCAACGACTTCGCGCTCACGGCCGACGTCGCGCCGGGCTCGACGATGAAGACGATCACGTCCACCGCGCTGTTCAACGCCGGGCTGGTCACCCCGGACACCGGGGTCGCCTGTCCCGCCTCGTATACCGTGACCGGCATTACCTATCACAACGACCAGGGCGAGACGCTGCCCGCGGGCACGCCGTTCGCCACCGACTTCGCGCAGTCCTGCAACAACGCGTTCACCCAGTGGTGGCCTCACCTGTCCGGCAAGCTGGCGAGCACGGCCAGGGACTACTACGGCCTCAACCAGAAGTGGAACATCGGCATCGGCACGGCGTCGGCGTCCTACTTCAACGCCCCCGCCAGCGCGTCCGGGTCCGAACTGGCCCAGGAGGCATTCGGCGAGGGGTCGCTCATCGCCTCGCCGCTGGCGATGGCCTCGGTGGCCGCCACCATCGACACCGGGCAGTTCCGGCAGCCGGTGCTCACGCTGACCGCTAAGCAGTCGGTGACCGCGAAGCCGCTGCCCGCGCAGACCGACGCCGACCTGAAGCAGCTCATGCGGGCGGTGGTCACCCAGGGCACCGGGGCCGGCCTCGGCCTCGGGCCAACCGTCTACGCCAAGACCGGCACCGCCGATATCCAGGGCCAGGACCAGCCCAACAGCTGGATGATCGCCTTCGACCCGACCAAGGACATCGCGGTCGCCTGCCTGGTCGTCAACGCCGGCTACGGCGCCCAGTTCGCCGGCCCCGAGGTCGCCGCCTTCCTCAACGCCACCGGCTAACCCCACCCGGCCAACCCCACCCGGCCAACCCACCCGGCCAACCCACCCGTGGCTAGCGGCGCACCGGTGTGGAAACTATTGTCGAGATGGAAACTCGTAGGTGCTATCACCCGAAAAAGTTTCCAAGATCTTCCCCTCGAACGAGACAAAACCGGCCAACGTGGCAACAGTGACCCATGTTCCCGGCCCGCTCGTCGCCGTGCTCCCCCCAGCGGCGCCACCGGCCCCGCGGCTCCGATCATGCGCGCCTGCCCCAGCTACCTCGGCCTGCCCGCCCCGCGCTAGAGGCTGCGGAAATCACGATCACGGATGGCTGCTGCCGTATTAGCGGCAGCAGCCATCCGTGATCGCCAGTTCGGGCGGGGCGCCCCGCTAGCCTGCCGGGTGCGGAGGCTCAGACTCCTGGTGCTCCTGGGGCTCTGCTGGTTCCTGTGGCTCTGCCGGCTCCTGGGGTTCCGCCGTGTCCGCGGGGCCAGGCTCGGGCACCGCTGTGCCCGGGGCCGCGGGAGGCGCCGCCGGGGGCGGCGGCGCCGCCGGGGGCTCGGCCCCGGCTGGCGGGCCGGCCGGGTCGCCAGGCTGCGACCCGGCGGCCGGCTCGTCGCGCCGGGGCTCGAAGACCTCGGTGCGGATCCGCTCCATGGTGTCGGCCAGGATGTCGCGCAGCGTCGGCACCACCTCGGTGCCGAAGATGCTGCCGGAGTCCCAGGCGACCGAGCGCAGGTCGGTCACGAAGTCACGGGCCAGCCGCTCGAAGTCGCGCAGCGCGGCCACGTCGTGCTCGCCCGGCCAGCCATTGCGGCCGGGGCGGCCGGAGTGGCCGGACCACTCGCCCCACCGGCTCCAGTCGCTCCAGTTACCCCAGCCGGCCGCCGCGTGGTCGCGGGCCTCGTCGCGCATCTGGGACGCTTCCTCGCGGATCCGGCGGGCGCGGCTGAGCGCCTCGTCGCGGGCCTGCTTCGCCTGCTCGCGGGCCTGGCGGGCCTGCGCCCAGGCGCTCTCCTTGGCTTGCCTGGCCTGCTCGCGGGCCGCCTCGGCCGCCTCGCGGGCGGTGTCCCTGGTCTGCCTGGCTTGCTCGCGCTCGTTCCCCCGCATCTCGCGGGCGGCCCTGGTCAGCTCCTCGCGGAGGCTGCGGACGGTGTCCCTGACATCCTCGCGGACCTCGCGCACGATGTCGCTGACCGAGGCGGACAGCTCCGCCTCGAGCTCGTCGAGCTCGGCGCCGCGGCTGCGCAGTTCCTCCCGGCCCGCCTCGGTGATCCGGTAGACCTTGCGCCCGTTCTCCTCGTCGTGGGTGACCAGGCCCTCTTCCTCCAGCCGGGCCAGCCGCGGGTAGATGGTGCCGGGCGATGGCGCGTAGACGCCCATGAAGCGGTCGCGGAGCAGCCGGATCACCTCGTAGCCGTGCCGCGGCTCCTCGTCGAGCAGTCGCAGCAGGTAGAGGCGGAGTCGTCCGTGGCGAAAAACCGGGGTCATCGGGTCTTGCTCTCCATCCCTACCGGCGCGCGTCGCAATAGCGTGACCGCACCGGACATGGTGGTCACGGACACGTGTCCGGTACCTGCGCCAACGTTACCGCTTACGGTATGTGAGGCAGGTGCCTTGACCGCGCGCAGCGAATCGAATTCTGTTCTTACCGCTCCGGACGTGGACTGCAGGTGCACCCGCGCGTCGCTGGCGGCCGGCAGCCGCAGTGTCACCTCCCCCGACATCGTGGAGACATGCACCGAGCCGCTGTCGCCGAGTGCCACGTCGCCGGTCACCTGGCCGCTCATGGTGTTCGCGGCCAGGCTGCTGAGCAGGCCGCCGGCTAGCGTGAGGCCGCCCGACATCGACTTGAAGCGGACGGCGCCGTCGATGTCGCGGGCCGCGATCTCGCCGGACAGGGTCTCCGCCTCCACGTCCCCGGTGACCCCGTCCAGGGTGATGTCGCCGGACATGCTGCGCACCCCGGCCCCCGCGCGCAGGCCGGTCAGCACCGCCGACGCGCTGAGCACGCCGACCTGGCTGCGGCACTCGGCCGGGACGGTGACCGTCACCGCGGCCTGGTCTCGCCGCGGCCTGACCAGGCCGAGGAGGCCGTCCCAGGTCAGCGACTCGTAGCCGATCGTCAGGACGTGCTCCTGCATGTCCATGGTGACCTGCAGCGGCCGCCCGGCCAGCTCGGTGATCACCACTGACGGCGCGTCATCGGACGCCAGCACCGCGACGGTGCCCGCCGCCAGGTGCACGCGCAACTCCGTGACCCGGTCAAAGTCCAGTCGCTGCGGTGCGTCGACGATCCACCGTGACATTGCCATCGCGGTCCTCCCAGGCAGGCCATCCCTTGGCTAAGACCACGATATGTCGTGTTGCCGCAAAGTCAAGATGTATCGTGTTTGCTTACCCTGCCTCGGCGGCGTCCGCGTCCTGCTCGGCGTCCGCGTCCAGCCGCGCCAGGTACGACGCGAGCCGGTCCACCGCCGTCTCGAACTCCGGGTTGAGGTCAACGAAGTCGCGCAGCCGCTCCGCCAGCCAGGACATCGCGACCTGCTCGTCGCCCCGGCGTTCGTCGAGTTCCTCGATTCCGGCGTCGGTGAAGTACATCGCTAGCCCTTCGCTGAGATCGCCGTCTCGACCAGCTCGCGGTGCGCCGCCGCGTGCACCTTGGCCGAGCCGAAGGCAGGCGCCGAGCTCGCGGGCAGCGCCACCAGCCGCACCGGCTGGCCGACGAGCTGCGGCAGCCGCAGTGCCATGCGCGGCCAGGCGCCCTGGTTCTCCGGCTCCTCCTGCGCCCAGACGATCTCGGTGCCGGCCGGGTAGCGGGACAACTCGGCCTTCAGCTCCTGCGCCGGGATCGGGTACAGCCGCTCAAGCCGGACGACCGCGGTGTCCGTCACCCCCGCCTTGGCGCGGTAATCGGCCAGGTCGTAGTAGATCTTGCCGCTGCACAGCACCACCCGGCGAACCTTGCCCGGGTCGAAGCCGGCCGGCTCGCCGATCAGCGGCTGGAAGCAGCCGGCGGTGAAGTCGGCCGTCGCCGACGTGGCCGCCTTCAGCCGCAGCAGCGACTTCGGGGTGAAGACGATCAGCGGCTTGTGCCGTCCGGACAGCGCCTGCCAGCGCAGCAGGTGGAAGTAGTTGGCCGGGGTGGTCGGCAGCGCGACGGTCATGTTGTCCTGCGCGCACAGTGAGAGGAACCGCTCGATCCGGGCCGAGGAGTGGTCCGGGCCCTGGCCCTCGTAGCCGTGCGGCAGCAGCAGCACCACGCTGGACTTCTGGCCCCACTTCTGCTCGCCGGAGCTGATGAACTCGTCGATGATCGTCTGGGCGCCGTTCATGAAGTCACCGAACTGCGCCTCCCACATCACCAGCGCGTCCGGCCGGGCCACCGAGTAGCCGTACTCGAAGCCCATCGCGGCGAACTCGGACAGCAGCGAGTCGTAGACGAAGAACCGTGCCTTGCCGTTGTCGAGCCGCTTGAGCGGGGTGTACTCGGAGCCGGTGTTCCGGTCGACCAGCACCGAGTGCCGCTGGCCGAACGTGCCCCGCCGCGAGTCCTGGCCGACCAGCCGGACCGGGTGGCCGTCCTGCAGCACCGAGCCGAACGCGAGCAGCTCGCCGGTCGCCCAGTCGACGGTGTCCTCGCTGACCGACACCGCCCGCCGGTCCAGCTGCGGCTTGAGCCGCGGGTGGACGGTGAAGTTGTCGGGGATGGACACCTGGGTGTCGATGATCTGCTTCACCAGGTCCAGCGGGATCGCGGTGGGCACCGCGGTGTGGTCGACCGGGCGGTCGCCCAGCTCAGCCGGCAGCACCGTGCCGGGCTGCGCGGGCAGCTCGGCCGCTTCCCTGGTCTCGGTGAAGGCGCGCTCCAGCTGCTGCTGGTAGTCGCGCAGGGCCGCCTCGGCCTCCTCCATCGTCAGGTCGCCGCGGGCGATGAGCGACTCGGTGTAGAGCTTGCGGACCGAGCGCCGCGCCTCGATGAGGTCGTACATCAGCGGCTGGGTGAAGCTGGGGTTGTCGCCCTCGTTGTGGCCGCGCCGCCGGTAGCAGACCATGTCGATCACGACGTCCTTGCGGAACGCCTCGCGGTAGGCGAACGCCAGCCGGCCCACCCGCGCGACCGCCTCCGGGTCGTCGCCGTTCACGTGGAAGATCGGCGCCTGGATCATCCGCGCCACGTCGGTCGCGTACACGGTCGACCGCGACTCCATCGGCGAGGTGGTGAAGCCGACCTGGTTGTTAACCACGATGTGCACGGTGCCGCCGGTACGGTAACCGCGCAGCTGCGACAGGTTCAGCGTTTCCGCCACCACGCCCTGGCCGGCGAACGCGGCGTCCCCGTGGATAAGGACGGGCAGCACGGTGAAGCCGTCCTGCGACTTGTCGAGGATGTCCTGCTTGGCCCGGACCACGCCCTCGGTCACCGGGTCGCCGGCCTCCAGGTGGCTGGGGTTGGCGACCAGGCTGACCGGGATCTGCCGGCCGTCGGCGGCGGTGAACGTGCCCGAGGCCCCCAGGTGGTACTTCACGTCACCCGAGCCCTGGGTGGACTTCGGGTCGAGGTTGCCCTCGAACTCCTTGAAGATCTGCCCGTAGGACTTGCCGATCACGTTGGCCAGCACGTTCAGCCGGCCGCGGTGGGCCATGCCGAGCACGGCCTCGTCAAGCCCCGCGTCGGCGGCCTCGCTGATCACCGCGTCGAGCAGCGGGATCAGCGCCTCGCCGCCCTCGAGCGAGAACCGCTTCTGGCCGACGTACTTGGTCTGCAGGAACGTCTCGAACGCCTCGGCCACGTTGAGCGTGCCGAGGATGCGGACCTGCTCGTCGTGGCCCGCGCGGACCGGCGGGACCTCGACGTGCGCCTGGATCCACTTGCGCTCTTCCGGGTCCTGCATGTGCATGTACTCGACGCCGAGGGTGCGGCAGTAGGAGTCGCGCAGCACGCCCAGGATCTCCCGTAGCCGCATGATCGGCTTGCCGCCGAACCCGCCGGTGGCGAACTCGCGCTCCAGGTCCCACAGCGTCAGCCCGTGCTGGATGAGGTCCAGGTCCTGGTGCTTGCGCTGCGGGGTCTCCAGCGGGTTGGTGTCGGCCATCAGGTGGCCGCGCACCCGGTAGGCGTGGATGAGCTCCTGCACCCGGGCGCTGCGGGTGACGTCGTCCTCGTGCCCGTAGGGGAAGTCCTTCACCCAGCGGACCGGCTCGTAGGGGATGCGCAGGCTCTCGAAGATCCGGTCGAAGAAGCCCGCGTCGCCCAGCAGGAGCTGGTGCACGATGCGCAGGAAATCGCCCGACTGGGCGCCCTGGATGATCCGGTGGTCGTAGGTGGAGGTCAGCGTCACCGTCTTGCTGATCGCCAGCTTGGCCATGGTTTCCTCGCTCGCGCCCTGGTAGGCGGCGGGGTACTCCATGGCGCCGACGCCGATGATGGCGCCCTGGCCTGGCATCAGCCGCGGCACCGAGTGCTCGGTGCCGATGGTGCCCGGGTTGGTGAGCGAGATCGTGGTGCCCTGGAAGTCGGCCACGGTCAGCTTGCCGCCGCGCGCCTTGCGCACCACGTCCTCGTACGCCGTCCAGAACTGGCGGAAGTCCATCTCCTCGGCGCCCTTGATGTTGGGCACCAGTAGCTGGCGGCTGCCGTCCTTGGCCTTCTGGTCGATCGCGAGGCCGAGGTTGATGTGGCGGGGCGTGGCGATTTCCGGCTTGCCGTCTTCCTCGGCGTAGGAGGAGTTCATCTCCGGCAGCGCCTTGACCGCCTGCACCACCGCGTAGCCGATGAGGTGGGTGAAGGAGATCTTCCCGCCCCGGCCGCGCTGCAGGTGGTTGTTGATGACGATGCGGTTGTCGATGAGCAGCTTGGCGGGCACGGCCCGGACGCTGGTGGCGGTGGGCACGCCGAGGCTGGCCGCCATGTTCTGCGCGGTGCGCGCGGCGGCGCCGCGCAGCCTGCTCACCTCGGCGTCGGCGGGCGGCGGGGTACCCGGCTGCTGGCCGGCCGGCGGCGCCGGCGGCGCGGGCGGCCTGGCCTTCGCGGGCCCGGCGGGCTGGGCGGTGCCCGGCTGGGCCTGCCCCGCGGGCGCGGCCGTACCGGGCGCGGCCGCTGCCTGCCCGGCGGGCGCCGCGTCGGCCAGCACCGGCTGCGGGCCGGTGCCGTTGCCGCGGACGGGCCGGTAGTCGGCGAAGAACGACCACCAGGCCTTGTCGACGGAACCGGGGTCGGCCAGGTAACGCTCGTACAGCTCGTCGACCAGCCACTCGTTGGCGCCGAAGTCGGCCCCTCCTGGAGCGGCTCCCGGCTCGGCTGACTCGCCGGGCTGATTCGGTGACGAAGGGTGTGCTGAGGACGCGCTGAAGTCTGCGGCAGCGAGCGGCGACTCAGAAGACACGGCGGACATCGCCTTCTTCCGAAAGATTAGATGTGATTACTGACTCCCGCTCTCCAGGTTACCGCCCGGTTGCGGGAACAGGGGGCCGGATGGTACCACCGTGGCTCAAGCTGCGCGTGTGGCATGAGTCACGCGGCGTAAGCCCGGCAGGCCCTGCACGCTTTGCGTTCGGAAACCGCCAGGCGCGGCGGCACGGCCTTGACCCGGAGGATAGCGCAGCCGCAATGACACGGCCGGGCAAACCGTACGTGACGGCGAAATGGTCAATAAGCAACAGACAGTAACATTACCCGGTAATTGGTTGACCATATGGTGTCAGTCGAGTTCCCAGTTATCGCAGTTGTCGCGGTAGCTGCTCGCGCGGGCCGCGGATATCTGCCCCGCGCCGGCGCTGCCTGCCCGTTTCTCCCGCCTGGCCCTGGGCTGGACGCTAAGCTCGGGCTGAATGGACAGAGGCGAGTTTCCCGGTTACGAGTTTGAGGCGCGCGGCCCAGCGCACGGCCCGCGTCCCGTAGCTAGCCATGACTCGCTTCGCCAGCTGCGCTACGAGCCGCAGCACGCGCAGCCGTCCCCCCGGTCCACGGTACTGACCGCGGGCAGCGGCGTCTTCGCCATCATGCGCGGGCGGAACTGGCTGATGGGACTGGCGGTGCCGATCTTGGCCGCGATCGTCGTCGGCATCGCGGCGGTCGTGGTCGCGGGCGGCAGCGGCGGCACCGGGGCGGCCCCGTCGGCACTGGCGGCCGGGTTCCCGCCGGCCCGGCTGGCCGGGGCGGACTTCACCGGGCCGGGCACCCAGGCCCGGGTGGTGCTGGACGCGGTCGCCGCGTCCGCCGCGACCGAGGTGGTCGCGGGCAGCGCCGGCGGCGGGCCGGCCGTATGGGCCTCATCGGACGGCGGCAGCGACTGGAACCGGGCGGCGCTGGCCGGACCCGCGGCGCTCACCCAGGCCGGCACTGGCCAGCTCACCGCGATCGCGCACGGGCCGGCCTGGCTGGCGGTCGGCACCACCCGGGCCGGGGCCGGCGGCCCGCTCGTGGCCGCCTCGCCCGACGCGCGCAGCTGGACCGTGGCGGGCACGCTGGCCGGGCTCAGCGGGACCGGCGTGGTCGCCGCGGCGGTGGCCGCGGACCAGGCCGGCTACGTGATCGTCGGTCACCAGGCGGCCGGGGCCGGCGGCGCGGCGACCGCCGTCGCCTGGTACGCGCCCGGCCTGGCGGGCTGGAGCCAGGCGGAGGTCACCGCGTCGAGCGGTGCCGACGGCGTGATGATGAACGCGGTGACGGTGACCCCGCACGGTTTCGCGGCCGTCGGCGCGGCAGGCTCTCAGCCGGCCGCCTGGCTGTCCGCGACCGGCCGGAGCTGGCGGCGTGTCTCCCTGCCGGAGCCGGCCGGCGCGGCCCGCGCGGCGCTTGAGTACGTGGCGGCGAACGGGGCCGGCATCGTCGCGGCGGGCACCGAGTTCACCGCTTCCGGCGCCAGCCGCCCGTTCGCCGAGGCCTCGGCGGACGGCGGCGCGACCTGGACCGCCGCGCAGCTCCCGGTGCCGGCCATCGGCCCTGGCACCGGCACCACGGTGACCGCGCTGACCGCCGCGGGCGGCGGCTTCACCGCGGCCGGCACTTATGTCACCCGGTCGGGCCCGGAAGTGGTGCTCTGGACGCTGTCCCCGGGCACTGCGGTGACCAGCGGCGCTGCCTGGGCAGCGGTCACCCCGCAGGGCATCGGGCTGGCAGGCACCGCGGCGCAGAACGCGCTCACCGGGCTGACCGCCGCGGGCGCCACCCTGACCGGCGTCGGGTTCACGGCCGGCGTCGGCTCGTCCGGCACCCCCGGCGCCCAGCAGCCCACGCTCTGGCAGTCACCGATCCGGTACTGAGAGCTCGGCGCCCGGCCCGGCCCCGCCCGCCCGGCGGCTGACCTCTAGCATGGAGTCCCTATGGGCAGCAGCGACGCAACCGTTTTCGTCACCGGCGCGAGCAGCGGCTTCGGCGCCGCCATCGCCCGCCGGTTCGCCGCCGACGGGGCGCGGGTCATCGCCGCCGCCCGGCGCGCGGACCGGGTACGCGACCTGGCGGCCGAGCTCGGCCCGCGCGTCCTGGCGGTCGAACTCGACGTGCGGAACCCCGAAGCGGTCGCCGCGGTGGTGGCCGGGCTGCCGCCCGACTTCGCGGCGGTCGACGTGCTGGTCAATAACGCGGGCCTGGCCCTCGGACTTAACCCGGCCCAGGACGCCGACCTCGGTGACTGGGACCAGATGATCGACACCAACTGCAAGGGCCTGGCCTACTGCACCCGCGCGGTCCTGCCGGGGATGGTCGCCCGCGGCCGCGGCCACGTGATCAACCTCGGCTCGGTGGCTGGCAGCTATCCCTACCCGGGCGGCAACGTGTACGGCGGCACCAAGGCGTTCGTCCACCAGTTCAGCCTCAACCTGCGCAGCGACCTGCACGGCACCGGGGTCCGGGTCACCTGCGTCGAGCCGGGGATGGCCGACACCGAGTTCTCCCTGGTCAGGTTCGACGGCGACCGGGCCAGCGCGGACCGCGTGTACGCGGGCATGCAGCCGCTGACCGCCGACGACATCGCCGAGTCGGTCCACTGGGCGGCCGGGCTGCCCGCGCACGTCAACGTGAACACGATCGAGCTGATGCCCACCGCCCAGTCGTTCGCCCCGTTCCAGGTCGCCCGCGAAGGCTGACCGCGCCCGGCGGCAGCGGCGCGGCCGGGGTCACCGCCCCGGGCCTGGCCCCGCCGGGCCCGGGCCGAATATGTCCTGGCGCCGGTTGGCGAGCGACGGCAGCGTGGCCCGGACGGTGTCCACCAGTGACATGTCCGCCTCTGCCACCACCAGCCCGGCCGACGGGCCGAGCTCGCACCGCACCACCCCGAGCGGGTCGATCAGCATGGACCGGCCCACCCCGGTCGGCGCCCGGGTCGGCTTCTCGTCCGGGTCGGGTACCTGGCCGGCGGCGGCGATCCACACCGTGTTCTCGATCGCCCGGGCGCGCAGCAGCGTGGTCCAGTGCTCTTCCTTGTACAGCCCCGCCTGCCAGGCGGCGCTCACCGTGACCAGGCGCGCGCCCGCCGCCGCCTGGGCCCGGGCCAGTTCCGGGAACCGGATGTCGTAGCAGACCTGCGGCCCCACCGGGACCCCGTCGACCAGCGTGCTCACCACCGCGTCGCCCGGGGCGACCAGGTCCGACTCGCGCTGCGCGAACGCGTCGAACAGGTGCAGCTTGCGGTACCGGGCGAGCAGCGCCCCGTCCCGGCCGAATACGGCGGCGGTGTTGTAGACCCGCCCGTCCGGGGCCGGCTCGAACACCCCGACCACCGCCGCCACCCCGGTCGCCCGGCAGGCCGCCGCCGTTCCCGCGCAGAACGGCCCGTCAAGCGGCTCCGCTGCCGCCCGCAGGTCGGAGCCGAAGCGCGTCAGCGTCGCCTCGGGGAACACCGCCAGCGCGGCCCGGTCCGCCGCCGCCTCGGCCAGCGCGGCCCGTACCCGCTCCAGGTTCAGCACCGGGTCAGCCGACCCCGGGATCTGGCACAACGCGATACGCACCCCGGTATGGTCTCATGGACTGGTGAAGCGCCCGCTGCTCAACCGCCGCCTGGACGGTCTCGGGAACACGATCTTCGGCGAGATGTCGGCCCGGGCCGCCGCCACCGGCTCGATCAACCTCGGCCAGGGCTTCCCCGACGTGGACGGGCCGCCGGCGATCGCCGCCCGGGCGGCTGACGCGGTGCTGTCCGGTCAGGGCAACCAGTACCCGCCCGCGACCGGCATCCCCGTGCTGCGCCAGGCGATCGCCCGGCACCAGCAGCGGTTCTACCGCCTCGGTTACGACCCCGACACCGAGGTGCTGGTCACCACCGGGGCGACCGAGGCCATCGCCGCCGCGCTGCTCGCCCTGCTCGAGCCGGGCGACGAGGTGATCGCGTTCGAGCCGTACTACGACTCCTACGTGGCCGGGATCGCGATGGCGGGCGCGACCCGGGTGCCGCTCACGCTGCGACCGCCCGGCTTCCGCCCCGACCTGGCCGAGCTGGAGTCCAAGATCACCCGCCGGACCAGGCTGCTGCTGGTCAACAGCCCGCACAACCCGACCGGGATGGTCCTCACCCGGGCGGAGACCGAGGCGATCGCGCGGATCGCGGTCCGCCACGACCTGCTCGTCGTCGCCGACGAGGCCTACGAGCACCTCACGTTCGGCGTCGAGCACGTGCCGCTGGCCACCATGCCGGGGATGCGCGGCCGGCTGGTCTCGGTCGGCTCGGCCGGCAAGACGTTCTCGTTCACCGGCTGGAAGGTGGGCTGGGCGACCGGCACGCCGGACCTCGTCGCCGCGGTCAGGACGACCAAGCAGTTCTTGTCCTACGTGTCGGGCGGCCCCTTCCAGTACGCGGTCGCCGAGGCGCTCGACCTGCCGGACGAGTACTACACGGAGACCGCCGTCGCGCTGCGGGCCAGGCGCGACCTGATGACGGCGGGGCTGCGGAAGCTCGGCTGCACCGTGTACCAGCCGGACGGCACCTACTTCATCACCACCGACATCGCGCCGCTGGGGGAGACCGACGCGGTGGAGTTCTGCCTGGCGCTGCCGGGCCGGGCGGGCGTGGTGGCGATCCCGAGCGCCGTCTTCTACGACGACCACCCGGCCGACGGCCGCACCATGGTCCGCTTCGCGTTCTGCAAGCGCCCGGAGGTGCTGCGGGAGGCGCTGAGCAGGCTTTCGGTGCTCGCGCGGTAAAGCCAGCAATCAGCCGCCGAACGGGGGCGGGCTTACTCGCCCGGCCGCCCGCGCCGGCCTGGCGCCTGGCCACCCCGCGCCCGCGCCCGCATCGGCGGCCGCTGGCTAATTACCGGATAAATGTGTCGTCTGGGATATAGGGGTAGATGTCGCCCGGCGGCGGGCCGCCCCCCCAGGACACCGGCCCGCGCGCCTGATCGGGCCGGCGTCCCCTGGACGCGGGCCCGGGCGCCGCCCCCTGGCGGCGTCGGCTGGTTCCGGCCCCGCTTCCCTCAGCGCTGGGCCGGAACCAGCTCATGGGGGGCTAGCCCGGCCGCGCCCGCCGCCCCGGGGCGGGCCGGTCCCCTAAGCTGCTTGGTGTGCAGGCAGAAGCAGAGTGGGATGTCGCCGTCGTCGGGGCCGGACCGGCCGGCCTGGCGGCGGCGAGTGCCGCCGCCGCGGCGGGCGCCCGGACGGTGGTGCTCGAGCGGGCGGAGCATCCCCGTTACAAGACGTGCGGCGGCGGCCTGATCGGCGCGTCCCGCGCGGCCGCGGGCGGCCTGATCGAGGTGCCGGCCAGGGACGAGATCCGGTCGGTGACGGTCACCCTGCGCGGCGGGCAGGGGTTCACCCGCGCTGAGCGCGAGCCGATGCTGGCGATGGTGGTGCGGGAGGAGTTCGACGCCGCCCTGCGCAAGCGCGCGGTGGAGAACGGCGCCCAGGTCAGGGAGCGGGCCCAGGTCCGCGCGGTGGACCAGCAGGACGGGCGGGCGACCGCCCGGCTGGCCGACGGCACCGAGTTGACAGCCACCGTGCTGGTCGGCGCGGACGGTTCCTCTGGTGTCACCGCCCGGCACGTCGGGGCCGAGTTCGACCAGGTCGACCTGGGCCTGGAGCTGGAGATCGCGGTGCCGGACGACGTCGCCAGGCAGTGGGCCGGCCGGGTGCTGCTCGACTGGGGCGCGATTCCCGCCTCCTACGGCTGGGTGTTCCCGAAGGGGGACACCCTGACCGTCGGCGTCATCGCCGCCCGCGGCCAGGGCGACGCGACCAAGGCGTACCTGCGTGAGTTCGTCGCCCGGCTCGGCCTCGACGGCTTTACGGCCCTGCACGACTCCGGGCACCTGACCCGCTGCCGCTCGGACGGCTCGCCGCTGCGCCGGGGCCAGGTGATCGTGGCGGGCGACGCGGCCGGCCTGCTCGACCCGTGGACCCGGGAGGGCATCAGCTTCGCGCTCCGCTCGGGCACGCTGGCCGGCCAGCACGCCGCCCGCGGCGACCTGGACGGCTACGTCACCGCCGTGAGCGCCACCCTGGTCCCGGACATGCGGGCGGGCCGCGCCCTGCTGTCGGCCTTCACCCGGCACACCGGCACCTTCCACCGCGGCCTGGCCACCGCCAAGGGCTGGGGTGCGTTCGTCAAGTTCTGCCGCAGCGAGCAGTCGCTGTCTGAGCTGGCCGCCCTGCGGTCCGCCCGCGTCGCCCTCGCCCTGCTTAACCGCTTCTAGTAGCCCCGCCCGGCCGGCCTTCCGTCTGGCCGCCGGGGCCGGCCCGGTTAGCGCCGCGCTATGGTGCGTGCGTGGATGCGAAGCTCAGGCAGGCGGCGGAGGCGGCGACCGGGTTCATGCCGGAGGCCGAGGGGCTGGCACTGTGCGAGACGGCCGAGGCGTACGCGGCGACGGGGCCGGTGCTCGAGCTGGGCAGCTACTGCGGCAAGTCCGCGATCTACCTGGCGGCCGGGGTCCGGGCCGCCCGCGCGTCGGGGACCAGGCAACTGGTGGTGACGGTGGACCACCATCGCGGCTCGGAGGAGCACCAGCCCGGCTGGGAGTACCACGACCCCGGGCTGGTCGACCCGGTGGCGGGCCGCCTGGACACGCTGCCGCGGCTGCGGGCCACCCTCACCGGGGCCGGCCTGGAAGACGACGTGGTCGTGGTGGTGGGCCGCTCGGCCGAGGTGGCACGGCTGTGGCGGACCCCGCTCGGCCTGCTGTTCATCGACGGCGGCCACACCGACGCCGCCGCCCAGCGGGACTACGAGGGCTGGGCCCCGTGGGTGGCCCGCGGCGGCGCGCTCGCCATTCACGACGTGTTCCCCGACCCGGCCGACGGCGGCCAGGCACCGTTCCGCGTCTACCAGCGTGCCCTCGCCTCCGGCGCGTTCACCGAGGTCCGCCGGCAGGGCTCGCTGCGCGTCCTGGAGCGCGCGGGCGACGGCATCGGCTGAGCAGTGCGGTCAGCAGGCCGGGTCGAGCAGCTCGGCCAGCAGGCCGGCCGCCTCGGCCGGCGCGCGCACCTCCAGGTGCACGGCTGGCCCGTCCAGGTGCAGCCGGAAGTCAAGGAACGGGCAGCACTCCTGCTCGGCCGCGCTCAGCGCGGCCGCCGTCCCGGCCCGGCTGACCGGCAGGGTCAGCCGCAGCCCGTCGGGTACCCGCTCGCAGCCGGCCCCGGCGACCAGCGCCCGCCACGCGCTTGCCCGCTCCTCGCGCCCGTCCGCGCTCAGCGAGCAGGCCACCGGTGCCAGCCGCCAGCGCGCTTCGCCAGCCGGGGACCCGAGGGCCGGGGCTGCCGAGGACTGGGCTGCCGAGGACTGGGCTGCCGAGGACTGGGCTCCCGAGGGGTACCGCGCCCGGCCCGCCCGGCCCGGGCGTTCCCGGGAAGCCGCACTCCGGATCGCACCGCCCGGCCCGGTCGGGCAGCTCGTCCAGCTGCTGCAGCGCCCGGCGCAGCGACGCGGTGAACGCGGCCAGCTGAGCAGCGCGTTCCGCGGCCTCCTGCAGGCGGGCGGCGATCCGCGGGCGCAGGCCTGCCTTCACCTCCGTGCAGCTGCCCCGCTGCCAGGTACCGAGCAGTTCCGCGATTTCCCCGAGCGGCAGTCCTAGCTGCTTGGCGGCGCCGATGAACGCCAGCCGCTGCGTCGCCTCGGGGCCGTAGACCCGGTAGCCGGAGGCGGTGCGCCCGGCCGGCAGCAGCCCGGCGGTCTCGTAGAACCGCAGGGTGCTGGCCGGCACCCCGGAGCGCTCGGCTAGCTGAGAGATGCGCATGGTGTCCACCCTCCGACGGTAAGCCTTCCACCCGACTCGAAGGTCAAGCGGCGAACCGGGTTCAGGCGCCGACGGCGGTGTCGCAGCCGCAGGACTCCGGGTCGGCGGGCGGGCGGGCGCTGGCGGTGGCCGCGGCGGCGCGGAAGATGGCGGCGCCGCCGCTGAACCCGGCCAGCGCGTCGGCCGCGAGCACCACCGCGGCCGAGGTCCAGGCGGACCGCTCGTCCGGGAAGTGGGCGTTGTTGGCGTACTGCCAGCCGGTCCAGTAGGAGCCGTCCTCGTGCCGCCGCCGGCGGACCGTTTCCAGCAGCTCAGCCGCCCGGTCGCGCTGCCCGCAGGCGTCGAGCGATAGCACCAGCTCGCAGGTCTCGGCGACCGTCACCCAGGGCTGGTCGCTGACGCAGCGGACGCCCAGGCCCGGCACCACGAAGGTGTCCCAGCCGCGGGCCAGCCGCTCCGCCGCCGCGCTGCCGTGCAGCGCGCCGCCGAGCACCGGGTAGTACCAGTCCATGGCGAACCGGCTCTTGTCCGCGAACGCCTCGGGATGGCACGCGAGCGCGTGGCCGAGCTGGCCGGCCGCCAGTTCCCAGTCCGGCTGCGGCTCGCCTGCCAGCTCGGCCAGGCTGATCGCGCAGCGCAGCCCGTGCAGGATGCTTGAGCAACCGGACAGCAGCGCGAACTCGCCCGGGCGGCCGGCCGCGTCACGCTCCCAGGCCACCTCGCCCCGCGGCGCCTGCAGGCCGAGCACCCAGTCGGTCGCGGCCCGCACCGTGGGCCACATCCGCTCGGTGAACTTCCGGTCGCCGGTGACCAGGTAGTCGTGCCACGCGCCGACCGCGACGTAGGCGGCGTGATGGCTTTCCGCGGCCGGGTCGGTGACCGCGTCCGGCGCGGTGGCGCCGGGCCCGCCGGTGGTCCGGGGCCACGAGCCGTCCGGTCGCTGGGTATCCCGCAGCCACTGGAAGCCGAGCCGGGCGGGGACGGTCAGCCCGCAGGCGCTGAGCGCCATCGCGCACTCCACGTGGTCCCACGGGTCGACGTGCCCGTCCGGCCAGGGGATGGCGCCGTCGGCCCGCTGCCCGGCGGCGATGGACCGGGCCGTCTGCAGCACGGCGGCGGGCGGGGCGGGCGGGCCCGGCCGGGCCGGGTGCCCGGGCCTACCGCGGCGCATCGGGAGACACCAGGGGCTCGCCCGCGACCGCCGCGCCCGCGTCCGCCCCGGGCGCGCTGGCGGCGCTGGCGGCGGGCTTGGTGGCGTAGATGACGAGGCTCTTGCCGATCAGCGGGTTGAGCCCGGCCTCGGCCAGCCGGGTGAGGGCCGGCTTGCGCATGATGTCCCAGACCAGTAGCTGGTGGTAGGCCCGCACGGCCGGGTGCCGGTCGCGGTCCAGGCCGACCGCGCACTTGAGCCACCAGTAGGCGGAGTGCAGGCCGTGCGCGTGGTGCGTGCCCGCCGGGACCAGGCCCGCGGCGGTCAGCTTGGCGGTCAGCTCGGCCCGGGTGAAGATGCGCACGTGCCCGCCGGGAATGTCGTGGTACTCGTTGGACAGCGCCCAGCAGACCCGCTCCGGCAGCCAGGCGGGCACGGTCACCGCGACGGTGCCGCCCGGGCGCACGACCCGGGCGATCTCGGCCAGGGCGGCGGTGTCGGCCGGGACGTGCTCGAGGATCTCGGCCGCGATCACCGCGTCGAACGCGCCGTCGGCGAACGGCAGCCGGGTCGCGTCGGCCGCCAGCGTGACCGCGCCGGCCGGGGGAGCGGCCTGGCCGGCGTCCCGCATGGCGGCGAGCATCGCCTGGGCGGGCGGCAGCTCGCCCGGGTCAAGGTCGGCCGCCACCACCCGGGCGCCGCGGCGGTAGGCCTCGAACGCGTGCCGTCCGCCGCCGCAGCCGAGGTCGAGGACACGGTCGCCCGGCCTGACCGGGAACCTGGTGAAGTCGACGGTCAGCAACCGGCCTCCTGGTAGATCGCCTGTCGGTACAGCGCCTCGGTCGCGGCCGCGACCGCGGGCCAGGCAAAGCGCTCGCCCACCCGGGCCAGGCCGCGCTCGGCCAGCCGGGCGCGGGCCGGCGCGTCGTCGAGCAGGCCGCGCAGCGCGGCCGCCAGCTCTTCCGGGTCGCCCGGCCGCACCAGCCGGGCCGCGTCCCCGGTGACCTCGGGCAGCGCGCCCGCGCGGCTGGCGACGAGCGGCGTGCCCGACGCCATGTGCTCCACCGCGGGCAGTGAGAAGCCCTCGTACAGTGACGGGACCACCGCCACCTCAGCCGAGGCGAGCACCCGGGCGTACTCCGCGTCCGGCAGGCCCGGGGTGAACTTCACCCGGTCGCCCAGCGCCAGCTGGGCTAGCTGCTGCCGGGTGGCGTCGGACGGCGCGCCGATCACCACCAGGTGCGCGTCGCGCTCGGTGACCAGCTTGGCGACCGCCCTGAGCAGGCCGCTGAGCCCCTTGAGGGGCGAGTCGGCGCTGGTCACGGCCACGATCCGGCCCGCCACGCGGGGCTCTGCGGGCCGCGGGCGGAAGAGCCTGGTGTCCACTCCGAGCGGGATTACCCGCACTTGCCCCGGCGTCACCCGGAAGTCACGGCAGATGTCGTCCCGGGCTGAGGATGACACCGTGATCAGCGGCCCGGCCCGGCGGGCGACCCGGCCCTGCATCCGCACGAACCCGTACCAGCGCTGCTTGCTCAGCCGTGCGAGCGGTCCGAGGCCGGCCAGGTCGAGCCGCCGGTCGACCGAGATCGGGTGGTGGATCGAGGTGACCAGCGGCAGGCCGAGGCGCCGCAGGCCGAGCATCCCGTAGCCGAGCCCCTGGTTGTCGTGCACGACGTCGAAGTCGCCGGGCCGCGCCCGCAGCGCCCGCAGCGCCCGGATACTGAAGGTGAGCGGCTCGGGGAACCCGCCGCCCCACATCATCGCCACCTCGGCCAGGTCGGCCCAGTCGCGCAGCTCGCCGCGGGCCGGGGTGCGGAAGGGGTCGTCGTCCCGGTACAGGTCGAGGCTGGGCAGCGGGCGCAGTACCGGGCCCGGGTCAAGCTCCGGGTAGGGCTGGCCGGAGAAAACCTCGACCTGGTGCCCGCGGGCGGCGAGTTCCCTGCTCAGGTGGCGCACGTAGACGCCCTGACCGCCGGAGTGCGGCTTGCTGCGGTACGACAGCAGCGCGATGCGCAGCGGTCGGTTCACTGAGGCCACGGGGCACCTTATCAGGCGCGGGCGCTCTTTGGGCGAGTGGTTAGCCTGTCGCCAGGCCGCCGACGGCGAGGCCGATCAGGTAGGTGATGCCCGCGGCGAGCGCGCCCAGCGCGAGCTGCCGCAGCGCTCCCCGCCAGAAGGCGCGGCCGGTCAGCCGGGCCACTATGCCCCCTCCGGCCACCGCTGCCAGCGCGGACAGGCCGAGGGCGGCCCACAGGGCGTCGAAGCCGAGCGCGTAGGGCAGCAGCGGGATGATCGCGCCGATCGCGAAGGCCACCAGCGACGCCCCCGCGGCCACCAGCGGCGAGGGCAGCTCGGCCGGGTTGACGCCGAGTTCCTCCAGCGCGTGCACGGCCAGCGCCTGGTCCGGGTGGGCGGAGATCTCGGCCGCGGCCTGCCGGGCGGTGGCGGCGCTGATGCCGCGGCGGCGCAGCATGCCGACCAGCTCGAGCTGCTCGGCGGCGGCGTTGTTGGCCAGCTCGGCCCGCTCCTTGTCCACCTCCGCGGCAACCAGCTCGTTCTGCGAGGAAACGGACACGAACTCGCCCGCCGCCATCGAGAACGCGCCCGCCGCCAGGCCGGCCAGGCCGGTCAGCAGGATCGCGTGCTGCGACCCGCCGCCGCCGCCGACCCCGGCGATGAGCGAGACGTTGGTGACCAGGCCGTCCATCGCACCGAAGACCGCGGGCCGCAGCCAGCCGCCGGAAACGTCCCGGTGCTCGTGCCCGAGGGGATCGGGGTGGTTTCGCTCGGCCATAGTCACCAGGTCATTGTAGGTACTGGCGGCGACCGAGTTCCCCGCCGCGCGGCAGGGGCATGATGGACCAGTGATGACAGTCGAGGCGGCCGCCGCCGGGGCAGGCGGGGAACCGCCGCCGCGCCGCTGGCATGCCGAGTACGCCTGGCTGGGCGGTGCCGTCCCGGGCGCGGTCGCCCGCGAGGTGCTGATCGAGGCGCGCGGCGCCCGGTTCACCGCCGTCACCCCGGGCACGCCGGCCGCCCGGGTGCCGCCGGGGACGGCCCGGCTGCCGGGGCTGACCCTGCCCGGCCTCGCCAACGCCCACTCGCACGCGTTCCACCGGGCCCTGCGCGGCGCCCCGGGCGCGGCCGGCGGCACGTTCTGGGCCTGGCGGGAGCAGATGTACGCGGTGGCGGGCCGGCTCGACCCGGAGCGGTACTTCGCGCTCGCCCGCGCCGTCTACGCCGAGATGGCGCTGGCCGGGGTCACCTGCGTCGGGGAGTTCCACTACCTGCATCACGCCCCCGGCGGGTCAAGATACAGCGATCCGAACGAGTGCGGCTGGCTGCTGATCCGGGCGGCGGCGGCCGCGGGCCTGCGGATCACCCTGCTCGATGCCTGTTACCTGGCGGCCGGCTTCACCCCCGGCGGCCGCCCGGTGCCGCTGGCGGGCGTGCAGCTCCGCTTCGGCGACGGGTCCGCGGCCGGCTGGGCGGACCGGGTGGCCGGCTTCGGCTGCGATGCCCGCGGCATGGTGGCACGGCACGCCCGGCTCGGCGCCGCCATCCACTCGGTCCGCGCGGTCGGACCGGACCAGGTGCCGGAGGTCATCGCCTGGTCGCACGCTTACGGCGCCCCGGTGCACGCCCACCTGTCGGAGCAGCCGCTGGAGAACGCCGAGTGCCTGGCGGCCTTCGGCCGCACCCCGGCCGAGCTGCTGTACCAGGCGGGGGCGCTCGGGCCGCGGTCGACGATGGTGCACGCCACCCACCTCACCGGGCGTGACGTGGAGCTGGTGGGCGGCTCGCGGTCCACCGTCTGCGCGTGCCCGCTGACCGAGGCCGACCTGGCCGACGGGGTAGGGCCGGCCCCGGCGCTGGCCGCGGCCGGGTCGCCGCTGGCGCTCGGCAGCGACGGGCACAGCGCGATCGACCTGATCGCGGAGGCCCGCTGGCTTGAGCTGTCGCAGCGGCTGGTGACCAGGCGCCGGGGGCACTTCACCGCCGCCGCGCTGGCGACCGCCGCCGCGACGGCCGGGCACGCCTGCCTGGGCTGGCCCGACGCGGGCGAGATCGTCCCCGGTGCCTACGCTGACCTGGTGACCCTGTCGCTGGACTCGCCGCGCCTGGCGGGCGGCGGCAGTGACCCGCTGGCCGCGGTTTTCGCGGCCGGCACGGCGGCTGACGTCAGGCAGGTGGTGTCGGGCGGCGTGGACGTGGTGCGCGACGGGTATCACCTGCTGGTGGACGACGTTCCCGGCGAGCTCGCGGCCGCGGTCAGCGCGGCTCTCGCCTAGCGGCCGGCCCGGGTGTCCCGTTCCCTGCTGATCACTCAGATCAGCGAGCTAGTCACCAATGCCCCGGACGGGGCGGCGGCGACCGGTTCCGGCTGTTTTGCCGCGATCGGTGACGCGGCGCTGGTCATCGAGGACGGCCGGGTCGCCTGGACCGGGCCGGCGGCCCGGGCCCCGGCCGCCGACGAGGTAGTGGACGCGGCGGGCCGGGCGGTGCTGCCCGGCTTCGTGGACTCGCACGCGCACCTGGTGTTCGCCGGGGAGCGGTCGGCCGAGTTCTCGGCCCGGATGGCAGGCCGGCCGTACCAGGCGGGTGGCATCAGGGCGACGGTGGCGGCGACCCGCGCGGCGACCGACGCCGCGCTGCGGGGCGGGCTGGCCCGGCTGGCGGCGGAGATGCTGCGGCAGGGCACTACCACCCTCGAGTGCAAGTCCGGCTACGGGCTGACGGTGCGGGACGAGGAACGGTCGGTGGCGCTGGCGGCCGAGGTCACCGGCGAGGTGACCTACCTGGGCGCGCACGTGGTGCCGGCCGAGTTCGCGGCCGACCCGGCCGGCTACGTGGACCTGGTCAGCGGCCCGATGCTCGACGCCTGCGCGCCCTACTGCCGCTGGGCCGACGTGTTCTGCGAGCAGGGCGCGTTCGACGCGGACCAGGCGCGGGCGATCCTGGCCGCCGCCCGGGACCGCGGGCTGCTGCCGCGCATCCACGCCAGTCAGCTCGGCCCGGGACCGGGGGTGCGGCTGGCGGTCGAGCTCGGCGCCGCCTCGGCTGACCACTGCACGTTCCTCACCGCCGCCGACGTGGACGCCCTGGCGTCCTCCCGCACCGCGTCGTACGGGACGGTGGCGACGCTGCTGCCCGGGGCCGAGTTCGGCACCCGGCAGCCCTATCCCGATGCCCGGCGGCTGCTCGACGCGGGGGCCACCGTGGCCCTCGCCACCGACTGCAACCCGGGATCCTCCTACACCTCGTCGATGCCGTTCTGCATCGCGCTGGCGGTCCGCGAGATGCGGATGACCACCCAGGAGGCGGTCTGGTCGGCGACCGCGGGCGGTGCCCGGGCGCTGCGCCGTCCCGACATCGGCTACCTGGCCCCCGGCGCGCGGGCCGACCTGCTGATCCTCGACGCCCCGTCGCACGCCCACCTGGCCTACCGCCCCGGGGTGCCGCTAGTCCACGCCGTCTACCAGGCGGGCCAGCTCGCCCACCCGGCCGCCCTCGCCACCGTCCCGGCCGCCTGCTAACCCCCGCGCCGTTCCCCGCGTCAGCCGCTCGCCCCGCATCGACGCCGCGACTTCCTATCACTTCTGACCACCCAGACGACTTCCTATCGATTGCGACCATTTCGCCGCCCGGTTTGTACGGTTATGAGTAGTCACAACTGATAGGAAGTGGAAAACCTGGTCAGAAGTGATAGGAAGTGGGACGCCCTGTCCCCCGCGGGACCGCCCCGGCCCGCTCAGCCCCGGCCATGCCCGCGCCGCCCTGCCCCGGATCCCCTCCCGGCTCGCCGCCTGCCCCGGATCCCGGCCCTGCCCGCCGCGGACCCCCGCCCCGTAGCGGCGCGGACCCCCGCCCCGTAGCGGCGCGGACCCCGCCCCGCAGCGGCGCGGGGCCCAGCGGGCCGGGCGGCCGGCAGAATCGGGCGCATGCGGAAAATCTGGCCTCGCCGACTGCGGCGTGCCCGGTCCGCCGTCCGGCGGGCGGCTGCCCTAGCCGTACCCGCCCTGGCCGTACTCGCGCTGGCCGCCTGCAGCCCGGGCCTGCCGCGCCGGGGCCGGGGCCGGGGCGGGCAGTGACCCGGCTGCGCCGAGCGGTACCGCCGGGGCGATCCCGGTCGGCTCGTCTAGCTACTCCATCACCGTCGGCGGGCGGGCCCGCACCTACATCGTGTACCGGCCGGCCGTCCTGCCGGCCGCGGCGCCGCTGGTGGTGATGATGCACGGCGGCTTCGGCACCGCCAGCCAGGCGGAGAAGTCCTACCGGTGGAACGGCGAGGCGGACGCCGGGCACTTCCTGGTCGCCTACCCCGACGGCCTGAACCGGGCCTGGAACACCGACGGCGGCGGCTGCTGCGGTATCCCGGCCAGGACCGGGGTCAACGACACCGCGTTCATCACCGCGATGGTCGGCGCGATCGAGCGGGCGACCGGGGTTGACGCTAAGCGGGTGTACGCGACCGGTATCAGCAACGGCGGCATCATGGCCTACACCCTGGCCTGCCAGACGAAGCTGTTCGCCGCCATCGGCCCCGACTCGGCGACCGAGCTGGCCCCCTGCCCTCACCCGGCCAGGGTCTCGGTCATCGCCGTCCACGGCACCGCCGACCAGAACATTCCCTACCACGGCGGCCCGGGGAACGGGGTCGCCCGCATCGACGGCCCGTCGGTGCCGTCGGTCAACGCCGCCTGGCGGCGGGTGGACGGCTGCGGCCAGCCGGCGGTGACCACCGCGGGGGCGGTCACCACGTCGGCCGCCAGTTGCCCCGGCGGCCGGTCAGTGGTGCTGGTCACCGTCGCCGGGGCCGGGCACCAGTGGCCCGGCTCGGTGCCGAACACGGTCGCCGAGCGGCTGCTCGGCGCCGACCCGCCGTCGACCGCGCTCGACGCCACCGCGGTGATCTGGCGGTTCTTCGCCGCCCACCCCGGCTGACCGGCGCGCCCAGGCGGAGCACCCGCCAGGGGAGCACCCGCCAGGGGTCAGGGAGCCGGGTAGCGGCCGCGGAACCGGATGAGCGCGTCGCCCGCCTCGGCCACGTAGGGGACGTTCTCCACCGCCGCGATCACCAGCAGGTGGTCGCCGGCCGGCACGCGGCGGGCGACCGAGCACTCCAGGGCGGCCAGCCCGCCGGACGGGATCAGCGCCCCCGAGGCGGCGCCGCGGGCGTGCGGCACGGCGTCGAGGATGAGCCGCGCGCTCGGCCGTCCTTCGGCCGCGAACTGACCCGCCAGCACCTTCTGCGCAAACGACAAGAGGGTTACCGCGAACCGCGCGGCCGGCAGTGACGGCCGGCTGAGCACCTCGGCCGGGTAGGACCCCGCCAGCAGCGAGACCGCGACCAGGGGCGGGTCGAACGACACCGGGATGAACGCGCTGACGGTGGTGCCGATGTCATCGCGGTCGTCAGCGATGGTGACGAGGGTGATCCCGGCCGCCCAGGCGGCGAGGGCAGCGGGGAAGCCTTCCAGGGTCACCTGGCACCCGTTCCTCGGTTAACTGAATTTCCAGGTGCCGGGGAGGGACAGCGGGCCGTAGGGGGACAGCCCCGCGGCGGCCGCGAACCGCCAGGCCGGGCCCCAGCCGTCGGCGAACAGGGCCGCGATCGCGCCGGCGCCGAGCGCGGCCGGGTCGATCCGGCCGCGGGCGGCGGGCCGGGACTCGCTCGACTCGGCCGGCCGAAGCTGGTCGAGCGGCCCGAGCCGCGGGTAGGCCCGCACCGGGGCGCTGTCCGGCAGCCCGGCCCGGGTGCGGGCGATCGCGATCGCCTCGCGCAGCCCGCCCGCCTCGTCGGCCAGCCCGTTGGCAATCGCGTCGGCGCCGGTCCAGACCCGGCCGCGGGCCAGCTCGTGCACCCGCTCGAGCGGCAGCCGCCGCCCGTCCGCGACCTTCTGCGTGAAGTCCGCGTAGACCGCGTCGAGCCACTGGTTGATGCGTTCCCACTCGGGCTCGGAGAACGGGCGCGAGGAGGAGAACATGGTCGCCACCGAGGAGCCGGCCGTCTCGGTGATGCTCTCGGTGGCCACCCCGGCCCGGCCGAACAGGTCGCGCAGCACCGGCTTGCCCATGATGACGCCGATGGAGCCGGTGACGGTGCCCGGCTGGGCCACGATCACGTCGGCCGGGGCGGCGATGAAGTAACCGCCGGAGGCGGCCACGTCGCCCATTGACACCACGACCGGCTTGCCCGCGGCGCGCAGCCGTACCACCTCGCGCCAGATCACGTCGGAGGCGGTGTAGGAGCCGCCGGGGCTGTTCACCCGCAGCACCACCGCCCGGGCGCCGTCGTCGGCGGCGGCCGCCCGCAGCGCGGCCGCGACCGTGTCCGAGCCCATGCCGCCGCCGCCCGGTCCGCCCCGGCCGCTGCGCCCGTGCCTGATCGCGCCGTGCGCGTAGATGGTGGCGACGAACCGCTCGTGCTGTCCGGGGGCGATGCCCTGGACGCTGTTGCCGAGCCGCTTCGGCAGGTCGCCGAACGACTGCGTGCGCTGGTAGCGCTGCAGGTAGAGCAGGCTCGCGTCCGGGCCGGCGTCCTTGCGTACCTGGTCGTACACCTCGTCCCGGTACAGCAGCCCGTCGACCAGGCCCTCCGCCAGGGCCGCCTCCGCCAGGAACGGGCCGCGCCGGACCAGCTCAACCACCCGGTCGACCGGCAGCCCGCGGCCCGCGGCGACCGCCGCTACCAGCTGCTCGGTGACCGACTCGGCCAGCCGCGCGGCCGCCTCGCGGGCCGGGCCGGTGAAACCGGTCTCGGTGAGCTGGTCGGCGGCGGACTTGTACTCGTAGCGCTTGGCGCTCTGGAAGTCGATGCCGAGCTTTTCCAGCGCGTCGTGCAGGAAGACCTGCTCGACCGCGACCCCGGTGAGCCCGAGGGTGCCGGACGGCTGCAGGTAGACCCGGTCGAAGCCGGACGCCAGGTAGTACGGGAGGTTGCCGTGCAGGAAGTCGCCGAATGACTCCGCCCACGCCACCGCGAGCTTGCCCGAGGCGCGGAAGTCACCGATGGCGGCGCGCAGCTCCTGGACCTTGGCCAGCCCGGTCCGTGACCCGCCGACCTTGACCACCAGCACCTTGACCCGGTCGTCGGCGGCGGCCCGGCGCAGGCCGTCGAGCAGGTCCTGCAGCCGCGTGCGGCGCATGGTCAGCAGCGCCGACAGGGGATCCGCCGGAGGGCCTTCCGCGATGCCGTCGGTAAGGTCTAGCTCCAGGATGAGCGGACCGGTCCTGCGCTGCCGCATGCGAACGAGCGATGCGGCCAGCTTCGCGTCTGCCATGCGGCTAGCTTACGTGGGGAAGAACGTTCACGAAGTCTCTCGTACGCAAGGTGGTGAGCACGCATCGCTTACACCGCTTCGGTTGTCGTGGTCGATGTGGCGAACGTGATGGGCGCTCGGGCCGACGGCTGGTGGCGTGACCGGGCGGGGGCCGCGCTGCGGCTGTGCCGTGAGGTAATGGCGCTCGCCCAGCGGGCCGACAGCCCGGCCGGCGCCTGGGTGCTGGTCCTCGAGGGCGCCGCCCGCGACGCCGTGCCGCTGCTGCAGGAAGCGGCGCGGCCGGACGCGGCCGCGCCGCCGGGGGCGGACTGGGTGCCGCCGACCAGGGAAGAGGAGCCGGGCGAGGCCCTGCCGGTGCGGGTGGTGGCGGCTCCCGGCTCGGGCGATGACGCGATCGTGGGCGCGGTCGCCGAGGCGGTCGCCCGCGAGGAGGACAGCTGCCTGGTGGTGACGGCCGACCGGGAGCTGCGGCGGCGCTGCGAGGAGCTGAACGCGTCGGTGGTCGGGCCCGGCTGGCTGCTGCAGCTCCTGCAGCCGGTAAACTAGCGTCATCTCCTAATTACCCTGCGTTGCCACGCCGTGCTCGTCGAGCGCCGTGGCGGCCGCGTTCACTGTCAACCGGAACCTGATGCGCATGTACGTGATCCTGGCGGTTCTCGCCGTCCTGCTCGTTGCCCTGCTCGTGCTGGCTGCCCGCTCGTGGACCGCTGCCCGCGGTACCCGCCGGAGCGCCGAGAGACGCGAGGCGGTGGCCGCCCGGCTGGCCCCGGTGGTGGAGCAGGCGGCCAGGGAGCAGCAGCGGCAGGACGCGGTGGCGAAGTCGAGCGCGGCGCTGACGGCGGTGCTGCCCGCCATCGCGCCGGGCGACCGGGCGCCGCGCCGGGTCGCCTAGGCGACCCGGCTCAGACCTCCGGCGCCAGCCAGAGCACCGACAGCGGCGGCAGCACGATCTCGGCCGACGCGGGCCGCCCGTGCCAGGGCCGGGGGACCGCCTGCACGGTGCCCAGGTTGCCCACCCCGCTGCCGCCGTAGCTGGTGGCGTCGGTGTTCAGTACCTCGCGCCAGCGCCCGGCCAGCGGCAGCCCGACCCGGTACTGGGTGTGCGGCACCGGGGAGAAGTTGGCGACGCAGGCGAGCACCGGCGCGCCGTGCTCCTGGGCGCCGAAGCGGAGGAACGACAGCACGTTGCCGTGCGCGTCGTTGGAGTCGATCCAGCCGAAGCCGTCCGGCACCGCGTCCTGCGACCACAGCGCGGGCAGCTCGCGGTAGGTGGTGTTGAGGTCGCGGACCAGCCGCTGGACCCCGGCGTGGTAGCCGTACTGCAGCACCCACCAGTCGAGGCCGTTGCTCTCCGACCACTCGGTGCCCTGGCCGAATTCCGAGCCCATGAACAGCAGCTGCTTGCCGGGGTGGGCCCACATGTAGCCGAACAGCGCGCGCAGCCCGGCGAACTGGCGCCACTCGTCGCCCGGCATCTTGCGCAGCAGCGAGCCCTTGCCGTGTACCACCTCGTCGTGGGACAGCGGGAGCAGGTAGTTCTCGGAGAACGCGTACACCATCGAGAAGGTGATCTCGTTGTGGTGGTACTGGCGGTAGACCGGGTCGAGCTTGAAGTACTCGATCGTGTCGTTCATCCAGCCCATGTTCCACTTGAACCCGAAGCCGAGCCCGCCCAGGTAGACCGGCTTGGACACGCCGGGCCAGGCGGTCGACTCCTCGGCGATCATCATGATCCCCGGGACCCGCTTGTAGCAGGTGGCGTTGACCTCCTGCAGGAACGAGATCGCCTCCAGGTTCTCCCGGCCGCCGTGCACGTTGGGCGCCCACTCGCCTTCTTTCCTGGAGTAGTCCAGGTAGAGCATGGACGCCACCGCGTCCACCCGCAGGCCGTCGACGTGGAACTCCTCGAGCCAGAAGATGGCGTTGGCGACGAGGAAGTTGCGTACCTCGGAGCGGCCGAAGTTGAAGACCAGCGTTCCCCAGTCGGGGTGCGAGCCGAGCCGGGGGTCGGCGTGCTCGTACAGGTGGGTGCCGTCGAACTCCGCGAGGGCCCAGCTGTCGCGCGGGAAGTGCGCGGGCACCCAGTCGACGATCACCCCGATGCCGGCCTGGTGCAGCGTGTCGACCAGGTAGCGGAAGTCATCGGGCGAGCCGAAGCGTGAGGTCGGCGCGTAGTAGGAGGTGACCTGGTAGCCCCACGACCCGCCGAACGGGTGCTCGGCTACCGGCAGGAACTCCACGTGGGTGAACCCGAGGTCGGTGACGTAGCCGGCCAGCTCGACCGCGAGGTCGCGGTAGGACAGGCCGGGGCGCCACGAGCCGAGGTGCACCTCGTAGACGGACATCGGGCTGGACAGCGGCTGCCGCTGGGCGCGCGCCTCCAGCCACTCGTCGTCCTTCCAGCTGTACTCCGACTGGTAGACGACCGAGGCGGTCGCGGGCGGCGTCTCGGCCAGCGCCGCCATCGGGTCGGCCTTGTCCCGCCAGGCGCCGTCGGGCCCGCAGACGGAGAACTTGTAGCGGGAGCCCGGCCCGACCGCGGGCACGAACAGCTCCCACACTCCGGCCCCGCCGAGCGAGCGCATCGGGTGCGCCCGCCCGTCCCAGAAGTTGAAGTCGCCCACCACGCGGACCCCGCGCGCGTTCGGCGCCCAGACCGCGAACGCGGTGCCGGCCACTCCCTGGCTCTGCACCGGCCGCGCGCCGAGCGCCAGCCAGAGCTGCTCGTGGCGACCCTCGCCGATCAGGTACAGGTCGAGTTCGCCGAGGGTCGGCAGGTGCCGGTACGGGTCGTCCTGCAGCTGCGGCTCGCTGTCCGCGTAGCCAACCTCAAGCAGGTAATCCGGAACGGATTCGGCGTCCCCTGGCACGTCTACTTCGAACACGCCGAGGTGGGTGTGCGCCATCGGGTGCCTGCTGCCGTCGGGCAGCACGGCGGTGACGGTGGTGGCGAGCGGGCGCAGCGCGCGGATCACGGTGCCTTCCGCTACCGGGCCTTCGCCGGCCGCGGGGTGCGCGCCGAGGATGGAGTGCGGGTCGTGGTGCTGTCCCGCGACCAGCCGTTCGATCTCCCCGCGGGAGACGGTTTCATTTTTCGATAGCACGTTAGAACTCTGCCAGTGAGTCAAGCGGAATGGGCAGCCAGGAGGGACGGTGCCTGGCCTCGTACAGTACTTCGTAGACAGCCTTGTCTAGCTGCAGGGCCCGCAGCAGGACGTGGTTGGTCACCGGGTCGAGCCCGCCCGCCTCGGCGTACCCGGCGCAGAAGGCGCTCACGTTGCGGCGCTCCCAGTCGCGGGCGGCCCCGTTCAGCTCGGCCTGGCCGGGATGGCCGATGAGCTGGTAGCGGGCCGCGTAGTCGAACGACCGGAGCATGCCCGCGACGTCGCGCAGCGGCGAGGACCGGGCCCGTCGCTGTGCCAGCGGGGTAGCGGGCTCGCCTTCGAAGTCGAGCACCGTCCACCCGTTCTCGGTCCGCAGCACCTGGCCGAGGTGGTAGTCGCCGTGCACCCGCTGGACCGGGAACGGCCCGCTCAGCTTGGCTAGCTGCGAGTAGCCGTCGCTGATCAGCTCGACGTGCTTGGCCAGCTCGGGCACGGCCGCGACGGCCAGGTCGAGCTTGCGGAACATCTGCTCGGCGAGCTCGCCCGCCGCCTCGGAGCCGAGCTCGTCGGTGCCGAACGCGGCCGCCAGGTCGGCGTGCACCTGGGCGGTGGCGGTGCCGAGGCGCCGTGCCTCGCCGGAGAAGTCGCCGCCGGCGTCGGCCGCCCGCAGGGCGGGCCGCGGTGCGGTCCCGGACGCCGCGCCTGGCCCGCCGTCGTTGGCGGTGGCCTCGCCGACCGCGCCGTAGAGGTCGCGCACGCTGGTGGCGGCGAGCGTCCAGCCGTCGGTCGCCAGCCGCAGGTACCTGGACAGGATGGCCAGGCTGGTCGGGACGCCTTCCAGCCTGGTCTCGATCCAGCCCAGCGGCTCGGCCACCTGGGGCGAGCCGAGCTGGTGGAGCGCGGTGGTCACCTCCAGGTCCGGGTTGGGACCGGGGGCGAGCCGTCGGAACACCTTGAGTATGGACTGCTCGCCGTAGACCAGGCTGGTGTTGCTCTGCTCGGCGCCGAGCACCAGGCTGTCGAGGCCGGCGTCGAACCGCGCGCCGGGGATCTTGCGCATCCGCAAGCTTCCGATGTCGTCGTCGGCGGCGATCGCGGCCAGCAGCGGCTTGGTCAGGTCGCCGTCGTGCAGCGCGTCGTACATGACCCGGCCGTCGGCGGCCGGGCCGATCACGGCGTGCTCGAGCCGCACCGGGATGCGTCGTCGCAGGCCGACCGGGACCTGGTAGTAGGTGACGGCGGTGCCGTGGGAGACCGCGACGATCAGGTGCCGTAGCTGCGGGTCGCCCGGCACGAGCTCGGTGTCCGCGACGACCGCCAGGTCGCGCAGCTCTTGCCCCTTGCCGGCGAACCAGCGCTGGTTACCTAGCCATTCCGCTAGCGCGTCCTCGATGGCCATGCCTCGCTCATCCCGTTGGTAGCGGTTCTTGTCCGGGGGGCAGCCCCCGTAGCAGCGCCAGTGCCGGTGCTGCGAACCGTCTAGGTTCCTGCGCTGTCCCCTCCCCGGCCGGCCGGGTCGGCCAGCGGGGGAGTTGACAAATTAGAACACAAACGACTCATCGGTCATGTTCCTCCCTCGCAGGAGGGAGCTGAAACCAGTAGAAGCCGTGCCCAGGCAGGGTCAACAAGTAAGAAAGTTCCCCGATGGGCGGGAACGTAACGCCCCCCATGCACTCGATGGGCGTGACACCCATGAAACGCCGCAGGTCGAGCTCAACCGGCTGCGGGAACCTGGACAGGTTGTTGACGCACAGGATGCGGTCGCTGGCGTCGTGCTCGACCGGCGTGTCGTAGTCGTGCTGCAGCTTCTGCGCGGCCAGGGTGCCGGCCGCGTCGTACTCGCGGACGAACGCCAGCACGCTGGGGTTGCTGCTGGCGAGCTCCTCGTAGGCGCCGAGGCCGAAGACCGGGTGCCGCTTCCTGATCTCGATCATCCGCCGGGTCCAGTGCAGCAGCGACTGCGGGTGGCGCTGCTGCGCCTCGACGCTGAGGGCCTGGTAGCCGTAGATCGGGTCCATGATCGGCGGCAGGTACAGCCGCTGCGGGTCGGTGCTTGAGAAGCCGCCGTTGCGGTCGGGCGTCCACTGCATGGGCGTGCGCACGCCGTCGCGGTCACCGAGCCAGATGTTGTCGCCCATGCCGATCTCGTCGCCGTAGTACATGACGGGTGAGCCGGGCAGCGACAGCAGCAGCGCGGTGAACAGCTCGAGCTGGTTGCGGTCGTTGTCGAGCAGCGGGGCCAGCCGGCGCCTGATGCCGATGTTGGCCTTCATCCGCGGGTCCTTGGCGTATTCCTTGTACATGTAGTCGCGCTCTTCGTCGGTCACCATCTCGAGCGTGAGCTCGTCGTGGTTGCGCAGGAAGATGCCCCACTGGCAGCCGGCCGGGATCTTAGGCGTCTGGGCCAGGATCTCCGAGATCGGGTAGCGCTGCTCGCGGCGCACGGCCATGAAGATGCGCGGCATCAGCGGGAAGTGGAATGCCATGTGGCACTCGTTGCCGCCGCTTTCGTCGTCGCCGAAGTACTGGACCACGTCGGCGGGCCACTGGTTGGCCTCGGCCAGCAGCACCCGGTCGGGGTAGTTGCCGTCTACCTCGGCCCGGACCCGCTTCAGGTACTCGTGGGTCTCCTTGAGGTTCTCCCCGTTGGTGCCCTCGCGCTCGTACAGGTAGGGCACCGCGTCCAGCCGGAAGCCGTCGATGCCGAGGTCGAGCCAGAACTTCAGCACCTCGATCATCGCGTCCTGGACCTTGGGGTTGTCGAAGTTCAGGTCCGGCTGGTGGGAGAAGAACCGGTGCCAGAAGTACTGGCCGCGCACCGGGTCGAACGTCCAGTTGGACGTCTCGGTGTCGACGAAGATGATCCGCGCGTCGGCGTACTTGTCCGGGTTGTCGGCCCAGACGTAGAAGTCGCCGAACGGGCCGTCCGGCTCGGTCCGGCTGGCCTGGAACCACGGGTGCTGGTCGCTGGTGTGGTTCATGACCAGGTCGGCGATGATCCGGATGCCGCGCTTGTGCGCCTGCTCGACTAGGTCCACGAAGTCGGCGATGTTCCCGTACTCGGGCAGCACCTGCAGGAAGTCGGCGATGTCGTAGCCGCCGTCGCGCAGCGGCGACTGGTAGATCGGCAGCAGCCAGATGCAGTCGATGCCCAGCCACTGCAGGTAGTCGAGCCGGGACGTGAGCCCCCTGATGTCGCCGGTGCCGTCGCCGTTGGCATCCTGGAAGCCGCGGATCAGCACCTCGTAGAACACCGCGCGCTTGTACCACTCGGGGTCCCTGGGGCGGTCGAGGGTGAAGTCGGGAACCCGCTCACCGGGCGGTGCGGCGAACGGCTGTGCCGTGGCCCCTTCCGGTAGCGCCGGAAGGTCGATAGTCGGCTCGTGCTCTGACACGGCGTTGACTCTCCTGGATGTACGCGACCGCCGCGTGCCAGGCGAGTCGGGAATCCCCCCCGGCCTATGCGCGCGTGACGGTGAAGATGTGTGCGGGTTGCACCGCCGGGTCCAGGCGCACGTAGTTGGCTTGGCCCCAGTTGAAGATCTGGCCGCTGAGCTCATCGGAGACGGTGAGCCCCTCGTGCCAGTCCATACCCAGCTCGGGCAGGTCAAGCCACACCGTGGCCTCCCTGGCCTGGTGCGGGTCAAGATTCACAACGACGAGGACGGTGTCTGCGGTGCCGCCGTCCACTTCCCTCGCATGCGGCGCTGCTTGCCCGGAGGTTCGCTCCGTTGTGGTGCCGGCCCCGTAGATGCGTTTGGAGAAGCAGATCAGCTCGGGCTGGTCTGCATGGTGAAAGCGTAGATTACGCAGCCAGTGCAGCGCCACATGTGACCGTCGGATCCGGTTAAGGTCAGCGATATATCCGCTAATGCCCAGTCCGTCCCGGGCTGCGGTATCCCAGTCGCGCGGGCGGTACTGGTACTTCTCCGAGTCGAGGTACTCCTCGCTGCCCGGGCGGAGCGGCGTGCTCTCACATAGCTCATAGCCGGAGTAGATACCCCAGGTTGGGCTGAGCATTGATGCCAGCACGGCCCTAATTTTGAAAGCCGCCGGACCGCCGTGCTGCAGGTACTCGTGCAGGATGTCCGGGGTGTTGGCGAAGAAGTTGGGACGCATGTAGGCCGCCGACGGGCCGGACAGCTGCCGCAGGTACTCGGTCAGCTCGTCCTTAGTGTTGCGCCAGGTGAAGTAGGTGTAGGACTGGTGGAAGCCGACCTTGGCCAGGGTGGCCATCATCGCCGGGCGGGTGAACGCCTCGGCCAGGAACAGCACGTCCGGGTCGGTCTTCCTGATCGACGCCAGCAGCCGCTCCCAGAACCTGACCGGCTTGGTGTGCGGGTTGTCGACCCGGAAGATGCGGACCCCGTGGCCCATCCACAGCCGGACGATCCGCTCGATCTCGGCGTAGATGCCCTCGGGGTCGTTGTCGAAGTTGATCGGGTAGATGTCCTGGTACTTCTTGGGCGGGTTCTCCGCGTAGGCGATCGACCCGTCGGCCCGGGTGGTGAACCACTCCGGGTGCTCCTTGACCCACGGGTGGTCGGGGGACGCCTGCAGCGCCAGGTCGATCGCGATCTCCATGCCGAGCTCGCGGGTGCGGGCCACGAACGCGTCGAAGTCGTCGAACGTGCCCAGGTCGGGGTGGATGGCGTCGTGCCCGCCCTCGGCGGCGCCGATCGCCCAGGGCACGCCGGGGTCGCCCGGCCGCGCTTCGAGCGTGTTGTTGCGGCCCTTGCGGAAGGTGGTGCCGATCGGGTGCACCGGCGGCAGGTAGACGACGTCGAAGCCCATCTCGGCGATCGCCTCGAGCCGCCGCGCGGCCGTGCGCAGCGTTCCCGACACCGGTTCCCGGCGGCCCATGGGGTCGAACTGCACGCCCTCGGAGCGCGGGAAGAACTCGTACCAGGAGCCGTAGAGCGCGCGCAGCCGCTCCACCAGCACCGGGTACCGGGCGGAGCGGGTGACCAGGTCGCGCAGCGGGTAGGCGGCCAGGATGGCGGTGACCCGCGGCGTGCGGGCGGCCGCCAGCCGGTCCCACGGCGGCAGGCTGCGATCGCGTAGCGTCCGGGCCAGTGCGAACAGCTCGGTGCGGGCCGCCGCGGGCCGGGCCGCGCCCGGCGGCTGCCTGATCGAGCGCGCGGCCCGCTCGAACAGCAGCGCCCCCTCGGTCAGCATCAGCTCGACGTCCTGGCCGACCGGGATCTTGATCCCGGCGTCGTGGTCCCAGGCGGCGATCGGATCCGACCAGGACTCAACATGGAAGAACCAGGTGCCCTCGCGGGTGACCGTCACCTCCGCGCCGTAGCGGTCGGTGCCGGCCTCGAGCGGCCGCATCCGGACCAGCGGGCCGGACTTGCCGTCCGGATCTCGCAGCACCACGCCGGCCCGAGCGCGCCGTGTCCTTCGCGGATGATAGCGGCGCTGACCTGGAAGGTCTCGCCCGCAACCGCTTTCGCCTTACGGCGCCCGCATTCCACCACGGGTTCGATGTCGAGGATTGGGATGCGTCCGATCACGCGGTAAACCTACCCAGCGGCGAATCGGCAATCCCCGCCGGGGGTAGCCCCGTAAGATGGCTCCACGTGAGAGCGATCCGACGGTTCACCGTCCGCGTAACGTTGCCGCCGCCACTGGCGCCGCTGCATGACCTGATGCTGAATCTGCGCTGGTCCTGGCACCCGCCGACGGTTGACCTTTTCCAGTCCATTGACCCGGCCGGCTGGGCCGCCTCGGGGGGCGACCCGGTGGCGATGCTCAGCTCGATGCGGCCGGGCCAGCTGGCCGAGCTGGCGGCCGACGAGGGCTTCCTCAGCCGCCTGGACGCGGCGGTTACCGACCTGCGGGCCTACGCGGCTGAGCCGCGCTGGTACCAGCAGGCCGGCGCGACCGCCGTGGCGGCCGGCGACGAGGCCGGGGCGCTGCCCGCCGCCATCGCCTACTTCTCGCCTGAGTACGGCATCACCGCGGTGCTGCCGCAGTACTCCGGGGGCCTCGGCATCCTGGCCGGCGACCACCTGAAGTCGGCCAGCGACCTGGGCGTGCCGATCATCGGGGTGGGGCTGCTGTACCGGCACGGGTACTTCACCCAGTCGCTGTCGGCCGACGGCTGGCAGGCGGAGCGGTACCCGGCCGACGACCCCAACGGCCTGCCGCTGAACCTGCTCCGCTCCGGTTCCGGTGACCCGGTCAAGGTTACCGTGACGCTGGCCGAGGGCAAGCTGCTCACCGCGCAGGTGTGGCTGGCCCAGGTCGGCCGGGTGCCGCTGCTGCTGCTCGACTCCTACGTGGAGGAGAACGAGCCGGCCCTGCACGAGGTCACCGACCGGCTCTACGGCGGCGGCACCGAGCACCGGCTGCGCCAGGAGCTGCTGCTCGGCATCGGCGGGGTGCGCGCGGTGCGTGCCTTCTGCCAGATCACCGGGCACGCCGAGCCCGAGGTGTTCCACACCAACGAGGGGCACGCCGGGTTCCTCGGCCTGGAGCGGATCAGGGAGTACCTGACCGCCGGCCGGTCGTTCGACGAGGCACTCGAGCTGTCCCGCGCGGGCACCGTGTTCACCACCCACACCCCGGTGCCGGCCGGCATCGACCGGTTCCCCCGCGACCTGATCGAGCGGTACTTCGGCGACGGTAACGAGAGCGGGCTGCCGCTTGACCGGCTGCTCGCGCTGGGCGCGGAGACCTACCCGGGCGGCGACCCGCACGTGTTCAACATGGCCGTGATGGGCATGCGGCTGGCCGAGCGGGTGAACGGCGTCTCGGTGCTGCACGGCCAGGTCAGCCGGGAGATGTTCGCCGGCCTGTGGCCGGGCTTCGACACCGCCGAGGTGCCGATCGGCTCGATCACCAACGGCGTGCACGCGCCCACCTGGGTGGCGCCCGAGGTGTCCGGCCTGGGCGACTCGGCCAGCGCGGCCGAGGCCGGGGCCGGCCAGCTGTGGGAGATCAGGCGGCAGCTCCGGGCCCGGCTGGTGGCCGAGACGCGGCGCCGGCTGCACGAGTCGTGGCGCCAGCGCGGGGCCTCAGGGGCCGAGCTGACCTGGATCGACGACGTGCTCGACGAGAACGTGCTGACGATCGGGTTCGCCCGCCGGGTGCCGTCCTACAAGCGGCTGACGCTGATGCTGAACGACCCGCAGCGGCTGGCCGGGCTGCTGCTCGACCCGGAGCGGCCGATCCAGATCGTGATCGCGGGCAAGGCCCACCCGGCCGACGAGGGCGGCAAGCGGCTCATCCAGCAGATGGTGCGGTTCGCCGACTCCGACGCGGTGCGGCGCCGGATCGTCTTCCTGCCCGACTACGACATGGCACTGGCCCGCTTCCTGGTCCAGGGCTGCGACGTGTGGCTGAACAACCCGCTGCGCCCGCTCGAGGCGTGCGGCACCTCGGGCATGAAGGTGGCGCTCAACGGCGGCCTCAACCTGTCGGTGCGCGACGGCTGGTGGGACGAGTGGTACGACGGCGGCAACGGCTGGGAGATCCCGACCGCGGACGGGGTGGAAGACCCGACCCGCCGGGACGAGCTCGAGGCGTCGGCACTCTACGAGCTGATCTCCAAGTCGGTCGCGCCGCTGTTCTACGACGCGGGCGCGGACGGCGTGCCGGCCGGCTGGGTCGACATGGTCCGGCACGGGCTGCGCAGCCTGGGACCCCTGGTCCAGGCCGACCGCATGGTCAGCGACTACGTGACCCGCTTGTACGCGCCCGCCGCGCGCGCCTCGCGGGCGCTGGCGGCCGGCCGGTCGGAGGCGGCCAGCGAGCTCGCGGCGTGGAAGGCCCGGGTCCGCCAGGCCTGGTCCGGCGTGCGCATCGAGCACGTCGAGGCGGACGGGGCCGAGCCGGCCCTCGGCGCGGTGCTCGACGTCCGGGTCACCGCGACGCTGGGCGACCTGTCGCCGAGCGACGTGTGCGTCGAGGTGGTCTACGGCCGCCTGGGCGACGACGACGAGCTGGTCGACCCGGCCCAGGTGGTGCTCACGGCCGAAGACTCGCCCGCGGCCCCGGCCGGCCCGGCGCCGCACACCCGGTTCTCCGGCCCGGTCGAGCTGGGCCAGCCCGGCCCGTTCGGCTACACGGTGCGGATCCTGCCGCACCACGAGCTGCTGGCCAGCTCGGCCGACCTCGGCCTGGTCACCTACCCGGAGGGCCCGGCCGGCATGTCGTCCGGCGACCTCCGCTAGCCAGCACCCACCACCACCACCACGCGGGCCCGGGTGACCAACCCGGGCCCGCCCGCATGACCACCCCCTCCACCCGACCGCCCCCTCCACCTCACCAATCCCAGGGCCACCATCCCAGCCGCCCGCGCTACCCGAGTGGTTGGCGCAACCAGACGGTTATAGCCGTCTGGTTGCGCCAACCATGCGGTCGGGGACGCGAGGCACCGCAACCAGGCGAAGCCCGGGGTGGCTACCGCGCCGGGGCGCGCGGGGAGGGGCTGTTAGCGTTGGCGCGATCGGTTTCTCGGTGCGGAGGTGGCTGCGTGGGCGAGTTCGTGCGGGTTGAGGTCGCGGACCAGATCGCGACGATCCGGCTTGACCGGCCGAAGATGAACGCGCTCAACGCGCAGGTGCAGGACGAGATCGGGGCGGCCGCGGCGCAGGTGTCGGCCGACGCCGCGGTGCGCGCCGTCATCATCTACGGCGGTGAGCGGGTCTTCGCGGCGGGCGCGGACATCAAGGAGATGTCCGACCTGGGGTACCCGGAGATGGCCGAGCGCTCGGCCGCGCTGCAGGCCGCGTTCAGCGCCGTCGCCACCATTCCCAAGCCGGTCATCGCCGCTGTCACCGGCTACGCGCTCGGCGGCGGGCTCGAGCTGGCGCTGTGCGCCGACTTCCGCGTGCTGGGCGAGAGCGCCAAGGTGGGGCAGCCGGAGATCCTGCTCGGCATCATCCCCGGCGCGGGCGGCACCCAGCGGCTGCCCCGGCTGATCGGCCCGGCCCGGGCCAAGGACCTGATCTTCACCGGGCGGCACGTGGCGGCGGCCGAGGCGCTCGCGATCGGGCTGGCCGACTCGGTGGTGCCGGACGCCGACGTCTACGCCGCCGCCCGGGAGATGGCCGCCCGCTACGCGGCCGGCCCGGCGCTGGCGCTGCGCGCCGCCAAGCAGGCGGTGAACAACGGGCTCGACGTCGACCTGGCCACCGGCCTGGAGATCGAGCGGCTGCAGTTCGCGGCCCTGTTCGCCACCGAGGACCAGAAGGCGGGCATGCGCAGCTTCATGGAGAACGGCCCGGGCAAGGCGGCGTTCCAGGGCCGGTGACATACTCAGTACGTGACTGAGCCTGCCCCTGCTGATGACGCGCTCTCGCTAGAGATGGTGACCGCCGCGCTGCGGATGGACAGCGCCGACGCCGCGATCTACGCGAGCGTCCTCACCAAGTCGCTGAGCGAGGCGCTGCCGCCGGGCTACGTCACCGTCGAGCGCGAGCGGTCGATGTCCGACCGGATGCGCGGCCGCCCGGGCGAGGTGTCCAAGGTCGCGGTCCGGCTGGGCGATCAGGTGATGACGCTGGCGGTGAAGAACGGCCAGCCCGCGGCGGAGATCTGCCGTGAGGTGCGCGGGGTGGTGCTGTCGCGGCAGTCGGTGCCGGTCGGGCAGTGGGCCACCGCCCTGGCCAGCGCGCTGGTGAGCCACGCGGAGTCCAACGCGCAGGCCGCGGAGGCGCTGCGGCGGCTGGTGATCGGCTCTTAGGGCCGTTCGCGGCCGGCCCCGCATCGCCACGGGGCCGTAAGCGAGGGTTTCTGTCGGAATCCGGGGTGCGGGCCGTACCCTGGGAGGACGATGCAAGCACTGGATTCGATCCCGCGCAAGATCGGCCCCTACCGCCTGATCGAGAAGATCGGCGAGGGCGGCATGGGCATTGTCTACCTGGGGGCCGACCCGCAGGGCCGTCAGGTCGCGGTTAAGGTACTGGGCGCGGCGGTGGCCAGCGACCCGCTCGCCCGGCAGCGCCTGGCCCGTGAGGTTGACACCATGCGCCGGGTGCACAGCCGGTTCGTCGCCGAGGTGATCGACGCCGACGTGACCGGGCGCTCGCCGTACATCGTGACCAGGTTCGTGCCCGGCCGGACGCTCGAGGAGACCGTCCGCGCGTCCGGCCCGCTCCGCGGCGCCCCGCTTGACCAGCTGGCGGAGGGGCTGGCGGAGGCGCTGGCCGCCGTCCACGCGGCCGGGGTGGTGCACCGTGACCTCAAGCCGGGCAACGTGATGCTGTCAAGCGGCCACCCGGTCGTCATCGACTTCGGCATCGCCCACGTGCCCGACTCGACCAGGCTGACCAAGACTGGCCTGGTGATGGGCACCCCGGGCTACCTGGCGCCCGAGGTGATCGAGGGCGGGTCGTCGAGCGGCGCGTCCGACGTGCACTCGTGGGGCGCCACGGTGGCCTACGCCGCCACCGGCCGCCAGCCGTTCGGCACCGGCAACTACCAGACGATCTTCTTCCGGGTGCTTGAGGGCAAGGCGGAGATCCAGGGGGTGCCGCCGCACCTGCTGCCGTTCGTCAGCGCCGCCCTGTCCACCGACCCGCAGTCCCGGCCGTCCGCGCGCTGGCTGGCCGGGCAGCTGGGCATGCCGCGCCCGGCCGGGCCACGGCCGGAGACGGCCGCCACCCGGGTGGACCCGCCGCCGTCGACCAGGGTGCTGCCCGCGCCAGCCGGCCGGCAGCCGCTGGGTGCCGCCCGGCCCTTCGCGGCCGGCCAGGGATTCCCGGATGCGGAGACCTGGCCGGGGGCACCCGCTTTCGGTGGCGCCCAGGCTTTCCCGGGAGCCCAGGCTTTCCCGGGAGCACAGCCCTATGCCGCCGCCCGGGCGGCTTACCGCTCGCCCGCTGAGGCGGCCAGGGACGTGGCCGACCTGCTGCCGCCGGTCGCGGCGGCACCCCGCCCGCGGGCCGCGTCGGCCGGCCAGCCGGCCCTGCCGCGGTCGCCCGAGTGGCGCCCGCCGGCCCTCGGGCTGCTCAGCCTGGCGGCCGGCGTCGGCGCGGTCGCCCTCAGCGTGCTGCTCCCGGTCGCCGGCACCGCGATCGCGCTGGCGGTGATCACGCTGCTGCGCGCGGCCGACCGGGCCCAGGCGGGCCTGGCCGGGCGGCGCAGCGTGCGCGGCGCCCGGCCGGGCGACATCGTGATCGTGATCGTGACCGCCCCCTGGGCGGTGGTCCGGGCGGCCCTCAGCACGGTGCTGCTCGCCCCGCTGGCGGTCATCGTGGCGCTGCTGGCGGCGGCGGCGTCGGTCGCCTTCGCCCGCTCGGGCACGCTGCCGGGCGCGGGCAGCTGGGCGGCGGGCGCGGCGGTCGCCATGTACTGCTTCGGCCCCGGCTCGGCGGCGCCCAAGCGGCAGCTGCGCCGGATGAGCGCGTCGGTGATCCGCTCGCCGCTCGCGCTGACCGTGGCCTTCATCTCCGGCTGGGCGCTGGCCCTGGCGATCGTCACCTCAGCCCTGTCCCAGCCGCCGCTGATCTGGCCCGCTACCAGCTCAACGGTCCCGCACCTGCTGCCCGGCCTGCCCTCACTCGGCGGGTCGCTGCACTCCGTCCAGAAGTGGCTGCTTGGCAACACCGTGGGCATGCTGCACCTGCCCTGAGCCGTGCTCGGCCAGCGGCCGGACCAGGCCGAGCGCGATCACCTCGTTGGCCAGCCGGGTCCGCCGGTTCGTCCCCTCCGGTACCCGGAACTTGGCGTACAGCCGGACCAGGTGCTGCTTGACGGCCGCCTCGGTGACCACCAGGTCGCTCGCGATCTCCCTGGCGGTGGCGGGGGTGACGAACGCCTCGTCGGACAGCGCGGGCCGGCAGAGCGAGATCAGCACGTCCAGCTCGCGCCTGGTCAGCTCGGGCGCGGCGGCGCGGCGCAGCTCGGCCTCGGCCGTCAGGTTCTCCTGCGGCAGCCCCTCGACCCGGCAGCGGGCCGCGCCGAAGGTGAGCACGTCACCGTCGTCGAGCACCCGGCGGGCGACCGGGCGCCCGTTCACCCGGGTGCCGTTGCGTGATAATCCGAGGTCGGCGACGTAGTAGTAGGGGCCGCGGCGGACGATCTCGGCGTGCAGCCGGGAGACGCTGGGGTCATCGAGCCGGATGTCCGCCCCGGCGCCGCGGCCGACCGTGGTGACGTCGCTGCGCAGCGGGATTACCTCTCCCGTGTCCTCGACCCGAATGCAAGGACTCTCCACGCAGGTTCTCCTGTCTACCGGCCACGTGACGCCTGTCTCACTTTAGCGTTACTCGCGCGCCCGCGGCCTTGCGCCGCCAGGTTTCCGGTTCGGCGTAAGGTGTTCTCGGCCGGCTGCCCGCCGGTCGCGGCGGCGGCGGGCAGGGCGCGCGCCGGCTGCCGGCGCCGCCGGTAAACTGCCGTAGAACAGCCTAAAAGCCGCCGCCGGCCATGGCGGGCGGCGGGAGACGACGATGACACCCGACACGAAGCAGGCCCGCGGCGGCCGTCCGCCGGCCCACGCCGCGCCGCAATCGCGGGCGGTGCCGCCACGTACGGCCGAGGACGCGAGTATCGTCGGGGTTATACCGTTGCTGTCCGTCTTGGTGGTCACCGTTGCCGGCGTGTACATCGCGTGGCGCCAGGGCTCGGCGGGCGGCGGTGAGGGGGGCATCGTCGCCGGTGCCGCGCTGCTCGCGGGCGCGGCCGTCAGGCTGATCCTCCCGGCCCGGCTGGCCGGCCTGCTCGCCACCAGGAAACGGGCGACCGACGTGCTCACGCTCGCTGTGTTCGGCTTGGGCCTGCTGGTCGCGGGGCTGGTGCTGCCGCACTAAGGCCAGGCCAGGAAATCAGGCGGCCCCGGGTAACGGCTGTTCACCCAGGTAGGAGCGGGTCGCCGGTTTCCTTTCGGCGGGCGCGAAGGTATCTTGATATCAAGACGAATTCTCAGAAGCAGGAGCTGGCGACGAGATGGCCACGATCATCTACACCAAAACGGACGAGGCACCGCTACTCGCGACGTACTCACTCCTCCCCATCGTCTCCGCCTACGCCCATAAGGCCGGCGTCGAGATCGAGACCCGTGACATCTCGCTGGCGGGGCGCATCCTGGCCCAGTTCGGCCTGGCTGATGACGCGCTCACCGAGCTCGGTGAGCTGACCCACCGGCCCGAGGCCAACATCATCAAGCTGCCCAACATCTCCGCCTCGGTCCCCCAGTTGCGGGCGGCGATCAAGGAGCTGCAGGGCAACGGGTACCCCCTGCCGGACTACCCGGAGGGGGCGGACACGCCGGAGCAGGCCGAGATCCGGGCGAAGTACGCCAAGGCGGTCGGCTCGGTGGTCAACCCGGTGCTGCGGCAGGGCAACTCCGACCGGCGCGCGCCGCTGTCGGTCAAGGCCTACGCGCGCAGGCACCCGCACGTCAACAAGCCCTTCCCCGCGGGTTCGAAGACCTCGGTGGTCACCATGAGCGACCACGACTTCCGGGCTAACGAGAAGTCGGTCACGCTGACCGCGGACGACACCCTCAGCATCGTCCTCGAGACCACCGCGGGCGAGCGCAAGGTGCTGCTCGGGTCGCTGCCGGTGCTGGCGGGCGAGGTGGTCGACGCCACCGTCATGCAGGCCGCCAACCTGGAGGCCTTCCTGGCCAACGCGCTGGCCGCCGCGAAGGCCGAGGACGTGCTGTTCTCGGTGCACCTGAAGGCGACGATGATGAAGGTCTCTGACCCCATCATCTTCGGCCACGTGGTGAAGACGTACTTCGCCGATGTCTTCGCCAAGTACGGCGACGACCTGGCCGCGGCCGGGCTGTCGGCCAACGACGGCCTCGGCGCCATCCTGGCGGGCCTGCCCGCGCTGCCCAACGGGGCGGAGGTCAAGGCGGCGTTCGACGCCGCGCTAGCGGCCGGGCCGCGGCTGTCCTACGTCAACTCGGGCAAGGGGATCACCGGCCTGCACGTGCCGAGCGACGTCATCGTGGACGCCTCCATGCCGGCCCTGATCCGCAACGGCGGCAAGCTGTGGGGAGTAGACGGGGCCGAGGGCGACACCCTCGCGGTCATCCCCGACTCCTCCTACGCGGGGGTCTACGCCACCGTCGTCGACGACGTGAAGAAGCACGGCCCGCTCGACCCGGCGACCATCGGCACGGTGCCCAACGTCGGGCTGATGGCGCAGTCGGCCGAGGAGTACGGGTCGCACAACAAGACGTTCGAGATCCCCGCCGACGGCACCGTCAGCGTGCTCAACGCGGCCGGTGAGGTGCTGCTGGCGCACGATGTCGAGGCGGGCGACATCTGGCGCGCCTGCCAGACCAAGGACGTCCCGGTCCGGGACTGGGTCCGGCTGGCGGTCACCCGGGCCCGCGCCACCGGGTCGCCGGCCGTCTTCTGGCTGGACGAGTCGCGCGCCCACGACGCCGAGCTGATCAAGAAGGTCCGCGCCTACCTGCCCGGTCACGACACCTCGGGCCTGGAGATCCAGGTCCTGACGCCCGAGCTGGCGACCGAGTACTCGCTCGAGCGGATGCGGCAGGGGCTCGACACGATCTCGGTGACCGGCAACGTGCTGCGCGACTACCTGACCGACCTGTTCCCGATCCTCGAGGTGGGCACGTCGGCCAAGATGCTGTCGGTGGTGCCGCTGCTCGCGGGCGGCGGCCTGTTCGAGACCGGGGCGGGCGGCTCCGCCCCCAAGCACGTGCAGCAGCTGGTGGAGGAGAACTACCTGCGCTGGGACTCCCTCGGCGAGTTCTTCGCCCTGGTGCCCGCGTTCGAGCAGTACGCCGCGTTCGCGGGCGTGCCCGCCGCGCAGGAGCTGGCCGACACGCTGGACCGGGCGACCGCCACCTTCCTGGAGGAGAACCGCAGCCCGGGCCGCAAGCTCGGCACCACCGACAACCGCGGCTCGCACTTCTACCTGGCGCTCTACTGGGCCCAGGAGCTGGCCCGGCAGACCGGCGACGCGGAGATCGCGGCGGCGTTCAAGGAGCTGGCCGAGACGCTGGCGGACAAGGAAGCGGTCATCGTCGGCGAGCTGCTCGCGGTCCAGGGCAAGCCGGCTGACATCGGCGGCTACTACCTGCCCGACCCGGAGAAGGCGACAGCGGTGATGCGCCCCTCGCAGACCTTCAACGACGCCCTCGCGGCGCTCTAGCCCGCAGAAGTTAAGGCAAAGGCTCCCGGCGGAAACTCCGGGAGCCTTTGCCTGGCTGAACCGCTTAGATCAACCCGAGGCCCTGGACCGCGTCGCGCTCGGCCGCCAGCTCGGCCACCGAGGCGTCGATCTTGCCGCGGGAGAACTCGTTGACACCGAGCCCCTGGATGATCTCCCACTCGCCGCCCGCCGTGCGCACCGGGAACGAGCTGATCAGGCCCTCGGGGACGTCGTAGGAACCGTCAGAGACGACGGCCATGGACGTCCACTCGGTGCCGTTCACCCAGTCGTACACGTGGTCGATGGCGGCGCTGGCGGCCGAGGCGGCCGAGGAGGCGCCCCGGGCCTCGATGATCGCCGCGCCCCGCTTAGCCACCGTGGGAATGAACGTGCCGGACAGCCAGTCGGCGTCCACCTGCTCGGCCGCGCTGCGCCCGTTCACCACCGTGTTGTACAGGTCGGGGTACTGGGTGGCGGAGTGGTTGCCCCAGATGGTCAGGTGCTCGACGGCGGTCACCGGGACCGACAGCTTGGCCGCCAGCTGCGAGATCGCCCGGTTGTGGTCGAGCCGGGTCATCGCGGTGAACCGGCTGGCCGGCACGTCGGGCGCGCTGCGCTGGGCGATGAGCGCGTTGGTGTTGGCCGGGTTGCCGACCACCAGCACCTTGATGTCGCTGGCGGCGTGCTCGTTGATCGCCTTGCCCTGCGGGCCGAAGATCCCGCCGTTGGCCTGCAGCAGGTCGCCGCGCTCCATGCCCGCGGTGCGCGGCCGCGCACCGACCAGCAGGGCGACGTTGGTGCCGTCGAAGGCGGTCTTCAGGTCGTCGGTGATGTCGATGCCGGCCAGCAGCGGGAACGCCCCGTCGTTCAGCTCCATCGCGGTGCCCTCAGCCGCCTGCAGGGCGGGGGTGATCTCCAGCAGCCGCAGCCGGACCGGCACGTCCGGCCCGAGAAGCTGCCCGGAGGCGATACGGAACAACAACGCATACCCGATCTGCCCGGCTGCGCCGGTCACAGTCACGGTCACGGGAGTAGTCATGACTTGCAGGCTACAGTCAGCCAGGCGGCGGGGATACGTATGGTCCCTCACATGACGCCGCGGTTAACTGCTAGGTAGCAGCGCCCCGGATAGCCGGCCCGTTCCTGCGGCTAGGGTTGCCGGTAGGGCCACCGGTAACAGGCCGGCTCGGCTTGCGGCACCGGGTGAAGGCCGTCGGCCGGCACGCGGCACCGCCGGCACCGAGTGAAGGAGATGACCTAATGCCTGAACGGCAGCACGAGTCCCAGGATCTCGAGGACTACGAGACCCGCGACGCGAGCGACACCCTGGAGGGGAACCCGGGCGACGACCCGCTTGACCGCGGGGTGGCCGCGCCTGGCCGCTGGTCGGCCGGGATGCGGGACGCATGGCAGGGCCAGGAGGACTCCGAGTCCCTGGACGAGCTGCTGTCCGAGGAGGAACCGGACGAAACGGCCGACCCGGACGGCGAGTCGTGGGACGAGAACGCGACCGAGGGCGACGTCTCCCGCTTGCGGCGCGACGACGACCCCGACCCGCGGGCGGGCCGCCTGGTGGCCACCGACGAGGACACCGACGACGTCAGCGACACGCTGCTGAACTGGGAGGGCACCGAGGTCGCGCGGGACCAGGGGATCGACGGGGGCGGGGCGTCGGCCGAGGAGTCGGCCGTGCACGTCATCTCCGCGGACGACCAGCTAGACGAGGACACCGACCAGTAGCGCGGCCGGTCAGGCCAGCCGCCGGGCGGCCGGTGAGGGCACCGCGTCGATGAACTCCGGCCGGGTAAAGCCGCGGGCGGCGAACGCCTCGCTGACGCCCGTGCGCGCCGCCTGGGCCCGCTCGGCCGGGACCAGCGCGAGCACCGAGCCGCCGAAGCCGCCGCCGATCATCTTCGCCCCGTACGCGCCCGCCGCGACGGCCGCGTCGACCGCGGTGTCGGCCGCGGGCCAGGAGACCTCGAAGTCGTCCCGCAGCGAGGCGTGCCCTTCGGTCAGCAAATTCCCGATGTACTTGTACACGTCCCGCTGGCCGGCCGCCGACTCGGCCAGCGCCGCCGCCACCGCCCGGGCGCGGGCGCTGTCGGTGACCACGTGCCGCGCCCGTCGGCGCAGCACCGGGTCATCGAGCCGGGCGAGCTCGCGCAGGCCGGCCAGCGCGCCGAGGGCGGGCACCCCCAGCCGCCGGGCCGCCTCCTCGCACTCGGCCCGCCGGGCCGCGTACTCGCCGGAGACCAGGGCGTGCGTCACCCGGGTGTCGATGACCACGGCCGAGACGCCCGCCTCGATCGGCCGGAACGGCACCTGGGTGGTGTCAAGGGTCGCGCAGTCGAGCAGCAGCGCGTGGCCCTCGGCGCACAGCAGCGCCGCCGACTGGTCGATGATCCCGGTCGGCGCGCCCACGAACTCGTTCTCGGCCCGCTTCGCGATCGCGGCCAGCTCGCGGCGCGGCACCGAGATGCCAGACAAGGAGCACAGCGCCAGCGCGACCGAGCACTCAAGCGCGGCCGAGGAGGACACCCCCGCGCCCACCGGCAGGTCGGAGTCGACCGCGACGGACGCGCCGCGCAGCGGGTAGCCCGCCGCCCGCAGCGCCCACGCCACCCCGGCCGGGTAGGCCGCCCAGCCGCTCACCGAGCCCGGGGCGAGGTCACTGAGCACTACCGTCACCTCGCCGTCGGCCTGCCGCGAGCGCAGCACCAGCCGCCCGTCGTCACGTGCGGCGGCGGTCGCGGTCACCCCCTGGGCGAGCGCGAACGGCAGCACCAGCCCGCCGTTGTAGTCGGTGTGCTCGCCCATCAGGTTGGCGCGCCCGGGTGCGAACCAGGATTGCGCCGCACTCGTCATCATGCCGCCTCCGGGCGTGCTTATCTGCCCCACGGGATCGATACCGTATCCGGTCTACACTGTCGCAAGTAACGCCTGGGCAGCACTACCAGCGAAGGAAGTCGGCGATCGCGACGTGAGCAAGGTCCTGCTTGACGTGGTTATCGTCCTCGTCCTGCTGTCCATCGGCGGGTTCTTCGCCTCGGCCGAGATGGCCCTGGTCTCGCTGCGCGAGGGCCAGGTGCGGGCGCTGGCCAAGCGCGGCAGGCGCGGGGCGAAGGCGGCCAGGCTCGCCTCCGACCCCAACCGGTTCCTGGCCTCGGTGCAGATCGGCACCACCCTGGCCACGCTGGTGACCGGCGCTTACGGGGCCGAGACGCTGGCCGGGCTGCTCGGCGACTGGATGGTCGGCCAGGGACTGTCCCGCAGCGTCGCCGCGCCGCTGGCGTTCGCGGTGGTGACCGCGGCCATCACCTTCCTCACGCTGGTGTTCAGCGAGCTGGCCCCCAAGCGGCTGGCCCTGCAGCGCACGGTTGCGATCGCGCTGTTCGCGGCGCCCACGCTGGACGTGATCGCCCGGCTGGCGCGGCCGGTCGTCTGGCTGCTCTCGGCCTCGGTCAACGTGGTGGTCCGGCTGCTCGGCGCGGACCCGCGGCAGGGCCGCCAGGCAATGACCGAGCAGGAGGTCCGCGAGCTGGTCACCGGCACCCAGACGCTGAGCGTGGACGAGCGGCGGATCGTGGGCGAGGTGTTCGACGCGGGCAAGCGGCAGATCCGCGAGGTGCTGCGGCCCCGCACCGAGGTCGAGTTCCTGGCCGCGGGCACCACCGTGGGCGACGCCGCCCAGATCGCGGCCGCGGTGCCCTACTCGCGGCTGCCGGTCTACCAGGACTCCTACGACAACGTGGTCGGCTTCGTGCACATCAGGGACCTGCTCGGCCCGGCCGCGCCGCCCAGCACGGCGCTCATCGACGAGGCGGTCAGGCCGATCAAGTTCCTGCCGATCAGCAAGACGGTGCTGTCGGCCCTGTCGGAGCTGCGCCGCGAGCGGGTGCACCTGGCGATCGTGGCCGACGAGTACGGCGGCACGGCCGGCATCGTCACCCTCGAGGACCTGGTCGAGGAGCTGATCGGCGACATCAGGGACGAGTACGACACCGGCGAGGCGCCCGCGACCAAGCTGCCGCAGGGCGAGACCGAGGTGGACGGCCTGCTCAACCTGAGCGAGTTCGCCGAGCAGACCAGCATCAGGCTGCCCGAGGGGCCGTACGAGACGGTGGCGGGCTACGTGCTGGCGGCCCTGGGCGAGCTGCCCGCGCCGGGCGACGCGGTGCAGATCCCCGGTTACACGATCACCGTCACCGAGCTCGACGGCCGCCGGATCGCCCGGCTGCGGGTCACCCCGGTTCCGGAGCCAGCGCCGCCACAAGAACAGGAAGAAGCGGAGCCGACGGTACAGTAGATCACTCACCGTCATCCAGACTCCGTCGTGAGGCGCTCTGCGCCTCACATCGGGGGTACGGGGGTCGCCCCCCGGGAGATAGGAGCGCTTTGAGCGCCCGATACGATGGCGGTTTTTGCCATCGGGCGCTTAAAGCGCGAAAGGGGTACCTGTGTCCGGACCTGGTGGTTTCGACACCGTGCTGGTCGTTGACTTCGGGGCGCAGTACGCGCAGCTGATCGCCCGCCGTGTTCGTGAGTGCCACGTCTACTCGGAGATCGTGCCGTCGACCATGCCGGTCAGCGAGATGCTGGCCAGGCAGCCGAAGGCGATCATCCTGTCCGGCGGCCCGGCCTCGGTCTACGCCGAGGGTGCCCCGGCCGCGCCCGCCGGGCTGTTCACCGCCGGGGTGCCGGTGCTCGGCATCTGCTACGGGCACCAGGTGCTGGTGCGCGAGCTGGGCGGGACGGTCGAGCGGACCGGCGCGGCCGAGTACGGCGGCACCCCGCTGCGGGTCCTGGGCGGGCCGGGTGAAAGCACCGGCGGGCGGCTGCTGACCGGGCTCGGCCCCGAGCTGAGCGTGTGGATGTCGCACGGCGACACGTCGACCGCCGCGCCGCCCGGGTTCACGGTGACGGCGCGGACCGCGGCCACCCCCGCCGCCGCGGTGGAGGACGCGCAGCGTGGTTTCTACGGGGTGCAGTTCCACCCCGAGGTGATGCACACCGAGCACGGCACCGCGATCCTGCGCCGGTTCCTCGAGGCGGCGGGCTGCCGTCCCAGCTGGACGATGCTGAACATCGTGGAGGAGCAGACCGAGCAGGTGAGGGAGCAGGTCGGCGGCGGCCGGGCGATCTGCGGGCTGTCCGGCGGGGTCGACTCGGCGGTCGCCGCGGCCCTGGTCCAGCGGGCCATCGGCGACCGGCTGACGTGCGTCTTCGTCGACCACGGGCTGCTCCGCAAGGGCGAGGCGGAGCAGGTTGAGCAGGACTTCGTGGCCGCTACCGGGGTGAACCTGCACGTGGTCGACGCGGCCCGGGAGTTCCTGGCCGCGCTCGACGGGGTGACCGACCCCGAGCAGAAGCGCAAGATCATCGGCCGCGAGTTCATCCGCGCCTTCGAGCGCGCGGCGCGGGACATCACCGCCGCCGCCGGCGCGCACGGCGAGACCACCGAGTTCCTGGTCCAGGGGACGCTGTACCCGGACGTGGTGGAGTCGGGCGGCGGTACCGGCACCGCCAACATCAAGTCGCACCACAACGTCGGCGGGCTGCCCGACGACCTCAAGTTCCGCCTCGTCGAGCCGCTCCGCTGGCTGTTCAAGGACGAGGTGCGGCGGGCCGGGCAGGAGCTCGGGCTGCCGGGCGAGATCGTCTGGCGGCAGCCGTTCCCCGGCCCCGGGCTTGGCATCAGGATCATCGGCGCGGTCACCGCCGAGCGGCTGGCGATCCTGCGCGAGGCCGACGCGATCGCCCGGGCCGAGCTGACCGCGGCCGGCCTCGACCAGGACGTCTGGCAGTGCCCGGTGGTGCTGCTGGCCGACGTGCGCTCGGTCGGCGTGCAGGGCGACGGCCGTACCTACGGCCACCCGGTCGTGCTGCGCCCGGTGACCAGCGAGGACGCGATGACCGCGGACTGGTCGCGGCTGCCGTACGAGGTGCTCGCGCGGATCTCCACCCGGATCACCAACGAGGTCCCTGAGGTGAACCGGGTGGTGCTCGACGTGACCAGCAAGCCGCCGGGCACCATCGAGTGGGAGTGACATGACAACGGGTGCAGCTGGCAGTCAGCCGCACCCGTTCGGAATGCTCCTGGTTTGCCCTACCCCCGGCCGCTGCCGTTGTTCAGTGCGTGGGCGGGCCGGGACATCCGGATGGAGGCGGGCCGCAGCAGCGCCTCGGCCAGCGTGAGCACCGTGTCCTCGAGGGACGCGATGCGCGCGATGACCTCGGCGGTGGCGGAGTCGACGGCCCGCGCTACCACCTCTTCGGTGCCGGCTGACTGGCTCTCGAGCTTGCCGTCGACCGCGCGCACCCGGTCGTACTGGTCGTCGAGGCGCTCATCCAGCCGCTCCAGGCGGGCGGTGAGCTTGGCGTCGAGCGCGCCGATGGTGGCGGCCAGGCCGTCGATGGTGGCGGCCAGCCCTTCCACGGTCAGCGCCGCCCCGGTGGCGCCGGCCTGGTCCAGGGTGTCCAGCCGCAGCCGGATCTCCTGCAGCGCGCTGGCGACCGACCGCTCCTCGACGATGTGGTCGTGCACGGTGCGCGCGAGCAGCTCGCGCATCCGGTCGGCCACCGCGGGCTGGCCGTTGTAGGGACCGCCCCCGTTGTGCCCGTTGTAGGGGCCGGAGCCGTTATACGGGGCCGTTCCGTTGTGGCCGTTGTGGCCGTTGTAAGCGGTCGGCGCGGACTGGCTGGCGCGCAGCAGCAGGTGGTTGTTGCCCGGCTGATCCATCGTGCTCCTTCGTGCGCTCCCGGCAGTGGAGTGGGTTCACTCTAGTAGCTCTGCGTATCCAGACGCGCACGTAATGCTAAATCGCTGGTCGCGTGGCGTCGTGTGCGCCGCCGGTGAATAACCGCCCGCGGCGCGTGATCCGCCCGTGTTGACGCGGTCGCCTGCGGGCGACTAGGGTTCGGGATTAGCACTCACTCATGTAGAGTGCTAATGCGACGAGGCAGGTCTGGCACCGCGACGGCAGGCCCATCCTGGTCGCCTCGCAAAGCAACTCACCCATCAGACATTTCCGAAGGGGGAGGTCAGATCGTGACGACCGCCACCAAGGTAGTTCTCAAGCCGCTCGAGGACCGTATTGTGGTCCAGCCGCTGGAGGCCGAGCAGGTTACCGCGTCCGGGCTCGTTATCCCGGACACCGCGAAGGAGAAGCCCCAGGAGGGCAAGGTCATCGCGGTGGGCCCGGGCCGGGTCGACGACAAGGGCGCTCGCGTCCCCGTCGACGTCGCTGTCGGCGACGTGGTGCTGTACAGCAAGTACGGCGGCACCGAGGTCAAGTACTCGGGCGAAGAGTACCTGGTCCTCTCGGCCCGCGACGTGCTCGCGGTCATCGAGAAGTAACTAAAGCAGCGCCGTGCGGGCCTCTGGCTGCCCCGGTAGCCGGGGGCCCGTCGCTGTCCCTGTACCCAAACCTGATCCAACCGTAGGTTGAGGTAAGTCAATGCCCAAGATTCTGGAGTTCGACGAGGACGCCCGCCGCCACCTCGAGCGTGGCGTGGACAAGCTCGCCGACACCGTGAAGGTGACGCTCGGCCCGCGCGGCCGCAATGTCGTCATCGACAAGAAGTGGGGCGCTCCCACGATCACCAACGACGGCGTGACCGTCGCCAAGGAGATCGAGCTGGAGAACCCGTACGAGAACCTCGGCGCGCAGCTGGCCAAGGAAGTCGCCACCAAGACGAACGACATCGCGGGCGACGGCACCACCACCGCGACCGTGCTCGCCCAGGCGATGGTTCACCTCGGCCTGCGCTCGGTCGCGGCCGGCGCCAACCCGATGGACCTGAAGCGGGGCATCGACGCGGCCGCCGCGGCGGTGTCCGAGGCGCTGCTCAAGTCCGCCCGCGAGGTGACCGAGCAGAAGGAGATCGCGCACGTCGCGACCATCTCCGCGCAGGACGCCAAGATCGGCGAGCTCATCGCCGAGGCGTTCGACAAGGTCGGCAAGGACGGCGTGGTCACCGTCGAGGAGTCGCCGACGATGGGCCTCGAGCTGGAGTTCACTGAGGGCCTCCAGTTCGACAAGGGCTACATCTCGCAGTACTTCGTCACCGACCAGGACCGGCTCGAGGCCGTGCTCGAGGACGCCTACGTCCTCGTCAACCAGGCCAAGATCTCGTCCATGGCCGACTTCCTGCCGCTGCTCGAGAAGGTCGCCCAGACCAAGAAGCCGCTGCTGGTGATCGCCGAGGACATCGAGGGCGAGGCGCTGGCGACGATCGTCGTCAACAAGATCCGCGGCCTGCTCAACATCGCCGCGGTGAAGGCACCTGGCTTCGGTGACCGCCGTAAGGCCATGCTGGCCGACATCGCCACGCTGACCGGCGCGACGCTGGTCAGCGAGGACCTCGGCATGAAGCTGGAGTCGATCGGCCTGGACGAGCTGGGCTCCGCCCGCCGCATCGTGGTGACGAAGGACAACACCACGATCGTGGACGGCGCGGGTGACCAGGTCGCGATCCAGGAGCGGATCCGCCAGATCCAGACCGAGATCGAGGCCACCGACTCCGACTGGGACCGCGAGAAGCTGCAGGAGCGGCTGGCCAAGCTGTCCGGCGGCGTGTGCGTGCTCCGCGCGGGCGCGGCCACTGAGGTCGAGCTCAAGGAGAAGAAGCACCGCCTGGAGGACGCCATCTCCGCGACGCGCGCCGCGATCGAGGAAGGCATCATCCCCGGCGGCGGCTCCGCCCTGGTGCACGTAGCGGCCAGCCTTGACGACCTCGGCAAGACCGGCGACGTGGCGACCGGCGTGACCGTCGTCAAGAAGGCGCTGTCCGAGCCGGCCCGCTGGATCGCGCTGAACGCGGGCCAGGAGGGCTCGGTCATCGTGGCCAAGACCGCCGACCTGCCCGAAGGCCACGGCTACAACGCGGCCACCGGCGAGTACGGCGACCTCATGGCGCAGGGCGTCATCGACCCGGTCAAGGTCACCCGCTCGGCCGTGCAGAACGCCGCCTCCATCGCCGGCATGCTGCTCACGACCGAGACGCTGATCGTCGAGAAGCCGGAAGAGGAGAAGCCGGCTGACGACGGCCACTCCCACGGTCACGCGCACTAGTCAGCGCGACCGCGCATTACCCCGGGCGCGGGGCCACGGACTGCCGTGGCCCCGCGTTCCGTTTTTTCCCGCCCCGCCCCGCCCCGCCCCGCCCCGCGCCCGGCCGATCCAGGCAAGGCGTCCCTGGATCTCTTCTGGCTGCTAAGCCGGCGTTCGACGCCCCCCGTACGAGGCGACCAGCGCGTCCGCCGCCGCGTCGGCGTCGGCCTCGGCCACCTCGGCCGGGTACTCCGGCAGCAGGTCGTCCCAGACCACCAGCCACGACCCCCGCAGCTGCGGCTGCCCGGCCGGCCGGGCGAAGAACCAGACGTGCAGGTGAGCCGCGCCGTCCCCGATCCGGTAGACGTGCGCCCGGCCGACGTGCGGCAGCGCCTCCACGTGCCGCGTGATGTGCGCGGACAGCACCCCCAGCTCGGCCGCCAGCTCATCCGGCAGGTCCGCCAGGTCGTAGTGGTCGCGCGGGTGCAGCATCAGCACCAGCGGCACGCCGACGCCGCCGATGCGGCTGAGCCGCCAGCGGTCGTCGAACCAGATGCCCTCGTCTCGCTCCCGGCAGGAGAAGCAGTCGGCCGGGTCCTCCCCGGCCCGGTCCGGCTCGGGCAGCGCCGGCCGCCGGAGCGGCGCGACCCGCAGCCCGTCCTGCTCGAACGGGCTGATCTCCCAGCCGGTCATCCGGGCCAGTGGCAGCCGCCCCTCCCCGTCGGCGACGGCCAGCGCGCGGGCGTAGAACTCATCGGGAGACAGGGGCATGACAGGAAAGGTTAGCCAGCCAGTGTGGTTCTGACCACATACGTCGCTAATGCCCAGCTGAGGCGTGCTATCGGGCCGCCGGGAAGCCCGTCCCCGGTGCCGTGGTTGGTTAGGATAGGGCTCATCCCACCGTTACCTGCTGCCCGCCCCGCAGCGCCGATCCGTGAGGTCATCATGACGGAAGCACCGAAGTTCTCCCCGGTCGGCCTGACCTACGACGACGTGCTGCTGCTGCCGGCCCACTCGGAGCTGATGCCAAGCGAGGCGGACACCAGCACCCGGATCACCCGGAAGTACCGGCTGCGGGTGCCGCTGGTCTCCAGCGCGATGGACACGGTGACCGAGGCGCGGATGGCGATCGCGATGGCCCGGCACGGCGGGGTCGGCGTGCTGCACCGAAACCTGTCCATCGAGGAGCAGGCGCAGCAGGTTGACCTGGTAAAACGGTCTGAAGCGGGTATGATCACCGACCCGGTCACCTGCGCTCCTGAGGCGACGCTGGCGGACGTGGAGCGTTTGTGCGCGCACTACCGCATCTCCGGCGTCCCGGTCACCAGCGATGACGGCACGCTGCTTGGCATCGTGACCAACCGCGATATCCGGTTCGAGACCGACCTGTCCCGCCGGGTCGCCGACGTGATGACGAAGATGCCGCTGGTCACCGCCCCGGTCGGGGTGGAGGCGGACCAGGCGCTGGCGCTGCTCAAGGAGAACAAGGTCGAGAAGCTGCCGCTGATCGACGACTCCGGCCGCCTCAAGGGCCTCATCACCGTCAAGGACTTCACCAAGAGCGAGAAGTTCCCGCACGCGACCAAGGACGAGGGCGGCCGCCTGGTCGTCGGGGCGGCGGTGGGCGTGGGGGAAGACGCCAAGGGCCGCGCGCAGGCGCTCATCGACGCGGGGGTTGACTTCCTCATCGTGGACACCGCCCACGGCCACGCGCAGTCGGTGCTCGACATGATCAGGCAGCTCAAGGCGAACACCGACACCGAGGTGATCGGCGGCAACGTTGCCACCAGGGCGGGCGCCCAGGCGCTCATCGACGCCGGCGCGGACGGGATCAAGGTCGGGGTGGGGCCGGGCAGCATCTGCACCACCCGGGTGGTCGCGGGGGTGGGCGTTCCCCAGGTGACCGCGATCTACGAGGCGGCCCAGGCGGCCCGGCCGGCCGGCGTCCCGGTGATCGGCGACGGCGGCCTGCAGTACTCGGGCGACATCGCCAAGGCGATCGCCGCGGGCGCGGACGCGGTCATGCTCGGCAGCCTGCTCGCGGGCTGCGCGGAGACCCCGGGCGAGATGGTGTTCATCAACGGCAAGCAGTACAAGCTGTACCGGGGGATGGGCTCGCTGGGCGCGATGCGCAACCGCGAGCGCGGCCGGTCCTACTCCAAGGACCGCTACTTCCAGGACGACGTGCTGCGCGAGGACAAGCTGGTGCCGGAGGGGATCGAGGGCCAGGTGCCGTACCGCGGGCCGCTCGCCGCGGTGGCCGACCAGCTGGTCGGCGGCCTGCGGGCCAGCATGGGGTACTGCGGCACCCGCACCATCGAGGAGCTCAAGCAGGCCAGGTTCATCCAGATCACCGCGGCCGGGCTGAAGGAAAGCCACCCGCACGACGTGCAGATGACCGTCGAGGCACCGAACTACAGCGGCAGGAAGTAACTCAGAACCGTGACAGACATCGAGATCGGCCGGGGCAAGACCGGGCGCCAGGCGTACGCGCTGGACGAGATCGGCATCGTGCCGGCCCGCCGGACGCGCGACCCGGAAGAAGTGAGCATCGCCTGGCAGATCGACGCCTACCGGTTCCAGGTGCCGCTGATCGCCTGTCCGATGGACAGCGTGGTGTCGCCCGCCACCGCGGTCGCCATCGGCCAGCTCGGCGGCCTCGGCGTGCTTGACCTGGAAGGCCTGTGGACCCGGTTCGAGAACCCGGAGCCGATCCTGGCCGAGGTGACCGAGCTGGGCGAGGAGGCGGCGACCAGGCGGCTGCAGGAGATCTACGCCGAGCCGATCAAGGAGGAGCTGATCGGCCGCCGCATCGAGGAGATCTCCCGGGCCGGGGTGGTCACCGCGGCCGCGCTGTCGCCGCAGCGCACCGCCCGCTACTACAAGGCGGTGCTGGACGCGGGGGCGGACATCTTCGTCATCCGGGGCACTACGGTGAGCGCCGAGCACGTCTCCGGCCGGGCCGAGCCGCTCAACCTCAAGCAGTTCATCTACGAGCTCGACATCCCGGTGATCGTCGGCGGCTGTGCCACCTACACCGCGGCGCTGCACCTGATGCGGACCGGGGCGGCGGGGGTGCTGGTCGGCTTCGGCGGCGGCAGCGGGCACACCACCGCGGCCGTGCTCGGGGTGGCGGTGCCGATGGCGACCGCGATCGCCGACGTGGCGGCGGCCCGGCGGGACTACCTGGACGAGTCCGGTGGCCGCTACGTGCACGTGATCGCCGACGGCTCGATGACCCGCAGCGGCGACATCGCCAAGGCGCTGGCGATCGGCGCCGACGCGGTGATGGTGGGCTCGCCGTTCGCCCGCACCACCGAGGCGCCCGGCCGCGGCTATCACTGGGGCAGCGAGGCCAACCACCCGGAGCTGCCGCGGGGCACCCGGGTCAAGGTGAACGCGATCGGCACCCTGGAGCAGGTGCTGTTCGGGCCGTCGACCGTCCCTGACGGCTCGATGAACCTGATGGGCGCGCTCAAGCGGACGATGGCGACGGCCGGCTACACCGAGCTGAAGGAGTTCCAGCGGGTCGAGGTGGTCGTCACGCCGCCCGCGCAGCGTCGTTAGAATTCACCGTCATGGGCACCCCGCGCGTTCTCTCCGGCATCCAGCCGACCGCTGACTCCTTCCACTTGGGCAACTACCTGGGCGCGGTCAAGCAGTGGGTGGACCTGCAGGCGGTCGGCGACGCGCTCTACTGCGTGGTCGACCTGCACGCGATCACCGTGCCCTACGATCCGGAGGTGCTGCGGCGCCGTACCCGGGTGGCTGCCGCTCAGCTGCTCGGCTCGGGGCTGGACCCGGAGCGCTGCGTGCTGTTCGTGCAGAGCCAGGTGCCTGAGCACGCGGAGCTGGCCTGGGTGCTGGGCTGCATTACCGGCTTCGGCGAGGCGAACCGGATGACCCAGTTCAAGGACAAGTCGGCCAAGGGCGGCGCCGACTCGGCCAGCGTCGGGCTGTTCACCTACCCGATCCTGCAGGCCGCCGACATCCTGCTCTACCAGGCCGACCAGGTGCCGGTGGGCGAGGACCAGCGGCAGCACCTGGAGCTGAGCCGGAACCTGGCGCAGCGGTTCAACCACCGCTTCGGCGAGACGTTCACCGTGCCCGCGCCGTACATCCTGCCCGCGGTCGGCAAGATCACTGACCTGCAGGACCCGGCCAGCAAGATGTCGAAGTCGTCGTCGTCCCCGCAGGGCATCATCGACCTGCTTGACGAGCCCGCCGCGATCCGCAAGAAGATCAACCGGGCGGTGACCGACGCCGAGTCGGTCGTCCGGGTGGACGACGAGGCCAAGCCGGGGGTGACCAACCTGCTGCGGATCTACGCGGCCCTGTCCGGCGACAAGCCGGACGACATCGCCGCCCGGTACGGCGACGGCGGCTACGGCGGCTTCAAGAAGGACCTCGGAAACCTGGTGGCGGACACGTTCGCCCCGATCCGCGAGCGGACCGCCAAGTACCTGGCCGACCCGGCCGGGCTTGACGCGCTGCTCGACGACGGCGCCCGCAAGGCGCGGGCGATCGCCCGCGAGACGATGGCGCTGGTCCGCGAGCGCAGCGGCTTCCCGCCCGCCAGCGCTTAACCCGGTCCGCCCGAACGGGTGCGGCTGGCTCCGCCCCGTCCCGGCAACGCTCGGTGATCTGCGACACACGCTGCGCACCTCTGAGGGCTTTATGCAGCCCTAAGGGTTTAACAGGCGTAACAGGACGTCACCGGCCAAACTGCGCTATCGCGGGACGATTCAATATTCCAAGGGTGGAAACGCTAGAGGGGCACCCGTATGGCGCGAACACGCCTGCGGTCTCCCTTGCCCCCTGGAGGCCTGACATGACGATCGAGTGGAACTCCTCAGCCGGCCCGACGCTCGGCGTCGAGTGGGAGGTACAGCTGGTCGACGCGCAGACGCGGATGCTGCGGCAGGACGCGGCGGCGGTGCTGGCCGCGCTGCCCGGGTTGCTTGAGAGCGGCGAGCACCCGAAGATGCGCCACGAGCTGATGCAGTCCACGGTCGAGGTGGTCACGGGCATCTGCGGGACGGTGGCCGAGGCCAAGGCCGACCTGGCGCTTTCACTCAAGGACCTGCAGCGGGTTGCCGAGCCGCACGGGATGGTGCTTGCCAGCTCGGGGACCCACGCGCTGAGCCACTGGCGGGACGGGAAGATGGCGCCGAGCCAGCGTTACGCGGAGCTGGTGCAGGAGATCCAGTGGCCTGCCCGCCGGATGCAGACGATGGCGGTCCACGTGCACGTCGGGCTGCGGGACGAGCACCGGGCGATGCCGATTGTCAACGCGCTCGCGGTCTACCTGCCGCACCTGCTCGGGCTGTCTGCCTCCAGCCCGTTCTGGTGCGGCGAGGACACCGGCCTGGCGTCCAGCCGGTCGATCGTCTTCGGCACGCTGCCGCACACCGGGCCGCCGCTCGGCCTGCCCGACTGGCGGGCGTTCGAGGACTACATGGCGAGCCAGTTGCGGTCCGGCACCATCCGCAGCATCAAGGAGGTGTGGTGGGACGTCCGCCCGCACCCCGACTTCGGCACGGTGGAGGTCCGGGTGGCGGACGCGGTGCCCACGCTGCGGGAGGTCGGCATGGTCGCGGCGATCGTGCAGTGCCTGGTGCACCTGTTCGACGGCCAGCTTGACCGGGGGTACCGGCTGCCGTGCCGGCCGCCGTGGATGGTGGCCGACAATAAATGGCGCGCGACGCGGCACGGCCTCGATGCGGCTATTGTTACGAGCGAGGCCGGAGCGACCGCGCCGCTCCGCGACGAGGTATTTGAGCTTGTGCGTGAACTGGAGCCGCTAGCTTGGCGGCTCGGCTGTGCAGAAGAGCTCGCGGTCGCCTCCGAGGTACTTGAGTACGGGGCCCCCTACGAGCGGCAGCGCGCGGTGCACAGCGGCGAAGGCGACCTGACCAGCGTGGTTGACGCGCTCGTCACCGAGTTCGCGGAGGACAAGTTCGTCCTCCGCGGGGATGGTGGGCATGGGGGATGACCTCGCCGCGGCCCTGGACCTGTTCCTGGCCCGGCACGAGACGGAACTGATCGAGTTCCGCCGTGACCTGCACGCGCACCCGGAGCTCGGCTACGCCGAGCAGCGGACGACGCGGCTGGTTGCCGAGCGGCTGACGGCGGCCGGGCTGCGCCCGGTGCTGCTGCCGGAGACAACCGGGCTGTACGCCGACATCGGCGACGGGGAGCCCCGGCTGGCGCTGCGAGCCGACCTGGACGCGCTGCCGATGGACGACGAGAAGGACGTGCCCTACCGGTCGACGGTCCCCGGCCGGTGCCACGCGTGCGGCCATGACGTGCACACCGCCATGCTGACCGGGGCGGGGGAGTTCCTGGCCGCCCGCGCCGCCGCCGGGCGGCTGCCGGGCGGGGTCAGGCTGATCTTCCAGCCGTCCGAGGAGGCGGGCGAGGGCGCCAAGGACGTCATCGCCGCGGGCGCGCTCGACTCGGTGGGCCGGATCTTCGCCCTGCACTGCGACCCGCGGCTGGACACCGGCCTGGTGGGGGTGCGGGCCGGCGCGATCACCGCCGCCTGCGACAGGGTCAAGGTCACCCTGGCCGGGCCGGGCGGGCACACCGCCCGGCCGCACCTGACCGCCGACGTGGTCTACGCGCTGGGCAAGATCGTCACCGAGCTGCCGGCCGCGCTCAGCCGCCGGGTCGACCCGCGAGCCGGGCTGAGCCTGGTCTGGGGGCACGTGAGCGCGGGCTCGGCCGCCAACGCGATCCCCGACGAGGGCGTGGTCGAGGGCACCGTGCGCTGCCTGGACACCGAGGTCTGGCGGTCGGCCGTGGTGCTCATCGAGGACCTGGTGCAGTCGGTCGCGCAGCCTTACGGGGTGACCGCCAAGGTGGAGTACTTCAGCGCGGTCCCGCCGACGGTGAACGAGCCGGCCAGCGCGGCGATGATCGCCAGCGCCGTCGCGACCGCCCTCGGGCCCGCCGCGGTGACCGAGACGCCGCAGAGCCTCGGCGGCGAGGACTTCGGCTGGTACCTGCACCTGGTGCCGGGCGCGATGGCGCGGCTCGGCACCCGCGCCCCGGGCACGGCGACCGCCGGCGACCTGCACCAGCCGACCTTCGACGTGGACGAGCGGGCGATCGGGGCTGGCATCCGCGTGCTCAGCGCGCTGGCCGTCCAGGGTGCCGGGCCGGGGGAGCAGGCGGTGCTGGCAGGCCAGTGACCGGAGATCAGCAGGTTTTCCGGTCCCCGGTCGCACTGGTCATCTGGTGGGGGTGGCTGGTGTTCGCCGCCGCCAACCTCATCGACCTGGCCGTCCAGGGCCGTGACCACGGCGCCCTGGTGGTCACGTTCATCCTGCTGTTCGTCACCGGCCTGGTCTACGTGACCGCGGGCCGGCCCCGGCTGGTAGCGGGGCCGGCCGGGCTGGTCATCGTCAACCCGCTGAACAGCCACCGGGTCGGCTGGGCGGCGGTGGCCGGGGCCGAGCCGGCCGAGCTGCTCCGGGTCCGCTGCCAGTGGCCGGACGGCGACGGCGGCCGGCGGCGGTCCTACTACGTATGGGCAGTGCACTCATCCCGCCGCCGCCAGCTCACCGCCGAGCTGCGCGCCCAGCGCCGGGCCAGGCGCGAGGCTAGCGGCCCCGGGCTGTTCGGGGCGGGCGTATTCGCCGGCGGCCCGGGCAGTGCTTCCGGCCCGGGCGGCTTCGGCCCGCCCGCGCCGGATCCCGACCCGCTCCGGGTAGACGCGGCCCGGGCGGTGACGGTGCTCACCGAGCTGGCCGCCCAGGCCAGGCGAGACGAGCCCGCCGCGGTGGCGCTGGCCCCTGAGTCGTCCTGGTCCTGGCCCGCGCTGGCCGCGGTCGCCGTCCCTGGCCTCGCCCTGCTGCTGCTGGCCCTGCTCTGAGCTAGCCCGCACCGGGCTAGCCGCACGGGGCTAGCTGCCGGACGGCGGGTTGGACGGGCGGGCGCGCAGCCAGCCGATGTAGTCCTCCGGCGCGCCGGCCTTGACCGCCGCGTCCACCAGGATGCTCAGCCGCTGGTCCGAGGGCAGCCCGCCCTCATACGCGTCAAGCACGTACAGCCAGGCGAGGGCGTCGCCGTCCAGGGTCTGCACCCGCACCTTGAGCTTGCTGTAGAAACCGAGGTTGACCCCGTCCCAGCTGTCGAGTTCCTTCTCGTCGATCTCCGGGACGTCGTAGAGCACGACGAAGACGCGCTGCCCGGCGTCCTCCACCACGGTGGTGAGGGCGCCGTCCCAGCCGAGTTCCTCGCCCCCGAACGTGAGGCGCCAGCCCTCCACCCAGCCGGTGCCCCGCTGCGGGGAGTGCGGGCAGCGCAAGAGCATCTGCGCCGGGTCCATGTTGCTGCCGTAGGCGGCGTACAGTGCCACGCTGCCTAAGCGTACGGCGTATCGGCGGGCGGTGACGTACAAGACGCCGCTGAAGCCGCGCGATAGCTCCTTTAACGTGACCCGCCTCGCCCCGCCCGCGGGAAGCAAGTTCGCTGCCTTAACTAGTTGCTAGTAAGTGTTACGACTCGTAATCACTCCTACGGACTGATTACGCGGTTGTTATGTTGCCGTCGCCCCGGCCGCGGACGGGGCAATGTCAGTGCCGTCAGAACCGAACGGGCGCGCGGGGCGGGTGACGTCCGAACAAGGAGGCATCGATGAGCAAGCGCGGAATCCGCCGGACATCCATGCGGGTACGCACGGCACTCGCCGCGGCGGTACTCGTGGGCGGCGGCGCGGCTGCGGTCGTGGCGGTAAGCGCCAGCCACAGCGGCGCCACGGCGGCCGAGTCGGCCGGTTACTACCAGTCCAGCGGCCGGTCGATGAGCTACACCAGCGCCCTGTCCTCGGCGATGAGCGGCTGGAACCAGTCGCCGAGCACATCGCTGATGACGATCTCGCACATGAAGCCGGTCACCAACTACTGGACTCAGTCGTGGCACCACGCCACCATCTTCATCCAGCGCGGCAAGGTGATCGCGGTGGACCGGAACGAGTTCGTGGTCCAGTCCGCCGACGGGCAGGTCGAGATCTGGCACGTGAACGGCGGGACGAAGACCCTGAACATCGGCGCCAGCTCGACCGGCATGTCGGCCATGACCGGCGGCACCCTGAAGGTGCCGGCCTGGTGGCAGATGAACATGAAGGTCAAGGGCGTCGCCCGGGGCGACCTCGTGTTCGTCTTCGGCGAGCGGGAGAACCACACCCTCAAGGCGCAGCTGGTGCTCTTCGCGGCGCCGGTCAACACGACCCCCCCGGTGGTCACCCCGACCGCGACCTCGACCTCGACCGTCGCCCCGACGGGCACGGTTATCCCCACCGCGACGACGACCGTGCCCGTGACCGCGCCGGCGGTGGTGCCGTCCGGCACCGCGTCGACCTTCACCGGTAGCCACAGCTGACAGCGAATGCTGACACAAGGAGGTGTGTGAATGCTTACGGGCCAGCGGTCTACAACATCGCGCCGACGCTCGCAAGGCAAGCGCCGCGCTCGTATCGCGGCCGTGATCGGTGTTCCGGTAGCGGCAGGCGTCGCGATCGGAGCGGTCATCGCGGTACAGGGCGGGTCGATCAACATCGCGGACTCGGGGTTCGGCCGGCACCATCACCCGGTGACCGCCAGCCCCACCGCGTCGGCCAGCCCGACCGGATCGGCGACCGGAACGGCCACCGCCAGCGCCAGCGCCAGCCCGACCACCAGCGCCAGCGCCAGCGCGGTGGCCACGGTGGCGCCCGCCAACTCGTTCGCGGGCGGCGCGACCGCATCCTTCCAACTCGGTGACGTCGCGACCAACCCGGTCGACGGCGCAGGCGCGGCCATCAGCAAGAACCAGACCGCGGCGCAGGCGGCCGCCTCGATGAACTGCTCGCTGACGGTGCCCGCCAACCCGCTCAGCGCGGCCGGCCTGGCGACGCCGTGGCAGCTCGGCGACGGCTGCTCGATGGCCAACGCCGGCACCGAGGGCGCGTTCGTCGAGGCGACGATCCTGGCACCGAACGGGCAGTTGTCGGTCTACAACCCGCTCGTGGTCACCGCGGGCACCCAGCCCGCGGCGGCGCCGGTGGCGCCGACGATCGCTAACGGCTCGGTGGTGGACATCAGCATCGGCTTCAACGGCACCAACCTGTTCCTCACCGGGGCCGGCGCCAACCAGGGCAAGTGCGTGGACGCCCTCGGCCAGTCGGTGTTCGGCCAGGTGTCCGCCTGCAACGCGGTGGCCTTCTACCGGGCCGCCAACGCGGACATCGCCAACGGGACGCTGAAGGTTCCCGCCGCCGGCACCGCCAGCGACGGCCAGGCCTGCGAGACCACCCGCGACTTCGCCCTGATCGACCAGGACCAGAGCGACAACGTGGTGAGCCAGTACCTGATCACCGCCGGCGGCCAGACCGCGCAGAACACGGCCGCTAACGCCGCCACCCTGGCCGGCGCGACCGTCCTCACCAACGGCAGTGACGACGCGCTGCTGAGCGAGTTCGTGGACCCGGCGAACGGCTGCACGCCGTTCACCGCGCCTGACACCACCAACCCGAAGGGAGCGGCGCCGTCGCAGGCGCTGAACGAGCTGCAGGCCGCGGCCGACCAGAAGGGCACGATCGCGGTGGTCCCCCCGAACGACGAGATGACGCTGGTCGGCGGGCAGATGAGCATCGCCAAGACCAACGCCTACCGGTCGATCGTGGACCAGCCGCTGCTGGCGAACAACACCAGCGCGGCGGCGGTCGCCGCCAGCTACTGCCAGAACATGGTCAACATCGCCCCGGCCAGGAACAACCTGGACATGGCGAAGGACGCCGCGTTCGGCACTCCGGTGGCGGCGGTCGGGAACAACCTGGCCACGTTCCTCGGCAACCGGCTGTCGATGTCGTTCGTCAACCTCGGCTGCGGCAACGACGGCCTGACCAACCCGGTCACCGTCACCCTGGACGGGAACGGCGTCGCGACCGCCGTCACCTACAACCTGGCGCAGCAGACGGCCAAGGGCGCGACCGCGGCCACCAACCCGGCCGCTGGTCAGGGCACTGGGTCGCAGGCGCGGGGCGGCCGCTCGCACCGCTTCGACAACCCGTCCGGCATGTAACGCGCCGGATAGCTGGCACCGCCGCGCAACGCGGCGATCCTCAAAGCACGCCTGGCCGGCCCAGCGATTGGGCCGGCCAGGCGTGCTTTCGGCTGGGGGCCGCGGTGACCTGCCAGCAGGTGGCGTGCAAGACAGTGGTGAGCATGCGGGATACTGGCTTAACGTGACTCTTCCACGTCCCCGCGTCGCCGTTCTCGGCGGCGGCCCCGGCGGCTACGAGGCGGCGCTGGTCGCCGCGCAGCTGGGTGCCGAGGTCACCGTCGTCGATTCCGAGGGCCTCGGCGGCGCCTGCGTGCTGACCGACTGCGTGCCGAGCAAGACACTGATCGAGTCGTCGTCCACCATGACCTCGCTCGGCCGGGCCGCCTCGCTCGGCCTGGAGCTGGCAGGCGGCGCCAACCCGGTCGTCGAGGCGGACGCGCCCGCGCTCAACGCGCGGATCAAGGCCCTCGCGGCGGCCCAGTCGAACGACATCGCCGAGCACGTGGCGTCCGAGGGAGTGCGCGTCATCCGGGCCAGGGGCCGGCTGGCGGGCCCGCACGTGATCGAGGCGGACGGCACCCGGGTCGAGGCGGACACGGTGCTGATCGCGACCGGCGCCTGGCCGCGGGCGCTGCCCGACGGGGTGCCCGACGGTGAGCGGATCCTGACCTGCCGCCAGCTTTATGACCTGGCCGAGCTGCCCGACGAGCTGATCGTGGTCGGCTCCGGGGTGACCGGGGCCGAGTTCGCCAGCGCCTACCAGGCACTCGGCTCGCACGTCACGCTGGTCTCGTCGCGCGAGCGGGTGCTGCCGCACGAGGACAAGGACGCGGCGGTGGTGATCGAGGAGGTCTTCCGGCGCCGGGGGATGAACGTGCTCGGCCGGTCGCGGGCCGAGGCGGTGCACCGCAAGGGCGACGGGGTGCTGGTCACGCTGGCCGACGGGCGTCAGGTGGCGGGCTCGCACTGCCTGCTCACGGTGGGCATGGCGCCGTCGACGGCCGGCCTCGGGCTGGCCGAGGCGGGCGTCAGCCTCGACTCCCGGGGGTTCGTAGAGGTGGACCGGGTCTCGCGCACCTCGGTCCCCGGCGTCTACGCCGCGGGCGACTGCACCGGGGTGCTGATGCTGGCCTCGGTGGCCGCGATGCAGGGCCGGATCGCGATGTGGCACGCGCTGGGCGAGGCGGTCCAGCCGATCAGGCTCACCCACGTGGCGTCCACCATCTTCACCGACCCGGAGATCGCCTCGGTCGGCGTGTCGCAGGCGGCGGTGGACCGCGGTGAGGTGCACGCCCGGGCGGTCAAGCTGCCGCTGGCGACCAACCCGCGGGCCAAGATGGGCGGCTTCCGGGACGGGTTCGTGAAGGTCTTCGCCCGCCCGGTCACCGGCATGGTGCTGGGCGGGGTGATCGTCGCCCCGCGGGCGAGCGAGCTGATCCTGCCGCTGTCGGTCGCGATCGAGCAGAGCCTGTCGGTGGATGAGATCGCGCACACGTTCTCCGTCTACCCGTCGCTGTCCGGCTCGGTCACCGAGGCGGCCAGGACGGCGATGGAGTTCGCGCCCGACGCGATCATCTGACCCGCGCCGGACCGGGGCTCATCCCCGTCCGGCCAGCCAGCGGGCGACCCGGCTGGCCGCCGCGGCCCGGTCCTCGGCTTCCCCGATGACCAGGTCGGCCCGTTCTGGTGTGTGCTCCCGGGCCAGCAGGGCGTCCTCTTGCGCTGCCCACATGTCCCAGTAGGGCGCGAACGTCGCGCCGTCGCGGGCGAGCGCCCGCCTCCGCCGCTCCGCCGGGCCGGCCTCCACCCACACCAGCGCGCTGGCGTAGGCGGCCGCGCGCCGCGCGCCCGCCCCCACCCCCTCGACGACCAGCACCGCGGGCGGCGCCAGGGCCCAGGCCGGCCCCCAGGTCCCCGCCACCCAGTCGTACCGCGGCACCCGCGCCGCCCGCCCCTGCCCGACTGGCTCAAGCACCGCGGAAACCAGCAGGTCAATCCCGCGTTCGAGCCCGTCCCAGCCGCCGTACAGGTCCTCAAGCGCGACCACCGGCGCCCCCGTCTCCGCCGCCAGCCACCCCGCCAGCGACGTCTTCCCCGCCCCCGACCGCCCGTCAACGCAAACCACCCGCGTCCCCCCGCCCCGCCCGCCCCCCGCGCTCCCTACACCCCGCACCGCCCCGCCCCCCACCTAACGACCCCCACCTAACGACCCCCACCTAACGACCCCCACCTCAACGACCCCCACCTCACGACCCCGCAATGAGCCCTCCTCCCACCATCCTCCACGTCCCACCAACCCGCCGACCCCCTCCTCCGCAACCCGAGTCCCTAACCCCCGCGCCGTCACCCCATCCCTCCGCTCCCGTCCCTCGTGCCTCCCGCCCCGCCTCCGTTTCCCCTGCCCCCGTGCTACCCGCACCCCAGCCGCGTGTCTCCGCCCGGCCCCGCCCCGTGCCCCATCCCGCCCCGCCCCTGGGGCGCCGCTCGCCGGGCCCTGTCCGGCGACTTCCCATCAATTTTGACGGGACATTCTCGGCATAACGGACGTTGAACCCAGCCGAACTGATGGGAAGTGAGAAAAAGCCGCCCGAACTGATGGGAAGTGGGCCTCTCACGGCCCGGCGTGGGCCCCTCGGTGCCATGCCGTCTCTCGCTGGCCGTCCTTACGACTTCCTATCCGTTACGACCACGCATTCCGGACAAAACAGACGTAAAAGTGGTGCTAACTGATAGAAAGTCTAAAAAATGGTCAAACCTGATAGGAAGTGGCGGCGCGGCGTCCGGGGCTGGTGGTCGGCCCGTGCGCCAGGCGGTCCTTTGTGACGCGGGCGGTGCCAGGAGGCGCGGCAGGCTTGGCGGCTTGGCGGGGCGGGGCGCGGCGGCTGGCGGCTTGGCGGGTGCTGGCGGCCTGGCCGCGCGGCTCGCGGACAGGCGGCTGGGCGGCGGAGGGCCGCAGGCGGGTCAGTGGGTGGGGTGGCCGAGGTCGCGGTCGTCGGGTACCGGCAGGTCGTGTTGCTTGAGCCGGGCCGCGCGGACGTCGTCGGCGCCGATGAGCACCGTGCCGATGCTGGCGATGAGCGCGAACGCGGGGACGGTGATGCGCAGCCAGGCCGGCCCGGGCAGGAACGCGAGCGCCACGCAAACCGGCGCCATGATGACCATCAGCCGGACGATGGTCCGGCCGCGCCAGCCCGCGTCGGTCAGCTCGTGCCGCACCCACTCCCGGTTCTGCGGCGGCAGCCGGAAGCCGACCGCGAACAGCAGCCACCGTCCGATGCCCGGGTCACCCGGCAGCCGCGTCACGTGCCAACCCCTCCTAGGTTCCAGCCCCTTCCTCCCCTTCTTAGCAGACCCCGCGCCGCCCCTGGGCGGCCGCCGGCCCGGGGCGCCGCCCGCGGGCCGGCCGGGACGCCCGCCGCACCCCGCCATCCCCCGGCCGGCGGGGCCCGCCCGGGGGCTGGCGGGTACGGGGGCGTCACCCCGAGGGGCGGGACAGTACGCTCGGAGGCGTGCTGATCTGGGTGCCGTCGGGCTGGGTGGCGGAAGCCCTGGCCGGGTTGCCGGGCGCGGAGGTGGAGGTCGTCGCGCTCGGCCGGGACATGGGCCAGCCCGCTCAGGCGGGCCAGCCTGAGGTTGCCCCGCGCGTCCCGGCCAGCGTGGCTGACGTGGAGTTCTACGTGCCGAGCTTCTTCCCGAGCCCGGCGGGCAGCGCGGTCCTGAGCCGGATGCCCGCCCTGCGGGTGGTGCAGGCGCTGACGGCGGGGGTGGACTGGCTCCGGCCGCACGTGCCGCCGGGGGCGGTGCTCTGCAGCGCCCGGGGCGCGCACGACGCGTCCACCGCCGAGTGGGTGGTGGCGGCGATGCTCGGCGCGCTGCGCTGCTTCCCGCGGTTCGGCGCGGAGCAGGCGGCGGGCCGCTGGGCGTACCAGGAGACCGGCCAGCTGGCGGGCCAGACGGTGCTGATCGTCGGCTACGGCGCGATCGGGGCGGCGGTCGAGCAGCGGCTGGCGGGGTTCGAGGTCAGCCTGCGCCGGGTCGCCCGCCGGCCGCGGCCCGGGGTCGCGGGCCTGGCCGGGCTGGCTGAGCTGCTACCCGCGGCCGACGTGGTGGTGCTGCTGGTCCCGTTCACGCCGGAGAGCAAGGGGCTGGCTGACGCCGCCTTCCTGGCCCGCATGAAGGACGGGGCGCTGCTGGTCAACGCGGCCCGGGGCGCCGTGGTGGACACCGAGGCGCTGGTCGCCGAGGTGGCCAGCGGGCGGCTGCGGGCCGCGCTTGACGTGACCGACCCGGAGCCGCTGCCGCCAGGCCACCCGCTGTGGTCGCTGCCCGGGGTGTTCCTCACCCCGCACGTGGCCGCGTCGACGCCGGTGTCCAGGCAGCGGGCGGCCCGGCTGGTCAGCCAGCAGGCACGGGCCTACCTGCGGGGTGAGCCGCTGCGCAATGTCATCAGCGGGGCGTACTGAGGCTTGCCTGAGATGTCCCGGCGCGGCTGGTCGTGACGGCCTGGGTTGCGCCTCGGCCGACTGGCCGGCTGGGCTGACTATGTACTTTTAGGCGGGCCTGAGCGGAGGGCAGGCTAAAATGAGGTACGGGGGTTACGCCAGCCGTCCAGCGACCGGAGGCAGACTCAGGTGTCACCTCAGCACTGCGCCGCTCAGCGGAAGCGCGTGTCCGGGGCCGGCCCGCGCGGGCCGGGGCGCGAGCCGGACATCGCGGGCAGCCGGGACGCTCCCGGAAGGCAACCGCTGCCCATCCTCAACCGAAGCGTGATCTCGGGTACGTAGAGTGAACATGATGACCGGCGGCGCGGCCTGGTGGCAGGCGGCGGCGGGCTCAGGGCCGATGGGCAGCGCCTAGCGCGCGTCGCTGGCTACGGATCGCCGTGTATCCGCAGCCGAATCCCCAGCCGCACGCCAGCCGCGCACCGCACGCTAACGACTGCCGCACCCGAAGCGACCGAACGACACCCGGAAGGAGCCCCGTGAGCGTCCTCGTCATGCTCGCCACGGCTGGCGCCGCTGTCGGGCTGCTCGTCGGCGCCTCGCGGCACGGCGGGGCGGTCGCGCGGGGATACCGCTGGCTGGGCGGGGCCGCCGCGGTCTGGTTCGCGGGGCTGATCATCACCCGGGTACTCGGGCCGCTCACCTCGTCCGGCGGTCAGCTATCGCTGGCCGACGTGGCCCCGCTGATCGCCCTGGTGACCGCGACGGCCGGGTGCATGGTGCTGGCCGAGGACGAGAAACGGCGGGACACCGGGTCGGTGCTGCCGGGCCTGGCCGACGGCTACGTGATGGCGGTCGCCCTGCTCGTCATCGGCTGGGTGGTCGCCTTCAGCGGCGAGTTCCGGCACTCCGGCGAGAGCCCGCAGACGTTCCTGCTCGAGCTGCTGCACCCGCTGGCTGACCTGGCGGTGCTCGGCGCGCTGCTGCCGGTGCTCACGCTCGCCTGGCGGCGGGTGCTGGTGCCCTACGTCGGCCTGATGGCGCTGACGTTCGCGGACTCGATCGGGGTGAGCGCCCGGCTGTTCGACCACGGTCACGAGGGCGTCCTCGAGCAGCTCGCGGTGATCGGGGCGGCCGTGCTGTTCGGGCTGGCGCCCTGGGTGGAGCCGCTGGCGGCGCGGTTCGGCCTGTTCTCGTGGCAGGCCCGCCCGGCCGACGGACGGGCCGCCGACGGGCGCGGCGGTGAGCCGGGAGCCGAGGTCAGGGCCCCGGTGCTGCGGATCGGCCAGCACCCGGCCCGGTCGTCCGACGGCGCCCTGGCCAGCCTGCTCGGCGCGCGCCGCTCGCCGGTGACCAGCGCCGGGGCCGCCACCATCATCGCCTCGGTCTGCGTGGTCATCGCCGCGCTGGTAGTGATCATCAACGGGCTGGCCAGCGCTCCGGCGTCCGGCCTGGCGCTGGTTATCGCGGGGGGCGCGGCCGTCCTGGTCGTCGCGGTGCGCATCCTGATGCTGGTGCACGAGAACGGCGTCGCCCTGCGGATGTGGCGCGAGGCGAGCAACAGCCTGCGCGACCTGGCTGACCGCACCGGTGACATGGTGCTGATCTGCGACCTCGACGGGACCATCAGCTACGCCAGCCCGCTGGTGTCCGGGTTCAGCTACGCGCCCGAGGCGCTGGTCGGCCTGCCGCTGAGCGACTTCGTGCACCCGGAGGACCGCGGTGCCGCGCAGGCGGCGTTCGCCATTGCCAGCGGGCTGCCCGAGGACGCGGCGCTGGCGCTCGGTATTACCCCGGAGAGCGCTTCCCGGGCGGGCCAGGACCCGGCCGACAGCCGGTTCTCCTCCCGGTTCCGGGCGGCCGACGGCACCTGGCGGCACGTGGAGTGCGCGGTGCTGCTCTACCTGCTGCCGGGCGAGGCGGCCCGGATGCTGCTCAGCGTGCGGGACGTGTCCGACCAGGTGGCGCTGCGGCAGCAGGTCACCCACCTCACGTTCCACGACGGCCTCACCGGCCTGCCGAACCGTGCCTACGTCGAGGAGCGGGCCCGGGAGGCGCTCGAGCCGTCGGCTGAGCGGGTGGCGGGGGTGATCTTCCTCGACCTGGACGGCTTCACCGCGGTGAACGACCTGGTAGGGCACGGGGCCGGCGACCTGGTACTGGCCCAGGCGGCCAGGCGGCTGCGGTCGGTGGTGCCGGCCAAGGACACGGTGGCCCGCTGGGGCGGCGACGAGTTCGCGGTGCTGCTCGAGAACGCCGCCAGCGCGCAGGAGATCACCGAGCTGGCCGGGCGACTGGTCGGCAGCGTGGCGGGCGGGCCGTTCCGGGTCGGCGACCGGGACATCGGGCTGACCGCCAGCGTCGGCGTGGCGCTGGCCGACGGGGGAACCCCCGGGGTGGTGCTGCGCAACGCGGACGTGGCCATGGCCAGGTCCAAGGAAGGCGGCGGCGGCCGGTTCGAGGTGTACGCCGCGCACATGCACGCGGACGTGGTGCGCCGCCTCGACATGGCCAGCGACCTGCAGCGGGCGATCGCGCGGGAAGAGCTCGAGCTGCAGTACCAGCCGGTGGTCGAGCTGGCCACGTCCCGGGTGACCGGGGCGGAGGCGCTGGTCCGCTGGTGGCGCGGTGACGAGGCGGTCGCGCCGCGCGCGTTCCTCGCCGTGGCCGAGGACTCGGGCCTGATCGTCGCGCTCGGCGAGTGGGTGCTGCGCAAGGTCTGCGCCCAGGGCGCGGCCTGGCGGGCCGCCTCGCTCGACGTCGGCGTATCCGTCAACATCGCGCTGCGGCAGCTGAACGCGCCGCACTTCCCCGCCCAGGTGGCGGCGGCGCTGGCGGAGAGCGGGCTGCAGCCGAGCGCGCTCACCATCGAGCTGAGCGAGCGGATGCTGGTGGAAGACGCCGGGCTGATCGCCGACCGGCTGGCGGAGCTGCGCGACCTCGGGGTCAAGCTGGCGATCGACGACTTCGGCACCGGCTACGCCTCGCTGGCGCACCTGCGCCAGCTGCCGGCCGACATCATCAAGATCGACCCGTCCTTCGTCTCCGGCCTCGGCCAGGACCCGGTGCTGACGATGCTGACCAAGACGATCGCGGGCGTCGGCCGCGACCTGGGCATGCAGGTGGTGGCCGAGGGCATCGAGCAGCCGCGGCAGCTGGCCGAGCTGCGGGAGATGGGCTGCGGCTACGGCCAGGGCTACCTGCTGGCCCGGCCGATGGCCGCCTCCGGGGTGGAGTCCCTGTTCAGGACCGGGATCGGCGAGCAGAGCCGGTCGTCGGCCGCGGGCCCGGTCGCCCCCGACGTCAACGGCTCGGCCAAGCCCGGCGTCCCTGCTGCCTGAGAACACGGGCTGCCTGAGAACAAACACTGCTGCCGGGGACACCCGCGACCACATTTACGGACAGATTGTCTCAGTATTCGAGACAATGGCCGTGATGATTTGACGAACGGCGGCCTGGTGCGCGAGGGTGTAATCGTGAAGCGGAACCACATCATCGTACTTGGCTGGCGCGCAAAGAGCTGACCAGTCCAGTTCCTGCGCGCGCCCCTCGCCTGCCACCCGGCACGAGGGGTTTTTTAATGCCGTAAGCAGCAAAAAGCGCAACCTTCGTGACAAGGAAGCCACCCGATGACCGAGCAGAGCAGCCCAGTCCCCGTCAAGGCGCACGCTCCGTCCCCGCTGGACATCCCGGCGCGGACAGCCGCCCCCAAGTCGGCCCCACCCCGGCCGGGACCGTCCGCGCCGACCGCGAGCCAGGCCCAGCCCGGCGGCACCACCGTGCCGCCCGGCAGTGCCGCGCTTTCCGGTAACGCCGCGTCGCCCGCGGCCGGGACGGCCGCCCGCCCGCACCTCGCGGCCACCGCGCCGGTCCGCGTCACCGGGGCGCAGGCCCTGGTGCTGGCGCTGGAGCGGGTCGGCGTGGAGGTGGTCTTCGGCATTCCCGGCGGCGCGGTGCTGCCCGCCTACGACCCGCTGCTCGACTCCAGCCAGATCCGGCACATCCTGGTCCGCCACGAGCAGGGCGCGGGCCACGCCGCCACCGGCTACGCGCAGGCCACCGGCCGCACCGGGGTGTGCATGGCCACCAGCGGCCCGGGGGCGACCAACCTGGTCACCCCGCTGGCCGACGCCTACATGGACTCGGTGCCGGTGGTGGCGATCACCGGCCAGGTGTCCACCAGCCTGATCGGCACCGACGGGTTCCAGGAGGCGGACATCTCCGGCATCACCTACCCGATCACCAAGCACAACTTCCTCGTCACCAAGGCCGAGGACATCGCCCGCACCGTGGGTGAGGCCTTCCACCTGGCGTCTACCGGCCGCCCCGGCCCGGTGCTGGTCGACATCGCCAAGGACGCCATGCAGGCCACCACCGAGTTCAGCTGGCCGGTCCCGTTCGACCTGCCCGGCTACCACCCGGTCACCCGGCCGCATTCCCGGCAGGTGCGCGAGGCGGCCCGGATGATCACCGAGGCCAGGCGGCCGGTGCTTTACGTGGGCGGCGGCGTGATCAAGGCCGACGCCAGCAAGGAGCTCAGGGAACTGGCCGAGCTGACCGGCGCCCCGGTGGTCACCACGCTGATGGCCCGCGGCGCCTTCCCCGACAGCCACCCGCTGCACCTGGGCATGCCCGGCATGCACGGCACGGTGGCCGCGGTCGGCGCGCTGCAGCGGGCTGACCTGGTGGTGGCGCTGGGCGCCCGCTTCGACGACCGGGTGACCGGCCGCCTCGACTCGTTCGCGCCCGGCGCGCTGATCGTGCACGCGGACATCGACCCGGCCGAGATCTCCAAGAACCGGCGGGCCGACGTGCCCATCGTCGGTGACGCCAGGGAGGTCCTCAGCGAGCTGACGGCCGCGGTGACCGCCGACCACGAGCACGGCCTGCGGGGCGACTACGCCGAATGGTGGGCCCAGCTCAGCCAGTGGCGCAGCAAGTACCCGCTCGGCTATGAGGAGTTCGACGACGGCAGCGTGGCCCCGCAGTACGTCATCCAGCGGATCGGCCAGATCGCCGGGCCGGAGGCGGTCTACCTGGCGGGCGTCGGCCAGCATCAGATGTGGGCGGCCCAGTTCATCGGCTACGAGAACCCGCGCACCTGGATCAACTCCGGCGGCGCGGGCACCATGGGGTTCGCCGTCCCGGCGGCGATGGGCGCCAAGGTCGGCTTGCCGGACACCACGGTGTGGGCGATCGACGGCGACGGCTGCTTCCAGATGACCAACCAGGAGCTGGCCACCTGCGCGATCGAGGGCATCCCGGTCAAGATCGCGATCATCAACAACGGCAACCTGGGCATGGTCCGCCAGTGGCAGACCCTGTTCTACGACAAGCGCTACTCCAACACCAACCTCGGTGACCGGAAGACGGAGCTGCGCGGCACCCGCGTCCCCGACTTCGTGAAGCTGGCCGAGGCCTACGGCTGCATCGGCCTGCGCTGCGAGCGCCGGGAAGACGTGGACAAGGTCATCGAGCAGGCGATGGCCATCAACGACCAGCCGGTGGTGATCGACTTCATCGTGCACCAGGACGCGATGGTCTGGCCGATGGTCGCGGCCGGTGCCAGCAACGACGACATCAAGCACGCCCGCGACCTGGCGCCTGAGTGGGAAGCGACAGACTGACATGAGTGAACAGCACACGCTCTCGGTGCTGGTCGAGAACAAGCCCGGCGTCCTCGTGCGGATCGCGGGCCTGTTCTCCCGGCGCGGCTTCAACATCGAGTCGCTCGCGGTCGGGCCGACCGAGCACGCGGAGATCTCCCGGATGACGATCGTGGTGAACTGCGAGGAGCACCCGCTCGAGCAGGTCACCAAGCAGCTCAACAAGCTGATCAACGTGCTCAAGATCGTCGAGCTTGAGCCGACCCAGGCGGTGCAGCGCGAGCTCATGCTCATCAAGGTCCGCGCCGACGCCGACAGCCGGTCTAAGGTTCTAGAGGCGGTCGGGCTGTTCCGCGCGCACGTGGTCGACGTGGCCCTGGACGCGGTGACGGTCGAGGCGACCGGCGGTCATGACAAGCTAGAGGCGCTGGTCCGGGTCCTTGAGCCGTTCGGCATCAAGGAACTGGTCAAGTCGGGCACGATCGCGGTCGGCCGTGGCGGCCGGTCCATCACGGACCGCACGCTGCGCCCGCTTGAGCGCTCCGCCTGACTTAACCAAGGGCCGTCCGAACGGGTGCGCGGCTCCGCCTCAGGGTCACCGCCCAGACTGGTGAGCAGGCCGCAACCGTTCGGGACAAGGATTTTTCTACATCCAACACGATGAAAGGGCCATCTGACGTGGCAGAGATCTTTTACGACAACGATGCCGACCTCTCGCTCATCCAGCAGCGGCACGTGGCCGTGCTCGGGTACGGCAGCCAGGGGCACGCGCACGCGCTGTCGCTGCGCGACTCGGGCGTGGACGTGCGGGTGGGCCTGCAGCCCGGCTCCAAGAGCAGGGACAAGGCGGAGAGCGACGGCCTGCGGGTGCTCACCCCGGCCGAGGCGTGCGAGGAAGCCGACCTGGTAATGGTGCTGATCCCGGACACCCTGCAGCGGCAGGTGTACGCCGAGGCGATCGCGCCGTCGCTGGTCGAGGGGGACGCGCTGTTCTTCGCGCACGGCCTCAACATCCGGTACGAGCTGATCAAGCCGCCGGCCGACGTGGACGTGGTGATGGTCGCCCCCAAGGGCCCGGGGCACCTGGTCCGCCGTCAGTTCAACGAGGGGCGCGGGGTGCCCGCCCTGGTCGCGGTGGAGCAGGACGCCAGCGGTCACGCGCTCGCGCTCGGCCTGTCCTACGCCAAGGGCATCGGCGCCACCCGGGCCGGGGTGCTCAAGACCACGTTCAAGGAGGAGACCGAGACCGACCTGTTCGGTGAGCAGGCGGTGCTCTGCGGCGGTGTCTCCGAGCTGATCAAGGCCGGCTTCGACACCCTGGTGTCGGCCGGCTACCAGCCGGAGGCGGCCTACTTCGAGTGCCTGCACGAGATGAAGCTCATCGTCGACCTGATGTACGAGGGCGGCATCTCCAAGATGTACTGGTCGGTCTCTGACACGGCCGAGTTCGGCGGCTACACCCGCGGGCCGCGGCTGGTCAACGACCAGACCCGGGCCGAGATGAAGAAGATCCTGAGCGAGATCCAGGACGGCACCTTCACCCGCGAGCTGGTCGAGGAGTTCGACGCCGGGCAGCCCAACTTCACCAAGCGCCGCCAGGCCGAGCAGGCCGAGCAGATCGAGCAGGTCGGCGCCAAGCTCCGCCCGCTGATGAGCTGGCTGTCGGACGAGGAGGGCTAGGTCCCCCCATGCCTAACAGCTACAAGCTCGCGGTGATCGGCGGCGACGGTATCGGCCCCGAGGTCACCAGCGAGGCGCTGAAGGTGCTGCGGGCGGCGACGCCCGGCGTCACCTGGGCGACGACCGACTACGACCTGGGCGCCCGCCGGTACCACAAGAGCGGTGAGCTGCTGCCCGACTCGGTGCTCGAGGAACTGCGGGCGCACGACGCGATCCAGCTCGGCGCGATCGGCGACCCGTCGGTGCCGAGCGGGGTGCTGGAGCGCGGCATGCTGCTGCGGCTGCGCTTCGAGTTCGACCACTACGTCAACCTGCGGCCGTCCCGGCTCTACCCGGGGGTCGCGTCGCCGCTGGCCAACGGCACCCCCGAGACCATCGACCTGCTGGTGGTGCGCGAGGGCACCGAGGGCCCGTACACCGGGATGGGCGGCGTGCTCCGCAAGGGCACGCCGCAGGAGGTCGCCACCCAGGAGTCGGTCAACACCGCGTTCGGCGTGCAGCGGGTCGCCCGCTACGCGTTCGAGCTGGCCCAGGGCCGCCCGCGCCGCAAGCTCACGCTGGTGCACAAGACCAACGTGCTCACGTTCGCGGGCGACCTCTGGCAGCGCACGGTGAACTCCCTGGCGGCTGAGTTCCCCGACGTCACCGTGGACTACGCGCACATGGACGCGGCCTGCATGTTCTTCGTGACCCAGCCGGAGCGGTTCGACGTGGTGGTGACCGACAACCTGTTCGGCGACATCATTACCGACCTGGGCGCGGCCATCGCGGGCGGCATCGGGCTGGCCGCGAGTGGGAACATCAACCCGGAGGGGACCGCCCCGTCGATGTTCGAGCCGGTGCACGGCAGCGCACCGGACATCGCCGGGCAGTCCAAGGCCGACCCGACCGCGGCGATCCTGTCCGCGGCGATGCTCTGCACCCACCTCGGCCTGACCACGGCCGCGGCGGGCATCGAGCAGGCGGTCACGGACGACGTGGCCGAGCGGTCGAGCGGGCGGACGACGCGGAGCACGGTTGAGATCGGCGACGACATCGCCAAGCGAGTAGCCGGGTAGCGGCCAAGCTGCAACCGCATAACAGGCGGCGCGGTCGTTCCGGACGGAACCCGCGCCGCCTGTGCGTTTAGCCGGGCCGTTGTTTATCCCTATATTCGTTAGTAGCTGAAAGGACCCGATCACCGATGACCGAAAACCCTGCCCCTGAGATCGACTTCGAGATCCGTCCCGCCCAGACCCGGGTGCCGGCCGCCGAGCGCGCGCGGCTGCTGGAAGCGCCAGGGTTCGGCCAGGTCTTCACCGACCACATGATCACGCTGCGCTGGTCGGCGGACCGTGGCTGGCACGACGGCAAGCTCGAGCCGTACGGCCCGTTCACCTTCGACCCGGCCACCGCGGTGTTCCACTACGGCCAGGAGCTGTTCGAGGGGCTGAAGGCCTACCGGCAGGCCTCCGGGTCGATCGTGATGTTCCGCCCGCAGGCCAACGCGGCCCGGTTCAACGCGGGCGCCCGCCGGATGGCGATGCCCGAGCTGCCCGAGGATGCCTTCGTCCGGGCCCTTGAGCTGCTGGTCAACCAGGACCGGGACTGGGTGCCGGAAGGCGAGGGCAAGAGCCTGTACCTGCGCCCGTTCATGATCGGCACCGAGCGCGGCCTGGGCGTCAACCACCCGTCGCGGGAGTACCTGTTCTGCGTGATCGCCTGCCCGGCCGCGTCGTACTTCGGCGAGGGCAAGACGGTCAGGGTGTGGCTGAGCGAGGACTACACCCGGGCGGCGCTCGGCGGCACCGGCGCGGTCAAGTGCGGCGGCAACTACGCCGCCTCGTTCGCCGCCCAGCAGCAGGCGGTGGACCGCGGCTGCGACCAGGTGGTCTGGCTGGACGCTTCGATGCACGAGTACGTCGAGGAGATGGGCAGCAACAACCTGTACTTCGTGTACGGGTCGGGCGAGTCGGCCCGGCTGATGACCCCCGAGCTGACCGGCTCGCTGCTGCCGGGGATCACCCGCGACTCGCTGCTGCGGCTCGCGCCGACGCTCGGACTGCCGGTGGAGGAGGGCCGGATCTCGGTGTCGCAGTGGCGGGAGGACTGCGCCTCGGGCGCGCTGACCGAGGTCTTCGGCTGCGGCACGGCGGCCGTGGTCACCCCGATCGGCGCGGTGGACGGTGACTCCGGTGGCTGGACAATCGGCGACGGGCGCCCTGGGCCGGTCACCACGCGGCTGAAGGCCGAGCTGATCGACATCCAGCACGGCCACCAGCCCGACCCCTTCGGCTGGATCTACAAGGTTGCCTGACCCCGGCGCCCCCCGGAAAGACAGTTACTGCGTGTAGTTGTCAGTGACGCTCTGGTTGGGTGTGATCGTGGTCGACAACGAGAGACGAGATCAGGTAATGCCTGGTGGAAACCCTGATGGGAAAGGGGTTTCGGCCGCCCGGAAGGGTCGTTATCCTAACGTTACTAAATTTCTCGTAACGGGGAGCAACCATTCGACTGCTCCCCGGCGTCTTTACGTATGACTGGGGCTCGCTTGGGGGGTTGCGGCCCAGTCGTGAGAGCCGGGCCTCATCTCGGGGGAGGCCCGGACTTATAAGGCCGGCTCCGACCCTGCCGGCCGGCCCCCGTGGGCGCGTCTCGGCCACCGCCAGCGCCTGCGGGGGCCATCTCTCCTTTCCTGGACCGCAACCGCGCCTCAGATCGCCGTGACCCCTGCTCCAAGCGGGCCTCGGTCGCCCCGGCCGCGCACCGGGAATCCCGGTTGGCGGTCGGGTGTTGCAGGAAGTAAGATGACAGACGGCGAGCACGCCACGCGTGGTCGTCGACAACTCAACAAGGGGATGACTGGTTTCGACTTCGGTAGTTGATCTAGGAGAAGCGAGCCGAGGATGGCGGACGTGACCTCGTCAAAATGCGCCCGCAAAACACAAGTGCCAACTCTAAGCGCACTGTCACGGCCGACAAGGCCGCTTTCGCTCTCGCTGCCTAAGCGAGTTCGGGAGTTTGACTGTCAGCCCGGGACTGCCTTCGGCCCGGAATCTGGCATCAGCTAGAAGGCTAAACTAGACGGCCCGGCCACGGGACCGGCTAGGAAACCAAACAGTGGCTGAGCCCGTCGGCGTCTTGCCTGCGTGATCGCCGGGGCTGAGAAAAGCAAAGCATGGCTGCGCTCGGAGAAGTCCTAGAGATTCACTGGAGGACTCGGGTTCGAATCCCGACATCTCCACGAGTCTGAGGCGCCCCTGGTCCGCAAAAAACGCGGACCGGGGGCGCCTCGTTATGTCTCCCGGGGGGACGACCCCCCGGAGCCCCCCGAACCGGGGGAGGGCCCCCGGACCCCCCGTGCGGGCTGGGGTCGCGGTGCTGGTGACGGTTGCCGCCACTGCCGCGCACTGCTGCCTCCGGTCCACCCGCGCCCCCCGGTCCACCCGCGCCCCGCGGTCCTCCTGCGCCCCCGCGCCACCCGCGTCCCGCGGCTCCACCCGCGCCCCGCGGCCCACCCGCGCCCCGCGTGCCCACCCGCGCCCCCGCGGTCCACCCGCGCCACCCGCGTCCCGCGCGCGCCACCCGCGCCCCGCGGCTCCACCCGCGCTCCCGCGGTCCACCCGCGCCACCCGCGTCCCGCGGCCCCTCTCGCACCCCGCGCTCCCTCGCTGCGGGTGCGACCCGCCCCGCGACTCCTCGCGAGCGGAGTGGGCGCTGGTACCAGTGGGAGATGCGTGACCCTGGCGACAGCTTCCGCGTCCTCCGTTAGCGCGTTATCGGGTGAATTCCCGTCATCGTGGAAGAAAAGGGGTGCTATAGCGCACCTAAACTTCCCCAATAAGGTCGGCCGCCCGGCAGGAAGCCCTCAGCCTCGGCGAAGCGCCTGTCCAGGTTGCCTGCGCAGCGCCGGGACCGGCCACCCGGCCCGCACGCCACCCTCGCCATGCGCACCGCGCACGGTAATATCTCGCCGTCGCAAAATTCAACCCCGAGCACTCAACCGGGTAAATAGCAATATCTGTCACAGGCAAATTGCTGCTATCCGCACTTTCCCCGTTAACAGCAATGTCGCCCCAAAAGGCCAGCCCCGCCAAAGCGACCGTGCGCTCCTCGTAACACGTCTGCCCGCCGACGAGCCCCGGGTGCTCCGGCGGCCGACCCTCACCCGGGAGAGCGAGCCGGGGCGGCCGGGGAAGCGCCGCGCGCCTTCGGCGAGCCGATCGGGTTTAATCGGCCGCCGACAAGCGCGCGGCCGCCTCCGGCCGCCCCGGCGCCCCCACCCAAGGCCCTAAAGGGCCATGTCAGCCACGAGAAACCGCCACGCCCGCCGTTTTAGAGAGTTTGGTAGGCGGCGCGCGTAGCTGATCATTACCATTCTGCGCCCGAACACGGGATAATAGGGCGACGGATCGACACGGTTGTTGCTGTCCGGAGCTACAGCGGGAAGAGGCAGGGCCGGACACGGTTCGCATGAGGTTTGGCGTTGAGGAAGGGGATGCAGCATGGCGGCGATGAAGCCGCGGACGGGCGATGGCCCGCTCGAGGTGACCAAGGAGGGCCGTGGCATCGTGATGCGCGTCCCGCTGGAAGGTGGGGGCAGGCTTGTGGTTGAGTTGTCCGCCGATGAGGCCGCGAAGCTCGGTGATGCGCTGGCGGCGGCCGTCGGCTGAGGCCGCACGGGCCGCACGGCCGACGGCCGGCCTCAGCAGTTCTGGGTGCGGTGGAACGCGCACCCGTTCGGATGATCCTTCCTTTACTTCTACTTCTTGATGGCGGCGAGCATGCCGCCCGCGATCGGCAGCAGCAGCGGGACCAGCCTTTCGTCGGTGCCGACGAGGTCGGAGAGCTCGCGCGCGCCGTCGGTGGCCGGCCCCGCGCCGGGCGGCAGGACGTCGTTGAACACCACGATGCCGCCCGCGCGGAGCAGTCGCAGCCCGGCCGTCAGGTACTCGGGGTAGGCGGCCTGGTCGGCGTCGCAGAACACCAGGTCATAGGCCCCGTCTGAGAGCCGGGGCAGCACGTCGGTGGCGCGCCCGAGGATGAGCCGGGCCTGGTTGGCGGCGAAACCCGCCTGGGTGAACGCCTTGCGAGCCAGCCGGTGGTACTCGGGCTCGGTGTCCACGCTGGTCAGCACGCCGCCGGGGCGCATGCCGCGGAGCAGCCAGATGCCGGAGCTGCCGCACCCGGTGCCGATCTCCACCACCGCGCGGGCCGCGATCGCGGCCGCCAGGAACCGCAGCGCGGCCCCGGCCGACGGCAGAACCGGCGCCGTCCCGCCGAGGTCCTCCGCGTTGGCTCGCGCGGTGAGCAGCGGTTCGTCCTCTACCGCGTACGCCGCGTCGTCGTAGTCGATGACTTGCCCCCTAGAGCGTTGCCGTGCGCTGCCGTCTCGCAGTGCCTTACCAGGCACTGCCTTGTCATGCACTGCCTTTTCAGGCGTGAGCCTAGCCAATTTCGCTGGTCCGTGGAACCTTAAGGTGGGGGGGACCGTTAGCTAATCGATGAGCGAGAGCCTCAACCTGGTGACAGAGCCGGCGAATTCCGGACAGGACGAGCATGCCCCAGGGGAGCCGTGGACGGCGCCCAGCTGGGACGAGATCGTGCGTGCCCATTCCACGCGGGTGTACCGCCTCGCCTACCGGCTGACCGGCAACCAGCACGACGCCGAGGACCTGACCCAGGAGGTCTTCGTCCGGGTGTTCCGCTCGCTGGCCACCTACACGCCGGGGACCTTCGAGGGCTGGCTGCACCGGATCACCACCAACCTGTTCCTCGACGGGGCGCGGCGCAGGCAGCGGATCAGGTTCGAGGGCCTCGGGGATGAGGTGGCGCACCGGGTCGCCGGCGCCGAGCAGTCGCCCGCGCAGGTGTGGGACGACAGCCACCTAGACGGGGATATCCAGGCGGCGCTGCTGGCGCTGCCGCCGGACTACCGGGCGGCGGTGGTGCTGTGCGACATCGAGGGCTTCTCCTACGAGGAGATCGCGGCGACCATGGGCGTGAAGCTCGGCACCGTGCGCAGCCGTATCCACCGGGGCCGCGCGCAGTTGCGGGCGGCCCTGGCGCACCGGGACAGCGCGCACCGGGACAGTGATCGGCGGGTGCGGGAACGATGAGTCATCTTGGTGAGCTGCTGTCCGCCCTGGTCGACAGCGAGCTTAGCGGCGCGGAGCTGGACCGTGCCAACGCCCACCTGGCCGCCTGCGGCGCCTGCCAGTCGGAAGCGGCCGGCCTGCGGCGGCTGAAGCAGGAGCTGCGGGCACTCGGCCCGGCCTGCGACGCCGGCGGCATCGCCGGCCGGCTGCTCGGTATCACCGGCGCCGACGGACTGGCGCCGCCCGCCCGGATGCCCGGCCGTGCGCGGCCGGCCGGGGCGCGCCCGGTTCCGGCCAGGCCCGGCGGCGGCGCCGCGGCCAGCCGCTGGCGCCGGCCAGCCGGGGCCAGGCGGGCCCGAACCCGGGCCGGCCGGGGGGCCGGGCGGCCCGCCGCCGGGGCCGCTACGTGCTCCTTGGCACCGTTTCGCTGGTGGTCGTCGGGATCGGCGGCGCCGCCTTCGGCATGGGTGGCGGCAGCGCCGGCGGCACCCCCGGGCCACGGGTCACCCCGCAGGTCGAGGTATTCGACCTGGAACACGCGGTCACCTCGGGTGACGTTCCGTTCACCGACCCGACGGGCCGGTCCGGGCGGACTCCGGCGGCCGCGGCGAGGCCGTGATGCGTTACGGCCTGATGATGACCGCCGTGGCGACGGTGACCGTGCCCGGCCTTATCGCCGTGCTCGGCGTCGTCGGGTACGGGGTGACCGGCCAGTTGCGCGGGGGCCAGGCGAGCGCCGGGACCCAGGCCGGCGCCGGGACGGCGGCCGGCACCGGGACCCCCGCGGGCGGCGTGTCCGGCCCGTTCCCGATGGCGCCGTCGACCGCCCGCGCGGTGGTGCGCAACGAGGCCACCGGCCTGCGACTGCTCGACCAGGCCGCCAGCGCCGGCCAGCAGACTTCGTACCAGGGCACCGAGCAGATTTCCCAGGCCGGGGTGGACGGCAGCGTCACCGAGCTCTCCCGGGTCTGGCACCTGGGCAACGGCGGGACGCTGGTCGCCGCGGCGTCCGGCCCGGCTGCCGCCGCCGCTGGAACGGTGACCCAGGCGGCCTCGCCGGCCGCCGCCAGCGGGGCGCCCGAGGGCGTCTTCGGCGTCACCAAGCCCCTGGTGACGCAGCTCGGCCAGCACTACGTGACCGTGTACCGCGGCTCGGGTACGGTGACCGGCCGGGCCGCGGTGGTGGTGGAGCTGTACCGCTACGACGGCTCGCTGGCCGCCCGTTACTGGCTGGACCAGCAGACGATGCTGCCGCTGCGCCGGGCGCTGTTCGACTCGGCTGGCCACCTGATCAGCCAGGACCTGTTCACCCAGGTCAAGTTCGGCGTTGCCGGCGGCCAGGCGGCGGTTCAGGCCGAGGCCGCCTCGCAGGCACAGGCCAGGGCGCAGGCGCAGCAGCCGTCCTGGACCGCCGCGGCGTCGGCCGGGCAGTTCCGGGCGTCGCTGTCGGCCGCGGGCTGGCCGGCCCCGGCCGTGCTACCGGGCGGCCTGCCGCTGTACGCGGCCGCGTCCATGCAGACCGGCAGCGGCAAGGTGGTGGACCTGGAGTACTCCGACGGCCTGTACGTGGTGTCGCTGTTCGTGCAGCGGGGCGAGCTCCCGGCCGACCTGACCGGCTGGCAGCCGGTGACCGTGGCCGGGCAGCAGGCCTACGCCGCCGGGCACTCGCTGACCTGGGCCCGGCTCGGCTTCGTGTACACCATGATCGCCGACGCCCCGGCCGGGACGGTGCGCCAGGTGGTCGGGGCGCTGCCGGCCAGTGATTCGTCCGGGCTGCTCGGCCGCCTTGGCCGGGGTCTCGAACGGCTGGCCCGGATGGCCAATCCGTTTGGCTGACCTGCACCGAATACCGGGCGGGGAAACCGGAGAGGCCGGACTTGGGGGCAGCGTTTAAAGTGATAGTGTGCGCCCGCCGCCGTGCGGCCCCGAAAGCTGACGGAGACCTGAGTGTTTGACCTTTCGCCGAGCAAGCTGCTGGTCCTCGTGGTGATCGCGCTCGTCGTCTTCGGCCCGCACGAGCTGCCGAAGCTCGCCTCGCAGGCCGGGCGGTTCCTGCGCGACCTGCGCCGGATCGCCGAAGGCGCCAAGGCCGACCTGCGGGAGGGCCTCGGCCCTGAGTTCCAGGACTTCGACTTCGATGACCTCCACCCGCGCCGGTTCGTGCAGAAGCACCTGCTGGACGAGCCGAACGCGCCGTCGGTGACCCACAGCGACTTCGACTCGGTGCCGGACGCCGCCCTGGACGGACTGGCCGCCGCCGGGTCCGGGGCGGGCCAGGTCACGCTGCTCGAGGGCGCCGACCCGCCGTTCGACGTCGAGGCGACCTGAGCGGGTTACCGCGGGCTGAGGTTCAGCATCCGGCCGGCCAGGCCGCGTCCCTTGCTCGCGAGCGACTCGGCCATCTTGACGAGCTGCAGCGCGGCCGGGGCAGCGGGGTCGGACAGCACCAGCGGCTCGCCGCTGTCGCCGCCCTCGCGCAGCCGCACGTCCACCGGCACCTGGCCTAGCAGCGGCACGTCCACCCCGGTGAGCTGGGTGAGCGCGGTCGCGACGGCCTCGCCGCCGCCGGAGCCGAAGACGTCGATCGGCTCGCCGCAGTGCGGGCAGGGCAGGTACGACATGTTCTCGATGACGCCGACGATGCGCTGGTGGGTCTGGGTGACCAGCGTCCCGGCCCGCTTGGCGACCTCGGCCGCGGCGACCTGGGGGGTGGTCACGATCACCAGCTCGGCCCCCGGCACCAGCCGGGCCAGGGACAGCGCGATGTCGCCGGTGCCCGGCGGCATGTCGATCAGCAGGTAGTCCAGGTCGCCCCAGAAGAAGTCGGCCAGGAACTGCTCGAACAGCCGGTGCAGGATGGGGCCGCGGATCGGCAGCGCGTCCTGGCCGGGCGGCTTGAGCATGCCCGCGGAGATCACCTTCACGCCCTTGGCGGCGGGCGGCATGATCATGTCCTGGACCTTGGTCGGCAGCCCGGTGACCCCGAGCATCCGGGGGACGGAGTGCCCGTAGATGTCGGCGTCGATCAGGCCGACCTTGTGCCCGGCGGCCGCCAGCGCGGCCGCCAGGTTGACGGTGACCGACGACTTGCCGACGCCGCCCTTGCCGCTGACGATGGCGTACACCTTGGTCAGCGAGGACGGCTGGGCGAAGGGGATCACCCGCTCGGGCGCGCCGCCGCGCAGCCCGGTCTGCATGTCCTTGCGCTGCTCCTCGCTCATCACGTCCAGTTCGACCTGGACGCCGGCTACTCCCGGCAGCGGCGAGACCGCGTCGGTGACCCGGGTGGTGATGGTGTCGCGCATCGGGCAGCCGGCCACGGTCAGGTAGACGCCGACGGCCACCTGGCCGTCCGGGGCGATCTCGACGGACTTGACCATGCCGAGCTCGGTGATCGGGCGGCCGATCTCCGGGTCGTTGACCCCCGCGAGCGCGGACAGCACCTGCTCACGGGTGGGAAGCGGGGAACTCATGCCCCTTATCGTACGTGCCGGGAAATGCTGCGTGCCGGGGACACGGGCAGGCCCGTGTCCCCGGCACGCGGGGTTACCGCGTGAGCTGGGCGGCCGTCGGCCGCTACCAGCCGCTCTTGACCACCGCGCCGGTGCTGGGGTTGAGGATGACCGGCTTGAGGTGCGGGTAGGCCTTGAAGTCGAGCACGCCGCCGGGCGCGTCGAGCGACCCGGAGGAGGCGTCGAACGAGCCGGGGATGCTCTTCCCGTGCAGCCAGTTGTCCTCGATGAACTTGACCACCGAGGCGGTGTTGGTGAGGTTGCCGCTGACGTAGTTCTGTCGCGTCCAGGGCGAGATCACCACCAGCGGCAGCCGCTGGCTGTAGCCGCAGCGGTCGTTGGCGGCACCGATCGTGACCGCGACCGAGGTGCAGATCGCGGCGTCCGTGGTGGCGTCGTCGGAGCCGTTGACCACCTTCGGCGCCGCGTGGTCGTACCAGCCGTCGGAGTCGTCGTAGGTGACCACGACGGCGGTGGACGCCCAGTACTTGGACTGCTCGACCGCGTTGATCTCGTCGACCAGGAACTTCTGCTCGTCGATCGGGTCGGAGTAACCGGGGTGCCCGTCCTGCGCCTCCGGTGCCTTCAGGTAGGAGACCGAGGGGAGCTGGGCGCCGCCCTTGCCCTGCAGGGCGTCGCTGAAGTACGACAGGTCGTACTGGTGGTTGGCCTGGTCGGTGTAGCCGATGGCCTTCAGCGAGCTGGGCGCCAGGTGGTCCGGGTTGGCGGTGGAGGCGTAGTACTGGAACGGCTCGTGGTGCGGCGAGTACTCGGAGTCGGACACGCCGGCGATGTTGGCGGAGGTGGCACCGCAGACCGCGCCGCCGCTGTTGGTAGCGGTCGGCGCGAACCCGCCCTGGAACCAGCCCCAGGTGACGTGCTGGCCGTTCAGCAGGTCGCCGATGTTCTGGCCGGTCAGCACGCCGAGCGCGCCGGTGGTGGTGTGGTTGGTGTCCGAGCAGGTGTCGTAGTACGGGTCGACGTCACCGTTCATCGAGCCGCCGTTGACGGCGGTCGAGGTGGCGGGCTGGCTCGGGTTGCTGGCCCAGGTGGGGGTGAGGGCCTTGGCGCCGCCGGTGTCACCGGAGATCACGTTGAGCGCGCCCGGGGTGGACGGCCCGAACGTGGTGTCCCAGTTGTTGTCGCTCATCGCGTAGTACTGCGCGTAGTTCCACAGCGCGGTGACGGTGTTGCCGTCGAAGTAGTCCATCACGATGCCGGGCGGGCAGTACTCGGGGGCGCACCCGGCGGACGGCGTGGCGGACTCGGTCTGCTGCACGAACTGGTCCATCTTGCCGCCGTCGACGGCCTTCTCCTCCGCGGTGTAGCCGTGGTTCTGGTCGGAGGTGAGCGCCTCGGGCTGGGTTAGCCGCTGCGGGTTGTACTCGTTGGGGTTGCTGGTCAGCAGCGGGCCGGCCGGGCCCGACTTGGTGATCGTGGTGTAGAGCCCGTTGACGGCCGGCGTGCCCGGCTTGGCGGTGAACGTGGTGCCGTCGGTGTTGGCCGCGTACGGGTACGTGCCGAAGTAGTGGTCGAACGACTCGTTCTCGTCGAAGATCACCACCAGGTGCTTGATCGGCGTGGTGGTGCTGCCCTGGTACAGGGTCGTCGACGTCGTTCCCGGGGTCTGGTAGCCAACGAACGCGCGGTTGACCGACGTGCTCGCGCTGGCCGCGGTGGCACCTGCCGCCGCGCCGGCGGCCAGGGTGACCGCCGCGCCCACGGCGAGGGAGAGCCGGAGCCGTTTGCGACGGTTTCCGGCGGTTGGGCTAACGCCCATGCTCAGCCTCCTGAGTTCTGCTGGACTTCATCGGCCGGCGAGCCCGGCAAGGCCGCCGCCGGGGCAGCGTGCAACAGCGGCCCCGGCGCAGAACAGTCTCATGGCTGAATTACGCAGCAGCGCGGCCAATCTGGCCGGCAGGCGAACGACGGGTCAACAATTGGCGCACAAAACGCACCAACCCCCACACTGCGGACAGCGCGGCCGGCTAGGCCAGCAGCGCCCGGCCGTAGTAGTCGCCCGGCCCGGTCACCCCGGGCAGCGCCAGGAAGTAGCCGCCCCCGAACGGGCTGACGTAGTCGGTCAGCGGCTCGTCCGCCAGCCGGGTCTGCACGGCCGCGAACTGCCGCTTGATGTCCTGCTGGTAGCAGGTGAAGACGAGGCCCATGTCGAGGTCGCCGACCTGGTCCAGGCCCCGGTCGTAGTTCCAGCCGCGGCGCAGGATCTGGCTGGGCGCGCTGGCGGCGGTGCGCGGGTTGGCCAGCCGGATGTGCGCGGTGAGCGGTATCACGTCGCCGGTCGGGTCGGCCGGGTAGTCCGGGACGGCGTGGACCGAGGTCCCGTCGAGCGGGAAGCCGCTGCCGCGGCGCCGGCCGATCATCGTCTCCTGCTCGGCGATGTCCACCCGGTCCCAGAACTCGACCAGCATCCGGATCAGCCGCACCACGAGGTACGAGCCGCGGGCCGTCCAGGCCGGCTCGCCGGCCGCGCCCGGCTCCACCCAGACCAGCGAGTTCATCTGCGCGGCGGAGGTGACGGCCGGGTTGGCGACCCCGTCCATGAACCCCATCAGGTTCCGCGGCACCGTCCCCGACGGCCGGGCGGGCGAGGAGAACCCGTCGATCCGCCAGTTGGCCTGCATGCCGCCGCGGGTGTTCTTGGCGATGTCGCGCAGCGCGTGCAGCACGGTGTCGGTCGATCCCGCGCTCAGCTGCAGGACCAGGTCGCCGCCGGTCTGCGCGGGGTCCAGGTCGTCGTTGGGGAACGGCGTCATCGCGGTCAGCCCGGCCGGCCGGGCGGCCGCGAGACCGTAGCGGCCGTCGAACAGGGTCGAGCCGACGCCGAAGGTCACCGTGAGCCCGTCCGGCACCACGGTCGGCCCGAGCAGGCCGGAGTCCGACGGCGGCCCGCCGATGCCGGCCGGCGGCGGGGTGCCGCCCGCGGTGAGGAAGCGGGCCCGGTCGGTTACCGTCTGGAACAGGTCCCTGACCGACGCCTTGTCGTCCGCGGTGACGTCGAACGAGACCACCGCGGTGACCGGGGCGGGATCCCGCAGGATGCCCGCCTGGTACGGGCCGTGGAAGGGCACCGCGGGCAGCCGCCCGGCCAGCGCCGCCTGATCGGCCGTGGCCGCGCTGGCGGCCGGGGTGCCGCGCCCGTAGTAGCCGGCCGCCGCGCCCGCGGCCCCGCCCGCGACCAGGCTGCCCGCCATCCCGCCGAGGAAGGCCCGCCGGCCCGGCCGCGGTTCAGGGGTCAGCGGCTCAGAAGTCATTGGCGGTGTTCCTCGGCTCGGTGATCGACGCGATGGGCGCGAGCGACTGCAGCACCGCGCCCGCGGCCGCGTCGATCGCCTGCCGCGCGGGCGCGGGCAGGGCGGCGACGGGAACCCAGCTCCCGTTCGGGCGGCGCTCTTTCTCGATGACTGCCTGCAGCCGGCTGAGCCCGCTGTAGACGGCGGGCAGGCCCGGGTACCGCGGCGCGAGCAGCGGGCGCAGCAGCGCCAGCAGCTCGCGGGTGCCGGCGATGTTGGCCAGGGTGGTGGCCAGGGTGGTGCCGCTGCCGTAGTCGTCGTGCCCGGTGAGCTGGAACTGCAGGGCGTTCTCGAGGATCTCGTGGGTCCGCAGCCCGACGTCCGAGAGCGGGATCTGCTGGGTCGGCCACCAGGCCAGCAGCGCGTTCACCTGCTGGGCGAGGGCGGCCGCGACCGGGGCGAGCCGGGCGGCCGGCTGCCCGTGCCAGAGCCCGTACTCCAGCCGGTAGAAGCCGGTCCACTGCGGGCTGCTGAGCCCGGTGACGTCGGCTCGCCCGTCGATCGCGTCGTCGTAGTGGCCGAACGTCCCGTACGCCGCGCCCAGGGTCTGGTACTGCAGGTGGGCGGTGAGCCAGTCGCGCCGGGCGGCGGTCAGGTCCCCCCGCCTGACGTCGGCCGCGAGCACGGCCACCTGCCGCGCCAGCAGCTTGAGCCCGGCCTCGGTGTAGGCCTGGTACTTCTTGGCGTAGGGGATGGTCTGGTTGTAGCTGACCGGGAGGATCGCCGGGGTGCCCTTGGCGTGCCCGCCCACGGTCACCCTGGCCCCGGTGAGCGGGCTGAAGTCGTTGAACAGGCAGAGGAAGGCGTAGCGGCCGGAGCCCAGGTTGACCGTCATCGGGGTAGTGGTGCCCGGCCCGGTGTTGGTGACCTCCGCGTAGACGGCCCCGCTGGCCGGGTCGACCAGGTCGACCTCGCCGCCGCCGGTCGACTGGTTGTCGATCTGGAACGTGTGCCAGCCGGGCCCGGGGACCTGCCACGCGCCGCCGCACTGGTTGCTGCTGACGGTGATGACGTCCGGCCGCGGGGCCGGGCCGCTGCTGCAGGCGGCCAGCCCGCCAGCCAGCCCGGCCGCCAGCCCGGCGGTGGCGACCGCCGCCAGCAGGCGTCTGTGGCGCATGAGTATCGGCGTCCCTCGCAGGTCGTCCGGGTGCCGTCGCGGGGGAGCGGCGGTCCGCCAGACAGCATAGGGTTGCCTAACCTGCGGCTCCAGGGGTGCGGCGGCGATGCGCCAAACGTTCACCCGCTGATAACCCGGCATCAACCAGACGATAAACACCAGAAACACCGGCATCCCGAACGAGTGCGGCTGGCTCTCCCCGCGCACTCGTTCCACTGGGTGATATCCCCCGGTCGCCGGGCGGGGAGCCGACCGGTTAGGTTCGACCAGTGACTGCTATCTCCCACGGCGATGCCGCTGCCTTTCCCGCTTCCCCCGCGCCGTCCGGCCGGGCTTACCGCGCGCGGCGCAGCTGCATGTCGGTGCCCGCGAGCAGCGAGCGGTTCCTGGCCAAGGCGCGCGGGCTGGCGGTGGACGAGGTGATGCTGGACCTGGAGGACTCGGTCGCCCCGGACGCCAAGCCGGAGGCGCGCGCGCTGGCGGTGGCCGCGCTGACCGCGGGCGGCTGGGACGGCAAGGCGGTGGCGGTGCGGGTCAACGACGTCACCACCCCGTGGGCCTACCAGGACGTCATCGCGGTGCTGACCGGGGCGCCGGGCGCGGTCGACACCCTGATCCTGCCCAAGGTGAGCAGCCCGGACGCGGTCATCTGGCTCGACCTGCTGCTTGGCCAGCTCGAGCGCTCGCTCGGCCTGGCCGACGGCAGCACCGGGGTCGAGGTGCAGATCGAGGACGCGGCCGGGCTGGCGTCGGTCGAGGCGATCGCGGCCGCGTCGCCGCGGCTGGTGTCGCTGGTGTTCGGCCCGGGTGACTTCATGGCGTCGATCGGGATGCGCTCGCTGGCGGTGGGCGGCCAGCCGGACGGGTACCGGTTCGACGCGCACCACTACCCGCTGATGCGTATCCTGGTCGCCGCCAAGGCCAACGGGCTGCAGGCGATCGACGGCCCGTACGCGAAGATCGGCGACACCGACGGCCTGCGGGTCGCGGCCGCCAGCTCGGCCGCGCTCGGCTTCGACGGCAAGTGGGTGCTGCACCCGGGCCAGGTCGACGTGATCAACGAGGCGTTCACGCCGCCGGCCGCCGACTACGCGCGGGCGGTGGGCATCCTCGAGGCCTACGAGCGGTCCACCTCGGTGGACAAGCGCGGCGCGGTGATGCTGGACGGCGAGATGATCGACGAGGCGTCCCGCAAGCTGGCGCTGGCCATCGTGGCCAAGGGCCGGGCGGCCGGCCTCTAACGGGGTGTGGTGACGTCGCTGGCGGGTACGTACGTCACCATCGTGGAGATGAAGGCGGTTTGCCCGCGTTGCCGAGGCGCTGCCCGCGCCCCGACTCCGTGGTCGAGCGCGTGGCGCTGCGACCTGCACGGTGAGATCTTCCCCGTACCGCCGGCCCGGCGGCCGAGCGCCGACGGGCTGCGGGTGCTGCGGCAGCGGGCGCGGGTGCCGGTCTGGCTGCCCTGGCCGCTGCCGTCGGGCTGGCTGGTCAGCGGCTTCACCGGGGCCGGGGACGAGCGCAGCGGCACCAGGGCCTCGGCCGTCGCCCTGTCCGGCCCCAACCCGCTCGGCGGCCCGGCTGAGATGCTGCTGGTGGCCGAGGAACCGGGGGTCGGCCTGGGTGCGGGCCTGGCCGGCCTGCCCGGGCCCGACCCGGGTGACGGCTTCGCCGCCCGGCAGCCGAACGCCACCGTCGAGGTGGCCCACCATGACGCGCCGCTGTGGCTGGTGGAGGCGGAGGGCAAGGCGGTGTTCGCCGGCGAGGTCGCCGCTAGCTGGCTGTGGCTGGTGCTGTGGCCCGACACCGCGGGCGCGCTGCTGGTTGAGCCGCTGCCGCTGCGCGACCTGCGTGACCCCGGCCAGGAATTCGACCTGCCGTTCGGCGCGCTTTCCCCCTATCTGCCCTGACCAGGGCGCAACCTGGCCTGGCCGGGCGAGATCCGCCGCCCGGGCCGGTTACGATAGCCGGCGTGCGTATCGACCTGCATGTGCACAGCAACGCCTCCGACGGGACGGACTCGCCCGCGCGGGTGGCCAGCCGCGCGGGCGCGGCGGGCCTGGACGTGCTGGCGCTGACCGACCATGACACCCAGGCGGGCGTCGACGAGGCACGGGCGGCGCTGCCCGCGGGGATCTCCCTGCTGGACGGCATCGAGCTGTCCTGCCAGCTCGACGAGCGCAGCGTGCACCTGCTGGCGTACCAGTTCGACCGGGACGACCCGGCGCTGAGCGCGGAGACGGCGCGGATCCGCGACGACCGGGTCTACCGTGCCCGGGCGATGACCGAGCGGCTGGCCGAGCTGGGCACCGGGGTGACCTGGGCGCAGGTCAGCGCCATCGCGGGCGACGGGGTGGTCGGACGGCCGCACCTGGCCCGCGCGCTGGCCGACGCGGGCGCGGTCGCCTCGCCCGCGGACGCGTTCACCCGCGAGTGGATCGGCGACGGCGGCCGCGCGTTCGTCGACCGCTACGCGCCGGACCTGGAGCGGGCGGTGCGGCTGGTCAACGCGGCGGGCGGGGCGGCGGTGCTGGCGCACCCGCGGTCGCCCGGCTACGAGGTCGGTGACGAGGTGATCGAGGGGCTGGCGGCGGCCGGCCTGGCCGGGATCGAGGTGTTCCACTTCGACCACGATCAGCCGGCCCGGGACCGGCTGGCCGGGCTGGCCCGCTCGCTCGGCCTGATCATGACCGGCGGCAGCGACGACCACGGTAGTTATCACCCCGGGGGGCCACCCCCCGGACTCCCGGAAGGGCCGCCCGGCGGCACGACCGGGCGGCGGGGCCTCGGGGCCGAGACGACGCCGCCGGAAGAGTACGAGCGGCTGCTGGCCTGGACCGGGCCGTGACGTTCTTCTTCCAGGCGTTCGTCACGCTCTTCGTGATCATCGACCCGCCCGGCATCGTGCCGGTGTTCCTCGGCCTGACCCGGGGCCGGTCGCCGCGTACCCGGCGGCGGCTGGCCGCGCAGGCCGCCATCGTCGCGTTCGGCGTGATCGTCGCGTTCGCGCTGTTCGGCCAGGAGATCCTGGACTACACGCAGGTGGAGCTGCCCGCCCTGGAGGGCGCGGGCGGCCTGCTGCTCCTGCTGGTCTCGCTGCAGCTGCTGACCGGCAAGTCGGAGGAACCGAGCTCGACCGAGCGAGCCCGCACCAACGTGGCCTTCGTGCCGCTCGGCACGCCGCTGCTGGCCGGGCCGGGCGGGATCGTCGCGACCATGCTCTTCGTCCAGCGGGTGCACAACGTGACCAGCGGCCTTTCGCTGGCGCTGGCCATCATCGCCGTCGCGGTCAGCGCCTGGCTGGTGATGCGGTTCGCCGAGGTCATCCAGCGGGTGCTGACCGACAACGGGGTGGAACTGCTGACCCGGATCGCGGGCCTGCTGCTGTCCGCGATCGCCATCCAGCTAGTGGCGCAGTCCGCCCTCGCCTTCGCCGCCCAGGCGCGGTAGCGGCCGCTGTAGAGTGGCCCGGGGCAGCATGAGTCGGCGTCCGGGTCGGGCGCTTTCTGGCGGAGGTGCGGGTCGGTGGAGGCTCGGGTCGAGCGGGTATGGACACCGCGGGTTAACGAGGAAGCCGCTGGCGAGCTGAACGCGTGGCTGGTCGGCGACGACGAGGAAGTTATCGTCATCGACCCCGGTGAGGACGCTGCCAGCGTGCTCGAACAGGTCGGTGACCGGGAGGTGCTGGCGGTGATCTGTACCCACGGGCACGCCAGCCACGTCGCCGCCGCGGTGGCGGTAGCCGAGCGGGACGAGGCGCCGGTGGCGCTGCACCCGGCCGACCGGGTGCTGTGGCGGATGACTTACGACGACGCCGACCCGGAGATCGAGATGGCCGACGGCGGCCGCTTCGACGTTGCTGACGTGCAGCTTGAGGTCATCGGCAGCGCGGGCCACACCCGCGGCTCGGTCAGCCTCTACTGCGCGGGACTCGAGGTGGTGTTCACCGGTGACGCGCTGTCCGCGCACGGCCCGGTGGCCCATGAGGGGCAGTTCACCGACTTCCCCGGCCAGCTCACCGCGATCGGCGAGCGCCTGCTTGAGCTGCCACGCGGCACCCGGGTGCTGTCCGGCCACGGTGAGGAGAGCACCGTCGGGGACGCGGTCAAGCGGTTCGACGGCTGGGTCTCGGCCGGCCCGGCCGGGCAGTTTAGCTGAGCCCCGGTGGAGCAGCTCGGTTTCGAGGGAATGCCGCGTCGGCTCTACTCGTGCACGCCGACCCGGCTGGCGACCTGGCTTGACTGCCCGCGTCGCTACCGGATGAGCTACCTGGACCGGCCGGCCCCGCCCAAGGGGCCGCCGTGGGCGCACAACAGCCTGGGCGCGTCGGTGCACAACGCGCTGGCGGCCTGGTGGCGGCTCCCGCTGCCGCGGCGCACGGTCGAGGCGGCGGGGACGCTGCTCAGCCAGGGCTGGATCAGCGAGGGGTTCACCGGCGACGCGCAGTCGGCCCGGTACCGCGACTGGGCCAGGTCCCTGGTGGAGGCGTACGTCGACCACCTCGATCCGGCCGATGAGCCGGTCGGGGTGGAGCGCACGGTGGCGACGCGCACCGACCGGATCGCGGTGTCCGGCCGGATCGACCGGCTGGACGAGCGCCCGCGCGCTGACGGCGTCGGCGCCGAGCTGGTCGTGGTCGACTACAAGACCGGCCGTCACCTGCTGACGGTGGACGACGCGCGCAGCTCGCTGGCGCTGGCGGTCTACGCGCTGGCGGCCGCCCGGGCGCTGCGCCGCGACTGCCGCCGGGTGGAGCTGCATCACCTGCCCTCGGGGCAGGTGCTGGCCTGGGAGCACACCCCCGAGACGCTGCAGCGGCACCTGCGCCGGGCCGAGGACCTGGCGCAGGAGTGCGCCGACGCGGACGAGCGGATGCGGTCGGGGCTGCCCGCGGAGTCCTACGACGAGGTGTTCCCGCCGCGCACCGGGCCGTCCTGCGGCTGGTGCGACTACCTGCGTAACTGCCCCGAGGGGCGGGCGGCGGCGACGCCGCGGCGACCGTGGGACGCGCTGGCGGAGCTGGGTTAGGCCCCGTCAGCTCCCGCGGTCAGGCCCCGCCGTCAGCTCTCGGCGCTGTTCCAGAAGCTGGTCAGCGCGTGCGCGGTGCTGGCCGGGGCCTCGACGTTGGGGTTGTGCGCCGCCCCGGGGATGCAGGTCCAGGCGGCGGCCAGCCGGCCCGCCATCTCCCGCTGCTGGGCGGGCGGCCAGGCGTTGTCCTCCGCGCCGCACAGCACCAGCGCGGGTACGCCGCGGGCGGCCAGCGCGGCGGTCTTGTCCTCGGCCTTGAGCAGGTGGCTGGCCATGGTGACCAGGCCGACCGGGTTGTTGGCGAGCATCCGCTGCTCGAGGAAGGCGAGGACCGGCCCGCTTACGCCCGCCGCGACCGCCTGCGGCTTGAGCACCTGCTGCCAGACCTCGGCCACCTTGCCGCCGAGCCCGGCCGCCGGGGTGCCGTCCACGTAGTTCAGCATGAAGTGCAGTTCTCCGGCCCGCGGCCCGGCCAGTGCGGCCGGCCCTGAGCTCATCAGGGTGAGCGTCGCGGGAGTGCAGCCGCCGAGGACTGCCTCGCGGGCGACCAGGCCGCCGAACGAGTGGCCGAGCAGGTGGTCCGCCCGCACCGCGGTGACCAGGCTGGCGACGTCGGCGCCAAGCTGCCGCGGGTCGTACGCGTCCGGGTCGCCCGGACCCGCCGTCTGGTACTGGCCGCGCAGGTCGGCCGCCACCACCCGGCGGCCCGCCGCTGCCAGCGGGCCGAGGATGGCGAGGAAGTCTTCCTTGCTGCCGGTGTAGCCGGGCACCAGCAGGGCCGTGCCCAGCGAGCCGGGACCAGCGGCCGGCCGCGCGTCGAGCACGGCGAACTCGCCCCGCGCGGTTGCGACGGTACCTCGCCTGGTGCCCGCTGGCAGCTCAAGCGAGGTCGGGGTGGACAATGCCGTGCCTGCCTGCTAGCTGCCTTCGGCCGGGCTGGTGCTGCCTGCCTGGCCTTCGCCCACCTCGCGGCCGCTGCGGGTGCGCCGCCGCCTGCGCCGGGAGCGCTGGCCGGGCTCAGCCGGCCCGCCGGCTCCGGCCGGCTCGCCGCCGGAAGCGACCGCCTCGCCGCGGGCCGCGGTGCCCTCGCCTCGGCTGCTGTCAGCCCGGCTGCCTTCACTTCGGCTGCCTTCACTTCGGCTGGCTGCGCCGTCGCCGCCGGACCGGCGGGACCGGCTCCGCGGCCGGCTGGCCGGGGTGGCGCGCTCGCGGGTGCGGTTGCGGCCGGTCTCGCCGAGGTCTTCCTCGACCTCCGCCGCCAGCCCGGCCCGCGCGCGCTGGTCGCGCGGCAGCGTGCCGGTGACCCCCGGCGGGATCGACAGGTCGGTGAACAGGTGCTCGGACGTGGAGTAGGTCTCCGCGGGCTCGGGCTGCCCGATGCCGAGCGCCTCGTTGACCAGCTTCCACCGCTGCAGGTCGCGCCAGTCGACGAACGTCACCGCGACGCCGGCCCGGCCGGCCCGGCCGGTGCGGCCGATCCGGTGCAGGTAGGCCTTGTCGTCGTCCGGGCACTCGTAGTTGATCACGTGCGTCACGTCTTCGACGTCGATGCCGCGGGCGGCCACGTCGGTGGCGACGAGCACGTCGACCTTGCCCGCCCGGAACGCGCGCAGCGCCCGCTCGCGCTGTGACTGGCCGAGGTCGCCGTGCACCGCCGCGGCGGCGAAGCCGCGGTCGGTGAGCGCGGTCGTCACCTGGTCGGCGGCCCGCTTGGTCTGGCAGAACACGATCGCCAGGCCGCGGTCCTTGGCCTGCAGCACCCGGGCCAGCACCTCAACCTTGTCCAGGTGATGCGTCCGGTACACGTGCTGCCTGGTCAGCGGCGGCGGGGCCGCCTCGTCGGGCTCCTCGGCGCGGATGTTGGTCGGCCGCCGCATGTGACGGCGGGCCAGGGTGACGACCTCGCCCGGCATGGTGGCAGAGAACAACATGGTCTGCCGGTCGGCCGGGGTGAGCCGCAGCAGCCGCTCCACGTCCGGCAGGAAGCCCAGGTCGAGCATCTTGTCCGCCTCGTCGAGCACGAGCGCGCGGATCTGGCTCAGGTCAAGGTTCTTGCGGTTGCACAGGTCGAGCAGGCGGCCCGGGGTGCCGACCACGATGTCGGTGCCCGCCGTCAGTGCCTCGATCTGCGGCTCGTAGGCGCGGCCGCCGTACACGGTGAGTACCCGTGCGCCGAGGCGGGAGCCCGCCTGCTTCAGGTCGTCGGCCACCTGGATCGCCAGTTCCCTGGTCGGGACCACGATGAGGCCGGCCGGCTGACGGGCGGCGCGGGCGGCGGCGAGGGTGGTCGCCAGCCGGTGCAGCATCGGGACGCCGAACGCGAGCGTCTTGCCGGTGCCGGTGCGCGCCTGGCCGATGATGTCCTGGCCGTCGATGGCCAGCGGCAGCGTCAGCGCCTGGATGGGAAAGGTCGTGTGGATGCCGGCGTCGTCAAGCGCCGCGCAGATGATTTCATCGACCCCGAGGTCGCGGAATGGCACGCCAGCGATCCGCCCGGGTGGCGGGGGACTGGCCGGTGCCTCGTCGCTGGCCTCGGACTGAATAAGCTGAGTTGTCAGGGGTTCCTCCGTGCGTGCAACGCCCGTGCCCGCGCCATCTGTTCAGGCACGCCGCCTCGGGTTGCCGCTTTAGTGCCAACGCGGACTGGCGCTATGCCATTCCAGCCGCGGCATTCCAGCTGCCCATATACCACCTACGGTACCAGGGCGTTCGACGATATGCCTGATTCAAACGATGTTGCCGAATCCGACCCGGCGTGCCTGGTCGGTACTGAACTCGACGAAGGCGATCTTGTCCGCGGGCACCAGTACCCGGCCGCCCTTCTGGGTGGTGATCGCGAGCAGTCCGGCCCCCGCCCCGCCTGCCCCGCCCTGGCCGCCGGCCGCGGCGGCCAGCGCCGCCGCCAGGTCGCGCTCTACCTCCGCGGCGGTCGAGTCGGTCTCCACGACCAGTTCCCGCGGTATCGACTGGATCCCGATCTTGACTTCCACGGTTCCCTCCCTGGGCCGGGTGGCCGGCCAGTGCTCAGCGTTCGGTGCTCAGCGTTCAGTGCTCGGCCTTCAAAGCTCGGCGGGCGGGGGAGCGGCCTGGTCCGCGGTCCGCGGCCAGCCGCTGATGCCGCGCCAGGCGAGCCGGGCGACCAGCTGCTCGGCCGCCTCCCGGGGGATGGTGTCCCCCGACGACAGCCAGTGCCTGGCGCTGACCTGGGCCATCCCCAGCAGGCCGATGGACAGCAGGTACGCCTCGTCGTCGGCCAGCCCGGCGTCTTCCTTGATTACCTGGCTGATGAGGTCGGCGCACACCCGGTCGGCCGCGGCCAGCTTGGCCCGTACGGTCGGCTCGCTGGTGAAGTCCGACTCGAAGACGAGCTTGAAGGTGCCGCTGTGCTCGGCCACGTAGCCGAAGTAGGCGGCGAAGGTCGCGTTGACCCGCTGCCGGTTGTCGGCGGTTGAGCGGATCGCCGCGGCGACCGCTTCCACCAGGCGGTCGACGCTCTCGTCGAGCAGCGCCAGGTAAAGCTCTTGCTTGCCGGGGAAGTGCTGGTACAGCACCGGCTTGCTGACGCCGGCCCGCTCCGCGATCTCATCCATCGCCGCGGCATGGTAGCCGCGGGCGACGAACACCTCGGTCGCCGCGTCGAGCAGCTGACGGCGGCGGGCAAGCCGCGGCAGGCGGGTTCCCCTGGGGCGAGTGGTAGGAGTGGCGGTCACCGTGTTCTCCGGGTTGGGTTCGCTACTAACGATAGTCCTCGTCGTCGTAACCCGCGTCCCTGATCTGCTCGGCCGCGTCCGCCTCGTCTACCTCGGCCGGCACCTCGGTCAGCTCCTGCTGGTCGTCTTCGGGGATCTCGCGGGCCTGCTCGGCGGCGTCCTCTTCCGGCGTTTCCATGCTCGGCTGGGTCACTGTGTCACCTCCGCGGCTGGTACCTGCCCTGCCTGCTGCTGCCCATCATCGCAGCGATCGGGCGCCAGCACGACCCCGGCACCGCCGATTACGCTGGACGTTAGGGCGCTCTCCAGGACGCCCAGACATCCACCTTCGCCGCAGCATCCGCCTTGCCGCAGCATCCGCCTTGCCACCCCTTCCGGTCGCGTCCGCTTGTCCGGAGGAACCCGCCCCCGTTCGGGCGCCGCTGCTTGTCCTCCGCCCGGCCGCGCTCGCCGCTCAACCACTCGCGATAACAGCAAGAAAAACCATCGCCCCGATTAACGTGGATGTTCCTGCACACTCCGAGGTGCAGGAACATCCACGTTGTGCCGTTGGGCTAGGCCCGTGGCTTCCACCTGCTTTCGGCCGCCTGGTTCTGGCGGCACTCCCTTCCGCCTGCGCGGCCCCCTCCCCTTGCGTCGTCCCCGGACGCGTCGGCCTTCCGTGACGGCCACGCCCCCGTTCGGCCCGTTCCGTGGTCGGCGCCCGCCTGCCCCCTTACGCCTCGCCTTCCTCTCCGGCCCTCGAATCTCTGCCCGCCCTTCTGCCTCACCCTCCTCAGTCGCCTTCACCATTCCCGCCCGGGTCGGACTGTGATTTTCGAAATACGGACAACAGCGGATGTATCAGCGAGGGTTGTGGGTAGGGATAGGTCATGCGGAGCATCTGGGCCGGTGCGATCTCGTTCGGCATGGTGGTGATCCCGGTCAAGCTCTTTGCGGCGACCGAGCAGCGGGACGTGGCGTTCCGCCAGGTGCACCGGGAGGACGGCGGCCGTATCCAGTTCCGCCGTTTCTGCTCGGCTGACGGGGAAGAAGTGCCGTACGCCGACGTGGCCAAGGGGTACGAGCTGGCGACCGGGGACGTCGTGGTGCTGACCGACGACGACCTCAAGGAGCTGCCGCTGGCCACCGCCAAGCGGATCGACGTGCTGCACTTCACCCCGTCCGGGCAGCTTGACCCGATCCTCGCCAACAAGGCGTACTACCTGGAGCCGGAGCCCGCCGGGGTGCGCGCCTACGTGCTGTTCCGCGACGCGCTCGAGCGGTCGGGGCGGGTGGCGGTGGCCAAGGTGGCGATCCGGCAGCGGGAGGCGCTGGCCGCCTTGCGGGTGCGGGACGGCGTGCTGGTGCTCGAGACCCTGCTGTGGCCGGACGAGGTGCGCGCACCCGACTTCAAGTTCCTCGACGAGGACGTGGACATCAGGACCCAGGAGCTGAAGATGGCGGCCTCGCTCATCGACACGATGACCGAGGACTTCGAACCGACGCTGTACAAGGACACCTACCGGGAGGCGCTCGAGGCGCTGGTCCAGGCCAAGATCGAGGGCAACGAGGTAGTCCGCCCGGCCGGCACCGCCATCCCGGCCAGCGAGACCGGCGGCCCGGCCGACCTGACCGAGACGCTGCGCGCCAGCGTCGCGGCGGCCAAGGCGAACCGGGCCAAGGACGGTGACGCCAAGGACGGTGACGCCAAGGACGGTGACGCGAAGGACGGTGACGGTAAGGACGAGCCGCCCGCCCGCACCCGGCAGCGCAAGCCGGCCAGCCGCCGCCGGGCCAGCGCGTGACCCCGCCGGCCCCGCACTGGCCGGGCGGCCTGGTCACCGTCGCGCCGGGCGAGCAGGTCTGGGTAGCCCGGGCACCGTCCAGGCCCGGCCGGGAACTGGTGCTGTGCGTGCACGGCATGTCGGGCGCGGCCACCAACTGGACCGACCTGATGGGCGAGCTGTCGTCCGACTTCGACTGCGCGGCGCTCGACCTGCCGGGCTCGGGGTTCTCGCCGCCGCCCCGCACCCCGGCCGGCTACTCGGTCAGCGCGCTCGCGGGCACCGTCATCCGGCTGATCGAGTCGCTCGGGGCCGGGCCGGTGCACCTGATCGGCAACTCGATGGGCGGCGCGGTGTCAGTCCGGGTGGCCGCCCGCCGCCCGGACCTGGTGCGCACCCTCACCCTGGTCTCGCCGGCGCTGCCCGACCTGCGGGTGCGCCGCTCGGTGGCCCATTTCCCGGTCCTGGCGCTGCCGGTCGTGGGCGAGCGCCTCATCCGCGGCTACATCAGCCGCTTCCCGGTTAGGGACCGGGTGACCGGCGTGTACGCGGCCTGCCTGGCCGACCCGTCCCTGGTGCACCCGGAGCGTCTCGCGCACGACGTGGCGGAGCTGGGACGACGCGACGCGCTCGGCCACAGCGCGGCCTCGCTCTCCCGGGCGGCGCGCACCCTGGTGGCGGAGACGCTGCGGCCCGCGCCGTTCTCGCTGTGGCGGGCGGCCGCGCGGGTGACGTCGCCGTCGCTGGTGCTGTTCGGCGCCGATGACCGCCTGGTGCACCCCCGGCTGGCGGCCCGGGCGGCCCGCGCCTTCGGCAACGCCCGCGTGCTGGTGCTGCCGGGCACCGGGCACATCGCCCAGATCGAGAACCCGGGCCAGGTGGCCGCGCTTTTCCGGGAGCTGGTGGAGTCGGTCCGGGCGTCCGGCCGGGCCGCCCCGGAGGCCGGCCAGGCAGGGAATGCGGGCCGCCGCGACCCGGTTGACGCCTGAAGAAGTGCTATCAACCTGACTGGAGTTTGCACCGTGTCGCTAGCATCTGGGTCGCTGCCGCCGCTGGTCGAGCCGGCCGCGGACCTGTCGGTGGACGAGGTCAAGCGGTACTCGCGCCACCTGATCATCCCCGACGTCGGCATGGCCGGGCAGAAGCGCCTGAAGAACGCGAAGGTGCTCGTCGTCGGCGCGGGCGGCCTCGGCTCGCCGGCGCTGCTCTACCTGGCCGCGGCGGGCGTCGGCACGCTCGGCATCGTCGACTTCGACACCGTCGACGAGTCCAACTTGCAGCGTCAGATCATTCACGGCGTCTCGGACGTGGGCAAGTCGAAGGCCGAGTCGGCCAAGGAGTCGATCGAAGAGGTCAACCCGTACGTCAAGGTCGTCCTGCACAAGACCCGGCTCGAGTCGGACAACGTGATGGAGATCTTCGCCGACTACGACCTGATCGTCGACGGCACCGACAACTTCGCCACCCGGTACCTGGTGAACGACGCCTGCGTGCTGCTGCACAAGCCGTACGTGTGGGGCTCGATCTACCGCTTCGACGGCCAGGCCAGCGTGTTCTGGGCGGACTACGGCCCCTGCTACCGCTGCCTGTACCCGGAGCCGCCGCCGCCCGGCATGGTCCCGTCCTGCGCCGAGGGCGGCGTCCTGGGCGTGCTCTGCGCGTCGATCGGCTCCATCCAGGTGAACGAGGCGATCAAGCTGATCACCGGCATCGGCGACAGCCTGGCCGGGCGGCTCATGGTCTACGACGCGCTGGAGATGTCGTACCGGACGGTCAAGGTCAACAAGGACCCGGACTGCGCCGTCTGCGGCAAGAACCCGACGGTCACCGAGCTGATCGACTACGAGGCGTTCTGCGGCGCCGTCTCCGAGGAGGCGGAAGCGGCCGTGGTCGGCTCGACCATCAGCGCCAAGGACCTGGCGGGCATGCTGGACCGGGGCGACGACATCTACCTGGTCGACGTGCGCGAGCCGAACGAGTACGAGATCGTCAGCATCCCCGGCGCCACGCTGATCCCCAAGGGCGAGTTCCTGAACGGCTCCGCCCTGGAGAAGATGCCGCAGGACAAGCAGATCGTGCTGCACTGCAAGAGCGGCGCCCGCAGCGCCGAGGTGCTCGCGGTGCTGAAGTCGGCCGGCTTCTCCGACGCGGTGCACGTCGGCGGCGGCGTCCTGGCCTGGGTTAACCAGGTCGACCCGTCGCTGCCCACCTACTAGCGCGACCCTACTAGCGCGACCCCGGCGGACTAGCGCGACCCTGGCGGCCGGCGCCGCGGCAGACCCGCGGCCCGCCGGCCGTTCGCGTTCGGCGGACGCGGTCCGGGTGCTGCCCGTCCGCGCCGCCGCTGCCCTCCATGATCATCCCGAACGGGTGCGGCCGGCCCGCACCAGCCCACGCGGTTTCCGGCCCGGCATCGGGTGGTATGTCGGTTAAGTGCAGTGTCTTCTGGTGGGGGACTCGTGGTGAGGGGGACCCGTGAAGGGGGACCGCGTTGAGATCGTGGTCGATACCGGCGACGGCGCCAGGACCTACGAGGTGAGTGCCACCCGGGCCGGGCGGCGAGTCGACGTGAGCACGGTGCGCGGCGTGGTCGAGGTGACCGAGGTGACCAGGACGGGCACGGCGGTCCGCACCGCCCGGTTCATGGCCAGCCGGGTTATCGCGCTCGTGGAGCACCCCGCGGACACCAGCGCGGCGGGCTGACTACTAGCATGCGCGGGTGGATCTACTTCAGCCGGTGACCCAGCCCTACGCGTGGGGATCGCACACGGCGATCGCCGAGCTCCAGGGGCGGCCCTTCCCGACCGCCGAGCCCGAGGCCGAGCTGTGGATGGGCGCGCACCCTTCGGCCCCGTCCGGGCTGGTCAGGCCGGAGGGAGGAACCACCCTGGACGCGGTAATCGGGGCCGATCCGGCGGGCCAGCTCGGCCCGCGCTGCGCGGCCAGGTTCGGCGGGCGGCTGCCGTTCCTGCTCAAGGTGCTGGCGGCCGGACAGTCGCTGTCTATCCAGGTGCACCCCACGCGGGCGCAGGCGGAGGCCGGGTACCAGTCGGAGCAGCGCCGCGGCCTGCCGCCGGGCGGCAAGTCCCGCAACTACGTGGACGACTGGCCTAAGCCCGAGCTGCTCTGCGCGCTCACCCCGTTCGAGGTACTGGCTGGCATGCGCGACCCGGCCGATGCCGCCGCCCTGCTGGGCGCCCTGGACGTGCCCGCGCTGGCGCCGCTGGCGGCCGCGCTCGGCCGCCCGGCCGGCCCGGCCGCGCTCAGCCGGGCCCTGGCCGCCATCCTGACCTGGCCCGCGGGTGACCGCGCGGCCCTGGTCGAGTCGGTCACCGCCGCTTGCGAGCGGGTCGCGGCGGGCGGCGGCGAGTACGCGGCCGCCTGCGCGGCGGCGGTCCGGCTGGCCGCCGAGCACCCGGGCGACCTCGGCGTGGTCGCGTCCCTGCTGCTGCGGCACGCGGTCCTGGCGCCCGGGCACGGCCGTCTTCATGCCGGCCGGCGCCCCGCACGCGTACCTGGGCGGCACCGGGGTGGAACTGCTCGCCAACTCCGACAACGTGGTGCGGGCGGGGCTCACCGGCAAGCACGTCGACGTCGCCGAGCTGCTGAAGCTGCTCGACCCGGCGGCGCCGGTGCCGGTGGTCGAGCCGCGCCCGGCGGGGGACGGGGTGTGCGTCTACGACTCGCCGGCGCCGGAGTTCCGGCTGTACCGGGCTGACCCCGGCCTGGCCGACGGCGCCGCCGCGGTCACCCTGCCCGGCGACGGCGGCGCGCGCATCGTGCTGTGCACGGCGGGCACGGCGGTGCTGCGGACGGGCCGGGACACGGTGACCGTCGGCCAGGGCGGTTCCTGTTACCTGTCGGCGGCTGACCGCGAGGTCACCGCGACCGGTCCCGCCCGGCTGTTCATCGCGGCCGTGGGCGACTGCGGGTAACCCGCACCGGGTAGCCGGCGACCGGGGCCAGCGGTTCAGCCCCGGCCAGCCGCTCAGAGGCTGATCGACTGCCCGGGCGGCAGCGTGGTGAGCGGCAGCCCGGTCAGCCCCTGCGCCCCGAGCAGGTTGCCGATCAGGGCCAGGCCGATGTCGCTGAGCAGCATCTCGTGGATCTGCACGATCTGCTGCGGCTGTACCGCCCGCACGTAGTCGGCGGCCTCGCCGACCTTCATCCACGGGCCGCTGGTCGGCAGCAGCAGCACCGGCACCGGCTCCTCGGGCACGAAGAACGAGTCGCCCGGGTGGTACACGGTTCCGTTGACCAGGTAGCCGACGTTGGCGACGGGCGGGATGTCCGGGTGGATCAGCGCGTGCTGACGGCCGTGCACGGTGATCGCGAGCGGGCCCACGTCGACCGAGTCGCCCGCCGCGACCGGGGTGAACTGGCCGGCGTGCGCCGGCGAAGGTGGCCGCGAGCGCGGCCGGCGCGTACACCCGCAGGCCAGGCCGGTCGGCCAGCGCCGCGTTGATGGCCGCCTCGTTCACGTGGTCCATGTGCTCGTGGCTGAGCAGGACCGCGTCGGCTCCGGCGATGATCTCGGCTGCCCCCGGGCAGAACGCGCCCGGGTCGATGACGACGGACGCGCCGTCCTGCTCCAGGACGACGCATGAGTGCTCGTGCTTGGTCAGCTTCATCTTCCGGTGGACCCCCTTGCGGTCGGCTGGCGCGTCAGCCCGCCACAGTACTCGCCGGCCGCGCCGCCGTCTGGGCTGGCCCGCCGGCCTGCCCAGACTGGACAGGCTGGATAGCGGAAATACGGTCGAGTGGTCACCGTCCGGTACAGGTACTAACTAATCCGCATCACTACCGGGCCGGCTGCTCACTTCAGCACCTACCATTTCCGTGTGGCGACGGACTACGGCGGGGCACTCGGCGGTCAGCCGCGCCCTGCTGGCCGGCCGTCCCACCCCGGTGAGCAGCGGCCGAGCCCGCCGCCCGCCGGCCCCAGCTTCAGCCCGGCCCCCGGTCCGCCTGCTGGTCAGCGCCCTGGCGAGCAGCGGCCCGGTGAGCAGCGCCCGGCCTCGCCGTCCCCTGGCCCCACCTTCAGCCCGGTTCCCGGCCCGCCAGACGGCCCGCGGGCGCCGGATGGCCCGCGCGCGCCGGATGGCCCGCCCGCCCGGCCGCGTCGACCAGCGCCCGCCCGTCGACCAGCGCCCGCCGGCCGGGCCGCGCGCGCCTGCCCGGCGGCGCGGCCAGGTCGCCCTCGCCGTGCTCGTGGTGGGGGTAATCGGGCTGCTGGCCGCGCTGGCCGGGATAGCCGACCAGGCGCTGCCGCGCCGGTTCAGCGCTGCCCAGCGCACCCAGATCAGCGACTGGGAGTACGGCCAGCGCTGGCGCACCCTGCCGGCCGGCACGATCTTTCCCGCGTCGGTCAGCTACGGCCCGCCGCAGGCCCTCGGCGACGACCCGTCGCTGATGCTGTCGGCCCGCCGGGTGGGCATCGCCCGCCAGGCTAGCTGCGCCGCCGCCGCCGACCCGACCGCGGCCGTGATGCTCGACCGGAACGGCTGCGCGGCCATGCTCCGCGCCACCTACGTCGACGGCACCGGCAGTTACCTGGTGGCGGTGGGCGCCGCCGTGCTGCCCGGGTCCGCCCAGGCGACCGCGGCCGCGGCCGCGGTCAACGGCGCCGTCGGCAGCACCGGGCTGGGCTCGACGGTGCGCACGGTGCCGTTCGGCAACACCCCGGCGGCCGCGTTTGACGACAAGCGCCGGCAGCTGTCCGGTGCGATCGCCACCGGCAGCTACGTCGTGCTCTACGCGGTCGGCTACGCCGATGACCGGCCGGCCGAGCCGGTCGCCCGGGACCTCTACACCGACGGCGAGATGACGAGCGCGGGCACCGGGGTGGCGCGGGCCGTGCTGGCGGAGCTGGCCGCGCCGGTGCCGTCACCGCACTGCCCGGGGACGCCGGGATGCTGAGTCACCGGGAGGGCAGGGTCGGCCACACGGCCGGCCGGGCAGCCGGCCACATGCCAGCCACACTGCCGGCCGGGCAGCCGGCCGGCTGGTGCTCGCGGCCGCCGCGGCGGTGCTGCTGGCGGTGCTGCCGCTGCTGCCGGCCGCTACCGCCTCCGCCGACACGGTGCGTGATCAGCAGGACTGGGTGCTGACCATGCTCAACATGCACCAGGCGTGGAACGACTTCACCGAGGGCGAGGGCGTGACGGTCGCGGTCATCGACAGCGGCGTCGACCCGGACGTGTCTGACCTGACCGGGTCGGTCACGGCCGGCCCCGACTACACCGGGCTGAGCACCCCGTCGAGCAACCAGAACTGGGGCGAGCACGGCACCTGGATGGCATCCATCATCGCCGGGCACGGTCACGGGTTCAGCGGCGCCGACGGGATCGGTTACGACGGGATCGTCGGGATCGCCCCCAAGGCGAAGATCTACTCCGTCCGGGTGATCCCCGACAAGGGGGACCCTGGTTACCAGGCCTACAACAACGAGCCTGAGGAGCACATCCAGGACGAGCTGGCCAAGGGCATCAGGGCGGCGGTAGCGGACCGGGCCCGGGTGATCAGCATGTCGATCGGCTACTCGGCGCCGAGCGGCGCGGTCCGTGACGCGATCCAGTACGCCTACGCTCACGGGGTGGTGCTGGTCGCCTCCTCCGGCAACTCGGGCGACAACGACACGCAGCACGGCGCCAGCGCCAGCGGCCTGGCGCCGGTGTCGTTCCCGGCCGAGTACCCCGGCGTGATCAGCGTGGGCGCGGTCACCAGCCAGGGGAAGGCGGCCGCGTTCTCCAGCGGAAACCTGTCGGTCCGGGTCGCCGCGCCCGGCAAGGGCGTTCCCGCCGAGGGCAGGAACGGCCTCGACTACACCGTCGACGGCACCAGCCCGGCCTGCGCCCTGGTGGCCGGCGTGGCGGCGCTGCTTGAGGCGCAGTACCCGAAGATCACGCCAGCCCAGGTGACCCAGGCGCTGACGGAAACCGCCAAGCAGGTGCCAGCGGGCGGGTACGACGTGCTCACCGGGTTCGGCATCGTCGACGCGGACGCCGCGCTGGTCAAGGCGGGAGAGCTGATGAAGGAGCGGCCGCGGGGCTCGCAGGTCGCGCTGAGCGCGCACTTCGGCGGCGGCCCGGCCGCGGTTCCCGCCGCCCCGGTCAGCCCGCGCGGCACCGGCTGGCTGCTCGCGTTCATCCTGCTGGCGGTGGTGTCGCTGGGGATGGCGGGCGCGGCCGGGCTGGCACGGAACCGCGACCGGGGCAGCCGGCGCCCGGAGGGACACCGTGGCGCCTGAAGGCACTGAGCTGTCAGCAGGCACTGGGCTGTCAGCAGGCACTGGGCTGTCAGAAGACACCGTGCGGCCGGCCGAAGGCGCGGTCACGATCGATGACTACTCCGCCCGGGTCCTCGACCTGATTGACGAGATACCGCCTGGCCAGGTGATGTCCTACGGGGACATCGCCGAGTACCTCGGCCAGGGCGGGCCCCGCCAGGTCGGCCGGGTGCTCTCCCGCTACGGCGGCGGTGCCCCCTGGTGGCGGGTCACCCACGCCGACGGCACCCCCGCGCCCGGCCATGAGGCGGTGGCGCTGCGGCACTACCTGGCCGAGCGGACCCCGCTGCGCTCGCTCGCGGAGCCGCTGCGGGTAGACATGCGCCAGGCCCGCTGGCGCGGAGCAGGCTGACCGAGGCTGAACTAGCTGACCGAAGCGGGCGGAAGACGGGCCGGAATGTCGGTCGCCCGTGGTGGAATCAGCATTGATGAACGGTTACCGGCTGGTCCGCCGCGAGCTGGCCGCGCGCGCCAGCCCGGCCGGCCCTTGACGAGGCGCAGCAGCAGGTGGTCGACCACAAGGGCGGCCCGCTGCTGGTGCTGGCCGGCCCGGTACCGGCAAGACCACCACGATCGTGGCGGCGGTGGCGGAGCGGATCGAGCGGCGCGGGGTCGACCCGGGCCGCGTCCTGGTCCTCACCTTCAGCCGGAAGGCAGCGGGTGAGCTGCGCGACCGCATCACCGCCCGCCTCGGCCGGACCACCTCCGAGCCGCTGGCGCTCACCTTTCACAGCTACGCGTACGCGCTCGTCCGGCGCGAGTTCGTGCTGGCCGGGGACCAGCCGCCGCGGCTGCTTTCCGCGCCCGAGCAGCTGCTCGAGATCCGCCGCCTGCTGCGCGGCGAGGTGACGGACGGCGCGGCGGGCTGGCCCGACCGGCTTCGCCCGGCCCTGGCCACCCGCGGCTTCGCCGAGGAGCTGCGCGACCTGCTGATGCGGGCGGCCGAGCGCGGCTTCGACGGCAAGGCGCTGCGCCAGCTCGGCCGGCAGCGGGGCCGGGACGACTGGGTGGCCGCGGGCGCGTTCCTTGACCGCTACTCCGCCCGGTTCGACCTGGCGCCGGTGCCCGCCTACGACTACGCGGAGATCGTGCGGCTGGCCGCCAGCCTGCTCACCAGGAAGGACACCAGGCAGCGGGAGCAGGACGCCTACGACGCGGTGTTCGTCGACGAGTACCAGGACTGCGACCCGGCTCAGGAGGCACTGCTGCGGGCGCTCGCGGGCGACGGCCGGGACCTGGTGGCGGTAGGCGACCCGGACCAGTCGGTCTACGCGTTCCGCGGCGCCGACGTACGGGTGCTCAGCAGCTTTCCCGAGCGGTTCCGCGGCCCGGGCGGCGCGCCCGCCACGGTGACCGCGCTGCGCACCTCCCGCCGGAGCGGCCGCCTGCTGCTCGCGGCCTCGCGCCGGGTCGCCCGGCGGCTGCCGGCCCCGCCCGGGGGCCCGGCCCCGGGCACCGCCGCCGCGCACCGCCGCCTCGTCCCGGCCCCCGGCGCCCCGGCCGGCCAGCTGCGGATCTGCGTGGCCGACACCCAGGCGCAGGAGGCGGCACTGGTCGCGGACACCCTGCGCCGGGCGCACCTGGCCGACGGGGTGCCGTGGGAGCAGATGGCGGTGCTCGTCCGGTCCGCCCAGCGCCAGGTCCCGGCGCTGCGCCGGGCGCTGACGGCGGCCGGGGTCCCGGTCACGGTGGCCGGCGACGAGCTGCCGCTGCCCGATGAGCCCGGCGTGCGGCCGCTGCTCACGCTGCTGCGCTGCGCGCTGCAGCCGGGCCGGCTGGACGAGGAGACAGCGGCCGAGCTGCTCACCGGCCCGCTCGGGCAGACCGACAGCCTGGGGCTGCGCAGGCTGCGGCGCGCGCTCGACGGGCTTTCACTGCGCGAGGCGCTGACCGACCCGCGCGCACTGCACGCGGTGCGCGACCGGGTGGCCGCGCCCGCCCGCCGGGTGGCCGCGCTGCTCGGGGTGGCGGCCAGGCAGGTGGCGGACGGCGCCAGCGCCGAGGACGTGCTGTGGGCGATCTGGAGCGAGTCGGGCCTGGCCGCACGGTGGTCTGAGCAGGCAGCGGGGTCTGAGCAAGCAGCGGGGATGGAGCAAGGCCGGGACAGCGGGGCCGACCACGACCTCGACGCGGTGCTCGCCCTGTTCGACGCGGCCGCCCGGTTCAGCGACGCGCTGCCGCCGGGCAACCCGGGCCTCTTCCTCGACAGCCTGGCCGGGCAGGAGATCGCAGGCGACACGCTGGCCGCCCAGGCGCACCGCGAGGACGCGGTCCGGCTGCTGACCGCGCACCGGGCCAAGGGTCTGGAGTGGGACGTGGTGGTAGTGGCCGGGGTCCAGGAGGAAGTCTGGCCTGACCTGCGGCTGCGCAACTCCCTGCTCGGCGCGGACGAGCTGGCCGAGGGGGAGCGGGCGGGCCTGGCGGGGGGAGCGGGCGCGCCCGGCGACGTGGCCGCGGCCACGCTGGCGGCCCGGCTGCTGGCCGAGGAACGGCGGCTGTTCTACGTCGCCGTCACCCGGGCCAGGAAGCAGCTGATGGTGACCGCGTCCGGCGGCGACGAGCAGGACGCCCGCCCGTCCCGGTTCCTGGCCGAGCTGGCCGGGACCGATACCGAGATCGAGCGGGCCAGCGCCGCGACCCGCTGGCTGTCGCTGCCGGCCCTGGTCGCCGACCTGCGCCGGACGGCGGCTGACCCGGCCCGCCCGCCGGCCCTGCGGCAGGCGGCGGCGGGCCAGCTGGCCCGGCTGGCGGATGCGGGCGTCCGCGGCGCCGACCCGGCTTCCTGGTACGCGCTGACCCGGCTGTCCGATGCCGCCCCGATCGTGGGCGACGGCGAGCGGGTGCGGCTGTCGCCGTCGCACGTGGAGACGTTCACCCGGTGCGGGCTGCGCTGGCTGCTTGAGTCCGCGGTGGGGGCAGGGCATTCCGACGTGCTGCGTCACCTGGGCACCGTCATCCACGCGGCCGCCCAGCTCATCGCCGACGGCGCCACTGAGGACGAGGTAGCGGGCCGGATCGACGAGGTCTGGCATCACCTGGACTTCGGCAGCGTGTGGTACGGGACCAGGCAGCGCGAGCTGGCCGAGCGGATGGTCCGCAAGTTCCTCGACTGGCACCAGGCCAACCCGCGGGAGCTGCTGGCGGCCGAGCAGGCGCTGCGGGTGCAGGTAGGGCAGGTTGAGATCACCGGCCGGGTCGACCGGCTGGAGCGCGACGCCGACGGCCGCGGCGTCGTCGTCGACCTGAAGACCGGGGCGTCCTCGCCGCACGAAGACGAACTCGACCGCCATCCCCAGCTCGGCGTCTACCAGCTCGCGGTGCTGCTGGGCGCGTTCGAGCGACTGGGGGTGACCGAGCCCGGCGGCGCCGAGCTGATCCAGGTGGGCAAGGCGGGGCTGACCGCGCGGGCAAAGGTGCAACGGCAGCCGGCCCTGGGCGAGGACCCGGACCCCGGCTGGGCGAGGGACCTGGTGGACGCGGTGGCCGAGGGCATGGCGGGCCCGGTCTACCGGGCGCGGGTGAACCCGGGCTGCCGGACCTGCCCGGTGGCGTCCTGCTGCCCGGTCCACCCGGACGGCGGGGAAGTCGGCGGTGACCCCGGCCGGTAACGGCCAGCTGAACGGGGGCCGCGCCCGGCCGGTACATTTGTCCGGCAGGAGGTAACGTTTCCGTGGATTACGCGACGAGCCGGGTGCCTGGCTCGCAAGCACAGCCGCAAGAAGAGCCGCACCCAGACCGGCACGCGTGGGCCAACGCGGGGCCGGAGGACCTGGGCGACGGCCTCTACCGGATCCCGCTGCCGCTGCCGGGCGACGCGCTGACCGCGGTCAACGTGTACGCGATGACCGGTGACCACGGGGTTGACCTGATCGACTCGGGGATGGCGCTGGCGCAGGCGCGCGAGCAGCTGGCGGCCGCCCTCGGCCAGCTCGGCTACGGCCTGCCCGACATCAGGAACTTCTTCATCACCCACATCCACCAAGATCACTACACGCTCGCGGTCGAGCTGCGCAGGACAGGGCCCGGCCAGATCGCGCTAGGCGAGGCCGAGCGCGCCAACCTGGCGCAGATCCAGGCCGTCTCCGCGGGCCAGGCCCAGATCGGGTTCATCGAGATGCTGCCCGCGCTGGGCGCGGCCGAGCTGGCCGTCACCGTCGGCGAGATGTTCGGCTCGCAGCGGACGATGCCCCCGATGCCCGGGTACGGCGACCCTGACCGCTGGCTGGCCGACGGCGCGCTGCTCGACCTGCCGGGCCGCACGCTGCGCGCCATCCACACGCCCGGCCACACCAGCGGGCACGTGGTGTTCCACGACCCGGCGGCCGACCTGCTGTTCGCGGGCGACCACGTGCTGCCGCACATCACCCCGTCGATCGGCTTCCAGCCGGTCATCACCCCGCAGGCCCTCAGCCAGTACCTGGGCTCGCTGATGCTGATGCTGACGCTGCCCGACTCCCGGCTGCTGCCGGCCCACGGCCCGGTCGGCCCGTCCACCCACGCCCGGGTTCGCGAGCTGCTTGACCACCACGAGACCAGGCTGGCGCTGACCCTGCAGGCGGCGACGCCCGGCCCGGTCACCGCGTTCACGGTGGCGGCTGAGCTGCCGTGGACCCGCAGGCAGCGCAAGCTGGCCGAGCTCGACCCGATGAACCAGCTCCTGGCCACCGGGGAGACCGCCGCCCACCTGCAGGTCCTGGTCAACCGGGGCCAGCTCGCGCGGGACCGGGCGGCCGACGGCAGCGACTACTACCGCCCGGCCGCCGCCTCCGCCTAGCCGTCCGCCGCTATCCCGCGCCCGCCTTCCCGCGCCCGCCGCTTTCCGCCCGCCCCGCTTTCCGCCCGCCTCGGTTTCCGCCCGCCGCCCCGACGGCCCGCGAATGTCAGCCGCGTCTGCTGGAATGGTGGCGTGCAGAGCTACACGCCGGGGCAGCTCGCGCGGCTGCTCCGGCTGCCGGAGCCGACGACCGAGCAGGCGGCGGTCATCGGGGCACCGCCCGGGCCGCTGGCCGTCATCGCGGGCGCCGGGTCGGGCAAGAGCGAGACGATGGCCGCGCGCCTGGTCTGGCTGGTCGCCAACGGCCTGGTCCGCCCGGACCGGGTCCTCGGCCTGACCTTCACCAGGAAGGCGGCGGCCGAGCTGGCCGACCGGGTACGGGTGCGGCTCGACGCGCTGCGCCGGGCCGGCCTGGACGGGCGGCTGGAAGACGATGACGGCGACCCGGTGATCAGCACCTACCACGCCTACGCGGGCCGCCTGGTCAGCGACCACGCGCTGCGGGAGGGGCTTGAGCCGTCCATGCGGCTGATCACCGCGGCGCTGTCCTGGCAGCTCGCCGCGTCGATCGTGGCCGCCTACGACGGCCCGATGGACCAGGTGGCGTGGACGCCGCAGACGGTGACGGCGGCCGTGCTCGAGCTGGCGGGCGACCTCACCGAGCACCTGAAGTCGCCCCGGGACGTGCGCCGGACCGGCGAGTGGCTGGACGCCGAGGCGGCCCGCTGGCCTGGCCGGGGCCTGGCCGGGGTGCGCCGGGTAATCGGCACCCAGCGGACCAGGGAGCAGCTGCTGCCGATGGTCGAGCGCTACGCCGCCGCCAAGCGGGCCCGGGAGGTGCTGGACCACGGGGACCAGGTGGCGATCGCCGCCCGGATCGCGGGCCGGCACCCGGAGGTGGGCGCGGCCGAGCGGACCCGTTACCAGGCGGTGCTGCTCGATGAGTACCAGGACACCAGCTACGCGCAGCTCGTCCTGCTGCGGGCGCTGTTCGGCGGGGGCCACCCGGTCACCGCGGTCGGCGACCCGTGTCAGTCGATCTACGGCTGGCGCGGGGCAAGCGCGGGCAACCTGCGCCGGTTCGCGGCCGACTTCCCGGCCAGGAGCGGGCAGCCGGCCCCGGTGGTGCAGTTGTCCACCAGCTTCCGTAACGCGGGCCGGGTACTCGACGCGGCCGCCGCCTTGCAGCGGGAGCTGCGGGCCGAGGCACCCGATGTCCCGGTGCTCGCGCCCGCGCCGGACCGGGGCGACCGGGGCGGCGTCCGCGCCGCGCTGCTCGACACGGTGACCGATGAGTGCGGCTGGGTCGCGGCCGAGGCGGCGGCGCTGCTGGCCCGGCCGGCCGGGTTGGCGCCGGACGGCAGCCCGTGGCCGGATGGCAGGCAGGCCGGGGTGCGGCCGTCGGACATCGCGGTGCTCTGCCGCAAGCGGTCGCAGTTCGTGCCGCTGCGCCGGGCGCTTGAGGCGCGCGGCATCCCGTGTGAGGTGGTCGGCCTGGGCGGGCTGCTGTCGGTGCCGGAGGTGCAGGACGTGGTGGCGACGCTGCGGGTGCTGCACGACGCCGCGTCCTCCGACGCGCTCGCCCGGCTGCTGACCGGCCCGCGCTGGCGGATCGGCCCCCGCGACCTGGTGGCCCTCGGCCGCCGTGCCCGCGAGCTCGGCGCCCCGCCCCGGGAAGACCCGGCGCAAGGAGACCCGGCGCAAGGAGACCCGGCGCAAGGAGACCGGGCGCAAGTAGACCGGGCGGACCCGCTGGCGGAGGCGGTCACCGACCTGACCACCGGGGGCGGCGCCGCGTCGCTGGTGGAGGCGCTCGACGACCTCGGCGACCCGGCTCGCTACTCGGCTGACGGCTACCCGCGGCTGTCGGCCCTGGCGGCCGAGACCAGGCGGCTGCGCGAGCTGGTTGCCCGGCCGCTGGCGGACCTGATCGCCGAGGTGGAGCGCACGCTCAGCCTGGACATCGAGGTGGCCGCGCGACCCGGCGGTGACCTGGCGGCGGCCCGGGCCGACCTGGACGCGTTCACCGACGTGGCGGTGGCGTTCGCGGGCGACCAGCCGGAGCCGACCCTGGGCGCGTTCCTGGCCTACCTGACCGCCGCCCAGCAGGAGGAGTTCGGCCTGGAGACCGGCCGGGTGGCCGAGACCGACACGGTGAAGCTGCTCACCGTGCACGCGGCCAAGGGCCTGCAGTGGCCCGCGGTGTTCGTGCCGGGGCTTGCCGCGGGCGAGCGGTCGCAGGTCTTCCCGGCCCGCCCGCGGGTGCCGACGCGGTGGACGCTCAACGCGCGGCTGATCCCCTTCCCGTTGCGCGGCGACGCGGCCGACCTGCCCGCCCTGCCCGCGCTCGACGCCGACTCGCTGGCGGAGTTCAACGAGGCGTGCGCCGCCCGCGACCTGGCGGAGGAACGCCGGCTGGCGTACGTGGCGGCGACCCGGGCCCAGTTCTGGCTCGGCTGCTCGGGCTACTGGTGGGGCGAGGCGACCGCGCCGCTCGGCCCGTCGGCGTTCCTGACCGAGATCCGCGACGCCTGCCAGGCGGGCGCCGGCACGGTCGCCCAGTGGGCCGCCCGGCCCGCCGAGGACGCGGACAACCCGCTGCACGCCCGGGTCGAAGAGGCGGACTGGCCAGCCGGCCCGGCCGGCGCCCACTACCGCGCCCTGACCGAAGCGGCGGCCCTGGTCGAGGCGGCCCGGGTTGAGGCGGCCCGGGTTGAGGCGGCCCGGGCAGGGTTGAGGCGGGCAGGGGCGGGGCAGCGCCCGGCCAGCCGGCCGAGCCCGCGCCCGGGCTCACCGCGCAGGACCGCGAGCTCATCGCGGCCTGGGAGCTCGACACCGGGCTGCTGCTGGCGGAGCGGGACGCCGCCCGCGCCCGCGGCGAGGGGCCGGTCGAGGTCGTGCTGCCCGCCAGGCTCACCGTGTCCGCCCTGGTCGACCTGGCCAGGGACCCGGACGGGCTGGCCCGCCAGGTCCGCCGCCCGCTGCCGCAGCCGCCCGCCCGGCAGGCCCGCCGCGGCACCGCGTTCCACCAGTGGCTGGAGGAACGGTTCGGCCAGCAGCAGCTCATCGGCGACGACGACCTGTTCGCGGACGCCCCTTCGCCCGACCGGGAGCCAGACGGCAGCCTGATCGAGCTGAAGGCCCGCTTCGAGGCAGGCGAGTGGGGCGGCCGCTGGCCCCGCCAGGTCGAGGTCCCGTTCGACACCCAGGTCGGCGACCGCCAGGTCCGCGGCCGCATCGACGCGGTGTTCGCCGACCCCGACGGCGGCTACGACGTGGTCGACTGGAAGACCGGCTACCCGCCACGCGGCCAGGCCGAGCGGGACGCGGTGGCGGTCCAGCTCGCCGCCTACCGGCTGGCCTGGTCGGCGCTGGCCGGCGTACCGCTGGAGCAGGTCCGGGCGGCGTTCTACTACGTGCGCTACGACCGCACCGTCCGCCCGGCCGACCTGCTCGACGCCGACGGCCTCCGCGACCTGATCAACCGGGTCCCGGTGGCCGGCTGAGGCGCGGCCCCCACTCAGTCAGCGGCGCCTCGGCGGCGCGTGACTCCTCAGCACGCGCCGGCCGTCCGGGCTGCGGGCTTCTACCGTGCCGTCCGGGTGGAGCGTGACTGCCCAGCCCCAGCGGTGGATGCAGGTCTCATGGTGGAACTCGCAGAAAAGGGCGCAGTTATCCACGGACGTCTCGCCGCCGCGGCTCTTGTGCCTGATGTGGTGCACATCGGAGGCCGCGGCGGACAGGTCGCAGCCTGGCCAGGCGCAGTGCTCGTCGCGGAGCACCACCGCCCGGCGGATATGGGCCGGAATGGACGCGGAGACCCCGATGTCCAGCGGGAGCGACGGGGTGCGGTACGGGTGCTCAAGCAGCCCGGTGCGCAGCGCCGACGCCAGGCCGCCGGGCCCGGACACGAAGTCGACCGCGAGCCGGGCGATCGCGTAGCGGTGCGCCTGCCCGGCCTCGGCCGCTGCGGAGTCGCCGGGTGAGGCGCCGCCGGGGCAGGCGCGGGCGAGGGCGATGATCTTGTCGATCACGCTCATCGCGGCGTGGCCGGTCACCACCGGGACGGTCAGCGCGTCGCAGGCGGCCACCTCGGCATCCTGACCCGCTAGGTAGGCGGCACCGGACTGGTCGCGATCACCGAGCCGCGCCCTGAGCCAGGCGTCCTCAAGCTCGGCCGCGCCGGGCAGCTGCCGCAGCTGCGAGATCGGCACGTGCACCACGACCTGGGTATCCGCCCCGGCCCGGTCGGGCACCAGCCGGGCGCGGATCAGCCGGCGGCAGGCCTCGGCCAGCGCGTCGTGAAACCGCTGGCCCGTGCTCCGGTCGTCCTCCGGCCCGCGCCGCTTGCCCAGCGCCTCCAGCACCGCGCTGACCGCGGCCGCGCACTCGGGGGTCAGGTCGCCGCGGATTACGCCCGCGCCGTCGAAGGTAGTGCCGAGCGTGACGGAGCGGTCGTTGTGATCGAAGTCGTCGTCGCGGTCGGGCTGCGCGGAGCGCCACTGCTCGATCGCGGCGCCCGCGATCGTCGCCAGGTCTTCCAGCGACGCCCCGGCCGCGGCCGCCTCGAGCAGGATCTTGTCGGTCTCCGCCCGCATGCCCTCAGGCAGCTTCCTGGTCCAGCGGGCGATCGCGTCTGCCCAGGACCGGGAGATATCCCCGGCCGCGACGGCGCCGTGCAGGCACGGGCGCTCGGCGAACTGCCGCATCTGCCGGACCGCCGCCCGGGCGTCCCGCTTGGTCATCCGGCCCTTCGCGGCCAGCCAGGCCGACGAGGAGCCGTAGCCGTCCGCGTCGTGGCCGTCGGCAGCGTCGAACCGGCGCAGGTAGGTAGCGTGCGCGGCCGCCACCCGGTCCTGCAGGTCGCCGAGCGCGGACAGCACGTCACCGCAGGCCGGCCCGGGCAGGTCAGCCGCCGCGGGGGAGTTGAGGTACCCGAGCGCGACGGTCGCCATTTCCAGGGCCTCGTCAACACTGCGGCAGGTGAGGGGAGCATCAGTGCACACGCCGGATCACCTCCCACGAGGAATGGCGCGGATTTCGCTGATGACTCCATATTAGTGATTTAGTTCGAGTATCTCAATAAGTAATCCATGATCTTTTGGAAGGAAATCTAATTCTCAATTACAGCATTGGTAACAATGGACCCCGCCGTGCTCAGCGGCCGGCCGCGCGCCGCGCAGGGTACGGGCCTGTCGGCGGAGCGGCCGGCGGCCTGAGGCGTCCAGTCGGCCCGCAGGCCTTATCGTGGCGGGGTGAAAGACCACCTGCTGGATACCGTCGGCTCACGGCTCGGCGGCCTGGTTGACCGCCAGGTAGTGCCCTCGGTCGCGTACGCCGTGGTGCGGGACGGCAAGGCGAGCACGGGCGGGTTCGGCAGCGCCAGCCCGGAAACGGTGTTCCAGATCGGCTCGGTCACCAAGGCCCTCACCGGCCTGCTGCTGGCCGACCTAGCCGAACGGGGCGAGCTACAGCTATCCGACCCGGCGGTCAAGTACCTGCCCGGAGCGGCACCGGGCGGCACCGCCACCCTGCTCGACCTGGCCACCCACACGGCCGGGCTGCCGAGCATGCCGCACGGGTACACCCGGTACGCGCTGCTGAGCCCGGGCGACCCGTACGCGCGCTACCCGGCCGGCCGCTTCCTGGCGGCCGCGCGCCGCTCACTGCGGTCGGCGACCGGCGGCCAGCCCTACCATTACTCCAACTTCGGGTACGGGATCCTCGGTCACCTGCTGGGGGAGGCAGCCGGCGCCGCCCTGCCGGCCCTGATCGAGGAGCGGGTCTGCGGCCCGCTCGGCCTGCTCGACACCCGGTACGACACCACCCCGGTCCAGGGGTACCGCCAGCGCCGGAAGGTACCGCCCTGGCACCCGGGTGCCCTGCCCGGCGCCCACGGGCTGCAGTCCACCGCGGTCGACCTGGCCAAGCTGCTGACCGCCTGCCTGGACCCGGGCAGCACGCCGCTCGGCCCGGCGATCGACAGCGCGCTGCGGCCCCGGGTCACCGTCTCCGCCGCCCGGGAGATCGGCCTGGGCTGGAACCACGACCGGCGCGACGGCCAGCGGGTCATCTGGCACAACGGCATGACCGGCGGGTTCACCGCGATCGTGGCGTTCTGCCCGGCCAAGGGGACCGGGGCCGCCGCCGTCGCCAACGGCGGCGGCGACTCCCGGCTCCCGCTCGACGCCCTGGTCATCGACGCCCTGTTCCGCGAGGGCTGACCAGTTCCGCCAGCGCTCGGTGGCCGCCTTACCTGCCTGCCAGGTCGCCGCGCGCCCTCGGGTGTCAGTAAGTGTCATTAACGTGAGGCCTTAGGCTGGCGCTGTGAACGATGCGGAGCTGCGTCGTCCGCGCCGGGAGCGCGGGCGGCCGAGGCTGGTTGACCGGGATGCGGTGATCGCGGCCGTGATCGCGATCGGCTTCGAGGATCTCACGCTGACCTCGCTGGCCGCCCGCCTCGGGGTGCAGCACCCGACGCTGTACCGGCACATCAGGGGCCGGGAGGACGCGGTGCTGGCCGCGATCGACTCTGTTGTCGAGTCGGTGGACTGGCCAGAGGGCCGGGACCAGGACTGGCGGCTGGTAGCACGTGCTCACGCACTGCTGCTGGCCGGGATGTACGACCGTTACCCCGGCCTGGCCGGCGAACTGGGCAGGATGCGGCGGGGGCCGGATTCGGTGGTCGCGGTCCAGAACCGGCTTCGGGGAGCCTTCGTTGACGGCGGTTTCCGCCCGTACGACGCCATCTTGTGCGCGGACATGCTGGCCGAGATGGTGCGCATGTTCTACGACTACCGGCGCACCGAGGACGGCCGGGCGCTGAGCCACTCGCGGTTTCACCAGGAGCTGACCGACCGTATGGACGACGCGGTACGAGGCGCCGATCCCCGGGTCGCGGACACGCTGCGCGGCTATTTCGCCGAAGACGCGGGCCGGCAGTTCGAGAAGCGCCTCGCCGTCATGATCGCTGGATTTGAGTCCCTCGCGCCCGCCGGCCAGGTGCGCCGGCAGGACTAGAGCACTCAGCTAGGGCTCTGGCCTGGTGTTTCATGCTCGTTAATTTTGCGACAGCCTGTTGCTTAATAGATGGCACGGTTGTTAGGTTCGCTGCACAGAGCGAGATGTGCCAACGGCGGCCGGATCACGAGTATGGAGGCCGTGCATGAGCAGGGCAGCATCAGCGGCACCCCCCGACGGCCAGGACGCGGGCATGGGCTTGCGACTGGCCGATGTCACCAAGGTTTATCCCGCGGCCGGGCGGCGGGCCGAGGTCCGCGCGGTCGCCGGGTTCAGCCTTGACGTAGCGCCAGGGTCATTCGTGTCCCTCATCGGCCCGTCTGGCTGCGGCAAGTCGACCGTGCTACGCATGCTGGCCGACATCGAGCGCCCCAGCAGCGGTGAGGTCCGCGTCGGGGGGCTCGCCCCGGCCGAGGCGCGAGCCCGCAATCATCTCGGCGTGGCGTTCCAGGACCCGGCGCTGCTGCCCTGGCGGAGCGTTGCCGGGAATATCCGCTTTCCCCGCGAGCTGGGCGGGCGCCGCCGGCTTACCAGCGCCGAGGTCAGCGGGCTCATCGAGCTGGTCGGCCTGGGCGGGTTCGAGCGGGCCAGGCCGGGACACCTGTCAGGCGGCATGCGGCAGCGCGTCGCCATTGCCCGCGCGCTGGCGGTCGATCCCGAGGTCCTGCTGCTCGACGAGCCGTTCGGCGCACTCGACGAGTTCACCCGGCAGCGGATGAACGCCGAGCTGCAGCGCATCTGGTCGGTCCGGGCGGTCACCACCCTCCTCGTGACTCACTCCATCAACGAGGCGGTCTTCCTGTCCGACCGTGTCGTGGCGATGACGCACCGGCCCGGACGCGTCGAGGCAGTCGTCGAGATCAGCCTTCCGCGGCCCCGCGGCCCCGAGGTCATGTTGTCGGCTGAGTTCCACGCTTACGTGGACCAGCTGACCGGGCTGCTCTACGACGTGCACCGTGCCGCTGACGGGGCGGTGCCGGCGTGACCGCGGGACTGAACATCCCGGTGCGGCCCCAGCCCGCCCTGCCTGCCGCTGGCCGGCCCGGGGCTGACCGCGCCGCGCTGCTGGCGGCGGCGCGGCGAACCGCTGTCCCGCTGGCCGGTACCGCCGTGGTGCTCTTGGTGTGGCAGTGCGTCGGATGGCTCCGCCTGCTTCCGTCCGATATCTTGCCCGACCCGTCCCAGATCCTGGCCGCGCTCGCCCAGGTGTGGCCGACGGCATCCGCGGATCTACCCGGGCTGCTCTCCATGGCCGCCGAGGGTTATCTGCTCGGCAACGGCGCGGCCATCGCCCTCGCCCTGCTCGCCGGGCTGTCCCGGCCCGCCCATGCCCTGATCGCCCGGCTCGGGGTAGCCGCGCACTGCCTTCCGACGATCGCTCTCGCACCGGTCCTGCTGGTGGTGGCGTCGGGGCATGCCGCCGGCGTCATCCTGGCCGCGCTCGGGGTTTTCTTCGCCACCCTGGTCAGCATGACGTCAGGGCTGCGAAACACCGACCCGCGGGCCGTCGAAGCGGCCGCCGCCTACAACGCCGGCCCCGTCGCCGTCCTCGTTAAGGTAAGGCTGCCCGGCAGCCTGCCCGGCCTGTTCACCGGCCTTCAACTGGCCGCGCCGATGGCCGTCGTCGGCGCCCTGATCACTCAGTACCTCTATGTCGGAAGCGGCTTCGGCGCCGCCGTCGTCGGCGCCCAGGAGGCCGGCGACACCGCCCGCGTGTGGGCACTGTGCCTGTGTGTCGCGGTCGTATCCTCGGCTGCGTTCGGGATCGTGGCCACGGCCCGCCGGACCCTGCTGCCCTGGGTGGCTGAGGCCCCGGTCGGCTATGCCGCCGCCACCGGGGCCGCGTCCCGCCCCAATGTCCGGGCACTGCTGGCGGCGGCCGGCGACCTGGCCGCCTTCCTGCTGATCGCCTGCCTGGCCTGGTGGGGTGCGCTCCGCGTCTTCGGGATCGTCCCCTACCTGGGCAAGACTCCCGCGGACGTGGCCGGCGACCTGGCCGGCCCGGGCGCGGCCGGGCACTGGAGCACGATCTGGGCGGCCCTCTCGGTCACCCTGGTCCGCGCGTTCGAGGGGCTCGCGGCCGGGACGGCGGCCGGAGTCGCGCTGGCCGCCGCGTTCGCCGCGCTGCCGCTGCTGCGAGCCTCGCTGACGCCGGCCGTGCTCGCCTTCCGCAGCATCCCGCTGCTGGCGATGGTCCCGGCGATCGACCTGGCCTTCCGCGGAGGTTCCCTGACCGTCATCTTCTTCACCGGCCTGCTGGCGTTCTTCCCCACGCTCGTCACCGTGACCGCCGCCTTCGACGCCGTCCCGGCCGAGGTGACACGGGTCGCGCACGCCTTCAACGCATCCCGCTGGCAAGTCACCGCGAAGGTGCGGGCCGCCTACGCCGTCCCGGCCATCCTGCAGGCGCTGAAGATCACCGCGACCGGTGCCCTGCTCGGAGCCGTCGTCACCGAGTGGCTGGCCACCGCGAACGGGTTCGGTTACCTCATGCTTCAGGCCGGCGACGACTCCGACTACACCACGCTGTGGGCCGCCGTCACCGTCATCACGCTGGCGTCCATGGCCGTCTACGCCGCCGTGTCCGCACTGGAGGACCTGGTCAGGCACCGCCTCTTCTGAGCAGCGCCTGCTCGCTGCCCCCTCTTCTGCTCACCGCCGCTTTCTGCTCACCGCTGCGCGGCGGTCTGTTTGCCGCGCCCTGCCCGAGTCACCCTCCGCCGAAAGGAACACCCCCGTGTCCGTCTCCCGCAGATCATTCCTCGTCAACAGCCTGGGCGGAATCGCCGCCGCCGCTGCCCTGGGCACCGCCCTGGACGCGTGCTCCAGTCCGTCCGCCGGCACCAGCGCCGGCGGCACGCAGTCCACGGCCGCCACCAGCCTCGTCCTGCAGCTTCGCTGGGTCGACGACGCCCAGTTCGCGGGCAGCTTCGTCGCGAAGAGCGACGGCTACTACGCCGCCGATCACGTAAACGTCACCATCAAGCCCGGCGGCGCCGGCATCAGCGCCGAGCCGCTCATCGCCCAGGGCAAGGCCGACATCGGGATCTCCTCCGCCGAGTCCACCGCTCGGGCGGTCAGCCAGGGGGCCGCCCTGAAGATCATCGGAGCCGGCTACCAGAGCTCATCGTCCACGTTCATCTCGCTGCCCGGTAACCCGGTGCGCTCGCTGGCCGAGATCAAGGGGAAGAAGATCGGCACCATCTCGTTCAACATCCCGCTGGTCCAGGCGGTGCTGACCTCGAACGGCGTTCCCAAGGACGCGTTCACCATCGTGCCGACCCAGGGTGACATATCCTCGCTGACTTCCGGCCAGGTGGACGTCATGCTGGGCATCGTCACCAACGAGCCGCTGCTCCTCCAGGCCGAGGGACGCACGCCGGTCCTGCTCAGGTTCGCCGACCTCGGGTTCGACGAGCTGGACTTCACCTACGCCGTCGCGCAGAGCACCCTGGACGATCCGGCCCGCCGGGCCGCGATCGTGGACTTCATGCGGGCGGAGATCAAGGGCTGGCAGAAGGCGCTGGCCGACCCGCAGTACGCCGCGCAGCTCTCGGTCGACGTCTACGGCAAGGGCAACGGCCTGATCATGAGCCAGCAGCTCGGCCAGGCCAAGGCGCAGAAGGCGCTGTTCGTTACCCAGGAAACCAGCAAGAGCGGCCTCTTCACCATGTCAAGCGATACGGTCAGCAAGACCATCGCCACCCTGGCCAAGCAGGGCATCAAGGCCGACTCATCGCTCTTCGACACTAGCGTGATCGAGGACGCGCACAATGGCTGAGCTCAGCATCCCGGCCCGCGCGCAGGGCGCTGTCGCGGACAAGCGTGCCCACCGCGGCTTCGAGGTGCCCCGGCTCCGCACCAGTGTCCTCGTCATCGGGGGCGGTCCCACCGGCGCCACGCTGGCCCTAGGACTCGGCCGCCGGGGCGTCTGCACCGTGCTGGTCGACGCGAGCGAGCAGCCGCTGCCTGGTGTCCGGGCGGGCGGCGCGAGCAGCCGGACGATGGAGGTCATGCGCGCCATCGGGGTAGCCGACGACATCCGCGCCCGGGCACCGATCCGCCCCGGGTGGCCGCGCACCTCGGTCATCACGACCGGACTGCGGCGCACGGTGCTTGACATCCGCGGGCCCCGCAGCCGGGCCGGCGAGGCCACCCAGCCCGCGGCGGTGACGCCGGAAGTCTTCCAGAACGTCCCGTCCTTCGTGCTTGAGAGCGTCATCCGGGAGCACATCGCTCGCTGCCCGCACGTGACGACCCTCTACGGCCGGCGGTTCGTCGGAGACCTGGAGCAGACCAGCACCGAGGTCACCGCCCGGTTCGTGGACAACGACGGCTTCCCGGTCGAGGTCACCGCCGACTACGCGGTGGCCACGGACGGCGCCAACAGCATCGTCCGGGACTTCCTCGGCGTCCCGCTGCACGGGCACCGCCGGTTCCAGACCCGGTACACGATCGAGTTCGTCGCCCCCGGCTTCGGCGATGCCCATGGCCTAGGGCGGCACAACCAGTACGCCGTCCACAACGGCGACATGCTCGGGTACTTCCTGCACCAGGACATGGGCAACCGCTGGACCCTGCAGATCGAGGAACTCAGCCCCGAACTCCGGCCGCGGCTGGACCAGCCGGCCGACATCGTAAGGACCGCACTCGGCGGCCCCGTCGGCATCGAATGGGCGGCGGCGCGTCAGTGGCAGGCGAATGCCTTCTACGCCGGCAAAGCCCGCGTTGGCCGGATATTCCTGGCCGGCGACGCCGCGCACGCGGGCCCGCCCGGCCACCTGGGCCTCCAGCAGGGCGTCACCGACGCGGCCGACCTGAGCTGGAAGCTCGCGGCGGCGATAGCGGGCTGGGGCGGCGAACGGCTGCTGGACTCCTATGAACGTGAGCGCATGCCCATCAGCGCCACCTTCGTCAACGAGGTTGACACTTCCCCCAAGGACTGGACCGCCGAGTTCGCCAAGCTCGAAGGCGACGAATTGCGGAATGCGGTGCTGGCCAGGATCGACGCGCTGGAGGCCCGCCGCGTCGCCCCCCACCTGGCCTCGCACGGGTACGTCTACCGGGACTCCCCCCTGGTCGTCCCCGGGGCGGAGGTCGCCCCGCCGGCCGCCTACTTCTCCGACGTCCCCTGGGTGGAGGTAGGCAAGCGGATACCGCACCGCGAACTCCCCGACGGCCGCGCGCTCCTCGACCTGCCGCGGGTCGGCTTCGCGCTCCTGACAGCCGACCGGGACAGTGCCACCGGTCTCACCCGGGTGGCCAAGGAAATCGGCATCCCGCTCGCCTCGGCCGAAATAAGCCCGGGCATGCTTGAATCCCTCCTCGGGCATAGTCCCAAAGGCTGGGCGGTGATCGTGCGCCCCGACGGACACGTCGCGTGGATCGGCAGGGTTCCCGCACCGTTCCCTGACCGGCTCCTGCTCCGCATCGCCGGACGCACCAGCGCCTTACACCTGCTTCTCGATCGCTGCCTCCAGCCGCGCAAGCTTCGAGTCGATCTCGCCCTCGTAGCCTGGCCGGATGTCCGCCTTCAGCACCAGCGAGACCCGCGACCCGAACGGGAGCACGGCCTCGGTGGCGCGCTTTACCACGTCGAAGCACTCGTCCCAGCTGCCTTCAAGCTCGGTGAACATCGCCGACGTGCGGTGCGGCAGGCCGGATTCGCGTACGACCTTCACCGCGGCGGCAACCGCATCGGAGACGGAGCTGTCAGCGCGTCCGGTACCGGACGGAGCGACCGAGAACGCGACGATCATGACGTAGGTACCTCCGGTAAATGCCTTGAGTTGCGACGGCTTCGCCGGCCCCGACCGGGGTTACTGAGAAGGCGATGAGCATGGCTGACAGGTTAGCGCCGGCGCGGCTAGGTTAGCCTTTTGGTCATGAACGCGACGCCGCAGGCACCTGAACCGACGCCGTCTACCTACGCCGACGCAGGCGTTGACGAGGAGCGGGAGCAGGTCGCGTTCGCCCGGGTGATGCGCCCGTGGCTGGCCCGTACCAAGGTGCGGTCGCCGATGGTCACCAGCATCACCGGGCTTGCCAGCGGCTACTTCGCCACCATCATGCACCTGCCGCCGGGCCCGGCGATCGCGCTGACTACCGACGGCGTGGGGACCAAGATCATGCTGGCCGAAGAGTCCGGCCGGTGGGAGCCGATCGGCATCGACTGCGTGGCCAACAACGTCAACGACCTGATCTGCGTGGGCGCGGTGCCGCTGGCGCTGCTCGACTACATCGCCACCGACCGGATCGACGAGAGCGTGCTCGACGAGATCGCCCGCGGCCTGTTCCTGGGGGCCGAGCTGGCGGGCATCGCGATCCCGGGCGGTGAGATCGCGCAGATCGGCGAGATGCTGGCCAGCTCGCCGTCCGGCGGTCCGACCCTGGACCTGGTGGGTACCGCGGTCGGCGCGGTGCCGCCGGAGCGGACGCCGCTCGACGGCAGCGCGGTGGCGCCGGGTGACGCGGTGATCGGGCTGCCCAGCTCGGGGCTGCACAGCAACGGTTACTCGCTGGCCCGGCACGCGCTGTTCAAGAAGGGCGGGCTGAGCCTGGAAGATCACGTGCCCGGCTCGGGGCGGCGGCTGGCGGACGCGCTGCTGCAGCCGACGCGGGTGTACGTGACCGCGGCGGAGGCCTTGTGGGCGGCGGGCATCACCCCGCGCGGGATGGCGCACATTTCCGGCGGCGGCCTGCTCAACGTGAGCCGGCTCGCGGCCAAGGTGTCGTACGAGCTTGACGCGCTGCCGGAGCCGCCGGAGATCTTCGGGCTGATCGCCAGCGCGGGCGAGGTTGACCTGCCCACCATGTACGCGACGTTCAACATGGGCGTGGGGTTCTGCATCGTGGTCAGCCAGGAGGACCTGGCGCCGGCGCTGGCGGCGTTGCACGGGGCGGGCGAGGACGCGTCCCGGATCGGCACGGTCACCGAGGGCCCGGGCCGGACGGTCACCATCACGGCGGCCGGGCTGCGGGGCCGGGGCGACACGTTCGAGCAGGTGGGCTAGCCGGTACGTTAGGTCCATGGATGTCCGGGACTTTATCGCGGCTAATGCCGCCGAATTCTCGTCCGCGCTGCGCGACTGGCTGAGCATCCCTTCGGTCTCGGCCGACCCGGCCAGCCACGGTGAGGTCGGGCGGTCCGCGCGGTGGCTGGCGGGTTACCTCCGCGAGGCCGGCTTTCCGGTCGCCGAGGTCTGGGAGACCGGGGGGCTGCCCGCGGTGTACGCGCACTGGCCCGCGGCTGACCCGGCCGCGCCGCGGGTGCTGGTGTACGGGCACCATGACGTGCAGCCGGCTGCGCTGGCGGACGGATGGGACTACGAGCCGTTCCAGCCGTATGAGCGGGACGGCAAGATCTTCGGCCGCGGCGCCTCCGACGACAAGGGCCAGGTGCTGTTCCACGTGCTCGGCGCGCGCGCGGCGGTCGCCGCCAGCGGCGGGCAGGCGCCGCCGGTTTCCCTCACGCTGCTGATCGAGGGGGAGGAAGAGTCCGGCTCGCCGCACTTCGCCCGGCTGCTCGAGCAGCGCCGTGAGCAGCTCCGGCCGGACGTGATCGTGATCAGTGACACCACCATGTGGGCAGCCGACACCCCGTCGATCTGCACCGGGATGCGCGGCCTGGTGGACGCGGAGGTCACGGTGGCCGGCCCGTCGCGTGACCTGCACTCGGGCTCGTTCGGCGGCGGGGTGCCCAATCCCGCTCACGTGCTGGCCCGGCTGCTTGACGGGTTGCATGACGCTGACGGCCGGGTTACCTTGCCGGGCTTCTACGACGACGTGGTGCCGTTGTCGGAGACCGAGCGCGCGCTGCTCGCCAAGCTGCCGTTTGACCAGGATGCCTGGCTGAAGGACGCCGGCGACAGCCCCGAAGCCTACGGCGAGGCGGGCCAGAGCACCCTGGAGCGGATCTGGGCGCGGCCGACGGCCGAGGTCAACGGCCTGTGGGGCGGGCACACCGGCCCGGGCGGCAAGACCATCGTCCCCAAGGCGGCGCACGCCAAGTTGTCGTTCCGCCTGGTCGCTGACCAGGAGCCTGCCCGGGTGGTGGAGTCTCTCCGTAACTACCTAGAAGATTTTAATCCGAACGGGTGCCAGGTGACCCTGACCGCGGGTACCGGGGTTCGCCCGTGCCGGTCGGCGATCGACTCGCCTGCTGTGGCCGCCGCGCGGCGCGCGATGGAGCGGGCGTTCGGCCGTGAGGTGCTGTTCACCAAGGAGGGCGGCAGCGGGCCGGAGGCGGACCTGGCCGACATCCTGGGGGCGCCGCTGGTGTTCGTGGCGGTCGGCCTTGACGCGGACCGGATTCACGCACCCAATGAGTACGTGGACCTCTCCCGGCTGCTGCTCGGCGCTGAGTCGGTCGCTTACCTGTGGCAAGAGCTGTCCAATGCTTAACATCACGCAGCTCGAGGACGGCCCGCTCGGCCCGCTGGCGCTGTCCAGGTCCGGGGTTGACCGGGTCACCAAGCGCCGGGAGGACCACGCCTGGCTGGATGAGGCGTGGGCCAGCCCGCGCTCGCGGGTGCTGGTGCTGCGGGACTACGAGGCTCCTGTCGCTACCCTCGACGGCCAGCTTGAGCTGGTTTTCGTGCCGCCCGCGGAGGCGCCGGAGGGTACCCGGCTGCTGCTGGGGGTGGATGCCGGGGAGGTCGCCTACTGGGCGGTGCTGGCGGGGCCGGACGAGTCAGCCGGCCCCCGTTCCGGCTCTCCTGATGTTAAGCCGATGGGCCTGCGGCAGGCGGGCGCGCTGCTCAGCGACCGCGACGCGGGCCTGCTGACGCACGCGGTGGCGCTGGCCTACTGGCACGCGACGCATACCCACTGCCCGCAGTGCGGCGCCGCGACGGTGCCGGCCCCGGCCGGCCACCTGACGATCTGCCCGGTCGACCGCACGCAGCACTTCCCGCGGCTTGACCCGGCGGTGATCATGCTGGTGATCGACGCCGATGACCGGCTCATGCTGGCCCGCAACGCGCTGTGGCCGGCGGGCCGGATGTCGGTGGTGGCGGGGTTCGTGGAGCCGGGGGAGTCGGCTGAGCACGCGGTTGCCCGCGAGGTCTTCGAGGAGACCGCGGTGGTGGTCGGGCAGGTCAGCTACCTGGGCAGCCAGCCGTGGCCGATGCCGCGCAGCCTGATGCTCGGCTTCACCGCCACCGCCCTTGGCCGTCAGCAGATCTCGGTCGACGCCGACGAGATCGGCGAGGCCCGCTGGTTCACCCGGGCCGAGCTGCTGGCGGCGATCGAGGCGGGTGAGCTGGGGATAGCGCCGGTCACCTCGATCGCGCGGCGGCTGATCGAGTACTGGTACGGTGCCGAGCTGCCGGACGGCCCGAATAGCTGGCCGGGCGGCCGGCGCTAACCCGCGCCGGCGGCGGGGCCCGGCCCGGTAGAGTCTGTTTACAGCTATTTCACGGTTTTAGCGTCGCTGTTTCTTGACAAACCCGACCTGATTACTAGAGTATTCGGCCAGGGGGACCGAACGGAGGAGGCGGAGCGCAAGTGCAGACCGGGACACGAACGCCGGGCCAGCCGGGAGCGGCCCCGGCGGGCGCACCGGAGCCTGGCGCCGACGGCACGCTGCTGGCGGTGGTGCCGATCCCCGGGACCGGGACCTCGCTGGCCATCGTCGGCTACCCGGTCGCCGCGGGCCCGCTCGCCTCCGTTCCGGGTGGCCCGGTGCCCGCCAGCGCCCTGCCCGCCAGCGCCCTGCCCGCCAGCATCCTGCCCGGCGGCCCGGTGTCGGTCGGCGCCGTGCTCAGCGGCGGGCCCGGCCAGCCGGGCCGTGAGCACGCCGGGCTGCGGCTTGACCACGACCAGCGGCGCGTCTGGGCCGACGGGACCGAGGTGCCGCTGACGTTCCAGGAATTCGAGCTGCTGGCGTTCCTTGCCGCGCACCCGGCAACCGTGTTCAGCCGGGCTGACCTGGTCCGCGAGGTCTGGCAGCGAGACTTCGCGGCTGACAGCCGGACGGTCGACGTGCACGTCAGCCGGCTGCGCCACAAGCTCGGCCCGGCCTACGGGCGGTGCCTGGTGACCGAGTACCGGGTCGGCTACCAGTTCCGCTGGCGGTAGTCAGCCGGCCACGTTCGGGCCCGCCCGGGTGACGGTGACCGCGAGCAGTACCCGCTGCTCGCGCTCCATCGCCGCCCGGTAGTCGTCCCAGTCCGGGTGCTCGCCCGAGATGTCCCGGTAGTAGCCGATCAGGCCGTCCATCGCCTCCGGCAGCGGCACCACCTCGGCGGTGCCGTCGAGCTGCACCCAGCGGCCGTAGAAGCCGTCGGGGAACGCGCACAGCCAGACCCGGGGGTCGCGGCGGACGTTCCTGACCTTGTAGGCGGGCTCGCGGGTGCTGATTACCACCCGGCCGGCGGCGTCGACCCCGGCCGTGACCGGGGAAAGCTGCGGCGTGCCGTCTTGCTTGCGAGTGGCGAGGACCGCGTGGTGGTTGGCCCGGACGTACCCGATGGCTTCGTCGATGTCCATGAACGCCATTGTCCCGCCCCCCGCCTGGCGGGCGGGGGGCGGGACAGCCTGACAGCGCCGGGCGGACCCGCCGGGAGGGCGGGGCGGGACAGCCTGGCGGTCAGGCAGACCAGGGGGTCAGGCGCTGGTGAGCTCGACCGGGCCGGGCTCGCTGTCCGACTGCGGGCCGTCGGGCTCGCTGTCTGACTGCGGCCCGCCCTTGCGGCCGAGGAACAGCGCCGCGACGACCGCGCCGGCCAGGGCGACGCAGGCGGCGACCAGGAACGCGGCCGACATGCCGCTGACGAACGCCGAGTGGGTCACGTTGGTGATCGCGGCCGCCACCTGGGGGGAGGACCCGGCGGGGACCGGGGCGACGCCGACCGTGGTAGCCGACTTCACGCTGGCGAGCCCGGCCGCGTTGAGCGCGGGCAGGTGGGCCGCCGTCCACGCGGCGGGCAGCAGGCCGGAGACCTTGGCCGACATGATCGCGCCGAGCACGGCGGTGCCGATGGTGCCGCCGACCTGCATCGCGGTCGACTGCAGGCCGCTGGCGACGCCGGCCAGCCGGAGCGGGGCGTTGCCGACGATGACCTCGGTCGCGCCGACCATGACCGGGGACAGGCCCAGGCCGAGCAGGGCGAACCAGAGGATGGTGTCGTTCAGGCTGGAGGTAAGGCTCATCCGGGACAAGCCGAACAGGGCGGCCGCGGCCAGCACCATGCCGACCGTCATCGGGATACGCGACCCGATCCTGGTGATCACCGCGCCGGACAGCGGGGCGCCGACGACCATCATGCCCATCAGCGGCAGCAGCCGCACCCCGGCCCCGACCGGGTCGAGCCCGTGCACGTTCTCCATGAAGAACGTCATGAAGAACATCGCGCCGAACATCGCGAACATCAGCGTGAGGACCAGCACCGTGCCCGCGGAAAGCTGCCGGGAGCGGAACAGCGTAAGCGGCAGCAGTGGCTGCTTCGCCCTGGCCTCGCGCACGATGAACAGCACCAGGGCGGCGACCGCGCCGGCGAAGTAGCCGATCGTCTGGCCGGACGCCCAGCCGGCCTCGGGGGCCTTGATCAGGGCCCAGACCAGCAGGAACAGGAACGCGGAGAGTAGCCCGATGCCCGGGATGTCGAATGAGGTGACGGCCGAGCGCGGTGTCTCGCGGATCACCATGAGGCCCACCACCAGGGCGATCAGGCCCACCGGGACGTTCACGTAGAAGCAGGATTCCCAGTTCAGGTGCTGCACCAGCAGGCCGCCCACGATCGGGCCGGCCGCGCTCGAGGCGGCCACCACCGCGCCCCAGATGCCGATGGCGGCGTTCAGCCGCTCGATCGGGAACGTCTCCCGGATCAGCGCCAGCGCGGTCGGCTGGAGCATCGCGCCGAACACGCCCTGGGCGATGCGGAAGGCGATGATCAGCGAGATGCTGCCCGCGATGGAGCCGGACAGGCCGATCGCGGCCGACGAGGCGGCGAAGCCGACGATGCCGGTGATGAAGACCTTGCGGTGGCCGATGCGGTCACCGATCTTGCCGATGGTGATCAGGGTGACCGCCAGCGCCAGCAGGTAGCCGTTGCTCACCCACTGGATGCCGGCCAGCGACGCGTGCAGGTGCGACTGGATGGCCGGGTTGGCGACGGCGACGATCGTGCCGTCGATGCCGACCATCATCACCCCGAGCGCGGCCGCGAGCAGGGTCAGCCCGGGGTGGCCGCGCAGGCCCTGCCGCTTGGTGGTGGTCGGTGCGTGCTTGCCCGCATGTGCGCCGGTGACTAGTTCGTCGGCCGCGTGACTCACGACGGTGCTCCCTCTTGTCTCGCGGAGATGTTCATCGATGGACCGAGAATATGTCACTCAATGACACTTGGCAAATGATGACATTCGGCAAAAGGTGACACTTGACACAAGATGACGTTCAGGTAACCTCTGTGTATGCAGCAGATGTCACCAGCGGTGCCTGCTGGTGGAGTGCCCGCCAGCCGGGCTCCCGCCACGGTGGCTGAGCCGGACCGGCGCGAGCGCAAGAAGCGGCAGACCCGCGACGCCCTCGTGCGCGCGGCGCTCACCCTGTTCATCGCCAAGGGCTACGAGCACACGGCGGTACGCGAGATCACCGACACGGCCGACGTGTCCGAGCGGACCTTCTTCCGCTACTTCGCGAGCAAGGAAGACCTGGTGCTGTCGTTCATCAGGGACTCGCAGGACGCCTTCGTGGCCGAGCTGGCGGGCCGCCCGGCCGGCGAGGCGCCGTTCGCCGCCCTGTGCAACGCCTTCCGCGTCTCACTGCGCACGCTGACCAGCGAGGAGCACCCGGGTGAGGAATCCTCGTACCTGCTGATCATGCGGCTCATCGACGTCACCCCCGCCCTGCTGGCGGGGCTGCTGCGGTACATGCACGACCGGGACGACGAGATCGTCCGGGTGCTGGCCGCGCGGGAGGGCGTGAACCCGGACGCCGACCGGCGGCCGCGGCTGGCGGTGCTCGCCTACGGCGCGCTGACGGTGGCGGCCAACCGGGAGTGGCGCACCGGCGGTGACGACAGCGTGGACGCGCTGCTGGCCGCCTTCGACGCCTACGCCGCGCAGTTCACCCCCGCCGTCTTCGAGCGCTGGACGTAGCCGTTCCCTGATGGCTTCGACCGGGGACTGGTTCGAGACGGTGGCCGAGGCCCGGCGGCGGGCCCGGCGGCGGCTGCCGCGCCCGGTCTTCCTGGCCCTGGAAGCCGGCGCCGAGGCGGGCGTCACCCGGGCCGACAACGTGGCCGCGTTCCGCGAGATCAGGTTCGCGCCGCCGCGGCTGGCCGACCTGCCGCCCCGCCGCGACCAGCGCACCTCGGTGCTCGGCAGCGAGATCGAGCTGCCGGTGATCGCGTCCCCGGTCGGCGCGCAGGCGGTCCACCCGCTGGGCGAGGTCGGCGTCGCCCTCGGCACCCGCGCGGCAGGCACGGCGCTGGGGCTGAGCGAGTTCGCGTCCCGCCCGGCGGCCGAGGTGGCGGCGGCCAACCCGCGGATGTTCTTCCAGGTGCACTGGTCGGCCGGCCGGGACACGCTGGCCGCCCGGGCCGCCGCCGCCCGCGCGGCGGGCGCGACCGCGCTGATCGTCACCCTCGACTGGTCATTCCCCGGCGGCCGGGACTGGGGCAGCCCGGCCATCCCGGAGCGGCTCGACCCCCGGACGCTGGCCCGGCTGGCCCCGGCCGTGCTGGCCAGGCCCGGCTACCTGGCGGGGTGGCTGCGCCACGGCCGCCTGCCCGCGCTGACGGTGCCGAACATGGCGGCCGGCCACGGTCCCGCCCCCGGCTTCTTCGCCGCCTACCGTGACTGGACCGCGGTGCCCCCGCCGACCTGGGCCGACATCGCCTGGCTGCGCGCCCAGTGGGACGGGCCGTTCCTGGTCAAGGGGGTGATGCGGCCCGACGACGCGCGGCGCGCGGTCGACGCCGGCGCCACCGCGGTCTCGGTGTCCAACCACGGCGGCAACAACCTGGACGGCACCCCGGCCGCGGTCCGGGCGCTGCCCGCGGTGGCGGCCGCGGTCGGCGACCAGGCCGAGGTGCTGCTCGACGGCGGCATCCGCCGCGGCGGCGACGTGGTCAAGGCGCTCGCGCTCGGCGCCCGGGCGGTGATGATCGGCCGCGCCCCCCTGTGGGGGCTGGCCGCGGGCGGCCCGGACGGGGTCAGCAACGTCTTCCAGTTGCTGCGCGACGGCATCGACTCGGCCCTGCTCGCGCTGGGCCGGCCGTCAGTCGCCGACCTGGTGCCGTCCGACGTCATCCTGCCCCCGGGGTTCACGGTGGACCAGCCCGGCTAGCCCGGGCCGGGCGCACCCGCTAGCGCTCGGGTCAGCGGGCCGCGCGGGCCTCCTCGACGGTCAGCTCGGCGGCCGGGTCGGCCTCAAGCCGCGGGTCGGGGATCGGCTTGCCGCTCAGCACCGACCGGCCGTAGGTGCCCGCCTCGATCCGGCCCAGCGCCCGGTCGATCGCGTCCAGCCGCTCCCTGAGCTGGCTGGCGACCGCCTCGTCGTTGGCCTCCGCGGTGAGCGGCTGCCCGGCGTCACCGAAGTCCTGCGGGATGTCAGAAGCCTGGTCGTCGACCCGCGCCGCTTCCTGCGTGTCCCGCAGCAGGGTGGCCACCTCGGCCCGCTCCGCCTGCAGCAGTTCCCGCGCCCTGCTCTCATCCATATCGCACGCCCCTTCGTCCACTCGGCCGCCACCATACCCGGGTCTGCACCGGGCACGCACGCCTAGGCGGGCGAGCGCCGGTCGGTGATCCAGACGGCGATCTGCGCCCGGGACCGGAAACCCAGCTTGAGCATGAGGTTGGCGACGTGCCTGGCCACCGTGGCCGGGCTGATCACCAGCCGGTCGGCGATGGCCTTGTTGCTCAGCCCGTCGGCGATGAGCCGGGCGATCTCCAGCTCGCGCGGGGTGGGCGCGCCCGGGAGCGGGGACAGGGCCGGGGAAGGGGCGGTGGCCAGGGACGGCGCCTGGGACGGGTCCGGCGTCCGCGCCGCCGGGATGCCGGGGGTGCCCGCGGTACTGATCGGCCCGGCGACGGCCAGTTCTACCGCTGCCTCGGGGGTCAGCGCCAGCCCCTCGGCCCAGCGCCGCGCGCCGGTGCCAGCGCGGCCTCCCCCGGCTGCGACCCGGTAGCCGTCCGCCCGCGCGCTGGACATCCGGGGCAGCCCGGCCGCGGTGCGCAGCGCGCTGGCCGCGGCGGCCAGCAGCACCGCCCGCTCGGGGTCGCCTTCCCGGTCGGCCAGGGCGGCGCACGACTCGAGGCCGCGGGCGATCCCGATCCGGGAGCCGATGTCCCGGCTGAGCCGCAGGCTCTCGGTCAGGTAGGCGCGGGCGCGGGCGGTGTCGCCCCGGTCCAGCGCGACCCGGCCGAGGCCGGTCAGGCAGCGGGCGATCTCCGGCCGGGCACCGATCTCCCGCAGGTAGCCGAGCGCGTCGGTGTACATCTGGCTGGCACCGCCGAAGTCGCCCCGCAGCCGGGCCAGGTCGCCCAGGCCGAGCTGGGCGCGGGCCACCCCCCAGCGGTGGTCGATCGCGTTCATCACCTCGACCGAGGCTCCTGCCAGCTCGGCCGCCTGGCTGATGTTGCCGCGTATCCCGGCCACCGCGGCCCTGATGCCGAGCGCCCAGCCCGCGTTCCAGCCGTCGCCCGCCTGCCGGGCGAGCTGCGCCGCGTCCCGGCTGAGGTCCTCGGCCTCGTCCGGCCGGTTGGTGTGCACGGCGATCTCGCTGAGCAGGTTGAGCCCGGCCGCCGTCCAGAACGCGTCGCCCGCCGCCCGGCACAGCGCGAGGCCGGCCCTGGCCGACCCCTCCGCCCCGGCCGGGTCGGTCGGCAGCGACAGCTGGGCCCGGCCGATGAGCGCCTGCCCGCGGATTCGTGCCTCCACCGCGGCCGCCTCGGGGCGGGCGAGGAAGTCGTCCAGCCACTCGCAGCCGAGCGCGTACTCGCCCCGCACCAGCATGCACGGCCGGATCGCGGTGCACAGCCGCAGCCCGGGCGCGACGTCACCCTCGGCCAGGCAGCGGCTGAGCACCAGCCAGACGTTGCCCGCGTCCACGTCATAGCGGCGGAACACGTCGACCCGGTCCTGCCAGCGCGCGGGCACCAGCGCCATGCCGACCTGGAAGTTCCGCTCGGCGACGCTGAGGACGTGATCGCGGAACCGGTGCTGGACCCGCTCCGTCTCGCCCGCCGCGGCCAGTTTCTCCGCCGCGTACTCGCGGATCGTGTCGAGCATGCGGAACCGGGCCTGGCCGAGCACCTCGGCCTCGCGCACCACCAGCGACTTGTCGACCAGCGCGGCCATCGTGTCGAGCACCGCCGCGGCCGGCACCAGCTCGTCGGCGCACACCTGCTCGGCCATCTCCAGTGACCAGCCCGCGAACACCGTCAGCCGCCGCAGCAGCGCCCGCTCCTGGCCGGTCAGCAGGTCATGGCTCCAGTCGATGGCGGCCCGGAGGGTCTGCTGGCGGGGCGCGGCCGCCCGCTCGCCGGTCGTCAGCAGCCCGAACCGGTCGGCCGACCGCATCCGTATCTGCTCCACCGACAGGGCGCGGACCCGCGCCGCGGCCAGCTCGATCGCCAGCGGGATGCCGTCAAGTGACCGGCAGATCGCCGCCACCGCGGCCGCGTTGGCCCGGGTCAGCGTGAAGCCGGGCGCGCTGGCCGCGGCCCGGTCGACGAACAGCCTGACCGCCTCCGCGGTGCCCAGGCCGGACGCCGGCCCTCCGGCAGCGGATACCGCCAGCGGCGGCACCGGCCACACGGTCTCGCCCGCCACCCGCAGCGGTTCCCTGCTGGTGGCGACGATCCGCAGGTCGGGGGCGGCCGCCAGCAGCCGCCGGCAGAGCCGGGCGCAGGCGTCGAGCAGGTGCTCGCAGTTGTCCAGGGCGAGCACCAGCGACCGCGACCGCAGCGCGTCCGCCAGCGTGTCGATGAGCGGGCGGTTCTTCTCCTCGGTGACGCCGGCCGCCGCCGCCACCCGGGCGACCACCAGGTCCGGGCTTGATACCTCGGCCAGCTCGGCGTAGCGCACCCCGTCGGCGAACTCGCTTTCCACCAGGGCGAGCGCGCGCAGCGCGAGGCGGGTCTTGCCGATGCCGCCGGGGCCGGTCAGCGTCAGCATCCGCCCCGCGAATACCAGCTTGCGCAGCTCATCAAGCTCCTGCTCGCGGCCGATGAAGCTGTTCGGCTCGGTGGGCAGGCCCGGCCTTAGATCCGTACCTACATACATCAGTGCCCCGCTCGGCGACCCTTGGCTTGACGGTTCACGCGGTTACATAGCCGGCTACATAATTCGGAGGATGCGCGACCTTTCGCAAAAAGCTTAACCTCTATCCCGTTGGGGCACCCGATAGCTTCGTTTTTTGCCGCGCTGGCCGCGCGGTGAACTGCCATGCCCTCGGTGCTTGGCTACGGACGGCGACCGTGTTTCACGGAAGCCGCCGCGGCTGACAAGCCCCGGCCGTCGTGACCGTTACCCGTGGGGGGGATGCGGCGGACGGCGCAGGCGCCCGCGCCCGCGCTGCCGTTCGCCGCAGGGACGGTCACGGCGGCCGGTTAACGTTCCGGCCCGTCCTCGTGCTTGCGCCGGGCGCGGTACCAGCCGATTAGCCGTCGCCGGGCGGCGTCCGGCGCCGCGACCTGGTCCAGCCCCAGCAGCGCCGCCCCTGCTACCGGGGGCACGTCGATCACCTGGGCGACCGCCCCCGGGGCGGCCGCCGCCAGCTCGCGGCCGACCTCGGCCAGCAGCAGCGGGTCGCGCGCCTCGAGCAGGCCGCCGCCGAGCACCACCGGCACCCCGGCGGGCGCCAGCCCGATCCGGCCCATGGCGGCGGCCGCCATGGCGCTCACCTCGGCCGCCTGCCTGGTCACCAGGGAGCGCGCCACCGGGTCGCCCGCGGCCGCCACCGCCAACAGCACCGCGGTCAGCCGGTGCAGCTCAGCCCGGCTGAGGTCACCGCGGTGCACGGCGACCGCCACCTCGCGGACCGACGCCAGCCCGAAGCAGTCCGCCGCCGCGGCGGCCAGCGCGGTGGCCGGGCCGCGGCCGTCCCAGCCGCGCATGGCGTGCCACATCACCGCCCGGGCGAGGCTCCGGCCGCCACCCCAGTCGCCGGTCAGCGTGCCGTGCGCCAGGTAGCGCGCGGTCCGTCCGTCCGGGCCGGCCGCGACGCAGTTGATCCCGGCCCCGCAGGTGACCGCCGCCCCCCAGCGGGCGTCGGCGGCGCCGCCGCGGAGCACCGCGAAGGTGTCGTTCACCGCCACCGCGGACCGCGACCAGCCGCCGGCCGCCAGCGCGGCCGACAGCGCCGCCTCCTCCTCGGGCAGGTCAGCGCCTGCCAGGCAGGCGCTGAGGTGCCCGGCGATCAGGCCGGACGGGTCCAGGCCGGCCTGGCCGGCCAGCGCCCGGATCATCTCGCCGAGCCGGGACAGCGCGCCGTCGATGCCGTAGTGCTCCTGTGAGGCGCCGGGACCGCGCAACTCGGCCCGCACCGTACCGTCCCGGCTGACCAGCGCCAGGTCGGTCTTGCTGTTGCCGCCGTCGATGGCGAGCACGGCGGCCTCCCTGTCGGCCTCTCTGCCGGCCTGGCTCGTCATGCCCAGGCCAGGAACCGCTCGTTCTCCGCGATCAGCCGGTCGGCCATCCGTTCCGCCAGGTCGTGCTGCCCGACCAGCGGGTGCGCCAGCAGCGCGGCCGCCACCCGCGGGCGGCCGCCGCGCAGGGCCGCGTCCACCGCCAGCTCCTCGTAGGCCGCCAGGTGCGCGGTCAGCCCGCGCAGCAGCGGCGGGAGCGGCGCGGCGGGCGCCGGATACGGGCCGTCCGGCCCGATCACCGCGGGCACCTCGATCACCGCCTCGTCGGGCAGGAAGCCGAACGTGCCGCGGTTGCGCAGGTTCACCACCTGCGTGTCCCCTGTCCTGGTGAGCCCGGTGTCGTTGAGCCCTGGTGTACGTCTGAGCCCCGTGTCGTTGAGCAGGGCCGCGAGCAGCGCCACCGCGGCCTCCGAGTAGAACGCGCCGCCGCGCTGGCCGAGCAGCTCCGGCTTGCGGTCGAGGGCGGGGTCGGCGTACAGCCGCAGCAGCTCCGCCTCGATCGCGGCGACCGCGGCCGCCCGGGTGCCGGCCTGCCGCTGCCCGGCCGTCACCTCGTCGTGGAAGTAGTAGTACCGCAGGTAGTACGACGGCACGCCGCCGACCTGGTCGAGGACCGCGGGCGGCATCTCCACCCGGGCGGCGATCTCCTCGCGGCGGCTGGCCAGCAGCTCCGGCAGCCGGTCGGTCCCGTCCACCAGCGCCGCCCGCTCCCAGGTGAGGTGGTTCAGCCCCACGTGGTCGAGGGCTACCGACTCGGGCGGGACGCCGAGCAGCGCCGCGAAGTAGCGCTGGAACCCGATCGCCACGTTGCACAGCCCGACCGCGCGGTGCCCGGCGTCGAGCAGCGCCCGGGTGACCATGCCGACCGGGTTGGTGAAGTCGATCAGCCAGGCGCCGGGCAGTGCCCGCTGCCTGGCCCGCTCCGCGATCCGCAGCACCAGCGGCACCGTGCGCAGTGCCTTGGCCAGGCCGCCCGCCCCGGTCGTCTCCTGTCCTACGCAGCAGAAGTCGAGCGGCCAGCTCTCGTCGCGGTTACGCGCCGCCTGCCCGCCCACCCGGAGCTGGATGAGCACCGCCGCCGCCCCGTCCAGGCCGTCGTCGGCGTCGGCGGTCCAGCGGACCGCCGCCGGGTGCCCGTGCCTGCCCATGATGCGGGCCGCGACCGGGCCGACCAGGGCCAGCCGGCCCTCGTCCGGGTCCACCAGGACCAGCTCGGTGAGCCAGGGCGCGAGCCGGCCGAGGCCGTCCGCCAGCTCGGGGGTGTAGGTGGACCCGCCGCCGATGACCGCCAGCTTCACGGCCGCTCCTCCAGGAGGTTGGCGGCGACGGTGGCGCCGAGCTCATAGCAGGCGCGTTCGGCGGCGGTATCGACCGGCCCGGTCAGCGTCACCGGCCGGACCGCCTCCCGCCAGCTCATCCCGGTGGCGATGGACTGCACGGCCCGCACCGCGCCGCCGGTGTCGCTGCCGCCGTGCACGTAAAGGCCGTACGGCGCGCCCTTCCTGGCGAGCAGGCAGGGGTAGTAGACCTGGTCGAAGAAGTGCTTGAGGGCGCCCGACATGTAGCCGATGTTGGCCGGGGTGCCGAGCACGAAGCCGTCCGCCGCGAGCACGTCGGTCGCTCCCGCCGCGAGGGCGGGCAGCACGGTGACGTCCACCCCGTCCAGCTCGGGGTCGCGCGCGCCCGCCATGACGGCCTCGAGCATCGCCTGCAGCGCGGGCGACGGCGTGTGGTGCACGATCAGCAGCCTTGGCACGCGGATGCCCCTAGCCCTTGGGTGCCCAGCCGAGCGCCGGGCCCAGCCGGGTGGTCATGTCGGTCAGGATCTGCACGTAGTCCTCCGGTTCGAAGGTGAACGGCAGCGCGAACGCGACCTCGGTGACCTCGCGGAACGCCGGGTGCGCGTACAGCGCCGCGGCCACCTGGTCCGAGTCGCCGACGATGTCGGGCGCGAACATCATCCGGGCGGGCCCGTTCGGGGCGGCCGTGCGCGGCGTCCGGGCGGCCACGTAGGCCTGGTACTTCGCCCGCTGGGCGGCGGTCGCGGAGTCGGTCGGTATCACCACCAGCCCTTGCGACACCCGGGCGGCGGACCCGGCCGGGTGGGCGGCGCGGAACGCCCGGATGTGCGCGAGCTGGACCGCCGCGAAGTCTTCCGACTCCTCGGCCCGCACCACCGACGAGGTGAGGAAGTTGACGGCGTTCTCGCCCGCCCAGCGGGCCGACGCGAGCGATGCCCCGCCGTACCACATCCGCGACCGCAGCCCGGGGGAGTACGGCTCCACCCGGGAGGAGAACTGCTCGAACCCCACCGTCGACGGCAGGTCCGCGGCCGGCTCGCCCGCGGTGAACGACAGCAGCCGGCTGACCCGCTCGTAGGAGAAGTCCTGCTGGCCGGCGGTGTCCGGGTAGAGCGCCGCCCGCACCTGGTCCCAGTGCATCGGCGGGCCCACGCTGAACCCCGGGTTGAGCCGCCCGCCGGACAGGATGTCCAGCGTCGCCAGGTCCTCGGCCAGCCGCAGCGGGTTCTCCCAGCCGAGCGGGATGACCGCCGTGCCCAGCTCGATCCGGCTGGTTCGCTGGCTGGCCGCGGCCAGCAGCGCGACGGGGGAGGAGATGCCGTACTGCAGGTGCCGGCAGCGGAGCCAGGCGGAGTCGAACCCGAGCCGCTCGCCGAGCTCGATCATCGCCAGCGTCGCCTGGTGCCCGGGTCCCGGGTCCTGCCCGTCGAACAGGCCGATGGTCAGGAACCCAAGCTTCTCCAGGGCGGTGCCCGGCTCCGGCATCGGCTGTCCCTTCCGGCTGGTCAGCACACAGGCAGCGGTAACAAGGCACCAAGGTAACAGGCCCGGCGGACGGCGGTTCCGCTGGTCGGCGGTCCGGATCCAATACACCCCATTTCTATTTATCCTCTGTCATACTGCGACGGATAACACTCACGATGGGAGGGCGTGCAGTGGCGATTGAGGTACCATGCGCGCCAGCGACCCGGCCGCTGCCATGATCCGCTTCAGCCACGGCGCCGCGACTTCCGTTGGCCGCGTCCGCAAGGTCAACGAGGACAGCTACCTCGCCGTGGCCCCGCTGTTCGTGGTGGCCGACGGCATGGGCGGGCACGGCGCGGGCAACGTGGCCAGCCGGATCGCGATCGAGGAGATGACGGCCTGCGTGGCCCTGCGGCCGCTGTTCGCCGAGGCCGTGCTGACCGCGCTCGAGCACGCCAACCAGCACATCATCGAGCGGGACGAGGCGAACCGGATGGGTACCACGGTGACCGGGCTGGCTGGCCTGGAAACCGCGGGCGGCGACCACCTGATGGTGTTCAACATCGGCGACTCGCGCGTCTACCGGCTGTCGGCCAAGCGCTTCGAGCAGCTGACGGTGGACCACTCGGAGGTGCAGGAGCTGGTTCTGGCCGGGGTCATCACCCGGGAGCAGGCACGGACCCACCCCCGGCGCAACGTCGTCACCCGGGCGCTCGGCAGCGAGGCCGGGCTGCATCCCGACCACTGGCTGCTGCCTGCCATCACCGATGACCGCTACCTGATCTGCTCGGACGGGCTGTTCGGTGAGCTGCCGGACAACGCCATCCTGCCGCTGCTGGCGGCCGGCAGCCCCCAGCACGCGGCCGAGTCGCTGGTCGGCGCGGCCAACGACGCGGGCGGCCGGGACAACGTGACCGCGGTCGTGGTCGACATCGACTCCGACGACGCCGACGCCAACGAGACGACGCTGCCCCGCGAGGCCCTGCCGCGCCCGGTGCCGCCCCGTGGCTGATGTCAGTTACGTTCCCGGCACCCGCGTCGCGGTGGCCGGGAACCAGTGCTGGGCGCTGGCCGAGACGCCGCCGGACGCGCCGGCCGTGAGCCGGACCTGGCAGCGGGCCGGCCAGGGGGCGGCGGCCGATGCCCTGCTGGCCGGCCTGCTCGACGACGGCCTGGCCGGCACGCCCGGGTTCACCCTGCTCACCGTGGCCGACGACGGGCTTTACCGGCTGTTCTGCCGGGGCACCCTCGGCGCGACGATCGTCGGGGGGCCGGGCGCCGAACCGGGGGACCCGGGGCTCGGGAACGCAGAGCTCGGGGACGCTGAGCCCAGAGACGCGGGCGGCACCCGGCGGGTTGACGGGGCCGGGCTGCTGACCTGGCGCGAGCTGGCGGTACCGGAAGGCACCGAGCGGATCTTCCTCGGCGATCCCCCGTCCGACACTGAGCTGCGGCTGCCCGCGACCGCGGGCGTGCTGCTCGCCAGTTGCCTGGTGGTCGACCTGACCAGCCTGGCCGTCAGGGAGACGGTGCCCTACGGGCCCGGCCAGCCGCCGGCCGAGTCCCGCCCGGACGCCCCGGACGCCCCGGACAGCCCCGGCCGACCAGGACGAGGGCGAGCCGCCGGCGGCCAAGCAGCAGACGATCGCGTTCTTCCCTGACACCATCACCATCACCCACCCGGGCAGTCTCGTCGGCCACGGGGTGGCCGGAACCGGTGCCGGGCACTGGACCGCTGGTAGCGGCGGCAACCAGGAGGCCGACGGCGGAGCCGCCGGCGGCGCGGCGCCGGACGCGCCCGTGCCCGCGGCCGGCTTGCCCGGCCCGGTCCTGGCGCGGCCGGCTCCGGTCAGCCGGCCCAAGCTGTCCCGCCTCGGCCGCCCGGCTCCGGCCGGTCAGGCCCCGGCGCCCCTCGCGGGTCCGGCCCAGCCCGGCGCGACCTCGGTGAACCCGATCCGCGTCAGCCAGGCCCCGATGACCTTCCTTCAGGCGAGTCCCGCCCCGTCCGGCAGCGCCGCGGCCCCGCCGTGGCGCACCGGCGGTGTACCCGCAAGCCGGGTACCCGCAAGCCCTGCCCAGCCCGGCGCGACCTCGGTGAACCCGCAGGCAGCAAGGCCCGCAGGCGGATACCCCGCAGGCGGAGTCCAGCAGCCAGTCAGCCCGGGCGGCCCGCCAGGACCAGGCAGCCGCGGCGGCCCCAGTGGGCCCGTCCCCGCTCCCGTCCCCGCTCCGTCCCCGGTCACTGGCCCTGACCCGGCCCGGTACCCGGGTGCACCCCTGCCTGCGGGCGGGTGGCAGCCGCCGGGCGAGCCGCCCCGTCTCTGGGATGCCCAGGGCGACCAGCCCCGGCCGTGGCAAGACCCGCCCGGCCCGCCCCGTTCCCCGGCCCGGCCGGCCGAAGCGGGGCCCTCCTGGGAGACCCAGCCCGACCAGGCGCCCCCATGGGGGGCGGCGGCGGGTGCGGCCCGCCTCTGGCAGCCGCCGGCTGACCCAGTGGGGCCGCCACCACCCGGCGCCCAGTCACCGCGGCGCCCAGTCACCCGGCGCTCCAGCCGTTCGGCGGGCCGGGCGCCCCGGCCGGCCGGTCCCGCCGCTAGCGGCCGAGCCGTCACTGCCCGGCCAGCCGGGACTGCCAGCGCAGCCGCCGCTGGCCGCGCAGCCAGGGCTCGCCGCTCAGCCGGGCCTGGCCGCGCAACCAGGGGTGGTTCCCCCCGGCGACCTCATTGACCTCCCGCCGTGGCTGGCCCGCGCGGGCGGCCCGGTCGTCGGCGACGGCCCGCCGGCCGCGGCCGGCTACCTGCCGGCTACCCGTCCGCGGCTCCCGGCGCGGTTCCCGGTCCGTCCCCGGTCTACGGCCCAGGCCCGTTCCCCGGTGCGGTTCCCGTCCCCGCTCCTGGCCCGCTCCCCGGGGCGGTTCCCGTCCTCGGCTCAGGCCCGCTCCCCGGCCCGTTCCCTGGCCAGTTCCCCGGCCCCGGCCCCGGGCAGGCGGGCCCGCCGGCGCACCGCGGCGAGCCGTCGGAGGTGGTTGACCGGACCACGCCGCCGGACCTCATCGGCCCGGTCGTCCCGGCCCTGATCTGCCCGGGCGGGCATGTCAACCCGCCTAACGCCGCCGCCTGCCGCCGCTGCGGGGCGCCCTTGCCGCACGACGCGGTGCTGGTGCCGCGCCCGGTGCTCGGCGTGCTGCGACTGTCGCTCGGTGACGTCATCGCGCTCGACCGCGGGGTGGTGATGGGACGCAACCCGCGGGCCGACTTCGCCGGCCCGGGCGTCGGCGGTGACGAACGGCCGCACGTCGTCAAGCTGCCGAGCGCGGACGGCGACATCTCCCGTACCCACCTGCGAGTCACCCTGGACGGCTGGCACGTCCTGGTCACCGACCTCAACTCGACCAACGGGACCCTGGTGACGCTGCCGGGGCGCGACCCGCAGCAGCTCCGGCCGGGCGAGCCGATGCCGATGCAGCCGGGTACGGTCGTCACCCTGGCCGACGGCATCGACTTCCGTTACGAGGTGGCCGAGTGAGCAAGCCCTCCGCCGCCCGCCTCGCCCCGCCCGACCTGCCCGGCTACCGCTATATCGAGCCGGTCGGCGCGGGCGGCAATGCCCAGGTCTACCTGTACGAGCAGCAGTTGCCGCACCGCAAGGTCGCGGTCAAGGTACTCAACGACCCGGCGCTGTCCGATGCCGCCCGCCGCCGGTTCACGGCCGAGGCCAACGTGACGGCCGGCCTCGCCCACCGGCACATCGTGCAGGTCTTCGAGGCGAACGTGACCGCGGACGGCCGGCCGTACCTGGTGATGCCGTACTACCCGCAGCCGAACCTGTCGGTCCGGGCCAGGCGGTCGCACTTCTCCGTCGCTGACGTGCTGCGCATCGGCATCCAGATCGGCAGCGCGGTCGAGACCAGCCACCGCCAGGACGTGCTGCACCGCGACATCAAGCCGCAGAACATCCTCAGCGACTCTTACGGCGAGCCCGCGCTGACCGACTTCGGCATCGCCACCACCAAGGGCGGCGACGGCCCTGAGGGACTGTCGGTGCCGTGGTCGCCGCCTGAGATCCTGTACGGCACCTCGGCCGGGGACGAGCGCGCCGACGTCTACTCACTCGGTGCCACCTTGTGGCACCTGCTGGCCGGCCGGTCGCCGTTCGAGCAGCCGGGCGGCGACAACTCCGCGCTGGCGCTGATGGGCCGGATCAAGTCCGACCCGCCGCCGCGCACCCAGCGGGCCGATGTGCCGGACAGCCTGGAGCGGCTGCTGCGGCAGACGATGGCGAAGGACCCGGCCGCCCGCCCGCAGTCGGCGATGGAGCTGATCCGCGGCCTGCAATCGGTCGAGCAGGAGCTGCGGCTGCCGCTCACCCAGCCGATCCTGCCCGCGTCCGAGCCGTCGCCGCACACCGTCGGCGGTGACACCGTCACCCGGATCCGCGGCGGCGGCGCGACCCTGTCCGGCTGGCACCGCGGGCCCGGGGCAGCCACCCCGCCGTCAGGCGGCACCGAGCCGGGCCGGATGCAGGCCGCCGCGCCCGCTGACCCGCGTACCCACGGCGGCCGGCCCGGGGAGCGGCCGGATCGTCCGGGTCCTGGCAGCCAGCTAACGCCCAGGCCGGCACTGCCCAGACGGGCAGTGCCCAACTCAGCAGCAGTCCGGCCAGCAGCAGTCCGGCCAGCAGTGCCCAGGCTGGCAGTGCCTGGGTAAGCAGTGCCCCGGACGGCAGTGCCTGGGGCGCCAGTGCCCCGGCCGGCCCGGGCCAGCCGGCCGGGCCAGCCGGGTCAGCCCCCGTGGGGCGCCGCTCCCGGCCCTGGACCCCGTGACGCCCCGTCGGCCTGGCGCGGGCCCGGCGCCGCGCCCGACCCGGCGGCCTGGAACGCGGCCGGCGATGCGGCCTCCCCGTTCGCCTGGGGCGGTGGCGGTCAGCCGCGCCCGTCAGCCTGGAACGGCACCATGGCGCCCGCCGAAGACGACCCGACCCGGGCCCGCCGCCCGGTCCGGCTCGACCCCCGGGGCGGCGCGGCCGGCGGCGCGGCCTCGCCCCCGGCTCCCGACCTGACCACGATGGCCCGGCCGGCCGTGCTGCACCAGGCCGGCTGGTCCGGAGCGACCGAGCCGGGCGGCCAGCAGGCGGCGGCGGCCACCTACGTCGGTGCGCGGCCGGCCACGCGGCGACCGTCGCGCTCGCTGCTGCTGGCCGGCGGCGGGGTGCTGGTGGCGGTGGTGGCGGTGGTGGCCTTCCTCACCCTCGGCCGGGGCGGCGGCCAGCCGGGCGGCACGCCAGGAACCGGGCAGCCGACCCAGGCGACCGGGCAGGGCAGCGCCGCCGCCAGCGGGCAGAGCGCGCTCGGCCCTGGTGCCACCGCTCCCGGCGAGCCCTCGGTCACCGCCGCGCCGGCAGGCAGCGGGCAGGTCAAGTTCAGCTGGACCTATGCCAACCCGGAGCCGGGCGACAGCTTCCGCTGGCAACGGGTGAGCGGGACGGCGGGCGATCCCGCGGGCGTGGTGAGCAAGCCGAAGCTGGTCATCTCGCTGCCCCCCGGCCAGACCGTCTGCATCCTGGTGCAGGCACGCCGCGCGGGCGGCCAGGCCTCAGAGCCGTCCAAGCCCGCCTGCTGGCCCAGCTGAGCTGCCGACTCCGCGGCCCACTTCCCATCACTTCGGCTTGATCAACTCCACTTCCCATCACTTTTGACGGGACATTCAGCCCCAAAACGGGCGAAAAAGCAGTCCGAATCTGATGGGAAGTGGAAGAAGCCAGCGAAAGTGATGGGAAGTGACGGCCCGCCTTGGATCGACAATTATCGATCTTGTGGGAAAACTGCAGAACATCAATTGGGTGGTTCTGTAGTGGTTTACGATGCAGTCTGAGCTTTCCGCAGCGTAGCTGACTAAAGCGTACGAATTGCGGATCAGGCATCAGTGACATCGCCCGCCTGCGCGCGGGCCGTTTCCTCTTCATCGGGATGCCATCGGGGGCGTTCCCCGCAGGGTAAAGGGGCTTGCGTAAGCATGCGGCTTCGTCCACGCAGGCTGGCTACACCGCTGGTACTGGGTGCGGCCGTGGCCACGCTGGCCGGCCTCGCCGCCTCCGCCCACGGGTTCCCGGTGCAGCACGTCAGCCTCAACGACGGCGGCATCTGGGTGACCGACAACTCGATCGGCACCATCGGCCGGTTCGCCAAGCCGGTCGGCGAGCTCGACGGCGAGCTCGCCCCGGCCTCGGCGTCCACCAGCGTCGACGTGTGGCAGAACGGCCCGCTGGTAGCGGCCTACGACGCCAGCGGCGGCCGGGTGTACGCGGTCAACGTCTACGGCACCGCGTTCTACGACGCGGGCGCGGCGATCTCCCCCGAACCCGGTGGCATCGCCCTCGGCGACCAGACCATCGCGGTGCTGTCCACCGACCACACGCTGCGCACCACCGCCCTCAGCCCGGGCGGCGGCAGCCTGTCCGCCCTCTCCGCCACCGCCAAGCCGCTGGCCGCGCACCTGCCGGCCGACTCCGCGGTCACCGTCGGCGCGGACGACACCACCTGGGTGGCCGGCGGCGCCGAACTGCGCGGCTACCCCCAGGGCGGCAAGCCGACCAGCAGCCAGCTGCCGCTCTCGCGCACCGATCCGATGCAGGTCACCGCGGTCGGCAACGTCCCCGTGGTGGCCGACCCGGCCAGCAAGACGATCTACCTGCCGGGCAGCGGGCAAACCGTGTCGCTCCCCAGGGACGACACGTCGCCGTCACTCACGCTGCAGCAGCCGTCGGCCGCCAGCGACGTCGTGGTCGTCGCCACCAGCAAGGCGCTGTACAGCGTGGACCTCGGCTCCGGGCAGCTCACCACCATCAGCAGCGGGCACAGCGGCACCGTGGCGGCCCCGGTCCAGGTGGCCGGCTGCGTGCACGCCGCCTGGGCGAACGGGGCATCAGGAAGCTACGTGCGCAGCTGCGGCGACCCGCCGCCCGCCGCCAGCGACGCCGACGTCCAGCAGTTCTCGCTCGACGACACCACTGGTGCGCCAAACCTGGTGTTCCGGGTCAACAACGGCGCGGTGGTGCTGAACGACACCACTGACGGCGGCGTCTTCCTCATCGACACCGACGTCACCAACGTCAAGCCCAAGTGGACGCCCGCCAACACGGCCGGCCAGAGCAGCACCCAGGCGCAGACCTACCAGGTACAGCAGAAGACGCCGCTCAGCGCCAAGCCCTACACCCAGGGCGTCCGCCCGGGCACCACCACCGTGGTGCACGTGCTCGACGTGGACAAGGGCCCGGCCGGGCTGACCTACGCGGTGAGCGCGGTCGGCCAGCCCGACCAGCCGGGGGTCTCCGTCGCGGTCGCCCCGGACGCGCAGACCGTGCTGGCCACGGTCACCACGCTGTCCGCCGACGCGCACTTCCAGTACACGATCGACGACGGCCACGGTCACACCGCCTCCGGCGAGGTGACCCTGGAGCCCCGGACCGCCAGCCAGAACGCGGCGCCCGCGCTCCGTCCGGGTTACCAGCCGCCCAGCCTGTCGGTCGCCTCCGGCGGCACCCTGGTCGTCCCGGTGATCGGCGACTGGCGGGACTTCGACGGCGACCCGCTGTACATCGACAGCAGCGCCGTCCGCAGCAGTGCCGTCAGTGGCGGGCTCGGCCGCGGTGACCAGCGGCGGGGCGTTGTCGCTGACCGCGCCCCAGACCGCCACCGGTGAGACGCTGCGCATCGGCTACGGCGTGAGCGACGGCCGGGTGACAAAGGCGGTTAAGGCCACCCTCACCGTCAGCGTGCTCGGCGCCGAGTCGGAGAAGTTCGTCCCCCCGGACGCCGAGCCGGACGCCGCCCAGGCGGTGACCGGCGCGCCGGTCACCCTGCGGCCGCTCGCCAACGACCTGCCCGGGGTCGACCCGACCAACCCGGCCGCCCGGCTCACCCTCGCCGCCCCGGTTCCGGCCGTGGCCGGCGCCGCCGTCAGCACCGACCTGGCCAGCGGCACGGTCTCGTTCACGGCGCAGCACCCGGGGGACTTCTTCCTCAGCTACACCGACGCCTACGGCGCCGCGCCGACCGACGGCGGCACGATCAGGGTGCACGTGGTCGCGGCCAGCGGCAACCCCAAGCCGCCGGTCACCACCCCGGACGTGGCGGTGCTGCACGGCCAGCAGGCGGCGGTGGTCGACGTGCTGTCCGACGACTACGACCCGCAGGGCTGGATCCTCGGCGTCACCGGGGCCAGCGCGGTCACCGGAAGCGGGGCCGGGGCCGACATCCAGGTCGCCGTCATCGACCAGCGCTGGCTGCGGATCAGCTCGGACAACCCGCAGCCGGGCATGGCGGCGACGGTGGACTACACGGTGAGCGACGGCCAGGGCAGTGCGACCGGCACGGTGGCGGTCTCCGCGGTGGCCGGTGACCTGAACGCCGACCAGATCACCACCACCGACGCCGTCGTCACCGTCCGGTCGGGCGACAGCGCGGCCGTCCCGGTGCTGGCCGGCGACGCCAGCTCGATCGGGCTGCCGCTGTCGCTGTCGGGCGTGCCGACGGCCGGCCGCCCGCCGGTCGCCGGGCTGCTGGCCAGCGCCGACGGCGCCAGCGTGCGGGTCAGCGCCCCGGCCGGGGCCAAGGCCGAGGAAGAGACGACGGTGAGCTACGTCGCCACTGACGCCAGCGGCGCCACCGCGACCGGCCAGCTCGACGTCACCATCGAGCCCGCGCCGACCAAGGCCCGCGCTGACCAGGCGCCGGTCCCGCAGGAGGTGGACACCAGGGAGACGGCCGGGGACGTCGCCGTCATCCAGGTCCCGGTCAGCGGCATCGACCCGGACGGCGACTCGGTGACGGTCACCGGGGTCACCGTGCCCCCGGCGCTCGGCCGGATCGTCGCCGTCGGCCCGGACACCATCTCTTACCAGTCCTACCCGGACTCGGCCGGCCCGGACACGTTCACCTACCAGGTGACCGACCCCTACGGGCTGACCGGCAGCGGAGTAGTGCGGGTGGCGGTGCTGCCGCCGGGCACGCCGCAGCCGCCGGTCGCGGTCGACGACGTGATCAGCGCGCCGCCCGGCGCGTCGCTGCACTGGAACCTGCTCGGCAACGACTTCGTCGCCCCCGGCGACACCGCCACGGTGGAGCCGCTGGCCAAGGCCAACACCGCGGTGCCGGCCGGCGTCAGCCTCACCGGCTCCTACGCCTACCTGCGGGTGCCCGGCGCCGCGGCCGACCCGCCGGTGCAGTTCAGCTACGCCGACACCGACGGCGGCACCCCGTCGCTCGCCCAGGTCGTCGTGCACGCCGTGCCGGGCGCCCAGGTGCCGCCGGTGGCCAGGGACGACACCGCGCCGCCGCCCGCGGCGGGGGCGGCCGCGGTGACCGTCAACGTGCTGAAGAACGACGACGACCCGCTCGGCTCGGTTAGTCAAACCGGTGCCAGCGACCTCAAGGTGAGCTGGGCGCCGGCCGGCGTCACCGTGCACGGGGCCGAGCTGACGGTCAAGCTGGCGGCGCAGCCGCGCGAGGTGCCGTACCAGGTCACCGCGCCCGACGGGCTGACCGCGACCGCCGTGGTCTACGTGCCGGGCACCCAGGCGACCGCGATCAGGCTCCGGCCGGGCGCGCGGATCACCCTCAAGCCGGGCGGGACAGCCACCGTCCCGCTCAGCTCGGTGCTGCTCGACACCTCCGGCCGCCCGCTCAAGATCACCACCGTCAACCACCTCAGCGCGTCCCCGGCCGGCGACCTGACGGTGAGCGCCAGCCAGGCGAGCGCGTTCCAGGTGCACGCGCTCGGCGCTTACACCGGGCCGGGCGCGGTCACGGTGCAGGTCTACGACGGGGCGACCATGCAGGACGCCCGCGGCAGCACCGCCACGGTGACCATCCCGGCCCAGGTCGGCCCGGACGTGCCGGTGCTGCGCTGCCCGCAGCAGCCGGTCCAGGTGGCCGAGGGCGGTGCGCCGGTCAGCTACGACATCGGCCAGCTGTGCCACGTCTGGGTGGACACCACCATCCCCGAGCCCGCGCCGCGCTATACGGCCGGCTGGGACAAGGCGGCGGGCGGGGTGACCGCCAGCGTCACCGGCGGCACCGCCGTCCAGCTCACCGCGTCCAGCGGCGCCGTGCCCGGCACGGTCGGCAAGCTGCGGATCACCCCGGCCGGGGCGGCACCAGCCAGCCCCCAGGCCGGCAGCGGGCAAGCCGGCGGCACGCTCAGCGTGGCGGTGATCAAGACGCCGCCGCCGTCCGGCCGCGCGGTCAGCGTCACCGTCGAGGCCAGCCACAGCGTCACCGTCAACCTGGCCCAGTACGTCACCAGCCCCCTGGCCGACCCGCAGCTCCAGGTGCTCAGCGTGAGCAAGCCGTCGGGCGCGGCGGTGACATCGGGCGGCGGGACGCTGACGATCACCCCCGCCCATAGCACCGTCGGCACCGTGCACCTCGTCGCCCGGGTGACCGACGTGCCCGGCCGCGCCGACCGGGCGATCGACGTCGGCATCACCGCCACCGTCATCGGCTTCCCGGGGGCGCCGGGCGCGCCCACGGTGAAGGAGTCCAGCCACACCCTGCAGGTGTCGTTCGGCACCGCCGCGCCCAACGGCGCCCCGGTCGAGTACTACGACGTCTACGCCAACGGCGCGGCCCACCAGTGCCCGGCCTCGCCCTGCGCGGTCACCGGGCTGGCCAACGGCACCAGCTACACGGTCTACGTGACCGCCGTCAACGCCGTCGGCGCCAGCCCGCACAGCGCGTCCGCCAGCGGGGAGCCCAACGCGGTGCCCGACCAGGTGGCCGGGCTGGCCACCACCGCGGGCGACCAGAATGTCACCCTGACCTGGCAGCCGGCCCACGTCGACGGCACCCCGGTGACCGGCTACGAGGTAGAGGTCAGCCCGCCGCCCGCCGGGCAGCAGCAGATCCAGCCGGTCGGCCTGGCCACCTCGCACCCGTTCACCGGCCTGGTCAACGGGACCACCTACACCTTCAGCGTGCTGGCGGTGAACGCCCAGGGTAACGGGCCGTGGTCGCTCGGGGTCAGCGCGGTCCCGTACGGCAAGCCGCTGACGATGGCGGCGCCGTCCGCGACCGGGGCCCCGGTGCCCGACCCCGCCACCACCCGGGCGATCCAGGTCTCCTGGCCCGCGGTGCAGGGAACCGCGGCCAACGGGCGGCCGGTTACCTCGTACACCGTCTACGAGTACTCGGCCGCCGCCAGCGGCGGGCCGTGGACCCCGGCGGGCACCAGCGTGGTTGACGGCAGCGTCACCAGCACCTCGTTCACCGTGAACAACGACAGTAGCTGGTACGAGTACGCGGTCACCGCTACCAACCTGGCGGGCGAGTCGGCCAGGTCGCCCCAGTCGTCGCCCGCCGTGCAGGCGGCCGCGCCGCCGAACGCCCCCGGTGGCCTCACCGCCACCGCGACCGGCCAGGCGAACACGGTCAAGGTGAGCTTCACCGTCCCGGCCGCCAACGCCAAGCAGATCAAGAACGTGGAGTACGGCGTCAACGCGTCGTCCGAGTCGGGCACCGTCAACGGCCCGTTCACCACCGGCGCCGTCGCCAGCTTCACCCTCACCAGCGCGCTGAGCAGCCAGGTGTCCGACGGCAAGGCGATCACCATCTACCTGGCGGCCTGCAACGACGCGGGCCTGTGCAGTACCTGGGCCGGGCCGACCGCCCAGGTCACCCCGTACTCGCCGATCGGTAACCCGAGCGTCACCGCCCAGGCGAACGGCACCTCGGTCGACTTCACCTGGAGCGCGCCGAGCGACGGCCTGGCCGAGACCGCCAGCATCTGCGTCGACGGGTCGTGCACCAGCCACGCCGTCCCGGCCGCCGGCGGGGCCAGCGGGTCGTCGAGCAAGGTCGAGGGAGCGGGAAACAAGGGCACCATCACCGCCACCCTGAGCGACACCCAGAACCAGAAGTCGTCCACCGTCAGCGCGTCGGCCACCACCGCGGCGCCCAACCCGACGGTGGCGATCGGCCAGGGCAGCGCCACCACTGACCCGCCCACCTGCACGTCCAACTGCAAGTGGATCGACCTCACCATCGCCAACTTCCCGGCCAGCTCGACCGTGAACTACAGCTGCGCGGGCAGCAACGGCGGCACCTTCTACAGCAGCGACAAGAACTCGGGCGGCGCGGTGGTGAAGACGAGCGCCAGCGGCGGAGCCTCCTTCACCACCTTGTGCAAGTGGGGTTACTGGAACAACTCAAGCCCGACGCTGACCATGACCGTGACCGTTGGCGGCACCAGCGCCTCCGCGAGCGACACCGGCTGACCCGGAGAACTGGGGATCGGAGAACACCATGACCACAGCAACCACGGGCGCCCCGCAGCTGACGTCCGAGCAGGCCACCTGGTTCGCCCGGGCCTTCGGCGCGCTCGTCACCAACGTGGAGCAGGCCGTGCTCGGCAAGCAGCACGTCATCCGGCTCGCGCTGACCTGCCTGGTCTCCGAGGGGCACCTGCTGCTCGAGGACTTCCCCGGCACCGGCAAGACCTCGCTCGCCAAGGCGATCGCCAACTCGGTCCAGGGCACCAACAGCCGGGTCCAGTTCACCCCCGACCTGCTGCCGAGTGACGTCACCGGGGTGACCATCTACGACCAGCGCAGCAGCCAGTTCACCTTTCACCAGGGGCCGATCTTCGCCACCATCGTGCTGGCCGACGAGATCAACCGGGCGTCGCCCAAGACCCAGTCCGCGCTGCTCGAGGTGATGGAAGAGAGCCGGGTAACCGTGGACGGCACGCCGCACCCGGTCGGCCGGCCGTTCATGGTCATCGCCACCCAGAACCCGATCGAGCAGGCGGGCACCTACCGGCTGCCCGAGGCGCAGCTAGACCGGTTCCTGATGAAGACCAGCCTCGGTTACCCCGACCACGCCGCCACCGTCGCGCTGCTCGCCTCCGCGGCCACCAGGGACCGCTCGGCGGCGGTGCAGAACGTGGTCACCACCAGCGCCATCCTGCAGATGTCGCAGCTCGCGGACACCGTGCACGTCGACCCGGCCATCCTCGGCTACGTCAGCCAGCTCGCCACCGAGTCCCGCACGCTGCGGCACGTGCGGCTCGGGCTCAGCGTCCGCGGCTGCCTGGCCTACGTGCGCGCCGCCAAGACCTGGGCGCTGGCCGACGGCCGCGGCTACGTGGTGCCCGACGACATCAAGGAGCTGGCGGTGCCGGTGCTCAGCCACCGGCTGCTGCTCGACGCCGAGGCCGAGTTCTCCGGGGTCACCGTGGACGACGTGATCGGCCAGCTGCTGGCCAAGGTCCGCCCGCCCACCGGCCGCGGGGCGTAGCGGTGACGCGGCGCACGCCCCCGTTCGGGCTGATCATGCGCGCGGGTGCCGGGCCGTCGGCGGCGCGCGCCCGGGAAGCGACGGAACGGGTGCGGGGCCCGGCCGGCCTGGCAGGTCATTACCCCCGCGGGCCGCACCGCGCTGCTGGTCGCGGTCGCCGCCTGGCTGCTCGGCCTGCGGCTCGGCTGGCAGGAGCTGTTCCTGGTCGCCGCCTGCTGCGCGCTGGCGCTGCTCATCGCGGTCGGCTTCGTCATCGGGCGGCCCAGCCTCGACGTCACCATCGAGCTCGACCCGGCCCGGGTCAGCGTGGGCACGCCCGCGGCCGGGCGGCTGGTGGCGGTCAACCGGTCCAAGGCCCGGATGCGCGCGCTCGACGTCGAGGTGCCGGTCGGCCGCGGCCGCGCCACCTTCCGGCTGCCGTCGCTGGGCGGCGGGGGAAGCCATGACGAGCTGTTCGTGGTGCCCACCGACCGGCGCGCCGTCATCCCCATCGGGCCGGCCAGCGCGGTCCGCACCGACCCGCTCGGGCTGCTCCGCCGGGACGCGGTCGAGCAGGTCACGGTCGAGCTGTTCGTGCACCCGAAGGTCATCGGCCTTGACTCACTCAGCCCGGGCCTCCAGCGTGACCTGGAGGGCCAGGCCACCCGCGACCTCTCAACCAGCGACCTGGCCTTCCACACCCTGCGCGACTACGCGACCGGCGACGACTGGCGGCACGTGCACTGGCGGTCGACCGCCAAGGCGGGCCGGCTGCTGGTCCGCCAGTTCCAGGACACCAGGCGCTCGCAGCTCGCGGTGGTGGTGGACGGCGCCGCCGCCAGCTACCGCACCGAGGACGAGTTCGAGCTGGCGATGAGCGCCGCGGGCTCGGTCTGCGTCCGCGCCGTCCGCGACCAGCAGGACGTCTGCCTGGTCGCGGCCAGCCACGCGGTCACCGCCGCGTCGCAGCCCCGGATCCTCGACACGCTGGCCCGGGGCGCGCTGGCGGAGTCCGGCCAGGACCTGTCCACGCTGGCCGGGCGGGCCTACCGGCTGGCCCGCGACACCACCGTGCTGATGCTGGTCACCGGCAGCGTGGTGCCGTTCCGCGCCCTCAAGGGGGCGGCGGTGCACTTCGGGCCGGACGTCCGGGTGATCGCGGTGCGCTGCGAGCCGGACGCGCCGCCCGGGCTCAACCGCTCCGGTGAGCTGACCGTGCTCGCCCTGCGCTCCCTCAGCGACCTGCCCGGGCTGCTCAGCGCGGGGAGCGCGTGATGTCGTCGGCGACCACGCTGCCCGCGTCCGGCGGGGCCGGCGGGCAGACCCGGCGGACCGCGGGCGCCACCTTCCCGCGGCGCGACGAGCTGATCGACGCGGCGGCGCTGGCCGCCGCCACCATGATCGGCATCGCCGGCTTCCGGCCCGCCTACGGCGGGACCGGTTACCTGCTGGCCGGGGCCGTCGGGGTGCTGCTTGGGCTGCTCATCAGCCACTTCGGCCAGCGCGCGGGCCTTTCGCTGCTCACCGTCATCGCGGCCGGCATCCTGGCGTTCCTGCTCTTCGGCGGCGTCGTCAGCCAGACTGGCACGGTCGGCCTGGGCACGCTGCGGACGGTGGCAGGCACCGCCGTCTCCGGCTGGCAGCAGCTGCTGACCACCGCCCGGCCGGTCGGCCGCACCGCCGGGCTGCTCGCCCTGCCCTACCTGCTCGGCCTGTTCAGCGGCATCGCCGGGCACGCGCTGGCCCGCCGTACCACGCTGGCCGCGGCCCCGGCGGCGGCGCCGGCCGTGGTGGTGGCGCTGTCCATCTTGTTCGGGGCGGCCCAGCCGGTCGCCGCGGTGCTGCAAGGGGCCGGGCTGGCCGCGCTCACCCTGGCCTGGGCGGCGGTCCGCCAGCAGCGCGGCGGGCAGGCGGGCGGTACCATCGGCCGGACGCGCCCCTGGCAGCGGATCGGCGCGGGCGCCGCCGTGCTGGCGGTGGCCGGCGCGGGCGCCGTCGTCATCGGGCCGCACCTGCCCGGCGCGCGGTCCCACCCGCGGGTGGTGCTGGCGGTGCAGCCGCCGTTCGACGTGACCGCCTACCCGAGCCCGCTGGCCGGGTACCGCGACTACACCAAGGACGTGCCCGCCGGGCTCAGCACCTACGGCAAGGAGCTGCTGACCGCCAGCGGGCTGGCCGCGGGCAGCCTGGTCCGCATCGCCGCGATGGACAGCTACGACGGCCTCGCCTGGGGCGTCGCCAACGCCGCGGCGGGCTCGTCGTTCAGCGGCTACCAGCGGGTCGGCGCGGAGCTGCCCGGCGCTGGTCAGCCCGGCACCGCGGCGGCGGCCGGCCCCGCCCGGACCGCGGTCATCACCATCCAGCCCGCCTACACCCTGCCCTGGCTGCCGGACCTGGCCGGCGCGTCCGGCTTCTCGTTCGCCGGCCAGGACGCGGCCGCGATCCAGGCCGAGTTCCGCTTCAACGTCGCCACCACCACCGGGATCCTCCCCGGCGGGGTGCCGGCCGGGCTGAGCTACACCGTCAGCGCGGCGCCGTCCGGCCAGCCGGCCGCCGCCCAGCTAGCGTCCGCGCTGGCGGCGGCCAGCCCGGAGGGCGCGCCCGACCCGTCCATCAACGTTCCGGCCGCCGTCCAGGCGTTCGCCCAGGCGCACTCGCTGTCCGCCCCCGCGCCCCTCGGCAAGGTGCTGGCGCTGGCCGCCTACCTGCGGGAGAACGGCCGGTACAGCAACGGCGGGGGCACCCAGAGCGTGATCACGGCCGGGCACAGCGCGGGCCGGCTCACCTCGTTCCTCGAGGGCAAGCAGATCATCGGCGACGACGAGCAGTACGCGGCGACGATGGCGCTGCTGGCGGTGGCGGTCGGCGTGCCCGCCCGGGTCAGCCTGGACGCGACCGTGCAGGCCGGCGGGGCCGTCTACGGCCGGGACGTGCGGGCCGACGTCGAGCTTGACACCGCCCAGTACGGCTGGGTGACGCTGCCCGCCAGCCAGTTCACCGGGACCAAGAGCCCGCAGCTGCAGCAGCGCAAGGTCACCCCGCCGCCCCAGCCGGTCAAGGTGGTGCCGCCGCGGCGCAGCGACGCCGCCCCGGTCGCGGCGGCCAACTCGTCCAGCTCGGTGTCGCGGACCTCGTCCGCGCCGCAGTCCGGCAGCGGGTTCGCGCTGCCCGCGATCGTGGTCGCGCTGCTGACCTACGGCGGCGTCCCGCTGGCCGCCCTGGCCGCGATCGCGGCCGCGCTGGTCGGGCTGAAGGCGCTGCGCCGCCGCCGCCGCTCGCTCGGCCCGCCGTCGGCGCGGGCGGCCGGCGCCTGGCGCGAGCTGATCGACCTCGGCCGGGACCTGGGCATCGGGCCGGCCGCGGCGGGCGCGCCCGCCCCCACCCGGCGCGAGTTCGCCGCCCGGGCGGAGGCGCTCGGGCTGTCGTCGGCGGGCGCGGTGGCGGCGGCGGCCGACGCGGTGACCTTCGGGCCCGCGGACCCGGACAATGCCGCCGCCGCCCGGCTGTGGGCGCTGGTGGCCGAGGCCAGGCGGACGGCCACCGCGGGCCTGCCGCGGCACCGCCGGGCCTGGGTGGCGGTCAACCCGGCCAGCCTGCTCGCCTCCCGGGCGGTGGCCGGGCGGCTGGCCGGCCGGGCCCGCGGCCGGCTGCGCGATCTTGCGACATATCTCGTCTCTGGCTACCATGATCGGCATGACAGAAGCACGCCAGGACCGGCCGGGTACGGCCGGGGCGCTTGATCTGCGGGATGAGCGCCTGCGGGCGGCCGACGCCGACCGTGACGGGGCGGCCGCCCGGCTGGGCGGGGCCCTCGCCGTCGGCCGGCTGACCAGCGCCGAGTACGCCGAGCGGCTGGACGCGGTCTACGCCTCGCGCACCCTCGGCGAGCTGGCCCCGCTGACCGCCGACCTGCCCGCCGCCGAGGACGGCGACCGGGACGGCGGGGGCGGCCCGCCGGCCGGCCAGGCCCGGGTGTCCGCCCGGTTCAGCAAGGTGATCAGGTCCGGCCGGTGGGTGGCCGGGCGGCACACCCGGCTGACCGTCCACTTCGGCGCGCTGATCATCAACCTGGCCGACGCGGTGCTGCCCGGCCGCGAGGTCACCGTGGACATCGACGCGTTCTGCGGCAAGCTGGTCATCGTGGTGCCCAGCGGCGCGCACGTGATCGACGAGGGCGGCGCGCTGTTCGCCAAGCGGGCGGTCTACGGCCGGGACGGAGACGCCGACGCCGACGGCCCGGTCATCCGGCTGACCGGCGACGCCCGGTTCTCCAAGGTCAGCGTGTTCCGCGGCCGGGTCGACCCGTTCGCCGCGCTGCAGCACCACCTGCCGCACTGGATGCAGCAGCACTAGCGTCACCTGACCGCATGGTTGCGGCAACCAGGCGGCTATAACCGCGTGGTTGGCGCAACCGCGCGCCGGGGCCGCGGCCCTACCGCTGGGGAGCGGTGTCCAGGTCGGTGACCGGTACGTCCGCCCAGCGGGCCGCCTCGGCCAGCGCGCCGTCGAGTAGCTGCAGGTCGCGCAGGGCGAGCTGCGGGGGGCTGGTGACCGGCCCCGGCAGCCCGTCCGCGACCCGCGCGAACAGCGACGCCGAGCGCACGTAGGGCCGCCGGCCGGCCCGCCGCGGTGGTCAGCCCCGGCGCCGGCCGTCCCGTCGCCGTCGGCTCCGCCGCCGTCGGCCCTGGCGCCGCCGCGGGCCGGCGCCAGCGCCGTGGTCACCGCGGCGGTCGAGTCGGCGAGCTGGTGCCGCGCGGCCGCCAGCGTCACGGTGCCGCCCGCGTCCAGCCCGGGGAGCCCGGTGACGGCGTCGAGCAGCAGGTTGCGGGTGTAGTTCCGGCCCGCCGCGGCGGTCGCCAGCAGCCCGCTCAGCTGGCCCGCCTGCGGGCCCACCAGCGGCGTCGCCAGCGGCCTGACGGTGGCCGCCAGCGCCTGGTAGGCGTTGTCGACCCGGCGGGCGGCGGCCCGCAGCTCCAGGTCCGACCCGGTCGCGCTGGCCTGGTCGGCCAGCCGCTCCAGGCAGCGGTCGGCCAGGTCAGCTAGGGCTTCCAGTTGCTGCCTGGCCGCGACCCGGGCGACCCGCCCGATGTGCAGCGGCAGCACCAGCAGCACGGTCAGCATCGCCACGCCCGCCCCGACCGCGGTCTCGCCCAGCCGGAGCAGCAGCAGGTTGTTGGACAGCTCGTCCAGCTCCACGTAGAGCTGCGACACCATCACGGTGATGCCGACGGTCATGAAGGCGTAGTTGACCCGGAACAGGTACAGGCCGAGGAACAGCGACACCAGCACCACCAAGATCTGCAGCCACACCCGGTCGCCGACCGCGTGCGCCAGCAGCGAGCCCGCCACCACCCCGACCAGCGTGCCGACCACCCGGAAGAAGCCCTTGCGGAGCTGCTCGCCGGCCGTGTTGGCCCCCATGAAGACGATGAACGCGGCGATCACGGCCCAGTAGAACCGCCGTCCGGACATCGCGTCGCCCGCGATGACGGCGGCGCCGACCGCGACGCCCATCTGGATCGCGATCCGCGCGTAGGGCGCCAGCCGGATCCGCTCGGACGGCCCGCTGCCGCCGCGCTCGGCCGAGGCCGCGCCGGCCACGAACGCCGAGCCGGGCAGCCAGCCGGCGAACGTCAGCGCCTGCGGCCGGAAGCCGGCCGCGGCCAGTTCGGCCCGGGCCAGCTCGGAGGGCAGCTCGTCGGCCGGCAGGCTCTCCGGGTACAGCCGGAACGCGCTGAGCGCGGTGGCCAGCCCGGTGACCGAGGTGGCGAACCGCTGCAGCAGGATGCGGTCCTCCGGCGCCACCCCGCTGCGCCCCGGGTCGTGCTCCGCGAGCAGCGCGGCGATGCCCGCGGCGGCTTCGCCGACCGCGGCCAGGTCGCCGTCGCGGGCGGCGACCAGGCTGGCCAGCACCAGCGCGCGCGCCCGGCCGGGCAGCGGCCGCCGGGCGAGCGCGTGCGCGAACCGGGCGAGGTTGGACAGGCCGACCTCGGCGTCGAACAGGTGCTGGTGCAGCGCGGCCGGGCTCCAGCCGGCGGGTACCGCCGCCGGGCTGTCGAGCTGGGCATCGATCAGCAGGGCGGCCTCGTTCAGCCGCAGCAGCTGCCGCTGTAGCCGCTTCTCGCCGCGCCGGTACTCGCCCGGATCTTCCGAACGGGTGCTGGCCGCGTAGAGTTCCGCCACGCCGCTCGCCAGGGCGCGGGCACGCGCGCTGTAGGAGCGCTGCATCCGGCGCAGCGCGGTCACCGGCCGCGGGCGGAAGAAGGCGAAGTGCACCACCAGGATCGCGGCGGTGCCGATCAGCACCTCCGCCGCCAGCCAGCCGAAGTCGCCGATGGTGACGTAATCCTGGATGAAGAACCCGAGGAACGCGCCCATGAACGCGAGCATGCCGCCCATGAACCCGGGCGGGCCGAAGCGGCGGCAGTAGGTGCCGGCCGCGAGCACCGCCACCAGCAGGGCCAGCGACAGCACCCGGGTGTGGATGGTGAGCCCCGCCGCCAGCAGCGCCAGCATCGGCAGCGGCAGGAACAGCATCAGCCAGCACTGGCCGCGGGGGGCGGCGACCATGCTGACGCCGAACCCGCAGACCAGCGCGATGATCGCGCCCAGCATCATCGCGATCACCGCCAGCGCGTGGTTCAGCATCCACAGCTGGGCGGCCAGGGCGGCGGGCGCCCGGGCCGGGACCGGCACCTGCAGCGCGCCGGTGGCGCGGACGAACAGCCACTCGGCCGTGAGCACGATGGCGATGGCGAGCACGCACTCGACCGCCATCCGCAGCCGCATCTGGCCCGGGTCGGTCGCGTCGAGCCAGCCGAGCAGGGACGCGGCCGGGCGCCGTCCGGGCCGTCGTCCGGGCCGTCGTCCCGGGCGCCGGGAGGGCGCGGGGAGCGCCGGCCGCTGGCCGCCGGGTGAGGTAGCGGCCTGGAGTCGGATGGAGCGCGCCGTCACCGGCGCGCGCAAAGTACGATGCCCATGCAAGTTAGTTTACATTAAGCAACTATTCGGCCACCGGGCCGCCGGGCGGCCGCCGGACGGCGGCCATCAGCAGGTCGAACATCCGCTCGAGCTGCGCCCGCCCGCCGGCCGCCGAGGTGGCGCTGAAGCAGCCGACGATCATCGCCACCACGTCCTCGGCGCGGACGTCGTCCCGTAGCGTCCCGTCCGCGACGCCGGCCTCGAGGATGCTCCGCACGGCGACGGTCATCTCCCCCCGGGCCTGGGAGATGCTGATGGTCCCGGCGGCGAGCACGGCCCTGATCGCCTCGGCCATCTCTCGCTTGGCCGCCACGTAGTCGGCGAACCGGTCCATCCAGGCGCGCAGCGCCCGCTCCGGCGGCAGCGTCAGCCAGCAGGTCGGCCGCGCTGGCGCAGAGCGCCGCCAGTTCCTTCCGGTAGACCGCCTCGACCAGTGCCTCCCGGGTCGGGAAGTGCCGGTAGAGCGTGCCGATGCCCAGGCCGGCGTCCCGGGCCACCTGCTCCAGGGTGACCGGCTCGCGCCCGGCGCTGAACGCGGCCTGGGCCGCCTCGAGCAGCCGGAGCCGGTTGCGCTCGGCGTCCGCCCGCGGGCGCCGCTGCCCCGTACCTTCAGGCAACACAGTCGCGTCCGACATAAAGCGGAGGCTCCTCCGTTTCTCTGCTACGATGACAATGAACCGGAGGGACCTCCGGTTCTATCCGCCATGGTACGACCTCAGGACCGGAGGAGCACGCGATGACCGATCAGTCCACTCCCGCCCCCGGGGGCACCTGCGAGCTGGCCGGGCGCACCGTCGCCCGTATCGGCTTCGGCGTCATGCAGCTCGAGCGCACCCCGGTCGGGCGGGACGCCTCCCTCGCGATCCTGCGCCAGGCGGCCGAAGCGGGCGTCAGCCACTTCGATACCGCCCAGTTTTACGGTCACTGCAACCAGCTCATCCGGGACGCGCTCAGCCCCTACGACGACAACCTGGTCCTGGCGACCAAGGTCGGTGCCGTCCGGGTCCCCGACGCCAGGCCGATACCGCTGGTCCCGGCCCAGCGCCCGGAGGAGCTGCGCGCCCAGGTGGAGGAGAACCTGGCCGCGCTCGGCACCGGCCGGCTCGGCCTGGTCAACCTGCGCCGCCTCGACGCGCGGCCGGGCATCCTGGCCGCGGGCGAGCAGCTGGTGGACCTGGACGACCAGCTGGCCGAGCTGACCGCGCTGCGCGCGGCGGGCAAGATCGGCGGCATCGGGCTCAGCAACGTCTCGGCCGCCCAGCTTCGCCAGGCCGTCCCGGCCGGCATCGCCTGCGTGCAGAACTCCTACAGCGTGCTCGACCGGGCGGCCGAGCCGGTCCTCGACCAGTGCCGCCGCGACGGCATCGGCTGGGTGCCGTTCTTCCCGCTCGGCTCGGCCGGCTTTCCCGGCCTGCCCCAGGTGACCAGCCACCCGACGGTGACCGCGGTGGCCGCCCGCCTCGGCGTCACCGCCGCCCAGGTCGGCCTGGCCTGGCAGCTCGCCCACTATGACCGGACGCTGCTCATTCCCGGCACCGCCAACCCGGCCCACCTGGCCGAGAACATCGCGGTCGGCGAGGTCAAGCTGCCGGCCGACGCGCTGGACGCGCTCGACCGGCTGGCGTCACCGGCCCCGGCCGTGGCCGCCGAGGGCGGTCAGCCGTGACCGCGCCCCGCCAGCCCGCAGACCGCCAGCCCGCCCCGCGGCAGACGGTCGAGCGGTTCCTGGCCGCGGCCGTCAGCCCCGCGCCGGGCGACATGGCCGACTGCTACGCCGAGCGCTTCGTCATCGAGCTGCCCTTCGCCTCCGGCCTCGCCCCCGAGCGCACCGAGGCGACCCGGGAGGAGATCCGCGCCCGGTTCGCGGCCGGCGTCGCCGCCCGCCGCTACACGGCCGTCCGCGACCTGCGGGTGCACGAGACCGCCGACCCGGACGTGCTGGTGGTCGAGTACCGCCTTGACGGCACCCGGGTCGCCGACGGCGAGCCCTTCACCCTGGCTTTCGTGATGGTGCTGACGTTCGCCGACGGCCTGATCGTGCACTCCCGCGACTACTCCGACCCGATCGCCGGCTTCCGCGTGCTCGGCCGCCTCCCCGAGCTGGCCGCCCGGCTGACGCAGCCCGGCTAACCGCTGACCCCGCCCCGGCCGGGGTCGAACTCGAGGACCTGGGTGAGCCGGATGTTGTTGCCCGACGGGTCGCGGAACGAGGTGTCGATGCCGTAGGCCTGCTTGGTCGGCGGGTCGTTGAAGCTGACGCCGCGGGCGGACAGCTCGTCGTAGGCGGCCTGGCAGTCGTCGGTTTCCAGGAACAGCGTGCCGCCCGCCCCCTTGGCCACCAGCTCGCCCAGCGCGGCGCTGGCCCCGGCGTCCAGCATCGGCGGCTGCGGTACCGGCATCAGCACCAGCCCGACTTCGTCCTGCCCGGGCGGCCCCACGCACAGCCAGCGGAAGCTCCACGCCTCCATGGTCACGTCGGAGCGGACCTCCCAGCCCAGCTTCCTGGTGTAGAACTCGAGCGCCTGGTCCTGGTCGTGCACCCAGAACTGCGCGTTGGCGATCTTGATCATCGGTCCTCCGGTTGCGTTTGCTCTGGTCAAACGGTAAGGACCGGGGGAGCGCGCTGTCTTCTCGAAACGTGCGGTTCCGCGGCCGCCCGTAGGCCAGCGCCACGCAGCGGGGGATGCGCAGGTGCTGCTCGGCCGGCGGGCAGGCGGCCCGGTAGGCGACCGGGCTCATCCCGTACACCCGGCGGAAGCTGGTGGTGAACGAGCCGACGCCCTGCGCCCCGACCGCGAAGCAGATCGCGGCCACCGTCCAGTCGGTCGCCCGCAGCAGCGCCGCCGCCCGCTCCAGCCGCCGGGTGAGCAGGTACTGGTGCGGCGACTCGCCGAAGGCGGCCTTGAACCGGCGGCTGAAGTGGGCGGGCGACAGCCCGGCCGCGGCGGCCAGGTCGGCCACCGTCAGCGGCTCGAAGTACCGCCCGTCGGCCAGGTCCTTGGCCCGCAGCAGGTGCCGCGCGGCCGGCAGGTAGGGCATCTCCCTATTCTGCCGTCAGGTCAGGTCAGGTCAGGTCAGCGAGGTCGACTCGTAGAGCAGGCGGGTCAGCCGCAGCGTCGCGATCCGCCACTCGCCGTCGTCCTCGAGCCGGTAGGTCTCGTGGTAGTGCCCGTACCCGTGCACGATCCGCTGCGGGTAGATGAGGTGGTCGTACATGGCCCAGATGCCGGCCGCCTGGTTCGTCCCGGTCAGCGCGATCTCCGGCATGTGACCGTGGTGCACGTGCCGGACGCCCTCCAGCATCTGCCGGACGTTGGCGATGAACGGCTCCCGGCCGGAGAACTCCATGTGCTGATTCGAGTCGAGCACCACCGTGAGGTCGCTGGTGAACACGTCGGTGAACTCGGGCCACTGGTGCGTGTCGAGCAGCCGGAAGTACCGTGCCTTCAGCTCCTTGATCCGCTCGATCTCACGGAACTCTTCCCAGGTCAGCGCGGCCACGTCGGTCTCCCTCGTCTCCAGCCCGATCAAATCAGTTATATCAGTACACGAATCTATACGGAACGAGTGTTTGCCCCAAGGTCCCCCAGTCGACCGGGGAACCCCAGTAGCCTCGGCTAAATGCGTGCAACGAACAGCGATATCAAGACGAAAACGCATATCCGCCGGAAGAGGCGTTATGTCCCGGCCCTGGCCGCGCTGGCGGCGGCGGCCGCTGCCCTGCCCGCGGTGATTTCCGCTAGCCCGGCGACGGCGGCCACCGCCCCGGTCCCGGTCGGCGGGGCGGCCTACGCGAAGAAGCTGGTGCTGAACGACACCGGCGCCAAGCTGGCGACCTGGAACCAGACCAAGCCGTACTGCAGCCCCGATCCCGGCTACCTGGCCGACGGCACCGTCAAGGCCGCCTCCGGCAGCCGGCTTACCCTGAACACCTCCGGCAAGTCCGGCAGCTGCGTGGCGCTGATCAGCCCCGGCGCCGTCGCCTCCAACGTCATCGAGTCGCGGATCTACTTTCCACCGCTGCCCGGCAAAACGGGCACGATCGCCAACTGGACCGGCTTCTGGCTAAGCGGCCCCGACTGGCCGGCCGACGGCGAGCTGGACGCCGCCGAGGTCGAGCCGGTCGACGCGACCAACGCGGTGACCTGGCACAGCGGCACCGCCACCAACCTGTTCAGTAAGTCCACCGCCCCCTATTTCCCGCCCCGGCTGCCGATCGAGAGCCCTAACCTGGCACCGGGCTGGCACACCATCGACATCGTCTACACCAAGGGCGAGTTCGCCGTCTATTACGACGGCCGCCGGTACACCTATTACGTCAGCAGCAACGTCACCGGCCGCCCGCTGAACATCTACTACACGATGAGCGTGACCCCGGATAACAGCTGGGTGGTCTCCCACATCGGCGGCCCGCCGATCAACTCCGACCCCAAGCCCGCCACCATGGGCATCCAGTACCTGCGCATCTGGACGTTCCGCTAGCGGCGCTGTTCAGGGTGCCCAAAGACGTGTGGATCACCACCGGCGTCATGATGACCCGGGATCGCGGTTGGAGTTCGCCAGCTCCTGGCGGACCTGCTGGAGCATTTCGGTGTCGGATTGCAGGTCGGGGTGGCTGACCTGGCGGTCCAGTTCGACGACGTGCTCCAGCTCGGTGACCGCCTGGCCGAGGTCTCCCTGGGCGCGGTAGATCATCGCCAGGTTGTAGCGGGTCGCCGCTTCCCCGGCGCGGTTGCCGACGTCCCGGGTGATCGGCAGTGCCTGGTTGTAGTGGTCTAGTGCCTGCTGCGGCTGGCCCAGGCCGTCGTACACGGCGCCGATGTTGTTCAGCGTGATTGCTTCCCCGTCGCGGTCCCCAATGTCCCGCTGGATCGGCAGTCCCTGATTGTAGTGCTGCAGTGCCTGCTGCGGCTGGCGCAGGCTGTCGTAGACGATGCCGATGTTGTTCAGCGTGGCTGCTTCCCCAGCCCGGTTGCCGACGTCCCGGGTGATCGGCAGTGCCTGGTTGTAGTGCTCTAGTGCCTGCTGCGGCTGGCCCAGGCTGCGGTAGACGGCGCCGATGTTGGTCAGCGTGGCTGCTTCCCCGGCGCGGTCCCCGACGTCCCGGGTGATCGGCAGTGCCTGGTTGTAGTGGTCTAGTGCCTGCTGCGGCTGGCCCAGGCTGTCGTAGACGATGCCGATGTTGTTCAGCGTGGCTGCTTCCCCGGCGCGGTCCCCGACGTCCCGGGTGATCGGCAGTGCCTGGTTGTAGTGCTCTAGTGCCCGCTGCGGCTGGCCCAGGCTGCGGTAGACGGCGCCGATGTTGGTCAGCGTGGCTGCTTCCCCGGCGCGGTCCCCGACGTCCCGGGTGATCGGCAGTGCCTGGTTGTAGTGCTCTAGTGCCCGCTGCGGCTGGCCCAGGCCCTGGTACACGCGGCCGATGTTGTTCAGCGTGGCTGCTTCCCCGGCCCGGTTCCCGACGTCCCGGGTGATCGGCAGTGCCTGGTTGTAGTGCTCTAGTGCCCGCTGCGGCTGGCCCAGGCCCTGGTACACGCGGCCGATGTTGTTCAGCGTGGCTGCTTCCCCGGCCCGGTTCCCGACGTCCCGCTGGATCGGCAGTGCCTGGTTGTAGTGCTCTAGTGCCCGCTGTGGCTGGCCTAGGCTGCGGTAGACGACGCCGATGTTGCTGAGCGTGGCGGCCTGGTTGCCGCGGTCGCCGGCCGCCTGGTAGAGAGACAGTGCCTGGTCGTAGGCGGCCAGCGCCGCAGCCGGGTCTCCCGTGGAGTCTCTGGCCCAGCCGAGATGGTAGAGCGCGTCGGCGTCCGCGCCCAGCGTCAGCGTCTGCTCGGCCAGCGCGGCTACGTCCGCGAACCGTGAGGTGGGCAGCCACACCCGGCTGACCCGGTCGCCCGTGTCCCGGGCGATGGCGGTCTCCTTCCCGGCCACCGCCAGCCGGTGCACCTCCGCCCACCGGAGCACCGACATCATGATGACCCTGGGGCGCGGTTGGGGCTCGCCTGCTCCTGGCGGACGCGGTGGAGCAGCTCGGTGTCGGACTGCAGGTCGGGGTGGCTGACCTGGCGGTCCAGCTCGACGACCTGCTCCAGCTCGGCGACCGCCTGGCTGAGGTCTCCCTGAGCGCGGTAGATCATCGCCAGGTTGTAGCGGCTCACCGCTTCCCCGGCGCGGTCCCCAATGTCCCGCGCGATCGGCAGTGCCTGGTTGTAGTGCTCTAGTGCCCGCTGCGGCTGGCCCAGGCCCTCGTAGACGGTGCCGATGTTGTTCAGGGTGGCTGCTTCCCCGGCCCGGTCTCCGACGTCCCGCCGGATCGGCAGTGCCTGGTTGTAGTGCTCTAGTGCCTGCTGCGGCTGGCCCAGGCCCTGGTAGGCGGCGCCGATGTTGTTCAGGGTGGTTGCTTCCCCGGCGCGGTCTCCGACGTCCCGCCGGATCGGCAGTGCCTGGTTGTAGTGCTCTAGTGCCTGCTGCGGCTGGCCCAGGCCCTGGTAGACGTGGCCGATGTTGTTCAGGGTGGTTGCTTCCCCGGCCCGGTTGCCCGGCGTCCCGCCGGATCGGCAGTGCCTGGTTGTAGTGCTCTAGTGCCTGCTGCGGCTGGCCCAGGCCCTGGTAGACGGCGCCGATGTTGTTCAGGGTGGCTGCTTCCCCGGCCCGGTTGCCGACGTCCCGGGTGATCGGCAGTGCCTGGTTGTAGTGCTCTAGTGCCTGCTGCGGCTGGCCCAGGCCCTGGTAGACGTGGCCGATGTTGTTGAGGGTGGTTGCTTCCCCGGCCCGGTTGCCGGCGTCCCGCTGGATCGGCAGTGCCTGGTTGTAGTGCTCTAGTGCCTGCTGCGGCTGGCCCAGGCCCTGGTACACGAGGCCGATGTTGTTCAGCGTGGCTGCCTCCCCGGCCCGGTTGCCGACGTCCCGGGTGATCGGCAGTGCCTGGTTGAAGTGCTCTAGTGCCTGCTGCGGCTGGCCCAGGCCCTGGTACACGTTGCCGATGTTGCTGAGCGTGGCGGCCTGGTTGCCGCGGTCGCCGGCCGCCTGGTAGAGAGACAGTGCCTGGTCGTAGGCGGCCAGCGCCGCGGTCGGGTCCCCGGTGGCCCTTTTAGCCCAGCCGAGATGATATAGCGCGCCGGCGTCCGCCCCCAGAGTCAGCGTCAACGCGGCCAGCGCGGCCACGTCCGCGAACCGTGACGTGGCCAGCCACACCCGGCTGACCCGGGCCCCCACATCCCGGGCGATGGCGGCCTCCTTCCCGGCCACCGCCAGCCGGTGCACCTCCGCCCACCGGGTCACTGATGTCATCACGGTCAGCTCGCGTCTGTGGTCGTGTCTTGCGTGACCCAGAGCTGGTAGAGCGAGCGGGCGGCGGCGGCGCAGGCGTCGCGGTACTGCTCGTCGGTTATGAGGGGCCTGATCAGCGGCCGCAAGACGTTAGAGACGAAGTACCGGGGCTCGCCGGTCTCCGGGTCGGTCCCTTCCTCCATGAGGCCGAGCTCGACCGCGCGGCGGAGGTGGCTCGCGGCCTGGGGGTGGTCGTGGATCGCGTGCACGGTCGCGGCGGGCACGGGCAGTTCAACGACGTTCACCTTGGCCAGCATTGCCTGCAGCCCGTCCGGCTGGGCGGCGAGGAGCTTGCGCGCGAAGATAGTCTCACGGAACCGTTCGGCCTCGTTCTCGATGGCGGCGATCAGGCCGTCGACATCGACCGCCGGGTCCGCGATGACCTTGTCCAGCCAGTCGAGCAGGCGGGGATTCCCGCTGGCGGCCTCGATCGCCCGGTCTTTGACGGCCGTTGTGGCGGCGAGGGATTCGGGGCGCAGGTTCGGGAGGTTCGCCACCTTCTTCGCCTGCTCGACGTCGGACAGTGTCTCCAGCGCTTCGACCCGGATGCTCGTCCCGGCCGGGACCGGGAACTGGTAGCGGCTGGTGATGATGACCCGGCTGGGGCTGCCGGCCTCCCGGATCGCCTTGAGCAGGGCCGGGAGGATGTGCGCCATCTCGGGTGAGAGCACGTAGCCGCCGTCGCGCTCGTCGAGGTTGCCCTGCTCGAAGTCGTCGAAGACGAACAGGCAGGGGACCTGCCCGAGCGGCCCGGCGAACAGGTACCGCAGCCGCACCGCCAGGTCTACCTCGTCCCTGCCTAGTATCGCGGCCGCCTCGGTCTGCTGGTCCAGGCTCTGGAAGGCGATGTTCAGCAGCAGCTCGCGGAACCTCGTGAGGTCGACCCGGCCGAACCAGACCACCCGCTGGTGGGCCGGCATGCGCTCCAGCAGGCGGGAGGCGAGCGTGCTCTTCCCGAGGCCGCCCATCCCCTGGAGCACTAGGGCCTCGGCCGCGCCCGGTGAGCCCAGGGGCCGCTTGAGCGTGCGCAGGCACCGCTGGATGACCCGCCGCCGCCCGACGAAGTTAGCCCGGGACGCGACCCGGGAGACCTGCGTCTGCGGGTCCAGGAACTCTTCCGCCGCCTGCCGGACCCTGATCCGCGGCCGCCCTGCGGTGTTCAGCGGCGTCACCATCGGCGCCAGCGGTGACTTGTCGGCGTACACCCGCAGCAGGTGCCAGCTCGGGCTGTGCCCGGTGTAGAGCTCGCGGCGGGCCGCGACCACGGCCCGGTCCAGCGGGTGCCCCGCCGCCAGGTCCCGGTACAGGCGCGCGGCGAACGCGCTGGCCGAGACATCCCCCACCGGGAGCGCCCAGCCCAGCACGGCCGGGGCCCCCGCCCGCACCAGGCTCTCGCTCATCGAGGGGACCGTCCCGCGGTCCGACGCGCCCCCAGTAAGGCACCCCGAGACGAACACCAGCCGCGGCCACTGGCCGTCCACCGCCCGGGCAATCTGGTCGGCCGTCGCCAGCACCAGGCCGCCGAGCTCGTTCTCGACCAGGAACTTCGGCTGGCCCTGGTCGATCGTGGCGTGACCGCTCACGTGCAGGACGTCGAAGTACCCGGAGCCGTAGGACTCGGCCGTGAAACGTAGTCCCTCCAGGGTGCCGCTTTCCTCGACGACCAGCTCTGTCCCGGTGTCGGCGGTGGCATGCAAGATCCCGGCTTCCTCGGCCTCGTAACTGAGGACCGGTTCCACGCCCTCCGGCGAGGTCGCCATGAACAGCACCCGGAGTGGCCGGTTGCCCGGCGTGACCACCGTCCCAAGAGTCGCGACCGGGCTCGCGGCCCGCACCGGAAGCAGCGGCGCGCTGTCACTGACCGCCAGGTACGAGCCGCCCGCGACGACCAGCTCCCACGGAAGGTGACGCAGCCGCTCGCCGGCCGCGATCCGCACCGCGGCCCCCCGCGGGTCGGCCAGCACGTCGCTAAGCCACCGCTCATCACCGTCAAGGAAACTGAAAAGCTTTTCACCAAGGTCACGAAGCGCCGCCGAACCGAAAACCCGCTGCGCGATGGAATCCTCGGCATAAGCGTGCTCGGCGACGTCGATCAGCTCATCGACCACCGCCCGGTTAAGGACGCGAGTTCGCAGCTTCCCGCCATCAAGCAGGCGAAGCTCTGAATAGTCCGAAGTCTGCTCGAAGATCTCCAGCTCAAGCTCTTTCACCAGCCCCCCAGCCCTTTCGCCGTTAACGCCCCGACCGGGACCGCCGGGTGAGAACGATCTCCAGCTGTTCGCGGTCCGTCCGCGCCCGGCAAGTCAACCTGGGTGCCGTCGTCAGGCGAGATCCCGACCCTGGCACCCTCCCCACGACAAAAGCCGCACCTTTAGCACTATTATCAACGGATACTTGACGCCTGCGCTTAAGGAATTTATAGCAGCGGCACCGCAAAAGCTGGCGCCTTGAGCAGACAAAGCAGCCGATTTGACGCGGCGGCGGCTCTACGCCCGCCCGCGATCGGGCGGCCTTCCCAGGTCGGCCGCATAAGCCTGATGGAGCCGCCATGAGGGGCTCGGTGTCGAATCCGCCGCTGCCCGGCGACTTCTCGGTTTTCAGCGGCCCCCGTCTTTACCCTTCGAGGCAGCCGGTCGGCGTCAGGGGCAAGCCGCGCGGGATGCGGATCGGGAGCGCGGATGCGCCGGCCGAGTCGGACGCAAGCATGCGGGCTCGCAATCTGCCGGGGGGGCGCATGGGGGGCGGAACCTGTCAGACCGCGACCAACCCAGGATGACACCAGAAAGACCGACCAAACGGGTCAAGCCCAGATCATCGAACACACCATCAGGGTGCCCCCAGAAGGATTCGAACCTTCGCACCTGGCTCCGGAGGCCAGTGCTCTATCCCCTGAGCTATGGGGGCTCAGCAACGGAGAAAGGCTACCAGTCCGCGGCGGTGGATGTGACGCACGAGCCCGGTCCCCGGGTGACACCCGGCCGCGATCCCCACCCGCCGTAGGCAAGAGGCGGGCAAGGCGGTAGCCTCACCGAGTGTGACGCAAGGTTTGGGGCGCGTGCTCGTCGTGGACGACGACGAGGTCATCCGGCAGCTTATCGCGGTGAACCTGCAGCTTGAGGGGTTTGACGTGGCGACGGCGGTCGACGGTCAGGACTGCCTGGACAGGGTGCAGGAGATCGACCCGGATGTCATCACCCTGGACGTGATGATGCCGCGCCTTGACGGCTGGGAGACCGCGGTCCAGCTCCGCAAGTCCCCGGAGACCGCGCACATCAAGGTGGTGCTGATCACCGCGCGGGCCCAGGAGGATGACATTGCCCGGGGCGCTAACGTCGGGGCGGATGCCTACCTGACCAAGCCGTTCGACCCGGGCGAGATGATCCGGGTGGTCCGCGAGCTGGCCGGCGCCCCGCCCGGCTGAGCCCCTTAGCCTGGGTGGATGATCACCAGGGAGCTGCGGCACGCGATCGCCCGGGCGGCGGCCGCGGCGGGCTTGCCTGGGGACGGCCGATCCCGGCCTGCGCGCCACCGGGGTCCCGGGCCGCTACGCCGCCAGCGTCGCGCTTACCCGCGGCCGGGCTGCCCGCGAAACGGCCGCCGCGCTGGCCGGGCGCCTGACGGCGGAGGACTGGGTAAGCACCGCCGAGGTCACCGGCCCCGGTTACCTCACCGTCACCGTCACCCCCGCCGCCCTCAGCGATGTGGCCTGCACCGTCACCGCGGCCGGGCCCGGCTGCGTCACCAGCGACGCCCTGGCTGGCCACACCGTTCCCGGCGCGGCCCAAGGCGACCCGCTGGCCGCTCCTAGCTGGGAAAAGGCACAGCAGGCGGTCGCCGCGCGGCTGACCGCCCGGCTGGCCGCCGCGGCGGGCGCGACGGTGGCCGAAGCTGATGATGAGGAACGGGTGGGGCTGACCCCGGGACCGGAACTAGCCGCCGCGGTCGCCTTCGCCGGCCGTGACGCGGTGCTGTTCACCCTGGCCCGGACGATCCCCGGCCAGCCAGCGGAAGCGGACCCGGCGATAATCGCGCGGCACCTGCCCGGTAATCCGGCCTATGCTGTCAGGTACGCGCACGCCCGCGCCGCGTCCGGGGTGCGCTGGGGGGTGGCCAGCCGGGACGGTAACGCCGACCCGGGGCAGCTAGTCCTGCTTGACGCGTTGTCGTGGCTGCCGGAACGGGTAGCCACTGCGGCGCGTCGTGGCCGGCCCGACGAGTTCGCCCGCTACCTGGAGGATCTGGCCAGCGTCACCGTTGACGTCCTGAGTTCCGCGGCGCACCCAGGGAGAGCGGGCGCACCGGGAAGTGACAGACTGGCGGTGGCCAGGGCTGCGCGGACCGGACTGGCCGCCGGGCTCGGGCTGCTGGAAGTCGCCGCGCCTGACCGCCTGTTAACAGAGCATGGAGAGTAGACCGCTGTGAGCCGTGTCGCCCACCCGGCCGGGCCGCGTCATGCGGACGTGCTGCCCGCCGATCATCCGCCGGTGCCGCCGGCCGACCTGAACGCGCTTGACCCGGCGATCTGGCCGCGTGGCGCGCACCGGGTCGGCGGGGTGCTGACGCTGGGCGGCATCGACGTCCGCGACCTGGCGGCCGAGTTCGGCACGCCCGCGCTCATCATGGACGAGGCGGACGTGCGCAGCCGGGCCCGCGAGTACGCGGACGCGTTCGGTGCGGACGCGCAGGTCTATTACGCGTCCAAGGCGTTCTGCTCGCGCGCGGTGCTCCGCTGGGTTACCGAGGAGGGCCTCGGGGTCGACGTCTGCACCGGCGGCGAGCTCGCGGTGGCGCTGTCGGCCGGGGTGGACCCGGCGCTGATCACCGTGCACGGCAACAACAAGCTGGCGGCGGAGATCGAGCAGGCGGTGGCGGCCCGGGTGGGGCACATCGTGGTGGACTCGTTCGAGGAGATCGCCCGGCTGGCGTTCTACGCCGAGCGGGCCGGGACGCGGCCGCGGGTGCTGGTCCGGGTGACGACCGGGGTGGAGGCGCACACCCACGAGTTCATGGCGACCGCGCACGACGACCAGAAGTTCGGCTTCTCGCTCGCCTCGGGCGCGGCCGACGAGGCGGTGCGCCGGGTGCTGGCGCTGCCGCAGCTTGACTTCGCCGGGCTGCACTCGCACATCGGCTCGCAGATCTTCGACACCGGCGGGTTCGAGGTGGCCGCCCGCCGGGTGCTCGAGCTGGCCGCGCGGGTGACCGCCGAGTACGGGGTGCCGGTGGCCGAGCTTGACCTGGGCGGCGGCTTCGGCATCGCCTACGTCGAGGGGGACGACGCGCCTGAGGTGAAGCCGCTGGTGGCCGGGTTGCGGGCGATCGTGGCGGCGCAGTGCGCGGCGTTCGGCATGGAGGTGCCGCGGCTGACGATCGAGCCCGGCCGGGCGATCGTGGGGCCGTCCACGGTGACGCTCTACGAGGTGGGCACGATCAAGGACGTGGACGGCATCAGGACCTACGTGAGCGTGGACGGCGGGATGAGCGACAACGTGCGCACCGCGCTGTACGACGCGGAGTACACCTGCGTGCTGGCGTCCCGCTCCTCGGCCGCCCCGCCGATGCTGTCCCGGGTGGTCGGCCGGCACTGCGAGAGCGGCGACATCGTGGTGCGGCACTGCTACCTGCCGGCTGACCTCGCCCCCGGCGACCTGCTGGCGGTCGCGGCGACCGGGGCGTACTGCCGGTCGCTGGCCTCTAATTACAATCACCTGCCGCGGCCGGGGGTGGTCGCGGTGGCTGACGGTGCCGCCCGCGTGATCGTCCGCCGTGAGACCCTGGATGACCTGCTGCGATTGGACGTCGGATGAGTGGCTTCGAGGATAAACCGGGAAAGGTGCTGCGGGTCGCGCTGCTGGGCTGCGGCGTCGTCGGCACCCAGGTCGCGCGGCTGCTGGCCGAGCAGGCCGATGACCTCGCGGTACGCACCGGCGCCCGGCTTGAGGTGGCCGGCATCGCGGTGCGCCGCATGTCGCACCCGCGCCCGGGGGTGGACCCGGCGCTGCTCACTACCGACGCGGCGGGCCTGGCCACCCGGCCCGACGTGGACATCGTCATCGAGGTGATCGGCGGGATCGAGCCCGCCCGGTCGCTGATCCTGGCGGCGATGGAGGCCGGCAAGTCGGTCGTCACCGCCAACAAGGCGCTGCTGGCCGAGCACGGCGAGCAGGTCCACGCCGCCTCGCGGGCGTTCGGCACCGACCTGTACTACGAGGCGGCGGTGGCGGGCGCGATCCCGATCCTGCGTCCGCTGCGCGAGTCGCTGGCGGGTGACACCGTCCACCGGGTGCTCGGCATCGTCAACGGGACCACCAACTTCATCCTCGACCGGATGGACGGCTCGGGGGCTGACTTCGGCGACGCGCTGGAGGAGGCGCAGTCGCTCGGCTACGCCGAGGCCGACCCGACCGCCGACGTGGAGGGGTTCGACGCCGCCGCCAAGGCCGCGATCCTGGCCGGGCTCGCGTTCCACACCCGGGTCACCGCGGCCGACGTCTACCGCGAGGGGATCACCGAGGTGACCGCGGCCGACATCGCGTCGGCCAAGACCCTCGGCCGCACGGTCAAGCTGCTGGCGATCTGCGAGCGGTCCGGTGACGGGGTGGCGGTGCGGGTGCACCCGGCGATGATCCCGCGCTCGCACCCCCTCGCCGCGGTGGGCGGCGCCTACAACGCGGTGTTCGTGGCGGCGCAGGCGGCCGGGCAGCTCATGTTCTACGGGGCCGGGGCGGGCGGCACGCCGACCGCGTCGGCGGTGCTTGGCGACGTGGTCGCGGTGGCCCGCAACCGGCTGGCGGGCACCCGCGGCCCCGAGCAGTCGACCTACGCCGACCTGCCGGTGCGGCCGATGGGGGACACGCTCACCCGCTACCACGTGTCGCTCGACGTGGCCGACAAGCCGGGCGTGCTGGCGCCGGTGGCCGAGGCGTTCGCCCGGCACGGGGTGTCCATCCAGGCGGTCCGGCAGACCAGCCGGGGCGAGGACGCGCTGCTGGTCATCGTCACCCACGAGGCGCGCGACGCCGACCTGGCGGCGACGGTGTCCGAGCTGCAGGCGCTGCCGGTGGTCCGCGCGGTGGCGAGCGTGATGCGGGTCGAAGGGGAAGAAGGCCAGTCATGAGCGAGCTTGCGAGCGAGGCCAAGGCGGTGACCGGGGCGCGGGCGCCGTGGCGCGGCGTCATCACCGAGTACCGGGACCGGCTGCCGTCAACCGCCGGGATGACGCCGGTGACCCTGCAGGAGGGCGGCACGCCGCTGCTCCCAGCGCCCGCGCTGTCCGCCCGCACCGGCTGCGACGTCTACCTGAAGGTAGAGGGGCTGAACCCGACCGGGTCGTTCAAGGACCGGGGGATGACCACCGCGATCACGGTGGCCGCGGCCCAGGGGGCGCAGGCGGTCATCTGCGCCTCGACCGGCAACACCTCGGCCTCGGCCGCCGCCTACGCCGCCCGGGCCGGGATGACCTGCGCCGTGCTGGTGCCCAAGGGCAAGATCGCGATCGGCAAGCTGGCCCAGGCGCTGGTCCACGGGGCGCGGCTGCTGCAGGTCGACGGGTCGTTCGACGACTGCCTTGAGCTGGCCCAGAAGCTGTCGGTGGACTACCCGGTGGCGCTGGTCAACTCGGTCAACCCGGACCGCTTGCAGGGGCAGAAGACGGCCGCCTTCGAGATCGTGGACGCGCTCGGCGACGCCCCCGACATCCACTGCCTGCCGGTCGGCAACGCGGGCAACATCAGTGCCTACTGGATGGGGTACCAGGAGTACTTCGGGCTCGGCCTGGCGACCCGCAAGCCGCGGATGTTCGGCTTCCAGGCCTCCGGCGCGTCCCCGATCGTGGACGGCGCCCCGGTGTCCCACCCGCAGACGATCGCGACCGCGATCCGGATCGGCAACCCGGCCTCCTGGGCGCTGGCGGAGGCGGCCCGCGATGAGTCTGGCGGGCTGATCGACAAGGTCACCGACCGGGAGATCCTGGCCGCCTACCGGATCATCGCCCGGGACGAGGCGGTGTGGGGCGAGCTCGGCTCGTCCGCCAGCGTGGCCGGCCTGCTGGCGGCGTCGGCCGACGGCCGCATCCCGGCTGGCTCCCGCGTGGTGTGCACGATCACCGGCAACGGACTCAAGGACCCGGACTGGGCGCTGTCCGGCGCCCCCGCCCCGGTCACCGTCCCGGTCGACTCCGGCGCGGCCGCCGCCGCCCTCGGCCTCGCCTAGCCCGCCCCGCCCCCTGGTCGAAACGCGTGGTTGCGGCAACCAGGCGGCTATAACCGCCTGGTTGCCGCAACCATGCGGGGCGCGGGGGGAGGGTGGCGGTGAGGGGCGGGAGAGGGTGTGCGCTGGGGCAGTACGAGAGCATTGTGACGCTGTGTCTATGGAGAGTTGGCGGCTATGGGGCTGGCTGAGCAGGCGGTGCTGGTGCGGGTGCCGGCGACGAGCGCGAACCTGGGGCCCGGGTTCGACGCGCTGGGGCTCGCGCTGGGGCTGCACGACGAGGTGTCGGTCCGGGTTGCCGGGTCCGGGCTCGGCATCGAGGTCGAGGGAGAGGGCGCGGCCGACCTGGCCGGCGCGGGGGAGGCGCACCTCATCATCCGGGCCATGCGGGTGGCGTTCGACCAGCTCGACGTCCCGCAGCCCGCGGGGCTGGCACTGCGCTGCGTGAACCGGATACCGCACGGCCGCGGGCTCGGCTCGTCGGCCGCGGCGATCGTGGCCGGGCTGCTCGCGGCCCGTGCCCTGGCCGGCGCGGATAACAGCCCCGGCGCGGTGCTGCCGCTGGCCAGCATGCTGGAGGGGCACCCGGACAACGTCGCGCCCTGCCTGTTCGGCGGGCTGACCGTCGCCTGGGTGGCGGGTGGTACGTCCGGCCTGCCCGAGGCGCGCGCGATCCGGCTCGATCCCCGCCCGGAGGTGCGCCCGGTCGTGTTCGTCGCCCCCCAGCCGGTGTCCACCAAGGTGGCGCGCGGGCTGCTGCCGCCGATGGTGCCGCACGCCGACGCGGCCCGCAACGCCGGCCGGGCGGCGCTGCTCATCGCCGCGCTGACCGCCCGCCCGGACGCGCTGCTTGACGGGACCGAGGACAAGCTGCACCAGGATTACCGCGCGCCCGCCATGCCGGGTACCCGCGACCTGGTCGCCCGGCTGCGGGCGGCCGGGGTGCCCGCGGTGGTGTCCGGGGCGGGGCCGTCGGTGCTCGCCTTCCTGACCGCCGAACCCGGTCGTGAAGGGCTGGCCCGGCTGGATTCAATCGCCGGAGAAACGGGTATCGAGTGGCACATAAGCCCGCTATCGGTCGAGCGACAGGGCGCCAGCGTGGTCCCGAGCGTTTCCAGCGCACGGTAATGCTGATGCCGGGGAGTGCTCGGCTAGCCGGCTAACCCCCTTTTCTGCGACATGGATGGCTGCAAAGGAATGCCGTGGGCGCTGTCGGTGTTAAGCTGGGTGCAGCATCGGTCGTCCCGCTGCGGGGCGGGTGCTGTTCATCCACGCGTCGCCTGGGCGGTAACGTATACCTGCCCAGGGATCGGGCTCTTGGCGTCACCCCAGGAGAGCGGTATGTTCCCCTGAGCGCCACCCCGTTGCACATCGCTACGCAGGAAATTCCGGAGGCGGTCCGCGGAAACGGACAAAAGCGACGTACCGGCGTAGCGGCCACGTGTAGTTGCGAGCGAAATCATCTCCCAGTGAGCGTCTCGCGAGCGATACGGATCGGGTCTGGCTCAGGCGAACCGGGGTCGGCAAGACACCCAGGCGGCCGAGGATCATAATGGAAGGACCATTAGTGAGCGACACCACCGAAGTCCTCAGTGGCGCGGCCTCCGCGTCCGGGGAGTCCCCCATCGGTCAGCCGGCCGCCGACCACGCAGCTACCGCGCCGCGGTCAGCCGGCCGCAGCGGAGGCGACCTGTCGAAGCTGCTCGTCTCCGACCTCCAGCGGATTGCCCAGGAACTCGGCATTTCCGGCACGGGGCGGATGCGGAAGGGGGACCTGGTTGCCGCGATCACGGAGCGGACCGGCGGTGGCCGTTCCGCCGCTCGCGCGGCCAGCAGCGGGGGACGCGCATCCGGTACCTCCAGTCAATCAGCCACGCGGGGCTCGTCCGCGGGAGCCGACGCGCCTCGCCCCCTGAATCAGGACGCCATGGAAGCAGACACAACCGTCCGGCCTGGCATCGGCGAGACCGCCGCCGCACCTGGTAACGGCGTTGCAGCGGAGCGGGCCGGCCTTGGCGAGCCGCCGGCCGGCGGTAGCAGGCCTGGTCTGGGCGAGTCGGTTGCGGCTGGCCAGCCGTCGCTGTCCGCGCCGCGCGGTGCCAACGGCGCCGCTGTCAACGGGACCGCGGCGACCGCGGAGCCGGCGACCGAGTCAGGCGCCGAGGCGCCGGGCCAGGACAGCCGCCGCGAGCGCACCCGCAGCCGCAGCCGCCGCGACGAGCAGGGTGGCGGCAACGGGCAGCGCCGGGAGAGCCGGGAGAGCCGTGACCAGGCGGGCAGCGGCCGCGGCCAGGGCGCGCAGGGCAGCGCGGGCAGCCAGAACGGCGGCAGCCGATCGGATAACCGCGCCGACAGCCGAACGGACAGCCGCGCCGACAGCCGTCCGGATAACCGCGCCGACAGCCGGGCTGACAGCCGCCCGGATAACCGCGCCGACAGCCGGGCTGACAACCGCCCCGACAACCGGGCTGACGACGACGATGACCGCGGCGGGCGGCGGGGCCGTGACCGGTTCCGCAACCGTAACCGCCGCCGCGGCGACCGCCAGGGCGGCGAGCCCGAGGCGGTGATCGCCGAGGACGACGTGCTGATCCCGATCGCGGGCATCCTGGACGTGCTCGAGAACTACGCGTTCGTGCGGACCACCGGTTACCTGCCCGGCCCGAACGACGTGTACGTCTCGCTTTCCCAGGTCCGCAAGCACGGGCTGCGCAAGGGCGACGTCATCGAGGGCGCGGTGCGCCAGCCGCGGGACGGCGAGCGCCGGGAGAAGTTCAACGCGCTCGTCCGGCTGGACAAGGTGAACGGCCTGGACCCGGAGGAGTCGCTGCGGCGGCCGGAGTTCTCCAAGCTGGTGCCGCTCTACCCGCAGCAGCGGCTGCGGCTGGAGACCGACCCGACCAACCTGGCGACCCGGATCATCGACCTGATCAGCCCGATCGGCAAGGGCCAGCGCGGCCTGATCGTGTCGCCGCCGAAGGCCGGCAAGACGATGATCCTGCAGTCCATCGCCAACGCGATCACCAAGAACAACCCGGAGTGCCACCTCATGGTCGTCCTCGTGGACGAGCGGCCCGAGGAGGTCACCGACATGCAGCGCACGGTCAAGGGCGAGGTGATCCACTCAACCTTCGACCACCCGGCCGACGACCACACCACGGTCGCGGAGCTGGCCATCGAGCGGGCCAAGCGGCTGGTTGAGATGGGGCACGACGTGGTGGTGCTGCTCGACTCGATCACCCGGCTCGGCCGCGCCTACAACCAGGCGGCGCCGGCTAGCGGCCGCATCCTGTCCGGCGGCGTCGACTCGACCGCGCTCTACCCGCCGAAGCGCTTCTTCGGCGCGGCCCGCAACATCGAGAACGGCGGCTCGCTGACCATCCTGGCCACCGCCCTCATCGAGACCGGGTCCCGCATGGACGAGGTCATCTTCGAGGAGTTCAAGGGCACCGGCAACATGGAGCTGCGGCTGCGCCGCGAGCTCGCCGACAAGCGGCTCTTCCCGGCGGTCGACGTGGACGCGTCGTCCACCCGCAAGGAGGAGATCCTGCTCGCGCCGGACGAGCTGAAGGTCATCTGGCAGCTCCGCCGGGTGCTGCACGCGCTGGACACGCAGCAGGCCCTGGAGCTGCTCATGGAGCAGATGCGCAAGACCCGCAGCAACGCCGAGTTCCTGCTCCAGGTGCAGAAGACCACCGTCGGCACCGACCGGGACCGGTAGCCCGCGAAACCGTCGTTCCCGTTGGCCGGCCCGGCCGGCCAACGGGAATTCGGACCTGGCACATGTGGTTAACACGTGTGGCAAAATGAAGCCGCTAGTTCGCGGTTCCGGTTCACGTCACCAGCGCCAGCCCGCTCACCGGAGCGGGGGCGGACGACCCGGCGGCCGCTTAAGGCGAGGAGCCAGCAGAGATGAAGTCCGAGATTCACCCGGCCTACCAGGCCACCACCGTGACCTGCGGGTGCGGTAACACGTTCGTCACCCGGTCCACGTCCGCGAGCGGCGAGATCCGCACCGACGTGTGCTCGGCCTGCCACCCGTTCTACACCGGCAAGCAGAAGATCCTCGACACCGGCGGCCGCGTGGCCCGCTTCGAGGCCCGCTTCGGCAAGGGCAAGGTGCAGGGCGCTTCCGGCAAGCCCGCCAAGGCTGACAAGGCTGACAAGAAGTAGCTTCCATAAAGCGCCCGTGTGCCCGTTGGGCGCGCGGGCGCTTTCGCTATGTTGGGCTGAGTGACCAGACGAAGTGACGAAAGGTCTTGATTTTCTTGTTTGACAGGCTGGGTGACCTGGCGGGCGAGCATGCAGAGCTGGAGCGTGCCCTTGCCGACCCCAGCGTGCACGCCGACGCGGACCAGGCCAGGACGCTCGCCAAGCGCTACGCGGAGCTGACGCCGATCGTCAGCACCTACCGCGAGTGGCAGCAGAACACCGACGACGAGCAGGCCGCGCGCGAGCTCGCGAGCGAGGACCCGGCCTTCGCGGTCGAGGCTGACGAGCTGGTCAAGCAGCGCGCGGAGCTCGAGGACCGGCTGCGGATGCTGCTCGTACCCAAGGACCCGAACGACGGCCGCGACACGATCGTCGAGATCAAGGCGGGGGAGGGCGGCGAGGAGTCGGCCCTGTTCGCCGGGGACCTGCTGCGGATGTACCAGCGCTACGCCGAGCGGCACGGCTGGCGGACCGAGCTCATCGACTCCACCGTGACCGGCCTGGGCGGGGTGAAGGACGCGACGATGGCGGTCAAGGCGGGGCGGGGCGGCAGCGGCGCCTGGTCGAGGCTCAAGTACGAGGGCGGCGTGCACCGGGTGCAGCGGGTGCCGGTGACCGAGTCCCAGGGACGCATCCACACCTCGGCCGCGGGAGTGCTGGTGACCCCGGAGGCCGACCCGGTTGACGTGCAGGTCAACGACAATGACCTGCGGGTCGACGTGTACCGGTCCTCCGGCCCGGGCGGCCAGTCGGTGAACACCACCGACTCGGCGGTCCGCATCACTCACCTGCCGACCGGCATCGTGGTCTCCTGCCAGAACGAGAAGAGCCAGCTCCAGAACAAGGAGCAGGCGCTGCGGGTGCTGCGCTCCCGGCTGCTGGCCGCGGCCGAGGCGGAGGCTGACGCCAAGGCCAGCGCGGAGCGCAAGGCACAGGTCAGAACAGTCGACCGGTCCGAACGGGTGCGGACTTACAACTTCCCGGAGAACCGCATCTCTGACCACCGGGTCGGCTACAAGGCGTACAACCTGGACTCGGTGATCGACGGCGACCTGGACTCGGTGATCGACGCGCTCGCCGCCGCCGACCTTGAGGCAAAACTTTCTGATGACCCTGCTGCTTGACGAGATCGCCCTGGCCACGGCGCGGCTGGCGGAGGCCGGGGTGGACTCGCCGCGGACTGACGCCGAGATCATCGCGGCCCACGTGCACAACGTCAAGCGCGGCGAGCTGCACGCCGTTCCCGACGCCGAGTTCGACGCCCGGTTCTGGGTGGACATCGGCCGCCGGGAGAACCGTGAGCCGCTGCAGCACATCACCGGCCAGGCGTACTTCCGCTACCTGGAGCTCGACGTCGGCCCGGGCGTGTTCGTGCCGCGGCCGGAGACCGAGGTGATGACCGGCTGGGTGATCGACCGGCTGCGGGAGATGAACGTGGCCGAGCCGGTCGTGGTGGACCTGGGTACCGGGTCGGGCGCGATCGCGCTGTCGGTCGCCCAGGAGGTGCCCCGGGCCACCGTGCACGCGGTCGAGGGCGACCCGCTCGCCCGGAGCTGGGCCGAGCGGAACATCACCCGGTACGTGGACGGGTACACCGCGGGCCGGGTGCTGCTGCACGCGGGCGACTTCGTGACCGCTGACCACCGGGCGGGCCAGCCGGCCGGGCTGTCCGCGCTGGCGGGCCTGGCCGGCCGGGTGGACCTGCTGGTGTCCAACCCGCCGTATATCCCGGTCGGCTCGGTCGTGCCGCCCGAGGTGGGGGAGTACGACCCGCCCGCCGCGCTGTGGAGCGGAGGCGACGGCCTTGACGCCATCCGGGCGGTGGAGCGGGCCGCCCGCTGGCTGCTGCGCCCGGGCGGGCTGGTGGCCGTCGAGCACGCGGACGTGCAGGGCAGCGCCGTCTTCTGGCTGTTCGCGGAGGAGGCCGGCTGGCGGGATACCGCCAACCACCGGGATCTTGCCCGCAAGGACCGCTTCGTCACTGCCACCTGGCTGGGCGAGTAGCCCGTAGGATGGGGGCGATGAGCGCTCTATATGACTGCGCTGACACGCAGCAGCGGGAAGAAGGCCTGGTCGCGGCGGTAAATGCCGTGCAGGAGGGCCAGCTTGTGGTGCTACCGACCGACACCGTGTACGGGGTCGGGGCGGATGCGTTCAACCCGGGCGCGGTGACTGCGCTGCTGGCCGCCAAGGGCCGCGGCCGCAGCATGCCGCCGCCGGTGCTGGTCGGCAGCGTGCGGGCGGCGGCGGCGCTGACCGAGTCGCTCGGCGCGTTCGGCCAGGACCTGATCGACGAGTTCTGGCCGGGGCCGCTGACGCTGGTGTTCCGGTCCAGCCCGACGCTGATGTGGGACCTGGGCGACACGATGGGCACGGTGGCGGTGCGCATGCCGCTGCACCCGGTCGCGCTCGACCTGCTGCGCCGGACCGGCCCGATGGCGGTGTCCAGCGCCAACCGGCACAGCCTGCCCGCCGCCGCGACCGCGGTCGCGGCGCAGGACCAGCTCGGTGACTCGGTCGCGGTCTACCTGGACGGCGGGCCGTGCGCGGACAACGTGCCGTCCACCATCCTCGACCTGACCGGGACGGTGCCGCGGATGCTGCGCGCGGGCGCGCTCCCGGTGGACGCGCTGCGCAAGATCGTCCCGGTGATCGACCTGCCAGAAGCGCAGGGCGGCGACGGCGACCTCAGCCCGGCCGACCGCCGCGCGGCGGCCGCCATCGCCGCCGCCAACGCGGCCACGGCCGAGAACGCGGCCCGGGCGGGCACCGACCCGCCCGCCGCCGGCTGACCCGGGGCCGGCCCGGCGGCGGAAGATCCCCGGCCCGCCCGGGAACCGGGCGACTGACCGCCGGCCGCCATGCGCGAGTACCTCTTCATCCTGATCATCGCGGCGGTGGTGACCTACCTGCTCACCCCGCTGGTGCGCCGGGGTGCGATCTTGGTGGGCGCGCAGCACGCACCCCGGGCCCGCGACGTCCACACGCAGCCGACGCCGCTGCTCGGCGGGCTGGCCATGTACGGCGGCCTGGTAGCCGGGCTGGTGGTGGCCGAGCGGCTGCGTTACCTGCAGCAGGCTTTCCCGTCCGGGTGGACGGTGGGCGGGCTGCTGCTGGCAGGCGGCCTGCTGGTGATAGTCGGGATGATCGACGACCGGTGGGGGCTCGGCGCCACTTCCAAGTTCGCCGGGCAGATCGCGGCGGGCGGCATCCTGGTGCTGTCCGGCGCGTACATACCGTGGATCCCGTGGCCGGGCGGCGGGACGCTGTCGCTCGAACCGGACCTCAGCTACACGGTGACCATCCTTATCGTGGTCGCCACGATCAACGCGGTGAACTTCATCGACGGGCTGGACGGGCTGGCGGCCGGCGTGGTCGGGATCTCCGCGCTCGCCTACCTGGTCTACTCCTACACGCTGAGCAACTCGATCGGCATCCAGTCGCAGTCGGTCCCCGCGGTGACGTCGGCGGTGCTGGCCGGGATCTGCATCGGCTTCCTGCCGCACAACTTCAGCCCGGCCAAGATCTTCATGGGCGACACCGGGGCGCTGCTGCTTGGCCTGCTGCTGGCCTACGGCCCGATCTCGTCGGCCGCCTCACTGGACCAGAATGTCCTGGTCGACCACACGGACGGCGCGAACCCGCTTAACCGCTTCCCGACCATCCTGCCGCTGATCATCCCGGTCGCGATCTGGCTGATCCCGTACACCGACATGCTGATGGCGGTGGTCCGGCGGACGATGAAGGGCATGTCGCCGTTTGACGCCGACCGGCAGCACCTGCACCACCGGCTGCTCAACCTGGGCCACTCCGACCGGTCCGCCGTGCTGCTGATGTACCTGTGGGCGGCGCTGTTCGCCGGCCTGGTGGTCGGGCTGTCGGTGCTGCGGATCAGCCTGGTCTGGTTCGCCGTCATCACCGTCGCCGCGATCGCCGCGCTGCTGCTGGCGACGGCCCCGAAGCTGCGCCCGTGGCACGGCGGGGGCAAGCGGGGCCGGGCCAGGGGCAGCCGCACCCGTTCCGACCGCTCGATCGCGGTTCCGGCCGACCTCGCCGCGCCGGTACCGGGCGCGGTGGCGGCCAGCTACGGGCCGCCGTTCCCGCCCGGGCCGCCCGCGGGCAACGGCCAGGCTGGCCTCAACGGGAGCGCCGGCCCCCACGGCAACCCGGCCGCCAACGGGAGCGCGGGGCGGGGCGGCAGCACCGGGGGCAGGCACGCCAGCGGCGGCCATCACCGCCCGGCCCCGGCCGACCCGGGCTTCCCGCCGCCCGGGCCGCCGCGACGGTGACACTGGCGATCTACCGCTAGTCTGCTGTAACCTGCGGGAACCCCGTCCGGTGGTTCATGCCCGGATATGCGGCCTTTTGTGACGGCGCGGCGCCGCCGTCCCCCGGAGTTCGCCCGGGACCCCCCTCTTCACCCCGGCCGAAAGTCATGTAAAGTCTTTGATCAGGTAAAGTTAAAGTCAAGAAGTTTGTGATAGCCTTCACAAGCATTCAGCTTTCCCTCAGGAGCCTGTCGATGATGACGTACTACGGCCGTGTTGTGCGGTGGTCAGTCCCGCTCACTAGCGTGGTTGCCGCCGTGGCGGTTGTCATCTGCGCGGTCCTGGGCGGGTCACGGGGTGCCTACGGCGCGCTCATCGGCGTCGGCGTGGTTACCGTCTTCTTCGCGATCAGCCTCGTCGTCGTCAGCCGGGCCGCGAAAGTCAGCCCGATGGCGATGATGATCGCCGCGCTCGGCAGCTTCGTCGGCAAGATCGTCGCGTTCATGATCGTGCTCGCGGTCATGCGCCACTTCCACGCCTACAGCTTCCGTGACCTCGGCTTTACCGCCCTGGCGTGCATCCTCGCCTGGTCCGCGGCCCAGGTCGTGGTCGCGATGCGGCTGCAGTTCCCGTACGTCGAACCGCACGGGCAGAGCTGAGGGCGGGGAAAGCATGGGCATGCGGAGTTACCGCCGACCCGCGCGGGTCAGCGCGCTGCGAAGTTTCGCCGCGGAAGGCAACTCGGCCGAGTCAGCCGGGCAGCTCAGCAAGGGCACCGGCTACACCGTCCTCAGCTACCTGATCGCCGGCATGCTCGCCTACGGCGGCATCGGCTGGCTGATCGGTCACTTCACGAATATCTCACTGCTCTTTCCGGCCGGCATGCTGGTCGGGCTCGCTATCTCGGTCGGCTGGATCATCTACCGCTACGGCCGGCCGCACAAGCTGGGGAACCAGTCCCCCGAAGGGAGATGATCGGTGACCGGAACTTTCGCGGCCGCCGCGCCGGCGAACTGCACCATCGACAACTCACATCTGTTCAACGGCTGTGGTTACCCGGCCCCCGGGCTGCAGGACTTCATATTCAGGCCGATATTCACCATCGGCTCCTGGAACTTCACCAAGCCCGAGCTGCTTTGCATCCTCTCCGGGCTGCTGGTGATCGGGTTCTTCGCGGTGGCGTTCCGCAAGCCCAAGCTGGTCCCCGGCCGGACGCAGTCGCTGGGCGAGCTGGGCATCATCGCGGTGCGGGACCAGATCATCCGGCCGGCCCTCGGCCGGAAGGGCGACTCCTACCTGCCGTACCTCGCGTCGCTGTTCTTCTTCATCCTGATCTGCAACTACATGGAACTGATCCCGTTCTTCCAGTTCCCGGTGATGTCGCGGATCGGGTTCGTTTACCCGCTGGCCATCATCATGTACGTCCTGTACTGGTACCAGGGTTTCAAGACCAAGGGCTTCTTCGGCTACTTCAAGTCCTGGGTACCGAAGGCGCCGTGGCCGATCCTGATCATCCTGATCCCGGTCGAGGTGCTGAAGTACGTCATCGTGCAGCCCGCCACCCTGGCGATCCGGCTGTTCGCGAACATGTTCGCCGGCCACCTGCTGCTGACCATCTTCATGCTCTCCACCTGGTACATGCTGAGCGCCTCGATCGGGATCCTGTACGCCGCCGGTTCGCTCTTCATGGTCTTCTTCGTCTTCCTGCTCGAGATCCTGGTCGGCCTCCTGCAGGCGTTCATCTTCACCACGCTGATCTCCACCTACATCGCGGACTCGCTGGAGTACGGGCACTAAGTGGCCCCTCTGGCTGGATCCACCGTCAATTTCAGCTCAACAGCCCGGCGGGGAGCTAACTGCCGGACCGATTTGCAAAGGAAGAATCAATGATCGACGCCACCACCGTCCTCGCCGCCACCCAGACCATCGACATCCAGCGCCTCGGTGCGCTCGGTTACGGTCTCGCGGCCATCGGCCCTGGCATCGGCATCGGCCTGGTCTTCGGCCACGCGATCGAGGCCATGGCCCGGCAGCCCGAGGCGGCCGGCCGCATCACCCTTTACATGTGGATCGGCTTCGCGCTGACCGAGGCGCTCGCCCTGATCGGCCTCGTGGCGCCGTTCATCTTCGCGTCCTGAGCATCGCGCAGGGTACGCACAGGCCACAGGGAAAGGACAGGCCAACATGAAGTTTCTAGCGGACGCGGCTTCGCAGGATCCGCTGGTTCCGACCTGGCCCGAGCTGATCATCGGCACCATCGTCTTCGTGGTCGTGTTCGGCGTGCTCGGCAAGATGCTGCTGCCGCGGATCGTCAAGACGCTGGCGGAGCGCGAGGACCAGATCACGGGCGGGCTCAACCGGGCCGACGAGGCCCAGGAAGAGGCCCAGGCGCTGCTCGACCAGTACCGTCAGCAGCTGGCAGAGGCCCGGCAGGAAGCCTCGCGGATCCGCGAGGAGGCCCAGGAGCAGGGCGCCCAGATCATCGCCGAGCGGCGCGAGCGGGCCGAGGCTGAGGCCCGCCGGGTCACCGAGGCCGCCCAGGCCCAGATCGAGGCCGAGCGGCAGCAGGCGCTGATCTCGCTGCGGGCCGAGGTCGGCTCGCTGGCGACCGACCTGGCCAGCCGCATCGTCGGCGAGTCGCTGACCGACCACGTCCGGCAGAGCCGGCTGGTGGACCGGTTCCTCGACGACCTGGCCGCCCAGTCCGACCCCGCGCAGTCCGGGGCAGCACAGTAATGCGCGGCGCCAGCAGGGCATCGTACGCCGGGCTGCGGGACCGGCTGGCCGAGGTCGCGGTGGGACCGGCGACCTCGGAGCAGATCGGCGACCAGCTGTTCGCCGTCGTGCGGCTGCTCGACTCCGAGCACGGGCTGCGCCGCGCGCTGGCCGACGCCACCAAGCCGTCGGCTGAGAAGACCGGCGTGGTCGCGCGGCTGCTGCACGGCCGGGTCTCGGAAGCGACCGAGGGGCTGGTGACGGACGCCGCGGCGGCCCGCTGGGCCTCCTCGGGTGACTTCGCCGACGCCCTTGAGCAGCTCGCGATCGAGGCGCTCACGCTGGCCGCGCAGTACGGCGGCACGCTGGACGACCTGGAGGACGACCTGTTCCGGTTCGGCCGCCTGGTCTCCGCGCAGCCGGGGCTGCGGTCGGCCCTGATCGGGTCGGCCGGCACCGAGGCGAAGACGAGCCTGCTGGCCAGCCTGCTGAGCGACAAGGTGAGCGGGCCCTCGCTGAGCCTGCTCACCCAGGTGCTCACCCACCCGCGCGGCCGGTCACCGCAGGGGGCGATCGACCTGGCGGCCGGAATCGCCGCGCGGCGCCGGGAGCAGCTCATCGCGGTGGTCCGGGTGGCCACCGAGCTGTCGGCCGCGCAGCGGCGGCGGCTGCTCGACACTCTCATCCAGACGTACGGGCAGGGCGTGCACCTGAACGTCGTGCACGATCCGTCGGTCATCGGCGGCATCTCGGTGCAGATCGGGGACGAACTGATCGACGGGACCGCGGCCAGTCGCCTGTCCGAGGTCCGCCGCAAGCTCGCGAGCTGACAGCCACCAGGCGAACCGCCCGACAGGGCGAGATCCGTAGACTTTTATTCACGAACGGAATGAGGAAGATGGCGGAGCTTACAATCCGGCCGGATGAGATCCGCGAGGCGCTGGCGCGGTTCGTCGATCAGTATGAGCCCGCGGACGTGGCGCGCGAAGAGATCGGCACGGTCACCGAGTGCGGTGACGGCATCGCCCGGGTCGAGGGCCTGCCCTCGGCCATGGCGAACGAGCTGCTCGAGTTCGAGAACGGCGTCCGCGGCCTCGCGCTGAACCTGGACGTGCGCGAGATCGGCGTGGTTATCCTCGGCGAGTTCTCCGAGATCGAAGAGGGGCAGACGGTCAAGCGGACCGGCGAGGTCCTCTCGGTTCCGGTCGGCGACGGGTTCCTCGGCCGCCTGGTCGGCCCGCTCGGCCAGCCGCTCGACGGCCTCGGCCCGATCGAGGGCACCGTCGAGCGCCAGCTCGAGCTGCAGGCGCCGACGGTGGTGCAGCGGCAGCCGGTCAAGGAGCCGCTGCAGACCGGCATCAAGGCGATCGACGCGATGACCGCCATCGGCCGCGGCCAGCGGCAGCTGATCATCGGCGACCGGCAGACCGGCAAGACCGCCATCGCCATCGACGCGATCATCAACCAGAAGGACAACTGGGCCTCGGGTGACCCGAGCCGGCAGGTGCGCTGCGTCTACGTCGCCATCGGCCAGAAGGGCTCCACGATCGCCGGCATCAAGCAGTCGCTGGAAGAGGCCGGGGCGATGGAGTACACCACCATCGTCGCCGCGCCCGCCTCCGACCCGGCCGGCTTCAAGTACATCGCGCCCTACACCGGCTCCGCCATCGGCCAGCACTGGATGTACGGCGGCAAGCACGTGCTGATCGTCTTCGACGACCTGTCCAAGCAGGCCGAGGCGTACCGCGCGATCTCGCTGCTGCTGCGCCGCCCGCCGGGCCGCGAGGCCTACCCGGGTGACGTCTTCTACCTGCACTCGCGGCTGCTCGAGCGCTGCGCCAAGCTGTCGGACGAGCTGGGTGCCGGGTCGATGACCGGCCTGCCGATCGTCGAGACCAAGGCGAACGACATCTCCGCCTACATCCCGACCAACGTCATCTCGATCACCGACGGGCAGATCTTCCTGGAGACGGACCTGTTCAACTCCGGTGTCCGCCCGGCCATCAACGTCGGCCTGTCGGTCTCCCGGGTCGGCGGCTCGGCCCAGATCAAGGCCATGCGCAAGGTGTCGGGCCAGCTCAAGCTGTCGCTGTCGCAGTTCCGCGACCTGGAGGCGTTCGCGGCGTTCGCGTCCGACCTGGACGCGGCCTCCCGCGCCCAGCTCGACCGCGGCGCGCGGCTGGTCGAGCTGCTCAAGCAGCCGCAGTACTCGCCGTTCCCGGTCGAGGAGCAGGTCGTGTCGATCTGGGCGGGCACCACCGGCCAGCTCGACGACGTGCCGGTGGAGGACATCCGCCGGTTCGAGTCGGAGTTCCTCGACTACCTGCGCCGCAACCAGGCCGGCCTGCTGACCTCGGTCAAGGAGAGCAAGGAGCTGACCGACGAC
>CAWGIM010000022.1:0-10359 GCA_963822615.1 uncultured Actinomycetota bacterium | reverse complement strand
GCATCCAGCCGGAGGCGGGCGGCGAGGACGGCGCGGGTGCAGAGGTCCGGGCGGCGGTCAGGGACGGCTTCCTGTCGGTGACCGACGACCGGGTCTCGATCCTCGCCTCCACCGGGACGCTGGCGGCCGACGTGGACGCCTCGGCCGCGCGGTCCGACCTGGACAGCGCGACCGCGGAGGCCGGCTCGGCGTCCGCGGCGGAGGAGTCGGTCGAGGTCAGGTACGCCCGCGCGCGGCTGCGGGCGACGGGCGACCAGGCCTGAGGTGCGAGCTACAATCACGGCTACGGTTTCGGACTGAGCGGAGGTGGGGGGAGCGCTAACGGATGCGGTATGGCTGTTCGCCGCCGCCCTGGTGCTCCTCGTGCTCGCCGCCGTCGCCCTCGCGTTCCGCCGCTACCTCCTTGAGCGCAGCGGCGGGACGGTGGAGTGCGCGCTGCGCCAGCCCGCCGGGGCGGGCGGCTGGCGCCTCGGGGTGCTGGCCTACCAGCATGACTCGCTGCGCTGGTACGGCGCGCTGGGGGTGCTGCTGCGGCCGGAGTACGTCTTCCACCGGCGGGCGCTCAGCGTGGTGTCCCGCCGCCCGGCCGACTCGGCCGAGGCGGTAGTGCTCGGCACCGAGCGGGTGGTGGTCGAGGTCTCGGTCAAGCCGCTGGCCGACCACGGCACCGGGCTGCGGCCGGCCGCCCTGGCGGGTGAGCACGTCGAGCTGGCGATGACCGATCAGGCGCTGACCGGGTTCCTGGCCTGGCTCGAGGCGGCGCCGCCCGGCTCCCACCTGGGCGACTTCGAGTTACCGGTCCCCACCCGGACGCCAGAGCACGTCGCCCCCGGTAGCGTCGCCGGCGTTGGCCGCCCGGGCGAGGATGAACAGCAGGTCCGACAGCCGGTTCAGGTACCGGGCGGGCAGGGCGCTGATCTCGCTGCCGTGGTCGGCCACCGCGGACCAGGCGGTTCGCTCGGCCCGCCGGGTGACCGCGCGCGCGGTGTGCAGCAGGGCCGCCCCGGGAGTGCCGCCGGGCAGCACGAACGACCGCAGCACCGGCAGCGTCGCGTTGTAGGCGTCGCAGTCCGACTCAAGCCGGCTGATGTAGTCCTGGTCGATGCGAAGCTGCGGGTACTCGGGCGGGGTAGCCGGGAGCGGGGTGGCCAGGTCGGCGCCGCAGTCGAAGAGCTCGTTCTGCACCCGGCGCAGCAGCGTGGTCATGGCGTCCGGCAGCCCGCCGAGGGTGATCGCGGCGCCGATGGCGCAGTTCGCCTCGTCGGTGTCGGCGTACGCGGCCAGCCGGCTGTCGGTCTTGGCTACCCGCGCCCCGTCGGCCAGCGCGGTGCTGCCGTCGTCGCCGGTGCGGGTGTAGATCCGGGAGAGAACGACCGGGGTGTCGCGGCTGTCGTCGGTCATGCGCTACACGGTAGCGCAGCCGCGCGGACGGCCCGGCGGGCGCCGGCGTGCACACCGGCCACGGCGGCTCCCTAGGCGCCCGGTTGCCCCGGCCGGTCCCGCTTGCGGGGCTGGTACAGCCGTCCGTGGAGCACCGTGACCAGCTTGACCAGCCGCTCGGTGTCGGTCTCGGTGCGCCGGAAGGTGGTGGTCCGCAGCAGCGGGCTCATCCGCTGCCGGGTGATCGCCTTGGCCCGGGAGAACTCGCGCAGCCCGTCGGCCCCGTGGATCCGCCCGAACCCGGACTCGCCGACGCCGCCGAACGGCAGCGCGGGCACCGCCACGAACGCCAGCACCGAGTTCACTGAGGTCATGCCGGCCCGCAGCGCCCGCGCGGCGCGCAGGCCGGACCGCCGCCCGCGGGTGAACACGGCCGACCCGAGCGCGTAGGGCGACGCGTTGGCCAGCCGCACCGCGTCGGCCAGCGACGCCACCGGGGTGACGGTGACGACCGGCCCGAAGGTCTCCTCGCGGACCACCGCGCTCTCCTCCGGCACGTCGACCAGGATCACCGGGGCGATATAGGGCGCGTGCACCGCGTCCAGCCCGCCCACGACCGCCCGCCCGCCGCGCGCGACCGCGTCCGCCAGGTGCCGTTCCACCACGTCAACCTGCCCGGGCAGGGTCATCGGCCCGTAGGCGGCGGGCGGGTCGTCGCCCGGCCGGAGCGCGGCCACCCGCTCGGTCAGCTTGCCCAGGAACGCGTGGTACACCGAGTCCACCACGTACACCCGCTCGATGCCGACGCAGGTCTGCCCGGCGTTGGACATCGCCCCCCAGGCGGCCGCGTCGGCCGCCGCGTCGAGGTCGGCGTCCGCCGCGACCAGCAGCGCGTCCTTGCCGCCGCACTCGGCCAGTACCGGGGTGAGCGTCTGCGCGGCCGCCGCCAGCACCTTCCGCGCGGTGGCGGCCGAGCCGGTGAACGCGAGCTTGTCCACCCCCGAGGTGGCCAGCGCGGAGCCGGCGGCGCCGTCCCCGGTGACTAGCTGCAGCACCGGCTCGGTGTCGCCGAACACCGTGAGCAGCACCTCGGCCAGCGACTGCACCAGCCACTGCCCGGTCCCCGGGGTCAGCTCCGAGGGCTTGAACACGACCGCGTTGCCGGCCGCGAGGGCGTAACCGATCGACCCCATCGGGGTGAGCACCGGGTAGTTCCACGGCCCGATCACGCCGACCACGCCCAGCGGCTGGTACTCGACCGACGCCGCCTGGTTGAGCATCGCCAGGCCGGGGCTGACCCGGCGCGGCCGCAGCACCCGCTCGGCGTGCCTGGCCGCCCAGTCCAGGTGCAGGATGGTGTTGACGATCTCCAGGGTGGCGTCGTCGAGCGGCTTGCCGGTCTCGTCGTGCACCACCTGTGCCAGCCGCCCCAGGTGGCGGGTGAGGTGCGACTTCCAGGCCAGCAGCCGCAGCCGCCGCCCGGCGTAGGACAGGCCGCCCCACCAGGCGGCGGCGGCGCGCGCCCGGCGGACCGCCAGGGCGACCTCGCGCGCCCCGTCGGCCGGGTAGCGCGCGAGCACCTCGCCGGTGGCCGGGCTGACCGACTCGAACGTGTCCCGCGTCTCCCGGGCCGGCCCTGCCGGCGAAACCGCATGACCTGCCATGGAACCCATTAAAACACCGCCCGGGAGCCGCCGCCCGCGCCGGTGCGGCCCGGTGACGGAGTACCGTAGCAGCGTGCCCGCGCGCCCGTACACCATCGTGAGCTGCGCTGTTTCCCTGGACGGGTACCTGGACGACACGTCGCCGGAGCGGCTGCTGCTGTCCGGGCCTGAGGACTTCGACGAGGTAGACGAGCTGCGCGCGCAGGCGGACGCGATCCTGGTCGGCGCGGGCACCGTGCGGGCCGACAATCCCCGGCTGCTGGTGCGCGACGCCGCCCGGGTAGCGGCCCGGACGGCGGCCGGCCGCCCGCCGCACCCGCTGCGGGTGACCGTGACCGCTACCGGCGAGCTGGACCCGGCCGCCCGCTTCCTGGCCGGCCCGGGCACCCCGCTGGTCTACGGCCCCGCCGCCGCCGCGGCGGGCCTGCGGGCCCGGCTGGGGGAGCGGGCGGCCGTCATCGACGCGGGCGCGGAGCTGTCCCTCGCCGCCGTGCTTAACGACCTTTACGCCGAACGGGGGGTGCTGACTCTCCTGGTCGAGGGCGGCTCGGTGATCCTGCGCGACCTGCTGGCGGGGCAGCTCGCGGACGAGCTGCGGCTGGCGGTCGCCCCGTTCCTGGTCGGCGACCCGGCGGCGCCCCGGTTCGCGCTGCCCGCCCGCTACCCCTACACCGCGGCCAGCCCGATGACGCTGCTGTCGCTGCACCGGGCGGGCGACGTGGCGGTGCACCGGTACCGGCTGAGCCCCCGCAGCCGCCCGGGATTCGGGGAGCGGCCACCCGGCTAGTGTGGCCACTCGCCAGGAGCCGTTAGTTGCCGGGAAACCGGGCCCGCGAAAACCGGGGCACCGGCGATGCTCAGCCCGGCCCGCCGCGCTGGCGCTGCCGTTAACTCAAGTTGCCGACGAGGCGGACGGGTGCCAGATTCCCCCAGGTAGCGGTATTATTACGGAACTTTATGGCAGTTTGGAAATAATTTGGTGTAGTAGCACTAAATTATTTCCACTCTAAACCACTGGCCTGCGGCTACGTGACCACAGTGGCCGTGGTGACGCTGCCGCGGGCGGCGGCGCCCGCCTAACTTAGCGGCACTGGCCAGCCGGCGGCGAGCGCCTTGCCCGCGTCGCGGGCCGCGCCGAGGGCGTCGGAGTGCAACCGGGCGGCCAGGTCCTTGAACTCGTCAAGGGCGGGGTTGACGCCGACCAGGGTGAACTCGCGCTCGACCACGGTCAGGTCGGCTTCCCAGATGTCGGCCAGGATGCGCTTGAGGTACGGAGTGGAGTGGTCCCAGCCGTCACGCGGGGTGCCGGGACCGTAGGCGCCGCCGCGCACCGTCGCCAGCACGGTGGGCTTGCCCTTCAGGACCGGGGCGGCGGGACCCGCTCCGGCGATGACCAGGTCCACCCAGGCCTTGAAGTGCTGTGAGACCCCGAAGTTGTAGAGCGGCACCGCCAGCAGCACCGCCTCGGCGTCCGCCAGCTCGGCCACCAGGGTCGCCGCCAGCGCCACCGCCTCGCGCTGGGCGGGCGTGCGGTCCTCCTCGGGAGTGAAGCCGGCCGCGGTGGCCAGCGCCCAGGCGTCGGCCGGGAGCGGGTTGCGGCCGAGGTCGCGCCGCACCACCGGCGTCCCGGGGCGGCCCGCGGCCCACTCGGCCTCGATTATCCCGGCCAGCTCGGCGCTGGCCGAGGTGCCGGGGAAGATGCTGGCGTCCAGCCGGAACAGGCTCATGTTGGTCTCCTTGGTGTCAGTGCGGGCTACCGCAATCTAAGCGGACTTTACCCCGTTTAATATTCCGGCGGTAGGTTGGGAGGCGTGAACCCGCCCCTGGTGCCGCTGGGTCAGCCGCATGGTGAACGCGCGGACGCGGTACGTAACCGTGAGCACCTGCTTGAGGTGGCCCGCGAGATGGTCGCCGAGCACGGAGCCGAGAAGGTGACCATGGACGGCCTGGCCGAGCGGGCCTGCCTGGGCAAGGGGACGGTGTTCCGCCGGTTCGGCAGCCGCGCGGGAATCTTCCGCGCGCTGCTCGACGCCGATGAGCGCGCCTTCCAGGGGGCGGTGCTGAGCGGGCCCCCGCCGCTCGGCCCCGGGGCCGGCCCGGTGCCGCGGCTGGCCGCCTACGGCCGCGCCCGGATCGCCTTCCTGCTCGGCCACTTCCAGATCGCCCGCGCGACGCTGGACCGGAACGAGCCGGTCACCGTCGGCGGGGCCGACTTCACCCGGACGCACATCTGGATGCTGCTGCGGCAGGCCCGACTGGACGTGGCCGACCTCGACGGCCTGGCTATCCAGCTCACCGCTGCCCTCGAAGGCCCGGTCCTGCTGGCCCTGTGGATGCCGGAACTGCCGGCCGCCGCCCAGACCGCCGTCCCGCTGGCCGATAGCTGGCAGGACCTGATCGAGCGCGTCTGCCGCCGCTGAGGCCCGCCCGGGACGCGGGGACGTTCACAGCAGGGCAGCCAGCCAGTCGCGGGTGACCGCGCCCTGCGCGGCCTGGAACTGGCGTAGCGTCGGCAACCCGGGCGGCGCCGGCTTGAGCGACCGCTCGGTGAAGAAGCCGGCCAGCGCGCAGACCACCGCCGCGAGCGGTTCCGGGCCGACGCCGCGTCCGGCCCAGGACCGGGCCAGCAGCTCGGCTGGCCCGGGGCCGCCTTGCATCGCCACGCTGGGCGCGAGGAACACCAGGTCAACGAACGCTGCCCCGCGGCAAGCATGCGGCCAGTCCACCACCACTATGCCGTCGCCGGCCGCTCCCTCCCCAGTGATCAGCAGGTTGTCGGCCCGGAGGTCAGCGTGCAGCAAGGTGTCGCCCGCGGCATGGGCCGTCCAGGTAGCCTCGAGCGCCGCCAGCTCGGCCAGGTGCGCCCGCGACCACGGGTCGAGACGGTCATCGCCGGGACTGCTGGCAAGAGTCCGCCAGCCGGTGAAGTCCGCGCCCAGGTACTTCCCGATGGCAGGTGCCGTCGACCTGATCGCCGCCGGGGCCGGAGTCAGCGCCTTCGCCAGCCGGCCGAGCGCGGCCAGCACCTGGTCCAGGTCATGATCGTGCCACGGCAGGGCCGGGTGCCGGCCGTCCACGTCCTCAACCACCAGCGCGAACCACGGCCCGTGCGCCACCGTCCCGCGCAGCCGCGGCACCGGCAGGCGCCCGGCGCGGATCAGCGGATCCAGGTCCGCGAGCACCTTCGCCTCCTGCCGGTGCATCAGGGGAGCGTCCACGTTCAGTTCGGCCGACGCCGCCTTGACGAACCAGCGCGCACCGTCCTCGCACCTGACCCGCGCCGCCACTCCGGGGCTGAACCCGCCGGGCTGCGTGCGGGCCTCGATCACGGCCGCGCCGCAGATCCCCTCGACCGCCGTCCGGGCCGGCTCGGGCATGTCCTGCCAGGCGACCCTGGCACCCGCTGCGGGCGGCGCGCTCATGCCCGGTAGTGTGCGGTCCCCGGCGGGCCGGCGGCAACCGAATTTGCCGCTGTGACTTTCAGTTTTAGTTAGCCGATTTCTTAGGCGAGTGCGCTGGCCGGACGGCTCGTTGTGAGCTGTAGCTGGCCCGGATGGTCAGGGTTAGTTGGGCCCTGTGAGCGCTCATGGCAGGATGGCCGAATGGTCGCTCTCCGGTCGCGTCGCCTCGAGTCTTTGCTGGGCACCTGCCTGGAGGACGTCAAGCCGAGGCACCTGCGCGCCTTGGTGTCGGGTCAGGTGGCAGAAGCCTTTGACCTGGACTTCAAAGCCGGGCCGTACGGCAGCGGCGACCCGGACCGGCGTGAGCTGGCGAAGGACGTAGCTGCCCTGGCGAACACGGCCGGCGGTCTCCTCGTCCTCGGCATCGGGGAAGACGATCAGGGCAGGGCGGCCACGGCGCCCGGTGTCTCGGTAACCGAGAGCGAAACCCGGCGCATCCGTCAAATTGTCGCCTCACTCGTCTGCCCGTTGCCGGCGTTCGATGTCCTCCCGATCGAAGATCCGGTCACGCCGGGGCACGGGTTCCTGATCATTGCGGTCGCCCGCGGGCTGAACGCGCCGCATGCGGTGCTGGTTAACGACGGATTCCGGTACCCGCGCCGGAACGGGGCGACCACCCGGTACCTGTCCGAGCCGGAGGTCGCGTCGGCTTACCGTGACCGGTTCGACGCAGCCAGCGAGCAGGCCAGGAGGGCCCAAGGGCTGGAAGCACTAGAGGTCCTGCCTCTGGTGCCGGCAGAAGACATGGGCTGGGTTGTCCTTTCGCTCGTGCCCGATGCTCCTGGAGAGCTGCTCATTGACCAGGCAGTGCTGAGGTCCGCGCAGGCCGAGCTGCTAGGCACCAGCCCCACGCTTCTGCCCGCCGGCCTGTCGTGGACTAACGTTCGCGCCGGGCGGCGGTGCCTGCTGGCAAGCGATTCCCTGGCTGACGGCACAGTTCCCAGGAAGCTCTCAGCCATCCTTTGCCACGACGGTGCAGGCCTCTTCGCGATGAATGCCATTGACAGCAGGCCAGCTGCTCTCCCGCCCAGAAAGCCCGTGCCATCTCCTTATCCGTCCCAAAGATGCGGCCAACCAGACCCGCTGCGACCAGGCAGCGACACTGGAACCGCAGTTGCTGCCGAAGCGGGCCACCGGCCGGCTCAGGGAGCATGGCTCCACGATGAGCAGGTGGTCAACGCTATTCTCACCGGGTTGCGGTTCCTCGGGCACCACGCCCGTGACCGGGCAGCGGCTGGCGGCAACGCCTTGCTGAGGGCACATGTCCGCGCCGACCGCGGCCGAGCCAATCTCGGTACTGGCGGCCGGGCCGCACCCGGCTCAACGTGGGAGATGTGGCGGGACTGGTCGGTTCAGCAAGCCGAGTTCGCTGCCCCCCTCGACACCCTGGCCGTTGACGGGCCCGATCTCGTGGCGGCAGCTTACCTGCTGGCAAGCGACCTGTTCCAGACATTCGGGCTGCCGGAAGCGCTGCAGCTGACGCGGGACGGCCAGATCCGGGGCCGGCACTGGAGCAAGGACCGGATCCCGCAGCTACGCGAATGGGCGACGCAAGCTGGAGTCACGATAACGGACGATGACCGAAACGAAGAGTGATCACGCGGCGAGTCTGGCCAACTAACCCGCGGCTAGAACAGGGTGCCCTCGCGCTCGATGCCGCGCATCGCGTCGTAGTCGAGCACCACGCAGCGGATTCCGCGGTCCTCGGCCAGCGTGCGTGCCTGCAGCTTGATCGTCTGCGCGGCCAGCACCCCGTGCACCGGGGACAGCAGCGGGTCCCGGTTCAGCAGCTCCAGGTACCGGGTGAGCTGCTCCACCGCGTCGATCCCGGCGTGCCGCTTCATCTCCACCGCGACGTGCTGCCCGCCGTCGTTGCGGCACATGATGTCGACCGGGCCGATCGGGGTGGGGTACTCGCGGCGGATCAGCCGCCAGCCGTCGCCGAGCAGGTGCAGCTGCTCGGCCAGCAGCTCCTGCAGGTGGGCCTCGACCCCGTCCTTGACCAGGCCAGGGTCAACCCCGAGGTCGGCCGTGCTGTCGGACAGCGTTTCCTCGATGGTGACGGTCAGCGTCTCGCCCGCCTTGTTGGTGACGGTCCACTTGCCCGGCGCCCCGTCGGCGGCCGGGTGCTCGGTGAGCCGGCAGGGCGGCGACATCCAGTTGAGCGGCTTGTAGGAGCCGCCGTCGGAGTGGACGAGCACGGACCCGTCGGCCTTCACGATCAGCAGCCGGAGGGCGGACGGAAGGTGGGCGGTGAGCCTGCCGTCGTAGTCGACGCTGCACCGCGCGATGACGAGACGCACAGAGGAACTGTAGTGCGGACTAGCCGGTGCCGTGCCCGCGTTACCACTACAGCGAACGCAAATCTCTCCCGATAGGGTTAACCGCCGTGAGCCCGCGTAAGACCAGGAAGCCCCGGCCCGCCGCCGCCCCCGCCCCGCTCGGCCCCGAGCGGATCGAGGACTGGCCGGACGGTGACTGGGTGGTGCGCCCGGTCCCCGGCGCGGCCGCGGCCAAGCCGTACCGCTGCCCCGGCTGCGACCAGGAGCTGTACCCGGGCGTGGCGCACCTGGTGGTGTGGCCGACGCACGCGGGCGCCGACGCGCGGCGGCACTGGCATACCGTGTGCTGGCAGCGGCGGCTGCAGCGCCGCCCAGGCGGCCGGTGAGCCTGCCGCCCGGCCGGCCCCGAAGCGGAACCGAGAAAGGACACCGTGACCGACATCAGGGCTTCTACGGTCCTGCCTGCCCGGCGGACCCCGATCACGCTGACCACTGACGACGGGCTGGACCTGGTCGGCGAGCTGGCGCTGCCCGAGCACGGCGAGCCGGCCGGCACGCTGGTCTGCCTGCACCCGCTGCCGACCGCGGGCGGGATGATGGACAGCCACGTGCAGCGCAAGGCCGCCTACCGGCTGCCCGCGCTGGCCGGGCTGGCGGTGCTGCGGTTCAACACCCGGGGCACCGAGTCCGAGCGGGGCCGCAGCGGCGGCGAGTTCGGCGACGGCGAGGCCGAGCGGTCCGACGTGGCGGCCGCCGTCCGCTACGCGACGGAAGCCGGGCTGCCGAACATCTGGCTGCTCGGCTGGTCGTTCGGCACCGAGCTGGCGCTGCGCTGGGGGCTGCTGCCCGAAGTGCGGGGCGCCATCCTGCTGTCGCCCCCGCTGCGCCGCACCACCGACGCCGACCTGGACCGCTGGGCGGCCGACGGCCGCCCGCTGACCGTGCTGGTGCCCGAGCTCGATGACTACCTGCGGCCGGACGAGGCGCGGCAGCGGTTCGCCCGGGTGCCCAAGGCGGACGTGATCGGCGTGGACGGGGCCAAGCACCTGTGGGTAGGCGAGACCTACGTGCGGATCGTGCTCAACGAGATCGTGCGCGCCGTCAGCCCGGCCGCCCTGGCCGACGGGCGGTCCCTGCCGTCCACCTGGGCGGGCTAGCGCCGGCCGGGCCAGAACAAGCGCGGGGCCCGGATCCAGTTCGGATCCGGGCCCCGCGCTTGTTGCGTGCCCCGTCAGGCAGTGCCTGCGGTTACTCGGTCCACCAGTCCTCGTCGTTGGCCTTGCCCTCGCCGTTGGCGGAGGCAGGCCTGGCGGCGCCGTTGCCGGACGGCCGGGCGGCCGGGGCGGGCGAGCCGTTGCCGACGGGCGCGCTCTCCACGGCCGGCTTGGCCGGGGCGGCGGCCACGGCCGGCTCCATCGACGGCATCTGCATGCCGAGCTGGCCGCCCAGCAGCTGCCGGACCTGGGCCAGGTGGGTGGTGATGTTGTCCTTCTGGCGGGTGAGCTCGTCGACCTCGCGCTGAGAGGCAACCCGGCGCCGGTCGGCGTCGGCCTTGGTCTCGGACAGCAGCTG
>CAWGIM010000021.1:0-1177500 GCA_963822615.1 uncultured Actinomycetota bacterium | reverse complement strand
CTCTCAGGCCGGCTACCCGTCGTCGCCTTGGTGGGCCGTTACCCCTCCAACAAGCTGATAGGCCGCGAGCCCATCCCTGGCCGAAAAACTTTCCACCAACACCCATGCAGGTGAAGGTCATGTCCGGTATTAATCCCCGTTTCCGGAGGCTATCCCAGAGCCAAGGGCAGGTTGCTCACGTGTTACTCACCCGTTCGCCACTAGGTGCAAGCACCTCGTTCGACTTGCATGTGTTAAGCACGCCGCCAGCGTTCGTCCTGAGCCAGGATCAAACTCTCCGTTGAATGACTGCAACCAGGCAACCCCGAAAGGCCACCCGGAAACCAGAAACCCAACCATGAGTGATTCATGGCTAAATAAATCCGTTGAAACCAGGCCGGAGCCCAGTCCCGACGGGGGTTTGTACATTTTCATGCACTGGCTTTTAGCACGCTGTTGAGTTCTCAAGATACAGGCGCTCACCGCTCGCTGAACTTTTGTTCTTTGCTCGGGGCGACTCTTTAAACTTACCGCAGATCTTTGCTGTGTCAAATTGGCTTTTGGCTTACCTTGCCGCTTTGACCTGGCGTTTTCCCTGCGGGCCTTACTCTTTTAATTTACCCGGTATTTCCTTCTTGTCAAATCAGCTCCGGCTCGAAGTTAATCGCGCCTTGCAGCTAATTCGGCATTTCGGGAACTCCCGAGCCATCAGTTTAGCGCCTCTTTGGAGTGGTGCGGCACGCGCACGCCAAGTTCCGCCGAAGCTTGCTACTGGTGGCTCCCCGGGTCCGGGCCCGCCTTCCGGCGTTCCCTCCCCCTCGGGGCAAGATGAACCTTACGGGTCCCAGCCACCATCGTCAAATCGTTTCTGAGAACTCGTAGTGCCCAGTTTCACGGGCACTCAAACCTCTAGAACAGCCGTCCCGGGCGGGGTGTTCCCCGGGTCAGGCGCGCCCGGGGGACGGGCCGCTCCCCCGGCCGCCGCGCGCCTGGTACCGTCGCGCCTCCTGCGACCAGGCGCGCCCGGGGGGTACGGGGGTCGTCCCCCCGGGGGTCGCGCGCCTGGTACGGTCGCGCCTTCTGCGACCAGGCGCGCCCCGGGGGGTACGGGGGGTCGCTCCCCCGAGAATCAACTGTCGAACCCGAGGCCGAGGCGGTCGAGCAGGCGGAGCCAGGCGTCGCGCCGCCCCTCGTTCCTGTCCGCCCGGGCGATCGACGCCCGGGTGGCCTGGATGACGGCCGAGCGCAGCGGCTCCGGCGGGAACGGCAACGGCTTGCCGCTGACCAGGGCCAGCCCCACCCGTTCGGAATCGGTTCGCTGTAGCTTGTCCAGCAGTACCTGCCCGGCGAACCGGGAGGCGCCGACGCCGAGCCCGGTGTACCCGGCCGCGTAGGCCACCCTCCCGCCGTGCGCGGTGCCGTAGAACGCGCAGAACCGGCTGCAGGTGTCGATCACGCCACCCCACGCGTGCGTGAACGACACCCCCTCGAGCTGCGGGAAGGCCGCGAAGAACTGGTCCGCGAGCAGCGCGAAGGTAGCCGGGCGGCTGTTCGCCTCCTCACGCACCCGGCCGCCGTTGTAGTAGACCGCGTCGTAGCCGCCCCACAGCACCCGGTTGTCCTCGGTGAGCCGGAAGTAGTGGAACTGGTTGCCGAGGTCGGACCGCGCCGCGGCGGCCGTCCCAGCCCAGCGAGGCGAGCCGCTCGGCCGACAGCGGCTCGGTCATCAGCACGTAGTCCCACACCGGGACGACGTAGGCGCTGATCCGGCGGAGCAGCGCGCCGCCGGGCACCCCCGCGGCCAGCGCGACCCGGCCCGCCCGCACCCCGCCGTACGGCGCGGTCAGCATCATCCCGGCTGCCGCTGCGGGACAGCGACGTCACCGGCGTGTGCTCGAAGATCCGCACCCCGGCGTCCAGGCAGGCGCGGCGCAGCCCCCAGGCCAGGCGGCCGGGGTCGACCAGCGCGTTGCCGTCGGTGAACTTCAGCCCGCCCCGCCATAGCGGTGAGCTGAGCTCGCGCCCGGGCCGCGGCGGCGTCGAGCACCTCGACCTCGTGGCCGAGGTGCCGGGCGGCGACCGCCTCTTCGTCCAGGCCGTCAAGCTGCCAGTCGGCGGTGGCCAGGGCCAGCTCACCGGTGGGCTGGAAGTCGCAGTCGATGCCGTACCTGGCGACCGCCTCGCCGATCTCCCGCAGGTTCTGCGCGCCGAGCCGCTCAAGCAGCGGCATCTCCGGCCCGAACCGCTCCAGCCCGTTGCCGATGCCGTGGGTGAGGCTGGCGGAGCAGAAGCCGCCGTTGCGGCCGGACGCCGCCCAGCCGACCGTCCGCGCCTCGAGCAGGACCACGTCCAGTTCCGGGTAGCGCTCGCGGGCCAGCAGCGCGGTCCACAGCCCGGTGAAGCCGCCGCCGATCACCGCCAGGTCGGCGGTGACGCCGCCCGCCAGGGCCGGGCAGGGGTCGGGCGCACCCGGCTGGTCCAGCCAGAACGGGCGGGGAACGGCGCCCGCCAGCGAGCGGGCGACGGCCGGGTTCAGGCTGGCGGCGGTCATGATCCGACTTTCGCATACCCGCCTGGTGGCGACAGACCCAGCCCAAGATAAACATGGGCTATGCGGATCTGTGTGGTCGGGGCGGGCGCCATCGGCGGGGTGCTCGCGGCCGGGCTGGCGGCGGGCGGCGGCGCGGACGTGTCGGTGCTCGCCCGCGGGGCCACCCTGGCCGCGCTGCGGACGCGCGGGCTCCGCCTGACGTCGGTGGCCGGCCACCGCTCCCCCGGCGCCGGGCGCTTCCCGCCCGGGGAAACGGTGACCGTGCAGGTCGCCGCGGCGGCCGACGCGGCCGAGCTGGGACGGCAGGACTTCGTGGTCGTCGCGGTCAAGGCGCAGTCGATGGCCGGCGTCGCCGCGTCGCTGCGCCCGCTGCTCGGCCCGGACACCGCGGTGCTTTCCACCCTCAACGGCGTGCCCTGGTGGTTCCTTGACGGCTTCGGCGGCCCGGCGGCCGGCCGGCACCTGGACAGCGTGGACCCGGGCGGGTTCATCGCGTCGGTGCTGCCCGCGGCGCGGGTGATCGGCGGCACCGTCCACCTGTCGGCATCGTCGCCCGCCCCGGGTGAGGTCTCCTGGCGCAGCGGCAACGGGCTGATCATCGGGGAACCGGACGGCAGCGGCTCGGCCCGGTCGCAGGCCCTGGCCGGGGCGCTGCGCGCTGGGCGGCTTCGAGGTGACGCTGTCCTCTCGCATCCGCGAGGACGTCTGGTACAAGCTGTGGGGCAACCTGACGGTCAACCCGATCTGCGCGCTCACCAACGCCTCGACCGGGCCGGTGATGGACGACGACCTGGTGCGCGGGCTGATCTCGGCGGCGATGCTGAGAGGCGCGGGCGATCGGGGAGCGGATCGGCTGCCCGATCGCGCAGACCCCCGAGGACCGGCACGCGGTGACGCGGAAGCTGGGCGACTTCGCCCCGTCGATGCTGCAGGACGCGCGGGCCGGGCGGCCGCTCGAACTGGACGCGCTGACCGGCGCGGTGCGGGAGCTCGGGGTGCTGACGGGAGTGCCCACCCCCTTCGTCGACGCTATCCACGGGCTCACCCGGCTCTGGATGAGCGGCCGCTAGGGTCAGGCGCGGGCCGTGCGGAAGACCGGCCAGCAGATCTCGGTGCGGTGCGGGCCGGCCGAGAAGCCGTCCGGGTAGTACTCCCGCATCGGGCCGTCCACCCCGATGGCCCGCTCGGCGACCGCCGTGCCGAGGGCGCCGTAGGTGCGGTCGACGTCCTGCGGCGGGCCGTCATGGAGCGCGACCGCGGCCTCGATCGCGGGCAGCTCGACCAGCCGGACCCGGCCGGCCGCCCCGCGCCCGCCCAGTCCCCCGCCGGCCGGGTCGGCCAGGCCAGCCAGCCCGGCCAGCCCGGCCTCGGCGTCGCTGCGGGCGGCGCGGGCGGGCACCGGCCGGAACGCCGTCAGCGGGCTGCGCTCGAGCTCGAAGAACGCGCCCGGGAAGAGCGCGCCCGCCGGCCGGCCCCGGGCAGGCCGGCGGACCTGCCCGGGCCGGGGCCGAGGATGGCGTCGGCCAGCGCGTCGATCTCGGCGAACGCCGCCAGTCCCCAGGCGTAGGCGTCGGCCGCCGCCACCACCTCGGTGATCGCCAGCACGGTGGCGGCCGGGATGGTACGGAACTCGATCGCCGGGAGCGGAGCCGGGCTCGCCGAGCAGGGCGCGCAGGCCGCTGACGGCGACCTGGGTCTGCTCAAGCTGGCGTTCCATCCGTTGCAGGTGGGCGCTGATCTCCTGGTTGCGGGCCGCCAGGTCGGGCGCCCGCAGCACCGACCGGATGCCGTCGAGCGGCATGCCCAGGTCGCGCAGCCGCCTGATCACCTGGGCGGGGGTGACCTGATCGGCGCCGTAACGGCGGTAGCCGGACTGCGGGTCGATCCCGGCCGGCTCCAGCACCCCCACGTCGTGGTAGTGCCGCAGCGCCTTCACGCTCAGGTGGGTCATCCGGGAGAACTCGCCGATGGTCAGCATCGTGGTGGCCATGAAGAAGTATCACCGCCGCGCGCTGGTGCCCGCGCGCGAGACGGTGGTGCGCGGGATGGTGGTGCGCGGGATGATGAAGGTGAGCGCGGCCACCCCGGCCAGCAGCGCCGCCATCTCGGCCAGGCTCCAGCGGTAGGCGGCCGGGTAGCCGTCGGCGAGCAGCCCGTAGAAGATCACGCCGCTGACGGCGACGCCGATCGCGTTGCCGACCTGCTGCGCGGTCGACAGCGCACCGGACACCGAGCCGGCCCGCGTCGCGTCGGCGTGCGCGAGGACGGTGGTGGTGAGCGGGGTGATGCACAGCCCCTGGCCCGCGCCGAGCAGGAACAGGCCGGGCAGCAGCGCGGTCACCGGCCAGTTGCCGCCTGCGCCGGCCACCGCGAGCACCAGGGCCAGGTCACCGAGCCCGGCCAGCACCGCCCCGATGGCAACCACCCGGCGGCCGAACCGCATGGTGAGCGCGGGCGCGCGCAGCGAGGTGAGCAGGTACCCGGCCGCCAGCATCGCGAACATCCCGCCCGACGCCACCGGCGACAGCCCCCGCCCGTCCTGCAGGTACAGCGCGAGCAGCAGGTAGCTGGAGGCCTGCTGGCACCAGAACAGGAGCTGGCAGGCCAGCCCGGCCCGGAACGCGCGGACGGTGAAGATGGCCGGGTCGAGCAGCGGCTGCCCGCCGCGGCGGGCGGTGCTCCGCAAGTGGGCCGCGAACGCCGCCAGCAGCACCGGGCCGGCCGCCAGGCAGGCCAGCGACCAGGCCGGCCAGCCGTCGGCGCGCCCGTCGAGCAGCGGAAGCACGATCGCCACCAGGGCGGCGGTGAGCAGGGCGGCGCCGCGCAGGTCGAGGCGCCCGGCCGCGCCGCCGGCCGCCGCCGCCCGTGACTCGGGGACGTAGCGGCGGGCGGCGGCCAGCGTGGCCAGCCCGATCGGGACGTTCACCCAGAACAGCACCCGCCAGCCCAGGCCGCCCAGGTTGGCGGTGATGAGCACGCCGCCGAGCAGCTGCCCGCCGGCCGCGGCGACCCCCATCACCATGCCGTAGGCGCTGATCGCCTTCACCCGGGCGGGGCCGGCGTAGGTGGTGCCGAGGATAGACAGCACGTTCGGCGCCATCACGGCGGCGGCGACGCCCTGGGCGAGCCGGGCGGCGACCAGGAACCCGGCGTCGGGGGCGAGCGCGCACAGGGCCGAGGTGAGGGTGAAGCCCGCGACGCCGGCGCAGAAGATCTTCCTGCGGCCGTAGATGTCGCCCAGCCGGCCGCCCGTCACCAGCAGCGCGGCGCTGGTCAGGGCGTAACCGGCGACCACCCACTCGATGGCGGCCGGGCTGGCGGCGAGGCCGCGCTGGATGGCCGGCAGCGCGACGTTGACGATGAAGAAGTCGAGTACGAAGACGAAGGTCCCGCACAGGATCACCGCCAGCGGCGCCCACGAGGCGGCGCGCTGCTCCTTGTCCTGTGCCTGGCTGAAAACGCTCTGGCTGGTCATATCCCTGAGCGTCCGGCCTCCCGTTACAGGAGGGTCAAGCGGTTAGCGGGCGGATCCGCGGCCGGGCAGCGCCGAGGCCGCCGGGTTCCGGGCGGGAAACCGGCGGCCTCGGGCTCGCTAGGGTCGCGCGGGCTAGGTTCAGGCGGAGACGAGGTCGCAGACGAAGATCAGCGTCTCGCCCGGCTTTATCTGGCGGCCCGCACCGCGGCTGCCGTAGCCCAGGTCGGGCGGGATGACCAGCTTGCGGCGGCCGCCCACCTTCATGCCCTGCACGCCCTGGTCCCAGCCCTGGATGACCTGACCGACGCCGAGCTGGAAGCGCAGCGGCTCGCCCCGGCTCCAGCTCGCGTCGAACTCCTCGCCGGTGGAGTAGGCGACCCCGACGTAGTGCACCTCGACGGTGTCCCCGGCGCCAGCCTGCTTGCCGTCGCCCTCCCAGACGTCGGTGATCTCCAGCTCCTTGGGCGGGGTGCCCTCGGGGTAGTCCACTTCTGGCTTCGTGATGTCCATGCGCCTCACCTTACCGAGGACACAAGATCAAACCCGGCCGTCCGAACGGATGGGCGCTGCCTCGGTCAGCCAGCGTGGGAAGATCATCGGGTGGTTCCCGAGAACATTCACGACTTCTTCATGGGCAGTGCCGGGGTGACCGGGGCGCTGATCGGGCTGCTGTTCGTGGCGATCTCGGTCGCGGGCCCGCGGCTGACCCGGGCCGAGGCAACCGCGCAGGTGCACCGGATCCGCGCCAACGCCTCGCTGATCGCCTTCACCAACTCGCTCTCGGTCTCCCTGTTCGCCCTGATCCCGGGCGAGAAGATCGGCTGGACGAGCGTGGCGGTGTCCACGGTGGGGCTGGTGTTCATCGCCGCGGCGCTGCTTTCCCTGCTCCGGGTGCCGGAAAAGCACTGGTCGATTGCGCGGGACGCGTTCTTCCTGGTCGGCATGGCGGTGGCGTTCGCGGTGGAGCTGATCGCGGGGCTCAATGTGGCCTACCACCCGGGCGACTCCGGCTCGGTGGAGACCATCGCCATCCTGGTGATCGTCTTCTGCCTCATCGGCATCGGGCGCGCCTGGGAGCTTGTCGGCGGCCCCTCGATCGGGCTCGGCGAGCAGGTGGTGGGTCTGGTCAGGGACGAGTTCGGCGGCGAGGCCGGCCAGCGGCCGGGCGACGAGGCGGGCGACGAGACCGCGCGGGAACCGCGGGCGGCCGGAGCGCCGGCCGGGGAACCAGAGCGGGCCGGGGAACCAGAGACGGCCGGGAAACCAGAGACGGCCGGGACAGCCGAGCAGTCCGGGGGACCCGGGAAAGCCGGAAAAGCCGACGGCTAGCGGGACCGGCGCACCGGCTAGGCCGCTGGCCACAAGCATGATCACGGAAGTTTTTTGGTGTGATCATACTAAAAAGTTTCCGTGATCATGAAAGATTTCGATTATCGCCCTGGATCGGTGCCGCTGATGGTTTCACCTGATCATCGGCGGCACCGACAGCCCCATGACTCACCGAAGCAGGCCAGGCGTCCGCCCAGAGCCGGGAGAAGTTGGAGGGGTGCGCGGGCGGAGGTTTGGGCGGGGGCGCCCGCGGCCGATGAGTGTCACTGAGGGTAGTCGATGAATGCCCTCCGTGATGAGCATCGGGGGCGGGGCGGCTGGTGGTGCGGCTGGCGCGACGGAAGTGGCAGGCAGCGCGGAAGTGGCAGGCAGCGCGGAAGTGGCAGGCGGTCGGCGTTGGCCTTGGCGCCCTGGCACTCGGGTCAGCGCCGCTACTCGGGCCAGCGGGACCGTTCCGGCCCGCCCCGCCCGCGGGCCCGGTCCCGTCGCCCGGGCTGGTACTGCAACTCGGCCCCGCCCGGTTGCCCGACTCCGCCGTTTTGCCCGGCCCCGCCCGGTTGCCCGCGCCGGCCGGGACGCACCGCGCGGCGCCGTCCCGGCCAGCGCGGCCGGGCGAGAGCGGCCGCGGGAGCGCCGCCGGCTGCGGCGCCTTCCCCGGGGCGGGGCAGCTACCGGGGGCAGACGGAGTGCGGCCGGCCGCCTGGACCGGCGGCGGGCTGGTGGTGCCGGCCTGCGGGCCGGCCCCCGGGGACGGCCGGCGGGGGGCGGCGGTCTACCCCTACCCGGGGGCGCTGTGGACGGCGGGCTACCAGTGCGTGGAGTTCAGCGAGCGTTACCTGTACGACCGCTACGGGGTGGTGATGGACGTGGCCACCAACGGCGACCAGGTGGCGGCGCACTACGCGACCGACTTCCCCGGCCTGTTCAGGGTGGTCAGGAACGGGGCCGCGGGCCAGCCGCCCGGCGCGGGGGACGTGCTGTCGCTGTCGGCCGCGCCGGGCTTCGACAGCGTCTCCGGCGGGCACACCGCGGTGGTCCAGGCGGCCGACGTGGACGCGGCCGGGAACGGCACGGTGACGGTGGTCGAGGAGAACGGGTCCGCCGCCGGGGTGACGCGGCTGGCGGTGACCGGGTGGACGGTGCGGTACCCCGGATTCCGCTACCTCGAGTGGCTGGCGCCGACCGGCCAGCCAGTCATTCGACAAGCGAATCCGTAGTAAAATAGACATACAGCTACGAAATCAGTTGACAAGCGTGCGGATCGCGACAACCATATGGCCAGGAGCAGCCGCAACGCCAGGCGCGCCCCCGCATGCTCGGAAGGATGTGACCGAATGGCCCACGGCCCGCGCGGCGGATCAGTCGCCGCGGCCGCCGCGCCGGCGCTCGACGACATCTCCAAGCGGATCATCGAGCAGCTGCAGGCCGACGGCCGCCAGTCGTACGCGTCGATCGGCAAGGCGGTCGGCCTGTCCGAGGCCGCCGTCAGGCAGCGGGTGCAACGGCTGCACGAGTCCGGGATCATGCAGATCGTCGCGGTGACCGACCCGCTCAAGCTGGGCTTCCGGCGCCAGGCGATGATCGGCGTGCGCTGCGACGGCGACCCGCAGAAGCTGGCCGACCACCTGGCGGGCATGGACGAGATCGACTACGTGGTGCTGACCGCGGGGTCGTTCGACGTGCTGCTCGAGGTGGTGTGCGAGGACGACGACCACCTGCTGGAGATTCTCAGCCGGGTACGGGGGGTACCGTCCGTCACATCCACCGAAACCTTTGTTTACCTCAAGCTACGCAAGCAGACTTACACCTGGGGGACACGGTGACCCTTTCCTCGGAAGAACTTCAGACGGCGGCCAAGCAGCACCTGTGGATGCACTTCACCCGGATGTCGACCTACGCCAGCGGCGACATCCCGGTGATCGTCCGCGGCTCGGGCCCCTACGTCTACGACGACAAGGGGAAGCGGTACCTGGACGGCCTGGCCGGCCTGTTCGTGTCGATGGTCGGCCACGGCCGCACCGAGCTGGCCGAGGCCGCGTCCAAGCAGGCCTCCGAGCTGGCCTACTTCCCCCTGTGGTCCTACGCCCACCCGGCCGCGGTGGAGCTGGCCGCGCGGCTGGCGGCGCTGGCACCGGGCGACCTCAACCGGGTGTTCTTCACCACCTCCGGGTCCGAGGCGGTCGAGTCGGCCTGGAAGCTGGCCAAGGCGTACTTCAAGCGCACCGGCGAGTACGGCCGCTACAAGGTGCTCAGCCGCGAGTACGCCTACCACGGCACCTCGATGGGCGCCCTCGCCGTCACCGGCCTGTCGTCGATCAAGCACGACTTCGAGCCGCTGCCGCCGGGCGGCGTCCGGGTGCCGAACACCAACTTCTACCGGGCCCCGGACTTCGTGGCCGACGACGAGGCCACGTTCGGGGTGTGGGCGGCGGACGAGATCGAGCGGGCGATCCTGCGCGAGGACGCCGAGTCGGTCGCGGCGGTGTTCCTCGAGCCGGTGCAGAACTCCGGCGGCTGCTTCACCCCGCCCCCGGGCTACTTCCAGCGGGTGCGCGAGATCTGCGACAAGTACGGCGTGCTGCTGGTGTCGGACGAGGTGATCTGCGCCTTCGGCCGCCTCGGCTACTACTTCGGGGCCGAGCGGTACGGCTACCAGCCCGACATCATCACCTTCGCCAAGGGCGTCACCTCCGGCTACTCGCCGCTCGGCGGCATGATCGTGCGTGACCAGCTGATGGAGCCGTTCCTTAAGGGCGACGCGACGTTCCTGCACGGCGTCACCTTCGCCGGCCACCCGGTGTCATCGGCGGTAGCCCTGGCCAACCTGGACGTCTTCGAGCGCGACAACCTGCTGGGCAACGTGCGGGCGAACGAGGCGGGCTTCCGCGCCGCCCTGGACCGGCTGACGGACCTGCCGATCGTCGGCAACGTGCGCGGCGCGGGCTACTTCTACGGCATCGAGCTGGTCAAGGACAAGGGAACCAAGGAGACCTTCAGCGACGCCGAGTCCGAGCGGCTGCTGCGCGGCTTCCTGTCGCACGCGCTGTTCGACGCCGGCCTGGTCTGCCGGGCCGACGACCGCGCTGACCCGGTGATCCAGCTCGCCCCGCCGCTCATCTGCACCCAGGAGCACTTCGACGAGATCGAGCAGATCCTGCGCTCGGTGCTCACCGAAGCCTGGACGAAACTCTGACCCGCGCCACGGCCAGCCGCACCCGTTCGGAGCCTCCGGTTTAAGGTTCGTGCAATTGCACGGCGACGGTGGGTGACATCGTTGTACGATGCCACGAAACCACCCAATGTCCGTCAACCGAGGGAACCGTGACCACGCTGCCGTCCGGACAGCGGAAGGACAACCTTCCGGCCGAGGTCACCGCGTTCATCGGCCGGCAGCGGGAGCTGGCCGCGGTCACCGCCGCGGTCGGGCGGGACCGGCTGGTCACCCTGCGCGGCCCGGCCGGGGTCGGCAAGACGCGGCTGGCGCTGCGGGCGGCGGCCGGGCTGCGGGACGGCTTCGCCGACGGCTGCTGGCTGGTGCAACTGTCCCCGCTGCACGCACCCGAGCTGCTCCCCCGTACCGTGTCGGAGGCGCTCGGGCTGCCGGACGAGTCCGCGGGCGACGCCCTCGCGGTGCTGGCCGACAGCCTCGCCGAGCGTCAGCTGCTGCTGGTGCTCGACACCTGCGAGCACCTGGCGGGCGCCTGCGCCGAGCTGGCCGCGCGGCTGCTCGACGCCGCCCCCGAACTGCGCATCCTGGCGACCAGCCGGGCGCCGCTCGGCGCCCCCGGTGAGCGGGCGCTGCTGATCGCGCCGCTCGACGTGCCGGCCGACGACGCCACCGCCGCCACCGCGGACGCGGTCACCCTGTTCGTCGACCGGGCCCGGGCGGCGGTGCCCGGCTTCGCGCTCACCCCGCGCAACCTGCCCGCGGTGGCCGAGCTGTGCCGGCGGCTTGACGGCATACCGCTCGCGCTTGAGCTGGCGGCGGTGCGGCTGCGCGGCATGCCGGTGGAGGAGATGCTGGCCCGGATGAGCAACCGGTTCGGCGTGCTCGGCTCCGCCCGGACGTCCACCGACCGGCACCGCACGCTGCACGCCGCCGTCGCCTGGAGCTACCACCTGTGCGATGCGGACGAGCAGCGGCTGTGGGCGCGGCTCTCGGTCTTCCCTGGCGGCTTCGGCGCCGCCGCGGCCGAGCGGGTCGGCGAGGCGGGCGCGGCCGCCGCCCTGGCCGGGCTGGCGGACAAGTCGGTCGTCCAGTTCACGGCGGACGGCGGACCGCCCGGCGACCAGGGCCGCTACCAGCTACTCGACACCATGCGCGAGTTCGGCGCCGAGCACCTGACCGAGGCCGCCGCCCGGCGCGCCCGCGCCCGGCACCGCGACTACTACCTGGACCTGGCCGAGCAGGCGGCGGCGGGCCTGGCGGGCGCCGCCCAGGGCGGCTGGCTGCGCCGCCTGGCGGCCGAGACCGCCAACCTGCGGGTCGCGCTCGACTTCTCGTTCACCGCCGGCGGCGAGGCGCCCGCCGGGCGGCGGATGACCCGGCTGCTGCTGCCCTACTGGCAGATGACCGGGCAGTTCACCGAGGGCAGGCGCTGGCACCGGCTGGCCGCGGCGGTCGGCGGCTCCCCGGCTGGCGTGGCCGGCGACAGCCCTCCGGACGACACCGCTGTCGATGACACCGCCTGGGCGGTGTACGGCGGGGGGGTGCTCGCGGTGCAGCAGGGCGACTTCGCGGCGGGCGGGCCGCTGCTCGACCAGGCGGCCGCGCTGGCCGCCGCGGGCGGCGACGAGGACCTCGCGGCCCACGTCACCGACGCGCGCGGCATCCTCGCGTTCAACCTGGGCGACCTGGCCACCGCCCGGGCGCAGCACCAGGCGGCGCTCGCTTTCTACCAGCGGGCCGGCTTCACCGACCCGGCCGCGCTGGTTACCTACGGGCGGCTGGCGTCGGTCTGCCTGCTCAACTTCGAGCTGGACGAGGCGGTGTCGCTGTGCGAGGAGTGCCTGCGCCGCTGCGACGAGACCGGCGAGCAGTGGGCGCGCGGCACCGCGCTGTGGGTGCGCGGCGGCGCCCGCTGGCTGTCCGGCGACAACGCCGCCGCCATCGGCGACGCGCTCGCCTGCCTGCGGATCAAGGACCAGCTGGGTGACCTGCACACGATGGCGATGTGCTTCGACCTGCTGTCGGTGTGCCTGGTGGGCACGGGCGAGTTCGACCGCGCGGCGGTGCTCTACGGCGCGGGCGACGCGCTCTGGGCGCTGCTGAACGCGCCGGTGCTGATGGGCCCCGGCTACTCCGACCTCCGCCGGGGCGGGGCCGACACCGCCCGCACGCAGCTAGGCGAGGAGCGCTTCGAGGCCCTGGCCGGCTACGGGGCAGCGTTGCCGCTGCCCGACGCGGTGGCGGTGGCGGGCGGCGAGGTTCCCGCCGTTCCGCCCGGCTACCCGGGCTCGGCCGGCGGCGGCGGTGCCGTTGGCGGCGGCGGTGCCGTGGGCGCCGTGGCTATCGGGGGCGACCAGGCGAAGCGGCTCACCCGGCGCGAACGGGAGGTCGCCGCGCTGGTGGCAGGCGGGCTCGGCAACCGCGACATCGCCGATCAGCTCTTCCTGTCCAAGCGCACGGTGGACTCTCATATCGAGCACATTTTCGCCAAGCTCGGCTTCTCCTCGCGCACCCAGCTGACCAACTGGGTGCTCGAGCGGGGCCAGCAAAGCTGAACGCGCCTTCCCAATATTCATCAAGATCGGTAGGCGCTACCTTCCCTGCCGTCACCAGTCGTTTACCGGGAGACGGCAAAGTCTCGGCATGTCAGATGACTCGGGGTCTGGTTTGTCCGGGCGGCAGGCGTTCGCCGCGGGAAACACCGGCCTGATCGCCGCGAGCGCCGGGGGGCCGGCCCGCGCGCGCCCGGAGGCCGACGACGGCACCCCCGAGCAGATCCACCTGAGCTGGGGCGACGACCCCGCGCGGACCGTGACGGTGTCCTGGGCGTCGGCCGCCCAGGCGGTGCGGCCCCGGGTCAGGATCGGCGAGCGGGTGATCCCCGCCGTCGAGCGGGCCGGCCCGCACCCGGGCACGGCCGGGCCGGACCTATCACGCCCGGGTGGACGGCCTCCGGCCGGGCGCGACCTACGGGTACGCGGTCACCGCCGACAACGACGCCAACGCGGCCGACCCGTTCAGCGGCACCTTCACCACCGCGCCGGAGGGACGGGCCAAGTTCCGCTTCACCAGCTTCGGTGACCTGGCCGCGCCCGGAGAAAGCGGGGCGGCGCTGGCCGGCCAGGCGGGTTACGCGGTCGCCGCGGTGGAGAGCTTTCAGCCGCTGTTTCACCTGCTCAACAGCGACCTGGCGGGGGCTGGCGGAATCCCGCCGCAGGCCGGGCGGGAAGTTGGCAACCAGGTGCAGGCGTCGGCCGCCTACCGGCCATGGCTGCCGGTGCCGGGCGGGCACCAGCCGGCGGCCGGCCAGCCCGTCCCCGGTGGCGCGTCCTTGCTGGCCGGGCGCTGGTACGCGTTCCGGGTGGGCACCGCACTGTTCGTGACGCTGAGCGGTGACGACGTGGCCTACCGGGACGCGCCGGCCCGCGGGTACTCCGGCGGCGCGCAGACCCGGTGGCTCGAGGCGACCCTGGCGGCCGCCCGCGGCGACGCCTCCATCGACTGGATCGTGGTGCAGCTGCATCACTGCGCCTGCTCGTCCGGGGCGGGGCGCACGGCGGGCACCGCGACCGGGTCCGACCTGGGCGTGCGGCGGGAGTGGCTGCCGCTGTTCGACACCTACGAGGTCGACCTGGTGCTGTCCGGGCACGACCGCGGGTACGAGCGCTCGTTCCCGGTCCGCGGCGTCGACCCCGGGGCGGGCGCCGACGTGGTGACCGGCACGGCGGCCGACACCGGCCGTCCGCACCCGGTGACCACGGTCGACAGCGGAGTGTTCGACACCAGCCAGGGGACCGTGCACCTAGTGCTTGGCGGCGGCAGCGTGCCCGGCGCTGGCGGGGACAGGATGCCGCCTGAGGGCAACCCCGGCACCGGGCCCGCCCTGGTAGCACGGGTGTTCACCCGGCCCGCGGCACCGCTGCCGGTCCCGGTGCCGGATGCCCGCGCCCCCGGCGACTGGGCGGCGGACGGCCCGGGAGCGGGCGACACCGCCCCGGCCGCGCTGCTCCCCGGCGACGAGGCGGCCGAGGTCGCCACCTGGTCGGCCCGGCGCGATACCGCGGCCGGCCCGGGCATCGCGGTCTTCGACGTCAACCCGGGGGCCGAGGCCGGCGGGCAGACCTCGATCATCGTCCGCTACTACCACGCGGCCGCCCCCGACCCGCTGGCCGCCGCGGCCGCCGAGCCTGGCGGCGACTACCTGCTGTTTGACGCGTTTACCCTGGTCAGGCCGCGGTCAGACGGGCGGCGCTGGCACCCGCGGGGCTGAACCGGGCCACAGGCCCCCAAGGCCGCGACCGGCCGGCTGGGCGGCCGGCGCGGCGGCGTACAGTCGGGAGGCGTGACCGACGTTGACGTAACGGTGGTGGGCGCCGGGGTAGCCGGGCTGACCACCGCGATCTCGCTGGCCGAGGCGGGGCTGTCCACCCAGGTGATCACCGCCGCCCCGCCGTCGGGTACCACGTCGGCGGCGGCCGGCGCGATCTGGGGCCCGGTGCGCTGCGGGCCGCCCGAGCGCTGCTACGCCTGGGCGTGGACCGGCCTGGACGTGCTGACGGCGCTGGCCGCCGAGCCCGCCAGCGGGGTGCGCCTGCTGTCCGGGCGCGAGGTCTGCGCGCGCTACGCCGCCCCGCCGCGGTGGACCGCGCTGCTGGCCGACCTGCGGGTACTCGGCCCGGATGAGCTGCCCGCCGGGTTCACGGCCGGCTGGCGGTACACCGCGCCCGCGGTGCAGATGCCGGTCTACCTGGAGTACCTGCTGCGCCGGTACCTGGACCTGGGCGGCCGGCTGACCGAGCGGACGGTGACCTCGCTGACCGACCCGGGCGAGGTGACCGGTCCCGGCCAGTCAGCCGCCCCGGTGCTGGTCAACTGCACCGGGATCGGCGCCCGGGCGCTGGTGCCCGACCCGGTCCTGGTCCCGGTCCGCGGGCAGCTGCTGGTACTGGAGAACCCCGGTATCAGCGAGTTCTACCTGGACCACGGGACCGGCGGCGAGGACTACGTGTACCTGTTCCCGCACGGGGACACGGTGATCCTGGGCGGGACCGCGCACGAGGGCGCGGACGACCTGGCCCCGCGTCCCGCGGTGACCAGCCGGATCCTGCGCGACTGCGCCGCCGTCTTCCCCGCCCTGCGCCAGTCCCGGGTGCTGGCGCAACGGGTCGGGCTGCGCCCGGTCCGGCCCTCGGTCCGGCTGGAGGCGGAGCCGCTGCCGGACGGCCGGGTGCTGTGGCACAACTACGGGCACGGCGGCGCGGGCGTCAGCCTGTCCTGGGGCTGCGCCCGCGAGGTCACCGCGGCGATCCTGGCCGGCGCGGCCGGGTAACGGCGAGCCCCTAGGGCACCGGCGGCCGGGCGGGGCTGGCCTCCTGCGCGGGCATCGCGTTGCTGGCCGGCAGCGGGTAAGCGATGCCGACGTCCAGCGTGCCGGTGAGGGCGTTGAGCACCGCCTCCTCGACCACCGAGACATTGCTGCCGATGGAGGTGGACGGCAGGGCCGGCACCTTGGTGACCGGGGCGGCGGCCAGGTTGAGTGCACCGGTGAAGTCGCCGGTGACCGAGCGGCGCCAGGGGGACAGGTTGGGCACGGTGACGCCGAACCTGGTCTCGATGAGCCGCAGCGTGCTGGTGTGGTCCAGGGTGCCCGAGTACTTGTAGCCGCCCGCGCTGAACGGCGAGATGACCAGGGCGGGGGTACGGAAGCCGAGGCCGACCGGGCCGGCGATGCCGTCCGCGGCGCTGGGCAGCGTGCCGGTCAGGTACTCCCCCGCGGTGCCGGCCGGCGCGGCCGGCGGCGGCACGTGGTCAAAGAAGCCGCCGTTCTCGTCGTAGTTGACGATGAACACGGTCTGCGCCCACACGTCGGGGTTGGACACCAGGGTGCTCAGGATCTGCTGCACCAGGTACTCGCCCCACTCCGGTGGCGCGGCCGGGTGCTCGCACTCGGCCAGCGGCGGCAGGATCCAGGAGACGCTGGGCAGCTTGCCGCTCTTCACGTCGCTGGCGAAGGTGCCCGGGTAGGTCGGCGCCAGGGCCCGGGCGGCCAGCTCGACGCCGGTGAGGGACGCCGAGGTGTAGTTCTTGAAGTACGACAGCACGTCGAGGCCGAGCAGGCCGGTCGGGTCGTTGTAGACCTTCCAGCTCACCCCGGCCTTCAGCAGTGCCTCCGGCATCGTTTCCCAGTTCAGCTTGCCGGTCATGCCGATCCGGTTGGACGCGGTGGTGATCACCGGGCCGCCGTGCGCGCCGCCCGGGTCGATGGAGGCGGACATCGCCATCACCCGGTTCGGGTCGGTCGGGCCGAGCACCGAGCAGTGGTAGCCGTCGCAGATCGTGAACGCGTCCGCGAGGGCGTAGTAGAAGGCCAGCTCGGTGCGGGTGAAGTAGCCCATGGTGACCGGCCCGTTGGTGGCGCCGTCGGTCGCCAGGTGGGAGGTGACGAACGAGTCGAGCTTGCCGCCGTTCCAGCTGTTGTGCTGCCCGGCCCAGCTGTGGTCGATGTCGTTGGTGGACTCGCCGTTCTCGGTTGGCGGCTTGTTTACCAGGTGGAACGGCTGCAGGTAGCCGGCCGCGTCCGGCCCGGTGCCGGGCTGGTAGCCGTACTGGTCGAAGACCGGGGTGCCGTTGGCGTTCCTGGGCGCATCCGGGTCGGCGAAGCCGCGCACCCCGGACAGGGTGCCGAAGTAGTGGTCGAAGCTGCGGTTCTCCTGCATCAGGATCACGATGTGCTTGATGTCACCGAGGCTGGCGGCGGCGGTGGTGCCCGCCGCGGTCACCTGGTCGATCAGCCGCGCCTGATCGTCGGTGACTTTCCCCGAACGGATGCGGCTGGCCGCGGCCGCGCCGATGGCCGCCGCGGCGCCGCCGACCATGAAGGTGCGCCGGGTTGTGGGGTTCTTACCGGATTCGTCATCGGTCATGGGGGGAGCGTAGGACCGGGTCATGGCCAGCGGCCGGCTGATCCATGACACCAAAGTGACACGTAAACGTACGAAAAGGCTCAGCTTCCGTCGCGCAGGTCGGCCGGGGCACCCGGCTGGTAGCGAACCGAGTCGAAGACGGCGGTGCAGCCCGCGCCGCGGGGTGACTGGGCGAGGAACCCGACCCGGGCGCCGGACGCCTCGCCGAGGGTGAAGTAGCGCAGCAGCTGCCAGCCGGTGCCGTCCGTGGACGCGTGGAAGGCCCAGGCCCGGCCGGTGCGGGCGATCCGCAGCCACAGCGGCCCGCCGGCCGTCTCGAAGGAGTTGCTGTCGTCGGAAGTGCCGTGGGTGACCACGGTAACGGCGGTCGGCTTGTGCTGCGCCGACAGCTCGTAGCAGACCTTGGCCCAGCGCCGCTCGCTCAGGTAGAGCAGCACCGCGCCCGCGTCGAAGACGGCGCCGAACCGCACCGTGACCCGCGCCGCCAGGGTGAAGTCGGTGTTACCGGGCAGGCCGGTCCACCGCCCCGCGTCCGGCCGTCCCGCCTCCTGGCCCGCCGGGTCGATGAACAGGTCGGCCCCGGCCCCGCTGCTCAGCGTGAGCACGTCGCCGACCGCCTCGGCCGCGCAGGCGGGGGTACCGGACGATTCCAGGGCGAAAGGCACACCTGACAGGTGCAGATCAGTCACTGTGGCAGTGTCCCACGCTTGCTGCTCTCTGGTGTCCACGGGAAAACGATCTTCCCCGGGGAGGGCCCGGCCTAACGGGGGAATAGGGTGGATCGATGGACATCGGATTCGGTGCGGCCGTCGCTGGCTCCTGGGCGACGCCGCGGAACCTGGCGGAACTGGGACGGCGGGCAGAGCGGCTCGGGTACCGGTCGCTGTGGACGTTCCAGCGCCTGCTCGCGCCGGCCGGGGCGAAGCTGGCTCCGGCGTACCAGTCGGTGCTCGACCCGCTGGTTTCCCTCGGCTACCTGGCCGCCGCGACCTCGACGATCAGGCTCGGGGTGGCAGTCATCAACCACCCGTTCCTCTCCCCCTTGTTGTTGGCGAAGCAGGCGGCAACGGTCGACGTGCTCTCCGGCGGGCGCCTTGACCTCGGCATCGGCTCCGGCTGGCTGGCCGAGGAGTTCACCGGCTCGGGCGCGTCGATGGAGCACCGGGGGGCGCGGGCGGACGAGTACGTCGCCGCGCTGCGGGCGCTGTGGACCGGCTCGGCCGGGTACACGGGGACGTTCTTCTCCGTCCCGGCCGGGCGGCAGGACCCCCGGCCGGTACAGCGGCCGGGACCCCCGGTGCTGATCGGCGGCATGTCGCGGGCGGCGATGGAGCGGGCCGGGCGGGTCGGCGACGGCTGGGTCACCGCGTCAAGCGCCGACCTGTCCCGCATCGCCGAGTCGGCCGCGGTGGTGCAGGCGGCCGCGGGGGCGGCCGGGCGCGGCCCGGCCCGCATCGTGTGCCGCGGCGTGGTCCGGCCGGACGAGCGGTCGGTGTCAGCCGAGACGGGGCAGCGGCGGCTGCTTTCCGGCTCGTACGAGCAGATCCGGGAAGATGTCCGGTGGCTGGGAAGCTGCGGTGTCACCGAGGTGTTCTATGACGTGAACTTCGACCCGGCGGTCGGTAACCCGGCCGCCGACGAGGGCAAGGCGGTGCTGCGCGCCTGCGAGATCATGGAGGCGCTGGCACCAGACGCGCGGATGTAAGGCCGCGGCGGCGCGCAGGCGCCGTCGCGCCGTTCCCGCGCGAACCCCTACTGGTACCGATGGATGGGGCAGGACATGGAGAAGGTGGAGCGGACCGAGGCGGAGTGGCGCGAGCAGCTGAGCCCGGCCGAGTATGCGGTGCTGCGGGAGGCGGCCACCGAGCGGGCGTTCACCGGTGAGTACACGGACACCAAGACCACCGGGGTGTACCGCTGCCGGGCCTGCGGCGCGGAGCTGTTCCGCTCTGACGCCAAGTTCGAGTCGCACTGCGGCTGGCCGTCGTTCTACCAGCCGACCGAGGACGACGCGGTGACGCTGGTGGAGGACCGGGCGCACGGGATGCTCCGGGTCGAGGCGCGCTGCGCGGCGTGCGACTCGCACCTGGGGCACGTGTTCACCGGCGAGGGCTACGGCACTCCGACCGACGAGCGCTGGTGCATCAACTCGATCTCGCTGACGCTGGAGCCGGCCGAGCCGGGCCAGGCTAAGGGCTGAGGTCAAGGGCATCGGTTAAGCGGCCGCCCGCCAGACTACTGGCGGGCGGCCGCTTTGCTGTCTGGCGCGCGACGACCTGGCGTGAAGGTCTTCTCCTAGTCGCCGGCGTCGGGGCGGCGGTCGCGCTTGGTCTGGGCGCGGCGCCGCTTGTCGGCCAGCCGCCGCTCCCGGGCGCCCCGGGTCGGCTTGGTCGGCACCCGCGGCGGTGGTGGCGGCGCGATCGCCTGCCGCAGCAGCGCGGCCAGCCGGGCCCGGGCCGCGTCGCGGTTGAGCAACTGGCTGCGCTCGTTCTCGGCCGCGACGGTGAGCACCCCGTCGGCCAGCCGGGCGGCCAGCCGGGCCAGGGCCCGCTGCTTCTCCCGCTCGGGCAGCGACGGCGACCGCGCGATGTCGAAGGAAAGCTCCACCCGGCTGTCGGTGGTGTTCACCGACTGGCCGCCCGGCCCCGACGACCGGGAGAAGCGCATCCGCAGCTCGCCCGCCGGGATCACCAGCCAGCTGTTCACGCGCAGATCGTCGGGCATGGTTCAAGTCTCGCGCATCCGGCGGCGCGGCCGCGCCGCCGGCGCGGGCCCTGACCGGGGACGTGCTGTCGGCCGGCCTCGACCAAATCGTGACCTGGCCACGCAACCGGCTCGCCCGGCGGCCCCGTCCAAGTGGCATGCATACCAAACGTGCCGTACCCGCCGTCCGCCCGCGCCTGGCGGCGATCGCGGGAGTGCTAGTTATCAGCGCCGTGACAGCGGCCGGCTGCTCGGCGGCGGCGTCCAGCGGGTCCGCCTCGGCGCCGGCCGCGGCGGCGTCTTCCGCGGCCGGGGGCTCCGAGGCAGGCGGGACCGGCGTCAGCGGATTCGCCGCGCCCGCCGCCGCGCCCGCGGCGGGCGGCTCGTCAAGCACCGGCTCAAGCGCGTCCGCCAAGGACAGCGGCAAGCTGGCGGCCAGTGGCCAGCAGCTCATCTACACCGCGCAGCTCAGCGTGCGCGCGGCCAGCGTCAACGGGGCGGTGACGCGGGCGACGTCGATTGTCACCGCGGCGGGCGGCTACGTCTCCGGCGAGAACGCGACCGGCGGGCAGGGAAAGCCAAGCCAGGCCCGCGCGACGCTGACATTCAAGATCCCGGTCGACGCGTACCGGGCGACCCTGGCCTCGCTGTCGGCGGGCAACCTGGGCACCCAGCTGTCGCTGGCCCAGCAGGCGCAGGACGTCACCCAGCAGGTCGCCGACACCAGCAGCCGCGTCGCCTCTGACCAGGCGGCGATCACCCAGCTGCGCGCGCTGCTGAGGCAGGCCGGCAACGTCAGCGCGCTGCTGTCGGTGCAGAACGAGATCAACGCCCAGGAAGCGGACCTGGAGGCGATGCTGGCGCAGCAGAGCGCGCTCGACAAGGAGACCTCGTACGCGACGCTGACGCTCACCCTGGTCGGGCCGACGGCGGTGGTCCCGCCGGCCAAGGCCAGCCCGCCGCCGGGGCTGGCGGGCGGGCTGTCTCACGGCTGGCACGCGTTCCGGCTGACGGTGAGCTGGCTGCTGACCGCCCTGGGCGCGGCGGCCCCGTTCCTGCTGACGCTGCTGGTGCTGGGCGGGCTCGGCTGGGCGGGCCGACGCCGGGTGATCCGCCGCCGCCAGCGGCCGGCCACCGGCGGCTGACCCGGCGCGGGCGGCGAGGCCGCGCCCGGCCCGGGGGCCTGGGCGCGGCTTAGCCCGGCCTGGCGGCTGCGTCAGCCGGGCCTGGGCGCCTCAGGCGAGCGAGGCGACCAGCTCGGCGGCGGCCTTGCGGCGGCCGGTGTAGAACGGGATCTCCACCCGGGTGTGCCGCCGGGCCTCGGCCCCGCGCAGGTGACGCATCAGGTCGACGATCCGGTACAGCTCGTCGGCCTCGAACGCGAGCATCCACTCGTAGTCGTTCAGCGCGAAGCTGCTGACCGTGTTGGCCCGCACGTCGGGGTACTCACGCGCCATCATGCCGTGCTCGGCCAGCATCTTCCTGCGCTCGGCGTCATCGAGCAGGTACCACTCGAGTGAGCGGACGAACGGGTAGACGCAGACGTAGTCCTTGGGCGCCTCCCCGGCCAGGAACGCCGGGACATGGCTCTTGTTGAACTCGGCCGGGCGGTGCAGCGCCATCGCGGACCAGACCGGCTCGGCCGCGTAGCCGAGCTTGGTCCGCCGGAAGTTGACGTACATCTCCTGCAGCTCATCCGAGGTCGGCGCGACCCACCAGAGCATGAAGTCAGCGTCCGCCCGCATCCCCTGCAGGTCGTAGCAGCCCCGGGTGACGATGCCCTTGCCGTTAGCCTGCTCGATGAGCGCGTCAAGCTCGGCGGCGGCCTCCTCGCGGGGGAAGTCCCGGTCGGTCACCGTGAACACCGCCCACATGGTGTACCGGATCAGGTCGTTCAGGTCGCGCGCCCGCGGCCGCTGCTTGTCGTCTTTATCCGCTGCCGTCTCCGTCATAAACCAAAGCTTAGTGACATACCGAACGGGTGCGTGGCTCCGCCCGTCCGGCTGGGGACTTCCCCTGTGCCCCGCGCGGGCTCGGAGCCGTCCGGGTCGCGCTCCGCGCCTCTTGCTGTTATCAGCATTCGGGGTGGCGCGGTGTCACGGTGCCTCGCGCTCGGGCCGCCGCGCTGACTGGCTAGCGGGGCTGCGGGGTCAGCCCCGCGAGGATCTGCGCGACGGCCGACTTGGCGGTGGCGATGCAGGCGGGGATGCCGATGCCGTCGTAGGCGGCGCCGGCCACGGCCAGGCCGGGCTGGCCGGCCACGGCTGCCCGGATGCGGGCGACGCGGTCCAGGTGGCCCACGTTGTACTGCGGCAGGCCGCCGCCCCAGCGGGTCACCCGGGACGCGACCGGGGCGGCGGTGAGGCCGGTGGCCCCGGCCAGATCGGCGGCGGCGAGGGCGGCCAGGTCCTTGTCGTCTCGTTGCAGCACCGCCACGTCGCCGCTGCGCCCCAGGGAGCAGCGGACTACCTGCACCGGGGCCTGGGCGGCCAGGTGCGGCCACTTGACGGTGGAGAACGTGGCCGCCTTGACCGCCCGGCCGTCGACCGCGGGGACCAGGTAGCCGCTGCGCCGCTGCTCGGGGAAGTCGCCGGCCGGGAACGCGAGGGTGACGATGGCCATCGACGCGTACGGGATCTGCGCGAGCTCGGTGGCGGCGGCGGGCACCGCTTCGGTCAGCAGCCGGGCGGCGGGCGCGGCCGGGACGGCGATGATCACCGCGTCGGCGTCCAGGTACTCCGGGTCGGCGGCCGAGCCGAGGGTGAGCCGCCAGCCGGTTGCGGTGCGCCGCAGCCCGCGGACCATCGCGCTGACCCGCACGTCCGCGCCCGACGCCTTGGCCACCGCTTCCGGAACCGCGCCGAGCCCGGTGGTGAGGGTGACGAAGACCGGGGCGGGCCTGGGCGGCTCAGTGCCGGGGGCGGTGCTAGCTGACGGGGCGGGCGGGGGCGGCAGCAGTGACGTCACCGCCGCGCTCAGGGTTGGCTGAACGCGCGTCGCGGCGGCCAGCGGCGCGAGGGTCGCGGCGAACGACAGGTCCTCAGAACGGCCCGCGTACACGCCGCCGAGCAGCGGGTCGACCAGCCGGTCGACGACCTCCGGGCCGAGCCGCGAGCCGATGTACTCGGTGACCGACACGTCGCCGGCGGGCGCGCCGGGGACGGTCTCGTGCCGCGCCCGGGTCACCCCGTCCGGGGAGACGACCCCGGTCGCGGCCAGCTCGTCCGGGTCGGACGGCACTCCCATGAACTGCCTGCGCGGCAGCGACCGCATCGCGCCCCGGGTGTAGATGGCGGACGCGGTGACGCCCGCGGGCACCAGGTCGGCGCCCAGGCCCGCCGCCGTCAGCAGCTCGATGCCCTCCGGCCGCCGGGCGAGCAGCGCCTCGGCCCCCTCGTCCATCGCCACCCCGGCGACGTCAGAGGCGGACAGCTTGCCGCCCAGGCGCGGCGCCCCCTCGAGCACGGTCACCCGGACCGGCTGGTCCCGGAGGTAAAAGGCCGCGGCGAGCCCGGCGATGCCGCCGCCAACGATGACTACGTGCGGGGTGGTCCCAGTCGACATGCCACCAAGCCTGCCACGGGCGGGCCCCTGCCCGGGCCAGCCGGGGCGGGTTACCGCCAGAGGCGGACGCTGCCGTCCTTGCCGGCCGAGGCGAGCAGGTGGCCGTCCGGGCTGAACGCCACGTCGTTGGCGTGCCCGGCGTGGCCGGGCAGGGTCGCGCAGCGGGAGGTCGCCATCTCCCAGACCGTCACCGCTCCGGTTTCCCTGGCGGCGGCCAGGTAGGAGCCGTCCGGGCTGACCGCGATGGCGTTGACGATGCCGTCGCCCGCCCGCAGCACCGCGGTGTGCTCCAGGGTGAGCGGGTCGTGCAGGTAGACCAGTCCGTCGGCGCCGGACGAGGCTAGCTGCCGTCCGTCCGGGCTGAACGCCACCCCGGTGGCCCAGCCGGTGTGGGTGGGGAGCATGACCGGCGGGTCGTCCAGCGCGGACGCCCGCCACAGCCGGACCGCTCCGTCGGCGCAGGCGGCGGCGATGAGCCGGCCGTCCAGGCTGCAGGCGGCGCCGTAGACGGTCTCGCCCGCGGCTGACAACTCGAGCCGGCGGCTGAGTGACGGCAGGTCCCAGAGCCGCAGGACACCGTCCTCGTGCCCCGATATCAGCACCCCGCCGTCGGCGCTGAACGTCAGCGCGCGGACCGGGGAGCCAGTCTGCCTGCGCACCTTAGCCCGCTTGCCGGACAGGTCGTGCAGGCCCACGGCGCCGTCCCGGCCGCCCGAGGCGAGTGCGGTGCCGTCCGGGCTGAACGCCACGTCGTAGGCGGAGTCGGCCGACTTAAGCTCGCGGACCAGGCTGCCGGTGGCCGCGTCGCGCAGCCGCACCGGCCGGCTCCAGCCGCCCGAGGCAAGCAGCAGCCCGTCCGGGCTGAACGCCACGCAGTAGGCGTTGTCCTTGTCCTGCTCGACCACGATCCCGGCCGGCGCCCCGTCCCGCGACCCGGCGGGCGGGGCGGCGGGTGCCACCGCGGCCGGGACGTCGGCCACCCGGACGGAGCCGGACTCGTGCGCGCCGACCCGGTCCGGGCGGCGGGCAGTACCGTCTCGGCCAGCGGGGCCGCCATGGCCGGGCTGGCGGGCGGCGGCGCCATGGCCCGCGTGGCGGGCGGGGGTGTCGTGGCCCGCATGGCGGGCGGGGGTGTCGTGGCCCGTGCGGCGGGCGGCCGCCTGAAGCGGGCGGGGGTCCACGGCGGCGAAGCCGGCCGGCACCGGGTCCGTTTCGCCGTCCTGGCCGGGCCCGGACAGCCGGGTGCGCCCGGCCGCGGCCGGGTGGGCCGGCGGGTGGTCCTGCCCGTCCGGCCGGGGGCCGGACACGCTGGCGGCACGGGACAGCACCAGCTCGCCCTGGCCTGGTTCCAGGTAGTACTGCGGCACCTGCAGCGCCGTGTACCGGCTGACGTAGCGGTAGGCGAATCCGTAGGCCTCGGCCACCGACACCTGCCCGTCACCGTTCTCGTCGGCGGCGCCGCTGGCCAGGCCGGCCGCCAGCCCCTCGGTGAACAGCGAGCGGGGCAGCTCCGGACGGGTTGGCCGGCCCTCGTAGGAGTACTCACGGAACCGGGACCCGGCCAGCACGGCGACGCCGCGGCCGTCGAGCGCCAGCTCGGCCCGGAGGTCAAGCTCGCCCCGGTCCTCGGCGAAGCCGCCGATGAAGCAGCAGTCCAGGATCAGCAGCCGGTTCCTGGCCGGGCAGCGGTCGAGCTCGTCGAGGACCGCGTCCGCGGGCACGGCGCTGCGCTGGGGGTAACTCAGCCAGGTATCGGTCGCCGCGAAGTAGAGCCGCGCGTGGTCCCTGATCGCGTGGCAGGCGAGGTAGAGCAGGACCGTCTCGTCCGGCGCCCGCCCGGCCAGGAACCGCGAGATCGCCAGCCGGGTCTCCGTCCCGGTGCCGTTGCCGAGGGCCTGCACCGCGAAACCGCCCGCCTGCGAGTCACCAAGCGCGGCGGTAAGGTCGGCGGCCCCGCTGACCGGCGGGCGGAGCCAGGCGAGCTGGGTGTCGCCGTAGGCAGCGGCCGAGATGACCAGTGCGCTGCGCCGTCCAGCCGCCGGGCGGTCCGCGGGCAGCCTGAGCGCCGGGTTAAACGCCGGCGCGCCCGGAGCCATGGCTAGCCCTTCTCCCAGCCCCCGCAGACCGTTAAGTACTGCAATTTGTAACGCACTCGGCCAAAATCAATGGTTCATACCAGTGACCGGACCTCGTCCAGTGAGTGAACGACCGGAAAACTCCACCGGGAGTCGTAGCCGTTGGCCGGGCGGCGGGCGATCTGCACCGGCCGTACCCCGACCGCCTCCGCCCCGACGCAGAACGTCGGCTGGTCGTCGATGAACAGCGCGTCGACCGCCGCCACGCCAAGCTCCTCGAGCGCGGTGACGTAGATCTCCGGGTACGGCTTGATCGAGCCGACCTCGCACGACAGCACCGCCGCGTCGACCAGCGGGAGGATCCCCAGCCGGCCGAGCATCGGCCGGGTGGTGTCCGCGCAGTTGGACACCAGGGCGGTGAGCACGCCGCGGGACCTGAGCCAGCCGAGGAAGGGGACCGTGTCCGGGCAGAGCTGCACCGAGGTCAGCGACAGCTCGGCGTCACGCCGGGCCAGCTCGGCGACCAGGCCGGGCTCGGGCTCGATGCCGACGGCGGCCAGCGTCCGCGCGAACGAGTCGGCTACCGTCACCTTGCCGCGGTCCCGCTCCTCGTGCAGCGTGTCCCACTCGGTAAGCCAGTCCCCGAGCGCGATGCCGAGCGGTTCCACCAGCACGGCCATGCGGTCGGCGAAGTGGGACTGCAAGATGGTGTCGTACACGTCGATGAGGCAGGCCTTCACCGCCGCGGTCACGGCTGCCTGAGCTTGGCGCGTAGCTGCGCGACCTCGTCCGGGCCGAACCCGTTGCCGTCCAGCCAGGCATCAAGGCCGCCGTAACGGGAGTCGAGCTGCTCCAGGAACGCCTTCATCGTCTCCGCTTCCGGCGCGTGCGCGCGGACGGGCCTGCTCGACACGTCACCGGAGTACATCTTGGAGCGGGCCAGCCGCTCGATGATCGCCTCGAGCTTCTCGTCGGTCAGCATGTAGTCGTCCACGATCAGCTCCGGTTCCACCCCGGCCACGGTCAGCGCGAGCGCGCAGACCACCCCGGTCCGGTCCTTGCCCGCCGCGCAGTGCACGATGGCGGCGCCCGGCGCGGTCGCGATCGCGCGCAGCGCGCCGGTCACCTCCTCCGGCCGGTTCTCCAGGTAGCCGAGGTAGTGACCGGTCATCGGGTGGTCCGGGTAGCGGGTGCGGTCCGCCTCGACCGCCTCGGTCAGCAGCGCCGCCTTAACGGTGTCGGTCACGTCGAGGAACTCCCGCAGCACCGGGTGGTGCGCCCGCCGCACCTGAGGCAGCGCGTCCAGCGGCGCGGGGCCCTCGATCGTCACCTCGTTGGTCGAGCGCAGGTCGACCACGGTGGTGACACCGATCTCGTCGACCAGCCGGGTGATGTCGCGGGGCGAGAGCTCTTGCAGGTTCTCCGAGCGCAGCAGCCGCCCGGCGACGGTGGTACCGCCGTCGGCGGTCGGCAGCCCGCCCAGGTCCCGTACGTTGACGGCGCCGTCTAGCTCGATCCAAGTCACGCCCTATTGTCCCATTTGCCGCCGACGGTCGGCCAGCGGGCTCCGCGAACCCGCGGTGAACAGTGCGGGACTGGCCGTTGTCGCCGCTGGACGCGCTGCCATGGGCCTGCCGGGCCCGGGACCCGCGCACGGCCGCCGGCCGCGTCCGGGACGCACTGGTTGTCGGCGGCCTCTTGTTCCGAGGCTCCCAAGCCGCACTTCGCCTATCCCGTAAACGGGCGGCGGTGGACACCGGAATGTCAGACCCTCGTCGTAGTATTCGATTACAGGCAACCGCTGGATCGGCTATCGAACGGAGGGCGGCATGGGCTGGCAGTCGGACCGCAGTTTCCCGCCGGGCGAGCTTCCCGGCCGGCCCAGCTTGCCCGGCGCGCGGTCCGCGTTCGCGCACGATGGCCGCTGGGCGGACGCGCCGCCGTCGGCGGCGCTGGCGATGGCCCTGGAGGCGCTGGCCGGGCCGGATGACCTGTACGAGGGCGCTGATACTGACGCGCAGGTGGGGGCGGCCAGGCAGTGGGACGCGATCGAGTCCTACGCGGCGGCGCGCAAGCTGGGGGCGCTGCGGTCGATGATGCGCGAGGACTCCGAGGGGGAGCCGGCCCTGCGCCGACGCGCTGACCTGCCCGCGGGCTGGGACGATTCCCTGAACTACGAGGTGGCCGGGGCGCTGGCGATGGGCCCGGTGTCGGCCGGGAACCTCGCCGCCCTGGCCTGGGCGCTCGGCACCCGCCTGCCCGGCATCGGGGCGCTGCTGACCGCTGGCACGCTGACCCTGGCCAAGGCGAGGCTGGTGGTGCAGGTCTTCGAGCCGCTCAGCGACGCGGAGGCGGCTCAGGCAGAGGCACTGCTGCTGCCGGAGCTTGAGGGCAAGAAGTACTTCCAGGTGGAGCGGCTGGCCTGGCGGGCCGCGGTGACGGTGGCCCCGGACGTGGCCGAGCGGCGACGGGCGGGGGCCGAGCAGGACCCGGGCCCGGGTCACGATCTTCCGCGAGGAGGCCGGCACGGTCGGGTTGTCTGGCCGTGACCTGCCGGCCGCGGGGGCACTGTCGGGTCACGCGAACGTCCTCGCCCGCGCTGACGCCTACGAGGCTTCCGGGGCGTTCCCGGGCCGCAGCGGCAGCTCCCTGCAGGCACTGGCCTACCTTGACTTGCTCAACGGCGTCAGCGCGCAGGACCGGGTGGCGTTCGCCCGGGCCGACGCCGCCGACCCGCCACCTGACGCCGACCCGCCGACGGCCCGTCAGCCGGACGGCGATCAGCCGCCGGACGACGACCCCGGGCGCGAGACAGCCCGGGCCGCCCGGACGAGCCCGGGCCGGATAGTAGCGGCCCAGGCGGCGATCCTTGTCCCGAAGATCACGGCCCAGGCGACGGCTTTCCCGGTTCCGACAACCCTGGCGAGCCCGACTCCGAGGATCCGGGCACAGTGACCCTGGGCCTGGGCCCCGCGAGCAGGACAGCGGCGGCGCGAGCGCGGCTGGCGCTCCGCCGGGAGCTGGCCCGCGGCCCGGGCCAGGCGGCGCTGCCGGAAATCGCGGTCCCGCTGGCCACCCTCCTGGGTCAGGCTGAGCGACCTGGTGACAACCGGCTGCTGGGTGCCCTCGACCCGGCCCTGGCCCGCGAACTCACCGCCGCGGCGGCCCGCTCGCCGGCTAGCCGCTGGGAAGTCACGATCGTCGACGATCACGGATATGCGGTCGGTCACGGGATCGCGCGGGATCGTAGCGGCCAGCCAAGAGTCCAGCCGCGGGGCCCGTCACCCGGGCTGTCCCTGCGGGTCAACATCATCGTCACCGCAGTGCAGCTGCGCCGCCTGGCCGACGGGCAACCTCGACCTGGCACGCCCCCCGCCGGCCCGCACTGGCCCGGCGCCCCGCCGGGCGGCTGGCAGCTCACCCGCACCGCGCCGACCGGCGGCGGGCGCGACAGCCGGGCTGACGGATACGGCACCTGGGCACTGACGCTGCCCGGCGGCCGCCAGCTCGCCGTGCGGTTCGACGTCGTGCCCACCCACGCCTGCGACCACCGGCACCAGACCATCGCCTACCAGCCGACCGCCCGGCTGCGCCGCCTGGTCCAGGTCCGTGACCACGAGTGCACGTTCCCCACCTGCACCCGCCCGGCCCGCGACTCCGACTTCGAGCATGCCCTCCCCTACGACCAGGGCGGCCGGACCGACGCGTGCAACGCGGGCGCGCGGAGCCGCCGGTGCCATCAGGTGAAGCAGCTGCCGGGGTGGACCGTCACCCAGCCCAAGCCCGGCTGGCACACCTGGACCACACCAACCGGCCGCACCTACACCCAAGGGCCCTGGCGCTACCCGGCATGATCGCGCAAGGCTCGCGGGCGACAGCGCGCAAGGCTCGCGGGCGACAGCGGGTGGCGGGCTCAGTCGCTGGCCGGTGACCATTCGATGAGCGGCGGGCGGAACGACGCGCAGCTCGGGTGGCCCTTGTCGTCGGTCAGGCTGAGCCGTCCGACCAGAACACCGCGGTCCGCCGCGGCTTGCAGCACCGCTGGCGGTACCGCCTCCAGCCAGAGCTTGGCCCGCCGGAACATCTCGAACCCGCCCGGCTGGTCGACCGTGCCCCAGCTGAGGTAGACGAACCGGCCGCCCGGTGGCCCCTGGATGTAGGGGCCGCGCAGGTCGATGGCACCGGCGGCGGTCCGGGTCACGGTGGCGTCAAGCGTCCAGCGGGCTTCCGGCGCGTCGCCGGGCACCAGGCCGAGCAGCTCAGCGGGCTTGCCCCGGCGCTGCACGGCCACGTGCACGTTGTCGTGCCCGGACGGCCGTTGCGGGCTCGGGCCGCAGCGGAGGCCGGGCAGGCTGGTCCCCACGATCCTTATCCGCACCGGCCGGCTGCCCTTCCGTCTTAACCGGTGACCGCGGTGGCCTGGTGGACCAGGTCGGTGAGCCGGGCGAGGACATCCGGGTCAGTCTCCGGCGGCACGCCGTGGCCCAGGTTGAAGACGTGGCCCAGGTTGCCGCCGATGGCCGCGGCCCGGGCGAGCACCGCACGGGCGCGCTGCTCGGTCACGTCCCAGCCACCCAGCAGCGCCGCCGGGTCGAGGTTGCCCTGCAGGGCGGTGACATGGCCGGCGGGCTGGCCTGCCCGGGGGCCGACCCGGCGCGCGGCCTCGTCGAGCGGGATGCGCCAGTCCACCCCGACCACGTCGGCCCCGGCTTCGCCGAGCAGCCCGAGCAGCTCGCCGGTGCCGACCCCGAAGTGGATCCGGGGCACTTCGTAGGGGGCCAGCGCGGTCAGGATGCGCTGAGTGTGCGGCAGGATCGACTGCCGGTAGTCCTCGGGGCTGACCACCCCGGCCCAGGAATCGAACAGCTGGACCGCGGCCGCCCCGGCCTCGACCTGCGCCTGCAGGAAGCCGATGGCGATGTCCGCCAGCCGGCCGAGCAGCGCGTGCCACAGCGCGGGGTCCGCGTACATCAGGGCCCTGGTCCGGTCGTGGTTCTTGGACGGGCCACCCTCCACCAGGTAGGAGGCAAGGGTAAAGGGACCGCCCGCGAACCCGATCAGCGGCTTCCCGCCCAGCTCACCGACCAGGGACTTCACTGCCTCGCTGAGAAACGGCACGTCGGCCGGGGTCAGCGGGCGCAGCCGCTCGACGTCGCTCGCGGTGCGGATCGGCTGGCCGACCACCGGGCCGACGCCCGGCTTGATCTCTACGTCCACCCCGATCGCCTTCAGCGGCACCACGATGTCGCTGAACAGGATCGCCGCGTCCACGTCGTAGCGGCGCACCGGCTGCAGGGTAATCTCGGTGATGAGCTCGGGGCGCGTGCAGGACTCCAGCATGGGGATGCCCGCGCGGACCCGGTGGTACTCCGGCAGCGACCGGCCTGCCTGGCGCATGAACCACACCGGGGTGTACGGCACCGCCTCGCCCCGGCAGGCGCGGAGGAACGGCGAGATCGGCGGCTGCCGCGGCGGCTGCGTGGTCGGCTGGGTCACCTGCCGAGTCTACCGAAGCGGGTACCCCGGACGGACGACACGCCGCCGGAGATCCACCGGAATCAGGCGCGTACATGCCAAGATCGGGACGAGTCCAGCCATGTACCGCGCAGTAAGCGAAGTATCACGGAATAACCAGCCAGCAGGCACGCACTTGTAGGGGGCGCCGCGATGACGCAGCCGGTCGGTAACTGTCCCGGATGTGGTGGCGGAGAGCCCTTCGAGCAGGTCCATGCCGGCTTGCACGCGGACGACCACTGCCCCGACCAGGACGGACTCGGCGGCGAGTGTACCGAGTGGGTGTGTTCGGGCTGCGGAGCCGGGGTATTCATGGGCACTGTGATCTTCGGCAGCACAGCGGCCATGGGCGACACGGCGCCGGCCACCACGGCCAGACGGTCCGTCCGTGCCGCGTGACAGCATGGCCGGACCCCGCGCGGAGCGAACCGCAGCGCGCGTAGCCGGCCGCCTGTGCTCCCGCTGCGGCCAGGCACGACGTACGCTCAGGCCATGAGGTTGGCGGACAAGCCGGTGCCGCCGCGGGCAGGCGGGGACGCTGGCGCGGCATCACCCGGCACGGTGTCTCCGGGGAGGCCCCTGTCACAGGGCCGCGCGGGGGTTCAGGGCAGCGCCCGGGCCCAGGAAGCCACGGTGCTTCCGGGCGGCGCGGGATCTCCGGACAGCACGGGATCTTCAGACAGCACGGGGACTCCGGACACCACGGGGACTCCGGACAGCACGGGATCCCCAGAAGGCACCGTGTCTCCGGGCAACTCGGGGCCGGCTGAGCCCGGGACGACCGGGGACGAGGACGTTTTCGCGGTCGCGGTGGCGGCGCTGGCGGCCGGGCGGGACGCGGTGGCCGAGGTCAGGGACGACCTGGAATTCGAGGACTGGCCCGCCCCGAAGCGGCTCGCGCCGCAGGCGGTGGCGCTGGCCGCGACCGCCTACCGGGACGGGATTGAAGCGGGTACCGCCCGGCTGATGCTGCTGTACGACCCGGCGGGCCAGGACGGCTGGGCAGGCGCCTTCCGGGTGGTCGTCCAGGTGCACGCCGACGTGGAGGAGGAAATGGCCGCCGACCCGCTGCTCGGCGAGGTCGGCTGGTCCTGGCTGACCGACGCGCTTGACCTGCACGCGCCCGGCTACCTGGCTCCCAGCGGTACGGTAACCCGGGTGATCACCGAAGGGTACGGCGCCAAGGAAGACGAGCCGCCGTCCACCGCGTTCGAGTTGCGGGCCTCCTGGTGCCCGGCCGACGACGAGATCGACGACGAGGTCTGCGGGGCCGTGCTGGCCTGGGCTGACGTACTGGCCGCAGCCGCGGGCCTGCCCGCTCAGCCGCCGGGCACCCGGGCGCTTGGGGCACGGCGGCAGGCAGGCCGGGCGGGGACGTCCGGCCCGGGCGTCCGGCGGCGCCGGTGACCGCCCCGGGTCCCCCGTCGGAAACGGTGCCCCCGGCGCGGGATGAGCTCGGGGAAGCCAGCGAGGGCGAGGGCGCGGAGTCCGGCCGGGAGGTCGTCGACCTGCTCGAGCCGGCCGACGGGCTGCCGCCGGTGACGGCCGGCCCGGACGAGCTGGCGGAGGCGGTCGCCCGGCTGGCAGGCGGCCACGGCCCGGTCGCGGTGGACGCGGAGCGCGCTTCCGGCTACCGCTACGGCCAGCGGGCCTACCTGATACAGCTGCGCCGCGCGGGCGCCGGGACAGTGCTCATCGACCCGATCGCCTGCCCCGACCTGTCGGGGCTCGGCACCGCCCTGGCCGACGTGGAGGCGGTGCTGCACGCCGCCTCGCAGGACCTGCCGTGCCTGGCCGAGATCGGCTACCAGCCGACCGAGCTGTTCGACACCGAGCTGGCGGGGCGGCTGCTCGGCTACCCGCGGGTCGCGCTCGGCACCATGCTCGAGGAAATACTGGGGCTCCGGCTGGCCAAGGAGCACTCCGCCGCCGACTGGTCGGTGCGGCCGCTGCCGACGGAGATGCTCAAGTACGCGGCCCTTGACGTCGAGGTGCTGACCGAGCTTCGGGACGCGCTGGCCGAGCAGCTGCGTGAGCAGGGCAAGACCGAGTGGGCGCGCCAGGAGTTCGCCGCGATCGCGGCCGCTCCCCCGCCCCCGCCGCGGGCCGACCCGTGGCGGCGCACCTCCGGCATCCACAAGGTGCGCACCCGGCGGGCCCTGGCGGTGGTTCGCGAGCTGTGGCAGACCCGTGACGAGATCGCCCGGGACATCGACCTGTCACCGCGCCGGGTGCTGAACGACCAGGCGATCATCGACGCCGCGCGGGCCGAGGCGGCCAAGCCGCCGTCGACCGAGCGGCCGCAGCTCGACCGGATCGGCGGCTTCCACGCCCGCCACGCGCGCAAGCACACCGACCGCTGGGTGGCCGCCGTGCTGCGGGCCAGGGAACTGGACGACTCCGAGCTGCCCGAGGTAGCCGGGGCCGCCACCGCGCCGGGCCCTCCGCCGGCCCACCGCTGGGCGGAGCGCGATCCCGCCGCCGCGGCCCGGCTGGCCGCCGCCAGGGAGGCGGTCAGCGGGCTCGCCACCGCGCACCAGCTACCGGTGGAGAACCTGCTGGCACCGGACGCGCTGCGCCGCCTGGCCTGGGAACCGCCGTCGCCTGCGACCGCGCAGGCGATCGCCGCGGCGCTGACGGGCTACGGCGCCCGCCCCTGGCAGGCCGAGCTGACCTCCGGTCCGCTGGAGGCGGCGTTCGCCACCGCGGCCACCGCCACGCGGCCGCCACAAGCCGACGCGGCCACCACAGCCACCGCGGCCGACGCAGCCACCACAGCCGACGCGGCCGACACCACAGCCACCGCGGCCGACGCAGCCGGTCAGCAAGACTTACTCGCGCCGATTTACTGGCGCCGCGGCGGTAACGATTCTTGTGATCATGACGCAACCACGGGCTTCTTGCTGTTATCCCGGGGCGACGCGGCGGCCGGCTCGGCTAGGCTGAACGGCAACCTGCCGCCGCGCTACTGGCGGATGACCAACGACCGGGGGATGACTGACCCTTGCTTACCGCCGTCGCCACCGCGTTGGCTAACACCGGGCCGGTCCACGCCGGGCTCGCCCACCTAGTGCCAGAGGCCTAGCCACACCGGGCCGGTCCACGCCGGGCTCGCCCACCTAGTGCAGACCAGCACCGGGCCGGTCCACGCCGGGCTCGCCCACCTAGTGCGGGCCAGCGCCGGGGGGCCGCCAGCACTGCCGGGCTTCCTCAACTCGCTGTCCGGCCCGCTTACCCACTACGGGCTGTGGGCTATCGCGCTGCTCGTGCTGATCGAAGACTTCGGCATCCCGGTCCCGGGCGAGACGGTGCTGATCGCCGGCGCCATCTACGCCGGATCAGGACGGCTCAACGTGGTGGCGGTGGGCGTCGTCGGGTTCGTCGCCGCGGTGATCGGCGACAACATCGGGTACCTCATCGGACGCTTCGGCGGGCGGGCGCTGGTGCTGCGCTGGGGCCGGTACGTCTTCATCACGCCCCAGCGGCTGGAGCACGCCGAGTCCTTCTTCGAGCACCACGGCGGCAAGATCATCACGATCGCCCGCTTCATCGAAGGGCTGCGCCAGGCCAACGGGCTGATCGCCGGCATCACCCACATGCACTGGCTCAAGTTCGCGGCCTTCAACGCGCTCGGCGCCGCGCTCTGGGTCGGCACCTGGGTGAGTGTCGGCTACTTCGCCGGCCAGCACATCACCACCATCTACAACGACATCACCAGCTACTCCCTGTACGCGGCGATCGCGGCGGTGGTGCTGATCGCCGCCCTGGTGCTGCTGCGGCTGCGGCGGCGACGGAAGAAGTCCGCGGCCGCCCTGCTCGCGCTGCCGGCCGAGGACAACCAGGTGGCGCCGGCCGAGGACGAGAAGCCGGCGGGGGCCCAGGACGAGCAGGCGCGGGCCCAGGACGAGCCGGCCGGGCCGGCCGAGCACGAGTCCGTGCCAGCGGGACAAGAGCCAGCGGGACAAGAACCAGCGGGACAGGAGCCAGCGGGGTTGGCCCGGCCTGGCCGGGCTCAGGACTCGGACAGGTCGTAGCGGTCGGCTGAGATCAGCACGCCGACCGGGCGGTCGGCGTCGGCTGGGCCGGAGGCCGCTTGAACCGGGCCAGCCGGGCCCGGTCCCGCCGCCGGGCCGGTGCCCGCGAACTGGCCCGCAGGCTGGCCGCCGAGCGAGGCCACCGGGGCCGCCGGGGTCACCGCACGGGCGGCGCCCCTGGCCCGGATCCGCTGCCACCAGCGGCGGCCCGGCGCCTGCGGCGGCGCGTCGTACCGGCCGGCCGGGTCAGCCGGGTCAGACCCGCCCGGCTCGGCGGCGGCTGGCCCGGAGGCGGCCGGCTCGGGCGCGGCCGGCCAGAGGCGGCTGGCCCGGAGGCGGCTGGCCCGGAGGCGGCTGGCCCGGACCCGGGCAGCGCGATGTTCAGCACCCAGAAGCCGGCCGTAGGCAGCGGGTCGTCCCATTCCTTGGGCAGCTCGGACAGGCCGGCTGGCCTGGCGGCCGCCCCGGCGTCCGGCCCGGCGTCCGGCCCGGCGGCCACCCCGGCGGCCGGGTCGTCTCGCTCCAGGCTGGCCAGCGCGGCCAGCGCCGCTTTGCGCAGGGCCGGGATGTTCTCGCGGTGGGCGCACAGCACGGCCGGCTCCCCGGCCGCGATCACCTCGCGGACCAGGGTCACTAGCGGGTCGGCCGAGTCAGGCGCACCCGTTTGGGATGACTTGTGGTGAATGTAGAGGGACGGCTCTTCCCGCACCGGCTCGCCGGTCAGGTGCGACAGCGGGCGGAGGGTGTCCAGGCAGCGGGCGGCGGTCGAGCTGATCAGCCGCGGCTTGGGGGCGAAGCAGGCGAGCAGGTCGGCCAGGGCCTTGGCGTCGGCCCGGCCCGCGTCGGCCAGCGGGCGGACCGCGTCCTCACGCTTCCAGCCGTGCTTGTCGTGGGCCTTGGCGTGGCGCAGCAGGATCAGCGGCACGGTGCCGACCGGGCGGGCGGCGAACTCGGCCAGCACGCCGTGGTCGTGGGTGTAGGTGACCTTGGCCACCGCCCGGTCGGCGGGCAGCCAGGTGACCTCGTCGACCTCGGAGTTGGGCACCGCCCGGTCGTCGACCGACAGCACCCGGGCCGCCCAGTAGTGCACCCGCTTGGGGCGGCCGCCCACGCTGTACCGGACCGAGGCGAGGCGGCGGCCGAGCGCGAGCCGCGCGCCGCCTTCTTCCATCACCTCGCGGACGGCGGTTACCGGCAGCGTCTCGCCAGGCTCGGTCTTGCCCTTGGGCAGCGACCAGTCGTCGTACTTCTTCCGGTGGACCAGCAGGATCTCCGGCTGGCCGTCGGGGCCAGGCCGCCAGGCGACGCCGCCGGCCGCCTTGATCAGCCTGGACCCCGGCTTGTTGCTAGGCATCGGGTAGGCGTCCCCGGGTCTTGTCAGTAATCAGTTCCTCCTGCACGTCGAGCAGTGGCGTGCCCGAAGCGTCGCGCGCGTGCCTGGTCCAGTTGCCGTCACGGCCGAGCCACCACGAGGAAGTGCCGTCATCCATGCCCAGCGCGAGCAGCTCGCGAAGCCTGCTGCAGTGCGCCGGGTCGGACACCCGCACCAGGCTCTCCACCCGCCGGTCGAGGTTACGGTGCATCATGTCGGCGCTGCCCAGCCAGACCTCGTTGCCCGCGTCCGGGTCCTCTCCCGGCTGCGGGTCGGGATCGGGCGCGCCGGTGCCGAAGGTGTAGATCCTCGAGTGCTCGAGGAACCGGCCCAGCACGCTGCGCACCCGGATGTTATCCGAAAAGCCCGGCATGTCAGGGCGAAGCGCGCACATACCGCGGACCCAGATGTCGATCGGCACCCCGGCCTGCGCGGCCCGGTAAAGCGCGTCGATCACCACCTCGTCCACCAGCGCGTTGCACTTGAAGGCGATCCTGGCCGGCTTGCCCGCCCGCGCCCGGGCGGCCTGGCGGCCGATGCGGCCGACGATGCCCGCCCGCAGCGACTCCGGCGCCACCAGCAGCCGCCGGTAGCCGGTCTTGCGGCTGTACCCGGTCAGGTGGTTGAACAGGTCGGTGACGTCCTCGCCGACCCGCCGGTCGGCGGTGAGCAGGCCGAAGTCCTCGTACAGGCGGGCGGTGGTGGAGTTGTAGTTACCGGTGCCGATGTGGCAGTACCGCACAAGCGTGCCGTCGGCCTGCTGGCGGACGATCAGCATCAGCTTGGCATGGGTCTTCATGCCGACGAAGCCGTAGACGACGTGGCAGCCCGCTTCCTCCAGCTTGCGCGCCCAGGCGATGTTGGCCCGCTCGTCGAACCGCGCCTGGATCTCCACCACCACCACGACCTGCTTGCCCGCCTCGGCCGCGTCGATCAGCGCGTCCACGATCGGGCTCTGCCCGCTGGTGCGGTACAGCGTCTGCTTGATGGCGAGCACCCGCGGGTCGGCGGCGGCCTCCTCCACCAGCCGCTGCACGGTGGTGGTGAACGAGTCGTAGGGGTGGTGCACCAGGATGTCGCGCTCGTCCAGGGCGGTGAAGATGGAAACGTCGGTCGGCACCGCCTTCGCGTTCGGCACGAACTGCGAGTAGCGCAGCTCACCGAGGGGCAGGTCGGCGATCTCGTTGAGTCCGGTCAGGTCGAGCGGGCCGGGCAGCCGGTAGACCGCGCCGTCGTCCACCTGCAGCTCGCGGGCCAGCCGGCAGAGCACGTCGCTCGACATGTCCGCCTCGACCTCAAGCCGGATCGCGGGCTCGAACCGGCGCTTGACCAGCTCACGCTCGAGGGCCTGGAGCAGGTTCTCGGTCACGTCCTCGTCGACCTCGAGCTCGCGCACCCGGGTGACCCGGAACGCGTAGTGCTCGTCGATGTCCATGCCGCCGAAAAGCTGGTTCAGGTGCGCGGCGATCACGTCCTCGATCGGCACGAAGCGGTGGTGGTTCACGTGCACGAACCGCGGCAGCGAGGGCGGCACCTTCACCCGGGCGAACAGCTTGGCCCCGTTGGCCGGGTCGGTGAGGGTGACCGCCAGGTTGAGCGACAGCCCGGAGATGAAAGGGAACGGGTGCGACGGGTCCACCACCAGCGGCGTGAGGACCGGGTAGACCTGGTGGCGGAACAGCTCGGCCAGCTCCGCCCGCTCGCCGCTGGTCAGGTCGCCCCAGCGCAGCACCTCGATGTCCTGCTTGGCCAGCTCGGGCTTGATGAGGTCGGCGAAGGCGGCCGCGTGCCGCCGGGCCAGCTCGCCGGACTCGGTGAGGGTGTTGTGCAGCAGCTCGTCGGGGGTAAAGCCGGACGGGATGGTGACCGGGAGGCCCGCCGCCATCCGGCGCATCAGCCCGGCCACCCGGACCATGAAGAACTCATCCAGGTTGGACGCGAAGATGGCGAGGAACCGCACCCGCTCGAGCAGCGGCGTCTGCTCGTCCTCGGCTAGCTCGAGCACCCGCTGGTTGAACAGGATCCAGCTCTGCTCCCGGTCGAGGTAGCGGCCGGCCGGGAGGCTTGGGTCTTGCTCGGCTCCGGCCGGCACGGTCTCGCTGACGCTCATGATCCCCATTTTCCCGCGCCGGGGCCGGCCAAAAGCGGCCACCCCGCCTCATCGGCGGCTGACGGTCGGCTGCTATGCCGCTCCCGAGCCGGCCTGGATGGCTCGAACCCGCAGGTAATTCTGCCCGCTGGCGTCCGCGGCGGCACAGGCGGTGAGCGGGCGGACGTAGCGGATCGGCGGCTGGCCGGGCGCCACGATCACCCGTAGCCCGGCCGCCCGCACCGGCCGGCACCCGGGCAGCGCCCTGGCCGCGTCCAGGGACGCGTGCGCGGTCTGCCCGGGCGCGAGCAGCACGCGGCCGGCCGCGACCGAGGTGTCGTGGGCGGCGCTCGCGCCGACCTGCTCCCCGTCTCCCCGGTAGGCCGCGACCTGGGGGTAGCCGGCCAGCGCGCAGGCCGCGCGGGAGACGTTGGTGAAGTCGAGCGCGTAGCGGGTGACAGCGGCGGTAACCCGGTTGCCGGGGCCGACGAAGATGCGCAGCCCCGACGACGGGCAGGACGGCGCGGCAGGGCCGGCCGGGGCGGCCAGTGGCTGCCCTCCCCCGCTGGCACTGGCGCTGCCGCTGGCACTGGCGGCGCCGAGCACGGTGCCGCCCTGGCCCGGGTTGGCACTGAGGAGGATCGCGAGCGTCGCGGTGGCACCGAAAGCCACCATGGTGACCAGCCGGAAGTACGGCCGTGCGCCTGCCCGCATCGCCGCCCCCCTTGCTCCACTCGGCGCATACGTATACCTATCTTCACCCTTGCATCCTGGTTTGCCTAGCCCCGCCGGCCGCCAATGCGAGAGACTTTGCGCAGGCCGGCGGGCGTGACGGGGGACGACACGGACGCGGCCCAAAATACGGTTACCGCACCGCCGGACAGTAAATGTTGCCTATAATTCCTACATGATTAGTGGCGATAGCCCTACCCTGCTCCCCCGCCCGGCCGACGCGGTCACCGCGGTGGAGCCGCCGGGCAGCGGAGACGGCTTCTGGGCGGGCGGCCCGTCCGCGGTCGCCGCTGACGACGGCGTCTACCTCGCCTACCGGCTGCGCCGCCCGCTCGGCGACGGCCGCGGGTACGCGGTCGCGGTCGCCTTCGCGGCCGACGGGGTGCACTTCGGCCAGCCGCTGACGGTCATCACCAAGGATGAGCTGGACACCGAGTCACTGGAGCGGCCCGAGCTGGTGCGGCTGCCCGACGGCGGCTGGCGGCTCTACCTGAGCTGCGCCACCACCGGCACCAAGCACTGGCGGGTCGAGGTAGCCGACGCGGCCCGCCCGGCCGCGTTCGACCCGCGCAGGCGCACGGTGGTGCTGCCCGGCGACCCGCGCAAGCGGGCGGTCAAGGACCCGGTGATCACCTGGCACGGCGGCCAGTGGCACATGTGGGCGACCATCCACCCGCTGGCCGACCCGGACGAGACCGACCAGATGACCACCGAGTACGCCACCAGCGCGGACGGCCTCGACTGGACCTGGCAGGGCACCGCCCTGGCCGGGCGGCCGGGCGAGTGGGACTCGCGCGGCACCCGGGTCACCGCGGTGCGCTTCGGCGACGGGGCCGGACGGCGCCGGGTCACCGCCTACTACGACGGCCGGGCGAGCGCGGCCGAGAACTACGAGGAGCGCACCGGCGTCGCCTACGGCACCGACCCGGCCGCCCTGGTGGCCGCGTCGGTGCCGGGGCCGGCCCCGCCGCCGCCTCGCCCTACGGCCGGGGGGCCCTGCGCTACCTCGACCTGGTGGACCTGCCGGACGGGCGCACCCGGCTGTACTACGAGCTGGCCCGCCCGGACGGGTCGCACGCGCTGGTCACCGAGCTGCGCTGAGCACCCGGGGCTGAGCACCGGGGACTGGGCACCGCCGGTCAGCGGCGCAGCCCGTTCTTGGCCTGGCCCTGCCCGACCGGGCGGGAGCCGACCATGTTGCCCGAGCGGTCGCGGGGCGCCAGCCAGTCGGTGAAGTCCTCGCCCAGCAGCTCGCCGAGCAGCCGGATGTCGTCGGCGAACCGGGGCAGCAGCGCCTGGCGCTGCTGCCAGCTCAGCGGCTGGCGCTCGCGCCGGCCGCGCTGCAGGTAGCGTTCGAGCCGGTGGGTGGCGGCGGTCGCCGCGGTCCCCGGCAGCAGCCGCCCGGCCGCGTTGCTGGCGCGCATGCCGAGGGCGACCGCGCGGTGCGCGAGCGTCTGCTCGGGGTGGGCGGTGACGTTCTCCCGCGGGATCTCGGTGAGCACCCCGGTCGGCGCGCCGATGAAGGCGCAGATCTGGTCGAGGGTACTGACCGGGTCATCGATGAGCAGCCGGTAGCGGATGACGAGGACCTGCTCGCGGGGGAACAGCGAGTAGGCGTGGGCGAGCTGCTGCCCGTACCGGCCCAGGCCGGTGTAGTGCCAGAACGACGCCCAGCCGGCCGCGATCCGGCCCGGCTCCTCGTCGCAGGCGCGCAGGAAGTCCCCTTCCGGCTCAAGCCCGGCCGACCACAGGTGGGTCCAGTTGGAGTGCGCCCGCTCCACCGGGTCCCTGATGACCACGATGATCCTGGCGTCCGGGATCAGCGCGTGGATGCGGCTCATCGCGGCCGGGTCATAGAAGTACAGCGGGGTCGCCTCGCCGCGCAGCGTGCCCGGGGGCGCGGCGGCGAACAGCGCCTCGTACTTCGGCTGCTCCCAGACGTGCTCACGGTAGGTCAGCGCGTCACCGGGGCCGCCCCTGGTCGGCGGCGGGCCGTCGGTGAGGAAGAACTTCGGCTCCTTGATCGGCGACAGGTACAGGCCGGGGTGCCGGGCCAGCGCCGCGTGCAGTGCGGTCGTCCCCGCCTTGGGAACCCCGGCTATCAGGAAGTCGGGCAGCGCCATCAGTCCCCCTGCTCAGCCCACCCCGGTCAGGCCGGGGGAAATAACCACTATTCCGGCGATAATAGTAGTGATCATGGAGGCTGGCAACGAAGGGGGACCGTCTCTGGCTGAGACGAACGGGAGCGGGCCAGGCGGGGACGATGAAGCCGATGCCCGCGCGCGGTTTCATGGAGGACTGATGATCTTCATCACGGCGAAGTTCCAGATCCGTCCGCAGGACGCCGACCAGTGGCCGCGGATCGTCGCCGACTTCACCGCGGCGACCAGGGGCGAGCCCGGCTGCCTGTGGTTCGACTGGTCCCGCAGCCTGGCCGACCCGAATGAGTACGTGCTGGTCGAGGCGTTCCGCGACCAGGCGGCGGGGGCCGCCCACGTGACCTCGGCGCACTTCAAGGAGGCGCAGCAGACGCTCCCACCGCACCTGGCGCGCACCCCGCGGATCGTCAACGCCACCGTCCCCCAGGACGACTGGTCGCTGCTGGGCGAGCTGGCCGTCCCCGGCTAAGTGGCCTACTCCAGCTCAGCGAGCTGGCTGAGGGTGAGGACCTGCAGCAGGGCGTCGCACCAGCGGTCGTCGGCCGGCCGGGCGTCGAACCGGCCCAGGCACTCGTTAGCGGCGTCGAGCACCGCGGTGAAGATCGCGTTGTCGACCGCGAACTGCTCGTCCACGCCGCGCTGCACCGGCACGGCCTGCGGCCCGTTCAGGCTGAGCGCTCCCCGGTGGCGTTCGAGGATGTCCGCGGCCCGCCGCGCCATCGCCAGTCCCAGGGTCTCCGCCAGCACTAGCGGCTGCGTTTCGGATGCGCTCGCAAACATGTCAATCCCCTTTGCCGTGCTCGCCGCGGCCAACACGCGGCCACCAAGCCGCCGGACCAGCTGTCATGATCCTGCGCCGTACCATAATGCCGAGGGGTAGTGACATTCTTACGGACAGTGACTCTCGATGGCAAGGGGCCGAGCGGTCCGCAAGTGTTAACTTTTGGTAGCGCTGCCACTCATTCGGCTGGACGGGCCGCCGACCACACCGCGTCCCGGTGCGGCAGCTTGACCCGGTCGCCGCGGCCGAGGCCGGCCGCCAGGTCCTCCTCGGCGGCCGAGATCCGCAGCCAGTCGGCGTAGGAGACGGGCTGCACGCCGCGGGTATCGAGGAGCTGGGCGATCGCCGACCGGCGGGCTGAGCCGCCCGCCGCCTCCTCCGGCTCGGGCAGCTCGGCCGCGTCCGGGAGCCGCAGCAGCCCGGGCCGCGGCAGCTTGCCCTCGGTGACGTCCGGGCCGCCTGCCAGGTCGGCCAGCAGCGCCTGGACGGTCTCGGCCGCGTCGGCCTTGTTGGTGCCGATCACCCCGGTCGGCCCGCGCTTGAGCCAGCCCGCCACGTACTCACCGGGCAACGGCTCACCCGATTCCGACAGCACCCGGCCGGCCGCGTTAGGCACCGTGTAGCTGCGGGTGTCGAACGGGACGCCGGGCAGCGGGACGGACTGGTAGCCGACGCTGCGCAGCACGAGCTGGGCGTCGAGCGTCTCGAACTCCCCGGTCCCCTCGAGCTTGCCGCTCTCGGTCAGCCGGGTGCGCTCCAGGCGCAGTCCCGCCACCGTTCCGGCCGATGACCCGTGCACTTCGGCCGGGCGCAGCCAGAACCGCAGCCGCAGCCGCCGGCTGCCCGCCGCGTCGGCCTCGTCCGCCAGGTCACTGGGCCAGCCCGCCATCGCGACCAGGTTGCCGCGCACCCGCCGGTCGGCGGCGACCAGCGCGGCCGACTCGCCTGAGGCGTCGAAGCCGTGCTCCAGGTCGAGCTCGGCCGCGTCCGCGCTCACCCGCACGCGGCCGAGCTCGCCCAGCTCGCGCAGTTCCTTGGTGGTGAACTTGGCCTGGGCGGGGCCGCGGCGGCCGATGACGTGCACCTCGCGGACCTTGGACGCCCGCAGCGCGTCCATCACCGGCTCCGGGATGTCGGTCTGCTCAAGCTCGGCCGGGTCGCGGGCCAGGATCCGGGCCACGTCGACCGCGACGTTACCGACGCCGATCACCGCGACCGACTCCGCGTCGAGGGCGAACGCGCCCGGCTCGACGTCGGGGTGGCCGCAGTACCAGTTGACGAAGTCGGTCGCCGCGTGGCTGCCCGGCAGGTCCTCGCCGGGGATGCCCAGCCGCCGGTCGCGCATCGCCCCGGTCGCGTACACCACCGCGTCGTAGGTGCCGAGCAGGTCCTCGCGGGTGACGTCGGTGCCGAAGTGGACGCCGCCGACGAACGTCACGCCGGGCGACTCGAGCACGCGGCGCAGGTAGTTGGCGACCGACTTGATCGACTTGTGGTCCGGCGCCACTCCGTAGCGGACCAGGCCGTACGGCGTCGGCAGGCGGTCGAGGACGTCGACGCGCATGTCGACGGGCGACGGCAGCAGCGCCGCCTGCTTGACCAGGGCCTCGGCGGTATACAGGCCGGCCGGGCCGGAGCCGACGACGGCGACGTTCAGGGGCATAGCCCTAAACCTACTCGGGCAACCGCTCCGTCGTCGACGTGTCCTGCGCCGCATCGCCGGTCTCGCCCGACTCGACGCCCGCCTCGCCGACCACGGGCGTGCGGCGGGCGACCGCCTCGGTGAGCTGCCGGGCCAGGTGCTGCGGGGTGAGCCCGGCCTGCTCCAGGATCTCGTCCCGCGAGCCGTGGTCGAGGAACTCCTGCGGGATGCCGAACGTCTTGACCGGGACGTCCACGTCGTGGTCCCGGAGCAGCCGGGCGACCGCGTCACCGAAGCCGCCGGCCCGGCCGCTGTCCTCCACCACCGCGACCAGCCGGTGCCCGCGGGCCTCGCCCGCCACCGCCTGGTCGACCGGCTTGATCCAGCGCGGGTCCACGACGGTCACCCCGATGCCGTGGTCGACCAGCCGCCGGGCGACCTCGACGCAGGTCACCGCCATCGGTCCGGCGCCCAGCAGCAGCACGTCGCGGCCGAGGCCGGCCGCGGGCCTGGCCAGCACGTCCATCTGGCCGAGGCGGCCGACCGCCTCGGCCTCGGCCCCGACGGTGCCCTTGGGCCAGCGGACCACGGTGGGGCCGTCGCTGACCGCGATCGCCTCGTTCAGCAGCTCGGCGATGCGGCTGCCGTCGCGCGGCGCGGCTACCCGCAGCCCCGGGATCACCTGCAGGATGGAGCCGTCCCACATGCCGTTGTGCGACGCGCCGTCCGGCCCGGTGACCCCGGCCCGGTCGAGGGTGACGGTAACCGGCAGCTTGTGCAGCGCCACGTCCATCAGCAACTGGTCGAACGCCCGGTTGAGGAAGGTCGCGTAGATCGACACCACCGGGTGCAGCCCGGCCATCGCCAGCCCGGCCGCCATCGTCACCGCGTGCTGCTCGGCGATGCCGACGTCGTAGACCCGCTCCGGGTAGGCCGCCTTGAACGAGGCGAGGCCGACCGGGTGCAGCATGGCGGCGGTGATCGCCACCACGTCCGGGCGGCGGGCGCCGATGGCCACCATCTCGTCGCCGTACACCTCGCTCCAGGAGCGCTTGGCCGCCTTCGGGGTGGTGTCCGCCGGGTTGGCCACCGTGCCCGCTGACACGGGCCGGCAAGGGGGCCTTGCCGCCGGTACCGGGGACCTGGTGGAGGCGGTCCTCCTCGTTCTGCTCGGCCAGGGCGTAGCCGAAGCCCTTGCGCGTGATGACGTGCACCAGCGCCGGGCCGTTGTACTCGCTGGCCTGGCGCAGCGCGTGCTCGGTCATTGCCTCGTCGTGCCCGTCGATCGGGCCGATGTACTTGATGCCGAGGTCCTCGAACAGCACCTGGGGCTGCAGGAAGTCCTTCAGGCCCTTCTTGGCCCCGTGCAGCGCGCCGAACAGCGGGCTGCCCACCAGCGGGGCGGAGGTGACGGTGGACTTGATGAGGTCGAGCACCTGCTCGTAGCGCTGGCTGACCCGGATCGAGCTCAGGTGGCTGGCCAGGCCGCCGATCGTCGGCTGGTAGGACCGGCCGTTGTCGTTGACCACGATGACCAGCCGGGAGTCGCGGGCCACGGCGATGTTGTTGAGCGCTTCCCAGGCCATGCCGCCGGTCAGCGCGCCGTCGCCGATGACCGCCACCACCCGGCGGTCGTACTCGCCGCGCAGCCGGTAGGCCTTGGCCATCCCGTCGGCATAGGACAGCGAGGTGGACGCGTGGCTGTTCTCCACCAGGTCGTGCTCGGACTCGGCCCGGCACGGGTAGCCCGACAGGCCGCCGGTCTGCCGCAGCGTGTTGAACTGGTCGAGCCGCCCGGTCAGCAGCTTGTGCACGTACGACTGGTGCCCGGTGTCGAAGATCAGCTTGTCCTTGGGCGAGTCGAACACCCGGTGCAGCGCGATCGTCAGCTCGACCACGCCCAGGTTCGGCCCCAGGTGGCCGCTGGTCCTGGTCACCGTCTCGACCAGGACGTCGCGGATCTCCGCGGCGAGGAGGCTCAGCTGCTCCTGGCTGAGGTCCTTGAGGTCCTCCGGGCCGTTAATGCGCTCAAGCAAGGTCACGGCTGCTCCTCATGCGGCTTAACCGACGGATCACCCGATAGTAGTGGCGGATGCCCCCGCTGGTCTCGCCCGCTCCTCGAGTTAACCGACACGCGCGTCGGTTAACGTCAGCATCATCGCAGGTCACAGGGGAGATAGCGGCAACCCGGCGCGCCACCGCGGCCGGTCAAACCAGACAAAACGCCAAAGATCAGCCCGAACGGGTGCGCCTGCCTCTGGCCAGTCACGGCAGGTGCCGGTACTCGCCGCGGTGGAAGAGCAGCGGCCTCAGGTCATGGTCGGCGTCCAGGTCGTGCACGGCCAGCACGACGATGTGATGGTCGCCGGCCTCGACCTGCTGGGCGATGCTGGCTTCGATCCAGCCGCTGGCGCCGTCGAGCAGGACGGCGCCGTGCTCGGTGACCCGCCAGTCGAGCCCGTCGAATCGCTGCTCCCGGCGAGCCGCCAGTTGCCGGCTGACGTATTCCTGCTCAGCGGACAGGATGCTGACGCCGAGCCTGGACAGCCGGGAAAGGCGCGACCAGGTGCGCGATGCCCGCGCGACGCAGACCGATACCAGCGCTGGTTCCAGCGAGACCGAGGTGAAGGAGTTCGCTGTCAGCCCGACCGGCTCGCCACCGGCCATCGCCGCCACCGCTGTCACCCCGGTCGGGAAAGCACCGAAGACGCGGCGCAGCCGGGCCGGGTCGAGGACTTGCGGGCTCGCCACGGCTGGTCTCAGCGGAGCGGGAAGCGCTCGCCGGCCTCGACGGCGAACGGCAACCGGTTCCGGGCCGGCGGGATCGGGCACAGGTAGCCGGCGCCGAACGCGCAGGGTGGCAGGAACGCCCGGTTGAAGTCGAGTTCGACCGCGCCCCCGGCATCCGGTGCGGCGAACTTCAGGAACCGGAACTGCCTGGTACTCACGCCGTTGGTGGCGTCGGCGAACGTCAGCTCGACGCTGCCTGCTTCGGCCGACGGCCAGGCTGCCAGGCTCAGCTGCTGCCCGGCGACCTCGACCTGCACGCTCCCGGACAGCGGGTCGTCAGTCGTCACGCCGTCGAAGTGCTGGATCGCGATGGTCGACTCAGGCCCGGCGGGCTCGAAGCGGCCCTGGAGTACCCACGCCGGGTCGGGCGCGAATGCCTCGATGCCGACGACCCCGGCCCGGGTCGGCGCCGCGGGGTCGAAGACCCGGACCGCGACCGTGCCCGGCCTGGGCGCGATCACCTTAAGCAGCTGGTCGCCGCTGTGGTGGTCGGCGCCCGGTGCCAGCACGAGGCCGCTGCGCGCCTCGACCGCGTGGCCGTCGCGGGCCACCCACTCCCCCTGCACCCCCGCGACCGGCTGCGGATCGTCGGACAGCCAGGTGGTCCCGATGTTGGCCGCGACGCCGTGCGGCGCCAGCACAGCCTGCTCCCGGGTAGCGTGCCAGGCGTGCCAGTCGGTGAGCCACTGCTGGTCGGTCACGGTGGATGTCATGGAGTCGTTTCCTTCTCACTCGCGGAGGTCGGCGCCCAGCCGAGGCGGGGCGCCACTGTCTGGGCGAAGTCGGTGAGCAACTGCCGGTTCTCGGCCAGCCCGAATGCGGGCGGCAGGAAGAGCACCAGCTCGTCCGCGGCCTGCAGCCCCTCGTCGCCGAGGATGGCGTCGGTGACCTGTTCCGGCGGCCCGTGGAAGACCGGGCTGACCAGGAAGCCCGGCCGGGTGCTGGCCGCCTGGCCCGGGTCGAGGGCGCCCTTGGGGCGCGAGGCCGCCGGACCCAGGGTGCGGCGCTCCTGGTCGTAGGCGGCGTACTTCGCCCGCAGCTCGGCCGTGGTGCCTGGAAGCACCGAGGCGGCGACGGCGACCGGCGGCGCGTCGAGCCCGTGGGTGTCCTGGTAGGTCTTCCGGTACTCGTCGATCAGCCGCGCCTGGCACGCCGAGAACGTCTCGCCGGTGTCATCGTGCAGGATCGTCCCGGTTATCAGCCGCAGGCCCTGCCGGGCGGCGCGGACGGCCGAGGCGACGTGGCCCGAGCCGTACCAGATGCGGGATCGCAAGCCCGGGCTGTACGGCGTGACGCGCAGCTCGGCGCCCACCCGGGGGCCGCCGAGTGCCTGCTCGGTCACCGTGTGCAGGGTGTCGCCCTGGACGGCGGACAGGAAGATCGCCAGCCTGCGCTGCCCTTCTTCGCGCCCGGTCAGCCCGGTCGGGCCGGCCCCGAAGACCGCGTCGAACTGACTGCCGCCGCTGCTGACCGCGAGCTGCAGCCGTTCGCCGACCAGCAGGTCGGTCGTTGCGGCGCCCTCGGCCAGCAGCACCGGCTCCTGGTACCGGGTTGGCAGGACCGCGGTGCCCAGCGTGATGTGCGCGGTGTGCTGGCCGACGGCGGAGAAGAACGGCAGCGGCGAGGAGAGGTAGTGGTCGAAATGACGCTGGTACGCCCAGCCGCCCTGGTAGCCGAGCGACTCGGCGTGCTTGAACAGCTCAATCCCGTCGCGCAAGCCCGCGGCCGGCCCGTCGTCGGCGGTGAAGGAGACGCGGGTGTTGAACCCGATCCGTAGCGGTGACATGGCGGCCTTTCATCCGGTGGTGGGCTTCAGCGCTCGGCCGGCGGAGGCGCCGCGGGCTGGGCGCCGGCGTTTGCCGGGGATCGCGTCGATCAGCTCGCGGGTATAGGCCGACTGCGGGTTCTCGAACACCTCCGTCACCGGGCCCTGCTCGACCACCCGCCCCTTGCTCATCACCGACACGGTGTGCGAGACCTGGGCGACCACCGCCAGGTCGTGCGAGACCAACAGGTAGGACAGCCCCAGCTCGCGCTGCAGCTCAGCGCAGCAGGTCGAGGATCTGCGCCTGCACCGACACGTCGAGCGCGGACACCGGCTCGTCCAGCAGCAGCAGGTTCGGCTTGAGCGCGAGCGCGCGGGCGATCGCGACGCGCTGGCGCTGGCCGCCGGACAGCTCGGCCGGCTGCCGGTCGAGGTAGGCGGCGGGCAGGGCGACCTGGTCCGAGCAGCTCCCGGGCGCGGGCGGTGCGGTCCTGGCGGCTCCCGATCCGGAAGGAGACGAGCGGCTCGGTGATGGCCTGCCTGACGGTGAACTTCGGGTCGAGAGACGCGAACGGGTTCTGCGTACACGAGCTGCACCTGGCGGCGCAGCGGCCGCTGCTTGGCCCAGCGAAAGCCCGGAGATCTCGGTGTCCTCAAGCACCACCGAGCCGGCCGTCGGGCGCTCGAGGCCGAGCGCGATCCGCAGCGCGGTCGTCTTGCCGGAACCCGACTCGCCGACCAGGGCGTGCGTCTGCCCGCGGGGGACCTGCAGGGAGACCATCGGACAGGGCCTGGAAGGCGTGGTCGCCTCCCGTCGGTGACTTCACCCGGAAAGCCTTGGTCACGCCGCTCAGGGTGAGGATCGGGGCTGGCAGCTCATCGCGGCTTGACCACGTATCGGGGCACCAGCCGCTGGCCGCGGCCGAGGCCGGGAGCGGCGGCGATCAGCCGCCGGGTGTACTGCCTCCGGCGGCGCGACCAGGATCGTCCCCGGGTCGCCCTGCTCGGCGACCCGGCCGCCCTGCAGGACGACCACCCGGTCGGCCCGGTCGGCGGCCACCGCCGAGGTCGTGGGTGATGATGCAGCAGCGCGGTGCCGGTCTCCCTGACCAGGCCGATCGAGCTGGTCGAGAATCCGCTTCTGGACGGTCACGTCGAGGGCGCTGGTCGGCTCGTCGGCGACGATGCACCTCGGGCCGCCCGGCGAGCGCGATGGCGATGAGCACGCGCTGCCGCAGGCCGCCGGAGAGCTCGTGCGGATACTGCTGCGCACGCAGCTCCGGCTCGGGAATCCCGGCCTGTCCGAGCTCGGCCAGCACTCCCTGGTGCAGCTCGTCGTCGCGCAGGCCGCGCAGCCGCAGCGCCTCGGCGACCTGGGTGCCGATCCGGAGCGTCGGGTTGAGGCCGACCATCGGATCCTGCGGGACGAGGCCGACCACGGAGCCGCGCAGCGCGCGCAGCGCCTTCTCCTTGGCCCCGACCGTCTCGACGCCGCCGACGAGGACCGAGCCGGCCGTGATGCGGCCGTTCTCCGGCAGCAGGCCGATGATCGCGTTGGCGACGGTCGTCTTGCCGGAGCCGGACTCGCCGACGACGGCGACGACCTCGCCCGCCCTGATCGACAGGTTCAGCCCCAGCACCACGGTGCGGACCTTACGGTGGCGCAGGTACCCGACGTCGAGCCCGGAGATGTCGACGATGGGGCTGCCGGTCCCGGGCTCCGCGTGGCCGGGCTCCGTGGTCGCGGTCATCGCTCCAGCTCCTGCAGGGTCTTGGAGATGTGGTTGAGGGAGAGCACGACCAGCGTCACGAAGATGCCGGGCATCAGCGACAGCCACCAGGAGGTCACCAGGTAGTCCCGGCCGGCCGAGATCAGCGTGCCCCACTCCGACGACGGCGGCGGGGCGCCGAAGCCGAGGAAGGACAGCGAGGCGATGGCGATGATCGCGACCCCCGCGTCGAGGACCGCCAGCACCGCCACCGGCCCCCAGGAGTTGGGCAGGATGTGCCGCAGCAGCACCCGCGTCCAGGACGCGCCGCACGCCCGCGCGGCCTCGACGAACGGCTGCGCCTTGACCCGGAGGACCTCGGCCCGGGTGGTGCGGGCGAAGGCGGGGATGATGCCGAGGCCGATGGCGAGGGCCACCGGCAGCGTGCCGTAGCCGACCGAGGTGATGATGGCGAGCGCGAACAGCAGGGCCGGGATCGCGAGCAGGACGTCGACCCCCCGCATCAGCAGCGCGTCCACCCAGCCACCGTAGAAGCCGGAGACGACACCGAGGCTCAGGCCTGCGACCAGGCCGATCCCGATCGCGGTGAGGGTGGCCTCGATGGTCAGCGACGAGCCGTAGAGCACCCGGGTCCACAGGTCGCGGCCGAGGTCGTCGGTGCCGAAGATGTGCTGCAGGCTGGGCGGCTGCATCGTGTCGGCGGGGTAGGTGGCGTACGGCTGCCCGGTGCTGAACCAGCTCGGGAAGATAGCCGAGACGATGACGAACAGCACGTAGAGCAGCGCGATGACGAAGACCGGCTTACGGCCGAGTTGCGCCAGCCCTGCCCGCAGGTTGCCGTAACGGCCCGACTCGACCTGGCGGGCGGCCAGGATCTCGTCCGGTGGCGGTGGCGGTGCGCTGGCGCCGGCGCTGGTGATGGCAGAGAGGTCGACGGTCATGGCTCAGGCTGCCTTTGCGTAGTGCGAGATGCGCGGGTCGAACAGCGGGTAGAGCAGGTCCACGACCAGGTTGACCACGACGAACAGGGTCGCGGCGACCATCACGATGGCCAGCACGACCGGGATGTCCTGGGTGGACACCGCGGCCTGGGTGAGGCTGCCGACCCCTTGCCGGTTGAACTCGGTCTCCACCACCACCGAGGAGGTGACGGTGAGCCCGGCGATGACGCCGAGGACGGTCAGCGCCGGCAGCGCGGCGTTGCGCAGGCCGTGCCTGAGCTGCACGGCGCCCCGGGACAGCCCCTTGGCCCGGGCGGTGACGATGTAGGGCTGGCGCATGACCTCGTCGAAGCTGCGCATCAGCACCTGCGCCAGCACCGACCCGGTGACCAGGGAGATGGTGATGACCGGCATCACCAGCGACTGCCAGCCGGACTGCCCGGTGGACGGCAGCCAGTTGAGCTTGAAGGAGAGGAACTGGATGAGGAACAGGCCGGTGAGGAACTGCGGCAGCGACGCCCCGAACGCGGGGAGCCGGGTCAGGAACAGCCGCAGCCACCTCACCCGCACGTAGGCCGCTAGGTACGCCAGCGCCGTGCCCGCGATGAGGGCGACGACGCCGGCGACCAGGCTGAGCAGCAGCGTGCTGCCGATGCGGCTGCTGATGACCTGCGTGACCGGGATGTCCTGGGTGATCGACGTGCCCAGGTTGCCGTGCAGGAAGCCACCGAGGTGGTCGAAGTACTGCACGACGACCGGCTGGTCGAGCCCGAACTTCGCCTCCGCGGCGTGCAACTGCCCGGCCGAGAGGGAACTGGGGTCCACCCCGGCCGCCCCTAGCTGCAGCGCGACCGGGTTGGACGGCAGCAAGTAGAGGACAGCGAAGGCGACGGTATACGCGGCCCACAGGACGGCGATGGCCTGCAGGATGCGCCCGGTCACGTAGCGGGTCACGGCGGTTGCTCCTTGCTTACTGGGCGGGGCCGGGCTTACTGGGCGGGGCCGTACTTACTCGGACAGCCAGATCGAATGGGCGTCAAGGAACGCCTCGTCGGTGAATGCGAAGCCGTGCACCTTGGGGCTCACGCCGGCGTACCGCACCCGCTCAAGCAGCGGGAAGGCCAGGCCCTGGCCGACCAGCAGGTTCTGCAGCTGGCCGTAGGCGGTAGCCGCGACCGACGTGTCGGTCGTGTCGGTCGCGGTGGCGAACAGGTTCTGGATCTGGGTGGCGGCGGCGGGGTCGCCCGCGGTGATCGCCTTGGCCAGGCCGGGCAGGGTCGCGTTGCTCGGCAGGATGATGCCGCGCAGCGCACCCGGGTCGGCCCGGGTCAGGTAGCTGCCGAACAGGTCCCACTTGCCCGGGTTGTCCAGCACCCCGAAGAGCTGGGAGGCCTGGATGATCGGCGTTTGCAGGTTGATGCCGGCCGCCGCCAGCTCGGCCTGCCACAGCTCGACCCCGGGCGCGACGTAGTTCTGCTGCGGAGCGACGACCACGAGCTGCTTGCCGTCCTTGACCCGGATCCCGCCCGGGCCCACCGTCCACCCGTCGGCCTGCAGGATCTTCTCGGCGCCGGCCAGGTCGAAGCTGAGGGTGGACGACTGTGACTTGAAGTAGGGGGTGGTGGAGTCGAACACGCTCTGCGCCACCGGGTAACCGTCGCCGAAGGTCGTGGACGCGATCACCGGCAGGTCAGTCGCCTTCAGGATGGCCTGGCGGACCTGCGGGTCGGCCAGCGGGCGGCCGGGGGTGGTGTTGGCGAAGTACGGGTAGGACACGCCCGGCAGCGACCTAGTCTCGATCACGTCGCCGTTCTGCTTGATCTGGGCCAGCTCCTGGACCGAGAACGGGTTGCGGGGCCAGGCGATCTGGGTGGTCCCGTTGAGCAGGTCGCCGGTGCGGACGCTGTCGTCCTTGATGTAGTGGAAGTCGATCTCGTTGAGGTAGGCCGCGCCCTGGTTCTTGTCGGTTGACGGGGCCCAGTGGTAGCCGGGGCGCTTGGTCACGATCAGCCCCACGTTCGGGGTGTAGCTCTGCAGCACGAACGGGCCGGTGGCGATGAGGCCCTGGCCGAGGCAGCGCTGGGCCGGGGCGACCTGGTAGGCCGAGGGCGCGAGGATGGCCAGGTTGGTGGTGGCCGTCGCCTGCAGGAACGAGAAGTTGGGCGCGCTGAGGTCGATCTGCACGGTGCTCGCGCTGAGCGCCTTGGCCCCGGTCAGGTTGGTGATGTAGGAGTCGCCGTAGGCACCAGGCACCGCCTTCTTGGTCGCGAGCCAGCCGTTGACGTTCGCCACCACGGCGGCGGCGTTGAACGGGGTGCCGTTGCTGAAGGTCACGTCGGTGCGCAGCTTGAAGGTGTAGGTCTTGCCGTCGGGCGAGACCGTCCAGCTCGTCGCCAGGTGCGGGATGATCTTGCCGCTGGCCGGGTCCTGGTAGGTCAGCGAGTCGGTGAAGCTCTCGATCTCGGAGCGGTGCTCGATCCAGTAGACCTGGAAGGGGTCGACGCAGAGCAGGCTGACGTTGTCCTGCCAGAACGAGACGTTGAGGGTGCCGCCCTCGACCGGCGTCCCGCTGTTAGCGCTGGCCGCCGCCGCGTTGCCGGAGCTGTGCGAGCTGCAGGCGCCAAGGGCGAGGCTGAGCGCGACGGCAGCAACCACGGCGACGGACCATCTGGACTTCCGGCGCCGGGCGGTCGGGCCCGGGCGTCGCTTTATATTCATCGCGTTTCCTTTGATTGGGTGATTGCGGTGGGGCTAGTCGCCGAGCACGCGGCGCCCGGCCGCGAGCAGGGCCGCGTCTTCCTGCGGCGGGTGGACCCGGATGCAGAGCGCGTTGCGCAGGTGCCGTTCCAGGGAGTTGTGCCGGGTCAGCCCGGGGTTGCCGAGGACGGCGACCGCGGTCTGGGTCGCCCCGGTCACCGCCCGGGCGATGGCGGCCTTGATCAGCGGAATCTGGGCGACAACGGCGCTGTCGCCGTTCTCGGCCCGCGCGATCGAGCCGAACAGCAGCGTCTCGGCGGTCGCGATCTGCAGGTCGATCTCGCCCGCCACGGCCTGGATGCGCTCGGTCTGGGCGATCGGCTTACCCAGCGAGGTCGGCACCCGGGACCGGGTGAACTCGCGGAACGCGGCCCGGGCGGCCCGGGCGACCCCGAGGTACAGCGCGGTGTGGGCGAACGTTCCCGGTGACAGCGCCCGGGCGGCGAAGTTGAGCGCGGTCCCGTCGGGCTGCCGGGGCAGCTCGGCGAAGGCGCCCAGCGGGAGCGCTACGTTCTCGTAGATCACGTCGTGGGTGTTGGACGCGCGCAGGCCGATGTGGTCCCAGGTCTCCAGCACCGAGACACCCGGGAGGTCGGTGGGGACGGTGACAAACCCGACCCGCGGCTCCCGGCCGTCCTCCAGCGCCACGACGTGGGTGACGTGGTAGGTGAGGGCGGTGCCGCCGGTGCCCCAGCCCTTGCGGCCGTTGAGCACCCAGCCGCCGCCCGAGCGGGTGAGGTTGGTGGCGGGCAGGCCGCCGCGGGCGGACGCCCCCAGGTCCGGTTCGGCCCCCAGGCCGTTGGCGAGGGCGATCCCCCGCGCCGACCGGGCCAGGAAGTCCGCGTAGTGCGGCTCGTACCACGTCACCGGCACGGCGGCGATCGTGCCGTGGGTCAGCAGCGTGTTGGCGAGGATGATCGCGACCGACGGGTCGCCCTCACCCACGGCCGCCACCGCCCGGGCGGCGTCGCGGGCGGTGATGCCGGGCCCGCCGTGCTCCGGGGCGACCGACGCGGTGACGAGGCCCGCGCGGTGGATGGCCGCCAGTCCCTTCCAGGGGATCTCGCCGGTGCGGTCGTACTCGGCGGCGGTCGCGGCGACCTCGGCAGTCACCTTCGCCAGCCCGTCGTCGGAGAGGTCGGGGACCGGGAAGGCATAGGTGGGCTTGGCTTCGGTGGCGGCGGTCATGACGTCGCTCCCAGCACGCGCTTGCCCGCGGCCAGCAGCGCCGCGTCCTCCTGGGGCGGGTGGACGCGCACGCACAGGGCGTTGCGCAGGTGCCGCTCCAGGCCGTGGTGGCGGGTCAGCCCGGGATTGCCGAGCGCGGCCACCGCCGCCTGGGTCGCCGCGACCACCGCCCGCCCGATGGCCACCTTGATCACCGAGAGCTGCGGCGCGATCGTCTGGTCGCCCTGCTCGATCCGCAGCAGCGCGCCCTGGAGCAGCGTCTCGGCGGTCGCGATCTGCAGGTCGATCTCGCCCGCGACGGCCTGGATGCGCTCAGTCTGGGAGATCGGCTTACCCAGCGAGGTCGGCACCCGGGACCGGGTGAACGCGCGGAAGTCGGCCCGCGCGGCCCGGGCGACCCCGACGTAGAGCGCGACGTGGGCGAAGCTGCCGGCCCCGGCCGCGGCGGCCGGGTCACGGTAGCTGCCGTCCGGCTGCCGCGGGATCTCCCGGAATGCCTGGTAGGGCAGCTCCACGTTGTCGTAGCGGACGTCGTGGGTGTTGGAGGCGCGCAGCCCGAGGTGGTCCCAGGTGTCGAGCCAGCTGATGCCAGGCAGGTCGTTGGGGACCGAGATGTGGCCGACCCGGGGGCGTTCGGCGTCACCCCCGGGTTCAACCGCGGTCACCCACACCGTCTGGTAGGCCAGGGCGCGGCCGCCGGTGCCGTAGGCCTTGTGGCCGTTGAGCAGCCAGCCGTCCCCCGTTCTGGTGATCGTGGTGGCGGGGATGCCGCCGCGGGCGGGGGCGCCGAGCTCGGGCTCGGCCCGGATCGCGTTGACGAAGGTGGGCCGGTCGAGCGAGCGGCGCAGCAGGTCGGCGTAGTGGACGTCGTACCAGGTGCCGACCGTGGCCTGGGCGGCGTGCGTCATCACCGTGTTGGCCAGGATCAGCGCGACCGACGGGTCGCCCTGGCCGACGGCGCTGACGATGCGCGCGACGTCGCGGGTACCGAGGGCGGGTCCGCCGTACTGCTTCCCGACGGTGGCGGTGGTCAGGCCGGCCCGGTGGACTACCTCCAGCCCCGGCCAGGGGATGCCGCCGCTGCGGTCGTACTCGGCGGCGCTCTGCGCGATCTCGGCGGTGACCGCGGCCAGGCCCTCGTCAGACAGGTCAGGCAGCGGGAGGTCGTAGGCCTGGGGTGGCTCGAGGGCGGCGGTCATGCGGCGGCACCCGCCTTGGCGGCGGCGGCGTCGCGGGCCGCGCGGAAATCGGGGTCGCCGTAGCCCAGGTGCTCGCGCTGCAGGCGGCCGCGCCGGCCGGTGGCCCGGCGGTACTCCAGCTCCGCCCGGACCAGCGGCAGGACGAACTCGCCGTACTGCTCGATGTCGCGGATGCCCTCGTAGCCGCGGATCGAGACGATGCCGGCGCCGGCGTCGATGTAGTCCACGATCGCGGCCGCCACCGTCTGGTAGCTGCCGACCAGGGCGGTGGAGGCGCCGGCGGCGTTGGTCGCGCTCGCGGTCGGCGTCCACAGCGCCCGGTCGTAGCCCTCGGACGCGGCGGCGAAGCCGAGCGCGCGCTGGGCGCCCTTGTTCTGCGGGGCGGCGCCGAACCCGCGGGCGAAGCGCTGCGGGGCGGTGCTGCCGGACTTGAAATGGTCGACCAGCACGCCGAGCACCGCGTAGGCCTTCTCCCAGGCCCGCGCGTCGGTTTCGGCCAGGATCGGGCGGAAGGTGACCCAGATGCGCTGCCGGGGACGGCCCGCCGCGTCGGCGATCGCGTGCACCCGGTCGATCTCCGCCCGCACCTCGGCCAGCGGCTCGCCCCAGAAGGTGAACCAGTCGGCCTTGGCCCCGCCGACCTGGAAGGCGGCGTCGGACTGGCCGCCGATGGAGATCGGGACCGGCTCGCCCGAGTAGGTACGGAAGCCGGGCCCGAACTCGTCGAACCGGTAGAACTTGCCCGCGAAGCTGAACGGCTCCTGCTCGGTCCAGGCCCGGCGCAGCAGGTCGATGTACTCGCTGGTGCGGGCGTAGCGGTCGTCCTTGGGCAGGTAGTCACCCTGCCGGGCCTGCTCGGCGTCGGCCCCGCCGGAGATCAGGTGGACGACCGCGCGACCCTCGCTGAGCTGGTCCAGGGTGGCCAGGGACTGCGCGGCGACCAGCGGGAACACGGTGTTGGGGCGCAGCGCCACGATCGGCTTGAGCCGCTGCGTGAGCTGGCTGGTCGCCGTCGCGACGATGAAGGAGTCGGCCGAGGCCGCGCTGTAGCCGTTGAGGGTGTAGTCGAACCCGGCCCGCTCCAGCGTGCGGACCCAGGTGCGGTAGGCCACGGGGTCGATGTTCAGCGAGGCCGGCCGGAGCTCGGAGCCGCCGGCGTAGTTGGTGGCGCTGACGAACTCGACCGTGCTGGCGGCGGTGTCCGGGATGGTGTCGTCTAGGGCGGTGGCGGGAAAGGGGTCGGGGACAGGGCTGGTCATGCGAGTGCTCCGATCTCCGGGGCTGTTTCGGCCGCGCGGGCGGCGGTGTCGTGGGCCGCGACGAACTCCGCGCGGTCGAACCCGGAGGCGTTGCGATGCAGGTCGCCGCGCTGCCCGGTGGCCTTGCGGTGCGCGATCTGCTGACGGACCAGCGGGAGCAGGTGCTTGCCGTAGTCGATGACGTCGTTGAGGATGTCGAAGCCGCGGATCGAGACGATGCTCGCGCCCGCGTCGACCTGGTCGAGGATCGCCGCGGCGACGGTCTCGTAGCTGCCCACCAGCGCGGTCGACGCGCCGCCGGCCCCGCCGGTGGCGCGGATGATCCCCGACCACGACGCCCGGTCGTAGCCTTCCCGCGCGGCCGCGTAGTCCTGCTGGCGCTGGGCGCCCGCGCTCTCCGGGGCGGTGACCTCCGACTTGCCCAGGAACAGGGCACGGAAGGCGGCGGCCGACTGGCCCGCCCGGGCCGCGTAGTCGAACGCCTTCTCCCAGGCGAGCTGGTCGGTCGCCGCGACGATGGGGCGGAAGGTCACCCAGATCCGCGGGTCAGGGCGGCCCGCCCGGGCGGCGATGCCGTGCACCCGCTCGATGTCCTCGCGCACCTGGGCGATGGACTCGCCGGCGTTGAAGGTGAACCAGTCGGCCTTGGCCGCGCCGACTTCGAACGCCTCGTCGGACTGGCCGCCGATGGAGATCGGGATCGGCTCGCCCGAGTAGGTACGGAAGCCCGGTCCGAAGTCGTCGAACCGGTAGAACTTGCCCGCGAAGCTGAACGGCTCCTGCTCCGTCCAGGCCCGGCGCAGCAGGTCGATGAATTCCGACGTGCGGGCGTAGCGGCGGCCCTTCGGCTCGTAGTCGCCGTGCTTGCGCTGCTCGGCGTCGATGCCGCCGGAGATCAGGTGGACGACCGCCCGGCCCTGCGTGAGCTGGTCCAGGGTCGCCAGCTTCTGCGCCGCCACCAGCGGGAACGTGTGATTGGGGCGTAGCGCCACAATGGGCTTGAGTCGCTCTGTGAGCTGGCCGGTCGCGGCCGAGACGATGAACGAGTCCGCCGTCGACGAGCCGTAGCCGTTGAGCGTGTAGTCGAAGCCCGCCTCCTCCAGCGCGGTCACGTAACGGCGGTAGTAGGGCAGGTCGAAGCCGTTGCCGCCGGCCGCCCGGTTCAGCTCACTGCCCGGGTTGTAGCCGGTCAGGCTGACGAACTCCACCTGGTCGGCCGCGGTGGCCGGGATCGCGGGGGCGAGGGCGGTGGCGGAGATCGCGGGGGGAACAGTCTGGCCGGCATGACGGCGACCCCGCGGCGGCGTACTCGCGGTACCGCGGGCCGTAGTTGCCCAGGTGCTCGGCCTGCAGCGAGCCGCGCTGCCCGGTCGCCTGGCGGTGGGCGATCTCCTGGCGGACCAGCGGCAGCATGTAGCCGGCCGTAGTCCACCGCGTCGGCGAGGGTGTCGTAGCCGCGGATCGACACCAGGGAGGCGCCCGCGGTCGACGTAGTCGAGGATGGCCGCGGCGACCGTTTCGGGCGAGCCGACCAGCGCGGTCGAGGCGCCGGCGGCGTTGGTCACCGCCGCGGTCTTGGTCCACAGCGCCCGGTCGTAGAGCTCGGCTGCGGCCGGCGAACGCGAGCGCCCGCTGCGAGCCCTTGTTCTGCGGCGTGCCGCCGCGGAAGCGGGCGGCCTGCGCGTGGCCGGCGAAGGTGGCGGCGATCTTGGCGACGTACTCGTGCGCCTTCGCCCAGGCCAGCTCGTCGGTCGCGGCCACGATCGGGCGGAAGGTCACCCAGATCCGCGGGAAGGTCGTCGCGGCCGGCGGACCGCGCGATCGCGTTGACCCGCTCGATCTCGCTGCGCAGGTCGTCCAGCGGCTCGCCCCAGAAGCTGAAGATGTCGGCCTTGGCCCCGCCGACCGCGAATGCCTCGTCCGACTGGCCGCCGACCGAGATCGGGATCGGCGCCTGGTACGGCGGGAAGCCGGGCCCGAAGTCGTCGAACTGGTAGAACTCGCCCGTCGTGGCTGAACGGCGCCGCCTCGGTCCACGATTTGCGCAGGATGTCGATGTACTCCGAGGTCCGCGCGTAGCGGCGGTCCTTCGGCAGGTAATCGCCTTGCCGGGCCTGCTCGGCGTCGCTGCCGCCGGAGATCAGGTGGACGACCGCGCGGCCCTCGCGTGAGCTGGTCGAGCGTGGCCAGCTTCTGCGCGCCGACGGTGGGGAAGGTCGTGTTCGGCCGCAGCGCCACGATCGGCCGCAGCCGCTCGGTGAGCTGGCCGACCGCGCTCGCGGTGACGAACGAGTCCGCGCTGCCAGAGCCGTAGGGCAGCAGGGTGTAGTCGTAGCCGCCCTCCTCAAGCGAGCGCACGTAACGGCGGAAGAAGGCCAGGTCGATGCCGCGGCTGGGCACCGGGTTGAGCTCGGTGGAGGGGTTGAGGTGCGACAGGCTGATGAACTCGACCCGCGGCGACGCGGTTGGCGGCAGCGTGGAGTCGAAGGTGGGGGCCGAGGTCATGCGGGGGTCCTCCCGGGCTCGGAGCCGGTGGCGGCGGGTCGGCCCGGATCGGCCGACCAGGCCGACCAGGAACCGGGGAACAGGACGGCGTCGATACCGGCGATCTGCAGGGCGGCGATCTCGTGGGCGGCGGTGACCCCGGAACCGCAGTACACGCCGACCGTCGGCCGGGCCGGCCAGGTCGGCGAACCGGGCCCGCAACTCGGCGGCCGGCCGGAACCGGCCGTCGGGGCGAGGTTGTCGCCGGCGGGACGGCTGAGCGCGCCGGGAATGTGCCCGGCCCGCGGGTCAACCGGCTCGGTCTCGCCGCGGTACCGCTCACCAGCCCGCGCGTCGAGCAGCACGCCCGGTGCGGGCCAGGTCCGCGACGGCGTCGGCGTCAGCGGTGGGCAGGCTGCCCGCAGTCAGCGTGATGTCGCCCGCCTCGGACCGGTGGGCGCCGGCGGCCACTGGTTCTCCGGCGGCGCGCCAGGCGCCGAGGCCCCCGTCAAGGATGCGCACGTCGGTGTGCCCCGGCCCAGCGCAGCAGCCACCAGGCCCGGGCCGCGCTCAGCCCGCCGTTGTCGTCGTAGACCACGACCGGCCGGTGCGCCGTCAGCCCCCAGCGGCGCGCGGCCCGCTGCAGGTCAGCGACATCCGGCAGCGGGTGCCGGCCGTCCTGCGGCGAGGGCGGGGCCGCCAGTTCCTGTCGTCCAGGTCGACGTAGACCGCGAACGGCAGGTGCCCGTCGAGGTAGTGCTTCTCGCCGTCGGGGTCGCCGAGGGCCCAGCGCACGTCCAGCAGGGCCGGCGGCAGGCCCGAGCGCAGCTCGGCGGCCAGCGTGGCGGCATCCACGATGACGGTCTGAGCCAGCGTCTCGGCCAGGTCAGCGGCGGTCAGGCGGCCGGGTGGGGTCCCGTCGCGCACTACCTGCTGTGCGCGGGCCTGCAGGGCCGCGTGCAACGGGGCCCGGCGACCGAGCCCGCGGGCGAGCAGGACGATCTCGCCGTTGAGGTAGTCGGTCTCAACCTCCTTGCCCCGGACCAGGCTCTGGTAGGTGGAGCTGCCCGGGCGCGCGTGGCCTGGCACCGGGGCGATGCCGAACCGGTCCCGGCGCAGGGTGCTCTCCGCCGCGTCGTCGGCGACCGGCCAGCCGGCCGCTTCCAGCACGGCGCGGGCCTCGGCCCGGACCAGGCGGGCGGCCCGGTCCCGGTGCGCCCCCGGCTCGAACAGCGCGTCGAGTACGAAGGTCGAGCTGATGACCAGCTTGTAGGCCTTCCAGCGGGACAGGTCGGTTACCACCTGGACCTCGAACCGGGCAGCGGCCAGGTCGGCCGCGATGGCGCGGGCGGCGGGGGCCGGCCCGTCCGGGTAGGAGCCCAGCCAGAACACGCCAACGGCCGGCGCTCCCGGCGAGAGCACCTCACCGTCGGCGACGTAGGTCGACGGCACGCCAAGCACCGAGCCGACCACGGTGGCGAACAGGCGAAGGGCCGCCCGCTCGGCGTCCAGGCCGTTCTGCAGCGCGAAGACCGGCAGGAGCTGGCCGGCCCGCTGGCCGCTGGCGCCGACTGGCTGGCGGGCCCACTGCGCCAGCACCGCGTGCGCGTCCTGCGTCTTGGTCGCGAGCACCAGGACGTCGTGCGGTTCCAGCCGGACCTCGTCCGGGCCGCTGGCGGCGGCGACCGACAACGAGCGCGTCCCGTCCGGGGTGAGGTAACGCACCGCTCCGGCCCGCAGCAGCTCGAGCTGTCGTCCCCGGCCGACCACCAGCACGTCCCGCCCGGCCGCCTGCAGTTCGGCCGCGAGGGTGATGCCGACCGCGCCGGCCCCGATGATCACGTAGCGCGTCATGCCGGCTCCGCGTTGGGCCCGTCCGTTATTCTGATCATGTCTATCAAAATAGTAGGAAATTGACAGACACGTCCAACGCTGATTCCGGATCACGCTGATCGCGCTACGCGATCAGGCGGCGGCCCTATTTCCTAGCAGTCTGGACGACAACATCACGACGACGTACTGTCTATGACTATGGTCGACGCGCTGCAGGGCCAGCGTGAGCGGCGGACTGGAGCGCCCGGATGAGTGACGTCCTCGACATCGTCGCGTTGCGTAGCCTGACCGGCATCGCCGACGCCGGCGGCTTTCGCCGCGCGGCCGAGAGCCTGCACCTGTCGCAGTCGGCGATCAGCGCCCACGTCCGGCGGCTCGAGCTCGCCTGCAAGCAGTCGCTCATCGACCGCTCCGCGCCGGGACTGCGCTTCACCGCGGCCGGCCAGCTACTGGTGGCGGACGCCCGGGCGATCCTGGCGGCCCACGACGACGCCCTGGTCCGGGCCCGGGGCTCGGTCGACCACGGCCACGTCCTCACCGTCGGGGCGACCGAGCACGGAGCCGAGCGCCTGCTGCCGGTGATCACCGCGGCCCTGGGCGCGACGTTCGCTGACTGCGCGATCCGGTTCCGGATCGACCGGGGGCAGCGGCTGGTGGCCCGGCTGGAGGCCGGCGACATCGACGCGGTACTGCTACTCGGCCCGGCGGCAGGCCCCGACCAGGAGGCGGCCGGCGCGATGCCGCTGACCTGGTTCGCCGCCCGGGGCTGGCAGCGCTCGCCCGATCCGGGCCAGCCGCTGCCGATCGTCGCGATCGAGGGGCCCTGCACGATCCGGGAGCACGCGCTCCGGGCGCTGGCCGAGAACCAGATCTCGTCGACCGTGGTCTGCGAGGCCGGGCACCTGGCGGGGGTAGTCAACGCCGCCCGGGCCGGGCTCGGGGTCGCGCTGCTGGCGCAGCTCGGCGGGCCGCCCGAGGACCTGGAGCCGCAGCCCGACCTGCCGGCGGTGGCTGACCAGCCGATCCACGTGCGCACCCGGCGGTGCGCGCCGCGCGGACTGCGGGCGACGATCGCCGCCGGTCTGCTCCGCTCCCCCTACGTCAGCGAGCCGTCAATGCAGGCGGCGGCCTGGTGACGGCCGGCCCGTGCTAGGGGATGAGGATGAGCTTGCCGGTGGTGCGGCGGGCGGCCAGGTCTTCCTGGGCCCGGGCCGCCTCGGCGAGCGGGTACTCGGCCCCGACGCGGACGCTGAGCTGGCCCTTGCCCAGCCAGCCGAAGACATCGCTGGCCCGCCACAGCAGCTCGCCGCGGTCGGCGATGTGGTCGGCCAGGGTGGGCCTGGTCAGGAAGAGCGAGCCGCCGCTGTTCAGCCGCTGCGGGTCGACCGGCGGCACCTGGCCGCTTGACCCGCCGAACAGCACCATCATGCCGCGCGGGCGGAGCGCCGCCAGGCCGGCGTCGAAGGTGTCCTTGCCTACCCCGTCGTAGACCACGTCCGCCCCCCGGCCTCCGGTGACCTGCCGGACGACCTGCGGGAACTCGTCGTAGCTGGTTACCTGGTCGGCGCCCGCGTGCTGGGCGAGCGCCGCCTTGGCGGCGGACGACGTGGTGGCGATGACGGTGCCGCCCAGGTCCTTGATCATCTGGGTAAGCAGCAGCCCGACCCCGCCGGCCGCCGCGTGCACCACCGTCACCGTGCCCTCGGTGACCGGGAAGGTGCTGCGGCACAGGTAGTGAGCGGTGAGGCCCTGCAGCATGACGGCGCCGGCCGCCTTCAGGTCGATCCCCGGCGGCACCGGGACCAGCTTGTCCGCCCGGGCCGCGATCAGCCCGGCGTAGCTGCCGGGGCAGTCGTTCCAGGCGACGTGGTCGCCGGCCGAGAACGCGGTGACCCCGTCGCCGACCGCGGTGACGGTGCCCGCGCCCTCGTGCCCGGGGATGTACGGCACCGGCTGCTTGTACACGCCGGAGCGGCGGTAGATGTCGATGAAGTTGACGCCGGCCGCGGCGACCTCGACCACGACCTCACCGGGGCCGGGGACCGGGTCGGGGTGCTCCGCCAGCGCCAGCACCTCCGGGCCGCCCTGCTCGGTCACCACGATCGCCCGCATCACACCACGTCCTTCCGGCTGCCGTTAAGAACTACCTATCACGAGCGCGGCCGGCCCGGGCTCGGGGTGTGGTGATGACGACACCGGGAATACGGTTACAGACTGGTTAACTCGCTGCTTAGCGGGCAGCTGGGACGGGTGATGATGCCACCGGCAAGGGGACCGTTGAGCGCGCGCCTGGCGGCGGCGCTGAGCCGGGACCCGGATGCGAACGACGCCGTACCCGAACTGCTCGCCGTTCCCGCGCCGCCCGTGGCCGGCCACGCGGGCGCGGCCTGGGCCGACGACGACTTCCAGCTCGCCCTGTGGTGCTGCTACGAGCTGCACTACCGCGGGTTCGACGACGTGGACGACGAGTGGGAGTGGCATCCGGCCGTGCTCGCCTTCCGCGGCGGGCTCGAGCGGCGGTGGATCGCGGCCCTGCGCGGCCTGGCCGGCGAGATCCCCCCGGCCCCGGCGGGCCGGCTGCCGGCCGCGCTGCGGGAGCTGACCACGCGCGCAGGCGGCCCCGACCTCGCCGGGTACCTGGCCCGCACGGCCAGCCGGGCGCAGTTCGCCGAGTTCGCCGCCCACCGTTCGGTTTACCAGCTCAAGGAGGCCGATCCGCACAGTTTCGGCATCCCGCGGCTGGACGGGGCGGTGAAGGCCGCCCTGGTGGAGATCCAGGCCGATGAGTACGGCGGCGGCCGGGCACAGCGGATGCACTCCGAGCTGTTCCGGGTGACGATGCGGTGGCTCGGCCTCGACGACCGCTACGGGCACTATGTCCCCGCGGTGCCCGCGGTAACGCTGGCCGTCAGCAACCTGATGTCGCTGTTCGCGCTGCACCGCCGGTGGACCGGGGCCTTGCTCGGGCACCTGGCCGCCCTGGAGATGACCTCGACCGGCCCGAACCGGCTCTACGCGGCGGGCGCGCGGCGGCTCGGGGCCGACCGGCGGGAGCGCGGCTACTTCGACGAGCACGTGGCCGCGGACGCCGTGCACGAGCAGGTCGCCGCGCACGACCTGTGCGGCCGCTACGCGGCCGCCCGTCCCGGTGCGGCCGGCGACATCCTGTTCGGCGCCGCCTGCTGCCTGCAGGTCGACAACGCGCTGGCCGGTCACCTGCTTGGCGGCTGGGAAGCGGGCCGGTCTTCGCTGCGGCCCGCGTCCGGTCAGGCGGCCGCGTAACCGCAAGTCGCTCACCCGGACGCCGCGTCTTGCCCGGACTCGGCCGGGCTTCGCGGTCGCGCGATCCGCGGGCGGACCACGGTCAGGTCGAGCCAGGCCGAGGCGACCCCGACCGCGGCGCCGACCACGGTGTCGGCGAACCGGAGGATGGGCTGCTGCCAGGCGTCGTGCGGGCTGACGGCGGCGACCACCAGGAGCACCGCGGTGGTGATGGCGGCGGTGCTGGCGTCGCCCGGGCGGCCGACGAGGGTAGCGGTCAGCGCGCTGAGCCCGATCAGGACCGGCAGCGCCCACGGGTGGAACGGCGCCAACGCCAGGTAGACCAGGCAGTAAGCGAAGCTGATGAGGGTGCCCGCGGTGCGGGAGACCGCCGCCGCGACCGACTGCTGGTAGCTGCCGCGGTTCACGAAGATGGTCGCGATCATCGCCCACATGCCGCCCAGCAGGTCGTCGTCGGCCGAGACGGAGTGCACCCGGCTCAGTAGCTGGGTGGCGATCAGGTAGGCGGCCAGGCAGCCGACCGCCAGCATGGCGCTGTCGGCCACCGCCGTGCGGGCCGGTGCCCCTGCTAGGCGCTCCATGGCACCGTATGTGCCCGCCGGGGCGGCGGGGCCAACGTGCCCGCGGCCGGGGGACTTTCGGCTCTGCCGGCCCGGCCGCGGCGGAGGCAGCATGACGGTGGCGAATCCCTTACGCACGGAGGTGCTCCCATGAGCAAGCGGCCGCATGACCTCACCGACCTCTACCTGGCCCCGGTACTGCTGGCGATCGACGCCCGGATCGAGGAACTGGGCCTGCTGGGCAAGAAGGCCCTCGTCTACGAGGTCGCGCTGGACAGCGACGTCCCCGACATCACCCGCCCGATGCGGGAGGAGGCGCTGATCAGGACGATCACCCACCTGATCGACACGCACGGCTGGGCATTCAGCTGGGATCTCCGCGGCCTGCGGCTGACGCACGACAGCCACGCGTTCGTGCTCGGCATCCCCGCGTCGCTGCGCGAGTACCTGGACGGCAACCTGGGGAGCTGACCCGGGCGGCGCCGTAGCGGCCGTGCTCGTCCCGCCCCGGTGGCGGGTGAGCGGGGCGACCGCGGGCGAGCCGCTAACGCGGTGGCCCGGTCGCGATTAGAATCCTGCTCTGATGAGGCTGAATCCTGGCCGGATGCGAACCGGCGCGCTGGTTACCGCGGTGGCGGCGCTGGTGGCGTGCGGCCTTGCCGTCGCACCGCCGGCCGGCGACGGCCGCGCGGGACCGCCGGGCGGCTTCTGGAACCGTTCCCAGCTCCTTGGCGCGGCCCCGCTGCTCGGGGCGGCACCGCTGGGCGGCCAGGCCCTGCCGCTCGGGGAAAGCCGGGTGGTGCCGTCCCGAGCGCAGACCCCGGCCACGCGGAGCGCGGTGACCGCGCTCCGGGTCGGGGCGCTGTTCGAGCGGGACGCCAGCGGCGCGCACTTCTGCACCGCCAGCGTGGTCGACAGCCCCGGTCAGGACCTGCTGGTCACCGCGGCGCACTGCCTCAACGACGGCAACGGGGCCGGGTACAAGTCCGACATCGTGTTCATCCCCGACTACCGGGACGGGGCGGCGCCGTACGGCATCTGGGCCGTGCAGCGGATGCTGGTCGCGCCGCAGTGGGCCGCTTCGGCCGACCCGGACTACGACGTCGGCTTCGTCGTCCTCCAGCCGCATGACGGGCTGAACATCGAGCAGGTACTGGGGGCCAACCGGCTCGGCTACGACACCGCGTCCAGCTACCTGGTCCGGGTGACCGGGTACCCGAGCAGCTCCGGTTCCCCTATCACCTGCCGCAACTGGACGACACGGCACAGCGCCACCCAGCTCGAGTTCGACTGCGACGGCTACACCGACGGCACCAGCGGCAGCCCGTGGGTAACCGGGTTCGACCCCGCCTCGCGCACCGGCACGATCGTGGGGGTGATCGGCGGCTACCAGGACGGCGGTGACACCGCGTCCGTCTCCTACAGCTCCTACTTCGGCCGCGCGGTTCAGCAGCTCTACCAGCAGGCGGCCGCGCTCGGCAGCGGGACCGGCGGCTAACTCGACTGGCGGCTAACTCGACCGGCGGCTACGTGGTCCGCTGCTTGTCCGCGGGGGGAACCGCCGGGCGGCTGTGCGGCTTGGCCGGCAGCCGGTGACGTCCCTTCACCGGGCGGACCGGCAGCGTGGACAGCAGGGGCTGGCTGTACAGCCGCACCGGGAACAGCACCCGCAGGTCCGGGGGCTCGAGCTGCTGCCACAGCCAGGTCAGCGCGGCGGGCAGGGCCGCGTCCCAGGCGTTGGCGGTGTCGCCCGCGTTGAGCTTGATGAACGGAACCTGCTGTAGCCGGTCGAGCGCGGCCGCGAACACGGTGGCGGGCCGGTAGTCGGACTTGTCGTGGGTGCCGGCCGCCACCCAGAAGGCGGGGACCGGGCCGCTGCCGGCGGTGAGCCGCTCGGCCGTGTAGAGCGGGCTGTTGGCGTTTTCCAGCGGCAGGTTGCCGTTCAGCGCGGTGCCGGCCGGCCCGTCGGCGGCCCGGAAGTAGCCCTCGATGACCGCGGCCGCGCCGAACGACGTGCGGTGGCGCAGGGCGATGTTGGCCGCGCAGTAGCCGCCGGACGAGTAGCCCGCCGCCCCCCACTGGTAGGGGTCCCCGCTCACCCGGTAGCGGGCGAGCACGTCCGCGCGGACATCCTGCAGCAGGTAGGTCTCGTCGTTCAGGCCGGGGCCGTTCACGCAGTCCTGGTAGTCCGTGCCGGGGCCGTTGATGCCCGGCATCACCAGCACCATCGGCCCGATCAGGTGCTTGGCCAGCAAGGCGTCAGCGACCCGGCTGACCTGCAGCGTGGTGTTCCAGGAGAGCGGCGTGCCGGGGCTGCCGTGGAACAGCTCGACCACCGGGAACCGTACCTGCGCGTACTGCGGCTGGCTGTACTGCGGCGGCAGGTACACCAGCCCGCGCCGGCTGTAGCCGCTTAGCTTCCCGGGCAGGGTAGTCCAGCCCAGGCGGCCGGGCGACAGCGGCGACGGCTTGGTGGCCGAGATGACGCCGAGGTCGCCGGTACCGCCGTTGAAGTCGGCCCACAGCTGTCCCCAGCTGGTGTAGTAGCCGTAGTAGAAGTTGACCGCCGCCACCCCGCCGGTCATCGCGACCGCGATCGACAGCGCGCCGCAGAGGATCTTCACCGGCAGCAGCCGCAGCCGGATCGCGCCCACCACGAGGGCAGCGCTCACCAGGATGAGCGCTGCGGTCAGCAGCCGCGAATCAGGTCCTAGCATGTGTGCGGCCCGTCTCGGTCGTCGCCGGATCGAATTCTGCGCCTCTCCGCTGGCCGGGCGCGCAGACGGAGCTTATGCGGGCCGCGCGGAGTAAAAGCTGATTTATCGCGGTCTGCAAACAAACTTAATTATTCACAGCTACACAAATCAGTAACAAAGATGTAACGTGCCTGGCCGCTGGTCCGGGTCCTGCACGACGAGGCCGGCCGGAGCCGGCCCGGCCTGACGCCCGCCGATGGCGTAGCGGGCGTACAGCTCGTCGCGGACCGCCTCCAGGTGGGAGAGCTGGCCAGCCGACGGGCCCGCGCTGCCGGAGACCGGCACGGTGACGCCCGCCAGCACGTCGTCGGTGCGCGGGGCGGCGAGCGTGAGGACATCGCCGAAGCCGGGGGCGGCGGCGTCACGGAAGGTCAGCGCGGGCAGGTTCCAGCGCTGCTCGACGGTCTTGAGTATGGACGTGTGGTCGAGCGGGGTGGTGCCGTCCGGCACCCGGTAGACGGTGCCGGGGGCGATCAGCGGGGAGATCAGCAGCGTCGGCACCCGCACGCCGAACCGGTCGAAGCCGAAGCCGAACTCCCCCGCCGTGGCGTCGGGCGGGGTCGCGCCCCACGGCGGGGGCACGTGGTCGTAGCAGCCGCCGTGCTCGTCGTAGGTGAGCACGAACAGCGTCTGCGGCCAGCCCGGGCCGGACCGCAGCGCCTGGTAGGTGTCGTGGATGAGCTGCTCGCCCAGGGCCACGTCGTAGTTCGGGTGCTGGCTGTTGCCGGTGGAGGACCAGCTCGGCTCGAGGAAGCTGAACGCGGGCAGGGTGCCCGCCGCGGCGGCCGCCTTGAAGTCAGTGAACAGGCCGAAGTGCGACGCGTCGGCCTGGCTGATATCGGGGAAGTCGGCCTTGGTCAGCGGCTGGGCGTCGTAGCCGAAGACCCGCCAGCCGACCCCGGCCTTGGTCAGCGCGCCGAAGATGGACGGGCAGGTGTACGTCTTGGTGTGGTCGTCCAGGTGCCCCTGGCTGGTGCCCGCCAGGGCGAACGCGCGGTTGGGCAGCGTCTCGGTCGGCGCCGAGGCGAACCAGTGATCGCACACCGCGTAGCCGCGGGCGAGGGCGGACAGCACCGGCAGCGCCTCCGGGCTGAAGCAGCCCATGATCCAGTCGGGGGTGGTGCCGGCGACGATGCTCCACTTCTCGCTGGTTTCCCAGCCGATCGTGTAGCTGAAGTCCTTGATGAAGCCCTGCATGGTCGCCGCGGTGCCCGCCGCCGGGGCGGTGTCGGAACCCCAGAGCTGGTCATTGGTGGCCTGGTAGCCTTCCCCGGGGTCGGCCCCGGGCATGAAGTAGGCGCTGGGGGTGGCCGGGGTGATCGGGTAGACGCTGACCGGCTTGCCGTCGGCGCCGGGGTTGGACTCGGTGCCGGCCAGCCCCTCGAACGGCTGGCCGGACGGCGACACGTTGCCGCTGTCGGCGTAGAGGTACCCGAGCATGTGGTCGAACGAGCGGTTCTCCAGCATGAGCACCACCACGTGCTCGATCGCGCTGATGGCCGGGGGCGTGGTCACCCCCGCGACCCGGCCTTGTGCGCGGCCGTCCGGGCCGCCTTGGCGACCTGCTTGTCCGGGTGGTACTCGCCCAGGTGGGTGAGCACCAGCACGGTGTCCGGGTGGCCGCCGACGGCCATTCCCTCGAACAGCGCCTGCTCGCGGCCGACCGGGACCGCCTCGCGGAAGCTGACCGCGAGGTAGTCGGGGTCGGGGAACTCCTCGTCGATGGCGAGGCTGAGCAGGTCGGTGGCGACCCAGGCGAGGTCTTCCGGCGTCATCTCCAGCTCGGCCGGCAGCTCGGCCGGGTCGTCGCCGTCCGGGCTGATGCCAGCAAGCTGCGCCAGGGCGACCTTCGCGTAGGCGCGGACCGGCGGCACCGTGAGGCTGTCCCGCCAGGCGGGCTCGGCCGGGGCGCCGATCTCGGTGACGGTGGCGACCGCCAGCATCCGCTCCCCCGGCTCGGACTCGGCCGCCAGCTCGAGCAGCTCGCGGGCGGCGGGCAACGGCCCGCGGGCGGCGATCCAGCCCTCGGCCTCGGCCTCGAAGGCGGCGTCGGTCACCCCGCCCGCCATCGCCAGCAGCTCCGTCCCCGACAGCTCGGCCGCGGTCTGCGGCAGCAGCGCGATCTCGACCCCCGCCTCGACCAGCTGGTCGTGCAGCGAGGCCAGGCCGAGCGGGGTGAGCTGGATGTTCTCCCCGCTGCCGTCGCCGGCACTGTCCTCGGTGACCGCGAGCACGTCCCTGAGCTTGTCGAGCAGCAGGCCGGCGGCGTCGCCGTAGTCGGCCTCCCACTCCGCGCGGGCCTCGGCGATCTCCTCGTGCGCGTCGTGGTCCTCCGGGTCGTGCCCGCCGGCCGCGTTCTCCCACAGCACCTCGGCGAACTCGTCCAGGGTGAGGCCCTCCCGGCGGGCCAGGAACAGCAGCACCGCCATGGCCATCCCCTGGCCGAGGAAGTCGAACTCGGGCTCGTCGTCCTCGTCGTCCCCCTCGACCTCAGGCTCGGGGCCGTACAGCAGCAGCGTCTCGCTCAGCACGGCCGCGAACGTGTAGGTCCAGGCGGCGAACACCCGCGTGTCGTCGCCGGACGCCCAGTCGCCCGCGGTCTCGCCCTGGATCGCCCGCTCGGGGTCGGTGTCCGGGTCCCGGTCCTCGTCCTCGAGGTTCGTGTCCAGCCACTCGGCGGCGAACGCGTACTCCCACAGCAGGGCCAGGTCGTCGCCGTCCACGCCGACCGCCGCGGCCGCGCTGGCCGCGTCTTCCGGGGTCAGCAGGCCGTCCTCGTCCACCTCGCGGCCGTCCTTGCCGACCCATTCGGCCAGCGCGGCCAGCTGCCGGGCGACCGGCGCGGTGCGCGCCAGGCCGGCCAGCTCGGTCAGCGGCAGCAGCCGGATCGGCGGCAGCGCGTCGGGCAGCCCGAGCGCCTCCTTGATATCGATGTCATCAAAGTCGGCGTCGTCGTCGGCGATATCGCGGGAGTGGTCGTTAGCCATGCCCTGAGCCTATCGGCCCGGTGCAGGCGCGACAGCCGCAAAGCGCGGCTCGGGGAACCTGGTTGCCGCCCCGGGCCTGAGGCCCGGGGGCGGCAACGGCACTGCGTCGCTAGCCGGCCGCCAGCAGCGACCGCAGCACGTACTGCATGATGCCGCCGTGGCGGTAGTAGTCGGCCTCGCCGGGGGTGTCGATCCGCACCGTGGCGGTGAAGCGCTTGCCGTCGGCAGTCACCACGACCTCGTTCGGGATTCCCCCGTCGTTGATCTTGGAGATGCCCTCGATGTCGAAGGTCTCCTGGCCGGTGAGGCCGAGCGACTCGGCGCTCTCCCCCGGCTTGAACTGGAGCGGCAGCACGCCCATGCCGATGAGGTTGGAGCGGTGGATGCGCTCGAACGACTCGACAAGCACGGCCCGGACGCCGAGCAGCGCGGTGCCCTTGGCCGCCCAGTCGCGGGAGGAGCCGGACCCGTACTCCTTGCCGCCGAGCACGATCAGCGGGGTGCCCGCGGCGATGTACTCCCGGGAGGCGTCGTAGATCGACATCTCCTGGCCGTCCTTGACGGTGACGCCGCCCTCGGTGCCCGGCGCTAGCTGGTTGCGCAGCCGGATGTTGGCGAACGTGCCGCGGATCATCACCTCGTGGTTGCCGCGGCGGCTGCCGTAGGAGTTGAAGTCCTGCCGCTCGATCCCGTGCTCGGTCAGGTACAGGCCCGCCGGGGCGGTGGCCTTGATCGCGCCCGCCGGCGAGATGTGGTCGGTGGTCACCGAGTCGCCCAGCTTGGCGAGCACCCGGGCGCCCGCGATGTCCCGCACCGGCACCGGCTCGGCCGGCATCCCGTCGAAGTACGGCGGGCGGCGCACGTAGGTGGAGTCGCCGACCCACTCGAAGGTGTCGCCGTCGGGCACGTTGAGCCCGCGCCAGTTGTCGTCGCCCGCGAACACGTCGGCGTAGCCGGCCGTGAACTGGTCGGCGCTGAGCGAGCTGGCCACCACCCGCTGCACCTCGTCCGGCGACGGCCAGATGTCGGCCAGCAGCACCGGCTTGCCCTCGCTGTCGGTCCCCAGGGGCTCGCGGTCCAGGTCGATGTCCATCGTGCCGGCCAGGGCGTAGGCGACCACCAGCGGCGGAGACGCCAGGTAGTTCATCTTGACGTCGGGGTTGATCCGGCCCTCGAAGTTGCGGTTGCCGGACAGCACGCTGACCACGGTGAGGTCGTTGTCGTTGACGGCGGCGCTGATCTCGGCCGGCAGCGGGCCGGAGTTGCCGATGCAGGTGGTGCAGCCGTAGCCGACGAGGTTGAAGCCGAGCTTGTCCAGGTACGGGATCAGGCCGGCCCGCTCGTAGTAGTCCATGACCACCTTGGAGCCGGGGGCGAGGGTGGTCTTCACCCAGGGCTTGCGGGCCAGCCCCTTCTCGACCGCCTTCTTGGCCAGCAGCGCGGCGCCGATCATCACGTAGGGGTTGGAAGTGTTGGTGCAGGAGGTGATGGCGGCGATGACGACGTGCCCGTGGTCGAGGGTCGTCTCGGTGCCGTCCTCGAGGGTGACCCGCACCTGGCGGGTGGCACGGGTGTCGTCGTTCTCGGACGGGTCGGACGCCGGGAACGAGCCGTTGTCGGCGCCGGTGTAGGCGGGCAGCGCGTCGCGGAAGGCGGGCTTGGCGTGGGCCAGCTCGATCCGGTCCTGCGGGCGCTTGGGGCCGGCGATGGACGGGACCACGGTGGACAGGTCGAGGGTGAGCTCCTCGGAGAAGCGCAGCGCCCGGTCGGGGTCGTGCCACAGGCCCTGCGCCTTGGCGTACTGCTCCACCAGGTCAAGCTGGGTCTCCGGGCGGCCGGTGAGCCGCAGGTACTCGATGGTGGCCGCGTCGATCGGGAAGATCGCGCAGGTGGAGCCGAACTCCGGCGACATGTTGCCGATGGTGGCGCGGTTGGCGACCGGCACCGCGCCGACGCCGTCCCCGTGGAACTCGACGAACTTGCCGACCACGCCGTGCTTGCGCAGCATCTCGGTGATGGTGAGCACCAGGTCGGTGGCGGTCGTGGCCTGCGGCAGCTGGCCGGTCAGGCGGAAGCCGACCACCTTCGGGATCAGCATGGAGATTGGCTGGCCGAGCATGGCCGCCTCGGCCTCGATGCCGCCGACGCCCCAGCCGAGGATGCCCAGGCCGTTCTCCATCGTGGTGTGGCTGTCGGTGCCGACGCAGGTGTCCGGGTACGCCTGGTTGCCATTCTTCATCACTACCCGGGCCAGGTGCTCGATGTTGACCTGGTGCACGATGCCGGTGCCGGGCGGCACCACCCGGAAGTCGTCGAACGCGTCCTGGCCCCAGCGCAGGAACTGGAACCGCTCGGCGTTGCGCTTGAACTCAAGCGCGACGTTGGTGGCGAAGGCGTCCGGGGTGCCGAACGCGTCGGCCACCACCGAGTGGTCGATGACCAGCTCGGCCGGGATCAGCGGGTTGATCTTGGTGGGGTCGCCGCCCAGGTCGCGCATTGCCTCGCGCATCGCCGCCAGGTCGACCACGGCGGGCACGCCGGTCAGGTCCTGCAGGATCACCCGGGCCGGGGTGAACTGGATCTCGGTGTCCGGCTCGGCCGCCGGGTCCCAGCTCGCCAGGGCGCGGATGTGGTCGGCGGTGATGTTGGCGCCGTCCTCGTTGCGGAGCAGGTTCTCCAGCAGCACCTTCAGGCTGTAGGGCAGGGTCTCGCTGCCGTCGACCGCGGCCAGGCGGTAAATCTCGTGCGTGGCGCCGCCCGCCTCAAGCGTCGCGCGGCTGCCGAAGCTGTTCGCAGTCATCGTTGGTTGAGCCTCCTCGCCCAGTTCCCTGCCCCTATTGCCGTGCCCGCGGTTCCGGGCCGGCGTGATCACCCCGGCGACGGGTCCGCGTCGTCCGCCCGTGGCGCGGGTCCCCGCGCCTTCGCGGGCCCGCGAAGCGGCAGCGCCCGGTTCGCCGGTAAGTAACCTACAGTATCTCGATATCAAGGTACCTGATGGGGTCGCCCGATGGGGAGCGGCCGCCCAGGTCACGTAATGCCGCGCAGTTCGCCGCGCAGCCCGGCGAGGCTGTCGGCCCGGTCGAAGCCGAACGGCGTGGCCGAGGCGTCGGGCACCTCGGCCGGGCCGGGGCCGGCCTCCTCCTTGAAGTAGTCGCTGATCAGCTGCCGCTGCCGCTCGAGGAGCTGGTCGAAGTGCCGTTCGAGACGGTCCGGGGTGATCGCCTCGGCGGTCAGGTACATGTCCTTGAGGTCACCGAGCGTGCCCGCCTCGGGATCGGTCGGGGCGCCGAATTCGAGCACGTCCGGTAGCTCGTCGGCCGGTTCCGGTGCGGCTGGCCCCGGCCCCGCTTCCGGGTCGTGGTGCTCAGGGTCCGGCTGGTCCGCGCCGTGCTGCTCCGCCGGGGGCAGCGGCTCGAACGGCCCCCGCACGGCGGGCGAGTCGCCGTCGGCTTCGGGCCCGGCCGGGCGGTCGTCCGGCGCCGTGGGCTGGTCGGCAGGCGGCTGGCGCCAGCGGGCCGCGGTCGGCCCGTAGGCGGGATCGTCGGGACCGTAGACCTGTTCCGGTTCCAGCTTGGCCGGCCCGCCCGCCCTGGTGAGCTCCTGGGTACTGGCCAGTGCGGGGCTGCTGGCGGCAGCGGCAGCCGGCGCGTTGGCGGGTGCGTTGGGTGGTGCGTTGGCGGCCACCTTGGCGGCAGGCACAGCGGCGGCCGGGCCGGCCGTGATGGCGCGGGCACCACCCGGCCCGGCGGGTGCCGCGTCCTGCGCGTCCTGCGCGTCGGCCGGACCAGGTGCCCGCCCGGCGGCGGGCGGCGCACCGCCTGGCTGCCTTTCGCCGGGCCGCTGCCCTTGGCCGCGGTTGCCAGGCGACCCCGCGAGCGGTGCGCCCGGGCCGTCCTCGCGGATCACGTGCGCGTACTCGCCGTACTCCCCGTTGCCGCCTTGCTCGTCGTTGCCGCCTTGCTCGTCGTTGCCGCCTTGCTCATCGTTGACGACGGGATCGCGCAGCCTTCCGGGTGCACCGAGATGGACGTCGGCGGGCCGGGCCTGGTAGTCCGGGTAGGGGCGGGCGCCCCCGGCGAACCCGGTGTCCGAGCGGTAGGCGTTACCGCCGGGGAAGCCGTTATCCGCTGGAAAGCCGCTACCAGGCGGGAAGACGTTACCGGTGGAGAAACCGGTCGCGTCCGCACCGGACCCGCGGTAACCCGGTTCCGGTGCCGCCTGACCGGCCGCGCCGGGGCCCTCACGGCGAAGTCCGTCGTGGTGCGGGCCGTCGTAGCGCGGGCCGTCGTAGCGCGGGCCGTCGTAGCGCGGGCCGTCGTAACGCGGGCCGGGCGGCGGGCCGTCGTAGTGAGGGCCCGGGAACGCGGAATCCTGGTAGGGGGCGGCCGCGTAGGGCGTGTTCGGGTAGGGGGCACCCGCTGTCGGTGCCTCTCCTGGGGCCGGGGACCAGCCGTACGGGTGCGGGCCGGGGGGCCCGCCGACGGGGGCGCCCTGGCCGGCCGGCTGGGCCGGGTAGGGCTGACCGGGGTACGGCTGACCGGGGTACGGCTGGCCAGGATAAGGCTGGCCGGGCTGATGCTGGCTGCGAGGCGCGCGGTCGGCCGGCCCGCCGTAGCCGGGATCGCCAGGGAACCCGGCTGCCCCGCGGGCGTCACCGAACGTCGGGGCGCTGCCCGGGTAGGGGCTGCCGTTGACCGGCGGTTGGCCGCCGTTGCCGCGCTGAGCGCTGTCGCTGCCCGGATAGGGGTGGTCGTAGCCGGGGAATGCCCCGTTGGTGGTGAAGGGTCCGGCGTCGTGCGCCTGCTCGGGCGCCCGGTAGGGCTCACGCCCCGGGTGCCCGCCGGGACCAGGGAAACGAGCGGCCGCGGCGAAGCCGTCCGCGCCGCCAGGCGGCGGCGGCCCGGGGTAATCGGCCTGGCCCGGGTACGGTGCTTGACCTGAGTACGGGGCCTGGCCGGGGTAGGGGGCCTGGCCTGAATAGGGGGCCTGGCCTGGCTGGGGGGCTTGACCGGGATAAGGGGCCTGCCCCTGGCCGGCAAAGGGAGCCTGACCGCCGTACGGGGCCTGGCCTGGGTACGGGGCGTAGCCGGGCGGGGCGCCGTAGCGGGGGTCGGCGCCGTCAGGGGCGCCCGGCGGCAGCGGCCCGTCGTCTTCGGCATCGCTGGGCGGGCTGATGAGGCTGCCGGGCGCGAAGATGGTGGTGGGCGTTAGCACCCGGTCCGCGTCGTCCGCGGCGCCCGGCGGTCCTGGCCTCGGGGCGCCTCCGCTACCGGCGGCGGAGAGTGTCGGCAGCCGGCCGGGCGGCACCGGCCCGGGGCCAGCCGATGGGCCCGGGCCGGCGTAGTCTGGCGACGGCGGAAACGGCCCCGGCGACGCGTACTGGGCGGTCCCGGCGAACTGGCCGGGTGCCGCGAACTGGCCGGGTGCCGCGAACTGGCCGGGTGCCGCGAACTGGCCCGGCCCGGCAGGCTGACCGGGCTGGCCGGGGTACGGCTGGCCCGGATAGGACTGGCCTTGGTACGGCTGGCCTTGGTACGGCTGGCCGGGCTGGGGGGCATACGGGGCTGGCGCCCCGGACTGACCGGGAAACGGCTGCCCGCCCGACGGCTGGCCTGGATACGGGCCAGCCGGGAACGGCTGGCCCGGATACGGGCTGGTCGGGCTGGTCGCGCCGCCCGGCCCGGGCGGCGCCGGCCCGGGCGCGGAGGGCCGCCCCTGGCCGTACGGGCCGGGCTGAGCCGGGCCGCCGTACTGACCGTTCGGCTGGCCGGGGTACCCGCCGGGGACGGCGGTGCCGCCTGGCGGGTAATAACCCTGGCCGGAGACGTCGTTCGGGCCAGCGAAGCCGGCCAGCCCAGGCGAGCCGTCGCCGCCAGGGCCGGAACCGTAAGGGCCGGAACCGTAAGGAGGCAACGGTGCGGGGGCGGGCTGGGTGAAGGGCGGCTGCGCCCCGGCGGGCGAGGCGAGCGGCGCGGCCCCGAACTGGCCCTGGTCGTACGGCTGGGCCGTCCCCGGGCCGCCCGGGTAACCGCCACCCTGCCCGCCGGAGTACCCGCCCTGCCCGCCGGAGTACCCACCCTGGCCGCCGGAGTACCCCTGGCCGCCGGAGTACCCCTGCCCGCTGCCACCCTGCCCGGCCTGGGCGGGCCCCAGCGGCCCGGGATAATCCGTCCAGTACGGCGGCGCGGCACCGGGCGGGGCGGGCGGCCGCATGACACCCGGCTGGGCCGGGCCAGCCTGCGGCGGACCGGGCTGCGCGGGCCCGCCGGGCCAGGCCCCGGACTGCGGGACGGAGCCGGCTAGCGGGGCCTGGGCGGTGAAGCCACCGCCCGCGACGGGCTGGCCCAGGAACTGCTGGCCGGCGAACTGCTGGCCAGGGAACTGCGGTCCCGGGAACGGCTGCCCCGGGAACTGGCCGGCGAACTGCTGGCCGGCGGCCGGCGCTCCGGCATACCCAGGACCGCCGGCCGCTGGCCCCTGGTACGGCCCGGGAGCGCCCGCGAAGGCCGGCTCCCCTGACGGAAACGGCGCCCCGCCGAAGCCCTGCGGCCCAGGATGGTCCTGCGCCCCGGGATAGTCCTGCGCTCCCGGGTAACCGTGTTGTCCCGGGTAGCCCTGTTGCCCTGGGTAACCCTGCTGCCCTGGGTAACCCTGCTGCCCTGGGTAACCCTGTTCTCCCGGGTAGCCCTGTCCCCCTGGATAACCTTGTCCTTCTGGGTACCCTTGTCCTCCGGGAACCCCCTGGCCCCCCGGGTAGCCGGGGCCGGGGCCCCAGCCGGGCTCGGGCGCTGCCCCGTGCGGTGCGTCCGGCCCGGGGTTGGCGCCGCCCGGCCAGCCGCCTGCTGCGCCGTCCGTGTCCTCGCCCGGTCGGGGATAAGCCTCAGGCCCCGGTTGCCCGCGCCGCCCCCCAGAGAACATTCCCACATCAACGATCGTAAGCAACCGCGGCAGTGCAAGTACCCCGCTCTGCGCAATCGCGTGCCGACCAGCCCGAACTCATCGCGGCGGCGGCTCCCGGGCGCCCCCTGCGGCCGGGTGCCGCCGCCGGTTCCGGCTACACCTGGGGCAGCACCCCTTCGGCGATGTCCGCCAGCTGGTCGAGGTCAGCTAGGTCGAGGACCTGCAGGTAAACGGTTTCCGCGCCTGCCTCGGCGAAGGTGCCGAGCTTGTCGACGATCTGCGCGGGCGACCCGGCCAGGCCGTTGGCGCGCAGATCGCCCAGGTCCCGGCCGATCGCAGCGGCGCGGCGGGCGGTCGTCGCCTCGTCCTTGCCGCAGCAGACCACCTGGGCCGCACTGTAGGTGAGCGTGGCCGGGTCGCGCCCGGCGGCGGTGCACGCTTCCCGTACCCGGCCGAACTGCGCGGCGACCTCGTCGGCGGCCGAGAACGCGATGTTGAACTCGTCGGCGTACCGGGCGGCCAGCGCGGGCGTGCGGCGCGGCCCGTGCCCGCCGACGATCACCGGCGGACGCGGCCGCTGGACTGGCTTGGGCAGCGCGGGTGAGTCGGTGACCTGGAAGTAGCTGCCCTGATAGGAGAACTTGGCGCCGGCCGGCGTCTCCCACAGCCCGGTGATGACCGCGAGCTGCTCTTCCAGGCGGTCGAAGCGCTCCCCGAGCGGCGGGAACGGGATGCCGTAGGCGTCGTGCTCCGCCTGGTACCAGCCCGCACCGAGGCCGAGCTCAACCCGTCCGCCGCTCATCTCGTCAACGCCGGCCACCGCGATCGCGAGGGGGCCCGGGTAGCGGAAGGTGGCGGAGGTGACCAGCGTGCCCAGCCGGATCCGGCTGGTCTCGACGGCCAGGCCGGCCAGCGTGGTCCAGGCATCGGACGGGCCTGGTGCACCCGGCACGTCGCCCATCTTCAGGTAGTGGTCGGAGCGGAAGAAGGCGTCGAAGCCGAGGTCTTCCGCTGCCTTGGCGACGCTGCGGAGCGTGGCGTAGCTGGCCCCCTGCTGGGGCTCGGTGAAGATCCTGAGTCGCATGTTCCCTATCGTCCCGCACACCGCCTGGGTGCCGGGCGGGCCGGGTAGGGCGGCGGGTCAGGCGGCAGGGAGACGGGCGCGCTCAGCTCTTCGCGGCGCTCGCGTCCGGGCTCGCCGCCAGCGTGTAGGCGGTCGCCTGGTCGACCGAGTGGAATGTATGGTCCCAGTGCACTCCCCCGCTCGTCGTCCGGCGGCCGAGCCACCGGCGTCCGGTGGGCACGTAGATGACGTCGAGGTTCGCCACCGACATGCGGCCGACCACCTCGATGACGCGCACGATGAAGCCGCGCTGCTGGCGGAGGGGGGCCTCGCCGGCGCTCAGGGCGGCCGCCAGGTCGCCGTCGATGCCGGACAAGAGCACCCCCTCGGCCGTGTCGTGACCGATCAGTTCCCAGAGGTACATGCCGAGAGCATAGCAGCCCATGACTAGTCACGTCTACGGTCGACTACTGTCGAAGCATTGCGATTGGCAACTTTGCCAATCGAGTACGGTACAAGGATGTCGATAGGTGACGAATCAGACCCAAGAGCGTATGTACAGCTCGCCGGGATCCTGCGGAAAGCCATCGCGGCCGGGAAATACCAGCCAGGCACCGCCACCCCGTCGATCACGACGCTCAGCCAGGAATACGGGCACGCCCGGCAGACCTGCTCCAAGGCGCTCGGCGTCCTGGTCAAGGAGGGCCTGCTGATCCGCTACCCCGGGCTCGGCTACTACGTGAGCGGGAAGCCGGGCGACCCTCAGCCGGAAAACCCGGAGCGCGGCGCGGGCAAGCCCGACGCGCTCTAGCGTCGATGCCAGCCCAGCACAGAGCTGATCCTGGGCAGGAATCGAAATTTTTCATGATCACGGAAACCTTTTGGGGTGATCACCCCAAAAAGTTTCCGTTAGGACACCTCTGGCCAGCGGATAATGCCTTCGTCGGCCGATCGTCGCGGCTACCTGGCCGCCTGAACGTGACGGCCGTGGCGCTAGCGTCCGGGCGGGTTAGCGACTGGGTTAGCGAGGGGGTTAACGCGCCCGGGTCAGGGTGGCGACGCACTCCACGTGGTGGGTCATCGGGAACGCGTCGAACGCGCGCAGCTGGTCAAGCCGCCAGCCGCCGGCGATCAGCAGGGCCAGGTCGCGGGCGAGGGTGGCGGGGTCGCAGGACACGTACGCGAAGCGCTCGGCCTGGCTGTCGCCGTTCAGGAAGCCGACCACGTCGGCGGCCAGGCCGGCCCGCGGCGGGTCGGCTACCACCAGCCGGGAGGACGCCAGCTCGGGGTCGCCCGCCGCCTCGGCCACGTCCGCCTCGCGGAGGCTGGCCCACGGGAAGTCGGCCAGGTTCTGCCGGGCGTTCTTGACCGCCGCCGGGTCGGACTCGACCCCGGTCACCGCGCCGTCCGGCCCGACCAGGGGGGCGAGCGCGCCCGCGAACAGGCCCGCGCCGCAGTACAGGTCGAGGACGGTGTCACCGGGGGCCGGGGCAAGCGCCTCGACGACCGCCCGGCTGAGCGTGCCCGCCGCCGCCGGGTGGACCTGCCAGAACCCGTCCGCGCTGACCTGCCAGAGCCGCCCGGCCGCCTGCTCGGCCAGGTAGGGGCGGCCCGCGGCCACCGTGCGCCTGGTCCGGGCCGCGCGGCCGCGGCCCGGGTTGCCCCGGTCGCGGGCGCGCGGCTGGCCCTTGCGGCCCGGCCGCGGGCCGCCTTCCCGCCGGTCGGCGGCGTCCTCGAGCACCGTCACGGTGTAGTTCTCGTCGGTGTCGAGGCTGCCGACGACGGTCTCGATGCCGGTCGCGCCTGACCAGTCCGCATCGGTGACGCCCAGGTCACGGATGAACGGATGGGCGATCAGGCAGTCACCGACGTCGACCACCCGGTGCGAGCGGTGCGCGCGCAGCCCGGCGACGCCGCGCTGGTCGACGGCGAACTGCACCCGGGTCCGCCAGCCCAGGCCGGGCGTCCCGTCGGCGGTCGGCCCGTCGCCCGCCAGCGGCTCCACCGTCACCGTACGGTCAAGGCCGGCCAGCCGCCTCAGCTGCTGCTCGACGACCGCCGCCTTGAGCGCGCGCTGGGCGGGCAGCGACGCGTGCTGCCAGTCACACCCGCCGCAGCCGCCCGGGCGGGCGCTCGGGCACGGCGCGGTCACCCGGTCCGGTGACGCCTCGAGGACCCGGACCGCGTCGGCGCGGGCGAACTTGGACGTGACCTCAGTCACACGGGCGGTTACCCGCTCACCGGGCAGCGCGTGCCGGACGAACATCACCGGCAGTCCCTCCGGCCGGGCGATGCACCAGCCGCCCTGGGCCACGTCCTCGATCGCCACCTCGATCTCCTGGCCCACCTGGAACGGCTGCTGCTGGCGCGGAGCAGTAGCTTCCCGCGTCTCCTGGCCGCCTGCGGCGCCCTCAGCGGGCCGCCCGGCCCGGGCCGCGGCGCCTGGCCGGGCCGCCTGCGGCGCGACCCCGCCGACCGCTCCTGGCCGCCGCTGGCGGCCTCGTGCTGGCGGTACGACACCTGGCATCAGAATCTCCTTCTCGGTGGAGTCGCATTCTCCCAGGTTCGGGCATAACTTTGGCGGGGCGCCCGGTACGGCACCCGGACGCGCACCGTGAAAGGACGGGTCGTGCATATCGTGATCATGGGGTGTGGCCGGGTCGGCTCGACGCTCGCTCACATCCTGGAGGACCGGGGTAGCACAGTCGCGGTCATTGACCGTGACCCCGAGGCATTCCGCAGGCTCCGCCCCTCGTTCAAGGGCGACCGGGTGACCGGAATCGGCTTCGACCGAGACGTGCTGGCCAGGGCAGGGATTGAACGGGCCGACGGCTTCGCCGCCGTTAGCAGCGGCGACAACTCCAACATTATCGCGGCCCGGGTAGCCCGCGAGACGTTCGGCGTGCAGCAGGTCGCCGCCCGCATCTACGACCCGCGGCGGGCCGAGGTCTACGAGCGGCTCGGCATCCCGACGGTCGCGACCGTGCGCTGGACGGCCGACCAGATGCTGCGCAAGCTGCTACCGGAGAGCACCGAGCCGCTGTGGCGGGACGCGACCGGCAAGGTCATCCTCAGCCAGGTCCCGGTTTGCCCGGACTGGATCGGCGAGCCGGTCAAGCTGATCGAGGCGTCGGTCGCCACCCGGATCGTGTACATCGACCGGCTCGGCGAGGCGATCGTGCCGCAGCCGGGCACCGTGCTCCAGCAGGGCGACGTGGTGCACGTGATCGCGAAGGAAGCCGAGCTTGACCGGATCTGCGGCGCGCTCGGCAAGCGGGACGGGAGTGGTCACTGATGCGAGTCGCTATCGCCGGGGCGGGGGCCGTGGGCCGCTCGATCGCCCGCGAGCTGCTTGAGAACGGTCACGAGGTGCTGCTGATCGACCAGAAGCCGAGCGCCATCAAGGTGGACAGCGTGCCCCGGGCGGAGTGGCTGCTGGCGGACGCGTGCGAGATCAGCTCGCTCGACGACGCCGCGCTCGACCGGTGTCACGTGGTGGTCGCCGCCACCGGCGATGACAAGGTCAACCTGGTGGTGTCGCTGCTGGCCAAGACCGAGTACGGCGTGCCGCGGGTGGTGGCGCGGGTCAACCACCCCGGCAACGAGTGGCTCTACAACGAGTCGTGGGGCATCGACGTCGCGGTGTCCACCCCCCGGCTGCTGTCGGCCCTGGTCGAAGAGGCGGTCAGCGTCGGCGACCTGGTGCGGCTGATGTCCTTCGGGCAGAGCGAGGCCAGCCTGGTGGAGCTGACCATGCCCGCCGACGCCCCGCTGGCCGGCCAGCAGGTCGGCTCGATCGAGTGGCCGGGCGACGTCGCCCTGGTCGCCATCTTGCGCGAGGGCCGGGTACTGGTGCCGCAGTCGCAGGACCCGCTGCAGCCAGGCGACGAGCTGTTCTTCGTGACCTCGCAGGACGTGGAGGAGGAGCTCGAGCAGCTCTTCTCGGCCGGGTAAGGCTGGTTTCAAGTCAGGGTTCCTAGGCCAGCGGCAGAGCCGGATAGGCCCCAGGTAAAACGCGAACGGCACGGGCGGCGCCGCCGCCCGTGCCGTTGGCCATCGGGCGCGCCGGTCAGCGCCCGTCCCGGGTTAACGGGTCTCGGTCATCTCGGGGCCGCGCTCGAACGGGTTGCCGCCCGCCGCGAACCGGCTCTGCTCTTCTTCCTGCTCCTGCTGGGCGCGGGCCTGCTCCTCAAGCGCGGCGGCCGCCTCGGCGGGCAGCCGCAGCTCGAGCAGGTCGCGCGGCGCCATCGGCTGCTCGCCGCGCACCACCACCACGGTCCGCATGACCGCCTCGAGCGGCGCCGCCGCCTGCGGGTCCTGCGCGGCCGGGCCGGCGAACAGGCCGCGCAGGAACCAGCGCGGGCCGTCCACTCCCGCGAACCGCACCGCGCGCAGCCCGGAGGCCGGCTGGCCCGGCCTCGGCCGGGACCTGCGCGAGCAGCTCGGTACCGAACGGGCCCTCTCGCTCCTCGCTCTGCCCGCCCGCGCCGCCGATCTCGGCCGCGATCTCGCCCCGCACCTCGTCCCACAGCCCGGACCGCTTGGGGGCGGCGAACGCCTGCAGCTGCAGCTCGCTGAGCTGGTGGCGCACGGTGACCCAGGCTCCGTGCTGCTCGGCGAAAACCAGCTGGATGTCGGTCCCCTCGAAGACCGGCACCTGCAGGCTGCCGAGATCGACCCGGGGCAGCTCTGGGTGCGGCTCGTCCACGTCCCAGGGGCCCGACAGGTCCGGTGCCCCGCCTGGCTCGCCGGTCTCTGCCGCGGCCGCCTCGGTGACCTGGCTCTCCAGGTCACGCTCGCGGTCACCGGCGCTGCGTCGCCGACCGAACACTGCGCATCTCCTCCAGTCGCCTGACGGCTTGGGTTGCTTGTCGCGGCTTCACGCCTTGGCCCCGGCGGGCGCGGCGCCTGACGCCGCGTGACCGCCGGTGGACCCGAAGCCGTCTGCGCCGCGGGCCGATTCCGGCAGCGCCGGGACCTCGCGGAACGTCACATTCTCGACCCGCTGGACCACCAGCTGCGCGATGCGGTCGCCGCGGCGCAGCGATACCGGCGTGGTCGCGTCGGTGTTCAGCAGGATCACCTTGATCTCGCCACGGTACCCGGCGTCGATCGTGCCCGGTGCGTTCACCATGGTCAGCCCGTGCCTGGCGGCCAGCCCGGAGCGCGGGTGGACGAAGCCGGCGTAGCCGTACGGCAGGGCGATCGCGATGCCGGTGCGGACCACCGCCCGCTCACCCGGCGCCAGGTCGACGTCCTCGGCCGCGGACAGGTCAGCGCCGGCATCGCCCGGCCGTGCGTAGCCGGGCAGCGGCACCGCCGGGTCAAGCCGGGTGACCAGCACGTCAAGCGGTCCCGGGGCCGCCTGCCCGCTCGTGCCCGCAGGCTCCGGGCGGACAAGCTCGCGAGCCGCCAGGAGCTCGGCCGCGCCTGCCTCGCCGGTGGTCATCGGGGTCCTCCCTCGCCGTTACGCTGTCCGGCCGTTTACCCCCCGAGACTACGCCACCGGGGCACCCCCGCGCCGTCATCAGCGCCCGGTCTGCCGGTGTCAGGGCCACCGGGGTCAGGGCCACCGGGTCAGGGCCCGGCCGCCGCGTCGCGCGCGTCGTGCGCGTCGTGCCGCAGCGCCCGCTCGGCGCTGGTGATGGCCGCGGTGATGGGCACCGCGACCACCGCCCCGGCGATGCCGGCCACCACGCCCGCCACCGCCAGCACCAGGATCACCGCCAGCGGGTGCAGCCGCACCATCTTGCCGACCACCTGCGGCTGCAGCAGGTGCCCCTCGAGCTGGTTCATCACCACCATGACGATCAGCACGATGACGGCGGCGAGCAGCCCCTTGGAGGCGAGCACGATGAGGATCGCGACCGTGCCGGCGATCAGCACGCCCGCCAGCGGCACGAAGGCGGCGATGAACATGAACAGCGCCAGCGGCGCCACCAGCGGCGAGCCGATGATGGTGAGCGTTACGCCCATCACGACGGCGTGGATCGCGGCCACCGCGACGGTGCCCCGGACGTAGTAGACGACGGCGTGCCAGGCGGCGCTGCCCGCCACCCCGGCCCGTCGCCCGCCGTCCGCCGACAGCCCGCTGATCAGCCAGTTCCAGATCTTGGCGCCGTCCTTGATGAGGAAGAACGAGATGAAGAAGCACAGCACCAGGCCGGCCAGCAGCTCGGCCACGATCCGGCCGCCGGTCAGCGCGGCCCCCTCCACCGTGGTCCGGTGCTGGCTGAGGTAGTTGACCAGGTTGTTGGAGATCTTCTCCAGGTTGCCGGTCCTGATGTGCAGCGGCGACGAGGCCAGCCAGTTCTGGATCTGCGTGCTGGTCCGCCGCACCTGGGTGACCAGGGTCGGGTACTCCGCCTCAACCCGGGTGGTGACCAGCCATACCGCGCCGCCGATGAACGCGAACGCGAGCAGCAGGGTGGCCCAGGTGGCCGAGAGCTGGCCGAGCCCGGCCCGGCGCAGCCGGGCGGTCAGCGGCTGCAGCAGCGCCGTCAGCAGGATCGCGGCGGCGAACGGCACGATGACGAGGTAGAGCAGCGAGGCGACCTTGCCCGCGACCCAGAGCAGCCCCGCCAGCAGTAGCAGCCGCCACGCCCAGGCGGCGCTGACCTGCAGCCACCGCGGCACGTCGGCGCGCGGCCCGGCGCCCCCCGCGGCCGCCACCGCGGGCGGCCCGGTCGCCGCGGGCAGCCCGTCGAGCCCGTCGAGCCCGTCCAGCCCGGTGGCGGGCACCGGCGACACGGCAGCACCGGATGCCGGGGAACCGGGCGCCGGGCCGGCCGCCGGGGCGCGCAGGCGCTCCCTGACGGCAGCGCGCAGCACCGCCGCGCCGTCCGCGGCCCGCTTGACCGCCCGCCCCAACATGACACCATCTAACCAACTACCGTGGAGTGTGCGCGCAAGCCGCGCGGGCCGTGCGAGCGCCGCGCGGCCCGGCAAAACGGAACCCCGCAGCTCTGGCCGGGGGTAAGAAAGCGCCCCCCGAGGCGAAACTGGAGGCTTGACATGGGTTCGTACCGCGAGCGGCTGCTGGTGCCGGTGGCCTACTGGCTGCTCGCCGTCCCGGTGGTGGTGCTGCTCGGCGCCGAGGCCTGGTTCCTGGTCGGCGGCTTCATCCCGCCGCTGGTCATCGGGGTCCTCGCGGTGATCGTGGTGGCCTTCCTGGTGAACTGGAGCATCGCCACGGTCGAGGTCGCGGACGGCGTGCTGCGGGCGGGCGGCGCCGCCCTCGCGCTGGACGACGCGGCCGAGGTGGTCGCGCTCGACGAACGGCAGTCGGCCGCGCTGCGCGGCCCGCACGCCGACCCGTCAGCTCACATCCTGTTGCGGCCGTACCTGAAGCGCGCGGTCTACGTAGAGCTGGCCAGCTCGGCTGACGGGGTGCCGTACTGGCTGGTTGCCACCCGGCACCCGGAGCGGCTTGCCAGCGCCATCGCCCAGGCGCGGGAACCGCGCGCGAGTGGCGAGCGGCCGGGCGGGCAGCCGGGGCGGCGGGAATCCGTAGGATGATGACGCCCCGTCAGGGGCCCGTTTCGCTGGGGACATGGCTCCCGGGGAGACGGTGTCCTGGCGGGATCAGGCTTTGGGGAGACAGAGGAGCGACATGGCTAAAGATAAAAGTAAGAAGGGCGACGGCTCAAGCACGCGGCTGGTCACCACGATAGCGCTCACCGGAGGGGTGTTCCTGCTGCGCAAGCTGCTGGCCACCGCGTGGACCAAGGCCACCGGCCGGATCCCGCCCACCGACCTGGCCAACCCGGAGGTCAGCCTGCCGGAGGCGCTCGCCTGGGCGGTCGCCACCGGGCTGATCGTGGAGACGGCCCGGTTCGCGATCATCCGCGGCACGATGCGCCGCCCGGCCGACGCCGGGACCGAGGCCAGCTAGTTCAGGCCGCTGCGGCTAGCCTTGGCTGGATAACCAGGCCCGTCATCCAGCCGAACCGCTGTCAGTGACGGTCACCGTCCCCGCGAGCGCCGCGCCCGCGGGGACGGTCACCTCATGCCGCGCACTCGCGGCAGATCAGCTGGCCGTTCCTCTCCTCGGCGAGCTGGCTGCGATGATGCACCAGGAAGCAGCGGGAGCAAGTGAACTCATCCGCCTGCCTCGGGATCACCCGGAACGACAGTTCCTCGTTCGACAAGTCCGCACCGGGAAGCTCAAGCCCCTCGGCGGCATCGTCCGGGTCAAGGTCGATGGTGGACGAAGACTTGTCCATCCGCCGGGCCTGCAGTTCCTGCAGGCTGTCCTCACCAAGGTCATCGTCGGTCTTGCGCGGGCTGTCGTAATCGGTAGCCATTGTGACCCATCCCCCTTCTATCAGTAGCGCGCGGTCGCTGCGCGGGTGTAACGCTCCGGAAGCCTTAGTTGTGCCCGATTCCGGCGGGGAATTCTGCCACGTTCGCGCCCGTCGCGCATGCTGTGCGCGAACCAGTGTCAAAGTGTCCCGCGAGTACCGTCTCCGGCCGCTGGTAAACCGTGCATTCCGCCCATCTATTCCACCCGTCGGCGGCCCGGTTTCTGCGCTCAGCGCAATCTCACCGCGACGCCGGCCCCCGATACCGTCGGCCAGGCCCGAAACATATCCCGAACGGGTGCGCGGCTGCGCCCGGACCCGCCCGTTACCCTGCTTACGGGCGGCGCGACCGGGCGCGGCGCAGCGTGGCCCGGTGCGCCCATCGCGGCACCCTGCGGTGCCCTGCGGCACCGTGTTGTGCAATGCGGCACCGTGTTGTGCCCTGCGGCACCGTCAGCCGTCGCGCTCCGGGTCGAGCACCGTCAGTGCCCTGACGAGCGGGCCGAACAGCTCGGGCCCGGCCGCTACCGCCATCGAGCTGGACACCGGGGCGCCGCCCAGGCCGCCGACCACCGCCCCGGCCTCGCTGGCCACCAGCGCCCCGGCCGCCCAGTCCCAGTAGTTGAGTCCACGCTCGTAGAAGCCGTCAAGGCGGCCCGCGGCCACCGCGCACAGGTCGACCGACGCCACCCCCGCCCGCCTGATGTCACGCAGCAGCGGCAGCAGCGCGCCGACCACCTCGCCCTGCACCTTGCGCCGCTCCGGCCGGTAACCGAAGCCGGTGCCGATCAGCGCCCGGTCCAGCGGCACTCCCGGCGGGCAGTGCAGCCGTTGCCGTCCGGCGCCCTGGCCGCCATCGCTCTCCAGCCAGGCGCCGTGGCCGGCCGCGGCGCTGAACAGCTCGCCCCGCAGCGGCACGTAGACCGCGCCGGAGATGATTCTCCCGTTTACCTCGACCGCGACCGACACCGCCCAGTCGGGCAGCCCGTACAGGTAGTTGACGGTCCCGTCGAGCGGGTCGATCACCCAGCGGGCGGGCGCGCCGTCGGTGCTGCCGGTCTGCCCGCCTTCCTCGCCCAGGATCGCGTCGTCCGGCCGGACCGCGAGGATGCGGCTCCTGATCAGCTCCTCCGAGCGGCGGTCCATCTCGGTGACCACGTCGGTCGGGCTGGACTTGGTCGCCGCGACCTCGACCCGCCCGGGGCCGCACCGGGAAGCCAGCAGTTCCCCCGCCTCGCGGGCGACGCTCACCGCGAGGTCGCGCAGCGCGGCCGGCTCGGCGCTCACGCCGGCCTCCCGTCGGCCGGACGACCCGGTGCCGGCTGACCCGGTGCCCGGGCAGGCCCGTGGCCGGGCCAGGGCGGGCCGGGGTGTACCGGCAGCAGTCGGCCGGGCAGGCGTGCCCGCCGTCCGCGAACGCGCCGTCCGGGTAGCCGCGCGGGCCGAACGGGCCCAGTGCCAGCCCGGGCGCGCCGCCGTCCAGCTCGGCGACCAGCTCCCGCACCATCGTCGCGAACCGGGGGGTCGCGCCGGGCGCCGCCGCCCGGGCGAACGCAAGCCCGAGCGAGGCAGCGGTTTCCGCCGCCTCGGTGTCCAGGTCGTGCACGACCTCCATGTGGTCGCTGACGAAGCCGACCGGCACCAGCACCACGGCCGACGGCGGGCCCGACGGCAGCGGGCGGCCGTCGGCGGCCCGTCCCCCGGCCGGCGGGTCACCGTCCGCCGGCTCACCGGGCAGCCCGTCGCCTTGCCCCTTCGCCAGCGCGGTCAGGTAGTCGTTCACGTCCGGTCCCAGCCAGGGCACGCTCGGCGGGCCGCTGCGGCTCTGGAAGACCAGGTCGTAGCCGAGGGAGCCACCACGCACCCGTTCGGCGATCAGTCGGGACGCTTCCGCCAGCTCGGCCTGGTAGCGGCCGCCGACCGCACCCCGGACGGCGGTGCCCTGGGCCACGCTGCCGCTGCTGGCGGCCATGCCGAGCGGGATGCTGTGCGCGGTGAACACCAGCCGGGCGCCGGCCTGGGCCGGCCCGGGCAGGCTGGCCAGGGCCTCCTCGGCGCTGGCGGCGAACGGCTCGATGAAGCCGGGGTGGTTGAAGTAGGGGCGGATCTTGTCGATCCGGGGCGCGTCCGGCCCGGCCGCGGCCACCGCCCGGTCGATGTCGTCCAGGTACTGGCGGCAGGCCGAGTAGGAGCTGTAGGCGGACGTCGCGAACGCGACCGCGCGTCGCACGCCGTCGGCCGCCATCCGCCGCACGGTGTTATCGAGGTACGGCTGCCAGTTCCGGTTGCCCCAGTAGAACGGCAGCTCGAGCGCGTCCGCGCGGAAGGCGGTGCCGATCGCGGCGAGCATGTCGCGGCACTGGGCGTTGATCGGGCTGACCCCGTCGACCGCGTAGTAGTGCTCGGCCACCTCCGCCAGCCGCTCCCGGGGGATGCCGCGGCCGCGGGTGACGTTCTCCAGGAACGGCAGCACGTCGTCGGGACCCTCGGGGCCGCCGAAGGACACCAGCAGGAACGCGTCGTAGGCGGGCATGGCTCCATCCAACCAGGGACCAACCGCGCGCAGGTAACCAGCCTGGTCCGGCGGGCCCCGGCGGGCCCGCGGGGAACAGGGCGGCCGGTAAAACGGTTGCCAGCGGGGAGTATCTTCAGGTTCTGTTCGGTTTTTGGTCGGAAAGGCGCGCGATGACGGGTGCTGGCGGTGCGGGCCTGCGTGCCCGCGGCGAGGCGGCGGCGCCGCGTACCCGGACCGGGGGGTTCCTAGCACCCTACGCGGAGGTTTTCGCCGTACCGCGCGCCTGGCGGTTCTCGGTCGCCGGGATCATCGGCCGGATGCCGATGGCCATGTACGGGCTCGGCACGGTGCTGCTGATCTCCGCCGGGACCGGCCACTACGGGGTGGCGGGGAGCGTGTCCGCGGCCGGCTCGGTCGGCGGCGCGCTGTGCGCCCCGCAGCTCGGCCGCCTGGTCGACCGGATCGGCCAGCACCGGGTGCTGATCCCCGTGTGCCTGACGTTCACGCTGGCGGTGGCGGGGCTGGCGACCGCGGTCGAGCTGCACGCACCGGACTGGACGCTGTTCGCCTGCGGGATCGTCGGCGGCGCGGCGCTGCCGCAGACCGGGCCGATGGCCCGGGCCCGCTGGTCGGTGCTGCTGGCCGGGACCAGCCGCGGCTGCACACCGCGTTCTCGGTCGAGTCGGTGGCGGACGAGCTGTGCTTCGTGATCGGCCCGGCCGCGGTGACCGTGCTCGCGACCCAGCTCCACCCGGCGGCCGGGATCGCCTGCGCGGCCCTGTTCGCGCTGATCGGCTCGCTCTGGTTCGCGTCCCAGCGGTCGACCGAGCCGCCGGTGCCCGCCAGCGCGGCCCGGCCGGGCGGGGCGGATCCGGCCCAGTCTGATTCGGCCCAGTCTGATTCGGCCCAGTCTGATCCGGCTGGGGCTGATCCGGCTCGGGCTAGGGCGGCGGGCGGGCGCCGCCCGTGGCTGGCCGCGCCCGGCCTGACCGTGCTGCTGCCGGTCTACGTGTGCATCGGCGCGATGTTCGTCACCATCGACCTGAGCACGGTCGGCTTCGCCACCCGGCTCGGGCACAAGCCGCTGGCCGGGCTGCTGCTCGCCTGCTACGCGTTCGGCAGCGCGACCGGCGGGATCTGGTACGGGGCGCGGACCTGGCGCGCGCCCGCCTCCCGGCGGATGGCGGTCACCCTGTGCCTGACGGTGGCCGGGGTGTGCACCTTCTGGGCGATGCCCAACCTGCTGGTGCTCGCGCCGGTGATCTACCTGTGCGGCATGACCATCGCGCCCACCCTGATCGCCGGCTACAGCCTGCTCGACGCGACCGCCCGGCCGGGCCGGGCGACCGAGGCGATGTCCTGGCTGTCGACCGGGATCGCGGTCGGGCTCGCGATCGGGTCGACCGCGGCGGGGTTCATCCTCGACGCCTTCGGCCCGCGCTGGGGGTACGCGTTCGCAGCCGCCGCCGGCCTGTCGGCCGCGCTCGTCTACCTGGCCGGGCTGCGCCGGGCGGCGGCCGGGGAGGCGGCGGGCATCGCCCGGGAGCACCCGGAAGCGAACGTCACCGCGGCCATGACCGGCTAAGGACCGGTACCGGCTAAGGACTGGCGCGGGCCGGGAACGGGGCGGGCTAGGGGAACTCACGGGCGTACTCGGCCGCGAGGGTGAGCACCTCGTCGACGTACCAGTCCGCGTGGTTGTAACCGAAGATGGCCTGCCGGAGGCCCTGGCCGCCGTCCGTCGCGCCGCCCGCGCACAGCAGCCGGGCCGCGCTCGGCACCGCGTCGAACGGGTTCATGATGTCCGGCTGTCCGATATCACCGAAGCCGTCGGTGCCCCAGGCCGCCCAGGTGGCCGGCAGGAACTGCATCGGGCCGAGGGCGCCAGCGGTGGACGGGCCCATGTTCTGGCCGTCGCCCGACTCGATCTGGCCGATCGCGGCCAGCACCGTCCAGGACAGCCCCGGGCAGTAGCGGGCGGCCGACTCCTTGAACAGCTGCAGGTAGCTGGCTGGCCGGCCGGCGGACGGCGCCGCCACCACCGGCAGCTCGGTGGGGGCGGTGGCCGGCACCAGCAGGACCACCCGGGCGCTGGCGCCGAGCGTCGCTCGCACCGACCGCGCCAGCGCGGTCATGTCGGCCGCGGGCGCGTTCACCAGCACCGCCACGTTGCTGACGAGGCCGAGCCGGGCCCCCTCGGCCTGGCTGACCACGCCGTCCACCCCCGCCACGCCGAGCAGTGCGGTACCGCCGTCGGCGATCTGCGCGCGGACCGCGGCGGCGACCGCGTACCGCCCGCCCGCCGCCAGCCGCGCCCTGGCCGCCGCGGCCGCGGTGGTGATGAGCTGGCCGGCCTGGAAGCGGGACCAGACCGAGGCGCTGCCCGCCGTCGCGGGCGGCGTCCACGGGCGCAGCGCGGCCGCGGGCGCGGCCAGCACCGTCAGCCGGGTGCCGTTCACCTTGATCTGCGCGCCGTCGATCGCGAGCACCGCCCGCACCCCGCTCAGCTGCCTGATCTTGGCCAGGTCAGCCGCGGTCACCCCGCCCGGCGCGGTCGCGATCAGGTCCGGCACCACCAGGCGGGTCGGGGTCGCGCCGCTCAGGGCGGCCCCGCTGGCGCCGGTCTGAGCCGGGGCGGGCGAGCCGCGGCGCTGGCGGCGGGGCTAGCAGCGCCGAGGGCGGACGACACCGCGCTGGCGGCCGTGCCGTTGCTGGCCGGGCGGCCGGCCGCGGAGGTCGCGGAGGCCGCGGCGGCGGGACCTGGCCTGCCTGGCTGCCCGCCGTAGGTGGCGACCAGCACGGCGGCCACGATCACGCTGACCGCGGCCAGCCCGCCCCCGGCGATAGTTGGCAGCGATCGGCGGCGAAAACGCGGCAGCCTCACAGTCACTCACCTTACAAAGCCCCGCGGCTCCTGGGCGTGGTTGCGGCAACCAGGCGCCCAGGACCGCCTGGTTGCCGCAACCACGCGGGGCTGGCCCGGGGGTGCGGGGCAGGGGGTGCGGGGCGGGATGAGGGGAATGAGGTAAACGTCCGGTTACGAGCGGTGGCATCCGGCGGTATTCGCTGGAACTCCTTCTGGTGCGGCTACGCTTCGACTATGACGCAGGAGGCAGACCGGAGTGCCGCCCAGGCGGGGGCGGGCGTGGTCCGGGGGGCCGACCAGGCACCCGGGTCCGCCCAGGTGAGGGGGGCTGGCCAAGGGACGGCCGGCGGTCGCGGGAGCGGGGCGGGCCGGGGTGCCCGCAAGCCGCAGGGACGGCCGTCGCTCGGCGGAGGCACGCCCGCGCAGGACCGCGAGCTGCGGGCGCAGGGCCGGGAGACGGTGCGCAAGCTGCTCGAGGCCGGCACGATCGAGTTCGAGGAGCGCGGCTTCAACGGGGTCCGGGTGGACGACGTGGTGAAGCGGGCCGGGATCTCCCACGGGACGTTCTACCTGTACTTCGCGAACAAGGAAGACCTGTTCAAGGCGCTGCTGCGGGACGCGCTGCACGACATGGAGATCGTCACCGGCGACTTCCCGGTGGTCACCGGCGACGAGACCGGGCTGCGGCTGCTGCGGGCCTGGGTGCGGAAGTTCTCGGCCGCCTACGCGGCCCACGGCACCGTGCTGCGCACGCTCAGCTCGGCCAACGCGCAGATGGACATGTTCACCGACGGGCTCCAGCTCTTCGCCAGCCTGACCGAGGCGATGACCACCGGGATGACGGCCTCGGCGGCCGCCGCGGGGCGCCTGCAGGAGAACGCGGAGCTGACCGCGTTCGCCTGCATCATGATGATCGAGCGGGTCAACTTCGTGATGACCACCGAGATGGGGCTGCCGGAAGAGCTGATGGCCGACAAGATCGCGGACATCCTGTTCGCCGCGTTCGGCCTGGTCGTCTCGTAGCGCGGCCGGCTGGGCGGCGCCGGCCCGGCTGGCTAGCGATAAACGGCGCCGTTCAGGTAAGAATTAAGGACGTGCGCTTTCTTCATGACGGCCCGCCCGCCACTGACCTGACCTACAGCGACGTGTTCATGGTCCCCGGCCGCTCCGCGGTCGGGTCCCGGCTCGACGTCGACCTGTCCACCCGGGACGGCAGCGGGGCGACCATCCCCATCGTCGCCGCCAACATGACCGCGGTCTCCGGCCGCCGGATGGCGGAGACGATCGCCCGCCGCGGCGGCCTCGCGATCCTGCCCCAGGACATCCCGGGCGACGTGGTCGCCGACGTGGTGTCCTGGGTGAAGTCGACGGGACCTGGTGGTCGACACCGCGATCACCCTGGGCCCGGCCGACACCGTGGGCGAGGCCCTGGCGCTGCTGCCCAAGCGCGCGCACGGCGCGGTCGTGGTGGTTGACGCGGCCGGAGTGCCGGTCGGCGTGGTCACCGAGGCGGACTGCGCCGGGGCGGACCGCTTCGCGCAGCTTTCCGCGGTGATGTCGGCCGACCCGTTCACGCTGCCGGCCGGGACCCCGCCCGCCCAGGCGTTCGAGCTGCTGCACGCCGGGCGGCACCGGGCCGCGCCGGTGGTGTCGCCGTCAGGCGAGTGCGTGGGGATCCTGACCAGGACCGGGGCGCTGCGCGCGACCCTCTACGCCCCCGCCGTCGACGCCCGCGGCCGGCTGCGGGTCGGCGCCGCGGTCGGCGTCAACGGCGACGTCGCGGCGAAGGCGAAGCAGCTGCTCGACGCGGAGATCGACGTGCTGGTGGTGGACACCGCGCACGGCCACCAGGACAAGATGCTGGCGGCGCTGCGCGCGATCCGCGCGCTGTCGCCGTCGGTCCCGGTGGTGGCGGGCAACGTGGTCACCGCCGAGGGCACCGCCGACCTGGTGGAGGCGGGCGCGGACATCGTCAAGGTCGGGGTCGGCCCGGGCGCGATGTGCACCACCCGGATGATGACCGGGGTCGGGCGGCCGCAGTTCTCGGCCGTGCTCGAGTGCGCCGGGGCGGCGTCCGCGCTCGGCGCGCACGTCTGGGCGGACGGCGGCGTCCGGCACCCGCGGGACGTGGCGCTGGCCCTCGCCGCCGGCGCGTCGTCGGTCATGATCGGTTCCTGGTTCGCCGGCACCTACGAGTCGCCCGGTGACGCGTTCCGCGACCCGAACGGGCGGCTGTACAAGGAGAGCTTCGGCATGGCGTCGGCCCGGGCGGTGCGGGTGCGGACCGCCGCCGACTCGGCCTACGAGCGCGCCCGCAAGGAACTGTTCGAGGAGGGCATCTCGTCCGCGCGGATGTACCTGGACGCGGACCATCCCGGGGTGGAGGACCTGCTCGACATGATCGTCGCGGGCGTCCGCTCCTCGTGCACCTACGCCGGCGCGGCCGACCTGGCCTCGTTCGCCCAGCGGGCCGTCATCGGCGTGCAGAGCGCGTCCGGTTACACCGAGGGGATGCCGGTCCCGACCAGCTGGTGACCGGGTGCGCCCGCCCGCCCGCCGCCCCGGTGACCGGCCAGGTTCAGCCGAACGGGTGGGAGTTTCACCGCACCCGTTCGGCTAAATCGTTGACGCCGGCCGAAGCGGCGGTGTCGCTGTCGGCCTGGCCCGCAGCGGCGGCGGTGCCCTCCCAGCCCGCCGTGGCGGTGTCCGCCCAGGCGGCCATCCGGGCCGCCAGGGCGGCGTCGGTGTGCCGCTCAGCGTGCCCGAAGCCGTTGAGCAGCCACAGCTCCTTGGGCTCCTTGGCCGCGTCGTAGAGCTGCTGCCCGTGGTCGGGCGGGAAGTAGATGTCCTGGTCGCCGTGCACGATCAGCAGCGGCACGGGCGAGATCCGGGAGGCGGCCTCGGCGGGCGGCATCGGGTCGGGGCTGGGCCAGCCGTCCGGCGAGATCCTGGTGTTGAGCACGTACTTGCTGAACGCCCGGCCGAGGCGGTGCTCGGCCGCGAGGTGCACCCGGCGCATGGCCACCGTCCCCCGGTAGAACCAGCGGCCGGGGCTGCTTACCGACAGGACCGCGTCGACCCCGCCGCGCAGCGCCGCGTGGCGCAGCACCACCGAGCCGCCCATCGAGAAGCCGATCGTGGCGACCCGCCGGTAGCCGAGCTCGCGGGCGTACCTGACCGCCACGTCGAGGTCGTCGATCTCCTTGTCGCCCAGCGTGGTGAGCCCGCTGGACCGGCCGTGCCCGCGGAAGTCGAACGTCACCACCCCGGCGGTGCGGTTGAACCAGCGCACAAGCTGCCAGACCAGCGGACGCTGCCAGGTCATGGTGAATCCGTGGGCGATGACGATCGCGAGGTCACGCTCCTGCGGCTCGGGCGGCGGCAGATGCACGGCGTCGATCAGGACGCCGTCCTGAGTGACCAGCGTGACGGTCATGACGACGGGGTTCACGGTACTCCATCCTGCTTTGCGCGCGCCGACGACAGCCATAACGGTAATGCACCCCGGGCAAGCCGAAGGCCGCGGTCCCGGTCAGTCGTTTCCGACTGAGGGGACCGCGGCCCGCTCTCGCTACGGCCGCAACGTAGCGCGAGACCCGACGACTAGTCGTCGACCGATATCGGTTCTTCTGTTGTTGGCGAGGCTTCCGCGGCGGCGGTGACGCTCAGCTTCGAGGTGAGCGCCTCCTCCTGCGGGTACGCCTCTTCGCCGTGGATCGCCACGTCGCCGATCTCGAGCTCCTCCGTGGTGAAGGTGAGCTTCATCCGCAGCACGTACTTGATGAACATCCAGATGACGGCGGTGATGATGCCGTCCCAGAGGATGATGAACACCGCCGATTCCAGCTGCACCAGGAGCTGGTGCGGGTGGTGGCCCCAGATCCAGCCGGCGCCCGCGAACGCGGTGCCGCCCGGTGCGGCCGGGTACTGATCACGTTCGGGTCCGCCAGCACGCCGACCAGCAGGCCGCCGAGGAGGCCCGCGATGCCGTGCGTGTAGACCACGCCGAGCGCATCATCCACCCGGTTGAACGGCCAGACGTACTTCGGCAGGGTGTACCAGGCGATCCAGACGACCACGCAGCAGACCACGCCGATGATGATCGCGCCGAGTCCGTTGACGTAGCCCGCGCCGGGGGTGATGCCGACCAGGCCGCAGATCATGCCGTTGAGGCCGCCCAGGAAGGTCGGCTTCTTGTCCGGCGAGAAGAACATGTCCATCAGGATCCAGATCATCATGCCAACCGCGGTCGCGAGGTTGGTGTTGACGATCGCGGCCGCGGCGTCGGAGCCCGCGAAGTACGGGTCACCGCCGTTGAAGCCGTTCCAGCCGAGCCACAGGATGCCGGCCCCGATTGCGACGAACAGCAGGTTGTTGGGGATGGCCCGTTCACGGTCGCGCTTGAGGCGCGGGCCGATGATCGCCGCCGACACGAAACCGGAAACGCCGGCCGCCAGGTGGATGACGTAACCACCGGAGAAGTCGAGCGCGCCCTTGCTCGCCCAGAAGCCACCGCCCCAGATGGAGAAGGCGTTGACGCAGTAGGCGAAGGTGATCCAGAGCGGTACGAAGACCATCCAGGCCTTGAAGCTCACCCGGCCGAGGACCGAGCCGATGAACAGGATGGGGGTGATCGCCGCGAACACGAACTGGAAGTACTCGACCGAGGCACCCGGCAGCTTGAACCCGGTGTTGAGGATCGCGCCGGAGCTGGAGGCCGCGTACCCCGGCATCGCGGAGTCGACAAGCGGGATGGTCGCCTGGCCTTCAAGCGCGTTGGCACCGAGGATCGTCCGCGGGTCGCCGACCCACTTGCCGATCAGTGGCGTGCCGAAGCCCATCTTGAAGCCCCAGAGCACCCAGACTATGAGGACCAGGCCGAAGGTGACGAAGACCATGAGCGTGGTGTTCATCGCCCACTTCTTCTGCACCAGGCCGCCGTACAGCACGGCGAGGGCTGGGATGGACATAAGCCCGACCAGCGTTGCCGCTGTCATCTGCCAGGCGTTATCCCCAGAACTCAGCCAGGTTGGGTATGGAATCACTGTGTTTGCTCCTCCAGGGGGCTACCTTGGATAAGAAGGGCCTCTCGGGTTCCAGGGTCACCCCCCGGGCTGTGCTAGTCCCGCCCCGGCCGCTCCGCGTGCTTTCATGCAACGGTTAATGTTTCCCATGCGCGGGTTTCAGGGGCATTTCCCGTTTGTTACGCGGGCGGTAACGTGGCTGGTTGAACGTCATCCCATGTTTCGTGAATGTGTCCTGATGTCCGGGCTTACGACGTTCGCGGTGCGGTTATCAGCCGCCACCACAAGAGCGTCACATTGCCGTAACGTTGCTTGGCTCCCATCTTGAGGCCGCCCGCCGAGCGGACGTACGCTGACATCCACGTCAAATCCGGTAAGCGCTTTCCACGGCCTCGGCCGACTCGGCCCGACAGTACGGTAAGCGCTTACCTGCTTCCAGCCGGCACGCCGGCATCGCGGCCCGCCGGCATCGCGGCGCGGCGCGGGCCAGCGGCGGCGCGGCAGGCGGGGCGTTGACGCGGCCAGGCGGAGCAAGGAGGCGAACGCGGTGGCTGACAGTACCGGGCAAGGCGAGTCGGGCGCGCCCACCATCTACGACGTCGCCCGGGCGGCCGGAGTCTCCATCGCCTCGGTGTCGCGTGTGCTCAACGGCCGCCGGAACCCCAGCCCGGAGATCAGCGACCGGGTGCGGCGCGCGGTGACCGAGCTCGGCTACGTTCCCGACAGCGCCGCCCGCGCCCTGTCGGTCCGGCTCAAGGAGGTCGTCGGCATCGTCATGCGGCGGCCGCTGACGGCCGGCGTGCCCATCCCCGCCCCGGTGCTGCCGGGCGGCGCGGGCGCCGCCTGGGACACCGCCGGGCTGCTGGGCTACGACGCGTTCGCCGACGAGACCGAGTCGCTGCAGTTCCACGACATGCTCAACCGGGGCGTCGAGCGGGCCGCCCAGCGCCGCGGCTTCGACCTGCTGCTGCGGTCGGTGGACATCACCGACCACGAGGCGAGCCGCCGGGTGCTGGCGATCGCGCGCAAGAGCGACGGCCTGATCCTGCATGACCAGGTGCTCGACCCCGGCCAGATCGACGAGATCTCCCGGCAGGTGCCGATCGTCACCCTGGCCGGCATCCCCAGCCCCACCACCGCCAACGTGGGCAGCGACAACGTGACCGGGATGCGCGCCCTGGCCAGGCACCTGCTGTACGACCACGGCTACACCACCCTCGGCTACCTCAGCGGGTACGGCGACAGCCCGGACAGCCAGGCACGGCTGCAGACCCTGGCGGCCGAGGCGGCCGCGGCGGGCGCGGTGCTGTACTCGGGCCCGCAGTGGCAGGGGAACTACTACGCGGCGGGCGCGGCCGTGGTCACCGAGCGCCTGCTGGTCTCCGGGCCGCCGCTCCCCCGGGCCATCGTCTGCGCCAACGACATGACCGCGCTCGGCGTGATGCACGCGCTGCGCCAGTCCGGGGTGGACGTGCCCCGCCAGGTCGCGGTCACCGGGTTTGACGACATCCCGATGGCCAGGCACACCCGCCCGCTGATGACCACCGTGCGCCAGCCGATCGGCGAGCTCGGCGGGACGGCGTTCGAGGTGCTGTACTCGATGATCGGCGGCGAGGCCCCGGCCGAGCGCGACATCTCGCTGCCCACCCGGCTGATGTGCCGGGAAAGCTGCGGCTGCCAGGCCGGCAGCGGGCGGCTGGCCGGGGTCACCGACCTGTCGGCCGCCCGCCAGCAGCGGTCCTGAGCCGTGGGCGGTGACCGGTCGGCCCGTAACCGGCCAGCCCTGCTGGCGGCGGGCGTGCTCGGGGTGACCGCGCTGGCGGCGCTGGCCGGGTGCAGCGCCGGCGCCCCCGCCACTCCCGCCGTTTCTAGTGCCGCCGCTCCTTCCAGCACTGGCGCCTCTGCCGGCACTGGCGCCTCTGCCGGCACTGGCGCCTCTGCCGGCACTGCTGTCTCTTCCGGCACTGGCGCCTCTTCCGGCACTGCTGTCTCCTCCGGCACTGGCGCGCCGCCGGCCCTCCCGGGCCGGGCGCTGGCGTCACCCGGGTGCTCGACGGCGACCGCGTCCGGGCCGGCCCTCGGATCGGCTGGCACGGCGACGGCGCGGACCGGCGGCCAGCCGTTCGGCGTGGCGGTGACGCCGGACGGCCGCTGGGCGTTCGCGGTGACCGAGCAGGCGGGGAGCGGTTCCGGGCCGGCCGCGAGCGCGGCCGTCACGGTGCTGCGCCTCCCGGCGGGCCAGGACGCGGGGACGGTGGCCGTCGGCGTCGCGCGGCCGGTTCCCCTGCCGCCGGCCGCGGGCGGCCTCGCCGCCCCCGCGGGCGCGGTGGTCACCCCCGACGGGAAGTACCTGCTGGTGGCCGAGGGCAGCGGCGTGGTGGTGCTCAGCGTGGCGCGGGCCGAGGCGGGGACCGCCGGCGCGGTCCTGGGCACGCTCAGCGCCCCGGTCGCCGGCGGCGGCCCGGCCACGGCCGGGGCGATCGAGGTCGCCGTCTCCCCGGACAGCCGCTTTGCCTTCGTCAGCCTGGAGTCCGCGCACCAGGCGGCCGTGTTCGACCTGGCCCGGGCGGCCGCCCGCGGCTTCGGCCCGGATAGCGCCGGCTACCTGGGCGCGGTCCCCCTCGGGGTTGCCCCGGTCGGCCTCGCCGTCTCCCCCGACGGCCACTGGCTCTACGCGACCAGCGAGGGCACCGGGGCCGGGCAGCACCCGGTCACCCGCGGAAACCCGGTCGCCTGCCCGGCGGGCCAGGCGTACGGCACCGCCTCGCCTACCCTGCCCGGCACCCTCACGGTGGCTGACCTGGGCCGGGCGGAGACCGATCCGGCCCGGTCGGTGGTCGCCGTCGTCGACGCCGGCTTCCAGCCGGTCCGCGTCATCACCGCGGCCGGCGGCAGCCAGGTCTGGGTAACCGCGCGGGCCAGCAACGACCTGCTCTGCTTCTCCGCTGCCGGGCTGGCGAGTAACCCGGCCGACGCACTGACGGCCGTCGTCCGGGTCGGCTCGGAGCCGGTCGGGCTGGCCGCGGTGCGCGGCGGCTCCCTGGTCGTGGTGGCGGACTCCAACCGCTTCGGCGCGGCCGGCGCCAGCTCGGCGCTGTCGGTGGTGAGCGGGCCGGCCGCGCTGGCTGGCCGGCCCGCCCTGGCGGGCGTCCTCCCGGCCGGGCTGTTTCCCCGGGACATGGCGGTCTCGGCCGACGGGACCCTGCTGGTCGCCGACTACGGGTCAGGCCAGGTGCAGGCGATCGCGACCGCGCGCCTGCCCGCCGGGCGCTGACACGGCGGGCCCGGGGCTCGTGTTGCCGGTGGGGCGCGGGGGTAGGTAGGGCGGTGGATGGTGCTGGTTGAGGGGGCCAGCTATGGACGAGGCGGTACGCACTACGGCCTCGCCCGCCGCCATCTGGGTGATCGTGGTCGTCATGTCGATCTTTACGGCGATCCTGGTCAGCGCGGCGGCGGTGGCGGACTCGTGGCAGGCGCGGGCGAACCGGCGGGCTAAGCGCTTCGGCGTGATGCTGCCAGGGTTCGTGCAGCCGGGCACCGAGCTGAGCGGGGACCTGGCCAGTGAGGACCTGATCGATCCGGGGGCGGGCGACGGGGAGGCGGGCGACGCCGCCGCGCCGACCGGGGCCGAGGCACCTACCCGGCCCGACCTGCCCGCGGTGCCGGGCAGGCACGTGATGCCCGCGCAGCGGGACGCGGACTTCGACCGGGCCGCGGGCAGCCGCCGGGAAGGCAGCCGCCCGGAGCACGAGTAACCGCCCGGAGCACGAGTAATGCGGGTTACCCGGGCGGGGGCGGCAGGTTGACCAGCGTCGCCAGGCCCGCCCGGTGGGCGCCGGGAGTGCCGTAGGCGGCGGCCGACGCCTTGGCCCGCTTGAGGTACAGGTGGGCCGGGTGCTCCCAGGTGAAGCCGATGCCGCCGTGCAGCTGGACGCACTCTTCCGCCGCCAGCACCGCGGCCTCGCAGCAGGCCGACTTGGCCAGCGCGACCGCGACCGGGGCATCGGGGTCGTCGGCCGCCAGGCAGGCGGCGGCGTACCTGGACGCGGCCCGGGCCAGGGTGATCGCGGTCCACAGGTCGGCCAGCCGGTGCTTGACCGCCTGGAAGGAGCCGATCGGCCGGGCGAACTGGCGCCGCTCCTTCACGTAGCCGACGGTCAGGTCCAGGCAGCGCTGGGCCAGGCCGAGCTGCTCGGCCGCGAGGATGGCGGCGCCCGCCGTCAGGCCGGCCTGGACCGCCGCCTCGGCCGCCGCGCCCACCGCGACCTGGCGGGCCGGGGCGCCGTCGAGGGTGATGTCGCACAGCTGCCTGGTCATGTCGAGCGATACCAGCGGCGTGCGGTGCACGCCCGGCGCGGTCGCCTCCACCAGGTACAGCGCGTTCGGCACGCCGTCGGCGGGCACCAGCAGGATGTCGGCCGGCAGCGCGTCCGCGACGGCCGCGACCTGGCCGCGCAGCTTGACCGCGGCCGCCCCGCCGCCGGTGCCGCCGTACCCGGCCGCGCTGTCCCGCCCGGCCACCCGCACGGCCGCGGGGAAGGCCGCGCCCGGACGGGCGGTCACGGTCACCGCCAGGGCCGCGGTGACCGACCCGTCGGCTAGCTGGCGGAGCAGGCCGGCCGCGGGCGAGACCGGGGCGGTCCCGGCCGGGTCGGCAGGCCCAGTACCAGCGGAGGCGCTGGCCGAACGGCGGGCCGCCGACAGCAGGGCGGCGGTCGCGGCGGCGGCGCTGCCCAGGTACGGGATGGGGGCGGTGAACGCGCCGAACTGCTCGGCCGCGGCCGCCAGCTCACGGTAGGTCGCCCCGGCCCCGCCCAGTGCCTCCGGTATCAGCAGGCCGGCGATGCCGATCTCGGCCGCTACCGTCCGCCACAGCGCCAGGTCGTAGGTCTCGGTGCGCTCGGTGCGGGCGATCACGTCGGCCGCGGCCGCCTTGCGGCCGAGCAGGTCGGCCAGGGCCGCCGCGAGGTCCCGCTCGGTGTCGGAGTAAAGCAGGCCGGGCGGGGCCAGCCGCCCCCGTTCGGTATCTTCCTGCACGGTCGCCATCAGCGCGGCAGCTCCTTCCACGGCACGTTCGTATCGGCGCGCGGCTCGGGCGGCAGGCCGAGCACCCGGTCGGCGATGATGTTGCGCAGGATCTCCGAGGTGCCGCCCTCGATCGAGTTGCCCTTGGCTCGCAGGTAACGGTAGGCGGCGTTGCGGGTCCAGTCGCTGGAACCCTCGCGGCGGATCGACCAGTCGTCGTAGGTGAGGCCGCCGGCGCCGAGCAGTTCGGCCTCGAACGCGGAGACCTCCTGGTTGAGCCGGGCGTAGCTGAGCTTGCCGGCCGAGCCCTCGGGGCCCGGCTCGCCCGCCGCGAGCTGCTGGCGCAGCCGTTCCCCGGCCAGCCGGCCCAGCTCCGCCTGGGCCCACAGCGCCAGCAGGCGCTGGCATGCAGCTCGTGAGTGCGCAGCTCCGGGTGCTGGCGCCAGGAGCTGGCGGCGAAGCCGATGGTGCCGGTCTCCCGCGGCACCGCGGTGGCGTTGCCGATGGACACCCGCTCGTTCATCAGCGTCGCGTTGGCGACCTTCCAGCCTGCCCCGACCTCGCCCAGCCGGCTGGCGTCGGGTACCGCCACGTCGGTGAGGAAGACCTCGTTGAACTCGGCCTCGCCGGTGAGCTGGCGCAGCGGGCGGACCTCGACCCCGGGCGCGTGCATGTCCAGCACGAAATAGGAAAGGCCCGCGTGCTTGGGCACGTCGGGGTCGGTGCGGGCGAGCAGCAGGGCCCAGTCGGCGTGGTGGGCGAGCGACGTCCACACCTTCTGGCCGTTGACCACCCAGCGGTCGCCGTCGCGGACCGCCCGGGTGGCCAGGCCGGCCAGGTCGCTGCCCGCGCCGGGCTCGCTGAACAGCTGGCACCAGATGTCGTCGGCCAGCCACAGCGGCTTCAGCCAGCGGGACTTCTGCTCGTCGGAGCCGAAGGCGAGCAGCGTCGGCGCCGCCATGCCCAGGCCGATCGGGTTGCGCCGCGGGTCGAGCCGGGGCGCGCCCGCCCGGGCGAACTCCTCGTCGGCGGCCGGCTGCAGCGTCCGCGCCAGGCCGAGGCCGCCGTGCCCGGCCGGGTAGTGCACGGCGGCCAGGCCCGCGTCGAACTGGGCGCTGAGGAACTCCGCTCGCGCGGTGGCGGCCGGGTCGTGCCCGGCGCAGAAGGCACGGACCCGGGCCCGCAGGTCCGCTTCCTGCTGTTGGCTGTCGCTCACCGCTGACGCTCCCTTGCGTTAGAGGACTGCGTTAGAAAGCTCTGCTAGGAAACAGGGCCGCCGGCCGCGTAGATGACCTGGCCGGAGACGAAGCCGGAGGCCTCGCTGACGAAGAACGAGACCACGTTGGCGATGTCGGCCGGCTCGCCGACCCGCTGGACCGCGATCTTGGCGGCGGCGGCGGCCTGGTAGTCCTCGAACGACACGCCGACGCGGGCCGCGGTGGCCTCCGTCATGTCGGTCACGATGAAGCCGGGCGCGACCGCGTTGGCGGTGATGCCGAACTTGCCCAGCTCGATCGCGAGGGTCTTGGTGAAGCCCTGCATCCCGGCCTTGGCGGCGGAGTAGTTGACCTGGCCGCGGTTGCCGACGGCGGAGGTGGACGACAGGTTGACGATGCGGCCCCACTTGGCGGCGACCATGTACTGCTGCACGGCGCGGGTCATCAGGAAGGCGCCCCGCAGGTGCACGTTCATGACCGTGTCCCAGTCCGTCTCGGACATCTTGAACAGCAGGTTGTCGCGGGTGACGCCGGCGTTGTTGACCAGCACGGTGGGCTCGCCGAGCTCGGCCGCCACCTTTTCCACGGCCGCGCTGACCTGGTCGGCGTCGGCGACGTTGGCCCCGACCGCGATCGCCTTGCCGCCGGCCTCCTCGATCTCGCCGACGGTGCGGGCACCGTCGTCCTCCTTGAGGTCGAGCACCCCGACGGCCAGCCCGTCGGCCGCCAGCCGCTTGGCCGTCCCGGCACCGATGCCGCGGGCGGCCCCCGTCACGATCGCGATTCGCTGTGGCATAACGTTAATCTTTCCCTTCCTCTGGCCGACGCGTCGAGAGGCGAACGCCGGTGTCCGGTCGCCATTATCTCGGATGCCGTTGCCCCGGGTACCACCGCTGCCTCGGTTGCCGGTTTCTCCCGGTCGCGGGCGCGGGCGGCCCCGGACCGCGGGGACGGTACGTTGTCAGGTGTCCAGGTACAGATAATCCGAGGTTGGTAGCGCCAGTGTCTTCAGTCGCCGTTCGCAGTGCCCGTCCGGCCCTCGCCGCGCTCGCCGCCGTCGCCGGGGTCCTCGTCACCGTCGCGGGGTGCTCGTCCTCGTCGAGCAGCTCGACGGCGGCCGGCTCGAGCCCGTCCGCGAGCACCGCGGGCACCGCCCCTGCTTCGCCCGGGCCGACCGCCCAGCCGACCGGCGCCCTCGCGCTGCCAACCGCGTCGATGACCCCCCTGCCCTCCGCCGCCGGGCAGCTCACCGGCACCCAGCTAGAGTCGGTGCTGCTGCCGCAGTCGGCCTTCCCGACCGGGTTCGCCACCCCCAGCAGCGGGCCGGTCAGCTCGGGCGCGTCGCTCACCACCACCGTGGCCACCTACAACCTGCGCACCGTGCCCTGCGCCACGTTCATCGAGCACCTGGGAACCACCGGGTTCGGCGAGACGGCGATGGCCGCGAGCAGCGTCGGTGCCGCCGGGCAGGGCTACGACCAGCTCGTCTACCAGTTCGTCGGCGCCACCGAGGCGAACGCCTTCGTCTCCGGCATCCAGGCCCTGGCCGGGCGGTGCGGGTCGTTCAAGGTGAGCGCCAACGGCGCCACCGGGACCTTCACCCTGCACGCGGTGGCCGGGCCGGAGGTCGCCGGGCAGCCGTCGGTCGAGCTGACCGAGACCGGCAGCCTCGGCACCAACAAGGTGTCGCTCGACCTGCTGCTGAGCACCAGCGGGGTGGACGTGTTCGGCGCGGGCGCGGCGGGCGCCAACGGGACCGCCGCGCCGACGTCGGTGACCAAGCAGGCGATCATCTACCAGCTGATGAAGCGGCAGGCCGCGGCGGCGATGCTGGGCTAGCCGGGCGGGCCAACCCGATGACCACCGCGCCCAGCGGAGCGGCGGGGCCGCTAGAGCGAGCCCGCACCCGTTCGGCTGAGTTCGCCTGGACCCGGGCACTGCTAGCGGTCACCGACGCCGAGACGGTCACCGCCGGCGGCCCGCTTGGCGGCCTGACCTGCACCGTCAAGGACACCTTCGCTGTCGCCGGGCTGCGCTCGGCGGGCGGCTCGCTGCTGCTGGCCGACCACGTGCCGGACCGCGACGCGGTGTTCGTGGCCCGGCTCAAGGCGGCCGGCGCCACCGTGTTCGCCAAGGCTAACTGCGCCGAGTTCGGCAACGGGATCGACACCGAGACCCGGCTCGGCGGACGGGTGCTGCACCCCTTCGACCCGGCGGTGTCACCGGGCGGGTCGAGCGGCGGCGACGCGGTCGCGGTGGCCGCGGGAATCGTCGACTTCGCCATCGGGGGCGACTACGGCGGCTCGGTGCGCTGGCCCGCCCAGTGCACCGGCGTCTACGGGCTGCGGACCAGCGCGGGCCTGGTGCCGCGGACCGGGCGGATGCCGAGCGGCGGGGCCACCAGGGAGCGGCCCTACGCGGGGGCGCCCGCGCCGCGGGGGCTGCTGAGCCGGGTGGAGGTGCCGGGGATCTTCGCGCGCGACCTGGCGATGATCGCCCGGGTGCTGCCGGTCATCGCCGGCCCCGACGGTGACGACTGGTTCGGGCTGAGCGCGCCTGCCCCGCCCGCGCGGCGCACCGGCCGGATCGCGGTCACCAGCGGCCGCGAGGCCGGCCCGGTGTCGGCCGAGTCGCTCGACGCCCTCGCGGCCGCGCGGCAGGCCGCCCGCCGGGCCGGCTACCAGGTGGTCGACGCCGGGGGTGTGCTCAAGGACGCCAGCGCCGTCTACAACACCCTGCGCGACGACCTGGACGTGCTCGACGACCTGCGGGCCCTGGTCGGCGACGACGCCGACCTGCTCTGCCCGGGCACCCGGGCGGTGCTGGCCGGGCCGCCCGGCCGGGGCTGGGGGCACCCGGCGGTGCGGGAGGCCTGGCGGTACTCCCGGGAGATCGTCGCCCGGGTCAGCGCGCTGCTGGCCGACGCGGACGCGCTGCTGCTGCCGGTCGCGGCGGTGTCGGCGGTGGCGCACGGCGCGGCGGTGGAGGTCGACGGGCAGCGAATCCAGGGGCCCGCCCTGATGGCCCAGTGCCGGGCGATCTCGCTGACCGGGCTGCCCGCGCTGGCGATGCCGGCGATGGCGACCGACGGGGGGCGCACGGCCGGGGTGCAACTGGTCGGGCCGGCCGGCGGTGACGCCGGGTGCTGCGCGATCGCGGCCGAGCTGGCGGCGGAGCTTCCCCTGCGCGCTTAGCCGGGTTGCCCGGGACTTACCGGCCGCTGCCCGGTGCGGTGGCGGTGCGCGCGGCGGGCGACCGGAGCCCGAACACCCGGCCCCAGCCGTCCGGGCGCGGGCCGGCATAGCCGGATAGCTCCAGCGCGTGCCAGACCGCCAGCGCCACCGAGTCCAGCACGGGGATGCCAAGGCCGGCTTCCCAGGCGGGGACCTGGTCGGCGGCGGCCAGGTTGGTGCAGAACACCGCGATGGCGTCCGGCCTGGCCGCCGCCACCTTGGCCACCAGGGCGCCGACCCGGGCCGGCGGCAGCATGCTCAGCTCCCAGTTGGACGCGGTGAACCCGTCGTTGGCCGCCGCGACCACGTCGAGGCCGGTGCCGGCCAGGGTGGCGACCACGGCGTCGTGCATGTCGTCCGGGTACGGCGTCACCAGCCCGAGCCGGCTGGCGCCGAGCTGGCCGAGCGCGGCCAGCAGGGCGAGGGTGGCGGTGGTGGCGGGCACGCCGGTCGCGGCGCTGATCGCCGCGCACAGCGCCTGGTCGTCGGCGATGCCGCGCCAGCCGCCGGAGGTGCCGCTCCACACGATCGCGTCCACCCGCGCGTCCGCCAGCAACCCGGCCGCGGCCACGATCGGGCCGGGCTCGAACTGCCCGGCCGCGGCCAGGCCGACGTCGGTCACCCGGAACCGGCTGAAGTGCGCGGTGACCGACGGGGTAGCGGCCAGCATCGCGGCCGTCAGCGGTTCAAGCCGGGTGTTGGAAGACGGCGTGAGCACGCCGAGGAGGGTCCGGGACTGCATAAGCCCATGGTGGCATGCCCGCGGCGGCGCCCCGCCTGCGCCATCGCCGGGCGCGCTCGCCGCCATGGCCGGCCGCGGCTCGCCGGCCGCGGCTGCGCCGGCCGCGGCATGGTTGGCGGATTAGGCCGCCTATGACCGGCTCAATGCGCCAACCACGCGGGGCTGCCCTAGGTGGCCTGGGGTTCCTGCGGTTCGTGGGGCGGGGGCAGCCGGGCGGCGAGCAGCTCGGCCAGGTGGGTGCCGGGGATGTCCGCTAGCTGCTGGAGCTGCGTCCGGCAGGAGAAGCCGTCGGCCAGCACGGTCGCGCCCTCCCCGGCCGCGCGCACCGCGGGCAGCAGCGCCGTCTCGGCGACCGCGGCCGACACCTCGTAGTGCCCTCGCTCCACGCCGAAGTTCCCGGCCAGGCCGCAGCACCCGCCGACGGCGGTGACGTCCGCGCCCGCGTCGCGCAGCAGCGCCGCGTCGGCGCTCCAGCCGAGCACCGCGTGCTGGTGGCAGTGCGGCTGCGCCACCCCGGTGACATCGGACAGGTCGGGCGGGGTCCAGCCGTCGGTGGCGGTCAGCAGCTCGGCCAGGGTTTTCACCGAGCGCCCGAGGGCGGCGGCCCGCCGGTCGCCCGGCAGCAGCTCGGCCGCGTCGCGCCGCAGGGCGGCGGTGCAGGACGGCTCGAGTCCGACCACCGGGATGCCCGCGTCCAGGGCCGGCCGCAGGGCGCGCAGCGAGCGGCGCAGCTGGCGGCGGGCCCCGTCTAGCTGGCCGGTGGAGATCCAGGTGAGGCCGCAGCAGACGTTGCCGCTGGTTAGCTGTACCTGGTAGCCGGCGTCTTCCAGGACCCGCACCGCCGCCTGGCCGACCTCGGGGCTGAAGGCGTTGGTGAACGTGTCCACCCACAGCAGTACCGGCCGGCCGCGGCGCCGTGCCCGGGATAGCCGTGCCCTGGATAGCCGTGCCCGGGCTAACCGCGGCCGGGGCACCGCGGGCCGCGAACCAGCGGCGGAAGCTCTGCCGGGCGAAGGCGCGGCAGGTCACGCCGGGAGTCCACCCCGCCGAGCCGCTTCACCAGCGCCGCCAGCGGCGGGACGCGCAGCGACGCGTTCGCCGCCCGCGCCAGCCAGGGCGCGCGCGCGGTCAGCGCGGCCCAGCGGGGCAGCCAGCCGAGTGAGTAGTGGGCGGCCGGGCGGAGCCTGCGGCGGTAGCGCTGGTGCAGCGCCTCGGCCTTGTAGGTGGCCATGTCGACGCCGGCCGGGCAGTCAGCCGAGCAGCCCTTGCAGGACAGGCACAGGTCGAGCGCGTCGGCGACCGCGGGGTCGTCCCAGCCGGACACCAGGGTGCCGTTGGCCAGCTCCTGCAGCACCCGGGCGCGGCCCCGGGTGGAGTCCTTCTCGTCTTTGGTGGCCAGGTACGAGGGGCACATCACCCCGCCGGTCGCGGTCGTGTCGGCCCGGCACTTGCCGACCCCGACGCAGCGGTGCACGGCGGTGCTGAAGTCGCCCCCGTCGTGCGGGTAGGCGAAGCCGAGGTTGCGCCGCAGCGGCCGGGCCAGCGGGACCCGCAGGTCGGCGTCGAGCGGGGCCGGGTCGACGATCACCCCCGGGTTGAGCACCCGGGTCGGGTCGAACAGCTGCTTGGCCGCGCGCATCAGCCCGATCGCCTCGGCCGAGTACATCAGCGGGAGCAGTTCGCCGCGGGCGCGGCCGTCCCCGTGCTCACCGGACGCCGAGCCGCCGTAGGAGGCGGCCAGCCGGGCGGCGTCCTGCGTGAACGCGCGCAGCACGGCCGGCCGGTCGCGCAGCGGGAAGTCGATCCGCACGTGCATGCAGCCGTCGCCGAAGTGCCCGTACATGAGCCCGTCCAGGCCGTGCCGCGCCAGCAGCCCGGCCAGGTCGCGCAGGTAGGGGCCGAGCGAGGCGGGCGGCACGGCTGAGTCCTCCCAGCCCGGCCAGGCGGGGGCGCCCGCCGGGGTGCGGCCGCCGAGCCCGGCGCCGTCCTCCCGGATCCGCCACAGCGCCGCCGCCTGCGGGCCGGTGAACACCGCGCTGTCCAGGCAGCCGCCGTCGGCGGCGAGCTTGCGGGCCGCGTCCACCGCCTCCTCCAGGGTCGCGCCGGAGGTCTCCGCGAACAGCCAGCCGCCGCCGCGCGGCAGCTCAGGGACCGAGCCGGGACCGCGGCGGTCCCGCACCACCGCCGACCATCCGGGAGTCGAGGCCCTTCCAGCGCGACCGGCAGGTGCGGCAGCAGTCCCGGCACCGCGTCGGCGGCGGCGGGCATGTCGGGGTAGCCGAGCACCGCCAGCGCGACCGCGGCGCGGCGCGCCACCAGCCGGACGGTGGCGCCGAGGGTCAGCGCCAGCGTGCCCTCGGTCCCGGACAGGAACTTGGCGACGTCGAAGCCGTTCTCCGGCAGCAGGTGCTCAAGCGAGTAGCCGGACACCTGGCGGGTGAACCGGCCGAACTCGGTCCTGATCACCGGGCAGGCCGCCGTCGGTGAGCGCGGCCAGGCCGGCCAGCAGGTCCGCCTCGGGCGCGCCCGCCGCCGGGCGGTCGCGGCCGTAACGGCGGGCGGTGAACCGTACCCCGGTCCCGGTCACCACGTCGAGGTCGATCACGTTGTCGGCGCTGCGCCCGTAGCGCAGCGCGCGCGAGCCGCAGGCGTTGTTCCCGATCGCGCCGCCGATGGTGGCCCGCGAGTGCGTGGACGGGTCGGGGCCGAACCGCAGCCCGTGCGGCGCGGCCGCCTTGGTCACCGCGTCGAGTACCGCCCCGGGCTGGACCACCGCGGTGCGCTGCTCGGGGTCGACCGACAGCACCCGGTTGAAGTGCCGCGACAGGTCAAGCACGACCGCGGCCGACAGCGCGTTGCCGGCGATCGAGGTACCCGCGCCGCGGCCGGTGAGCGGCACCCCCAGCTCCCGGCAGGCGGTCAGCGCGGCGATGACCTCGTCGGCCGACCGCGGGAACGCCACCACGGCCGGCACCACCCGGTAGTTGGACGCGTCGGAGGAGTACTCGGCCCGCCGCCTGGTCTCGGTCCCGACCTCGGAGAGCCCGGCCCGCCGGAGCGCCGCCGCCAGCTCCCCCGCCGCCACCGGCGACGCGGCCCCGCCCGCTGATCCGGAGCTGCCCGGGACGGGCGAGTCGGGCGAGGTCGCAGGCGCGGGCGTGGTCACCATTCCGGCAAGCCTAGCGCGGCCGCGACGGCGCTACTCCCGCGCGGCCCGCCTCCGCGCCAGGCGCGGCAGCAGTCCCAGGCGGCAGGCGCCAGGCGGCAGGCGCCACTTCCTATCAGTTGCGACCAATTTTTCGACTCCCTATCGGTTACGACCAGCCTTCCGCCCGATATGTCGGTTACCGGTGGTCAGAGCCGATAGGAAGTGGCAGCCGCCGCGGCCAGAGTGGCCCGAGCCAGGCCGCCGTGAGGTCCGAGAGGCTGGTGGGGCGCAGGGGGCGGGCGGCCGGGCCGCGGGCGGGGGCGAGGGATCGGAGGTGGCCGCGGGCGGGGTCAGCGGCGGCGGAAGACGTAGACGTCGTCGCGGCGGAAGACCTCGGCGTAGCCCGCGCGGGGGTAGTTCTCGCGGATGAAGGCAGCGACGTCGGTGACCGGCGGGCTGTAGCCGCTGTTGGCGGCGTCGAACACCACGTACTGGGTGAGCGGGTTGCCGGGGTTGCCGATCCAGAAGGTGTCGGTGCGGGCGGCGAGGGGGGCCAGCAGGTCCAGGGTGGCCTGCACGGTCGCGCCGTCGGGGACGGCCGCGATCGCCTCGTCGGCCGCCGCCACGTGCTCGCTGACCTGGTAAGTCGATGCCTGCGCGAGGTCGCCGAGCGGGAACTGGAAGGCGAGCACGACCGCCACCGCCGCCATCATCGCCCCGCCGTACCGGGCGACCGCCGTCACCGCGGTGCGAGCGGCGGTGCGGCGGCGGCGAGCAGTGGATGGCGGAGCGGACGACGGGGCCAAGCGCGGCGGTGACCGGGCCGGGCGGGCCGGGCTCGCGGACGGCGGGCCGGGCGCGCAGCCGCGCGATGGCCTCGGCCGCGGCGATGAAGACGATCGGCATCAGCGTGGCGTTGTAGTGCCAGGAGGTGCCCCAGTAGGCGGTGTTGGTCGACATGAAGCGCAGCGCCAGGCTGGGCAGCGCCACCAGCGCCACCGGCGAGCCGAGCGCGGTGAACGCGGTAGGCAGCAGCAGCAGCGTCACCGTCTCCAGCTTGACCAGGCCAGCCGTCGGCGCTCTGGCCGAGCAGGCCGCCGACCGAGAACGACTGGTCACCGCCGACGACGCCGCCGTCCTTCCAGTAGTAGTACTCATGCAGCGGGTTGAAGTGCGGGATGATCACCGTGATCGCCAGCACCGACCAGAACAGGCCCCAGGCGAGCAGGAACAGCCCGCCCCAGAGGGCGAGGTGGCCGTCGCCCCAGCGGCCGTCCTGGTACCGGCCGGCCGGGTCGGTGCCGAAGCCCGCCCGGCGCAGCGGGATGGTGGCCCGCCAGCCGCCGGAAGGGGGCGGCGGGAACGCGGCGCTCACCCCGAGCAGCACCCCGATCGCGGCGACGGTGAACCCCTGGTCTTCCTTCACCAGCACCAGCGGCAGGGCCCAGCCGATGACGGCCAGCGGCCTGCGGCGGACCAGGGCGGACAACGCGAACGCGAGCAGCGGCACGGCCAGCGCGATCTCGTGGAAGTCGAAGTTGACCATCTGCTGCAGGCCCCAGGAGAAGCCGTAGGCGAAGCCGATCAGCCGCCCGGTGCGCCGCCCGGTCAGCGCGATCGCGGCCGCGGCGACCGGGAAGACCGAGACCGCGGTCAGCACCGCCTGGACGAACAGCAGCGTGGCGGGCGAGGGGAAGAGCCGGAACAGCGGCGCCAGCACCGCCACCGCGACCTGGAAGTGGTCGCCGAGCAGGTTGAACCCGGGGCCGCGGACGTCCACCACCGGCGCGTGCAGCCGGGACAGCTGCTTGACGTACTCGGTGTAGATCGCCAGGTCCCAGGACGTGGGGGCGAGCCGCAGCAGCCGCAGCAGCGAGATCAGCAAGTAGGCGCAGCCGACGGTGACCGCGACCGCCCACACCACCGGGTCCCGCCAGGCGCCGGCCGGCCGCCGCGGCATGCCGACAGCGTTGGCGTCGAGCCCGTAGGCCAGCCTGGCCTGCGGGCGGCGCTCCCCCAGCACGCCCGTAGCCTATCGTGGCCAGGCTACATTGACCGCTCGCAGGCTGAGCGGCCAGCCTGGGACAAATCGGCCGGCCTCAGACCAGCAGCAGCGCGGCGATCCGGCGGCCGGCCAGCGCCAGCCCCGCTATCCCGAGCGCGGCCAGGTAGGCGGCCCGCCAGGCGAGGTCGGGCGACGGCGCGCCCAGGATCAGGTCACGCAAGATCACCACCCCCTGGTACAGCGGCGTCCACTCCACCACCAGCCCGACCGCCCGCGGGTAGACCGACAGCGGGTAGAAGGTGCCGGAGAACAGGAACAGCGGCACCGCCACCAGCAGGATGTAGTCGAAGTCCTGCCAGGACTTCATGTAGGTGGTGAGGTACACCCCCAGCGCGGCGGTCGCGAAGCTGACCAGGGCGGCCCCCGGCAGCGCCAGCAGCGCCCAGGGTGACTGGACGAGGCCCATCGCGGCGATCACGATGAGGAACGTCACCGAGTAGATCAGCCCGCGCAGCACTGCCCAGCCGATCTCGGCCAGCGCCACGTCGCGCGGGCCGAGCGGGCTGGCCAGCACCGCGTCGTAGAGCTTCTCGAACTTCAGCCGCGCGTAGACGTTGAAGGTCGAGTCGTTCAGCGCCCCGTTCAGGGCGGAGATCGCGAGCAGCCCGGGGGCGACGAACTCGCGGTACGGCACCGGCTGGCCGCCCGGGCCCGGCCACCGTGCCGATGAGGCCGCCGATCCCGACGCCGACCGACAGCAGGTAGAACAGCGGCTCGAGCGCGCCCGCGATGACGATCAGCCACATCCGCCGGTACAGCCGCGCGTGCCGCTCGATCAGCCGCAGCCCGCGCATCCCGGGCAGCGCCATGAAAGCAGAAGAGGACGCCGAACGGGTGCGGGGAGATCTGGGTAGCCGCCCGCCGGGGCCGGCAGCCGGGTTGGCAGCCGGGCCGGCGGCCCCGCTGGCTGGCGAGGCGCCCGTTGCCTCAGACATGGAGGCGCCGCCGGTAGGTGCGGGCCCCTGCCCACAGGCCGAGGACGGAAAGCGCGGCCAGGTAGGCCACGTGGACCAGCGCCGAGCCGGCGTCGAGCACGCCGGTGCTCAGTCCCCGGCACAGCGCGACCCCGTGCCACAGCGGCGTGGCGTAGGCCAGCGGCCTGATCCAGCCGGGCAGCCGGCTGATCGGGGAAGAACGTCCCCGAGAAGAGCATCAGCGGTATCGCGCCGAACCGCACCGGGTAGTTCAGCGCGGCCTCGTGCCTGCGGGTGATGGTCCAGGCGGCGACCGGCGCGGCGAACGCCAGCCCGGTCAGCGTCGCGGCGGGCACCAGCAGGGCCGCCCAGCCCGACTTGATCAGCCCGAACGCCGCCATCACGACCACGAAGCAGGCCGAGTTCATCGCCACCCGCATGGTGATGAACATCAGGTGACCGCGGTTGATGTCGGCTGGCCGGAGCGCCGTCGCCCGCGCGGCGAGGTAGACCGCGTTCCAGCGGACGGCCCCGTAGACCGGGTAGAGCGAGCCCGACAGGGCGGTGTTCATCGCCTGCACCGCCAGCACGGCCGGGGCGACGAACACCACGTAGGGCACCCCGCCGACCGCCGCGGTCCCGTTCCGGTCGACCAGCGAGCCAAGCCCGTAGCCCATCGCGCCCAGGTAGAACAGCGGGCCGAGGACCGACGACCAGACCGTCGACCGCCAGGTCCGCCGGTAGGCGACCAGGTGGCAGCGGAACGCCCGCACGGCCAGGGTCCAGGCGGACGGGACGGGCGGCAGCGCCCCCCGGGGGGACGACTCCCCGTACCCGCCGCGGACAGCGGGCGGCGCGGCCATCCCGCCAGCGGGCGCGGCCTCAGTCAACGAGGGTCCGGCCGGTCAGGTACAGGAAGACGTCCTCCAGGGAGGAGCGCCGGACCAGCTCGGTGACCGGGTCGAGGCCGGCCTGGCGGACGCGGGCCAGGAACTGGTCGCCGTCGGCCGCGTAGAGCAGCATGCGGTCGGCGGTCAGCTCCATCCGTTCGGGGGAAAGGTCCTTGATCCGCTGTACCGCTTCTTCCTGCTGCGCGGGCGCGAACCGCAACTCGAGCACCTCGGGGGTGGAAAAGCGGTCGATGAGCTCGCGCGGGGCGCCCTCGGCGGCGATCTTGCCGTGGTCCATCACCACCAGCCGGTCGCAGAGCTGCTCGGCCTCGTCCATGTAGTGGGTGGTGAGGATGAGGGTGACGCCGCGCTGCTTGAGGCGGAACAGCCGGTCCCAGACGACGTGCCTGGCCTGCGGGTCGAGGCCAGTGGTGGGCTCGTCGAGGATCAGGATGTCGGGCTCGTTGATGAGGCTCCGGGCGATGGTCAGGCGGCGCTTCATCCCGCCCGACAGCGGCTCCACCTGGTCCCCGGCCCGGTCGCTGAGTTGCACGAAGTCGAGCAGGGCGGCGGTCCGCTCGTCGATCAGCCGGCGCGACAGGCCGAAGTAACGCCCGTAGACCAGCAGGTTCTCGCGCACCGAGAGCTCGTTGTCCAGGGTGTCTTCCTGCGGTACGACGCCGAGGCGGGCCCGGATGGCCGCCCCGTCTTTCACAGGGTCACCACCCAGAATGGTAAGATCACCTAGAGTCGGCGGAGAAACACAGCCGAGCATGCGCATGGTCGAGGATTTCCCCGCGCCGTTGGGGCCGAGGAAGCCAAACGCCTCACCACGAAAAAGATCAAAGTCGATCCCGTCTACGGCGGTGAAGCCGCCGAACCGCTTCGTCAGGCCACGGGCACGGACCAAGACCTCGGGCATTTGACGGAGGATACCCGGCTTCCTTGTGGTTTCCGAACGGTTTTGCGGTCTGTCCAGAGGGAAGCCGTTAGCGCAGGTAAGGTACTACAAGTCACGTTGGCGGCCCCGATCGCAGCGTCGGCACCCGCTCCAGCGAGAGGAACTGAGCCAGTTGAGCGCGATCCGTGATCTTTACCTCCGGTTCCGGACACTGATCCATGAGGTCGGCAAGTTCGGCATCGTCGGTATTTGCAGCACGATCCTGACCTTCGTGATCCAGAACGCGCTTTACGGGCACGTCGGTCCGACAACGCAGGTCATCCTGGCCAACGCGATCGCCACCTGCTTCGCCTACGTCGGCAACCGCTACTGGGCCTTCAAGCACCGCAAGAGCGCGAGCATGGGGCGCGAAACGGTGCTGTTCGTGTTCTTCAACGTGGTCGGCACGCTCATCCAGACCGCGTTCGTTGACTTCAACCACTATGTGCTGCATAACACTGACCGTCTTTCGCTCAACGTCGCCACGGTCATCGGCATCATCTTCGCGACCCTGTTCCGGCTGGTCTGCTACCGGAAGTTCGTGTTCAGCACGGTGCCCCAGGTGGTGGAGCCGGCCGAGGAGCTGGCCGCCGCCTCGACGATGCCGTAGCGCGCGGGTTTCAGCAGCCCGCTGACGCCCCGTCGGTCAGGCCGAGGGGGGCCGCGAGTGCCTGCTGGCCCTGCGCCCGGGTGAGGTAGCCGACCGCGACCATCCGCGCGATCACGTGCTCCAGCCGGGCCCGGGCGTTGTCCGGGTCGCTGATCGGGTCGTCCACGCTCGGCGCGTTCACCACTCCGGCCAGCATCGCTCCCTGGGTAACGGTCAGCTTGCTGGCCGGGTGCCCGAAGTACCCGCAGCTCGCCTGCTCGAGGCCGTAGAAGCCGTGCCCGTAGTAGGCCACCTCGGCGTACAGGTCGAGTAGCTGCTGCTTGGAGTACGCCAGGTTGAGCTTGAAGGCCAGCACGACCTGCTTGAGCTCGGCGTTGAAGCCAGTCTGAGCCGGGGTGTAGAGCAGCTTGGCAAGCTGCTGCTCGATGGTGGCGCCGCCCTGGTCGGAGCCACCGCTCAGCTTCGCCTCGACCACCCGCCCGACCGCGAGCAGGTCGACGCCGGGCTCGCCGTAGAAGCGGTGGTCCTCGGTAGCGACCAGCGGCCGGACGAAGTTCGCCGGGGCGGGCGGGCCCGGGTAGGCGATGCCGTGCTGCCTGGCCTGGGCCGCGGCGAGGGCAGTGGCCTCGCTCGCGGACGGGGTGACCAGCCACAGCGCCGCCACCAGGACGGCGGCCGCGACGACCAGGGCGGCCAGCGTGATCGCGGCGCGCTTGAGGTACCGGCGCGGGCGGCTCGGCAGTCGCGGAAACGGTGTGGTGGTTGCCATTGGCGTCGATGCTAGCGGCGGGAGGCGACCGACCATGGCTGACGCGCTGCGCTAAAGTCGCCCGCACGGCCGCTGGCTGCTTTCGTTACCGTGCGGCAGGCTGGATGCGCTAAGGTGGTCACGTTGGCCGGGGACACCGGGCAACAACGGGACGTGGCCTAGTTTGGTTCAGGGCACCTGGCTGGGGGCCAGGGGATCGGGAGTTCGAATCTCCCCGTCCCGACAGGATAGATCCGCTGGCTGGAATGTCAGCGGGTGCTTATACGGTCAGCACATGGACCGACCCGCGGCAACTCCGCAGCCACCGTGGACTGACGCCGAGCTAGCAGAGGCGATAACTGCCTCCACCAACTGGCGAAGCGTCATGCTCGCACTGGGATTCGGCGAACGGTCACGCTCAGCCGGTGCCATCCGAATCGTGCGCCGCCGCGCGACCGAGCTGCACCTCGACTCTTCGCACTTCCGGGGTAAGCGACGCTGGTCAGACGCGCAACTCAGGCAGGCGATCACGGAGTCCCGCTCGTGGCAGGAGGTACTGTCCCGGCTCGGGCTGTCGATCAGGGGCGGCGCGAGCCCGCAGCCCCACATCAAAAGCCACGCCGTACGGCTTGGCCTGGATACGAGCCACCTGGGCGTCGTGAGTCACGTCGGCCGACCGCCGGCCGAGGAGCTGGCCGCGGTATCCGCGCTCGAACCGCAGCCCAGGTACCTTCGCGTCGCGGCGGGGACGTTGGCTGCAACATGGTTCGCGCTCCGAGGCTGCGTCGTCTCGTTTCCGGTCGAGCCAACCGAGTTTGACCTGCTGGCGCGGACACCAGCCGGAATCAGCCGCGTTCAGGTCAAGAGCACGACCTTCACCAACCGGAACGGCTACATGGCCACGGTAGGGCACCACCCGGACACTCACTCGAGGAAGGGCCAGCTCCTCGCCTACGATCCAGATGAGATCGACCTGTTCTTCATCGTGGACGGGGACATGACGATGTACCTGATCCCGAGCCGGGCGATCGCCGGGCGGGTAAGGATCCTGCTCCGCACCTACGCGAAGTACATCGTCGGCAACGCGCGCGGGCTGCTTGACCAGGTAGCGGCGGGCGCTGCGGCGGCCGCCGCCGGGACGTGAGATCGTGGCACCGCGGAGACAGGCTCCGCGGTGACAGGCTCCGCGGTGACGGAGCGAGAGGACCGGGGATGACTGACGTCGACGCCTGGCTGTCTGAGGTGGGGCTTGCCCTCGGGGTGCCGGTGCCCGAGGTGCTGCCCGAGGACGTGCGCGAGGAGCTGCTCGGGCTGACCGGGGAAGTCGCGCACAACGTGGTGCGGATCGCGGTGCCGTGGACCAGCTACCTGCTGGGGGTGGCGGTGGGGCAGGGCGCGTCCCCGCAGGAGGCAATGCGTATCGTGAGCGGGCTATTGTCACCCTCCGCTACTGACGAGTAGTAGCGAAAAATGCTGATTACCGTGGATTATCCTGCGGTTTCGCGGTAACTAACAGGTGTAGGACGTTACTCTCCGTGGAATGACACCCCCCGTTATCTGATCCAGATCGGGGGAAGTTCAGTGCCACCCACCAAGAGCACGGCGGCCAAGGCCGCACCGGTGCGGATCGCGGGCTCCGGCCGCGCGGGTGCCGCAGCCGGCCCGACCAAGGCCAGTCCGGCCAAGGCCGCGGGGGCAAGCAAGACCACTCGGGCCGCGAAGCCCGCGGCCAAGACCGCGGGGGCCGCCAAGACCAGCGCCAGCCGGACCAGCGCGGCCAAGGCTGGTACGGCGAGGACCAGTGCGGGGAGGGCTGGTGCGGCCAAGCCGGCCAGCAGCGCCCGGACGACCGGGGCAACCCGGAACACCCAGGCCGGGCGCTCGGCCAGCGCCCCGCGGGGGGCCGGCAGCGTAACCGGGCCGGTGTCGCTGTCCGGCACGGCGCGGACCAGCACGGCGCGGACCAGCACCCGGACTCCGGCCCGGGCTGCTTCCCGGGCCACCGCCCGGACTTCGGCCGCCGCGGTCACGCCGCGGGCCGTATCGACCGCCGCCACCAGGGTGACCTCGGCGACCACGCGGCTGCACACGGCCGCCAGCCGCGCCACCACCTCGGCGAAGTCGCTGACCGGGGCGCTCAGCGCGATCACGACCGCCACCAAGGCGCTCGAGTCGGCCGTCACCTCGCTCAACGGCGCCGCCAAGGCGCTCGCGGCCACCCCGGCGGCGCCCGCCGGCGGGGCGCGGGCGGGCGCCGCGGGCAGGAGCACCGTCAGGTCGGGCGGCGCGGCCAGCGGGACCGCCCAGGGCCGCACCGCGAAGAGCGGCGGGGCGCGGGGCGCGGGAACGGCGGCGGGCAAGCCCGCCGCGGCCCGGTCCACCGCGACGACGGCCGCCAAGGCCGGCGCCGCCGCTAAGGCTGGCCCGGCCGGGAAGTCGGGCAACGGCAAGGCGGCCGCCGCCAAGGTCACCGCGGGCAAGCCCGCTGGCGGCAAGAACGGGGCCGGCAAGTCCGGCACCGCGAAGGCCACCCGCACCAAGGCAGCGACCGCTAAGGCCAGCACCGCGAAGGCCAGCACAGCGAAGGCCGGCACAGCGAAGGCCGGCAGCAGCGAAGGCCGGCAGCGCGAAGGCCGGCAGCGCGAAGGCCGGCAGCGCGAAGGCTCCGGCGGCCAAGGCCAAGGCAAAGGGCGCGGCCAAGGCGGGCAAGGCCGCCAAGAAGTCGGCTAAGGCCGGCCAGGCGACCAAGCCGAAGGCTCAGGCGATCAAGCCGAAGGCTCAGGCGACCAAGCCGAAGGCTGCCGACGCGACGGCCGCGGCCACGGCGGGCCCGGCGGGCGTCGGCGGGCGGTCGGCCCGGCCGTCGACCAACGCCAACGGGGTAACCCAGACGGCAGCGCTCACCCCGGGCCACGAGCCCGATGACGTGCTGGCCGGCCTGGTCAGGTAACCGCTAAGGCGGTCCAGGCTGAGCACGGGACTGGTTTCGCCGACCGGCGAGACCAGTCCCGTGCTGTTGTTACCGGGCGGGGAAGATACCGCGCCTGCTGGTGTTGGATATGGACATGGCTATCGAGGGTGAATACGTGCCGAGCACGTCGGGCTGGGTTCGGGATCAGGTAGACGAGTACGAGCGGTCCGGCGGAACGGCCGGGACCACGCTGCGGGAGACCGGACTGCCGGTGGTGATCGTCACCAACCGCGGTGCGAGGACCGGGGCGGTGCGCAAGACACCGTTGATGCGGGTTGAGCACGACGGCGCCTATGCCGCGATCGGGTCCAAGGGCGGTGCCCCCGAGAACCCGGTCTGGGTCTACAACCTGCGGAAGAACCCGCAGGTGGTGGTGCAGGACGGGGCCCAGCGGTGGGACATGACGGCCCGCGAGGTTACCGGCGAGGAGCGCGCCCAGTGGTGGGAGTGGGCGGTCGCGGCCTACCCGCCTTACGCGGACTACCAGCGGAAGACCGACCGGCTGATCCCGGTCTTCGTGCTGGAGCGCGCCGGGAGCTGAGGCCGCTAGCCGACCGGCCCGCTAGCTGGCCGGGCCACCCGGCGCCCGGCCGGCCGCGAACGCGGCCGCCCGGGCGTGCTCGTCGCGGAGCCACCCGGCGTCGGGGCCGTCCGCGCGCAGACGCGGTTCGTCGAATGGGGCGCCGGCAAGCCCGGCACCCCCCTCGACCGCGTCCAGGTAGGCGAGGTCGGCGGCGATCCGGCGGCGGAACTCGGGGCCGTCGCCGACATGACCGTGACCGGGGACGAGCAGCCGTACCCCGGGAATGCCCGCCAGCAGCCCGAGCCCGGCCCGGTAGGCCCGGAAGGGGTCCGCTCCCCCGCCTGGGCCAGTACTGTCTGGGGCAGTACTGTCCAGGGCGGCCCGGTCCAGGTCTAGTAGCGGAATCTCGATGTCGGAGCACATGTCACCGGCGAGCAGCACGCCGGGGCCGGGCAGGTAGAGCGCCCCGTGGCCGGGCGCGTGCGCGTCGTGCTGGTAGACGACCGCCCGGGGGCCGGTCCAGTCGAGCTCGGCGGCGGCCCACGGGCGGACCCGGGCGAACTGGCTCAGGTCGTGGCCGGGCGCGTCCCGCTCGGCCTCCGCGATCAGCCCGGCCCGCCCGCGGCCGGCCGCGCTGGCCGCGGCGGGCGTGGCGTACCGGGGCGGGTGACCGAGCGCGGGCGACCACAGCAGGTGGTCCCAGTGCGGGTGGGTCGACCAGGCGGCCACCGGGCGCAGGCGGCGGCCGGTCAGCCAGCGCGCCAGCGCGGCCAGGTCGTCGGCGGTCACCGCCGGGTCGACCAGCAGGCAGCCGCCGTCCGCGCCGGCCACCACGGTCGTGGTGGTGGTGTACATCGGCGCGGTGAAGACGAAGACGCCCGGTGCGATCTCGTCCGGGTCGCGGCCAGTCCCGGGACGGCTGGCCGCGGTCACCGCGGCGGGGCTGGCCGGGGCGGGGCTGGCCGGGGCGAGGCTGTCCGGGGCGGGGCCGGCTTGACCCCGGACGCGCACAGGGCGGCCGCCCGCGGCCCGCCAGGACCGGGGTGGACGCCGGGCGGGTCCAGGTCGAGCCCGGCGAAGAACGAGGCCAGGTCGTCGGCGGTGAACTCACCGGGCCAGGTGAAGCCGGGCAGGCTAGCCTGCCCGGGGGCGGCGGTCGCGATCAGGCGGCTGCCGGGCGCCAGGGCGCGGACCAGGATGCCGCCGACCGCCCGGGCCGTTCCGGGGTCCAGGGCCTGCAGGACCAGGGTGAGCACCAGGCCGACCGGCCGGGAGAAGTCGACCAGCCGGTGGATTTCGCCGCTGGCCAGCATCGCCTCGGGCTCGGCGAGGTCGCCGGCCAGGTAGCGGACGCCCGCGGGCACCAGGGCCTGGCCGTGCTGCAGCACCACCGGGTCGCGGTCCACGTAGGCGACCCGGGCGGCCGGCTGGAAGGCTCGCGCGGTCTCGTGGGTGGCGGGGGTGGTGGGCAGCCCGGACCCGATGTCGAGGAACTGGTCGATGCCGTCGCGGGCGGCGCGGGCGACCGCGTCCGCCGCGAACGACCGCGAGGAGAACAGGATGTCCCTGATCTCGGGGTAGAGCCCCTCGAGCCGGAGTGCGAGCGCCCTGTCGGCGGCGAAGCTGGCTCCGCCGCCGAGCAGGTAGTCGCACGCGCGCGACAGGTGCGGGGTGCCGGTTTCGAGCACCCCGGCAGCTTACTCGCTTGCTCAGGCGCCCGGTTGCACTCGCCAGATGACCAGGTCCTTCGTCTTGTCAGTGCACACCGACGCGGCGTAGAAGGCGTCGCGCGCGCCGGTGTCGCCCGGCGGGTAGACCTTCAGGTGGGTGGCCAGGGCAGGCTTGCAGGCCGGGCTCACCTGCACGTCGACGTAACCGAAGATGCTGTGCGCGGTGCCGCCGGCCGGGATGTTGACGTAGGCCGGGGGCGCGGTACCGGTGCGGACCGCGGGCGCGCCGAGCTGCCTGCCCGCGGCGTTCGCGGCCGACACCCCCGGCCAGCCGTTGAGGTGGCACATGTGCCCGCTGATGTTGGTGAAGTCGAGGTGGTAGTAGGTCGTGCCCGCGGTGCCGTCGGCGCTGTTGGCGTTGACCCACACCGCGAGGTTGCCGGGGGCGCAGCGCGGGATGAGGCCGTCGGCCGTCCGCGCGGCCTGCGGCTGGCTGGTAGCCGCCGAGGCGGCGGTGGCGGCGAGGGCGGTCGAGCCGGCCCCGAGGGCGGCGACGGCGACGGCGGCCGCGGCGACGCGGCGGCTCCGGTGCATCGTGGTGAGTCTGGTCATCGTTGATCCTCCTCGTGAGCGCCCCGTCGGGGACAGCATCGTGCCGGCTGGCACGACCCCGGGAGCATTACTGAGAGGATGCTAATGACTACTCTGAGTAATTGCACGGACCGCGCCAGGCTCGGCTGGCTAAAGTAAGCACCGTGGATGCCGACGAGTGGCGCAGGCGCGGTTCCTCATTCGGCGCCGTGGCGGCCGACTATGCCGAGTTCCGGCCGGACTACCCGCCGGACGCGGTGCGCTGGTGCGTGGCACCGCTCGGCCGCGACATCGGCTCGCTGCGGGTGCTCGACCTGGGCGCCGGCACCGGCAAGCTGACCGCGCGGCTGATCGCGCTGGGCGCCGACGTCACCGCGGTCGAACCGGACCCGGCCATGCTGGCCGAGCTGCGCCGCCAGCTCCCGGCCGCGCGATCGCTGTCCGGCGCGGCCGAGCAGATCCCGCTGCCGGCCGGGTCAGTCGACGCGGTGCTGTGCGGCCAGTCGATGCACTGGTTCGACCTGGAGCGGGCGGTGCCCGAGATCGCCCGGGTGCTGGTGCCCGGCGGCACCCTGAGCGGGCTGTGGAACAGCGACGACGACCGGGTGGACTGGGTGGCCGGGCTCCAGCGGGTGGCCGCCGCGGCGGCGTCACCGTCGCTGTCGCGGCGCCGCCTCGAGGCGGCCCGGTTCGGGCCCGACCAGTTCCTGGCGCAGTGGTTCGCCCCGGTCGAGCGGGCCGAGTTCGCCAACCGGCAGCGGCTCACCGCGGACGGCCTGGTCGAGCAGGTCAAGACGCACTCGCACGTGCTGGCGATGGAGCCGGGCGCGCGGTCGGAAGTGCTCGGCCTGATCCGGGCCTACCTCGCCTCCCGGCCGGAGACCGCGGCCGGCGAGTTCGAGCTGCCGATGGTCACTTCGGTCATCCGCGCGGTGCTTGGCGGGCAGGCCGGAGGATAGAGTCCAGTCGTGGACACCGAGACCGATCTTGACTCACTGCCGTCGCGCGAGCTGCATGACCTGGCGGTACACCGGGCGCTGCACCACGCCGACGTCGGCTTCTTCTGGGAGCTGCTGCGCGCGATCCCGGCCGCGGAGACGCTGGAGGGTGACGTGCGCGAGGCGGGCGAGGACCTGACCAAGGTGTCGTCGCTGCTGTCGGACGCGCTCACCCTGGGCGACGGGAACCTGGCGGACGCACTGCGCCCGGTCTACCTCGACTACCTGCGCAAGCACCCGCCGAAGAAGTAGCCGCACCGGCAGGCGAGCGCGGCCCCCGCACCGGGAACCGCGCTCGCGTGACGTCGCCTGGCGGCCGCCGGCCGCCGAACGGGGTGCTCAGGCCTGCAGCACGCCCTCGATCTCCAGGTTGATGGTGACGTTCTCGCTGACCGCGACGCCGCCGGGGACGCCGGGAATCGGGCCGTTGAAGTTGACGCCGAAGTCGGAGCGGTGGATCTGGGTCTCGGCCGAGAAGCCGACCCGGGTGCCGCCGTAGGCGTCCGGGCCGAAGCCGTTGACCTCCAGGTTGAATACGACTGACTTGGTGACGCCCTTGAGGGTGAGGTCGCCCTCCAGGGTGAAGCCCTCATCGCCGGCCTTGAGCGCGGTCGAGGTGAAGGTCATCGTCGGGTACTTCTCGACCTCGAAGAAGTCGGCGCTGCGGATGTGCGCGTCGCGCTGCTCCTGGCCGGTGTTGATCGAGTCAAGGTCAACCGAGGCGGTCACGGTGGACTCGAGCGGGTCCTCGGCGGTGACGATGGTGCCCTCGAACTTGTCGAACCGGCCGCGCACCTTGCTCACCATCATGTGCCGGACGGTAAAGGAAACTTCGGAGTGGACCGGGTCGATCGCCCACGTGCCGGCCACGTAGCCGGGAATCTCCACGCTCATCGAACCTCCAGGAAAAGGGGTGTTGGTACTACGGAGAAGTACGTTACTTCCTAACAGTAACCAGAGAAAGTTGAAGTGTCAAGCACTATCGTCGTGCCTGGTGACCGCGTAACCTGATTCCATGACGGCAACCGACGGCGGGACATCCCCCGGGCTTGCAGCGTCCGCCTGCCGGGTCCGCTCGGTGCTCGGCCGCGTCGGCGACAAGTGGGCGATCTACGTGGTGGACCGGCTGGGCGAGGGGCCGCGCCGGTTCAGCGAGCTGCTGCGCGGCATCGACGGTATCACCGCGCGGATGCTGACCGTCACCCTGCGCGGGCTGGAGCGAGACGGCCTGCTGACCCGGACCGTGCACGCGGCCGTGCCGCCACGGGTGGACTACGCGCTCACCCCGCTCGGCGAGACGCTCCGCGAGGCCATCGGCCAGCTCGTGATCTGGGCCGATGTCCACCTGCCGGAGATCGAGGCGGCCCAGTCGGCCTACGACCGGCGGCCCGCCGCCGGGTCGTGCCCGGACGAGGCGGCGGGCCAGCCATCTGGTCCCGCTACTTGGTGAAGTACCAGTACTCGGGCAGCAGCGTGCCGAGCGGGCTGGCGCCCACGTTGGCCAGCTTGCTGCTGGTCGCGGTCACCGTGTAGCTGCTCGGCAGCCACAGCAGCGGCAACTGCCGCGCGACGTAGCTGGCGTAGTCCTGGAAGACCGAGAGGCTGTCGCTGGTGTGCGTCGCGCCGATCAGCCGGTCCATTTCCGCGTTCGAGTAGCCGCCGGCGTTGGACGCCGCGCCGGTGCCGAATAGCGGGCCGCCGGCCGGCTCGAACCCCGGGCCGTCGAAGCTCCAGCCGGACGTCCCGAGCAGGTCCCAGCGGCAGCCCGGCTGCGCGGCCCGGCAGGGCGCCGACGCGGCCCGGATGCTGGCGGCCGACTCCGGCACCGCGGTCAGCCTGATGCCCGCCTGCGCCATGTCGGTCCGGGCGACCCGCAGCTCCTGGGCCAGGGACTGACTGCCGCTTGGATAGCCGACGGTCAGCGACAAGGCGGTGCCCGCGCGCACCCCGGCCCCGCACTGCGCCGCCCCGGTCCCGGGCGCCGCGCAGGTCAGCACGCCGCCCGCGACCTTCCAGCCGTGGCTGGTGAGCGCCGACTCGGCCGAGGTGACCGAGTACGGGTACGGCCCCTGGCCGCCGTTGGCGACCTGCAGGGCCGGCTCCCACGGGCTGGACGGCTCGCTGGGCACGCCGCCCGAGGTGGGGAAGCCGTACCCGCGGCCGACCGAGGTGACCATGCCCTGCTGGTCGATCAGCTCCTGCAGCGCCGCGCGCAGGTAGAGCTGGCGGAAGGCCGGCCCGAGGGCGGGGTTGTCGAAGTTGACGGCCAGGTACTGGATGCCGAACCGGTACGCGGCGCCCAGCGTGTAGCGGACGCCAAGCGGGCTGCTGGCCGGCAGCACCTGCCCGCTGGTGACCGGGGTCAGGTACTGCGGGGGGACGTAGCCGTCGTCTAGCTGCCCGGCCCGCAGCGCGAGGTACTCGGACCTGGCGTCGGGAAAGCCGTAATAGGCCAGCCGGGCGAGCTGCGGTCGCGGTTCGCCTGAGTAGGCGGGGTTGGGCACGAAGGTGGCGACCTGGCCGGTGGCGGCCGGGCTGAAGTGAGCGAGCTTCCACGGCCCGTCGACCACCCCCCACAGCGGGTTGGTCCCGTAGGACGCGGTGTCGGCCGCCTGCGCGGCGAGGAAGCGGTAGACGGCGGCGCACCGCGCCCAGTGGTCGGCCGCGCTGTCGCTGGCGCAGCCGCCGCTGCCCGCCCCGGCCCCGGCCGCGGTGACGTCCCAGGCGGCCGGCATCGGGGTGATCTCGCCGAGCTGGTTGTAGGTGAACCAGATCCGCGAGGCGGGCGACTTCAGGTGCAGCACCACCGTGCTGTGACTGGTGGCGGCGTAGGAGGCGAGGTTGTCGGGCAGCTCACCGGGGACGTAACCGTAGAACTGGTGCGGTCGCGCCCGCAGCAGGTTCAGCCAGAAGATCACGTCGCTGGCGTCGACCGGCTCACCGTCGCTCCACTTCCAGCCCTTCATGGTGACCGTCACGGTCTTGCCGTCGGCCGAGTACGTCGGCGCGTCCGCGGGCGACAACGGGTAGTTGACGGTGACCCCGGTCCCGTTGTTGCCGAAGACGTACAACGGCCGGTAGAGCAGCAGCTGGAACTGGTCGGCGTTTTCCGCGCTGGCCTGCCCGGGCGCCAGGTACGGCCAGATGTCGGTCAGCGCCTGGCCAGGCGGCAGCGCCACCCGGGCGGTACCGCCGGCCACCGCCGCCGCGGTCGGGGAAGCGGACGCGGACGCCGACGCGGAGACACCGCCAGCGGTGCTCGACGAGCTGGTGCAGGCGGCCAGCGCCACCGCCAGCAGGGCGGCCCCCAGCGCGGGCAGGGCGGCCGTGCCGACCCGGGCGGCCCGTGGCCACCGTCGGTTCCCAACCATCAAACGCGCTCCTCGACTGTGCTGTGTTCGCCGCTGCCCGGCGGGCTGCCCCGCCGGGGTCCGGCCCCCGACGCCGCGCTCGGCTGGCGGCCGCGGGTCCGCTGGACCAGGTAAGCAACCCGCCGTTTTTGCTTACCACAGATGACCGGCCGATGGCGGACCGTTAGCATCGGTGGCGTGGAGTCGGTGAACTTCGACCGTGCGGCGGCCTTCTACGACGCGAGCCGCTCGCTGCCTTCCGCCGCCATGGACGAGCTGACCGAGCTGCTGGCCGGGGAGCTGCGCGGCCGTCAGCCGTGCCTTGAGGTCGGCGTGGGGACCGGGCGCTTCGCCCTGCCGCTGCGGGCCCGCGGCATCACGCTGGCCGGCGCGGACATCTCCGGCGCGATGCTCCGCCGGCTGGCTGCCAACGCGGGCGGGCGGGCACCGCTGCCGTTGCTGCAGGCGGACGCCACCCGGATGCCGGCTGCCCCGCGCTCCTTCGGCTCGGTGCTCGCGGTGCACGTGCTGCACCTGATCCCTGAGTGGCGCGTCGCGCTGGACGAGGTGGTGCGGGTGGTGCGCCCGGGCGGGATGCTGCTAGCCAGCTTCCCGGCTGATCACGGGTCGGCCGGCGCGGCCCGGGCGGACGCGCCGTGGTCGGCCGCCATGCGGGCGGCGACCCGGGGGCACGGCTTGGTGCGGCAACCGGTCGGCGCCCGGGACCCGCGGGCGGTCGAGGACTACCTCGGGTCACGGGCAGCAGCGCGGCAACTGGCACCGGTCACGTTCGACACCGAGACCACCCTGGGCGAGGAGATCGAGAACCTGGAGCGGCAGCTGTTCTCCTGGACCTGGCCTTACCCACCCGAGCAGGCGCTGGCCGCGGGGGGCGAGGTACGCGGCTGGGCCCAGCGGGCCGGGCTGCCGCTCAGCACCGCCTACCAGAGCCAGCGCACCAGCCGCTGGTGGGCGTTCGATATCGGCTGAGGGGGGCCGGGTGGCTCAGCCGTGCTGGTCGGCCCGCCCGCGGCCGAGCAGCACGGCCGCCCGCGCGATGGTCTCGCTGAGGTTGTTGCCGGCCGCCGCGGCCGCGGCGTCGGCGACGCTCAGCCAGCGCAGCGGGGACTGGTCGTTCTCGGCCGCGATCGCGTCGGGGTGGCTGGTGGCGAGGAAGAACCTGAGGTCGGCGTGCTCGTGCGCAGGCTCGGTGGCCGAAGCGGGCACCGCGCAGAGCACCGCGTGCCGCAGCGCGCTGTCCGGCCACGGCTCCAGGTCCGCCAGCCCGGTCTCCTCCTGCGCCTCGCGCAGGGCAATGGCCAGCGGGTCGCTCTCCCCCGGGTCGCCGTGCCCGCCTACCTGGAGCCAGCGGCCGTGCCTGACGTGCCAGCGCAGCAGCACCCGCCCGGTCTCCGGGTGGAGCACCAGGGCCGACGCGGTGAAGTGCAGCGGGAGGGCCCTGGACCACGGATCGGCCGTGCCCGCGGCCAGGCCGGCCATCCGCCGCAGCTCCCGCGCCTCCGCGTCATCCGACGCCTGGTAACTGGTTAGCAGCCCGCTCAGCACCGGATCATGGTGTCACGGGCCGGCCGCCCGGGGCGAGCGGAACTGCCCGGGCGGCCGCCAGCCGGCCCGCAGGTGGACCTCACTGTTACTGCTAGCACCTCTAGCCACTCTGGCAACGGGATCACCACCAGTCACTTCAATCGAAAACCGCATAACGACAGTGAATTCTTTTCGCAAACAGTTTCCATTCAACTCGCACGCATGTTCTAATAGAGAACATGAGTACGGACCGCGCGGCAACAACCGGGCTGGTGACCGCGGCGCACTTCCCCGCGCCGCGGCAACCGGCCGCCGCGCGCGGCCGCTGACCTGGCGCCGCCGGGCCCGCACCTGACGACCACGCCTCCGTACGACCGCCGGACAGCCAGCAAGGGGTGACCATGACGCAGGGATTCGAATATATGAGCTATGATGATGATGACCGTATAGCTATTCTAGAAAACAAGGCGGCCGAGCTCGAGCGCCGGCTGCTGGCCGCGATCCCGTCGGCTGACGGCGCGGGTGCCACCCGCTGGGGCAATGTCGCCACCCCGGATTCCGACGACCTGGAGGATTATCACCCGGTGGCGCCGGTGCCGCAGCCCGGCCGGGGCGGGTACCGCTCGGCCCGCCCGGGCTTCCCGTCGGCCGGCGGCGACCGCCCGCTACCGCCCGGCGACGGCTTCCGGCCGGACGATGACGACGCGGCTGCGCCCGACGGGCGGACCGAGGCGCTGATCAACCACGGACGGCGCCGGGTCAAGCGCGGGCGGCTGCGCCGGGTGCTCTCCCACTGGCGGCTGCTTGCGGTGGGCGCGACCGCGCTGCTGGCCGGCGTGATCGCCGGGATCGTCGCGCTCGGCGGCAGCGGGGCGAGCTGGCCCGCCGGCGTCGCCACCGTGCAGTCCGAGATCAAGCAGGCCTGCCAGAACCCGGACGTGGCAGCCGAGCCGAGCGGGCTCAACTTCGCCTGCGACCCCGGCAGCCAGTCCGCGCTCTGGATCTTCTCCCTGCTCACCAGCGGCAACAACCCCGGCTTCGTCGACCAGTCGACCGGCCGCAAGGGACTCGAGCCGATCCAGCCGTCCCAGGGCGGCGACATCGCCTGGTCACTCAACCTGCACCACCCCTACAACCCGGCCAGCCCGCTCGACAGCCTGCAGGTGGCGGCCCGGGCGATCAACAACATCATCAGCGGTGCCACCCTGACCTCAACCAGCGGCACGGCGCAGGTAGAGCCGGGCCTGGAGAGCAAGGCGGCCAACTGCCAGCGCTACACCGGCTCAGCCCGGCTGGTCACCCGGGCCGGCTACCCGGCCCGCTGCGCCTCCGCGGTCACCCCCGGTTCCGGCCAGGCGGCGCTGGTGAGCGACGTGTTCCAGCAGTGGATGGGCGGCACCCCGTCCACCATCGCCAGTGAGGCCGGCGTGCTGTTCGAGAACGCCGATAACCCGGGTGACGCCCGGGTGCAGTCCATCCTCGGCAGCCTGCCTGCCAGCGGCGGCTAACCGGGACGCCACGACCGCAGGTCACACCGCACGCCCGGGCGATCCGGGTAACCCGGACTATCCGATAAGCCGCAAACAGGACTGCTACCGCCGAAGGAGGGAAGGGGTAACCGTGCACGCCGTCAGGAAGCCATGGTGGCAGCAGGCAACGGCGCTTGTGACCGTGACCACCGGCGGCATGGTAACCGGGTTCAACTTCGTCCCAGGGGCGGCCGCGACGATGACCACGCCGACCAGCGTGCCGGTGCACCTGCTGGCGCTGCAGCAGGCGGCGCAGCCGGGCGCGCTCGGCGACCAGGCGGCGGCCGGGCTCGCGGGCGGCAGCTCCTCCGGGGTTTCGGGGGACGCGCAGCTCCGGTCGGCCATCGTCAACGTGGCCGGGTACTACCTCAAGCTGGCCGGCGGCCGCACTCCCGCCCAGATGGAGGCGCTGATCTGGGGCAAGGCCAGCGATGACGGCGCCGACCACGGCCCCTCGTGCGCTGCCTTCGCCAGCCTCACGCTTGAGCTGGCAGCGCAGACGGTCGGTCAGCAGAGCTGGGTGACCGGCGGGTCGAGCTACCCGTGGCCGCTGCACGAGTGGGCCGACGTCCGGGTTGACACCAACCCGGCCTCGCCGGGCATCGAGTCGCTGGTGGCGGACGCGCAGGCGCATGACCGGTGGCACCCGCTGGGCGACGGCTACCAGCCCAGGCCCGGCGACTGGGTGCTGTTCGACGGCCACGTCGAGGTGGTCACCGGCCAGTCGGGCGGGATGCTGCACACCATCGGGGCCGACTCGCTGCCGAACCTGACCGTCAACGCGCACGCGTTCGGCGCGCCGTACGCTGAGCAGGGCGTCACCGGGTTCGTCGACAACGGCCACCTGCAGGCAGCCGCGGCCACCGGGCCGTCGGCGCCGTCGGCGCCGTCCGCACCGTCGGCACCGTCGGCCGCCGGCACGGCCGAGGGGAAGGCGAGCGGTGCCAGCGGTGCCAGCGGTGCCGCCAGCGGCGGTCAGGGCGCCCCGGCCGGAGGCAGCGCCGGTTCCGCTGCCACCGTCCCCGGCGTCCTCACCGCGGGCGACCTGCTGGGGCAGGCCGCCGTCCAGGCGGGCTCGGCCCAGTCCGCCGGACCGTCGCGATCCGGTACTTCCGCCGCGGTGCCCGGGCTGCTGCCGGCCGCCTCGTCGGCCGCGGCGCCGACGGCGAAGCCGGCCGCCTCCGCTGCCCGCCCCGCCGCGTCCGGCTCGTCCGCCGCCGGGTCCGCCACCAGGAGCCAGGCGGCCGAGAAGGCGCCGGCCGCGGGTAAGCAGCAGGCCAGCGCGGGCCGGTCCTACGCGACCCCGGCCACCAAGGACCAGCAGGCATTCATCAGCCTGGTCGCGCCGGGCGCGATCGCCGCCCAGCAGCGGTACGGCGTGCCCGCCGCGGTAACGATCGCGCAGGCGATCGAGGAGTCGGCCTGGGGGCGCAGCGGGCTGGCGGCGCAGTACCACAACCTGTTCGGGATCAAGGGGGACGGCCCGGCGGGCAGCGTGTCACTGCCGACGTCGGAGTACATCGGCGGCCAGTGGGAGTCGGTTGACGCCCAGTTCCGGGCGTACCACAACGACGCGGAGTCGATCGCGGACCACGCGGAACTGCTCGCCACCAGCGGCTACTACACCCGCGCGATGGCCGACCGGGGCGTGCCGGACGCGTTCGCCAACGACCTGACCGGCGTCTACGCCACCGACCCGGATTACGGCGCGAACCTGATCGCGCTGATGAAGCTGTACAACCTGTACCAGTACGACAGCCCGGCCAGCACGTCCCCGGGCGCCAGCACCCCGTCCGCGGCCCCGGCTACCCCCGCCGCTGCCCCGACCCCTCCGGCCGCAGTCCCGACCAACCCGGCCGCGACCAACCCAGGCCCCCGCCACCCCGGCCGCGACGCCGAGCAGGCCGGCCGCCGGGCCGGCCAGCCCGGCCGCCCGGGCCAGCGTGCCCGGGCTAGCCGCGCCCGCGCTGGCGCCGACGCCGCCCGCCGCTACCGCGGCCGGGGCCGACGCGAGCTACCAGGACGGCTCACCCCACATCCCCGGGCTGGTCACCCCGGGCCCGCTGGCTCCCACCCGGACCGCCGCGGCACCACGGCACTACCGCCAGGGCGCTGCCTCTCCCGCAGCTACCGCTCCCGGTGGCACCGCCCCCGGTGGCACCAGCACCGCCGTCCGCGCGGCCGCCACCACCGCCTACGTGACCAGGACGGCCCCCGGCGGGCTGACCGCGCCCGGGCGCCCGGCGGGCGCGGCGGTGGCGCCGGGGCGGCTGTCACCCGGGCGCGTCAGCCCGGCCGCGCGCCGGTACCAGGCGGACCTGCCGTCCGCCATGACGACCGCGTACTTCGCCAGCGCGAAGGCTCCGCTGGCGCGCGGCGAGCACCTGTACCGGGACGTGGCGGCGGGCACCGGGCTGAGCTGGGAGCTGCTGGCGGCGGCCGACTGGATGGAATGCAAGGCCGACCCGCGCCGCTCCCCGGTGCAGGGCGAGAAGCTCGGCGCGGTCAACCCGGACGGCACCTGCTACACCACCCGGACGGGCGCGCTCGCCCAGTGCGCCCGCGACCTCATCGAGCTAGCGGGCGCGGTGTACGGTATCGACCTGGCCGGCCGGCGTCCGCAGTCGGTGCGCGCCCTGGCGGCAGCCTTCGCCGCCTTCCGCTGGGGCGCGATCCTGCAGCGGCACGCCGTCTCCCCGATGGAGTTCCCCTACTCAGTGGCCGGCCTGACCGCCCAGCACCAGAAGATGCACTGGCCGAACATCGACGCGCCGGATGCGCCCGACCGCCCGGGTGCCCGGTTCCGCGAGCCGTTCGGCGCCGTCCCCGTCGTCCTCAGCCTCGGCTACCCGGCGACCGTCTGATGACAGAAAGCGCAGGTAATCCCGTGTTCCGCTTCGTGATGTGGATCGCGCGACGGCTGGCCTTCGGCCCGCAGGCGGCCGGCCAGCCCGGCCGGTACGCCGACCAGCACCCCTCCGGCCAGTACGTCACCCTGCAGCTCCCCGAGACCCGGCTCGCCAGCGCCGACCAGCCGGGCGGCCAGCCCGCGGCCGGCCCGCCGGGTACCCCCCAGAACCCGACCGTGGTGCTGGTCACACCGCCCGGCGGCCCCCCGCCGCCGCGACGGCACTGGTACTCAGGCATCCCCCGCTGGCTGCGGTGGACCGTGCTGGTGGTCGTCATCCTGGCCCTGTTCCGGCGCATCGCCGCCTGGGCGGTGCTGGCGGTGCTGTCCGGCGCCCTGCACCTGTTCGGCATCAACGCCAGCCTGCCGCACGTCTCCTTCGGCTGGCCCTGGTCGTCCTCGGACACCAGCACCTCGACCACCCTGGTGGGCCCGCTGGTGCTGCAGAAGATCGAGGGCATCGACAAGCCCGCGCTCGGCAGCTCCACCTTCGACTTCATGTTCACCCACACCGTGTCCAAGCCGATCGGCTTCCTGCCGTGCTGGTACTCGGCTACCTTCTCCGCCGTCGGGCACGGGTCGGCCACCGTCAACCTCAACCCCGGCCCGTCCTGGTGGAAGTCGTCAACCGGGCACTACGTGCTGCGGGTACTGTCCAAGCCGTCCGGCGCCACCCCCGGCCAGGTCGCGGTGACGATGGCGCTGCCGCTGCCGCAGCTCCCGCAGTCGGTGCACGACGTGTCGGTCGACAACACGCTGTCCAGGCCGGTGTCCACCGATCACTCGTGGACCTACCCGGGGGTGGCGTGCGGTGCGATCATCAAGCCGCAGTTCTCCGACTCGGTGCTCTACGCCCAGGCCCAGCAGGAGGCGTTCACCCAGGCGACCACCGTCGCCGCGGTGACCCAGCCGCTGATCGCGGCGGCCGAGAAGGAGGCGACCACGATCATCGGTGACAACTTCATCACCCCCACCCTGAACTCGCTCAACTACAAGGTCACCAAGTTCAGCATCCGGTGGGTGGCGCCCGCGGCCACCGGATAGGGGCAGGGTAAATTTACCCATATGGATATACGGGGCCGGCATGACCGCTGAGGTGTTCCCGGGCACCGGGCTTTTCGCGCGGGCGGCGGCCGCCTTCGCCGACAGCGTCCCGGCCGACCCGGCCGACGACGGCCTCTTCGGTCCCGGCAGCGTCACCTGGCGGGTGCACGCGGACCTGTCCGCTCCGGTTTCCGGCCTGCGGGCGCTGCTGCTGCAGGCGTTGCACCCGCTGGCGATGGCGGGCGTCAACCAGCACAGCCAGTGGCGCGAGGACCCGGGCGGCCGGTTCGCCTCGACCTCGGCCTACGTGCTCACCACCACCTACGGCGAGCGGGCGACGGCCCGGGCGGCGGCGCTGCGGGTCCGCAAGATCCACCAGTGGGTGCGCGGCACCGACCCGGTGACGGGGCAGCCCTACCAGGCGGGAGACCCCGCGCTGCTGCTGTGGGTGCACGCCGGCCTGGTGGACTCCGGCCTGGCCGCCGCCGACCGCTTCGGGCTGCGGCTCACCCCGGCCGAGCAGGATCAGTACGTGGCCGAGATGACCGCCGTGGCCGAGCTGATCGGCATGCCCGCGGGCCTCGCCCCGGCCTCGGTCGCCGACCTGGACGGCTACTTCGCCGCGGTCCGCCCGGAGCTCGCCACCAGCCCGGCGATGGCGGAGGCGATCGGCTACCTGCTCGCGATGCCGGACGTGGAGCAGGAGCTGGGCGACATCTGGCAGGTGGTGGTGGCCGCCGCGGTCAGCACGCTGCCCGGCTGGGCCCGCGACCTGCACGGCTTCGGTGACGGGGGGCCGCAGCCGGGCAGCGCCGCGCCCAGCCGGGACGAGGTCCGCCAGGTGCTCGGCCTGCTTGACGCGATCTACCTGGGCGAGCCCGGGGTACTTGAGGCACGGCAGCGGCTCACGCTGCGCATGCGCGCCGCCCAGGAAATCAGCCGTTGAGCGAGCTCGCGAGCGAACCGGTGCACCATTGAGCGAACCTAAACTGCGGGTCAGCCGGGGGCTGACCGCGATGCGGCTGGCCGCCCGCGGCGGCGCCAGGTACGCGGTCAACGCGCCCCGGCTGTTCGCCGCCGCGGGCGAGCACCGCCAGCGGCTGCGCGACGACCTGGCGCTGCGCACCGCGCAGGACGTGGCCGACACCCTCGGCACCATGAAGGGCGTGCTGATGAAGATCGGCCAGCTCGCCAGCTACGTCGACGACGGGCTCGCGCCGCCGGCCCGGCGGGTCCTCGGGCGGCTGCAAGACAGCGTGCCGCCGATGTCGGCTGAGCTGGCGGCCGGGGTCGTCCGGGACGAGCTGGGGATGAGCCCAGAGCGGATCTTCCGCGAGTGGGACCCGCGGCCGATCGCGGCGGCGTCGATCGGCCAGGTGCACCGGGCGATCACCGCCGAGGGGCAGGCGGTCGCGGTCAAGGTGCAGTACCCCGGCATCGCCGAGACGATCGCGGCCGACCTCGGCAACGTCACGCTGATCCGCTCGCTGCTGAAGATGGCGGCGCCCAGCCAGGACGTCACCGCGCTCATCGAGGAGCTGCGGGCCCGCATCAGCGAGGAGCTCGACTACCGGCTCGAGGCCGACCACCAGCGGCGGTTCGCCGCCTACTTCGACGGCCACCCGACCGCCCGGGTGCCGAAGATCGTCGACCAGCTTTCCACCGGCCGGGTGATGACCAGCGAGCTGGCCGCGGGCGCGCGGTTCGCCGAGATGCTGACCTGGTCGCAGGAGGAACGGGACCTGGCGGCGGAGACGATCTACCGCTTCACCTTCCGCTCGCTGTACGAGCTGCGCGCGTTCAACGGCGACCCGCACCCGGGCAACTACCTGTTCGAGCCGGGCGGGTGCGTCACCTTCCTCGACTTCGGCCTGGTCAAGCGGTTTACCGACGACGAGCTGGCGCCGCTGGTGGCGATGATCGAGGCGCTGTGCGTGCGCGAGGACCCCGAGGGCTTCCGCACGGCGATGGAGGGGGCGGGCTTCCTCGAGCCGGGCGCGCCGATCGGCACCGACGAGGTGGTGGACCACATGTCGCTGTTCTACGAGTCGATCCGGCGCCCCGGTCCGCGCACCATGACCAGCGAGTACGCGTCGTCGGTGGCGCGCCGGTACGTCGACTTCTCCAGCCCCCTGGCGGCCTACGCCAGCATCCCGCGCTCCTACGTGATCGTGCAGCGGATCAACCTGGGGCTGTTCGCGCTGCTGGGCGAGATGAACGCGACCGCCGACTGGCGGCGCATCTCCGAGGAGATCTGGCCGTTCGTCAGCGTGCCGCCGAGCACCCCCCTGGGAGAGGCGGAAGTGCCGTGGCTGGAGCAGGCGCGCGGCTGACCGCGTCGTCCGCCCGCGGTTAAGGGCAGTCAGCCGAACGGATTCGGCCGCACCCGTTCGGTATCGTTGTTAGCTTGCGTTGCGGCGGGAACGGAAAGCGGCCACGTTCACCCGGTTCGCGCAGGTCAGGGTGCAGAAGCGGCGGGAGCGGTTCTTCGACAGGTCGACCAGCACGTCATCGCAGTCGGCGGCCGCGCAGTGCCGCAGCCGGGCGAGCTGGCCGGTGCGGATGACGTCGGCCATCGCCATCGCCACGTCCACCGCCATCCGGTCGGCCAGCGGCACGTCGGGCGAGGTGGCGTGGACGTGATACTCCCAGCCGTCGTGCCGGACCAGCTGGGGCAGCGCGTTGGACTCCCGCAGGAGCTGGTTGACCAGGCCGACTGCCTCGTCCTCGGACATCTCCCAGAGCTGGGCGAAGCGCGGCCGCAGCGCCCGGACGGCGTCCAGCTCGGCCTGGTCGTGGGTGCGGCTGCCGGTCCACTGCCACTGGTCGACGAAGACGTCGAGCGCGGCCACGTCCGGTAGCTGCTCCTGCCCGCCCCGGCCGGTGTTCACCAGGGCGGCGGTCCAGTTCAGCGATGTCTCCGTGTCATGAGTAAAAAGCATTTGACCACTTTCACCACCCCTCGTTATGGTAATTAGTGTAGCCCGGTGTTGCCACTTACCGACACCCTGCTTACCCACACCTGCTTACCCACACCTGCTTACCCGCACCTGCTTACCCACACCGCGGACGAGGGAGTACGGCCATGGCGTCGGCGAGGACAGCACCAGACCGGATCGTACCGGCCGGCCTCCCCTACCAGGCCAGCCGGAGCGGCCAGGGAACCGGGCTGGCGGTCGCGCTGCTGTCGGCGGCGTGCTTCGGCACCTCCGGCACGTTCGGCTCGGCGCTGATCGGGGCGGGCTGGTCGCCGGCCGGCGCGGTGCTCGCCCGGGTCCTGGTGGCGGCGCTGGCGCTCACCGTGCCCGCCGTGCTCACGCTGCGCGGGCGCTGGGCGCTGCTGCGCCGCTCGGCCCGCCTGGTGGTGGTCTACGGCCTGGTCGGCGTGGCCGCCTGCCAGGTGTGCTACTTCAACGCGATCGCGCACATGGACGTCGGCATCTCGATCCTGCTCGAGTACCTGGGCATCGTGTTCATCGTGGGCTGGCTGTGGGCCCGGCACGGGCAGCGGCCGCGGCTGGCGACGGTGCTCGGCGGGGTGGCCGCCCTCGGCGGCCTCGGGCTGATGCTGGACCTTTCCGGGTCGGGCGGGGTCAGCCTGGTCGGCGTGGCCTGGGCCCTCGCGGCGGCGGTGGCGATGGCGGTGTACTTCTTCCAGTCGGCGCATACGCCCGGTCCCCCGGCCGACGGCTCGGCCCCGGCCGAGGCGCTGCCGGCGGTCGTGCTGACCTGGGGCGGCATGGTGACCGGGGCGGCGGCGATCGGGCTGGGGGGCGCATCCGGGTTGCTGCCGCTGCGGTTCACCACGGCCGACGTGTCGCTGCTCGACACCCGGCTGAGCTGGCTGGTGCCGGTGCTCGGGCTGGGGGTGATCGCGGCCGCCATCGCCTACGTCACCGGGGTGGCGGCGGTGCGGCGGCTGGGGGCGAAGCTCGGGTCGTTCGTCGCGATGGCGGAGGTACTGTTCGCGGCCGGGTTCGCCTGGCTGCTGCTGCACCAGGCGCCAACCGGGATGCAGTTCCTGGGCGGCGCGCTGATCCTGGCCGGGGTGATCGCCGTCCGGCTCGACGAGTCGCGCTAGCGGGGGCCGCGCCTCCGGCGCCCCTTGCTGTTATCACCGGCAGGCGCTACCGGCCGACCCAGACGCCGCCGGAGGTGACGCCGACCACCGCGTTCAGCAGCGGGCCGTAGATCAGCATGCCGGTGACGGTGAACAGCACGGTCCAGCCGAGGATGACCGGGCCGCTGGCCGGGCTGGTGATCAGCCCGAGCCCGGTGCCCGGCCAGGCCAGCAGCGCGAACAGCACCAGGCCGATGACCAGGAAGAGCGCGACGGCGGGCTCATAGTGCAGCCGCAGCCCGTACGCGCCAAGCGCCTCGGCGATGAACGTGCCGGGCAGGAACGCGGCGCCGAGCGCGTGCAGCCGGGCCCCTTCCTCCCGGCTCGCCCAGCCGCGCCGCCAGGCCCAGCCGGCCAGCCCGGCGACCGGGCCGCCGACGACCGCGCAGAGCGTCCAGAACGAGCCGTAGGCATTCGGCACCAGCACGTCCCGCGCGGCCCAGGTGAGGAAGTAGGCGCCCACCTCCACCAGGCAGGTGACCAGCCCGGCGGCCGCCGCCGGGGCCGGCCGGCGGGGCAGCGCGCCCGCCGCGAAGGCAGCCAGCAGCCACGGGCTCGAGGAGTTGACGAGCACCGACCACGGCTGGTGGGCGTAGGGCTGCGCGAGCGCGGTGGCGACCCCCGTCGCGGCCCCGATGAGCGCGCCAAGGACGACGCCGGGGATCAGGCCGCCCCCCGCACTGTTCACCTGACGCACTCCGTTAGTGTGCCCGGCTTGCCCCGGCTGACACTGTTCCCGGGCAAACCCGGCCGTGACTGTCGCCCCGGGACCGTAGGATTTCCCCGTGTCCTCCCCCCGCGACCCCAGCGAAGCCGACGAGGCGGTCCCGGGCGCGCCGGTCACCGTAACCGCGCCCGGCGTGCCGGACGGCGCGCGGCGGGCGGCCACGGTGCTGCACCGGGTGTTCGGGTACGAGACCTTCCGCGACCGCCAGGAGGAGATCATCGAGCACGTCGTCGCGGGCGGCGACGCGCTGGTGCTGATGCCGACCGGCGGCGGCAAGTCGCTCTGCTACCAGATCCCGGCGCTGGTCCGGCCGGGCACCGGGGTGGTCATCTCGCCGCTCATCGCGCTGATGCAGGACCAGGTGCAGGCGCTGCGGCAGCTCGGCATCAGGGCCGACTTCCTCAACTCGACCCAGGACCCGGGCACCAGGCACGTGGTGGAGCAGCAGTTCAAGGCGGGCGAGCTGGACGTCCTGTACCTGGCGCCGGAGCGGCTGCGGGCAGCCGGCACGCTGGAGCTGCTCAGCACCTCCCGCATCTCGGTGTTCGCGATCGACGAGGCGCACTGCGTGTCCCAGTGGGGGCACGACTTCCGGCCTGACTACCTGGAACTGCAGGTGCTGCACGAGCGCTGGCCGGACGTGCCGCGGATCGCGCTCACCGCCACCGCCACCCAGGCGACCCGGGAAGAGATCGCGATCCGGCTCAAGCTGGCGGGCGCCAAGCTGTTCGTCTCGTCGTTCGACCGGCCCAACATCCAGTACCGCATCGTGCTCAAGAACGAGGCCAAGAAGCAGCTCCTGCAGCTCCTGCGGACCGAGCACGCGGGTGACGCGGGCATCGTCTACTGCCTGTCGCGCGACTCGACCGAGAAGATCGCGGCGTTCCTGAGCGACAACGGCATCCCCGCGCTGCCCTACCACGCCGGCCTGGACGCGGCCACCCGGGCCGAGCACCAGTCCCGCTTCCTGCGCGAGGAGGGCCTGGTGATGGTGGCCACGATCGCGTTCGGCATGGGGATCGACAAGCCGGACGTGCGGTTCGTCGCGCACCTGGACATGCCGCGCTCGGTCGAGGGCTACTACCAGGAGACCGGCCGCGGCGGCCGCGACGGCCAGCCCGCCACCGCCTGGCTCAGCTACGGCCTGGCCGACGTGGTGCAGCAGCGGCGGCTGATCGACTCCGGCGAGGGCAACCTGGCCCACCGGCGGCTGATGGCGTCGCACCTGGACGCCATGCTGGCGCTGTGCGAGACCACCGACTGCCGGCGCTCGCAGCTACTGGCCTACTTCGGTGAGCGGGCGGTGGCCTGCGGCAACTGCGACACCTGCCTGTCGCCGCCGGAGACCTGGGACGGGACCGTGCCCGCGCAGAAGCTGCTGTCAACGATCGTCCGGCTGGACCGGGAACGCGACCAGCGCTACGGCGCGGGCCAGGTCATCGACATCCTGCTGGGCAAGAAGACGGCCAAGGTGGCGGAGAACGGCCACCACGACCTGAAGACGTTCGGCATCGGCATCGAGCTGAACGAGTCGCAGTGGCGCGGCGTCGTCCGCCAGTTGCTCGCCCAGGGGCTGCTCGCGGTGCACGGCGAGTACCAGACCCTAGCGCTGACCGAGGCCTCCGGCGAGGTGCTGCGCGGCCAGCGCGCGGTGACCCTGCGCCGTGACATGCCCCAGCCGCGCGGCGCCCGCGGCGCTTCTCGCGGTGCCTCCGCCACGGCCGCCGCCGCGGCCAAGGCCGAGGTCGCGCTGAGCCCGGAGCAGGAGGCGGTGTTCGAGCGGCTGCGGACCTGGCGCGGCGCCACCGCCAAGGAGCAGGGGGTGCCTGCCTACGTGGTATTCCACGACGCGACCCTGCGGGCGATCGCGGTGGCCGGGCCCTCGTCGCTGGGCGAGCTGGCGGGGATCAACGGGGTGGGCGAGTCGAAGCTGGCTAAGTACGGTGAGCCGATCCTGGAGCTGCTCGGGGACGCGGACGGGGCTTAGGGGTCGGGCTCACCGAGCAGGCGGAGGTCCTCGGCGAGGTTTTCCGCTGATCGCCGGGTGTCCGGGTGATCTTCCCCAAGCACTCGGCGGCGGCGAGCAAGAGTATCTTCATCCAGCTCCCGCGCCGCCTGGTACTCCCCCACATCTCTCATCAAGCCAGCGAGGCTGCTGGCCGAATCCAAGGTCTGGGGATGGTCATCGCCAAGGATCCGCCTACGGCCGACCAGGCCAGCTTCGCACAGCTCCCGTGCCTCCTGGTGGTGGCTCATGTCACTCATGATGGCGGCGAGGTTGTGGATCGAGGTCAGGGTGTCGGGGTCGTCGTCACCAAGGACCCGGCGAGAGCGGGCCAGGGTATCCTCCTCCAGCTCTCGAGCCGCCTCAAACTCCCCCAACTCACTGAGGGTATTAGCGAGGTTACTGGCTGCAGCCATAGTGCTTTGATGATCGTCGCCAAGCAGCAGGCGGTACGAAGTCAGGTTGTCCTCATCGAGGTCCCGTGCCTCTCGGTTGCGGCCGAGCCCGCGCAAGGTAACGGCCAGCGCAGTCGACGCATGCAGCGTATTGATGTAGTCGGGACCGTATTGGTCGTGCTGGTGCTGGTGCAGGCGTTGGGCAAGGTCATGAGCGTTACGATGATCGGCCCGCGAGATCAGATACCAAACAGCGTCGTACGTCAGCTCTCCCAGGCCGGAGTTGGTGGCATTGGGATCTAGGACGAGAAGGTGCGGCAGCAGTCGCGCCCAGCCAGGCCAGTTAGCGGGCAGCATCTCGTCGCCGGGTTGGTTGGCGGCCAGCAGCGCCTCAGCCTGATTTCGGGCGGCCGCCGCCTCGTCGGGTGGCAAGTAGCCGCGGATGATCGCCTGGGTCAGCCGGTGCATCACTAGCCCGTGCTGGTCGAGGCGACCCAGTGCCTGGTGCCGGACCTGAGCCAATGCCTGTCCCCAGGCGAATGGGTCGGCCGCCGCATCACCCAGCGGTGAGGCTAGCCGCGCGGCGGCATGAGGAAACCAGTCGACCGGGACCGGCTCGGGGGCCAGGAACGCACAAATCCCGACCAGGTCAGCGGCGGCCTGGTTTACCGTGCACAGCTGGTCGAATGCCAGCCGGGTGACCGCGGCCAGCGAGCGCGGGTAGTTGGCCGACTTTCCCTGGTCGAGCAGCTGCGCCGCCCGGGCGCCGAGCAGTCCGAGGTACTCGCCCGCTGGCATGCTGCTCCCTGCCATATAGCCGGCGGCCTGCGCTAGGGCCAGCGGTAGGTCGCCGAGTGCTTCCGCCACCCGGTCCGCGTCCCCCTCGGTCAGCCCGGGCACCCGGTTCTGCAGGATCGCCACCGATTCCGCCCGGGCCAGCACGTTCACCGCGACCGCGACCGCGACCTCGGCCCAGTCGTGGGCGCGCGAGGTGATCAGCACGTGCCCGTCGCCGACCGGCGTCGCGTCGGCCAGGTCCTCCGGCGCGGTGACGTTGTCGAACACCAGCAGCCAGCGGTCACGCTGCCGCAGCTCAGCCAGCACCGCGCCGCAGGCGGCCTCGATCCCGGCCGCCTGGTCGGCGCAGGCCAGTTCCGCCGCTAGCGCGGCGACCTGCTCGGCGATCAGGCCCGGGGACTCAGCGTTCACCCACCACACCAGGTCGTAGGCACCGGCGAAGCGGTGCGCGTACTCGATCGCGAGCTGGGTCTTGCCGACCCCGCCCATCCCGTGCAGCGCCTGCACTACCGCCCGGTCGCTGGACTGCAGCGCCTCCCGTATCGCTACCAGCAGGCCGTCGCGGCCGGTAAAGCCTGGGTTGCGGGCCGGGACGTTCCACACCCGGGGCCTGCTGCCCGGCCGGCGGGGGCCCGCGCCACTCGGGCGGTGCAGTTCCTCAGGGAACGGTGGCGCCTGGCGCGGCCGGCCGGCACCCGCCACCGCGTCGAGCAGGGCCCGCCTCGCCGTGCGCTCGTCGGCACCGAACACGTCGCAGGCGATCAACGGGCGCAACAGGGCCGGTACCTGGTCGTCAGGGACACGCTCGACCCGCACCGGGATCAGCCGCTGGTTCTCCGTCCCGGGAATGCGGATCAGGGTGGCCGCCCATTCCTCGGTGGTATACCGTTCCCGCTCGAAGTAGGCGGCCGAGAACAGCGCCACCACGCGGTCCGCCCGGCCGAGGGCGTCGTTGATCGCGGTGACGAAGTTGCGGCCCGCCGCCCAGTCCCATACGTCAAGCTCAACCGTGTAGCCGGCGTCGAGCAGCTGCCAGGCCACCCACTCAGCCCAGGCCCGGTCCGCGCCCGCATGGCTGACAAAGAAGTCAATCCGGTCCCCGCCCACGAATTAAGTATCCCGCCCGGTGGCCTTTTCCGGGCCGATAACGGCAGCCAGAGCGCCCCTGGCTCTAGCGGGCTGGGCAGGGTCCCGGTGCCCACCGCCGCCTTGCCGCCGTGGGTGACTTCGCGGGCTGTCTCCCGTGTCGTCCGGGCTCTCCACGGAGGCACGCTTGTCGTTCTGGGCAAGCCGCGCGCGAAAGCTGTCCTGCCGCCGCTTGTGCTCGGCGTCTTGCTTGTTGATAGCGGTGGCCGGCAGCCCGAGCCGGCCTGACTCCGGGTCGAGCAGGAAGACCAGGCAATCCATTTTGCGCTCGACGGCGAGCTCGAACTCCATCTCGACGTATGAGCGATCAGGGCTCGTGCCGACCAGGGAGCCGTAAAGAAACCCGATAATCCCCACGTAAACGTCGGCTGCCCGGAGCTGCCGCGGCAGTAATCGGCCGACGAGCCCGGTTCGGCGGTGGAGTAATTCATGTCGAGGACGACGCCCTGGGCGCGTTTCACCGCGGCCTCGGCGGCGCTCCGATAAGACCTCTCCGTCGGATGCTTATCCAACTCGGAGGTCCGGCTCAGGAATACGCGGAGCGCAGCCGGGCTCATGTATTTACGGTAGCCCTTCGGGAGTTACCGCGACAGAGCGTGCGACTTGACCGGACTTAAGCGACTGTGCGTCACGCCGGCTTGCGGTCGATGGCTTCCATTGACCACCGGACTTCGGGCAGCTCGAAGATATCGGCCGCCCCGGTGATCCCCGGCACGGCCACGAAGCGCACCTCGAGCCGCTGGCCCTGGATGGTGTACTCGACCACGCCGGACGTACCCGGGCCGAACTTCAGTTCCGGGTCGGCGGGCGGGGCGAACGACAGCGACGGCGCCCAGACCGCGGTCGGGCCGTCGTCGCTGGCCGCGCAGCGGTACCGGTGCAGGTGCCCGTTGGCGACCACCCGCAGGTCGGTGCCCCCGAACGCGGCCAGCAGGCGCTGCCGGCCGGCGGCCGTCACGGTCACGCCGTCCAGGCTGCCGTCGTCGATCCGCAGCGGCTTGTGCAGGAACAGCATGACCGACCGGCCGGCCAGGCTGGCCGCCGTCTCCTCCAGCCAGGCCCACTGCTCGTCTTCCTCCGGCAGCCCGGAGCCGCACAGCTCACTGTTGAGTCCGACGAACGCCCAGCCGTCGGCGTCGCAGCGCGCCTCGCCGTGTACCACGAACCGGTCAGACCCCCAGGCGGCGCGGAACGCACGCACCCGTTCGGTACTTACCTTGATGCCGCGCCACGGATCGTCCGCGCCCTCACCGACATCGTGATTGCCCGGGAGCACCCGCAGCGGCGCGTCGATCCGCTGGTGCAGGGCCACGGCGGCGGCGCGGTCGGCACCGTCGTCGGGGTCGAGGATCACCACGTCACCGGAGTTGATGACCAGGTCGGGCCGGGCGACCTGGTTCAGGTAGGCCGCCAGCCGCTCGGCGTTGTCGTGCCCGAGGCCGCCGCGATGGGAGATGTGGGGGTCGGAAAACTGGATGATGCGCACGTAATCTAGCTTCCCTGCCTGGCCGTGTCGGCGCCAGCGGTCAGCGCATCGAAAATACGATCACTGGATATCGTCTTGATTCATGAATGTCGAACTGATATCCTGTACTCAGATTTAGAGCTTCGCGAGCAGCCGGTTACCCCGGCGCAGGGCGTGCCAGCGTTCGACCTGGCACGGTGCGGCAATGCCGAGTGATGGACATGCCGTATTCGACCGTGCGCCTGGGAGGTGAGCCGCGATGAGCACTGTGGATGACTCGCCTGACGCGGGCTTGTCCTTTGACGGCCCGGCTGATGCGGTGCGGGTAGCGGCCGCTGCGCTGGATTACCTGAACGGCGCCTGCGCCACGTTGGACGGTGGTGCCTGCGGGGACCTGCTGGCCGGGCTGGGCGTGGTGCGGGCGAAGCTGGCCGCCGCCGATGCGGGCGTGCTGCGCCGCTTCGACGCCTGCGGCGCTCACGACGCGGACGGGTACGGTTCCTCTTCTGCCTGGCTGGCGGCACGGGCGGGGATGACCAGGAAGGCCGCCCGGGCGGCGGTGCGGCAGATGCGCCGGCTTGGCGAACGACCGCAGCTGGGCGACGCGCTGGCCGCCGCCGTCGTCACCGACTCCCTCGCGCTGGCGATGGCGGACTGGACCCGCCAGCTACCCCCGGTGATGCGGGCCGAGACTGACCGGATCCTGCTGGAGGCCGCCGCGGCCGGCGCCTCGCAGGATGACCTGGCCACGATCGCCGGCTGCGCCATCGAGCGGTGGCGCCAGCAGCAGCCCGACCCCGACCTGCCAGGTGACGGGTTCGACGACCGGCAGGTCAGGCTCGGTACCACCTTCGGCGGCGCGGCCGTGCTGCACGGCGACCTCACCCCCGAGTGCGCGGCCGCCGTCCGGGCGGTCCTGGAGGCCCTGGGCAAGAAGCACGGGCCCGAAGACGACCGCACCGAGGGCAAGCGGTTCCACGACGCCCTCCAGCAAGCCTGCACCCTCCTGCTGTCTGCCCGCCTGGTCCCGGACCGGGCCGGGGCCGGCACCCAGGCCGTCGTGCACATCCCGCTGTCCCAGCTCCGGCAGCTGCCCGGCGCGGGCGACCTGGAAGACGCCTGGCTCCGCGCCCGCCTGGGCGAGGACGGCCAGGACGGCTACCTCACCGGCCCCGGTGCCGAGGCGGCGGCCTGCGACGCCCAGACCGTCCCGGTCGTCACCGGCACCATCCACCCGCCGGTCATCGACCAGATGATCAGCCTCGCCCAGGCCGGCCGCCAGCCGATGAGTGCCGGGGCCCGGCAGGCGCTGCGCCACGCCATCGCCCGGCTGGCCCTGGACCTGGTCTCCGGGCCCGCCGGCCTCGCCGCCGCCCTGCGCCAGGGCCTGCTCGAACGCCCCTGGAACAGCCCCAGCCTGCCGCTCGACATCGGCTACAGCCGCACGATCCCCGGGCACATCCGGCGCGCCGTCACCCTGCGCGACCGGCACTGCGCCTGGCCGAGGTGCACCCGCCCGGCCGTGTACTGCGACGTCCACCACCTGCGGCACCTCGCCGACGGCGGCGAAACGTCGGTCGCGAACTGCGCCCTGGTATGCCAGTTCCACCACGACGTCTGCATCCACCGCCGCGGCTGGCAGCTCACCCTGCACCCCGACGGCAGCACCGAAGCCCGCAGCCCCGACGGCCGCCACGTCCTGCGGTCTCGCCCGCCACCGGAAGCGGACGCCGCCTGAGGGCGGCAGCGGAGCCGCGCCAGCGGCGGGTTACTGCGGGGAGACGCGTTACTGCCGGGAGACCTGGTGGACGGTGCCCTTGGTCAGCGCGACCAGGTCGGTGAACGTCAGCGGGAACACGGTGCGCGGGGTGCCCGCCGCCGCCCAGATGACCTCGTACTCCCCCAGCGCCTCGTCGACCACCGTGCGCACCGGGGCCGGGTGGCCGACCGGGGCGACGCCGCCGATCGCCTGGCCGGTGACCGCGCGGACCTGCTTGGGGGTGGCCATCTCGACCTGGCGGGCCCCGATCCGCGACGCCAGCAGTGCGGTGTCTACCCGGTGGCGGCCGCTCGTCATCACCAGCAGCGGCTCGTCGTCGGCCAGGAACAGCAGGCTGCTGGCGATCGCGCCGGGCTCGCAGCCCAGCGCGGCGGCCGCCTCGGCCGCGGTCCGGGTTGAGTCGGGCAGCTCGCGCACCGCCGCGGTGAACCCCGCCTCGGCGAGCTGCTGTTGCACGATGCGGCTGCGGGCCGGCAGCTGCTCACCGCTAATCACGATGCGTCGTTCCTTTCGCAGGTGGCTACGGGTGTCCTCGCACCAGCCTATGGAATCGGCGCGGGCGCGCGACGAGTTCGCTGGTTCGCTAACGTCTTATCGTCATGAGCTACGCATCAGTGAACGGCATCGACCTGTACTACGAGGTGCACGGCAGCGCACGGCCCGGGACCCGGCCGCTGGTGCTGCTGCACGGCGGGCTGCTGACCATCGGACTCACCTTCGGGTCGCTGCTGGGGCCGCTGGCCGAGGGCAGGCAGCTCATCGCGGTGGAGCTGCAGGGACACGGGCACACCGCCGACAGCGACCGGCCGATGACGATCGACGCGCTGGCGGGCGATGTCGTCGCGTTGCTTGACCAGCTCGGGGTGGCCGAGGCCGACCTCTTCGGCTTCAGCCTCGGCGGCCTGGTGTCGTCCGCGGTCGCACTGCGCGCACCCGAGAAGGTGGGCCGGCTGATCGTCGCCTCGGCCGACCCGCACCGGCCGCCGGGGCGGGAAAGCGCCCCGGTCAGCGAGGACCGGCTGCCGACGATGGCCGATTTCCAGGCCATGCAGGCCGGCTACGCGGCGGTCGCGCCCGACCCGGGCCAGTTCGAGAAGACGGCCGCGCGGACCACGGCCATGGTGCACGAGGTGCCCGGGATGACCGCGGAGCAGCTGCGGTCGCTGCGGGCGCCGGTCCTGCTGATCTTCGGCGACCGCGACTTCTCGCCGCTGGCGGACGTGACCGAGCTGTACGGGCTGCTGCCGGACGCACGGCTGGCGGTGCTCCCTGGCACCACCCACATGGGGGTGGCGCAGCAGCCCGAGCGGCTGCTCGGGCTGGTCACGCCGTTCCTGGCCGGGCGGTAGTCCCCCTGGCCGGGGCGCCTGACGGCACGGGTGTCAGGCGGCAGGGGCGAACAGCCTCCAGTGTCCCTCGGAGATGACCTCCACGGTGCCGTCGACCACCTTGATGGCGGTCTGGTCGTCGATCGCGTAGGCCGGCCCGGACAGGCTGGCCGCCCACCGCTCCGCGTCGGCCATGGTGTTCTCGGGCAGGTCAGGGTGGTCGAGATGCGGGAAGATCGAGAAATCAACTATCCCCAGCGCGCGGTCGCCACCGCCCGGTGGCTGCCAGCCGACGAAGTCCTGCCCGATGCGCGGGGTCATCACCATGCTTCCGGCGCTCAGGCCCACCCAGACCAGCTCGCGCAGGGCGGGCAGGAGATCCGCCAAGCCCGACGCACGCATCCAGTAGCTCAGGTACAAGGCGTCGCCTCCGTTTACTAGCAGCACATCCGTCTGCTTAACCACGGAGACCCAGAGCTCCGCGTCGAGGCTGGGCAGCGCGGTGAGCTCAAGCACGCCCAGCGACTTCCAGCCCAGTTCGCACATCGGGGTGGCGGCCTGTCCGGCGATGAAACGCCAGGCCGAACCGAGTCCACCAGTGGGGTAGGCCGCGGAGGGCCCCATGGGATAGGTCGCGGTCGGGATGCACAGGGCGTCGCACTCGGCGATCGGCTTGCCTACCAGGCTGATCAGCGAGTCACTGATGCTCGCGTTCTTGATGCCAGCAGAAGTCAGGAGAAGTTTGGTCACGCGGGTGCTGACGAATACCGGGCGACGAACTGATCGGTGCTTCCTGCTCATCGGTGCCGCGGAACCGACGATTTATTTTGTCTTGACAAATTTTATTGTCGGATGGATAGTGGAACCGTGCTAGACGTCGCTGTGATCGAAGACCCGGCGGCGGCCGAGGCGTCCCTGGACCCGATCCGGGCGCGGATCCTCGCCGCCCTGGCCGAGCCCGGCTCGGCTGCCATGCTGGCCGCCCGGCTCGGGCTGCCCAGGCAGAAGGTCAACTACCACCTCAAGGAACTGGAGCGGCACGGGCTGGTCGAGCTGGACCGGGAGCGGCGCAAGGGCAACGTCACCGAGCGGGTGTACCGCGCCGCCGCCGCCTCCTACGTCATCTCCCCCAGCGTGCTCGGGGAGATCAGCCCTGACCCGGCCCGGTCACCCGATCAGCTCTCGGCCCGCTGGCTGCTGGCCCTGGGGTCCCGGCTGGTGCAGGAGGTCGGCACGCTGCTGACGGGCGCGGCCCGGGCGCGGCAGCGGGTGGCCACCTTCGGGATCGACGCCGAGGTGCGGTTCGCCTCCGCGGCCGACCGGACCGCCTTCGCGGCCGAGCTCGCCCAGGTGGTCGCGGACCTGGTGGGGCGCTACCACGACGAGTCCGCGGCCGGCGGCCGCAGTCACCGGGTGCTGGTGGGCCTGCACCAGATCCCCGGACCAGGACAGGAGAACCGAGGATGACCCACCCGTTCGAGATCGAGCTGAACGTGACCCTGCCGGCCAGCCCGGAGCAGGTCTGGGCGGCGATCGCCACCGGGCCGGGGATCGACTCCTGGTTCATGGGGCGCAACCAGGTAGAGCCGCGCGAGGGCGGGGTCGCCGCGATGGAGACCGGCGGTCACCGGGAGGAGGCCCTGATCACCGCCTTCGAGCCGGGCACGCGGTTCGCCAGCCGTACCTCCCCCGGCCCCGACGGCCGCTTCATGGCCTTCGAGTACCTGCTGGAGGGGCGCGACGGCGGCAGCACCGTGCTCCGCGTGGTGCACAGCGGCCTGCTCGGCGACGACTGGCAGGACGAGTACGACGCGCTGCGCCGGGGCTGGCCGTTCCACCTGCATACCCTGCGGGAGTACCTGGCCCGCTTCCCGGGGCGGACCGCGGTCCCGGTGTTCGCGGCCGTACCGACGAGCATGGCGCCGGCCGGCGGGCGGCCGGCCAGCGAAGCGCGCGCGGCGCTCGTCCAGGCACTGGGCCTGACCGCCCCGGTCGCGGTCGGCGCGCGGGCGCACGCCGCCCTGGCCGGGCTGCCGCCGCTCGACGGCGAGGTGGTGTGGGCGGACGACGAGCGCCTGGCGGTCATCACCGCCGACGCGATCTACACCTTCCACGGTTTCGCCGGGATCGTGCTGATGTTCCATCACCTGTTCGGGCCGGGCACCGTCGGGGCCGAGGCCGCCTGGCAGGGCTGGCTGGCCGGACTGCTCGGCTGACGTCGGCCCGCCACCGGGGAAACTAGAGACTGAAGATTAAGGAGAGGTACATGCGCACTCTGATCAGCACCGCGTTCATCTCACTCGACGGCGTGATGGAGGGGCCCGGCGGCGAGCCCGGCTACCGCAACTCGGGCTGGACCTTCAAGGACATCGAGTTCGTGCCGGACGCGTTCGAGCTCAAGGGACGGGAGCAGGCCGAAGCGGCCGCGATGCTGCTGGGCCGGGTCAGCTACCAGGCGTTCAGCCCGGTCTGGCCCGACATGGCGGAGTTCGCCGCGTACAAGGTGATGCCCAAGTACGTCGTCTCCACCACCCTCACCGACCGCGACCTGGCCGTCAACTGGGGCGAGACCAGCATCCTGCGCTCACTGGACGAGGTGGCGGCGCTGAAGGAGGCCGACGGCGGCCCGATCATCGTGCACGGCAGTGCCACGCTGAACCACGCGCTGTCCGACGCCGGCCTCATCGACCGTTACCACCTGCTCGTCTACCCGGTGCTGCTGGGCGCGGGCAAGCGCCTGTTCAGCGCGGCCGACAAGGACAGCCAGCAGCTAAAGCTGGTCGAGTACGAGGCCTACGCCAACGGGGTGCAGAAGAACGTCTTCGACGTCGTTCGCTAGCCCAGCTAAGCGCTGAGCGTTTGCCGTGACGGCGGGGGCTGGGGCCGGCGTCGTTCAAGGTCGCAGTCATTGCACAGGTAGCCGACGTAGGAAACGTCTTTTGTCCTGACGATTATCCGGCGGAATGCTTCGGGGCGCAGATTTCCCAGCCTGGTCTGTATGACCTCCTGGTATACGGTGGCCGAGACAATCAGCGCGATGTCCAGCTGATCCTGCTGAATCAGCTGGCGCCGGAGGCCAGGGGCGTCGACCAGGCGGGAAACGACAATCGGACCGCTGCCGACCGGGCCGAAGGAACAGCCCGGCGTCACCGCCCCGTGATGGATCGCCATCCGAACTCGCAACCGGGTCACGGCCTGCCCCCGGTTCACCGTGCCGAGGACCGCCGCTACCCGGCGAGGATAGTCGGCGACCAGGGCGAGGCCGTCGATGCCGGCGGGCAGGATGGCGAGTTCGCCGTCGCCGCGCGGCTGCTTGTACCAGTGCTTACGGTCCAAGCCCGCCGTGAGCGCCGCCTGGGTCATGGTCCGCTCGAGGACGTGCTGCACCCGTGCCTGCTCGGCCGCTGGACGCCGGCTGAAGCCCTGCACGTCAACGGCGACGAGGAACCGCAGGGCCAAGCCGCCGAAGTTCCCCTCCGGCCGTGGACGCATAGCCGGGATGCCGGCCCTCATCCATGGGATCACGTAACACCACCCTGTTAACCCAGTGGACAGCCACGTGCGGAGAGCGGCCTGAATTCGCGGCCAGCCGTACTCGCGGCGCAACGCGCAAGTCTCACTAGCAAAATAAGTCTATTGCTATTGGAAAGCAAGAAAAAGCGCGTCCTAACTGGCATGATGCATTCCAGTCTGCCACCAGGCAACCACCGTAATAGCAAGTAGCGGCCTATCTTTACGGAATGCTGCTATTTGCTATCCGGCAGTCTGGGATGCTCGCCCGGGCGAGGACTTGGCGGGCCCGCCGCCCGGCGGGCATGCTGTACTCATGACACCGGGCGTGCTGGCGGAGGCGGACGAGGCGGCGGCGCGGGCGGCCAAGGCGGCCGGGGTGGTCGTCCGCGAGCTGGACCACCTCGACCAGCTCGGCGCGGCGATCACGCTGTTCGACGAGGTCTGGGTGCCTGAGGACGGCGGCTCGTCGATCCGGCTTGACCTGCTGCGGGCGCTGACCAAGGCGGGGAACTACGCCTCGGGCGCTTACGACGCGGCTAGCGGTGAGCTGATCGGGGCGTGCGTCGGGTTCTTCGGGCCGCCCGCGCGGGCCGAGCTGCACAGCCACGTCGCCGGGGTGCTCCCGGCCGGGCTCGGCCGGTCGGTCGGGTTCGCGCTCAAGCTGCACCAGCGGGCCTGGTGCCTGCGCCACGGCGCGACCACGATCGCCTGGACCTACGACCCGCTGATCCGCCGGAACGCGTACTTCAACCTGGTCAAGCTGGGCGCCCGGCCGGTGGAGTACCTGCGCAACTTCTACGGCGTGATGGACGACCAGATCAATGCCGGGACGGAGACCGACCGGATGCTGGTGCACTGGGACCTGCTGGCCGCCCCTGACCCGGGCCGGGCCGCGTCCTTCGCCGCCGAACGGGAGCGCGGCGCCGTGGTGGTGCTGGCGCCCGGACCGGGCGGGCGCCCGGCGCCCGCCCCCGGGGACGCCGGCCCGGCCGGCCGGGCCTGCCGGCTGCTGGTCGGCGTCCCCGCCGACATAGAGTCGCTGCGGGTCAGCGACCCGGCCGCGGCGGCGGCCTGGCGCACGGCGCTGCGGGACGCGCTGCTGCCGCTGGTCGCCGGCGGGTCGCGGGTAACCGGGTTCGACCGCGACGGCTGGTACGTGATTGCCACCGGAAGATTGCCACAAAGGGGAGCGCGATGAAGCTAACCGGGGTTGAGCTCCGGCGGATCTCGATGCCGCTGGTGGCGCCGTTCCGCACCTCGTTCGGGGTGGAGACCACCCGGGACGTGCTGCTGGTGCGCGCCGTGCTGAGCGGACCGGACGGCGAGTCAGCGGGCTGGGGCGAGTGCGTCGCGATGGACGAGCCGCTGTACTCGGCCGAGTACGTGGACGCGTCGGTCGACGTGCTGCGCCGCTTCCTGCTGCCGCGGCTGTTCGCGGCGCCTGAGCTGGACGGGCCGGCCGTCGGGCGGCTGCTTGAGCCGGTCAAGGGGCACTGGATGTCCAAGGCGGTGATCGAGACGGCGGTGCTCGACGCCGAGCTGCGCGCCACCGGGCAGTCGTTCGCCCGGGAACTCGGCGCGGCCACCGACCGGGTGCCGTGCGGGGTCTCGGTCGGCATCCACGACTCGGTCGGCGAGCTGCTGGACGCGGTCAGCGGCTACGTGGAGGCCGGCTACCTGCGGATCAAGCTGAAGATCGAGCCGGGCTGGGACATCGAGCCGGTACGCGCGGTGCGGACCAGGTTCGGTGACGACCTGCTGCTCCAGGTCGACGCCAACACCGCCTACACGCTGCAGGACGCCAGGCTGCTGGCCCGGCTGGATGAGTTCGGGCTGCTGCTGATCGAGCAGCCGCTGCCGGAAGAGGACGTGCTCGGGCACGCCGAGCTGGCCAAGCTGATCAGCACCCCGGTCTGCCTGGACGAGTCGATCACCTCGGCCCGGACCGCGGCGGCGGCGATCGAGCTGCGCGCCTGCTCGGTCATCAACGTCAAGCCGGGCCGGGTCGGCGGGTACCTGGAGGCACGCCGCATCCACGACGTCTGCCGGGCGCACGGCATCGCCGTCTGGTGCGGCGGGATGCTGGAGACCGGGCTTGGCCGGGCCGCCAACGTGGCCCTGGCGGCGCTGCCCGGGTTCACCCTGCCGGGCGACACCTCAGCGTCCGACCGCTACTACAAGACCGACATCACCGAGCCGTTCGTGCTGCGTGACGGGTACCTCGACGTGCCGGCCGGCCCCGGCATCGGGGTGACGCCGCTCCCGGCCGAGCTGGCGGCGGTGACCACCTGGACCGAGTGGATCCCGGCCTAGCGGATCCCGGTCCAGGGGTTCGCGGTCATTGATCCCGAACGGAGGCAGCCGAATCCGTTCGGGATCAATGGCTTAGAGCAGTGCCTGGTAGACCAGCTGGCGCAGCTGAGAGCGGATCGGGTGCGCGCTTGACGGGATGAGCTGGGTAAAAAAGCTGGCGGTGAGCTGCTGGGCCGGGTCGATCCAGAACGCGGTGGACGCGGCGCCGCCCCAGGACAGCTCGCCCGGCGAGCACACCACGCGGCCCGGCACCGGGTCGATGACGACGCCGAAGCCGAGGCCGAAGCCGGTGCCGCGCTGTGGCGCCTCGGCGTTGATGGGGCGGCCGAACTGCTCCAGGTCCCGGTTGCCTGGCAGGTGGTTGCGGCCCATGTAGCCGACCGTGTGCGGGCTGAGCAGGCGGACCCCGTCCAGCTCACCCGCCGGGCTGACCGCGGCGCCGTCTGACCAGGGCAGCAGCAGCTGCAGGAAGCGCTGGTAGTCGGCCGCGGTGGAGACCAGCCCGCCGCCGCCGCTGAGCATGGCCGGCCGCTGGCGGGCGGCGCCGTCCAGCGAGTTGAACCGGGCCGCCCGGCCGTCCAGGCCGCGGGCGTAGAGCGCGGCCAGCCGGCCCAGGTCGTCCGGCCGCGCGTAGAACGCGGTGTCGGTCATGCCCAGCGGGCCGAAGATCCGCTGTTCGAAGAACTCATCGAGCGGCAGGCCGGAGGCGACCTCGACCACCCGGCCGAGGACGTCGGTGGCGACCGAGTAGTTCCACTCGCTGCCCGGCTGGAACAGCAGCGGCAGCCCGGCCCAGATGTCGCAGGCCTGCTCCAGCGTGGTGCCGGGCCTGGCGCTGAGGTCGAAGCCGGCTGCCCGGTACATCCCGTCGACCGGGTGGGCGCGGTGAAAGCCGTAGGTGAGCCCGGCGGTGTGGGTGAGCAGGTGCCAGATGCGGACCGGCTCGGCCGCGGGCACGGTCACCGGGCGCTGGTCGCTGCCGCCGGCGAACACCCGCAGGTCGGCGAAGCTGGGGATGAACCGGCTGACCGGGTCGGTGAGCTCGAACGCGCCTTCCTCGTACAGCATCATCGCGGCGACCGAGGTGACCGGCTTGGTCATCGAGTAGACGCGCCACAGCGTGTCCGGCTCGACCGGCAGCCCGGCCTCGGCGTCCCGCTGGCCGTCGCGGGCGGTGTACACCAGCTTGCCGTGCCTGCTCACGGTGAGCAGCCAGCCCTTCAGCAGGCCGCCCTCCACGTACCGCCGGAAGTGGTCGTCCAGGCGGCGCAGCCGGCCGGGCTCGAAGCCCGCCTCGGCCGGGTCGAGCTCGACCTTGAGTTCACTCATGAAATCTCACGGTGCCACAGCCGGCCGGACCGCGCCAGCGGCCGCCCGCAGCGCGATCGCGTGGGCCGGCCGGTCGGTGATCAGCACGTCAGCCCGGCCGCCGGCCAGCCAGTAGCGCATGTCGAGGTTCCCGTTGACCGTCCAGATCATGACCGTCAGCCCGGCCTGGCGGCACTGCCGGGCCACCCCGGCCAGCGCCAGGCGCTGGTTGACGGCCACCCAGGTGGCCCCGCAGCGGCGCACCCGGGGCAGCGGGCGCAGCTCACTCACCCGGCGGCCGAGCGACAGCGCGACCGGAACCGCGTCGGCGTCGGTGAACCGGGACCTGATCGCGGCGACCGAGGCGTCTTCGGCGGTGGTGACGACGAACTGGCCGGGCCCGAGGATGTCAAGCGCCAGCCGTACGACCTCGTCCTCGCCGCCGGCCACCTTCAGGTCCAGGTGACCGCGGGCACGGCCGCGGATGAGCGCGAGGACGTCCCGCACCCGCGGTACCGGGCCGCCCGCCAGGTCGCACAGCCGCGCGTAGGTCAGCGCCGCCACCGGCTGCCCGCCCGGCACTTCCGGGTCGTGCACCGCCACCAGCTCGCCGTCAGCCGTCCGGCGGATGTCCAGCTCGACGAAGTCAGGGCCGGCCGCCAGCGCCCCGGCCGGGTCGTGCTGGCCGGCGTGGGCCGACACCATGACCGGGCCGCCCGGGCGCGGGCCGGCGTTAGTCAACGCACAGGCAGAAGGGGTGCCCGGCCGGGTCGAGGAAGACCCGGAAGGTGGTGCCCGGCTGGTGCTCGTGCTTGGTCGCGCCGAGCCGCAGCACCTGGGCCTCCGCCTCGTCGAGGTCGTCGACGATCACGTCGACGTGCATCTGCTGCGGTACCCGCTGACCGGGCCACTCGGGCGGGACGTAGCCTTCCACCTGCTGGAAGGAGAACGTCTGGCCGTTGTCCGCGCGGACGTCGGCCCAGCCGGACGACGCGTCGACCTTCCAGTCGAGCAGCGCGCCGTAGAACGTCGCCAGCGCGGCCGCGTCGGGGCAGTCGAGAACGACACAGGGGTAGCGTGCGATAGCCATGCTCGGCACGCTACCGGTGATCGGGGACATTACACGTCGGTAACTGTCCCTAAGTGGGGGAATGCCGGCCCATCGAAAATCGTCTATAGGTGTGTCCCGTTACGGCCGGGTTTATTGCGCTGTCCGCTGGTAACAAACCCGAGGTAAGCCGAACGGTGCCAGGCCTAGCACAAACGGCGGACTGTGAGCGGGAGGGACAGCGCCGGTGACCGAAAGCGACCTGCCCGGACCGCGCGGCAGGCAACGGAACCGGGCGGTCACGGCTGGTATCGCGGTGGTCGCGGCGGCGATCCTGGCGGGCACCGCGGTCGCCGAGCGGTCCCGGCTGGCTACTTCGTTCACCGTGCTCGGCCACCTGCACTGGTCGCTGATGCCGGCCGGCGTCGCGCTCGAGATGGTGTCGATGGCCGCCTTCGCCGGCATGTTCCGCATCCTGCTGACCGCGGGCCGGGTACGGCACAGCCGCGGGTCGATGCTGGCCACTGTGTACGCGGCCAACGCGGTGTCGGTGACGGTGCCGCTGGCCGGCCCCGAGCTGGCGTCGGCCATCTTGTTCCGGCGCTTCACCCGGCACGGCGCGGACGGCGTGCTGGCCGGCTGGGCGCTGCTCATCGGCGGGGTGATCTCCACCGCGGTCTGGGTCGTCATCCTGGCCGGCGGCGGCCTCGCGTCCGGGCACGGCCTGGCCACCGCGGTGATCGTGCCCGGCATCCTGCTGGCCGCCGCCGCGGCCCTCATCGCGGTCATGGCGGCGCGGCGCCCTGGCCTGCGCGAGGCGATGGAACGGCGCGGCGCCTGGAGCCTGCACCACGCCGCCCGGCTGCTGCGCCGGCCGGCCGCGAACCCGCTGCTCACCATCAGGGACTGGACCGAGCGGATCGGGGCGCTGCGGCTGTCACCGTCCGGCTGGGCGCTGGCCACCACGGCCGCGCTGGCCAACTGGCTGGCCGACATCGCGGTGCTGGCGGTGAGCGTGCTGGCGGTCGGCGCCGCCATCCCCTGGCGCGACCTGCTGCTGGTCTACGCGGCCGGGATCGCCGCCAAGAGCCTCGCCATCACCCCCGGCGGGCTGGCCATCACGGAGGGAGCGATCAGCGTGGCGCTGGTGGCATCGGGACTGCGCGCGAACCAGGCCCTGGCCGCGGCGGTGCTCTACCGGGTGGTCAGCTTCTGGCTGGTGGCGGTGGCCGGCTGGCTGGTCCTGCTGCTGCTGCGGTCACGCAAGCCGGCCGGGGCTGGGGCCGGGGCCGGCTGGACGGCGGACCCGGTGGCGGACGCCGCGGCCGACGACCCCGGGGCGGCGCTGCCAGCGGCGGACGACCCCGACGACCCGGCTGGCCCGGCCGATCCGGCCGCGGCGCCGGGCACGCACGAGCTGGTGCTGCTGCACGGGCAGCCCGGCTCGCCCGCGGACTGGCAGGCGGTCATCGCGTGCCTTCCGCCGCAGCTCCACTCGGTCGCGGCCGACCGCCCCGGCTACGGCGCCAGCGACCTTCCGGCGGGCGGGTTCACCGCCAACGCCGAGGCGCTGCTGGCTGACCTGGACGCGCGCGGCGTGTCGCGGGCGGTGCTGGTCGGCCACTCGTGGGGCGGCGGGGTCGCGCTGCGGGCCGCACGCCTGGCACCGGACCGGGTAGAGGCGGTGGTCCTGCTCGCCTCGGTCGGTCCTGGCTGCCTGACCAGCCTCGACTGGCTGCTGGCGGCGCCCGCCATCGGGCCGCTGAGCTCGCTGCTGGCGTTCCGCTGGTCACCCTGGATCGCCCGGGCCCGGCTCGCCCTGCTGCGGCGGCGGCGCGGCCGGCCGCTGCACCCGGGTGAGTCCGCAAGCCTGCAGGTCTGGGGGCACCCGGCCGCGGGCGGCTGGCCGCTGTGGCGCACCTTCCTCATCGAGCAGCGAGCCCTGCTTGAAGAGGAGGCCGAGCTGGCCGCGGCGGCGGCCGTCATCGAGGTCCCGGTGCTGCTGGTGGCTGACCCCGGGGACAAGGTGGTCCCGGTCAAGACCTCGCACCTGCTGGCCGACCTGCTCCACGACGGCCGGCTGCTGCTGGTCTCGGGCGTCGGCCACCACCTGCCCCGCCGCGCCCCGCGCGCGGTCGCGGACGCGATCACCGCGTTCCTGGGCGGCCTCGATAACGGGCATCCGGCCGCGGCGGCCGGCGCCAGCGCTGACACCACTGCCGCCGATGACTGCGAGGTCACCTCGGCCAGCTAGCGCGGCTGGCATGATGAGCGGCATGGAACGTGTGCTTGGCATCGGCGGCTACTTCATCCGGGCGACCGACCCGGCCGCCCTGGCCGCGTGGTACCGGGAGACGCTGGGCCTGGACGCCGACGAGAACGGGCTGTGGAGCCAGGGACCCGGGCCGACCGTGTTCGCCACGTTCGAGCAGGAGACCGACTACTTCGGCTCCCGCGCCCAGCAGGTCATGCTCAACTTCCGGGTCGGCGACCTGGACGCGATGCTCGCGCAGCTGCGGGCGGCGGAAGCGGACGTCGACTCCGAGACGCAGGAGATGGAAGGCGTCGGCCGGTTCGGCTGGGTCACTGATCCCGAGGGCAACCGGGTTGAGCTGTGGCAGCCTCCGGCTGACTAGTCAGCGCCCGTCTGGTCAGCGCCCGTCTGGTCAGCGGCCGTCTGGTCAGCGCCCGTCTGGTCAGCGGCCGTCGATGAGCGTCCGCACGGTGGCCGCCAGGCGACGGTAGTCACCAGGGGTGTTGTAGGGCGCCGCCGCGATGCGCAGGTAGCCCGCCCCGTCAAAGAAGACCGGCGCGACCTCGACCCGCTGCCGGGACAGGGCCTGGTAGAACTGGTCGGCCTGACCGGGTTCGGTGATGACCCCGGCCGGCAGCGGCACCAGCCGCATGGCCGGCGCGGGCACCGCCGGCAGCCGGTCGAGGGAGACGCCGAGGTCCGCGGCGACCTGCCGCTGGCCGTCGGCCACCAGGGCGGCCAGGCCGGCCACCGCGTCCCAGCCCCCGATCGCCTGCCAGTAGGCGAGCCCGTCGGCCGCCGCCAGCCAGCCCGCGTAGTCCCAGGTGCCCGGGTAGTCGAACGACGCGGCGTAGCCGTCGTCGAGCTGCCAGCTCAGCACCGACGGTGACACCTCGGCGCCCGGCCGGCTCCACAGGATGGCACTGCCGCGGGGCGTGTACGCCCACTTGTGCAGGTTGCCGATCCAGTGGTCGGCCCCCAGGCCGGCGATGTCGTCGGGTAGCTGCCCGGGCCCGTGGGCCGCGTCGACCAGCACCCGTGCCCCGGTCGGGGCGACCGCGGCGGCGACCGCCGCCACCGGGATGACGGTCGCGGTCGGCGAGGTGATCCGGTCGACCACCACCAGGCGGGTCCGCGGCGAGCAGGCGCCCGCGTAGGCCGCCACGATCTCGTCATCGCCCGCGCCGACCGGGAAGGCCGCGGTGACCACCCGCGCGCCGGCCCGCGCGGCGTGACGGCCCAGCGCCATGGCGACCGCCCCGTACCCGTGGGTGCTGATCACCAGCTCGTCGCCGGCTTGCAGGGCCAGCGAGCCGAGCACCGCCGACGCGCCCTCGGAGACGTTCCTGACCCAGGCCGCACGGTCCTGGTCGACGCCGAGGAAGGCGGCCGCGTTCGCCCGCGCCTGCGCCAGCAGGCCCCGGACCTCGACCCGGTTGAACCGGTGGGGGTTGCGCTCGGCCAATTCGCGCCACCCCGCCGCGGCCTGCCGCACGACGGCCGGCGCCACCCCGAACGCGCCGTGGTTAAGGTGCAGGACATCGGGATCAAGGCCGAACGCGGTGACGAAGGATGAGTCCACACCGCCGATTCTGCCTTGTCCGCTAGCATGGGGCCGGTCAGGCCACCGCGCCCCGCGCCAGGAATGCACCGCCGTTGCTGGCACTACCGTCCCCGGGAGCACGAAATGCCTGATCGCGCGGATAAGGGCGACATCGCCTTCGGCCGGATCGCCAGCACCCTGGCAGTGCGGGACCTGCCCCGTGCCCTCGCGTTCTACGTGGGGGTCCTGCAGATGAGCGTGACGTTCGAGAACGGCGACCCGGTAGGGTTCGTCATCCTCGAGCGGGGCGCAGCGGAACTGCACCTGACCGTCGCCCGCGACCACCGGGCCAGCCGCCATAACGTTGCCCACCTGCTGGTGTCAGACGCAACGGCGCTGTACGACCACCTGGCCGAGCACGGCGTCCGCATCGTGAAGGGCCTGCGGGACGCCGACTACGGGCTGCGCGGCTTCGTGTTCGCCGACCCCGACGGCAACCGGATCGACGTGGGCCAGCCGCTGGCGGGCTAGCGGCCAGCGCCCTCGTGTCACTGGTAGGGCGGGACGGGGCCGCTCAGCAGCTGGCGGATGCGCGCGATGCGATCACCGTTCCAGGTGATGCCGGGGTCGGGTTCGAGGAACGCGGTTGCCAGGGCGGCGGCGCCGAGAGCGGGCAGCGACCACTCGCGCGCGCTCGCGGCACCGAACGGGCGCGCGCTGATCAGGGCCGCGGCGATCCCCGGGACCGGCTGGGCCATGATGATGAGCCCCCGCAGGGCGGCGTCGACCAGCGTGATCAGCGTGTCGAAGGTGGCTCCGGTCTCCGGCCGGATCCGGTAGCCGAACAGCTCCGCCAGTAGCTCCCAGGCCGCGGCGACCCGGGCCCGGCGTTCCAGCTCCGAGGCGGCCAGGGCCGCCCGCACGCGGTCGCGCCGGGCAGCGTCCGCGATGGAGTTGAGTGCTGCCTGCAGGGCGATGTACGTCTGCCACTCGGGCGAGCCGGCCAGGCTCTGGAAGTCGAGCAGCGCCAGCCCGCGGAACAGCTCGGTCAGCAGCTCATGACGCTGCCCGGGGGTGTCAAGTTCGCCCGTGAACTCCCGGACGGTCTGGCGGATCAGCGCGTACTCGGCGTCGACGATCCCCGGCGGCGCGCCCTCCTTGGCGAGCTCCTCGATCAGGTCGCCATAGAACAGGTCCTTGTACGGCCAGCGCCGGTAGGCGGCGCTGCGGGAGACGTCCGCGTCGCGGATGACCTCCTCGAAGCTGATGTGGTCCAGGCTGACCGTCAATCCGGTGTCGTGCACCATGGCGACCGCGGCCCGCAGCATCCGCCGCCGCAGTTCCTCGTCGGGGAGTCGTCGCTCGCGGCGCCCGAGGCCGGTCGGGGCCTGCGCGTGTTCTGGCACTGTTACCGCCTGCCTGCGTCGGGACCGGGGATCGGGGTAGGACTTTAGACTCTAGATATGAAATATCGTATTTCGGATACTGGTCTCCAGTCCTAAGCATAGTAGTGGAGGAGTCAATGGAGACCTGGATGTCCTACCGCGACCGGCTGCGGTCCATGTACCCGGGCGGCCGGGCCGGCCGGCCAGCGCGGTGCCTGTCGACGCTGTGGGCCACCGTGTTCGGGCTCGGCCTCGGGCCGCGGCGGTGGGTGCGCCTCGAGGTGAGAGGGCGCAAGTCAGGCCGGGTCGTCCGCTTCCCCCTGGGGATGGCGGACCTGGGCGGCCAGTGGTACCTGGTCTCGATGCTGGGCGAGCACTGCAACTGGGTACGGAACGTACGGGCGGCCGACGGCCGCGCGGTACTCCGCCACGGTCGCGCCACCGACTGCCGCCTGGTCGAGGTGCCGCCGGCCGAGCGTCCCGAGATCTTGCGCCGGTACCTGCGGAAGGTCCCGGGCGGCCGCCCGCATATCCCGGTCAGCTGGCGCGCGCCGACGGCTGACTTCACCGCCGTCGCGCCGCGGTACCCCGTGTTCCGCGTGGTTCCCGGCGCGGGCGGCCGGCCATGAGCGCGCCGGCCCGCCGGCGCCGGCGGTGGCGATGGGTACTGGCGGGGGTGATACTCCTCGTCACCGTCGTCGTGGCAGGCACCGCGATCTTCGTCAAAGCCCAGCCGTCCGCGGCCGCGCTGACCCTGCCCGCGAGCGCCCCCAGGCCGCCGGCCGGTCCCGCCGATGGCACCTGGGTCGTGGCCGCGGGCTCGGTGGCCGGGTTCCGCATCCGGGAGAGCGCCCTCGGCTTCGGTAACGACGTGACCGGCCGGACCACCTCCGTCACCGGCACGGCCGCCATCGGCGGCGGCCGGATCACCAGCGCGGCGTTCCGCATCGGCCTGACCGCCATCACCGTCGGCGGCAAGACCCAGCCGCAGTTCGCCACCAGCCTGGACACCGCCGCGCAGCCGGATGCCGTGGTCACGCTGGCCGGGCCGGCCCGGCTGCCCGCGGGATTCGGGGCCGGGCGAACCGTCACCGCGTCGTTCCCCGGCCAGCTCACCCTGCGAGGGGTCACGCGGCCGGTCACGATCACGGTCTCGGCCCGCCGAGACGGGACCACGGTCGAGGTAGCGGGGTCACTCCCGGTCGCGACAGCGCGCTGGGACATTAGCCTGCCGGCCGGGTTCGGCGCCCTTGGCGGCCTTTCCCGCCAGGCGACCGCTGAATTCCTCCTCATCCTGCACAGGAGGCAGTAGCCGTGCCCGGTCCCCTGGTCAGGGTCGCGCTGGTCGCGGGTTTTCAGTCGACCGGTGAGACCCGGATGAGGTTCCCGTCCGGGTCGCAGACCACGAAGGTGCGGCCGAAGACCTCCTCGTGGGGTTCTTCGACTACCGTCACGCCCTTGTCCACCCAGGTGGCGAAGACCTCATCGACGGCGGCGGTAGACCGCGGGACCATCAGCCCGACTTCCGAGCAGCGCGGGACCTGCGGCGCGACCCGTTCTCCGCGGCCGCTCCAGAGCGCGAACAGCACGCCCGGCGCCACCTCGAACGGAACGTAGCGCGGTGTCACCATGACCGGCTCGATCTCGAACAGGTCGCGGTAGAAGTCCGTCGCCCGGCGCACGTCGGTGACGTAGATCAGGAACAGGTTCGGTGCGGGCATGTTGCCCTCCTTCTCGGAACGGCTGGTTGATGCCACCACCCTGCCCTGCCAACATGACACCAGTTGTCATGTTGGCAGGGAGAATGAAGACATGAGCCGACCCCAACGGCTGATTGAGCTGCTGGCGACCCTGCAGTCTCGCCGCCGCACGACGGCCGAGGAACTCGCGCGGGAGCTCGGCGTCTCGGTCAGGACCGTCCTGCGCGATGTCCAGGCGCTGGTCAGCGTGGGCATTCCGGTGTTCACCGAGCGGGGCACCTACGGCGGGATCAGCCTGCTCCCCGGTGACCAGGTCGACCTGGGCAAGCTCACCACCGCAGAAGCCGACGTGCTGCGGACCGTCGGCCTCGACGTCGACCGGGCCCGTCAGCTCGGCGCGGAGACGGCCGTGCGGGCCGCCCGCGGCAAGCTCGTCCCGCGACGGACGCCCCCGGCCGCCAGCTCCGGTCTTCCGCTTTCCCTGGCCGATGTGGTCACCATTGCCAACCGCGCCTGGTTCTCGGCCGCTGACAACCCGGCCGGCCTGGCGAAGCTGGCCGAGGACTTGCGCCGCGGGCGCCGCCTCCGCATTCGCTACCGGCGCAGCGGACAGGCCACCGCGCGGTGGAGCAGCGTGGACCCGTATGGCCTGCTGCTGCGCGCGGACCGCTGGTACCTGATCGCGGATGTCGAGCGCCGCCCGCGGATGTTCGCGCTCTCCCGGCTGGATACCTGGGAGGTCCTGGACGAGCCGCGCCGGCTCCGGAGCGGCGCCGCCCTTTCCGACGTGGCCGCGGAACTGAGCCTGGCACTCGAATCACGTCACCGGGTGATCGTCACCGCGCTGATCGACGCCGACCGCGTCGACATCGCGCGCCGGATCCTCGGCTCCCGGCTCCGGTCGGCCAGCGTCCCCGACGGGGACGCCCGCGCGACGATCACCGTCGGCTACCAGGAACTGGACGGGGTCAGGCAGCTGCTGCAGTTCAGCGACCACATCGAGATCCTCCGTCCCCTGGCGGCACGCGAGCTCATCCGCGAGCTCGCCCGGCAGATCGCCGTCACGCACGGCTGAATGGCCCCGGCCGGCCAGCGGTTTGTCGAGCTGGAGCGGCGCATCACGAGCATCACCCCGAAGGTGCTCACCCAGCGGCTGCGCCAGCTCGAGCGCGACGGCCTGATCACCCGCACCTACTACCCGGAGGTGCCGCCGCGGGTCGAATACGAGATCAGTGAGCTCGGCCGCAGCCTCGGGCCCCTCTTCGCGCACATCGCTGAGTGGTCGGCCGCCAGCCTCGGCCAAGTCGAGGCGGCCCGGCGGACCTACGACGCCCGCTAGGGCGGGCGCTGGCTTGCGCGATCTCGACCCCGCGATCTACCGGCTGGACCCCCTGTGACGTCGGCCGGCGGCGCCCGACCGACGGCCGTCGTTCCTCGCGGTCGTCGGGATCACCTGCTTCACCTCACCGCTGAGCGCGCCCACCTTCAGGCGGCAGCGCAGGCCCACCTTCAGGGTCCGCCAGGTCGCCTGGTCTAGTTCCGTCCCGTACTCGCCCTCGCGGTCCGCACCGCCGGCCGAGAACCTCACCCGGTACACCTCGCGCTGCTCGCTGATCCGCTGGTCGGGGCCGAGGGTGTATTCGGGCCAGCGGACATCGGCCGGGCCGTCCCCCTGGACGCTGAACGATCGGTACTTGCGCCAGTGGAACTCCTCGTACTCGAAGTACGTGTGCTTCTCCATGACCTCGCGTGATCCGCTCCGGCGGGCGCCCCCGGCCCGCTGGTTGGTGTGCGTGTCGAAGACGAGGGACGGCTCTACCTTCGCGACCGCCTGGACGTTCCGCACGGCGTCGCCGTGCGGCTTCCAGTCCGATCTGCGAGACTGCCAGCGCCCTTGCTCGACCACCACGGTGCGCCGCCAGCTGAGCGCGGCCACCACCGCGTCAACCCGTCTTGAGAACACACTTCGACGGTAGACCGCCGGAGGATACGCCGCTACCCGGCAGTGCCACCGACGACTTCCCGGCCTTGCCGCGGTCAGTACTTCGACACGATCGCGCACCTGGAGGACGAGATGGCGCTGGACCTGTTCGCTGGCATCCCCGTCACCGACTACACTACGGCGCTGCCCTGGTACGAGCGGTTCTTCGGTGCGGCTCCCTCGTTCCAGCCGAACGACACGGAGGCGGTGTGGGAGGTAGCCGAGCACCGGTACATCTACATCGTGCAGCAGCCCGAGCGGGCGGGGAACGGCCTGGTGCTGTCGTTCGTCGATGATCTCGAGGGCCGGATCGCCGCGCTCGCCGAGCGGGGTATCGAGCCCACCGTACGCGAGGCTTATGGCAACGGCGTGACCAAGGTGACGTACCGGGACGCGGAAGGCAATGAGATCAGCTTCGGCGGCGGCCCAGGCTGAACCGCCGGGCCCCGGGTGCCGCCGCCCGCTCCGGCGGCACCCGCCCCCGTTGTCAGGTCAGCCGCAGGCCGCCGTCGACCGGCAGCACCACGCCGGTGATGTAGCCGTTCTCAAGCAGCGCGGTGATCGCCTGGGCGACGTCGCGGGGGTGTCCGTTGCGGCGGACCAGGGCGCGGTCGGCGAACGTCTTGAACGCCTCCTGCCTGGCCTCCGCGGGCAGCTCGTCCCACCAGGGGGTCTCGATCACGCCGGGCGAGACGGCGTTGACCCGGCGCGGGGCCAGCTCGGCCGCGAGCGGGCCGACGGCCGCCTCGAGGGCGCCGTTGGAGGCCGCCAGGCCGGCCGTGCCGGGCATCGCCGACTGGGCCGAGATCGCGGTCACCAGGGTGATCGAGCCTTGCTCGGCCAGCGTGCCGAGCGACAGGGCGATCGCCTGCAGGTGGGCGATCGTCTTGCCCGCGAAGGCGCCGGGCAGGTCGGCTTCGGCCAGCTCGGGCACCGGGGCCAGGCCGCCGCGCCGGGTGACGGTGACCACCAGGTCAGTGATGGGCCCGGCGGCGGCGAAGAAGCGGCGCAGCGAGTCCGGCTGCTCGGCGTCCACCGGCAGCGGCGTCGCCTGGTCGCCGAGCTGGCGGGCGGCCGCGGCCAGCCGGGGCTGATCGCGGCCGCCGAGGGTGACCCGGGCACCGTCGGCGGCCAGCAGCCGGGCCGTCTCCAGCCCGATGCCGGAGCTGCCACCGAGCACGGCCACGTGGCGGTCGCTGAACTTGAGTGCGCTCATCAGGGGAAGCCTCCATTTCCGTACGCATCGTTCGGTATTACTTTACCGTACGGAGCGTACGGTAAAGGCGGCAAGGCCGGTAGGATCGTCGCCGTGGTTGACGAAGGGGCACGCGGGCCCGGGCGGCCGCGCAGCGAGCGAGCGCGCCAGGCGGTGCTGACGGCCGCCCTCGCGCTGGCGGCGGAGGAAGGCCCGGCCGGGCTGACGATGGAGGCGATCGCCAGGCGGGCCGGGGTGAGCAAGGAGACGCTGTACCGCTGGTGGCACTCCAAGATCGAGGTGGTGCTCGACGCCATGGTCGACCGGGGGCAGCAGGCGGTGCCACTGCCCGACACCGGCACCCTGGCCGGTGACCTGCGGGCCTTCCTGCACGCCACCGCCGACTCGCTCGACCTGGGCACCGCCCGGCTGCTGCAGAGCCTCGCGGCGGCGGCCGCCGCCGACGAGGACACCGCCATCGCGATCCGGGACCGTTTCCTGGCCGCCCGCCGGGCCGCGCTCGGCCAGCTGCTGCAGCGCGCCGCCGACCGGGGCGAGATCGAGCCCGGCCGGGCCGGGCTCGCCCTCGACTTCGTCTACGGGTCACTGTGGTACCGGCTGATCTTCCGCGTCGGGCCGGTCGATCACCAGTGGGCAGACGACGTGGCCGCCGCCATCGCCGCGATGTAAAGGTGCCCCGCCTGCTCGGGGGAAAGACAGGCGGGACACCGGCTCGGGGGAAGGAGGGGTCAGCTGGTCACAGGGCTGCTAACAGGGCCACTAACAGGGCGACGATGGCGGCGCCGCGGGCCGGGCGCCAGCCGATGACCGGGGCGTGCCCGGCATCGAACGGCCGGGCGGTGCGGTCGGCGGCGTCGCCGGCGTAGTGCCGCCAGTCGCCGCCCAGCGCGGTGAACACGCCCGCCTTCGCCCCGCAGGCGGTGCAGTAGGGCTCGAGCGCGTCCGCGTCCGGCGGGAACAGGTCATCCAGGCACGGCTCGGTCGCGGTCAGGATCGCGTCGAGGATGCCGGGCGCGTAGCCGGAGAGGAAAGCCAGCGCGTCGGTCATCCGGTCGGCGTCGAGGCCGGCCACCCGGGCCGCCCGGTCGGGGTCACCGGGCTGGCCGCGCAGCGCGGCGGCGGTAACGGGAGGCGGGATGTACCAGCGGCCGACAATGGTGGTGGGCATGGTCGCTCCTCCGTGGCGTGAGGTTGGGTGCTGGTTGGGGCTACGGGGTTAATCTATAGGACATAGATTCGAGGTTCCGGTAGGCCGGCGGCGTGTCGGGGAAATTGGCGGCGATGCCCGTCGTCAGATCCGCTTCTCGAAGAAGTGGGTGGCCCAGGGGTTGTCGTTGTAACGCCCGATCGGCCGGTAGCCGGCCCGGTGGTACATGGCGATGGCCTCGCCGAGGGCGGCGTTGGTGTCGAGCCGGAGGGTGTGCTGGCCGCGGCCGCGGGCCTGGTCCTCCAGGTGGCGCAGCAGGCGGGAGCCGAGGCCGGCCCCGCGCCAGTCGTCGTGCACCCACATCCGCTTAAGCTCGCCGGTCCCGGGCGCGATGGCCTGCAGGCCGCCGCAGGCGGCGGGCTGGCCATCGGACAGCGCCAGCACGAACAGGCCGGACGGCGGGGCCAGCAGCGTGGCGTCCTTGTCCGCCTCACCGGACGGCTCGAAGCCGAAGCGGCGGCCGATCTCCGCGAAGTAGCGGCCCACGGCGTCCCGTGCCGCCGGGCCGGCCGGGTCGGCGGCCTCGAACCGCACGGTGGCCGCGCGCACCAGCAGGTCGGCTTCGGCCAGGGCGCGGGCGAGGCGGTCCCGCTGCCGGGGGGTGAGCGGGTCAGTCAGCCGCCTGGCCTGGGCGTCGGAGCGGCGCTCGAGCTCCTGCCAGCGCTCGCGGCCGGACTCGGTCAGCGTGACCAGGCGCCGCCGCCGGTCTCCCGGATCGGGGGTGACCCGGATCAGTCCGTCCTCTTCCAGGCGGCGCAGCAGCCGGGACAGGTAACCGGAGTCGAGGCTGAGGCGCTCGCGCAGTGCTTGCACCGACGGCGGGTCCTGCACCGTCGAGGAGCCGACCTCGAACAGCAGCCGGGCCGGGCCGAGCGGCATGCCCAGCCCGAGGAAGGAGTCATCGAGCACGCCGATGCGCTGGGTGTAGGAGCGGTTGAAGCGGCGGACCATATCGACCGGGTCGGGCACGATCTCTGACTTTAGTCAGAGATCGATTGAAGCGGCAAGCGGTTGCCGTAATGTTTGTGCCATGGCGGATAAGGACCAGCCGGGCACGGCGGTGGACCAGGCGGCCGGGCGGGACGCGCTACGGGTTTCCCATGACGACCGGGACCAGGTCGCCGAGGCGCTGCGGATCGCGGCCGGCGACGGGCGGCTGACCGCCGACGAGCTGGACGAGCGGCTGGAGCGGGCACTCACCGCGCGCACCTACGCCGACCTGACGGTGCTGGTGGCCGACCTGCCGGCCGTGCCCGGGGCGGGCATCAGCCCGGCCGCCCCCGGGAAGGAACTGGTCACCATCGAGTGCCGGAGCTCCTCTACCGAGCGGGTCGGCCGGTGGCCGGTGCCCGCCCGGATGCGGCTGTCGGCGCACAGCGGTGCGGTCACCCTGGACTTCACCGAGGCGGTGATCGGCTACCCCGAACTGCACCTCGACGCCGACCTGCACAGCAGCTCGCTCACGCTGGTGACCAGGCCGGGCATCACCGTCGAGGCCGCTGACGTGGCGATGCACAGCAGCACGATAAAAATCCCCGCGCACGAGGACGACGGCGCGCCGCCGCTGCTGCGCGTCGTCGTCAGCGGGACCTGCCACAGCTCGGTCATCAGGGCCCGGCCGCCCCGCCCCCCGCGCCCGCCGAGGCGGACCTTCTGGGAGTGGCTGCGGCGGGCGCCGCGGCGGCAGGCGATCAGCGCCTGAGGCCTTACCTGACGGCGGCGTCGCATGTCACGGTGAATATTTGCTAGCAAGCAACTAACATTAGAAGCTGTGACCACGACTGGTGAAACCGCCCGGGCCAGCCAGCCGGTCAGCGGCGAGCCCGAGTCAGGGCTGCCGGGCCGGCGCTGGCTGATCTTCGCGATCGTCTCCATCGGGCTGTTCATGGCCTCCATCGACCAGACCATCGTGGCGACCGCGCTGCCCGCGATCGAGCGGGAACTGCGCTCCGGCATCAACTGGAGCAGCTGGACGATCACGGTCTACGCGCTCGGCCAGGTCATCGCGATGCCGATGGCCGGCAAGATCAGCGACATGTACGGCCGCAAGAAGGTCTTCATGGTCTCCGCCGCGGTGTTCACCGTTGCCTCGCTGTGCTGCGGCTTCGCCCCGAACATCGGCTTCCTGCTGGTCGCGCGGTTCATCCAGGCGCTCGGCGGCGGCGCGTTCATGCCGTCGGCGACCGGCATCGTCTCCGACCACTTCGGCCGCCAGCGGGACCGCGCGGTCGGCATGTTCACCTCCATCTTCCCGATCGGCGGCATCGTCGGGCCGGTGCTCGGCGGCCTGTTCGTCAGCTACTGGTCATGGCGCGGGATCTTCCTCATCAACGTGCCGATCGGCATCCTGCTGATCGGGCTGACCGCCCGGTTCATCCCGTCGTCGGCGACCAGGCCGGCCAGCCGCATCGACCTGGCGGGGATCTTGCTGCTGGCCGGGCTGCTGGTGACCGGCATGTTCGGCATCACCTACCTGGGCAGCGGCAGCGTCTCGTTCGCCAGCCCGGTGTTCCTCGGGTCCGAGGCGGCCGCGGTGCTGCTCGGCTGGCTGTTCGTCCGGCACTCCAAGCGCGGGCCCGCCCCGTTCGTGCCCTACCAGCTGCTGCGCGGGCACGGCTTCGGCCTGATGAACGTGATCAACTACCTGAACGGGGCGGCCGCCCTCGGCTTCGCCGCGCTGGTCCCGCTGTACGCGGAGGAACGCTACGGCATCGACGCACTCGGCGCGGGCACGCTGCTGACCGCCCGCGCGGTCGGCATGATCGCCATCGCCGGGGCGGCCACCTTCGCGCTGCGGCGTACCGGCTACCGCTGGCCGATGATCGCCGGGTTCCTGACCCTCGCCTGCGGGCTGGTGCTGATGGCGATCCCGGCCCCGTTCTCGCCCTACGGGTGGCTGTCCATCGGGGCGGCGGTGACCGGGCTCGGCATGGGGATGTCGATGCCCGCGTCGAACAACGCCAGCCTGCAGCTCGCCCCGGAGCAGATCGCCGCGATCACCGGGCTGCGCGGCATGTTCCGCCAGGCCGGCGCGATCACCGCGGTCGCGGTGACCACGGCCGTGCTCGCCCGCAGCGCGCACCCGGGGATCACCCAGGCGTACGTGTTCCTGGTCTTCGCCGCCATCCTGCTGCTGCTGGTACCGCTGGTGCGGCTGGTCCCGGAGCACCGCGGCACCTGGTAACCGCGGCGAGCGGAGCATCCCGAACGGGTGCGGCTGACTCACCCCTGGCGCGCGAGGAACTCCAGCGAGCGCTCGATCACCAGCTCAGCCGCGGCCGCGTCGTAGGACGGCAGCGAGCTGTCGGTGAACAGGTGCTTGTTGCCGGGGTAGGTGAACAGCTGGCCGAGGCCGGGCCCGACGGCGGCGACGAGGTCGCGGGCGGCCGCCAGGTCGCCTTCGGCGGCGAAGAACGGGTCGGCGTCCATGCCGTGGACCTGAACCGGCACGCCGTCCGGCCACGGGCCGATCGCCCAGTCGCCCGTGATCGGCAGGCACGACTCGTACAGCAGCGCGCCGCGCGCGCCCGGCCTGGTCTGGGCGAGCCGCTGGGCATTCGCGCCGCCGAGCGAGAAACCGCCGTACACCAGGCCTTCCGGCAGCCCGGCGACCGCGTGGTCGACCCGCTGGTCCAGCTCCTCGTCCCCGATCCGGTCAACCAGCGCCAGGCCGTCTTCGATGCTTCCCGCCACCTCGCCGCCGAACAGGTCGGGCACGTGCACGGTGTGGCCGCCCGCGCGCAGCCGCTCAGCGAACGCGCGGACGCCGTTGGTGAGCCCCTGGACATGGTGAAACAGCACAACCTCGGTCATCGGCGCCTCCTGGTCGGGTGCTACCTTCACTGCCGGTTATCTTGCCACGGGTCACCGACGGTCACGGTGAGCCGCCGCGCCGGATGGTCGCGGGGCCGGGCTCGGGCGGGGCTCTGTCGGTGATGGCGCTGTCGGTGATGGCGCTGTCGGTGATGGCGCTGTCGGTGATGAGGCGGCTGCCGCTGAGCGCCCAGACGCCCGCGGCGAGCACCGTCAGCCCGAGTACCTCGGCCGTCAGGTCGGCGGCGGAGGCGCCGAGGCGCTCGCCGAACAGGAAGACGCCGAGCAAGATCGCGGTGACCGGGTCGCCGATGGTGAACCCGGGCTGTGACGCGGCCAGCGGGCCGGCCGTCATGGCGTGCGAGGCCAGCAGCATCGCGGCCGCGCCGGTGACCGCGAGCGCGTACGGCGACCAGGTGCCGAATATCGCGGCCGGGCCGTCCGCCAGGTGCGCGCTCAGTTCCTTGATGACGGCGGCGACGAAGCCCCAGCCGACGCCGGCCGCGACGCCGAGGGCGGCCGCCCGGCGGACGGGCGAGCGGCGCCAGCGGGGCGCGCCCGCCAGTGCGGCCGGCGCCGCTACCGCCGCCAGGGAGATGAGGCCGGCCAGCCACCAGGACTGGGCGGGCGCGTGCTCGCGGCCGCCCGACGGCGCCGCCGCGCTGAGGAAGACGCTGACGCCGGCTGGCATCGCGATGACGGCGGCCCAGCCGCGCCAGCCGATACGGTTCCAGCGAGCACGGTACTCCGGCTAGCACGGCTCCGGCTAGCACGGCTCCGGCTAGCAGGGCTCCGGCCCGCACCGCTGGTGGCTGCCCCGCTCTCCTCGGTCCGCTGCCAGCCGGCCCGCAGCGCCAGGAAGCCGAAGACGAGCAGCAGCTCGGTCACCAGGATCGGCTGCACCAGCGCCAGCGGCCCGAAGTGCAGGGCGCTGACCTGGAACGCGAAGCCGCCGATCATGCAGCAGAAGCCGACCAGCCAGGCGGGCTGGCGGGCCAGCCGGAACACCAGCCAGACGTCGAACCCGGGCGGGTCGCGCTCGGCCGGGTGCTCGCCCGGGTTCCCGGCCGGGCGGGCACTGACCTGGGAAGCACCGAGCCGCTGGCAGACGGAGGCGGTGGCGGTGCACAGGCTCGCCGCCAGCGACAGCAGCACCGCCAGTTCCATGCCCCCAGGCTAACGGCGGCCGGGTCAGCGGGACCGACGCGGGCTCAGGCCCCGGGGCGGTCAGCGGGGAGGGTCGAGGCGGGACTGCAGGTCGTCGAGGCGGGCGTGCAGCAGCGCGATCTCGGCCGACAGCACGGCCAGCGGTGATTCCCCGTGCCCGGCCGGGACCATGTCAGCCTGCGCCCGGTCGAAGGGCACAGTGTCAGCGAGCCCAGTATTAGCAGGGCCAGTGTCAGCGAGCCCGGTGTCAGCGAGCCCAGCGTTAGCAGGGCCAGTGTCAGCGGGCGCCTGGTCAGTGCCCGCCCTGTCGGCAGGCACCGCGCCGACCGGTAGCGGGCCGACTGGCAGCGGGCCGGCTGCTAGCGGGCTACCGGGAACCGTCCGGTCAGCCGGGCCGCCCGCGGTCAGCGGCGCACCGGATAGCAGCGGGGCGACCCGGACCCGGCCGTCGAGCCGGTCGGTGAACCCGGCCAGGGTGAGGGTGGGCCGGCCGGACATGCAGCCGGCGCAGACCGGGGCCAGGTGCCGCCAGCCGATGAGGCCGCTGCCCGCGTCGGCCAGGGCACTACCTGGCCGGCCGCAGGCGCACTGCGCGTCCAGGATCGCGCGGACCCGCTGGCGGCCCGACCGCAGTCCGCGCTCGTACCGGATGTACTGTCCGGACGCGGTCACCTCGAGCAGCAGCGCGGACCGGTTCTCGGTGGCGCAGGCCAGGGAGCGCGCGTCCGCCAGGTCATGCAGGCAGTAAAAGCCGCAGCCGCACCAGCGGCGCGGCGGGGCGTGCCGCCTGCTCCACACGCACTCGGCCTCGGCCAGCACGCCGTAGACGCGGGTCGCGCCCAGCGTGAGGCCGGCGAAGGCCGCCCGGGTGCCGTCGGCTGACAGCACCGCGTGCGCGAGCTTGTACCCGGTGAACGGGCGGTCCGGCCGCTCGTCCCTGGCCGGCCGGGCCGGCCAGGGCGGCAGGTAGGACATCCGTGTCGTGTCGCCGGCGGCGGGTCAGCCGACGGGAAGAGCGGGCTCGGGGGCCGGGGTCAGCGGCTGCGGGCTGACCGTGATGTCTTGCGCCAGCGTGTCGTCGGTCACGTCCTCGATGGTGTCCTCGACGTAGCCGACCGCTTCTTCCTTGCCAAGTCGCATGCTCAGCACCTCCTTGGTATTGCTTTACCCCGGTGGGCCGGACCGGAAAACGGGCCGGGGTCAGCTACCGTCGGGAAACCCGCCGCGGTGCAGGGTCATCGGGAAGTGCGGGAGCACCGCGGCTGGCCGGGCGGCCGCGCGCCAGTTGTCCGGGTACGGCCGCAGGGCCGCGAACAGCGGCGGCGGGTCCCCCGCGGCCAGCGGCTCCAGGGCCCGGCGCAGCGCGGCGATCGCGTCATCGCCGAAGCGGGCCCGCCAGTCGCGTTCGATGTCGGCCGCCAGGGCCGGGTACTCGTCGCGGGCGAGCAGGCCGCGGGGGGTGAGGCGCACCTGCCTGAACCGGCCGCCGGACGGGTCCGCCCCGACGGTGACCAGGCCAGCCTGGCCCAGCCAGCCGAGCGCCATCGCCACCGACTCCTTGGATACCCCGCCCAGGGCCGGGATGTCCTTGACCAGTACGCCCGGCTCGGCCAGCACCCGCAGCACGTCGGCGCTGATCGCCAGCGAGGGGCCCGGCTCGCGCTCGTACTGCAGCGCGAAGGCGCGCAGCAGCCGGGCGAGCAGCGCCCACAGCGGCAGGCTGGCCACGCTCTCGCGGCCGGCCAGGCGCGGTTCGCGGTCGCTGGCCCGGCCGCTGCCTTCCCCGGCCTGGCCGGCCCGGGCGCGCAGGCCGTAGCCGAGGATCGGCAGGCAGTCGGCCAGTTCCGGGTCCAGCCCGGCCGCGACGGCAGCCAGCGCGTGGTGCAGCGGGTCGAACGCGGCCGGGCCGAGGCGGCTCCGCCAGCGGGCCTCGACGTCGGCGACCACGCGCTGCCAGGCGTCGCGGGCGGCGCTGCCGAGCGGGGTGGGCGCGATGACCGCGTCCGCGGCCGGGCGCTTACCGGGCCGCGGGGCAGGGGTGAAGGTGACATAGCGCCAGCGGCGCATGCCGTCCAGGTTGGTGCCGGTGCGCGCGCGATCGCGCAGCTCGGCGACCGTAATCCCGCCGTCGGGCAGGTGGCGCAGGCAGTTCGCCCACATCAGCATGGAGGTGAGCCAGGGCCCGGTGGCCCCCGGCGCGCCGCCGCGGGTAGTGCGGTGCTGCACCCGGTGCTCGGCCTCGTTGTCGGCCTCGATGGTGAACGCGACCAGTACCTGCGACAGCAGGGCCGACAGCGGCAGGGCGGCTGCCTGCTGGGCGGTGACCGGGTGCGGACGGGCCGTTTTGCCCGGGGCGGCGGCCGAGGACGCGGCGGGAGCGGAGCCGGCGGGAGCAGAGCCGGCGGGAGCGAGAGCCGGCGGGGCGTTGCTGAGTCCCGGGGGGGCGTTGCTGAGTAAGGCGCACCCGTTCGGTATCGGCGGGCGAGGCGACGCGGGCCAGCAGCAGGCCGGCTGCGAGCTGCCGGCCGCTTACCTCGGCCAGTGCCCAGCCGGCCGCGGCCAGCAGGCCGGTCGCGGCCTCGGCGGTCAGCACGGTGCGGGCGGGCTCGCCGAGCGCGGCCACCCGCTGCTGGAAGCGGGCCCGGGTGGGCGAGGTCGCCGAGCCGACCGAGACGCTGATCGCCAGCAGGCTGCCGGGCGCCGCCACAGCGGCGAACTCGGCCAGCACCCGCTCGTTGACCGCCTGCTCCAGGTAGACGGCGACGCCCTCGAACAGGAACAGGGACGGGCGGGCGGGGTCCAGCCCGGCCGCCCGCAGCGGCTCCGCCACCGGGTCGGCGGTGAAGTCGGCCGGGATGAAGCTGACCTGCGGGGCCCCGATGCCGAGGCGGGTCAGCCGGGCGCGCTTGTCGGACTGGGTGGCGGGGTGGTCGAGCTCGAACCAGCGCACCCCCGGCGCCGCGTAGCGCAGCGCCCGGCCGTCGTAGCCGGCCCCGCCGATCACCACCTGGGTGACCCCGCGGCCGAGGGCGTCGAGCAGCACCCGGTCGAAGAACGCGGTCCGCGCCCTGATGTACTCGTGCATCCGGTTGTGCGGCGGCGTCAGCCCGCCGGCGACATCGCGGGAGAGCGCGTCGTCGGCGGCCGGGTCTCCGTAGCCGGCCGGGGGCCGCGGGTACTGCAGGCGGCGGGCGGCGACGCTGCGGGCGGTGTGCGATGCGGTTCCGTCTTTCATCGGCGGCCTCCTAGCCCGAGGCTACTGCGGGGCGCTGACATCGCGGGCTGACACGATGGGACGGTGACTACCGCGATGCTCCGGCTCCGACCGCTGACCAGGGACGAGTTTGACGCGTGGCTGCCGCGGCAGGTGGCGGCCTACGCCGCGCTCATCGCCGCGTCCGGCCTGCTGCCCGCCGCCGCCCGGCGGCAGGCGGAGCAGGACCACGCCCGCAGCTTCGCCCGCGGGTTCGCCACCCCGGGGCAGCTGGTGTTCCGGATCATGGCCGGGGAGACCGCCGTCGGCTGGCTGTGGCTGGCGGTGCCCGCGGCCGGCCCGGACCCGCTGATGGCATGGGTCTACCAGATCGAGGTGCAAGACGGTTTCCGCGGGCGCGGCTACGGCCGGGCGGCGATGCTGCTGGCCGAGGGCGAGGCGCGGGCCCGCGGGATGACATCGCTTGGCCTCAACGTGCACGGCCGGAACACGGTCGCCCGGTCGCTTTACGAGAGCCTGGGTTACCAGGTGACGGCGCAGCAGATGAAGAAGCCGGTGTGACCGGCGGTCGACCAGAGACTCGGATAGCCCAAAGATTCGGATAGCCTGGCCACCTAGAACAGGCGTTTGACAAACGAACAGGCTTGCGGTTAGGTTGACCATTGTCGGCGGTATTCAGTGGTAGTGTTCGATTAGTAACATGTTCGATTAGATGCGTGTTCGGATTAAGGGGTCGGATCATGGGTCAGAAGACCGTTCGCTTCAGCGACCTGAGCGGGCAGCTCATCATGCGGGAAGACGCGCTGGCGCGCATCGTGATTCACGAGCACCCCGAGCTGGCCGATGGGCCGGTGGAGATTGAGGCACTGGCCGACGAGGCCCTGGCGGTGGAGAAGGACGGGCTCCGGGTGGCGGTGCTCGACCTGTACCTGCCGGGCGAGGACCTGCCGCGGCGGGTGACGATGGACGCCGAGGCCTTCGGCGCGCTGGTGACAGAGAAGTCCGCGGGCGAGATGCTGGCTGGCGCGCGGCCGGTCAAGCGCGCAGGCCGGCCGCGCCGCGCTGCTTCGTAACCGAGCGCTGCTTGGTGACCGAGCGCGGCACCCTGACCGCGGTCACCGCCAGCAGGATCAGCAGCGCCAGCCCGGCCAGGATGAAGGCGTTGCCTGACAGGTTCTGCAGGCCTGCCCAGTGGTACTCCTTGTACGCCGGGTTGTCGCCGAACAGGACGTAGGTGCTCACCTTGCTGTTGGGCCCGGCCCAGATGAGGCCCGCGGTGAAGTCACCGGGCCCGGTGACGGGCACGCTCCAGAAGCTGCCGGGCCACGGGAAGAAGACCAGCAGCAGCGCCCCGGCCAGGGCGGCGCACCAGCCCGCGGCCTTCCGGCGGCTCGCCTTCCAGGCGCGGGCGGCGTAGCAGGCGGCGGTCATGATGCCGGGCACCGCCCAGACCCAGTGGTGGTCCCAGCTGATCGGCGAGTCGAGCAGGCCAACCAGCGCGGTGGCCAGGATCGCGAGCATGATGTGGCCGGCCCGGTGCAGCAGGACGGCGCTAGCCAGGCCGACCACCGCGGCCAGCAGCGCGATGAGCACCCAGGCGGTCCCGGCCGCGTCGATTGACCCGGCCAGCCGGGTGAGCAGGCCGCGCAGCGACTGGTTGCCGCCCCAGCCGACGAACCCGGTCCGGCCGTCCTGCAGGAACAGGCCGTGCAGCCACCAGGCGTTGGCGTCACCGGGGACCACGATGAAGCCGAGCAGCACGGTGACGGCGAAGACGCCGGTTGCCACCGCCGCCGCCCGCAGCTGCCGGGTCAGCAGCAGGTAGGGGATGAACACGAGCGGGACGAGCTTGATCCCGGCCGCGATCCCGATGCCCGCGCCCTTGAACCAGCGTGCGCGCTGTCCGGGCAGGCTCAGGTCGGCCAGGATGAGCGCGAGCAGCAGCAGGTTGACCTGCCCCAGGTAAAGCGTGCGGAACACCGGCTCGGTCAGCAGCCCGGCGGCGGCGCCGAGCAGGGTGGCCCCAATCCGGCTGCTCTTGCCCCGGCTACCGAGCAGGCCGGCGGTGAACCAGGCGGCGGCGACCAGCAGCAGCAGGTTCACCACCTGGGAGAGCCGCGGCAGGACGGACCACGGGACGTAGGAAATGGCGGAGAAGAAGATGGCCGCGAACGGGGTGTAGGTGAACTTCAGCGCGACCTTGCTCTTCGGCCAGTCGTAGAGCGGGTACTGGAAGGCGTTGTCGTAGGGCGGGCTGACATGGCGCACGATGAGGCCGCCGTTCCGGTACACCTGCAGGTCGACCGGGTCGATGGTGGCCGCCGCCGGGTGGGTGCAGGCGTAGACCAGCCAGCCGGCCAGGACGGCGGTGAACGTCAGGACGCCGGCCACCAGTAGGCGCGACCCAGCCAGGCGACTACCGAGAGAGACCGGGTCGCGACGCTCAAGTACCGAACTCACCGCGTCACCCTATCGACCGGCAACGCGGCCGCGGCCGCCATCGGCGACTTTTGACCACTCAGTTCGTGATCAGGCGGGAACCAACCGAGAACTTTCGTACAGTTAACCGAATAACGTGACCTGTTTTCGCTAAGTCACTATTTTCCGGTACAAGGCAGGAAAATCGGTCAGTGACTCCAGCACGTCGGCCGCCCCGGCTGCCCGCAGCTCAGCCGCGGTGAACGAGCCGGTCGCGACGCCTACCGGGTGCACCCCGCAACTGACCGCGGCCAGGATGTCGGCCGGGGTGTCGCCGACGTAGACGCCGGCCCCGATCGACGCCAGCACCGCCGCCTTCTGCGGGCCGTGCGCGTCGGCGAACAGGTCGTCGGCGCTCAGCCCGACACTGTCCAGGCTGAGCCGGGCGGTGGTCTCGTACTTGGCGGTGATCACCACCGCCCGGGCGCCCGCCGCCCGCACCGCCGCCAGGGCCTGCGCCGCGCCCGGCAGCCGGATGGTCAGCGGGCCGAGCAACTGGAGGTAGTGCCTGCGGTAGATCAGCACGGCGTCGTCGATCTCGGCCACCGGGAACCAGTGGGCGAGCTCGTCCTGCAGCTTGATCCCCAGGCGGCGGTCCACCGCGGCCGGGTCGATCGGCACCCCGGTCTCCGCCGCCACCGCGGCGAACGAACCGAGGATCGCGGACCGCGAGTCGACCAGGGTCATGTCCAGGTCGAACCCGACCGGGGGCGGCGTCACGGCGCCTCCCCCGCGGGCGCCGCTGGCAGCATCCGGGGGCGGGCGGCGAGCACGCCGAACACCAGCATCACCCCAGTGAGCACGAACAGCACCCCGAACGGCCAGGACCAGCCGCCGGTGGCCGAGTGTAGCAGCCCCACCTCGAGCGGCCCGGTGCTGGCGAGCAGGTAGCCGACCCCTTGCGCGAGCGCGGACAGTGAGGCGGCCACGGCCGCGTCCGGGCTGCGGGCGGCGGTGAAGAAGATCGCGAGGGCCAGCGCGGCGTTCTGGCCCGCGCCGAGGATCAGCGCCCAGGCGGCCGCTCCGCCCAGCGGCGCGTACAGCAGGCCCGCCATGCCGCCCCCGATCGTCACCACGGTCGGCACCACCAGCAGCAACTGCGACCGCATGCGCTGCGCGACCACCGGGATGATCAGCGACACGGCCAGGTTGCCCACGCCCATCAGGGCGAGCAGGTCGCCGGCCCCGGCCGCGCTCTCGCCGCGGTCGCGCAGCATGCTCGGCAGCCAGGACAGTGCCGCGTAGTAGACCAGCGACTGCGCGCCCATGAACAGCGTCACGTGCCAGGCGAGCGCGTGCCGGCGCAGCTGCGGGCGGGCCGGGCGGGCCGGGCTGGCCGGGCGGGCGGCCGGGACCGGCGTGCCCGGGCGGGCCGCGGTGAGCTGCGGCAGCCAGAGCAGCGCGGCGAGCGCGGCCGGGCCCGCCAGCCAGCCGAGGGTCAGCGCCGCCGAGCCGGCGCTGGCGCTCCACAGCGGAACGCTGACCAGCGAGGCGACGATGGCGCCGGCCGACAGCGCGGTGATGTAGAGGCCGATCAGCATCCCCGCCCGCTCCGGCCAGCGGCGCTTGATCAGGCTGGACAGCAGCACGTTCATGATCGCGATGGCGCCGCTGGCCACGATCGTGCCCGGGAACAGCAGCACGCCGGGCGCCGCGCCGCGCGCCACCAGGCCGACCGCGAGCGCGATGACCGCGCCGAGCAGGGCCCGTTCCTCGCCCGTGCGCCGGGCCAGGGCGGCCCCGAACCCGGAGACCACGCCGAAGCAGATCACCGGGGTGGCCGCGAGCAGCGAGATCGCCGCCCCGGACAGGCCGAGGCTGGACTGCAGCTCGGGGAAAACCGGGGGCAGGCTGGTGATCGAGCCGCGCAAGTTGTAGCCGAGGGCGAGCACGCCGATCACCAGCAGGGTTCGCTCCAGCTTGGCCCGGCCCGGGCGGACGGCGGCCGGGGGCGGCTGGATGCGGCTCACGAGTAAGTAACCGTACCTCTATATCCTGGCGGCGTGATCCGGCTGGCGCGTGATAGCGGAACGCGCAGCCTCGACCGGCGGATCGCCCGGCTGGCCGTCCCGGCGCTCGGTGCCATTGCCGCCGAGCCGCTCTACAACCTGGTCGACACCGCGATCGTGGGCCACCTCGGGCGGGGAGCGCTCGACGCCCTGGCGCTGGCCACGTCGGCCCTGTCGGTCGTCGTCTGGCTGGCCATCTTCCTCACCACCGCGACAACGACGGAGGTGGCCCGGCACACCGCCCGCGATTCCCGTGAGGCGGCCGGGCGCGCGGTCGGGGCCGCCTACGCGGTCGCCGCCGGGTGGGGCGTGGCGACCACGGCGCTGCTGGTGCTCATCGCCCCGCTCGCGGTCACCCTGCTCGGCGGGCACGCCGGCACCGGGGCCGCCGCCACCGGCTACCTCCGGATCGCCGCCCTCGGCCTGCCGTTCCTCTACCTTTCCTACGCGGGCGTCGGGCACCTGACCGGACTGGAGAACACCACCGGCCCGCTGCGCATCGCGGTCGCCGCCAACGTGGTGAACGGGCTGCTTGAGGCCTGGTTCGTGTTCGGGCTGCACGCGGGCCTGGCTGGCTCCGCCTGGGGCACGGTCGCGGCCCAGGCACTCGCGGCGGCGGCGTACTCCTACACCTCCTGGCGCTCGGCCACCCCGCCGGTCCGGCCGGGCTGGGGCGACATCGGCCCGCTGCTGCGCGACGGTCACCGGTTGTCGGTGCGGACGATCGCGCTCGGCGCGGTGCCGCTGACGGCCACCGCGGTCACCGCCCGGCTCGGCCCGGTCCCCCTGGCCGGCCAGCAGATCGCCTACCGGCTGTGGACGCTGCTCTCGCTGTCCACCGACGCCCTCGCGGTGCCCGCGCAGGTCTTCGTCAGCGCCGCCCTCGGCCGCGGCGACCGGCCCGCGGCCGAGCGGGCGGCGCGGCGGACGCTGGTACTCGGGCTGGCCGCCGGCATCGGGCTCGGCCTGCTCACGGCCGTGCTCGCGCTGTTCGCGCCGGGGCTGTTCACCACCGACCCGGCGGTCCGCCAGGCGGCGGTCACCGCGCTGCTGTGGGCCGCGCTCACCCAGCCGCTGGCCGCGCTGGCGTTCGTCTACGACGGCATCATCCTCGGGCTCGGCGACTACCGCGCCATGCGCCGCGCGATGATCTTGTCCATCGCCGCCTTCGCGCCCGTCGCCGCGCTGGTACTGCGCTTCCACTGGCTCGGCCTGCCCGGCGTGTGGGTCGCGCTGTGCTGCTGGCTGGCCGCCCGGACGCTGCTGCTGCGGCGGCGCTGGCGGCGTTCCTGGTCTGGCTCGGCGGGCGAACCGGTCAGCGGTAGGCGGTCCAGCCGAGCTTGACCGCGAGGGCCAGGCCCGCGACCGCGACGATGACCCGCAGCGCGGCGGCGGGCAGGTAGCGGGCCAGCCGCTGGCCGCAGTAGCTGCCGACCAGGAAGCCGGCCGCCAGCGGCGGGACGAACGCCCAGTCGACCGGGGCGTAGCGGGCGAACAGGGCCGCCGCGACCAGGTTGGCCGCGCCCGCCACCACGTTCTTGATCGCGTTGACCCGGATAAGCGGCTCGCAGATGGTCGCGGCCAGCGCCGCCAGCACCAGCACGCCGCCCGCGGCGCCGAAGTAGCCGAGGTAGACCGCCACGCAGAACAGCGCCGCCAGCCGCGGCGGCGACTGCTCGGCCCCGGGCCGGGGCGCCAGCGACCGCAGCCGCGGCTGCACCAGCACCAGTACCGCCGCGCAGCTGATCAGCACCGGCACCGCCAGCGCGAACGCGCCCGGCGGGGCGAGCAGCAGCACCGCCGCGCCGACCGCGCCGCCGGCCGCCGTGATCGCGCCGTAACGGAGGATCCGCGTCCGCTGCCCGGCCAGCTCAGCGCGGGAGCCGAGCATGCTGCCGGGAACGCAGAAGACCAGCGACACCGTGTTGGTGACGTTGGCGGCGAGCGGAGGCAGGCCGAGCGCGAGCAGGGCCGGGTAGGAGACGACGCTCGCGACGCTGGCCACCGTGCCGGCGATCCCGCCGCCGAGGCCGGCCAGGAACAGCTCCGCCACCAGAACAATCGACATATTCGGTGCCAATCATCGCTTAACGGTCGTCGCGGTGGTGCACCCGGGCGCTGTGAGCTTGCTCGCAGGCAGTTTCCGGTACTTGCGGTACCGTGCCGACTACTCATGGTGAAATGACGGGCGTGCATCCATCGGTGGGGCCGCAGTCGCCCGGGGAGACGGTCAGTGAGCCAGCGGCCGGCGCCCGGCCGGAGGGTGGCGCTGGCGGGAACTTGACCAGGCGGCGGTGGCCGAGGCGGGCATGGGTGGGCCGGGCTTGGGCGCGGCGCGGGCCGGCTGGGCGGGCCGGGGCTGGGCGGGCCGGGCTTGGCGGGGAATGGCCTGGGCGGCCGGCGCGGTCGCGGCGTTCACTGTGTACCTGCGGCTGGCGCAGACCCGGGCGGTCAACTCCGACGGCGCCTCGCAGGCGCTGCAGGCCTGGGACATGCTGCACGGCAACCCGCTGCTGCGCGGCTGGACCACCTCCGACGTGTCCTTCTACACCACCGAGCTGCCGCAGTACGCGCTGGTCGAGCTGGTCCGGGGGCTGCGCGCGGACGTGGTCGACATCGCCGCCGCGATGACCTACACCCTCGCCCTGCTGCTGGCCGCCCTGCTCGCCAAGGGGGCAGCGACCGGGCGGCCGGGGATGGCGCGGGTGGCGCTGGCGGCCGGGATCATGCTGGCGCCGCAGCTCGCCTCCGGCACCAACGTGCTGCTGTCCTCGCCCGATCACATCGGCACGTCGGTCCCGCTGCTGCTCACCTGGCTGGTCATCGACCGGGCGGAGGCGGCCGGGCGGCGCCGCTGGTACGTCCCGGTCATCGCCTCGGCGCTGCTGTGCCTGGCCGAGGTGGCCGACTCGCTGGTGCTGGTGGCCGGGATCGTGCCGCTCGCCCTGGTGGGCACCGGGCGGGCGGCGCTGCTGGCCTGGGCCCGGCCGGCGGGCTGGCGCCGGGCGGCCGGCTATCAGCTCGCGCTGGCGGGCGGGGCGCTGGTGGCGGCTGAGGCCGCGCACTGGGTACTGCGCGCGGTGACCGCCGCGGGCGGCTTCACCGTCCGGCCGGTCGGTACCGCGCTGGCGCCGCTGGACGGCGCCCTCCGGCACAACGTGCCGATGGCCAGTAAGTGCCTGCTGCTGCTGTTCGGCGCGGACACCGGCGGGGCGGCCGACGGCCAGTGGCCGGGCTTCCTGGTGCTGCACCTGGCGGGCGTGGTGCTGGCGGTGGCCGGGGTGCTGGTCGCCGCGGCGGGAGCGGCGAGCGGGACGCGGCGCTTCGTCCGGCGGCTTCCCGGCCGGGGCGGCCGGGGCGACCTGGTCAGCCAGCTGCTGCTGGCGGCGATCGCCGTCAACCTGGGGGCGTTCCTGATGACCGAGCGGGTGATCGACCTGGCCTCGGCCCGGGAGATCGCCCCGGTGCTGCCGTTCGCGGCCGCGCTGGCCGGGCGGGAGCTAACCCCGCTGCTGCTCGGCCAGCCCGGCTCCCGGCCCGCCTGGCTTCCGGTCCCGCGCGCGGCCGGGCGGTGGGCCGGGCGGTGGACTGCAGCGGCCCGGCGGGCGGCGGCTGCTGGCCGGCCTGCTGGCACTGGCCGCGGCCGGCTACCTGGCCGGGCTCGGGGCCGAGCTGACCGCCCCGGCCGCACCGCCGCAGGCGGCCGCGCTCACCGCCTGGCTGACCGCCCGCCGGCTGCCCGGCACCGGGCTGGCCGGCTTCTGGCAGGCCAGCGTGGTCACGCTGACCAGCGGGGGCCGCGTCGCGGTGCGGCCGATCGCCGACCGGGCCAGGGCCGGGCCGAGCCTGGATACCGGAGTGGGACCGCACCCCGGTGAGACCAGCGCCGCCTGGTTCGACCCGCGACGGTCGGCCGCCCACTTCGTGGTGCTGGCCCCGGACCAGCCGGGGTACCCGGGGTTCACCGACGAGCGAGCGGTGCTGGCCACCTGGGGCCCGCCCGCCCGGGTCTACCAGGCCGGCGGCTACACGATCTGGTACTGGCCAGCCAACCTGCTGACGCGGCTGCGCGGCTGACCAGCGGACTGGCCGGGCTGACCCGGATCAGGCTGCTGACGCGGCTGCGCGGCTGAGCAGGGGAATGGCCGGGGCGGCCGGGGTCAGCCGCACCCGTTCGGGCTGAAGTGGTTAGTCGGCGGGGGGCGGGACGATCTTGTCGATCTCCGCGAGCTGCCCGGCCGTCGGCGCCCACTCCCCCGCGGCGGCGTTGGCCTTGACCTGCTCGGGCGAGGTGGCGCCGGCGATCACCGAGGAGCAGCCGGGCAGGGCGGCGAGGCCGCCGATGGCGATCTCGAGGATGGACGCGCCCTGCTCCTCGCCCCAGGCGATCAGCGACTCCACCCGGTCGAGCTTGGCGTCGGTGACGTAGCCGGCCCGGCGCGGCTCGGCCAGCCGGGAGTTGGCGGGCACCTGCTGCCCCTTGCGGACCTTGCCGGTGAGCAGGCCGTTGGCGAGCGGGAAGTACGGCAGCAGGCCGACGCCGAAGTGGCGGGCGGCCGGGACCACCTCCCGCTCGGCCGCCCGCTCGAGCAGCGACCAGTGGTTCTGCGCGGAGATGAACGGGGTGCGGCCGCGGCTGGCGGCGGCGTGCGCGGCGTCGGCGATCTGCCAGCCAGCGAAGTTGGAGTGCCCCAGGTAGCGGACCTTGCCCTCGGTCACCAGGTCGTCCAGGGCGTCGAGGGTCTCGTCGATCGGGGTGACCGGGTCCGGGGTGTGCAACTGGTACAGGTCGATGTAGTCGGTCTTCAGCCGGGTGAGGGAGTTCTCCACCGCGATCTTGATGTAGTTGCGGCCGCCCTTGGCGCCGGCGGCCGGACCGTAGCCCATGTCGGCGCCCTGGTGGCCGAACTTGGAGGCGAGCACCACCTTGTCCCGGCGGCCCTGCAGTACCTCGCCGAGGGCAAGCTCGGAGGCGCCCTTGCCGCCGTAGGTCTCGGCCGTGTCGAGCAGCGTGATGCCCTCGTCGATGGCCGCGTCAACCACCGCGGCGGTGCGCGCGACGTCCAGCCGCCCGCCGAAGTTGTTGCAGCCGAGGCCGACGACCGACACCAGCAGGCCGGAATCTCCCAGGGTTCGATAGCGCATACCCGCGATCATACGACCGCTATCGGCCGGGCCGATTTCGCGGGCCGGGCTGGCGGCGCCCGGCGACAATACTGCCGTCAATGACGGGCGGGGCCGAGGTCGTGCCCGCTCACCGGCCCGGTTGCCGCCATTGCGGCATTAACCAGGTGTCGCTTATCACATAATGAAATGACCGGAAGATAACGGCGGCATTAGCGCGTCGCCTGGCCGGTCATACCGCCGCAATGCACGGCTTTCCGTGGTGCAATTCCTGGGCCTTGCCCGTCGCTATTTCTGGCCGCCCGCGGCGTCAGTCGCGCCCGGCCCAGGCTCCCCCGGCGCCACTGGCGGAGCGCACGTGCTGTGCACGCACAAACCTTGCTGTGCACGCACAACGGAGGGGCTACGGCCGATCCGGCCGACACCGGGGGCCGGCCGTCCGCCCACCCGCACCGGCCGGCCATAATAGGCACATCCCACGGGTCGGATAGCCGACATGGAATCGCATATGCGATATCATTGGGTCACTGCGCGGGAGCGGCAGACGCCACGCAATTGCGTGGAAGCGATGCTAACAGCATCGTATGGCTATCCACACGGTCTTTTCCGTGCCGTGCGGCATCGGAATGGCGAGGAGGTCGGCGTGCCTGACTCATCTGACGGGCCTACCGTCCTGCGCATCCTGCTCGGATCTCAGCTCCGCAGGCTGCGCGAGTCAAGGGGCATCACCGCCAAGCAGGCGGCCAGCAAGATCCGCGCGTCTGAGTCCAAGATCAGCCGCATCGAGCTCGGCCGGAACGCGATCCGCGAGATCGACGTGCTCGACCTGCTGACCCTGTACGGGGTGGACGCGCGCGAGCGCGAGCAACTGCTCACCCTGGCCGAGCAGTCGAACAAGCCCGGCTGGTGGCACCGCTACAACGACATCCTGCCGGACTGGTTCCAGGCCTACGTCGGCATGGAGGAGGCGGCCCGGTCCATCCGGGTGTACGAGGCGCAGTTCATCCCCGGCCTGCTGCAGACCGAGGAGTACGCGACCTCGGTCATCTCGCTCGGCGACTTCCCCCTCGAGCAGGCCGAGCGCCTGGTGGTGCTGCGCAAGGAGCGGCAGCGCCGCTTCCGCGAGGGCAAGCTGAAGCTGTGGGTGGTGCTCGACGAGGCCGCCATGCGCCGCCCGGTGGCGGGCATCGGGGTCCAGCTCGAGCAGCTCCGCTACCTGCGCAAGGCCTGCGCCAGCCCCAACCTGACGCTGCAGGTGCTGCCGTACGGCGCGGGCGGGCACGCCGCCCCGACCGGGTTCAGCATCCTGCGCTTCGCCGAGCACGACCTGCCCGACGTGGTGTACGTGGAGAACCTCACCAGCGCGCTCTACCTGGACAAGCAGGCCGACGTGGACCGCTACCTGCTCGCCATGGAACGGCTGTCGATCGTGGCCTACGAGCCGCGGGACACCCCGCGGCTCATCGATGACATCATCCGGCAGCTCGAGACGACTGAGGACGAGTAGCCAGCGGTACCCCTGAACAGAGGCGGCGGGCCCCCGCGCTACGCGGGAGCCCGCCGTCTTCTCTCCCCCCTGGCCAGGAAAGCCGCGGGTGCGCCCGGCTACGCGAGCGGCAGGTCGAACTCACCCTTCTTGGCGCCGACCAGGAACGCCTCCCACTCCGGGCGGGTGTAGACGTGGGGCGCCTTCGCCCGGTCCTTGGTGTCCCGAACCGCGACGCCCCCGCCGGGCAGGTGCGCCACCTCGACGCAGTTGCCGGCCGCACTGGCACTGCTCTTAAACCAGCGCAAGTCACCCTCATTGGGTTCCATCGATTTCCTCCCTTGTTGTTTTCCCCTATGCGCCGTGGCGGCCACCCCAGCCGTCACGACCTCCCTAAAGCTCGCTAGCGACCTGGCCAATCAGGTCGGTGGAGGCGCCGGGCGCCAGCGCGGCCGCGCGCAGCCGGTCGAAGGCCTCCGCCCGGGCCCGCACCTCGCGGTCCTTCTCCAGGTAGAGATAGCCCGCGACGGACTCGACGTAGGCGACCTCGGCATCGGTGCGGTTCGGGAACTCCAGGATCGAGAACGCGCCGCCGTGCCCGGCGTGGGCACCGATGGCGAACGGCAGCACCTGGAGGGTCAGCCCCGGCCGGGTCGCCGCGTCGAGCAAGTGCTCGAGCTGGCCGCGCATCACCGCGTTGCCGCCGACCGGCCGCCGGATGACGGCCTCGTCGACGATCGCCCACAGCTCGAGCGGCGGGTCCTCGCTGAACCGGCGCTGCCGCTGGACGCGCAGGTCCACCATGCGGTCGATCTGCTCCAGGGTGTGCCGGGGGTACTCCTCCGACAGCACTGCCCGCGCGTAGTCGGGCGTCTGCAGCAGCCCGGGCACCACCGAGGTCTCGTAGCTGCGGATCGCCGCGGTCTCGGCCTCGAGCCCCACGTAGATGTCGAAACCGCTCGGCAGCACGTCGTCATAGGCGGCCCACCAGCCCTTGCGATGGCCCTCGCGGGCCATGTCGACCAGGATCTGGCGCTGCGCCGGGTCCACCACGCCGTACATCTCAAGCATCTGATTCAGGTAAGCCGACTTAGTCGGGGCCTTGCCTGTCTCGATCCGCGATAGGGTCGAGGGCGCCACGCCAAGCTGCGCCGCGACCTCCTCCAGCTTGTAGCCGTTGGACTCACGCAGTTTGCGCAGCTCGGTGCCGAGACGGCGCCGCCGTACAGTCGGCCCGGTGGTGGTCATCGCGGATCCACCTCCTTCAAGTGGAGACTTCGCCATTTGACGATCATGCCACTAAAGTGCGCGGCGATGATCAAGACTGGCGAGGGCGACAAGCAGCACCATACAGGGAAAACTCTCGAAGTGAAATCCCATCCGCGATTTCATCCGCTAGATTTGCCTTACGCACTTGCGTGGCGCGCGCTTGCACGTGCATGATCGTAGAGGTTACGGCGGCCGACGAGGGCAGGCAGCACTACCGTGACAGCGCGGGCAAGTGTCATGAATCAGACATAAGCCACTTCTTGGAAATCGCTTCACCTGAATTTCAAATGGGTCAGTATTCGCGTACGCATAGCCGGTGGCGGGACCGTGTTCCGCGGCCGCGAATGCGCTACGACGGGAGGCACGTGCGGATGGACACCCCCCTGAAAAGCCGTCCCGGTCCCGGGGCGGGGGCCAGGACCGGGCTGAGGCAGCGGACCGCGATCCTCGGGTCGCTGACAATTGCCGGCCAGGCGGAGGAGGTGTCGGCGGCCCGCGCGTTTGTCGAGCGGACCCTGTCGGCGGCGGGCAAGGAGCACGCGGTCGACTCCGACGCCGCCACCTTACTGACGTCTGAGCTGGTCACCAACGCGATCCTGCACACCGACTCGGGCGCACCGGGCGGGACCGTCACCGTCGTCCTCATCGACGTGCCGGACGGGGTGCTGGTCGAGGTGATCGACGACGGCTCGGCGGGTACCCCGGTCGTCAAGGGCGACCTGCTCGCCACCGACGGGCACGGCCTGTTCCTGGTGCAGCAGCTGACCGCCCAGTGGGGGTACCTGCGCGACACCGCGGGGACCACCGTCTGGTTCCACCTCGCGCCGACGGCCGGGGCCAACTAGCCCGCCGCGGGTTAGCCTTGCGGCGGCTAGCCCGCGGCGGCCGCGGCCAGCACCCCGGCGCAGACCGCGGCGATATCGTCGTCACCGCAGACGTAGGGCGGCATGGTGTAGATCAGGTCGCGGAACGGGCGCAGCCAGACCCCGGCCGCCACCGCCGCCCGTGTCGCGGCGGCGATGTCCACCTCGTGGTCGAGCTGCACCACGCCGATCGCGCCGAGCACCCGCACGTCGGCGACGCCCGGCTGGCCGGCCGCGGGCGCCAGCCCCTCCAGCAGTCCCGTCTCGATCCGGCGCACCTCGGCCTGCCAGCCGCGCGGGTAGAGCAGCCGCTGGCCGGTGCCGAGGAGCAGGTCGAGCGACGCGCCGGCCACCGCGCAGGCGAGCGGGTTGCCCATGAAGGTGGGGCCGTGCGCGAGCACCGGCAGCTCGCCGCGGCCGATGCCGGCCGCCACCTCGGCCGTGCACAGCGCCGCCGCCACCGTCAGGTAGCCGCCCGCGAGGGCCTTGCCGACGCACATCACGTCCGGCGCCACGCCGGCGTGCTCAGCCGCGAACAGCCGCCCGGTCCGCCCGAAGCCGGTGGCGATCTCGTCGAACACCAGCAGCACGCCGCAGGCGTCGCAGGCGTCGCGCAGCACCCGCAGGTAACCGGGGTCGTGGAAGCGCATGCCGCCCGCGCCCTGCACGACCGGCTCCACGATCACCGCGGCGAGTTCGTCTTGGTTTATTTCGATGAGCTTCCGCAGGTCAGCCGCGTAGTCCGGGTCCACCCCGGCGTCGAAGCCGGCCGGCGGCAGGCCGGCGAACACCTGCCGCGGCAGCACGCCGTCCCACATCCGGTGCATGCCGCCGTCGGGGTCGCACACCGACATGGCCATGAACGTGTCCCCGTGATAGCCGCCGCGCCAGGTCAGCAGCCTGGTCTTGGCGCTGGCGCCGCGCGACCGCCAGTACTGCAGGCACATCTTCACCGCGACCTCGACGCTGACCGAACCGGAGTCGCACAGGAAGGCGTGCTCGATCCCGTCCGGTGCCAGCTCGACCAGCCGGCTGGCCAGCGACACGGCCGGCTGGTGGGTCAGCCCGCCGAACATCACGTGGCTCATCCGGTCGAGCTGCCCGCGGGCGGCGGCGTCGAGCTCGGGCTGCCGGTAGCCGTGGATCGCCGCCCACCAGGAGCTCATCCCGTCGATCAGCTCACGGCCGCCGGGGCCGGCCGCGGGGTCAGCCGCCAGCCGCAGCCGCACCCCGCTGGCCGACTCCACCAGCAGCGGCGGGTGGGTGCCCGGCATCGGCCCGTAGGGGTGCCAGACGTGCCGCCGGTCCAGCTCAAGCAGCTTCTCTGGCGATGACATCGGCGCGCCTAGCGGCGGGCGGCCGGGCGGCCGGCGTTCTTGCCGCGCTTCTCCCGCAGCCGCATGGTCAGCTTGACCGGGGTCCCGGCGAAGCCGAAGTCCTCGCGCAGCCGCCGCTCGATGAACCGCCGGTAGGTCTCCTCGAGGAAGCCGGTGGTGAACAGCACGAAGTGCGGCGGCTTGCTGCCGGCCTGGGTGACGAACAGCACCCGCGGCTGCTTGCCGCCCCGCATCGGCGGCGGCGTGGCGGCGATCAGGGCGTTCAGCCAGGCGTTGAGCTGGCCGGTGCCGATCCGCTGCTCCCAGCCCGCGAGGGCCTCCTCGATGGCCGGCACCAGGCGGTCGACGTGCCGCCCGGTCGCCGCCGAGATGTTCACCCGGGGTGCCCAGCGGACGTGGTAGAGCTGCCGCTCGCGTTCGCGCCGGAGCTGCTCGCGGCGGTCCTCATCGGTCAGGTCCCACTTGTTGTAGGCGATGACCAGCGCCCGGCCCGCCTCGGTGACCATCGTCAGGATGCGCAGGTCCTGCTCGGTGAGCGGCTCCGAGGCGTCGAGCAGCACGACCGCGACCTCGGCCCGGTCGAGGGCCGACTGGGTGCGCAGGGTGGCGTAGAAGTCGGCCCCCTGGCTGTCCCTGAACCGCCGCCTGATGCCCGCGGTGTCCACGAACCGCCAGGTGGTGCCGCCCAGCTCGATCAGCTCGTCCACCGGGTCGCGGGTGGTGCCCGCGACCGAGTCGACCACCGACCGCTGCTCCCCGGCCAGCTTGTTGAGCAGGGAGGACTTGCCGACGTTGGGCCGGCCGATAAGCGCCACCCGGCGCGGGCCGCCCTCCCCCAGCCGCTCCGGGGGCGCCTCGGGCAGCGCCTCGAGGGCCCGGTCGAGCATGTCGCCGCTGCCGCGGCCGTGCATCGCGGAGACCATTACCGGCTCGCCCAGGCCGAGCGACCACAGCGACTGGGCGTCGGCCTCGCTCTTGGCGTCGTCGACCTTGTTGGCGACAAGCACCACCGGCTTGCCCGCCCGGCGCAGCACCCGCGCCACCGCCTCGTCCTCGTCGGTCGCGCCGACCCGGGCGTCCACCACGAACAGCACCGCGTCGGCCAGCCCGACCGCGATCTCCGCCTGCTCGGCGACCTGGGCGGCCAGGCCCTCGGCCCGGGCTACCCAGCCGCCGGTGTCGACCAGGGTGAACTGCCTGCCGCGCCAGTTGGCGTCGTAGGCCACCCGGTCCCTGGTGACACCCGGGACGTCCTGCACGACCGCCTGGCGAGAGCCGAGAATGCGGTTGACCAGCGTCGACTTGCCGACGTTGGGCCGGCCGACCACGGCCAGCACCGGCTGTCCGGGCGTGCCGAAGCCAGCGCCGCCGTCCGCCTCGCCGCCGCCGTCACGGTCGCCGGCGTCGTCGCCGATGTCCACCCAGCCGTCGTCATCGCCGTCGAACTCGGTCACGTGACTCTCCCCCATCAGATGCTCTTGTCCCCGGCGCAGGCCAGCGGGTCCCGCTCGCCCGCCAGCCGGGTGATCTTACTGATCACCTGGTCCAGGGTCAGTTCGGACGCGTCAACCAGCAGCGCGTCCGGTGCCTTCTGCGACTGCGCCGCGTCCAGCCGGTCACGGCGGGCCTGCGCCGCCTCGGTGTCGTCGACCGCCGCGCTCAACTCGGCCGCCCGGCGCCGCGCACGGGCCTGCGGGTCGGCCGTCAGGAATACCTTGAGCTGCGCCCCGGTGGCCACCACGGTGCCGATGTCGCGGCCTTCGGCCACGATGCCGGGGCGGGCCGCGGCGATGATCGCCCGCTGCTGCGCGATCAGCCGCTCGCGTACCACCGGAACCCGGGCGACCGCGCTGACTTGCGCGGAAACCTCGGGGTTGCGGATCTCGGCCGAGACGTCACGGCCGTTGACCCGGGTCCACGGGTCGTCCGGGTCGGTCGACACGTCGATGGCCGGCTCCGCGGCGCGGGCAGCGACCCGCTGCTCGTCGCTCGTCTGCTCCCCTTGGGCCATGAACCACCAGGTAAGCGCGCGGTACATGGCCCCGGTGTCGAGGTAGCGGAGGCCGAGAGCACGGGCGACGCCCTTTGACGCGCTCGACTTGCCGGAGCCCGAGGGGCCGTCGATAGCGATCACGAGGCCGTTCGGTGCGGATATTCCCACTTAGAAATGGTACCGGGCGCCCCGCGGCGCGGGGCACGAGCGGCAGCGGCCGGTCAGCCGCTCTTGCGGCGGAAGTTGCGGCGGCTGCCGGCGGGCCCGTGGGCACCGCTGATCTTGCTGCCGTCGCGGCCGCCCCGGCCCTGGCTGTCGCCCTGGGACTGGTGCTTGCGCTCGAGCGCCGCCCGGAACTTGCGCTTGGTCTCGTCCAGGTCCGGCGCGTCCGCTTCCGCCGCGCCGGCGTCCTCGCCGGCGGGCTCCGTCGCGGCCGCGCCCGCGGCCGCTGGCGGCGCGGGGGCTTCGGCGGCGGGCGGCTTGCCCGCGCCGCCCGTCTTGGTCGCGGCGGACTCCGCGGCGGCGGGTTCGTTGGCCGCCTTCGCGGCCGTCGCCTTGTCGCTGCCCTGCTTCGCGGTCTCGGTCATGGGGTCTAGCTTCCCACATCAACCGCGGGCCCGCGCGACCCGTTTACTGGTGGCCTCCGCTGCGGGGTGGCTCGAGCTGCGGGGTGGCTCGAGCGCTAGCCGTGGGCCGGCCAGCCGCCCGCCTCCATCGTCTCGCGCAGCAGGCTGGCCTGGTCGGGCCGGACCGACAGCTCGGCGACGCCGACCGGCAGGCCGGGTGAGTGCTCAAGCCTGATGTCCTCGATGTTGACCCCGGCCGTCCCGGCCGCTTCGAACAGCCGGGCCAGCTCGCCCGGGCGGTCGGCGATGACAACCTGGACCACGGCGAAGTGGCGCGGCCGCATCCCGTGCTTGCCGGGGATGCGGCCGACCCCGGCCCGGCCCCGGTCAAGCAGCGCGGTCACCTCGCCGGCCGCTGGCTGGCTGGCCGCCTGGTCGGCTGGCTGGTTGGCTGGCTGGTTGGCTGGCACTGCCGCCAGGCCGGCCAGCAGCCGGGCGGCGGCGGCCAGCTCGTCGGCGACGGCCGCGACCACCTCGGCGACCGGGCCGGCGTTGGCGCTCAGGATCTGGGTCCACAGGCCGCTGTCACCGGCCGCGATCCGGGTGACGTCGCGCAGCCCCTGGCCGGCCAGGGTGAGCGCGTCGGCGGGCACGGCCGGCCCCTGCAGTTGGGCCGCCATCGCCACCGCCACCAGGTGCGGCGCGTGCGAGACGAGCGCCACCCAGCGGTCGTGGGTGGCCGGGTCGGTGGTCACCGGGTTGGCACCGCACGCCCGCGCCAGCGCGGTCACCTGGGCCAGCGCGTCGGGCGAGGTCTCCGGCAGCGGGCACAGCGCCCAGGTGCGGCCGAGGAACAGGTCCGCCTGCGCCGCCGCGGGCCCCTGCCGCTCGCGGCCCGCCAGGGGGTGGCCCGGCACGTAGCTGTCCAGTTCACAGCCCAGCTCGCGGGCCTGGCGGGCGGGCAGCACCTTGACGCTGGCGACATCGGTGTAGACGTCGGCGACCGCGCACTCCTGGGCGTACGCGAGCTGCTGGCCAACCACGGCCGGCGGCATCGCGAGCAGCGCGACGTCCGCGATTCCCTTGGCGTCGCGCAGGTCGGGCACCACCGTGCCCGCGCCGAGGTCGGCCGCCAGCTTGGCGGTCGCCGGGTCGGCGTCGCTCAGCCAGACGTCGACTCCCTGGGCGCGCAGCGCCAGGGCGACGGATGTCCCGATCAGCCCGGTTCCGGCGACCAGGACGCGGGCGGGCGCGGTCATCGCCGGGGTCTCACTGGGCGATGTCCAGCCGCAGCCCGGCCGCGCCGCGCAGGTAGACGTGCTGCACCTGCGACCGCGGCTGCTCGGTTTCCACGTGCGCCATCAGCCGGACCACCCGGGGCATCGCCCCGGGGACCGGGATCTCGGTCGCGCACATCAGCGGCACCGCGTGAAATCCCAGCTTGCGGGCGGCGAGCGCGGGGAACTCGGCGCTCAGGTCGGGGGTCACCGTGAACAGGACGCTGATCACGTCGTCGGGAGTGAGGTCGTTGCGGGTCATCACCGCGGTGACCAGCTCAGCGGTTCCCTCCAGGATGGCGTCGCTCTCATCGGCGTCCACCTGGACTGCGCCGCGAATAGCCCGGACTGACACGTAACGGCTCCTAACGATCTTGGAGTACCAAGGCTACTACCGCCCCTGACCAGCTACAGGCCGACGGCCGCGTACAGCTCGCCGATTTCCTTGGTGGTCAGGTCCCTGGTCGCCCCGGGGCGCAGGACGCCCAGCTTGACCGGCCCCACGGTGGTCCGCAGGAGGCGGCTGACCGGGTGGCCGACCTCGGCCAGCATCCGGCGCACGATGTGCTTGCGCCCCTCGTGCAGCACGATCTCCACCATGGCCCGCCCGGCCGACTGCTCGATGACCCGGAACTTGTCCGCTACCGCCACGCCGTCCTCCAGCTCGACCCCCGCCTGCAGCCGCCGGCCCAGGTCGCGCGGCACCGGGCCGGGCACCTCGGCCACGTAGGTCTTGGCCACCTCGTAGCTCGGGTGAGCGAGCCGGTGCGCGAGCTCGCCGTCGTTGGTGAGCAGCATCAGGCCCTCGGTGTCGTAGTCGAGCCGCCCGACGTGGAACAGCCGCTCCGCGTGGTCGCCGAGGAAGTCGACGATCGTCTTGCGCCCCCGGTCGTCCGACATCGCGGTGAGCACACCGCGGGGCTTGTTGAACGCCAGGTACACCACGCCCTGCCGGGCCGGGATGCGCTTCCCGTCGACCCGGATGACCTGGTTCTCCGGGTCCACCCGGGCGCCGAAGCGCCGCACGACCTGCCCGTCGACCTCGACCCGGCCGGCGCCGATCATCTCCTCGCAGTGCCGCCTGCTGCCGACGCCGGCCGCGGCCAGCACCTTCTGCAGCCGCACCCCGCCGGGGACGTCGGTCAGGTCGTCGCGCTCGCCCTGGTCGACCGCGAACTCGTCGTTGTCGTCGTCAAGCCCCATGCTGCGCAGTGCCCGCAGCCGCGCCCTCGCCTCGGGCGACGCAGCTCGGCACTCGCCTCGGGCGAGAGCTGCGCCTCGGCCCCCGGCGGCAGGTGGGCGGTTCGCTCGTCGCCCCGGTCGCTACGCCCGCGTGCGTTCATTGTCCTCGATGTCCTCGATGTCGTCTGGCAGGAACGGCGCCAGGTCGGGCAGCTCGTCCAGTGATGCCATGCCAAGGCGCTCAAGGAAGTAGCCGGTGGTGCGGTAGAGGATCGCGCCGGTCTCCGGGTCGTTCCCCGAGTCCTCGGCCAGACCGCGCAGCACCAGGGTCCTGATCACGCCGTCGCAGTTGACCCCGCGCACCGCCGACACCCGGGCCCGGCTGACCGGCTGCCGGTAGGCGATGACGGCCAGCGTCTCGAGCGCCGCCTGGGTGAGCCGCACTTCCTGGCCGTCCCGGACGAACCGCTCGACCAGCGGCGCGCAGTCCTCACGAGTATAGAAGCGCCAGCCGCCCGCTATCTCCCGCAGGTCGAACCCGCGGCCGTCGGCCGTGTACTCCTGGGCGAGGGCGCGCAGCCCGGCCGCGACCTCGTGCCGCGGCCGCTCGATCACCTGGGCGATCAGTACCTCCGGCACCGGCTCGTCGGCGACCAGCAGGATCGCCTCAAGCGACGCCCGCAGGCCGGGACCGTCGTCGTCGGGCACCGGATCCGGGTCCGGGTCCCCCGCGGGGCCCGCGGGCTCGCCCGGCCCGCCCGGTCCGCCGGGCGCGCCCAGGCCGTCAGCCAGGTTGAACTCACTGCTCATAGGTACTCTTCCGCCTCAGTCTCGGGTGCCGCGGCGGGGTCGCCGCCGCGGGCGCCGGGCGGTGCGAGCTGGACCTCGCGGTCACCGCCGGTCCAGGTCACGTACAGCTCGCCGAGCGGCGCCAGTTGCTCGAACGCGATCACGTCCTCGCGGTACAGCTCAAGCAGCGCCAGGAAGGACGCGACGACCTCGTAGTTGCCCTCGAGGCCGGCTGACCGGGGCCGGCCGACAGCTGGCGGAACGACGCCCGCCCGAGGCCGCGCAGCCGTTCGGCGATCAGCACCGCCTGCTCCCTGATCGACACGAAGGCCGCGTGGATGTGGTCGACCGACACCACCGGCGGTTCCTTCGGCGCCAGCGTGCGGGCGGCGATGGCCGCGAACTCCTGCGGGCCGATGGCGAACAGCACCTCGGGCAGCAGCGCGGCGAAGCGCGGCTCGAGCGGCACCCGGCGCGGGAACCGGCGGGAGGCCGCTGCCATCCGCCCGGCGAACACCGCCGCCACCTCCTTGTAGGCGCGGTACTGCAGCAGCCGCGCGAACAGCAGGTCGCGGGCTTCAAGCAGCGCCAGGTCCTCCTCGTCCTCGACCTCGCCGCTGGGCAGCAGCCGGGCCGCCTTCAGGTCGAGCAGCGTCGCCGCCACCACCAGGAAGTAACTGACCTGGTCCAGGTCCCAGCCGCCGGAACGCGCCCGGATGTAGGCGATGAACTCGTCGGTGACCTGGGACAGCGATACCTCGGTGATGTCCAGCTTGTGCTTGGAGATCAGGCCGAGCAGCAGGTCGAACGGCCCCTCGAAGACATCGAGGTGGACCTCGAACGCGCTCGCGCCGCGCGGTGCCTCTTCGCCGGCCCCTGGATCGGCTGTCATCGTGCCACCAGCTGTACTGCCCACCCTAACGACGGTACCGCGTCCCCGTTCTTGTCCTGGTCAGTCCGGAAGCCGACCCGTCGGGCGATCAGGCTCTCGGTGCCCCGCGCGTCCAGGTCGGCGAGCAGGATGGCGATCGCCTCCCGGACCAGGCGCCCGCGGTCAATCACGAACCCGAAGCGGCGCAGCTTGAGCCGCGCGTGCTCCAGGTCGAGCAGTTCGGCGGCGGACAGGTAGACGGTGATCTTCTGATCGTGTCTTTCCCGGCCGGTCGCCGGGCGTTCATCAATATCGGCGGAGAGCGGCACGGCGGGGCGCAGTAGCTCCGCGACTCCGGGTACGGATGTTCTAATTTTGCGCTTAGGCATTGAATACACCAATGCCATGGCGGGCAGAATTAGAATACCCGCCGTTTACCCGGCGTGACCGTCCCCGTCCTGCCGCCACCGCTCAAGTACCTCCTTGGCGAGTTCACGGTATGAACTAGCCCCCATCGACGAGGAATCGAAGGTCGTGATGGGCTCACCAGCAACGGTAGCGTCCGGGAAGCGCACGGTGCGGTTAATTACGGTATGAAATACCTTGTCGCCGAAGCCGTTGACGATCGAGCCCAGCACCTCCCTGGTGTGCAGGGTACGTGAGTCGTACATGGTGCCGAGCAGCCCGTCGATCTTGAGGTCCGGGTTGAGCCGCTGCTGCACCTTGTCGATGGTCTCCATCAGCAGCGCCACGCCCCGCATCGCGAAGTACTCGCACTCCAGCGGGATGAAAACGCTGTCGGCGCAGGCGAGGGCGTTGATCGTGAGCAGGCCGAGCGACGGCTGGCAGTCGATCATGATGTAGTCGTAGTCGGGCACGACTTGCTTGAGCGCGCCGCCGAGGATGTACTCGCGGCCGACCTCGGACACTAGCTGGACCTCGGCCCCGGACAGGTCGATGTTGGACGGCAGCAGGTCCAGGCCCTCGACGCCGGTCTCGAAGATGACGTCCCGGGCCTTCACCCCCCGCTCCATCAGCAGGTTGTACACCGTGAGGTCGATGTCGTGCGGCTGGATGCCGAGCCCGACCGACAGCGCCCCCTGCGGGTCGAAGTCCACCAGCAGCATGCGCCGGCCGCGCTCGGCCAGCGCCGCCCCGAGGTTGATGGTGGTCGTCGTCTTGCCGACGCCGCCCTTCTGGTTGCAGACCGCCACGATCCGCGCCGGGCCGTGCTCAGAGAGCGGCTTCGGCTCGGGGAACGCGGGGAGCGGACGGCCGGTAGGCCCGATGTCTCCCGGCAGAAGTTCTGTTACGCGCGATGCGGCCACCAGTACAATCCTCCCGGGGCGAGAAGGTCGCGAACTGTTCGGGACACTAGGGTGCGAGCTGCCCGGATTCAAGCAGGCGCGCCGTGGCCGCCGGACTTTTTCGCCCGTCGGGCTGACTTACCCCGAAGTGCCACTACCCGAACACACTGTGCACTACCCGAGGGCGCGGGGGTGCGCGGACGCGTAGACCTCTCTCAGCTTGTCTACCGTTATCAGAGTGTAGACCTGGGTGGTGGTCACCGAGGCATGTCCGAGCAACTCCTGCACGACGCGGATGTCCGCGCCCCCGTCGAGCAGGTGGGTGGCGAAAGAATGCCGCAGCGTGTGCGGTGAAACATCGGCTTTCCCCGAACGAATGGCGGCTTCGCGCAGGATCCCCCACGCGCCCTGCCGGGTGAGGCGGCCGCCGCGCGCGTTCAGGAACACGGCCGGGCTGGCGGCGCGCCCGGCTTTCAGGGCCGGGCGCCCGCGGACCAGGTAGGCGTCGAGCGCCCGGACCGCGTAGCGGCCGACCGGCACGTAGCGCTGCTTGCCGCCCTTGCCGGTGAGCAGCACCGCCGGGTCCTGCCCGAGGTGGTCCAGGTCGTCCACGTCGAGGCCGGTCACCTCGGAGATCCGCGCGCCCGTCCCGTACAGGAACTCAAGCAGCGCCCGGTCGCGCAGCACCCGCGGGTCGGGGTCCTCGGTCGAGCCGGCCGCGTCGAGCAGGCGCTCCACCGCGTCCACGCTGATCGCCTTGGGCAGCCGCCTGGCGGCCGCGGGCGGCGCGACCGCGCGGGCCGGGTCGCCCGCCGTGAGCCCTTCCCGCAGCGCGAACGCGTGCAGCCCGCGCACGGCGACCACCGCCCGGCCGACCGAGCTGGCCGCCAGCGGCGGGTGCTCCCCGTCCCCGGTGGCGAGCGCGCCGCGGAACTCGGCCACGTCGAGCCCGGTTACCTCGGCCAGCCCGGCCCGCCCCCGGCCGCCCAGGAACCCGGCGTACCGGCGCAGGTCCCGCTGGTACGACTGCACGGTGTTCCCCGCCAGCCCGCGCTCCACGACCAGGTACTGCAGGTACTGCCGCACCTGGTCGTCCACGCTGGTCACGCTGGCGATGGTAGCCGCTACTTGGGCCTGCCGCCGGCCCCGGCCCCGGCCCGCAGGTGGGCCAGCACCGGCTTAAGCGCGCCCCTGTCGTTGGTAGCACCGAAGAACTCCAGGTCGGCCTCCCAGCCTGAGTCGAAGAACACCATGGCCCGGAAGTAGGAGGGTGTCACCCCCCACTTCGGCTTGGCCGGGGGCGGGAGCTCTGGCAGGTCCGGCGCCTCAAACGAGTGTCCGTGCCGCTCCCGCAGTTCGGTCAGCGCCTCGCTCGCCGCCGCCGTGGCCAGCTCCCGGAAGCGCTCGTAGCGGGCCGTGTCGGTGACCAGGACGAGAAAACGCGACGGGTCGCCGCCCCGCAGCACCTGCACGTACTCCCAGACCGTGCCCGCGCCCGGTCCGGCGCCGAGTATGACGACCCGCGCGCCGGCGATCAGCCCGGCGACGACCGGCTCCCACCCGGATGACGGGAGGTAGACGCGGCGCGCACCGGATCCCCGCGGCAGCGGCTCGCCCGGGCGTCCCACGGTCACCAGCGGGCCGAACTCCCGGAACATCCTCGCCAGCAGTTCCTCGTACGTCCGGCCGGACTGGAACGCGCTCACGGGCGTGTTGTCGAACCGCGAGCCGAACCCGCTCATGGTCTCGTCCAGGCTGAACGGCCGCAGGTAGAGCACGTAGGCGCCGCCTCCGAGGCTGTCAGCCGGCCCAGTCGGCACCAGGTGCCGCCGCGCGCGCTTGCTCATTTCCAGCCCGACGATCGTGAACATGACGCCGGCCAGCGAAGCGCCGAGCAGGATTCCCTTTAACGTCCAGCCCGGCGCGTGCCACGCGCCGAAGCCGGCCAGGACCGCTACCAGGCCGACCGCCCGCACGAACCAGGAAGCGGCGCGCAGCAGCCATCCGTAGAGATGCCGCTGCGCGGGCAGCGGAGCCGGTGATTCCATGCGCCATCCCGGTAGCCGAGTCGCGACCTTGTCCGTCGTTGTCACAGCATCTCGCGAAGTCACAGCATCTCGCAAATTCTAACTTCCCGGCCCAGCGGGTGCGGTCCGGCTCAGCCGTCCCGGACGAGGGCGGTGGCCAGCGGGACGCAGGGCAGGGCGTGTGCCCGCGCGACCGGGGCGCAGGTGAGGGCGCCGTCGTGGGCGTTGAGGCCGTGGGCGAGGGTGTCGTCGTTGCGCAGCGCCTCGCGCCAGCCGCGGTTGGCGATCTGCACCGCGTACGGGAGGGTGACGTTGGTGAGGGCGTAGGTGGAGGTGTGCGGGACCGCGCCCGGCATGTTGGCGACGCAGTAGAACACGGAGTCGTGCACCCGGTAGACCGGCTCGGCGTGGGTGGTGGGGCGGGAGCCCTCGAAGCAGCCGCCCTGGTCGACGGAGACGTCGACCAGCACCGAGCCGGGCTTCATCCGCTTCACCAGGTCGGTGTCGATCAGCACCGGGGTCCTGGCCCCGGGCACCAGGACCGCCCCGATCACCAGGTCGGCGTCGAGCACGGCGCGCTCGATCTCGTAGGCGGTTGACACCACCGTGCGCAGGTGCCCCCGGCAGATGGCGTCGGCCCGGCGCAGCCGGCTGACGTCGCGGTCAAGCAGCAGCACCTCGGCCTGCAGGCCGAGGGCCACCGCGGCCGCGTTCAGGCCCGAGGTGCCCGCGCCGAGCACCACCACCTTGGCCGCGTAGCCGCCGGGCACGCCGCCGAGCAGCACCCCGCGGCCGCTCAGCGGGCCGCCGTCGAGCTGCAGGTAGTGCGCGCCGACCTGGGGGGCCATCCGCCCGGCGACCTCGGACATCGGCGCCAGCAGCGGCAGTGAGCCGTCCGGCAGGCGGACGGTCTCATAGCCGATGGCGGTTACCCGGCGGTCGAGCAGCGCCTCGGTGCACGGCCGGGAGGCGGCCAGGTGCAGGTAGCTGAACAGGATCAGCCCGGGCCGCAGCCGGCCGTACTCCCCCGGGGCCGGCTCCTTGACCTTCAGCACCAGGTCGGCGTTGTCCCAGACCTCGTCCGCGGTCGGCCCGATGACCGCTCCGGCGGCGGCGAACTCCTCGTCCGGGAGCGAGGAGCCTGCCCCGGCCCCCGCTTCGATCACCACCTGGTGGCCGAGCCGGGCCAGCTCGTGGACGCCCGCCGGGGTGATCGCCACCCGGAACTCGCTATTGCTCACCTCGGCCGGGATGCCGATCCTCATGCGCCCCCCGCTCGCCCGCCCTCAATGACGGAACGTACCCAGATAGGGACTCTGAGTTAACAAAGGGTGAAGGGATTCTTTCCCCGCGGCGTCTAGCGCTCCGGCTGGTCCGCTGCCCGCAGCCCGGAGAAGCCCCGCGAGCTGGCGATGTACGCGGCCAGGATGCCCTGGATGGTGGCGCCGTTGTGCAGCTTCCCGGCCAGCGCGGCGTCGACCGCCTCGGCCAGCGGCACCCAGCTAGTCCGCAAGAACTTCTCCTCGCCCTCGCGCTGGTAGTCCGACTCGGCCGGGCGCAGGCCGCGGGCCAGGAAGATCCTGATCTTCTCGTCGGTGATCCCGGGCGAGGAATAGGAGTCGACCAGGGTGTGCCACTCGCTGGCGGCGTGGCCGGTCTCCTCAAGCAGCTCGCGGCGCGCGGTGTCTACCAGGGCCTCGCCGCTGACGTCGCGCAGCCCGGCCGGGATCTCCCACAGCTCCCGGGCCGCCGGGTGCCGGTACTGGCGGATCATCAGCACCTGGTCCCGCTCGTCGAGGGCGAGGATCGCGACGGCGCCGGGGTGAGTCAGCGCCACCCGTTCGGCGTACTCCTTATCGGGCAGCTCGACCTTGTCTTGACGCACGGTGATCAGCCACCGGCTGAACAGTTCCTCGCTGGCGGCCACCGGCCAGCTCGCGGGGGGAGGATCCTCGACCATGGCTAGGAAGCCTATTCCATCTGGTCCTGCCCGCCCTATCCCGGCCTAGTCCTGCCCGCCCGCCCTGCTTAAGCGGTCGCCACCGCGCGGGGCCCGGCCTCGGCCGCCCGGGACCGGGCCAGCGCGGCGGCGATGAGGCCGGAGAACAGCGGGTGGGGGCGGGTCGGGCGGGACAGGAACTCCGGGTGCGCCTGGGTGGCGACGAAGAACGGGTGCACCTCCCGCGGCAGCTCGATGAACTCCACCAGGCGGCTGTCGGGCGACAGGCCGGAGAACACCAGGCCCGCCTCCTCAAGCTGGTCCCGGTAGGCGTTGTTCACCTCGTAGCGGTGCCGGTGCCGCTCTTCCACCTGGGCGGCGCCACCGTAGAGCTCGCTGACGATGCTGCCCGGCCGCAGGCTGGCCGGGTACAGGCCCAGGCGCATGGTGCCGCCCATGTCCCGCGCCCCGGCCACCACGTCCTCCTGGTCGGCCATGGTGGCGACCACCGGGTCGGGGGTGTCCGGGTCGAACTCGGAGCTGTTGGCGTCCGCGACGCCGGCCAGGTCGCGGGCCACCTCGATCACCATGCACTGCAGGCCGAGGCAGAGGCCGAGGACCGGGATCTGGTGCTCGCGGGCGTACCTGATCGCGCCGATCTTGCCCTCGATGCCGCGCACCCCGAAGCCGCCGGGGATCAAGATGCCGTCCACCCCGTCAAGCTGGCCCGCGGTGTCAGCCGGGTTCTCGCAGTCGTCGCTGGTCACCCAGCGGATGGTGACCTTGGCGTCGTTACCGAAGCCGCCCGCCTTGAGCGCCTCGGCCGGGGACAGGTAGGCGTCCGGCAGGTCTACGTACTTGCCGACCAGGGCGATGGTGATCGACCGGGCCGGGCGGTGCACCCGGCGCAGCAGGTCGTCCCAGGCGGACCAGTCGACGTCGTGGAACGGCAGCTGCAGCTTGCGCACCACGTAGGCGTCCAGGCCCTCGCCGTGCAGCACCTTCGGGATGTCGTAGATGGACGGGGCGTCCGGGGTGGAGACCACCGCGTCGGTGTCCACGTCGCACATCAGGCTGATCTTGTTCTTGAGCCCGTCGCTGATCGGCCGGTCGGAGCGGAGCACGATCGCGTCCGGCTGGATGCCGATGGACCGCAGCGCGGCCACCGAGTGCTGGGTCGGCTTGGTCTTCAGCTCCCCGCTGGGGCCGATGTACGGCAGCAGCGAGACGTGGATGAAGAAGCAGCGGTCACGGCCGATCTCGTGCCGGATCTGCCGGATCGACTCGAGGAAGGGCTGGCTTTCGATGTCACCGACGGTGCCGCCGACCTCGGTGATCACCACGTCCACGTCGGGGCCGGCCATGCCCAGGATGCGGGCCTTGATCTCGTTGGTGATGTGCGGGATGACCTGCACGGTGTCACCGAGGTACTCGCCGCGCCGCTCCTTGGCGATCACGCTGGAGTAGATCTGCCCGGTGGTGACGTTCGCCGCGCCGGTCAGCCGGATGTCGAGGAACCGCTCGTAGTGGCCCACGTCCAGGTCGGTCTCGGTGCCGTCGTCGGTCACGAAGACCTCGCCGTGCTGAAACGGGTTCATCGTGCCGGGGTCGACATTGAGGTACGGGTCGAGCTTCTGCATCTTGACCCGCAGGCCCCGCATCTTGAGCAGGCGGCCGAGGCTGGACGCGGTGAGTCCCTTGCCGAGGCTGGAGGCGACGCCACCGGTGACGAAGAGATGCTTGGTGTTGACGGGCCTCGATGAGGCTAGCCGGGCTTGTGTCGCTACAGCGGCCAAAATGGACTCCCGTGGTCGTCGATGATGCGGCGTATATCCGCAGGTCCACGGGCCACCAGGATAACACGGCGCGGCGGGTGTCGCCTGGTCAGGCGCGGATTGCCCGGTCCCGCTAGGACGTAACGCCAGGATGGCGCCGGCCGGGGGCGGCCGCCCGGTGGTCCTGGGATGGGATCTGGGCGTCGGCGGACGACCCCGATGGCGGCTCGTCCGGTCCCTTCACGGGCTGGTGATCCGCCTCGCCGAACCGCGCCAGCAGCACCGCGCTCGCCACCGCGAGGGCGAAGCCGACGGCGGCGACCGGGGTGAGGCCGGGGCGGGTGGTGTCACCGAGGAACAGCAAGCCCACCACGGCCGGCGGCAGCGTCTCCGCCAGCACCACCGCCGAGGTCGCGACGGTGACGCTGCCGCCCTCGAGGGCGGTGGCGTAGAAGACGAAGGAGATGATGCCCGCCGCCACCACCGCGTAGGCGGCGGGGTCGCGCAGCAGCGCGAGCGGCGCGAACCCGTCGAGCACGCGGGCGGCGATGCCCACCGCGCCGAAGCCGAAGCCGGCCACGGTGCCGAGCACCAGGGTGCGGGCGGGCTCGCGCAGCAGCCGGGCGGCGATGAGGCCGGCCAGCCCCAGGGCCCCGGTCGCGGCGATCAGCACCACCTTGAACATCAGGCCCCCGTGGCTGGCGCCCTCGGCGCCGGCCGATGAACCGAGCAGCCCCACGCCCGCCACCACGCCGATCACCGCCGCCCACTCGCGCAGCGACAGCGACGCGCCGATGAGCAGCGTGGCCAGGACCGCCACCACCGCCAGGTTCGCCGCCACCATCGCCTGGACGGCGAACAGCGGCAGCCGCTGCAGCGCGACGAGCTGGGCCAGGAAGCCGCACAGGTCGATGACCATGCTGGCGACGAACCGCCACTGGTGCAGCATGCGCGGGATCAGGCCCGGGTCCACCCCGCCCGGGCCAGCCTGGAACTGGGAGCGGTGGCTCGCCTCCCGCACCGCGACCGCCTGCATGACCGAGGCGACCCCGTAGCACAACGCCGCCACGACGGCGGCGACGAGGCTCGCGAGCATATGTCCAGCATACGCTCTCAGCTAGCGGTCAGTTGATCTCCAGCTGGCGCCCTCACCTGAGCGCGCTGGCCGGGCGCGCCTCCCAGCTCGTCCACAGCGGCCGGTACCCCATCCGGTACCAGAACGGGGCCGACAGCGGGTTGACCTGGCTATGGTGCAGCAGCGTGACCGCGACGCCCGCCCCGTCCAGCCGCGCGTGCAGGTTCCTGACCAGGGCGGCGCCGATGCCGGTACCGCGCTCGTCGGCGTCCACGAACATCGTCTGCAGGTAGGCGGCGGGTGACCGGCTGGTCATGCCCGCGATCCAGCCCGCCTCCTGGGGCGGCTGGGCCACCAGCAGGCCGACCGGGCGGCCGTTCCGCTCGGCCAGCCAGGTCCAGGTCTGGCCGCGGGCGAGGCTGCCGCGGATCTCCTCGCGGACCAGCCGGGCGGTGTCGGGCCGCCAGACCGGGCCGCCGAAGTGCATGTCGTAGCGGATTAGCCGCAGCTCAAGGTCGAGCACTGCCTCCGCGTCGCCCGGCCTGGCGTCCCTGATGGTCACGCCGAAGGCGCGCGCCGCGGCCCGGTCCCGCTCGCCCGCCCCCGGGGGCGCGGTGACGGCCGGGCGGGGCCGGGCGGCGATCACGGTGACCGGCGCCAGGCCGTGGCGCAGCAGGGCCTGCACGCCGGAGATGTCCAGGCTCGGCCAGACCACGCTGGCCGAGGTGTCCGGCCCGCGGGCCGCCCCGACGGCGGCCAGGTGGTCACGCCACTGGGCGAGCAGCTGGTCGGCCGGGCCCGCCACGTCCTGCCCGGCCAGCCGGGGAACCAGGGTGAAGCGGTCGGCCGCGCCCCAGGTCTGGTTGAGCGACTGCGGCGGAATGTGCTGGTGCACGCAGACCCCGAGGCCGACCATCCGGCGGCCGTCACCGTTGACGACCAGCGGCTCGCCGCACCCGGCGGGCAGGGTCAGCGGGTCGGGCAGCAGCGGGTCGATAGCATGCCAGCGCCGCCCGACCACGCGGTTGAGGTCGCGCACTGCCTCCCGCACCACCCAGGGCATGGCTCGCACTCTATCGCCGGTTAAATCCCGATCGCCCCGGAAGTCCCGTTATGCGCGAGGCGAAGCTAGACCCCGGCCGCCTCCATGCCCCGCAGCTCGCGCTTGAGCTCCTTGATCTCGTCGCGGATCCGGGCCGCCGCCTCGAACTGCAGCTCGGCCGCGGCCGCGTGCATCTGGTCGGTGAGCTGGCCGATCAGCGCCACCAGGTCGCCCCGGGCGGGACCGCCGCGGCCCGCCAGGGCCGTGTCCGCGGCCTGGCCGCCCGCGCCGGCCGCGGCCGCGCGGGCCCGGGAGGACAGGCCGGGCACCGGGGACTTGCCGCGGGACTGCTGCCGCCCGCCGCCGCCGAGCAGCTCCTCGGTGTCGGCGTCCTCGCGGATGATCGCGTCCAGGATGTCGGCGATCTTCTTGCGCAGCGGCTGCGGGTCGATGCCGCGGGCGGTGTTGTAGGCGACCTGCTTCTCCCGCCGCCGGTTGGTCTCGTCGATCGCGCGCTCCATGGCGTTGGTCACCTTGTCGGCGTACATGTGGACCTCGCCGTTGATGTTCCGGGCGGCCCGGCCGATCGTCTGGATCAGGCTGGAGGGCGAGCGCAGGAAGCCCTCCTTGTCCGCGTCGAGGATCGCCACCAGGGACACCTCGGGCAGGTCAAGGCCCTCGCGCAGCAGGTTGATGCCGACCAGCACGTCGTACTCGCCGATCCGCAGCTCCCGCAGCAGCTCGATGCGCCGCAGGGTGTCGACCTCGCTGTGCAGGTAGCGGGCCCGCACGCCGTTCTCGAGCAGGTAGTCGGTCAGGTCCTCGGCCATCTTCTTGGTCAGGGTGGTGACCAGGACGCGCTCGCTCTTCCCGCTGCGCAGCCTGATCTGCTCGAGCAGGTCGTCGATCTGGCCCTTGGTCGGCTTGACGATCACCTGCGGGTCGATGAGGCCGGTCGGCCTGATCACCTGCTCGACCACCTCGCCCGCCACCCGCGTCATCTCGTACCGGCCGGGGGTGGCCGACAGGTAGATCGTCTGGCCGATCCGCTCGGTGAACTCGTCCCAGGTGAGGGGCCGGTTGTCGGTCGCGCTAGGCAGCCGGAAGCCGTGATCGACCAGTTGCCGCTTGCGGGACATGTCGCCCTCGTACATCGCGCCGATCTGCGGCACGGTCTGGTGCGACTCGTCGACCACGAGCACGAAGTCCTCAGGGAAGTAGTCGAGCAGCGTGTTGGGCGGGGTGCCCGCGTCGCGGCCGTCGATGTGCCGCGAGTAGTTCTCGATGCCGGAGCAGGAGCCGACCTGGCGCATCATCTCGATGTCGTAGGTGGTGCGCATCCGCAGCCGCTGGGCCTCGAGCAGCTTGCCCTGGCGCTCCAGCTCGGCCAGCCGGTCCGCCAGCTCGGCCTCAATGCCCGCGATGGCGCGCGCCATCCGCTCGTCGCCCGCGACGTAGTGGGTCGCGGGAAAGACGTACAGCTCCTGGTCCTCGCTGACCACCTCGCCGGTCAGCGGGTGCAGGGTGGACAGCCGCTCGACCTCGTCGCCGAACATCTCGATCCGGACCGCGAGCTCCTCGTACTGCGGGATGATCTCGATCGTGTCGCCGCGGACCCGGAACGTTCCGCGGGTGAAGGCGATGTCGTTGCGGGTGTACTGCATGCCGACCAGCTTGCGCAGCAGCTGGTCGCGCTCGATGGTGTCGCCGATCTTCAGCCGGAGCATCCGGTCGACGTACTCCTGCGGGGTACCCAGGCCGTAGATGCACGAGACGGACGCCACCACGATCGTGTCCCGGCGGGTCAGCAGGCTGTTGGTGGCCGAGTGGCGGAGCCGCTCCACCTCGTCGTTGATCGAGGAGTCCTTCTCGATGTAGGTGTCCGTCTGCGGGATGTACGCCTCGGGCTGGTAGTAGTCGTAGTAGGAGACGAAGTACTCCACCGCGTTGTGCGGCAGCATCTCCCGCAGCTCGTTGGCGAACTGGGCCGCCAGGGTCTTGTTGGGCAGCATGACCAGCACCGGGCGCTGGAGCTGCTCCGCCACCCAGGCGACGGTGGCGGTCTTGCCGGTGCCGGTCGCGCCCAGCAGCACCGTGTCCTTCTCGCCGTCCCGGATCCGCTCGGTGATCTGCGCGATCGCGGCCGGCTGGTCGCCGGCCGGGGTCATCTCGGTGACGACCTCGAACGGGGCCACCCGTCGCTTCAGGTCAGTTACCGGACGCACGCGCCACCTCCTCTTGACTAACCACTAGTGCAACTCTACGGCGGGGGGCCGACATTCCGGCGCGGGTCGGCCGGCCGGGACGGGGGCGGCCGGGACGGGGGCTGGCCGGGACCGGGGGCCGGCCGGGACCGGGGGCTGGCCGGGACCGGGGGGCTGGCCGGGACCGGGGGGCTGGCCGCGGTAAGGCCCGCGCCAGCGTCCTGGAGCCAGCCTCCGGGTACCGGTAGGGTCCGGTTCCGGGTCTTTTCGGGGTCTGGCCGGATGGCCGGCCGCCCGGGCACCCGGCAGGCTCGGACGCATGAGAACCCGGATCGCCGCCATGTCGGCTAGCCGCCGCCGTGCCCTCTGCTACGCGGCCTTCGCGGTCTACGCGGCCGGGGTAGCGCTGTTCAGCGGCCCGGGCCTGGAGCACTGGTGGGGCGCCTGGGCGGCGGGCGGTTACGCGGCCGCGGCGGTGATCGCGGCCGCGGCCAGGCGGCAGGCCTGGGGCGCCGGGCTGGCGCTCGCGGCGGCCTGCGCGGGGGCACTGGCGCTGCCGGCCCTGTGGCTGCTGACGCGCGAGCCCACTCCCCCGGACGTCGCGGTGGTGGCCAGGTCAGGGGTGCTGCTGCTGCACCACGGATCGCCCTACCTGCCGCGGCCGGCCCTGGCGGCCGGCGGCTGGCTCGCCTACAACCCGTACCTGCCGGTGATGGCGCTGTTCGGGCTGCCGGGAGCGCTCGGCTTGCCCGGCCAGACCTGGCCGGCGCTCATCGCGGTGACGTTCCTGCTGCTCTACGCGGCCGCGCGGGTCACCCTGGGCCGGCCAGCCGAGCCAGCGGGGCCAGCCGGGCCGGACGGGCCGGACGGCGGGGCGGGCGGCCGGGCGGTCGGCCGGGCGGGCGGGGCAGGCCGCGGGCGGCGCGGCGCCCTCGGCCAGGCCGCGTTCTGGCTCGCCTGCCCGGTCATGGCGTTCCCGCTGACCATGGGGATCACCGATCCGCCGGTCATCGCCCTCAGCTGCCTGGCGCTGGCGCTGCTGGCCCGCAGCGCCCGCAGCGCCCGCAGCGGCGGCCCGGGCGCCGCCAGCTCCCGGGACGCCGTGCTGGCGGCCGTGGTCCTGGGGGTCGCGTGCGCGATGAAGTACACCGCCTGGCCGGCCCTGGCGGTGATCGCGGTCATGGTCGCTACCCGGGACGGCGCGCGCTCCGCGGTGCGGTTCACCGCCGTCACGCTCGCGGCCGCGGCCGGGCTCGTCGCGGCGCTGGCGCCGGCGGCCTCGGCGACCCGGCTTCCCTGCTGCAGAACACGGTGGCGTACCCGCTCGGGCTCACGGCGGCCAGGTCGCCTGCCGCCAGCCCGCTGCCCGGGCACCTGCTGGCCACCCTCGGACCCGGCGGCCACCTGGCCGCGCTCGTCCTGCTGGCGGCGGCCGGCCTTGGCACCGTGGCGTCGCTGGTGGTCGCGCCGCCCGCCACCCCGGCGGCGGCCGCCCGGCGGGTCGCGGCCGGGCTGACGGCGCTGTTCCTGCTGTCGCCGGCCACCCGCTTCGGCTACTTCATCTACCCGGTCGCCCTGTACGCGTGGGCTGAGCTGGCAAGCCGGACCGAGGCGGGCCCGGCCAACCGCCCGGGAGACCGCGCCGCGGGCAGACCCGCCGGTGCCGGCCGCGGCGGTGTCCGGTCAGCCCGCCTGGTAACCGCGCCAGCCGCGGCCGGTGCCGCCGGGGCCGGCCGCGAGCCGCGGCGGCGGCCCGGCCACGCGCCGATTGGCGCCTGCGCGGGCGGGGCGTATGGTGACCCCGGAAAGCGCGGGAGAGCCGGGAAAGGATGCGCCATGCTGCGGGTCGGGCTGACGGGCGGTATCGGGTCGGGCAAGAGCGCGGTGTCCGAGCGGCTGGCCGCCCTCGGCGCGGTGATACTCGACGGCGACAAGGCCGCGCGGGCGGTGGTCGAGCCCGGCACCCCGGGGCTGGCGCGGATCGCCGACGCCTTCGGGCCGGGCGTGCTGCGGGCCGACGGCTCGCTCGACCGGCCGAAGCTGGCGGGCATCGTGTTCACCGACGACGACGCCCGCGCCACCCTCAACGCCATCACCCACCCGCTGATCCACCAGCACCTGCAGGCGGCCGAGGAGGCCGCGCTGGCGGCCGGCGGCGACGCCGCGATCCTGGTGCACGACATCCCGCTGCTGGCCGAGGGACAGCGGTCAAGCGGCTTCGACCTGATCGTGGTGGTCGACGTGCCGCCCGAGGTGCAGGTGGCGCGGCTGGCGGCCCGGGGACTGCCGGAGGACCAGGCCCGGGCCCGGATGGCCGCGCAGGCGACCAGGGAGCAGCGGCTGGCGATCGCCGACATCGTGATCGACAACTCCGGTTCGCTCGCCGACCTGGACCGCCGGGTGACCGAGGTGTGGGGCGAGCTGCGGGCGCGGGCCGGGCAGCCCTAGAAACGACGCTGCCCTGGAAACGACGCTGCCCCGCCTCCCGCGATCGCGGGAGGCGGGGCAGTCAGCCGCACCCGTTCGGATGAGCCTTGCTTGTTACCGGCCGCTAACTCAGGCTCCGGCCTGACCAGACAGCTTGTCGCGCAGTGCGGCCAGGGCCTCGTCGGAGGCCAGGGTGCCCTGCGGCGCGGCGTTGTCCGAGCTGGAGGTCGCGCTGCGGCTGCTGCCGCCGCGCGGGCCGCGCGGGGTGGCCGCGGCGACGGCACCCTCAACGGCTTCCTCGGTGCCCTCTTCCTCGGCCTTGGCGCGGGACGTCTCGATCTGCTGACGGTGCGCCTCGAAGCGAGAGCGGGCCTCGGCGTACTGCCGCTCCCACTCCTCACGCTGCGCGTCGTAGCCGGGCAGCCAGTCGCCGCTCTCCGAGTCGAAGCCCTCGGGGTACAGGTAGTTGCCCTGCTCGTCGTAGGTCGCGGGCATGCCGTAGAGGGTCGGGTCGAACTCGTCGCCGACCGACTCCCCGACGGTGCCCTCGTTGGCCTGCTTGAGCGACAGGCTGATCCGGCGCCGGTCCAGGTCGATGTCGATGATCTTGACGAAGATCTCCTCGCCCACCTGCACGACCTGCTCCGGGATCTCCACGTGGCGGTCGGCCAGCTCGGAGATGTGCACCAGGCCCTCGATGCCCTCCTCGACCCGCACGAACGCGCCGAACGGCACCAGCTTGGTGACCCGGCCGGGAACGACCTGGCCGATCTGGTGAGTCCGGGCGAACTGCTGCCACGGGTCTTCCTGGGTGGACTTGAGCGACAGCGAGACGCGCTCGCGGTCCATGTCCACGTCGAGGACCTCGACCGTGACCTCCTGGCCGACCTCGACCACCTCGCCCGGGTGGTCGATGTGCTTCCAGGACAGCTCGGACACGTGCACCAGGCCGTCTACGCCGCCAAGGTCGACGAACGCGCCGAAGTTGACGATCGACGAGACGACGCCCTTGCGGATCTGGCCCTTGCGCAGGGTGTTGAGGAAGGTGTGGCGCACCTCGGACTGGGTCTGCTCGAGCCAGGCACGGCGGGACAGGACCACGTTGTTGCGGTTCTTGTCCAGCTCGATGATCTTGGCTTCGATCTCCTTGCCGACGTACGGCTGGAGGTCACGGACCCGGCGCATCTCCACCAGCGACGCCGGCAGGAAGCCGCGCAGCCCGATGTCGAGGATCAGGCCGCCCTTGACGACCTCGATGACGGTGCCGGTGACGACGCCGTCCTCTTCCTTGATCCGCTCGATGGTGCCCCACGCGCGCTCGTACTGCGCCCGCTTCTTGGACAGGATGAGGCGGCCTTCTTTGTCTTCCTTCTGGAGGACAAGGGCCTCGATCTGCTCGCCGGTCTTGACGACCTCGTGCGGGTCGACGTCGTGCTTGATCGACAGCTCGCGGGACGGGATGACGCCTTCGGTCTTGTAGCCGATATCGAGCAAAACCTCGTCGCGGTCGACCTTGACGACGGTTCCCTCGACGATGTCACCGTCGTTGAAATACTTGATGGTCTCGTCGATCGCGGCGAGGAATGCCTCCTCAGACCCGATGTCGTTGACCGCTACCTTAGGGGTCTGGGTGGCTTGCGTGCTGCTCGTCATGAGTTGGTGGGCTCCGGATGCGGACAGGGATGGTTATTGCGGTTCAGCGCCGAGGACTTATGCAGTGAACGCGCGGGGCTTGCCCGGCCGGGTCTCGGCCACGGCACGCCCCGGCGGTCTCACAACCAAGCGGTCCGCTGACGAGGACCGGTGGCGGCAACGAGACCGCACGAAGACACAGCGCAGAGTTCAGGGTATGTAAGCTTTGCTGGCGGGTCAATTAAACATGGTGACAACTCAGCATCAGCTTCAAACAACGCTGCGTCCTGGCTGAATGTTTCCGCAGAACCGGGCGGTCTCCGCCCCGCTGGTTCGCGCCTCGGTTTCATCCGAACGGGTGCGGCTGGCTCTGGGCCGCTCCCGGCTCCTGAGCTCCCGACTCCCGCGCTCCCGACTCCTGAGCTCCCGGCCCTCGTGGCGACGGCCATGGGGATCGTTCCCGATGCGGCCGCCTTCCGGCCGCCTTCCGGCCGCCTGCTGGCCCAACCGCACGGTGAACCAGGCTCGCGCCCCCCTCGTTGCCAATAACGATGGCCGGACTTTGCCAATACCGACGGGTCACGGTGCGGCGCGATGGCAGCTGACCGCGGCGACGGGTCCGAGCTGCCCAAGTCCGACTCGCCGACATTGGAGCGATCCGCCGCCGACCGGCCCGCCTCCAGCCGGCCCGCCTCCGACCAGCCCGCGCCGAATCGGATCGACTCCGGCCCGGAGCGCGGCCCGGGCGGCGCTCCCGCTACCGGCAATGCCGGGCCTGAGCTGCGCGAGCGGCAGCTGGCCGAGCACGCCAGGTACCGGCTGGTGGTCGAGGCGACGATCGCGCGCGAGAAGTGGGCGCGGGCGGCCCCGGAACTGGAAGCCGAGTGGGCGGAGCACAAGCGGCGCTATCCCGCGCCGGACCGGCAGGCAGCCAGCACGCAGCCGGACGGCAGCTGGCACGGCGACGGGGGCCGGCGGCTGTCGCCTGAGCAGAACGCCGAGGCGGGGAAGTGTGCCGCTGACCTGCGGGATGAGGCGCGGCAAGCGATCCGGCCGGCGATGGAGCGGGTCGAAGCGGCCGACCCGAGCCGCAAGCTGGCGGGCTTGGAGCACATGCTCAAAGGGGAGGAGCGGCTTAAGGAAAAGATCGCGGACGCGCTGACCGCCCGGCCCGAACTCACGGTCAGGCAAGCGGCTGGACATGGTTGCCGATCGCCGTTCGATTTACGCTCGTGCTACCCAGTCTGAACGCTACGCTGACGGCGTTTCTGAAGACGTCGACCGACTTAAGGCCGAAGGATTCGAGCTGATCAAGCTAAAGAACCTCTGGCACGCGGACCAGTACAAGGGCATCAATAGCCAGTGGCGAGTCCCGGACACGGAGACCCGGTTTGAGATGCAGTTTCACACGCCGGAGAGCCGAGAGGCCAAGGAATTGACCCACGAGGCATACGAGCGGATCCGGCTTCGGAAGCTCGGCGCTGCCGGAACAGCGCGACTCTGCAGAGGAACAGAAGCTTCGGGACTTTCAGCGGCGTGTGAATTGACCTGCTGAGATCCCTCCCGGTACCGGCAGCGATTGAGAGATTTCCCGTAGGAGAGGAGAGAATGATGGCATGAGCAAGATCACCTACTACGCGATCTCGATGAATTCAGTACTCGCAATGAGCCTGGCGGGGTACTTCGGCGGACCGAGAGAGACGGCCGGCAGGTTGACGAGGTCTTTTCCGGCGGCGCTGAGGCTGGGTTCCCTCCCCGCTGCTGCTTGCGGCAGAGCATGGTGACACCATGTTTGACTTCACCGAGATCACCGAGGCGGAGGCGGATCAGATCGTCGCCCGCATACGAGCCCGCCAAGTCGACGACGCGTAACGGCCCGCAATATCTTAAGGATGTCCAACGGCACATTGACTCCGCGCCCGTACCTCGCCCTGGACTGGCAAGATCAAAGGGGTTCCCGGAGATGAGGGACGAGGAGCGTGGCTGACAGGATCACCTATTACGCGATGTTCGATGTCGGCTCCAGCCGCGAGCGGCCGAGAAGTGTCTTCCGGCGGGTCGAAAGCGGCGAGGGCGCTGTGGACGAGCTGTTCTCCGGCGACCCGGCCTGGGAGGCCTCCACCTTGCTCATCGCCGCCGAGCGCGGCGACACCATTTTTGATTTCGCCGAGATCACCGAGGCGGAAGCGGGCCAGATCGTTGCCCGCATACGCGACAGCTTGGTCGACGAGTCCTAGCACGGGCAAGCGCAACCAGTGCCACTCTGGTCACATAGCCGCAGGCTCCTGGCTCAGGATGGAAATAATTTGGCGCGATCTGCACCAAATTATTTCCATCCTGCCAAAATGTTCCGTGATGCTCACCGCGTGCGTCCGGGGAATCTGGCTGCTCGTTCACTTCGCCGGGTGGCGCGCCGGCGGCTTCGCCTGGCTTGTCCGGGTCGGCCTCAGTGGCCCGCCTCGGCCCAGCTGCGGCCGGTGCCGGTGGAGACCTCGAGCGGGACGCGCAGCTCGGTGGCGGCGCCCATCTCGGTCTTGACCAGGGACTCCAGCGCGGCCAGCTCGCCCGGGGCGGCCTCGAAGATCAGCTCGTCGTGGACCTGGAGCAGCATCCGGGACTTCAGGCCCGCCTTGGCCAGGGCGGCGGATACCCGCAGCATCGCGACCTTGATGACGTCGGCGGCGGAGCCCTGGATGGGGGCGTTGAGTGCCATCCGTTCGGCCATCTCGCGGCGCTGGCGGTTGTCGGAGGTGAGGTCGGGCAGGTAGCGGCGGCGGCCCATGATGGTCTCGGTGTAGCCGTCGAGGCGGGCCTGGGCGACGATCGCCTGCAGGTAGTCGCGGACGCCGCCGAACTCCTTGAAGTAGTCGTCCATCAGGCCGCGGGCCTCCTCGACGGAGATGCGCAGCTGGTTGGACAGGCCGAAGGCGGACAGGCCGTAGGCGAGGCCGTAGTTCATCGCCTTGATCTTGGCCCGCTGCTCGGGGGTGACGTCGTGGGGGTCGACGCCGAATACCCGGGAGGCGGTGGCGGCGTGGAAGTCGTGACCGGACTCGAACGCCGCCATCAGCGCGTCGTCGCCGGACAGGTCGGCCATGATGCGCAGCTCGATCTGCGAGTAGTCGGCGGTGAGCAGCGTCTCGTAGCCCGGGCCGACGATGAAGCCCTCGCGGATGCGGCGGCCGGTCTCGGTCCTGATCGGGATGTTCTGCAGGTTCGGGTCGGTCGACGACAGCCGCCCGGTGGCCGCGATCATCTGGTTGTAGGTGGTGCGGATGCGCCCGTCGGGGTCGGTGGCCAGGCTGAGGATGTCGACGAAGGACTTGAGCTTGGACATGTCGCGGTGGCGCATGATGTGCTGCAGCACCGGGTTATCGGTGTTGACGAGCAGCGTGGTCAGCGCCTCGGAGTCGGTCGTGTAGCCGGTCTTGATCCGCTTGGTCTTGGGCAGGCCGAGCTCCTCGAAAAGCACTTGCTGCAGCTGCTTGGGCGAGCCGAGGTTGAACTCGTGCCCGACGATCTCGTAGGCGGCCTGCTCGGCCCGCTTCACCTCGCCGTAGAGGGTGGCCGACATGTCCGCGAAGTGGGCGGTGTCGGCCGCGATGCCGGTCCGCTCCATCGCCGCCAGCACGCCCACTAGGGGCAGCTCGACCTCGTGCAGCAGCCGGGTGGCGCCGCGCTTGTCCAGGTCCTCGTCCAGCGCGGCGGCCAGGTCGAGGGTGGCGCAGGCCCGGCGGACCAGGGCCAGGGCGGCTTCCTCCTCGCCCGAGCCGTCCAGGGTGAGCTGCACGTTGTCGCCCGCCGGGTCGCCCAGCTCCTTGCCCAGGTAGCGCAGCGACAGGTCAGCCAGGTCGAAGGTGCGCTGCCCGGGCAGCGCCAGGTAGGCCGCCAGCGCGGTATCCGACGTCACGCCATCCAGAACGAGTGCGTGCGCGGCCAGGGCGTGACTGGGTCCCTTGGCGTCGTGCAGTGCCTTGGGGCGCTGCTTCGACTCCAGCCAGGCGCCAAGCGCCTGCTCGTCGGCGGGGGTGAGCGCGGTCGGGTCGAGGTACGCGCCCGCGCCGTCCGGGGTGGCGATGGCGATCCCGGTCACCGTGCCGGTGCCGCGCGCCCAGGTGCCGGCCACAGCCAGTCCCGCCCGTTCGGACGACTCATGCTCGGCCAGCCAGCCGGGGACCTCGTCCGGGCCGAGGACGGATGCGTCGACCTCGAATGCCCCGAGCTGCTGGCCGGGCTCGGCCGAGGGGCCGGCCGTCTCCTCGGCGCCGGGCAGGCCGTTGGGGAAGGTCTGGTAGAGCCGGTCGCGCAGCACCCGGAACTGCAGCGTGTCGAACAGCTGGTGGATCTTCTCCCGGTCCCACGGCCGCGGCTGCAGCTCGGCCGGGGTGGCGCCGACCACCGAGGCGGGCAGGTCGCGCAGCAGCGTGGTCAGCTCACGGTTGTTGAGCACGCTGCCGAGGTGCGCGCGCAGCGCGTCACCCGCCTTGCCCTTGACCTCGTCGACCCGGTTGACCAGGTTCTCCAGCGAGCCGAACTCGGTGATCCACTTGGTCGCGGTCTTCTCCCCCACGCCCGGGATGGACGGCAGGTTGTCGCTCGGGTCGCCCCGCAGCGCGGCGAAATCCGGGTACTGGGCCGGGGTCAGGCCGTACTTCTCGTGCAGGCTGGCGGGGTCGTAGCGGCGCATGTCGGACACGCCGCGGCTGTTGTACAGCACCGTGACCTTGTCCGATACCAGCTGGAAGGTGTCACGGTCCCCGGTGACGATCAGCACGTCGTCGCCCTCGGCCTCGGCCTGGGTGGCGAGGGTGGCGATGATGTCGTCGGCCTCGTAACCGGGGGCGGACAGGTGACGGATGCCGAGCGCGTCGAGCACCTCGAAGATCAGGCTGATCTGGCCGCGGAACTCATCGGGGGCCTTGGTCCTGCCCGCCTTGTACTCGACGTACTTCTCGTGCCGGAAGGTGGGCTCGCTGCGGTCGAACGCCACCGCCACCCGGGTCGGCTTCTCGTCCCGCAGAACGTTGATGAGCATCGCGGTGAAGCCGTACACGGCGTTGGTGGGCAGGCCGGTGGTGGTCGCGAAGTTCTCCACCGGGAGGGCGAACCACGCGCGGTAGGCCAGCGAGTGGCCGTCTAGTAGCAGCAGCCTGTCAGTCACGCTAGGAGTCTATGACCGGACGCTGACACCCGGCGGCCTCCTTGACCGGCCGGGTGCCAGCGTGTTGATCGGTTAGGTTGAGCGGCTAAGAGGCGAACGCGAAGACCGTGGTCGACGCGAACGTCTTTTGCGGGCCGAGCACGGTCGACGGGAAGGCCGGCTGGTTCGGCGAGTCCGGGAAGTGCTGGGTCTCGAACGTGTAGCCGGCCCCCTGGCGGTAGGTGTCGCCGCTGATGCCGGTGAGCGTCCCGGTCAGGAAGTTGCCGCTGTAGAACTGGACTCCCGGCTGGTCGGTCCACACCGTCAGCTGACGGCCGCTTGACTGGTCCCAGGCGCGGGCGGCCAGGTTGAGCTGGTCGGGGCCGGTGGTCTGGCCGGTCTGCCGGTTGAGTATCCAGTTGTGGTCGTAGCCCTGGGCGATGAGCAACTGGTTGTCGCTCGCGTACTGGGCGGGCAGGTTCTCCGGCGCGCTCACGTCGCTGATCCGCGAGCCGATGGTGTGCGGCGCGCGGAAGTCGAACGGGGTACCCGCCACCGGGACGCCGTTAGCCAAAGGCAGCGGGATCTGGGTGGTGTCGGTGGGTGAGTAGTTATTGGCGTTGATCTGCACGTACTGGCCGTAGGCGGAGCCGGCCGCGGAGTTCTCCCCGGCCAGGTTGAAGTAGCTGTGGTTGGTCAGGTTGACCACCGTGCTCAGCTTCTTGTCGTCGTTGCGGGCCTGGTAGTGGATGGCGTACTGACCCGCGTTGTTGAGGGTGAAGGTGACGTCCACGGTGAGCTGGGCCGGGTACCCGGTGCAGCCGTTCGCGCAGCCGGGGCTGCCGGCCGCGCCGCTGGCGTCGCCGTTGGGGCTGACGAGCTGCAGGGTCACGCCCACCTGGCTGGGCGTGCGGACGGTCGCCACCTGGGTCCAGACGTGGCTGCCGAAGCCGACCAGGCCGCCGTGCAGCGCGTTGGCGCCGTTGTTGACCGGCACGGTGTACGTCTGGCCGTTGAGGTTGAAGGTGCCCTTGGCGATCCGGTTCGCGTACCGGCCAACCGTCTCGCCGAAGTACGGGCCGCCGTTGGCGGTGACCGGCGGGCTGTCGTTCTTGACGTAGTCCTGCAGGGTCTTGAAGCCGAGCACCACGTCGGCCGGGCGGCCGTTGGCGCCGGGGACGTCGATCGCCTGGGTGATCGCGCCGTAGGACAGCAGCTGCACGGTCATGCCCGCGGCGTTGGTCAGTGTGTAGCGGTAGGTCGGCGTCAGCTTGCCGGTGTACGGCTCGACCGTGCTGCCGAAGTACTGCCGGGTGATCGACAGCGCGCCGTGACCCGCTGGCGCGCCTTGCTGTGCCTGATGGGCCTGGTGTGCCTGCTGGGCGGACGCCGGGGAGGCGGCCGCAAGCCCGAGCGCCGCCGCCGCGGCCAGCACCAGCGTGCCCGCCCCGGCTCGTCGCCTGGTCATTCCCTTCAGCCCGATCTTCGTGCGCATGGAGGCATCCCTTCGTTGGGTTTGGCCTGTCCGTGGCGGCCGGCCCGATGGGGCCCCGGGGCCGGCCAGCATGCGCATGCTTAGGGTGATTGTGAACGCAAACAACGTCAAAGTCACGCGTTATTCGCTAGATAGCCGCTAATTTCGCGTGATTGGGCTGGACGTGATGATAACGCGCACATCAGGCTCGGGGCGGGCGCGCGGGGGCCCGGGCGGGGCCTCGGCGGGGGCCTGGGCGAGGGCTGACCGGGCGGGCGGAGCGGGACGGGACGCCTCCGGGCGGGCAGCCCGCGACACGCCGTCGCTATGAGATTGTTATCTATGGCCCGGTCGTCACGGTGCGCTGCCGGACGGGCCGCCAGGGTGCCGGCCGCTGGCCGGTCCCGCGCTCACCAGGTCCCCCGGGATTGCCCTGTTCGCAGCCGCTGCGGGCCCGGCCAGTTGGCGCATCGGGTTCGAATGCTGGCGAAAGGTGACGTACCAGGGTGAACACACCGGAATCACCAGGCGACGGCTGGCGGTCCCGCGGGCTAACTTCACTTTGCCGTTGGGACACGATGTCGCTAACGTAACGACAGCGGGCCCGGGGGTCCAAGTAGAAAACGTGTCAGCCCGGGGAAGGCGGACACGGTACCAACGGGTCCCCGGGTCCCTTTTCGCCCCGCGCGGTCGCGCGGGGCGTTTGCCTTGCCGGGCCTACTCGGGCTTCTCGGCCTTCTCCTCGGCTGGCTTGTCCGCGTCGGCCGCCTTGCTCGCGCTGAGCGTGCCCTCGATGACTGCCTCGGCCACCTTGCGCATGGTCAGGCGGCGGTCCATCGACGTCTTCTGGATCCAGCGGAACGCCTGCGGCTCGCTCAGCCCGTGCTCCGACTGCAGCAGGCCCTTGGCCCGGTCGAGCAGCTTACGGACCTCAAGCCGGTCCTTGAGCGTGTTGACCTCCTGGTCAAGCGCCCGGATCTCGGTGTACCGGCTGACCGCCATCTCGATCGCCGGAACCAGGTCCGCCTTCGTGAACGGCTTCACAAGGTAGGCCATAGCGCCCGCGTCCCGCGCCCGCTCGACCAGCTCGCGCTGCGAGAACGCGGTCAGGATCACCACCGGGGCGATCCGGTCGGCGGCGATCCGCTCGGCCGCGGAGATCCCGTCGAGGACCGGCATCTTCACGTCGAAGATGGCGAGGTCGGGCTTGAGCGCGGTGACCTTCTCCACCGCGGCCTCACCGTCGGCCGCCTCGGCGACCACCGAGTAGCCTTCCTCTTCGAGCATTTCCTTGAGGTCCAGGCGGATCAGCGCCTCATCCTCCGCAATAACGACACGCAACGCATTCTGGCTCACGCCCATGAGACTACCGTCTGACGGTAGATTGACAGCAAGCGCCGCCCTCTTCGCCGGTCGGCGTCGATGCCCCGGTATCCCAACCGGCAGAGGAGATGGTCTCAAAACACCATATAGTGTGGGTTCGAATCCCACCCGGGGCACACGCGGGCACTCGAACGGGCACTAGAAACTGTGACCGTTCTCAGCCGGCGGATTGTCGGTGGTGCGGTCAATACTGGCGATATGTACAACATCGGCGAGCGAGGGCGTGCGCTGTGCACCCCCGAGCTGTCGTAGATCAAGCGCGCGGCCTTTCCCGTCAGGGCCTCACTGATCCCGAGGTAGCCAGGATCACGGGCCTCCCGCTGCGCACGGTCCGCAATTGGCGGACCGGGAAACGCCGAGCTACGAGTGACAGCAGGCGTAAGTTTAGTTGCCCTCGCTGCGATGGCGTCCCCTTGGACCAAGCTGGCGTATGCCTACCTCCTAGGTCTTTATCTCGGCGATGGGTGCCTCACCCGTCAGCGGAAGGGGGTGTACCTGCTGTCCATCGCGTGCGATGACGCGTGGCCAGGGCTAATCACGGCCGCGAAGGGTGCGACCGGGCAGGTCATGCTTGCCTCCGCCGTCTTCAGCGCGCGCAGAAAAGGAATGACAGAGGTGAAAAGCACCTCCAAGCACTGGCCGTGCTTGTTCCCGCAGCACGGACCAGGCGTTAAGCACACCCGCAAGATCGAGCTAGCGGACTGGCAGCAGGTCATCGTTGACCGCTACCCCGGCGACTTCGCGCGGGGGCTGTTTCACTCGGATGGCTGCCGGAGTATCAACCGGGTTCGGCGGCAGCTACCAGATGGGGAGCACTGGTACGAATACCCCCGCTACACGTTCAGCAACAAGTCGCGGGACATCCTCGGGCTGTGCGGCGCGGCACTTGACCGGCTCGAGGTCCAGTGGCGGTACGCGCGGCCGGACGTGATCTCGGTGGCCAGGAAAGAAGCGGTCGCGCGGCTGGACGCGCACGTCGGGCCCAAGTACTGAGGCCGCTCAGCCGCGGGTGATGGTGATCCTGGTCCAGGCGCCGAGGTGGATGTGGTCGCCCGGGCGCAGCGGGACCGAGTCGCCGGAGGGGACGTCCCGGCCGTTGACGGTGATGCCGTTCTCGGTGCCGAGGTCGACCACCGCCCAGCCGCCGTCGGCGGCCGGGACCAGCTTGGCGTGCAGCCGGGAGACGCCGGGGTCGCGGGGCGGCCCGAGCAGGTCGATCTCCGGCTCGATGCCGGTGCTGGTGCTGCGGCGGCCGATGCGGACCTCGCGGCCGGACAGCTCGATGCGGCGCTCCGGCAGCTCGCCGGGGAAGCTCATCGACGCGGAGTCCTCGTCGTTCACCGCGTAGAGGCTGTCGTAGTACACCCGGTCCGCGGTCACCACCGCGGTCCAGGGGGCGGCCGGGCCGCGCGAGGCGGCCGGGGCCGGGCCGGGCGGGTGGCTGAGCCCGGCGGTCGGGGCGAGGGCGGCGGCCGGCTCGGGGACTGGGCGAGCGGCCAGGCTGGCGGCCGGGCTGGCCGCCGGGGCGCTGGGCGGCGGGGTCAGCACCGTGATCGGCAAGGTGGGCGTGGGCCCGGGGACCTTGTTCCGTCCCTGGCGGGAGGAGTCGTAGGGGACGATCCCGAGCGCCTCGCGCAGCGCGTCGGCGAAGTCGCCGCAGCTGGCGAAGCGGTCGCCGGGCGACTTGGCCAGGGCGGCGGCGATCACCTGGTGCACCTCGGCCGGCAGGCCGGAGCTGGGCGGGGGGGTCGGCGGCGGCTCGTTCAGGTGGGCGTAGAGCACCGACCAGGCCGAGTCCCGGCGGAACGGCACCCGGCCGCACAGCGCCTCGTAGGCGACGCAGCCGAGCGCGTACTGGTCGGCCCGGCCGTCGACCGGCTGGCCGTTGATCTGCTCGGGGGCGGCGTAGTCGGGGGTGCCGAGGAACTGCCCGGCCAGGGTCAGCGAGCCGGCCGACATCATCGCCCGGGCGATGCCGAAGTCGGTCAGGTAGGCGTGCTCGGGGCCGTGCGCGCGGGCGTCGACCAGGATGTTGCCCGGCTTCACGTCCCGGTGCACCAGGCCCGCCCCGTGGGCGGCGTCGAGGGCGGAGGCGACCTGGGAGATGAAGGACGCGGTGCGCTTCGGCGGCAGGGCGCCGACCGCGCGGAACACTTCCTGCAGGGTGCCGCCGGCCACGAAGCGCATCGCGATGTACTGCATGCCGTCGGCCTCGCCGGCCGCGTAGACCGGGATGATGTGCGGGTGGTCGACCGCGGCGACCGAGCGGGCCTCGCGGACGAACCTGGTGCGCAGGGCCTCGTCGCCGGCCAGCAGCTTGAGCGCCACCACCCGGCCAAGCCGCTCGTCGCGGGCCTGGTAAACGGCGGCCATCCCGCCCACCCCGATCAGCCGCTCCAGCCGGTACCCGGCCACGCGGGAGCCCGGGGCGAGCCCGGTGAGCGGGCCGCCGAGCTGGGCTGGGGTCTCCCCGGCCACCGTCCTCCTCGGGCAAGCTGTGACGGTTTATCTTCGCGTACCAATTGTGCGGCTTCGCGGGCGCGATGTGCGGTAGCAAGCGAGCTTAGCGGTATTCCGCCAGCCGGCGGGTGACGGCCCACGCACAGCCCGCCGCCATCAGCACGGCCGCGGCGATCACCACCCCGGCGAGTGGGTCAAGCGCGTGCGCGGCGTCGCTGGCGGCGGACTCGAAGACCGCCTGGTCGGCCGTTATCGCGCGGCTGAGGCTGGTCTCGAGCGCGTTGTAGCCGGCCGCGGTACCGCCCGCGCCGCCGCCGACCACCAGTTGCTGCTCGGCGGCGTAGCGCGCCCTGCTGCCGAGCGCGTAGACGCCCTGGTTGGCGGCGTACCAGGCAGTCGCCCCCCGTTCGGCGGAAGCTACCGCGGCGGCGCCGGACCCGCCGCCTCGCTGCGCGCCGGCCGCGGCGCTGAGCCAGCTCCCCGTCCCCGGCCCGACCTGCTTGCTGGTGGCCCGGAAGTCGTCGGCGAAGGAGGCGCTGCCGCTGCGGGAGATGACGTTGAGCACCGCGTCACCCCTGATCTGCTGGACGCCGATGCTGGCGAGGGCGAGGTCCTGCTCCGGGCCGGAGCCGTGGGCGATGCCGCCGTCGAGGTCGGAGCGCGCCGTCAGGAACCCCGCCGCCAGCCAGATCACGCTGACCAGGAGCAGCAGCGAGGCCAGCACCAGGCCGGGGCTGAGCACCCGGTTGGTGCGCCGGGTCAGCCACTGCTGCGCCCGCAGCAGGACATAGCCAGTAATAATCGCCAGAACGAGTGCGGCGATCATCAGCGGCAGCCCGGACGCCCGGCTGCTGGCGGCGCTGCGGGCGGCGTTCTCGCGCGCGAAGACGGCGCCGGCGGCCGGCAGCAGCACCGTGTGCGCTTCCTCCGAGGCCACCTGGACGAACGAGCCGCCGGTGAGCGGGTACCCCATCGCGTACTCGGTCCGCGCCTGGGCGACGTCCCCGGCGTAATCCGGCAATCCGCCGCTGAGCGCGGTGAGGCTGGCGTCGGCGCCGTGGCCGCCGTCCCCGGCTCGCAGCCGGGACAGCGCGGCGGAGGCGGTCGCGATGTCCTGCTGGTAGCGCTGCAGCGGCCTGAGGGCGGGCTGGGAGCTGGTGAGCAGGGCGGCGGTCATGGTCGCGTCGGCGTCCGCGATCGCCTGGTACATCTGCTGCGCGTCCAGGCTGAGCCGCTCGTCGGTGGCGACCAGCTGGTCCGCGGCCGCGGAGTGATCGGACGCGACCCAGCCGCCGAAGGCGCCCCAGGACAGCGAGAGCAGCACCAGGGCGACCAGCAGGATCCGCAGCCGGGCCGGGGTGGCCAGGGCCGGGCGGCCATTGTCAGGACGGCCGATGTCCGGGCGGCCGTTGTCTGGGCGCCGGGCGTCCGGTGGCGGCTGGCCGGCCGTGGCGGGCGGGCGGGCGTGGCTGCCGGGGTGGCGCCCGGCGGCGACCGCGGTCACCGGCCGATCTCCTGGATCTGCTGCTCCCCCAGGGTGACCAGGGCGGCGGGCAGCGGCTGGAAGCCCACCGGGTCCAGGTAGGACGGCTGGTTGCCGGCGGTGATGACCCAGCGCAGGAAGGCCCGGATCGCGCTGGCGGTGGCGGCGTCCGGCTGCTCGGTGCTGACCACGGCGTACTCGTAGTTGACGATCGGGTAGCCGGCCGCGGCCGGGCCGTCGATCATCGAGATCGTCTCGCTGGCCGGGGTGAGCGACACGAAGCTGCCGATCGACGCCTGGATGGTCGCCGCGTCCGGCAGCGAGTACTGGCCGGCCGCGTTGCCGAGCTCGGCCTCGCCGAGCCCGCCCGACCGGGCCTGGGACAGGTAGCTGATGCCGTTGTAGGCGACGCAGCCCGGGTGCGCCTGGCAGGCGTGCAGCATGCTGAGGCTGCCCTGCTCCGGCTGCGCGCCCGGCACCGACGGCCAGCTGACGATGGTGCCGTAGCCGACCCGCGTGTTCCACCCGGCGTCCTGGGTGGACAGGTAGCTGGTGAACAGGAAGGTGTCGCCCGAGCTGTCGTCGCGGTACACCGGCACGATCTTGATCGCGGGCAGCGTCAGGTGCGGGTTGATCGCGGTGATGGCGGGGTCGTCCCACCGGGTGATGCTGCCGTCGTAGATCCCGGCCAGCACGGCGGCGTCCAGCCGGACGTGATCCGCGGCGCTGAGGCCGGGCAGGTTGTAGACGACGGTCTGGGCCGACACCGCCAGCGGGATGTTGCGCAGCACGGGCTTCTTGACCACGTCACCGCTGGACAGGTAGGCGTCGGAGGCGCCGACGTCGGCGGTGCCGGCCGAGGCGGCCGCGATGCCGGCCCCCGAGCTGGTGGAGGCGGTGGTTACCGGCACGCCGCCCGGCTGCCTGGCGTACCCGGCCGCCCAGGAGCGCATCAGCGGGTAGAGCAGGCTGCTGCCGGTCTCGGTGACGGGGCCGGCGGTGCGGCCTGACTGCCCGCGCTGGGTGGGCTGCCCCTGCGCGGTAGCGGTGCCGCAGGCGGCGGTGAGCGCCGCCAGCGCCGCCGCGGCGGCCAGCCAGCGCAGCGCCGCCGGCCCGCGTTGCCTGTTCCCCGCCACCGCGCGCGACTCCTCAAGTAGAGGCCGGCCCGCCTGGGCCGGCTGGTCCGCCGGGTCTCAAGGGCATTCTCACCGGCCGCGCGCGGGGCTTGCGGCGCGTGCAGCGAGGACGCGGGGGATGTTCACTGGCTGGCCAGCCAACGTTCACCTGGACGGCGGCCCGGCGGCGGCGTCCACGCTAACGGGACCCTAACGGCCACCGGCCCGTCCCCGGGCCCGGGTGGCGGTAGCGTCGGTCGGGCTGGTGCGGACCCCTTACCGCGCCCCCGGTTCCGGTGAGGTCTCGATGGCTGGGCTCGCGGTACGCAGGCGGACTGCCCGCGATCACGGTGACCCGGCGGGCAGCGCCGGCGGCCCGGCGGGCAGCGCCGGCGGCCCGCGGTCGCGGGCCGGGCAGGCGCGGTGGCCGACCCCGGTGCGAGTTTCCGCCGGGGCCGCCGCCGCCGTGCTGCTCGCCTGCTGCCTGGCGGCGCTTACCACCTTCGGCTCCGCGCGGCTGGCAGGCGCGTTCGGTGCGATCGGGCAGCGGGACGCCCCTGAGGTCAGCGCCACGACCGGGCTGTACTTCGCCCTCAACGACATGGACGCGCAGGTCGCGAACCTGCTGCTGGTTGGCGCTGACCGGGGCCTGGCGGCCGACCGGTCGCACGACCTGGCCGCCTACCGCAGTGACCAGGCCACGGCCGATGCCGACCTGCAGCAGGCGACGGTGACCGAGGGCGGGCACCCCGCGCCGCTCGCCCGCTTGCGGACGGTCCTCGACCGGCTGGGGCAGTACCAGGCGCTCGCGGGCGAGGCGCTGCTGGCGGATTCGCTGCTCTCCGGCCAGGGCGCCAGCAGCGGCCACCGCCCGGCGGGGACGGCACCGCCTGCCGCGACCGGCTACTACCGGCGGGCGACCGACCTGATGCGGACCGGGATCCTGCCCGCCGTCAGCGCGCTCACCACGGTCAGCGCGGGGGCGCTCGACCGCGCCTATCAGGCCGGCCAGGGCACGGCAATGACCAGCAACGCCGCCGTCGCGGTGGCGGGCGTGCTGCTCGTCGCCGCGCTGGGCGCCTTCCAGGTCTACCTCGCCCGGCGGTACCGGCGGGTACTCAACCCAGCGCTGGCGGCGGCGACTGTTGCCGTTGTCGTGTTCACCGGCGTCGCCTGCGACCGGCTCGGCAACGCGTCCGGACAGCTCACGGTGGCGAAGCAGGACGCGTTCGACTCGATCCTGGCCCTGACCGAAGCCCGGGCGGTGAGCTACGACGCCAACGCGGACGAGAGCAGGTACCTGGTCGACCCAGCCCGGGCGGCCCAGTACCAGCAGGGGTTCCTGAGCAAGTCGCAGCTCCTGGCGGCGGTCGGCCGGGTCGGCATCTCCGGGTATGACGCCGCGCTCGCGGCCGATGTCAACGCCTATCGGCGGGACACCGCCGACATCCGGTTCGGCGGGTACCTGGGCGCCGAGTTCGGCAACATCACCTTTCCCGGCGAGCGGGCGGCAGCGGTCGCCACGCTGCTCGCCTACCAGCGGTACCAGCGCGACGACCGGATGTTGCGCGCCCTGGCACGGGCGGACCGGGCCGCCGCGGTCGCGTTCGATGTCGGCCAGGGGGCGGGCCAGTCGGACGGGGCGTTCACCGCCTACGACGCGGCCCTGGGGGCGTTGATCGCGATCAACGAGCGCGCGTTCGGCGCCGCGCTCCGGTCCGGACAGGGCGCTGTCGGCGGCTCGGCTCTCGGCTTCCCCGCGGTGGCCGCCGTGCTGCTCGCCGTGCTGACACTGGCCGCGGTCCGGCCGCGGCTGGCCGAGTACCGGGCGGCGCCGGGCCGCTAAGAGCCTGCGAGCGACTCGCCGGTGGGGCGGCCCCGGGCCGCGGCGGGCTGCGTGCGCCCGCTCCCCGGATGGTGTCACCGCCGGCGTGCCGCGGCGGCGCAACGGGCGGTGCCGGCGCTAGTCCTCGCGCAGGAGGCTGATCGCGGTCCAGGCGCCGACGTGGATCAGGTCGCCCGCGGCGACCGCTACCGGCTGGTCGTGGGGGATCTCACGGCCGTTGACGAAGGTGCCGTTGGCCGACCCGGGGTCGATCACCGACCAGGTGCCGTCGGCCGCCTTGAGCAGGACCGCGTGCAGCCGCGATACCCCGGGGTCGGCGGGCGGGCCGGTGAGGTCGATCTCCGGGTCGATGCCGCTGCGGGTGCTGCGGCGGCCGATGCGGATCTCGTGGCCGGCCAGCGGGAACCTCCGCTGCGGGCAGTAGGCGGGGAAGCTGATCGCGGCCGCGTCGGGTCCGCCCGCCGCCTGCACGCTGTCGAAGTAGGCGCGGTCGGCGACGACCACGGCGGTCCACCGGGCGGTCGCCTCCGGTGTCCCGGGCCACCGGGTCGCCGGGGCCGCGGCGGGGGCCTGGGTGACCGGGGCGGCGGCCGGCTGGGCGGCAGGAGCGGGAGGGGTGGCTGGGGCCGGGGGCGCGGCGGGGGGTGCGGGCGCGGCCGGCGGCGGGCGCGGGCGCGGCGGGGGGTGCGGGCGCGGCGGGGGGTGCGGTCGCGGGCGCGGCGGCGCGGCGGCCGGGGCCGGGGCGCTGGTGAAGTCGAAGCCGCAGGCCTCGCAGAACTGGCCGTCCCGGGCGGTGCCGCAGCGGGGGCACGGCTCACCGCGGGCGGCCGGGCCGGGGCCGGCCCCGGCGCCGGGCAGCTGTCCGGCGCCGCTCCCGCTACCCGGGCCGGCGGTGGCGGCCTGCTGCTCGCCGGTCGGCGCGAGGCTGGGCGCGGCGCCGATCAGCACGCCGCACACGTCGCAGAAGTCGTCGTCGGCCGAGTCGTGGCCGGACGGGCAGGTAGCCACCCGGCTAGCCCTTCCTGACCCGGACCGTCTTCGTCGACCGGGTGTCGAGTGCCATCTCGGCGGCGGCGTCTACCCGCTTCTTGAGCCGGACGGTGCCGGTGGCCTCGTCCACCACGTCGACCACGTTGGCCAGCAGCTGGGCCATCTCCTCGTTGCCCGCCTGGTGCGCGAGGGCGACGGCCCGGCCGAGGCGGGCGGTGGCGACCTCCTCGTCGCCGCGCTTGTTGGCCTCCAGGCCCTCGGCGATCGCGGTGGCCAGCTCGGCCTGCCCGGTGTAGCCCGCCACCCGCGGGTTGATCCGGGTGGACAGCGCCTCGTCCTCGGTCCAGGTGACCCGGATGAGGCCCTGGCCGAGCACCTGCTGGCCGTCGGGCGAGCTGGCGACCAGGCTGACCCGGGCGGCGAGCATCTCCTGGCCGGGGTTGGCCGGGTTGACGGTCACCGCCACGTGGTAGTCGCGGCTCTCCCCCGGCGCCCAGGCGCCGGTCGGGTAGTCGCCCGCCTGGGCGCCCGCGGTGAGGCGGCGGCCGCTGAGGTCGTCGATGGCCGGGGCGACCTGCTTGATGAACTTCAGCGCGGCCTGCTGCGGTGTCCACACCCGCAGCAGCACGTCCGGGAGCTGCTTGCTCATCGCGCCGCGCATCAGCTCCTCGAAGTCGGCCGCCAGGCCCGCCGGGTCCACCACGATGTCGACCGTGCCGAGCAGCGCGGTGGAGATCTTGCGCAGCTCGCTGACCTCCCAGTCGGTGCCGACGCCGCGGCAGTCGCAGCGGAAGCTGCCCTCGCACAGGCTGATCGCGTCGGCGAGCTGCTCCGCGGTCTCATGCTGGTTCTTGCCGTCGGTGAGCAGGATCGCGTGCCGGAGCGCGGCCGGGGCGGTCTGGAAGATCTGCTGCGCCAGCCGCAGCCACTGGCCGATGGCGGTGCCGCCGTTGGCGCGCAGCTGGCGCAGCGCCGCCTTGGCCTCGGCCCGGGTGCGCTGGCCGGCCACCGCCATCGTCCCGTCCGGCGGGAAGACCGGCCAGGCGGTCGAGGTGCCCGCGACGATCGCGAACAGGGTGCCGTCGTGGATCACGTCGACCGCCGCCGCGGTGGCCGCGCGCGCCTCGCTGAGCTTGGTCGGCGGGTAGTCCATCGACCCCGAGCAGTCGACGATGATGATCTCCGCGCTGCCGCCGGCCTGGGCCGCCGCGGGCGCGGCGTCCCCGCTGGCGTCGGCCGTGATGGTCACGATCGCGCTCACGTCCCGGCCGCCGACCGGCAGGTACGGGTTCTGGTCGATGTCCACGGAGAATCCGGGCAGGCCTGTCATCGCTTGCTCCTCGCGGGCTGCATGTCAGCGTCGGCTTATATCCACGTCCGGGGCCGGACGCTGTTCGCCATGTCGACCAGCTCCACCCGCCGCTCGGGAATCAGGTTAGCGAGCGCCCGGTAGCCGCGCTCCAGCCCGAAGCGCAGCGCCCGTTCGTTCGGCTCGTAGCCGAGGATGCGCTCCGGTCCGCCCGCGCCGCCCCGCGGCGCTGCGGGGACGGCCGACACCCAGTCCAGCGCGGCCCGCAGGATCTCCACCGTGAGCTGGTGCCGGCGCGGGTCGTTGTCACCCAGCGAAAGCCGGCCGAGCCGCTGGTCGGCCTGGCTCAGGTCGGCCGCTGACAGCCCGGCCCCGCTGGCGACCAGCAGCCGGACGGCGGCGATCTGGGCCGCGGCGTGGTGGCTGGAGGTCTCGGGCACGGCGGCCACGGCGGCAATGGCGGCGACCCGGTCCCCGCCCGCCAGGCAGGCGCGGGCCATGCCGAAGCCGGCGCTGACGTAGGACCGGTCGATCGTCCACACGAGCTGGAAGTAGTGCCGGGCGGCGGCCAGGTCGCCGGCCGCCTCGGCCGCGAAGCCGAGCGCGAGCTTGGGCGCCAGCTCGCCCGGCAGCTCGTCGTAGACGGCGCTGAAGGCCTCCCTGGCCCGGTCGGGCTGCCCTGCTGCCAGCTCGCACAGTCCCTGGTACCAGGTGATCCGCCAGTCGTCGGGGTCAGGCGGGGGGACTGCCGGAGCCGGGCCGGCCAGCCCGGCCGCGGGCGCGGGGCTGGCCGCGGGCGCGGGGCTGGCCGCGGGCGCGGGGCTGGCCGAGGACGCAGGGCTGGCCGAGGACAGCTCGGCCAGGTAGCCGCGGGCGGTGTCCAGGTCGCCCGCCCCGATCAGCGCGCGGACCAGCGCCAGCCGGGTCTCCTGGGAGCCGGACACGCCCGGCGGGACGCCGGCGTCGCCGGTGACCGCGCCGAGCAGCGCCTGGGCCTGCTGCGCGGGTTCCAGGCCGCCCAGGGTGGCCAGGTAGCCGGCGGCCGGGTCGGTGCCGTCGGCGAGCGGCGCGGGCAGCCCGGCGATCACCTCCGGGCCGGGCGGCGGGGTCGCCGCCGTGTTGCCGCCGCCGACTGAGCGGGGGGCGCTGGCGGCATTACCCGGGACGGCCCCGTTACCAGGGACGGCCCCGCCGGCCGGGACGGCGCTGTTACCCGGGACGGCACTGCCCGCGCCGTTCCCGTTGACCTGGGTGCTGGGGCCCGCGTCCCTCCCGGCCGGGCTCAGGTCAGCGCCGATGGCCCGCAGCTCGGGGCTGAACAGCCCGGAGAAGGCCGGCCGGGGCTGCCCGTCGGCGACCGCGAGCACCTCCCGCAGCACGCCGGTGAGCTGCTCGGCCATCTCGGCGGCGGACTGGAACCGGCGCCGCGGGTCCGGGTCGGTGGCGCGCCGCAGCAGCCGGGCGTACGACTCCTGCTGCGCCAGCAGCGGCTCGGCCTCGGGCAGCCGGTACTGGTACTTGCCCTGGTAGCCGGAGAACTCGAAGGTGAGCACGGCCAGGAAGCGGCCGACGGTGTACAGGTCGGAGCTGGGCGACGGCCCTTCGTCCTCGATCTCCGGCGCCTGGTAGCCGACCGTGCCGTAGATCGCGCCGTCGTCGTCGATGTACCGGACGCCGCCCATGTCGATGAGCTTGAGCTGCTCCTCGGTCTGGATGATGTTGTCCGGCTTGAAGTCGCAGTAGACCAGGCCGCGGTCGTGCAGGTAGCCGAACGCGGGCAGGATCTCGATCGCGTAGGCGAGCGCGTGCGGCAACGGCACCGCGCCGCCGCGCTGCCGCGCCTCCACCCTGATCTGCTTGAGCGACTTGCCGCCGACGTACTCCATCACGATGTAGCCGGCCGTCTCGCCGTCACCGCTGGCGTGCTTGACGAAGTTGTAGATGCGGACGATGTTGGGGTGCTCGAGCTGGGCGAGGAAGCGTCCCTCGGCCACCGCGGCCTCCATCGCGTCCGCGTCCCCGGTGTTGAGCAGTCCCTTGAGCACCACCCAGCGGTCGCTCACGTTGCGGTCCCGGGCCAGGTAGATCCAGCCGAGGCCGCCATGGGCGAGGCAGCCGAGCACCTCGTACTGCCCGGCCACCAGCTCCCGCGGGGCCAGCTTGGGGCTGAACGAGAACCGGGTGCCGCAGTTGGCGCAGAATCCCTCGGTGATGCCCGGGCGGTCGCCCCGTGACCGGCCGACCGGCTGGCCGCAGTTGCCGCAGAACCGGCGGTTCTCCGGGACCTGCGGGTTAGCCAGCACGGCGGCGGACGGGTCGAGGGCCGGAATCGGCGGCACCTCGACCAGGCCGGCCCGAGCCGGCCGCGCGACAGCCGGCCGCTGCCCGAGCGGGAGCCGCGGCTGCCCGGCCTGCTGCCGCTGCCCGCGCTGCCGGCCGCACCGCCGGCCGCACTGCCGCCGCTGCCGGTCCAGCCGCCGCCGGAGGGGCCACTGCCCGAGGAGGCGCCGCTGCCAGACGATCCGCTGCCGCCCGCTGGCCACGCGGTGCTGGTCGTCCAGGGCACGGCGCTGAATCCGGGCCCGCCCGCGCCGCGCCTGGCCCGCCCGCGCCCGGTCCGCCGGGAACGGGCCCGGCGGGCCCGGCCGCGCGGCCGGGCCGGGGCCCGGCGTAGCGGATGCTGCCACCCGACTGGTCCGGGCTGACCGGGCCCGGGGCCGGTGCCAGCCCGCAGACGTCGCAGTACCCGTCCTGGATGGTTCCGTTGCAGCCCGGCTGGGCGCACGCCACAGCGCTCATCGCCGTCCTTCCGTCGCCAGGATCGCCCGCTGGTAGTCGGCCACCGCCGCCTTGGCCGCGTTCAGGTCGCAGGGCGCCGTCCACAGCAGCCCGTAGGCCTGCTCGTAACGGCCGGCCAGGTCGGAGTTCTCGGCCGCGCCGAGCCGGGCGGCCTTGGCCTTGTAGGCGCCGAGCAGCCCGCGCAGCTCGTCCCGGGTCGCCAGCCCGGCCGCGGCCGACTCGCGCAGCCGCGCGGTCTGCGCGGTGAACTGGTCGAGCTCGGCCGTGTAGCGGTCCAGCTCGGCCGCCAGGCGCCCCCACTGGCCACCCGCGGCCAGTGCGCCGAGGCTGGCCGGGGGCGGACCCGGCTGGCCGGGTCCGCCGGGCGGCGGCAGCGGGCTGACCCGGGCGGACGCCTCCTGCCAGGCGGCCAGCGCCTGCTGGCGGTCTGCCCGCGCGCTGGCCGCGGCGGCGGTGAGCTGGTCGATCCGCTGCCGGGCGTGGCGCCGCACCCGGTCGAGTTCGGCGATCCGCGGTGCGAGCGCCGCCACCTGCTCGCGCAGCCGGTCGGCGGCGGCGGTGTCGGCCCGGCCGTCCCGCCACCGGGCCAGCGGGTCGGCGTTGGCAGCGTCGCGCTGCGCGGCCAGCGCGGACTCGGCGGCGGCGAACTCGGCCTCGATGTCCGGGCCGAGCCCGGCCACCAGCGGCCGGTCGCGGGCCAGCTCGGCGGTGGCGGCGTCCAGCGGGGGCCCGAGCGCCGCCCACACCGCCTCGGCGGCCGAGGTCACCTCCGTCACCTCGCTGAACGCGCGGCGCATGGCGCCGACCGCGGCGGCCAGGGTGACCGGCGGCCGGCCGCCGGACGCCAGGTCGCGGCGGGCCAGCGGCACCGGGGCGCCCGCCAGCTGCACGCAGCCGCGAGTCAGCAGCTCCGCCAGCTCGGCCTGGTCGTGCTGGTCTCGGCGGGCCGGGCGGCGGCCGCCGCCCGGTGCCGGCCCCGCCAGCTCGGCGATCCGGTCGACCACCGCGGAGTAGGCCAGGAAGGTCTCCCACAGGCCGGCCAGCACCGCTGACGCCTGCTCCCAGCGCTCCCTGGTCTGCCCGCCGAGCGGCACCTGCCCGGCCTGCCCGGCGCCCTCGAGTACCCGCTTGCCGAAGCTGCCGTCCAGCTCGAGCAGGTTCGCCTGGATGGTTTCGCGCTCGGCCAGCACCGCGGCCACCCGGTCGGCGGTGCCCTGCTCGGGCGTCATGAGAGTGCCGGGTCAGCCCGCGGCGGGGGCGGGAACCGTGTCGGGGGCCGCGTCCGGCTGCGGCGGGAACGGGATCAGGACCACGGTGATGTTGTCCAGGCCGCCCGAGTCGAGCGCGAACTTGGCCAGGTCGGCGGCCGCGTCGAGCGGGCGGGTGAGCGCGCCGGGCATTGCCATGGCGGCCAGCTCGGCCGCCTCCGGCCGGTAGTTCCACAGGCCGTCAGAGCACAGCAGGAGCACGCCGGGCCCGGACGGGGTGAACCGCTCGACGTGCGGCTCAGGGTCGGGCAGGTCCGCGCCGAGCCAGCGGGTGATCACGTGCGCCTGGGGCGAGGCCATCGCCTCGTCCATCGACGCCAGGCCGGCCGCCACGATCTCCTCGGCCAGCGAGTCGTCCCGGGTGACGCGCCTGGAACCGCCGGTGATGTCCACCGTGTCGTGCGGGCCCGCGCTCACCGGGGCGTTGGCGGCCAGCCAGTAGGCGCGGCTGTCGCCCACCCAGCACACGGTGACCTGGCGGCGGCTGACGATGGCGGACAGGTAGGTCGCGGCGGGCGCGCCGCCCGGCCCGGCCAGCCCGTTCAGCGCCTGCCCGGCCGCCTTGACGGCCGTCTTGGAGACCTCAGCCGGGTCCTCGCCGCGCTGGGCGCCCTCGGCCAGCAGCACGATGCCGGTGTTGACGGCCATCCAGGAGGCCTCGTCGGGGCGGGGAGCCGAGGACACGCCGTCGGACACGATCGCCACCGCGACCGGGCCGTCATCGGTGTCGGCCACCGCGAAGTGCATCGCGTCCTCGTTCCGCGAGTGCCGCAGCCCGCGGTCGCTGACCCCGGCGACCTGGCCGAGGTCCTGCTCCATGTGGTCCCTGTCGGTCTCCATGTGTACCCCGCCCGCCACTACCCGGCGGCCGCACGACGGGCAGTACCCGTCCTGCCCCGCGACAACAGGCTCTGCGGAGTCGGTTGAACACGCCGTGCACAACTTGGCGCCTGGCGAATCATCCCGCGACGTGCTCATAGCCGAAACCCCGCTCCTGTCCGCCTGGCGCATTCCGCTCGCCAGGACATTAGCCTATGTCTGCCACGGTCAGGACGCCATTTTTCCTTTTCGACCAGGCTTTTCTCGGTCGCCGGGCCGGCCGCGGCAGCGGCCGCGGCCAGGGCTCCGCGGAGCGCGGTCAGCCCGGCCGGAGCGGCGACCGGTGAGGTCAATTACGGGTCACTGACGGGTCACGGATAGGGCAGGCTAATCGCGTCGCCGATGCGGTGCACGCGCAGCGCGTTGGTCTTGCCGGGGCTGCCGGGCGGGCTGCCCGCCACGATCACGATCTTGTCGCCGATGGCGCAGCGGTTGAGGGCGACCAGCGCGGAGTCGACCGCGTGGACCATCTCGTCGGTGTGCCGCACGCTCGGCACGATGAACGTCTCGACGCCCCAGGTGAGGGCGAGCTGGCTGCGGATGGCGGGGTCGGTGGTGAACGCCATCAGCGGGATCGGCGAGCGGTAGCGGGCCAGGCGGCGCGCGGTCTCACCGGTCATCGTGAACGCGACCAGGGCCTTGGCCCCGACGATGGCGCCGACCTCGGCCGCCGCCCGGGCGATCGCCCCGCCGGTGGTGGTGGGCAGCCGGGACAGGTGGTGCTCGGCCCGCAGCGAGGACTCCTCGGCCTCGGCGATGATCCGGCTCATGGTGGCGACCGTCTCGATCGGCCAGGCGCCGACGCTGGTCTCGGCCGACAGCATCACCGCGTCGGCGCCGGCCGCGACCGCGCCCGCGACGTCGGAGACCTCGGCCCGGGTGGGCCGGGGGGAGCTGATCATCGACTCGAGCATCTGGGTGGCGACGATCACCGGGCGGGCCCGCTCGTTGGCGAGCTTGATCGCCCGGGTCTGCACCGTGGGAACCTGCTCAAGCGGCAGCTCGACCCCGAGGTCGCCGCGGGCGACCATGATTCCGTCGAAGGCGTCCACGATGTCCGGCAGCACCTGCACCGCCTGCGGCTTCTCGATCTTGGCGATCAGCGGCACGCCGGCCCGGCCCATGTCGGTCATGATCTTGCGGGCCAGGTGAGCGTCGTCGGGCGAGCGGACGAAGGACAGCGCGATCATGTCCACGCCGGTGGCCAGGGCGAAGCGGAGGTCAGCCTCGTCCTTCTCGGTCAGCGCGGGCGCGCTCACGTTGACGCCGGGCAGGTTGATCCCCTTGTGGTCGGAGACCTTGCCGCCGACCACCACCCGTAGCCGCACCCGGTGGCCGGCCACCCCGAGCACGTCGAGCTGGACGTTGCCGTCGTCGATGAGGATGCGGTCACCGGCCCGCACGTCGTCCGGCAGGCCCTCGTAGGTGGTGGAGGCCTCGTGCTGGTTGCCCGGGATGTCCTCGGTGGTGATGACGAACTCGTCACCGGCGGCGAGCCGCACCGGGCCGTCGGGGAACTCTCCGAGGCGGATCTTGGGGCCCTGCAGGTCGGCCAGGATGCCGACGCTGCGGCCCGCCGCGTCCGACCCGGCTCGCAGCCGGCGGTAGACGTCCAGGTGATCCGCCTGGCGGCCATGGCTCATGTTGAGCCGGGCAACGTCGAGTCCGGCTGCGATCAGCGCGCTGATCTGCTCCTGGCTTGAGGTCGCGGGCCCGAGTGTGCAGACAATCTTCGCACGCCGGCTGATCCTTCAGTCCCCTTCCGGTGGTCTATACCACCTTAGCCCATCGCACGGCCCGGGTGACCGGGGTCACAGAACGTTCACCTGGTGTCCTCCCGGCAGGAACCGGGCACGCCCAGCCGGGACGGCATCACCCGGGCGGCCCCGTGGCTGAGCCCGTGCGGTGCTCGTGGCTGAGCCCGGCCGGCCCGTGGCGGAGCCCGGCCGGCCCGGCGAGGCGGGCGACGCAGCGGGCAGCGCTCAGCCGGCGTAGCGGGCGGCCGGCGGCTTGGGCACCGGGCTGCCGACCCAGCGCTTGTAGCTGGCCGCCCAGCCGCCGTCGGCCTCGGCTTGCGCCAGCACCGCGTTGACGAAGCGGACGAAGTCCGGCTGCTGCTTGGACATCGCGAGCCCGTACGGCTCGTTGGTCAGCTCGGGCCCGACGATCTCGGTGAACGGGTCCTGCGCCATCAGGCCGGCCAGGATGGAGTTGTCGGTCGATACCGCCGCTACCTGGTCCTGCTGCAGCATTACCAGGCAGTCGGTCCAGAACGGCTTCTGGACGACCAGGGGATGGGTGGGGTAGTTCTCGATGGTGGTCACCGAGTCCGAGCCCTGGGTCGCGCACACCCGCTGCCCGCCGAGGTCCTGCAGGCCGTCCGTCGCCTTGGAGCCGTCGGGCACCAGCACCTGCTGGTGCGCCTCGAAGTAGACGGCGGAGAAGTCGACCTGGGCCAGCCGGTCACAGGTGATCGTCATCGTGTGCGCGACGATGTCGACCTTGTGGTTGAGGATGTCGGGGATCCGCTGGGCGTCGGGGATCGCCTTGAACTCGACCCGGCCCGAGTCGCCGAAGATCGCCTTGGCGACCGCCCGGATCATGTCGATGTCGAAGCCCTCGATCTGCCCGTCGAGCGGGTTGAGGTAGCCGAAGTGGTACGTGCTCTGGTCGACCCCGGCGATCAGGTAACCGCGCTTGCGGATGGCAGCCATGGTCGAGCCCGCGGTCACCTGCGGCGGGCCCGACGGCGCGAGGCTGGCGGCTTCCGGGTTGCACGCGGCGGCGGCCCCGCCGGCCCCCGCGGCGGCTCCGCTGGCCCCCGCGCCGGACCCGGTCCGGGCGGCGTCCGCACGGGCGGCGGCCGGGTGCCCGGGCGCTGGCGGCCCGCCCGGCGCGGCGGCGCAGCCGGCGGCGGCGAGGGCGGCCGTCGCGGCCGCCAGCGCGAGCGCCAGGCGGCGCCGGCCGCGCCGCCGTTCACTGCCCGGCCCGCTGACTAGCGTGCTGTTCACCGGCGCTCCCCGCCCCTCATCGGTACTCCGCCAGCCGCCGGCCAAGGCCCCAGGCGCAGCCGGCCGCCATCAGCAGCGCCGCCACGATCAGGCCGGCCTCGAGCCCGGAGTAGGCACCGGACGCCGAGCGCGCGGTGGAGTCGAACACGGCCTGGTCGGCGGCCGTCGCCGCGGAAAGGTCAGCGGTCAGCCGGGCGAACGCAGCGCCGTCGCTGCCGGTCCCCTGGCCGAGGGCGGCGGCGACCGCCTTGGCGTGGCTGCCGCTGTTGTCCAGCGACCTGACCTGCCGGTGGGCGGCGAACCAGGTCCCGCTGTCGCGTACCGCGGCCGCTACCGCGGGCGCGGCCGGGGTGCCACGGGCCGCGGCCTGGGCGGTGCCAAGCAGCGTGACCGGGCCGGGTCCCGCCAGCGCCCTGGCCTTGGCGTTGAAGTCGTCCTGGTAAGTGTCGTCGCCCATGTTGTCGATGAGGGTGATGCCCTCGTCCGCGTGTGCCTCCTGGGCGGCGATGCTGACCTGGGCGACCGCCTGCACGGTGGCCGAGCCGCGGGCCTGGGCGTCGAGCAGGTCGCCGCGCGCGCCCGCGTAGGCGACGCCGAGCCAGGCGAGCGAGACGACGACGACGGCCCCCGCGACGAGCAGGCCGACGTTCAGCACCCGGTTGGTGCGCCCGCGCAGCCAGCGCGACGCCAGGTACACGGCGACCCCGGCCAGCAGGCCGGCCACCCCGGTGACCAGGATGAGCGGCAGCCCGGTGGCCTGCGCGCTGGCGGTGTGGAGGCTGTCGTTCTCGGCCGCGTAGAGGTCCTTGGCCTTGGCCAGCAGGGTGTCGTCGGTGCTGGCCAGCAGGGTGCCGCGCATCAGGGTGGACGCCTCGCGCAGGTAGGCGGCACCGAGCGGCAGGCCGAGCCGGTTGTCGGCCCGGGCGGTCTCGATCTCCCCGGTGTAGACCGGCAGCTCGCGCGCCAGGAAGGCCAGGTCGGCGGCGGCGCCCGGGGTGCCCGCCTCGCCCTCGGCGGTCGCCGCCTCGATCTGCCCGCCCGCGGTGGTGATGTCGGACAGGTAGCGCTGCCGCCCCGCCGCGGGCTCGATGCCGCCCGCCAGGAAGGCGGTGGCGGCGGCGTCGTTGGCGTCCGACAGCGTGCCGTAGATCTGCTGCGCGTCCAGGCTGAGCGGCTCGCGGGTTGTCACCACGCTGGCGGCGGCCGACGAGTACTGCACCGCGGTGAAGGCCGCCAGGGCACCCCAGGCCAGGCTGAGCAGCACCAGGCCGGCCAGCACCAGCCGCAGCCGGCCGGGCGTGGTCGCCAGGTCCAGCCAGCGCCTGCGCAGCGAGCCGGAGCGCAACCGCCCCGGGCCCGGCCGGCCGGGCCCGGGGCGGCCGGCGGGCGCGGCCAGGCCGCGCGTGCCGCCCTGTGCCGCCGCGTGCGCCATGTCGCCGTTCCCCCTGCCAAGCAGACAAACCTGAGCTGAGTAAGAGGTACCTATTGTGCGAACGAACGCCCCCGTGCGCCCGCATCGTCACCCGCTTGTTACCCGGCCCGGCCGACGGGCCGGCCGGGTAGCAAGCGGGCGCGCGCCTACACGAGCGGCCGTGCGGTCGGCGGGATGGCGACCGGCAGCGCCGGTCGGTCCAGGCCGCGCAGGTACTGGTCGACCGCGGCGGCCGCGCTGCGGCCCTCGGCGATCGCCCACACGATCAGCGACTGGCCGCGGCCCATGTCGCCGGCCGTGAACACCCCGGGCACCGACGTCTGGTAGCTGGCGTCGCGGGCCACGTTGCCGCGGGCGTCGAACGTCACCCCCAGGTCGGTCAGCAGCCCCGGCCGCTCCGCGCCGGTGAAGCCCATCGCCAGCAGCGCCAGGTCGCACGGGATCTCCCGGCGGGTGCCCGGCACCGGGGCGGACCGGCCGCCTTCGAACGCCACCTCGGTCAGCCGCAGCGCCCGCACCTGCCCGTCGGAGTCGCCGACGAACTCCTCGGTGGAAACGGCGTAGACCCGCTCGCCGCCCTCCTCGTGCGCGGAGGACACCCGGAAGATCAGCGGGTAGGTCGGCCACGGGTGGGCCTCCGCCCGGGCCATGGCCGGCCGCGGCATGATCTCGAGCTGGGTGACCGACGCCGCGCCCTGCCGGTGGGAGGTGCCCAGGCAGTCGGCCCCGGTGTCGCCGCCGCCGATGATGACCACGTGCTTGCCCGCCGCGCAGATGGCCGCGTCCGCGCCGTCCCGGTTGGCCAGCGGCAGGAACTCCATCGCCTGGTAGATGCCGCCGAGCTCGCGTCCGGGGACCGGCAGGTCGCGCGGCACCCGCGCGCCGCCGGCCAGCACCACGGCCGAGAAGCCGTCGAGCTGGGCGGCCGAGTCGACCGACACCCCGCTGACGAACCGGGTGCCCTCGGCCTCCATCTGCGCGAGGCGCCGGTCCAGGTGCACCTTCTCCATCTTGAACTCGGGGATGCCGTAGCGGAGCAGCCCGCCCACCGCGTCGTCCCGCTCGAAGACGGTCACCTGGTGCCCGGCCCGGGTGAGCTGCTGGGCGGCGGCGAGGCCGGCCGGGCCGGAACCGACCACGGCGACGGTGAACCCGGTCAGCGACTGCGGCGGGACCGGGACGATGGTGCCGTCCGCCCACGCGCGGTCGACGATCTCCACCTCGACCTGCTTGATCGTGACCGGGTCGTCGTTGATGCCGAGTACGCAGGCGTACTCGCACGGGGCCGGGCACAGCCGCCCGGTGAACTCGGGGAAGTTGTTGGTGGCGTGCAGCCGGTCGGCCGCGTCCGCCCAGTCACCCCGGTACACCAGGTCGTTCCACTCGGGGATCAGGTTCCCGAGCGGGCACCCGTTGTGGCAGAACGGGATGCCGCAGTCCATGCAGCGGGCCGCCTGCCGCTGCGTCCGCTCGGCCTCGAAGTCTTCGTAGACCTCGCTCCAGTCGCTGATCCGCACGTCCACCGGCCGCCGCCGCGGCAGCTCGCGGGCAGTCGTCAAGAACCCCTTGGGGTCACCCATGGCTAACTCCCCTCATCAACCGTGTGCCGCGGCCATGACGGCCTCGTCGACGTTCCTGCCCTCGCGCTCGGCGGCCGACGCCGCCAGCAGGACCCGCTTGTAGTCCTTGGGCATGACCTTGCTGAACCGGCTGGCCGCGGTCTCCCAGTCGGCCAGCAGCCGGGCCGCCACCGCCGAGCCGGTCTCCGCCTGGTGCCGGGCGATGACCTCCGACAGGAACTCCAGGTCGCCCTCCTCCAGCGGGTCTACGTCCACCATGTCCCGGTTCAGCCGGACCGGGTTGAGGTCGAGCACGTAGGCGATGCCGCCGGACATGCCGGCCGCGAAGTTCCGCCCGGTCGGCCCGAGCACCACCACCCGGCCGCCGGTCATGTACTCGCAGCCGTGGTCGCCGACGCCCTCGGCGACCGCGAGGGCCCCGGAGTTGCGCACGCAGAACCGCTCGCCGACGGTGCCGCGGAGGAAGATCTCGCCCGCGGTGGCCCCGTAGCCGATCACGTTGCCCGCGACCACCTGGGTTTCCGCCTCGAAGGTGGCGTCCGGCGACGGCGCGACCACCAGGCGGCCGCCGGACAGCCCCTTGCCCAGGTAGTCGTTGGCGTCGCCGGTCAGCTTGAGGGTGATGCCGCGCGGCACGAACGCGCCGAACGACTGGCCGGCCGACCCGGTGAACGCCACCGTGATGGTGTCGGCGGGCAGGCCCTCGCCGCCCCACCGCCGGGTCACCTCGTAGCCCAGCATGGTGCCGACGGTCCGGTTGACGTTGCGGATCGGCAGCTCAAGGCGGACCGGGCGGCCCTCCTCGAGCGCCCCCTCGGCCAGCTGGATCAGCGTGTTGTCGAGCGCCCGGTCCAGGCCGTGGTCCTGCTCGCTGACCCGGTGCAGGGTCATCTCGGACAGCGGCCCGTCGGCGTTGGACGGCACGTGCAGCACCGGGCTGAGGTCGAGCCCGGACGCCTTCCAGTGCGCCACCGCCAGGGCGGTGTCCAGCAGGTCGACCCGGCCGACGGCCTCCTCGATCGAGTGCAGGCCGAGCGCGGCCAGGTACTCGCGGACCTCTTCGGCGATGAACTCGAAGAAGTTGACCACGAACTCCGGCTTGCCGGTGAACCGGGCCCGCAGCTCGGGGTTCTGGGTGGCCACCCCGACCGGGCAGGTGTCCAGGTGGCAGACCCGCATCATGATGCAGCCGCTGACCACCAGCGGGGCGCTGGCGAAGCCGAACTCCTCGGCTCCAAGCAGGGCCGCGATGACCACGTCGCGGCCGGTCTTGAGCTGCCCGTCGACCTGCACCGTGATCCGGTCGCGGAGCCGGTTGCGCAGCAGCGTCTGCTGGGTCTCGGCCAGCCCCAGCTCCCACGGGGCGCCCGCGTGCTTGAGCGAGGTGAGCGGGGCGGCGCCGGTGCCGCCGTCGTGCCCGGAGATCAGCACCACGTCGGCGTGCGCCTTGGACACGCCCGCCGCGACGGTGCCCACGCCCATCTCGGCCACCAGCTTGACGTGCACCCGGGCGGACGGGTTGGCGTTCTTGAGGTCGTGGATGAGCTGCGCCAGGTCCTCGATCGAGTAGATGTCGTGGTGCGGCGGCGGCGAGATCAGCCCCACCCCGGGGGTGGAGTACCTGGTCTTGGCGATCCACGGGTACACCTTGTGCCCCGGTAGCTGGCCGCCCTCGCCCGGCTTGGCGCCCTGCGCCATCTTGATCTGCACGTCGTCCGCGTTGACGAGGTACTCGCTGGTCACGCCGAAGCGGCCGGAGGCCACCTGCTTGACGGCTGAGCGCCGCAGGTCGCCGTTGGCGTCGGGGATGAACCGCTCCGGGTCCTCGCCGCCCTCACCGGTGTTGGACCGGCCGCCGATCCGGTTCATCGCGATCGCCAGGGTCTGGTGCGCCTCAGCCGAGATCGACCCGTAGGACATCGCGCCGGTGGCGAACCGCCGGACGATCAGCTCGATCGCTTCCACTTCATCAATCGGAATCTTCCGAACGGATTCTGCTGGCTCCCCCAGCTCACCGATCCCCTTGATGCGGAGCAGGCCGCGCAGCGTCTTCAGCTTCGCTGACTGGTCGTCGACCAGCGCGGTGTACTCCTTGAAGATCTCGTAGCGGCGGCTGCGGGTGGCGTGCTGCAGCTTGAACACGGTCTCCGGGTTGAACAGGTGGGGCTCGCCCTCGCGGCGCCACTGGTACTCGCCGCCGATCTCCAGCCGCCGGTGGTTCAGCCCGGCCCCGCCCGCGGCCGGGCCGGCCCGCCGGGCGGCCTCCTGCGCCAGCACGTCGAAGCCGACCCCGGACAGCCGCGAGGTGGTCCCGGTGAAGCAGGTGCCGATGACCTCCTCGCCCAGCCCGATCGCCTCGAAGATCTGGGCGCCGGTGTAGGACGCGACGGTGGACACGCCCATCTTCGACATGACCTTGAGCAGGCCCTTGCCGAGGGCCTTGACGAGGTTCTGCTCGGCCCGGTCGGGGGTCAGCTCACGGTCCGCCGCGTTGCCGGCGCCGCCCGCGAGCTCGCCGCGCGCGGCCAGGTCACGGACGGTCTCGATCGCCAGGTAGGGGCACACCGCGGCGGCGCCGTAGCCGACAAGCAGCGCCACGTGGTGGCACTCGCGGGCGTCGCCGGACTCGACGATCAGCCCCACCCGGGTCCTGGTCTTCTCCCGGATCAGGTGGTGGTGCACCGCGCCGGTCAGCATCAGCGACGGGATCGGCACCAGCTTGTCGTGGTCGGGCCCGCGGTCGGACAGCACGATGAGCCGGGCGCCGTTGAAGATGGCGGTGGTGACCTCGGTACAGATCTCCCGCAGCCGCTCCCGCAGCCCGTCGCCGCCGCCCGCCGGGTCGAACCGGCCGTCGACCACGTGCGCGGCGAAGCCGGGCAGGTTGCCGCCGTCGTTGATGTGCACCAGCTTGGCCAGGTCCTGCTCGCCGATCACCGGGAACGGCAGCACGACCTGCCGGCAGGACGCGGGCCCGGGCACCAGCAGGTTCTGCTCGGGCCCGGTCGAGGTGGACAGCGAGGTGACCAGCTCTTCCCTGATGGCGTCCAGCGGCGGGTTGGTGACCTGGGCGAACAGCTGGGTGAAGTAGTCGAACACCAGCCGCGGCTTGTCCGACAGCACCGCCATCGGGGTGTCGGTGCCCATCGAGCCGATCGGCTCGGCGCCGGTCCGGGCCATCGGCGCCAGGATCACCCGCAGCTCTTCCTCGGTGTAGCCGAAGGTGCGCTGCCGGGTGAGCAGGCCGTCCGCGGTCGGGGTCTGGCGCTCCCGGTCGGGCAGGTCGTCCAGCTGCACCAGGCCCGCGTGCAGCCAGTCGGTGTACGGCTGGTCGGCCGCCAGCTCGGACTTGACCTCTTCGTCTTCGACGATCCGGCCGGAGGCGGTGTCGGCCAGGAAGATCCGGCCGGGCTGCAGCCGGCCGCGGCGCACCACCCGGGCGGGCTCGATGTCGAGCACGCCCACCTCGCTGGCCAGGATCACCAGGCCGTCGGCGGTGACCCAGTAGCGGCCGGGGCGCAGCCCGTTGCGGTCGAGCACGGCGCCGATCACGGTGCCGTCGGTGAACGCGATCAGCGCGGGGCCGTCCCACGGCTCCATCAGCGCCGAGTGGAACTGGTAGAACGCCCGGCGCTTGTCGTCCATCTCGCCGTGGTTCTCCCACGGCTCGGGGATCATCATCAGCAGCGCGTGCGGCAGCGACCGGCCGCCCAGGTGCAGCAGTTCCAGGCACTCGTCGAACGACTGCGAGTCAGCGCCGTCCGGGTCGATGATCGGGAACAGCCGCTCGATGCCCTTGCCCGACTTGGACGGCGGGATCAGCGGCGAGTCGAGCATCGCCTCGCGGGCGCGCATCCAGTTCCGGTTGCCCTGCACGGTGTTGATCTCGCCGTTGTGCGCCACGAAGCGGAACGGGTGCGACCGCGGCCAGGACGGGAACGTGTTGGTGGAGAACCGCGAGTGGACCAGGCCGATGTTGCTCTGGTAGCGCTCGTCCGAAAGGTCGGGGAAGAACGGCCCGACCTGGGGCGCGGACAGCATGCCCTTGTAGACGATGGTGCGCGCGGACAGCGACGCGAAGTACACGCTGACCTCGTGCTCGGCCCGCTTGCGGAGGCAGAAGGCGAGCCGGTCGAGCTCCAGCCCGCTCTCGCCGCCCTCGCCCGCGACGAACAGCTGCGCCAGGTGCGGCAGCACCTCGATCGCGCCGGGGCCGCAGGCGGTCAGGTCGACCGGGACCTCGCGCCAGCCGAGTACGGTCAGCCCCTCATCGGCGGCCAGGTCGGCGATCCGGGCGCAGGCACGCACCCGTTCGGGCTGATCGACTGGCAGGAACGCGAGGCCGGCCGCGTAGCTGCCCGCTGCCGGCAGCTCGAGCCCGGACACCGCCCGGAAGAACGCGTCGGGTATCTGGGTGAGGATGCCGGCCCCGTCGCCGGTATCCGGGTCGGCGCCCGCCGCGCCGCGGTGCTCGAGGTTGCATAGAACGCGAAGGGCACTGGCCACGACGTCATGGCCGCCGCCGGCCCGCAGGTCGGCCACGAAACCCACACCACAGGCATCGTGTTCGAACCGGCTGTCGTAAAGCCCCTCAACTGCGGCAGGCACCATCAAAACTCCTGTCGTCATAATCCGCTGTACTGCGCTTGCTGCGGTGGGGACGACGCTGGCCCTGCTGCTACACGTAAGTTACATAGAGATTACATGACTGGTGAATCCCTTACCAGAGGCGACTTTTGAGGCCCCTGAGCGGAATTGGTGCCCGTGCGGCGGCAGAGCCCACGGTGATGTCAGCGCCGTCGGGCACCGATGCGTCACCCTGCTCCCCTGGCCGGAGCCTTGGTGATCATCGGTAGGGTGAGCGATACCCAGCCAAAACTGCCCGAAACCGGGAACATTTAGCGCCGGCCGCGGCACCCCGGCGACGGCAGGCTCCCCCTGCTGCCGACCGTGACGCCTGCGCTCCCGCCCGTCCCTCCCGCATCAACCGTTATGCGAATTTCACCGGCAAATGTGGTGAAATTCTCATGAAGTCCCCGCCCGCCGGGGGCAGCTCCCACCACTTCCACCACTGCGGCTCCGCCGCTTCTTGCTGTTATCCCGGGAGGTGGTCCGGTGACGGCGCCGAGTGGAAATTAGTAGGTGCTATGGCACGTCAGAGTTTCCGATTCGATAAAAGTTTCCGTTCTAATGTGGCGGCCGGCAGCAGGTGGTGCTGGTGCGGAGCACGGTACAACGCAGGCGCGGCCACCAGCCGCAAACGCGGGCCCGAGGCGCTAACGCGAGCCCGAGGCGCATACGCGGGGGCGCGGGGCGTGGGTTTCGGGGGCGCGGGGCGCCGGGTTGCGGGGACGCGGGGTTGCGGGGACGCGGGGTTGCGGGGACGCGAGGTACGGAGGGCCCGGGGTCCTGACGTGCCGGGGGCGGGTTTACGCGGGGGGTGGGTGCTGCTAGCGGCGGCGGACGCCGGCTGCCAGGTCGGCGGTGAGGTCGCGGACCGCGGCGATGCCTTCGTCGGGGGTCGCGGCGGCGGCCAGGCGGCGGACGTAGGCGGAGCCGACGATTACCCCGTCGGCGAAGCCGGCTACCTCGCGGGCCTGGGCGCCGCTGGAGACGCCGACCCCGACGGCGGCCGGGAGGCTGGTGTGCTCCTTGATATGCGCCACCACGCTGGCCGCGCTGGAGCTGAGCGCGTCCCTGGCGCCGGTGACGCCCATCAGGCTCACCGCGTAGACGAAGCCGCGGCACAGGCTGGTGATCGCCGCGACCCGCTCCGGCGGCGAGGACGGCGCGACCAGGAAGATGCGGTCAAGCTGGTGGGCGTCGGACGCGGCCAGCCAGGGGCCTGCCTCTTCCGGGGTCAGGTCGGGGGTGATCAGCCCCGCGCCGCCCGCGCTGGCCAGGTCGCGGGCGAACGCGTCGGGGCCGTAGTGGTCGATCGGGTTCCAGTAGGTCATGATCACCGCGGCCACCCCGGCGTCGGCGATCGCGGTCACCGTGTCGAGGACGTCCTTGATCCGGGTGCCGCCCTTCAGCGCGTGGTAGACGGCGTCGGCGACCACCGGGCCGTCCATCAGCGGGTCGGAGTAGGGCAGGCCGACCTCGATGACGTCGGCGCCCCCTTCGGCCATCGCCAGCGCCGCCCGGATCGCGGTCTGCTTGTCGGGGAAGCCGGCCGGGATGTAGCCGACCAGCGCGGCCCGGTCCTCGGCCGCCGCCTTCTCGAACGCGGTGCTGACGGTACTCATCGTGCAGTGCTCATCGTGCGGGGGCCTCTCAGACACCGAAGTAGGCGGACGCGGTGGCCACGTCCTTGTCGCCGCGGCCGGACAGGTTGACCAGGATCAGGGCGTCTGGGCCGAGCTCATGTCCGAGCTTGATCGCCCCGGCCAGGGCGTGCGAGGACTCCAGGGCAGGGATGATGCCCTCGGTCTTGCACAGCGCCGAGAACCCGGCCATCGCCTCGGCGTCACTGACCGAGCGGTACTCCGCCCGGCCGGCGTCCTTCAGCCAGGAGTGCTCGGGGCCGACCCCCGGGTAGTCGAGGCCGGCCGAGATCGAGTGGGTGTCCAGGGTCTGCCCCTCGGCGTCCTGCAGCACGTAGGTGCGCATGCCGTGCAGCACACCGGGACTGCCGAAGGTCAGCGTGGCGGCGGTCCGGTCGGGGCGGGCCGCGCCGTCGCCGTCGCCGCCGGCCTCGCACCCGATGAGCCGGACCTGGGTGTCCGGGATGAACGCGTGGAACACGCCGATCGCGTTGCTGCCACCGCCCACGCAGGCCACCACCGCGTCCGGCAGCCGCCCGGCCAGCTCCTGCACCTGCTGGCGGGCCTCGATCCCGATGACCCGCTGGAAGTCGCGCACCATCATCGGGAACGGGTGCGGGCCGCCGACCGAGCCGATGCAGTAGTGGGTGTACTCAACGGTGCTGACCCAGTCACGGAACGCCTCGTTCATCGCGTCCTTGAGCGTCCTGGTGCCCGCGGTGACCGGCACCACGGTCGCGCCGAGCATGCGCATCCGGGACACGTTGAGCGCCTGGCGCCTGGTGTCTTCCTCGCCCATGTAGACGACGCACTCCAGGCCGAGCAGCGCGCACGCGGTGGCGGTGGCCACCCCGTGCTGTCCCGCCCCGGTCTCGGCGATCACCCGGGTCTTGCCCATCCGCTTGGTCAGCAGCACCTGGCCGAGCACGTTGTTGATCTTGTGCGAGCCGGTGTGCGCCAGGTCTTCCCGCTTGAGCAGGATCCGGGCGCCGCCCGCGAACTCGGCCCCGAACCGCTTCGCCTCGGTCAGCAGGGTGGGCCGGGCGGCGTAGTTCGTCAGCAGGCCGGCCAGCTCGGCGGTGAACGCCGGGTCGGTCCTGGCCGCCTCGTACTCCTTGGCCAGCTGCTCGATCGCCGCCATGAGCGACTCGGGGGCGAACAGGCCGCCGTAGTCACCGAAGTGGCCGGCCGTGTCGGGAACCGGGGCGATGTCGGGTTCTGCGGGCGCGTTACTCACGTGCGCCAGCCTATCGCGCCCGTCACCGGCCGCTGAATGCCGCTCAGGCCTGGCCGCGCTCCCCGCGCAGGGCCGGGTGCGAGCCCGCGGTCACCAGGTCGGCGACGGCCGCGCGGGGGTCCTTCTCGGTCACCAGGGACTCGCCGACCAGGACCGCGTCGGCGCCGCAGGCGGCGTAGGCGAGCAGGTCGTGCGGGCCGCGCACGCCGGACTCGGCGATCTTGACGATGCCGTCTGGTATCCGCGGCGCCAGCCGGGCGAAGATGCTCCGGTCGATCTCGAGGGTGGCCAGGTTGCGCGCGTTCACCCCGATGACGGTGGCGCCCGCGTCCACCGCCCGGTCGAGCTCCTCGTCGGCGTGCACCTCGACCAGCGGCAGCAGGCCGATGCTGAGCGCCCGTTCCACCAGCGAGACCAGCGCGGGCTGGTCAAGCGCGGCCACGATGAGCAGCACCAGGTCGGCGCCGTAGGCGCGCGCCTCCCAGAGCTGGTAGGAGCTGACCACGAAGTCCTTGCGCAGTACCGGGATCTGCACCGCGCGGCGAACCGAGGCCAGGTCGTCCAGCGAGCCGCCGAACCGGCGCTGCTCGGTCAGCACGCTGATCACCCGCGCGCCGCCCGCCTCGTAGTCGCCGGCCAGCGCGGCCGGGTCGTCAATGGCGGCCATCGAGCCGCGGGACGGGCTGGCCCGTTTGACCTCGGCGATGACGCTGACGCCCTCGGCCTTGAGCGCGGCCAGCGCGTCGAGCGGCGACGGCGCCCGCCTGGCCTGGTCCTTGAGCTGCTCAAGGGAGACGCGCGACTGGCGTTCGGCCAGGTCGGCGCGGACGCCTGCGAGGATCTCGTCGAGCACACTCACCGCGGTTCCGCCGTCTCCTCAAATGGGAAATGTTGCACCGCCGATGCTAGCTGCCTGCTTCGGGCGCTCCCGGTGGCCCCCCGGGAGTTTGCCTTCGCTATGCATTGGTCTTACGTTCACGTTGCGCGACTGGCCCGTCATCGGCGGCGCTGTGACCAACAGCACCCGCGCCCACAGCACCGGGGCCCGCGGAGCCGGGGGCGCCCGCCTGGTCGCCCTCGGTCGGGTCCTCGCCGCTGTTCAGCGACTCCCACATGCTGGCGGCGTCCAGCGCCCCGGCCCGGCCGCGCGGCCGCTGCCCGGCCGGTCCCGCCGGGCCGCCGGCCGGACCGCCGGCCGCACTGCCGACGGGGGCGTCGTAGCGGGACGACATGACCGGCCAGTCCGGGCCGCGCAGCGCGGTGGCCACGCCCGCCAGGAAGACGAGCAGCGCGCCCAGCAGGACGGCGACGTGCCAGGGGGTGCCGGACATGATGGCGTGGGCAGCCGAACCGGACACCACGATCGCCCCGCCGGTCGACGAGCCGCTGGTGGTCGAGCCCGCCGCGCCGGACACGGCGGCCGACTCGGGCGAGGCGACCTTGGAGGCCGCCACCGAGATCACCGTGGCGGCGGTGACCGAGCTCAGCACGGCCGCCCCCGCCCCGGCCCCGAACAGCGCCAGCAGCACCCCGGCCGCCCGCCGGAGCACGCCCCGGGTGGCGATGACCGCCGCCAGGCCGGCCAGCGCGGCCAGCGCCAGCGCGCCCGCCAGCGGCACCAGGTCGGAACCCGACACGTTGATCGACTGCGAGGTCAGCGGCTTGGGCTCGGTGAACACGGCGGTGGCCCACTGCTGCCTGACCGCCAGCAGGATCAGCCCGGCCCCGACGGCGCCGCCCGCCAGCGCGTAGCCGTACTCACGCTTGGCTGACCCGGGCGACAGGGCTGGCCGGGCGCTCATGCGCCCGCCGCGTCCGGCCGCTCGCCGGTCACGCTGTCCAGCGCGTCGGCGTCGAAGCAGGTACGGTCGCCGGTGTGGCAGGCACCGCCCACCTGGTCCACCTTGACCAGCACGGTGTCGGCGTCGCAGTCGAGCGCCACCGACTTGACCCACTGCTGGTGGCCGGAGCTCTCGCCCTTCACCCAGTACTCCTGGCGGCTGCGTGACCAGTAGGTGCAGCGGCCGGTGGTCAGCGTGCGGTGCAGCGCCTCGTCGTCCATCCAGCCGACCATCAGCACCTCGCCGGTGTCGTACTGCTGCGCCACCGCGGGCACCAGGCCGTCGGCGTCCCGCTTGAGCCGGGCGGCGATCTTCGGGTCCAGGCTGGACGGGCGCGCTGCCTGCGTCATCGGTGACCTCGTCTCTCGTGGTTCTGCCCGGCCCGCGGGACGTAGCCCGGGCTGGGGGCGGCGGGCGGGGCAGCTACAGCCTACGGCGTCACCCCGGGCGCCAGGCGAGCCGTTATCCGCCTACGATGCTTGGGTGACCTACGCGCAGGACGAACGGGCGGCGCTAGCCGCGCTGCTGGACGAGACCGGCCCGGACGGCCCCACCCTCTGCGCGGGCTGGCAGACGCGGGACCTGGCGGCGCACCTGGTGCTGCGGGAGCGGCGCCCCGATGCCGCGGCCGGGGTGGCGGGCGGGCCGCTGGCCGGCTACACCGCCCGGGTGCAGCAGCAGTACCTGGAGCGCTACCCGTACTCCGAGCTGATCCGGCTGTTCCAGGCGGGGCCGCCGCGGATCTCCCCGTTCGCCATCCCCGGCGCGGACGCGGCCGCCAACACGGTCGAGTACTTCGTGCACCACGAGGACGTGCGCCGGGCGGGCGCGGAGTGGACCGAGCGGGAGCTGCCCGGGCCGCTGTCCGAGCTGCTGTGGAAGCGGCTCAAGCAGTCGCGGCTGTTCCTGCGCTCCGCCCCGACCGGGATCGTGCTGGCCCGTGAGGACGGCGGCAAGCTCGACCTGATCGTGGCCAAGACGGCGGCCCCCAACGTCACCGTGACCGGCCCGCCCGCCGAGCTGACCTTGTGGGCAATGGGGCGGGTGAGCGCGGCCCGGGTGACGCTTGACGGCCCGCCGGAGGCGGTCGCCAAGCTGACCGGCTGGCGCCGCTAGCGCCAGCCGGCTTACTGGCTAGTAACGGCCGCCGCGGCGGATCTCGCGGCGGCGGGCGCCGCCGACCACCTTGTAGGCCAGGTAGCCGCCGCCGCCGATGACGGCGACGAACAGCAGCGCGCCCAGCAGCCCAAGCACTGCGTGCACGGCGGCATTGACGATGAAGAAAACGATGATCGCGCCGATAACCACTGCGCCGACCTTGGCCACGCTCATAGCGGCCCCTTTCTCTTCGGGCACCACCGATAATAGTCGGGCTGGCTGAAAACAGGGCCGGCGGGAAGTAAGAGTCAGGGAAGACTCAGGGTTGACCCGGACATCACCGGGGGCTGCCGGAGGCGGGAAGGGACCACGAAAGATGCAGGCGTTTGGGATCGACATCGGCGGAACCGGGATCAAGGGCGCGCCGGTGGACTGCGCGACCGGGAAGCTGCTGAGCGAGCGGAAGAAGATTCTCACCCCGCACCCAGCCACGCCCGAGGCGGTCACCGAGGTGGTGCGCGAGCTGGTGCAGTCGTTCGGCTGGAAGGGCGAGATCGGGGCGACCTTCCCCGGCGTGGTCATCGGCGGCACCATCCGCTCGGCTGCCAACGTGGACAAGACGTGGATCGACACGAACGCGGCGGGGTTGTTCGCCAAGGCGACCGGGACCGAGGTGGCGGTGCTCAACGACGCCGACGCGGCCGGCATCGCCGAGATGACGTTCGGCGCGGGGGCCGGGGTGAAGGGGTCGGTGCTCATGCTGACCTTCGGCACCGGGGTCGGCTCGGCGCTGTTCACCGACGGGGTGCTGGTGCGCAACACCGAGTTCGGGCACATCGAGATCCGGGGCAAGGACGCCGAGAAGCGCGCCTCCGAGCACGCCAAGGTGAGCCACGAGTGGGGCTGGAAGGACTGGACCGAGCGGGTCTCGGAGTACCTGCAGCACATCGAGGCGCTGGTGTCGCCCGACCTGATCATCGTCGGCGGCGGGATCAGCAAGGAGTCGGAGAAGTGGGTGCCGCTGCTTGAAGGCGTCCGGGCCAAGATCGTGCCGGCCACCCTGCTGAACGACGCCGGCATCGTCGGCGCGGCCATGGCGACCGGCGGCAACGCCGCGGTGGCGCGCTAGTTAGCGGACCGGGTGGCCGCCGGCGCGGAGCGCTTCCTTGACCTGCGCGATGCGCAGGGTGCCGAAGTGGAACACGCTGGCGGCCAGCACCGCGTCCGCGCCCGCGTCGACCGCGGGGCCGAAGTGGCCGACCGTGCCCGCGCCGCCGCTGGCGATGACCGGGACGGTGACGGCCGCCCGCACGAGCTGGATCAGCTCCAGGTCGAAGCCGGCCTCGGTGCCGTCGGCGTCCATCGAGTTGAGCAGGATCTCGCCCGCGCCGAGCTCGGTCGCCTGGCGGGCCCAGTCAACGGCGTCGATGCCGGTGCCGGTGCGGCCGCCGTGGGTGGTGACCTCGAAGCCGCTCGGGGTCGGCTCCCCGTCCCTGATCCGGCGGGCGTCCACCGAGAGCACCACGCACTGCGAGCCGAACTGCCTGGCCGCCTCGGCCAGCAGGGCGGGGCGGGCGATGGCGGCGGTGTTGAGCGACACCTTGTCCGCCCCCGCCCGTAGCAGCGCGTCCACGTCGCTGGTCGAGCGGACCCCGCCGCCCACGGTGAGCGGGATGAACACCTGCTCGGCGGTGCGCCGGACCACGTCGTACATGGTGTCCCGGCCGCCGCTCGACGCGGTGATGTCGAGGAAGGTCAGCTCGTCGGCGCCCTCGGCGTCGTAACGGGCGGCCAGTTCCACCGGGTCGCCCGCGTCGCGCAGGTTCGCGAAGTTGACTCCCTTCACCACCCGGCCGGCGTCGACGTCGAGGCAGGGAATGACGCGGACCGCGACCGTCATCCGGCCCCCCCGCTCACCGAGGACACCGCTTCGAGGGCCTCTGGCAGGGTGAACGCGCCCGCGTAGAGGGCCTTGCCGACGATCGCGCCCTCCACCCCGAGCGGGGTCAGCCCGGCCAGCGCGATCAGGTCGTCCAGGCTGGACACGCCGCCGCTGGCGACCACCGGCGCGGCCGTGGCGGCGCAGACGTCGCGGTACAGGTCCAGGTTGGGGCCGCGCAGCATGCCGTCCTTGAGCACGTCGGTGATCACGTAGCGGGCACAGCCCTCGGCGTCCAGCCGGGACAGCGCCTCGTACAGGTCACCGCCCTCCTTGGTCCAGCCCCGGGCGGCCAGCGTGCGGCCGCGGACGTCGAGGCCGACCGCGATCTTGGCCCCGTGGGCGGCGATGACGCCCCGCACCCAGTCCGGGTTCTCCATCGCGGCGGTGCCGATGTTGACCCGTGTGCAGCCGGTGGCCAGGGCTCGCTCCAGCGAGGCGTCATCGCGGATGCCGCCGGACATCTCCACCTTGACGTCGAGCTTGCCGGTCACCGCGGCCAGCAGCTCGGCGTTGCTGCCGCGGCCGAAGGCGGCGTCCAGGTCGACCAGGTGAATCCATTCCGCGCCGGCCGACTGCCAGGCCAGGGCGGCCTCGACCGGGTCGCCGTAAGACGTCTCGGAGCCGGCCGCGCCCTGCACCAGGCGGACGGCCTGCCCGCCGGCGACGTCGACGGCGGGCAGCAGGGTCAGGCTCACGGAGTCTCCTCGTATCCGGCGCGGCACTCCGCGCTTCTTGCTGTTATCCGCTGTCTGGGCGGCTGACGGAAAGAGCGTGGATGTTCGTGCACCCTATGGGGTGCACGAACATCCACCTTGTGGCCCGGGGGGGCCGGCCGGGGCGGCGCTGGAGGCTGGCGGCGCGCTCGCAGGCCCTGGGGCGCGCCGGAGGGGACGGGAGCGGCCTGTGAGGCGGGAGCGGCCTGTGAGGCGGGAGCGGCCTGTGAGGCGGGAGCGGCCCGGGGGCAGGAGTGGAGTGCGGGGCGGGCTCGGGGGCGGAAGGGGGGGCGGGGAGCGGGGCGGGCTCGGGGGCGGAAGAGGGGGCGGGGAGCGGGGCGGCGGGGCGGGTCACAGGGAGGCCAGCCAGTTGGTGAGGACGGCCGCGCCGGCGTCGCCGGACTTCTCGGGGTGGAACTGGGTGGCGGCGACGACGCCGTGCTCGACCGCGGCCGCGAACGGCTCGCCGTGCTCGGTCACGGTGATCGCGGCGCCCGCGGCCAGCAGCGGGGCGGCGTCGGCCATCCGCAGGCCGAAGGAGTGCACGAAGTAGAACCGGGTGCCGCCGTCCACGCCCGCGAACAGCCGCGACCCGGCCGGGGGGGCCACCGTGTTCCAGCCCATGTGCGGCAGCACCGGGGCGCGCAGCCGGTCGACGGTGCCGGGGAAGACCCCGCACCCGGCGGTACGCAGGCCGAACTCGACGCCCTGGGTGAACAGCACCTGCATGCCGACGCAGATGCCGAGGACGGGGCGGCCGTGCTCGATGCGGCTGGCGATCACCTTCTCGCCGCCGATGCCGCGCAGGCCGGCCATGCAGGCGGCGAACGCGCCGACGCCGGGCACCACCAGGCCGTCGCACTCGGCGGCGGCGTCGGGGTCGGCCGTCACGGTGACGTCGGCGCCGACCCGGGCGAGGGCCCGCTCGGCCGAGCGGAGGTTGCCCGACCCGTAGTCAAGCACGACTATCTTCGGCCTGGCGGTCACGGGGCGGTGTCCAGGGTCAGCCGCACCCGTTCGGGCTGCTGGGTTTTCATGGGTTAGAGCACGCCCTTGGTGGACGGGACGCCGGGCGCCCGCGGGTCGGCCGCGGCGGCCGCCCGCAGGGCCCGGGCGACCGCCTTGAACTGGGCCTCGACGATGTGGTGGGGATTGCGCCCGTAGAGCACGTCGATGTGCAGGCAGATGCCGGCCGAGAACGCCAGTGACTCCCAGATGTGCCTGGTGAGGGTGGTGTCGTAGCTGCCGATCATCGGGGACATGCCGTCCGGCTCGGCGTGCACCACGTAGGGGCGGCCAGACAGGTCGACCGCGGCGCGGACCAGGGTCTCGTCGAGCGGAACGAGGGCGTCACCGAACCGCTGGATGCCCGCCTTGTCGCCGAGGGCCTCCCTGAGTGCCTGGCCGAGCGCGATCGAGGTGTCCTCCACCGTGTGGTGCGCGTCGATCTCGGTGTCGCCCTTGGCGCGGACGGTCAGCCCGAGGCAGCCGTGCTTGCCGAGCTGGTTGAGCATGTGGTCGAAGAACGGGACGCCGGTTTCCACCTCGACCGGGCCGGGGCCGTCGAGGTCGAGCTCGACCAGCAGCTCGGTCTCCTTGGTCTCGCGGGTGACCCGGCCGATGCGGGGGCCGGGGACGGGCGGGTTGTGGGTCATAGGGTGAGTTCCTCCGTCAGTGCCCGTTTGAACGCGTCGTTCTCGGCCGGGGTGCCGACGGTGACGCGCAGCCAGCCTTCGGGGCCGGTGTTGCGGATCAGCACGCCCCGGTCGAGCAGCCCCTGCCAGACGGCGCCGCGGTCTTCGAACACGCCGAACAGCACGAAGTTGGCGTCGCTGTCGGCCACCGTCAGGCCGCGCTCCCGCAGCCAGCTCACCAGGTCGTCACGGTCGCGGCGGAGCGCCGCGACGGTCGCGAGGGGCTCCGCCCGGTGGGCGATGGCGGCCCGGGCGACCGCCTGGGTGACCGTGGACAGGTGATAGGGCAGCCGGACCAGCAGCAGGGCGTCGACCACGGCGGGGTCGGCGGCGAGGTAGCCGAGCCGGGTGCCGGCCGCGGCGAACGCCTTCGACATGGTGCGGGTGACGACCAGCCGGGGCCGGCCGGGCAGCAGGGTGAGCGCGCTCGGGGTGCCCGCGCGGGCGAACTCGGCGTAGGCCTCGTCCACCATCACCAGGCCGGGGGCGGCGGCGTAGACCGCTTCCACCAGGTCGAGCGGGACCGCGGTGCCGGTCGGGTTGTTGGGCGAGGTGATGAACACCACGTCCGGCTGGTGCTCGCGCACCTGGGCGGCGGCGGTACTCAGGCCGTAGCCGTCGTCCCGGCTGCCCTCGATCCACCCGGTGCTGGTGACCTGGGAGATCAGCGGGTGCATGGAATAGGACGGCTCGAAGCCGAGCGCGCGGCGGCCGGGGCCGCCGAACGCCTGCAGCAGCTGCTGGATGATCTCGTTGGACCCGTTGGCGGCCCACAGCTGCTGCGCGCGCAGGCCGTGGCCAAGGTAGTCGGCCAGGTCCTTGCGCAGGTCCACCGCGTCCCGGTCGGGGTAACGGTTGAGCGTGCCCGCGATGGCGGCCACCGCTTCGGCGATCGCGTTTTTCAGGGTCTCGCTCGGCGCGTACGGGTTCTCGTTGGTGTTGAGCTGCACCGGGACGTCGAGCTGGGGGGCGCCGTAGGGCTGCAGCTCCCGCAGGTCGGGCCTGAGCAGGCTTCTGACCTGGGCCTCAGCGGTGCTGCTGGCGGCTTCGGTGCTCACCGGGCCTCCCGCGGGCTGGCCGGCACCCGGACGCGGACGGCGGCGACGTGCGCGAGCAGGTCCTCGGCGCCGCCGAGGGCGTCGACCCGCGGCGCGACCGCCGTCAGGGAGTCGCGGTCGCACTCGATGACGTTGACCACCTTCAGGTACGGGTAGACCGACAGGCCGCTGGTGTGCCGGGCGGTGCCCCCGGTCGGCAGCACGTGGTTGGAGCCGGCCAGGTAGTCGCCCAGCGAGACCGGGCTGTAGGGGCCGACGAAGACCGCGCCCGCGTTGCGGACCTGGCTCGCCACCTTGGCGGCGTCGTCGGTCTGCACCTCCAGGTGCTCCGGGGCCCAGGCGTCGGACACCTTGCGGGCGGCGGTGACGTCGTCGACCAGGACGTAGGCGGCCTGCGCGCCGAGCGCTTGCAGCACGCGCTGCCGGTGCTTGGTGAGCGGAAGCTGGCGGGCCAGCTCGGCCCCCACCCGGGCCGGGGTGTCCGGGTCGGTGGTGATGAGCAGGCAGGCGGCCAGCTCGTCGTGCTCGGCCTGGCCGATGAGGTCGGCCGCCAGGTAGGCCGGGTCGGCGGTGTGGTCGGCGATGATGCCGATCTCGGTCGGCCCGTTCTCGCCGTCGATGCCGACCGTGCCGGCCAGGATGCGCTTGGCGGCGGCGACGTAGACGTTGCCCGGCCCGGTGATCACGTCAACCGGCGCGCACTCCTCGGTGCCGTAGGCGAACATGGCGAGGGCCTGCGCGCCGCCGACCGCGTGCACCTCGGTCACGCCGAGCAGCGCGCAGGCGGCGAGCACGGCCGGGTGCGGCAGGCCGCCGAACTCCTGCTGCGGCGGTGACGCCACCGCGATCGACTCGACCCCGGCCGCCTGGGCGGGCACCACGTTCATCACCACCGACGAGGGGTAGGCGACCAGGCCGCCGGGGACGTACACGCCGGCCCGCTCGACCGGGATGAACCGGGTGGACACGGTAAGGCCGTCGGCCGGGCGGGAGTCCCGGCGGTCAGGCAGCTGTGCCTCGTGCACCACCCGGGCGCGCCGGGCGGCCTCCTCGAGAGCGTCCCTGACCTGCGGGTCGATCGACTCCAGGGCTTCGGCGATGACAGCTGCGGGCACCCGGGTCTGCGCCAGGTCGGTGCCGTCGAACCGGCGGGTGTACTCACGGACGGCCGCGCCGCCGCGGACCCGCACGTCCTCGGTGATCGGCCGGACCAGCTCGACCGCCCGGTCCACGTCCAGGGCGGCCCGCGGCAGCACCCCGGCCAGCGCCCGGCGGGTGAGGCCGGCCGCGTCGCGGCCCCGCAGGTCGATGAGGGGCAGGTCAATACCGGTCGTTACGGGACTTGCCCCGTTGTCCGAAGTCACCCGCCTAGTTTACGAACGTCGCAGGCAGCCCGCAGATCGGTCCGGATGCTGGACAGCGGGCCGACCGGGAACGGCTCGGCCGCCGGGCGGGCCTGGGCGGTGGGCAGGCCCGGATCGCGGGTGCCCCGGCGACTTTGGCAGCCGGCGTCCTTGACGGGCAGCCCCCTTCGGCGGGCGGCAGCGCGTCCGGTTAGTCCGCTACCGCAGCAGTCACTTTGATCACATTGATGCAGCTCAAGGATTTATTTCGGAAACTTTTTGGTGTCATGGCCCTAAAACGTTTCCACGGCAGCCGCAGCGCGGGGCTGCGCGGCCGAGGGGCTGCCCGGCCGGGTGGCGGGCGGCCGGGTGGCGGCAGCCGGATGGCGGGGCGGCCGGGTCGGGCGGAGCGAGGCGGGGTGGCGGGGCGGGCTGGCGGGGCGGGGTAGCGGGGCCCGGGTTAGTGCTCGAGGCGGAGGCTGACCTGGAAGCCGAGCTCGCGGAAGCCCAGGGCGCCGGCGTACCCGCCTCGAGGCGGGCAGGCGGGCGCGCCACTGGGGCAGCTTGCCGTGAGCGATCGCGTGGGCGACGGCGGCGGAGGCGACGCCCCGGGCGAGGCCGCGGCCGCGGGCGGCGGGGGCGGTGAGCACGCTCAGCTGCGCGGTGTCGCGGGGCCAGTCGCGGTAGCCCGCGGCCGCGGCGACCTGGCCGTACTCGCGGATCACGAAGGCCGGCGAGGTGATCTCCGCCAGGCCGCTCTCCTCCACCTCGTCGGCGCTGACGGCTTGCAGGAGCTGACCCAGGACGGGGTCGTCCAGGCTGGTCGGTGCGGCGGCCGACGGCCCCGGGTGGCGGGCGGAACTCGGCCGGGTCCAGGTAGGCCAGGACGGCCGGGCCGAGCATCCCGGCCAGTGGCAGCCAGCGGCCGAGCGCCTCGGCGTCGGCGAGGGCGGCGGCCGGCCGGGGCCCGAGGGCCTGGTCGAGAACGCGGGCGGCCGCCGGATCAGGCGCGGTCGCCAGCACCGCGCCGCCCAGGACGACGATTCCGGCCCAGCCCGGCGGGCAGAGCCGCGCCCCCGGTGACACGACCGCGCTGACCGCGGGGGCGAACCGCGCCCCGGCCCCGGCCAGGCACTCCCATAGTTCCCTGGCCTGGGAGGTCAGCGCCGCTGCCGGCCCGCGGTCACTGCTCATGAGCAATGACCTTACTGAAACAGGGGCGGGCGGCGGGGGCGGCCGTCGAGGCGGGGGACGGTGGCCCGGTCCCGGGCCCGGCCTTAGGCCCAGCCCGCGGCCGGGCCCGGGGAGCTCGCGGGCGGGGCGCGGGTCAGCCAGCCGCGCGGGTGGCCGTCGCGAGCGGGGTGGGCGGTGACCCGGTCGGGGTCGCGGACGAGGAACTGCCGGGGATAGTCACCGCGGACGCGGCGGGCGACACCGACGAAGCCGGGGCGCTGGTGGTGATGCCGCTGGTGGTGATGCTGCTGGCCGACGGGACGCCGACGGCCGGGATGCTAGCCGAGGCGGGGCGGGGTGCCCGGGGCGACGCGGGACGGGCGTCGCTGGGCGACGCGGTGGGGACCGGGCGCGGCGCCCGGGTGGCGCTGGCCCGCTGGACCGGCGACGGGGAGGCGAGGCGGGTGGCGGGGGGGCTGGCCGGGCCCGCCGGGCTGGGCGGCGCGGCGGGCGAGGCAGGCGAGGCGGCCAGGTCCGCGATCCCGGTCGCCGCGCCCGCCAGCACGGCCAGCGCGCAGAGGGTGCCCGCGGCCGCGGCGACGCGGCGGCGGCGACGCAGCCGCCGCCCGCGCCCGATGATCGCGGCCAGGTCGAGGGGGGCTCCGTCGAGCGGGCCGGCCGCCAGGTCCCCGGCGGTGCCTGCGGTTGCGCGCAGGGCGCGGCGCAGGGTGTCGGTGTCGGGGCTGGTCATGGCCGCTCCCCCGCGATCGCCCGGCCGATCGGTTCCGGCTGGGCTTCCTCGGCGGCGCGCACGCGCAGCTTCGCGAGCGCACGGGAACTGGTGGACTTGACGGTACCGACCGAGACCCCGAGGTCCCGCGCCACCGCCGCCTCGGGCTGGTCGAACAGGTAGCGCATGACGATCACGGCCCGTTCCCTGGCGGTCAGCGTGGCCAGCGCGCCGGACACCCACTGGCGCAGCGCCACCTCGTCGGCCGGGTCGGGACCGCCCGGGCCCTCCGGCAGGTCGCCCGACGGGTACTCGCGCAGCCGCCGGCGCCAGCGGTCGGTGACGTGGTTGACCAGCACCTTGCGCGCATAGGCGTAGGCGTCGTCGCGGCGCACCCGCGACCAGGCGGCGTAGGTGCGGACCAGCGCCGTCTGGGCGGCGTCCTCGGCCGAGTGCCGGTCGCCGGTCAGCAGGTAGCCGGCGTGCCTGAGCCCCGGGTAGCTCGCCCGCGCGAACTCGGCGAAGTCCTCGTCTGTCCGCGCCACTGGCCTCCTGTCCCGCTCCGCTACCAGTCCTGCTCCGCTGCCGACCGCGCTTGCGACCGCGCGACTGGTCCCGCCTGCCCGCCTATACGGCTGAAGGCGGGAAAAGGTTGCGATCCGGGCGGGACAACTTTTCTCCGGCTGCCACGTACTTCCCGGTGCCGCTGGCTTTCCGGCGGCCGAACTGTCCGACGAGCACGAGGAGCATACGGGTGCGGTCAACCGAGAAGAAGGCCCCGGCGTCATCTGGCCGGGTACGGGGCGGCTGGGTACGGGGCGGCCGGGTGCTGGGCGGCTGGGTGCTGGGCGGCTGGGTGCTGGGCGGCTGGGTGCTGGGCACCGCGGCGGCGGCGGCCCTGGCGGGCTGTTCGGGGGCGGCGACACTGGCCGGCCCGGACCGGACCGGCGCGGCCAGCACGGCGGGCACTACCGCGAGCGGCAGCGTGTCAGTGACGCCGGCCGGCCCGGCGTCGGCCAGCGCGTCGGGCACCGCGTCTGGTACCGCGACCGCGGCCCCGGTCGCGCCGGCGTCGGCGGCCGGGCCCGCCGTGACCCAGCCGGGCGCCGCTGCCGCCGGGGGGCCGGCGACGCCGGTGCCGGTCCTCTCGTGCGCGCGGCCGGTGACGGCGGCACCGTCGGCCGTGGCCACCGTGCGGCCGTCGGCCGGGCCGAGCGGGCGGCCATCGGCCCGGCCGAGTGGGCCGCCATCAGCCGGGCCGAGCGGGCGGCCAACCGCGGCGTCCCCGGTGGCTTCGCCCACCGCGGTCCGGGCGGCGCAGCCGTGCGACGGGTCCGCCGCGCCGGTGCCGGTGCCGACGGCGACCGCGTCGCGGATGCCCGTCCCGGTGCCGTCGGTTAGCCGGGCCAGCGCGGTGCCGGTGCCTACCGCCACCGGGTCCCGGTAATCCAGGAGTGGATGTTGCTTCCGCCCCTATATGGCCGGAACAACATCCGGTCTCGCGTGGCCGGCGTTAGCCGGGGGGCGGGCCGGGCTGGCCCGGTAGGTCCGGGGCGGGCTGGCCCGCGGCCGGGCGCGTGCTCCACTCCATGATCAGCAGGACGGCCGCGGTGAACAGCGGCCAGCAGGCCAGCGCGCTCTTGGCGCCGAGGGCGAGCGAGCCGTTGAACACGGTGCCGTCCGGGCTGGACGCGAGGTGGTGGTTGAAGGCCGACAGGCCGATCTGGCCGCCCAGCCACATCATCGCGAACCCGCCGCCGACGGCGCCGAGGATGAGGCCGAGCGCGGCGGCCGCCCGGGCGAACCCGGTCCGCGAGGCGACCGCCAAGCGGTAACCGAGCGCCCCGGTCAGCAGGCCGGCCAGGGCGGCGAGGAGGCAGAACCAGAGGTCGGCGCCGAAGAAGGCGCGGGTCTCGGCGTTGACCACCTCGGCCGTGCCCGCCGCGACCTCCTGGTACAGCACCCGGGGGGCCACCTCCGCCCAGATGAGGCCGCCGAGCAGGCCGAGCAGCACGCTGATCGCGATCAGCCCGACCGACAGGGCGACGGTCCGGGCATCGGGGCGCGCGGCCGGACCAGGCCATTCCGGTACCTCAGGCACTTCGGGCACCTCCGGCCCCATCGCCATCACCGCTGTCTCCCCCCTCGTTTCCTCCCCGCGATGGTACGCGGCCAGGGCGGCGGGCGGCGGGCGGACCTGCGAGAGGCCGCGGGCGGGGCCCGCCCGCGGCCGGATTCGCCGGCCATTACGCCGTTTCATGATGGTTGGCGTTGTTTGCGGGCGGTGCCTGGGGGAAGCCGGTGTGCGCAACGCGAGGTTCGGAGGTAACCGTGTCCGTTGGAGTAATAATCGCGATCGTGGTCGTGCTGGTCGTCCTCGCCGTAGTCGCCGCCCTGGCGAGCAGGATGGCCGCTCGCCGGTCGGCTGAGCGGCGCAGTCTCGGCCCTGAATACAACCGCATGGTCGACGAGGTGGGCGCCAAGCAGGCGAACGCTGAGTTCGACAAGCGCCGCCGCCGGGTGGAGGGCCTCGGCATCACGCCGCTCTCGGAAGAGCGGCGCGCCCTGTACGGCACCCAGTGGGTGACGGCGCAGGAAATGTTCATTGACAACCCGGCCGAGTCGGTGCGCAGCGCGTCAGCGCTGGTCACCGCGGTGGCGGCGGACCGCGGCTACGAGGTAGCCGATTCCGGCCAGCTGCTCACCGACCTGTCGGTCGACTACGGGCCCCAGCTTGACGGGTACCGCGACTCGCTCGCGGTGATCGACGGGGCCGGCCGCACCGCAACCGAGAAGCTGCGCCAGGCGCTGCTGGACTTCCGCGCGATGTTCCGCGCGCTGGCCGGCATCGAGGACGACAGCGACGAGAGCACCCCGACCGCGGCCACCGGTGCCACCACCGGCGCCGGCACCGCCCCGGTAAGCACCGCCCCGGTGAGCACCGCCGCGACGGTGACCCCCGCCCCGGCGGTGCCCGTTCAGGCGGCCGAGCCGGCGCCGGTGCCCCAGGACGAGGTGACAGGGGACGAGGCCGCCGCCGACCAGGAAGCGGCCGCGGAGCAGCCCGCCCACCGGGTGTTCTGGCGGCGGGACAGCCGCGAGGCCAGCAGCGTGAGCGGCAACCACTCCTAGCTCCAAGCGTTCCACCCCGTGGTCACGGCCCCCGCTTAGCCGTGGCCACGGGAGGGCCGGATCGATTCGAGAGGACAGACAACATGAGGCTTCGACCCAACGACACCTCCGGCCGCACCGCGGCCGAGACCGAGGCAGACGAGCGCGCGATCGACGACGGCCCGGTGGACGGCACTGGTGCGGACGACAGCGCGGTGGATGACACCGACGCGCCCGAGCGCAGCACCGTCGTGCCGACCTTCACCCCGGCCGCCCGCAGCGCCCCGGACAACGAGCTAGCCGACGACGAGGTCACCGAGGGGACGGTGGCGGAGGACAGCTCCGCTCAGCCGCCGACCCTGGTCGAGCCGGCCGAGGACTACCCGGCCGGCTCCGCCTACCGGGACGACTCCGCCTACGGGGACGGCAACGAGTACCGGGACAACAACGAGTACCGGGACAACCTGGCCGACGGGCCGGCGAGCCGGCCGCCGGTTACACCCAGGACGAGCCGGTCGAGGCCGAGCCCGCCGAGCCGGTCGCCGCTTACACCGAGGCCGAGCCCGCCGAGCCGGTCGCCGCTTACACCGAGGCCGAGGCCGCCGAGCCGGTCGAGCCGGCCGAGCCGGTCACGCCCGCCAGCTACGAGGCGTCGCCCGCCGCCACCGCCGAGCCGGTGACCGCGCTCCCGGACGACACTAGCGCCGCCGCGGCCGGCGGCGCCGTGCCGGCTCCCGCCGCTGACCTGGACCAGCCGCTGCTCCGCGGCGACACCGAGCTGCTGACCCAGTGGCAGCGGGTGCAGGCCGAGTTCGTCGACGACCCGCAGGTCGCGGTGGCCGGCGCGGCCGACCTGGTCGAGCAGGCCGGGCGGGCGCTGGCCGACGCGCTCGAGCAGCGGCAGCGGCAGATGCGCACCATGTGGGACAACGGCTCGGCCGGCGGGTCAGCCGCTCCGGGCGAGGCCGTCGCCGACACCGAGCAGCTGCGCCAGCTCATGCACCGCTACCGGGCCCTGTTCAACCAGCTCTACCAGCCGGTCTAGCACCGGACCGGTCCGACGGCGGCGGTGCCTGCGCGCAGGCACCGCCGCCGTCGGCGTCTGCGGTGGTGACCCGGGCGCCCGGGTCACCAACCGCTCAGAGGCGGTCGAACGGCTCGGGGTAGGTGAACTCGCCCCGCACCGCCGGGTCGTAGGCGGTCAGCGGGCGGACCTGGAAGTGCGGTACCCAGGCCGGGTCCGGCGGGGTGATCAGGAACTCGCTGGCCAGCCGGAAGCCGAACCGCGGGTAGTAGCCGGTCGAGCCGAGCAGGGCGACCAGCGGTTCGCCGAGGGCGTCGGCGGCCCCTAGTACCGCGTGCACCAGCGCCTGGCCGACGCCGCGGCCCTGCTGGTCCGGGCGCACCGACAGCGGCCCGAGCGCCAGCACCGGCGCCGCCGCGCCCGGCGCGCCCGCCGATGAGACCGATGAGACCGTGCCCCGGCTGCACACCACGTGCCCCACGACGGCACCGCCCGGCCCGACGGCGACCAGCGACAGCCGCGGCAGCCAGGCCGGGCAGGCCCGCAGCCAGCCGACCAGCGGCGCCTCGGACGGCTCGCCCTCCCCCGGCCGGGCGAACGCGGCCGCGGTGACCGCGCGGATGACGGCGGCGTCGGCGGCCGCCTCACGACGTATCAGCACGCCCCGACGATGGCGGTGGCCGGGGGGCGGGCGCAACTGGTTTACCGGGCCGGGAAGGGGCATGGGGCTGGCCGGGGTCAGCCGCACCCGTTCGGGAGCTTCCTGGTCTTGATCTTAGCTAGCGATGCAGGACGGGCCGAGGAGCTGCTTGAGGTCCGCGTGCAGGGCCGGGGACGCGGTGACGCGGAGCTTGTCGTCCAGCCGGACCACGGTGGTCTTCTGGTTGCCGCGCAGCCGCAGGTGGACCTCGGTGGTGCCGGGGTGGGTGCGCAGCACCTCGCGCAGCTGCTCGACCACCGGCGGGACGCAGCGGGTGACCGGGAGCTGCAGCACGAACGGGGCACCGCTCTCGGCCGAGACGGTGATATCGGGGATGCTCAGGTCCATCGCGATGAGCTTGGGCACGTCGTCGCGCTTGTCGACCTTGCCCTTGACGATCACGATGGCGTCGTCGGCGATCGCGGTCGCGTAGAGCTGGTAGCTGTTGGGGAAGAACAGCACCTCGATCGCGCCGCCCAGGTCTTCCAGGGTGGCGGCCGCCCAGGAGTCGCCCTTCTTGGTCACCTTGCGGGTGACGCCGGACAGGATGCCGCCGATCTTGACGATCGGGCTGCCGTCCTTGCCCCGCTCGCCGAGCTGCACGGGGGGACGGGCGCCGTCCTCGTCCTCCTCCCCGATGGCCATCAGCTCGGCCACCGAGATGTCGGTGCCGTTCGCGATCACGTGCTCGATGCCGAGCAGCGGGTGGTCGGAGACGTACAGCCCGAGCATCTCGCGCTCGAAGTTGAGCCGGGTCTTCTTGTCCCACTCGGCGTCCGGGATCGCCACCTCGAAGGCGGCCTCGGCCTGCTCGTCCCCGCCGAACAGGCTGTCCTGGCCGATCGCCTCGTTGCGCTTGAGGTCGATGACCGAGTCGACCGCCTGCTCGTGGATCAGCGCCAGGCCCTTGCGGGGGTGGCCGAAGGAGTCGAACGCGCCCGCCTTGACCAGCGACTCGATGACCCGCTTGTTGCAGGCGACCACCGGCACCTTGCGCAGGAAGTCGGCGAACGAGGTGAACTCGCCCTTGGCCCGGCGGGTGGCGACGATCGCCTCGACCACGTTGGCGCCCACGTTGCGGATCGCGGCCAGGCCGAACCGCACGTCCGCGCCGACCGCGGTGAAGGTGGCGACCGACGCGTTGACGTCCGGCGGCAGCACCTTGACGCCCATCCGGCGCGACTCCGACAGGTACAGCGCCGACTTGTCCTTGTCGTCGCCGACCGAGGTGAGCACCGCCGCCATGTACTCGGCCGGGTAGTTCGCCTTGAGGTAGGCGGTCCAGTAGGAGACCAGGCCGTAGGCGGCCGAGTGGGCCTTGTTGAACGCGTAGCCGGCGAACGGGACCAGCACGTCCCACACCGCCTGGATCGCCTTGTCGGAGTAGCCGTTCTTCCGGCAGCCGTCCCGGAAGGGGATGAACTCCTTGTCCAGGATCTCCTTCTTCTTCTTGCCCATCGCGCGGCGCAGCAGGTCGGCCTGCCCGAGCGTGTAGCCGGCCAGGATCTGGGCCGCGCGCTGCACCTGCTCCTGGTAGACGATCAGGCCGTAGGTGGGCTCGAGGATCTCCGCCAGGGGCTCGGCCAGCTCGGGGTGGATCGGGGTGATCTCCTGCTGGCCGTTCTTTCGCAGCGCGTAGTTGGTGTGGCTGTTGACGCCCATCGGGCCCGGCCGGTAGAGGGCGCCCAGGGCCGAGATGTCCTCGAAGTTGTCCGGCTTCATCGTCCGCAGCAGCGTCCGGTAACCGCTGGAGTCGAACTGGAACACGCCCAGGGTGTCGCCGCGGGACAGCAGCTCGTAGGTCGGCTTGTCGTCCAGCGTGAGGTCGAGCAGGTTGATCTTGAGGCCGCGGTTGGACTCGATCGCCCGGACCGCGTCGGCCATGATGGTCAGGTTGCGCAGGCCGAGGAAGTCCATCTTCAGCAGCCCGAGGCCTTCGCAGGTCGGGTAGTCGAACTGGGTGATCACCGCGCCGTCGCTGTGCCTGGTCCAGACCGGGATGTGGTCGGTCAGCGGCTCGGCCGACATGATCACGCCCGCCGCGTGCACGCCGGGCTGGCGGATCAGGCCCTCGATGCCCCGGGCGGTGTCGATGATCTGCTTGACGTCCGCCTCGGTGTTGTACAGGTTGCGCAGCTCACCCGCCTCGCTGTAGCGCGCGTGGTCGGGGTCGAAGATGCCGCCGAGCGGGATGTCCTTGCCCATCACCGCGGGCGGGAACGCCTTGGTGATCCGGTCGCCGACCGCGTAGGGGAAGCCGAGGACCCGGGTGGAGTCCTTGATCGCGGCCTTCGCCTTGATCGTGCCGTAGGTGATGATCTGCGCGACCTTGTCGCTGCCCCACTTCTGGGTGACGTAGCGGATCACGTCGGCCCGGCCGCGTTCGTCGAAGTCGATGTCGATGTCCGGCATCGAGATCCGCTCCGGGTTGAGGAACCGCTCGAAGATCAGCCCGTGGGTGAGCGGGTCGAGGTCGGTGATGCCCATCGCGTAGGCGACGATGCTGCCCGCCGCGCTGCCGCGGCCGGGGCCGACCGCCACCCCGTTGCCCTTCGCCCAGTTGATGAAGTCGGCCACGACCAGGAAGTAGGCCGGGAAGCCCATCTGGACGATGATGCCGATCTCGTACTCGGCCTGCTTGCGCCGCGTGTCGTCGATGCCGTCGGGGTAACGCTTGGCCATGCCTTCCCAGACGGTGTGCGCGAACAGCGCGTCCTGGTTGTCGAACTCCGGCGGGATCGGGAACCGCGGCATCAGGTTGACGAACTCGAACATGCCGGAGGTGTCGACCCGGTCGGCGATGAGGAGCTGGGAGTTGCGGCAGCCTTCCTGCCAGATGTCGTCGGTGCGGACCGCGTACATCTCCTGCGGCGACTTGATGTAGTAGCCGGAGCCGTCGAACTTGAAGCGGTCGGCGTCCGCCAGGGTCTTGCCGGTCTGGATGCACAGCAGCAGGTCGTGCGACACAGAATCGCTTTCCTTGCTGTAGTGCGAGTCGTTGGTGACCACCGGCGGGATGCCGAGCTTGCGGCCGATCTCGAGCAGGCCCTCGCGGACCCTGGTCTCGATCGACAGGCCGTGGTCCATCAGCTCGAGGAAGTAGTTCTCCTTGCCGAAGATGTCCTGGTAGTCGGCCGCCGCCTGGAGCGCCGCGTCGGCCTGGCCGAGCCGCAGCCTGGTCTGCACCTCGCCCGACGGGCAGCCGGTGGAGGCCATCAGGCCGCCGGCGTACTGCGCGATCAGCTCCTTGTCGAACCGGGGCCACTTGACCAGCCAGCCCTCGGCGTAGGAGCGGCTGGTGAGCTTGAACAGGTGGTGCAGGCCCTCGTTGTTGCGGGCCCAGATCGTCTTGTGCAGGTAGGCGCCCGACGCCGAGACGTCGTCGCTCTTCTGGTGCGGCTGGCCCCACAGCACGCGGTTCTTGTTGCCGCGGTGCTCCGGCGCCACGTACGCCTCGATGCCGATGACCGGGGTGACGCCGGCCTCCTTGGCCTGCCGGTGGAACTCGGCCGCGCCGTACATGTTGCCGTGGTCGGTCATCGCCACGTGGGTCATGCCGTTGGCCGCGACCTCTTTGAACATGTCCTTCAGGCGGGCGGCCCCGTCGAGCATCGAGTACTCGGTGTGCACGTGCAGGTGGGCGTAAGGGGTGTCAGCCATATGCGTTCATCGCCTCCTGCTCGCGCCTGCCGCCGTCCCGGTGCTGTGTTTTGAAAACACTAGGCACGCTGCGCGCCGCCGTTCCCGCTGGTGATCTAGCCAGTGACCTAGCTGGCGCCGTCGCGGGTGAGCGGTCGGGGTGCCTCGAACCGGTAAGCCACCACTTTAGCGGGTCGGGGGTCTCGGGTGGGGTTACCGCGCCGGCGCGGGGTCGCCGGATCGGGCGGAACGGCGGATGCCCCCGCGCCCGTGAATCGGGCGCGGGGGCATCTCTTTTGCTGTTTCCGGCCGCGGTTACCAGGTGACGCTGACGCTGGACGCCCACAGGGCGGCCACCGCCGGGTCGCCGGTCACGGTGACGCGCGCGTCACTGGCCGGGCAGCGGTTCCACAGGAACGCGTACAGGCCCGCCGACGGGCCGGCCAGCACGCAGTCGGCCGCCGTCGCCCGGGGCTCGACCCGGCTGACCGTGGTCACCCCGTCGGACAGCCGGACCTGCCAGCAGCCGGGCGCGTCGGCCGGGCAGATCGCGAGCGACCGGGTGCCGTCCCCGCGCAGCCGGTACCGCCGCCGGGCGGCGAAGCCCATGATCAGCTCGTCGATGCCGTCGGCCGCGAACGCGGCCCCGAAGGCCGTCACCGGGTCAGGCGGGCCGCCGGGGACGGCGCTCTGGGCGTCGAAGCGGTGCACGGCGGTCTCGTGCGCCTGCCGCCGCGCCCAGAACGCTAGCGGCGACGGCGCGGGCATGAACGTCGCGCAGGCCACCTCGGGGCTGGCCTCGCGCAGCACCGCGAGCAGGGCGGCGTGCCCGCGGCGGTAGGCGGCGATCAGCTCGCCGTCCGGCGGGCCGGCCGCGAGCAGCTCGGCCTCGGTCCCCTCGTCGATGATCTCCGGTAGCTGGTCGCGGACGTGCCGGGCGGCCCAGCCGTGCACGTACGCCTGGTGCCGGACCAGGTCACGGACCGCCCAGCCGGGGCAGGCGGGCACCGGCGCCGCCAGCCCGGCCCGCTCGGCCGCGTCCGCCAGCGCTACGCCGTCTTCGTCCAGGGCGTCCAGGTATGCCGCGATCTCCACGCCGCCATGGTGACACAGCGGCCGACTGTCCGCGACGCCCGCGGACAGGCAGGTTCTCGCGGACGGGGCAGGCGCCCGCGAACGGGGCAGGCGCCCGCGCGTTCAGCTCTCGGCGGCGAGCACGTCGAGTGCGTGGCTGAGGTCGGCCGGGTAGCCGGACTCGAAGGTGACCTCGAGGCCGGTGGACGGGTGCTCGAAGGACAGCCGCACCGCGTGCAGCCACTGCCTGGTCAGCCCGAGGCGGGCGGCGAGCACCGGGTCGGCCCCGTAGAGCAGGTCGCCGCAGCACGGGTGGCGCAGCGCGGCCATGTGCACCCGGATCTGGTGGGTGCGGCCGGTCTCCAGGCCCACGCTGAGCAGCGAGGCGGCCCGGAAGGCCTCCAGCGTGTCGTAGTGGGTGACCGACGGGCGGCCGCCTTCCACCACCGCGAACCGGCCGTCACCGGACGGGTGGCGGCCGATCGGCGCGTCGATCGTGCCGCGCAGCGGGTCGGGGTGGCCCTGGATCAGCGCGTGGTAGGTCTTCGACACGGTGCGCTCGCGGAAGGCCTGCTTCAGCGCGCTGTAGGCGAGCTCGCTCTTGGCCACCACCATCAGCCCGGTCGTGTTGGCGTCGAGCCGGTGCACGATGCCCTGTCGCTCGGCCGCGCCGCTGGTCGCCACCTGGTAGCCGGAGGCGAGCAGCCCCCCGGTCACCGTCGGGCCGTTCCAGCCCGGCGTCGGGTGGGCGGCCACCCCCCGCGGCTTGTTGACCACCACGATGTCGTCGTCCTCGTAGACGATCTGCATGCCGGGCACCGGCTCGGCCGCCGGCGGCGGGGCGGCACCGGGCGGCGGCGGCATGGTGACGGCCAGCTCGGTGCCCGCCGCTACCCGGTCCGACTTAGCGGCCGGCTGGCCGTCGACCAGCACGTCGCCCGCGGCGATCAGCTCGGCCGCGCCACTGCGGGAGAAGCCGAACATCCGGGCCAGGGCCGCGTCGAGCCGCTCGCCGTCCAGGCCCTCGGGGACGTATACGAGCCGGGCGGCGGTGGTCACCGCTCCGCTTGCCCGGGTGCCTGCGCGGGTACCTCGCCGCGGGTGCCGTCCAGGTGGTAGCCGCGCATGGCGAGGATGACGGTGAGGATGCCGCCGCACACGATGGCCGAGTCGGCCAGGTTGAAGATGGGGTAGTACCTGGTCACCGCGATCCAGTCGACCACCTCGCCGCGGAACAGGCCGGGCGCGCGGAAGATGCGGTCGCCCAGGTTGCCCATCGCGCCGCCGAGCAGCAGGCCGAGCGCGACCGCCCAGCCGAGCGAGTAGAGCTTGCGCGCGGTCCGCGCGATGTAGACGACGACGCCGAAGGCGATCACGGTGAACACCGCCGTCTCGCCGGTGCCGACGCTCCAGGCCGCGCCCGGGTTCCTGGTCAGCCACAGCATCAGCACGTTGCCGAGCACGTGCACCGGCTGGTCGGGCCGCAGGTGCGCCACCACCAGGGCCTTGGAGGTGATGTCGGCGGCCAGGACGAGGGCAGCGATTCCGGCCAGGAGCGCCACCCGGCGGCGGCGTCCCGGGCCGGGGCTTAGCGGCGTTCCTGGCGCTGCTTGCACGCCACGCACAGGGTCGCCCGCGGGAACGCCTGCAGGCGCGCCTTCCCTATCGGCTTGCCGCACGATTCGCACACTCCATAGGTTCCGGCCTCGATCCGCGCCAGCGCGTGCTCGGTCTGCTCGAGCAGCTCGCGGGTGTTGTTGCTCAGCGCGAGCTCATGTTCCCGCTCGAACAGCTTAGAACTCGCGTCGGCCTCGTCGTCCCCGGCTTCGGTCGCCGCGTCGCCCAGCCGGGCCACGATCTGCGCCTGCGACTGGCCGAGCTCGGCCCGCAGCGCCTCCGCTTCCTTCTCGAGCTCGACGCGGGTCTCGGTCAGCTCGGCGTCGGACCACGGATCCTCGCCAGGCCGCACCGGCAGATCGGCGGCGCTGGGCGGCGCAGCGGTCATCTTCGGTTCCTCGGATCATGAGATTCGGACAGACAACGGAGGATACGGCCGCGGCGCGCTGGTCGCAAACTCATTCGGCCCAGGGCGCAATCGAGGCGCAACGGCGGGTCAGCGCGGGCGGCCTGGCTGACGGGCCGGCGCGGCCGCATCCGTTATGCTGAAGCCGCGGTGATGGGGACAGCTGCCGCGGAACGCAGCGTGAGCGACCCGGGGATGGTGCGAGCCCGGGGCGAGCGCCGCGGACCAGATCACCCCGGAGCAGCCGGAAGAAAGGCACCGCCCAGACCAGCCCGCGCCAGCCGCGGGCGGTCACCGGGCCGAGTAGAGCCGGCCAGAGCACAACCGAGTGGTCCGAACGGGTGCGGCGTAGTCCAGCCGCCGCCCGCGCGGGCAAAGAGGGTGGTACCGCGGGGCAGCGCGCCTCGTCCCTCTGGCTAAGCACAGTCGCCGACGCTGGAGGTAGCACCCCATGCCTGACGCAACACCGCCTGACGCAACACCGCCGGACGCGACACCGCCGGACGCGACCGCGCCCCCGTCAGCCGTGCCCCCGTCAGCCGTGGCGGAGCCGGCCCCGGCGGCGCTGCCGCTGCTGCCCGCCCGGCCTGACCTGCCCGCGATCGAGCATCAGCTGCTGACCCGGTGGAACCGGGAGCGGACCTTCGAGGCGTCGCTGAAGCAGACCGAGGGCGGCCCGCGGTGGACGTTCTACGAGGGCCCGCCGACCGCCAACGGGATGCCCGGCGTGCACCACATCGAGGCCCGGGTGTTCAAGGACGTGTTCCCCCGGTTCAAGACCATGCAGGGCTTCCACGTGCCGCGCAAGGCCGGCTGGGACTGCCACGGGCTGCCGGTCGAGGTGGCGGTGGAGAAGGAGCTCGGCCTGTCCGGCCACCGGGACATCGAGGCCTACGGGGTCGCCGAGTTCAACGCCCGCTGCCGCGAGTCGGTGCTGCGGCACGTCGACGCGTTCGCCGCGCTCACCACGCGGATGGGCTACTGGATCGACCTGTCCACCGCCTACCGCACCATGGACCCGGCCTACGTGGAGTCGGTGTGGTGGGCGCTGAAGACCATCCACGACAAGGGCCTGCTGGTACGGGACTTCCGGATCAGCCCGTACTGCCCGCGCTGCGGCACGCCGCTGTCCGACCACGAGATGGGCCAGCCGGACGTCTACCGCGAGGTGTCCGACCCGTCGGTGACCGTGCGGTTCCCGGTCACCTCGGTCCCCGAGGGCGCGCCCAGGCACCTGGTCGGCGCCGACCTGCTGGTCTGGACGACGACCCCCTGGACGCTGGTGTCCAACACCGGGATCGCGGTGCACCCGGACGTCGAGTACGTGATCGCGCGCAAGTCAGGCGACGGCGACAAGGTGGTAGTCGCCGACGCGCTGTGGCCGCGGGTCCTGGGCGAAGGCTGGCACGTGCTCACCACGCTGCGGGGCAGCGAGCTAGTGGGCGCGAAGTACACTCCCCCGTTCGGGATCGTGCGGGTTGACGGCGCGCACCGGGTGGTCAGCGGCAGCTTCGTGACCACGGCCGACGGGACCGGGCTGGTGCACCTGGCGCCGGCCTTCGGCGCCGACGACCTGGCGGTCGGCCGCGCCAACGGGCTGCCGGTGGTGAACCCGGTCGGGGCGGACGGGCGCTTCACCGACGGGCTGCCGCTGGTCGGCGGGCTGTTCTTCAAGGACGCCGACCAGCCCCTCATCGCCGACCTGGCCGACCGCGGGCTGCTGTTCAAGACCGCGCCGCACGTGCACAGCTACCCGCACTGCTGGCGCTGCGGCACCACCTTGCTGTACTACGCGCTGCCGTCCTGGTACATCAGGACCACGCAGGTGAAGGACGAGCTGCTGGCGCAGAACGAGCAGACTAACTGGCAGCCGCCCACCATCAAGGAGGGCCGGTACGGCGAGTGGCTGCGCAACAACGTCGACTGGGCGCTGTCCCGCACCCGCTACTGGGGCACCCCGCTGCCACTCTGGCAGTGCGCGGACGAGCACGTGACCAGCGTCGGTTCCCTCGCCGAGCTGTCGATGAGGGCCGGGCGCGACCTGTCCGGGCTTGACCCCCACCGGCCGTTCGTCGACCAGGTGACCTTCCCCTGCCCGGACTGCGGGCAGCAGGCGAGCCGGGTGCCGGAGGTGATCGACGTCTGGTTCGACTCCGGGTCGATGCCGTTCGCGCAGTGGGGCGCGCCGCTGCGCAACGCGGCCGAGTTCGAGTCGGCCTACCCGGCCCAGTTCATCTGCGAGGCAATCGACCAGACCCGCGGCTGGTTCTACTCGCTGATGGCGGTGGGCACCCTGGTGTTCGGCCGGTCGGCCTACCAGAACGTGGTCTGCCTCGGGCTGGTCACCGACGAGACCGGCCGGAAGATGTCCAAGCACCTGGGCAACGTGATCGAGCCGATGGGGCTGCTCAACGCGCACGGCGCGGACGCGGTGCGCTGGTTCTTCGCCGCCTCCGGTTCGCCCTGGGGGCAGCGCCGGGTCGGCGCCGGCGTGCTGGACGAGATCGTCCGTAAGGTGCTGCTCACCTACTGGAACACGGTGTCCTTCCTGACGCTTTACGCCAGCTCCGGTTCTGCCGCCGGGAACGGCGCGGCGGCCGGGCGGTGGACGCCGGAGGCGCTGGCGCTGGCGCCGGCCCCCGGCGACCGGCCGCTGCTCGACCGCTGGCTGCTGTCGGAGCTGCACGCCTGCGTCCGTGACGTCACCGCGGCGCTCGAGGAATTCGACACCGCCGCGGCCGGCCGGCGGCTGGCCGGGCTCATCGACGACCTCTCCAACTGGTACGTGCGGCGGTCACGGCGGCGGTTCTGGGCGGGGCACCAGACACCGGACGGCGCGTCCGCGTTCGCGACCCTGCACCAGGCGCTGGTCACCCTGACCGCGCTGCTGGCACCGATCACCCCGTTCCTCTCCGACTACCTGTGGGGCGTGCTGCGGCCGCCCGGCGGCCCGGAGTCGGTCCACCTGGCCCGGTGGCCCGGCTGGGACCAGGCGCTTATCGACGACGACCTCATCGGGCAGATGGCGCTGGCCCGGCGGCTGGTCGAGCTGGGCCGCTCGGCCCGGTCGGCGGCCTCGGTGCGGACCCGCCAGCCGCTGTCGCGGGCGCTCGCGGACGCGCCCGGGTTCGCCGCACTGCCCGCCGAGCTGCGCGACCTCATCGCCGACGAGCTCAACGTGCACGCGGTTGAGGCGCTGCAGGCAGGCGACCGCGACCTGGTGCGGTACACGGTCAAGCCGGACTTCCGGGCGCTCGGCCGCCGGTACGGCCCGTCCACCCAGGCGGTCGCCACCGTGATCAGGAACGCCGCCCCGGCCAGGCTGGCGCGCGCGGTGGCGGCCAACGGATCGGTTACCGTCCGCGTGCCGAAGCTCGGCCGGGTCACGCTCACCGCCGCCGACCTGGTCATTACCCAGGCGCCGGCCAAGGGCTGGGGCGTCGCCGCCGCGGCGGGCGAGACGGTCGCGCTCGACCTCACGGTTACCCCCGAGCTGCGGGCCGAGGGTTACGCCCGGGAAGCGGTCCGGCTCATCCAGGACGCCCGCAAGTCGGCCGGGCTGGCGGTCAGCGACCGGATCGAGGTGCGCTGGTCAGCCGCCACGGCCGAACTGGCGGCGGCCGTCGGCCGCCACGCGGCGGCGATCGCGGGCGAGGTGCTCGCCGTCTCCTTCGCGGCCGCCGACGGGCCACCGGCCGGCGGGGCAGGCGGCGGATCGGCCGGCGGGGCAGGCGGCGCGATGCCGGCAGCGGGGCAGGCGGCGGGATGCCGGATGACGACAGGCCGGACGACGGTGCTGGCGAGGCCGGCGACGGATGGCAGGAGTACGCGGACGCCGCCCTCGGCCTGCGGTTCTGGCTGACCCGCGCCCGGTAACGCGCGGCCAAGCCGGCAGCGTGCCCCGCGGGCTGAGCGGGCTGAGCGCTCCGCGCTTCTTGCTGTTATCTCGGGCAAGCAAGGCGAGGCGAGTGCTGGGCACCCCCGCGCGACCGAGAACGCTCGCACTTCTCGCTGTCATCCCCCGGACGGCGGGATTGGCTCCAGGCTCGGTTAGCCGGGCGGTAACCCGTGGCACCGTAGCGGCGGCCGGGCCGGGAGTGATTATCGAGGTGGAAACTTTTGTCGAGCTGGAAACTACTAGTTGCCATCACGCGAAAAAGTTTCCAAGATCTTCTGTAGCACGCGAAACGCGTGACCGAGGTGACGCGTGAGACTGCGCCGGCGCGCGGCGCGGGTGCGCGGTGGCGGGTGCGCGGCGCGGGCGCGTGGCGCGGGCGCGCGGGTGCGCGCTGCGGCTGCGGGAGCGCGGTGGGGGGCGGCGGGCGGCGGATCTCCGGTGCTGCTGGTCCGCGCTGTTAGTCCGCTGGCTGGCAGGCGGCGCAGGGGGTGCAGCCGGCCGCCCTGGCGTCGGGGATCGACAGGTGCTGGATGTCGTCCTCGGGCATGAACTTGATGAGGACGCACTCCGACTCGTGGTAGCGGGGGACGCCGGGGACCACCGAGACCAGGCCGGTCTCGGCTGACTGGTCGGCCGGGTCGGCGGCGGGAGGCTCAGCGTCAGGAGCGTTGTCCGGGGCCACGTCGTCTACGGGCACTTCATCCGCGGGCACTTCATCTACGGGATCCGCGGGCACTTCATCTACGGGCACGTCGTCCGCTGGCTCGTCATCCGCCGCCAGGGCGGGGGATGACCCGGTAGCGGGCTCGGGATGGGCGCTGGCGGTTGCCTCGGGCGCCTTGGCCTGCGCGGCGTCGCCGACGGCGCGGGCAGGGGTGGGAGCAAGAGTCGCGGCCGCACCGGCCGGGTCGCTGCCCCAGGCGCTGGCGGCGGGCAAGGCGTTATCCGCCGCCTCGGCTGACGGCTCCTCGGCGGCGTCCGCCGGGGCGGCTTCAGCGGTGCTGTCGCTGGCGGTGCTGTCGCTGGCGGTGCTGTCGCTGGTGCTGGCGTCGTCGGCTTCGTCCAGCCACGAGTAGCGGCCGGGCCAGTCGTCGTCCTCCTCGTCGGCGGTAGCCGGCGTAGCGGCGGGGGCAGCCGGCGTTGCGACGGTGGCCGGCTCCGGCCCCTGGTCGGCCGGCTGGGCGACCGTGGGGGTGCCCAGGCGGTCGAACCAGCTCGCCGGGGCGGGCGGGACCGCCGGATCGGCGGCCGGGCGGTCCCAGGCGGTGGGGGTGCTCGCGGTTGCCGCGGCCGTGGTGCCGCTCGCGGTTCCGCCGGCCGGGTGCGGCCGGGTGGCCGGCTCGCGGCCGGCGTCGCGGTCATCGGGGGTGTCAGCGACGACCGGGGTCGGCGCCCACGGCGGGCGGACCTCAGCGGGCGAGGTCTGCCAGCGGTTGCCGGCCGCCGGGACGTCCCAGTTCGGAGCCGGGTCGGCGGTACGCCCGCGTCCCTGGCCGACCGTTGCCGGAGGCGCCGCGTAGGCGGCGGCGCTAGCCGCGGCCGCCCGGTAGCCGTGCGCCCCCGCGACAGACTCCTCCGCGACCGCGGGACTGGACGGGGCGGTGACGGTGGCCGGAGATCCGGCCGCGGATGACCGCGCCGCCGCCGGGCTAGCCTGCTCCCAGCTACCGCCGACCTGCGCAGGCGGGGCCGGGCTGGTGCCCGCGGGCACCAGCCCCTGCCCTTCGCCGATGGCCGGGGCCGCTCCGAACAGCTCCGCCCGCCTGAGCACTACGCCGAGGGCGAGGGCGAGGAGCGCCACCGCGCTCACCACGATCGCGATGTAGACGAGCACTAGCCTGCTGGTGGCGATACCGCCGATAAGAACCCCGATGGCGACCGCGACCAGTGCGGCGCTGAACCGGATCACCTGGTTATCTCCTTGCGTCCGGCTCCGGCTGCGCCGGACCGCTGCCTAGCGCAGGGTCTCAGCGCCCGTCCGGGCGGAAGCCGCCGACGTGCTCAGGGACCGCGTACTGGGCCGTGGTGGGGGCCGGACCCGCCGCGCCGCCGCGCAGCCCCGGCTGCTGGCCGAGGCCGGCCGGGAGCTGGGGCGGACCAGCCGGAGCGGCCGCCGGTGGCATGGCCGGGAACGTACCGCTGTCGGTGACGCCAGCCTCAAGGTCGCGGAGCTGACCCTCCAGGTACGCCTTAAGCCTGCTGCGGTACTCACGCTCGAACGCGCGCAGGTCGTCGACCCGGCGCTCGAGCTCCTCGCGCTGGGTGACCAGCGAGCCCATCGCCTGGCGGTGCCGCTCCTGGGCGTCGCGCTCAAGCGACTCCGCCCGGGCCCGGGCGTCGCCGGTGATCTGCTCAGCCTGACGACGAGCCTTAGTCAGCACTTCGTCCGCCTCGCGGCGGGCGCGGCCGAGGGTCTCGTCCGCCTCGCGGCGGGCGTCGGCGATCGCCTGGTCGGCGGTCTGCTGCGCCAGCGAGAGCACCCGGGCGGCAGTGTCCATGTTGTCCTCGGCCTGGTAGGGCCGCGGCTGGTGCTGCTCCATCATCATGGGCTCGGGACGCCGCATGACCGGCTGCTCCATGGTCGGCTCGGGCGCCATGGTGTCCGGCCGCGAGTCCGACAGCGGCGAACTCAGCGCCATGGCTGGCTTCCCACCGCCACGCAGCACCTCGGCGAGCTTTGACCGGAGTTCCTCGTTCTCCTGGATCAACCGGTCAAGCTCGGCCTCGACCTCATCGAGGAAGGCGTCAACCTCTTCCTCGTCGTAGCCGGGCCGGAGCCTGGTCGTACTGAACTGCTTGTTCCGCACATCCGCGGGCGTCAGCGGCATCTTGTCTCCTCGGCGCGCTTGGCGTGTCCTCAGCACCGTGTTTTCTGAAGCACCGTTGTTCCTCAGCACCGTACCCGATCAGCACGGTACATGTCTCAAAGTCGCGGTACTGCCACCTGCAGCAAAATGAGTACCACGATGAACAGGACCATAAAGCTGAGGTCCAAGGACACTGTACCTAGCCGGAGGGGCGGGATGTAGCGCCGTAGCAATTTCAGTGGAGGATCGGTCAGCGTGAATATAGTTTCCGCGATCAACTTGACGACCCGAGGCGGGTACCAGGGGCGCGCGAAAACCATGATCCAGCTGAGGATCATGGTGCCGATGAGGACCACGAGGTACAACGTCAGCACGTAGGTGAGGACGACCTTTAGGATTTCCATCACATCACCGGTCCCAGAACGATCGCTGCCTCACGCGCTCGCTAGCTCTGGTTGAAGAAGCCCCGCTCGGCGATGCGCGCCTTGTCCTCCGCGGTTACCTCTACGTTGGCCGGGGAGAGCAAGAACACCTTGTTGGTCACCTTGTCGATGGACCCGCGCAGGCCGAAGATCAGACCCGCCGCGAAGTCGACCAGCCGCCGTGCGTCGCTGTCGACCATCTCGGTCAGGTTCATGATCACCGGAGTGCCCTCGCGGAAATGCTCACCGATGGTCCGGGCTTCATTGTAGGTGCGCGGGTGCAGTGTCGTGATCCGGGCTAGCTCAACCTGGCGTGGCGGCATGGGCTCAACCGGGGGCTCGGCTACGTACCCTCCGTAGTCAGCCCGCACCGGAACAGCCTCCATCACCTCGGCCGGCTCGTCGTACTCGTCGTACTCACCGTACGCGTCGTAGCCGTCCGTATACCGGCGATCGTCCTCCACGAGGCCAAGGTAGACCGCCATCTTGCGCATCGCGCTGGCCATCGGTCAGTCCTCCGTGCCACTTCCGTCGCGTCCCCGCGTACCGAACAGCTATCAACTGCCTTACGCGACGGACACTACCGGACCGGAACGCTTCTGTTGCCGAGCAACGCCGTACCAATTCTCAGGTGTGTCGCGCCGCTCGCAATCGCAGCTTCCAGGTCACCGCTCATGCCCGCCGAGATGATGCCGGCCAGCGGATTGACCGACCTGATCTCGGCCGACAGCGGGGCCAGGGCGGCGAACGCGGCCCGCGGGTCCGCGCCCAGGGGCGCCACCGCCATCAGGCCGCCCAGGGCGAGCCCGGGCTCGGCCTCGATCGCCTGCGCGACCTCACGCACCCGCCCGGCCGGCACCCCGCCGCGGTCCGGGTCATCGTCCAGGCTCACCTGGACCAGGCAGGTGAGGGCCGGACCGAAGGCGTCACGGCCGGGTACCGCCAGCGCGGCGGCGCCGAGGTGGCGGACCAGCCGGATCCGGTCGACCGAGTGCACGAAGCGCGCGTACCGGGCGACGCTGCTTGCCTTATTGCTCTGCAGCTGGCCGATGAAGTGCCAGCAGAGCGACTGCCCCCCGGTCCCGGCCAGGCCGCCGTCGGGCGGGCCCGCCGCGGCGACCGCGGCCGCCTTGGGGGCGGCTTCCTGGTCGCGGTTCTCGCCGAAGTCGGTTAGCCCCAGCCGGGCCAGCGCGAGCACGTCGGAAGCGGGGTAGGTCTTGGTGACCGCGATGAGCGTGAGCTCGGCCGGGTCCCGGCCGGCCGCCGCGCAGGCCGCGCTGATCCGCGACCGGGTGGCGGCGAGCCGCTCGGCCAGCTCGGCCTGGCGGCCGGCCGGGTCAGGCCCAGTGCTCATTCAGTAATCTCAGTGCTCATTCACTTGAGGAAGTCGGGGACGTCCAGGTCGTCGTCCTCTTCGAACACCACCGGGCGGCGGCGGCCGGCGGTCACGTCGAACACCTTGTCCTGCTTGGCCGGGCGGCCGGAGTCCTTCCAGCTCTGCGTGCCGGCCGCGGGCGCGGAGTCGCCCCCGCGGGTCGACTCGTAGCCGTAGGCGGGCTTGGCCGCGTAGTCCTCCTCGTCGTCAGCGACGAAGGAGACCGGGGACGGCGTGTAAGCGGAAGGGGCCTCGGCGGGCTGACCCGGCCGTTCGGTCTCCGCGCGGCCGGCGTCGGCCGGGCTGGCGGGAGCCGGACCGCTGGCCGGCCCGGTCGCCGCGTGGGCAGCGCCCGCGGGCACCGCCGCGTCGTTGTCAGTGGTGTCGGCTGGGCGGCTGGCCGACGAGGCGGACTGCCACCCGGACCCGCTCGACCCGGCCTGCGCCGGGACGCCGGCCGCCGACTGACCGCTCGCGGTCGCGGCAGCGTCGGCCGACCCCGACCGGGTGCCCGCGCTGCTGCCGCCGGCCCAGGCGGCCGACGACGGCGCGCCGCTCCCCGTGCTGGCCCCGTTGCGCGCGGCCCCGTTGCCGGACGAGACGTAGCTGATGCCGCCGTGGCCGGCCGAGCCGTTGCCGGCCGAGCCGTTGCCCGCGGGGCGGCTGCCGGCCCGCGCGGCCACGTCAGCCGCGGACGGCGCCGGGGTCGCTGCCCGGGCAACGGTCAGCGGGGCGGACGCGGCGGCCTGGCGGCCGGGGCGCTGCTCGTCGAACCCGGCCGCGATCACCGTCACCCGCACCTCGTCACCGAGGGCGTCGTCGATCACCGCGCCGAAGATGATGTTGGCGTCGACCGCGGCCGAGTTGGAGACGAGCTGCGCCGCCTCGTTGATCTCGAACAGCCCCAGGTCGGACCCGCCCTGGATGGACAGCAGGACGCCGTGCGCGCCGTCGATCGAGGCCTCGAGCAGCGGCGAGGAGATCGCCATCTCGGCCGCCGCCACCGCCCGGTCGTCGCCGCGCGACGAGCCGATGCCCATCAGCGCGGAGCCCGCCCCGGACATGACCGACTTGACGTCGGCGAAGTCGAGGTTGATCAGGCCCGGCGTGGTGATCAGGTCGGTGATGCCCTGGACACCGGAAAGGAGCACCTGGTCGGCCGCCTTGAACGCGTCAAGCACCGAGACGTGCCGGTCCGAGATGGACAGCAACCGGTCGTTGGGGATGACGATCAGCGTGTCAACCTCGGCCCGCAGCCGCTCGATCCCGCTCTCCGCCTGGACCGCGCGGCGCTTGCCCTCGAACCCGAACGGGCGGGTGACCACCCCGATGGTGAGCGCGCCAAGCGACCGGGCGACGTTCGCGACCACCGGCGCGCCGCCGGTGCCGGTGCCGCCGCCCTCGCCCGCGGTGACGAAGACCATGTCGGCGCCCTTGAGCACCTCTTCGATCTCTTCGCGGTGATCCTCGGCCGCCTGGGCGCCGACATCCGGGTTCGCACCGGCGCCGAGCCCGCGGGTCAGTTCCCGGCCGACGTCCAGCTTGACGTCGGCGTCGCTCATCAGCAAGGCCTGGGCATCGGTGTTAATCGCGATGAACTCGACGCCCTTGAGTCCCTCTTCGATCATGCGATTGACGGCGTTAACGCCGCCCCCGCCGATTCCGACGACCTTGATGACCGCCAGATAGTTCTGCGGTGCTGCCACGAGGAGGGTACCTTTCCGCTCGCTTGCTGCCTTACCCTGACGGCCGCTCGCCCTGCCCGGCTGCCCCGGCCGCCCGCGCTGTGCGCCCGGACCACTCGCGGCAACCCCGTCGCTAAGCCTACGGAATTCGCGACCAATGGTGACTGCCTGGCGTCAACACCGTAATTGCGGAGTGCAACTCGGCGGCCGTCAGGTTTCACCTTCAGGTTGAGATTTAGAGTTTTATCTTCCTTACGATTGATAGGGACAGTAGGGTGGTGCGGCACCCTGGTCAACTCGCCACGCTGCCGGTGCGCGCGTGTCGCCCCCCACATCAGCGAAAAGCTGTCCCCGGCCTGCCCGGACCCGGCCTTTCGCCTGCTGGCGGATGAAATAAGCCGCGCTTTTGCCGACATCCGGACGCGCCGCAGGCGAGAAATTAACGAGTGACGACGGTGCCGGGCGCGCTCACGTCGATGTACCGCGCGCCCCCCGGCAGCAGGACCGACAGCTCGCGGTTCTTTTGCGCGGCATTGTCGGTGCCGCCCCACACGACCGTCTTGCCGTCCCGCAGGCTCAGCGTCACCTGCTCGGTCCCGGCCGCCACGGTCACCGCCTTGACCGCGGTGACCTGCCCGGCCAGGGCGGGCCGCAACTCGGCGAGCACCCCCGCGGCCGCGGCCACGGCCGGGCTCCCGGCTAGGGCGGCACCCGGCGGCAGGCCGGCCAGCAACGGCAGCGCGGCGGGCTTGACCTTGGTCCAGCGCACGATCACCCCGGCGTGGTCGAGCTGGTCGTAACCGCCGCCGGCCATCTTCAGCGCCAGCACCGGGACGCGCTCGGTGACCGTGATCGCCAGCTGGTCGGGCCAGTCCTTGCTGACCCGGGCCGACGCGACCTGGCGCAGCGCCTCCACCCGGCGGGTCACCGCCCCGGCGTCCACGCTCAGCAGCGGGGTGCCGACCGGCACGTTGGCGGCCGCGATCACCTGCTCCGGTGCCAGCAGGTGGGTCCCGCTGACGCTGACCGACCGCACCACCAGCAGCCGGTTGCCGAGCAGGGCCCAGCCCGCGCCGACCACGATCGCCACCGCGGCCAGGGCGAAGAACGCGGCCCGCCAGCGCGACCGGGGCCGCTTGCCGCCCGGCCGCCGGGGCCCGCCCGGCCTGGGGGCGCCCGGCGCTCGCGGGTCGGGTTCGTAGGCATCGCCGGCCCGGCCGGCCGCGGCCGGACCCGGGTCAGTCAGGACCGGGCCGCCCGGCCGCCGGGCCCCCGGCGGGCGCCCGTCAGCGGCGGAGCGGCCGTCCGGGTCCAGGCCGGCCAGCCCGGCACCATCAGGGACCGGCCCGGGTGCGGAGGCCGCGCCGGGTCCCCACGGGCCTGGCCGCGACGGCGGCGGTACCTCGCTCACGCCTGGTCCGCCCGCGGCGGCGGGCCAGGACGGCCGATCTCCGCCAGCAGCAGCGGGCCCATCCGGGTGATGTCGCCCGCGCCCATCGTCAGCACCAGGTCCCCCGGCCCGGCGAGGGCCGCCACCACCTTGGGCACGTCGCCGAACTCGGGCACGTAGTGGGCGGCGCCGCCGGGCACCGCGTCCGCCACCAGCCGCCCGGTCACCCCGGGCTCGGGGTCCTCCCGGGCCGCGTACACGTCGAGCACCACTGCCTCGTCGGCCAGGCCGAGCGCGGCGCCGAACTCGGCCGCGAAGATCCGGGTCCGGCTGAACAGGTGCGGCTGGAACACCGCGATGACCCGTCCCCCGGCGCTGCGGCCGGCGTCGCCGGGGGCACCGGGGCGGCCGGCCACGATCTCCCGCGCCGCCCGCAGGTCAGCCGCCAGCTCGGTGGGATGGTGCGCGTAGGTGTCGAGCACCCGCACGCCGCCCGCCTCGCCCTTCGGCTCCAGCCGCCGGGCGGCGCCGCGGTAGCTGGCCAGGGCGGCCGCCGCCTGGCCGGGGTCGACGCCGAGCTCGACCGCGGCCGCGAACGCGGCCGCCGCGTTCAGCGCGTTGTGGTACCCGGGGACGGCCAGCCGGAGGTCACAGTCGATCAGCCCGAACGGGTGCTGGCCACGGCCGCGGACGGTCAGCGACGTCTCCATGCCGCGGGCGGTCACGCCGCTGACCACGTAGTCGGCGTCCGGTGCGGCACCGAAGGTGACCACCCGCAGCCCGCGGGCGCGCGCGTCCGCCGCCAGGTCCACCGCGCCCGGGTCGTCGGCCGAGGTGACGAGCACGCCACCCGGCTTGACCCGGGCGATGAACCGGCTGAACGAGGCCCGGTAAGCCTCCTCGGTGCCGTAGTTGTCCAGGTGGTCGGCATCGACGTTGGTGACCACGGCCACGTCAGGCGCGTACATGAGGAACGAGCCGTCGCTCTCGTCCGCCTCGGCCACGAAGTCCTGGCCGGCCCCGTCGGCCGCGCCGGTCCCGGTGGCCGCGAGCACGCCGCCGATCGCGTAGGCCGGTGCGGCCCCGGTCTCCAGCAGCACGGTGGCGATCATCGAGGTAGTGGTGGTCTTGCCGTGCGTCCCGGTGACCGCGGTGACCCGGCGGCCGGTCATCAGCGAGGCAAGCGCGGCCGCCCGGTGCAGCACCCGCAGCCCGCGCCGCCGCGCCTCGGCCAGCTCGGGGTTGCTGTCCCTGATCGCGCTCGACACCACTACCGTGTCCGCGTCGCCGAGCTGGCCGGCCGCGTGGCCGGCCTGCACCCGGGCGCCGAGCGCGGCCAGCTCGTCGAGGGCGGCCGAGGCGGCCGAGTCGCTGCCGCTCACGGCGGTGCCCCGGGCCAGCATGATGCGGGCGATGCCGGACATCCCTGCCCCGCCGATGCCGACGAAGTGGACCCGCCCGAGCTGGTCGAGCGGCACCGGCTCGGTGGGCGTCACCAGCCCCATGGTCGCGGTTACCCCTAACGTCGGTTACTAAGTGGCGGTTGCTATCGGGACTGGCGGTGGCGGCCGCCGCCGGAGGCGGGCTGGCCGGAACCGGGGCGCCTGCCGTTGTGCGGCGTGAACAGGCTGCCCGGCTGAGACGGCTGGGCTGGCCGGGGCTGGGCTGGCCGAGGCTGGGCTGGCTGCGCCTGGGCGGGCCGGGGCGGTGCCGGGCTGGGATGGGCTGGCCGGGGCTGGGCTGGCCGGGGCTGGGCCGACTGCGGCTGGGCCGGCCAGGGCTGGGCCGACTGCGGCCGGGCCGGGCTGGGCTGTGCTGGCCGAGGCTGGGCTGGCCGAGGCTGGGCTGGCTGCGCCTGGGCTGGCTGGAGGCGGGCCGGCTGAGCGTGGGCCGGCTGAGCCTGCCCGGCCGCCACGATCTCGATGATCGCCTGCGCCAGCCAGCGGTCCACGTCCCGGCGGCCGAGCGCGGCCGCCGCCTCGGACATCGCCGCGACCTGGTCGATGTTGGTCAGCACGGGGATCAGCGAGGTCTTGATCCAGTCGGCGGTCAGCTCGGCGTCCTCGACCAGCAGGCCGCCGCCGCGCTGCACGATCGGCAGCGCGTTGAGCCGCTGCTCGCCGTTGCCGATCGGCAGCGGCACATAGGCGGCGGGCAGTCCCACCGCGGTCAGCTCGGCGCAGGTGTTGGCACCGGACCGGCACAGCGCGAAGTCGGCCGCGGCGTAGGCGAGGTCCATCCGGTCCACGTACGGGACGGCGATATAAGGCACCGCGCCCGCGCCCGCGAAGTTCGACAGCGGGCCCGGCTGCACCTCGGCGGCGTTCTTGGGGCCGGTCACGTGCAGGATCTGCACCCCGGCGGCCCGGACCGAGTCGGCCGCGCCGGCCAGCGCCCGGTTAAGCGACCTGGCGCCCTGCGAGCCGCCGAACACCAGCAGCACCGGCAGGTCGGGGCGCAGCCCGAAGTGGGCCCGGGCCATGTCACCGACCGCGAAGCGGTCCAGGTCGGCGATCTGCCGCCGGATCGGCAGGCCGACGTACCTGGCGTTGCGCAGCTTGGTGTCCGGCTGGCCGGTGAAGACATGCGTGGTCAGGCGCGCGCCGAGACGGTTGGCGATGCCGGCGATGGGGTTCGCCTCGTGCACCACGATCGGCACGTTGTGCCGCTTGGCGGCCAGGTAGGCGGGCGTCGCCACGTAGCCGCCGAAGCCGACCAGCACGTCCGCCGCCACCTCGTCGAGGATCTTGCCGGCGGCGTGCACCGCGCCCGCCAGCCGGCCCGGGACGGCCAGCAGCTGAGGCGTCACCGACCGGGGCAGCGGCACCGCCGGGATCAGCGCCAGCTCGTAGCCGCGCAGCGGCACCAGCCGGGTCTCCAGGCCGCGCTGGGTGCCCAGGCAGGTGATCTGGATGCTGCTGTCCGCCTCCCGCAGCGCGTCGGCGACCGCCAGGGCAGGCTCGACATGTCCGGCTGACCCCCCTCCAGCTAGCACCACCCGCATCGCTTGCTCCTCGCTCTCGCCCTGCTAGCCGCTTCGTCTGAGTTTCAGGTCACGCTGTCTGAGATTCCGCCGCGGTCCCTGGCCTAGCCAGCTTAGGACGCGACCGCCCGGCGGGTGGCCGCGTGCGGCCAAAGCCTGGCTCGCCCCTGGCTCTCGCCGCGCGAACGACATGAGCATACCCAGTCCGACCATGGTCACCAGCGCGGACGAGAGACCCTTGGAGACCAGTGGCAGCGGCACGCCGGTAATCGGCAGCACCCCGATCACGCCGCCGATGTTGACCGCCGCCTGGATCACGATCCAGGTGGTGATGGCGGCGCACATCAGCCGGCTGAACGTGTCGGGCACCCGCCGGGCCACCCGCAGGCCCGCGTAGGCGAGCCCGCCGTACAGCGCGGTCACGCACAGCGTGCCGACCAGGCCGAGTTCCTCGCCGATGATCGCGAAGATCATGTCGCTGGTCGACTCGGGCAGCCAGCCCCACTTCTCCCGGCTGGCACCGAGCCCCACCCCGAATATCCCGCCCGAGCCGAGGGCGTACTTGCCCTGGATGAGCTGCTGGTTGACGCCGACCGGGTCGGTGTTGGACGGGCTGAGGAACTCGGTCAGCCGGGCCGCCCGGTACCCCTTGGTCACCATCAGCAGCACCAGGACCAGGCCCATCAGGATGAGCAGCACGCTGAACACCCGGCCGGGTACCCCGATGATCCACAGCAGCGCCATCAGCACCATCACCAGGATGAAGGTGGTGCCCAGGTCGTCACCCGCCATCACCAGCAGGGCGAGCACGGCCGCCCCCGGCAGCAGCGGGACCAGGGCGTGCCGCCAGTCGACCAGCAGGCCCAGCTTCTCCTTGCGGGCCAGCAGGTCGGCCCCCCACACCGCCAGCGCCAGCTTGGCCAGCTCGGACGGCTGGAAGGTGAACGGCCCGACCGCGATCCAGCGGGTGGTGTAATTCTGCTCCCGGCCCACCCCGGGAATGAGCGTCAGGCACAGCCCGAGCGCCGCCACCACCAGCAGCGGGTAGGCGGCCGCGCGGAACAGCCGCGGCGAGGACCGGGCCGCCAGCCACATCACCGGCACGCCGACCCCGACGCCGACCAGCTGCACGATGAAGTCGTGATAGGGCGACTCGCCCACCTGCAGGTCCGCCACCGACGCGGTGGACAGCACCATCACCAGGCCGAGGCACAGCAGCAGCGCGGTGATCCCGGCGATCAGGTAGTACGAGGTGAGCGGCCGGTCGAACAGCGTCCGGGCGGCCCGCACCCGCTCGCCGACCTCGGCCAGCCCGGCCGAGCCGCGCTGTCCCGCCACCCGCAACTGGCCCGCCCCCCGGAGCAGGCCGGCCCGCGGGCGGAAGCCCGCCGGGCCGGGACCGGCCCCGGCACCGCCAGCTCCGCCAGGCCCGGCAACGCCAGCACCGCCAGCACCGCCAGGCCCGGCAACGCCAGAACCCGGGCCTGCCGGCGGCCCGCCCTCCTCGGCCGGCGTACCGTCCTGACCCGGACTGCTCGTCGCGCGGACATACATGCCACCTAGTCTCTGGGGTTGATGCGCCCATACCTGGAACATCCGCCCGCGTGTCGCGGAAGTTTGTTACGCCAGGCGCGGGGGCGGCGTTGAGTCAAGCCGCACCCGTTCGGGACAATGTCTGACGTGGAATTCTCGGTGGACTCAGCGCTGGTGCACGGCGGCAGCGAGCGCACGGCGGGGGCCCCGCTGGGGCCCCCGCTGCTGCCGACCAGCGTCTACGTGTCGCAGGGGGAGCCCGGCGACGGGCCCGGGTACGGTCGCGGCGGCAACCCGGGCTGGGCCAGCGTGGAGGCGGCCCTGGCCGCGCTCGAGGGGCCGGGGGCGTCCGCGGTGACGTTCGCCTCCGGCCAGGCCGCGACGACCGCGCTGCTGCTGGCGCTGACGGCCGGCCGGCGGTCGGTGGTGCTGCCGTCCGACGGGTACTACAACACGCGGGCGCTGGCCGCCCGGCTCCGCCCGCACGGCGCCGCGGCCGTCCCGGTGGACCTGCTCGACCTCGACGCGGTGGCCGCGGCGCTGCGGGACGGCCCGGCCGTGCTGTGGGCGGAGACGCCGAGCAACCCGCTGCTGCGGGTGGCCGACCTGACGGCGCTGGCCGAGCTGGCCGCCGCCGCGGGCGCGCCGCTGGTAGTGGACAACACGGTGGCGACCGGGCTGCTGCAGCGGCCGCTCGACTTCGGGGCGGCGGCGTCGGTCTACTCGCTCACCAAGTCGGTCTCCGGGCACTCGGACGTGCTCGGCGGCGCGGTCGTGACCCGGGACGCCGCCCTGGCCGAGGAGGTGCGGACGTGGCGCACCGACGCGGGGGCGATCCCCGGGCCGTTCGAGAGCTGGCTCACCTTGCGGGGCATGAAGACACTGCCGCTGCGGATGGAGCGCGCCTGCGCCAACGGGCTGGCGGTCGCGACGTTCCTGGCCGGCCACCCGCGGGTGACCGCGGTGCACTACCCGGGGCTGGCGCCGTCAGACGCCGCCCGCAGGCAACTGCCGCGCGGCTTCGGGCCGCTGCTGTCGTTCGAGCTGGCCGGCACCGCCGCCGACGCGGACGCGGTGGTCGCCGCCACCCGGCTGATCGTGCCCGCGACCAGCTTCGGCGGCGTCGAGTCGACCTGGGAGCGGCGCGCCCGCTGGCCCGCCGAGACCGCGCCGCCCACGCTGATCAGGCTGTCGGCCGGCATCGAGCCGGCCGCCGACCTGCTGGCCGACCTGGACGCCGCGCTGGCAGGCTGACCGGGGCACCGGCCGGGCCGGCTGACCGTCCTTCCGTCCCGGTGCCGTGGTTGCGGCAACCAGGCGGTCCTGGGCGCCTGGTTGCCACAACCAGGCGGGGGCCGACCGGCTCGTCCCGCGGTGGGATGAGGCTCGCCGCCGGGCGGGCGAGGCTAGGGGAGCGGGCGGGTTGCGGGGGTTACTTGGGGAACCAGCCGACGTAGAAGATGCCGAGGCCGAGGGCGACGAACATGCCGGCGATCAGCCAGAAGCGGACCACGATGGTGGTCTCGGCCCAGCCGGAAAGCTCGAAGTGATGGTGCAGCGGCGTCATCTTGAACACCCGGTACGGTTTTCCGGTCTTGAGCTTGGTCACCTTGAACACGCTCACCTGGATGACCACTGACATGGTGACGATCACGAACAGCCCGCACAGGACCAGCAGCAGCAGGTCGGTGCGGGTGACGATGGCCAGGCCGGCCAGCGCGCCGCCGAGGGCGAGCGACCCGGTGTCACCCATGAAGATCTTGGCCGGGGGCGCGTTCCACCACAGGAAGCCGAAGCAGGCACCCATCACCACGGCGGCGACCACGGCCGCGTCGAGCGGGTCGCGGACGGAGTAGCAGTTCTGCGCCAGGGCGGTGGTGCAGTCGTTGCGGAGCTGCCAGTTCCCGATGATCACGTAGGCCGCCAGCACCAGGATGGCGGCGCCGGAGGCGAGGCCGTCGAGGCCGTCGGTCAGGTTCACCGCGTTGGAGGTGGCGGTCACCATGACCAGCACCCACACCACGAACAGGACCGCGCCGATGGAGACGCCGAAGTCGGCCAGGAACGAGATGTGCTCGGAGGCCGGGGTCAGGTCGTAGCCGTCGGGGAAGTGGATCGCGAGGACGGCGAAGATCGCGCCGACCAGGATCTGGCCGAGCAGCTTGGCCCCGCTGCGCAGGCCCAGGCTGCGGCCCATGAACAGCTTGATGAAGTCGTCGACGAAGCCGACGAAGCCGAGGCCGGTCATCAGGAACAGCACCAGCACGCCGGACGCGGTCATCGGGTCGCCGGTGAACCAGTGCCCGAGCGCGTAGCCGACTAGCGAGGCGATGATGATGACGATCCCGCCCATGATCGGCGTCCCGCTCTTGCTCAGGTGAGCCTGCGGGCCATCCGACCTGATCTGCTGGCCCAGCTTGCGCTTGCGCAGCACCGTGATCGTCGGCCGGGTTCCGAGCAGCGCGACGATCATCGAGATGGCGCCGGACAGCAGGATCGTCTTCACCGGGGAACCTCCGCGAGCAAGGCGTCCGCGACTTCCCACAGGCCGGCCGCCTTTGATGCCTTCACAAGGACCACGTCGCCCGGGCGGACCCGGGCGCGCAGCGCGCTAACGGCGGCACCCGGGTCGGGCACCGCGACTGCCTCACCCTGCCAGCCCGCGGTGGCGCGCGCCCCGTCGAGCACCGCGGCGGCGTCATCGCCCACCGCGACGACGACGGCCGCGCCTGACTCGGCCGCCAGCCGGCCCGCCTCGGCGTGGCTCTCGGCCGCGATCTCGCCCAGCTCGGCCATGTAGCCGAGCACCGCGATGCCGCGCCTGCCGCCGCCCGCCAGGTGCGCCAGCGCCGCGATAGCGGCCTTGGTCGAGTCGGGGTTGGCGTTGTAGGCGTCGTTCACCACCAGCACCCCGTCAGGCCGCTGGTGCAACTCCATCCGCTTCCCGCTGCGCGCGGTCGCGGCCGACAGCGCCTCCGCGATCGTCGGCAGGTCCAGGCCCAGCTCAGCCGCGATCGCGGCGGTGGCGAGCGCGTTGGCCGCATGGTGGGCGCCGTGCAGGGTGAGCGCGACCGGCGCCGCGCCCTCCGGGTACTGGGCGCCGCCCAGGTGCAGCGTGAACGAGGCCCGGCCGAGGTCGTCCAGGGTGATCCCGGTGGCGCGCACGTCGGCCGCGGAATTGGGCTGCACGCTGGTGGTGACCACCCGGGCCTGGGTGCGGGCCGCCATCGCGATCACGTTGGGGTCGTCGGCGTTGAGCACCGCCACCCCGCCCCCCGGACGAGCCGGGCCCGCGGTCCCCGGCACCACCGCGATCCCGGCCGGCCCCCAGGTCCCCGGGGGCAGTGACTCGACCAGCTCGCCCTTGGCCTTGGCGACCGCGTCGAGCGAGCCGAACTCGCCCGCGTGCGCGCGGCCGACGTTGAGTACCGCGCCGATCCGCGGCGGGGCGATGCCGGTGAGGTAGGCGATGTGCCCGATGCCGCGGGCGGACATCTCGAGGACCAGGTACCTGGTCTGCTCGTCGGCCCGCAGCACGGTCAGCGGCAGCCCGATCTCGTTGTTGAGCGAGCCCGCGGGGGCCACCGTCGGGCCGAGGCGCTCGACCACCTGGGCGGTCAGGTCCTTGGTGGAGGTCTTGCCGGACGAACCGGTGATGCCGACCACGGTCGCGTCGGGCAGCCGGCCAAGGACGCCACGGGCGAGCAGGCCGAGGGCGACGGTCACGTCCGGGACCACCACCACCGCGGCGGCCAGGCCGGGCAGCGGCCGGGCAGCGAGCACGACCGACGCGCCGGCCGCGACGGCGGACCGGGCGTAGTCGTGGCCGTCGACCCGCTCACCGGGCAGCGCGGCGAACAGCGCGCCCGGCACCGCCTGGCGGGAGTCGATCACGGCCGGCCCGGTCACCAGCGCGGCGCCCGGCCGGCTGCCGGCTCCGCCGGCCAGGGTGCCGCCCGCCAGGGCGGCGATCTCGTCGGCAGACAACTGGATCATGCCGGGCTCCCCTGGCCCGCCTGCCGGGCCAGGGCCTCGGCCGTCACCACCGCGTCGTCGAACGGCAGCACCGTTCCCCCCACGTACTGGCCGGTCTCGTGCCCCTTGCCTGCCACCAGCACTACGTCCCCCTTTCCGGCCAGGCGGACGGCGAGTTCGATCGCCGCGGCCCGGTCGGGCTCGATGATGACCCGGGCCCGCTCCCCCCGCGGCACCCCGAGCACTCCCTGCAGCATCTCGCCGAGGATCGCGAGCGGGTCCTCGGACCGCGGGTTGTCGCTGGTGAAAACGGCGACATCCGCGAGCCTGGCGGCGGCGGCCCCCATCAGCGGGCGCTTGCCCCGGTCCCGGTCGCCCCCGCAGCCAAGCACCACGATGAGTTCCCCGCTGGTGACCTGGGCAAGCGCGGTCAGCACGGCCTCGACCGCGCCCGGCTTGTGCGAGTAGTCGACGAACACGTCAGGGGTGCCTGCGGCCTTGTGCGTGCCCGGCAGAACCGGGTACCCGTCGGGTACCCCGGCCGGGCGGCGGTGGGTCGTCCCCGCGGGGACCCGCTGCAGGCGGCCGGGCACGCCCGGGCAGGACCCGACGCCCTCCACCGCGTCGGCCAGGTCGACCCCCGCCTCGACCAGCGCCACGATCGCGCCGAGGGCATTAGCCACGTTGAACGCGCCCGGCAGGACCACCGACGCGTCCGCCTCGACCCCGCCGGGGCCGATCACCCGGAAGGTGGAGCCGTCCGCGCCGCAGCGCACGTTGGCCGCGCGCCAGTCCGCCTGCGGGTAGCCGCCGGAGGCCTCGTCCGCGCAGAAGGTGACGATCGGCACCGTCGCCTCGGCCACCAGCCGGCGGCCGTAGCGGTCGGCCACGTTCACCACCCCCACCGCCGAGTACGCCGGGGTGAACAGCTTCGCCTTGGCCCGGAAGTAGTCCTCGAACCCGGCGTGGAAATCCAGGTGGTCCTGTGACAGGTTGGTGAACACGGCGACGCCGTAGCGGGTGCCGGCCACCCGGCCCAGTGCCAGCGAGTGGCTGGACACCTCCATCGCCGCCGCGGTCACCCCGCGCTCGGCCATCACCGCCAGCAGCGCCTGCAGGTCGGGGGCTTCCGGGGTGGTCAGCGACGCCCGCCCGGCCTCCGCGCCGATCTTGATCTCCACCCCGCCGACCAGGCCGGCCGTGTGCCCGGCGGCGCGCAGCCCCGCCTCGCACAGGTAGCTGGTGGTGGTCTTGCCGCTGGTCCCGGTCACCCCGATGATCGTCATCCGGTGCGACGGGTCGCCGTAGATCCAGCACGCCACGTCGCCCAGCCGGTCCCGCGGGCTGGCCACCACGAAGACCGGCACGCCCGCCCGGGCGGCCCGGTCCCGTCCGTCGGGGTCGGTCAGGATGGCGACCGCCCCGGCCGCCGCCGCCTGCTCGGCGTAGGCCGCGCCGTGGGTGCGGCTGCCGGGCAGGGCCGCGTACAGGTCGCCCGGCTGGACCGCCCGCGAGTCGAGGGTGACACCGGAGATCGCCCCGAAGCCGTCATCGAAATCCCCTGGCCGGCCCATGCCAAGCAGCTCGGCCAGCCCGGACAGCGGGCGCGGGGCGAGACGGGCAGGACGGATCACGCCCGAAGGGTATCCAATATCAGCGTGCATTGAGCCGAACATAGGGTGCCTTGAGCCCAGGCTGCGGCTGGATCTGCAGGGTCTGCAGCGCGAAGTTCATCACGCTGTAGAACACCGGCCCCGCTACCTCGTCGCCGAAGTAGTCGGTCTCCGTCTTGGGGTTCTGCACGTTAACCGCGACCACCACGCCCGGGTCGTTCCCCGGTGCCATGCCGATGTAGCTCGACCCGTGGATGCACAGCGGGTTGTCCTTGGGGCAGGTCTTCTGGCCCGGCTGAGACGGCTCGCTCGAGGTCCCGGTCTTGGCCGCGATCGCGTAGCCGTCGATCTCGCCCCAGCGCTGGTTGGCCGCGTCGTCGACGGCGGGCACCTGCTGCAGGATGGAGACCAGCTCCTTGGCCGTCTTGGCCTGGATGACCCGCTTGGCCGTCCCCGCCTTGGCCGCGGTGTACTGGCCGGCCGCGTTGTAGGTGCCGGCCAGCAGCGTGGGCTGCACCCGGACGCCGCCGTTGGCGATCGTCGCGTACACGCTGGCCATCTGCACCGCGTTGACCTCAAGGCCCTGGCCGTAGGACAGCGTATAGCGCGTGTCGCCGTACCACTTCGACACCGGCGGCAGGGCCAGCGGCCCGTAGCTGCTGCTCGGCTCCTCCCCCGGCAGGCCGAGCCCGGTCGGCTCGCCCAGGCCGAACGCCCGCAGGTAGTCGTACTGGGTCTGCGGGGAGATGCTCTGCGCCACCTGGGACATGCCGATGTTGGAGGAGTTCGCGATGACGCCGGCGATCGTGTACTTCTCCCCCGGCGACCACTCGGCGTCGTGGATGTACTGCCCGCCCCGGTAGATCTGGTACGGGATGTTGTAGGCGCTCATCGGGGTCTTGCCGCCGTGCTCGAACGCGGCCGCGGCGGTGATCACCTTGGCGGTGGAGCCGGGGGTGAACATGGCCTCGTCGGCCAGGTTGTAGCCGTCGCCGTTGTTGGGCCACTGCGCCATCGCGAGGATGTCCCCGGTCTTCGGCTGCTCGACCACCACCGAGCAGTTGTCCGCCTTCGTCTTGGCGACCTCCTGCTGGCAGGCCTGCTGGGCCTCGTACTGCAGCGCGGGGATGATCGTCAGCCTGATCGACTGGCCGTTCTTGGCCGGCGTGTCCTGGGTGCCGGCCAGCGGGATCTGCTCGCCGTCGACCCCGATCTCCACCTGCTCCTTGCCGGTGGTGCCGGTCAGCAGCTTGTTGTCGGTCATCTCAAGGCCGGAGTAACCGGTGATCAGGCCGGTCTTGGAGTTGATGTTGGTCAGGCCGACCACGTTGGCGGTCGCGGTGCCGTTGGGGTAGGTGCGGGCGAAGGTGCCGTCGAAGTAGACGCCGGGCAGGTTGAGCGCGGCCAGCTTGGCCTGCTGGCTGGCCGGGACGTCCTTCGCCAGCAGCACGTACTGGGGCGAGGTCGGGTGCTGCAGCAGGGTGAGCACCTGCGCCGCCGTCATCCCGAGCGGGCCCGCCGCCTGCGCGGCGACCGACGCCAGCTGGTCCGGCGGGATCAGCGGCGGGTCGGCGGTGACGGTGTAGGTCTCGACCGTCATCGCCAGGATCTGCCGCCCGTCGGCGGCGTAGATGGTGCCGCGCTGCGCGGGCAGCGCGACGGTGCTCAGCTTCTCCTTGTTGGCCAGGGCCTTGTAGTGCCCGGACTCCATGCCCTGGAGCTGCACCATGCGGCCGGCGAACAGGGTGAGCACGATGACGATCGCCAGCAGGGTGATGCCGACGCGGCGGCCGGGCTCACCGCGGTGCGTGGTCATCCAGCGGGGCGGGCGGCGCGGCGGACGCGGCGGTCGCCGGCGGCGGACGCGTGGCCGGGCGGGCCGGGCGGGCCGGGCGGGCCGGGCGGCAGGGCCAGGGCGGCGGCCCGGGCCGGGGCGCCGGGCGGAGCCTGCTCGCTGGCCGGGCTCCGGGCGCGCGGGATCGGGGCGGCTGGCCGACGGGTCGCGCGGTACCCGCGCGTTGCGCGGCAGCCGCGGTCCTGGCCCGGTGTCGCGGTCAGCCGGGAGCCTGGGCTGCGGGCCGGTTGCCCGGTCGGCCGGGAGCCGGGGCAGCGGGCCAGTACCCCGGTTCCGGTCCTGCCCGGCCCGTGAGCCAGGGGTACCCGGACGGTCCGGCCGCCCGGGTACGGCGCCGCGGCCGGGCGGCACCGCCTGGTTCGGCCCGGTGGCGGCGCGCGGGTCACCGGGACGCCGATAGCCGGGCGGCGCTGGCTGCCCGTGGCCCGGCGGCCGGCCTCGGCCGGGCCGGTCCTGATTCGGCCGGTCCTGATTCGGCCGGTCCTGGTTGGGCCGGTCCTGGTTGGGCCGGTCCTGGTTGGCACGGTCCTGGTCCGCGCCTGGCCGGCCCGGGTAACCGCGGCCGGGGCTGTCGGGATTGCCGCGGTCCCGGCCGGGGCTGCCCCGGCCGGGACCACCGGGACTGCCGGGGCTACCCGCACCACCCGGGTTGCCGCGGCCGGGGCGGCCGGCGCTGGGCCGACCGGGACCCGGGCCCCGACCTGTCACGGGGCGTACCCGGGCGCGTTGTCAGCGCCGGACCAGGTGGGACCGTCGCTGACGGTCCGGCCGGCCTTGAGGTCGAGGAACAGCAGCTCCTGCGGCCTGCGCATGCCGAGCTTGGCCGCCCGCTGCGCGATGACCTGCGCCGACTCGGCCTGGGCGACCGCCGCCTCAAGCACCTGACGCTGGCGGGTGAGGTCGGTGGTGGCGTTCTGCAGCTTGGTGATCTGGAAGGAACCCGCGGCCAGGGTGGTGCTGATCACCAGCGCGCAGACCAGGGCACCGCCGAGCAGCCCGCACAGCAGCAGCACGAACGGCATCCGGCGGGTGGCGGCGAGCTGGGCGGCACGGCCGCGGGCAGCGTCGGCCGGCGCCTGCGGTCCCGGTGCCTGACCCGGCTGCGGCGCCAGCACCTGCGGTCCGGTCGGCTGGCTGGCCGGTCCCGTGGGCAGCACCGGCTGCGGGCCGGTGCCGCGCTCAGCCGGCCGCGCCGGCCACGGCGCGGTTACCGGCCGGCGGCCGGTCCCGGCCGGGGCGGCCGCCCGCTGGCCCCGTGACGGCTGACCAGGCGACGGCTGGCCCGGCGACGGCTGGCCCTGCGGTGCGCGCAGCGGCTGGGCTGGCGCCAGGCGGACCTGCGCCGACGGTGCCTGCGCAGGCTGGGCCGGGCGGGCCCGGCGCTGGGCGGGCGCGGGCTGTGCGGTCCCAGGCAGTTGCGGAGACCCGGGCAGCGCGGTCTCCGGCTGGCCGGCCCCGCGGCCTGCCCGGCGGGTGCCGCCCGCGCCCGGGCGGGTCATCGTGCCGACGCCGGCGCGGTTGCCGTCTTCGTACCGCTCGTTTCTTGCCATCGGCCAGCTCCTGTCGCTCATGGTCCGCTCGTCGCTCGCGCTGGCGGGTCGGTCGGTGGTCATGCGGCTTGCCTGATGCGCTCGACCGCGCGCAGGCGGGCGGAGGCCGATCTCGGGTTGACGGCCAGCTCCTGGTCGTCGGGGCGCTCCGCGCCCCGGGTCAGCAAGCGGAAGCCGGGGCTGCCCGGGGTCAGCGGGTCGCCCGCACGCAGCGGGACGCCAGGCGGGGTCTTGTCGGTGGTGCGCTCGGCCAGCTCCCGCTTGACCAGGCGGTCCTCCAGGGAGTGGTAGGCGAGCGCGGCCAGCCGGCCACCGGGCGCCAGCAGGTCGAGCGCGGCCGGCAGTGCCCGCCGGAGCGCGCCCAGCTCGTCGTTGACTTCGATGCGAAGCGCCTGGAAGGTGCGCTTGGCGGGGTTGCCGCCGGTGCGCCGGGCAGCGGCCGGTATGGCCTCCCGGACGATCTCGGTGAGCCGCAGCGTGCTGTCGAGCGGCTCTTTCGCCCGCTCCCGGGCGATCGCCGAGGCGATGCGGCGGGCGAACCGCTCCTCGCCGTACTCGGCCAGCACCCGGGCCAGGTCGGCCGGAGGGTACTCGTTGACCACCCGGGCGGCGGTCAGCTCGCCGGCGGTGTCCATCCGCATGTCGAGCGGCGCGTCCCGCGAGTAGGAGAATCCCCGGCTGGCGTCGTCCAGCTGCGGTGAGGAGACCCCGAGGTCGAAGAGGACCGCCTGCACCCGGCGGTGGCCGGTGTCGGCGGCGATGTCGGCGATGCGGTCGTAGAACGCGTGCGCGACCGTCACCTGGCCCGGGTAGCGCCCGGCGAGGGCGTTACCGGCCTCGATGGCGGCGGCGTCGGCGTCGATCGCGATCAGCAGCAGCCCGGGCACTGCCTCGAGGAACGCCCGCGCGTGGCCGGCCCGGCCAAGGGTGGCGTCGATGAGCACCGGCGGGCGGCCGCCGGGCGTGGGGCCGGTGAGCGCGGGCAGCAGAAGGGTGGTGACGCGGCCGGCCATTACCGGCACGTGCGCGTAGGCGTGCTCTCCCATGACCCCTCCCGCTTCGCACTGCTGGACTGCTGGCTCTGGTAAAGCCGAGACTGCGTTGTCCTGCGCTGCGCCGTCCGTCCGGGGCGGGCCCGCCTGGCCTGCTAGCGCGTGGCCGTCGGAGCCGCCCCGGGCGGACAGCGGGGGTCTTCTCCTCGCCCCTGGGCGGCGGGCGTCTGGCGCCGGGGAAGTGGCGTCAGCCCTGCTGGCCCGGGTGCGGGGCGATGAGACCCGCCGGACGAGGCGGCCAGTTGGCCCGCCCTCGTCACCGAATCGGTGTCAGAGAATTCCTGGCAGCACCTCCTCAGCGGCCTCGGAGAAGGAGTCTTCCTGGGCGGCCAGGTAGGTTTCCCATGCCTGGGCGTCCCAGATCTCGAGCCGGGTGTTCGCCCCGATCACCACGCAGTCCCGGTCAAGTCCGGCATAGGTGCGCAGCGCGGCGGGCACGGTGATCCGGCCCTGCTTGTCCGGCAGCTCGTCAGAAGCACTGGCGAAGAAGACGCGGCTGTAGTCGCGGACCGCCTTGGCGGTCACCGGCGCCGCGCGCAGCGCCTCGGTAATCCGCCCGAACTCGTCCTGCGGGAAGACGTACAGGCAGCGTTCCTGCCCTTTCGTGATCACGACGCCCCCCGAGAGCTCGTCACGGTACTTGGCAGGGAGGAACAGCCGTCCCTTCTCGTCAAGCCGGGGCGCGTGAGTACCGAGAAACATCCGGTCCTCACCTCCACCCCGTGCGAGCCGAGTCAGATGGCTATCTCACTCCACCGCGCCCCACTGTACTCCACATTCCTCCACCAACACCAGAGCAAACCTGGTAGGCTCGCCGATCTTTCGAGAAAAACTGCAGGTCAGAGGCGGTGGTGCAAAGTGGGGGAAGAAACCGGCCCCGTGGCCCCCGGGCGCGTTCCCCCACCGGCGCTCCACCAGGGCCCGGGCGGCGCTCAAGCGCGGGGCCCGGGGGGCTGGCCGCGGGGGCTGGCCGCGGGGGCCGGCCGCGCGGGGCTGGCCGGCGGGGCTGGCCGGCGGGGCTGGCCGGCGGGGGCTGAAAGACCGGGCCGGAAATCGGGGCTAGAGACCGGAGCTGGCGACCAGGGCGGGGAACGTGGTGCGGGTGACGGAGGAGAGTAAGCCGCACCCGTTATGGATGCGGTGATCTGTCTTTTGACTGGGGAGACGGCACCGCCCGGGTGCGAAGCGGGCGGTTTTCGGCCGCGGGTGCGGCCGCTGGCGTGGCACATTCCGCACAGCACGACATACTGTCTTTAGACGACGCGGTCTCCGGCGCGGTGGGCGGGCCCGAAGAGCGAGGATGCGGGCCTGCGGCGGCCGGGCCTTTCCGAGGAGGGCTTGCTTGGTACTCGACACGGGGCGCGGCCAGCAGCGCGCGCTCGATGACCTGGTGGCAACCGCGCGGCAGGTCGCCACCGCCGTCGAGTCGGTTATCGACGGCAAGGCCGACACGGTCCGGCTGGCACTGACCGTGCTGCTGGCCGAGGGGCACCTGCTCATCGAGGACGTGCCCGGGGTAGGCAAGACCATGCTGGCCAAGGCGCTGGCGAAGGCCATCGACTGCTCGGTGCGGCGCATCCAGTTCACCCCCGACCTGCTGCCGAGCGACATCACCGGGGTCAGCGCCTACAACCAGGAGCGGCGCGAGTTCGAGTTCAAGCCCGGACCGGTGTTCGCCAACGTCGTGGTGGGCGACGAGATCAACCGGGCCTCACCCAAGACCCAGTCCGCCCTGCTCGAGTGCATGGAAGAGCGGCAGGTCACGGTGGACGGCTCCACCTACGGGCTGCAGGCCCCGTTCATGGTGATCGCCACCCAGAACCCGGTCGAGATGGAGGGCACCTACCCGCTGCCGGAGGCGCAGCGGGACCGGTTCACCGCCCGGCTGTCCATCGGCTACCCGACGGCGGCGGCCGAGCTCGAGATGCTGGACACCCACGGGTCTTCCTCGCCGCTCGACCAGCTCAAGCCGGCCGCCACCGCGGCCGACATGCGCACCCTGATCGAGGCCGTCCGCACGGTGCTGGTCGCCAGCCAGGTCAAGCAGTACATCATCGCGCTCTGCACGGCTACCAGGACCGCCCCCGAGCTGCGGCTCGGCGCCTCGCCGCGGGCGGCGCTGCACCTGCTGCGGGCATCCCGGGCGCGGGCGGCGCTCGACGGCCGGGACTACGTGATCCCGGACGACATCCAGGTGCTGGCGGGGCCGGTGCTCGCGCACCGGCTGCTGCCCACCGCCGAGGCCCTCGTCGAGCGGAAACTGCCGGAACAGGTGGTCGCCCGGATCGTCGAGCAGACGCCGCTGCCGCGGCCCTAGGCGGGCGGCGGCGATGCGCGGGCTGCTTGGCGCGCTCACCGTGCGCGGCCGGTCGTTCGTCGCCGCCGGGGCGGCGGCGATCGCCTGCGGCCTGCTCATCCCCGAGCCGGACCTGGTCCGCATCGGGGCGCTGCTGCTGGCGCTGCCGCTGCTGTCCGCGCTCGGCGCCGGGCGGGCCAGGTACCGGCTGTCCTGCGTGCGCACGGTGTCGCCCGCCCGGCTGCCCGCCGGGCAGGCGGCCACGCTGACGCTCCGGCTCACCAACGTGTCCCGGTTGCGGACCGGGCTGCTGCTGGCCGAGGACACTATCCCGTACGCGCTCGGGTCCCGGCCGCGGTTCATCTTCGAGGGCATCGGCCCCGGCGGCGCCCGCTCCTACAGCTACCAGCTCGGCTCCGACACCCGGGGACGGTACACGGTCGGCCCGCTGCGGGTCCGGGTAGCCGACTCCTTCGGGCTGGTCTCCATCAGCCGGGCGTTCACCTCAACGTCGGTGCTCATCGTCACGCCGCCGATCATCCCGCTGGCGCGGCCGCCACTTGGCGGGTACTGGCTGGGCGACAGCGAGCACGGCCGCCGCTCGATCGCGGCCTCGGGCGAGGACGACGTGGCCCCGCGCGCCTACCGCACCGGGGACAGCCTGCACCGGGTGCACTGGCGGTCCACCGCCCGCTACGGCGAGCTGATGGTGCGCCGGGAAGAGCAGTACTGGCGCAATACCGCGTCGCTGCTGCTCGACTCGCGGCGCGCGGCGTACACCACCGCGCTGTTCGAGCTGGCGGTCAGCGCGGCCGCGTCGATCGGGGTGCACCTGGCGGGCGAGGGGTTCGAGGCCCGCCTGGTCACCGCCGACGGCGAGGTGCCACGGCAGGGCTCGTTCCGCGACACGCTGCTTGACACGCTGGCGGTACTGCGGCCGTCGCGGACGGTTTCGCTCGACGCCGGGGTGCAGGCCCTCGGCAGCGGGGGCGGGCAGGTCATCGCGGTACTCGGCGACCTGACGGCCGAGCAGGCACGGGAGCTGGCGGCGGCCCGGCGCGGCACCGGGTCCGGGCTGGCGCTGATCGTGTCGGAGCCGGGCCGCGGCGCCGCCGCGGCCCAGGTGCTGGCGAGCGCCGGGTGGCGGGTGGCGGTCGCGCCGGACGCCGCGCGGCTGGCGACGGCCTGGCGGCAGTTGTTCCAGGCCGGGTCGCCGGTCGCCGGGGCCTCTTTCAACGGGGCGCCTTCCCCGGGAGTGCCTTCCCCCGGGACGCCGTTCCCCGGGGTGCCGGCCGCCGACGGGGCAGCCGATGGCTAGCAACCGGCGGACGGCGGCCGCGGCACTGGCCGTAGTGCTCGCGTCCGTGTCCCTCTACCCGGTGTTCATCGGCCTGACCTGGTTCTGGGCCGGCTGCGGTTCGGTCGCGGTGGTGGCGCTGGCCGGCACCGCCACCCGGCTGCGGCGGCTGCCGGTGCCCGCCGTCCTCGCCCTCGGCGCGGTCGCGCTGCTGCTGTACCTCAACCTCGCGTTCTCCAACGGCCGGTCGCTGGCCCACCTGCTGCCCACGCCCGCCTCGCTGGCCGAGCTGTGGCACCTGGCCGGGCAGGGCTTCACCGAGGCGTCGCGGTACGCGCCGCCAGTCCCCCAGCTGCGCGGCATGGTGCTGCTGGCAGCGGCCGGGATCGGGATCGCGGCACTGGCGACCGACCTCATCGCGGTCCGGCTCGGCAGCGCCGCGCTGGCCGGGCTGCCGCTGCTGCTGCTGGTCACCGAGCCGTTCACGCTCAGCGTGGCCCGCGGCTGGATCGGCACCGTCATCGCGTTCAGCGCCGCCGTGGCCGGCTACCTGACCCTGCTGTCGAGCGAGGCACAGGACCGGATCAGGGACTGGGAGCACCGGGACGCGGGCGGGCGGGACGGGGCCGGGCCGGGCAGGCCGGATACCCGGCCGCTGGCGGCGGCGGGGCGCCGGGTCGGGTTCGCCTCGGTCGTGCTCGCGCTGTGCCTGCCGCTGGCCGTCCCCGGGCTGCACGCCACCCGGCTGTTCGGCGCCGGGCAGCCCGGCATCGGCGGCTCGGGCGGCCACGGCGGCGGCGGGGCCGGCTTCCCCAGCCCGCTCAGCCAGGTCTCGGCGGAACTGCACGCCACCCAGGCGTCGCCGGTGCTGGACTACACGACGAGCGCCGCGGTCCCCGACTACCTGCAGATCTACGCGCTCGACAAGCTTACCGACAGCGCCGGCTGGCAGCTGTTCGCGCAGCCCGCGGTGCTGGCCGCGGTCACCCCCCGGCTCCCCCCGCCGCCCGGCCTCGCCACCTTGGCCGGCACCACCACCCAGACCACCCGCATCGTCATCGCGGACGGCACCGCCGACGACAGCCTGGACGCGCTGCCGGTGCCCTACCCGGCCACCGCCGTCTCGGCGGGCGGGTCGCTGCGGGCGGACCGCTCCACGCTGATGGTGTTCGACTCGGGAGTCCCCCTGGGCGGGCTCAGGTACACGGTGACCAGCCTGGCGGCTGACCCGCCGGCCCAGTCGCTCAACAGCGTCACCGCCCCGCCGGCCGACATCGCCGCCCACTACCTGACGGTGCCCGCCGCCTACCGCCCGCTGACCCAGCTAGCCGATAGGGTCGCGGCCGCCGCGGGCGCCAAGACCGCGTTCCAGAAGGCCGTCGCGCTGCAGGACTGGCTGGCCGGCGGCACCTTCGGCTACACCCTTAACGCGCCCAGCGTGGTGAACGCGGCCGGGCTGGAGCACTTCCTCACGGTCACCCAGAAGGGGTACTGCCAGCAGTTCGCGTACGCCATGGCGGTACTGGCGCGGCTGCTCGGCATCCCGTCCCGGGTCGCCGTCGGGTTCACCGCGGGCACCCACCAGAGCGGGAACAGCTGGCTGGTCACCACCCACGACGCGCACGCCTGGCCGGAACTCTACTTCCAGGGCTACGGCTGGCTGCGGTTCGAGCCGACGCCGTCCGGCAGCGCCGGGCAGGGCAGCGCGCGGGCCCCCGGCTACTCGCTGACCCCGGCCAACCCGTCGGCCAGCAGCCCCGCGCAGGCCGCCCCGAGCGTCAGTCCCAGCCCGTCGGCCAGCAGCACGGCCGGCCGGCAGCTCCCGCCGGGGGTGAGCGGCACCCTCGGCAACGACGGGATCGGCTCCACCACCGCGGCCAGGGCCGGGCTCAGCCCGTGGGCGGTGCTTGGCCTGGTGCTGGCCGGGCTGGTGGTAATCGCCGCGGTCGCGCCCTGGGTCACCCGGCGGGTGATCAGGCGGCGGCGCTGGCACGGCGGGGGCGGGCGGGGTGTTCATGACCGGGGTGGTCCCGACCGGGGTGGTCCCGACCAGGGCTTTCCCGACCGTGGCGTTCCCGACCGGCTGCGGGCGCGGGACATCGCCTGGGCGCACGCGGCGTGGCTTGAGCTGCGCGATGACCTGCTCGATCACGGTGCCGGGGCGCGGCCGAGCGAGTCGCCGCGGGCGGCCGCGGAGCGGGCCGGCCAGCGGCTGAGCCTGGCCGGGCCCGCCCGGGACGCGCTGGGCCGCATCGCCCTGGCGGAAGAGCGCGCTCGCTACGCGCCCGGCCCGGCCGACGGCTCCCGGCTGCGGGCCGACAGCACCGTCGCCCGCCGGGCGATCGCGGCGGCGGTGCCACGCGGTGTCCGCTGGCGGGCCCGGCTGCTGCCGTCCTCGGTGCTCGGCCGGGCGGTCGCGGGCCTCGCGGCGGCGGCTGACCGGTACCGCTGGCCGCGCGACCGGCACCGCGGTCAGCGGTTCCGGGCGGGCCCGGGAGCTTCTGGGGCTTCTGGGGCTTCTGGTGGGCCGGGAGGCGGAGGAGGCTCAGCGCGCTGGGGGGCAGCGGAGTTAGGGCATGTTCATGAGTGGCTCACGGGGCGGGCATGAGTGGCTAACGGGGCGGGGCGGCCGGGATTCCGCTCGCGCCTCGTCGCCTGGTTGCGGCGACTGGCCGCCCAGGACCTAATGCCGTGAAGTTAGGCGGGCGCTCGCTGCGCTAGGGCGCCACCCTAGCAACATTGGTCACGTAGTAGCAGGTCAATGGCTTGAAGTGGAAATAATTTGGCGCAATGACACCAAATTATTTCCATTGTGCAAAAAAGTTCCGCAACAATGCCGCTACCTGAGGGAATCTCGCCGTTCGGTCGCCTCGCCGGGCGGCTTCCTGGGGGTTTGGTGCGGGGCATTGGACCAGGACCGCCTCGGGCGGGGGCAGGGGTGAGCCTGCGGGATGGGGTGGAGCTGGGCCGGGTGGGGTGACGTGGGCTGGCGGGTCGGTGGGTGAGGCGGGTGGGGTTGAGGCGGGTGGGGTGGGGTTGAGGCGGGTGGGGTGGGGTTGAGGCGGGTGGGGTGGGCTGGCGGGCTGGCGGGTTAGTGGGTGAGCAGGTGGCCTGCGCCGTAGGTGACCAGCATGGCCAGCGCGCCGATGGCGGCGGTGCGCAGGATCGGGGCGACCGGGTGCACCCCGGCTACCCGGGCCGATACCCAGCCGGTCAGCGCCAGCGCCGCGGCCGCGATCAGGAAGGTGGCGGCCCCCCGGGACTCCCCCGGGATGAGCACCATCGCCAGCCAGGGCAGCAGGGCCCCGGCGGCGAAGGCGGCGCCCACCGCCAGCGCGTCCCGCGACGGCGAGACCAGGGAGGAGCGGGTGATGCCGTACTCCGCTTCGGCGTGCGCGGCCAGCGCGTCGTGCGCGGTGAGCTCGACCGCGACCTGCCGGGCGAGCGCGGGCGACAGGCCACGGGCCGCGTAAAGGCCGGCCAGCTCGTCAAGCTCGGCCTCGGGCGAGGCGGCCAGCCGGGCCTGCTCAGCCGCGAGCTCGGCTAGCTGCCCATCGCGCTCGGCCCGGAGCTTGCCGTACTCCATGGCGCCAGTGGCCAGGGTGCCGGCGATCAGCCCGGCCAGCCCGCCGGCGATCAGCACCCTGGTCCCCGCCCCGGCGCCGGCCAGCCCCTCGCAGATGCCGGCCGAGGTCAGGATCCCGTCGCTGGCTTCCGGGATATGCGGGCGTATCCACCGGGCGACCACGCTGCTGGCCATGGTTGCCTGTTTACCCAGGTTATGAGCTAGTCAGGCGGCGGCAGCGCGGCGGGCGGGAGTAAGGCGCGAGCAGCGCGGCCAGGGAGCAGCGCGTGGGGCGGGAGGGGCGGCGGGAGCAGCGCGGCCGGGAGGTGCCGCCGGGTTAGGTGCCGCCCTGGGGCCGCGGCCTAGAGCTCCCCCTCCTGGCGTCTGCGCCAGCGCTCGTCAAGCCGCTCGCCGAACGACCCGCCGGCTGCCCCGGCCCGCCGGGAGCGGCCGGATCGGCGGGAACGGCGCTGGCCGGTCGGGGCCGGGACCCCGGTGGCGCCCGCGGCGGCGGCTATCGCGACCGTGGACATCTGGCGCCAGCTGTTCAGCGCCCAGATGCCGCACAGCAGCATGACGACGAAACCCGCTACCGCCAGGCCGATGATCGGCAGCACGATGCCCGCCGCGATCATGGCCGCACCAAGAGCCAGGCCGACAATGGCCTCTGCCACCCGACGCCGGTAGTGCACGCGGGGATCGCTGGAGCGAACTAGCCGCGCTAGTCTCCGATCCTCCCTGTAGAGCGCCTGCTCGATCTGCTCGAGCTGGCGCTGCTCATGCTCAGAGAGCGGCACGACGCCTCCCAATGGAACCCGGGGGGTGGGGTGACTTTCACCTCACATTAGATACCTGGTTCATTTCCCAGAATACGAGGCTCATCACGCGCCTTGGAAGGGGCGTCCGCCGGGCTGGCTTCAGAAGATCTAAAAAGTGCGGCCGGCCGGACCGCGCCAGCGCCGAAACGCCGGTCGATCCGGTCCATGGCCTGCTCCGCTTCCCGCCAGCCAGGCCGGTCACCGAACGCGAGCTGCCGCGCGGAGCCGGCCGCGGGGCGCAGCCCGGTCGCCCGGACGCCGACCAGCCGCAGCCGTGCCCGGGGGTCAAGCCCCGAGCCCTCGTACAGCGCACAGGCGGTGGCGTAGATCTCCCGGGCCACGTCGGTCGGCTCACCCAGGGTCCGTGACCGGGTGAGCGTCTTGAAGCTGGCCAGCCGGAGCTTCACGGTCACGGTGCGGGCGACGCAGCCGGCCGACCGCAGCGCCTGCGCGGTGCGGGCGGACAGCCGCAGCAGCTCGTTCCTGATGACCTCGGGGTCGTCCACGTCGACCGGGAACGTCTCCTCGGCCCCGACGCTCTTCTCTTCCCGCCGCGGGGTGACCGCCCGCTCGTCCTGGCCCCAGGCCAGGGCGTGCAGGTGCTCGCCGGCCACCCCGAGCTCCCGGCGCAGCGTGGCCGCGGGCACCTGGGCCAGGTCGCCGACGGTCCGCAGCCCGAGCCGGGTGAGCACCTCCTCGGCCCGGTCGCCCACCCCCCACAAGGCGCTCACCGGAAGCGGGTGCAGGAACTCGAGCAGCCCGTCGGCCGGCACCACCAGCAGCCCGTCGGGCTTGCAGCGGGCCGAGGCGATCTTCGCCACGAACTTGACCGACGCTACCCCGACCGAGCAGGTGATGGACTGCTGCTGGCGGACCTGCCGCCGGATGAGCGCGGCGATGTCCCGGGGCGAGCCGAGCCGCCGCCTGGCCCCGGACACGTCGAGGAACGCCTCGTCGAGCGAGAGCGGCTCCACCTCCGGGGTGACGGACCGGAAAACGGCCATCACCTCACGGGACACCGCGCCGTAGAGCTGGTGCCGGGGCGGCAGGAAGACCGCCTGCGGGCACAGCCGCCGCGCCCGGCCGACCGGCATCGCGCTGCGGACGCCGAATGCGCGCGCCTCGTAGGTCGCCGACAAGACCACCCCGCGGGCGCCAAGCCCGCCGACCACGACCGGCTTGCCCCGCAGGTCAGGCCGGTCACGCAGCTCCACGCTGGCGTAGAAGGCGTCCATGTCCACGTGCAGGATGCGGCAGCCGTCATCGTCCGGCAGTGCCCCGTCGGAAGGCAGGGCCACGTCGGAAGGCAGGGCCACGTCGGAAGGCAGCGCCCCGGGGCCACCCGGGGGTGGCTGTCCGGGACGGCGGGCGGGCTGGTCAGGGCCGGTCAGCGGGACGCTCCGGGCGGCTAACCGTGGCCGAGGACGTGCAACCGGGCGGCGATGTCGCGCAGCGGCGGGCAACTGGCGGCGGCCTCTTCAAGCTCCCGCAGCGCCTCGGCGGCGGCCGGGTCGGCGGCGGCCCCCGGCAGCAGGCTGGCGAACACCCGGATGCCGTGCGCGTCGCCTGGCCGCAGGCCGGCCCCTCGATCAGCGCGGTCAGCTCGGGCAGGGTGAACCGCCGGGCGGCCGGGCTGACCGAGGGGGCCGACCCCGGCGCCTCCCCGGCCGCGGGACCGCCGGGGAGCAGGGCCCGCGCCTCGGCGTACTTCCCGGCCAGCGCGCGCTGCAGCACCGCCGCCACGCTGTTGGCGGCGACCACGCTGACCGTCCCGCCGGGCCGCAGCACCCGGGCGACGGCCGCCAGCGCGGCCGACGGCGAGTCCACGTACTCCAGCACGCTGTGGCAGATCACCAGGTCAGCCCCGTGCACCAGGTCAGTGCGGTCCCCCGCGGCGGGCTGGCCGAGCAGCGCGGGCAGGTCAGTCGCCTCGCCCTGCACCTCGGTCAGCGTGACGCCCGCCTCGGCCGCCCGCCAGCGGGCGGCGGCGAGCGCGTCCGGACTCGGGTCAACCACGGTCACCCGGTGCCCGCGGCCGGCCAGGCTGACCGCGAAGCCGCCGGTCCCGGCGCCCACGTCAACGATGTCGAGCGCGGTCCGGCCGGTGGCGGCCGCCCGCTCGGCGATGACCCGGGCCAGCACGTCCCAGACCAGCGACGACCGCCCGCCGTCGCGCCTGCTCATCGCGTCGGGGCCGCGCGTGCCTGGCACCGCCCTCGCTGGAACCTCTGCGGTCACTTTCAACTACTCCCCAGGTTGACCATGCAGTCTGGCTGTGCAGTCTCACTGTAGTGCGGCCCGCCGCACGCTCGCGGACGGCACAGCCGTACCGGACAGCACAGCCGTACCGGACGGCACAGCCGTGCGGCCAGGCCGGCGGCCGGGAAGCGAACCATAGCCACCTTACGTATTTGTTACATAACCGACTGTGGATAAGGGGCTGAACCGGGAACCTGCTGGTCCCGTTCTTATCATCGTGAAGACCACAACCGTGGGTAGCGCCAAGCGGACTAAAGCGACACGCCGCTATCGGCGAATGACCACACCTGAGACATCGCCGGCCCGTATGCTCAACCGCATGCCAGCCGCCACCGAGCACCTGGACCTCCCGCACCCCCGGCGCCTCATCTGGACGTCGATGTGGAGCATGGCCGAGTCCGTCGGGTTGCCCTTCGGTACCTACGTCGTTGTTACCGACCTGGTTAGCCCGGACGCCGGCCTGCTGGCCGGCACCGGGGTGGTGTGGCTGCTGATCGTGGCGCGCAAGCTGCTGACCGGGTCGGTCACCTCGCTGCTGACGATTTCCGCGCTGGTCCTCACGGTGCAGACGGTGGTCGCGATCAGCACCGGCTACGTGTGGATGTTCGAGTTCCAGTTCCCGCTCGGCAACCTGGCGATGTGCGTGATGTTCGCGCGCACCGCGCCCACCCGCAAGCCGCTGGTGGCGCAGCTAGCGGCGGAGGTGGTGGCGCTCAAGGCGCCGCACCCCGGGCTGCACCGCTTCTTCCAGGGTGCCACCTGGCTCTGGGCCGGCCTGTTCCTGCTGGCCACGCTGGGCCTCGGGGTCATGATGGTCACCGAGCCCTACCAGCTCTTCCTGCTGCTGTCCTCGGTGGTAACGGTGGGCCTCACGGCGGTCGGCGCGGCCATCTGCGCGCTGTGGTTCTTCGCCGTCGTCCGCCGCCAGGGCCTGCGGCTGCGCTTCTCCGCCGTCTGAGGACAGCGCCGCCTGAGGGCAGCGCCGCCTGAGGACAGCGCCGCCTGAGGACAGGGCCTCAGCCGGGCCGCGGCGAGCGCGGCCCGGCTGGCGCTGCTACCCGCGGGTGCCGCTGGACGGGACCTCGTCCTCGTCGTCCGCGTACGGGTCGCTGTCGTCGTCGTCATCCTCGGCCGACTCGGCGTCCTCCCCGGTGAAGGCAGAGGCATCCGGGTCGAGGGACAGGGTCGGCTTCTCCGCCTTGATCCGGGCGAGCAGCCCGTTCACGAACGTCGGCGAGTTGTCGGTGGACAGGTCCTGGGCCAGCGTGACGGCCTCGCTGATGGCGACCCCGTCCGGCACGTCGGCTGCCCACAGCAGCTCGTAGACGCCGATACGGAGGATGTTCCGGTCCACCGCGGGCATCCGCTCGAGCGTCCAGTCGACCAGGTTCCACGAGATCAGCTCGTCGATCCGGTCCCGGTGGGTGGCCACGCCGCGAACCAGGTCGGCCGCGTACGGCTGGACCGGGACGTCGCCCAGCGACTGGCGCTCGGACAGCAGCTCAAGCACTGGCAGGCCGCGCAGGTCGGCCTCGAAGAGAACGTCGAGAGCCCGCTTGCGCGCCTTGCTGCGCGCCGCCATCAGTGCCTCCCGGGGGGACGACCCCCGGTGCCCCCCGTCATGCCCGGCCGAGGTACGCGCCGGAGCGGGTGTCGACCTTCACCTTCTCGCCGGTGGTGATGAACAGCGGGACCTGGATGGTCGCGCCGGTCTGGAGGGTGGCGGGCTTGGTGCCGCCGGTCGACCGGTCGCCCTGCAGGCCCGGGTCGGTCTGCGAGATCACCAGCTCGACCGCGGCCGGCATGTCCACGTAGAGCGGGGTGCCGTCGTTGAACGCGATCGTCACCGTCTGCTCCTCGAGCAGGTAGTCGGCCGCGTCACCGACCACCGCGGCCGGGATGCGCGGCTGGTCGTAGTCGGACAGGTCCATGAACACGAAGTCCTCGCCCTCGCGGTACAGGTACTGCATGTCGCGCTTGTCGACGTTGGCCACGTCCACCTTGATGCCGGCGTTGAAGGTCTTGTCCACCACCTTGCCCGACATCACGTTCTTCAGCTTGGTGCGGACGAAGGCCGGCCCCTTGCCCGGCTTGACGTGCTGGAACTCCACGACATTCCACAGCTGCCCCTCGAGGTTCAGCGTCATGCCGTTCTTCAGGTCATTAGTGCTTGCCACGCGTCGTCTCCAATTACAGGACCAGCAGTTCCCTGGTGGTCGAAGTCAGAAATCGGGCTCGGTCACCGGCCGTCACGACCAGCACGTCCTCGATGCGGACGCCGCCCTCCGCGGGCAGGTAGACACCAGGCTCGACGGTGACAGGAACCCGATCCGTCAGTTTACCCGTTCTCCCGTACCCGAGCATCGGTGCCTCGTGGATCTCCAGCCCGACGCCGTGCCCGAGCCCGTGCTTGAAGTGCCTGGCGTGCCCGGCCGCCTCGATCACGTCGCGGGCGGCCGCGTCCACCGCGCCCGCTTCCACCCCGTCGGTGAGCAGGTCGATGCCGGCCTGCTGGGCGCGGGCGACCAGCTCATAGATGTCCCGCTGCCAGCCCGCGGCCGAGCCGACCGCCACCGTGCGGGTCATGTCCGCGTGGTAGCCGTCCACCCGCGCGCCGAAGTCCATCGTCACCAGGTCACCGCGCTCCAGCTCGCGGCCGGACGGCACGTGGTGCGGTATCGCCCCGTTGGGCCCGGAGGCGACGATCGTGTCGAATGCCGGTCCCTCGGCGCCGAGCAGGGCCATGGTGTGGTCGAGCAGGGTCGCCAGCACCCGTTCGGACATCCCCGGGCGGATCTGGGGCAGGACCTCAGCCAGGGCAGCGTCGCTCAGCCCGCACGCGACCGCTAGCTTTTCTATTTCTTCCGCGTCCTTCACCATGCGGAGCGTCTCGATCTTCCGCCCGAACGGTTGGGTTTCCACGCCGTCCGCCCGCGCGGTCAGCTCCGCGTGCCGCTCGACGGTCATCTCGTGCGCCTCGAAGGCCAGCCGCCGCACCCCGCGGCGGGACGCCTCGGTCGCCAGCCTGCCCTCGACGAACCGCTCCTCGAGCAGCTCGAGGTCGGGCGCGTCACGGCGGGCGGCGCCGGTGTAGCGGGAGTCGGTGGCCAGCAGCGCGCCGTCCCCGTCCGGCCCGGCCGCCGCGAACAGCAGCAGGGCCGCGTTGGAGCTGGCCAGCCCGGTCAGGTAGCGGACGTTGGGCGCGGCCGTGATCAGCGCGGCGTCCGCGTCCGATTCGCGGATCAGCGTCTGGGCGCGGCGGCGGCGGGCGGCGTGGATCTCCGGCATGCATCCGACTCTATTCCCTCGCCGCCGCCCCTGAGCCGCCGTCGCCCCGGGGCGGTACGATTCGTTCGGCAGAAGGGCGGACATGTCGGAGCTACCGGAGCTGTCGGAGTATGTCGGGCTCCCCCAGGACATCGATACATCGCGGCCGCACGCGGCGCGGATGTACGACTACTTCCTCGGCGGCAAGAACAACTTCGCGGCCGACCGCGAGACGGCGGACAAGGTCATCGCGGCGATGCCGGGGGTGCGGACCGGGCCGCGGGAGAACCGGGCGTTCCTCGGCCGCGCGGTCAGGTACCTCACCGCCGAGGCCGGGATCACGCAGTTCCTCGACATCGGGACCGGCCTGCCCACCACCAACAGCGTGCACGAGGTGGCCCAGGAAGCGGCGCCCGCGTCCCGGGTGGTCTACGTGGACAACGACCCGCTGGTGCTCAGCCACGCGCAGGCGCTGCTCACCTCCTCGGCGGCGGGCCGGACCGCCTTCATCCACGCCGACCTGCGCGCGCCCGCGGAGATCCTGTCCTCGCCGGTGGTGAACTCGGTGCTCGACTTCGGCCAGCCGGTAGCGCTGATCCTCGCCGCCGTGCTGCACTTCGTCCCCGACCAGGACCACCCGGCCGACATCGTGGCGACGCTGCTGGCCGCCCTGGCCCCCGGCAGCTACCTGGTCGCGTCGCACGTCACCGCCGAGCACGACGAGGCCGGCGCGGACGCCGGGCAGCGCGCCTACCGCCGCGGCGGGGTACCGATACAGCCGCGCGACAGCGACGTGTTCGCCGACATCGCGTTCACCGGGCTGAAGCTGGAGCCGCCGGGGGTGGTGCTGGTCTCGGAGTGGCGGCGCACGGCGACCGGGCCGCTGCCGCCCGCCAACGAGGTCAACTGCTACGGCGGGGTGGCTCGCAAGCCCTAGCTGGCCAGCGTGCGCAGCGTCTCGATGTCCTGCACCCGCCGCTCGTGGGTGAGCCCGAGCGTGGTGACGTTGAGGGTGGTGACGCCGGCCTCCCGGTAGGCGGCCAGCCGCTCCTTGACCCAGCCGTGCGGGCCGATGAGCGAGGTCTTCTCCACCAGCTCGGCCGGGACCAGGGCGGCGGCCTCGTCCTTGCGGCCGTCCAGGTAGGCGTCCTGGATCTGCTCCGCCGCCGCCTCGTAGCCGAACCGGCAGGCCAGGTCGAAGTAGAAGTTCTTGCCGCGGGCGCCCATGCCGCCGATGTAGAGGGCGAAGAACGGGCGGCTGAGGTCGCGCAGGTGGGCCACGTCATCGCCGATGGCCAGCGGCGCCTGGGCGATCACGTCAAGCGGGCCGAGGGTGGCGTCCCGCCGGGCGGCGCCCGCCGCGAGCGGCTCGGCCCAGGCCCCGGCCGACTTCTCCGGCAGGTAGAAGATGGGCTCCCAGCCCTCGGCCAGCTCGGCCGCCAGCTCCACGTTCTTCGGCCCGAGGGCGGCGATCACCACCGGGATGCGCTCGCGCAGCGGGTGGTTGATGAGCTTGAGCGGCTTGCCCAGGCCGGTACCGCCCGCGAGCGGGAGCGTGTAGTACTTGCCGTGGTAGTCGAGGCGCTCGCGCTTCCAGACCAGGCGGCAGATCTCGATCAGCTCCCGGGTGCGGCCGACCGGAGCGGTGTAGGGCACGCCGTGCCAGCCCTCGATCACCTGCGGCCCGCTGGTGCCGATGCCGAGGGTGAACCGGCCGCCCGAGACGTAGTCGAGCCCGGCCGCGGTCATCGCGGTCAGCGCCGGGGTGCGCGAGTAGATCGGCAGGATGCCGGAGGCGATCTCCACCGTCTGGGTCCTGGCGGCGATGAAGCCGAGCTGGCTGACCGCGTCGAAGCTGTAGGCCTCGGCCACGGACACCACCTGCAGGCCCGCGCGCTCGAAGTCCTGCAGCTCGCTGACCGTCTCGGTGAACCCGCCCGCGTAGTTGAGCTTCATGCCGACGCGCATTAACTGGCCTTCCTGCCGATACCCGCTACCTGCCGTACCCGGGTGCCAATTTAACCCGCGCGCCGCACCACGGCTATCCCCGGGGGGTCGCGCGGTCATCGGCGCTGGGTAGCCTGGTTGTCATGGTCTAGACCATTTCGGGAGACTGGCAGCGTAAGTTCAGGCGTAACAAGGGGACGGCAAGCTAGTGCACATGGTGAGTACCGCTGACCCGCTGTCCGTCACGCCGGCCGCGCTGCAGGTGCGGCGGCTGGGCGCGGCCGCCATCCGTTCGCCGATGGCCGCGCTGGTGCAGGGCCGGGTCAGCTCGCCGCACTACGTGCACGAGGACGACCGGGTACTGCTCGATGACACCCTCGCGGGCGCCGCCGCCCGGCTGTGCGCGGTTTCCGAGCTGCCCGCGCTCGAGGCGGGCGGGCCCCGGGAGTACATCTACTTCGACCCCGCCCGCACCCGGGCCGCCGTCGTGACCTGCGGCGGCCTCTGCCCGGGGCTCAACAACGTGATCCGCGGCCTGGTACTCGAGCTGGCCGATAACTACGGGGTGACCGAGGTGCTCGGCTTCCGCGACGGGTACCGCGGGCTGGCCGGCGGTACCGAGCCGGTCCTGCTCAGCCGCGACCTGGTGGCCGACATCCACCACCGTGGCGGCACCGTCCTCGGCACCTCGCGCGGCGGCCAGGACCCGGCGCTGATGGTGTCGACCCTGGAGCGGCACGGCGTCTCGCTGCTGTTCGTGATCGGCGGGGACGGCACGCTGCGCGGGGCCGGCGCCATCGCCGACGAGGCCGGCCGCCGCGGGCTGCCGCTGGCCGTCGTCGGCGTGCCCAAGACGATCGACAACGACATTCCCTACCTCGACCAGAGCTTCGGGTTCCAGACCGCGTTCGCCCGCGCGACCGACTCGATCAAGTCGGCCCACACCGAGGCCAGCTCGACCCCGCACGGCGTCGGCCTGGTCAAGCTGATGGGCAGGCACTCCGGTTTCATCGCCTGCTACGCGGCGCTGGCCAGCCACGACGCCGACTTCGTGCTGATACCTGAGGTGCCGTTCGCCCTCGACGGCGCGGGCGGGCTGCTGGCCCGGCTGCGCGACCTGGTCACCCGGCAGGGGCACGCCGTGGTGGTGGTGGCCGAAGGGGCCGGGCAGCACCTGCTGGACGCCGGGAACGAGGTGGACGCGTCCGGCAACGCCCGGCTGGCCGACATCGGCGGGCTGCTGCGGCAGCGGATCAGCGCCGACTTCGCCGCCGCGGGCCAGGAGCTAAGCCTGCGCTACGTCGACCCCGGCTACGCCATCCGCAGCGTGCCCGCCAACGGCTGGGACGCGGTGTACTGCCTGCGGCTGGCGCAGGCGGCGGTGCACGCGGCGATGGCCGGCCGCACGGCGATGGTGGTCGGCCGCTGGCACGGGCGCTTCGTGCACATCCCGATCCCGGTCGCGGCGGGCAGCCGCAACCAGGTCGACCCGGGCGGCGACCTGTGGATGTCGGTCCTGGAGGCGACCGGCCAGCCGGAGCGGCTGTACTGAGGGCCTGGCTGGCCGTCCTCAGCCGGCTCCGGCGCCGGCCCCGAGGCGGGCCAGGATGTCCAGCGCGACCTCTTCCGGCGACCTCGCGTCGGTGTCGACGGTGCAGCGGGCGGCGGCGGCGTAAAGCGGGTCGCGCTCGGCGTAGAGCCGGTCGACGTCGGGCCGGGCGAGCATCGGCCGCCCCCGGTCGCCGCCGACCCGGTTCATCGCCTCGGCGTAGCTGACCCGCAGGTACACCACGGGGACGGCGGCCAGCAGCTCCCGGGTGCCGGCGTGGGCGGCCGCGCCGCCGCCCAGGGCCAGCACCAGGGCGGGGCCGCGCAGCAGGTCGCCGATCACCTCGTGCTCGAGCTGGCGGAAGGCAGGCTCGCCCTGGTCGGCGAAGATCTGCCGGATCGGCTTGCCCGCCCGCTGCTCGATAACCAGGTCGCTGTCGGTGAAGGGCAGGCCGAGCCGGCTGGCGAGCAGGCGCCCGACGGTCGTCTTGCCCGCGCCCATGAACCCGACCAGCACGACCACGTTACTTGTCCCTGGTGGCCGCGATGGCGTGCAGCGCCAGCACGTAGGACTGGAAGCCGAAGCCGGCGATGATCCCCGACGCGGCGGCGGTGATCACCGACTGGTGGCGGAAGCCCTCGCGCGCGGCGATGTTGGAGATATGCACTTCCACCAGCGGCGCGGTCCGCATCTTGACCGCGTCACCGAGCGCGTGCGAGTAGTGGGTGAGCGCCCCCGCGTTGAGCACCACCGGGATCGCGTCGTCGCAGGCCTGGTGGATCCAGGTGACCAGCTCGCCCTCGTACTCGGTCTGCCTGACCTCGACCTCAAGGCCGAGGTCCTTGCCGGTCCGCTGGCACAGGTCAACCAGGTCGGCGTGGGTCGCGGTGCCGTAGACGGAGGGCTCGCGCTTGCCCAGGCGGCCCAGGTTGGGCCCGTTCAGCACCAGCACCCGGCGGGCCTCCGCGGTCCCGCTGGCCTCGGTCATGCCGCCACCGCCTGGTAGGCCTGCGCCAGCAGTTCCTCGGCCGGGTTGTCGAAGATGACCGGGTGGCCGATCGGGTCGAGGATGACCATCCGCAGCCGCGCGCCGCGGGCCTTCTTGTCCAGCGACATCGTCTCGCGCAACTGCGGCCAGGCGTCAGCGCGGTAGGTCACCGGCAGGCCGACCGCGGTGAGCAGCTCCCGGTGCCGGGCCACGTCGGCCTCGGTCAGGTGGCCCGACAGCCGGCCGACCTCGGCCGCGAACACCATGCCGATGGCGACCGCGTCGCCGTGCCGGAACGCGTAGCGTTCCAGCTTCTCGATGGCGTGGCCGAGGGTGTGGCCGTAGTTGAGCATCTCCCGCAGGCCCGCCTCGCGCAGGTCGGCCGCGACCACCCGGGCCTTGACCGCGATCGCGCGCTCGATCAGCTCGCGGGTGTGCCCGCCGCCGGCCCGGCCGGCCGGGCCGCGCTGGCCGGGTCGGCGGCGGCAGCCGGGTCGGCCGCGACCAGGCGGAGGATCTCGCCGTCGGCGATGAAGCCGGCCTTGATCACTTCGGCCAGGCCGGCCGCGTAGTCGGCCCGCGGCAGGGTCCGCAGGGTGGCCAGGTCGGCCAGCACCCCGGCGGGCGGGTGGAAGGCCCCGACCAGGTTCTTGCCGGCCGGGATGTCGATCGCGGTCTTCCCGCCGACGGCCGCGTCCACCATGCCAAGCAGCGTGGTGGGCACCAGCACGGCCGGCACGCCGCGCAGCCAGGTAGCGGCCGCGAACCCGGCCAGGTCGGTCGCCGCGCCGCCGCCGATGCCGACCACGCAGTCGGTCCTGGTCACCCGGGACTCGGCTAGCCAGGTCCACAGCCGGGCGAGCACGGCCACGTCCTTACCCGCCTCGCCGGACGGCACCGCGGTCGCGGTCACCCGGAAGCCCGCCGCCGCGAGGGCGTCACCGGCGGGGCCGGCCACCGCCGCCAGCCGCTCGTCGTGAATGACGGCTACCGTCTCGGCCCGCTTGCTGACCAGCCCGGGCAGCAGGCCGAGTACCCCGCTGCCGACCACGACCTCGTACGGCTGCTCGCCGCCGACCGCGATACGGGTTTCCCCCATGCTCGTGTCCTCGCTCATGCCCGCAGCCGCTTGGCCAGGTCGGCGGCCACCTCTTCGGGCGCCATGTCGTCGGTCGGCACGGTCAGCGTGGCCAGCTCGGCGTAGACCGGGCGGCGTTCCTCGAGCATGGCCCGCAGGCGCCCGCGCGGGTTACCGGGGATGACCACCCGCGGCCGGTCGAACCCGGTCCGCTTGACGACGGTGGTGAAGTCGGCCTCCAGGTAGACGACCAGCGCGCCCGCCAGCATCCGGCGCACGTCCGGGTCGAGCACGGCGCCGCTGCCCAGCGCGAGCACCCCGCCGGCCGGGCCGACCTGGTCCAGGCCGCGGGCGACCGCGCCGCGCTCGTGCTCGCGGAACACCCGCTCGCCGTCGTCCACGAAGATGTCGCCCACCGGCTTGTCCGCCGCGCTGGCCACCAGCGCGTCGGTGTCCGCGAAGGGCACGCCAAGCTCGGCCGCCAGCAGTGCACCGACCGACGACTTGCCCGCCGTCGGCGGGCCGACGAGCACCACCGGCCGAGCTGAACCCGGGCCGCTGCCCGGTTCCCTTGCCCCCTGGCCGGCCGTCACGAGATCACCAGGCCCTTGACGTAGGCTTCCGCGTTCCGGCGCAGCTCGTCGACCGAGTCGCCGCCGAACTTCTCGGTCGCCGCCTCGGCCAGCACCAGCGCCACCATCGCCTCGGCCACCACCCCGGCGGCGGGCACCGCGGTGACGTCACTGCGCTGGTTGATCGCCTTGGCCGGCTCGCCGGTGGCCACGTCGACCGTCTCCAGCGCGCGGGGCACGGTCGAGATCGGCTTCATGGCGCCCCTGATCCGCAGCACCTCGCCGGTGGTCATGCCGCCCTCGATGCCGCCGGCCCGGTTGGTCCGCCTGCGCACCCCGCCGGGGCCGAGGTAGATCTCGTCGTGCGCGCCGGAGCCGCGGCGGCCCGCGGTGACGAAGCCGTCGCCGAACTCCACGCCCTTGAACGCCTGGATGGACATGACCGCCGCCGCCAGCCGGGCGTCCAGCTTCCGGTCCCACTGGGTGAAGCTGCCAAGTCCCGGCGGCAGCCCGTACACCACGACCTCGACTACCCCGCCGAGCGTGTCGCCGTCCCGGCGGGCCTCGTCAACCTCGGTGACCATCCGCGCGCTGGTCTCCGGGTCGGCGCAGCGCACCGGGTCGGCGTCGATCCGGGCCGCGTCGCCCGGGCCCGGGGCCGGCGTCTCGTCGGGGACCGCGACCGATCCGAGGGCGACCACGTGCGAGACCAGCTCAACCCCGAGCGCCTGGTCGAGCAGCTTCCTGGCCACCTCGCCCAGCGCCACCCGGGCGGCCGTCTCCCGGGCGCTGGCCCGCTCCAGGATGGGGCGGGCATCGGTGTGCCCGAACTTCTGCATGCCCGCCAGGTCGGCGTGGCCGGGCCGGGGCCGGGTCAGCGGCGCGTTGCGCGCCTGGCGCTCCAGCTCATCGGCCGGTACCGGGTCGGGTGACATGACCGTTTCCCACTTGGGCCACTCGGTGTTGCCGACCCGGATGGCCACCGGCCCGCCCAGCGTGCGGCCGTGCCGCACGCCGCCGGTCAGCTCCACCTCGTCCTGCTCGAACTTCATCCGCGCGCCGCGTCCGTACCCGGCCCGCCGCCGGGCGAGCGCCGCGGCCACGTCCTCGCTGGTGATCCGCACCCCCGCCGGCACGCCGTCGCAGATCGCGGCGAGCGCCTTCCCGTGCGACTCGCCCGCTGTCAGCCACCGAAACATGCTGCTCACCCTACCGTCAGCGCGGCCCCGGCTTCGCGCCACCCGACGGGCCTCCGCGACCCCCCTTGATCATCCCGAACGGATGCGGGGCCCGCCCTTCCCGCCTCGCCGCTCCGTCCGGGCGGTCCGGCCGGCCGGCGATCTCCTGGTGGCACCGCCCGCCGTCTCCCGGCGGCCGTCCGGCGTCCCGGCGACACCGCCGACGGCGCCCCCGGACAGCCTCCCTTCGCGTGGGCAGCGCCTGCCGGCGGAGGCGCGGCGGGCTAGCCGAGGCGGAAGGTGATGCCGCGGCGGAGCCGGGGGGCGAGGCGGGCGGCGATCGCCTGGGCGACGGCGCGGTCGGGCGTGGGCAGGGCGACGGTCAGGTCGCTGCCGGCATCGCCTGGTTCCAGGGTGAAGGCGGAGGTGACCGCGGCCACCTGGGCGCGCACGTCGGGGTCGGCGTACGGGTCCGGCGGCGCGCCCCCGGCGGCCAGGGCGGCTAGCCGCGCACCCTCGATAACCAGCGGATGCGGGCCCGCCACGTCGATCACCACCGCGTCGGCCTGCTCGGCCGCCACCGCGGGCCACAGGCTGGCGGCCGCCACCGGCACCGGGCGGGCGTCCGGCCGCCACCGCGCCACGGTGGCGGTGCTGGTGAACGCGATGACCGCCTTCCGCCCGTCGTTGCCGACCAGGGTGGGCAGCGCCATCTCGGTCTCTTTTTCGGTGCCGTCCGGGCCGGCCTCGGCCAGCACCGCGACCACCGGGACGAGCAGCCGGCTGGCGGCGACCGCGCCCAGTACGGTCGCCTCGGCCGCCTGACCAGCCGCGTAGGCGGTAAGCGCGGCGGTCACGGCCGGGTCGGCGTCGCCGCTGTCGCCCGCTGGTCTGGTCACTGGCACGAGGCGACCCTACCGCCCGGGCCGGGCCGGCCGCGGCGCCGCGCGGCCGGCCCCGGGGCAGGTCACCCGCCGGGCCCGCGTGCCCGGCGGGACGGGCGCCACCGGGGACGCGGCTACTTAATGTAGTGAAATCCATGAAAGCCGCATTTAACGGTGGGTATCGTCAATCTCCACGGCAGAATCGGTTGAGCACAGATGCCGGATATGGAAGTCTCTTGACCTGCAGCGACGCGCAGGCCTGTGACCCGTGAACCGGTGGTGCAGACCTGACATACGGCGCATGCGGGAAGGAGCAGTTCCGTGGGTTCGGCACGCGAGCCGGCGCAAGCCGCGCGGATACTTCCCGGCACGCCGCTGCGGAAGGTTGTACCGCCGCGGATGGTGGGCCCCTACATGAGCGGCCAGCGCGGCGTCATCGCGGGCTACGTGCACCGGGTCAGGGACGTTGTATTCCGCAACCCGGCAGACGCGTTCTACGCGCTCGGCCTAGGCTACGAAGGATCGGATTTTAAGCCAGACCTGGCGGAACTGTACTTCTTGTGCTGGCAGGCGCGGGAAATCGACGGCTACGTGCCGGTCAGCCCGCGTGGCGCGGGCGGCCGGGTGGAGTTTTACCTGGAGCCGATCCAGATCCCGGTTGGCACCGCGCTATGCCGGCTGGCGGACGCGGGCGAGGAACCGATGGCCCGCTACGACGGACTGGCCTGGCGGCGGCCGAGGGAGGGATAGCGCTTCATGCGATACCGGCTCATGGCCTCCTACCTGGGCGCCCCCTATCAGGCGGCGGTTGGACCGTCCGACCGCGACGTCACCCTTTTCGCGGCGCCGCCGCCGCCGGTTGAGCACGGCTTCTCCCCCGCTCCCGGTGGCATCTGGCGCAAGCAGGTGCGGCTCGACCAGCTCGACGCGCTGTGGGAGTCGCGCCCCATCGGCTCGTACCACAGTGAGCCGTGCCTGGTGCTTGACGACCTCGGGGATCGGCTGCACATCGTCTACCTGGGCATGGACGGGCAGCGGGCCGCGCAGCTGGGCTACTGGGAAGTCGACCGGGGCGTTTTTGAAGTAGTGGTGCCGCGGCACGAGGTGACCGACCTGGCCGAGGAACGGCACGAGTTCCCGGTGTCGCTGCTGCTCTCTGCCCTGCCCCGGGCGCTCGGGGCAGGCGGCGGCGGGCAGGCCGCGGCGGGGCAGGGGACGGCCGGGCAGGGGACGGCGCAAGCTATGGCAGGGGTAGGCACGGCCGGGCCAGGCAACGGCGGGAGGCCGGGCTGGGGTGGCCAGCCGGCCGCCTCGCGGCCGGTCCGCGGCCAGCTGCCGGCCGGATCGGGCTCGGCCCCGGCTGGCGCCGCGCAGGGACCAGCGGGGATGCCGCAGCCGGTCGGCCTGGCTACCCAGCAGCCGCTGACCGGCACTTACCAGCTACCAGGCGGCCCTCAGGGACCGGGCGGCGCCCAAGGGCCGAACGCGGGCGGACTTAACGGCACGGGGGCGAACGACGGCAGCTCCGGCCTGCCCGCCGGAACAGGCGCCGCGGGCGGGGCCGGCGGGGCGGGTAGCGCTGGCGGGGCCGGTAATGCCGCTCAGGCTGGAGCGGGGCAGCAGTACGGGGGCGGGCAGCAGTACGCCAACGGGCAGCAGTACGCGAACGGGCAGCAGTACGCGAACGGACAGTTCCCCGGCGAGCAGCAGGGACCCGGCGGACAGCAGTACGCCAACGGGCAGCAGTACGCCAACGGACAGTTCTCCGGCGGCCAGCCGGGACCCGGCGGACAGCAGTACGCGAACGGGCAGTTCCCCGGCGGCCAGCAGTACGCCAACGGGCAGCAGTACGCCAACGGGCAGTTCCCCGGCGGCCAGCCGGGACCCGGCGGACAGCAGTACGCGAACGGGCAGTTCCCCGGCGGCCAGCAGGCCCCCAACGGACAGCAGTACGCCGGCGGGCAGTTCCCCGGCGAGCAGCAGGGACCCGGCGGGCAGCAGTACGCCGGCGGGCAGCAGGCTCCCGGTGGGCCAGCAGTACGCCAACGGGCAACCGGCAGCCAGCCAGCAGCAGTACGCCGGCGGGCAACAGGCTCCCGGTGGCCAGCAGTACCCGGGCGGGCCGCAGTTCCCCAATGGGCAGTACGCGAACGGGGAGCAGTTCGCCAACGGGCAGCAGGCGGCCGGCGGCCCGCAGTACCCGGGCGGCCAGCAGTTCCCGAACGGCCAGTTTCCCGGCGGCCAGCTAGCGGGCGCAGCGCAGGGCGCGGGCGGTCAGCCGCCGGCCCAGGCTGCCGCGGCGCCGCAGGGACCGGCGGGACCGCTGGCGGCCGGCTTCGCGCCGGGGGCGGCGGGTACGCAGTTCGGGTCGGCCGGGGCGACGCAGCCGCAGGCGGGCGCGATGCAGCCGAACATGACGCAGCCGGCCAGCCGGCTCCAGCTGCCTGCTGCGCAGCCGCCGGCCGCGCAGCAGGGGCAGCTACCGCAGCCGCTCGCGCAGCAGGCGTCCGGTCCGGCCGCGATGAACCAGCAGTTCTCCCCGGCCGGAACGCTGTCCGCTCCGGTCGCCGGAGGGCAGGAGGCAGCGGGCGGGGCAGCGGAAGCCGGGGTACAGCCAGGTGCCGGCGGGCAGCCGGGCGCGCCGCAGCCGCAGGCCGGACCGGCGGGAGCGGCCCCGGGCCAGGCACCGCAGGCTCCCGTCCAGCCGCAGTTCCAGCAGGTCGCCGCGGCGCCGCAGGCCCAGCCGCAGCCACTGCCGGCGCAGCCGCAGGCCGGTCAGCCGCAGGCCGGTCAGCAGAACAGTCAGCCGCAGGCGCCGACGGCGGCCGCGGTGGCCGCATGGCACGGCTCTCCGGCCGCGGACGGCAACGGTACCTGGTACTTCCAGCCGGCTGTCGGCCCGCAGGCGGCCGGCTATCCCGGGAACCCGCCCGCCAACGGCTACCCGCAGCCGGATCCGGGCACCGGCCCGCTCCCATCGCTCAACGGCCTGGCCGGGACACCGCAGTATGCCCAGCCGGGCCAGGCCGGCGGTTACCAGCAACCGCCGGACACCGCCCAGCCGCCGCCCTTCGCGCCGCCGGCTGCCCAGCAGGCCCCGGCCGCGCCGGCCCCCCAGGCGGGCCAGCCGTCGACCGGGCCCCTCCCCCAGCTCGCACAGTCCGGACCGCAGGCCGCGGTCCAGCCCGGACAGCAGTTCGCCGCCTACGCACCGCAATTCGCGGCGCCTGTCGCGGCGTTCCCCGTCGCGCCGGTCTCGACCGAGCCAACGATCCCGCTGGTAATCGGCCAGCCTGAGTCACCCGGCTTCCCTGCCGCCGCGCCTGCGGCCATGCCGGTGGCACCATCCCCGGTGGCAGCTGCGCCAGCGGCAGCACCGCCAGCCGCCCCGGCCGCGCCTCCCCCGCCGTCCGCCGCGGCAACGTCCGCCGCGGCCCCGCCGGCCCCGACGGCACCGCCCGTCGGGGCCGTTGCCCAGCCCGCCGCGCCCGCCGGCCAGCCCGCCGCGCCCGCCGACCGCACCACCGGCCCGCTGCCGGAGAGCCAGCCGGCTCCGGGGCTGACGGCGGCTGGCGCGCTGAGCAAGCTGACCGGGGCCGTCCGCGGCCGCCGGGCGGCCCGCAAGCCGCGGCTCGCCATGTCCGCGATCTTCGCCGACCTGGTGGACAGTGCCGACATCCCGCGGTCCGCGTACGCGGTCGACGAAGAGGTCACCGGCGCGATGTGCCTGTTCAAGACCGACGGCGGGTACGAGGTATTCAGCTGCGCGGAGGACGCGCGGCACGAAGTCAGGTTCTTCGAGGAAGAAGAAGCGGCCTACTTCTACCTGTTCGGCGTGCTGGCAGCAGAGGCGCTGCGCAACGGCCGCCTGACCCCGCGCCGCGGCTGACCACCGCTTCCGGGCCCGCTACCTCGGCGGATACACGCCCTGTACCCACCCGATATCAAGGCGCAGTCTCGCGCCGCGGGTCTGACCGCTTAATGAGCGACAGAAAAGCACAGCCGGGATCAACAGATAATGGCATGAGGGAGTATCGCGGAGCAGTCATCTGCGGCTACAGTTTTAATTGCCGACGGGGCTGACGGTCCCCCGCTCCCCAAGCAGCCCCGTCGGCCCGCCAGCCTTAACCGGCCCGCTCAGCCGAAACGACTCCGCCCTAGTCGAAACGGCGCGGGAAACGGCCCCCGGCCAGGTTCGCGCCCGATGAGCGCAACGGCAGGCTAAACGATCAGTGAAATTCACGCTCGCGCCACAAGCCGTTTTCTCCGGCTCGCGTGAACCTCATAAATTCCAATTCACAACTTGTGCGATAAACCGTCCTCGAATGCTTAACAGATCCTTACCGCTGCCGACCCGGGCTTAACCCCCGTGCGCCCGCCGCGCGCGGTCCCCGGGTCCGTATGCTGATCGGCATGACGATCCCGCTGACGGGCACTCAGTACGAAATCGAGGCAGGCGACTACCGGGCTACGGTGACCGAGCTCGGCGCCGGGCTGCGCGGCCTCACTTACCGCGACACGGTTCTGGTCACCGGCTTCGACGCCGACGAGCTGCCGCCGCACAGCGCCGGCCAGTTGCTGACCCCGTGGCCGAACCGGGTCGACGGCGGCCGTTACCCCTTCGACGGCGCGGACCACCAGCTGGCGCTGTCCGAGCCCGCCCACGGTAACGCGATCCACGGGCTCACCCGGTGGCTGCCCTGGGCCCGGACGGTCCACGAGCCGGGCGAGGTGACACTGCGCTGCCTGCCGCACGGGCAGCAGGGTTACCCCTACGCCGTGCAGGTGGACGCGGCCTACCGGCTTGACGCGGAATCCGGCCTGCACTTCACGGTGACGGCGACCAACAAGGGCAGCCGTCCGGCCCCCTGGGGCAGCGGCAACCATCCCTACCTGCGCGCGGGCACCGCCACGATCGACGAGTGCGAGCTGGAGCTGCCCGCTGACCGCTGGCAGCCGGTCGACGAACGGCTCATCCCGGCCGGCCCGGCCCAGGACGTCACCGGGACCGACTACGACCTGCGGACGGCGCGTAAGGTGAGCGGCGTCCACCTCGACACCGCGTTCACCGGGCTGCGCCGGGGACCAGACGGCCTGGCGTGGGTCCGGCTGTCCGGTGCCGGGCTGACCACGGCGCTGTGGATGGACGCCGCCTGCGGCTGGCTGCAGGTGTTCACCGGCGACTCGCTGGAGCCGGAGCGGCGCCGGGCGGCGGTCGCGGTGGAGCCGATGACCTGCCCGCCGAACGCGTTCGTGACCGGCCAGGACCTGATCGTGCTGCAGCCGCGCGAGTCGGTCACCGTCCGCTGGGGGATCAAGGCAGAGGCCAGCTAGGCGGGCCAGCTAATAAGAGTTAGCTCGGCGGGCACAGCCTGGACCGGACCCGGGCCAGGTCCTCGGGCGTGTCGATGTCGTCCGGGCGGCCGACGTCACCGCACTCAACCGGCGTGACCAGCTCGGGATGGGCCCGCAGGAAGGGCCGCGCCCCGGTGTCGCCGGCCGCCGCCGCGCCCACGGCCGCCCAGTGGCCGCGCGCGATCAGCACCGGGTTGCGCTGCTTGCCGCCATAGGCGGCAACCGCCACGCTGGCGCCGGCCGCGTGCGCGGCGACCAGTCGCCGGACCGCGGCGGGCCCGATGAGCGGCTGGTCGGCCAGGGCGATCACCACGGCGGTGACGTCGGCCGCCGACGACTGCGCCGCCAGCGCCCGCAGCCCGGCCGCCAGCGATGACCCCATCCCGGAGGCCCAGTCCGGGTTGTGCACCGGGACCGTGCCCGCCACCAGCGCCGCTGCCGCCCCCGTCACCAGCAGCACCGGGTCGGCGCCGCCGTCCCGCAGCAGCCGCGCGCCCCGCTCGGCGAGCGTTATCCCGCCCAGCTCCACCGTTGCCTTCGGCTGGCCGAGCCGGGTGCCGTCCCCGGCGGCGAGCAGTATCCCCGCGACCCGTGTGACCACGGCCCCACGGTAGCCGATCGGCGTGGCGGCAGGCCCGGGCGGCGGCGAGTTGTCAACTAGCTTGAAAGTCGAGGAGTTATCAATTAGTTTGAAAGTCATGACCGCTATTCCGGCTGAGGCCAACCTCAGTGACCTGCTGAACAAGCCCAAGGCGACGCTGGCCCGGCTGGCCGGCAGCCGCCGCCTGGTGCTGCACCGGCGCGACGCCGAGGACCTGGTCATCACCACCGCCGACCGGGCGGCGGCGGACAGCGCGCTGGTCCGGGACACCACCCGGCTGTTCCGGGAGATGGTGCGGGAGGAGCCGATGGTGATGGCGCTCGCGGTCCGGGTGCTGCCGGCTGTGTTCCCCTGGGTACGGTACCTGCCCGAGGAGTCATGGAAGGAGTTCGCCGCCGAATGGCTCGACACCCTTAACGCGGCAGGCGATCTAGCCAACGGGGCCGCAGTCGAAACTGTGGTGGCCTCCTGGCGGCATACGGCGGAGATCTACGCGGACCCCGAGTTGTTCGCCCGGCTGACCCGGGAGCACGACGGGACTGATTACGGTCCGGTACCGCCGCCGGAGGTTCCTGAGTGAGCCCAAAGCGGGGGGACCGTGTCGCACCGCCGCCGGAGTCGGGCGGCTGGGATATCCGCTTCGCCGAGAGCGAGGCAGCCAAAGGCTGGGAGGAACTGTGCCGGCAGGCTCCGGGAAGCACGCTGGCCGCCTGGACGATCATGCGGCTCAATCCGCGCCCGGTCGTGCCGTCGCATCGGCACCACCGTCTTCGTGGTGAGCTGGCTACTGGCGTGGTGAAAGGCCGCGTCCTCGACCACTGGCAGCTAGAGGTAACCGGCGCTGGCCGCATCTGGTACCTCGTCGACGGGGAGACAGCTACCGTCTGGATTGATCACGCAGGACCTGGCCACCCGAAGGCTACCGAGTAGGGCAACCGGTCAGGTGACTTGCTCGTCGCCGTGGATGCGGCCCGCGGTGTCGGTCAGCGCCTGCCCGGTGCCGCCCCAGCGGAGCTGGATCAGCTCGGCGGCGATGGACACCGCGGTCTCCTCCGGGGTACGGGCACCCAGGTCGAGCCCGATCGGAGAGCGCAGCCGGGCGAGCTCGCCCTCGGTCAGGCCGATCTCGCGCAGCCGCTCCAGCCGGTCGGTGTGGGTGCGGCGCGATCCCATGGCGCCGACGTAGCCGGCCGGGGTGCGCAGTGCCACCTCGAGCACGGGCACGTCGAACTTGGGGTCGTGGGTGAGCACGCAGATCACCGTGCGCGCGTCCACCTCTACTCCGGCCAGGAACCGGTGCGGCCAGTCGACCACCACCTGGTCGGCGTCGGGGAAACGGGACTTGGTGGCGAACACCGGCCGCGCGTCGCACACGGTCACGTGGTAGCCGAGGAACTTGCCGACCCGGGCCACCGCGGCGGCGAAGTCGATCGCGCCGAACACGAACATCCGCGGCGGCGGGGCGAACGAGTTCACGAACACCGCCAGCTCGCCGCCCAGCCGCTCGCCGTGCTCACCGTACCGGCGGATGCCGGTCAGCCCCTGGGCGAGCATGCCCCGCACGTCGTCGTCGGCGGCCGCGTCGAGCCGCTGCCCCGAGCCGAGGCTGCCGGATGCCTCCCGCGCGGGATCCCCCCAGATCACCCGGCGCGCGCCCACCCGCCCGGGCCCGGAGATCACCGTGGCCACCGCCACCGGCTCACCCCGGCCGACCGCCTGGTAAATGTCGCCAAGCTCGGGGAACGTCGACTTGCTGACCGGCTCGACGAAGATGTCGAGGATCCCGCCGCAGGTCAGGCCGACCGCGAACGCGTCGTCGTCGCTGAAGCCGTAGCGCCGCAGCACCGGCTGCCCGCTGCCGGTGACCTCGCCCGCCAGCTCGTAGACGGCACCTTCGACACAGCCGCCGGAGACCGAGCCGATGACCTCGCCTGCGTCATCGACCGCCAGCGCCGCCCCGGGGTCACGCGGCGCGCTGCGGAAGGTGCTCACCACCGTGGCCAGCCCGAAGGTCTCGTCCTCGGCCCACCACTTGGCGATCGTGTCCAGGATGTCGCGCACAGCCCACCTCGATGTCCGGCTTGTCCCACCACGTTACCGAGCGGGCCCCTGACGGGCCACGGGACCTTTAGTAAGTACTTAACCGTCGCCGCTCAGCGGGTATGCCGCGCTCACCGCGGCTCGCATCAGCCGCGGCAGCTCCGGGTCGCTGACCCGCTCCGCCCGGCCCGCCAGCTCATCGGCGGTCAGCCAGGCGTGGCCGACGATGGTCAGCCGTTCTATCGCGCCCAGGTGGTCGAGGCTCACCGCCGCGCCGGAGGCGGCGGCGACCGCGAAGTACGTCTGGTGCTGGACTACCGGCAGCACGCCGAACGAGGTGAACTTGATCACCGACCGGCCGACCGGCTCTCCCAGCGCGGCCGGGTCGGCCGACAGCCCGGTCTCCTCCCGCATCTCGCGCGCGGCCGCCTCGGCCAGGGTCTCGCCGCGTTCAAGGGCGCCGCCGACCGACAGCCAGAAATGCTCGGCCCGCCGCAGCAGCGCCGTGCCGAGCAGCAGCAGCACGCGTCCCTCGCGGTCAACCGGAAGGACGCGTGCCGTGCCGCGGGTGTACCTCACCGACTGGTTCTACCCCGCCCTCACTCGACGATCTTGGAAATCGGGATTTCCAGGATGTCGTGCGCGCCCGCCGCCTTCAGCGCCGGGATCAGCGTGTTGACGCCGCGCTTGGGCACCACCGTCTCGACGGCGTTCATGGCCGTGTTGGCGAGCGCGGTCACCGTCGGGGAGGACATCGCCGGCAGCATCGCGGTCACCGCCGCGAGCTTGTCGCTGGGCACGTTGAGCTTGAGCAGCACCTGGCCGCGGGCCTGGATGGCGCCGCGCAGCAGCAGCGCGATGTCCTCCATGGCGGCCCGCTTGTCCGGATCGGCGAACGCGGTGCCGCACGCGACCAGCTCGGTGTAGCTGGTCAGCAGCGTCTCCAGGATGCGCAGCCCGTTCTTACGGAGCGAAGAGCCGGTCTCGGTGAGGTCGACGATCGCGTCGACGATATCCGGCACCTTCGCCTCGGTCGCGCCGTAAGACGGGATGATCATCGCCTTGACCCCGCGCGCGGTGAGGAAGCGCTCGGTCAGCGACGGGAACTCGGTGGAGATCCTGATCCCCTCGGGCAGGTCGGACGCCGACTGCCAGGGCGAGTTGTCCGGCACCGCGAGCACCACCCGCACCGGGTTGGACGTCTGCTTGGAGTACTGCAGCTCGCCCAGCGAGATGATGTCGGCCTGGGTCTCGGTGATCCAGTCGCGTCCGGTGATGCCGATGTCGAACAGGCCCCGCTCCAGGTAGGAGGGGATCTCCTGGGGGCGCAGGAAACGGACCCGGTCGATCCGCGGGTCGTCAATGGTGGCGTGGTAGTCGCGGTCAGACGCCCGCCGCACGGTCAGGTCGGCGGCGTCGAAGAGGTCGAGGGTGGCCTTTTCCAGGGAACCCTTCGGCAGAACGAGTGAGAGCATGGGGAAGTCCTTTTTTAGCCCGAACGGATGCGTGGTTCCTGACATGACGAAGCGCCGCGAAACCCCGGCCAGCGGTAACGGGCGCGCGTCGCACACGATCGCAGGTCTGCACTGTCGCTAGCCGACACGGTCGACGGCTAGCGCGGTGGCGGTAAGAACACGGGGTAAGCGCGGCGCCGCTAATGTCGCGCGCTGTCGCCCTTCGGGAGGTCCCCGCAGCGGATGGCACGGAGCAGCAGGGCGGTGTCAAGTGCGGCCACCACTGCCTCCCATCCCTTGTCCTCGCTGCTGTCCGGTAGCCCGCAGCGGTCGCGGGCTTGCTCCACGGTGTTACACGTTAGCACGCCGTTGCCGACCGGGGTGCCGCGATCGAGCGCCACCCGGGTCAGGCCGGCCGTCACCGAGTCGCAGACGTACTCGAAGTGCGGGGTACCGCCCTGGATGACCGCGCCCAGGCAGGCCACCGCGTCGTACCGGCGGGCCAGTTCCTGCGCCACCACCGGGAGCTCGGCCGCGCCCGCCACCCGGACCACCGCCAGGTCGGTTACCCCGCAGGCCTTGGCCGCGGCGACCGCCCGGTCGAGCAGCGAGTCGGTGATCTCCGCGTGCCACCGGGTGGCGACGACGGCGAGCGCCAGGCCCTCCGCTTCCACCGTCGCCAGCTCGGGACGTCCCTGGCCGCTCACGCTGTGCCTGCCGATTCGCTGCCTGCCGACTCGCTGCCCTGCCGCGACTCGCTCGCGCGCTCGCTCATGACGCGTCGACCTGCGCGAGGCGGTCCGGGACGGCGGGGCCGGCGTCCGGCCCGAGCTCTTCGAGCTGGTGGCCGAGGCGGTCGCGCTTGGTGGCGAGGTAGCGCAGGTTGTGCGGCGTGGCCAGCGGCGGCAGCGGGATCCTGGTCACCCCGAAGCCGTGCGCGGCCAGGGCGTCGACCTTGGCCGGGTTGTTGGTCAGCAGCCGCACTGACCTGACCCCCAGGTCGTCGAGCAGCTGGGCGGCGACCGAGTACTCGCGGGCGTCGACCGGCAGGCCGAGGCTGAGGTTGGCGTCCACGGTGTCCTCGCCCGCGTCCTGCAGCGCGTAGGCCTGCAGCTTGGACAGCAAGCCGATGCCGCGTCCCTCGTGACCGCGCAGGTAGAGCACCACGCCGCGGCCGGCCTCAGCGATCTTGGCCATCGCCGCGTCAAGCTGGGTGCCGCAGTCGCAGCGCTGCGAGCCGAAGACGTCCCCGGTCAGGCACTCGGAGTGGACCCGGGTGAGCACGTCCTCGCCCGCGTCGGGGTCGTCGCGGGAGTCGATCTCGCCCAGCACGAGGGCAAGCTGCTCGGTGCCGTCGATGTCGGAGCGGTAGCCGTAGGCCCGCCAGGCGCCGTAGGCGTTCGGTATCACCGTCTCGGCTACCCGGGTGATCAGCCGCTCGGTCCGGCGGCGGTAGTCGATGAGCTGCTCGATGGAGATCAGCGCGAGGCCGTGGGCGTCGGCGAAGTCCCGCAGCGCGGGCAGGCGCAGCATCGTCCCGTCGTCGCCGATGACCTCGCACACCACGCCGGCCGGCGGCAGCCCGGCCAGGACGGCAAGGTCGACCGCGGCCTCGGTGTGACCGCGCCTGCGGAGCACGCCGCCCTCGGTGTACTGGAGCGGGAACACGTGACCGGGCCGTACTAGGTCGCCCGGGGCGCTGTCCGGGCTGGCGAGCAGCTGGATCGTCTTGGCCCGGTCGGCCGCGGAGATGCCGGTGGTGATGTCGAGCCGCGCGTCTACGCTGACCGTGAAGGCGGTGCCGTGGCGCTCCTGGTTCTGGGCCGTCATCTGGGGAACGTTCAGCCGCTCCAGGTCGGCGCCGAGCATCGGCACGCAGATCAGGCCCCGGCCGTAGCGGATGGTGAAGGCGAGCAGCTCGGGGGTGGCCTTCGAGGCGGCGAACACGATGTCGCCCTCGTTCTCCCGGTCGGCGTCGTCCACCACCACGACCGGCCGTCCGTCGGCGATGTCCTTGATCGCCCGGGCGACCTCGTCCATCGGGATGGTGTTGTCGGTTGTCACCTGGTGCCTCCGGTCAGCTTCTCCACGTACTTAGCGATCACGTCCACCTCGAGGTTCACGTGCTCACCGGGCTGCTTGAGGCCGAGCGTGGTCCGCTTCAGCGTCTCGGGGATGAGGCTGACCTCGAGCCAGTCGCCGGTGATGGCCGAGACGGTGAGGCTGACCCCGTCGACGGCGACTGAACCCTTGTGCACGACGTAGCGCGCGAGGTCGGCCGGAAGGGCGATCCTGACCACCTCCCAGTGCTCCTGGGGGCTGCGGGCGAGAACGGCGGCGAAGCCGTCGACATGCCCCTGCACGAGATGGCCGCCGAGCCGGTCGGCCAGCCGGACCGAGCGCTCCAGGTTGACGCGGCTGCCGGGCGCGATCTCCCGCAGGCTGGACCGGGCGAGGGTCTCCCCCATCACGTCGGCGCTGAACCCGGCCGGCGGCCCGGGCGGCCCGGGCGGCGGCGCGCCGGGTCCGCCGCCGGGCGGCGGCGCGCCGAGCAGGGCAGTCACCGTCAGGCAGACCCCGTTCACGCAGATGGAGTCACCGGGGCGGGAGTCCGCCGCCACTACCTCGCTGAGCACGTGAATACGGGCGAAATCGCCTAGGTGCTCGACCGTCTGGACCTCACCAAGGTCCTCAACGATGCCGGTGAACATCCGCGCCTCCTCCGGTCCGGCTCCGGGGGAACGCGGGTACCTGCCACCCTCGCCGTGCCCGGCGGCACCGGTGCGGTGCCGACGGCCACGGCCAGCGTCGCTGGCCGCGCGCGTGCTGCCTCCCATCCGGACTTTAACCGTCGGTCCCGGAATTCCACCGGGTCAGCCGGCCGCTAGGCGGTCGGGTCGCGGACTGTAACCGCCGGTTCGGAGTTTCACCGACCCCGGAGCACGCTTGTCTCTCGCTAACTAGTGTGCCACACGGAGTATTCCCGGGAGAATACGGACATGCGTCACACCGGCCGGCTCACCAGCCGGCCGCCACCCGGGGCGACCGCGACGTACTCGACCAGGGCAGCCCGCGCGGGCGCGATGGGCTGACGGCTACGGCGGCGGCAGGCGCAGGATCTGGAATCCGGCGGCGCTGATGTCCCCGGGGATGGCGCGGACCGCGTCGCGGTCCTTGTCCTTGCTCTCCTGGCTGAGGTACGACCAGTCCCGCATGTCCGGGTGAAGCTTGGCGGCGTCGTCCCGGGGCTGGCCGTACTTCCAGCCCTTGGCCTTCCGCTCGTCCATCCACCGCCGGTGCTCGAGCTTGGCCAGCCGTTCGACCTCGCCCTCCGCGTACGCGAACGGGGGGGCGTCGTCAGTGGCCGGGATCACCACCGCGCCGATCTCGGCCAGCTTCCGGCCGATGTCGGCCGCCTGGGCGATGTTGGACTGGCGCAGGTGCTCGGGGAGCTGCTCCCAGGGGACCATCGACGGGTTCGACTGCGGAGTGTTGCCCTTCCTGGCCTCTTGAGCGCAATAGGCGGCGTGCACCGAGCGGGCGAGCCGCTCGGTGAAGTCGTCGCGGATGTTCGCTGGCACGCAAGCCTCCTGAAGGACGCCGAACACGCTCAGCCTTCCCATGACGTCGTCAACCAGTCCGCTGGTGGCCGCGACCACCCCGGCGAACGGCGCCGCCTCGCGCAGGCAGAGGATAACCTGCCCGCTCCGGCTGGCCAGCAGGTGGGCCATTGCCAGGCCTTCCCGTAGCACGTCGTCGTCGCTGTCCAGGCAGACGAAGACGGTGTACGGGCCGGGCCCGGTCAGCCCTGGTCCGGCCGTGCTGACCTGGCAGTGCTGCTCGATCGCGGGGAAGGCGGCGGCGGCCTCGGCCAGGGCGGCCGCGTCAGCCTGCCGCAGCCAGACCTCGGCCCTGGGGCTGCCGGGCGGGTGACGCTGCGCGATCTCGAGCAGCACCGCCCGGCCGAGCTGCCCGAACCCGACGATGACGGCCGCCGTCCGCCGATCCGGGCCGGCGGCGAGCGGGTACTGATCGAGCAGGCGCCGCGCGGCGATGGCGGCGACGTCGAAGAAATCCAGCCGGAGCCGCCGGTCGCCCGCCGCCCCGATGCGCCTGGCCTGCAGCGAGACCTTCAACTCGATGTCGCGGACCAGGGCGTACGCGGCCAGCGGGGCGCGGCGGCCGGGGTGCACCTGGTCGCGGGCGCGCAGCGCGACGGCCGCGTTCACCGCGCCAGAATCGGTGCACGCGTACAGTTCCCTGGCGTGCGGCACGCCCGCGGCCCGCAGCGCGCTCGGGTCGGCCGGCTCGCCGCGCACCGCCAGCAGCCGGTTGGTGCGGGCCCAGGCCAGGGTGGTGTCACTCAGTCCGACCAGGACCACCGGCAGCCGCTCCGCCCGCAGCGGCTGGCCAGGCCGGTCGCGACCGGGCCGTCGCCGACGACGACGGCGTGCTGCCGGGCCGCCGCGGCCGACCAGCGGCGCCACTGCTCGGCCAGCAGCAGCCGGGCGGTACCCACGGTGGCCAGGCCCGCCACTACCGGCGCGAGCAGCCGCGCGACGGCGAGGTCGACCGGGAACGGCCCGGTGCCCTGGACCGGGGCGGCGGCCAGGATGGGGAGCTGCAGGTCGTAGAACACCAGGTCGGACCAGCCGGCCTTGGACAGGTACTGCCGCAGTCCGAGGTAGCCGAGTACGAGCGGCACCAGCGCCAGCAGCAGGGCGCCCGCGAACCGGGCAAGCGGCGCGTAGACCACGAACGACAGCCCGGTCAGCTGGCCGGTCGCCCGCTGGCGCAGCCCTCCGCGCCCGTTCGCCATCGGCCGTCCTTCATCGGGGAAGTCAGCGTGCTCGATCGCAACAGTAGTAGCGCGCCGCACCGCTGCCCGCCGGTTCGGCGGTATTCGGGCGGCTCCCGGGCCGCCGCTAGTCGGCCGACAGCCGGCTGACCGCCCGCATCTTGTTGGTCGCGTCGAGCGCGGCGACCTTGTACGCCTCGGACAGCGTGGGGTAGTTGAACACCGCGTCGACCAGGTAGTCGACCGTGCCGCCGCAGCCCATGACGGCCTGGCCGATGTGGATCAGCTCGGTGGCCTGGGTGCCGAACACGTGCACCCCGAGCAGCTTGCGGTCCACCGGGGAGACCAGCAGCTTGAGCACGCCGTAGAGGTCGCCGACGATCTGGCCCCGGGCGAGCTCCCGGTACCGGGACACGCCGACCTCGAACGGGACGCAGGCCTCGGTCAGCTCGGCCTCGGTCTTGCCGACGAAGCTGATCTCGGGGATGGAGTAGATGCCGATCGGCGCCGGGATCTCGTTGACCGAGACCACCTCGCCGAAGGCGTGGCCCGCCGCCAGCCGGCCCTGCTCCATGCTGGTGGCGGCCAGCGCCGGGAAGCCGATGACGTCGCCGACCGCGTAGATGTGCTCCACCTTGGTGCGGAAGAACTCATCGACCTTGATCCGGCCGCGCTCGTCGGCGGCCAGCCCGGCCGCGGGCAGGTTGAGCCCGTCGGTCATGCCCTGGCGGCCGGCCGAGTACAGCACGGTGTCGGCCGGGATCTTCTTGCCGCTGCCGAGCATGGTGATCGCCCCGTCGGGGTGCGACTCCACCGCGGCCACCGACTCGCCGAACCGGAACGTCACCGCCAGGTCCCGCAGGTGGTACTTGAGCGCCTCGACGACCTCCTCGTCGCAGAAGTCGAGCATGGTCATCCGCTTCTCGACGACGGTGACCTTGGTGCCGAGGGCGGCGAACATGGACGCGTACTCCATGCCGATCACGCCCGCGCCGACCACCACCATCGACCGGGGCACCCGCTCCAGGTGGATGATGCCGTCGGAGTCGATGATCGTCTTGTCGTCGAACGCCACGCTGGACGGCCTGGCCGGGCTGGTGCCGGTGGCGATGACGATCTTGTCGGCGGTGAGCTTGCGGGTCCGCCCGCCCAGGTCGTCGACCTCCACCGAGTGCGGCCCGACGAAGTACCCCATGCCCTGGATGATGGTGACCCGGTTGCGCGCCAGCTGGCTGCGCACGACGTCGTTCTCCCGGCTGATCACGTGGGTGATCCGCGAGGTCAGGTCGGAGACGGTGATGTCCTCCTTGACCCGGTACGACTGACCGTAGATCTCCCGCTGCCCGGCCCCGGTCAGGTAGAGGATCGCCTCACGGAGTGTCTTGGACGGGATGGTGCCCGTGTTCACGCACACGCCGCCGAGCATCGCCGGGCGCTCAACCACGGCTACCCGCCGGTCCAGCTTCGCGGCCGCGATCGCCGCCTTCTGCCCTCCCGGGCCAGAGCCGATCACAAGCAGGTCATAGTCATACACGACTCAAGTGTGACGGTTGCCGCAGGCAAACAGAAGCTTCGTAACATACCGTTCACATGCGTTCCGGCTCCGGCTGCTAGCAGACTGGGGCCGGTGGGGTGCGGGTGGCGGGAGACCGGGCACCGGGGCGGGGACGGGCACCGGGGCGGGGACGGGCGGGAAAAAAAGTCTCCCGGGTGAAACCGGGAACGGGCCGGCCGCGTCCAAGGGGGGTGTCCGGAGAAACGAGGCCTGAGATGAGCACACCGATCGGATCGAAGCGGCGACGGGCGCGGGGTACCGCCTGGGCGCTGCTGGCCGCGGGAGCCCTCGCGGCCGGCTGCGGGACGGCCAGCAGCAGTGCCGGGACGGCGGGCGCCACCCCGGGCAGCACCGGGTCAGCCGGCTCAGGGACGGCCAGCCGCCCGTCCGGCGGAACCCCGGCCAGCGCCACCGGCGGGCCTGCCACCCCGGTGCCCGCATCCACGCCGGTGCCGACGGTCAGCGGCAAGGCGGTGGCGCCGGGCGAGGTCGCCTGCACCGGGTGGCCGTCGAGCGCGCCGACCGGGAGCCTGCCGACGTCCTTCGTCCCGGTCACGGTGGAACGGTGCGTCAGCAGCGCCCAGACGATCCCGGGCAAGGGCCTGTGGGCGACGGCGACACTCGAACGGGCCGACAGCGGGCTGACGGCGCTGGTCACCGCGCTGCGGCAGCCGTCGCAGACGCATCATGCCGGCGCCTGCCCGGCCATCGCGATGATCCCGCCGGCCGTCGTGCTGACCAGCGCGAGCGGGCAGCAGCTGATCCCCAAGCTCCCGGTCAGCGGCTGCGGGCTGGTTGACTCAGCGGTCACGCTGGCGCTCAGCGACCTGCACTGGACCCCGGTGTCGGTCACCCTGGTCTCCCCGATCTCCGGTGCCTCTGGCAGCGCGCCGGCCGCCAGCACTGGCTCGGAGCCGACGGTATCGGGCTCGTCGCGCGGCCTGCAGACGGTGGGCGCCACGTCCTGACAATGCCCCGCAACCGGTACGTAATATGACATTCATGGCGATTACGGCGGTTATCTTCGACTGGGGCGGGACGCTTACCCCCTGGCATGCCATCGATCACCAGGAGCTGTGGCACGACGTGTGCGCGCCGCACTTCCCGGCCGAGGACGCCGCCGCGGTCGCGGCCGCGATCGCGACCGCGGAAAACGGGTTCTGGCGGCAGTGCGAGTCCGCGCACCGCAGCGCCACCCTCGCCCACGTCTTCGAGCGGGCCGGGGTCACCGCTCACGACGCGCTGCTCGACAGCTACTTCCGCGCCTGGGAACCGCACACCTACACCGATCCCGAGGTCGCGCCGCTGCTGCGTGAGCTGCGGCGGCGCGGTATCCGGGTGGGCGTGCTGTCCAACACGATGTGGCCGCGCGAACTGCACGAGCGGGTGTTCCTCAGGGACGACGTGCTCGGGCTGATCGACGGCGCGGTCTACAGCAGCGAGATCCCGTGGACCAAGCCGCACCCGGAGGCGTTCCGGGCCGCGATGGCCGCGGTCGGGGTTACCGACCCCGCCGCCTGCGTCTTCGTCGGCGACCGGCCGTACGACGACATCTACGGGGCCAAGAGCCTGGGCATGCGGGCGGTGCTGGTGCCCCACAGCACGGTGCCCGCTTACGACGGCGCGCTCCCGGACGCGGTCATCAGCCGGCTCAGCGAACTGCTCCCGCACCTCGACAACTGGTGACCGCGACAGCCGGCGGCCGCCGTCCCGGCTGACCTCGCCGCTGACCGCGGGCACCGGCAGGTCCCGCCGTGCATGCCTGCTGCCTGCGAAAACGCCCCGCCTGGGCACGCCGGGAAAATTCATCGAAAAAGCCGGCCGGAAGTTGTTGGTGTTCGGCCACCTCGTTCCTCATACATGCGAAAGACGGGGACGGACATGGTGCCCGGCTGACGCACGAGGGGGCGGCAGCACGGCACCGCGCCAGAACCACAGGGGGGCGGCGGGGACCCCCGGGCTGGAGCGCGAGGGGGCTTCAGCCCGGGCCCCGCCGACAAGGCCGCAAGGCCAGCGGGGAACGACGGGACACCACGAGGCCGCCCTGCGGCCGCCGGGGGCTCCCGGCGGCAAGCGGGACCCGGCGGGTCCCGGGCATTGGCCTGAGGGGGACAGCGCCCGGGGCCCGGCGGCCCCGGCGGCCGGGCAGTTCGGCGCCTGCAGGGGCGGCGCCGGGGTGCGGGCGGCCGGCACGAGTGCGGGAGCGGGGAAACGGCCGACGGTGACCGCGACAGCGGGACCAGCGGCCGGACCGCTCCGGAAAAACCGGCTGCGACCGGGTCACCTCCGCTACCGCGGAGGCGGCCCGTGAGCTAACCGGACCGTAGACGGCGGCAGGCGCCTGAGGGGAGCGCCGGCTTCCGCGCTACGGGGATAGGGCGGGGGCCGGGACGAAGGCCAGCGGCGTTCGTCCCGGCCCCCGTATGCCTTCGGCGGCCGGCGGATCAGCAGTTCGGCCGCGCCGCCGGCGGCGGACCACGGGGAGGCGGTCACCGCCTCCCTGCCGACCTTGGCCAACGCGGAGCGGACCAATGTGCACCACCTGCACAAACGGCATCCAGTCGGCCGCTGCCCACGCATACCGAAGCGAAGTAGGTATACCGACTATGCGGTTCCCCTCACCCCTCACAGACGGCAACACCATTACCGTGTGCACATGCGTGCCCCCCAGGCTGTCACATCGCGCCCGGCCGCCGGCGCCGACGCGATGCGGGACACCCTGGTCATCGCGACGGCCCTGGCCGACTGGCCGCGCGGCTTCGAGCAGCTGCTGGCCGGGCTGGACCGGCTCGCGGCCGGGCCCGGCGGGCCGGCCCGCGGCGGCCGCCGGGAGGCACCCGACGCGAGCAGGCGAACAAAGTCGGCGGGCGAGGCTCGCCCGGTGACCGGCGCCCCCGGGCAGGCCGACCTGCGGACGCTGTTCGAAGACGCCGCCGCCGGGCTGACGCGCGGCGAGCGCGAGGCGGTCGAGCTCGGGCTGCGCCAGGGCCTGGCCGCGGGTGAGGCGGCGGCCGTACTCGGGGTGTCCCGCGTGCGTGCCCGCCTGCTGCTCACCCGGGCCGGCCGCGCCCTCGAGGCGTGCCTGGCGGTGCTGCTGGTGGGCCGGGCCGGGCACGGCGAGTGCACGGAACTCGGCTCCCTGCTGGCCGGCTGGGACGGCCGTCTCACGGCCACGCTGCGCGGGCGCGTGTACCCGCACATCGAGCGCTGCCCCGGCTGCGCCCGCAGGCGCGCCCAGGAGCTGAGCCCGGCGCGGCTGCGCGACCTGTCACCAGGGGCGGCCCTGGCGGCCGGCGCGGCCGAGTCCTTCCGCCGCGCCCCCGCCGCGCCCGCCGCCTTGCGCGCCCGCACCATCGCGCTCGCCCTGGGCGGCGCGCCGGGTGCCGCCGCGCACAGCTCCGCCGTGCTCACCCGGGCCGGGACGTTCGGCCGCCGCGGCTTCCCCCGGCCGGGGGAAGCGGCCGGGGCCGGCCGGACGCGCCGCGCGGCCAGGGCGCTGCCAGCGTGGCTGCGGGCCCGCCGCCAGCGGTCGGCCGCGGCCGCGGTGGTGGCCGCGCTCACGCTCACCGCCGCCTTCAGCGCGCTGACCGGCGGCGCGGCACCGCTGGGGCCGGCCGCGCGGCCGCACCCGCCGCGGCTGCTGACCGGGCCGGCCGCGAGCCCAGCCGCCAGCCCCGGTCCCCCGGCCAGCCGGACCACGCCGCCCCTGAACACGGCCGCCTCACCAGCCCGGATCGCCGCCAGCACGGCCCCTCGGCACCAGGCTGAGCGCGCGGCCGGTACCAACTCGCTCATCATTCGCTACCGACCCGTACGGAGCTGGATTGAACCGCACCGGCTACGTTGACCAAATGCGCGACCGCGACGTTGTCGCGTCAATCGTGTCGGGTGACCCGCAAGGCCTCGCGGTGGCGTACGACCGGTACGCCAGCGACCTCTTCGGCTACTGCCGGTCGCTGCTGGCCGAGCCCGCCGACGCCGCCGACGCCGTCCAGGACACCTTCGTCATCGCCGCCTCCAAGCTGGGCGGGCTGCGCGAGCCCGACCGGTTGCGCGCCTGGCTGTTCGCGGTGGCCCGCAACGAGTGCCTGCACCGGCTGAAGTCCCGCCGCGCGGCGGCGCCGCTGCAGGACGCGCCGGAGCAGGCCGACGACAGCGCCGATGTCGCCCGCCCGGCCGAGCGCGGCGAGACCATCGCCCTGGTCCGCGCGGCCGCCGACGGCCTCAACGACGGCGAGCGCGACGTCATCAACCAGCTCTGGCACGGCCTCGAGGTATCCGAGGTGGCGGCGGTGCTCGGGGTGTCGCGCAACCACGCCTACGCGCTGTTCTCCCGGGCCCGCAAGCAGCTTGAGGCGTCGATCGGGGTACTGCTGGTGGGCCGGGCCGGCCGCCGGGACTGCGCGACCCTGGACAGCCTGCTCGGTGACTGGGACGGGCGGCTGACCGCGCGGCTGCGCAAGCGGGTGGGACGGCACATCGACCAGTGCCGCGTCTGCTCCGACCGCAAGCGTCGAGAACTGACCCCCGCCATGCTCTTCACCGTGACCCCGGGGGCGCTGCTGTCGATGACGGCGCTGCGCCTGGCGCCGGCCGGCGCCCACCTGGGCCCGCTGGCGGGGGTCCGCGACGCGATGCTCGGGCTCGCCGGGAACCCCGCCCCGCCCGCGGCCAGCCCGCACCTGGCGCCGTGGCACGCGGTCGGGCGAAGCGCGCACCCGTTCGGTGGCAGCGGGTTTCCCAAGCCGGCGCCAACCGGCCACCTGGCCTTCCTGCACCGGCCGCACCTGCCGATCGCGCCCATCTCGGTGGTCGGCGGTACCGCCGTGGCGGCCACCGCGACGATGGTGGTGACGGCGGTCGTGCCCCCGCACCACCAGCCGGCTCCGGCCACCCACGGCGGGAGCCCGTCGGTCAGCGCGCCGCTGGCAGGCGGCCCGGCGGTGGCGCCCGGGTCGTCGGCCGCGCCCGGCAGCGGCCGGTCGGCCGTTTCCGCCGTCTCCTCCGTCGCCACCCGCACGCTGGCCAGGGCGACCGGCAGCTCGGCGGTGCCCGGCCGCCCGGGCGCGCGGGTGACCGCCAGCGGAGGCGCCAGCGGCACCGCCGGCCCGCCTGCCACCCCCACCGACAGCTCGGCCGGGGTGGCCCAGCAGCCGACTACCGACCCCGCGGCCAGCCCGGCCGCGTCAGCGACGGTGACCGCCGGCTCCTCCGCCGCCGCGGGGACGCTGACCGCGTCGCCTTCCACGGTGGTGCTCTCGGCGCTTGGCACCGGGACGCTGACGCTGACCGCCAGCGGCGGTCCGGTCTCCTGGTCGATCTCCGAGCCCGCCAGCCTGCTCGGGAAGGTCACCGTGACGCCGTCCTCGGGCACGCTGGCCGCGGGCGACAGCGTCACCGTGTCGATCTCCGCCAGCGTGCTGCTGTCACTGGACAGCCAGCTCACCGTGGACCCGGGCGGCCAGCAGGTGACGGTGGTGCTCAGCCTGCTCTAGCCGCCCGCGGCGGCCGCCCGCTGTGCCTGCTCGCGCAGCTCGCGCACGGCCCGGTCGCGGTCCTCGGCGCCGTAGACGGCCGACCCGGCCACGAACACATCCGCGCCCGCCTCGGCGCACCGCTCGATGGTCTCGCCGGACACGCCCCCGTCCACCTGCAGCCAGATCGCCTGGTCGTCGGGGCCGCGGCGGGCGTTGAGCAGGGCGCGGGTGCGGCGGATCTTCGGCAGCACCAGGTCGAGGAACCGCTGGCCGCCGAAGCCGGGCTCCACCGTCATCAGCAGCACCATGTCGACCTCGGTGAGCAGGTCCTCGTACGGCTCGATGGCGGTACCCGGGTTGATGCCGAGGCCGCGGCGGGCGCCCGCGGCGCGGATCGCCCGCAGCGTGCGCACCGGGGCGCGCGCGGCCTCGGCGTGGATGGTCACGCTGCCCGCGCCCGCCTCCGCGTAGGCGGGGGCGTGCCGGTCGGGGTCGGTGATCATCAGGTGGCAGTCGAGGGGCAGCGCCGCGTGCTTCAGCAGCGCCTGGACAACCGGCAGGCCGATGGTGAGGTTCGGCACGAAGTGGTTGTCCATCACGTCGACGTGCAGCCAGTCGGCGGCGCCCTCGACCGACTTGGCTTCCTCGGCGAGCCGGGCGAAGTCGGCGGACAGGATGCTGGGCGAGATCTGAACGGCCATAGTAGTTCCGGAGTGTATTGCGGCCAGGCCGCGCCGGGGCGGCCGGCCCGCGGCCGGCGGGGCGGCCGCGGGCCGGCGGGGCGCGCTCGCGGCGGGCGGCGCCGAATGTCACCGGCCGCGGTTAGCATTCAGTGCTGAGTTCGAAACCCTCCCGTGCGACCTCGGAGGACCCCGTGCATGATGACCTGCTCGACCGGGTGCGCAAGCTGCTCGCCAAGGCCGAGGACGAGGGCTGCGCGCCCGCCGAGGCGGAGGCGCTGACCGCCAAGGCGGCCGAGCTGATGGCCCGTTACGGCATCGACCGGGCGCTGCTCGGCGCGCTCCGCCCGGAGACCGACCGCCCGGCCGACCGCGTGTTCACCCTGGGCAACCCGTGGGGTGACGTGAAGCGCCACCTGCTGGCCGGGCTGGCCACCGCCCTGCGCTGCCAGTGCGTGCTGATCAGGGGGGAGGCAGGCGCGCGGCTGCACGTCTTCGGCTATAACTCCGACCTGGAGCGGGCCGACATCCTGTTCACCTCGCTGCTGGTGCAGATGGCGCGGGCGCTGGCCGGGCAGCCGGTGCCGGGGACGGGCGGCGCGGCGCGCGCGTGGCGGCGCTCGTGGATGCTCGGCTACTGCTCGGCGGTGGTCAGCCGGGTGCGGGCGGCCGAGGAGGCGGCCGCGGCCGGTCCTCCCGCTGGCGCCGCGGCGGACGGCGGGGCGGGCGGCCAGTCGGCCGCGCTGGTGCTGGCGGACCGCTCGCTGGTGGTACGGGAGCAGGTCACGGCGGCCTACCCGCGGCTGCGGGCGACCCGGGTCACCTACTCGGGCAGCGGTTACGGCGCGGGCTACCGGGAGGGACAGCGGGCGGACATCGGCAGCCAGAAGCTGGGCTCGCGGCCGGCCGGGGCGATCGGGCGCTGACGGTTCCGGCGCCGGCCCCTTCGCCCGCTATTGTGGCAATAGTGCCACAATAGCGGCGACAGGCGGGGGTGACCGTGGCCAGCTTCGCGGGGCGGTACGAGCTGATCAGGCGGATCGGCTCGGGCGGGATGGGCGAGGTCTGGCTGGGCCAGGACCAGCGGCTGGCGGGGCGTCCGGTCGCGATCAAGATCATGCACCCGCACCTGCGCCCGAACGAGCGCGACCTGGCGCGCTTCGAGCGGGAGATGCGGCTCGCCGCGATGATGGACCACCCGAACATCGTGACCGTCTACACCACCGGGACCCACGACGGGGCGCCGTTCATGGTGATGGAGTACCTCAGCGGCCACGACCTGGAGCAGGCGCCGCCGCCGCCCGACCCCGCCGTGGTCACCGCCATCGGCCTGGACGTCTGCGGCGCCCTGGCCTACGCCCACGGCAAGGGCGTCATCCACCGGGACATCAAGCCGGGCAACCTTTTCCGGTGCGACAACGGGCGGGTGAAGGTCACCGACTTCGGCATTGCCACCGCCGCCGGCGGTACCACCCTCAGCACGGCCGGGCTGCTGATCGGCACGTTCGCCTACCTGCCGCCGGAGCGGTGGCGGGGTGACCCGCCGGACTTCAGCAACGACGTCTGGGCGGCGGGCTGCGTGCTGTACCGCTGCCTGTCGGGCACGCTGCCGCGCGCCTTCCCGGCCGCGGCCGACTACGCCGCGGCGGCACTGCGGGCAGACCCGGTGCCGCCGCTGCGCGATCTCTGCCGCGCGCCGCAGTGGCTCACGTCGGCGGTGATGGCGATGCTCGACCTCGACCCGGCCCGGCGGCCAACCGCGGCTGACTGCGTCCGGCTGCTGTCAGGCGGGGCCGCCGGGGTGCCAGGGGGCTGGGGCGCTGCCGGCCTGCCCGCGGTTGCCGCAACGGCGGGCGGCGGTGCCGCCCCTCCCCCGCCGGACCCGGGCCCGCCGGGCGCGGTCACCAGCGTGCTGACCAGCGCCGTCCCGCCAATTGCGACCGCGCCCAGCCACCCGCGTGGTCCCGGTCGACGGCGCCTGGCGGCCGCCCTCGGCGGGGCGGCTGCCCTCGCGCTGGCCGGGTCGCTCATCGCCTGGCAGCTCCAGACCGCGCCGGGGGCACCGGGACCGGCCGCCGGCACCGCCGCTCCTCCGGCCAGCCGCCCGGCGACGGCCGCCCCGGCCACCACGCGGCCGGCCTCGGCCGCCCGCCGACCGGCCGCGTCCAGCGCGCCCGCCACCACTGGCCCGGCTGAGACCAGTGCCGCCGCCAGCAGCCCGGCCGCCAGTACCCCCGCCAGCCCGGCTCAGGTCACCATCCCCAACGTGGTCGGGCTGAGCTTCACCTCGGCCCGGCTGCTGCTCGATCATGACGGCTTCATCGTGGTGGGACGGCACACCCGCCTCGGCCAGACGGTGACCGGCACCAGCCCTTCCGGGCACGCGGCGGCTGGCAGCGTGATCATGGTCTTCTACGGCACCGGGACGTGAAGCCCGTGCCCGGCGCGCACTTCCTCGATTGGAGTACCAGGCCATGATCCGGCGCATCTACGTTCTGCCGCTCAATCCCGGCGCCACCGCGCAGGAGACGGACGAGTTCGTCACCGCCTTCGGCGACACGGACCGGTACATTTCCGGCCTGCTTGACTCGTTCGCAGGCCTCGACCTGCACAGCAGCACCGTCGTCTGGGAGATGACGTTCACCGACGAGGAGAGCTACACCGGGCCGTACATGGTGCACCCGTACCACATCGCGACGCTCGACAACTACCTGCTCGGCGACAGCCCGCAGCGCCTGTCGCGTGACTTCGAGTCCGCCCGCTACCGGCTGACGGACCCCGTTGCCCGGCTCGAAGCGGGCATCAGGAGGATCGTCCTGCTCGAGCTGCCGGCCGGCGCGGACGCCGCGGCCCTGGCAGAGCTGGCCGCCCCGGCGGACGGGGTCGCGACCTCCGCCTTCGGCGCCGACGACCTGGCCTGGCGCGGGAGCAAGGGCCGCAAGTGGACCCACGTCTGGGAGCAGGGGTTCACCGACCTGGCCGCGCTCAACGCGTACCTGCGGACCCCCGCCGGGGCTGCCAGCTCGAGCCGGGACGGCTTCAGGTACCTGGGCCTGCCGGTGGCGGCAGCGCGCGTGCTGACGTACCCGTTCAAGCTCAAGCCCGCGCAGTCGCCCCCGGTTACCGTGCCTGAGGGGTTCCCCGTCCTCTACACGATGACCGCGCGCACCGCCCCCGAGGACGTCGAGGCCTTCATCGGCCTGCTCGTACGGGACTACGACCGGTCGCTCGCCCGCGTCGGCGGGAAGCTGCTGCACCGCTGGCGCACCCTGGACAACGCCTACCGTGAGGCCGAAGTGGCCTCGACCTGGCAACTGGAGTCGCTGACGGCGTTCAAGGACTTCCGGCAGGGAACGGTGGCCGGCGACGACCCGTCGTGGAACCGTTTCGTGCTCAACGGCATGCCGCTGGTGAAGAGCGGCACGCGCCGGTTTTACCGGCTGGCCTGAAGCAGGGTCGCGAACCCACCACCGCCACTCTGGTCACATAACTGCAGGCCGAGACATTACTACGGAAATAAATACGTGCTATGACACGTAATTATTTCCACGTCGACAAAAGTTTCCATGATGTTCGCGGTGGCTGGGGAATCTGCCTGGGGGCTCGCCGGGCGGGTGGCCGACGGCTGGCCGACGGCTGGCCGGGCGGCTGGCCGGCTGCTCGACAACCTGGTCCGGGGATACGGTCAGTCTGCCCCGGGGGTTTCCGCCGCGCGGCGCTGCCGCAGGATGCGGACCGTGCGGTAGGTCGCGCGGGCGAACAGGTAGGCGACGCGCCCGGCTACCCCGACCGCGACCAGCCGGAGGCCGAGCCAGGCCAGCGTCCAGGCGGCCTCGTGCCTGGCTACCCCGAAGGTGACGTAGCTCCACGCGCCCCACACCGGCCAGCGGACGAACTCGATGAGCCTGCCGAGGGTCTTCCGGCCGGACAGGAACACCCGCTTGGCGAGGTGACCGGCGATGCCGGTGACGGCCATCCCGGCGGCCAGGACCAGGAACCACACGGCGCACCATCCAGGCGTGAAGCAGCGCGCGGGGCGCGGGCGGGGGTTACGTCCCCAGGGTCGGCACCCGCGGGGACCGGGGCGGCACCATTATGTACCTACCGGGGCCTGCCGGCTCATTATGTACCGGGGCCAGGCGGTTACGGACCGGGCCTAGGCGGTGCGGCGGAGCAGGGCGATGAAGATGGCGTCGGTGCCGTGGCGGTGCGGCCATAGCTGGACGAACCGCGGGTCGGCGGCCTGGGCGGCGGGGACGCCGGAGAGGACCGCGGGGGCGTCGATGACCTCGACCCCCGGGGTGGCGGCGACCACGTCCGCGACCACCTGGCTGGTCTCGGCGGGCACCGGTGAGCAGGTCACGTAGGCGACGACGCCGCCCGGGCGGACGACCGCCAGGGCCGAGCGGAGCAGGTCGCGCTGCAGCGCGGTCAGCTCGGCCAGGTCGGCCGGCGTCTTGCGCCAGCGTGCCTCCGGGCGGCGGCGCAGCGCGCCCAGGCCGGAGCAGGGGGCGTCGACCAGCACCCGGTCGAAGGCGCCGTCGGGCCACGGGGGCCGGGTGCTGTCCGCCACCACCACCTCGAACGGCGGCGCGTCGGGAATGCTCCCGGCGGCCCGGGTCAGCGCCTCCTCCACCAGGGCGGCCCGGTGCGGGTGGAGCTCGGCCGCGGTCAGCCGGGCGCCCGGTCGATCCTCCCGCCCGGCGGCCAGGCCGTAGAGCAGGCGGGCCTTGCCGCCAGGGCCGGCGCAAAGGTCAAGCCACCGCTCGGGCCCGGGGCCGGGCTGGCCGCCCGGCTCAGTGCTACCGCGTACGGCGGACGGCCCGGCCAGCGGCACGGTCGCCAGCGCGATCGCCGCGAGCTGGCTGCCCTCGTCCTGGACGGCGGCCGCGCCCGACCTGACGAGCGGGGCCGGGTCGCCCCCGGCGAGCGTGAACGCGTACGGCGACCAGCGGCCCGGCTTCGCGTCCGGCGGCATGACCTCGGCCCGGGGCGGGCCAGCCGGGAGCGCGGCCAGGGTGACGCGGGGTCGGGCGTTGCCAGCCGCCAGGGCGGCCGCCAGCTCCGTGACCGGCGCCTGAGCGTCAGCCACGGCGGCCTCGGGTAGCCCAGCCGCAGGTACCTCGGCCACCGGCACCTCGGCCACCGGCACCTCGGCCACCGGCACCCCAGCCTCGGCCACCTCCGCTTCGGTTACCGGCACCACAGCCTCGGCCACCTCCGCCTCGGCCTCGGGGCCCAGGGCTTGGCGGTAGGCGGTGACGATCCAGCGCGGGTGGCTGTAGCGGACGGCGAGGTAGCCGTCCGGGTCGGCCGCCTGGTCGGGGGCGACGATGTCCAGCCAGGCGTCCAGGTCGCGGGTGGAGACGCGGCGCAGCACCGCGTTGACGTAGCCGGAGACCCGCGGGCCAGCCACCGCCTTGGCCAGGTCGACCGAGGTGGCGACGGCCGCGTGGGCACCGACCCGGGTGCTCAGCAGCTGGTGGGTGCCGAGCCTGAGCACGTCGAGGACCGGCGGGTCGAGCTTGGCCAGCGGGCGGTCGCTGCAGGCGGCGAGCACCGCGTCGTAGCTGCCCTGGCCGCGCAGGGTGCCGTAGGCGAGCTCGGTCGCCAGCGCGGCGTCGCGGGTGTCGAGGTGGCGCTCGGCCAGCAGCCGGGGCAGCAGCAGGTTGGCGTAGGCGGCGCGGTCGCGCACCGCTGCCAGCACGTCGTACGCGGTGCGCCGCGGGTCGGCCGTCCGCGGCGGGCGCCCGCCGCGGGCGGGACCGCGGCGGGCGGTGGCGGTACCAGCGGCGCCGCCGGCGCCGGAGCCGGCCGCGCCGGAGCCAGCAGCGCCCGGGGCGGCGGGGGCGGCGGCAGCGGCTGCGGCCGGACGCGGGACCGCGCGGACGGCGCCGCGGGCGGCGGTAGTTGTCGGTCATCTCAGTCCAGGCCGAGGCTGGCGTCGGCGGCGAGCCGCAGGCCGCGGGCCCAGTCGGCGGCGGGCATCCGGCGCTTGCCCTGCTGCTGGACGTCGCCCAGCCGGACCGGCACCGAGCCGGTCCCGGCGTACACCGCGTTCTTGTCCAGGCGCAGCTCGCCGGCCGCCAGGCCGGGCCCGGGCCGGTCAGCCCCCGCCCGGTCAGCCCCGGCGACGAGGCCGGCGCCGGCCGCCAGGGCGACCGGCCAGAGCTTGAGCCGGGTGCCGTCGAACTCGGTCCAGGCACCAGGGTCGGGGGTACAGCCGCGGATCTGCCGGTCGATCAGGTGGGCAGGCAGCTTCCAGTCCACCCGGGCGTCGGCCGGGGTGAGCTTCGGCGCCAGGCTGATCCCGTCGGCGGGCTGCGGCACCGCCCGCAGGGACCCGTCCTCGATCCCGTCGATGGTGCGCACCAGCAGCTCGGCGCCGGCCACCGCCAGCCGCTGCAGCAGGTCGCCGCTGGTGTCGGCGGGGCGCACCGGCTCGGTCAGCGTGCCGAAGACGGGGCCCGCGTCCAGCTCCTTGACGATGCGGAAGGTGGTCGCGCCGGTGACGTCGTCGCCGCGCAGGATCGCGTGCTGCACCGGGGCGGCGCCGCGCCAGGCGGGCAGTACCGAGAAGTGCAGGTTCACCCAGCCCTGGGGCGGTATGTCCAGCGCCGACTGCGGCAGCAGGGCGCCGTAGGCGGTTACCGGGCAGCAGTCGGGGGCGATGGCGCGCAGCCGGTCGAGGAACCACCCCTCGTTCGGGCGGACGGGCTTGAGCGTCTCGAGGCCGAGCTCGTCGGCGAGCTCGGCCACCGGGGAGCGGTCGGTTACCCGGCCCCGGCCGGCCGGGGCGTCGGGCCGGGTGACGACCGCGGCCAGCTGGTGCCTGGAGGCGGCGAGGGCGCGCAGCGCGGGGAGCGCGGCCGCGGGGGTGCCTGCGAAAACGAGCCGCACGGGCGCTCCTCTAGGAGATCCGCTGGGTGGGGTGCGGCGAGACCCTGACCTCGGGAGCGGGCAGGCCGGACCACTCCGCCTCGCGGATCGCCTTCATCGCCAGCTTGCGTTCCTTCTTGTCCAGCCGGTCGATGAACAGGATGCCGTCCAGGTGGTCGGTCTCGTGCTGCACGCAGCGGGCCAGCAGCTCGGTGCCCTCGATGGTGACCGGGTCGCCGTGCATATTGAAGCCGGACGCGACTACCCGGGGAGCGCGCGGGGTGAGGAACTGCAGGCCGGGCAGGGACAGGCAGCCCTCGTCGTCCTCTTCCTCCTCGCCCTCCAGCGTCAGCACCGGGTTGACCAGGTGCCCGGGCTCGTTGTCGTCCACGTGGTAGGTGAACACGCGCAGGCTGACGCCGATCTGCGGGGCGGCCAGGCCGACCCCGGGCGCGTCGAGCATCGTCTCGGTGAGGTCCTTGACCAGGTTGCGCAGCTCAAGGTCGAAGTCGGTCACCGGCTCGGCGGGCGTGCGCAGCACCGGGTCGCCGAACAGCCTGATATCCCTGAGCAACTGGCGTTCCCTTCACGTCGGCGCGGGCCGTGTCCGGCGGACAGCGGCCTGTCCCGACCCGAACCGCCAGGCGCGCGTGTTTATTTCACCGATTCTATCGGCGCCCTAGATCAGCTCCGCCGGGTCGAGCTGGACCCGGACGCCGCCGCCCTCCTTGCGGGCGCTGCGGCCCGCCTGCGCGGCCTGCAGTGCCCTGGCCAGCGCCGCGCTTTCCGCCCTGGGCGCCCGGACCAGCGCCCGGACCTGGGGCCCGGGGTGCTGGTGGCCGGGCGCGGTTGCTGCCGGGCCCTGGCCGGCGTCCTCGACCGGGACCGGTCCGAGCACCTCGAAGGCCGCCCCTTCCAGGCCAGCACCGTCGAGGCCGGCCAGCAGGCTGGCGACGGCGGCGGGCTCGCCGCCGACCGCGGCCATCCGGACCGCGGGCGGGAAGCCGAGCTCGGCCCGCTCGGCCAGGTCGCGCTCGGCGAACGTGACCGGGTCCCAGCGGATCAGCGCCTGGGTGACCGGCAGGGCCGCGTCGGCGTGCACCAGCACGGTGCCGCCCGGGCGGACCAGCGCGGCCGCGGCCAGCCAGCGCCGCAGTGCCTCCTCGGCCGCCCGCAGGCTGGGCCGGGACAGCAGCGCCCAGCCGTCGAGCAGCAGGGCGGCGGAGTAGTCGGCCAGCGGCTCGGCCCCCGGGGTGGCGATCACCAGGGCGGGCTGGGCCGGGACGGCCGGCAGCACCAGGTCGCCGCCGGAGGTGCGGACCTTGACCCCGGGGAAGGCGCGGCCCAGCTCTTCGGCGGTCCTGGTCGCCCCGGTGACGGTGGCGCGCAGCCGGTCGTGGCCGCAGCGGGCGCAGCTCCAGCCGCCCGCCGGGCCGGTGGCGAGCGCGCCGCACCAGCGGCAGTCGGGGGCGGCGCGCGGCCCGGACAGCCGCAGCGGCCCGTTGCAGGGGGCTCCGCCGACTTGCTGGGTGCACCTGGCCGGGGTGCGGCAGCGGGCGCAGCCGACCGCGGCCAGGTAGCCGCGGCGCGGTACCTGGATGAGGACCGGCCCGGCCTCGAGGCCCTCCCGGGCGGTGCGCAGCGCCAGCGACGGCAGCCGGGCGCTGGTGGCGGCCTCGTCGCGGCCCAGCTCGCGGTCGTCGGCGGCGGGCCGCACCCGGGGGGCGGCCGCGCGCAGCGCCTGGCGGTCCGGGCCGAGCTGGTGCGCCCAGCCGGCCGCCACTAGCTGGGTCAGCTCGGTGGTGCGGGCGAACCCGCCGATCAGGGCGGCCGCCCCGGCCCGGTGGGCGCGCAGCGCGAGCACTTCCCGCGCGTTCGGGTAGGGGGCGCGGGGCTCCGCGAGCAGGTCGTCGCCGTCGTCCCAGAGCACCACCAGGCCGAGGCGGCGGACGGGGGCGAACATCGCGGCGCGGGTGCCCGCGACGATCAGCGCCTCGCCCCGCAGCACCGCGAGCCACCGGCGGTAGCGCTCGGCCGGGCCGAGGTCGGCGGTGAGGGTGGTGTACCCGGCGGCGGGCTCCTCGCCCGGGATGAGCGGTCCGTCCGGCGGGAGCAGCGCGTTCAGGGCGGCGTCGACCCGGGCCAGGTCACGGGCGTCGGGGACGACGATGACGGCGCCCCGGCCGGTGCTGGCGGTGGTCAGCGCGGCCCGTGCGACCTCATCCGGCCAGGCCGGCCCGGGCAGCGCGGTCCAGGCCGCGCGGGCCGGGCGGCCTGCCGCGAGCGCGTCGAGGAATGACGGCCCGGCCGGGTACCTGGCCCAGGGGCCGGGCTCGGGGCGGCCGGGCGGGCGGCGGTCGGCGTCGTCACCGGCGGGCCGGGCTGGGCCGGCCCCGGCCGTCTCGGTCGCCGCGTGCCGCTGCGGCACCGCCAGCCGCAGCACGTCAGCGAGGGTGCCCGCGTAGCGGTCGGCCACGGCCCGGGCCAGCCCGGCGATCTCCGGGGTGAGCACCTGCTCGGCCGACACCACCCGGTCCAGGTAGCGCAGCGAGCCCTGGTGCTCGCTGGCCTCGGCCCGCTCGATCACGAAGCCGTCAGTGAGCTGGCCGGCGAACCGCACCCGGACCCGCACGCCCGGCTGGGCCTGGGCGGCCAGGCGCTCAGGTACCAGGTAGTCGAACGGCCGGTCCAGGTGAGCGAGCGGCAGGTCGACCGCGATCCGGGCCACCGGCCGGTCCGCCGCGGGCCGCAGGGTCCTGGTGTCCTTGGACTTCCTGGTCTGGGCGGGCTTCTTCGGCCCGGGCGGCTTGGCTGGCTTGGCGGGCGATCCGGTCGGGCCGGGCGCGGGCACGTCGGTCAGCAGCAAGCCCGCCGCGCTGTCGTCCCCGGTATCCGCCACCTCTCCGTCCTACCAGATACGAGCGACCAGATACGGGCGAGTGCGGGCCGACGCCCGCGGCGTCGCCCGGGTTCACGCGGGAACGCGGGAACGCGGTCGTCGCCGGCGATTTGATGGCGGGCGGCCGCAAAACGCGAGCGGCCGGGCACGGGAAGCCGCAATTCCCCGTGCCCGGCCGCTCGCGGGCCTGCCGGCCGCGCCCGCGGGGGGCTGTCCGGCAGTGCCATTCGCGGGTCTTGCCGCCTGGCCGTCAGCCGACCAGGAAGTCGAATTCTCCGGAGCGGAGCGCGCTGACCATGGCCCGGACAGCCGTCGCCGGGTAGATGAGGGCAGTGCCCTGCGGGTCGCGCGAGTTGCGCATCGCGACGGTCGCCCCGTCCAGGCGGGCAAGCTCCACGCACGCCCCCTGGGAGTTGCTGCGCTGGCTCTTGCGCCAGCTTGCGCCGTCGAGCTGAGCGGCGCTGATCCCGTTGTGAATGTCCTGCATCGTTCTCGTCTCCTGACGGATTTCCCCGGCCCGCGGCCTGGCTCGTGGCTTTGACAGGACCCAGAGCGCTGGACCAGTCGGCACTGCCGCCGACTCCGGATGCTTCTCTTATGGATGTCCCCCGGGCTTACGAAAACGAGCTTAGCGCATGCACGTGCATCCGCAAGGGAAATAGCACTTTCATTGGCATACGCATCTGCACGGCCTCGGCTACTCTGCGCTCACCTTTTGACCCCCCGGAGGCGAAGCGAAAAGTAATCAGCCCTGGGTAAACCCGACTAATGCACACACCGTTCGAACCAGTAACGTGACTATACCGCTGAGTAACCGATCGTGTGCAAACAAGCATGCCCAGCAAATGACAGCGCCGGGGTCACCCGCCGTGCTGGCGGGTGACCCCGGCGCGGGCCTCCGGCGCTGACCGGTGGCGTTGCCTGGTGGGGTTGGCTGGTGACGCTGCTCGGGGGTGCGAGGCTAGACGGCGGCCCGCAGTGCCTCCGCGCGGTCGGTCCGCTCCCAGGAGAAGTCGGGCTCGGTGCGGCCGAAGTGGCCGTAGGCGGCGGTCTGCGAGTAGATCGGGCGGAGCAGGTCGAGCGCGGCGATGATGGCCCGCGGCCGCAGGTCGAAGACCTGGGTCACCGCGTCCTGGATGCGCTCGACCGGCACCCGCTCGGTGCCGAAGCACTCGATGAACAGGCCCACCGGCTTGGCCTTGCCGATCGCGTAGGCGACCTGGGCCTCGCAGCGGTCGGCCAGGTCGGCCGCCACCACGTTCTTGGCCACCCAGCGCATCGCGTAGGCGGCGCTGCGGTCCACCTTGGACGGGTCCTTGCCGGAGAACGCGCCGCCGCCGTGCCTGGCCATCCCGCCGTAGGTGTCGATGATGATCTTGCGCCCGGTCAGCCCGGCGTCGCCCATCGGGCCGCCGATCTCGAACCGGCCGGTCGGGTTGACCAGCAGCCGGTAGCCGGAGGCGTCGATTTCGAGGCCGTCAAGCACCGGGTCGACCACGTAGTCCTTGACGTCCGGGGTGAGCAGTTCCTTGAGGTTGATGTCGGGCGCGTGCTGACTCGACACCACCACCGTGTCCAGCCGGACCGGCTTGTCGCCCACGTACTCGATGGTCACCTGGGTCTTGCCGTCGGGCCGCAGGTACGGCACCTGGCCGGAGCGGCGCACGGCCGAGAGCTGCCGCGCGAGCTTGTGCGCGAGCATGATCGGCAGCGGCATCAGCTCCGGGGTGTCCCGGCAGGCGTAGCCGAACATCAGGCCCTGGTCGCCTGCCCCCTGCCGGTCGTAGTCGTCCGCGCCCTCGCCCTCGCGGTACTCGAACGCGTCGGACACGCCCTGGGCGATGTCAGGCGACTGCGCGCCGATGGAGACCGAGACGCCGCAGGACGCGCCGTCGTAGCCCTTGGCCGAGGAGTCGTAGCCGATCTGCAGGATCTTCTCCCGGATGATGCCGGGGATGTCCACGTAGGTCTTGGTGGTCACCTCGCCCGCCACGTGCACCTGGCCGGTGGTGATCATCGTCTCCACCGCGACCCGGCTGGCCGGGTCGTCCTTGATCATCGAGTCCAGGATGGCGTCGCTGATCTGGTCGGCCATCTTGTCCGGGTGGCCCTCAGTCACCGACTCCGAGGTAAACAGCCGACGCGCCACTTTGTATCTCCATCCAATAGTCAACTAGCCCGGTCGAGTTTAGCCCGGATGCCCGGTGACCGTGCTGGCCAGTGACGCAATTCAATCGGTCGATAGGGCGGGCACGGTCAGCCTAGCCGGGCGGCCACCAGCTCAAGCACGAAGTCGGCCAGGGCGTCCTTGGACCGGCGGGGCACGCCGGTCACCGCACCGCCCGCGTCGAGCACCAGCCACTCGTTGTCGGCCGGGCCGAAGCCGAGGCCGTCGCCCACCTGGTTCACCACCAGCAGGTCGCTGCCCTTGCGGGCCAGCTTGGCCCGCGCTGCCGCCAGGTCCGGGCTGGTCTCGGCGGCGAAGCCGACGATCACCGGCGGCGGACGGTCCTGGCCGGGGCCCCGTTGGCGGGCTGCGTCGCGACGGCGGGCGGACAGGTCGGCCAGGATGTCGGGGTTCTCGGTCAGCTCGATCGGCGGCGGCAGGGTGCCGTCCTTCTTGATCTTCGCTCCGGCCCGGGCGGCCGGCCGGAAGTCGGCAACCGCGGCGGTCATCACGATGACGTCGGCCTGGGGTGCCTCGGCGAGCATGACCGCGTGCATGTCCCGGGCCGAGACGACCCGGATGACCTTGGCCCCCGCGGGGTCGGGCAGCTCGACGTTGGCGGCCACCAGGGTGACGTCGGCGCCCCGGGCCACCGCCGACCGGGCGAAGGCGTAACCCTGCCTGCCGGTCGACCAGTTGCCGAGGAAGCGCACCGGGTCCAGCTCCTCGCGGGTTCCCCCGGCCGACACCAGCACCCGCTTCCCGGCCAGGGGAAAAGGATCAAGCCTCCGAACGGGTGCGGGTTCCTCCTGGCCAGCCAGGCCGGGAGCGCTCGCGGCGGACGGACCGGGGTCAGCCCCATCCGTTCGGAATCCGATGATCCGCTCGGCCAGGGCGAACAGCTCGGCCGCTTCCGGCAGCCGCCCCTGGCCGGTGTCCTTGCCGGTCAGCCGGCCGACGGCGGGCTCCACCACGATCGCGCCCCGCTCGCGCAGGGTGGCGACGTTGTGCCGGGTGGCCGGGTGCTCCCACATCTCGGTGTGCATGGCCGGCGCGTACACGACCGGGCAGCGGGCGGTGAGCAGGGTCGCGGTCAGCAGGTCGTCGGACATGCCCGCGGCCGCCCGGGCCAGCAGGTCGGCGCTGGCCGGGGCGACGAGAACCAGGTCCGCGCCCTGCCCCAGCTTCACGTGGGGCACGTCGGCGACCCCGCTCCACACGTCGGTGGTCACCGGCTCGCCGGACAGCGCCGCCCAGGTCGGCTCGCCGATGAAGCGGAGCGCGTCGGGCGTGGGGACGACCCGCACCGAGTGCCCGTTCTCCTTGAGCAGGCGCAGCAGCTCGCAGGCCTTGTACGCGGCGATGCCCGCGCCGACCCCGAGGATGACGCGGGCCATGACGCTACTTAGCCCTCGATCTGCTCGACTTCCAGCAGGCCCTCGCTGGCCTCGCGCAGCGCGATGGACAGCGGCTTCTCCTGCACGCGGGTCTCCACCAGCGGGCCGACGTGCTCGAGCAGGCCCTCGCCGAGCTGCGAGTAGTAAGCGTTGATCTGGCGGGCGCGCTTGGCCGCTAGGATAACCAGCCGGTACTTGCTGTCGACGATCTTGAGCAGCTCGTCGATCGGCGGGTTGATGATGCCGTCGGCACCCTGGGTCACAGCCACGTGTCGCTTGTCCTCACTGACTTGGGTGGGCCCGCCGCCCCGCTTCAACCGGGCCGTTCCGCCGGGGCGGTGAGCCGGGAGCATGGGGCAGCGAGATTCACTGATTGCCGTTGACCAACGTTACCATCTGCCGGCAAACCTCATCGATTGATGTGTTCACCAGCGTCACGTCGAACTCGCCCGCGGCGGCCAGCTCTTCCCGCGCCGCCGCCAGCCGCCGCTCGATCACGTCGGGCGGCTCGGTCCCCCGGCCGACCAGCCGGCGGACCAGCTCGGTCCACGAGGGCGGCTCGAGGAACACCAGCAGCGCGTCGTCTTTCATCGCCTCGCGGACCTGGCGGGCGCCTGCCAGGTCGATCTCGAGGAGGGTCGGCAGTCCGCGCTCCAGCCTTTCGCGTACCGGCTCGGCCGGAGTGCCGTATTTGTTGCCGGCGAACTCCGCCCACTCGAGAAGATCTCCGGCCGCCACCATGCGGTCAAACTCGGGAACGTCCACAAAATAATATTCCCGACCGTTCTGCTCTCCGGGACGCGGCCTTCGAGTAGTCACGGAAACTGAAATCCAGATCTCCGGACGGCAGCGCCGGAGTTCCGCGACGACTGTGCTCTTACCGACCCCAGAAGGGCCGGAGAGCACAGTCAGTCGCGAATTACTGTTCCGGTCCGCGGGCAGGCTGACGCCTCCCGGCGCCGTTTCCCCCCCGGCGACGGTTCCGCGTGTATTACCGGCGGATGCTTCGGCCATGCCCTCGCACCCGCGGCGGTCGCGTCAGCCGCCCGCCTGACCGGCTAAGCGCCTCAGAGATCCGCACCGAACTCCTGCTCAAGGGCAGCGCGCTGGTTGGCGCCGAGCCCCCGGACGCGGCGGGACTCAGCGATGCCGAGCCGCTCCATGATCTGCTTCGCGCGGACCTTGCCCACGCCCGGCAGCGACTCGAGGAGAGCCGACACCTTCATCTTGCCAATGACGTCGTCGGTGGATCCGTCCTTGATGACTTCGGACAGGGTCACCGCGCCGCGCTTGAGCCGATTCTTAACGTCGGCGCGTTCCTTGCGCGCTATCGCGGCCTTCTGCAAGGCCTCGGCGCGCTGTTCGGGAGTGAGGGGAGGAAGAGCCACTCGGGGTCACCTCGGGTTTCGTTGAAAAAAAGGTTGGACGGGAGGGGAAACTAGCGAGTCAAGCACCCTTTCGGCAACGTGAACCTCCGTTTATGTCATCACAAATCCAAATATATTACTCTGCACACTCGTCTTGTTACTAAAAGTAGTCGATCCCTGGTCGCAAGCGTGGCCGCTCTCTCGCGCTGCGATAGCCGCACTATGCCGGAATCCTCCTCGATGGCTTGCCGCAACCTGGGCAAAATATACTTTATGTCCGTATCGCCGGGCCGCCGGGTCCGGGCCTGCTGCACCGCCGCCGGGTGACGCCGGCGGTACCCGCGGGCCGCCCGCCGGGCGGCCTTCCGGGACCGCCAGGGTCCGCCGGCCGGGCGCCTGAGGCCGCTCCCAGGCGGTCGGCCGGGCGCCAGGGAGACTGGACGGCCACCCTTCGGCCCCGGGCCGCCAGGGACCGGTTCCGGGCCGCGAGCGGGCCGCTGCGAGACCGGCGCCGGCGGTCCGGGACTGGCTGCCGGTGTCCCGGCCAACGCTATCCCGGCCAACGCCGTCCCGGCCAACGCTGGCCCGGCCGGGTAACCGCTGCCCGGCTCCTGCCGGGCCAACCTTACCCGGGGACGCGCGGGCCGCGCCTGCCGCCGCAGCGGGCTGGCGCCCCCTGGGCAGCGGGCCGCGGACAGGCCGGGCCGCGGCCGCCTGGGGCGGGCTGTGCGGGGGCAGGCCGGGCGGGGCCCGGCGGTCACCCGGCCCGGTCGCCGGGCCCGGGCCGGGCCCGGGCGGGGCGCCTGGAATTTGGCGCGCGGGAGGAGGCCAATACGTCCCGCCGGGGGCACCGCATTGGCCTGGCCGTCATTTACCGCTGGTTTATCCATATTCCGGGTTGTTCCACGCTCGCCTTGTCCTAGGAGGACATTTTACCTACCGCAGCGCCCCGATCACAGTGCTGTTCCGATGAATCATCGCAGGTAGAGTTTGCCCCGCCGAACATACCTCCGGGTTAGCTGGCGACAGCTGATGCCAGTGTGACCGCTGCGGACTCAGCCCGCCACCCAGTTAGCGGGAATGGCGGGAAACAGCGCGGACCGCACTGGTCACCATGGCGACAGCACGTCATTCCCGCACGGCGACCGGCAGCCGGGCGGGGCAGCCGGGCGGGGCAGCCGGGTGGTTGGCGCATTGAGCCGGTTATAGCCGGTCCAATGCGCCAACCACCGGACGAGAGCCGGCGGGGACTCGCCTGCGGGACGCGCCCCGGTCAGCCGATCAGGGCGGCCCGGCGCAGCGAGCCCGCCATCGCCGCGGCGGCGGCTCCCGGGTCGGCCGCCCGGGTGATGGGGCGGCCGACCACCAGCAGGTCGGCGCCCGCGCGGAGCGCTTCCTCGGGGGTGGCGATCCGCGCCTGGTCGTCACTGGTGGCCCCGGCCAACCGGATGCCCGGGGTGATGAGCATGATGTCCGGGCCCACTTCGGACCGCACCGCGCTCACCTCCTGGGGCGAGCAGACCAGGCCGCGCGCGCCCGCGCCGACCGCGAGCGCCGCCATCCGCCGTACCGCGTCGCTGACCGGCCCGTCGAGGCCGATCTGGGCCAGGTCCTTGTCGCCGATCGAGGTGAGCAGGGTCACCCCGGCCACGATGGTGTCCGGCGCGGCCTCCACCGCCGCCTTGATCATCTCGGCCCCGCCCGCCGCGTGCACGGTGAGGATCTCGGGCCGCAGCTTGGCCACCGCGCGGGCGGCACCAGCCACCGTGTTGGGGATGTCGTGCAGCTTCAGGTCGAGGAAGACCTGGACGCCGCTGCCGCCGCGCACCGTCGCCACCACCGTCGGGCCGTGCCGCAGGTACAGCTCGAGTCCGATCTTGACGGTCGACACGTATGGCGTGACCAGCGTCGCCCAGTGCGCCGCGGTGTCGATGTCGGGCGCGTCGAGCGCCACCGCGACCGGCGCCAGCCGCTTGCCCGGCGCGCCTGCGCCTTTCCACCGGGAGGGCTCTTCCGGGGTTCCGGGGGCCGTCTCCGAGCGCGATGCCTGCACGTCCGTCTCCTGTCTCGAAGGTGCTGCTGGTTCCCACCGGGACGTCACCCGTGCGGCCGACGTTCCCCGTCTCGTAGCCCGCGCGGGGCTGGCGGGAGTGGAGGGGGCGGCGGCGTTGGCGGGGCTGGCGGGGCCGGTGGCGGGGCTGGCGGGGCCGGTGGCGGGGCTGGCGGGGCTGGCGGGGCCGGCTGGCGGGGCTAGCGGGGCCGGTGGCGGGGCTAGCGGGGCTGGCGCGGTGGTGGCGGGGCGCCGGTGGTGGCGGGGCTGCCGATGGTGGCGGGGCTGGCGGGGCCCGCCTGGGTGCCGGGGAAGCTGACCGCCGCGGCCGCCATCACCGCCCGGGTGGCCCGCTCGGTGAGCGCGGCCAGGCTGGACCTCAGCCCGTCGTCGACTTGTCCCCCGCCGGGCCGTTCCCCGGCCAGTTGTCCCCCGCCGGACTGTCCCCCGCCGGGCCGTGCCTCGGTCGGTTGTGCCCCGGCGGGCTGTCCCCCGGCGGGCTGCGTCCCGGCGGGCTGCGTCCGGGGCCGGGTGGCCGCCGCCGTAGCCAGCAGCGAACTGGGCGCTGAGGTCGCGCTGCCCGGCGCTCAGCTCGCGGTGCGCGGTGGTCAGCTCGGCCAGCTCAGGGGGCACGGTGAAGGTGCGCACCGGGCGGCCGCCGGCGCTGGTCGCCGCCGTCATCAGCCCCAGGATCAGCACGCCGAGGTCGTGCACCAGGGCCGCCAGCTCACCGAGCAGGTAATCCAGCTCGGCCAGCTCCCGCAGCTCGGCGGTTGAGGCCGGCCGGGCGGCCGCCGTCCGGACCGCGGCCGCGCGCGGCACCGGGTCCGGGTCCGGGGTCAGAGCCCGGGCTGAGGCGGGGGCCGGCTCCGGGGAGCTGTCAGCCAGCTCCGGCTCGCCCCGCCGGGGTGACAGCCACGGCAGGGACGCCCGCCGCAGTGCCGGCCGGGAAGGCAGTGCAGGCCGGGAAGGCAGTGCAGGCCGGGAGGGCAGTGCAGGCCGGGAGGGCAGTCCCAGCCGGGAAGACACCGCCAGCCGAGAAGATACTGCCAACCGCGCGGGCAGTACGGGCCGCTCGGGCAGTACGGGCCGCGCGGGCGGGGACTGCCGCTGGTGCGGCAGCTGGTCCGCCCGGGGGGGCTGCGCTCCCCCGGCGGACGGCTGCTCCTGCTTGCCGGATCGCACCTTCACCACCGCTCGCCGCCGCTACCTGGTTACCCCCCAGTATGACTGGCTATCCCTGGAAACGGGCTATACCCACGTATGACGATCCGCCGCGTACGGGGCCGGCTGGTGGGCTCGCCCGACGATGTCCGCCACCCGGTCCACCCCGCGCGCGGTCAGCTCCTCCTCGAGCTCGCGCTGGATCCGGGAGCAGGCCGACGGGTCATGGAACAGCACGGTGCCCACCGCCACCATCGACGCGCCCGCCAGCAGCAGCTCCAGCGCGTCGCGCCCGGTCCGCACCCCGCCGCAGCCGATGACGGGCACGTCCGGCAGCGCCTCGCGCACCAGCCACACGCAGCGCACCGCGACCGGCCGGACGGCGGGACCGGACAGGCCGCCCGCCAGGCCCGCCAGCGCGGGCCTGAAGGTGACCGGGTCGATTGCCATCCCGGGCAGCGTGTTGATCATCGACAGCCCGTCCGCGCCCGCCCCGACGCAGCTGCGGGCCACCTCCACGATGTCGCTGACCTCGGGTGACAGCTTCGCGAAGACCGGGATGTCATAACGGGCGCTGCCGCGCACCGCGGCCACCACCGCCGCCGCCGCGGCCGGGTCGAGCGCGAACGGCCGGCCCGCCGCGGCGGCGTCCGGGCAGCCGAGGTTCACCTCGAGCGCGGTCACCCCGGCCGAGTCCGACAGCCGGGAGGCGATCTCGCCGTACTCCCGGGCGGTGTGCCCGGCGATGCTGACGAACGCCCGCGCGCCGCGGGACAGCAGCCAGGGCAGGTCACGTTGCAGGAACCCGTCAAGGCCGGGCCCCTGCAGGCCCACCGACGACAGCAGCCCGCTCGGCGTCTCCGCCATCCGCGGGGCCGGGTTGCCCGCCCGCGGCTCCAGCGTCACCGACTTGGTGATCACCGCGCCGATCTTGGCCACGTCGGTGAACTGGGCCAGCTCCCGGCCGGTGCCCGCGCAGCCGGCCGCGGTCAGGATGGGACTGGGGAGGTCCAGGTGGCCAATGCGCATCCGCAAGTCAGCCGGCATGGTGTCGCCCTCCCCGCTTCATGCCGCATGGTTGCGGCAACCAGTGGGCTGTAGGCGCCTGGTTGTCACAACCATGCGGTGGTGGCTTGAGGGCGAGCCCGGGTGATGGGGCCCGCGGGGTGGGAGTGAGGGTGGTGGGGCGGAGCGCGGGGGCGGGCGCATGTGCAGCGTGCGGCACGGAGGGGCTCGGGGGGTTAGCCGGCATGGGAGCGGCCTCCGTGGAGCGGGCCTGTCGCCTGGTCGCCGCCGGGCGCCGGGCGCGGCTTCCAGCCGGGGGCGCCGAGCGCGTCGAACGGGATGGTGCCCACGTCGTCCCAGCGCACCAGGTCGCCGCGGAAGACCGGGCCGTCCACGCAGGCGCGGACCATGCGGGTGATCCCGTCGTTGCCGACCGCGGGCAGCACGCAGCCCATGCACAGCCCGGTGCCGCAGGTCATGGTCGGCTCCGACACCAGCGCCTGCACCGGGATGCCGTAGCGGGCGCCCATCGCGCAGACCGTGCGCAGCACCGCGGTCGGCGCGGAAGCGTAGATGACGTCGGTGCGCGCCTGCTGCAGCACCGTCGGTAGCATGTCGGTCACCACGCCGCGCGAGCCGAGCGAGCCGTCGGCGGTGGTGACCACCGCCGAGCGGCCGGTACGCCGCGCGGTGAGCGCGCCGAACACCCGGTCGGCGCTCTCCGCGCCGAGCAGGAAGTCAGGGTGCGAGCCGCGCTCGGCCAGCCGCGAGGCCAGCGCGAACAGTGGCGCGGCGCCCGGGCCGACGCCGAGCAGCAGGCAGGACGCCGGGTCGCGGGGCACCGGGAACGGCCGGCCGAGCGGCCCGACCACGTCCAGCACGTCGCGGGCCCGGCAGTCCGCCAGCCACTGCGCGCCGGGCTCACGGGGCAGGAACACGAACTCCACCGTGCCGCCGTGGTCGGGCCGGACGTCGTGGATGGAGAGCGAGCGCCGGCCGAGCATGCCCGACTGCGGGCCGCCGACCGCGACCGCGATGAACTGGCCGGGGCGGAACCGGGTGGCGATGGCCGGGGCGACCACCGTCATCGCTACGTACGCGTCGACCCGGCGCACCGTGAGCACCGTCCCGCGCACCTGTACCGGAGCTGCCCCGCCCTCCCGGTCGTTCCCTGCCATCCAGCCGCCAGTTCCCTTTAAATAAGTTGTCCTACGCCTGCCCGTCTACTCCGCGGAGCGAGTTGGCGTGCTCCTGCAGGGAGCGGACGCCGATCTCGCCGCGGATGGTGGCCTCGATGCCCTGCACCGCGGCCGCGAGCCCGGCCACGGTGGTCACGCACGGCACGCCCCGGCGCACGGCCGCCGTCCTGATCTCATAGCCGTCGAGACGGACAGTTGACAGGGTAGGGGCCGAGGCCGCCGACCCGGCGGACAGGCTGCCGAAGGGGGTGTTCACGATTAGGTCTACCTCACCGTCGAGGATGCGGGTGACAACGGTTGGCTCCCTTACCCCCGATTCGTTGGCCGGGCCCGCGCCTTCGCTGTGCTTGCGGACGATCTTGGCACGAACCCCGTTCCGGCGCAGTACCTCAGCCGTTCCCGAGGTCGCCCAGATCTCGAAGCCGAGGTCGGCCAGCCGCTTGACCGGGAAGACCATCGCCCGCTTGTCCCGGTTGGCGACCGAGACGAACGCCCGCCCCTTGACCGGCAGCGACCCGTAGACGGCCTCCTGCGACTTGGCGAAGGCGGTGCCGAACGAGTCCGCGATGCCCATCACCTCGCCGGTGGAGCGCATCTCGGGGCCGAGCACGGTGTCCACCCCCGCCCCGGAGGCGTCGCGGAACCGGCCGAACGGCAGCACCGCTTCCTTCACCGCGACCGGGGAGTCGAGCGGCAGGGTGCCGCCGTCGCCGTGCGCGGGCAGCACCCCCGAGGCGCGCAGCTGCGGGACCGAGGCGCCCATCATCACCAGGGCGGCCGCCTTGCCCAGCGGCACCGCGGTGGCCTTGGACACGAACGGCACCGTGCGCGAGGCCCGCGGGTTGGCCTCGAGCACGTAGAGCACCCCCGCGGCCAGGGCGTACTGCACGTTGAGGAGGCCGCGGACGCCCACCCCGGCCGCGATCCGCCTGGTCGCGTCGCGGATCGCGTCGATGTCGGCCCGGCCCAGGGTGATCGGCGGCAGCGCGCAGGCCGAGTCGCCGGAGTGGATGCCGGCCTCCTCGATGTGCTCCATCACCCCGCCCAGGTACAGGTCCTGCCCGTCGTAGAGCGCGTCCACGTCGATCTCGATGGCGTCGTCGAGGAACCGGTCGATCAGCACCGGGTGGTCCGGTGAGGCCTCGGTGGCGCGGCTGACGTAGCCGCGCAGCGTGGCCTCGTCGTAGACGATCTCCATGCCGCGCCCGCCCAGCACGTAGGACGGCCGCACCAGCACCGGGTAGCCGATCTCGGCGGCCGCTTCCGCCGCCTCGTCGGCCGACAGGGCCACCTTGCCAAGCGGCGCGGTGAGCCCGGCCGCCGCCAGCACCTCGGCGAACTCGCCGCGGTCCTCGGCCGCGTGGATGGCGGCGGGCGAGGTGCCCACCACCGGCACCCCGGCCGCCTCAAGGGCCCGGGCGAGTCCGAGCGGCGTCTGCCCGCCGAGCTGCACGATCACCCCGGCGACAGGCCCGGTGCGCTGCTCGGCGTGCACCACCTCGAGCACGTCCTCCAGGGTGAGCGGCTCGAAGTAGAGCCGGGAGGAGGTGTCGTAGTCGGTCGACACGGTCTCCGGGTTGCAGTTGACCATGACGGTCTCGTAGCCCGCCGCCCGCAGCGCCAGCGAGGCGTGCACGCACGAGTAGTCGAACTCGATGCCCTGGCCGATGCGGTTGGGGCCGCTGCCGAGGATGATCACCTTGGGGGTGTCGCCGCCCGGTACCTCGTCGCCCTCGTCGTAGGTGGAGTAGAGGTACGGGGTGCGGGCCGCGAACTCGGCCGCGCAGGTGTCGACCGCGTGGTAGACCGGGCGGATCCCGAGGGAGTGGCGCAGCTCGCGGATTTGCCCGGCCCCGCCGTGGTCCGCGTCCAGGCCGCGGAGCTGGCCGATGGCGGCGTCGGAGAACCCCTCGGCCTTGGCCGCCGCCAGCAGCTGGGGGTCGAGTTCGGCGGCAGCGGCAACCGTTCGGGCGGTCTGGTTGAGGTGTTCAAGCTGCTCCACGAACCACGGGTCGACGCCGGTGGCCTCGGCCACCGCGTCGGCCCCGGCCCCGGCCCGCAGCGCCTGCAGCATGGTGTTCAGCCGCCCGTCGTGCGGGCTGCGGCAGCGGTTAAGCAGCTCCGCCGCGTCCGCGACCGGCCCGGTGAAGCGGAGCGGGCCGGTCGGGCTCTCCAGGCTGCGCTGCGCCTTCTGCAGCGCCTCGGCGAACGAGCGGCCGATCGCCATCGCCTCGCCGACCGACTTCATGTGGGTGGTGAGCGTCGGGTCGGCGCCGGGGAACTTCTCGAACGCGAACCGCGGGATCTTCACCACCACGTAGTCCAGCGCGGGCTCGAACGAGGCCGGGGTCTGCCCGGTGATGTCGTTGGGGATCTCGTCCAGGGTGTAGCCGATCGCCAGCCGGGTGGCGATCTTGGCGATCGGGAAGCCGGTCGCCTTGCTGGCCAGGGCGCTCGACCGGGAGACGCGCGGGTTCATCTCGATGACGATCATCCGGCCGGTAGCCGGGTTGACCGCGAACTGGATGTTGCAGCCGCCGGTGTCCACGCCGACCGCGCGGATGATCTTGATCGCGGTATCCCGCATGTGCTGGTACTCACGGTCGGTGAGGGTCAGCGCGGGGGCGACCGTCACCGAGTCGCCGGTGTGCACGCCCATCGGGTCGACGTTCTCGATCGAGCAGACGATCACCACGTTGTCGTGGCGGTCGCGCATCAGCTCGAGCTCGAACTCCTTCCAGCCGATGATCGACTCCTCGAGCAGGACCTCGGTGGTCGGGCTGGCGTCCAGGCCGCTGCCCGCGATGCGGCGCAGCCCGGCCTCGTCGTAGGCGATGCCGGAGCCGAGGCCGCCGAGGGTGAACGACGGGCGGACCACCACCGGGAAGCCGAGGGCCTCCTCTTCTCCCCCGTAGACGGCGGTGAGGCAGTCGTCCAGGCTGTGGCAGATGACCGAGCGGGGCACGTCGGCGCCGAGGCCGATCACGATGTCCTTGAACTTCTCCCGGTCCTCGCACGCCTCGATCGCGTCGATGTCGGCGCCGATCAGCTCGACCCCGTACTTCTTGAGGGTGCCGTTGGCGTGCAGCGCGACGGCGGCGTTGAGCGCGGTCTGGCCGCCCAGGGTGGGCAGCACCGCGTCCGGTCGCTCCTTCGCGATCACCTTGGCGAGCACGTCGGGGGTGATCGGCTCGACGTAGGTGGCGTCGGCGAACTCCGGGTCGGTCATGATGGTGGCCGGGTTGGAGTTGACCAGGCTGACCCGGATGCCCTCCTGCTTGAGGATCCGGCAGGCCTGGGTACCCGAGTAGTCGAACTCGCACCCCTGCCCGATCACGATCGGCCCGGAACCGATGACCAGCACGGACTTGAGGTCGTCACGGCGCGGCATGGGTTACTTCTTCCCCCCGTCCATCAGCAAGGCGAACTGGTCGAACAGGTCCACCGCGTCGTGCGGGCCCGGGGCTGCCTCCGGGTGGTACTGGACCGCGAAGGCGGGCTTGTCGAGCAGCCTGATGCCCTCGACCACGCCGTCGTTGAGGTTCACGTGGGTCACCTGCGCGGCGCCGTAGGGGGTGCCGAATGGCTTGCGCGCACCCGGCGGGACATGCGCCCAGCCGCTCTCGTGCTCGCGCCCCGGGTCAGCCTCCGGCGGGAGCATGGCCGCGAAGCCGTGGTTGTGGCTGGTGATGTAGACCCGGCCGGTGGCCAGGTCCATCACCGGCTGGTTGACGCCGCGGTGGCCGTAGCGGAGCTTGTAGGTGTCGAGGCCGACCGCGCGGGACAGGATCTGGCTGCCGAAGCAGATGCCGAACAGCGGCACCCCGGCGTCGAGGACGCCGCGCACCGCGCTGACCGCGTAGCCGGCCGCGGCCGGGTCGCCGGGGCCGTTGGAGAAGAACACCCCGTCCGGGCCGGCGCTGAGGATGTCGGCGGCGGTAGCGGTGGCGGGCAGCACCCGCACCTCCATGCCCCGCTCGGCCATGCTGCGCGGGGTGGCGGTCTTGATGCCGAGGTCCACCGCGGCCACCCGGTAGCGGGTCCTGACGCCGCTGGGCGGGCTGACCGTGTAGGGGTGCGGGGTGGTGACGATGCGGGCCAGGTCGGCGCCGGCCATGCCCGGGCTGGCCAGCACCCGGTCGAGCAGCCGCCGCGGGTTGTCCTCCACGGTGGACACCGCCGCCCGCATCGCGCCCTGCTCACGCAGCCGCATGGTCAGCGCGCGGGTGCCGGGCAGCGCGATGCCGGCGATGCCCTGGGCCTTCAGCTCGGCGTCGAGGCTGCGCTGCGCCCGCCAGCTAGACGCGATCCGCGACGGCTCGCGGACCACGTAGCCGCTCACCCAGATCCGGTGACTCTCCGGGTCGGTGTCGTTGACGCCGGTGTTGCCGATGTGCGGCGCGGTCATCGCCACGATCTGCCCGCAGTAGGACGGGTCGGTCAGCGTTTCCTGGTAGCCGGTCATGCCGGTGTTGAACACCATCTCGCCGAACGACTCGCCGTAGGCGCCGAAGCCCTTGCCGCGCAGCGTGGTGCCGTCCTCCAGGACCAGCATCGCGTCCGGGTCTCGATCTGTCATCGGGTCACCTTTCCGTCCAGGACCGTCGGGGTGCCGCGCAGGAAGGTGGCGATCACCGCGCCGGGCAGCGGCATGCCCGCGAACGGGCTGTTGCGGCTCTTGGAGGCGTGCCCGGCCGGGTCCACCGGCGTCTCGCCCGCCGGGTCGTACAGCGTGATGTTGCCGGGCGCGCCGGCCACCAGGGGCTGGCCGTGGCCCGGTACCCGGCCGATGGCGGCCGGGCGGACCGACATCCGCAGCGCGACCCCCGCCCAGTCGAGCAGCCCGGTCTGCACCATGGCGCGGTGCACTACCCGCAGGGCGGTCTCCAGGCCGGTCATGCCGTTGGCGGCAGCGGCCCACTCAGTCTCCTTGGCCTCCAGCGGGTGCGGCGCGTGGTCGGTCGCCACGCAGTCGATGGTGCCGTCGGCGAGGGCCTGGCGCAGCGCCTCGACGTCGGCCCGGGTGCGCAGCGGCGGGTTGACCTTGAACACCGGGTCGTACTGCTCGGCCAGGTCGTCGGTCAGCAGCAGGTGGTGCGGGGTGACCTCGGCGGTGACCCGCCAGCCCTTTGACTTGGCCCAGCGCAGGATGTCGACGCTGCCCGCGGTCGACACGTGGCAGACGTGCAGCGCGGCGTCCACGTGCGCGGCCAGCAGGCAGTCGCGCGCGATGATCGCCTCCTCGGCCGCCGCGGGCCAGCCCGCCAGGCCCAGCCGGGAGGCGACCTCGCCCTCGTTGAGCTGCGCGCCCTCGGTTAGCCGCGGTTCCTGCGCGTGCTGCGCGATCACCCCGTCGAAGGCCTTGACGTACTCCAGGGCACGGCGCATCAGCAGCGGGTCGGCCACGCAGAAGCCGTCGTCGGAGAACACCCGCACCCGGGCGGCGGAGTCCGCCATCGCGCCCAGCTCGGCCAGCTGCTTGCCGTGCAGCCCGACGGTGACCGCGCCGACCGGCCGCACGTCCACGTAGCCGGCCTGCTCACCGAGCCGCCAGACCTGCTCGACGACGCCGGCCGTGTCCGCCACCGGCTCGGTGTTGGCCATCGCGTGCACCGCGGTGTAGCCGCCGAGGGCGGCCGCCCGGGTGCCGGTCTCCACCGTCTCGGCGTCCTCCCGGCCCGGCTCGCGCAGGTGGGTGTGCAGGTCGACCAGGCCGGGCAGGGCGATCAGGCCTGCCGCCTCGACGACCGACGCGCCGGGCGCGTCCAGCCGCGGTCCGACCTCGGCGATCACCCCGTCGCTGACCCGGATGTCGGCCGGGCCGCCGCCGGCCAGCGTGGCGCCCTTGATGAGCCATTCGTTCGCAAGCTCGCTCATGCCATTCCTTCCGTCGCGCCGCCGAGCATCAGGTACAGCACCGCCATGCGGACCGTTACCCCGTTGGCGACCTGGGCGACGATGGTGGACCGGCTCGAGTCGGCCACCTCGGCCGCGATCTCGACGCCGCGGTTCATCGGGCCCGGGTGCATGACGATGGCGTGCTCGGGCAGCAGCGCCATCCGGCTGGCGTCCAGCCCGTAGCGGCGGCGGTACTCGCGCACGCTCGGGAAGTAGGCCGCGGTCATCCGCTCCTGCTGCACCCGCAGCATCATCACCACGTCGCTCTTGCGCAGCTCGCCGTCCAGGTCGTAGCTGGACCGGCAGGGCCAGGTCTCCACCGCGAGCGGCATCAGGGTGGGCGGGGCGACCACCGTCACCTGCGCGCCCAGGGTGGACAGCAGCAGCACGTTGGAGCGCGCCACCCGGGAGTGCAGCACGTCGCCCACGATCGTCACCCGGATCCCGTCCAGCCCCTGGCCGCGCGGGTCGCCGCCGGGGCCGCCCGGACCGCCGCCGGGGCCGTTGCCGATGAGGCGCTGGCGCATGGTGAACGCGTCGAGCAGCGCCTGGGTGGGGTGCTCGTGGGTGCCGTCGCCCGCGTTGATCACCCGGCCGCTCACCCAGCCGGTCAGCCGGCGCGGCGCGCCTGAGGCGGGGTGCCTGATCACCACCGCGTCGGTGCCCATCGCCTCCAGGGTGAGCGCGGTGTCCTTGAGCGACTCGCCCTTGGCGACGCTCGACCCCTTGGCGGAGAAGTTGATCACGTCCGCGCTCAGCCGCTTGGCCGCCGCCTCGAAGGAGGTCCTGGTCCTGGTGGAGTCCTCGTAGAAGAGGTTGACCACGGTCAGGCCGCGCAGCGTGGGCAGCTTCCTGATCGGCCGGCCTTCGACCCGGGCCAGCTCGGCCGCGGTGTCCAGGATGAGCACGGCGTCGTCGCGGCTGAGGTCGCCCGCCGAGATAAGGTGCCGGTTCACCGGCGCTCCTCCCCCAGCAGCACCGAGTCGGCGCCGTCGATCTCCGCTAGCTGGACCCGCACCTTCTCGCGGTGCGCGGTCGGCAGGTTCTTGCCCACGTAGTCGGCCCGGATCGGCAGTTCCCGGTGCCCCCGGTCGACCAGCACCGCGAGCTGCACCGCGCGCGGCCGGCCGAGGTCGTTCAGCGCGTCAAGGGCGGCCCGGATGGTACGGCCGGAGAAGAGCACGTCATCGACCAGGACCACGATCCTGCCGTCCACCCCGTCGGCCGGCACCTGCGTCCGCTGCAGCGCCCGGGCCGGGCGCAGCCTCAGGTCGTCGCGGTGCAGGGTGACGTCGAGGGAACCGACCGGGGGCTGGGTGCCCTCGAACTCGCCGATGCGCGCGGCCAGGCGGCGGGCCAGGTAGACGCCGCGGGTGGGAATGCCGAGCAGTACCGCGTCACCACCGCCGTGCGTCCGCTCCAGGATCTCGTGGGCGATGCGGGTCAGCGCGCGCCGGATCTCGTCGGGGGTGAGTACCGCTTTCCAGGTCGGCTGGCTCTGCTGGCCGGCCTGACTCTGCTGGCCGGCCTGACTCTGCTCGCCGGGCGGCGCGGGGCTGCTTGAGCCGATGGGGTAGCCGGGGCCGCTGGCGGCCGGCTCGTGTACTGGATCAGGTCGCATCGCGCACACCAGTCACGACCTCCTTCCCCGTCTCACGGGACGGTCCTTAAAGGATGCCTACGCGATCTACCGTATCAGGCGCATTCGTGCAGGTAACGACCGCTAACGCGGTGGCCGGGGAGCGCAATGCCCGGCCGCACGGCAGTTTCGCCACTGTAGGCGACACCATCAACACATAAAGTTACTAGACTGAAGGTGCCCCCGGCACGCAGCGCATCCCCCTGCGTCACTTACCGGTTCCCTGTTAACACGGCCCGACGGTCAGGGTCCCCGCGCGCCCGTCAGCCACCCCCACTAACGATCATGAAACGTGTGATTTACATCACATCGGACATAGTTCGTCATAACGTTCCGAGAACGCGCCGTGGCGCCGCTTTGCCCCCTCTGTGCACGGGAAAGCCGATTACAGCGGGGGTTGTCAGGTTCTGACGGAGGGTAGATATCGGCAGGGAAGGACAATGCCGGTTACTGGACGAGTTCAACCAGTTTTTGCCATTCGGCTTGACCTTGTCGCCATTGCCGCCTACCGTCACTGTGCGTAACCGTTACCGTAAGCGACGACTGGCCGGGAAACCGAGGAAAAATGCCATCTGAGTACGCCAAGACCCTGGGCGCGCGGCTGCGCGCCATTCGCACCCAGCAGGGACTCTCCCTGCACGGTGTCGAGGAGAAGTCCCGCGGCCGGTGGAAGGCTGTCGTTGTCGGCTCTTACGAGCGCGGCGACCGCTCGGTCACCGTCCAGAAGCTCGCTGAGCTGGCGGAGTTCTACGGCGTTCCAGTCTCAGAACTGCTGCCAGGCGACGCGGCCCCCACCCCGATCGCGAGCGCGCCCAAGCTCGTGATCGACCTTGAGCGGATGAACCAGCTGCCCAAGGAGAAGGTGGGCCCGCTGGCCCGCTACGTGGCCACCATCCAGGCCCAGCGAGGCGACTACAACGGCCGGGTGCTGTCGGTGCGGCACGAGGACCTGCGCTCGCTCGCGGTTATCTACGACAAGTCGCCGGCCGACCTCACCGAGGAGCTCATCGCGTGGGGCGTGCTCGACGCCGACGCGCGCAGCAACTCGATCGAGTCCTTCTAGCCGGTCACCGGCCGGCTGGCATCCGGCTACTCCCGCCCCATCCGGCGCAACCCGGCTTCCGCCGGGTGGGGCGGCGGCTTCTGCCCGGCACCGCGCCCGATAGCCGCGGCCTGGTGCGGTAGCCGGCACCGCCCCAGCTGGCACCGCCCTAGTCGGCACCGCCCTAGTCGGCACCGCCCTAGCTCGCAGGGCCCTAGCTAGCAGGGCGCAGTGACAGCGGCAGCATCGGCTCACCGTCAAGTCCGAGCGCCCGCTCGGCCACGCCGAGGAAGGTAGCGGCGTCGCCCAGCAGGTCGTCCGCCTCGCGCGCGCTGGCCGCCCGCGGCAGCCCCGCCTCCGCCGCGGCCCGCTTGGCCGCGCTGGCCGCGAAGAACGCCGCCCACTCAGCCAGGGCCGGCTCCACCTGCGGCAGCAGTTCCCAGACCGACCGGGGCCGGCGCCGCCGTCCCCCGGTTCCCGGCTCGCCCCGCGCCGCCACGATCGCGGCCGCTGACCGCAGCGCGGCCAGGTGGGCGCCGATGTACCTGGTCCCCGGGTCGCCTTCGGCCTGCGCCTCGGCCAGCCCCGAGCGGGCGGTGCGGAGCAGGCTCAACGCCTGCCCGGGCACCCGGCTGGGCACCGGGAGCGGGCCTGCTGGCGCGGCACCCGGTGGCGGCGTCACGGCTGGCACGGTGCTCGCCGGCACGGTGCTCGCCGGCACGGGGCTAGCCGGCACGGTGCCCGCCGGCAAGGTGCCCGCCGGCAAGGTGCTCGCTGGCACCGCGTTGCGGGCGGGTGCTCCTGTCACCGTCAGCGTCCTGATCATCGTCATCACTCCTTCTGGTGATGCGCCGAAGTCGCCGTCAGCCCTACTGGGCGGTACCGCTACCCGGGGTCGAGCGGCCGAACCAAGCCCGTCGAATGCCGGCGATGACGGGCCGGCCAGCCGGCCGGGCGAAGCGCTTCCCCACGCCCCGCCCGGCCGCCTCCGGCCGCCAGGGGTCGTGGCGGCCGGAGCTTAGGGCCCGTCATTCGAACACACTCTCATTCGAACACAGGTTCGTCGCAATGTCTAGTGCCTTTGCTGACGAGTTCGAAGTTACGCCGAGGGTCTGACATTCCAGGGCACGGCCGTCACCGGCCGGGCGCCCGGCCCGGTACTTTTCCGGCAGGCCTTAGCATTGCCCTCGTGAAGGTGACCTACCACGAGCTCGGGCCGACGGAGTTCCGTGCCCTGATCCGTCCGCTGGTCGGGGTGTACGCAGCCGCGATGAACCCGCCGGACCGGACGCTGGCCGGCCGGGAGGCCATCATGGAGCGGCACGCGGCCAGCCCGGGCTTCCGCGGCCTCACGGCACTGGTCGACGGGCAGCTGGCGGCATTCACCTACGGGTTCCACGGGGAGCACGGGCAGTGGTGGCACGACATGGTGGCCGCCGCACTCGCCACCAGGTCGCGGGCGGCCGCCCCGGCGGCCGGGCCCGCCACGCCGCGGCACTGGCTGGACGACTCGTTCGAGGTCGCCGAGCTGCACGTGCTGCCCGACTGCCAGGGTCACGGCATCGGCCGGTCGCTGCTGCTCTCGCTCACCTCCGGGCGGCGTGAGCGCACCGCGGTGCTGTCCACCGCCGACGCGCCGACCAGGGCCAGGCGGCTCTACCGGGGGGTCGGGTTCACCGACCTGCTGACCGACTTCCGGTTCTCCGGCAGCGAGCCGCCCTATGCGGTGATGGGCGCGACCCTGCCGCTGGCGGCCGGCACTCCCGCCGACAACCCGGACGACCGCCCGCCCAGGCCGAGCAGCTGGTAGATCTCCAGCGTCGCGCGGGACATGTTCAGCGTGATGAAGTGCAGTCCTGGTGCCTGCTCGGCCAGCAGCCTGGCCGACATCCGGGCGGCGTGGTCGACCCCGATGGCGCGGACACCCGCCGTGTCACCGCGCTCGTCGGCCGCCCGCAGCCGGCTGAGCAGGTCGGCCGGGGCCGTGCAGCCGCCCAGCTCGATCGACCGCTCGAGCATCCGCAGGCTGGTGACCGGCATGATCTCGGGAATGATGGGAATCTCGCAGCCGCGGGCGGCGACCCGGTCCCGGAACCGGAGGTAGTGCTCCACGTCGAAGAACATCTGGGTGATGGCGAAGTCGGCGCCCGCGCGGCACTTCTCGACGAAGTACCGGAGGTCGGTCTCCTGGTCGGGCGAGCGGGGGTGCCGCTCGGGGTGGGCGGCTACCCCGACGCAGAAGTCGCTTGAGGCCTTGAGCAGCTCTACCAGCTGCTGCGCGTAGGTGAAACCCTGCGGGTGGGGAGCCCAGTCCCCGTTCGGGTCGCCCGGCGGGTCACCGCGCAGCGCCAGCACGTTGGGCACGCCGACGTTGGCGAAGCTGCCGATGACGTTGCGCAGCTCGGCTACCGAGTGGTTGACCGCGGTGAGGTGCGCGACCGGGTTCAGCTCGGTCTGCTCGGCGATCGCGCCCGCCATCTGCACGGTGCCGTCGCGGGTGGACCCGCCCGCGCCGTAGGTCACCGAGACAAACGACGGCCTGAGCGGCTCCAGGCGGCGGATGGTCGACCAGAACCGCGTCTCCGCCTCGCTGGTCTTGGGCGCGGAGAACTCAAACGAGAACGTCGGGCCTTCCTTGACCAGGTCGGTGATCCGCCGGTCGGCGGCGCGGCCACGGCGGCGGGACGTCTCGGGCGCCTGCGGTGCCACTGGGTGTCGCGGTCTCGGCGGCATGTGCCCAAGCATAACCCGGCGATGAAGATTCTGTGATGCGGCCACAACGGCCGTGATGCCACCGTTGCCGAGACCGGGACATCCGGGCACGGCGGCAGCGCGGGCGGCCACGGTAGCCACGCGGCCGCCCGCGCTGTCTGGCCAGGCCCGCGCTGTCTGGGCAGGTTGGCCAGGAGCTGGGCTCGCTAGAAAGCTGGGACCGCTAGAACGCTGGGCCCGCTAGAACGCCAGGGCCTGCGCGCGCCGGTTGACCTCGGTGCCGCGCCGGGCGTAAAGCGCGTCGATCGGGGTGCCGGGGAGCGTCTCGTCCGCGGTGAACAGCCAGGTGAGTGCTTCCGAGTCGTCGAACCCGCAGTCCAGCAGCACCGTCAGCGTGCCGGACAGGCCCTTGAGGACCTGATCGCCGTCAATGCACGCGGCCGGCACCGCGCGGTCGCCGGCCGGACGGGTGACGGCGATCAGCTTGTGATCGCGGAGCAGTTGCTTGACCCGGCCGGTCGACAGGCCGAGCCGCTGCGCTACCTCGGGAAGTGACAGCCATTCGCCGACGAGAGCGTCAGCCGCGGGGGTTATCTGTGCCACGAGTCCAATGTCCCACGTCCGCGCTGTTCCCAAACCACCGTTATCCATAACAGAATGTTGATCTTTTCCCTGGTCAGCGGGGCACTTCGGGGCCTCGGGGCCGCCGCCGGCGGCGGCCGATGAGGCCGGGTCCGCCCGACGGCGGGCGCCGGGGCCGCGAAACAGCCGGTGAACTGCGCATTAAGCCCGGTTGGCGGCTGGCCGCCGGCCCCCGGCGGGAACACGTTACCGGGCCGGCCCGGGTCAGCCGCACCCGTTCGGGATAACCCAGGGGCGGCCGCGCGAGCGGTCAGGCCGCCGCCTGGCCGTCCGCGGCGGACCGTTCGGCGCTGGTACGCAGGCCTGCCAGCTCGTAGCGCCAGCCGCCCTCGCTGCCCTTGCGCTCGTCCTCGCGCAGCGCCTCCGGCAGGTCGAGCGAGGCGAAGCCGCTCTCCACCACCGTCAGGCCGACCTCGTCGCCGACCGGGCGCAGGTAGAACTCGACCAGGGTGGCCTGGCCGGGGACTGGCTCGGCGCCGCCGAAGGCGGCCGACCAGCGGAAGGAGGCGTACCCCGGCGGCTCCACGCGGACCGTGTCGATCACGTACGGGCGGTTGTCGCCGCGGTAGACGACGGCGGCGCGGCCGGGGCCGCGGGCCGGCTCGGCGCTGCTCCCGGGCAGCCACCAGCCTGGCCGGGTGACCAGCTCCCACACCGCTTCCTGTGCCGCGCGAATGGTGATCCGCTGCTCGATCCGGTCTTCCATGCCAACGCCTCCCTCGTCCAGCGCGCCATAACCCAGCGCCCGTCACCCACCGCAAACCGCTCCTGCTTACCAGCCGCGGCCCGCGCTCGGTCTCGATATCGGGTAATCAGTGCCCGGGCGGCGCTTCGCTGACGATCTTTCCGCCTTCTTTCCGTCCTGCCGGCACCGCCGGGCGCGCTTGCGCGGTGCCGCCGCGCGCGCTTGCCCGGCGGCGCGCCCGGGCCCGGTCGTCCGGACGAGTGTCCTGACATTGTGCTAACACGGCCGAACCCGGCAGCCGGCGGCCGTAAAATCGCCGTGATGGAATCTGCGGCCGTGGACGTGCTCCCCGGGCGGATGCTTGACCGGCGCTATCACGTCCGCTCCCGCATCGCGCACGGCGGCATGGCCACCGTTTATCTCGCCACCGACACCCGGCTCGACCGTGAGGTGGCGCTTAAGGTCATGCACGCTGACCTGGCGCGCGACGATGACTTCGTCAACCGGTTCATCGGCGAGGCCAAAGCGGTGGCGAAGCTGTCCCACCCGAACATCGTCGGCGTCTACGACCAGGGGGCCGACGGGCAGTACCTCTACCTGGTGATGGAGTACGTACCCGGGCGCACGCTGCGCGCGCTGCTGCGCGAGCGGGGCTGGCTGCCCTGGCAGGAAGCGCTTCAAGTGCTTGACCCGGTGCTGGCCGGGCTGGCGGCCGCGCACCAGGCCGGCATCGTGCACCGGGACGTGAAGCCGGAGAACGTGCTGATCACCGACGACGGGCGGGTCAAGGTGGTGGACTTCGGCCTCGCCCGGGCGTCGGCCGCGGTCAGCAACACGCGGGCCGGCACCATCATCGGCTCCGTCTCCTACATCGCGCCGGAACAGGTCACCGGGGGGCGGACCGACGCGCGGACCGACGTCTACTCGGCCGGCATCCTGCTGTACGAGATGCTCACCGGCCGGGTGCCGTTCTCCGGCGACACGCCCCTGGCGGTGGCCTACGCGCACGTCAACTCGGACGTGCCGGTGGTCAGCAGCGTGGTCGGCGGGATACCGCCGTCGGTCGACCAGCTCGTGCGGGCGGCGACCAGCCGGGACCCGGGGCCGCGGCCGGCTGAACGCCGGCGTCTTCCTGCGGGCGGCGCGGACACTGCGCGGCATCCCCGACGCGTCCGAGTCGGTTACCAGCGCCTGGGGGGCAGCGGGCGCCGCCGCCCCCCAGCAGGCTCCCCCGGGGCCGGCTGGCCCGTACCGCGGGCCCGCCCAGACGGGCCTGCTCGCCCCGGGTCCTGGCGGGGCGGGCGCGGGCGACGGCGGGTCGCACACGATGGTGGTGAGCGGCGGGTACCCCGGCTACGACGCGGGCGGGCCGGGCGACGGCGACGGCGAGCCGTTCCTGCAGCGGTGGCTGTTCAGTCGGCGGCTGGTGTACCTGCTGGCGGCCCTGGTGGTGGTGGCCGCGCTGGCCGGCGGCGGCTGGTGGCTGTCCTCCGGCCGGTACACCAAGGTGCCGGCGGTGGCCACCCTGTCGGCCGCGTCGGCCGAGCAGGCGCTGCGCCAGGCCGGGTTCCAGGTGCGCACCGGCCCGCCGGCGGTCAACGACAACGTGCCCAAGGGCGCGGTGGTGTCGGAGTCGCCGTCCGGCCGGGCGCTGCCCGGCGCGACCATCACCCTGACCCTGTCCCAGGGGCCGCGGATGATCACCGTGCCGCAGATCCCGGCCACCGACAGCGTGGCCCAGGCCGAGGCGACGCTGCGCGCGGCCGGGCTGACGGTCGCCGCGACCACCAAGAAGGTCGGCGTGGCGAGCAACCCGGCGATCGGCACCGTGGCGGGCACTGACCCGCCCGCGGGCACCTCGGTGGCGGAGAACAAGCCGGTCACGGTGGAAGAGGTAGCCGGGCTCGCGCTGCCCAACCTGGTCGGCCAGAACATCAACGACGCGCAGTCCTGGGCGGCCCAGAACCAGCTCACGCTGGCGCCCACGCAGGTCAGCAACAGCCAGCCGCAGGGCACCATCGTGGCCCAGAGCCCCGCCCAGGGCACCCCGGTGACCTCCGGGCAGACCATCAGCGTGTCGGTGTCGAACGGCCCGCCCGAGGTGCCGATTCCCAGCGTGCAGGGGATGAACTGCCAGCAGGCGCAGCAGCAGCTACAGCAGCTCGGCTTCAACGTCTCGGTACAGCAGGGCTGGTTCCACAAGGACCAGGCGGCCGGCACCAGCCCGTCCGGGCAGGCGCCGAGCGGGTCGCCGGTCACCCTGGCCTGCGGCTCCAACAACCCGTTCGGGTGACGTCCCTGGTGGCCCGGCGCTGATGCCGCTCATCGGATCACACGCGACCGTCACCGGCGGCCTCGCGGCCGGCGGGCTCGGCTACGCGGCCGCGGTCGAGGCCGAGGTGATCCAGGTTTTCGTGTCCAACCCGCGCGGCTGGGCGGCCGGGGCCGGCGACCCGGACCAGGACGCGCGGCTGCGCGCGTCGGGGCTCCCGGTCTTCATCCACGCGACCTACATGATCAACCTCGGCTCGGGTAACCCGCAGGTGGCGGCCAGGTCGGCCGACGCGGTGGCGCACGCGCTGCGGCGCGGCGCGGAGATCGGGGCGCGGGGGGTGGTGGTGCACGCCGGGTCGGCGGCCGGCTGGGAAGGCGACCGCGACGGCCAGGGGCCACGGGAGCAGGCGCTGGCCCAGCTAGCCGGCGCGGTGCTGCCGCTGCTCGACAAGCTGGGCGAGGACGACCCCGACCTGCTGTTCGAGCCGATGGCCGGGCAGGGCCAGATGCTGTGCGCGCGGGCCGGGGAGCTCGACGATTACCTGGCCGCGGTCGAGCACCACCCCAAGGCGGGCATCTGCCTGGACACCTGCCACCTGTTCGCGGCCGGGCACGACCTGACCGCGCCCGACGGGGTGGCGGACATGCTGGCCGAAATGACCGGCGACGGCGGCCACGGGGCCACCGCGGGCCACCCTGACGTGCTGTCACGGGTCAAGCTGGTGCACGCCAACGACTCGCTGCTCGGCTGCGGCTCGCGGCGTGACCGGCACGAGGCGATCGGGGCCGGCCAGATCGGCGCCGAGCCGTTCCGGCTGCTGCTGGCGGCCCTGCCGGATGTCCCGTTCGTGGTGGAGACGCCCGGCGGGAAGGCGGGGCATGCCCGGGACATCGCTACCCTGAAGGGACTGCGCCCCCGGTAACGAGGCCGGGACCGCGGTCAGGGCCGTGAGGGGGCTGGACGAAGATGGTTGTGGTGATGGGCGCGGACGCTACCGCGTCCGACGTGGAGCATGTGATGAGCGTGGTCCGTGACGCGGGCGGCGAGGCATTCGTCAGCCGGGGCGAGTCACGGACGATCATCGGGCTCAGCGGCGACATCGAGCGCTTCGCGGCCACCCTGAACCTGGCCGGCCTGCCCGGCGTGGCCGAGGTGGTGCGCATCTCGGTGCCCTACAAGCTGGTCAGCCGCGAGCACCGGCGGGAACGCTCGGTCATCCGGGTCGGCGGGGTGCCGATCGGCCCGGACACGCTGACCGTGATCGCCGGCCCGTGCGCGGTCGAGACACGGGAGCAGACGCTGGCCGCCGCCCGGATGGCGCGGGCGGCGGGCGCGTCGCTGCTGCGCGGCGGCGCGTTCAAGCCCCGCTCGTCGCCCTACGCGTTCCAGGGCCTGGGCGAGCTCGGGCTGCAGATCCTGGCCGAGGTGCGCGAGGAGACCGGGCTGCCGATCGTCACCGAGGTGATCGACCAGCGCGACGTGGAGCTGGTCTCCCGGTACGCCGACATGCTCCAGGTCGGCACCCGCAACATGCAGAACTTCCCGCTGCTGCAGGCGGTCGGCGCGGCGGGCAAGCCGGTGATGCTCAAGCGCGGCATGTCCGCCACCATCGAGGAGTGGCTGATGGCGGCCGAGTACATCGCGCAGCGCGGCAACCTGGACATCGTGCTGTGCGAGCGCGGCATCCGCACCTTCGAGAACGCCACCCGCAACACCCTGGACATCTCGGCCGTGCCGGTCGCCCAGCGGCTCTCGCACCTGCCGGTGATCGTCGACCCGTCGCACTCCGGCGGCCGCCGCGACCTGGTGCTGCCGCTGTCGCGGGCGGCGATCGCGGTCGGCGCCGACGGCATCATCGTCGACGTGCACCCGCACCCGGAGAGCGCGCTGTGCGACGGGCCGCAGGCGCTCATCGAGTCCGACCTGCGCGAGCTGGCCAGCGTCGCCCATCACCTGTCGCCGCTGGTCGGCCGCACGCTCACGCCCGCGCCCGCCCCGGCCCACGCGTAGCCGGCGGCCGATAGGCATGACCCGGGTGCAGACCCCCCATTCCGAACGGGTGCGGGCCCCCCTTTTTCCAACATTCCTTGCTGCGCACGGTCATGCGACATAACGTGTGCGCGTGAACGTCAACGAGCGCGACGAGATCACCGCGTCGGTCGCCGCCCACGGGGAACTCGGCCCCGGATATGACGGAGCCGTGGCCGAGGGCCTGGTCGAGCGGATCGGCGAGGAGATCGACCGCCGCATCGACGCGCGGCTCGGCGGCCGTCCGTGGCCCGGCCAGGCGGCACCGGGGACCGACCCGACCCTGCAGTACCCGGCCGCGCAGCCGCCCGCGTACCGCGGCCCGGCCATGCCCACCCCGTCTGGTCCCGCCGCCTCGCCGCCGGCCCCACGGCGGCCGAGCGGGCTCGGCGGCGTGGTGCTCGGGCTGGGCTCGATGGGGCTCGGCGTGGGGGCCACCGCGGTGGTGGTCGCCCACCATGTGAACGCGGCCGCCGAGGTCGTCATCATCCTGCTGATCTGGGCGGCGATCGCGGTCATCAACTGGGCCCACGCGCAGCGCAAGCTGTAGCCGCCGCCACGTCCTTCGTTCGGCCACAGTCACCAGGCACCGGAAAATAAATTGCCTGCTCCGGGCGTTGCAGCATAGGCTCAGCTGCTCCCCCGCCGATTACGAAGGATTTGTCATGTCGTGGCGTGCGCCCGCCCGCCGGTACCCGGTGCTCGCCATCCGTGATTTCCAGATCCTGCTGGCCGACCGGCTGCTGGCCCCGTTCTCGGTCGGCTTCTCGCTGGTAGGCGCGTCGTTCGCGGTGCTGCGGGTCACCGGGTCGACCGCCGACCTGTCCTACGTGATCGCCGCCCAGGCTGCCCCGATGCTGGTGTTCTCGCTGCTGTCGGGGGTGTTCGCGGACCGCTTCCGGCCGCAGCGGGTGATCATCGCGGGCAACCTGTGCGTGGTGCTCGGCGAAGGCGCCTTCGGGCTGCTGATGCTGCTGTCCGGGCACCCGCCGCTGTGGGCGATGATCAGCCTCGAGGCGGTCAACGGCATCGGCGGGGCGGTGTTCTACCCCGCCTCCAACGCGCTGCTCCCCCGGCTGGTGCCGGAGACGCTGCTGCACCAGGGCAGCGCGCTGAGCCGGCTGGCGATGAACATGGGCCAGATGACCGGCGCGGCCGGGGCCGGCGTGCTGGTCGCCGCGGCCGGACCCGGCTGGGCGCTGACGCTGTGCGCGGTCCTGATGACCGGGACCATCCCCCTGCTGCTGTTGATCAAGGGCAGCCGCGCCCCGTCCGCGGCCGGCCGCGCCGGCCCCGACCTGATCGCGGAGCTGCGCGAAGGCTGGGCCGAGTTCCGCCAGCACACCTGGCTGTGGGCCACGGTGCTGCAGTACTGCCTGGTGATGATGGCCTGGAACGGCGCGTTCATGGTGCTCGGGCCGGCCGTGGCCCGGGCCCGGCTCGGCGGCCCGGCCGCGTGGGGCGCGATCTCGGCCGCCGACGCGCTCGGCCTGATCGCCGGCGGGCTGATCGCGCTGCGGTACACCCCCCGCCGGCCGATGCTGTTCGTGGTCGGCACCGGGGGCATGCTCGCCCTCTCACCGCTGCTGCTCGGCCTGGCCGCGCCGCTGGTGCTCATCTGCCTGGCCGCGTTCGCCGTCGGCACGCTGACCGAGGTGATGATGGTGCAGTGGACGGTGGCGCTGGCGACCAGGATCCCAGCCGACAAGCTGGCCCGGGTGTCGTCCTACGACGCGTTCGGCTCGCTGGCCGCGATGCCCCTGGGCGCGCTGATCGCCGGGCCGCTGGCCGCCTCGGCGGGCATCAGCGCGACCGAGTTCGCTGCGGCGGCGCTGATCGTGGCCGCGTCGGCCTGCACCCTGCTGCCGCGGGAGATCTGGACCATCCGCAGCGACGACGCGCTGCCCGGGCGGGCGTCAGCGCCGGTGGCCGAGCGGGAGCGGGCCCCGGCTGACCACGGTCCTGATCGCGAAGGTGGACCGCGCGACGGTCACCCCGGGAATGGCGGGCACCTAGCCGAGCGATCGGGGTCGCGGTGATCGGGCTGGTGCCTGGTCAGGGCCGCACGGGGCCGCGGGCCTACGAACCTTCGGCGCTCTCGATCCCGGCGTCAAGCGAGGCCCGCAAGTCCGGCGGAACCTTCGCCGTGACTAGCTGACCGAAGGCGGCCAGTCCGATGATCGCGCGTATCTCCTTGAGGTCACGCAGGTCACCGATTTCCCATTCACCGGTTGCCTGGCGCCACAGTAGCGCGGCCTCAAGCAGCACCGCTGCCGCCTCCGCGTGCCTGCCAGCCTCGGTCAGCAGCAGGCCAAGCTGGGTAGCGGTCCCGGAAGCCTCCCGTGGATCCGATTTCTCGTTAAATATGTCGAGAGCCTGCCGGTAGGCCGCCTCCGCTTCCTCGAACCGCCGTTCCCCCTGCGCGACCCGGCCGATATCGAGGTAGGTACCGGCCACGGAATGCCGGTCCCCGAACTCCTGATAAACGTTCATGGCATGCCGGTAAGCGGCCTCGGCCTCTGCCAACCGCCCCTGCTCTTGGGCAACCGTCCCGAGCGCCTGGTAGATACCGGCGACGGAATGCTGATCCCCGAACTCCAGGTAGACGTTCATGGCATGCCGGTAGGCGGCCTCGGCCTCTGCCAACCGCCCTTGCTCCTGGGCAACCGTCCCGAATGCCTGGCGAGTGAGGGCGGCGGAGTGCCGGTCTCCGAACTCCTGCTTAATCTCCAGGGCCTGCCGGTAGGCCGACTCAGACTCCTGCCACCGCCCCTGCTTTTGCGCGACTATCCCGAGCTGGTGATAGGTACTGGCGGCGGAGCGCCGGTCCCCGAACTCCTGCTTAATCTCCAGGGCCTGCCGGTAGGCCGACTCAGACTCCTGCCACCGCCCCTGCTCCTGCGCGACTATCCCGAGCTGGTGATAGGTACTGGCGGCGGAGCGCCGGTCCCCGAACTCCCGCTTGATGTCCAGCGCCCTCCGGTAAGCGGCTTCTGCCTCGTCCCACTGCCGCTGCTCCTGCGCGACCATCCCGAGCTGGTGATAGGTGAACCCTCGGTGGCTAGTGTCACCGACTGCTTCCAGGATCTGTAGCTCGGCCGCGTGATGCCGGCGGGCATCGTCGAGCCGGTGCTGCTGGAGTGCTGCCACCCCGGCGAGATTATGCAGCAACCCGAGCTCTAGCGGGTATTCTTCGCGGGCCGCCGAGGAGTACTCAGCAATGGCGTCGTCAAGCAGCTTCCGCCGCGCCGGTTGCTGCCCGGCCTGGTCCAGGTATTCCTCTAGCGGCCAGACCAGGTCCTCGATCGACTGGGCGGCCCGCAGTCCCCATGCCAGGGCAGCGGAGAGATTGGCGTACTCCGCCCGGGCCGCCGCCTGTCCAGCCATCCGGGCCTTGGGATCCCTCGATGCAAGGAGCAGCTCATGCAGCGCAGAGCCGATCCCGGTGTAGAGCCTGTAGTGGGCGCGGTCGGTGGCCTCGCGGAGGGCGGGGTAATCGCGGAGCCGGGTGCGCAGGAAATAGGGGAAGACCGGCTGAAGCTGCACCCAGCCATCTAGCTGGGGGGAGGGGACCGCGAGGCCGACCCGAACCGCCTCGGCAACCGCCTGATTCAAGGCCAGCTCCCCGCTGATTTCGACGCTGCTGTCCTCGGACAGAAAGCGGCGGTAATCTGCCAGCGCCTCGGCGTTCGGGATGACAGCGGTGAACGGAGCCAGCATCAGCAAGGCTTCCTGCAAGGCGGGGTCGAGGCGTCCGTGACTGTACTCGATCGCGGCGATGATCTTCTTCGCCGGGCCGACATCGGGATCGCCGGCTTGCAGATCGGCCACGACTCGAGACGGCGGCAGGCTGGCGAGGTCAGGCAGCACGACCGTCATCGGCAGCGGGTAACCGCCCAGCAGGGCGGTCAGGTCGGCCAGGGCCTGCCGCTCAGGCTCATTTTCGAGCCAGTGCTGGGCGTGGTGACGCCGCAGGATCCTGTCGGACAAGGCCGAGGCGGCTTGCGGGTCCAGGCCCGGCAACGGGTACACGCTCCCGTCGAAGGTGCCCGGTGCCAGCCATTGCTCACCCTGGCGGGAGCCGATCAGCACCAGCGTCTTCCCGCCTCGCAGCCGGGTCAGCAGGATTCCGAGCTGGTCTCGCTCGACCGGGTCGAGGGCGTGCGGGATCGCGGCCGGGGCGGCGGTGACCGACTCGAAGTTGTCTAGGATCAGCAGGTGTCGAGTGGAGCGCAGCAACCCGGCGGCTCGCTCCAGCTGCGCGGCGGGTTTCATCAGGTCGGCCTTCGCCTGCTCGACCGGGCCCAGCAGCCTGGTGCTGACCTCGCGAATGATCTGGGCGGCGGTCCAGGCCCGGTCCTCCCAGGAGAACCGGAAGACTTCCTGGACCAGGCCGGTCCGCTGCCACCACCAGCCGAGGTGGGCCAGGAAGGTGGACTTGCCCGCCCCGGCCATCCCCTGGACCAGCAGCTCGTTGGAGTTGGGCCCGGCCAGCAGCAGCCGCTCGGCCGCTTGGATGTCCAGGTCCCGGCCGACGAACCCGTACTCCGTGGCCGGCTCATCCCCCATCTCGGCCTGCCGCTGGTAGAACACGGCCTGCTCGGTCTCGTCCATCGGCCGCAGCTTCAGCGGGACCGGCTGCTGGGAGAACCCCACCGGCAGCACCCAGTCCTCCAGGTCCAGGTCCTGGTCGAAGTACGCGCGGCGGGCCGGATCGTCGTGCAGCGCCTGCCGGGCCGCGTGCAGTGCCGCCACCGGGTCGGCGCCCCGGGCGAGCTGCCCGTACAGCACCGGCATGGCCCGCGCGGCCGCGCTCACCGTCACCGACCAGGCCATCCCGACCGCGGCCGGAACCCCGGCCGCCACCAGGTGCTGGGCCAGGCTCGCCTCCGAGCCGTCCTGCATCGCCGACTGGCACGCGTTCAGCACCGCCACCGGCACCCGGTGCTCGGCCAGCAGCCCGGCCACCGCCGCGGCCGGCACCGCGGCGGACTTCCCCGCTTCCGGTGTCTCGAAGAACAGGAACGGCCGCTTTCCCTCGAACGGCTCTACGCGCGGACCGGCGAACAGCAGCTCCCCCGCCGACCGTAGTTCGTCTAGCTCCCCGAACTCGCTGAACCCACCGTGCAGGTCGAAGTGGGCCACCTGGTAACCGCCGGAGCCGCCCCGTCGCGCCTTGGCTTCCCGCAGGTGATCCCGCAGCGCCTCCCACGTCCCTGGCCGCACCAGGTCAACCGTCACCGGGATGCTCGCCTGCCGCAGGGCGTCAAGCAGCGGCCGGGAGATCGTCCGGTAGCCCACGTCCTTGCGGCCGAACGGACGCGCCGTCACCAGCAAGATGTTCAGCGTCGGCTGGCCCGAGGGCAGCTCGAACTTCGAGGGGACCAGTGCCACCCGTCGGGTCACCGGCACCCGGACCGATAGCGGCCCGTCCAGCTCCGGGTCACGCAGGGCTTCCCAGTGCAGCCGGTGGAACCCCGCCGCCCCGGTTATCTCTACCCGGCAGTCGTCGAACGACTGATCCCGCAGCCGCCGGTAGTCGTGCGCCGCGGATCCGCCCAACACCTGCCCGAACAGCGCCTCGCCGTACTCGCGCAGCGCCGTCACCGCGTCGCGCTCCATATCCCGGTCCAGGAACGGGAAGCGCAGGTGCTCCTCGAAGTACCACGTCAGCAGCCGCTCCGACTTCGCGTCCCCCGGGGCGGTTACCGCCACCTCGTACTCGGCGCCCGCACCGAACGCCACCCGGGCGGCGAATCCCCCGTCCGGGCCGCCGGGTATCTCGGTGATCCTGACGGCCGTCACCGCGGCCCTCCCAGCACCATCACCATCGGGCCCATCCCCGCCCTCCCGCCTGATCCCAGGACCATCCAACCACTGAGCGCAGTCAGATCGCCACAAAAGCGGCGACGCCGGGTGGCCGGCGCAGCAGGGACGGCGTGCGGGTGGTGACGCGGTTGCCGGGGTTACTTGTTACGCAGGGAGATCTTGTCGGTCTCGGCGATCTGGTTCGCCTCGACCGACCGCAGTCCCTCACCCAGGCGCTCGCGCGCCTGGCGCAGCAGCTTCAGCGAGTTGCTGGACGGGCCGAGCGGGGCGGCTCGATCCGGATCGGCTCCGTGTTCCTCGATGAGATGCGTCTGGAGTGCCGCCGCAACTTCGTCGGCCGCCTTCAGCGCCTGGTAGATAGCCCGGTCCCGCGCGGTGTCGTCAACCATAGGGCCAGTATCGCATCGGTCCGCCCGCGGCGGCGGCCAGCCGAGCTGTGCCCTGGGGGACAAGTGTGCGGATTGTGGCATGCACCTGGAATGTCAGACCCCCGGCGTAGCGTGAAGCTATGAACCTTCCCAAGCGCCTCTCCGGTCGTCGCAGCCGCTCGGATTACCCCGGTTACGCGCAGGATGGCGCCTCCCCGGGTGACGAGGCGCCGCAGGTTGACGAGAGGCAGGACGGCCGTGACTCCGAGCGGGCGGCCTACATGAGCTGGGTGGCGAGCACGGTCGGCGAGCACGGCTGGGCCATCTCCGGCCGGCACGGCGACGAGGTGGCACCGCCGTGGGCCTACAGCGTGGGCATGTGGCTGAGCTGCCAGGCACCGGAGCTGGTGCTGTGCGGGCTGCCGGTAGAGAACGCGGCGTCCATCATCAACGCGATCGGCGCGCGGGTGGCCGACGGGGCCGAGTTCGGGCCGGATGACGTACTCGAGGACGTGTGCCCGGCGCCGCTCACCTTCCGCCCGGTCGAGCCGAGCTGGCGGGCGGCGGACGGCCTGCTGGCCATCTCGGACGCCTTCTACGGCCTGGTCAGGCCGCCCTACCTGCAGGTGGTGTGGTCCGACAAGGAGGGCCGGTTCCCCTGGGAGCGGGGCTTCGCGGCCGCGTTCGACCGGCTGCAGCCGCTGCTCTGGCTCCCCCGCGACGACAACCCGCCGTCGTCGTGGACCCGCCTGCACCGCCTGCCCTGACGACATAGAGCGGCGGCCGACTACCGGCTGCACGCCGTGCACACGGCGGTCCTCGAGCTTGAGCAGCCGGTCCGGCTCACTCTCCCGCTGTCCGAGCTGGTACTCGGCTGAGCTTAGCGGCCGCCGCGAAGCTCGCGCCGCAGCTGACCAGTTTCCGGCGGGCGGCGGTCGCCGGCGGTCGGCGGTCGGCCGGATACTGTACAAATAACTGGAGTTCTTAATGTACACTTCGAGCATGGACGTTCCGGTGACTGAGCTGCGGGCGCACCTCGGCGACTGGCTGGACCGGGTTCGCGGCGGCGAGGAGGTCATCGTGACCGATCGCGGGGTTCCGGTGGCCCGGCTGCTCGGCATGTCGGCGACCAGCACCTTGCAGCGCCTAGCGGCCGACGGCGTCATCGGCCGGGACGTGTCAGCTCGCCGGCCCGCGGCGGCCAGCCGGGTCCGGCCTCGTCCGCTGGGGCCAGTGTCTGACATCATCAGCGAGCAGCGGGACTGAGCGGTGGCGCTGGTCTACTTTGACTCCAGCGCGCTGGTGAAGCTGGTCGTCGAAGAGCCGGGCAGCCCGCTTGCGGCTGAGCTCTGGGACGCCAGCGACGCCGCCCTCGCCAGCCGGCTGGCTTATCCCGAGGTCCGGGCGGCACTGGCGGCAGCGGCGCGCAACCACCAGCTCGGGGCGGCGGAGCTGCGGCAGGCCGAGCAGGCCTGGGACGAGTTCTGGGCGGCGACCCGGAAGGTCGAGCTGACGGCCGACGTCGAGCAGCAGGCTGGCCAACTCGCTCGCAGCCACGCGCTGCGCGGGGCGGATGCCGTGCACCTGGCGAGTGCCCTGGCCATCGGGGATAACGACCTCGTCGTCGCGGTCTGGGACCGGCGGCTACGGGCAGGGGCGCTGGCGGCCGGGCTTCAGGTCGGGCCCGCCAGCCCTGACGCCAACCAGCAGCAGGCGGCGCCGCTGGGTGCGGCGCCGCCTGCTGAGCTACCGGGCTAGACGTTCTTGGCGTAGCTGCGGAAGGTGCGGACCGACAGGGCCACGCAGGCAATGGCCAGGACGAGCAGGCCGGCCCCGCGGATGGCGACCGCGGACCAGTCGGGGCTGGCCGACAGGGCCGAGCGGCCCATCTCGACCTCCCAGTTGAGCGGGTTCCAGCGGGCGATCGCCTGCATCCAGCCGGGCAGGAAGCCCGGCGGCATGAAGGCACTGGACAGGAACATCAGCGGGAGCATGAAGAACGTGTACACGCCGATGATCGCCTCACGGGCGCGCAGCAGCATCCCGGTGGTGTTGGACAGGGCGCCCCAGAGCACCCCGACCTCGATCGCGGCCACGATCAGCACCACGATGCCGGCCGCGCCGCCCGGGAAGCTGGCGCCGCCCGCGTAACCCAGGCCGACGATGATCAGCGTCTGCACGGTGGTGCTGACCGCCTGCTCGGCCACCGAGGCGTTCATGATCGCCAGGCGGCTAGCCGGGGTGACCAGGAAGCGGTTGAGCGTACCGCGGTCGATCTCGTCGATCATCGACATGCCCGCCCACATGTTGCCCGACATCGCGTTCATCGCGACGACCCCGGGGATCAGGTAGGCCAGGTAAGAGCCCTGGTAGCTGAACCCGGGGATGTCGATGACCTTGTGGAACAGCTCGCCGAAGAGGAACAGCCAGATCACCGGCTGGATCACGCCCATCGCGAGCACCGCTGGCTGGCGGGCCAGGGCGCGCAGCTTACGGCCGGTCAGGAACCAGGTGTCGGGCGCGACGGTGGTGCGGGCGGGAGCCAGCCGCACCCGTTCGGTGGCAGTGGTCGCGGTCACCGGGGTCACGCTCATCGGGCCACCGCCTCCGCCAGCCGGGTCGCGTCGCTGTACCGGCGGCCCGCGTAATGCAGGTACACGTCGTCCAGGGAGGCGGCGCCGAGGTCCCGCTTGAGCCGCGCCGGGTCACCCTCGGCCACCACCCGGCCCGCGTCGACGATCGCCAGCCTGCTCGCCAGCCGGTCCGCCTCGTCCAGGTAGTGGGTGGTGAGCAGCACGGTGACCTGGTCACCGGCCGCCAGCGCGGTGATCTCTTCCCACATCGCGGCCCGCGCCTCCGGGTCGAGGCCGGTGGTCGGCTCGTCCAGGAACAGCACCCGCGGCTGGTGCACCAGGCCAAGTGCCACGTCCAGGCGGCGCTGGGTGCCGCCGGACAGGGTGCGCACGTAGCGGTTGGCCGCACCGGCGAGCTGGAAGCGGTCAAGCAGCTCATCGGCGCGCGCCCGGGCGGCCCGGGTGGGCAGCGCGAACAGGTGCCCCTGGAGGATGAGGTTCTCCCGGGCGGTGGCGCCCGGGTCGGCCCCGGAGCGCTGCCCGACGACGCCGATGACCCGGCGGGCCGGGCCCGGATGGGCGATCACGTCGATGCCCTCCACCAGCGCGCTGCCCGCGTCGGGGGTGGCCAGGGTGGTGAGGATCTTGACGGTGGTCGACTTGCCCGCCCCGTTCGGGCCGACCAGGGCGAAGATGCTGCCCGCGGGAACGTCGAGGGTAAGGCCGTCGAGGGCGGTGACCCGGGTCTTGCCGGGGCCGGGATAGGTCTTGACCAGGTCGCGCGCCTCGATCGAGCGGCGGCCGGGAGATGCGGATGACTGCATGGTGATAACTCCTGTTGGCTGGACTGCGTGGCTTGCCCAGTCCCGCGCGGAGTCACCCGGCGTACACTCATGATGGGCCTCATGGCTGCCGCCTGCGGGTGACCGCGGGACTGGTGGTGAGGTTTGCGACCCTGGTCCGGGGTGTTGCAGCACCGTGGACCGGGGTCGCCTTATTGTTCGTCCGGCGTCTGCGGCCACCCCCTCTTGGCGAGCTCGTCGAGCTCGGTGAACTCGGGCGGGGGCTGGCCGGTCTCGTGCATCTGCCGCCAGCCGTCCATCCCGCTGATGGTGCCCGCGGTCAGCTCACTCAGCAGCCCGCGGAGCCAGCCGGCCTGGGCCTGGCGCATGGCGAGCTGGTACTCGGCCTCGATGAGCAGCACCCGGGGCAGTCGCTCGGTCCACAGCCGCAGGTCGGCTTGCTGCCGGTCGTTTTCCTTGTCGAGGGTGGCCAGCCGGGTCCGGAGCAGGCCGATCACCTCGTCCGGGGGCAGGATGCCGGCCTCCGACAGCGCCACCACGAAGCCGCCGCGCTCGTCGGCGGGCACGCTGAGCAGCTCGCTCAGCCAGTCGCGGAGCTCGGCCCAGCCGCCCGGGGTGATCTGGTACGTCGTCCGCTCGGGCTGCCTGCCCTCCCGCTCGGTCGCCGCCACCTCGATCAGGCCGTGCTTCTCGAGGTTCTGCACCACGGTGTAGAGCGAGCCCCAGTTGACGGTGAAGTTCTGGTCCTTGCCCCGGGCACGCAGCGTCTGCGCCATCTCGTACGGGTACATGGGCTGCTGGGCCAGCAGCGACAGCAGCGACAGGGCGAGCAGGTTGCCCACCTTCCGCCGCTTCGCCATCGGTCTCTCCATCCGCTCGCATGCGAGTACTCGTAGACGAGTATAAGCAGCCGGGACAGCGTCACTCAAGACCTATCGCGAAATTCAGGCGCTCGCCAGCCGGTGGTTGGCGCACTCACCCGGTTATAGGCGGCTGGTTGCGCCAACCATCCGGTTGGAGCGCTAGCCGAAGAAGACCTCGGCCTCGGCGTAGCGGTCGTCCGGTACCAGCTTGAGCTCGCGGGTGGCCTCGGACAGCGGCACCCGCAGGATCTGGGTGCCGCGCAGCGCCACCATGGTGCCGAACGCCTCGTCGTGCACGGCGTCGACCGCGTGCAGGCCGAAGCGGGTGGCCAGCACCCGGTCGAACGCGGTCGGGGTGCCGCCGCGCTGGATGTGGCCGAGCACCGTGCAGCGGGCCTCCTTGCCGGTCCGCTTCTCGATCTCGTCGGCCAGGTACTGGCCGACCCCGCCCAGCCGGACGTGGCCGAACGAGTCGAGCTGGCCGGACCGCAGCGCCAGCTCCTCGTGCTGCGGGTGGGCGCCCTCGGCGACCACCACGATCGGCGCGTAGCGGGTCTGGAAGCGGTGCTCCACGTACGCGATGACCTTGTCGATGTCGAACGGGCGCTCGGGGATCAGGACCACGTTGGCGCCGCCCGCGATGCCCGCGTGCAGCGCGATCCAGCCCGCGTGCCGCCCCATCACCTCGACGATCAGCGCCCGGTGGTGGCTCTCGGCGGTGGTGTGCAGCCGGTCGACCGCCTCGGTGGCGATGTTCACCGCGGTGTCGAAGCCGAAGGTGTAGTCGGTCGCGCCGAGGTCGTTGTCGATCGTCTTCGGCACGCCGACGACGTGCACGCCCTCGTCGTGCAGGCGGGACGCCACCCCCAGGGTGTCCTCGCCGCCGATCACCACCAGCGCGTCCACCCCCAGCCCGGACATGTTGTCCTTGATCCGCTCGACCCCGGACCGGCCGGGGCCGGTCTCCTTGAACGGGTTGGTCCGCGACGACCCGAGGATGGTGCCGCCGCGCGGCAGGATGCCCCGCACCGCGGCCACGTCGAGCGGCATCGTGTCCGCCTCGAGCGGTCCCCGCCAGCCGTCACGGAAGCCGAGGAACTCGATTCCGTAGTCCTGAATACCCCGTCGTACCACCGCGCGGATTACCGCGTTCAGTCCCGGACAGTCTCCGCCCCCGGTTAGGACTCCCACTCGCATGAGGCAAAGCCTAGCCCTCCGCCAGGCTCTTGCAATGGCAGCGCGCTAACCGGCCCGAGGTAATCGGTAACAGAGATGCGTCTGCGTCTGGTGAGGCGTCTCCGGGCTGTTCCTTTGCCTGCTTGGCGTAGATGTTCACGTACTCCTGGCCGGACAGCGCCCCGATCGCGGCCATGATCTCGTCGGTCACCGCGCGCAGCACCGCGCGGTCGCCCTCCCGGCCGTAGTAGCGGGAGAACTCAAGCGGCGGGCCGAAGACGACGCCCGGCCGGATGCCGAACCGCGGCTTGTGCGAGCCGGGCGGCAGGAACTCAAACGTGTTGATCATCGCGCACGGGACCACCGGGGCCCGGGACTCGAGCGCCAGCCGGGCCACGCCGGTCCGGCCGCGGTACAGCCGCCCGTCCGGCGAGCGGGTGCCCTCCGGGTAGATGCCGAGCACGTTCCCGGCCGCGAGCACCCGCAGCCCCGAGATCAGCGCCCGCTCGCTGGCGGCGCCGCCGGTCCGGTCGATCGGTAGCTGCCCGACCCCGCTGAAGAACGCGCGGCTGGCCAGCCCCTTCAGGCCGCGGCCGGTGAAGTACTCGGCCTTGGCCAGGAACACCACCTTGCGCCGCAGCGGCAGCGGCCCGAAGAAGTGGTCGGCGAACGACAGGTGGTTACTCGCCAGGATGACCGGCCCGCGCCGGGGCAGGTTCCGCTGCCCGCGCGCGGTAGGCCAGAACACCAGCTTCAGGGTTACGCCCAGGGTGTACTTAGCTAGCCAGTAGAACACGGATACATCGTGCCACGTCCTGCGAAATCTATGGGACGATGCAAGGGTGTCGTCTCCAACTGCGGCCGACGGTGCCGCTGGTCTCGAGCCTATCGCCGCTGACCCGGCGCCGTCCGCGGCTGACACGGCGCCGTTCGCCGCGGACGGGGGGCCGGTGGGCGCGCTGGTGCTGCACGGTTTCACCGGGTCGCCGCGGACCGTGCGGCCCTGGGCGGAGCACCTGGCGGCGGCCGGGCTGACCGTGCGGGCGCCGCTGCTGGCCGGGCACGGCGGAAGCTGGCAGGAGCTGGCGAAAACCGGCTGGACGGACTGGTACGCCGACGCCGAGCGGGCGTTCGACGAGCTCAGCGCCCGCTGCCAGCAGGTGTTCGTAGCGGGCATCTCGATGGGCGGCTGCCTGGCGTTCCGGCTGGCGGAGACCAAGGGCGACCAGGTGCGCGGCCTGGTGGTGGTGAACCCGTCGCTGGCCGGGGACAACGCGCTGATCCCGCTCGCGCCGGCGCTCAAGTACCTGATCCGGTCGATCCCGTCCATCGGCGGCGACATCAAGAAGCCGGGCACCGCCGAGGGGGCAGCCAAGCGCACCCCGGTCGCGGCCGTCGCGACGCTGCCGCGGATGTGGAAGGCGACGGCGGCGGAACTGTCCCGCGTCCGGCAGCCGGTGCTGGTCTACCGGTCCACCGTTGACCACGTTGTCGGGCCGGCCAGCATGAGGGTGCTCACCGCGGCGCTGCCCGGGGCCGAGGTGCGGCAACTCGCCGACAGTTACCATGTGGCTACGCTTGACAACGACGCGCCCGAGATTTTCGATGGCACCTTGGCCTTCATCAACGAGCACAGCATCGGCATCAACGAGCACAGCATCGGCAAGCACAGCGAGGCCGAGAAGCGGGTATAAAGGACTGCACTGTGGCTGACGGGGACGTGCCGGGCGGTACCGGCGCAGGCGGCAACGCGACAGGCGGAGACGGTGACGAGGCCATCTGGCTGGACCTGGTCGCCCGGTTCGACGCGCCCGCACCCGACGGCGAGGAGGCACCCTGGCCCGACCGGGAAGACCTGGCGGGGCCGGTGCACGCCATGCCGCCGCTGCCGCCAGGGTCGCCCGCGCCACCGGACGCGCCGCCCCGGTCGGCCGAGGCCCGGTCTTCGGAAGCACTGCCGCGCGAGCCGCCGACCAACCCCACCGGGCTGCCCGGCCTGCCGGTCCTCGGCGACCCGCCGACCCGCCCGGACCAGCCGATCCGGGCCGGCCAGCGGCCCGCACCGGGGAGCGGGCCCCGGGACGCGCGGCCCGCCAGGGACCCGTCCGATGACCACTTTGTCCCGCCGGTGCCTCCGCCGCTGCCACGGCTCGACCCGGTCACCAAGCTGGCCTGGCTGGCGCTATTCGGCGGTCCGCTCTACCTGCTCATCAGTACCGCCACCGGGGCCACCATCTCCGGGCTGGCCGCCTTCCTGGCGGTCGCCGCCTTCGTCGGCGGCTTCGTCGTGCTGGTACTCCGGATGGACAACGGTCGGCCACCCGACTCCGGGTCCGACGACGACGGCGCCGTCGTCTGACGGCGGGCCGGCCGGCGTGCTCGGCGCGGCGGGCGTGGTCGGCGCGGCGGGCGTGGTCGGCGCGGCGGGCGCGGTCGGCTTGCTGGTGCCCTGAGCGCTGCTGCCCGGGGCGGCGGGCGGGCGCTGCGAGGCCCGCATGGCCGCGTCGAACAGGCTGAACGCGTCCCTGGTCAGCCCGGCCAGGGTGTCACCGACCCCGCCGAACTGGCCGCCGAACTGGCCCCCGAGGCCAGGCGGCTGGCCCTGGCCGCCCGATTCCCGGTACCGGCGGGCCGCCCGGCAGATCGGGCACCACTGGCACTCCGGCGGTTCCTCGGTCAGTTCCTCGGTGGTCGCGGTCTCCCAGACGTCGGCCTGCTTGGCGCGGCCGCCGCCGCCGACGGTGGACCTCACCCGCCCCGCCACGTCCCTGCCGATGCTCCTCGCGCCTGCCCGCATCAGCCAGCGCTGAAAATCACCAATAGGGTCGCTACCCGGCTCAGTGCTCATACAGGCAGACTAACCCTCCCGGGCAAGTTAAACCTCCACCACGAACGGGACGCCGGTCGCGCGGAAGTGCCCGACGTTGACGCACTCGGTCCGGCCGACCCGGACCCGGCGGGCGAGGGGGTTGTGCACGTGCCCGAATAGCGCGTAACGCGGCTGGGTGTCGCGGATCAGGTCAAGCAGCGCGGCCGAGCCGGTCTCCAGGCGGCGCGCCTGCACGTCGTAGAGCAGTTCGGGCACGGCCGGCGGGATGTGCGTGCAGAGCACGTCCACCGGGCCGACCGCGGCCAGCTTGGCCGCGTACTCCGGCTCGGGCACCTCGTTCGGCGTGCGGTACGGGGACTGCAGGCCGGCCCCCACGAAGCCGAAGGTGACCCCGCCGACCTCCGCCCGGCCGCCGTCGATGACCTGGTGGCCGGGCTTGCGGTAGGTCTCCCAGAGCCCCGGCAGGTCCACGTTGCCGTAGGTCAGGTAGGCGGGCTCGGCCAGCGCACCGAACAGCGCGGCGTACTGCCTGCGGATCGCCTGCTCGGTAAGGCTGCGCAGGTCGGTGCCGCGCTCGGCCGTCACCCGGCTGGCGATCGCCGCCGTCAGCTGCCTGGCCTCGTCGAACCGGCGCCCGGTGCGCAGCTCGATGTACTCGCGGGCGTGCTCGGCCCCGTACAGCTCGGCGAAGATGCCCTGGGTGTGGTCCGCGTAATCGAGGAACAAGAGCATGTCACCCAGGCAGATCATCATGTCCGCCCCGTCGGCCGCCCGGCCGAGCGCGTCGGCGGCGCCGTGCACGTCACTTACCACGTGGACCCTCATGAGATAAACATAGACTCGGGTTCGCAGAGAACGGAGAGGTCCTTGCGCGAGTTCAGCATTCCCGCCCTGGCGGAGATCCCGGCTTCGGCCACCACGGCCGACGTGGTAACCCGCCGTGCCGCCGAGCAGCCCCAGGCGGTGGTGTTGCGGCGCAAGGCGGCCGGCGGCACCTGGGCCGACGTCACCGCGGCGCAGTTCAGGGACGAGGTGCACGCCCTGGCCAAGGGGTTCATCGCGGCCGGGGTGCAGGCCGGGATGCGTATCGCGCTGATGTCGCACACCCGCTATGAGTGGACGCTGATCGACTACGCGCTGTGGACGGCGGGCGCGGTGGTGGTGCCGATCTACGAGACCTCGTCGGCCGAGCAGGCCGAGTGGATCCTGGCCAACTCCGAGGCGTGGGCGGTGATCGCCGAGAACGACAAGTTCGCGGCGATGATCGACGCCGCCCGTGACCGGCTGCCCGCCCTTGAGCACCGCTGGCTGCTGGAGTCCGACCTGCCCGCGCTGACCACGGCCGGGGCGGAGGTGCCGGCCGAGGCGCTCACCGAGCGCACCCGGTCCCGCCAGGCGGCGGACATCGCCACCGTCATCTACACCTCGGGCACCACCGGGCGGCCCAAGGGCTGCGACCTCACCCACGAGAACCTGCTGGCCGCGGTGCGGAACGCGTTCATGGGGCCGCTGGCCTCCATCCACGCGTCCGGCACCGCCAGCACGCTGCTGTTCCTGCCCCTGGCGCACGTGTTCGCGCGGGTCATCGAGGTGGGCACGATCGAGGCCGGCATCGTGCTCGGCCACTGCGAGAACATGGACAACCTGCTCCCCGACCTGGCCTCCTTCCAGCCGACGTTCGTGCTGGCGGTGCCGCGGGTGTTCGAGAAGGTCTACACCGGCGCCGAGGCGCGGGCGCTGGGCGAGGGCAAGGGCAAGATCTTCAGCCGGGCGGCCCAGGCCGCGGTCGCCTACAGCGAGTCGCTCGACGCGGGCGGGCCCGGGCTGCGGCTGCGGGCCGAGCACGCGCTGTTCGACCGGCTCGTCTACGGCCGGCTGCGGGCCGCGCTGGGCGGCCGGGCGCAGTGGGCGATCTCCGGCGGGGCGGCGCTGGCGCCGCGGCTTGGGCACTTCTTCCGCGGCATCGGGGTCACCATCCTCGAGGGCTACGGGCTCACCGAGACGACCGCGCCGGTGTCGGTCGGCCGGCCTGACCGGCAGAAGATCGGCTCGGTCGGCCAGCCGCTGCCCGGCGTCGCGGTGCGGATCGCCGAGGACGGCGAGGTGCTGGTGACCGGCAAGTCCGTGTTCCCTGGTTACTGGCGGGACGAGGCGGCCAGCAAGGAGGCGTTCACCGACGGCTGGTACGCCACCGGGGACATCGGCGAACTCGACGACGAGGGCTTCCTCACCATCACCGGCCGCAAGAAGGAGATCATCGTCACCGCGGGCGGCAAGAACGTGTCCCCGGCGGTGCTCGAGGACCGGCTGCGGACGGCCGCGCTGATCTCCCAGTGCATGGTGGTCGGGGACGGGCGGCCGTTCGTCGGGGTGCTGATCACGCTCGATCCCGACACCTTCGGGCCGTGGAAGGCGAGGCACGGCAAGCCCGCCGACGCCACCCCCACTCAGCTGCGCGACGACCCGGAGCTGAACGCCGAGATCCAGGCGGCGGTCGACGACGCCAACCAGGCGGTCTCCCGGGCGGAGTCGATCAGGAAGTTCCGGCTGCTGGACGGGGACTTCACCCTGGAGCAGGGGCACCTGTCGGCCAAGCTCGGCATCAAGCGGTCGGTGCTGGCCAAGGAGTTCGCGGACGACATCGAGGCCCTGTACGCCGAGCCGCGGCGCTCCTAGCCGCGGCGCTCCTAGCGCGCGGCACTCCCGCGCGGCGGTGGCGACAAGCCGATCAGCCCGAACGGGGGCGGGGCTTCGCGCAGACGGCCAGGCCAGCTTTACTGGCCGGGCGGGTCCCCGTCGATGAGGGCGCGCAGCCGGGCGGCGACCAGGTCCCAGTTCCAGTCGCGCTCCACCCAGGCGCGGCCCTTCTCCCCCATCGCCCGCGCGCTGGCCGGGTCCTGCAGCAGCGTGACGAGGCGGTCGGCCAGGCCGGCGACGTCCCGGCCGCCCACCACGTAGCCGGTCTCGCCGGGCTGGATGGCGTCCGGGGCGCCGCCGGAGTCACCGCCTACCACCGGCAGGCCGGCCGCGGACGCCTCCAGGTAGACGATGCCGAGCCCTTCCACGTCGAGCCCGCCGCGCCTGGTCCGGCAGGGCATCGAGAAGACGTCGCCCGCCGCGTAGTGGGCGGGCAGCTCGGCCTGCGGGACCGGGCCGGTGAAGCGGACCGCGCCGGTCACGCCAACCTGCCCGGCCAGCTTGTGCAGGGTGGCCGCGTACGGGCCGCCCCCGACGATGAGCAGGACGGCCTCGGGGACCGCGCGGAGCACGGCTGGCCAGGCGCGCAGCAGCGTGTCCTGGCCCTTGCGGGCGACCAGCCGGGAGACGCAGACCACCACCGGGCGGCCGGCCAGGCCGTGCCGGTCCCTGACCGCCTGCCGGCCGGCCGGGTCGGGGCGGAAGTCGCCCGCGTCCACGCCGGGGTGCAGCCGGGCCATCCGGGCCGCGGCCTGCGGGGTGAGCGCGCCGCCGATGCGCACCCGGAAGTACTCGCCCAGGTAGGTCAGCACGTCGGTCCGCTCACCGATCTGCCGCAGTAGCTGCCGGGCACCGGGCAGCGCGGCCCAGCCCGCCTCGTGGCCGTGGGTGATCGCGACCGCCCGCTGCACCCCCGCGTCGCGCAGCACCGGCGTGATCAGCCCGAGCGGGGCCGACGCGCCGAACAGCACCACCTCCGCCTGCCGCGACCGGGCGAGGGCGGCGGCGCGGCGGCGGACACTAGGACCGCCGATCATCAGCGAGGTCGGGTGGCGGACGACCTCGAACGGCTGGGCGGCGTCGAAGGCGGCGTCACCGTCCCAGCGGGGGGCGTAGACGGTGAGCCGGTCCGGGTCGAGGCGGCGGGCCAGCTCGTGGACGAACGACTGGATGCCGCCCTGCCGGGGCGGGAAGTCGTTGGTGACGATCAGCGTGCGGCGCATGTCGCCTGCCAGTGTAGGGGGACCGCGCGACCAGGCCGCGGGGGCCGGGAGGCCGTCGTCCCCCGGGCGGTCACGGCCTCGCGGCGCCGTCGAAGCTGCTCGAGTACCAGGCGGTGTTCATCGGCAGCTCGCGGACCGGCTGGCCCTCCGACGGCGCGTCGATGATCATGCCGTTGCCGACGTACATCGCGACGTGCCCGATCCCGTTGTAGAACAGCAGGTCGCCCGGCTGCAGGTCGGAGCTGGCGATGTGCGGCAGCGCGGCCCACTGCGAGTAGGTGTCGCGCGGTATCGAGATGCCCGCCGCCGCCCAGGCCTGGCTGACCAGGCCCGAGCAGTCGAAGCCGACGCTGCACGGCCCGGTCGCGCCGTAGTTGTACATGCAGCCGAGCTGCTTGAACACGAACGCCACCGCGGTATCGGACTGGCTCCCGGTGGGGCCGCTGTACACCGCGTCGGTGATGCCGCCGCCGCCGTTGACGGTGCCCTGCTGCACCGCTGCCAGCTCGGCGCCGGTGAGCGAGTTAAGGATCGACTTCTGCTTGGCGAGCAGCGCGGCGATGTGGTTCTTGGTGCTCGCCCGCTGGGACGCGAGCTGGGCGATGCCGGCCTCGGTGCGCTGCTGCTCCTGCTGGGCCGACGCCAGCTGGTTGGCGTCGGAGAAGAACGCCAGCGTCTCCAGGTTCCGGGTACCGGTGATCTGCAGGATGAGCGACGCCTGCCTGAGCATCTGGCTGGCGTTGTCGGTGGTCAGCAGGCCCGCCAGCGAGGTCGAGCTGGAGTCCTCGTAGGACGAGTCGGCGATCTGCACCACCAGGTCCCTGGCCGCCTGGTAATGGGCCTGGTCGCGGGCCAGCTGCTTACCGACCTGGGCCAGCCGGGCCTTGGCCGCGGTGAGCTGCTGCTCAACCTGGTCGTACTGCGCGTTGGCCTTGTTGAACTGGCCGGTCAGGGTGTTGATGGTGCTGCGCACCGAGTCGATGCTCGGCTGCGGCTGGGCGCCGGCCACCTGCGACACCGCTACCGCGAGCCCGCCCGCCAACAGCAGGGCCACGCCGAGCGCGGCGAGGCGACGTGCCCGCCCCGGGCCGGCGGCGGCCAACGACTTGCGCAGCCTGAGTCCCATGTCCCCTCACCATGCTTGCAGCTAAACAACTTCCGCCACGCTATTGAGTTGGATGAGGGGCAACAACCAGGTTCGGTCAATCGTGATCATTGGGTGATCACAAGTTTCAGCAGGTCCGGTTCAGCAGGCCCGGGCGAGCGGCGGCGCGTACCGCAGCGGCGGGATCAGCCCCGCGCTGGCCAGCACGGCCAGCGCCCGGACCTCGGCCGGGTCCAGGTCCTGGTCGTCCGGCCCCAGCAGGGTGGTGGTGGCCGCGCAGCTCGCGCAGCCGATCCCCCGGGCCTGGCAGGCACGGCAGTCGATGATCATGGTCGAACTCCCTTGGGTCGGGTGAGCCGTCTGGGCCGGCCTCTCGTCGCTGTCACTTTCACTGTCACTGACGGTAGAGGCCGGCTACGACATTCGAGCGGGCGTTCGGCTGGGCCCGCCGCGACCCGGTGTGCCGGCGCGGGAAATGTCGGTGGGCCGTCCTACCGTGGTGACCATGGCTGACGTCGCTGTCCCAGTGCCCGGCATCCGGTCTGCACCGCTGTCGGAGCTTGACTTCACGGTGGTGGACGTGGAGACGACCGGCTGGGCACCGGACGAGGCCGGCATCACCGAGATCGGCGCGGTGCGGGTGCACCGCGGGCAGGTGGTGGCCGAGTTCAGCTCGCTGGTCAACCCGGGGACGCCGGTTCCCCCGGCGATCACCGAGCTGACCGGGATCAGCGACGAGATGCTGGCGTCGGCCCCGCCGGTGGCCGCGGTGCTGCCCGGCCTGCTGGCGTTCGCCCAGGGCAGCGTCCTCACCGCCCACAACGCGCCGTTCGACCTGCGCTTCCTCACCGCCGCGTGCGCCGGGGCAGGACGGGACTGGCCGGAGTTCGAGGTGCTTGACACGGTGCGGCTCGCCCGGCACCTGATGGACACCCCGCAGGAGGTGCCAGACCGGAAGCTGGCGACGCTGGCCAGTTTCTTCGGCACGCCGGTCCGGCCGTCGCACCGCGCGCTTGACGACGCGCGGGCCACCGCGGCGGTGCTCGGGCGGCTGCTCGCCCGGCTGGCCGACCGGGCCGGGATCAGCACGCTCGACCAGCTCGACCGGTGGCTGGCCGAGCGGGACGCCGCCCAGCGGGCGGCCCGCGACCGCGGCCAGGCCGGGTCGGTACCGCGCTGGGCCCGGTCAGTGCCGCGCTGGGCCCGATCGGTGCCGCGCTGGGCCCGGTCGGTGCCGCGCTGGGCCCGGTCGGTGCTGCGCTGGGCCCGATCGGTGCCGCGGCGGGCCCGCCGCCCGCTCGCCCGGCCGCCACGGCGATAGGGTGGCGACGTTCCGCTCCGCCCAGTCCGGGCCAGCACAGCTCAGGGAGGCAGCCCGTGGTCACCGCCATCGTGTTGATCAAGGCCGAGATTGACCGCATCCCGGAGGTCGCGGAGACCATCGCGCAGCTGCCCGCGGTCAGCGAGGTCTACTCGATCACCGGCGACCACGACCTGGTCGCCATCGTGCGGGTACGCGCCCACGACGAGCTGGCGGACGTCATCCCCGGCGGCCTCAACAAGGTCGACGGCGTCACCTCGACCCAGACCCACATCGCGTTCCGCACCTACTCGCGCCACGACCTCGAGGCCGCCTTCTCGATCGGCCTGGCGGACGCTTAGCCGGACATGACGGTGCCCCGGGCGGCTTGCGCGCCCGGGGCACCGTCATGGACTGGCCGTCTGCGACGGCGCCGCTCAGTGCTCCTCGCGGGAGCCGATCGACGCGCGCTCGTCGTCCTCGAGCTGGCCGTTGCCGTTGCCGTTGCCGTTCACCGCGTCATGCCCGTTACCGGAGATCGCGGCATGCCCGTTGCCGTGGCCGTTGCCGTGGCCGTCGGGCAGCACGATGGTCTCGGTGAACATCCGGTTGGCGATGCTGCGGGCCTTGCCCAGCGGGCCGCGGGCGGCCGGCTGCGGGATGCCGTTCGCGTCCACCTGCTCGGGGGCAGGCAGCTCGTCGATGACGAACTTGGATTCGACGACCGCGCGCTCCTCGTCGGTCAGCGGCCGGGACTCCTCGACGAAGGCGCCGTCCGGTAGCTGCCGGATGATGCCGATCTCCACCCCGTGGGTCAGCAGCTCGGTGTCCTTGCGCTGCAGGCCGAGGCAGACCCGTTTAGTCACGAAGTACGCGCCGATAGGCACGATGAAGATGGCGAACCGGGAGATCCAGGTGATCGTGTACAGCGGAACCTGGAACCGGTCGGCGATCACGTCGTTGGCGCCTTCTAGCCACAGGATGCCGTAGAAGCACACCGCGGCCACGCCGATGCCGGTCCGCACCGGCGCGTTTCTCGGCCGGTCGTTGATGTGGTGGAAGCGTTTGTCGCCGGTCGCCCACTGCTCGAAGAACGGCCACAGCGCGGCCCCGGTGAAGATGATGCCCAGCGGTACCAGGGCCGGTATCAGCACCGAGAAGGAGACCGTGTGCCCGAGGAAGTTAACTTCCCAGGCAGGCATCATGCGCAGCGAGCCCTCGAGAATGCCCATGTAGAAGTCGGGCTGCGAGGCCGAGGAGATCGCCAGCGGGGTGTACGGGCCGTACAGCCAGACCGGGTTGACCTGCGCGAAGGTCGCCAGCACGACCAGCGTGCCGAAGATGAAGAAGAACCAGGCCTGCCCCTTGAGCAGGAAGTACGGGAAGAACGGCGCGCCCACCACGTTCTTCTCGGTGTTCCCCTTGGCCGGCATCTGGGTGTGCTTCTGGTGGAACATGATGAACAGGTGCGCGGTGACCAGGGCCAGGATGATGCCCGGGATCAGGAACACGTGCAGGATGTACATCCGCGGGATCACCGCGGTGCCGGGGAACTCGCCGCCGAAGAAGAAGTACGCGAGGTACGTGCCGACGATCGGGATGCCCTGCATGACGCCCTCGGTGATCCGCAGGCCCGCACCGGACAGCTGGTCGTCCGGCAGCGAGTAGCCGAACAGCCCCTCGACCAGGCCGAGGGTGAACAGCACCACGCCGATCAGCCAGTTGACCTCGCGCGGCTTGCGGTAGGCGCCGGTGAAGAACACCCGCAGCATGTGCGCCATGATCGCGACCATGAACATGATCGCGGCCCAGTGGTGGATCTGCCGGACCAGCAGGCCGCCGCGGACGTCGAACGAGATGTTCAGCGTGGTCGCGTAGGCCTGCGACATCGTGATGCCGTCGAGCTTGGTGTACGAGCCGTGGTACACGACCTCGGCCGCCGACGGGTTGAAGAACAGCGCCAGGTAGGTGCCGGTCAGCAGCAGCACCACGAAGGACCAGAGCGCGATCTCGCCCAGCATGAACGACCAGTGGTCGGGGAAGACCTTCTTCAGCAGCACCCGGACGCCCTTGGCGCCGTGGAACCGGTCGTCCAGCCACCCGCCGACGCCGGAGACCGGCGCCGGGATCTTTACCGCGTCGTTCTTAGCGGTGGTGGTGTCGCTCATCCGCGCTCCCAGAAGCTCGGGCCCACCGGCTGCGTGAAGTCGCTGGCGGCAGCGAGGTACCCGTTAGCGTCTAGCATAAGCGGGAGCTGCGGCAGCGCTCTAGCGGCCGGGCCGAAGATGACGTTCGCGCCGTTGGCCGCGTCGAAGGTCGACTGGTGGCACGGGCACAGGATGTGATGCGTTGTCTGCTCGTACAGCGCCACCGGGCAGCCCACGTGCGTGCAGATCTTGGAGTAGGCGACGATGTTGTCGACGGTCCAGTTCATCGACGACACTAGCGTCCCGCCGTCGTAGTTACTCGGGATGTGCAGCTCGCCCGGCGCGAACTTGATCAGGATGACGCCCGCCTTGGCAAGGGCGTCGGCGTCGTCCTGGAAGCCCTCGGGGATGACGGTGATCATGCTGCCCGGGGTAGAGATGTCGGCCGGACGCAGTGGCCGCTCGGTGTTGTTGACAACGACCCGGAGCCCCTTCTTCCAGACCGTGTGGCGCAGGTCGGTCTGCGGCAGCGGCCCGAGGTCGCGCAGCAGCACCAGCGGCGCCAGCGCCAGCGGGGCGGTGGCCAGCAGCATCGTCCGGCGCACCAGCGGCCGCCGGGTCACCTGCGAGATCGCGGCGCCCTCGGCGAAGTCCTGCTGGAAGGCGGCGCGGTCGGCCGGCGCGGAGTTCAGGTCGTGCCGCTCTTCCTCGATCTCGATGTCCGGGGTCAGCTGCCGCACCCAGATGATCGAGCCGGCGCCGAGCGACAGCAGCGCGACCGACAGCGCCGAGCCGAGCGCCAGGTTCGAGCGCAGGGCGGCGACGACCCCGTTGGCGCCCTTGGGCAGGGTCGAGTCGCCGACCTCCAGCCCGATGTAGGCGGCGATGAACCCGCAGCCCGCCAGGAAGGCGAGCACGAACAGCGCGGCGACCACGCGCTCGGCGTTCTTCGCGCTCTTCGCGTCGGGCGGGTCGGCACTGAACGTCGGCTCAGTCGACTCGGGCCGGGTGTCGACCGCGACCGGGGCGGTGGAGGGAGTTCCGATGACCCGGCGCGGGCCTACCGGCTCCTCCGGTGTCTCACTCATGAGTCGGCTCCGATTCAGCCTTGGCGTGGCGCCGCTTGGCGGTAAGCCACATGGCGATGATCACGAGGAAGCCGAGGCCGCCGAGCCAGCCGGCGAGGCCCTCGGTGACCGTGCCGGTACGGCCAAGCGAGAAGCCGCCCGGGTTGGCCTCGTCCCGCGTCTGGGTGACGTAGGCGATGATGTCTTTCTTCTCGGCCGGGGTGACGGTCCCGTCGCCGAACACCGGCATTGCCTCCGGGCCGGTCAGCATGGCCTCGTAGATCTGGGTGGGCGTAGAGGCGTTGAGCGACGGCGCGTTCTTGCCGTAGGTCAGCGCGCCGCCCGCGCCGGCGAAGCCGTGGCACTGGGAGCAGTTGGTACTGAACAGCTCCTGCCCGAGGGCGGTGTCGGCGCCGGCCGTGGCGACCTGCGACGCCGACGGGATCGCCGGGCCGCCGCCGAGCGAGGCGACGTAGGCGGCGATGTCGTAGATCTGCTGCTGCGTGTAGTCCGACGGCTTGCGGTCGTTCTCCGCGCCAAGCTCCTTGGCGGGCATCCGGCCGGTCGACATCTGGAAGTCGACCGCGGCCGCGCCCGCCCCGATCAGGCTCGGGGCCTGCGCCGTGCCCTGCGCGTCAAGCCCGTGGCAGGACGAGCAGCTAGCGACGAACAGTGACTGGCCCGCCGCCACCTGGGACGACTGGGTGGTGGAGGAAGCCGCGGAGGCGCCGCCGCCAGAAAGCGTGCTGTAAAGCACGCCGGCCGCGACAAGGCCGCCCACGACCGCCGCGTAGCCAGCGGCCGGGTGCCTGCGCCGGGCGATGATCGAGCTCACTCGGTTTCCCCTGCTTACTGGATGAGGTAGATGGTCGTGAACAGGCCGATCCAGACGACGTCGACGAAGTGCCAGTAGTACGACACGACGATGGCGCTGACCTGCTGTTCATGGGTAAAGCGCTTAGCGGCGTAGGTCCGTCCGAGCAAGAACAGGAACGCGATGAGCCCGCCGGTCACGTGCAGCCCGTGGAACCCGGTCGCCAGGTAGAACACCGAGCCGTAGTTGCTGGACGAGATCGTCAGGTGGTCTTCCCGGACCAGCTGCGAGTACTCGTACGCCTGCCCGCAGACGAAGTAGAGCCCCATGAGGAAGGACAGCACGTACCACTCGCGCAGTCCCCACTTCATGAAGTTCCACACGGACCCCACTCGCCCGATCTGGCCACGCTCAACCGCGAACACGCCCATCTGGCAGGTCACGCTGGACAACACGAGCACCGTCGTGTTGGTCGAGCCGAGCGGAAGGTTCAGATGAGCCATCGGCCAGGGCAGCCCCTGGCCTTTGTCTACCGAGCGGATCGTGAAGTACATCGCGAACAGCGCTGCGAAGAACATCAGCTCGCTGGACAACCAAATAATGGTGCCCACGCTCACCAGGTTCGGCCGACTGGCTGGGGTACGCGGTACAGGCTCGGTCACGGTTGCTGTCGCCACAGACGTCATTATTACGACACCCCGTAGGGGACGCGCAGCCGACCCCCCAACTTCCTTCCTTTCCATCGAGAAAACCGAAGGTCACGGGACGGTCTCGACTTCCGGGAGCGCGGGCAGGCAGGTGCACCGCGGCCCCGCGGTGCTGCTGCGCGGCGAGGCCGACCGGGCCGCTAGGATGCTGGCCATGAAGGTCGTTGTGTACAGTCACGACGCCGACACGCGGGCCGAGATGAAGCTCGCGATCGGTGCCCGTCCGGCCCCAGACGCGCCGGAAGCCGAGATCATCGAGGTGGCCACCTCGCCCGCGCTGTTCCGGCTGCTCGACGCGGGCGGCGCCGATGTCCTGGTGCTGGACGGGGAGGCGCAGCCGGCCGGCGGCATGGGCGTCAGCCGGCAGGCCAAGGACGAGATCTACCACTGCCCCCCGGTCCTGCTGATCATCGGCCGGGCAGACGACCGCTGGCTCGCCACCTGGTCAAAGGCGGACGCGGTGATCAGCCACCCGATCGACCCGGTCGCCCTGGCGCGCGAGCTCGCCGCGCTGATGCGCTCGCGGGCGGCCGCCATCACAGCTCAGTAACAAAACAGGCCGGCCGCCCAGGCCGGCCAGCCCTCTCACCCTCGCGAACAGGTACTGACCCGATGGACACACCGAGCTGGCCCGCGCTGATCCGAGCGCTCATCGGCAGGCAGGCGCTGACCGCCGAGCAGGCCGCCTGGGCGATGAACGAGATCATGGAGGGCGCGGCCACCCCGGCCCAGATCGCCGGGTTCGGGGTGGCGCTGCGGGCCAAGGGCGAGACCGCGGCCGAGATGTCCGGGCTGGCGGCGTCGATGCTGGCGCACGCCACCCCGATCAGCATCCAGGGCCCGGTCACCGACCTGGTGGGCACCGGGGCCGACGGCGCCGACACGGTGAACGTGTCCACCATGGCGACGATCGTGGCGGCGGCGGCCGGGGTGCCGATGGTCAAGCACGGGAACCGGGCGGCGTCCTCGGCCTGCGGCGCGGCCGACGTGCTGGAAGCGCTCGGCGTGGTGATCGACCTGCCCGCCCCCGCCACCGAGGCGCTGTTCACCGAGATCGGCATCGCGTTCCTGTTCGCCCCGCTGTACCACCCGTCACTGCGGCACGCGGGCCCGGCCCGCAGCCAGCTCGGGGTGCCGACCGCGTTCAACTACCTGGGCCCGCTGACCAACCCGGCCCGGCCGTCCTCGCTCGCCGTCGGCGTCGCCGACCCGCTGATGGGCGCCATCCTGGCCCAGGTGCACGCGGACCGCGGCGCCACCGCGCTGGTCTTCCACGGTGACGGGCTCGACGAGCTCAGCACCACCGGGCCGTCCACCGTCTGGCTCGCCGTCGACGGCGTGGTGTCGGAGACGTCGATCGACCCGGCCGCGCTCGGGCTGCCCCGCGCCACGCTGGCCGACCTGCGCGGCGGCGACCCCGCGAGGAACGCGGCGGCGGCCCGGGCGGTCCTCGGCGGCGCGCCCGGCCCGGTCCGGGACATCGTGCTGCTCAACGCGGCCGCGGCGATGGCCGCGGCCGACGGGCTGGACACGGTCGCCGCCGCCAGGACGGCCGACCCGGTGACGTCCGCCGCCGGCTGCGGCGAGGCACTGGCCAAGGTGCTGTCGGAAGGCCTCGCCCGCGCCGCCGCGGCGGTCGACTCCGGTTCCGCGGCCGCCCTGCTCGCCCGCTGGGTCGACGCGAGCAGCCGCCTGGCCATCCCCCGCTCCCGCGGCTAACCAGGAACGCGCTCGCCACCGGCGCGGGTGGGGCAGGAGCGACGGCGGACGCGGCCGGCGCGGGCGGACGGGGTCAGCTCTGGGGGTTAGGCCTCGGGGATGAGGCGCCGCGGGCGGCGGGCGGCTACCGTAGTGGCGTGGGGCCGCAGCGCGATATGTCGCAGGTGGCCGGCGGCGGTCAGCCGGCGGCCTACCCGGCGTACCCGGGAACGTCTGGCATCCGGCCGCCCCGGCCGCCGCTGACCAAGCGGATGCGGCGCGGCCACTGGATCGCCATCGACTGCGCGGTCGGCCTGTTCATCGCGGTCTGCGGCACCGCCACCGTCGCCCGGTTCTTTCCCGACGGGCAGGTCAGGTTCCTGCTCGGGCTGCTGTTCACGGCGGCCGTGTTCCTGCCGGTGGCGCTGCGCCGCCGGGCCCCGGTGCTCGCGTTCGGCGGCCTGCTCATCCTGGGGGTGCTGCTGGCCGGGCTGTCGCCGACGGTGCCCGCGGTGGTCTACCTGGCCGCCGCCTACGTGCTTTTCACGGTGACGGTGGAGGCCCGCAGGCGGACCGGGGCGGCCGCCCTCGTGCTGCTGCTCACGGTCATGGTCGGCCTCGGCATCGCCGGGTCGCGGACCGTGGGGCCGGGCGACGGGCGCGGTGGCGGCGGCGACAGCGGGGTCTACGTGCCGGTCGCGCTGGCCGGCGTCCTCGCCTGGGTGACCGGCTACTCGGTGCGCCAGCGGCGCCGCTACGTGGTGACGCTGCAGCAGCAGGCCGCCAGCAGCGCGGTCGCCGAGGAGCGGCTGCGGATCGCCCGCGAGCTGCACGACGTGGTAGCGCACAGCATGTCGGTCATCGCCGTGCAGGCCGGCTACGGGCAGTACGTCATCGACGGGAGTCCCGACGGCGCCCGCGAGGCGCTCGGCGCCATCCAGGCGACCAGCCGGGACGCGCTCGAGGAGATGCGCCGGATGCTCGGGGTGCTGCGCCAGCCGGACGCCGAGGCCGAGCCGGCCGGGACACCCGGCGCCCGGCCCCGGCCCCCGGCGGTCCCGGACCCGGTACCGCCTGGCCCGCACCGCCCGCACCGGGAGCAGCCACCGCGGCCGCGGGCCGCGGGCCCGCACCGCTGGCGCCAGCCCCCGGGCTGGCCGCGCTCGGCCGGCTGATCGCGCGCACCCGCGGGGCCGGGGTACGGGTTACCCTGGCGGTCGCCGGGCAGCAGCGGCCCGCGCCGGCCGGGGTCGACCTGTCGGCTTACCGGATCATCCAGGAGGCGCTGACCAACGTGGTGCGGCACGCGGGGACGGGCGCGGTCTGTGTGGTGGACGTCACCTACACCGACTCCGACTTGGTCATTCAGGTCACCGACGACGGCGGCGCGGACGCCGGGACGGTTCCGGCGGGCACGGTGTCGGCCCGCACCGGCCTCGAGGGCCTGGCGGCGGCCGGGGCCGGGCACGGCATCATCGGGATGCGGGAGCGGGTGAACCTGTGCGGCGGCTCGTTCCGGGCCGGGCCGCGGGCGGCCGGCGGCTTCCAGGTGCTGGCGGCGCTGCCGCTGCCGGTGACCGGGTACCTGGCGGGCGGGGCGGGCGGGGCTGGCGGGGGCCTGACCGGGACCGGGCTGGCGGAAGCGGAGTCAGCCGCGGAGTCAGCCCGGGCCGACTCCGGAGCCACCGGGGTAGCGGAGACCTTGTCCGTGCAGGACGTAGTGCCGACGGGCCGCCACGGGGGCACCGGGTGACGATCTCCGTCGCCGTCGCCGACGACCAGGCGCTGGTCCGGGTCGGGTTCTGCGGGATCGTGGCCGCCACCGAGGGGTTCACGGTGGTAGGCGAGGCCGCCAACGGGGCGGAGGCGGTCGAGGTCGCCCGCTCCGCCCAGCCCGACGTGCTGCTGATGGACGTGCGGATGCCGGTGCTCGACGGCATCGGGGCGACCAGGCAGATCACCTCGTCGGCGGGCACCGCGGGCGTCCGGGTGATCATCCTGACCACCTTCGACCTGGATGACTACGTGTTCGGCGCGCTGCGGGCGGGGGCGAGCGGGTTCCTGCTCAAGGACACCGTGCCGGAGGACCTGATCACCGCTATCCGGGTGGTCGCGGCGGGCGAGGCGCTGCTCGCGCCGAGCGTCACCCGCCGGCTGATCAGCGAGTTCGCCCGCACGCCGCCGCTCGGCTCGCCCGCCGCCGCGGTCTCCCCCGGCGTTCCGGCCGGACCCGGCCACGCCACCCGCGCCGACAAGGTGACCGGGCTGCTGACCGAGCGCGAGTGCGAAGTGCTGCAACTGGTGGCGGCGGGCATGTCCAACGGGGAGATCGCCGATCACCTGCGCATCTCCCCCGCCACCGCGAAGACCCACGTCGCGCACCTGCTGACCAAGCTCGACGCCCGCGACCGGGTGCAGCTCGTCATCATCGCCTACCAGGCGGGACTGGCCGCCTCGACGGCCCGCTGACAGCGCGCTGCCCCGCTCCCCGGGCTGGTGACCGGGTAACGGGGCAGCGTAACGCAACCGTTCGGGATGCTCCTGGGGGTTCGCCTTGGCCTAGTCAGCCGCTAGTGACTGAAGTGACCGCGGTAGTACTCGAAGACGAAGCCGATGGACGCGAACATGATCAGCACCACGCCGATCAGCACCAGCCACCAGCCGACCGCGAAGCCGATCGCGACGACCGCGGCGGCCGCCGCGACCCACAGCGGCCACCAGCTGTACGGGCTGAAGAAGCCGATCTCGCCGGTGCCCTGCGCGATCTCGCCCTCGTTGTCGTCCTCCGGCCGCAGCGGCAGCCGGCGGCCGGTGAACAGCACGTAGAACCCGGCCAGCAGCGACAGGCCGACCGACAGGGCCAGCGCGGTGGTCCCGGTCGGGTCGTAGGAGACATACCAGTAGACGACGTCGGCGCCGAGGAGGAAGATGCCGCAGCCGATGAACAGCCAGCCTTCGACCTTCATGTGAGATGCACGCCCCTACTTCTTGCCCGTGCCGACGGGCGACTGGGTGCCCGCGCTGAGCGGCGGGATGTCTTGTTCCAGGCCTCTCGAGGCGGCGCCCGCGATGATGTGCGGGTAGTGCGCGTCGAAGGCCGGCCGCTCCGAGCGGATGCGCGGGATGCGGTAGAAGTTGTGCCGCGGCGGCGGGCAGGAGGTGGCCCACTCCAGCGAGGAGGCGAAGCCCCAGGGGTCGTCCTCGGTCACCTTCTCGCCGTACCGGGTGGTGATGTAGACGTTCCAGAGGAACAGCAGCACCGACAGCGCCAGCAGCCAGGAGCCGACCGTCGAGATGATGTTCAGCGTGGTCACGTTGCCCGGCAGGAGGGGGTAGTTCGCGGTCCGCCGGACCTGGCCCTCGACGCCCGCCCAGTGCTGGACCAGGAACGTCATGTTGAAGCCGATGAACAGCAGCCAGAACTGGATCTTGCCGATCCGGTTGCTGAGCATCTTGCCGGTCATCTTCGGCCACCAGAAGTACAGCCCGGCGAACATCTCGAACAGCACGGTGCCGGCCAGCACGTAGTGGAAGTGCGCCACCACGAAGTAGGAGTCGGAGACCGCGAAGTCCATCGGCGGCGAGGCCAGGATGATGCCGGTGATGCCGCCGAACAGGAACACCACCAGGAAGCCGATCGTGTACAGCATCGGCGGCTCGAAGCTGAGCTGGCCGCGCCACATGGTGCCCGCCCAGTTGAAGAACTTCACCCCGGTCGGCACCGCGATCAGCAGCGTCATGAACGAGAAGAACGGCAGCAGCACCGCGCCGGTGGTGAACATGTGGTGCGCCCACACCGTCATCGCCAGGCCGGCGATCGCGATCGTCGCCGCGATCAGCGTCTTGTAGCCGAACAGCGGCTTGCGGCTGAATACCGGCAGGATCTCGGTGGCGATGCCGAAGAACGGCAACGCCAAGATATAGACCTCTGGATGGCCGAAGAACCAGAACAGGTTCTGCCAGAGGATCGCGCCGCCGGAGTTGGCCGAGAAGACCTGCGCGCCGAGGCGGCGGTCGACCTCGAGCACCAGCAGCGCGGCGGCGAGGACGGGGAACGCCAGCAGCACCAGGACCGAGGTGAGCAGCGCGTTCCAGGTGAAGATCGGCATCCGGAACATCGTCATGCCCGGCGCCCGCATGCAGAAGATCGTGGTGACGAAGTTGACGCCGCCGAGGATGGTGCCGAAGCCGGACAGCGCCAGCCCCATGATCCACAGGTCGGCGCCGATCCCGGGTGAGTTGGTCGCGCTGGTCAGCGGCGCGTAGGCGTACCAGCCGAAGGCGGCCGAGCCGCCCGGGGCGAGGAAGCTGCCGAACACGATCAGGCCGCCGAACAGGAACAGGTAGTAACTGAGCAGGTTCAGCCGCGGGAACGCCACGTCGGGCGAGCCGATCTGCAGCGGCACCAGCTCGTTCGCGAACCCGACGAACAGCGGGGTGGCGAACAGCAGCAGCATGATCGTGCCGTGCATGGTGAACAGCTCGTTGTAGATCTGGTCGGACAGGAAGTTGCTGGTCGGCGACATCAGCTGGATGCGGATGAGCAGCGCCATGATCCCGGCGAACAGGAAGAACACGAACGACGTGATCAGGTACATGTGCCCGATGATCTTGTGGTCCGTGGAGGAGAGCCACCCCGCGAGCACCGAGCCCTTGCGCTCGGTCCTGGCGGCGCGGGCAGCGGCCCGGATCGCCTGCGGGTGGTTTTCTACGGTTGTCACTGGGTGCTCCCTGAGGCCGTCTTCTGGATCGCCTGCTGCTGTGCGATCCAGGTCTTGAACTGGGCAGGAGTCACGATCTTGAGCGTGAACAGCATGCGGCTGTGGTAGAGGCCGCACAGCTCGCTGCAGTGCCCGGTGAACGTGCCGGTCTTGGTGGCGGTGACCGAGAAGTGGTTCGGGTGCCCGGGGATGACGTCCCGCTTGAACAGGAACTCCGGCACCCAGAACGCGTGGATCACGTCGGGCGAGGTCAGGTTGAAGTTAACCGACTCGCCGACCGGGATCTCCAGCATCGGCATCGCCTGCTCGTTCTCCGCGTCGGTCAGCTGCGGGTTCCACATCGCCCCGTCGGTGTTGACCTTGTACTGCGGGTAGTTGAACGCCCAGGACCACTGGAAGCCGGTCACGTTGACGGTCACCGCCGGGTTCTGCGGCACCGCGTCAACCGTGTTCTCGTCCTTCGCGGTGTAGTAGAACAGCACCGCGATCAGCACGAAGGGCACAACTGTGTAAAGAATCTCGATCGGCATGTTGTAGCGCACCTGCGGCGGCAGCTTGTCACCGCGCTTGCGGTGGAAAATCACCGCCCAGACGATCATGCCCCACACCACCGCGCCGACCAGCAGGCCGGCGATCCACGAACCCTGCCACAAGGACAGCGTGACCGCGCCCTGCGTGGTGACGGGGTCAGGGAAGCCCATGCGGGTGAAGGTGTCGTTCGGCGAGCACCCGGCCAGGGCGAGCAGCATGACGGCGAGCGCGCCAAGGCGCATCGCGTTCTTGGCCCGGCCACTGCGCGGCGCCCGCGTGCGCGTGGCCTGCGGGTCTGTGCCACCCGAGCCATTGTCACGTGGCCCGGTACCGCGCCCGCCTAGCGCGGCCTGCCGGCGAATCAGAGTCAAAGGAGGCGCCTTCCCAACAACGTCGCCCGGCCGCCTGTTTTTCTCCTTCAGGCGGCGGTCTCCGGTCTTCTACAGCGTGTCGTGCAAACAGTATCGCGCGCCTGGCCGGGCGCGCAGGGGACCCCCGGCCTTCGGGTTCGTTTACCGGCCGGCCAGGCGGCCGAGCGGGCGGCAGAGCGGATTCGCCGGCCACCGGTCCGGGGCGCCGCGCACGCAGCGCGGTCATCGTGCCTCTTTCTGTATTTGTACGGGTAACCGCGGACGACTGGGGGCACTATGGACGTGTGAGGGTCATCGCATGAGCCGTGCGCCGTGGCTGGGACGGCCCGCCGGGCGGCATGCCGCCGGCGGACGCGGGCGGGCGCGGGCGGCCGCGCCGCGCGACGGCGCCGCGGACGCGGGACGTGACGGTGCCGCGAGAGTTGACGGTGCCGCGGGCCTTGACGGTGCCGCGGGGGCCGAGCCGGCGCCGCCGGTGACGGCGGACTGGCCGCGGGCGATGCCCGGTCCCGGGATGTCCGCGGGGGGAATGCTGGGCGCTCCGGTAATGGCGGACGGCGCCGCTCCCGGCTATGACGAGCCGCTAGTCTCGCCGGTGACCGAGGCCGCCCGCGAGGCGTCGGCGTGGTCGGCGGCCCGGCTGCCGTCCTACGTCCCGGCCGGGGCCGACCCGGTGTTCACCATCGACGCGCTCGGCCGCAAGTGCCCGATCCCGATCATCATGCTGGCCCAGCAGATCCACACGGTGCCGGTCGGCGCGGTCATCGCCCTGCTGGCCGACGACCCGGCCGCTTACCCGGACATCCCCGCCTGGTGCGGGCTGAAGTCGCACGACTGCGTGTTCCGGGTGGACTACGCCGGCGGCTGGTCGTTCGGCATCCGCCGCCGGTACTGAGGGCTGCCCGGCTGCCGCGGCCGGGCGGCGGCAGGCACGGAGCCCAGGGGGCGCGGGACCGGCTTAGGCGCGGCGGAAGCGGTTGGTAAGGCGCGGGTCCGATTCCCACCAGGGGCGGTCGGGGTCGTCAGGGGCCGCGTCCCCTGGTTCGGCCGCACCGTCTGGGGCGGCCGAACCGACCGCGGCGGCCGAGTCGGCTGGGACGGCAGCGACGGCCTGGGCGGCTGAGGCTCGGGCGGCGTCCCTGGCGTCAAGCTCGGCGTCGATCTGCTCGGCTTCCCGCTTGTCGGCCCGCATCATCTGGATCAGCTGGACGGCCAGGAACGGCAGCCCGACGAAGTCGCCCAGGATCCAGATGATCCCGCCGCCGATCACCTGGCCGGTGGCCAGGCTGGGGCCGTAGGGGTAGCCGGCCGCGTGGTAGTGCGCGGCGCCGATGATGGTCTGGTCGGCGATCACCGCGATGCCGAAGAAGGCATCGCCGACCACCTCCGCGGCCGCGATCCACATGCCGACGACGTACGGGTACTCCTTGGGCACCGGGTCGACCCGCAGCAGCGTCCAGAAGAACACGTAGCCCGGCACCAGCAGGATGAGGTACGTCAGCTCGCGGACCGTGCCGCTGCTGAAGTAGGCCGTGTACCAGGAGGTGAAGTACATGCTCATCGGCACCGCGATGAGCGCCAGGGTGCTGATCGCGGGGAACGTCACGATCTTGGCGGCGCGGCTGCGGACGACCCGCTCCACCCGCCGCCCGGCCCCCGGGTAGGCCTCGATGAACAGCGTGAGCGGCTTGCCCATGGCCAGGAACAGCGGCGACAGCAGGACCAGCAGCACCGTCTGGGTGGCGCGGGCGTAGAACAGCACCCCCTGGTAGGCGCCGGGCCAGGCCATCGTCGCGATCGCCAGGAAGCCCAGTCCGAGGACGATGAACGCGAAGCCGCGGCCGGTCCCCCACTGGCCGCCGGACCGCCGGACCTTGCGCGCGGCGATCAGGTAGCAGGCGGCCAGCGCCAGGATCAGCACCAGCATCGGCACGTCCACCCGCCACTCGGTGAACGCCCGGGCGAGGGTCAGCTTGGGTGGGCCACTGTAGGGCGCCGCGATCGGGGCCATGGCCTAAAACTACTCCCTGTCGTAGGCGATGGCGGCGGGAGCCCGGTAACGCGAGAAGCCCCGCCGGCCGGGCGGGGCTTCTCGCGCTCAATGCTCGCTCAGGCCGGGAGGTGGGCGGCCAGCTCGGCCGCCGCGTCGGCGCCGTAGGAGTGCTTGGCCCGGTCGGCCAGGGTGGCCGCGGTGACGTCGTACTCCTGCGGGCCGACCGATTCCAGGGCGTGCACCGCCATCAGGTTGCCTAGCTGGATGGCCCGCTCGGTGGGCAGGCCCCAGGCGGTGGCGGCGAGGAAGCCGGAGCGGAACGCGTCGCCCGCGCCGGTCGGCTCGACGAACGTCGCGTCCTTGACCGGGCCGACGAGCACCGGCTCGGCGCCCTGGCGCTCTACCCGGGCGCCGGCCGCGCCGAGGGTGATGACCCGCGTGTCCACCAGGCCCAGGATGTGCTCACCGCTCCAGCCGGTCTTCTGCTCGATGACCGCTTCCTCGTACTCGTTGCAGAACAGGTACGCGGCGCCCTCGATGAGGGTGCGCATCGAGGCGCCGTCGAGGAAGGCGACCTGCTGGGAGAAGTCGGCCGCGAACTTAACGCCCGCGGCCCGGCAGTCGGCGGTGAACTGCTGCATGGCCGCCGGGTCGCCCGCGCCGATCACTACCAGGTCCACCGCGTTGGCGCTGGCCAGCGAGATGATGTCGATCTCGCTGTCCTCGCTCATGGCGCCCGGGTAGAACGAGGCCATCTGGTTGCCGGCCTCGTCGTTGGTGGCGGTGAACCGGGCGGTGTGCCTGGCCGCTGACGTGCGCACGCCCGAGATGTCCACGCCGTGGGCCGTCAGCCAGGACGCGTAGTCCGCGAAGTCCTGGCCGACGGAGCCGACGAGCAACGGCGACAGGCCGAGGCAGCCCAGCCCGAAAGAGATGTTCCCGGCTACCCCGCCCCGCCTGATCTCCAGGTCGCCGACGAGGAACGACACCGAGATCTTGTCCAGCTTGTCGGCGATCAGGGTGTCCGTGAACTTGCCGGCGAACATCATCAGGTGGTCAGTGGCGATCGACCCGGTGACAGCAATCCGCATCGTAGGGGGACTCTATTCAGCTTTCGGGGCCAGTCGGCCCGCGGGATCAGTGGAAGGAGTCGCCGCAGGCGCAGGAGCCGGTCGCGTTCGGGTTGTCGATCGTGAAGCCCTGCTTCTCGATGGTGTCCACGAAGTCGACCGTGGCGCCCATCAGGTACGGCGCCGACATCTTATCGGTCACCACGCCCACGTTGCCGAACTCTTCCACGACGTCGCCGTCGAACGAGCGCTCGTCGAAGTAGAGCTGGTACTTCAGGCCGGAGCAACCGCCCGGCTGCACGGCCACCCGCAGCCGCAGGTCATCCCGGCCCTCCTGGGCGAGCAGCGCGCCGACCTTGCTCGCGGCGGCCTCGGTGAGGACAATGCCCTGCTGCGTCACTTCGTCCTGAACGGTCATCGGTGACTAGCTCCCGTCTTTTAAACTGCCGTGTCTCGGTATCCGGTGCGCGTGCTGCACCGTCGTTCGCTATCAACTCTACGCACCGCGGAAGCATTCCTGCCAGGCGAGCCCGACGTGAGCGTCATCGCTCACAGCCCAGGGGCGCCCCAGACCGGGAACCAGCGGGTAAGGTCCTGCTCGAACTTCAGGTCGTCGCCGAGCACGCCCTTGACCTGTAGTTCCAGTGCGTTGTCGCGGTCGTTGCCGCTCCCGGAGGGGGCGAACGGGTAGAACGTGCCGCGCTTGTAGAGGTACACCAGCGACAGGCGGCGGTGCCTTTCGTCCGCGAAGGCGACCAGGGTGCACAGCAGCTGCGGGCCGAAGCCGCCGTCGATCAGCGCCGTGTTGACCGCGTGCAGGTCGGTGACCAGCGCGTCCATCTCGTCGCTGAGGTGATTGCAGACCAGCCAGGTGTAGCCGTAGCTGTCCTTGGTCACCTCGACCGGCAGTCCGCCGCCCGGCTTGCCGTTGTCCATGTCGAGCAGTTCGAGGACTTCCCGCTGGATGTCCGCGAACGGCTTACCCTCCGGGGCGCGGAAGCTGACCGAGCCCGAGCCGGTCGGCCTGAAGCCGGCCGCCGCCTCGAGCTGGACCGCGGCCGACGGCAGCCCGAACAGGTCGTCGAGCTTCGGCTGGACCGGCTTGGTCCGGCCCAGCAGGGTGTCGAGGAAGCCCATTACTGGATGCCGCGCGGGTCCGCCGCGCCGGGCTGGCCGAGCTCCCGCTGGATCTTGGCCAGCTGCTCGATCCGCTTGTCCAGCGACGGGTGGGTGGACAGGAGGTTCGCCATCGACTTGCCGTTCAGCTTGGCCGCCGGGGCGAAGTAGAACGCGTTCAGCGGCTCGGCCTTGCGCAGGTCCTCGGTCGGGATCCGGTTCATCCCCTGGCTGACCTTGGTCAGCGCGGACGCCAGGGCGCTCGGGTTCTGGGTCAGCAGCGCGCCGCTGCGGTCGGCCGCCAGCTCCCGGTACCGGGAAAGCATCCGGATCAGCAGGAAGCTGACCGCGTAGACGACCGCCGAGGCGAGCATGATCAGCGGGATCAGCAGCGCCGCCTGGCTGTTGTTGTCGCGGCGGCCGCCGAACAGCTCGGAGTAGAACGCGAACCTGACCAGCAGCCCGGCCACGATCGCGAGCAGGCTGGCGTAGGTCATCACCTGGACGTCCTTGTGGGCCACGTGGCTCAGCTCGTGAGCCAGCACGCCTTCCAGCTCCTCCTGGTTCAGCCCGCTGTGGTAGAGCAGGCCATCGGTGACGCAGAGCACTGAGTTCTTGCTGTTGCGGCCGGTGGCGAAGGCATTCGGCAGCCGGGTGGGCGCGATCGCGACCCGGGGCTTGTCCATGTCCGCCAGCGCGCACAGCCGGTCCACGATGCCGTGCAGCTCCGGCGCCTGCTGCGGTGACACCTCGCGGGCGCCCGCGGCCGCCAGGGCGATCTTGTCGCTGTAGAACAGCGAGACGAAGGCGGAGCCGCCGCCGAAGACCACCGCCACCAGGATGATCGAGGCGCCGCTAGCGTGCGCGTAGGTCATGATGCCGATGATCAGCGCGACGAACGCGACAAAGACCAGCCCGAGAAGGAACATCGTCGCGGTCATCCGCACGGTGAGCCCCCGGTCAGGTGCATACCTCGTACGCGCCGCCATAACGCACCTCCGAATCCGCCAGGCCCGCGCCAGACCGGTCCGGCCGGGGCGCTGTGCCTGGTTCTGTTACGCAATCTATCCCTAGAACGCTGTGGACCCGCTGAACCGTTCCGCAGAGCACCCGCAGGAGCCGGAAAAAGGTTCTGCCCACGGCGAATCTGACTGATTCGCCGTGGGCAGCAGAGCTGGCGCCAGGTAAGGCTGGTGTTACGGCAGGCCGACGGAGTCGCCGGGAATCGTCCCGTCCGCCAGCAGCTTGCGTACTTCGTCCACGGTCGCGTCGGCGAACGGCAGGATATAGTCCGCCGTCACGATCTCGTCGGCCGGCAGCGGCGTGCCCGCCGCCTTGACCAGGGCCACCGCGGCGTGCAGGGCGGCCGAGAAGGTGTCGCCCTGGTCGTCGCGGACGGCGGCGTCAAGGTCCTTGTCAAGCGCGGTCAGCTTGGCGGCGGTGTCGTCGCCGACGCGGAACTGCCCCTCGCCGAGGACGCGCACGATCATGCCCCGTCACCTGCCTGCTCGGCCTTGGCGGCCTCGCTGTCGGTAACGGCGGCGCCGTTGCCCTCGATCTGCTTGGGGGCGCCGGCCGACAGCTCGCCCTTCATCCGGGCCAGCTCGCTGTCCACGTCGCTGCTGGCACCGATCTTGTCCAGCTCGGCCTGGATGGAGTCGGTGCCGCCGCCCACGTGGTCCTCGAGGGCACCGGAGGCGAGCAGCTCGTCGATCGCGCCCGCCCGCGCCTGCATCTGCGCGGTCTTGTCCTCGGCGCGCTGGATGGCCAGGCCGACGTCGCCCATTTCCTCCGAGATGCCGGAGAAGGCCTCGTTGATCCGGGTCTGCGCCTCGGCCGCGGTGTAGGTCGCCTTGATGGTCTCCTTCCGCGTGCGGAAGGCCTGCACCTTGGAGTCAAGCCGCTGCGAGGCGAGGGTCAGCTTCTCCTCCTGCTCCTGCAGGGAGGCGAACTGGGTCTCCAGGTCGGCGTACTGGGCCTGCAGCTGCGCCTTGTTCTGCAGGGCGGCGCGGGCGAGGTCCTCGCGTCCCTTGCTGAGGGCGTCCCGTGCCTGGGTGTCGCGCTTGGTGATCTCCTTTTGCAGGGAGTTCATCTGAAGCTCGACGCGCTTGCGCGAGGTTGCGACGTCCGCCACCCCGCGGCGGACCCGGGTCAGCATCTCGACCTGCTGCTTGTACGAATAGTCGAGGGTCTCGCGAGGGTCTTCCATCCGGTCCAGCGCCTTGTCGGCCTTGGCCCGGAATATCAGCGAGACTCGCTTCATCACGCTCATAGACGCGGCCGTCCCCTTCATTTACCTGAGCGCCGCCCCGGGCGGCCCACGCCGCCTCGGACGGCTTATTGCCGCCGGCTCACCGGAATCAACCCTACGCGCTGGCGCGAGTAGTAGCCACTTGTCCCCGCCTGTATACCCCGGGCTGACGCGGGGTCAAATCACCGGGCGCGGTTTTTGCCCGCCGCCACCCGGAGCAGAGGCCTCGCCCGGGCGTCCCCCACCGGACAGAACTACCATTAAGCTATGGCCGTGTTCCGACGCAGCAGCGACGGGGCTACCGAAGGCAAGGCCCAGGGTTCCCAGAGTCCGCAGGCCACGCAGACTGAGGAAGCCCCCGCTAAGACCAAGCCAGCCCCCCAGCCGGGCAAGGGCCGGCCCACGCCCAAGCGGTCCGCCGCCGAGGCCAGCCGGTACCGCACCATCACCGGGGCGACCACCAGCGGGCGCGGCCGCACGGCCGCCCCCGCCCCCGGGCGCAAGCTCACCCCCGCGGAGAAAGACCGGGCGCGGCAGGACCGCAGCAAGCAGCTTCAGGCCATGCGCCGGGGCGAGGAGTGGGCGCTCGGCCCGCGCGACCGCGGTCCGGCCAAGAAGCTGGTCAGGGACTACGTCGACGCGCACCGGCGCCCGATGGAGTTCTACATGTACGCGCTGATCCTGCTGGTGATCGCCCTGTTCGCGGGCCGGTCGCACTCATCGGTCAGCAACTACATGCAGATCTTCCTGCTCGCGATCATCGCGGTGATCATCGTCGACGGCCTCCTGCTGCGCCGCTCGGTGCTCAAGGCGGTGCACGACCGGCTGCCGAACGAGTCGACCCGGGGCCTGACGCTGTACGCGGTGATGCGGGCGCTGCAGGTGCGCCGGTTCCGCACCCCCGCTCCCGCGGTCAAGCCGGGCGACGAGTACTAGCCCGTCCCCGGCCAGCCTTCCGGGTGCCCAGCCTTCCGGGTGCCTAGCCTTCGGGGTGCAGGGTCATCGGGCCGTATTCCCGGCGGGTGTCGTCGAACAGGGTGACCTGGTCGACGCCGCTGTCCAGCAGCTCCCGCCAGTTCTCGCCCAGCCAGCTCTCGGCGTCTCCCTGGCTGGCGAAGATCGCCTCCTGCAGGCTCGTGCCGCCTACCACGGCACCGTCCGCTTTCTCGTACCGCCAGGTCCAGGGCATCGCGCCGCGCCTCCTTGTCGCCAACTGGGTCAGCGTCGCCTTCTGCGTCAGCCGAGGTTAGCAGTAACCGCCTGACCCGGCACTCCCCTCCCCGGGTCGGCTCAGGCGGTTAACCGCCGCGGGTCAGGCGCAGAACAGGATCGCCCAGACCGCCTTGCCGCGCCCGGCGACCGGGGACCAGCCCCAGACGTCGCTGAGCGCGTCAACCATTTGCAGGCCGCGCCCGGCCTCTTCGACCGTGGCGGGCGCCTTCAGCACCGGCGCCGAGTCCGACGGGTCGAGGACGGCGCAGATCACCTCGCCGGTGCGGCGCACCAGGCGCAGCCCGAGGTTCTCGGCCTGCTTGCGGGCCGGCTCGCCGTCGGCCGCGGCGTGGGTGACCGCGTTGGCCACGAACTCGCCGACGATCGCCTCCGCGTCATCGGCCAGGAACGCCAGGCCCCAGTCGCGCAGTGTGTTCCTGGTCAGCTTGCGGGCCGCGCGGGCCGACTGCGGGCCACGGGACAGCGGGCAGCCGACCGCGGCGGGCGAGTCCCACCAGTCCGCGGGCATCCGCATCATCCGCGGCCGCCGGGCGGCGGGCGGCACCGGGGAAGGCGCCTCCTGCGGTGTCCGTTCCGCCGGGTGTACTCGCGTGCGGGTAGGCAGCGTGTCCAACTGGTGCAGACTCATCGTGACCCCGAAATGTCTGGCGTCATCCGGGTGATTGACGCAGCACATATCCTGCCGCATCGCACACGCACCTGCAAGGCCAACTGCACGTTCAATATGCACGTGCAGCTACTTGTGCGTCCGGGCCCCTCGCAACTGCCCCGCGATAATCAGCACCACGATCGCGATCGATACCCACAGCCCGTAGCGCGATACCGTCTGTGCCACCGAGACCGCGTGCTGCCCGAGCGCGTACCCGAGGCCCGCCAGCAGGCCGCCCCAGGCGAGCGATCCGATCGCGTCAAGGACCAGGAATGTGATCCAGCTCATGCCGGTCCAGCCGGCCAGCGCGTAGATGATCGCGGACGGGAACGGCATGAACGGCGCGATCACCACCGCGGGCCAGGTGAACCAGCGGCCCCAGCGGTTGACCCGGGCCACCAGCCTGAGCCCGCGCTGCCGGGTCCGCTCGCGGTTCCCGGCGAACAGGTTGATGACCCGCTCGCCCCACAGGCGGCCCGCCCACCAGAAGATCAGGTCGAACTTCATCAGCCCGGGAATCACCGCGAGCATCACGATGACCAGCGAGCCGTGCCCCACCCGGGCGAACGCGGCCGCCGAGACGATCGACTCGGTTGCCCCGTTCAGCAGCACCCCCACCACCGGGTGGGTGCCGACCAGGCTGGCCCGGAACGGCAGCAGGATGAGGTAGTACAGGCCGCTCAGGGTGATAGCCGCCCAGCAGGCGATGTCCACCCGGCGCGGCTTGCCCTCCCACGGCAGCCGCGGGTCGTTCCACGGACTCGGCGGCGGCCCCTCGTCCGGGGACACTTCACCCGGGGACGCCTCACCCGGTGCTGTCACGGCCCCGGCGTCAACGACCTCGACGTCGACCACGGCGTCGGGTGCAGCCGTTTCCCCCGCTGCCGGCTCGTCGGTCACGGGGTCACGTTATCCGCGCCCGCCACCTGATCACAAACGCCGCACCGCCGGCGGCCGGCCACGCTCGGCCCGCGGCGGGCCCGCGCGACGGGGAAACGCGGATCAGCCGAACGGGTGCGCGGCTGCCCCTAGCCGGCGCCGCCGGGCCTTCCCGGCGGCGCTGACTAGGAGCTGGGCTGGTTAGCGCTTGGCCATCTCCAGGAAGTCGCGCTCGGCCGGGCCGGTGTAGACCTGGCGCGGGCGGGCGATCTTGGTCGCCGGGTCGTGCACCATCTCGCGGTAGTGCGCGATCCAGCCCGGCAGCCGGCCGATGGCGAACAGCACGGTGAACATCTTGGTCGGGAAGCCCATCGCCCGGTAGATCAGCCCGGTGTAGAAGTCCACGTTGGGGTACAGCTTGCGGCTGATGAAGTAGTCGTCGTTCAGCGCCACTTCCTCCAGCTGGGTGGCCAGCTCGAGCAGGTGGTCGTTGGGTGCGAGCTTGGTCAGCAGCTGGTCGGCCAGGGTCTTGACGATCCGGGCGCGCGGGTCGTAGTTCTTGTAGACCCGGTGGCCGAAGCCCATCAGCTTGACGCCAGGCTCCTTGTCCTTCACCCGGCCGACGTAGGCGTTCACGTCGCCGCCCTGGTCGCGGATGTCCTCGAGCATGTCGAGGACGGCCGCGTTGGCGCCGCCGTGCAGCGGGCCGAACAGGGCGTTGATGCCGGCCGAGATCGACGCGAACAGGTTGGCCTCGCTCGAGCCGACCACCCGCACGGTGGAGGTCGAGCAGTTCTGCTCGTGGTCGGCGTGCAGGATGAACAGCACGTCGAGGGCCTTGGCGACCTCGGGGTCGATCTCGTACGGCTCGGCCGGGATGCCGAAGGTGAGCCGCAGGAAGTTCTCCACGTAGTTCAGCGAGTTGTCCGGGTAGAGGGTCGCCTGGCCGACCGACTTCTTGTAGGCGTAGGCGGCCAGCGTCGGCACCTTGGCCAGCAGCCGGACGGTCGACAGGTCCACGTTCGGCTCGTCGAACGGGTTGAGCGCGTCCTGGTAGAAGGTGGACAGCGCGGAGACCGCGCTGGACAGCACCGGCATCGGGTGGGCGTCGCGCGGGAACCCGTTGAAGAAGTCCTTCAGGTCCTCGTGCAGCAGCGTGTGCTTGGCGATCTGCCTGGTGAACGACTCAAGCTGGGCCGGGGTGGGCAGCTCGCCGTGGATCAGCAGGTAGCTGACCTCGAGGAAGCTCGACTTGTCGGCCAGCTGCTCGATCGGGTATCCGCGGTAGCGCAGGATCCCGGCGTCGCCGTCGATATAGGTGATATCGGAGGAGCACGCGGCCGTATTGACGAAGCCCGGGTCGAGGGTGACCATCCCGGTCGTCGACAGCAGCTTCGTCACCTCGATCCCGGCTGAGCCCTCGGTCGCGGTCTTGACCGGCAGGTCGAGTTCGCTGTCGGCGCCGTAACGAAGCGCTACCTTGTCACTGCCGGACGATGCTTCGGGCATTCGCGTCCCTTTCACGCTGTACACGGGACGCGCGCATGATGAGCGGCCGGGATCGCCGACCGCAGCACCGCCCCGTTGGGGTCCTGAAGTCTTATACCCATACGCTAGCCCGCCTCATGCCCAGGTGAAACCGTGCGGTCTTGGGACAACCGTCACACTCCGCGTGCGAAGCCGCCCGGCGGGCGGTTACCGGGCCGCAGCCGGACCGCCGCCCGGCCGGTACGCCGGCCGCCACCAGGCCGCTACCGGCCCAGCGGGTGCCAGATCGTCTTGGTCTCGAGGGTGGCGAACATGCGGTCAAGGCCCGGCTCGGCGGTCCAGTCGGCGACCGGGAGGCGGACCACCCGCTTGAGGTTGCCCGCCGCCGCCACCGCGAGGTCGTCGGCCAGCGGCCCGGAGGCGCCCGCCACGTCGATCGCGTTCACCTCCTGGTGGGCGGCCAGCCACGGGGATATCTCGGCCACCTCGCCGGTGAGCACGTTCACCACCCCCGCGGGCAGCCGGGCGGCGGCCGCCGCCTCGGCCAGCGCGATCGCCAGCAGCGGGTACCGCTCGCTGGCGACCAGCACCGCCGTGTTGCCGCTCACGATCACCGGCGCGAGCACGCTGACCAGGCCGAGCAGGGCGCTGTCGGGCGGCGCGAGCACCGCCGTCACCCCGACCGGCTCGGGCAGCGAGACGGTGCCGTACGGGCCCGCCACCGGGTTGACGGCGCCGCGCACCTGGGTGAGCTTGTCCGCCCAGCCCGCGTACCAGGTCCACCGGTCCACCGCCGCGTCCACCTCGGCGTAGGCCACGTCGGGGGCGCAGGCGGCCGCGCGGCGCAGCTGGAGGGCGAACTGGGCGCGGTGGTCGTCGATCACCTCGGCCACCCGGTAGAGCGCCTGGCCGCGTTCGTAGCCCGCCGCCCGGGACCAGGCCGGGAACGCGGCCCGGGCCGCGGTCACCGCGTCCCTGGCGTCCCGCCCGGCCGCCAGGGCGGCGCTGGCCAGGAAGGTGCCGTCCGCCCCGTGCACCTCGAACGTGCGGCCGCTGACCGCGCGCGGGAACTCGCCGCCGATGTACAGCCGGTAGGTGGTCCGCGGGGCCGCGCGGGCCAGCGGAGGCCGGGACAGGGCGGGCCGGGCCAGCTCAGACATCGAGGCTGCCGGGCAGGTCGAGGTAGGCCTCAAGGCCGTGCCTGCCGCCCTCCCGGCCGAGCCCGGACTCCTGGTAGCCGCCGAACGGCACCGCCGGGTCGAGCAGGCCGAACGAGTTCACCCAGACGACCCCGGCCCGCAGGCGGGCCGCGAGCCACTCGCTGAGCGCGCCCTGCCGGGTCCACACGCCGGCCGACAGCCCGTAGCGGGTGCTGTTGGTCCGCTCCGCCACCTCGTCGGGGGTGGCGAACGAGGACACGGTGAGTACCGGCCAGCACAGCTCGTCCCGGGCGATGCGCTGCTCCTCCGACACCCCGGTGAACATCGTGGGCGGGAACCAGAAGCCGCGCTCCGGCCCCGGGCCGCCCAGCGACGGGGCGGCCCACGGAGACGGCGACCAGCGCTGCGCGCCCTCCGCCTCGGCCGAGGCGGCCAGCTCGCTGATCTTGTCGAGCTGGCCCCGGCTGATGACCGCGCCGACGTCGGTGGCCTCGTCGAGGGGGTGCCCCGGGCGCAGCTCCGACATCCGCTGCCGGATCGCGGCGACCAGCTCATCGTGCACCGGCTCGGCCGCGAACACCCGCGAGCTGGCGCAGCAGGCGTGCCCCTGGCGGACGAACACCCCGTCGGTGATGCCGCGGGCGGCCGCCTCGATGTCGGCGTCCGCGCAGACGATGTTGGCCGCGGTGCCGCCAAGCTCCAGGGTGAGCCGCTTGCCCCACAGCGCGGCCGACTTGGCGATCTCCCGGCCGACCTCGGGCGACCCGGTGAACGCCACCTTGTCGATGCCCGGGTGCCCGGCCACTAGCTGGCCCGCGAGGCCGTCGCCGGTGACGATGTTGACCACCCCGGGCGGCAGGTCCGCCTCGGCGCAGATCTCCGCGAACGCCAGCGCGGTCAGCGGCGTGGTCTCGGCCGGCTTCAGCACCACGGTGTTCCCGCAGGCCAGTGCGGGTGCAATCTTCCACGCGAGCATCAGCAGGGGCGAGCTCCAGCCGATCACCTGGCCGACCACGCCGAGCGGGCGGGCAGGGCCGGCGGTGGCCGGCCCGAAGCCGGCGTAGGCCAGCTTGTCGGCCCAGCCCGCGTGGTAGAAGAAGTGCGCGACGGCCAGCGGCAGGTCCACGTCGCGGGTCTGCCTGATCGGCTTGCCGCTGTCCAGCGACTCGAGCACCGCCAGCTCGGGTGCCCGCTCGCGCAGCAGCCGGGCGATGCGCAGCAGGTAGCGCGCCCGCTGGCGTCCCGGCATGACCGACCAGACCCGCTCGTAGGCCTTCCTGGCGGCGGCGACCGCCCGGTCCACGTCCTCGGCGGTGCCGTGCGTCACCTCGGCCAGGACCTCCTCGGTGGCCGGCGAGATCGTCTTGAATACCGAAGAGCCCGGGACGAACGACCCGCCGATGAACAGGCCATAGGAGCCGCGCAGCGTCACCGGGGAGCCGCCGGTAAGGGCAGCACCGTATTCAAACCGCATAACCCCAAACCCTCAGTCCACCGTCAGGTGCGGCCCGGGCGATCGAAAGCGGCCGCCGTCAAGGAAGCTGCTGCTCTCCAAGGGACGCCCCCCGTACCCCCGCCGCGCGCCTCATCGAAAGGCATTGGTTGCTGACATGCATGACTAGTGTGACCGGAAGCGTAGCAGCGGCTGACGCGGTGATGACGGGAGTCTGCACGAAGTCCCCGTCAGGTCGGCCCCTCAGGCGGCAGCGCGGGGCCTCCCCTAGGCCGAGCGCAGGGCCGCCTCGATCACCCGGCCGAACGCCAGTACCCGTTCCTCGGTCAGCCCGATCACCTGCAGGGACGCGATCAGCCCGGCTGGCCCGGATTCGCTGGCGGGCCCCGGCACCGGCAGCGCCAGGGCCGGCAGCCCGGCCAGGTTGACCGGCGCCGTCAGCGCGGTCAGCGAGTAGCCCTGCTCGCCCAGCAGCGGCGGCTGGCCCAGCAGGGTGGGCAGCACCAGCACCGGGAAGTCGGCCAGCAGGGCCGCGAAGCCCGCGCGCACCGCCTCCCGGCCGCGCTCGGCCGCCGCCCGGTCAGCCGGGGTGAGCCGGGCGCCCCGCTCCAGGTTGCGCCGTACGTGCGGGCTGAGCTGGCGCAGGTACGGCATCAGGTAGGCGTTGGTGCGGAAGCCCTCGGCGTCGATGAGCACCCCGATGGCGCTGCGGGCGGCGTCGGCGTCCCAGCCCGGCACCGGCGTCACCGCCACCCCGGCCGCGGCCAGCGCGCGGTCGACCGCCGCGGTGACCGCCGGGTCAGCCTGGCCCAGTCCGTCCGGCAGCGTGACCCGCCCGGCGGCGAGGGTGCCGGGCGGCTCGGCGACCTGGAACGAGGGCTCCATCAGGCGCATGCCGAGCTCGACCGCGGCCAGGTCGAGGCCGAGTGGTCCCACGGTGTCAAGCGACGGCGCGAGCGGGTAGACCCCCTTGACCGGCACCCGGCCGTCGGTTGTCTTCAGGCCCGCCACCCCGCAGCAGGCGGCCGGGATGCGCACCGACCCGGCCGTGTCGGTGCCGAAGGCGACGTCGGCCTGGCCGGCCGCGACGGCCACCGCCGACCCGCTGGACGACCCGCCGGGCACCCGCCGCGGGTCACGCGGGTTGCCTGGCGTGCCCGCCCAGTGGTTGATGCCGCTGGCCGACCAGCACAGCTCGGTCAGGCCGGTCTTGCCGGCGATCCGGGCGCCCCCTTCGCGGGCGGACGCCACCACCGCCGCGTCGACCGGGGCGGGATCGGCCATCTCGGCGACCACCGGGCAGCCCGCCGTCGTCGGCAGCCCGGCTACGTCGATGCAGTCCTTGACCGCGAGCCGAGGGCCTGCGTCGTCGCCGTCCGCGCCGGTGGCGAGGCGGATCACCCAGGTGCCCATCCCCTCATGATCTCCCGGATAACTGAAAATAAGACAAACAAACGTCCATGCGCGTCCCCGCTATTCGCAAACGCGCGGGTACCCGCCGCGCACTGCCGGCCACCGGAACCGCTGCGCGGCTCCGCGCCGCGGATAAGCTGCAGCGCATGCGGGCGACGGGCGTGGCGGCGGTGCTCGACACCGCCTGGGTGCTGATCTTCGTGCTGATCGGGCGGGCCAGTCACGTCAAGGGCGAGTCGCTGGCCGGGATCGCCTCGACGTCGTGGCCGTTCCTGTGCGGCCTGGCGGCCGGGTGGGCGCTGTCCTTCTGGTGGGCCAGGGCCCGGCCCGGCTGGGTGCTCTCGGTCCGCCCGGCCGGCGTCGTCGTCTGGCTGTGCACGGTGGCGCTGGGGATGGCGCTGCGGGTCATCGCCGGCCAGGGCACCGCCCCCGCCTTCATCGTGGTCGCGCTGGTCTTCCTGGGGCTGTTCCTGCTGGGCTGGCGGGCGGCCTGGCGGCTGCTCACCGCGCGGCGGTAAGCGGCCTGGCTGCGCAAACGCGGCCGGCCGTGCATGAAGCGGCCGCTCGCGGGCAGGCGGTTTACGCAGGCGGTTTACTCGGTCCGGCTGAGTACGGCGGAGGCCAGTTGGGAAACGATGGACAGGTCATTGAGTAGCGCGACGCAGCCGTTCGCTGACGAAACCGGTCCCGGCGGCTGGCGGTTCGACGACCCGGAACTGCTCAGCGCACTGGAATCAGTCTCGCTGGCGGAGATCGACGCGTTCGGCTTCGGGCTGGTCGTGATGGACCGGGACGGCACCGTGACCGGTTACAACCAGCGGGAGGCCCGGCTGTCGGGACTGCGGCCAGCGGGGGTAACCGGACGCAACTTCTTCACCGACGTCGGCCCCTGCACCAACAACTACCTGGTCGCGCAGCGCTACGCCGACTCCGGCAACGGCAGCCAGCCCCATGACCTCGACGAGCACCTCGACTACGTGTTCACCTTCCGGATGGCGCCCACCCCGGTGCGGCTGCGGCTGCTGGCCCGGGCCGGGTCGCCGCGGCAGTACCTGGCGGTGCAACCGCGGTGAGAGGGCAACTGCGATGAGGGGGCAACTGCGATGAGCGACGCGACCGACCCGCTGGCGGCGCAGGCGTGCGCGGCCGGGCGCGAGCGACGGGAACGGCAGGAGCTGACGAGCTTGCTCCAGTTCTTCTACCAGTGCCCGGTCGGCCTGTTCGAGATCTCTGACACGGGCACCGTCCGCATGGTCAACCCGTCCGCGGTCCAACTGCTGGCGCCGGTCATCGGCGGCGACGAGCTGACCACCCTGTTCCCGCTGCTGCAGCGGCTGGCGCCGCGGCTGGTCGACCTCATCACCGCCAGCCCCGGCAAGCTGGGGCCGCTCGCGGCCGGCCAGCGGATCCTGGTGCCGATCGGCGCCGGCGATCCCGTGGCCGCTGACGGCAGCTCCGCCTGCCTGGAGATGCAGGCGGTGCGGGTAGCGCCCGACCGGGTGATGATCGTGGTGCAGGACGTGTCGGCCGAGCACCGGCTGGCGCTGCGAGAACGCGAGATCGCGGTCGAGCTGCAGCTAGCCATGCTCGGCCGGGCGGATGAGGTGCCTGGTCTGGCGGTCGGCGTCACCTACCGGGCGGCCGACGCCGAGCTGGAGGTGGGCGGCGACTGGTACGACCTGATCGCGCTGCCGGGCGGCCTGGCCGGCCTGGTGGTGGGCGACATCGTGGGCCACAGCCTGGCCGCCACCGGCGCGATGGGCCAGCTCCGGAGCGCGCTGCGGGCCACCGCCCAGTACCGCCCGGAGCCGGCCGAGCTGCTCAGCCTGGGCGACCAGACCGCCCTCCGGATCGACGGGGCGGCGTCGGCCACCGTCGCCTACGGGCTGCTCGACCTCGGCTCGGGGGTGCTGCGCTACGCCAGCGCCGGGCACCCGCCGATCCTGGTCATCAGCACCGACGGGCACGCCAGGTACCTGGAGGGCGGCCGCGGGCTGCCGCTCGGCGTGCTCGCGGCCAGCGTGCCGCGCGTCGCCGACCAGGTGCAGCTGTGGCCGGGCGACACCGCGGTGCTGTTCACCGACGGGCTCTACGAGCGGCGCGACGAGGCGCTCGACCGGCGGCTGGGCGAGCTGCTGGGGCTCGCGCCGGAGTTCCGGCACCTGTCACCGACCGAGATGAGCCGGCGGCTGACCGACGCCATGCTGGGCGGCCGCCCGGCCGAGGACGACATCTGCGTCCTGGTGGCCACGATCGAATAGCCCTTTCCAGCACGAAACCCCCCATCGTCAATTGTTGCGCGACCGTTCGTTTGTGTGTAACGGCGCCGTGGCTGAATCCGAACGACGAGTGGCGATCTTGGGGATATGAGGATCGCGATTATTACGGAGTCGTTCCCGCCTGACGTAAACGGCGTCGCACACTGCGTAGTACGCGTAGCGGAAGACCTGGCCCGCAAGGGGCACCACCCGCTGGTCATCGCCCCGGAGACGGGGCGATCGGCGCCCGAGCTGGTCCGTGGCGCCGACCGCAAGCTGCCGTTCCCGGTCGAGCGCGTGCCCTCGGTCTCGCTGCCCGGCTACCCCACCTTCCGGCTCGGCCTGCCGACGCCGAAGACCCGCCGGGCCATCGTCCGCCACGGCACCGAGGTGGTCCACCTGGCCAGCCCGGTCGCGCTCGGCGCGTGGGGCACCCGGGTCGCCCGGGCCGAGCACCTGCCCACCGTCGCGGTGTACCAGACCGACCTGCCGAGCTATGCCCGGGCCTACCACCTGGGCCGGGCGACCGAGGCGTTCGCCTGGCGGTGGCTGCGCGACATCCACAACACGGCCGGCCGGACCCTCGCGCCGTCCAGCACCACCGCGGCCGACCTGGACGCGCACGGCTTCGAGCGGGTCTGGCTGTGGGGCCGGGGCGTCGACACCGAGCGGTTCTCCCCCGCGCTACGGGACGAGCGGCTGCGCCGCGAGATCGCGCCCGGCGGGGAGGTGATCGTCGGCTACGTCGGGCGGCTGGCGATCGAGAAGCGGGTGGACCTGCTGGCCGCCGTGGCCGGGCAGCCGGGAGTGAAGCTGGCGGTCACCGGCGGCGGCCCGATGGAGGAGGAGCTGCGGGCGGCGCTGCCCGGCGCGGCCTTCCTCGGCATGCGCTACGGCGCCGACCTGGCCCGGATCTACGCCTCGCTCGACGTGTTCGTGCACACCGGGCCGTTCGAGACCTTCGGGCAGACCATTCAGGAGGCGTCCGCCAGCGGCCTGCCGGTGATCGCGCCCGCGGCCGGCGGCCCGCTGGACCTGGTCGCCGACGGCGGTACCGGGTACCTGGTGCCGCCGGGCGACCCGGGCGCGCTCGCGACGGCGGTGCGCACCCTGGTCAGCGACCCGGCCACGCGGGCCAGGCTCGGTGCCGCCGCCCGCCGCCGGGTGCTCGCCCGGTCCTGGTCCGCGCTCACTGACGAGCTGCTCGGCCACTACGCGGCCGTGATCGACTCGGCCGCGCCGGCCGCCCGGCTCGCGGCCTGAACGTCAACGGTGTCCTTCGCACTCCTGGCAGGTATGGCATGACGCGAATCGTGACGATGGGCGACTCGATCACCCTGGGCATGGGCGACCCGGTGCCCGCCGCCGCAGGTAGCGGCTGGCGGGGCTGGGCCAGCCTGCTGGCGGCCGGGCTGCCCCGGCCCGAGCTGCACAACCTGGCCGTCAACGGCGCGCAGGCGAAGCACGTGGAGCGGGACCAGTTGCCGAACGCGCTGCTGCTGCGGCCGCACGTGGCCAGCGTCGTCGTCGGCATCAACGACACCCTGCGGGCCGGCTTCGACCCGGTGCGCACCGGGCAGGCGACCGCGCGGACGGTGGCCGCGCTCACCGCGGGCGGCGCGACGGTGCTGACCATGCGGCTGCCGGACCCGGCCCAGATGTTCGGCCTGCCGTCCGGCCTGGCCAAGCCGCTGTCGCGGCGGATGCGGGCGGTCAACGCCGAGCTGGACCGGATCGCGGCGCACTACGGCACCGTGCACTGGGACGCGTCGACCGACCCGGAGACCTACGACCGGCGCAACTGGTCGGTGGACCGGCTGCACCCCAACGAGCGCGGCCACCGGCTGATCGCCTGCCGCATGTGGGACCGGCTGGCCGCGGCCGGGTTCCCGGTCGCCGAGCGGCCGGGCAGCGAGCCCACCAGCATCCCGCCCCGCCGCCGGGACGACGTGCTGTGGATGGCCAACCGGGGCACCCGCTGGGTGCTGCGGCGCTCGGTCGACCTCATCCCGTACATGCTGTACATGGCCGCGCGGGAGGCGCTGACGGAGCAGCCGGAGTGGCCGGCCGTCCCCCTGTCGGCGGGCACGGGGTCGGCGGTCGGCAGGCACGGGGTCGGCCAGCCCGGTGTCGGCCCGGCGGGAGCAGTTGGCGGACACCGCGGCGGCCCCCGAACCGGTCGGCGAGTAACGCGCGCGGCGCTGACGCCGCGGAGTCAGCCGCACCCGTTCTGTCTCACTGTTTCTAGCTAGATGACCGGTAACACGTGCATTGTCCGGGTTCAGCACTTACGCTTTGATGGCGATGAAAGCAGGGGCGGACAAGCGCGATCTGGTGCCGCCGTTGCTGCGGAACCCGGTGTTCCGGCGCTACTGGGGTGCGTCGACCGTGTCGATGTTCGGCGACCAGGTCTCCTCGGTGGCGGTGCCGCTGACCGCCGTCCTGGTACTGCACGCCAAGGCGTACGAGATGGGCTACCTGACCGCACTCGAGTGGCTGCCGAGCCTGCTGTTCGGGCTGCACGCGGGGGCCTGGGTGGACCGGCGGGGCAAGCGGCGCAGCGCGATGATCCTGGCCGACCTGGGGCGCGCCGCCCTGTTCGCGACCATCCCGGTGTGCTACGCGCTGCACGTGCTGACCCTGGTGCAGATGTGCGTGGTGACATTCGCCGCGGGCGCGATGTCGGTGCTGTTCACCGTGTCGGACGGGACGCTGTTCGTGTCGATCGTGGAGCCAGAGGAGTACGTCGACGGGCAGTCGCTGATCTACGGCAGCCGGGCGCTGTCCTTCCTCGGCGGGCCGTCCGTCGGCGGGCTGCTGGTCCAGGCGCTGAGCGGGCCCTACGCGGTGGTGGTGGACGCCCTTTCGTTCCTCGGCTCGGCCTTCCAGCTCGGCACCATCCGGCCGGCCGAGCCGCCCGCGGCCGACGGCGAGGACGGGCTGACGGCCGGGCTGCGCTTCATCGCCGCCTCCCCGATCGTCCGCGCCTCGCTGACCGGCGTGGCGGTGGTGAACTTCTTCAACCTGATGTTCGAGGCGCTGTTCATGCTGTACGCGGTGCGCAACCTCGGGCTGCGGCCGGGGGTGCTCGGCGCCGTCATCGGGGCGGGCGCGGTCGGCGGGGTGCTCGGCTCGGTGCTGTGCAAGCGGCTCACCTCGCGACTCGGCGCGGGCCTGGTCTACGTGGTCGGCTGCCTGGTCTTCACCGTCCCGCTGGCACTGGTGCCGCTGGCCGCCTCCGGGCCCGGCCCGGCCACGCTGCTGATGCTGTTCGCGGCCTGCTTCTGCAGCGGGTTCGGGGTCATGGTGCTCGACATCAGCATCGCCGCGATCTTCGGCGTGGTCATACCGGACACCATGCGGGCCCGGGTGGCGGGGGCGTTCCAGGCGATCAACTACGGCACCCGGCCGGCCGGGGCGCTGCTCGGCGGGTTGCTCGGCACCATGCTCGGGCTGCGGCCCGCGCTGTGGATCGCGGTGGCGGGCGGGGTGTTCGGCTCGCTGCTGCTGTTCCCGTCGCCGCTGCCGCGGTTCCGGATGCCTGACTGAGGTCAGGGAAGGAACCGCGGCAGCTTCCTGGCGGCCGGGCCGGGGGTCGCCCCCGGGCTAGACCAGCGTGCGGAGCAGGCGGACCGGGGGCGAGCCGTGCGCGAGCATGCTGTCGTGGGCCGCGCGCTCGGTCATCCCCCGGCCAAGCAGCTCGGCCGCCAGGTCGGCGACCTCGGTGTAGCCCACGTAGTAGGTGGACAGCTGGGCCGAGGTGAGCTGGGCGCGGCGCCACTTGCCGGCCGCCTCGCCTACCTCCTGGAACCCGCGCCCGGTCATCAGCTCCATCGCCTCCGCCTCGGTCATCCCGTGGGCGTGCACCCGGGCGTCAAGGATCGTGTTGATCACCATCCGCAGCTGCATCTTGAGCTGCTGCATGCGGACCGCCGCCGGGTCGTTCTCGCCCGGGTAGCCGTGGGCCGCCATCAGCTCCTCGGTGTACACCGCCCAGCCCTCGACGAACGGGCCTGACCACAGCGCCGCCCGCAGCGCGGTCGCCCCGGTGAACCGGCGCGAGTGCTGCAGCTGCAGGTAGTGGCCGGGCATGGCCTCGTGGACCATCAGGTTGTGCACCATGTGCCGGTTGTACTCGCGGTAGAACGAGGCCACCCGGTCGGCGGGCCAGTCCTTCGGCGTGGGCGAGACCGCGATGAAGGTCGCGCCGGGGACCGGCTCTAGCGGCCCCGGCGGGTCGCAGTAGGCGACCGCGATGCCCCGGTTGATCTCCGGCATGTCGATCACCTCGACCGGGTCGTCATACAGCGTGACCAGGTCATGGTCGCGGACGAAGGCGGTCTGCGCGGCGAGCGCGTCGGCGCAGAAGGACAGGATCGTCGCCTCGTCCGGCGCGGCCGCGCCGAGCCGGGCCAGCACCTGCGCCGGGGTGCCGCCGAGCCCGGCCGCGACCTCGGTGATCTGCAGGCTCAGCCGGTCCAGGTCGGACTCGGCCCGGGCGAGGATGGCGGCGGAGTCGGAGGCGGCCGACAACGTCAGCGACAGCTTGCGGGAGAACAGCTCCCGGCCGAGGCGCGGGTCGGCGAAGCCGTCGCCGCCCGCGGCCGGGTCGTCACCCGCCAGCCGGGCCGACAGCCAGTCGCGGTGCTCGGTCAGGGCGGCCAGGGCGGCGGGCCGCGCCCGTTCCACGTCGGCCGTCACCGCCGCCGCGGCGGCGCTCGTGCCTGCGCTCGTGCCTGCGCCCGCGCCTGCGCCCGCCTGCCGCAGGGCCGCGTTCACCTCTTCGGTGACCAGGCCGATGGTGCCGTCGAACTGGGCGACCGCGGTCTCCAGGTGCACCCGCGGCATCCGGCCGAGCGCGGCCCGGGCGGCGGCGAGGGCGGACGGGACCGCGGCCAGCCGCCCCGCCAGCGACCGCAGCCGGTCCGGCAGCGGCGCGTAGTCCCGGGCCAGCAGCGCGTAGATCGCCTGACCGGGGTTGGCGACCAGCGGGTTCCAGCTGTGCTCGCGCAGCTCCTCAAGTTCGAACAGGCGACGGGCCGCGTCGCTGCCGAGCACCGCCGCGTCGACCCGCAGCTCGGGGTCAAGCGCGGCCAGGTCGACGCCGGCCAGCCGGGCGGCGAACGCGTCGAGCGCGCGCCGCTCGTCGTCCAGCGCGGCGCGGCCGAGGTCGGGCAGCCGGTCGTCGAAGCGATGGTCGCCCAGCTCGGTCGCGAAGTCGGGGTGACGGCGCGCCAGGTCATCGAGGTAATCCTCGGCTAGCTGGCGGAACTGCGCGGCGGCGGGCTCAGCGGCCGCGTCTGGTGCGCTCACGGGTAACTCCTCATCGGGGGGAAATGAACAATGTGCGGGCCGCCGGGCAACGCGCCGAAGGCGCTGCCGGACCGGGCCGTTCGGGGGCGGCTGACCGGCCGGGCGCAGCAACGCGTTCGTCGGGGCTAACTCTACGGAGCGGACCGGGGGTGAGCGCAACTGGCCGCCGGCCCGTGGCGGCCGGGCGACGTTGTGGAAAGCTGAAGGTTGCTGAGGAGATCTTCAGGCAACCGGTAGCTCTAGCTGATGGTCCCTTCGGGGTCCGCCCAGGTTTGCAGCCGATTCTTCTTGTGTAGCTAGAAGCAGGGCTGCGAACAGGATTCGGGGTGCCAGGACCAATGAGCGAGCCATTCGCACAGTATCCGTACGGGCAGTATGGGCAGTACGGCGGACAGTACCCGCCGGAACCGCCGCGACGGCACCGGAGCCGTACGCTGCTCGGGCTGACCGCCACCGCCGTAGTCGCGGCCGGGGTCGGCGCCGGGGCGGCGGTCGGGCTGTCGCACGGTTCATCATCAGCCGGGTCGAGCGCGACCTCGACCTCGAAGGACTCGCTGTCGGCGGCGCAGATAGCCAGCCGAGTGGACCCGGCCATCGTGGACGTGACGTCCACCCTCGGCTACCAGGACGCCACCGCCAAGGGCACCGGCATCGTGCTGACGTCCAACGGTGAGATCCTCACCAACAATCACGTGATCAACGGCGCGACCTCCGTCAGCGTGACCGACATCGGCAACGGCAAGACCTACAAGGCGACCGTGGTGGGCTACGACGAGTCCCACGACATCGCGGTGCTGCAGCTGTCGGGCGCGTCCGGACTGACCGTCGCCTCCACGGGCGACTCCAGCAGCGCCGGCGTCGGCGACAACGTGGTAGCCCTTGGCAACGCGGGCGGGGCCGGCGGCACCCCCGCCGTCGCGTCCGGCGCGATCACCGCGCTCAACCAGGCGATCACCGCCTCGGACGAGGGCTCGGGTACCTCTGAGCAGCTCACCGGCCTGATCGAGACCAACGCCGATATCCAGGCGGGCGACTCGGGCGGGCCGCTGGTGAACGCGCACGGCCAGGTCATCGCGATCGACACCGCGGCCTCCTCCAGCTACCAGTTCGGCTCGGGCGACGGCGGCGGCTTCGGCGGGAACAGCGGCGGCTTCGGCGGCTCCGGCTCCGGCTCCTCGGGCTACGGGTCCTCTGGCTCTGGTTCCTCCGGCTCCTCTGGTTCCTCCGCTCCACCACCCAGGGGTACGCGATCCCGATCAACACGGCGCTGACCATCGCCAAGCAGATCGAGGCGGGCCAGGGGTCGTCCACGGTGCACATCGGCTCCACCGCCTTCATCGGCATCGAGATCGCCAGCACCGCCAGCGGCCAGCAGGTCCAGGGGGTGGAGGTCGCGGGCGCCCAGTCCGGCACCCCGGCCGCCGCCGCGGGCCTCGCCCAGGGTGACGTGATCACCGCGATCGGCGGGCAGTCCGTCACCAGCGGCACCCAGATCACCGAGTACCTGGTCACCCACAAGCCGGGCGACAAGGTCAGCCTGACCTGGACCGACACGTCCGGCCAGTCGCACACCGCGAACATCACGCTGGCAGCCGGCCCAGCCGCCTGACCCGCGGGGGTCTCCCCCGCCCTCGCACTGAGTGTGCCCTCGCTGTCACCAGATCCGCAGCGGGGGCACATTCACGTGCCTGCCCGTGTGCGGGTGACGCCGGCCAGCTCGCCGGCGTCACCCGCGGCCACCCAGGGATCGCGCTGGCCTTCGGCGCGGGCACCTCGTTCACCAGCTGACCCGCTGCGTCCCGGCCGCCCCAGCTACTGGTCGCGCTAGCGCCTGCGGGACGCGTAGCTCACCGGCCGTTGAGAGGCTATTGGAAACTTTTTCGGGTGATAGCACCTGAAAGTTTCCAAATGGATAAAAGTTTCCGAATCATTGCTCTCAGCAGTCACAAGGATAACGAGATCCTCCCTTTCCCCAGGCTGCGTTCCGGCCGCGAGCCCTGCCCTTGGCTGGTTCCAGCCGTGAGCCTTGTCCGCGCGGCCGGCGGGAGACGGGAGGCCGGTGGGGCGGGAGCGAGAGACTGGTGGCGGGGAGGCGGCGGGGGCGGGAGCGGGAAGCTGGTGGCGGGAGGCCGGTGGGGCGGGGGCGGGAGGCTGGTGGCGGGGAGGCCGGCGGGCAGGCCGGTGGCGGGCGGGGTCTGGGGGCGGGGTGGGAGGCCGCAGAAGGTGGGGGGGCGGGAGGCCGGTGGGGCGGGAGCGGGAGGCTGGTGGCGGGGGTTAGCGGGGGGCGGGCCAGGGGGGGACGGGGGTGCCGGCCGCTAGGACGGTGGTTAGCTGCCCGGCTTCGTCGAGGAGGACCAGGTCGGCGGCCAGGCCGGGGCGGAGGGCGCCGGTGGCGGCGGCCAGGCCGAGGCGGCGGGCGGGGGTGGTGGCCGCGGCGGCGGCTACGTCTTGCCAGGGCAGGCCGGCCACGGTGGCCGCGTGCCTGGCCACCTGGTGCAGGGTGGCGGTGGAGCCCGCGATGGAGCCGGGGGGGCCGCCCGGGGCGGCGGGCAGGCGGGCGATGCCGCCGGACACGGTGACCGGCTGGGGACCGAGGCGGTAGTCGCCGTCCGGCATCCCGGCGGCGGCCATCGCGTCGCTGACCAGGACGAAGTTGCCGGGGCCGGCCGCGCGGGCGATCAGCCGGATCATGATGTCGTGCAGGTGGAGTCCGTCCGCGATGACCTCGCAGGTCAGCCCGCTGCGGTGGCCATCAGGCCGGTTACCGGCGGCGTCGAGCAGCGCGCCGACCGGGCCCGGGTCGCGGTGGCCGAGCGGGCGCATGCCGTTGCCCAGGTGGGTCGCGTGGCTCACCCCGGCCGCCACCGCCGCCGCGGTGACCTCGGCCGACGCGTCGGTGTGGCCGGCCGCGACGATCACCCCGGCGTCGGCCGCGGCCCGGATCACCGCGGCCGCCCCGGGCAGCTCGGGCGCGATGGTGATCATCGACAGCCAGCCCCGGGCGGCCGCGTGCAGCCGGGCGAAGGTAACCGGGTCGGGGTCAATGAGGTAACGGGGGTCCTGGGCGCCGCAGCGGGCGGCCGACAGGAACGGGCCCTCCAGGTGGATGCCGCCGATGACGCCCTCGTCGGCCAGCCCGGCCAGCAGCCCGAGCCGGCTGACGAGCTCGTCCACCGGCGCGGTCACCAGGCTGGCGATGACCGTGGTGGTGCCGTGCGCCCGGTGGAAGGCGGCGGCCCGCCTGGCCTCGTCCTGGCCGCCGTCGGTGAACGAGGTGCCGCCGCCGCCGTGCACGTGCAGGTCGATGAAGCCGGGCAGCAGCAGGTGCCCCCGGTAGTCGGCCGGAGCGGGCGGCGGCCCCGCCCCGACGAAGGTGATCCGGCCGGCGTCGGCCTGCACCCAGCCCGGTGCGGCGATCCCCTGCGGGGTGACCAGGTGGTCGGCGGCGACGATGAGCGGCACGGCGGTCAGTCTGGCACAGCCGCTAGCCGCAGGCGGAGGCTAATCGGACACCGTGCCCAGGGAGCCGAGCAGCGCGGCCCGGGCCTGCGCCAGGGCCGACTGCATGGCGCCGAGCAGCACCGGCTCGCCCGGCACGGCGGTCGGCACGACGGTCGGGCGGGCCAGGCACAGCGCCGACACCTGCGCCGCCACCCGGGTGGCGAGCTCGGCGCCGCCCGCCCGGCCGACGGTGCCGCCCAGCACCACCAGGCCCGGGTCAAGGACCGCGCACACCGCGGCTACCCCGATGGCGACCCGGTGCGCCAGCTCGTCCAGGAACGCGCCGCCAGCGCCGGCCGGGGTCCCGGACGCGACGGCGGCGGCGACCGACTCGGCCGGGGTGGCGCGGGCGAAGCCGTGCTCGGCCGCGAGGGCCTGCACCGCGTGCCCGCCCGCCAGGGCCTGCAGGCCGGCCTTGCTCGGGTGCTCGTTGCCGGCCGGCAGCGGCGCGCCGTGCACCGGGATCCAGCCGATCTCGCCCGCCGCCCCGCCGATGCCGCGGCGCACCTGGCCTCCGGTGACGGTGGCGAGGCCGAGGCCGGTGCCCAGCCAGACGAAGGCGAAGTCGTCGACCCCGGCCGCCGCGCCGCCCGCCCGCTCGGCCATCGCCGCCAGGTTCACGTCGTTCTCGATCACCACCGCGGTGTGCAGCACCTCACGCAGCGCCTCGAGCACGCCCTCGTGCCAGGTGGGCAGGTTCACCGCCAGCCGCGGGGCGCCGGTCCGCGGGTCGAGCACGCCCGGGCTGCCGATCACCACCGCCGAGAGCGCGGAAAAGTCGATGCCGGCGCTCTCGCAGGCCCGGCCGATGGCGTCACGGACCAGCCCGACCGGGTCGTCGGCCCCGTTCGGGTCAACGCTGACATCGGCCACCCGCCGCCCGGTCACATCGGCCACAGCGGCACTGACCTGGTCAGACTCCACATATAGTCCAGCCACGTAAGCGCTCGAGGGGACGGCCGCGTACAGCGCCGCGTTAGGTCCGCGGCCGCCGGCCTGCTCCCCCGCGACCATCACCAGGCGACGGTCCTCCAGCCTGGCCAGCATCTGGGAGACGGTGACCTTGGAGACTCCGGTGCTCAGCGAAAGCTGCGCCCGGGTGAGCGGCCCCTCGGTCAGCAGCAGCTCGAGCGCCGCCCGGTCGTTCAGCTCGCGCAGCAGGCTGGGCGTGCCGGGTTTCTGCCGCGGCCCTTCAGTCATGCGTCCCCCTCCAATAGGTCCCGCAGATTACGGCCGGCGACCAGAGGTGCGGCCATTGTTAAGTTCTGGCAACAGCTCTATCTTATAGGAAACTTTCCAGTTAGTTTCTGTGCCAACGGTCACGTCATCAGTTTGACCGGAAAAGTTAACCCTCGCAGAAGGAGTGCCAGCAGTGGGACTCAGCAAGAGATCGGCCGTGCTTGGCGCGGCCGCCGGCGTCGCCGCCGCGGCGCTGGCAATCGCCGGCTGCAGCTCCGGCGGGTCCAGCTCACCGGGTGGCGCGGCCAGCGGGTCAGCCTCGGCGCCGGCCACGCTGACCGTCTGGCGGATGGGCGGCTCCGTCCCCGCCCAGGTCACCTGGATGAACCAGGTCGTCACGCAGTTCCACCAGCAGTTCCCGCAGTACGCCAAGACGCAGGTCAAGGTGGACTGGATCCCGTGGGGCAACCGCACCACCGACTGGAACAACGCGCTGTCGTCGGGAAAGAACATCCCCGACATCACCGAGCTCGGTAACACCGACACCCCGACCGAGGCCGCGAGCGGCATCCTCGCCCCGCTCACCAGCGACCTGGGTAGCTGGTCGGGCACCAAGGGCCTCGTCCCCGGCATGCTGGCCAACGACACCCAGGGCGGCACCACCTACGCCGTGCCGTGGTTCGGCGGCGTGCGCGCCGTGTGGTACCGCACCGACCAGTTCAAGAAGGCCGGCATCACCGCCACGCCGACCACCTGGGCGGAACTGGCAGCCGACGCGGCGAAGCTGCAGCGGGCCTACCCCGGCACCAGTGGCTTCGACGCGGTCACCAACGACACCAACGCGTTCGCCAGCTTCGTCTGGGGCGCCGGCGGCAAGATCGCCACCCAGGACTCCAGCGGCCAGTGGACCGCCGACCTGACCTCGGCGCAGAGCGAGGCGGCGATCAAGTACTACGTCGGCCTGTACACCACCGCCAAGGTCTCCCCCGGCAAGTACCTGGGGGAATCCGAGCTCGGGGTGGCCGGGGCAACCGCCGGCGGGCCGAACGAGGACTTCGGCCTGGGCAAGCTCGACATGTACGTCGACGGCCCGTGGGCCAAGGCGACGCTGCCGAAGAACTCGGTCGACACCGACAACATCTCCTCGTTCCCGATCCCGAGCGAGAACGGGCCGGACCCCGCCCCGGTCCTCTCGGGCGGCTCCGACCTCGCGGTCTTCAAGACCAGCCCGAACCAGGCGGCCGCGTGGGACCTGATCTCGGTCATGGACAACCCGGCCAACTCCACCAGCTTCGCCGCGCTGTCCGGCTTCTTCTCGCCTTACTCGGCGCAGATCTCCGCCAGCGAAGCCTCCGGCGGCCCGTTCATGGCAGGCTTCGCCAAGGCCGCCCTCAACGGCCAGGTCTCCCCGTTCAACGCCAAGAACTGGCCCACCGCCGACAACGGCAAGCTCAACATCATCCCGACGATGCTGAAGCAGCTCATGCAGGGGGCACCCTTCGCCTCCACCGTGGCCTCGGCCAACAGTCAGCTGCAGTCCGTGCTCAACACCGGCAGCGCGAGCTAGCCGCATACGTTCCTATGGTGACATCCACACCGGGCCGGCCGGGGTCTCCCTCCCCGGCCGGTTCCACCCCGCAAGGGCCGGAGTCTCCGGGCCCGGGTAACACCACCACCCGTTCGGGAGCTGCCGCTGCTGGGTTGTCGGTCCAGCAGCGGGCCGGGAGGTGGGTCAGGCGGCACCGGGCGGGCCCCTACCTGCTGCTGCTGCCCGCGACCGCGGTCATCGGCGCGCTGATCTTGTGGCCCGCGATCCAGGTCGGGCTGTTCTCGTTCCAGAACTACGGCCTGATGCAGATCAGCGGGGTCGCGCCGGCCCAGTGGATCGGGCTGGCGAACTACAGCCAGATCTTGCACGACCCCGAGTTCTGGCAGTCGCTGAAGACCAGCGTGTACTTCGCGCTGGTGGTGGTGCCGCTCACGCTGGTCGTGGGGACGCTAGTCGGGCTGCTGCTGGTCCGGCTGGGGCCGAAGATGCGCACCTTCGTGTCCGTGTCGGCGCTGCTCGCCTGGGCGACGCCGGCCGTGTCCGCCAGCGTGATCTTCGTCTGGCTGGTCGACCCGGACGGCGGCGTGGTCGACTGGGCCCTCGCGAAGCTCCCGTCCTGGCTGGGCGGCGGGGCGCACTGGGCCGGGTTCTCCTGGACCAACGCGACCCTGCCCGCCTACACGGTGCTGACCGTGATGCTGGTCTGGACCGGCTTCCCGTTCATCGCCGTCACCGTGCTGGCCGGGCTGCGCACGCTGCCGTCGGAGTTGCTCGAGGCGGCGCGGGTGGACGGCGCGGGCCCCTGGCGGACCTTCTGGAAGGTGACGTTCCCGCTGCTGCGCCCGGTGTTCCTGGTGCTGGCGCTGCTCTCGACGATCTGGGACTTCGGCATGTTCACCCAGGCGTACATCGTCACCGGCGACCTCGGGAACCGGGACGAGTACAACCTCGGGCTCTACGAGTACTCGCAGGCGTTCACCCAGCCCCCGCACTACGGCCTCGCCTCCGCCGCCGCCTTCGTCCTCACGGTCATCCTGCTCATCGTCACGGTCGGGTACGTCCGGGCCGCCATCAAGCAAGGGTCACTCGCATGACGTCCGTCCCCGTGCCCGCCAGGGCCGCGCCCGGTCGCGGCAGCCGGCGGCTGCGCCGCCGCTCGCGCAAGGCCGCGCTGAACCTGGCCGGGCTCCTGGTCGCCCTGTTCGCGCTGTTCCCGGTGCTGTGGATGGTCTCCACCGCGTTCAAGCCGCCCGGCGAGATCTTCTCGCTGACGCCGCACCCGGTACCGCTGCACCCGACGCTGGCGAACTTCCGCAACGTCTTCAGCGGTTCGGTGATCGGGATGTCGTACTGGAACTTCCTCAAGAACAGCCTCTTCATCACGATCGTCGCCGTCGCGGTGTCGTCGCTGGTCGGGCTGCTGGCCGCGATCGCCCTGGGCCGGTTCAAGTTCAGGTTCCGCACCACCTACCTGGTCATGCTGCTGATCGTGCAGCTGCTGCCGCAGCAGGCGCTGGTCGTCTCGCTGTTCATCGACTTCCGCAAGCTCAACCTGCTCGACAGCCTGGTCGGCCTGATCGCCGTCTACACCGCGTTCGCGCTGCCGGTCACGATCTGGATGCTGCGCAACTTCGCGGCGACCGTGCCGCGGGAGCTTGAGGAAGCGGCGGCGATCGACGGGGCCGGAGCCTGGACCCGCTTCTGGCGCATCCTGCTGCCGATGGTGTCCCCCGGGCTCGTCGCTACCAGCGTGTTCGCGTTCATCTTCGCCTACAACGAGTTCGTGTTCGCGCTCACCTTCCTCGGCACCGACACCGCTAAGTTCACCCTGCCGCTCTACGTGCAGTACTTCTACGGCCAGAACTCGACCGACTGGGGCGCGATCATGGCATCCTCCACCCTGTTCACCATCCCCGTGCTGCTGTTCTTCCTGATCACCCAGCGCCGCCTGGCGAGCGGGCTGGTGGCCGGCGCGGTGAAGGGATGACGGTACTCGACCCGCTGGAGCCGAAGCTCGACCCGGCCCTGGCGGCGCTGGCCGACGCGGTCCTCATCCCGCCGTTTCCCGGCCCCACCGCGCCCCGGTGGCTGCTGCGGGCGCTGTCGCGCGGGCTCGCGGGGGTCACCCTGTTCGGCTCGAACGTGACCGGCGATACCTCGTCGCTCACCGCCACCCTGCGCGCGGCGGCCGCGCGGGAGCCGGTGATCGCCATCGACGAGGAAGGCGGCGACGTGACCCGGGTGGCCTACGCGGCCGGGTCACCGTACCCCGGCAACGCCGCCCTGGGCGCGGTCGACGACGTGGCGCTGACCCGCTCGGTGTACTTCGCGATCGGCGCCGACCTGGCCCGGCTGGGCATCAACGTGGACCTCGCGCCGTGCGCCGACGTGCTCGCGCCCGGCGGCAGCCCGGTGGTCGGCACCCGCTCCTTCGGGGCCGGCCCGGACCTGGTCGCACGGCACGCGGCGGCGGCCGTCAGCGGGCTGCAGGCGGCCGGGGTGGCGGCCTGCGCCAAGCACTTCCCCGGGCACGGCGCGGCGGGCGAGGACTCGCACCGCTCGCTGGCCACCGTGGCCGGCACGCTGGACGACGTCCGCCGCCGCGACCTGCCGCCGTTCGCCGCCGCCATCGCGGCCGGGTCGGTCGCGATCATGCCGGGGCACCTGCGGGTGCCCGAGCTGACCGGCGCGCTGCCGGCCACCCTGTCGCCCGCCGCGGTCACCGGGCTGCTGCGCGGCGAGCTCGGCTTCGACGGGGTGGTGATCTGCGACGCGCTGGAGATGAAGGCGGCCAGCGCCGGGTTCGGCATCCCGGAGGCGGCGGTGCGGGCCGCGGGCGCCGGGGTCGACCTGCTGTGCCTGGGCCGGGACACCGACGAGGCGATGTACCACGCGGTGCGGGCGGCGCTGGCGGGCGCGGTCAGCGCGGGGCGGCTGGACGGGGCACGGCTGGAGGAGGCGGCGCACCGGGTGGCCGGGCTGCGCGGGCGGCTGGCCGGGTACCGCGCTTCCGGTTCAGCATCCCGAACGGGTGCGGGTGACTCCGGCCGCGCGGACGCCGGGCCTGGAGTCGGCCTGACCGCGGCGCGGCGGGCGCTGCGCCGGTCCGGGCCGGTGCCGGGCGCGCTTGCCGACCCGCTGGTGGCGGAGTTGGAGCCGGCCGAGAACATCGCCGCGGGCCGGTTCACCTGGGGATTCGAGCCGTGGGCAGCGACCCTGCGGGTCGATCCTGATGGCTCGCAGGGCGCCAGCGCGGCGGACCTGGTGCTGCGGGCGGGCGCGGGACGGGCGCTGGTCCTCGCGGTGCGCGACGGGCGGGCGGTGGCCGGGCTGCTCGGCGCGGTGCTGGCGGCGCGGCCGGACACGGTGGTGGTGGAGATGGGCGTGCCCGCCTGGGTGCCGCCGCCGGGCACCTGCTACCTGGCTACCTACGGCGCGTCGCGGGTGTGCGCGCAGGCGGCGGCGGAGGCGCTTGGGCTTGCCTTGCGCTCAGGCTGAGCTCAGGCTGAGCGCAAGGTACGGCTAGCCTGCCTCGAGGTCAGCGGCGCGGGCGGCGCGCTCGCACTGGGCACGCATACCCAGCCGCGGTGCCGCCTGCCGGTGACCAGCACGCGCACCAGCGGCTGATAGCGCTCGCCGTCCACGTAGCCGTGGGCGACGATGCCGGAGTAGATCGCCTCCGACACCACGAGCACCAACGGCGAGGGGGACTGCCGGAGCGCTCCCTTGACCGGCGCGGAGTCGAGCAGCCTGATCGCGAGGTCGATCGCCTCGCCGTAGAAGCCGCGGCTGTCGTCGTGGACCTCCCCCGCGTGCACCACCATCCGCATCCGCATCCGCAGCGCGGGCTCGGTCACGGCCGCGTTGTGCGCGGTCAGGAGCGCGTTCAGCTCCGGGGCGAGCCGGTCGAGCAGGGTGGTCTTCGGGACATCATCGTGCGGGCGGATGAGGACCAGCACGCCGTCCCCCCGGTCAGTCAGGGGCTCAAGGTGGTCGGCGGTTATCGGCGCCGCCGCCAGGGATCGCCCGAGCAGGTCGTACATGACCCGCCGGAGCTCTCCCTTGACCGGGTTGGTGCGCGTGGTCGACCCTTCCAGGTCGACGGCGACGATCGAGCGGTACTTGGGCCCGGCCGCGCGCCGGTCTCCTCGGTCTGCCACCGGGTGGAGCCGTGCGTTCATGATCCTCTCCTAGCTGCGACGACGTGTGCGTCCAGCATGGCCCGATCGGCCGGGGAAGTCCGGGCTGGTGGCCGACCGCTTACTGCCGTGGACACCTTTGCCGAGCGGGGTTCCTGGTGTGAACGGGGTGGACACCCGGGGGCGCGCGCTGGCCGGCCGTCCACGCGATGACGGAAATGGACAGATTTGACGCTGGGCCGGGCCCGCAGGCGGGCTACGGGCGCAGGCGGGCGGCCAGCCAGTCGGCCAGCAGCGAGCGGGACTCGTAGGCGAGGTTGGTGACGCCGTGGCCGCCGTCGGGATAGCTGACCAGCTCGGCCGATGGCACCTCGGCGGCCAGCCGCTCCTGGTGGTAGATCGGGGTGATCGAGTCGCGGGCGCCGCCGAGGATGAGCAGCGGGACCTCGATGCGGGCGGCCGCGTCCTCGAGGGTGAGCTCGCCCGCCCGGGCGCGGGCCTCGGCATCCGACCCGGCCCGCGCGCGGGCGGCGATCGTCGCCCGGGTCTGCGCGGGCAGCCGGTCCCAGTCCAGGTCCCAGCGGTACGGGCCGCACAGCGCGACCACCGCCGTCAGGCGCTTCTCGTAGGCGGCCGAACGGGCCGCGTAGTACCCGCCCAGGCTCACGCCGAACAGGCCGGTCCGCGTCCCGTCGATGTCCGCGCGCCCGTGCAGGAAGTCGACCGCGGCGGTGGCGACCTTCTCGTAGGCGGGCTCGATCGGCAGCTCGTACTCGGACTCGCCCTGGCCCGGGCCGTCGACCGCGAGGGTGGCGAGGCCCCGGGCGAGGAAGTACTCGGCGGTCGCCTGCAGCTCCTCCTTAGTCGAGTCGAGGCCGGGCACCATGATCACCGCGGGGACCGGGCCGGCCGCCGCCGGGACCCGGAGGTAGGCGGGCAGCGTGGTGTCCGCGTAGGGGATGTGGACGAGGTCGGCGGGCGGGCTGAGGGCGGGAGCCGCCCGGCGGAAGCAGGCGACGCAGCGGTCGTGGGCCGCCCGCTGCTGAGCGGGGTCGTCCACGAACACGAACTTGCCCCAGTGCCAGGCGAGGGCGGCCCGCTGCCAGGCGCCCGCCGCGGTGACCGTGTGGCCGGCCGCCTCGGCCGCCTCGGCCAGCCGTTCGTAGCGGGTCGCGGTGACTCCCCACTCGCGGCACCAGTCCGCCCAGCGGGTGATCCTGGCCAGGGTGGCGGTGACGTCTGCGTAGTCGGTGCCGTTGGCGGTGAACCGGAATCCCCAGTGGGCGATCGCGCCCTTTACCCGCGGATCCTGCTCGCCCGCGTCCTGCTGCCCGTGCGCCATGGGGGTGATCATAGGCCCGCCGCGGCAGGGGCGCATAGCGGGGCAAAGGAGACGCGGGCGGCGGCGCTACGGGCGGCGCGGGCGGACCTTAGGAGGGCACTCGCTCCCGCGACAGGTCGTCAAGCAGGCGGCAGGCGCGCTCAGCCATTTCCCGCGGCCGGGCCTGGGCGGCCCGCCGGGGAGCGCCGCCGAGGCCCGTGCGCAGCTGGTCGACGGCGGGCGCCAGGGTCGCGGGCGGCGGCCGGTCGCCCCGGTCGCGGACCGCCGCCGCGGTATCGAGCAGGTCGCGGAGCGCCCCGGCGGCAGGGTCGCCCCGGCCGGCCTGACCGGGGCCGGCCGCGTGCAGGACCAGGGCCGCGGTCTCCAGGCCGACCGCCAGCGGCGACTCGATCGGCATGGCCAGCGCGCCGCGCAGGGCGGCGGTGGCGTGCCCGGCGGCGGCGCCCACGTCGCCCTGGGCGAGCAGGGCGCGGGCCAGCACCGCCCGGATCAGCGGCACCTCCCGTTCCACCCCGAGCTCGCTGGCCTCGGCGTTCGCGGTGGAGCCGAAATCGGCCGCGGCGGCGGTGTCGCCGTCGGCCAGGGCGACCCCGGCGGCGGCCGACAGCAGCACGACCCGCGCGATCCGCGCGGGCCCGTTGTTCAGCGGCAGCGCCTCGGCGATGTAGGCGCGGGCGCCGGCCAGCTCGCCGACCTGCCAGCAGATCATCGCCGCGGTCGGCATGGCGATCGCCAGCTGCTCGACCGAGCCGCCCCGGCGGCACAGGGCGATCGCGTCGTGGGCGTAGCCGGCCGCGGCCGGGTCGCACCGCTCGGCCAGCACGCTGCCCATGCCCATCGCGGCCGAGCACTGCAGGTCGACGTCGTGGGCGGCGGCCGCCTCGATCGACAGCCGGACGTGCTCGATCGCCTCGGGGCCGCGGTCGATGTCGTCGAGCAGCCCGGCCAGGAAGATCAGCGCGCGGGCCCGGTAGGAGTCACGGGCACCGTCTAGCTGCGCGACCGCCGCCTCCAGCTCGCGCATCGCCCGCTCGGTGTCGCCCGCCCAGTAGCTCAGGTAGCCGAGCGCGTAGGTCGCGTAGGCGGCCCACGGTCCCGACGGGCCCGCCGCCAGCAGCCGGTCGAGCCAGAAGCGGCCCTCGTGCAGGCTGGTGGCGGCGAAGTAGCGGTGCAGCCGGAACGCCAGCTCCTGGCAGCGGCTGAGGTCGGCCCGGCCGGACAGGCCGGCCGCGAACAGCGACCGTACCGAGCCGAGGATGGCGGTGACCTCGTCGCGGAACGAGCCGGGGGCGGCGCGGGCGCTGTCCGGCAGCCGGGTCCGCACGGCATCGGCCAGCCGCTGGTAGGCGGCCTGCTCCTCGTGCTGCTCGACCAGCAGCTCGCCCGCGAACCGGTGCAGGTCGTCGTCTTGCTGGTAACGCCAGTTAGCCCCGGTGCGGTCCACCGTGAGCAGGCTGCGCGCGGTCAGCTCGCGCAGGATGCGCACTACCCGGACCGGGGTCACCGGGCCGCCCGCGACCACCTGGCGGACCAGCGGCAGCCCGGCCGGCCCGTCGAGCACCGCCAGCCGCCGGAACACCGCCGCCTCGTCGTCATCGAGCTGCTGGTAGCTGTTGCGCGCGATCGAGCGCAGCGTTCCCTCGTGGACCGGGCCGATCTCGGCCAGGTGGTCCACCAGGTCGCCGGCCGGCATCGCGGCCAGCTGGGCCGCCACCAGCTCAAGCGCGAGCGGCAGGCCGCCGCAGCGGCGGCACAGGGTGAGCAGGTGCGGCGCCACGCCGTCGTCGAGCGGCAGCGTCGCGCCCGCCTCGCGGACCCGGTCCAGCAGCAGCCGGACCTGGCCGTTGGCGCTGAGCGGCTCCCCCGCGGCGGGCGCCGGCAGCGGCTCCAGTGACAGCAGCGACTCGCCGTCCACCGACAGCGGCGTCCGGCTGGTGGCCAGCAGGGTCAGCATCGGCGCGCGGCTGAGGACCGCCGCCGCCAGTGACGCGGCGCCGTCCACCACCGGCTCGCAGCCGTCGAGGACCAGCAGCACCCGGCCGAGTGGCGCGAGGTGATCGGCGATCGCGGCGGCCGGGTCGTCGGCGCCGATCGCCACCCCGAGCGCGATCGCGACGCTGGAGGCGACGACCGCGTCGTCGGCCACCGGGGCGACCGGTACCCACAGCCTGCCGCCGGGGAACTCCGGCCGTCCGGCCGCCGCCTGCGACCCGCCACCTGCGATCCCGCCACCCGGGACCCGGCCACCCGGGAACCCGCCACCTGGGCGGCCAGGCGCGACTTGCCGACCCCGCCCGGGCCGGTCACGGTGACCAGTCCGGGCTTGGTGAGCAACCCCGACAACGTTCGGACCTCTCGATCTCGGCCGATGAACGAGGTGGCCGGCACCGGGACCGGGGCCGCACCCGAGACTGCCTGGTCCCGCAGCGCGGCCAGGTAGACCTGGACCGTTTCCGGGCTGGGATCGACGCCGAGCTGGTCACCGAGCACCGCCCGGCACTGCTCGTAGGCGAGCACCGCGCCCGCCCGGTCGCCGGACCGGTCGAGGGCCGCGATCAGCGCCCGGTGCAGGCTCTCCTCCAGCGGGTAGGCGGTCAGCGCGCGGCGGACCGCCGCGACCGCCCGGTGATGATCCGACAACTGGCTGCTCGCCTCGGCCAGCAGCAGGACCGCGCGCAGCGCGGTCGCGTCGACGCGGTGCCGGACCGGCCCGATCCAGTCGCCGTCCTCCCCCGGGAGGAGCTGGTCGCCGGCCAGCCGGGTGACCGGCTCGGCCAGCTCAAGCACCGCCCGGTGACGCCCCTCAGCCAGCAGGCCGGCCGCCCGGGCGACGTCCCGCGCCGCCTGCGTCACGTCCACCAGCACCCCGTCGGCTAGCTGGTAGCCGGACGGGACGGTGGCGATCAGCCGCTGCCCGTCGCCGCCGGCCGGCTCGCACGCGGTGCGCAGTCCGCGCACCACCCCGCGCAGCGCCACCGTCCAGGTGGACGGCAGCTCGTCCCCCCAGACCAGCCTGGCCAGCCGCTCGGCCGGCACCGGGCCGCCTGATACCGCCAGCGCGACCAGCACCACCCGGGCCCGCCGGCCGCCGAGCGCGAGCCCCGAGACCGTCGTGCCGGCGCTGCCGGTCGTGCCCGCGCCGTGCACCGCCACCGGCCCGAGCACGTCAACTCTCATCAAAAGCACCGATAAATCAACATCGCAGGCGACCTGCCGGTCCCGCCGGGGGTGCGCGGAAATGCGGGTCGCGTGCTTTGCACAGCGCAATTGTAGGTGGGATGGCACCGGAATTACCTGGCCGTTACCGCTTCCTGCTGCCATGGCGGCATGCGTATCACCGTGGCCGGCCAGCTCCGGCTCCTGATTACCGGCCTGTGCGCGGCCGCCGCGCTGACCGCCTGCGGCGCCGGGTCCTCGGCTCTGCCTTCCTCGCCGCCTTCCTCGCCGCCCGCCCCGGCCGGGACCTCTCCCGCGGCCGGCACCGGCTCAGCCGGCGCGGCGACGGCGTCGGCGGCCGGCACCGCGTCCGCCGCGGCCGCGGGCGGCTCCGGCGTCAACGTCTGCTCCCTGCTGTCCTCCGCCCAGGCCTCGTCGATCAACCAGGTCACCTACGGCGCGGCCACCGACAAGGAGGTGACGAGCAACTGGAACCAGTGCACCTACGCCAACAAGGGCAGCGTGGACCCGGTCGACATCCAGGCGCTTAACGTGAGCGTGATCGGCATGCCCGGCTGCTGGGACTCGCTGAAGTCCGCCGACGGGCCCGGCACGGCGGTTTCCGGTGTCGGCGACGAGGCCTTCGGCTACGGGATCGGCCTGGACGTCCGGATCGGGGTCACCTGCGTCACCATCCAGGGGCTGACCCACGCCGAGCTCGACGGCGACCACAGCCGGGACAAGGCGATCGCCAAGATCGTGCTGGCCGGCCTGCACTGAGCGGGCTTTTCTGGCCCGTGGCCGCCAGCGTGACGGACCTGGACGCGCTGGCAGCCACGGGCTGGAAGAGTCGCCGGCCCACTCAGCTCCCCGTCAACTCGGGCCCCGGCGTCCGACGAGATGAAATACCCGGCTCACCTGACGGTACGGGTCTCGACGGCTCGCCTCGAGTTCGACCGCGGCGATCGCCTCGACCTCCTTCGCGTCGCCCGGGTCAAGCGCTGCCCCGCCGAATTCGAGCCAGTCGACGAACAGCCACACTCCGTACCAGCGCTCCGGCTCAACGCCATGTCGCGCGATCAGCTCACTGAGTTCTTCCACCGTGTCAGCCCGGCCGCGGACCCCGAGGACGCCGATCCCGGTCCGGACGTCGAACGACGCCAGCGCGTCGGCCCACCGCCGCTCAAGCGCGGGCTGGACGCTGGTGGTGCGCGCGTTGCCGGTCATGATCGAGACGATGCCGCCGGCCTCGGCACACCGGCAGAGCTGGGCGACCAGTGGCCCGGGGTCCTCCAGGTAGCCAAGGACGCCGTGGCACAGGACGCCGGCGAAGCGCTGACCGGCTACCGCCTCGTCCGCCTGCGCGCCGTCAGCCTGCAGGAGGGTCACCCGCTGCCGGGCCTCGGCGGGGAGCAGTTCCAAACGCTGCCGCGCCTTGCCCAGCATCGCCGCGGACGGATCGAGGATCGTGACGTCGTACCCGGCTCGGGCGAGCGGGAACGACTGGTTGCCTGCGCCTCCTCCGACATCAAGCAGCCGGGCGGGCGGCGGCGGCAGGTGCTGCAGCAGGTGCTGGTGCAGCACGTAGGTGCGCACATATCCCTTGACCGAGGCATACGCCTGGTCCACGAACAGGTTCGCCAGGCTGGCGCTCGCCCACGGGTCATCGCTCACCCTTCAAAGATACTAGTTAGTGACTAGTAACATCAGTGCATGGAGCGCCGTCAGAGGATGAGCGGGCCGGACCGCAGGCACCAGGTCCGGGTAATCGCGGCCGAGGAGTTCGCCCGGGCGGGCCTGCACGGGGCGTCGACCGAGACGATCGCGCGACGGGCGGAGATCACCCAGGCCTATGTCTTCCGGATGTTCGGAACCAAGAAGGCACTGTTCCTTGAGGTGGTGGTCGCGGCGTTTGACCGCATGACCGAAGGGATGAGCCAGGCCGCCCGCGGGACAACCGGGCTCGACGCGCTCACCCGGATGGGCGCGAGGTACAACGAGATACTGGCCGATCGCACGTCGCTGCTCCTGCAACTCCAGGGCTTCGCCGCATGCGGCGACCCCGAGGTTCGCGACGTGGTACGGGACAGCTTCGGGCGGATGTGGCAGGCGGTCGCCGAGAATACCGGGCTGGACGCGGTGACGATCAAGGCGTTCCTCGCCTTCGGCATGCTGCTTAACGAGGGCGCGGCCTTGCAAGTCGCGGAAATGGACGAGCCGTGGGCGCTGGGCGTGCGCACGCCCATCCGCCCCGGCCTGTTCGATCACATAACGACCGAGACGAACCGGTAGGGGAAGCCGGGCATCGCGGCAATCACCTATTACCGGCATTTCACCAGCCTCAGGCCTCGCCGGGGCCAGTACGGGCGCGCCTGCGGGCCACCGGTTTCGCCGTGACGTAGAATTCGCGTCGGTTATCAGTGGACGTTCTGGGATTCCAGCGGCCAGAGCCGGGATTCCCGGAACAGGAACTGTGGGGGATTATGCCGAGACGCGCCGGAAGCCGGGCCGCCCGCGCCCTCGTGGTGGCCGCGGCACTGGCCGCGGTGCTCCCGGCGGCCAGCACCGCGACGGCCAGCGCGGCCGGGCGGCCGGGGGCGGGCCGGCCGTCCGCGGAGGCGGGGAGCACGGCCGGCCGGCCGGCCGGGACCCGGGTGATCCGGCGGGTGCGCGCCGTCCGGGCGGTCCCGCCGTGGACGATCGATATCCCCGCCATCGGGGTGCGCGCCCGGCTGCTCACCCTGGGGGTCCCGGTCAGCCTGGCCGGCGCCGCCGGCCTGCTGCTGCCGGTGCCGTCGCTGGCGAGGGCGGACGACGCCGGCTGGTACCCGTTCACCGCCGTCCCCGGGGCGGCGGGCAACGCCGTCATCGCCGGGCACGTCGACACCTACGCGGGGCCGGCCGTGTTCTACGACCTGTACCGGCTGCGGCCTGGTGACCTGGTCACGGTGACCGCCCGGGCCGGCCGGGAGCGGTTCCTGGTCACCTCGGTGCGCGAGCTGGCCAAGCCGGACTTCCCGGTCGGCCAGGTGTTCGGCCTCACCGCCAGGCACACGCTGTGGCTAATCACCTGCGGCGGCGATTTTAACTATGAAACGGGACATTACCTGGACAACATTGTCGTGTCGGCGGCCTGGGAGCCGGCCCGGAAATCGGCCGCGAAACGGCATGCCCGGCAAATAGTGCGAATAAAGTCCGCGCAGAGCGCTCGCCATTAATTCGGGGAACTATAAGTAACTGTTACTATGTAGCGGCTAGCAGAGCGTAATAATTGAACTGCGCCCAGTGCGCGGAACTTAAGGCTCATTCGCATCGGGGGAAGCAGTGAAACGAATTAGCGTTATCGGCGCCACGATCGCAACCGGCGCCGTCGCCACGGTAGCCGCCACGGCGGTCATCATGCCCGCCATGGCCGCCCCGCGGCCGGCCACCACGCAGCCGGCCGCGTCGGCCAGGTCGATCAACCGGGCCACCACCACGGTCGAGCGCGCCCAGCTGGCGGCCGGGCAGTCGGCCGTGGTCGGCTTGTCGTCGGCCGACATTGCCGCCCAGACAGACGGCGGCAAGTACCTGACGGTGGTGCACTGCCGGGGCGCGGACACGCCGCCGCCGATCCGGGTCGGCGAACCGGGTACGCCGCTGACCGCCTACGGCACCGGCTCGTCGGCCGGGCTGCTGAAGATGCTGGCCAAGCCCAACCCGTACAAGACGATCTACACCTGCACGGTCAGCGTCGAGGTGAAGCCGCCCGCCAAGCCCGCCAAGAAGCCCGCCAAGAAGGCTGACGCGCGCAAGCATGGCTGCGAGCTCGGTACCGGGTCGGGCGCGGCCGGCGGCACCGGCAGCGGCGGCAGCGGCAGCTCGGCGAAGGACCGCTGCACCAAGTCGGTCACCCTGAACACCGGCTACGGCGGGATGGCCTCGCAGGTGGGCAGGCACCACGTGGCCGGCTGACCCGGTAGCCGCGGCGGGGCTCGGCCGGGCGTCAAGCGAACCGTTCCTCGGGGACAATAGACGCATGACCGAGCCCCAGCAGGCCATCAAGCCGGCCGACCAGCCCCCGGGCACCGGCCGGCCGGCCCCGACCAGCCGCCGGGCACCGACCAGGCCCCGGTCCAGACCAGCACCGCGTGGACGGGCAGCGGGCGGACCCCGCTGCGCCAGTTCCTGCGCACCGAGACCGGCTCGGCCACCATCCTCGCCGCCGCCACCGTCGCCGCGCTGGCCTGGTGCAACCTGGCGGGCGGCAGCTTCGACACGTTCTGGGCGACCAGGCTGAGCGTGAACGTTGCCTCGCACGGCATCGCGATGGACCTGCGGGAGTTCGTGAACTCAGCCCTGATGGCGCTGTTCTTCCTGGTGGTAGGGCTGGAGGCGCGCCGCGAGTGGGACATGGGCGAGCTGCGGGTGCGGGCCCGGGTCACCCTGCCGTTCCTGGCCGGCCTGGGCGGCATGCTGCTGCCGATCGCGATCTTCCTGGCGATCAACGCGGGACGGCCGACCGCGCACGGCTGGGGCGCGGCGATGTCCACCGACACCGCGTTCGCGCTGGGCGCGCTGGCGCTGGCGGGCGGCAGCAAGCTGCCCGACCGGGTGCGCACCTACCTGCTGACGTTCTCGGTGGTGGACGACCTGCTGGGGCTGGCGGTGATCGCCATCTTCTACAGCAGCCACGTCCGCTGGCTGCCGCTGCTGATCGGCATCCTGCTGCTGGCCGGCTACGGCCTCGCGACCAGGCGCGGGCTGCGCAACGGGCCCGTCACCATGCTGGTCGCCCTGGCCACCTGGGTGGCGTTCTTCCAGTCGGGGGTCGACCCGATCGTCTCGGGGCTGGTCGTCGGCCTCCTGACGTGCGCCTACCCGGCCGCGCGGCAGGACCTGGACCAGGCCACCGACGCGTTCCGGCTGTTCCGCGAGCAGCCCACCGCCCGGCTCGCGGCCGAGGCGCGCGAGGCCGCCCGCAGCGCCATCTCACCCAACGAGCGGCTGCAGGAGCGTTACCACGGCATCACCAGCTACCTGATCGTCCCGCTGTTCGCGCTGGCCAACGCGGACATCAGGTTCAGCGGCTCGTTCCTGGCGCACGCGTACACCTCCCCCGCGACGCTCGGCATCATGATCGGTTACCTGGCCGGCAAGCCGCTCGGCACCGGGGCTACCGCCTGGCTGGTGAGCAAGGTGACCGGGAAGCGGCTGGCCCCGCCGGTCGGCTGGGGCGCGGTGGCCGGCGTCGGCATGGTGGCCGGCATCGGGTTCACGGTCGCGCTGCTGATCTCGTCGCTGGCGTTCGGTGGCACCGAGCTGGCCGAGGCCAAGCTCGGCATCCTGTCCGGCGCGGTCATCGCCACGCTGCTCACCTGGGTGATCTTCCGCGGCCTGAACCGGATGGCGCCGCGTAACCGGCTGCGGGCGCTGCTCGGCACCGCGACCAGCATCACCGACCTGGCGGTGCCGGTCGACCCGGACCGCGACCACATCCGCGGGCCGAAGCGGGACGCGCTGGTCACCCTGGTCGAGTACGGCGACTTCGAGTGCCCCTACTGCGGGCAGGCCGAGCCGGTGTTGCGCGAGCTGATCCGCCAGTACGGCAGCCAGTACGGCGACCTGCGGTTCGTGTTCCGGCACCTGCCGCTGACCGAGGTCCACCCGCACGCGCAGCTGGCCGCGGAGGCGGCCGAGGCGGCGGCGGCCCAGGGCCAGTTCTGGGAGATGCACGACACGCTGATGGACCACCAGGGCGCGCTCACCGTCCGGGACCTGGTCAGGTACGCCGAAGACCTCGGGCTTGACACCGAGAAGTTCCGCACCGAGCTGTTCAAGCACAGCTACGCCTACCGGATCGCCGAGGACGTCGACTCGGCCGACCTGGCCACCGTGTCCGGCACGCCGACGTTCTTCATCAACGGGAACCGCTACTACGGCGCGTTCGACATCGAGGGGCTGACCGAGGCGGTGCACACCGCCAAGCAGCGCGCGGTCATCGCCCGCTCGCTGCGGCGGCCGGAACCGGCCCGCCAGGACTAGCCGGGCAGGAAGGGGACAGGCGTGGCGCTGCCAGCGGAAGGCGGTCGCCCGGGGGCACCGCCCGCGGACTTCGCGATCACCGGCGGGTACGTGGTGCCGGTTGAGGGCGAGCCGGTCGACGGCGGCACCGTGATCGTGGCGGGCGGCAAGATCGCGGCGGTGACCGGGCCCGGCACCGCCCCGCCGCCCGGGCTGCCGCTGGTCGACGCGTCCGGCCGGTGGGTGCTGCCCGGCCTGGTCGACGCGCACACCCACCTGGGCGCGCGGGAGGAAGGCGAGGGCTGGGCCGGGCACGACACCAACGAGCTGACCGGCCCGGTGCAGGCCCACGTGCGGGTGCTCGACGCGATCAACCCGGCCGACGAGGGGTTCCGCGACGCGATCGCGGGCGGCGTGCTGACGGCCGGCATCACCCCCGGCTCGGGCAATCCGATCGGCGGCCAGACGGTGGCGGTGCACTGCTGGGGCCGGACCGTGGACGACATGGTGCTCCGCTCCCCGGCCGGGATGAAGTCGGCCCTGGGCGAGAACCCCAAGCGCTCCCCCGGCGAGCGGCGGGTCAACCCGTCCAGCCGCCTCGGCGTCGCCGCCGCGATCCGCGCCGCGCTGGTGGACGCGGTCAACTACCAGGACAAGATCCAGGCCGAGTCAGCCGAACGGGTGCGGCTGACTCCGAATGCCCCCCGCGACCTGCGTAACGAGGCCCTGGGCCGGGTGCTGCGGCGGGAGATCCCCTGGCGGCAGCACTGCCACCGGGCCGACGACATCGCCACCGCGCTGCGGCTGGCGGCCGAGTTCGGCTATGACCTGGTGATCGACCACGGCACGGAGGGGTACCTGATCGCCGACAAGATCGCCGCCGCCGGGGTCCCGGTGGTGACCGGGCCGCTGATCACCGCCAGGTCCAAGGTCGAGCTGCGGAACCGGACGATGGCCAACCCGGGGCTGCTGGCGGCGGCCGGGGTGACGGTCGCGATCGCCACCGACCACCCGGTCGTCCCGGTCCACCTGCTGATCGTCCAGGCCGCGCTGGCCGTCCGCGAGGGCCTGGACCGGGCGGAGGCGCTGCGCGCGGTGACCATCACCCCCGCCCGGATCATGCGGGTGGCCGACCGGACCGGCTCGCTCGCACCCGGCAAGGACGCGGACATCACGGTCTGGTCGGGCGACCCGTTCGACGTCATGTCGCGGGTGGAGGCGGCCTACGTCGGCGGCCGGGAGGTGTACCGCTACGACCACGCGGCCCGGGCCGGGGTGTTCGCGCCCCTGTAGCGGGGTTAGCCGCGGCTCGGGACCAGGCCGGCCAGCAGGATCTCGCCGGTCCGGCGCAGCCGGGCGGTCAGGTCGACGCACGCCCGGGCCAGCGCCGGGTCGCTGGCGTAGAGGCCGGCCAGCACCGGCCCGGGGTTGGCCATCTGCCAGACGGCGCCGGCCAGCGAGGCGATCGCGCTGACGAACTCGACGCACTCGGCCACCGTGAGCGCGGGCAGCGCCGCCTGGACCAGGGCGGCCGCCTGGTCGACGGCGCCGAGCGAGGTCCGCTTGTAGCGGCGCACGGTCTCGGCCGACACGTTGCGCTCCAGGTTGAGCGGGGTGTGCGCGATGAGGTCGCACAACACCGGCCTGCCGCCGAAGCTGCGGGCGAAGACGTCGGCGACCTGCCTGGCGGTGGCCGCGGTGGCTGTGGTGGCTGTGGTGGCTGTGGTGGCTGTGGTTCCGGAGGTGGCAGGAGCGGCTGGGGTGGCGGCAGGGGCGGCTCCGCTGGCAGAGGCGTCGAGCGGGGCGAGCTCGGCCTGCAGGCCCGCGGTCCACTCCTGCCAGGCCTGCGCGGTCAGCTCGAGGAAGATCTGCTCGCGGGTCTCGAAGTAGCGCAGCAGGGCCGACTTGTGGATGCCGACCCGCGCGGCGATGTCGCCCAGGCTGACCGCGCGCACGCCGTCAAGCAGCGCCAGCTCGCGGGCGGCGGCGAGGATCGCGTCGCGGCGCTCGAGCTTCTGCTCGGGGCGGCGGGCGCGCCGGTAGGTCGGTGCGGTCATGACAGCTCCAGTTTATCTATCGCAACGCCATAGTGTTATTATCAAAACGATGGTTCGTTAAATTTCTGCTCGAGGAGCACGCATCATGTCGCAGGTCTTCCTGCTCACCGGCAGCAGCCGCGGGCTTGGCCGCCGGGTCGCCGAGGCCGTCCTGGCGGCCGGCCACCAGCTCGTCGCCACCGCCCGCGATCCGGCTACCCTGGCCGGCCTGGCCGGGCGCTACGGCGACCAGGTGCTCCCGGTCGCCCTGGACGTGACCGACCCGGACGCCGCCGCGGCGGCGGTCAGGGACGGGCTGGCCGCCTTCGGCCGCATCGACGTGGTGGTCAACAACGCCGGGTACGCCAACCTGGCCGCGGTCGAGGACATCACCCTGGACGACTTCCGCGCGCAGCTCGACGCCAACCTGCTCGGCGTGGTCAACGTGACCAAGGCCGCGCTGCCGTCCCTGCGCGCCCAGGGCAGCGGCCACATCATCCAGGTCTCGTCCGTCGGCGGGCGGCTGGCCACCGCCGGACTGTCCGCCTACCAGGCGGCCAAGTGGGCGGTGGGCGGCTTCTCGGAGGTGCTGGCGCGCGAGGTGGGGCCGCTCGGGATCAAGGTGACCGTCCTCGAACCGGGCGGCATGCAGACCGACTGGGCCGGCTCCTCGATGCGGGTGCCGCCGATCAGCGAGCCGTACCGGCCGACCGTCGGCGCGATGGCGGCACTGCACAGCAGCCTCGGCAGCGCGGCCGCGCTGGGCGACCCGGCCAAGGTCGCCCAGGTAATCCTCCAGGTCGCGGAGATGGCCGAGCCGCCGCTGCGGCTGATCCTGGGGAGCGAGGCCTACGCCTACGCGACGGCCGCGGCCCGGGCGCGGGCGGCGTCCGACGCCGCCTGGCGCGAGTTGACCGTGTCGACCGACCGGGACGACGCCACCGACGCGGAACGCGACCCGCTCGGGGCCGGTCCCGGCCACGCGGGCGCCGGGCCGGCCTAGCCCGCGCGGCGCTGGCCGGACAGGCAGCATCGGAACGGCAGCGACGGATGCGGGCGCGGGCGGCGGGAGCGGCAAGGCCGGCCCCGCGGCAGCCGCCGGGCACCGCCAGCGGGCGGGCGCTGCCGGGCGGTACGGGCGGGGCAGAACCGCGCCCCGGCCGACGCCCGCGGGTCGCCGCTCACCAGTGGGTAAACGCCGCGGCGGCCAGGACGGTGCCGTCGGCGGCGACCAGCCGGGCGCCGCGCAGCGTCCCGGCGTTACCCGGGTCGGGAGTGCCCCAGCCGCCGTACCCGCCGGTCAGCCGGAACGAGCCGATCGTGGTCACCCGCCCGTTGGTCCCGATCACCTGGCACTTGACCAACTCGTCGCCCGCCCCCAGGTCGACCGACATGTACAGCCAGCGGTCGCTGCCCGAGTAGAGGTAGACCTCCCCCACCTGCTGGCGGGTGGCCGACAGCAGGCTGGCCCTGGCCAGCGGCGCCGCGCTGACCGGGTGCGGGGCCGGCGAGCCGGCCCCGACGCGCCAGCCGCCGACCCCCGCCGCCGCCACCGCGACCGCCACCGCGGCGACGGCCAGGGCGCGGCGCAGCCGACCGGGCCGCGCCCCCTTGGCGGCCTGCAGCAGCTCCGCCTGCCCGCGCCGGCGCCCGGAGGCAGGGACAGGGCCAGGGGCAGGGGCAGAGCCAGGGACGGACAGCCCGAGCCGGTCAAGCACCCGGGTCTCGAAGCCGGCCGGCGGCTCGGCGGGCGGCAGCAGCCCGAGCAACTGGTCGCCGGTCGCCATCAGCTGCCGCACGTCCTCCCGGCAGCGGTCGCACTCGTCCAGGTGGGCCAGGGCGGCGGCGCGCTCGCGCCCGGTGAGCACGCCGAGCGCCAGCTCGGCGGCCACCTCGGCCAGCTCCGCGCATGTCATCTCGGTACGCTCATTCATCGCCTGTCTCCCCCCGGAGCCCGGTTTCGTCCGCGCGGCCGCTTTCGCCCGCGCGACCCTGTTCACTCGCCAGGCCCTGTTGATCCGCCAGGCCCTGTTCGCCCGGTTGACCCGGCAGACCGTGTTCACCGGCCGGGCCGTGCCCGCCCCCCAGTCCAGGGTCGCCGGCCAGCAGGGCGGAGCGGAGTTTCCGCAGGCCGTCCCTGATCCGGGTCTTGGCCGTACCGATCGGTATCCCCTCGGCCTCGGCGACCTGCCGGGCGGTCATGGCGTAGATCCCGGACATCGCCACCGCCCGGGCCTGGGTAGCGGGCAGCCGGGCCAGCGCGCTGCGCACTTCCCTGGCGCTGTCATGGGCGACCGCCAGCCGCTCCGGGCTGTCGGTCATCGCGGTGAGCATGGCCGGCAGGTCGCCGGGGTCCATCGGCAGCGCCGACCGGGCGCGGACCACGTCGACCGCCAGGTTGTGGGTGATCGTCGTCAGCCAGGCGCGGACCGTGCCGCGGCGTGAGTCATAGACCGAGGCATGCCGCCACGCCTGCTCGAAGGCGTGCTGCGCGACGTCCTCGGCGGTGCCGGCGTCGCCGGTGACCGCGAGCGCGACCCCGAAGACCACCCGCTGGAACCGGCGCACGAACGCGACCGCCAGCGGGCCGTCACCCGCCCCGAGGCCGGCCAGCAGCGCCTCATCCGGCAGCCGGTCGGCCGACGCTCCCACAGCTCCCATTGTCGGTCAGTCCGCCCGGCGGCTGGCCGCGGCCCCGGACGGCACCGGGGCGGTCACCGCCGCCGCCGGGCGCCGCGCCGCCAGCGCCAGCAGCACCGTCCCCGCCAGGAGCACCAACGCGGCGCCGAACTCGATCACCAGGGACAGCTTGGCGTAGGGGACGGCCAGGCTCTCGGTGAAGCCGAACAGGCCGGGGTGCACGGTGAGCAGCAGCCCGACGGCGGTCGCGGCGCCGGCCACCGCGCCCGCCGCCAGCAGCGCCAGCCGCCGCAGCGCGACGATGGCTACCGCCAGGATGATGCTGGCGATGCCCTGGACGAGGAAGAGCGGGCCGATCACGCTGATGTCGCGGTACCCGTCCCCCCACAGCCGCAGGTGGATCACCGCCGACCAGATAAGCAGGCTCGCGCCGCCCGCGCTGAGCAGCAGCACCGTCAAGCGGGCGAGGCGGGAGCGGAGCGAACCGGGCCCGCGCAGCAGGAACCGGATCACGCGTTCGCGGTTGCGCATGGCACCTCCAGGGTGTGTGAGCAGGTTAGATGGATGAGGTCTGGATAGTCACCCACAGGCCGTAGACGGCCAGCGCGCTGGCCGCCGCCGCCAGCGCGGTGGCGGGCAGCAGCCGCCCGCCACGACGGGCGACCAGCAGCGGGTAGACGGCGAAGGTGACCAGCTCGCTCAGCCACAGCGCGAACAGCGACGGGGTGAGCAGGTTGTCGTAGATCGTGTCGGGGTTGATCAGCAGCACCGGCGCGGCCGCGACCAGCACGACGCCGATGCCGAGCAGGACGCGGCGCAGCGGCCAGGCAGTCACCGCTACCGCCAGCCGGCTCAGCGCCAGGTACTCCACCAGCACCACCCCGCCCACGCTGACCGCCACCCCGATGCCGACCGCGACCGCGAAGCCGTGGCCGGCGAACTGCTCAGCCACCGCCATGCCCGGGATCGGGGCGTGCAGCAGCGCCGGGTCGGCCGCCAGCGGGGCGACCGCGGTGACGATGAGGGCCGAGGTCACCAGGTAGGCGCCGGCCAGCCCGCGCCGGGTGACGGTGAAGGCGCGGCGCAGGTCGCCGCCGAGCTCACCGCCGAGGAAGAACGGCAGGCTGCCGCAGATGTACAGCAGCGCGGTCTGGCCGCTGGCGATGGCCAGCGAGCCCGCCGGGGCGGACGCGCCGAAGCTGCTCGCCGGGAGCGGCACGGATGCTAGCGTCACCCCGGACAACGCGGCCGCGATGGCGAGCTGCCCGGCCGCGATCAGCCCGATGACGACCAGCGTGACCCGGCGGCCGGCGATCAGCAGGCCGGCCATGGCGACCGGGATGAGCACTTCGAGCAGCGTCTGGTAGCGGCGCTCCCCCGGCAGCACGGCGGGCAGCGTGTCGTAGACGATCTGCGCCGTCGTGTAGACCAGGTACAGCAGGTAGCTGAGCGCCCACAGGCCCGCCTGGGCGAGCGCCACCCGGCGCCCGGCCGCCGCCTCGGTGAACGCGTACAGCCCGCCCGAGCTGCTGACGTGCCGGGCGTAGCCGAACCAGACCGTCAGCGGGAAACCGAACGCCGCGACCGCCAGCACCGCCCCCAGGCCGGCCGAGGAGGAGGCCCCGCCCGCGATCGACGGCGCGTACAGCGCCGCCAGCGCCAGCGGCCCGCCGAAGGCGGTCACCGCCACCCCGGCGTAGGCCCACGGGCCGATCGGCCGCCCCGCTGTCCCCGGTGATGCCGCCCCCGGTGGTGCGGCCCCGAACGATGCGGCCCCGGGCGCTGCCGCCGCCGTGGTGGCGGCACCGCCCGGGGTGCCCGGCCGGACGGGATCGCCCCCGCTGCCCGTCAGCCGGGCCAGGAAGATGGTCATCGCCGCTGTCAGGACCAGCCGCCGCCGGCGCTCGACGACGTGGGCGCGGTGGTGCTGGCCGGGGCGCTGCCGCCGGACCCGCCGCCGGACCCGCCGCGGCCGTGAGCGACGTCACCGCGCCGGTGACGTCGTCGCCGCCCGGGGTGACCAGCCACCACTTGGCGCCGAAGGAGTCGCTGCCCTGCCCGCTGGCCATGCCGGCCTTCGAGTCCCCGGCGAAGTAGTAGAGCGGGTGCTTGTCGTAAGTGACCTGCTTGGTGCCGTCGGCCCGGGTAATGGTGCCCAGGTCGCTCGCCTTCGCGCGGCCGGCCGCGGTCACCGTGCCGGTGGTGGTCACCGGGGGCCAGGCGCCTGTGCACGCCCCCGAGCACGCGGACGCGTCCCCGGTGTCCTTGACCCACAGGTAGACGGCGCGCCCGGCGCCGTCGGTGAGGACCGTACCGGCCGCCGACGAGGCGGTGGTGATGACCGTTCCCCCGGCCGCGCTGGCACCGCCCGCGGCCGCGCTGGCCGGCGCGGTACTGGCCGGCGCGGTACTGGCCGGCGAGGCCGCGCTGCTGCTCCCGCTGCTGCAGGCCGCGGTGAGCAGGGCCACCGCGACCGCGCCGCCCACTCCGGCTGCCAGCCGGGCCGAGCCCGGCACCCGGCTGATCCTGGTCGGGCTGGTGGTGAACCGCCTCATCGTCTTCGCCTCCCGTCGGCGCGGCTAGCCGCGCCGGTGTCCGCCTGGCGAGCTGGTTAGCCAGCTGGCCGTCGACAGGACTACGGGCGGAGGGCGGTGAAGGGATTGCGCGGCCGCGGCCAGGTTAATGTGATCCAGGTCACTCAGTGCGACGGGTCGCCGGGAGCAGGAACCCGGCCACGATCAGCCAGATCAGCAGCGGGTAGCGGCCGGCCGGCAACAGGTAGGCGAGGCTGTCGGTGATCACGCTGAGCGTCGACAGCTCGGCGATGAAAGCGAACAGCAGGCCGACGAGCACCATCGGGCGCGGCAGCAGGCGGGCGAACAGGGCCGGGACCGCCAGGCCGGCCGCGAGCAGGCCGAGGAAGACGACGTGTCCGGGCCCGCCGGTGATATAGCCGAGGTCCTGGAACGCGCGCACCAGCGACGGGCTTGCGGTCACCTCCGGGCGCGATAGCACCCAGCTGATCAGCCCCGAGATGGCCAGGAAGCCGCTCGACAGCAGGCCGCCGGCCAGCGCGATGGTCGCCCCGGGAGCGCGGATGCCCAGGTTGCGCAGCCGGGCGGAGGCGGTGGCGGCGTACAGCGCCAGCGGGACGGCCGACCCGAACTGGAACAGGGCGGCCACCCGGGCCGCGGTGCGGTGACCGGCGAAGTAGGCCTGGATAGTAGCGGCCGGGGCCGTCGGCGACGGGGGGAAGCCGTGCGCGAGCGCGGCCGGGATGAACAGGCCGGCCAGCAACAGCAGGGTGCTGACCAGGGCCAGTACGCCCAGCGGGGGTCCGCCCGCGGCCGGGCTGCTGGATGAGTCTGGGGTGTGCATAGATCATTGCTATCTCAAATCATTCACGGACTGCAACGTTTCTCGCACACATCGTTCATGGTAGAAATGATCTATGGACTCAGCGGCCGTCTCACCCTCACCGGAGCAGGCCGGCCGGGGCCCTCGTCCGCCCGGCCCGCGCCCGCCCGGTACCGGCGGCGTTGCCTTCCTGCTGGCCCAGCTCGGGGCGCACGCGGCCGAGCGATTCGCCGAGCGCGTCGCCGCCCTCGGCCTCAACCCGCCGCAGGCCGGCATCCTGCGGGCCATCGCGGCCGCGCCGGGCCGCAGCCAGCAGGCGCTCAGCGAGCAACTGGGCTTGCTGCCGAGCCGGGTCGTCGCCTTCGTCGACGTGCTGGAGGAGCGCGGCTACGTCGAGCGCCGCCGCAACCCGGGCGACCGGCGCCTGCACGCCCTGTACCTCACCGACCACGGGCACCAGCTACTGGCCGAGATCGGCCAGGCCGGCCGGGCGCACGAGGAGGAGATCACCGGCGGCCTCAGCGCCGGCCAGCGGGAAGAGCTGGCCGCCCTGCTGCAAGCGCTCGCCGCCCGGCACGGGCTTACCCCCGGGGTGCACCCCGGTTACCGGTCCCTGGGCCGGCCGTCGGGCACCGGGACCGGGACGGGCCCGCCCGACGCCGCGCCCTGACCGGGAGCCGCTCGACGGGAGGCTAGCGCGGGGCGAAGCGGTGGCCGGCGCTGAGCGCGGCGACGATCTCGGGCGCGGCCGACGCGGGCGAGCCCGCCTGGTACGGCGGATGCGGGTCGTACTCGATGGCGAGCTGGATCCGCTGCGCGACGTCGTCCCCGGCGATCCGGCCGGCCAGCGCGAGCGCCATGTCGATGCCGGCCGAGACCCCGGCCGCGGTGACGTACTTGCCGTCGAAGACGAAGCGCTCGGCCCGGGGAACGGCGCCGAGGCGGCCCAGTTCCGGCATCGCCATCCAGTAGGTAGTGGCGGCGCGCCCGGCCAGCAGGCCGGCCGCCGCCAGGATCAGCGAGCCGGTGCAGACCGAGGTGGTCCAGGTAGTCGCCTGGTCGGCCGCGAGCAGCCAGTCGCGCAGCGGCCCGGGAGCCATCTGGTCAGCCTGGCCGGGGCCGCCGGGGACGACGACGATGTCCGGCCGCGGCACGTCGGCGAAGGCGGCCGTCGCCTGCAGGGTGAGCGTGCCGGTCTCATCGGGGACACCCCGCACCCGTTCGGCCGCGAAAATTACCTCGGTCGCGGGCAGGTGATGGAGGACCTGGTGCGGGCCGACCGCGTCCAGCGCGGTGAACCGGTCGAACAGCGCGATGACGACCTGGCGGGGCGGAGACTGCATGATGCTCCTCAGTGGTTGGGGCGGAAACGGCGGCGGTACTCGGCCGGGCTGACGCCGAGCGCGCCGACGAACGCGCGGCGCATCGCCTCGGGGGTGCGGTACCCGCAGGCACGGGCGGTCTGCTCGACGCCGGCCGCGGTGTCCTCCAGGTGGCGGCGGGCGGCCTCCAGGCGGACCCGCTCCACGTACCGGCCGGGGGTCATCCCGACCTCGGCCGCGAAGGCGCGGGCGAAGTGCCGCGGCGACAGGCTCGCCTTCCGCGCCAGCACCTCGACCGACAGGTCGGCCGCCGGGTGGTCGGCCACCCACTGCTGCACGTCCCGCAGCGGCGCCCGCTGCGCGAGCTGAGCCGACAGCTGCACGCTGAACTGCGCCTGGTTGCCCGGCCTGCGCAGGAACACCACCAGCTGGCGGGCGACGGCCAGCGCCGCGTCCCGGCCGAGGTCGTCCTCCACCAGGGCGAGCGCCAGGTCGATGCCCGCGGTGATGCCGGCCGAGGTGGCGACGTCACCGTCCCTGACAAAGATCGGCTCCGGGTCCACCCGCACCGCCGGGTACTGCTGCCGCAGGTCCTCGCAGCGGGACCAGTGGGTGGTAGCCCGCCTGCCGTCGAGCAGGCCCGCCGCCGCCAGCAGGAAGGCGCCGGTGCAGACCGAGGCCACCCGCCCGGCCTCGGCGGCATGGTCGCGGAGCCAGGCCACCAGCTCCGGCGGCCGGCCCCGGGCGCCCTCGCCGCCGGGCACGACCAGCAGGCCGGGCCCCGGCTGGCCGAGTTCGCGCAGGTCGCCGTCTGGGGTGATGGCCAGGCCGCTGGTCGTGCGGACCGGGGCGCCGCCGAGGCTGGCGGTGCGCACCCGGTAGGCGCGGCCGCCGTCCGGGCCGGACGCGGTCGCGAAGACCTCGAGGGGGCCGGTCACGTCCAGTGACTGCACCCGGTCGAACAAGACGATCAGAACCGTTCGCACGGCTTCAGTCTGGCGGGCCCGGCGGGTGGCAGCAATGACGAAAAGCCCACCAATCCTGCCGTCACCGGGCTCGCCCGCGCGCCTGGTTGTGGCAACCAGGCGGCCCTAGGCGCCTGGTTGCCGCAACCATGTGAGGTGGGGGAGCGGGGCGGGTTGGTTGGGGGCGGGGCGGGGTGGGCGCTTGCCCGGGGGGCGGCGGTGACCGCAGACTGGTCCACACGGTGGTGGCGGGGGCGAGGGGGCGGCGATGACGGAGCCGGGCGGAGGGAATGCGCAGTGGCTGACGGTGGACGAGGGCTGGGGGCGCAAGGCGGTGGACTTCGCCACCCTCAGCGAGCCCGGCAACTGCCGTGAGTACGTCGCGCTGCAGCACCGGCTTGGCGTCGACGCCGGGGACCGGCTGCTCGACGTGGCCTGCGGGTCGGGGCTGGCCATCGAGCTGGCCCGGCTGCGCGGGGCCGACTGCTGCGGCATCGACGCCGCGCCGCGGCTGGTGGCGGTGGCCCGGGACCGCAGCCCCGGGTGCGACATCCGGGTCGGCGACATGAACGCGCTGCCCTGGGCGGCGGACTCCTTCGACGTGGTCACCAGCTTCCGCGGGATCTGGGGGACCACCCCCGGCGCGGTGGCCGAGATCTACCGGGTGCTGCGGCCCGGCGGGCGGGCCGGGATCACGGTCTGGGGCCACCTGAAGGTGTCACCCGGTGCCTGGGCGCTGGCGCCGTTCCGGCTGGCCGCCCAGGAGAAGGTCGGCAACCAGGCGGCGATGGTGTCACTCGGCCGGCCCGGCGCGGGCGAGCAACTGCTCGCGGCCCATCAGTTCACCGCCGTCGAGCGGGTGGAGGTGCCGTTCGCGATGGAGTTCGCCGACCCGGAACTGTACGCGCGGGCGCTGGCCGCGACCGGGCCCGCCTACGAGGCGATCCAGCAGGTCGGCGAGGCCGAGTTCGGCCGCGCGGCGGTGGCGCTGGCGGCGGAGCGGGCGCGCGACGGCCTGCCGCTGCGGGCGGAGATCAACGTGGTGGGCTACCTGGCCCGCAAGCCGGAGGGAACGGAAAACCAATGAGCTACCTCAACGAGCCCGAGCTGTCCACCCCCGTCCAGCGGCTGTACGCCGATGACCTGGCGGACAGCGGCTACGTGTGGAACGTGTCGCGGCTGTGGGCGCACCAGCCGAAGTCCCAGCAAGACCTGTTCGCCCTGATGTCGCAGGCGTTCGGGGCCAGCGGGCTGAGCTTCCGGCAGCGCGGCATCCTGGTGGCGGCCGCCGCCTCGACCCTGGGCGACTCCTACTGCTCGCTGGCCTGGGGCGGGAAGCTGGCCGGGGTGTCCGATCCGGCGCTGGCGGCGGGCGTGCTGACCGGCGCCGACGCCGGCCTGACCGACCAGGAGCAGGTGCTCGCGGCCTGGGCCAGGAAGGTCGCCAGAGACCCTAACGGGACGACCGAGGCCGACGTCCAGGCGCTGCGCGACGCCGGGCTCGACGACGGGCAGATCTTCGCGGTCACCGCCTTCGTCGCCCTGCGGCTGGCCTTCTCCACCGTCAACGACGCCCTCGGGGCGCTGCCGGACGCCCAGCTGGCGAAGTCGCTGCCGGCCGCGGTTCGCGAGGCAGTGAGCTACGGCCGCCCGCCCGCCCCTTCGCCGGCCGGCTGAGCGGCCGGCAGCCCGGCCGCCTGGCGCAGCTCGCGGAACGCGGCCGCCAGCCGGGGCGGCTGCCAGGACGCGTTGAGGCCGCTCGGGTTGGGCAGGACCCACCGCCGGGCCGGGCCCAGCGGGTCCGGCTGCGGGCCGATGGCCGCCTGGGGCTGGGCGAAGGCGATGCGGTAGGCGGTGACGCCGGCGATGGCGACGAAACGCGGGCGGCGGTCCTCGACCAGGGCGAGCAGCCGGGCGGCACCGTCGCGCAGCTCGGCCGGGGTCAGCTCGGCCGCCTGGGCGGTCGCGCGCGGGGCGATGTTGCTGATGCCGAGGCCGTAGCGGGCTAGCTCGTCCTGCTCGGCCGGCTTGAGCAGCCGGGGGGTGAAGCCGGAGGCATAGAGGGCCGGCCAGAAGCGGTTGCCCGGCCGGGCGAAGTGCCAGCCGGTCGCGGCCGAGTACAGGCCCGGGTTGATGCCGGTGAACAGCACGTGGAACGGCTGGCCGGGCGGGGGCAGCACGTCCGGGATGGTGGCGTCCCTGGCCGCCTCGAGGTCAAGTCGCATCGCGGATCTCCCGCGCGGACCCGCCACTGGCCCAGCCCAAGGATTTATTGCGGAAATAAAGTGGTGTCATGACACTATTTCATTTCCATCTCGACAAAAGTTTCCATGAGAATACCGCTGCCTGAGGGGAAGGCCGATGGTTCGGCTCTCCGTCAGGCGGAGCAGGCTGTGCCCGCACCCCTCAGTGGGCGGTGCGCTCGGCCGGCACGCGTTCGGCTGCCCGTACCGGGCCCGGCGGGGTGCCGTCGCCGAACGGGCGGCCGCCGAGCTGCTCGCGGTGGTGCGGGGTGAGCCAGCCGGACAGGTCGGGGCCGTCGGGGACGATGCCGGACGGGTTGAGGTTCTTGTGCACCAGGTAGTAGTGCTGCTTGGTCTGCGTGAAGTCGATCGTGTCGCCGAAGCCCGGGGTCTGGAACAGGTCACGGGCGTAGGCCCACAGGGCCGGGAACTCGATGAGCTTGTTCCGGTTGCACTTGAAGTGACCGTGGTAGACCGCGTCGAACCGGGCGAGGGTGGTCCATAGCCGGACGTCGGCCTCGGTGATGGTGTCACCGACCAGGAAGCGGCGGGTGGTGAGGCGCTCCTCCAGCCGGTCGAGCTCGGCGAACAGGGCGGCGAAGGCCGCGTCGTAGGCTTCCTGGCTGGTGGCGAAGCCGCAGCGGTAGACGCCGTTGTTCACCTGGCGGTAGATGGGGTCGCTGACTTCCTCGATCTCGTCGCGCCGGGCTTGCGGGTAGAGGTCGGGCGCGCCCGGGCGGTGGAACCGGGTCCACTCGCCCTCCAGGTCGAGCGTGATGTGCCGGAAGTCGGAGGTCACCACGGCCCCGCTGGGCACGTCGACGATGGCCGGGACGGTGACGCCGCGGTCATAGCCGGGCACCGCCTTCTCGTACGCCTCGCGCAGCCGGCGGATGCCGAGCACCGGGTCAAGCTCCCCCGGGTCCAGGTCGAACTGCCAGGACCGCCAGTCGTGGGTGGGCCCGCAGATGCCCATCGACAGCTCGTCTTCCAGGCCGAGCAGGCGGCGGACGATCATCGTCCGGTTCGCCCACGGGCAGCCCCGGGCCACCACGAGGCGGTAGCGGCCGGACTCGACCGGCCAGCCGTCCCGCCCGTCGGCCGTGATCCGCCCGTCCAGGTACGTGGTGTCCCGCTGGAACTCGCCGGTTTTGCTCATGACTCCGAACTTAGGCGGTTCGCCGCCGCCGCGCGAGCCCGGGTGCGGGTTCGCGCGGCGGCGGGCGGGGCTACTGAGCGGGCGGGGCTACTGAGCGGGCGGGGCTACTGGTGCGCGGCCGCGACCGACTCCACGTAGCCGGCCGCCTTGCCCGGGTCGAGCAGGAAGTCGTGGATGGTAGCCGGGTGGATGAAGATGTTGGCGAAGCGGTCGGCGATCTCCTGGAACTGGGACGCCGCGCCGAGCACCTGCTGCGCGTGCACCGGCATCGGCTCCAGCATCATCTGGGTGAGCGTGCAGGAGTTCTGCGCGTGGGCCCAGAACGCGTCGAACGTCTCCTGCATCCACTGCGGCGTGAACGGCGCCTCGCCGCGGTCGAGGATGGCGTTGTAGTAGAGGCTGGCCGAGATCGCGGCGTTGTTGGCGCCCTGGCCGCTGATCGGGTCGTTGACCACCACCACGTCACCGATGCCGAAGACGTAGCTGCCCGGCGCGACCTCGGCGTACGGTCGCCGGACGGTGCCCGGGAACGCGCCCACCAGGGAGGCGCGCGCGTCGGTCGGCTCAGCGTCGGCGAACAGCTCGCCCTCCCACGGGAAGTGCTCGGCCAGCAGCGCCTTCAGCCGGCGCAGGTGCTCGGCCGGGGCCGGGCGGTCGGCGAAGATGTCGAACGGGCCGCCAGGCACCGCCTCGAGCAGCAGCACGTCGCACGGCCCGGAATGGGTGAAGGACGGCATGTGGAAGTACTCGCCGGCCCCGGGCCGCAGGTTGACCCGCATCCGCGCCTCGGTCACGCCCTCGGGGACGGCGACCCCGTTGGCGTAGATGACGGCCAGGTTCCTGGCCGGCTTGCTGTAGAACGACCGTTCGGCGTCGCGGTCGAACAGCTCCACGATCTCGCCCTTGCCCGCCGCGATGATCGTCAGGTCGTACAGCGGCGCCAGCCCGGCCAGGTCGGAGGTCATCACCGAGTGGTAGATCACCCGGCCGCCGCGCTGCTCGAACAGCTCGATCCAGGTCGGCATCTTCACCCGCTGGTCGACCGAGTTGCCGGGCCGGTCCCAGGCCCCGGAGAAGGAGAAGGCGGACACGCCGGGGGCCGGCGAAAGGTTGAAGCCGATCCCGCCGATGGGAGTGGCGGCGCCGTCCCAGAGGTTGAGCTTGACGTCGCGCTCCTTGTCGAGCGCGCGGTACATCATCACCTGGGTGGAGGTGGGCCACCCGTTCCTGATCTCGTCGGCGGTGCGGGCGGACATGACGGTCACATCGTAGCCCTGGCCTTGCAGGCTGAGCGCTAGCTGCAGCCCGGCCTGGCCGGCGCCGACGATGAGAATCTTGCGCACGGGAACACTCCTTGGCGTGAGGGGGTAACGCTAGGTTCTACCGCTATGCGCAGTTTCGCACCTTACGTACGATTCAGCGAGCACTCACGGTTGACGTCTTATCGAGCGTGTTGTTCAGGCTCGCGAGCAGCGCGAGGATCGACGAGCGGCGGTCACGGGCGTCCACGGTGACCAGCGGGACCGAGTCGGCGACGCCGAGCGCCTCGCGGACCGCGTCCAGCGGATGCGTCTGGCGGCCGTCGAACAGGTTCATCGCCACCACGAACGGCACGTCGGAGTCGTTCTCGAAGTAGTTCACGGCCGGGAACGAGACGTCGAGGCGGCGGGTGTCCACCAGCACCAGGGCGGCGCTGGCCCCCCGGCACAGGTCGTCCCACATCGGCCAGAACCGCGGCTGCCCGGGGGTGCCGAACAGGTACAGGATCAGGTCCCTGGCGAGGGTGATCCGGCCGAAGTCCATCGCCACCGTGGTGGTGGTCTTGTCCTCCGTGCCGTGCAACGGGTCGACCGTCTTGCTCGCCTGGGTCATCCACGCCTCGGTGTTCACCGGGGGGATCTCGGAGACGGTACCGACCAGGGTGGTCTTGCCTACGCCGAACCCGCCGGCGACGACGATCTTGGCCGACGTGACGGTCGGCGGCACCCGGTCAGGCGAACTCGCGAAGGCCATCAATGACTCTCTTCAGCAGCCGGTGGTCGTACGGGGATGAGTAACTGTCCTCGTTGATCTGCACGCGCTCGGCCGAGGCGAGGTCCTCAAGCAGCACCCGGGTGACGCCGAGCGACACCCCGCAGTGCGCGGAGAGCTCGGCCACCGACTGGGGTCCGAAGGACGCCCGCTCGTACAGCCGGCGCGCCTCCGGCGACAGCTTCAGCGCGGCCGCGGGATCGTACCGCTCGACCGAGACCAGGGTGTGCACGTACAGGTGGTGCCGGGTGCGGGTACGCCCGCCGGTCAGCACGTAGGGCCGGACCCAAGGGTTACCAGTCATCGTCCGGTCCCTCCGCTCATCGCGTTCAGCCTGCGCAGGTCGTCGCGCAGCTGCGGCGTCAGCACGTGGCCGACCGCATCGACCAGCTGGGCCATCTGGTGCGCGACCACGCCGAGGTTCGCGCCGTCGCGGGCCAGCACCGCGAACCCGGCCAGGCTGCCGATGCTCATGAACAGGAAGTGCCCGGACGGGAACTTGAGCATCACCTGGTCGCAACCGGGCTCGCCGACCTTGCTCGCGATGTTGTTGCCGAGGCTGATGATCCCGCTCGTCATCGCGGCGAGCGGATCGGCCAGGTCCGGCGACATGCCGCCCGCCGTGATCAGCGGCAGCCCGTCGGCCGAGACGATCAGCGCGTGGCTGACCCCCGGCGTGGACGCCGCGAAGTTGTCGACCAGCCAGCCGAAGTCCTGCGGATCGCGCGGCGGCAAGACGGCGGGGTTCGTCATGGCTTTGCTTCCTCTTCGGTCACGAGGGGGTCGGCAGTGCTGACCTGACCTGGGCTCGCCTGACCTGGGCCGTCCTCGTCAAGCGCGGCGCCCTGGGTGAAGGCGCTCAGCTCCTCGGCGAAGGCCCGCCGGGCGGCCGACTGCTGCTCTGGGCTGGGCGCCGGCGGCTGCTCCCGCGGCTGGGACCGCAGGTCGTCGCCGCGCAGGCTGGCGCGCTCGCGCCGGGGCAGCTCGCCGGTCAGCCGCGGCTGGTCGCGGTCGGGCAGCTCGGGCGGCTCCCACGGCTGTGCTTGCTGCGTCAGGGGCTGCTGCGTCAGGGGCTGCTGCGTTAGCGGCTGCTGCTGCGGCCGGGTCGGCTCGCCGCGCGGCAGGTCGGGGACCGCGGCCGGCCTGACCGCCTGCGGCGGCGGCAGGGCCTGCCCCGACGGCGCGGCCGCGGGCGGTCCCGGTCGACGCTGCACCTCTACTTCCGGCACCTCGCACAGCAGGTGGGGCGGGAGCGTCACCATCGCGACGGTGCCGCTGCTCGGCTGCGGGCGGGCAGCCAGCCGCACGCCGATCGAGTGCTTGCGCGCGATCCGGTGCACCACCGGGAAACCAGTGTGCCGCCCGGTCCGCTCGTCCACGTCGGGCACCGGGCCGGCCAGGGTGGTGTTCAGCGCGGCCACCTGGTCGGCGCTCAGGCCGATGCCGGTGTCCTCGATGCGGAACATCATGCTGCCGTCTCCGAGCAGGTGCCCGCTCACGCTCACCATGCCCGGCGAGTACCTGGTGGCGTTGTCGAGCAGCGCCGCCATCAGCGCGCCGACGTCGTCGGCGGCGTAGCCGAGCACGGCCAGGTCGGACACCCGGCCGATGGTGACCTGGGTGTACCGCTCGATCGCGGAGGCCGCCATCCGGATGACGTCGAGCAGCGAGGTGGTGAACCCGGCCAGCTCTTCCTCGCTGCGGCCGGCCAGGGTGCGCAGGTCGCGGCTGGCCCGGCGCATCCGGGTGACCGCGTGGTCGACCTGGTAGAGCCGCCGCAGCCGCTCCGGGTCGCCCTCGTCCGACTCAAGCTCGTCCAGCGACGTGCGCAACTGCTCCGCCAGCACCAGCAGGTGCAGGCCGAACTGGTCGCAGATGTCCGGCCAGGGCACCCCCGCGTCGGCCAGGCCCGCGTCGGCCCGCGGGTCCCAGGACGGCGCGGCGACGTCGGCGGGCAGCGCGGCGTCGGACGACAGCCCGGTTCCCGGCGGCAGCGAACCCGGCTGGGCCAGGCCCGGCTGGGCGGCACCGGCCGGCTGCCCGGTCTCCGGCTGGCCGGGGGCCGACGGCATTCCCGGCGCGGCAACGGCCGGGGCGGCGGCGGACGGCACCGGGGCGAGCACGGCGACGCCTGCCCCCGGGTACTGGGACCCGGCGGACTGCGACGGCGGTAGCTGACCAGCCTGGTACTGGCCCGGCTGGTACGGATTTCCCGGGTAGGCGCCACCCTGGTCCCCGGACGGCAGCGGGGCTGGCCGTCCCCAGCTCGGGTCGAACCAGCGGCCGGGCGGCGGCTGGCCTGCGCCCGGCTGGCCGGCCGGGCGCTGGCCGCGCCCGGGCTGACCGACCAGGGCCTGTTCCCCGGGCTGGCCGGCCGACGTCGGCTGGGTTGACAGGCGCCCAGTCACGGGCGCCGCCGCGACTGGCCGGTACTCGAGCTCAGCGGCCTTGGATTTCCCAAGGCGGCGCCTGAGGCTCCACCGAGTCATGGGCAGCAAGCTCTCCCGCGTCGTCGGAAAAACGGACGTGCCCAGATTGGCACAAGTGCGCCGCAATTTCCCCGCCTTCGAAGCACGAATCCCCGCCGACTCTGGAATTTAACCGTCGTGGGCCACGGGCGCGCGCGGCGCGGGCTTCAGGCTGAGCGAGGCGGCCGCGCGGGGCCGCTGACTGGGCGGGCGAAGGAGCGGCCGGGAAGCGGCGCGCGCGCAAGTGCGGCGCTCAGTGGTCGCCGACCGCCGCCGCCAGCCGACGGATGATCTCCTCCAGGATGGGACGCGGGGTCGCGAAATTCAGCCGCACGTGCCCCTCCCCGGCGGCGCCGCAGGCCAGGCCGTCGGTCAGCATCACCCGCGCCTCGGCCAGGAAGAACTCGGCCGGCCCGGTGGTGATGCCCCGGTCGGCGAACAGCGCCCGGCAGTCCAGCCAGGCCAGGTAGGTGCCTTCCGGCGGCAGGTAGCCGACCTCGGGCAGGTGGCCGGCCAGCAGCCGGGCCAGCAGCGCCCGGCTTCCGTCGAGGTAGCGGACCACGTCCGCCAGCCACGGGCCGCCGCCGGTGTAGGCCGCCACTGACGCGGGCACCCCCGGGGTGGAGGTGCCGTGCTCGAACGGGTAGCCGCGCGCGGCCCAGGCGGCCGCGTCCCGGTCGTTCGACAGCAGCAGTTGCGCGCACTTCAGGCCGGGCAGGTTCCAGGCCTTGGAGGCGGCGGTGGCGGTTACCGTGTGCCCGGCGGTCAGCTCGCTCAGCGACGCGTAGGGCAGGTGCCGGGCGCCCGGGTACAGCAGCGGCGCGTGGATCTCGTCGGCGAACACCCGGCCGCCGTGCCGGCCGACCACCGCCGCCAGCGCGGCCAGCTCGGCGCCGTCGTAGACCCGGCCGACCGGGTTACCCGGGTTGCACAGCACCAGCAGGTGGCCGCCGCGGCGGAAGGCGGCGTCGATGCCGTCAAGGTCGAGGACGTAGCGGCCACCGTCCGGGTGGGCACTGTCGAGCGGCATCGGGACCTGGATGACCTCCCGGCCGAGCATCCCCGGCACGGTCAGGAACGGCATGTAGCCGGGGGTCGGCATGATCACCGGGCTGCCCGGGCGGGAGAACACCGTGATCGCGGCCATCAGCCCGGTGAGCACGTCGGGCAGCGGCCGCACCCGGGCCGGGTCCACCTGCCAGCCGTACCGGTCACGCTGCCAGGCCGCGCAGGCGGCCGCCAGCGCGGCCACCGCCCCGTCGGTCAGGTAGCCGAAGTCGGCCCGGCCGACCACGTCGCGCAGCGCCGCCTCGACCGCCGGCGCGGCACCGAAGTCCATCTCCGCCACGAAGGCCCCGATTACCCCGGGGCCGGCCGCCGCCCACTTGTAGCTGCCCCGCGCGCGCAGCTGGTCAGCGGTGATCTGGTCGGCAAACTCAGTGAAGCTACTCATTGCCCCCGCAACCTGAAAGCCCGGGCGAAGCCGGGTGACGCGCTGCGGCTGACCAGGGTCAGCCGCACTCGTTCGGGATCATCCTAATTTTTCGTGGCCCGGGACAGCACCTCATCCTCGGTGAGCGGGCTCGGCGGGTGATGGCTGAGGCACATCGGGGTGCGGATCTGCTGGAAGCCGCCGCCCTCGGCCGCCAGGTAGAACTCGCCCGCCGCCAGCCGGCTGATGCCGGGCACGTCGCCGCCCTTGGCCCGGGCGATCTCCCGGGCCGCGTTGATCTGCGCGGGCGCGCTCAGCAGGCCGAAGAACTGGGTGGTGGCGTTGCCGGGGACCGAGTTGTGCAGCGCCTTGGGCGACTGGGTGGCGAACAGCAGCCCGAGGCCGTACTTGCGCGCCTGCGAGGCCAGCCGCCTGGTCGACTCGCTGGCGGCGGTGGTGCCCGCGGCCGGCACCAGGTCCTGGGCCTCGTCCATCACCAGCAGGGCACGCAGCGGCTCGCGGTCGGCCGGGTTGCGCTTGATCCAGGAGAACAGCGCCATCTGCAACTGGTTGACGAAACCCTGCCACTGGCCGAGGCCTGGCATGCCGACCATGCTGATCACGCTGACCCGGGCGTGCTTGCCGGGCGGCGGGGTGAGCAGCAGCCCCGGATCGGCCGCCTCGCCGGCCCCGCCGAACAGCGGGTCGGTCGCCCGGGCGGCGCGCAGCCGGTCGGCCAGCTCAGCCGCGATCGCCGCCGCCCGGCTCTGCTCGGAGACGTGCCCGGGCAGCGCCGCCAGCAGCTCGATGAACGCGGCCAGGTCGTGGCCCGCGCCGCGGGCGAAGTACCGCATCGCCTCGGTCAGCACCGCCCGTTCCTGCGCGCCCTTGGGGCTCTGCCGGTGGGCGGCGATCCGCGGTGCCAGCGCCTCCACCGCCGCTTCCACCGCCGCGCTGAACTCGTCCACCTCGTCGATGACGGCACCGAAGTCCGGCAGCGGCTGGAAGCTGAGCGGCCGGCCGCCGGCCCGCCGCGGCGTCCACACCACCACGTCGGTCTCGGCCAGGTAGCGGCGGGCGCGGGCGGCGTCCTCGGGCAGCCACTCCCCCGGTGGCGAAGGCCACGGATCGCCTAGCCGGGCGAGGTCGTTGTTGGGGTCCAGGACGATCGAGGAGACGCCGTGGCGCGCGCACTCCTCGATCACCCGGCGCAGCAGCACCGTCTTGCCCGAGCCGGAGCCGGCGAACACCGCCAGGTGACGGCGGAGCGAGCGGAGCGGGAGGGTGGCACCGGGACGGCCTTCGGCAGGCAGGCCGACCCGGATCACCGGCGCCTCGGGCGTTTCCCCGGGCGTCGCCCTGGCCGGGCGGACGGGACGGGCGGACGGGGCGGCCTCGGCGGGCCCGGCCGGGCCGGGGGCTGGAGCGGGTGGCGCCGCGTCTCGCAGCGCGGTCGCCAGCAGCGCGGTGGCGTGGGCCGGCTGGCGGGCGGCCAGCCAGGCGCTGAGCGCGGGGTGGCGCTCGGCCGCGAGCACCGCCAGCGCGGCGAACGTGGCCAGGTCGCCCGGGGTGACGGGCAGCACCACGCCGCCCTTGGCGGCCAGGCTGGCCGTCTCCTGGCTGGTCACCTTGCCGGTCGGCCACGCGTCGTTGCGCAGCACGAACAGGTGGCGGTCGCCGCGGCCCGCGTCCAGGCCCGCCGCCTCGGTCGCCTTGCGCAGGCGGCTCTGCACGGCGCCGGGATGCCCGGCCGCGATCGCACGGAACGCCCACCGGCGGTGCCGCTCGGTGCGGGCGTCAAGCACCAGCCGGAGCGAGGCGTGCAACCGGGGGTTCTTGCCCGGCGGCGGGTCCTGGGCGAACGGGAGGTCCGCCTGCCCGGCGAGTCCGGGCTCAGGGGCGCCAAGCTCCCGCACCCACGCTTCGAACCCGGCCGTGAGCAGCGCGGGCATGACCGCGTCCTCGGTCCCGGGTGCGAGCGCGGCCGCCGCCCGGGCGGTCACCGCGGGGTCCGCCCGCAGCTCCGCGAACCTGGCGTCGAGCGCGGCCAGCTCGGCCGCCGGGCCGGCCTGGCCGCTGGCCTCGGCGCTGGCCTCGGCGCTGCGGTCAGGCTCGGCTAGCTCCAGGCGGGTCAGCTCGGTTACCGACTGGGCCAGCAGGCAGGCACTGACGTGCGCCTCCACTCGCCGCAGGAGGCCGCGGGCGGTGTACCGGCTGGCGTCGGCGAACGCGGCCGGCTGGACGGGCCAGGTCGGGTACGGCGGCTGGAAGCCGGCCCGGGCGTAGTCGGCCGCGAACCGCTTGCTGATCATCAGCTGGCCGACGTCAGCGCTGGGGATGTTCCGCAGCTGGCGCGGGGCACGGAACCGGTCGGCCACCGTGTCGGTGCCGCCGTCCCGGATCGCGGCCCAGCTTTCCGGCAGGCAGGACACGATGGTGAGGGTGCGGAAGCTGCGGTCGCGCAGCGTCATCAGGCCGGTGGCCATGTCCGCCAGCGCCCGCGGCGCCCCCTCCCCTCCCGATCCCTCCCTTCCGGGCGCGCCCGCCAGCTCGTCGATGAGCGCGTCGATCTGGTCAATGGCGATGACGGTGGGGCCGGTCAGCGCGAGCAGCCGGGACAGCTCGGTGATCAGTAGCCGCGGGATGCTGCGGGTGGCCCCGATCCCCCAGCGGCGCCGCTCCTCGAGGTCGACCTCGTTGCCGGTCATGAAGTAGTAGCCGACGTCCTGGTCCGACTGCTCGGGCGAGGCCAGCAGCACCAGCGCCCGCGCGGTGTCCTGGCAGATCAGCCCGATGCGCGGGTCAACCCGGCGCAGCTCCCTGATGAAGACCTTCACCGTCACCGGGGTAGGCGCCGCCCGGCCGGTCACCCCGTCCCTGATCACCGGCTCAAGGCCGGTCAGCTCGGCCAGCGCGCCGAGCAGGGCGCGGAGCTGGTCGCGGCTGCCGTCGGGCAGCGGCAGCAGCTGCTCGACCACGCAGCCGAGCAGCTCCTCCCAGAAGGCCTTGGCGGACAGGTCCCCGACCAGGAAGAAGTAGCCGCCCGCGCGCTGCACCTGCTCCCTGGTCCAGCCGAGCAGGTGGGTCTTGCCGACGCCGCGCTCGCCCTGCACCACGATGCCGAGCGGGTTTCCGTGGCCGGCCTCCGCCTCGGCGATGGCGCGCCCGATGTCGGCCGCGACCTGCGCGTGCAGCCCCTCCACGTGGCAGCGGGCGGGGGCCCACACGTCGTTCAGCGTGCGGGTCCAGTTGAAGGTGAGCGCGGCCAGGCCAGTCAGCTCGTCGGTACTCATTGCTGCCTCGATGTTCTTGCCCGGTTGGCTCGCGCGGACTGCCGCTAGCCGGACGAAATTCTGCCGCTAGCCGATCGAAATGAGGTGCTTGTGCTCGCCGCCGATGCGCAGCGCGGACGCGCGGTCCGCGGCGGTCAGCGCCTGCTGCCTGGACTGCGGTATGAGGTTCACCCGCTGGGTGGTGAACAGGGCGGCCAGCGCCGCGTCGAGCGCGGGCCGCGGGATGTCCGCTAGCTGCTCGCGGAGCTCGGTCAGCCGGACGAACTCACCGGGGCGGGGACTGATTGCCTGGTAGGCGGTGGCGACGCGCTGGGACATGTCGCCCGCCCCGGCCGCGGCGTCGCGCCGCACGTGCTTGCCCGACGGCGCGTCGGGCACCGCGCTGGTCAGGTCGGCCAGGCTTAGCCCGGCCACCGCCATGTACCGCGCGAACAGGCCGAACAACAGGTAATGGGACCGTTCGAGGCTGGTACCGCCGCCTGCCGGGCCGGCCATGAGCTCGTCGCCGCACCAGCGCCAGCCCGCGTCGGAAAGCTCGTGCACGAACGCCCGGCCCTGCTTCTCTGATTCGACAAGCTTAAGATCGTTAAGCCTGCGCCTCATTTTGCCGTCGAGCCGGATTCCGATCAGCGCCGCCAGCTCCGGGTTGGAAACCTTGCGCGCCTCAGCGAGCAGGGCGAACAGCACGGACCGCTCTCGCCCGGATAGCCCATCTTGATGCACGTTCAGACAACTCCTAACTACGCCAAGGAGTACCGGGAAATTGTACGGCCGACGGTCATCCCTAACGTATGAATTCGCCGAAAGGAGCAGAATCAGGGCTTACCGGATACCGCGGCGACCCGCGACGGCGCACCGCACCGGCGTAAGCTGGGCCAATGGCGTTTGGTGGCTGGCCCGCGGACGCGCTGGCGTTTTACGCGGGCCTTGAGGATGACAACTCGAAAGAGTACTGGACCAGCCGGAAGGCCGTGTACCAGGAGCAGGTGCTGCGGCCGACCGAGCAACTGCTCGAGCAGCTCGCGCCGGAATTCGGCGAGCCGAAGATCTTCCGCCCGTATCGCGACATCCGGTTCAGTGCCGATAAAACACCATATAAGACGCATATCGGGGCAACCCTTGGCGGTGACCGCTACCTGCAGCTTTCGGCTGACGGCCTGGCGGCCGGCGCCGGGCGCTGGCACCTGGAGCCCGCCGAGCTGAGCCGGTACCGGGCCGGGGTGGCCGGCCCCGACGGGGCCGAGCTGGCCCTCATCGTCGACCGGCTGGCCGCGGCCGGGGTCGAGGTGCACGGCCACGGCAGCCTCAAGTCGGCGCCGCGCGGCTACCCGGCCGACCACCCGCGGATCGCCCTGCTGCGGCACAAGGGGCTGACCACCTGGCGGCACTGGGCCCCCGAGCCGTGGCTGGCGTCCGCCGAGCCGGTGGCGAAGCTCAGGGAATTCTTCCGAACGAGTGCGGATTTCTGCGGCTGGCTCAGCTCGCACGTCGGGGAGTAGGGGCCGCCGGCGGCTGGGTCGCGATTCGCCGCCGGAAAACTGTTCGCCCGGTCCCGGGGCAGCGCGGGACCATGGGGCGATGGTCCTGGTACGCGAGATTACGACCGCTGACTGGCAGCGGCTGCGCGAGATCCGGCTGGCGGCGCTGGCGGAGGCGCCGTACGCCTTCAGCTCGACCTACGCGCGCGAGGCCGCGTTCACGCCGGAGCAGTGGCGCGGGCGGATCAACGAGCGGTCGGTGACGTTCTTCGCCTATGCCGGCGACTTGGCCGGCGCGGACGACGGGGTCCCGGCCGGGCTGGCGGGCGTGTTCGTCGAGGACGGGCAGCCGGACCTGGTCTCGATGTGGGTACGGCCGTCCGCGCGCGGTCTCGGGGCCGCCCAGGCGCTGATCGAGGCGGCGGCCGCCTGGGCGAAGGCGCGTGATTTCCCCGCGCTGCGGCTGTGGGTGACGGAGACTAACTGGCCGGCCCGGCGGCTGTACGAGCGGTGCGGGTTCGTACTGACCGGGGAGACACAGCCGCTCCCCTCGGACACCACGCTGACCGAGGTCCGGATGAGCCGGGCACTCTAGCCGCCGCGCGTTACCTAGTCGCTATTTGTAAGCAGTCGCGCCGGTTTCGTATCGGTCGTAGCATTCCGGTGGGGTTCCGGGTTGGCTGGCTTAGGGGTGGGGACGGTGCCGGATCGGCTGGTAGTTGACCTTGGCGAGGACGGCCGGGCGGCGGTGCTGTCCTGGCCGGCCCACGGGATGCCGGAACCGTTGTCTGCGGCCGCCCCGCTGACGTGGCCGCTGGACGCCGCGGCGCTTGAGGACCTGCGCTGGTACCTGGAGGACTACCTGCTGGCCCCCTTCGGGGTGTGGGAGGACCGCGGGCCGACCGTGGCGGGCAAGCTGGCCGGGTGGGGTGAGCAGGCGTTCGAGTCGGTATTCGGCCCCGGCCCGGCTCGCGACGCGTACCAGCGGGCGCGAGACCAGGGCCTTGAGCTGGTATTCCGGTCGGCCGACCCCGGCCTGCTGGCCCTGCCGTGGGAGCTGATGCGCGACGGGTCGGGAGCGGTGGCGCTGGGCAAGGGCGGGATCGCCCGCAGCCTGCCGGTCGCCAACGCGGCCCAGGCACTGGAGGTACCGGGCGGGAAGCTGCGGGTGCTGATGGTGATCTCCCGCCCGGACGGCACCCGGGACGTCGGCTACCAGATGGTGGCCCGGCCGCTGCTGGAGCGGCTGGAAGCGGTCCGCGGCGAGGTCGACCTGACGGTGCTGCGCCCGCCGACGCTGGAGGCCCTGCGGGCGGCGGTGAAACGGGCGGCCGACGCGGGCGAGCCGTTCCACGTGGTGCACTTCGACGGGCACGGGGCGATGACCACCCGGGGCGGCGGCGGCGCCGGGCCGGGGCAGGGCCGCCCGGCGATGATGTCCGGTCCCGAAGAGGGAGTGCTGGCGTTCGAGCTGCCCGGCGGCGGCAGCGACCTGATCAGCGCCGCGCAGGTCGCTTCCGTCCTCGCGGAGGGCAAGGTGCCGGTGGTGGTGCTGAACGCGTGCCAGTCGGGGGCGGTCGGCAAGGAGCTTGAGGCGTCGGTCGCGACCGCGCTGCTGCGGGCCGGGTGCTCGGCGGTGGTGGCGATGGCCTACAGCGTGTACGCGGTCGCGGCGGCGGAGTTCATGGCCGAGTTCTACGAGGCGCTGTTCGCCGGGGGGAGCGTCGGGGAGGCGGTCACGGCTGGCCGGCGGCGGCTGTCAGTGCGGGACGGGCGGCCGAGCCCGCGCGGTGAAATGCCGCTGGCCGACTGGCTGGTGCCGGTGCACTACCTGCGGGCCGAGGTCCGGTTCCCGCAGGCCCGGGCGGCTCGCCCGGCCGCTGCGCCGGCCCTCGGGGAGATGCTGGACCAGATCAGCGCCGCCCCGGCCGAGGCCGCGGCGGATCCGCTGGCCCCGACCGGCGGGGTGTTCGTGGGCCGGGACGACCTGTTCTACCAGCTGGAGACGGCCACCCGGCTGCAGAAGGTGGTGGTGCTGACCGGGCCCGGCGGGACCGGGAAGACCGAGCTGGCCAAGGGGTTCGCCCGCTGGCAGCGCGACACCGGCGGGGTGTCCGACCCGCGGCTGGTGCTGTGGCACTCGTTCGAGCCCGGGGTGGCGTCGTTCGGGCTGGACGGGGTGGTGAACGGGATCGGCCTGGAAGTGTTCGGGGCCGACTTCGCCCGGCTGGAGGCGCCGCAGCGGCTGGCGACGGTGCAAGCAGTCTGCTCGCCCAGTACCGGGCGCTGCTGGTGTGGGACAACTTCGAGTCGGTGCGGGAGATGCCCGACCCGGACGGGGCGACCCCGCCGCTGGATGACGGCGGAGGCCGGGCGGCTGCGGGAGTTCCTGGACTGGGTCCGCGAGCATTCGGCCAGCACGGTGGTGATCACCAGCCGGGCGCGGGAGGACTGGCTCGGCCAGGTGCGCCGGATCGAGGTCGGCGGGCTGAACCGGACGGAGGCCGCCCAGTACGCTGGTCACCTGCTCGCCCCTTACCCGGCCGCACAGGCCCAGCGGGAGCAGCGGTCGTTCGGTGAGTTGCTTGACTGGCTGGACGGCCACCCCCTGGCGATGCGGCTCACTCTGCCGCGGCTGGACGGCACCGACCCGGACACGCTGCTGGCCGGGCTGCGGGGCACGGTCCCGCTGCCGGGCGGGGACACCGGGCAGGGGCGGCTGTCGTCGCTGGGGGCCTGCATCACCTACTCCTTCGCCCACCTGGACCCGGAGATGGCGCGGCTGCTGCCGGCGGTCAGCCTGCTGCACGGCGTCGCCGACGCGAACCTGCTGATGCTCATGTCCGCCACCGAAGGCGTCCCGGGCCGGTTCGCCGGGGCCGACTGGGACCAGTGGGCGGCGGTGCTGCGAGGACGCGGCCCGGGTCGGGCTGCTGGCCGAGATCGGGAAGGGCGTGTACCGGGTCCACCCGGCTCTGCCGGGCTACCTCGCGGCCAGCTGGCAGGCCGACAGCCGCAATGGCTACGACGCAGGAACGGGACGCGTGCGAGCAGGCCCTGTGCACCGCCAGCGCCGCCTACAGCCGCTGGGCGACCGGGCAGATCGAGATCCGGGAACGCGGCCTCCGGCTACGCCGTCATCGGGTTGCACCGGCGGACCCTGGGCGCGATGCTCGGCCGCGCCCTGGACCACCACGGCTGGGGCGACGCCGAGTCGATCGTCCGGGCGCTGGACGCCTACTGGGACACCCGCGGCCTGGCCGAGGAGGCCGCCGCCTGGGCCGACCGCATCCTGGCGGCCACCGCCCCCGGTCAGCACCCGGCCGAGGACGCCCGCTCCCTGTGGCTGTACACCGCCGTCAGGCAGGCAACCGGCAGAACGAAGCCGGGCAGCCAGACCAGGCCGCGCTGTCCTACCGGCAGATCCTCGCCTACCTGCGAGACCAGCCGGAAACCGACTGGACCCGCGGGAACATCTCCGTCGTCTACCACCAGCTCGGCATGACCGCCCAAGACCGAGGGCAGCTCGACGAGGCCGAGGACTGGTACCGCAAATCCCTCACCATCAACGAGGAACTCGGCGACCGACCCGGCCTGGCCAGCACCTACCACCAGCTCGGCATCACCGCCCAGCACCGCGGGCAGCTCGACGAAGCCGAGGACTGGTACCGCAAATCCCTCACCATCAACGAGGAACTCGGCGACCGACCCGGCCTGGCAAGCACCTACCACCAGCTCGGCATACACCGCCCAGCACCGCGGGCGGCTGGACGAAGCCGAGGACTGGTACCGCAAATCCCTCACCATCAACGAGGAACTCGGCAACCGCCCCGGCCTGGCCAGCACCTACCACCAGCTCGGCATACACCGCCCATGACCGCGGGCGGCTCGACGAAGCCGAGGACTGGTACCGCAAATCCCTCACCATCAACGAAGAACTCGGCAACCGGCCCGGCCTGGCGCGCACCTACCACGAGCTCGGCAACACCGCCCACCTCCGCGGACAGCTCGACGAAGCCGACGACTGGTACCGCAAATCCCTCACCATCACCGAGGAACTGAACGATCGCCCCAGCATGGCGCTCACTTACGCGCAGCTCGGCCTGCTCGCCGAAGCCCGGAACCAAGCCCGGCTGGCACTCGAGTGGAACATCCGCTGCGTGAGCCTGTTCAGCGAGTTCCCCAGCCCGCAGACCGGCACCGGCCCAACCGCCCTCGCCCGGCTCACCCACCAGCTCGGCCTGCCCGCCCTGGAGCAGGCCTGGCAGCAGGTCACCGGCCAGCCGCTGCCGACGCCGGTCCGCGACTACGTCGCTCGCGATGGTGGCAAGGAGGCGTAGGCCGACACCCGTTGCGGCTAGTCCGGTTTGTCGGCGAACTCGGCGCGGACGCCGAGCAACCGGACCGCCCGGCCGGGGGTGAACTTGGCCAGGGCCGCCTGGGCGGCCTGCTCGATGGTGTCCGCCCAAGGGTCGGCCCCGGGCGGGGGCGGCTCGGCCGGGCGGAACGGCGGCGGGCCGGCGGGCTCCGGGGCGGGGAAGGGCAGCTGTCCGTCGGCGGGCAGGGGGGCGCCGTGGGTGACGGTGATGAACGGCGCGAAGCGGACCTTCACCACCACCCGGCCGACCGGGCGGTCGGTGACCTCGGTCGCGACCTGCCGGGCGAGGTGCCCTACCTGGGCCGTGATCTCCGCCCAGTCGGTGAGGTTGCGCTGGTAGGTGACCTCGCGGCCGTGTGAGCGGGGCACGTACGGGGTGGGGTCGACCTCCCGCTCGCCGCGGCCGTTGCCCAGCAGCACCAGCCACGGGCCGGTGGTCGGGCCGAACTCTTGCGCTAGCCGGCCCGGGTCGGCTGCCGCGAGCTGCCGGACGGTGGTGACGCCGAGCGCGGCCAGCTTGGCGGTCGTCTTCGCGCCGATCCCCCAGATGGCGTCGGGCGGCCGCTCGCCCAGCACGTCGAACCAGCTCGCGGTGGTCAGCCGGTACACGCCGGCGGGCTTGCCGAAGCCGGTGGCGATCTTGGCCTGCAGCTTGTTGTCGCCGATGCCGACCGAGCAGTCAAGCTCGGTGGCCGCCTTGACGTCGGCCATCAGGCCGCGGGCGAAGCCCTCCGGGTCAGCGGACTCAAGGCCGAGGAACGCCTCGTCCCAGCCGAGCACCTCGACCGGGCAGCCGGAGTCCCGCAGCACGTTCATCACCCGGGCCGACACCTCGTTGTAGGCATCCGCGTCCACGGGCAGGAACACGCAGTCCGGGCAGCGCTTGGCGGCCGTCCGCAGCGGCTGGCCGGAGTGCACGCCGAACTCCCGCGCCTGGTAGGAGGCGGTGGAGACGACGCCGCGCTTGGCCGGGTCGCCGTCGCCGCCGACCACCACCGGCTTGCCGCGCAGCTCCGGATGGCGCAGCTGCTCCACCGAGGCGAGGAACTGGTCCATGTCCACGTGCAGCACCCACCACGTCATGGCCACACTCCTACCCAGTCCTAACCAGGGAGCCGCTTTTTCGCCGCCTCGTACAGGTCGGACGGCAGCGGGCCCCGTTCGGCCAGCGCGATGTTGCTGGCGAGGTGGGCGGGATTGGCGGTGCCGACGATGGTGGTGGACAGGCCAGGGTGGCTCAGCGTGAAGCGCAGGATGAACTCCTGCCCGCCGATGCCCGCCTCGGCCAGCAGTTCCTCGATCCCCGAGGTCGTCCAGTTCTGCTGGCCCAGGCCGGGCCGCTGCGTGAGCGGTCCGACCTGCCAGTTCTTCTCGGCCGCGCCCCGGGCCGCGCCGCCGCGGATCAGCGTGCCCGCGCCGTCGGCCGCCGCCTGCGCGATGAGGTCCTCGTGGTCGCGCTGCACGGCCGAGTACGGGATCTGGAAGGCGTCGAAGGCACCCATCGCCAGGTGCTCCGGCAGCTCGGGGAGGATGCCGGACATGCCGATGAAGCGGATCTTGCCCTCGTCGCGCAGCGCCCGCAGCGTCTGCACCGTCTGGTCGCCCTCCAGCACCGCCCGGCTGGGCGACATGTGCACCTGAACCAGGTCAAGACGGTCGGTGCGCAGCCGCCGCAGCGACCGCTCGACGTTGTCGCGCACGTTGGCCGGCCGGTAGTCGTGCGCATAGGGCGGCGGCGTGTCGGCCGGCAGGTCCATCGGGCAGCCGCACTTGGAGGCGAGGAAGAACTCATCCCGCCGGTGGCCGACGTAGCGGCCGATCAGCTCCTCGCTGCGGCCGTAGTCGGGGGCGGTGTCGATCAGGTTGATGCCGCCGTCAAGGACCGCGTTGAGCAGGTCGCCCGCGTCCGCGTCGGCGATCTCCGGCCCCCGCGGCGCTCCCCGCAGCTCCATGGCGCCGAAGCCGAGAATGGTCACGTCCGCGCCGGTGCGCCCGAGCGCCCGTGTCATGATCGCCATGCCGCCTACGCTACCCGGGGCATCCGGCCCGGGTCCGCTCAGATCCGGGCCGCCGCGACGTCAGCCACACTGTCCGGCAGTGCAGCGCAGGAAGGCTCTCCCCATGACGGTTAAGTACGACGGCTACCTCAACGTCCTCTTCGTGGCGGACCTCGGCCGCGCCCGCGACTTCTACCAGAACGTCATGGGCCTGGCGTTCGCGCACGGCCAGCCCGGGGTGGACGCCTTCTTCCAGGTTGGCGCGGCCGGGCTGCTGCTGATCGCCCGCGGCATCGCCGACGACCTGCTCGGCCCGGCCGAGGTGGACCACGGCCCGGCCAGCGGCGCCCGCTGGGTGATGGCGACCGAGGTGGCCGACGTGGACGCCGCGTACCGGGAGCTACGGGCGGCTGGGGCACGCTTCATCCGGGCCCCGGAAGACCGGCCCTGGGGGCTGCGGTGCGCTCACTTCGCCGATCCCGACGGCAACGTGTGGGAGATCCACTCCCCCGTCCGCGAGAGCTGACGCTCGAAAAAAGATCTTGTTCTGATCGATTGTTTCTTACTGATCGAACTGGTACTCTAGTCGCAGACCTTGGATAGTTGGCAGCCGGTTCCGGCATAGGCGCGCGGCAGCGCGGTGTCCGCTCAGCGGAAGTTGATGCACAGGACAGCTACCGCTATGCAAGGAGGCGGGCCGCGATGTGTACGTCAGGAGCCGGGCGCGCCCACGGCGATCCCTTCAGCGGGAATGTCTTCAATGGGGACGCCTTTCATGGGGACGCCTTCGCCGGGGCGGCCGACGCGCTGCGGGTCGCCGGCGCCGCGCTGGACTACGTCAACTCCGCTGGCGCCGCCGACCTGGCGGGTGCGGCCCGCGGCGACCTGCTGATCACCATGGGCCAGGTCCAGGCGAAGCTCACCGCCGCGCACGCTCGGGTGCTGCGCCGTTTCGATGCCGCCGATGCGCATGACGCCGACGGGTACGGCTCGTCGTCGGCCTGGCTGACCGCGAAGGCGGGCATGCCCAAGAAGGCCGCCCGGGCCGCGGTCCGGCAGATGCGCCAGCTCGGTGAGCACCCCCTGCTGGACAGCGCCCTGGCGGCCGGGGACATCACCGGCCCCCTCGCCTTCACCATCGCCGGCTGGACCGCCAGGCTCCCGGCCGCGATGCGCGCCGAGACCGACCGCATCCTGCTGGAGGCAGCCGCCGCCGGCGCCTCGTGCGACGACCTGGCTGCCATCGCCGGCTGCGCGGTCGAGCGGTGGCGCCAGCAGCAGCCCGGCCCCGACGACCCCGACGACGGCTTCGATGACCGCTTCGTCCAGCTCGGCACCACCTTCGGCGGCGCCGCCGTCATCCGCGGCGACCTGACGCCAGAGTGCGCGACCGCGGTCCGGGCGGTGCTGGAGTCCCTGGGGAAGAAGGCCGGGCCCGAGGACGACCGCACCGAGAAGCAGCGCTTCCACGACGCGCTGCAGCTCGCCTGCACCCTGCTGCTGCGGGCCCGGCTGGTCCCCGACCGGGCCGGCGCCGACACCCAGGCGGTCGTGCACATCCCGCTGTCCCAGCTACGGCAGCTACCCGGCGCCGACGAGCTGGAAGACGCGTGGATCCGGGGCGGGCCTGGTCGGGATGAGTTCACAGCGGGCCAGGGTGGGTTCCTGGCGGGCCGGGACGCCGAAGCCGCTGCCTGCGACGCGCAGACCGTGCCGGTTGTCACCGCCACCGCCGATCCCACCGTGATCGACAAGCTGACCGCGCTGGCTCGCGGTTACCCCGAGCCGATGTCACCGCAAGCGCGGGAGGCGCTCAGGCACGGGATGACCCGCCTGGCGGTCGACCTGGTGTCCGGCCCGGGCGGTCTCGCCGCGGTGCTGCGGCGGGGGCTGCTTGACCGGCCGTGGAACACCCCCAGCCTGCCGCTCGACATCGGCTACTCAGAAAGCATCCCCGGTCACATCCGCCGAGCCGTCCAGCTCCGCGACCGGACCTGCGCGTGGCCCCACTGCGACCGGCCCGCGGTCCACTGCGATGTCCACCACCTGCGACATAAAGCCGACGGCGGGGAAACCTCGGTCGCCAATTGCGCGCTGGTGTGCCAGTTCCACCACGATGTCTGCATCCACCGGCGCGGCTGGCGGCTGACGCTCCACCCCGACGGGACCACCGAAGCCCGCAGCCCCGACGGCCGCCAGGTACTCAGATCCCACGCGCCCCCGGCCCACGCCGATCAGGAACCGCCCGCCAGTCCACCGGGGAGCGTTCCGCCAGGCCGCGGGGGCGGCTAGCGCTCGGTGTCGAGGGCGCTCGCGTCGGCGGGCACGTCGACCGAGTGCTGCCGTAGCGAGTCCAGCGGGATGATCTCCAGGGCGCGCTCATGGGTGGACGCGAGCACGACCGGGGACGCGTGGCCGTCCTCGAAGGCGCGTAGCCAGTTCGCCGCGGTGACGCACCAGCGGTCTCCCGGGACCAGGCCGGGGAAGCGGAACTGGGGCATCGGCGTGCTCAGGTCGTTGCCTATGCTCCGCTGGTGCTCGAGGAACTCGCTCGTCACCACCGCGCAAACAGTGTGGCTCCCGGTGTCCTCCGGTCCCGTGTTGCAGCAGCCGTCCCGGTAAAAGCCGGTGAGCGGGTCAGTTCCACAAGGCTCTAGCTCGCCGCCGAGCACATTCCGGTCACCCATCCCAGCAGTATCGGTAGCAGCGACCCGCATCCGCAACCCTCAGTCCCCGAACTCAAACGGCTGTCACCAGCAATTCACGCGGTAGGGGCGGTCCGCCGGGTCGCGATCTTGTCCAGATCGATATGGACAGCCGGGAGGCCCCTGCCTAGCCTCGACTGCATGATCGGCCAGGACAGCAGCGTCGGACCGGACGGTGGGCAGGCCGGTGGGCAGGCCGCGTTCCCGCCCGCGCCGGTCGACCGGGAACAGCTGGCGGCGGCACTGCGCCCGTTCGGCGAGAGCCGGATGCTCCCGCCCGCCGCCTACACCTCGGCTGAGGTGTACGCGTGGGAGCAGCGGCACTTCTTCGGCGGCGGGTGGACCTGCGTGGGCCACGCGTCGCGGCTGCCCGCGCCTGGCGACCAGCTGGCGGTACCGACCGGGGCTGGGCTGACCGGGGCTGGGCTGACCGGGGGTGGCAGCGTGATCCTGGTGCGCGGCGCCGACGGGGTGCTCCGGGCGTTCGCCAACACCTGCCGGCACCGCGGGCACGAGTTGCTGCCGTGCGCCGGGGCTGACGCCGGCGCTGGACCTGAGCTAAGCGCTGGCGCTCACCGGGGCGCTGTCGCCGGCCCGGGCACGGTCAACGCCAAGGCGATCGTCTGCCCCTACCACTCGTGGACGTTCTCGCTGGCCGGCGAGCTGCGCGGGGCACCGGGGTACCGTGACCTGCCGCCCGGTGACTGGTCGCTGCGCGAGCTGCCCGCGGTCGAGTGGCACGGGCTGGTGTTCGTCGACGCCTCCGGCGGCGCGGCCGGGCCCCTGCCGTTGTCCACCCTGGAGCCGCTGGTCGCCCCGTATGAACCGGAACGGCTGGTGGTGGCCGCGACCCACCGCTACGACGCGGCCGCCAACTGGAAGGTGCTGACCGAGAACTACCACGAGTGCTACCACTGCCCCACCATCCACCCCGAGCTGTGCAGCGTGTCGGCGCCGCACAGCGGTGCGAACTACGACGCCTCCGGCGGCTGGCTTGGCGGGTGGATGAAACTGCGCCCCGGGGCAGTGACCATGTCGTTCGACGGGCGCATGTCGCTGGACGGGCACAGCGGCGGGGTCCCGCTGCGCGGCCTGTCCGGCGACGCGCGGCGGACCGTGGCCTACGTCGGCATCTTCCCCAACGTGCTGCTCAGCCTGCACCCGGACTACGTGATGACGCACGTGCTGCGGCCGGCCGCGGCCGGCCGCACGGTGATCGAGTGCTCGTGGGCGTTCGCGCCGGAGGCGGCGGCCGCCCCCGGGTTCGACCCGTCCTACGCGGTGGACTTCTGGGACCTGACCAACCGGCAGGACTGGGCGGCGTGCGAGTCGGTGCAGCGCGGGCTCGGGTCGCCGTTCGCCGCCGCCGGGCCGTTGGCGGCCGACGAGGACGCGGTGTACTCCTTCGTGACCACGGTGGCGCGCGGTTACCTGGGCACCCGGGCCGGGGAGTGGCCCGCCCGGGCCGGGGAGTGGCCCGCCCGGGCCGAGTCACGGTAACCGGAAGCACCGACACCCCGCGTGGCTAACGCCCGCGTTTCTGCTGAGCAGGCGGTGAGCTGCTCCGATAGCATCACTCGCGATCGAATTTCCGGCTACCGCTGGAAAGGCAAAATGCGCACGGGGGAAATCATAAACAAATGGGGAATTCGCGGCTTGCTGGCGGCCGGGGCCGTGGCCGCGCTGGCCTCGGTCACCGGCTGCACCGCCGCCGGACCGGATGCGGTCACCGGCGCGTCCGCGACCACCGCGCCTAACGGGCCGTACGGGGTCGGGGGACCCTTCGCGACCGTCGGCCCGACGAATCCGGTCGCCCCGGCTGGCTCGGTTACCCCGGGGGGCTCGGTTACCCCGGGGGGCTCGGTTGCGAAGGCCGGGGCGGACAGCGCCGACCAGGCGAGCGTCGCCCGGGTGTACGGGTCGACCGCGCTCAACGGGAGCCACAAGGTCCCCTGGCTGGCCGCGCTCGGTTACGGGGTCAGCGTCAGCGCACCGCAGACGGTGAGCCCGGGCACCGCCACCCCCGGTGACGCCGAGGCGGGGTTCTACGACGCCTTCTACGCGGGCCGGCTCGCCGTCGCCTGCGGTTACGTCGTGCCCGCGCAGCGGGGCCGGTGCGCGGCATCGCTGCGCGGCTCGCTGGCGGCGGCCGGGTCGCTGCGGAACGCGGCGGTCGGCTTCGTGGTGGCCAAGGACGATCTGGCCATTGTCACCATGACCGGCCTGGTCTGCGGCGGGCGGGCCGCCCCGGCCGGGTGCCTGGGGCAGCGCGACCCGGCCTACGTGTTCGGCTACGCCGTCACCTTCGAGACGCTGTGGGCGCGGGTCGAGGCCGACGGCGGCAACCCGCTGACCGCGACGCCGCTGCGGCGGGTGGCGGGGCACTGGTACGTGGACCTGATCCTGCCCGCCGCCTGAGGCGGCTTCCTCGGACGGGTACCGGAATGCCCAGCCACCGGAATGCCCAGCCACGGATGCCCTGCCACCGGAATGCCCAGCGGCGCCGCGAGGTTACCGGTGACCATGACAACCTTGGGACTCATCGGAAGCGGGCGGATCGGCGGGACGGTGGCGCGGCTGGCGGTCGCCGCCGGGCACGAAGTGGTGCTGAGCAACTCGCGCGGGCCGGAGACCCTGGCCGACTTGTGCGCGCAGCTCGGGCCCGCGGCCCGCGCGGCGCACGGCGAGGAATGCGCCGTAGCCGGGGATCTGGTGCTGGTGAGCACCCCGCTGGGGGCGTACCCGTCGCTGCCCGCGGCCGCCCTGGCCGGTAAGACCGTGCTCGACACCGGCAACTACTACCCGGACCGGGACGGGCAGATCGGGCCGCTCGGGTCCGGGGAGCTGACCGACAGCGGCTACCTGGCGGGCTTCCTGCCGGGCGCGCGGGTGGTGAAGGTCTTCAACAACATCTTCTTCCTCCACCTGCTGAACCTGGCCCGGCCCGCCGCGGCCGATCCGGCCGACCGCAGCTACCTGCCGATCGCGGGTGACGACGCCGGTGCACTGGCCGAGGCGACCGCGTTCCTGTCGTCGATCGGCTACGGCGCGGCCAGTTACCAGCCGCTGGCCGAAAGCTGGCGGCAGCAGCCGGGCACCCCGGTCTACGGGGCGCCGTACGGGTCGTTCGACGACGAGAAGGGCACCCCGGCGGGCGAGGCGGTCATCCGCGGCGCGCTGGCCGCGGCCACCCGCGACGGGGCGGTAGCGTAATCCGGTGAGCATCTACGACATCCCGGTGAAGACACTGGACGGCCAGGACTCCTCGCTCGGCGCCCTGGCGGGCAAGACCCTGCTGGTGGTGAACGTCGCCTCCAAGTGCGGGCTGACCCCGCAGTACACCGCGCTTGAGGAGCTGCACGCCCGGCTGTCGCCGCGGGGCTTCTCGGTCGTCGGCTTCCCCTGCAACCAGTTCGGCGGCCAGGAGCCGGGAACGGCGCAGGAGATCGAGCAGTTCTGCTCGACCAGCTACGGCGTGACGTTCCCGATGTTCGAGAAGATCGAGGTGAACGGGCCGGACCGGCACCCGGTGTACGCCGAGCTGACCGCCGTGGCGGACGCGGCGGGTGAAGCGGGCGACATCCAGTGGAACTTCGAGAAGTTCGTGATCAGCCCGGCCGGGTCGGTGGTGGCCCGTTTCCGGCCGCGGACCGTGCCCGACGACCCGCAGGTGGTCGAGACGATCGAGGCGAACCTGCCGGGCTGAGCCAGCCTCTCGGCTGACCGCTCTGACCTGCTGTTTCCAGCTCGCGGGGCAAATGTCGGAGGCACCGCTTACAGTGGGGCCTGTGACGGTGACAGCGACCACTGACGACCTCGAGTCCTACCGCCGTGAGCTGACCGGGTACTGCTACCGGATGCTCGGGTCGGCCTTCGAGGCGGACGACGCGGTGCAGGAGACGATGCTGCGCGCGTGGAAGTCGGCCGACGGGTTCGAGGGGCGTTCCTCGCTGCGCTCCTGGCTCTACCGGATCGCGACCAACGTGTGCCTGGACGCGCTGCGCGGCGAGAAGCGCCGGGCACTGCCGATGGACCTGGGGCCGGCCTCACCGCCGAGCGAGTCGCACCTGCGGCCGTGGCCGGCCGAGGACCGCTGGGTGACGCCGATCCCCGACGCCCGGGTGGTGCCGGAGAGCGGCGACCCGGCCGAGATCGCGGCGGTGCGGGACTCGGTGCGGCTCGCCTTCGTCACCGCGCTGCAGCACCTGCCGCCCCGCCAGCGGGCGGCGCTGATCCTGTGCGAGGTGCTCAAGCTGCCCGCGGCCGAGGCGGCGACCGTGCTCGACAGCTCGGTCGCCTCGGTAAACAGCGCGCTGCAGCGGGCGCGGACCGCCCTCGCGGCGCTGCCCGAGCACCAGCGGCCGGGCACGGTGGAACCGGAGAACACCGAGCTGCTGGCCAAGTACGTGGACGCGTTCCAGCGCTACGACATGTCGGCCTTGCTCACGTTGCTGCGCGAGGACGCACTGCAGACGATGCCCCCTTTCGAGTTGTGGATCGAGGGCGCCGCCAACATCACCACCTTCATGATGGAGCCCGGGCCGAGTACCTGCGCCGGCTCGGTGCTGGTGCCGGTCCGGGCCAACGGCGTGCTCGCCTGGGGGCAGTACAAGCCCGATCCCGAGCACGGCGGCATGACGCCGTGGGGGCTCCAGGTCCATGAGGTGACCGGCGGCAAGATCAGCCGGATGACGTTCTTCCTCGATACCGAGCGGCTGTTCCCGCTGTTCGGGCTGCCGGACAAGATCTTCGACGACCGCTGACCAGCCAGCAGCCAGCAGCCAGCACGGCGGCCCGGAATGCGCGCGGTTATGCTCGGCTGGTGCGGGTTCTCTTCGTCAAGCAGGATCACAGCTCGCCTGCCGGGCTGATCGGCGACGGCTTCGCGGCGGTCGGCTGGGACGTGTCCGAGCTGGTGGTGGTGCCGGAGCAGCGGTACCACACGCCCGACGTCACGCCGACGTTCCCGGCTGCGGGCGACTACGACGCGGTGGCCTTCTTCGGCGCGTCCTGGGCGGTGTACGACAGCGCGACGATCCCGTGGATCGGCGACGAGATCAGCTACGCGCGGTCGCTGATCTCGCTCGGGGTGCCGGCGCTGGGCATCTGCTTCGGCGGGCAGATGCTGGCGGCGGCGCTGGGCGGAACGGTGTCGCGGGCGCCGGTCCCGGAGATCGGCTGGGTGTCGGTCGCCTCCGACCAGCCCGCGCTGATCGAGTCCGGACCCTGGCTGGCGTGGCACTTCGACCGGTTCACGCTGCCGGCCGGCGTCCCCGCGGTGGCGCGGACGGCACTGGCGGTGCAGGCGTTCGCGCACGGGCGGACGCTGGGGCTGCAGTTCCATCCCGAGGTGACCGACGTGGTACTCGAGGCGTGGCTGTCCTCCGGCGGCTCGGCCGAGCTGGCGGAGCTTGGCGTGGACCCGCGGGTACTCATCGAGCAGGCGCGGGAGCTGGCTGACGGCGCCGCCGCCCGGGCCGGACGGCTGGTGCGCCGCTTCGTGTCCGATGTCGCCCGCCGCCCGGCGCGGCCGCTGCTGACCGCGGCCGGCGGATAGCCTTCCGGGCGCGGTGCCCGGCTCGTCCTAACTGAGACCCTTGTCGTAGCTGAGACGGTTGTCACATCCTCCAAAGAACGCGGCCGCCGGCCGGCCGGATTAGCGTGAAAAGGTGTCCCACGACCTGCTGCAAGCCCTCGCGATCTTCGCGGCCGGGCTGGCGGCGGGCACCATCAACACGGTGGTCGGCTCCGGGACGCTGATCACCTTTCCCACCCTGCTCGCGTTCGGCTACCCGCCGGTGCTGGCGAACGTGTCCAATAACGTCGGCCTGGTCCCCGGCGTCGCCTCCGGGATACACGGCTACCGGGCGGAGCTGGCCGGGCAGCGGCGCCGGGTGATCCGCCTCGGCTCGGCGTCGCTGTGCGGCGGCCTGCTGGGCGCGATCCTGCTGCTGGTGCTGCCGGCCGGGGCGTTCCAGGCGATCGTGCCCGCGCTCATCGGGGTCGCCCTGGTCATGGTGGTGTTCCAGCCACGGCTTTCCCGGTGGGTGGCTGCCCGGCAGCAACGGCGGGCCGCTCCGGCCAGCGCCCCCGCCCCCGCCGCAGCAGGCGCGGGCGGCACGAGCGCGGGCGGCGCGAGCGCGGGCGGCACGAGCGCGGCGAGCCGGCCCGGGAACGCGGAGGCGGCCGTGCAGGTCGGCGGGCCGGCCCTGTGGCTGCTGGTGTTCGCCTCGGGGGTGTACGGCGGCTACTTCGGCGCGGCCCAGGGGGTACTGCTGATCGGGCTGATGGGCGTCGCCTTCACCGACACCATGCAGCGGATCAACGCGGTCAAGAACGTCCTGGCCGGGCTGGTCAACGGGACGGCGGCGATCGTGTTCGTCATCGCCACCCATATCGACTGGGGGGTGGCCGGGCTGATCGCGGCCGGGTCGATCCTGGGCGGCCAGCTCGGCGCGCGGATCGGACGCAAGCTCCCGCCGTGGGGGCTGCGGGTACTGATCATCTGCGTCGGGGTGGCCGCGCTGGTCAAGCTGCTCGCCTAGCCGCTCGGTTTCTTGCCGGGTTAGGCGAGGGTCGGGCCGCCGGGGCCGAGGCCGAGCTGTGCGCCGTCGATCACCTGGCTGGCCGGCGGCGCGGCCACCGTCACCGGGGCGCCGAAGGAGAACGTGAGCCGGCCCGGCTCCTGCGCGCCCTTGGGCGCGACCGCCTCGAGCAACTGCGGCGCGCTGGTGTCGGTCACGTAGTCGGTGCTGCCGTCGGAGACCTTCAGCGGGATCACCCGCCGGCCGTTGAGCGCGGTGAGCGGCTCCCGGGTGACCGCTCCCGGCTGGCCGCCCGAGCCGATCAGGGTGGATATGTCACACAGGGCGGTGAAGCTGGACGCACTCGGGTCGTCGGGCGGCACCTTGATGTACCGGCCGTCGAGCAGCCCGATCACCGCCGACGCGTTGGCCCCGGCGACCGCCGTCCAGAACTTCTTATCCGGGTTCAGGTACACGGTGCTGCCGACCACGGTGAGCTTCACCGTCCCCTTGCCGCTGATGCCGACCGTCCCCGAGCAGCCCTGGCCGCGCTTGATGTCGAGGTCGAGGGCGTAGCTGGCACCCGACTGGCTCACGGTTCCGTTCATGACCAGGCTGCGCGCCGCCGCCGCGTCGGCGACCGCCTTCACCGCTACCGCCTGCCCGGTCAGGCCCGCGAGCGGGTCAGGGGCGGTCCACGCCCTGGTGGCGGTGGCGGCCTGCGGCCCGTTCGTCCCGGCGCAGCCAGCCAGGCCCGCCAGCACGCCCGCGCCGGCCGCCGTCACCGTCATCAGCCTGACCAGGCGGCGCCGACCGTGAAGCATTGGGTTCTCCCAGCGAGGCACACATCAGTGGATAACTGCCGGAGAACTCGACACTAGCTGAAAAAGTTTGGGCCATTCTGCTCATTTGGCACTCGGTGCGGCTGAGGCGGCCTCAGAAGCCGAAGGCCGCCCCGTCCACCGTCTGGCTGGCCGGCGGCGGCGTCAGCGTGACCTTCGCCCCGACGTTGAACTTGATCTGGCCGGTGTCGCCGCCCGTGCCCTTGGTGTTGACGATCTGCACCAGCTGGGGCGTGGCGGTGTTGGTGGCGTACAGGGTGCCCCCCTTGGCGGAGTCGGTCACCGTGATTACCTGCTGCCCGTTGAGGGTGGTGACCTTGCCCTTGACCAGGGTGCCGGTGGCGGTGAAGGCAGACGTCAGCGAGGTCACGTCGCAGACCGAGGTCAGCGACTTGACGTTGGCGTTGCTGGTGGTGCCCTTCAGGTAGCGGCCGTTAAGCAGCGCGATCGCGGCTGACGCCTGGCTGCCCGCGGTTGACTGGAAGAACTTGTTGTCCGGCTTGATCCAGGCGGTAGTGCCGATCACCACGATCGCGACGCTGCCCTGGGTACCCTCGGTGACCGTGCCCGCGCAGCCCTTGCCGTTCAGGTAGCCAAGGTTGAGGCTTTCGGTCTGGCCGGACTCGGTGACGCTGCCCACCATGGTGAAGCTCTTGGCCGCCCGCAGGTCGGCCACTGACTTGGCCACGATCTGCTTGGCGGTCAAGGTGGCGAGCGGGTTGGCCGGCGCGCTGCTCGTGCTGCTGCTGCTTCCGCCGCCGCAGCCGGCGACCGCCAGGCAGGCCGCGGCGGCCGCGGTCAGCGCGAGCGCGCCACGGCGGCGGTGCGCGAGGGGCCCAGTCCGAACGGAGGACGGATGACTGCTGCTTCCCATTACCAACTCCCCTTGGCCGGAGTGCGAATGGGCCTGATGCTACCGGCTCGCCCTGGACGACCTGGACAGACAGGGCTGGTTAGCGATGTTTGACTTGGTTGGGAACGATGTTTGACTCGGCTAGCGCTGGGCCTGGGCTAGCGCTGGGCCTGGGCTAGCTCGATGAGCTGGTGCAGGTCGAGCCCCGCGAGCAGCGCCGCCCCGGCCGAGGCGGCCACCAGCAGCACGGTGGCGGACAGCAGCAGCGGCGACCGGCCGGGCGGCGGCACCAGCATGGCGGCAACGCGGCGGGGCACCGGGCCGGCCCCGCGGGCGATGCCGAGGGCCGGCGCCAGCGGGGCCCCGGCCGGCGGCCGGGCGGAGGTGGCCAGCGCCGCCCGGGCGATCGCCCGGGCGGTGAGCGCGCGGTCGCCGGTCTCCGCCGCGGCTCGCTCGTCGGCCCAGCGCTCGACCGCGTAGCCGACCTCGGCCGCCACCGGGCGGAGCAGCGGGTTGGCGGCGGCGGCGAGCCGGGCGGCCGAGGTGAACAGGTAATGCGAGCCCCGGGCGTGCGCCCGCTCGTGGGCCAGCAGCACGTCGCGCTCGCGGCCGGCCAGCGCCTCGAGCATGCCGCGGGTGATCACCACCCGGGCCGGACGGCCGGGCAGCGTGTACGCGTCGGCCGCGTCGTCCTCGGTCACCACCACCTGGCCGTCGCCCGGCAGCGTGCGGGCGCGGCGGTACGCGGCCGCGATCGCCGCCACCCGCCGCCGCAGCGCCAGCCCGACCGCGCCCGCGGCCAGCGCGAGCAGGCCGCCTGCCAGCACCGCGACCGGGATCGAGACCGCGTCGCCGCTGCGCAGCACCTCGCCCGACAGGTGGCCGACGGCGTCGATGAACCGGATCCTGATCACCGCTGACAGCGCCAGCACCCCCAGCGCCGCGCTCGACGCCAGGGCCAGTGCGAGCGCGCTCGCGGTGAGCAGCCAGGCCGCCACGGCCGGGGGCAGCCGGGCGGCCAGCGGCCGCGCCGCCAGGGCAGCCAGCGCCGGGACGAGCAGCGGGACGTAGACCGCTAGCTCCATGGGCCGCTCCCCCGCGCCGCCACTAGCCCTCGCGCTCCTGGTCACCCAGGTCCTGCCCGAGCATTTTGCGGAGCAGCTCCTCGTCCCGGTCGGACAGGGAGGAGACAAAGCGGGCGAGCACCGCCTCGCGGTCGGCCTCCTCGTCGAGCACCCGGGCCATCCGGCGGGCGGCCAGCCCGGGCTGGTCGGCGACCGGCGCGTAGCGGTAGACCCGCCCCGCCTTCTGCCGGCTGAGCAGTCCCTTGGCGTGCAACCGGGAAAGGATGGTGACCACCGTGGTGTAGGCGAGGTCGCCGCCGAGCCGCTCCCTGACCTCACCGGGCGACAAGGCGGAGCCGGCCTGCTGCAGCTCCCCCAGCACGGCGGCCTCGAGCTGGCCGGCCGCGCGCCGGTGGTGGGCGGCGCGCTCGGCGTCGAAGCCGCCCGGCGCGGCCTGCGCCGCCTGGTCGGGTCCGTCAAGCATGGGTGCCATACACTCCTTCCCGTCGACTAACGTCTACGAGTCTGTAGAAATTCTACCCCGGCCCGGGCGCGGCACCCGCCAGTTGCCCGCCGCGGGGCGCGCCGTCCGGATAGTCTTTTCGCTCGTCGGCCAGGCCGGCGCTCGTCGTCAGCTTTGGCCATCAGACCCGAGCTAGAGAAAGGCACGCCGATGTCTGCTCATCTGACGTACCTGCAGGCGGTCGTCACCGGCCTCATCCAGGGCGTGACCGAGCTGTTCCCGGTCTCCAGCCTCGGGCACAACGTGCTGATCCCGGCCCTGATCGGCGGGAGCTGGTCGACCGACCTCAACGTGTCCGCCAAGGACTCGCCCTACCTGGCGTTCGTGGTCGGGCTGCACGTGGCGACCGCGCTGGCGATGATCTTGTTCTTCTGGCGGGACTGGCTGCGGATCGTGCGCGGGTTCGTCTCCTCACTGCGCAAGCGCAAGGCGACCACGCCGGACGAGCGGCTGGCATGGATGATCATCTTCGCCACGATCCCGGTCGGCATCGTCGGCGCACTGTTCCAGAAGGTCTTCGTCAGCGTCTTCGCCAAGCCCGAGCTGGCCGCGGTCTTCCTGGCCGTCAACGGGCTCATCCTGCTGCTCAGCGAGCGGATGCGGCGAGTCAGGGAGGCGGCCGCGGGTGACGCGGGGGTACCGGCCCGGGTGGACGGTAACCCCGCGCAGCAGGGTTACCCGGCTCCGCCCGGCTATCCCCAGCAGGCCGGCTATCCCCAGCCCGGCTATCCCCAGCCGCCCGCGGGCTACCCGGGCCAGCCGCAGCCGGGGTACCCACAGCAGCAGCCGCCTCCATACCCCCCGCAGCCGCCGACCCGCGGCTACCCGCAGCAGCCCCCGCAGGCCTACCCGCCGCCGCCGGGCTACCCGCAGCAGCCGCCGCAGGGCTACTCGGAGCAGCCGCGTCAGCAGCAGTGGCAGGGTCCCGACCCGCGCTACGGGCAGGGCGACGAGTGGCAGCGCGGCCAGTACGGTCAGCCGGGCCAGCCGGGCCAGCCGGGACCGTACGGGCAGCCGGGCCAGTACGGGCAGCCGCCGCAGCCAGGGCAGCGCCCGCAGCCCGGTCAGCCCGGTCAGCCCGGTCAGCGGGGCAGGCAGGCACGAGCAGCACGGGCAGCCGGAGCAGTACGGGCAGTCCCCGCAGCAGCGCCGGCCGGCCCCCGCCGGGCGGCACGGCCAGGCGCCGGGGCGGGGCGCGCACGCGGGCGGACCGGGCGGACCGGGCGGGCGGGACCGCGTCCCGGCCGGGCGGCCGGGAGATGACGCCACGGCCGACCCGGCGGTGGTGGCCGACCGGCGGCTGTCCAGCATGCCCTACGGGCGGGCGGTCGTCCTCGGCTCCGCGCAGATCCTCGCGCTGCTGCCGGGCATCAGCCGGGACGGGATCGTCACCGTGGCCGGCATGTGGCGCGGGCTGCGCCGGGAAGACGCGGTGCGGTTCTCGTTCCTGCTGTCGGCGCCGGTGATCCTGGCGGCGGGCGTGCTGAAGGCCAAGGACCTGACCGGCCCGATGAGCGCGGGCATCCACGGGCCGATCCTGGTCGGCTCGCTGATCTCCTTCGTCGGCGCCTACCTGTCGCTGCGGTTCCTGATGAAGTACTTCAGCGAGGACAAGTCGCTGAACCCGTTCGGCATCTACTGCCTGATCGCCGGGCTCGGCTCACTCGCCTACCTGCTGCTGAAGTAGCGGCCCGGCGCCGCTGGCAATCCTTGGGGGTAGTTACCGCCTCGTTGAGGGCGGTAACTACCCCCAGTCTTTTCGCTCCGACGGGTGTGAATTGTTCTCGTTACATAACGCGATCCTTGTAACTAGCGGCTTTTCCGGATGAAACAGCTTGGCCATATTGGCCCGGTCTACTGCTGTTCATGGACGGCAGGCAGCGATTCGGCGACCGGGACGGCCTCGACGGCCGGCACGTGCCGGTGGCGGTGGTGGGCGGCGGGCAGGCAGGCCTGTCGATGAGCTACCACCTGCAGCGGCGCGGCATCGACCACGTGGTCATCGAGGCGAAGACGGCCGGGCACGACTGGACCGACCGCCGCTGGGACTCCTTCTGCCTGGTCACCCCGAACTGGCAGTGCCGACTGCCCGGCCATCCCTACGCGGGCGACGACCCGGACGGGTTCATGCCGCGGGACGAGATCGCGGCCTACCTCGCGGCCTACGTCAACTGCTACCAGTTTCCGCTGTTCGAGCAGGTCACGGTGACCCGGCTGCACCGGGACCGGGCCGGGCGGTTCCATCTCGCCAGCACCGCCGGTGACATCACCGCCGACCAGGTCGTGGTCGCGACCGGCCCGTACCAGGTCCCGCGGACCCCGCGGCTGGCCGAACGGCTGCCCGAGGACGTCACCCAGCTGCACTCGGCTACCTACCGCAGCCCGGGCGGCCTGCCCGAGGGCGCCGTCCTCGTCGTCGGGACCGGGCAGTCCGGCTGCCAGATCGCCGAGGACCTGCACCTGGCCGGCCGCCAGGTGCACCTGGCGGTGGGCGGCGCGACCCGGGTAGCCCGCCGGTACCGCGGCCGGGACGTGGTCGCCTGGCTGGAGCAGACCGGCTACTACCAGCGGGCGATCACCGAGTTCCCGGAAGCGGACTGGCCCCGGCTGCACCGGGCCAACCAGTACGTCACCGGCCGGGACGGCGGTCACGACATCGACTTGCGGGCGTTCGCGACCCAGGGCATGCGGCTTTACGGGCGGCTCACCGACGCCACCACCAGCGGGCTGCTGACCTTCGGCGACGACCTGGCCCAGAACCTGGACGCCGCCGACGCGGCGTCCGATGGGGTCAAGAACTCGATCGACGCCTACATCGAGGCGGCCGGGCTTGATGCCCCGGCCGAGGCCCGCTACGTGCCGGTGTGGGCACCGGGGCCAGACCACCCGGTCAAGCTCGACCTGGCCGCCCACGGGATCACCGCGGTGATCTGGGCCACCGGGTTCGGCGCCGACCACCGGTGGATCGAGGTCCCGGTGTTCGACGGCCGGGGCTACCCGACCCACCGGCGCGGCGTCACCAGCAGTCCCGGGCTGTACTTCCTCGGGCTGCCCTGGCAGCACACCTGGGGTTCGGGCCGGCTCGGCGGCGTCGCTCAGGACGCGGAGTACCTGACCGGCAAGATCACCGGCTACGCGCGGCCCAACGAGGTGAGCTGGATCGCCGGCACCCCGATGTCGACCTTCCCCGAACCGGAGCGGGACGAGGACTGGACCGCACCGAGGACCGTGGCATGAGCGGCAGCGCACGGGCCGACGCGCACCGGCACCTCGGGGTGCTGCCCGCCTACCCGTTCTACGGCGGCCCGCCGGTCAGCCCGGACATCACCGCCCGGGCCACCATCGACGAGCTGCTGGCCGACATGGACCGCGAGGGCACCGAGCGGGCGCTGGTCATCCCCAACTACGGGGTACCCGACCCGGCCGTCGCCTTCTCCTTCAACGAGCTGTGCGTGGAGGCGACCACCAGGTCCGACCGGATCAGCGCCGCGCTGTGGGTGTCACCGCTGGACCGCGACGCCGGCCGCACCGCCAAGGCGCTGGCGCTGGCGGCCGAGCCCGGGGTCAAGGCGCTCAAGATCAGCTTCCTGCTCGGCGGCCGGCCGGACGACCCGGCCTGCCAGCCCGGCCTTGACGCGATCTTCGCCGCCGCCCGGGAGCACAGTCTCGTCGTCCACGTGCACACCTCCCCCGGCGCCGCCTCCGACATCGACCAGGTGGGCCTGCTGGTCGAGGAGTACGGCGACGCCGCCAAGATCCACCTGGTGCACTTCGGCGGCGGGATGAGCGGCCACATCAAGCTGGTGGGCAGCCGCTTCTTCGACTGGATCGAGCGTGGCAAGCAGGTCTACACCGACCTGTCCTGGGCGATCGGCTTCGCGCCGCGCTGGCTGGCGGCGGAGATCGACCGGCGCGGCCTCGGCGGCGACCGGGTGCTGTTCGCCAGCGACGAGCCCTGGGGCGACGCCGACGGCGAGTACGCCCGGCTGCGCGCCGCGGCCGGCAGCACCGCCCTGGAAAACCTGGTGTTCAACGACAACTTCGACCGGCTCTACCGATAACCGATCACGACAGGGAGATAGCACCATGGCCGAACTGACCGAGACCGAGCAGCAGTCGCTCAACGAGATCCAGCACCCGTCGCTGCCCGACGGGTCCAGCATCTACGGCGGCACCAAGGTCTTCCCCGACTACCAGGCCGAGCCCGGGCAGTCGTACTTCACCCTGATCCACGGCATCGCGCACGAGTCGAGCGTGTCCTTCGTCGCGATCCTGCAGGCCACCCGGGCGCTGCGGAAGGGCTTCGAGACCGCGATCTACTTCTACGGCCCCGGCTCGATGAACGCGATGGCCACCCGCGGCTTCCCGACCACCGGCAACTCCGCCTTCCCGGGCGAGCACAACATCAACGAGCAGCTCAAGACCTTCATCAAGGAGGGCGGCAAGGTCTACTGCTGCCGGTTCGGCCTGTCGCTGCACGGCCTGCGCGAGGAAGACCTCATCGAGGGCGTCATCCCCACCCACCCGCTTGACGTGCAGGACGCGCTGATCCACTACGCGCGCAAGGGCGCGATCATCAACTCGACCTACATGTGGTGACCCGTGCAGCTGCCTGAACGCGTGGAGCTCGCGCTGGCCGGCGTGCGGATGGACGACGCGCCGGTCCAGCGGAGCAAGGGAGCAGGCCCGAGCGACGACGGCCACCTGGCCCTGGACGGCGGCAACGCGGCCCTGCCGGTCAATCCCGACAGCCCGTACAGCATCGTCGGCGGCCGGCTGCGCAAGGGCGTCATCGACCTCGGAATCGAGGCAGTGCCCTCCGTTCGGCCGAAATTTTACGACCTCGCCACCGCCGACGGGGTGCCGTACCGGCAGATCGCCCTGCTGCACGGGCACGACGTGCTCGCCAGCACCGTGGTGCAGACCTGCATCAGGTACGCCGAGGAGCAGCGGTGCCGGTTCTGCACCATCGAGGAGTCGCTGCGGTCCGGCAGCACCGTCGCCGCCAAGACCCCGGCCCAGCTGGCCGAGGTGGCGGAGGCGGCGGTGCGGCTGGACGGGGTGCGGCAACTGGTGCTGACCACCGGGACGACGTCCGGGCCCGACCGGGGCGGGCGGCACCTGGCCCGCTGCGTGCGGGCGGTCCTCGACGCCGTGCCCGGGCTGCCGGTGCAGGTACAGATCGAGCCGCCAGTGGGCGACCTGCCGGTCATCACCGAGCTGCGCCTGGCCGGGGCGACCGCGATCGGCATCCACGTGGAATCGCTCGACGACGCGGTGCGGGCCCGGTGGATGCCGGGGAAATCCACCGTCCCGCTGGCCGAGTACGAGCGCGCGTGGGACGAGGCGGTCCGGGTGTTCGGCTGGAACCGGGTGTCGACCTACCTGCTGATCGGGCTGGGCGAGCCGGCCGACGACCTCGTCGCGGGGGCGGCGTCGCTGATCGCGCGGGGGGTGTACCCGTTCCTGGTGCCGATGCGGCCGATGGCGGGCACCCTGGCCCGGCGCGACGGCGCCACCGCCCCGCCCGCGTCGCTGGTCACCGAGGTGACCGGCCGGGTCGCCGAGCTGCTGCGGGCGGCCGGGATGGCCGGCGCCGACCAGGGCGCGGGCTGCGCCGCCTGCGGCGGCTGCAGCGCCCTGCCCAGTGCGGGCGGCTGAGGGCGATGACCATGCCCGAGGTAACGGCCCTGCTCGGCGGCGACCCAGTCGGGTCAGCACTGGCCCGGCTGCCCGCCGAGCCGATGCCGGACCTGCTGGCGCTGCTGGGCGACGCGGCGACCAGGCGGCGGCTCACCCCGTTCCAGATCGCCCGGGCTGACGGCCCGGCCGAGCTCGCCGCCTACCGCCGGCTGCGCCGCCGGGTGTTCGCGGACGAGCAGGGCCTGTTCGACGGCGACGACCACGACGACCACGACGACGACCCGCGCACGGTGGTGCTGCTGGCCCGGGGGCGCGACGGGGCGGTCCTCGGCGGCGTCCGGCTGCACCCGGCCGACCCGGGCGGTCCCGACATCGGCTGGTGGCACGGGTCACGGCTGGCGGTGGCGCCGGCCAGCCGCAACGGGGCGGGCGGGCTGCTGCGGGAGTCAACGGCGAACCCGGTCAGCCGAACGGGTGGGGGTTACCCCATCGGCCCGGCCCTGGTCCGCGCGGCCTGCGCGCACGCGGAGGCGGCGGGCGTGCTGCGGTTCGAAGCGACCGTACAGCCGGCCGCCGAGCGGATGTTCCGGCGCCTCGGCTGGGCAACCGTGCGCCCGGCGACGGCAGCCGGGCGGCCGCACCTGCTGATGCGCTGGCCGGGCACCCTGGGCCGGATCGCGGCCATCGCCACCGCGGCCAAGGCCCCGCTCGGCGCCCTGGTCAGCGGGCTGGCCGGGGTACCCGGCTTCGTCGGCGACGACGGCGTGCCGGTACCCGGCTCCGACCTGGTGGCGGCGTGCGACGCGATCGTTCCCTCGATGGTCGAGCGGGACCCGGAGTGGGCCGGCTGGTGCGCCGTCCTGGTCAACGTGAACGACCTGTGCGCGATGGGCGCGGCCCCGGTCGGCCTGCTGGACGCGGTCGGGGCACGGGACGCGGCGTTCGCGGCCCGGGTACTGGCCGGGCTGCGCGACGGCGCGGCCGCCTACGGGGTGCCCGTACTCGGCGGCCACACCCAGCTCGGGGTGCCGGCCGCGCTGTCGGTGACCGCGCTCGGCCGCGTGCCCGGTGGCAGTGGCGGGCCCGGCGGTGGGCCTGGGCCGGTTCCCGGTGGCGGTGGCCGGCCCGGGCACGCGGTCCGGCTGACGGTTGACCTGGGCGGCCAGTGGCGGCCCGGGTACAGCGGGCGGCAGTGGGACTCCAGCTCGCAGCGGACGGCGGGCGAGCTGCAGGCGATGACGCGGTGCCTGGCGGCGGCGGGCGACCGCGCCCGGCCGGCCGCGGCCAAGGACGTGTCGATGGCCGGCCTGGCCGGCACCCTCGGCATGCTGGCCGAGGCCAGCGGGTGCGGCGCGGTGCTCGACCTGGCCGCGGTCCCCCGGCCCGCCGCGGCCAGCGCCGGGGACTGGCTGACCTGCTTCCCCGGCTTCGGGCTGCTGACGGCGGCGCCCACCGGGACGCCGTTCCCGGCGGCGGGCCCGGCGGTCACGGCCGGCTGCGGCGAGCTGACGGCCGGCCACGGCGTCCGGCTGCGCTGGCCGGACGGCGAGGAGACAACGGTAATCGACGGCCCGGTAACCGGCCTCGGCCCAGCGGCAAGCGAGGAGTGAACGTGGGTAACTTGCGGATGGCGGCAGTGGCGGCGCCGTTCGGGCGGGACCTGGAGGATGACTTCCACCAGATCGCCGCCCTGGTCGACCAGGCCAGGCAGCGCGACGTGCGGCTGCTGGCGCTGCCCGAGGCCTGCCTGGGCGGCTACCTCACCAGTCTGGACGGGCCCGGCTCGGATGGCGGGCCGCCGCCCCTGCGGGTGGACGGGCCCGAGGTCAAGCGGCTGGCCGCGCTGGCCGGGGACATGGTGCTGACGGCCGGCTACTGCGAGCTGGCCGAGGACCCGGGCGGCCGCACCCGGCTGTTCAACAGCGTGGTCTGCGTGACCGGCGACGGGGTGCTCGGCAACCACCGGAAGGTGCACCAGCCCCTGGGCGAGGGGGCCAGCTACGACCGGGGGGACGGGTTCGCGCCGTTCGACACGCCGGTCGGGCGGCTGGGCATGATGATCTGCTACGACAAGGCGTTCCCGGAGTCGGCCCGGGCGCTGGCCCTGGCGGGGGCGGAGATCGTCACCTGCGTGTCAGCCTGGCCGACCAGCCGCACCAACGCCTCAGCCGACCTGTCGGCCGACCGCTGGACGCTCAGGTTCAACCTGTTCGACCAGGCCCGGGCGCTGGAGAACCAGATCGTGTGGCTGTCGGCCAACCAGGCGGGCACGTTCGGGTCGCTGCGCTTCGTGGCCAGCGCCAAGGTGGTCGGGCCGGGTGGCGAGGTGCTGGCGACCACCGGCACCGAGGCCGGGATGGCGGTGGCCGACGTGGACGTCGCGGCCGAGCTGGCGGCGGCCCGCCGGTCCATGGCGCACTTGCGCAGCCGCCGCCCGGAAGCCTATTCCCTTGCATAATGCAGTGACATGTCCGACCAGCCGGACGTGCGCAGCTGCGTTGGAAGGGACCCAGCATGACGGTAATCGCCGCGGCGGCCGCGCACTTCGGACGGGACCTCGACTTCTGCCTGCAGCGCATCGCCACCCTGATCGAGCACTCGCGGCAGGCGGGCGCGGCGCTGCTGGTACTGCCGGACGCGGCCCTCGGCGGGTACCTGGCCGATATCAGGTCACCCGACCCGGCCGCGCTGCCGCCCGCACTCGAGGCGGACAGCGAGTACCTGCGCAAGGTGTGCGCGCTGGCGGCCGAGATGACGGTCTGCCTGGGCTACTGCGAGGCGGGGGCGCCCCGGCCGTACAACGCGGCGGTCTGCGTCACCGGCGACGGCGTGCTCGGCCGGCACCGCAAGGTGCACCAGCCGCCGGGCGAGACCGCGGTGTACGCGGCCGGCCAGTCGTTCGCCGCCTTCGACACCCCGGCCGGGCGAGTCGGCATGCTGATCGACTACGACAAGACCTTCCCCGAGTCGGCCCGGTCGCTGGCGATGGACGGGGCGCAGATCGTCGCCTGCCTGTCCGCCTGGCCGACTTCGATCACCAACCGCGCGCCGCGGATGGCGCAGGACCGGCAGGCCCGCCTGTTCGACCTCTACGACCAGGCCCGGGCGGCGGAGAACCAGGTGGTGCTGGCCTCGTCGAACCAGACCGGGGCGCTCGGCGGGATGCGGTTCCTCGGCCAGGCCAAGATCGTCGGACCGGGCGGCGACATCCTCGCCCGCACCTGGTCCAAGGCCGGCCTGGCGGTCGCCGAGCTGGACGTGGCCGAGGAGATCTCCCGGGCCCGGCGGGTGCAGCACCACCTGTCGGAGCGCAGGCCAAGTGCTTACCGGTAGGGGGACTCACCGGTGAAGATCGCCTTGCTCACCTACTCCACCAAGCCGCGCGGCGGGGTGGTGCACACGCTCGCGCTGGCCGAGGCGCTCGCCGCCCGCGGCGAGGACGTTACCGTGTGGACGCTGGGCCGGGGCGGCGACGACGGCTTCTACCGGCCGGTCGATCCCGCGGTCGGCCTGCGGGTGGTGCCATTCCCCGAAGGGGCGGCAACACAGTCTGACGGAGGGCCGTCCGAGGGCGTCGGCCCGCGCATCCTGCGCTCGATCGCGGCGCTGCGGGAGGCGTTCCCGGCCGGCCGCTACGACATCGTGCACGCGCAGGACTGCATCAGCGCCAACGCGGTGCCGCGGTGCCTGCGGACGGTGCACCACATCGACCACTTCAGCACGCCCGAGCTAGCCGCGTGCCATGAGCGGGCCATCACGCAACCGTTCGGGATCATCTGTGTTTCCCGGGCCGTTGCCGACGAGCTGGCCGCGGGCTGGGGCATCCGCGCCGCGGTCATCCCCAACGGGGTCGACAGCGCCCGGTTCGCGGCCGCGGCCGGGCCGGAGCCGGCCGCGGCGGCGGCGCGGCGCCGGTGGCGGGCGCGGTTCGGGCGCTACCTGCTCGCGGTGGGCGGCATCGAGCCGCGGAAAGGCTCGCTCGACCTGCTCGAGGCGTACGCCCGGCTGCGCCGGGCTGAACTAGCCGGCCGGGGGCCCGGCGTGCGGCTGGTGATCGCCGGCGGCGAGACCCTGTTCGACTACCGCGACTACCGGGACGCCTGGAACAAGCGTTGCGCCGAGTTGTTCGGCGCGGTCCCCGAGGTGGGGCACGAGGTGGGAGTTCACGAGGTGGGAGCTCAGGCCGGAGCCGGGGCTGTGCCCGCGGTGCTCGGGCCGGTCGCCGAGGAGGAGCTGCCGTCCCTGGTCGCCGCGGCGGCGGCGTTCTGCTTCCCGTCCGTGCGCGAGGGGTTCGGGCTGGCCGCGCTTGAGGCCCTCGCGGCCGGGGTGCCGGTGGTGACCCGGTCGCTGCCGGTGCTGCGCGAGGTGTTCGGCGGGGCGGCCCGGTTCGCGGACGACCCGGACGGCTTCGCCGCCGCCCTCGCCGCGGCACTGGCCGCGCCGGGCGAGCTGCGGGCGGCGGGGCAGGCGCTGGCGGCCGGCTACACCTGGGCGGCCGCCGCCGACGCGCACCTGGCCGTGTACGCGGGCTACGCCGGCCGCGCCTGGTAACCCGGGATCGGCGGCGGGTGAGGGGCTGGCCGGGTCGGTGGCGGGCGGGTCGGTGGCGGGCGGGTCGGTGGCAGGCGGGCGGTTAGCGGTGATCCACTCGTCGATGCGCTGCCACCAGTCGTAGAGCCAGGTGAGCTGGGCCTCGCGGTCGGACGGGGCGGGGACGCAGGCGGCCGGGACACGCCACCAGTGGGCGAGCACGGTCATCTCGGAGTGCAGGCGGCGCCAGACGTCGCGCACGCTGACAAGCTGGTCGAGGCCGGTGTGGGCGACGAAGATGACGTCCGCGCCGGGGCAGGCGGCGATCGCGGCGAGGGCGCCGCCGCCGTGCGGCGGCAGCACGTTGGGCATCGCCGCCGCCCGCTCGGCCAGGTCGGGGCGGCCGCCCCGGCGCAGCCGGTCGATGGCCCGCTGCCAGCGGTACGGCGTCCAGTTGCCCCCTTCGGGGAAGACCACCAGGGCGCTGCCGTCGGCCATGCCCGCCGCCAGCCGCCGGACCTGCTCGGTCCGCTGGCTGGCGGCGGCCGCCCCGTGGGCGGCCCGGCGCAGGAACGCGTTCGGCAGCCGGTTGGCGGCGATGTCCGTGGTCGGGTCCAGTTGCAAGGTGGCCTTCATGACCACCCGCGGGCGGCGCTGGCACTCGCTCAGCAGGTAGCGGATGAGCAGCAGCGAGTCGCCCGGGCCGGCGTGCCGGCTGAGCACGATCAGCGGCTGGTCACCGGGCGGCGCCGGCTCCGGCTGGCCGGACACCGTCACCGTCAGCCCGCCGACCCGGACCGCCGTCCGGTACACCAGGTCGAGGAACCAGGCCAGCACCGCGTAGTGGCGCGACTGGTACGGCTCGGTCTCCAGCCGCCCGCCGAACCCGCTGGCCAGCCACAGGCCGAGGAACACGGTCAGCGCGGCGGTCTCGCCCATCGACCAGACCAGCCCGAGGATGATCACCCGCAGCAGCCGGGAACGGCGCACCGGGCCCGGCCGGTCCCGCCTGACCAGGTTGTACGCGGCCGACAGGAGCGCCACCGGCGGGGTCAGGGCGGCCAGGGCGGCGCCGATCACCACGACCAGCGGCACCAGCAGCAGCCTGCGGACCGGCGCGGGCGGCAGCATCAGCGGTGCCCGGCCAGCTCGGTCAGGTAGCTGGCGGAGGCCGCGTACGCGCGGTCGATGCTGTTACCTACCTGATTCCGCCCCCGGTAACGGAACTGGCGCAGCCCCGGCGCGGGCTGCTCGCCGCCGCTCGGCAGCACGTGCACCTCGACCCCGGACGGCAGCGCCGCCATCTCCTCGTGGAAGCGGTGCCTGCGGGCGATCTCGAACGCGACCAGGCCCACCTCCCAGGGCCTGGCCGGCACCGGGAGCGGGCTCTCGATCCGGCCGACGTGCAGCACGTAGACGACGGTGGCGCCGAGCGCGACCGCCCGCCCGACCGGGATGGAGTGAACCAGGCCGCCGTCGAAGTAGTGCGCGCCGTCAATCTCGACCGGCGGCAGCAGCCCGGGGACCGCGCAGGACGCGAGCACCGCGGGGACCAGCGGGCCGGACGCGAACCAGCGGGCGGTCGCGTCCTCGATGCTGGCGGCGACGCAGTGGAAGGGCAGTCGCAGGTCGGCGAACGTCTCGGCCGGCAGCGTGTCGGCCAGCAGCTTGCGCAGCGGGTCGATCGCGTGCAGGTGGGTGCCGGACCGGGCCAGCCGGACCGCCCGGCCGACGACGGTCTCGCTGAACACCAGGCCGAGCGACTCACCGCGCCACAGGCTGGTCAGCCGCTGCGCGGCGGTGTCCGGGTCGGCCGCGATGAAGGCGCCGTTGACCGCGCCGATCGAGGTGCCGACCACCACGTCGGGCACGATGCCCGCTTCCGACAGCGCCCGTAGCATGCCTACCTCGTGCGCGCCGAGCAGGCCGCCCCCGCCGAGAACGAATGCAATGGTCATCTCCGGCAGCCTAACCCGGTCCGCGCCTCGCCGGCGATCGCCCGCCGCGTCCGGCGCAGATCGCCCGCCGCGTCCGGCGGCGGCGGGCGACAGACGGCACGTTCGGGTTGAAAACGGCCAGGGTGACGTATCGTAGGCAGGAGGAAGCAAAGCGCCGGCGACCTAACTAGGCGCTGGCGCTCAACGACGGAGGCGGCGCCCGCATAGACGAATGTAAAGACATGTAACGTTGGCGGTGAGACGGGGGCTTATGCCCTGCTCGCTGGACTTTCTTAAATTTTGGAAAGGTTTGGCCCCATTCGACCGCTGCGTCCTGCTACGGTGACAATCCTTAAGCACAACAATGAATTATGAGGTTGGTCACGCCGGGGAGTCTCGGCTACCGTCAGACAGCGGCGTCGGCGAGCTTATAAAGCAGCTTCGCAAACCCTGAGGCGGCCGGACGGCGTTCCCGCGTGCCTGTCTTTAGGTGAGGCGCTATGGCGGCCATCCGGCGTCCCGTTCGCTCCCGGTCAATCCGGGTCCTGCTCATCGGCATGTTCGCTGTGCCCCTAGTGTCACTGCTGGTGATGTGGCTGATCGCGAGCCTGCTCACCATCCCCAAGGCGCTCGACGCCCAGGGGTACCGGGACAACAACAAGGCATCGAACAGCCAAGCGGTCTCGACCATCTCGTTCGAGATTCCGACCGAGCGGCTGCAGACGTACCTCTGGCTGCTCAGCGGGCGCAAGGGGAGTGAGGCGGCCCTGCTCAAGACCAGGGCGATCGTCTCAGCGGCGCTCCCGACCGCGATCGCGGACTTCCGGTCCAACAACAACCACCTCAACGCGATCGCCTCGGCCGAGGAAAACCAGCTGATCGCCCAGACGGAGCGGCTGCCGAGCATCCGCAAGGCGGTCGACTCCGGCGCGCTGACCGCGTCGCAGGCGTTCGCCGATTACAACACGGTCGTCGACGCCCAGTACTCGGCCTATTACTCCTCGATCAACCAGCGCGGCTCGGTCCTGGTAGCCGAGTCGATCGGCGCGGTCGACTCGGCCTACGTGCTGGAGGAGGCGAGCCGGGAAGCAGCGCTGGCGGACGGCGCCTTCGCGTACGAAAAGGGCCGGATGACCCCGTCCGAGCACGAGCTGTTCGTCGCCAGCGCCACCAACCGCCAGCAGATGTTGTCCCAGTCCCTGGCCACGCTGCCCACCACGATCCGCAACAACTACCTGGCCGTCATCGCGCAGCCGAACTCCAAGCAGTTCGCCACGCTGGAAGCGCAGATCTCCGCCGCCGCCGACAACCAGCCGCTACCGGTTAACGGCGCGACCTGGCAGAAGGTCTCGACCACTTACCTGACCACGCTGGAGACGACCGAGGGCGCCAACGGCGCCGTGCTGAACTCGCTCAGCTCGTCGGCCAGCGACAGCCTGTTCACCCAGGCCTTCTTGGCGGCCGGCGTCGGCCTGCTGGCGGTCGCCCTGTCGATCGTGCTGCTGCTGTGGTTCGGCCGCCGGGTCACCCGCGACCTGACCAACCTGCACGACAGCGTCCGCGAGATGGCCGACGAGCGGCTGCCGCGGGTGGTCGCGCGGCTGCGGGCGGGCGACGACGTGGACGTGGCGGCCGAGACCCCGGCCGTGGTCACCAGCGGCATCGAGGAGATCAACCAGATCGACCGGTCGTTCGGCGTCGTGCAGCGGGCGGCGGTCGCCGCCGCGGTGGACCAGGCCCAGCTGCGCAAGGGGGTCAACCAGGTCTTCCTGAACATCTCCATGCGCAACCAGTCGCTGCTGCACCGCCAGCTGAGCATGCTCGACTCGATGGAGCGGCGGACCAGCGACGCCGGCGCGCTGGCCGACCTGTTCCGCCTCGACCACCTCACCACCCGCATGCGGCGTCACGCCGAGGGCCTGATCATCCTGTCCGGCTCTACCCCCGGCCGCGCCTGGCGCGACCCGGTGCCGGTGGTCGACGTGCTGCGGGCGGCGGTGGCCGAGGTCGAGGACTACGTGCGGGTCGACGTGACCAGCGAGTCGCGTGACCTGGTGGCGGGCAACGCCGTCAACGACATCATCCACCTGGTCGCCGAGCTGGTGGAAAACGCCACCGTGTTCTCACCGCCCAATACCAGGATCGAGGTACGGGCGGACCGGGCCGGCACCGGCCTGGTGGCCGAGATCGAAGACCGCGGCCTCGGGCTGAGCCTGGACGAACTGGCCGACATCAACCGGCGGCTGGCCAACCCGCCCGAGTTCGACCTGGCCAACAGCGAGCAGCTCGGCCTGTTCGTGGTCAGCCGGCTGGCCGCCCGGCACTCGATCCGGGTGTCGCTGCGGCAGTCGGTCTACGGCGGCACCACCGCGATCCTGGTCATGCCGTTCGGCGTGATCGTGCGCGAAGGGGAAGAGCGCGTGCCCGCGGGCAGCCGGTCGGCCAACGGCAACGGCAACGCCGCCCCGCCCGCCCCGGGCGACCTCCCGCCGGGGGGCCCGGATGACGGGGCGGCCGGCCCGGCCAGCGAGTTCGGCATCACCGGGCGGCACCGGCTGCCCTCGGCGGCCACCGGGCGGCGGGCCGACAACGGGATGGGCGAGTCCGACGAGGAGCTGGACCTGCCCGCGCCGCCGCGCGGGACGCCCCGGCCGCCCTGGGACGTCAGCGCGCCGCAGCCGGGCCGGCAGCCGGGCCTCCCGGCGGCCGGGCCGCCGACCGCGCCGTCGGCTCAGGCACCGTCCGCCGGGCGGCCGCCGTGGGAGCGGGACGCGGTGACGCCCTGGCCGGACGCGTTCAGCCGGAGCGCGGCGATGCCGGCCCCGTCGGCGGGTCCGTCAGCACAGCAGCCGGCACCGGGCCGGCCGGGCGGTAACCTGCCGGGCGGGAACTTGCCGGGCGGCAACATGCTGGCCGCGCCCGCCGCGGGCATGCGCGTCCCCCAGGCGGCCCCGCCTGCCCCGGCCCCGGGTGGCAGCCACCTGGGCATGCCGGTCCGCGTGCCGCAGACGAACATGGCGCCACAGCTGCGGTCACGCAGTGGTGGCGAGCAGGCGGCATCCAGCCCGCCGCCTGCGGTCGACGACCGGACGCCAGAGGCGACCCGCAGCATGATGATCATGATGCAGCAGGGCTGGGAACGTGGACGAGCCGATGACATTGATGATCCGGCAGGCGACCCGGATCATGGAACACAGCGATAAGCGAGGCTGAAGTAATGGCGCAGACGGACACCACCGGACAGCTCAGCTGGCTGCTCGACAACCTGGTCAGCCAGGTCGAGCACGTGCAGCAGGCGCTCATCCTGTCCCGGGACGGCCTGGTTGTGGCGGCCTCGCGAGGGCTCGCCCGCGAGGACAGCGATCACCTTTCGGCCCTCGCGGCAGGCGTGCAGAGCCTGGCCCGGGGAACCGGGCGGCACTTCAACGGCGGCGAGGTTCGGCAGACCATCATCGAGATGGACCGGGCGTTCCTCTTCATCATCGCCGCGGGCCGGGGCACCTGCCTGGCCGTGCTCACCTCCGCCGACCCGAACGTGGGCCTGATCGCCTACGAGATGGCGATGCTGGTCCGCCGGATGGGCAAGTACCTGGCCGCCGAGCCAAGATTTCCTGATCACGAGATAGCGGCGGAATGAGCCCGCGCGACGGTCAGGGGTACAACGGATACGGACATAACGGCCACGGCCCCAACGGGCACGGGCACAACCCGCAGGGACGCGACCCTTACGGGCACGACGGTCTCGGGCGCGACAACCAAGGGCGCGACAACCAAGGGCGCGACAACCACGGGCGCGACAGCCACGGACACGAAGCTCAGCCGCGCGAGGGGCACGGCGAGCTCTGGTTCGACGCCGAGGCCGGGCCGGTGGTGCGGCCCTACGCGGTAACCAAGGGGCGGACCCAGGCCACCGGCACGTTCGGCCTGATCGATGTCGTGGCGGCCACCGACGGGTGGCCGTCCGCTCAATTCCGGCCGGGCCCGGAGCACCGGCGGATCCTCTCGCTGTGCCGTCGGCCGGTGCCCGTCGTCGACCTGACATCTGAGATCAACCTGCCGGTCGGAGTGGTACGAATACTGCTCAGTGACCTGGCATCCGAGGGAATGCTGCGGATCGTCTCCGCGCAGAGGCAACCAGTGGCCGACCAACGCCTGCTGAGAATGGTGCTTGATGGACTTGAATCACTTTGACCTCCAGGCGGGCGTGCCGGCGACCGCCAAGATCCTGGTGGCCGGCGGCTTCGGGGTGGGCAAGACCACCCTGGTGGGGGCGATCAGCGAGATCCGCCCGCTGCGCACCGAGGAGCCGCTGAGCAACCGTGGCGTCGGGATCGACGACACCGCCGGGGTGGACGCGAAGACCACCACCACGGTGGCGATGGACTTCGGCCGGATCAGCTTCGCCTCGCAGCTAGTGCTGTACCTGTTCGGCACGCCCGGGCAGGAACGGTTCTGGTTCATGTGGGACGACCTGGCGGTCGGTGCGATCGGCGCGGTGATCATCGCCGATACCCGGCGGATCGCGGACTGCTTCGCCTCGATCGACTACTTCGAGCGGGCGGGCACGCCGTTCGTCATCGCGGTCAACGTATTTGACAGTGCGCCCCGGTTCGACAGCGAGGACATCAGGATCGCGCTGACCCTGAACCCCGAGGTGCCGATCGTGCTGTGCGACGCCCGCAGCCGCGAGTCGGTCAAGAAGGTGCTGATCAGCCTGGTCCGGTACGTGATGACCAGCCGCAGCCCGGCCAACATGTCCTGAGCGGTAACGCGGCGGGGGTGATGCCGAGGCGCTCGCGTTCCGCGGCCAGGATGCGGCGCTCGGCCTCCGCCTGGCTGGCCACCCCCGCCACCGCGGCCAGGTCGGAGATGTCGATCGCGTCCGGGATGGCGTCGGCCAGGTCGGAGCGGCGGGCGTACTCGTCGAACTCGGCCCGCTTGGCCGCCGTCAGCTCCAGCATCCGCTGGTCGACGGTGTGCTCGGCCAGCAGCCGGTGCACGTCCACCCGGCGCACCTGGCCCATCCGGTGGGCGCGGGCGATCGCCTGCTCCTCGATGGCCGGGTTCCACTGCGGCTCGCACAGCACCACCACCGAGGCGGCCTGGATGTTCAGGCCGACCCCGCCCGCCTGGATCTGGCAGACCAGCACGGCCGGGCCACGCCGCTGGGTGAACTCGTCCACCAGCCCCTGCCGGTCCGGCGGCGGCACGTCGCCGGTCACCGGGCCGATCGCCCCGTCACCGAGCGCACTGTCGCCGAGCGCGGTCATGATCGTGTCGAGCACGCCGCGGAAGAAGGAGAAGATGACCACCTTGCGGCCGTCCGCGGTTGCCTCCGCGACGATGTCGGCCAGCCGGTCCAGCTTGGCCGGCCAGTCCGGGGTGCCGTCGTCGTCCTGGCCGGTGGCGAACGCGGCCCGGCGCATCTTCATCATGCTCCCCTCGGCCACCGCGTCCCGGTAGGCGGCCAGGGCGGGCCCGTCAAGCGGCACCCAGTCGCTGGTCTCCAGCCGCGGCGGCAGCTCGTTGAGCACGTCGTCCTGGTTGCGCCGGAGGTAGACCGGGGCCACCGCGCGGCGGAACACGGTGCCGCCGAGCATCCCGTCGGCGTCGCTGACCGTCTCGGCCACCTCCGGGCGCAGGTGGGCGACCAGGGCACGGAACTCCTCGACCCGGTTCTCCATCGGGGTGCCGGTCAGGAACAGCACCCGCCGGGTGGCCCCCGCCCAGTTGCGCACCGCCTGGCTGCGCAGCGTCCGCGGGTTCTTCGCGTAGTGCGCCTCGTCCACCGTCAGCATGGTCAGCCCGGCCGGCATCGAGACGTCCGGGGCCGGCATCGACCGCAGCGACTCGTAGGTGGTCACCGCGACGCCGCCCGAGGCCAGCCAGGCCTGGCTGGCCTCCGCCCGGTCGTCGCCGTGCAGCCGGTGCGCCGTCAGGTCGGTGTGCGCGGCGACCTCCCTGATCCAGTTGACCAGCACGCTGGCCGGGCAGACGACCAGGAAGTGAGTCGCGCCGCCCGCACTGGTCGCCGCCAGGTGCGCCATCGCCGCCAGGGCCTGCACGGTCTTGCCGAGGCCCATCTCGTCGCCGATGATCACCCGCTGCTGCGCGAGCGCGAACCGCGCGCCGAACGCCTGGTACCCGCGCAGCGACGCGTTGACCAGGGACAGGTCAAGCGGCTGAGCGTGCACCCGCTCGGCCACGTCGGCGGGCAGGAAGCCCTGGGCCGACTCCTGGTCCGGGCCGAGCCCGGCCACGTCGTCAAGCAGCCCGTTGTAGGCGACCGGGCGGGCCAGGTAGTCCTGCCACAGCTCGACCGTGCCCGCAGGCGCGGCGGGCACGGCACCGGGTCCGAGCCGTGCTTCCGCGTCGGCCGCCGCGGGCGAGCGCAGCGCGGCCGCCAGCCGGGCCAGCCCCGTGCGGACCGCCTGGCGGCGGCGCGGGCCGGCCAGCAGCATCCGCAGCCGGCTGCCGCCCGGCCGGGCCAGCGCCAGGGCGGCGTCAAGCTCGGCCCGCAGCGGCTCCGGGTCGGGCGCGCGCGGCGGCAGCCGGCCCTGTGCCTGCTCGTAGGCGCGCAGCGCGGCCAGCAACTGCGCCTGCGGTATCGTCCGCCGGTCGGGGTCGATCCGCGCGGTCACCGTGCCCGCCAGCGCGGTCTCGATCTGGCGGGCGGCCGCGACCACCTGGGCGGCCGTCTGCGGGCCGACGCCGGGCACGGTGTCCAGCGCCGACGGGCCCGCGGTGAGGACCGACCCGACGGTGCGGAAGCCGGCCTTCTCCAGCGCGGTCAGCATCAGCCGCCCGCGGGTGACCTCCTTGATCCGGTCGATCGGCATGGACGCCAGCTCATCGCGGGCGGCCTGCGCCTGCAGCCACTGGTAGGTGCGCCTGGCGTCCGCCCGCCGCTCCTCAGGCGCGGCCGACGCCGCCGCGATCACCCCGCTCAGCTCGGCCCCGCGGCGCAGCAGCGCCCGGGCGGCGGCCGAGCCGGGCGGCGGCTGCCCGGCGGTGTCGGTGTCGGCCCCGGTGTCGGTGTCGGTGGCGGCGGGCTGGCCGGCTGTGGTCACCGGTGCTTACCGGGAGACCCGGGCGACGGCGGCCATCACGTAGCCGGCTCGCGCCGGCGCGGCGGCCGGCTCTTCCCACGACGGGCGCCACTGCCGGGCGTCGACCACGCCCGGTGGCACCAGCTCAAGCGGGCCGACAAAGCTGGCCAGGTCCTGCGGCGAGTGGTTGTAGACCGCCGCGACGTTCTTGGAGTACTGGCCGTAGCCCTCCTGCGCGTCGCTGCTCTCGGCCCGCGCGACCGAGACAACCAGGTAGCTGCCGTCGGCGAGGGCGGCGGTGTACCGTGCCACCAGCTCGCGCGCCTCATCGGGGGAGCTGAAGTGCAGCAGGGCGCCGAGGATGAGGCAGGCCGGCCGGGCCAGGTCGATGGTCCGCGCTACCTCGTCGAGGACCGGCCCCGGCTGGCGGACGTCCGCCGCCAGCACCGCGATGCCGCGGTTGCCCTTCGCCACCAGCGCGCCGAGGTGACCGGTGACCACCGGGTCGTTGTCCACGTAGACCACCGTCGCCCCGGGGAGGACGGCGCGGGCCGACTCGTGCGTGTTCGGCACCGTCGGCATGCCGCAGCCGAGGTCGATGAACTGATCGATGCCCTGGCCGGCCGCCCAGGTGACCGCGCGCGCCAGGAACTGGCGGTTCTCCCGGGCCATGACCGGGATCAGCGGGTTGTAGGAGAGCGTCTGCTCCGCCTGCGCGCGGTCGGCGGCGAAGTTGTCCTTGCCGCCGAGGAAGTAGTCGTATACCCGGGCGATGCTCGGGACAGACGGGTCGAACTGCGCCACGACTCGAATCTTAGGGGCTTTACGGGGTGCCTTGATCAGTTCTGGACAGATCTGTGATCAACCCGGTTTACCCGGTAACCGGCGTGAACTCGAGGTGCAGCCCGTGCAGCGCGCGCAGCAGCCAGGTCGGCTCGTATTCGAAGTGCCGGTCCGCGGCCGGCCCGTGGTGTGCCTCGGACAGGCGGATGTCGCGGGTTCTGGCCAGGATCCGCTCGATGCTGATCCGGCCTTCCGACCGGGCCAGCGGCCCGCCCGGGCACGAGTGGATGCCGCGCCCGAACGCCAGGTGCTCGCGGCTGTTGGGCCGGTCGGCGCGGAACTCGTCCGGGCACTCGAACTGCTTCGGATCCCGGTTGGCCGCGCCCAGCAGCATCGCGACCGGGGTCCCCGCCGCCAGGGTGGCCCCGGCCAGCCTGGTGGTCCGCTTGACCAGCCGGAAGTCGGTCTTGATGGGGCTCTCTATCCGCAGGCACTCCTCGACGAAGTTCGGCACCAGCGCGGGCTGGGCGCGCAGCCGGTCCTGCAGCTCCGGGAACTCCGCCAGGTAGACCAGCGCGGTGCTGAGCAGGCGGGCCGTCGTCTCACCGCCCGAGGCGAACAGGATCGCGGCCTGGTGGGCGACCGCCATGACCTCGGGGGTGGAGCCGTCGGGATACGTCGCCTGCGCGAGCTGGGTCAGCACGTCGTCGCGCGGGGCCACCCGGCGCTCTTCGACGTAGCCCGCGAACCAGTCGTAGAGCCACGACAGCGAGTTCATCTCTTCCGGCGCGGGCGCTTGCGCGGGCGGGTCGTCGGCGGCCAGGTTCTGTGCGATCTTGTTCGGCACCAGGCCGAAGCCGTCACGGAAACGGCGGTGGTCCGCTTCGGGAACCCCCAGCAGGTCGGCGATCACCAGCATGGAGTAGGGCTGCGCGTAGGCGCTGACGAACTCGCATTCGCCGCGGTCGACGAACTCATCGAGCTGCTGGTCGGCCAGGCGCCAGATGGCCGACTCGTTCTCCTTCAGCCGCTTGGGCGTCATCAGGCCCATGAGCAGCCCGCGTTCGCGGGTGTGCAGCGGCGGATCCATCGTGACGATGTGGTCGTTCTGCGGGATGAACTCCCGGTTCTGCTCGATGACCTCGGTCACGTCGTCGCCCTCGAGGGCGACCGGGAAGCGGAGGAAGGGCCCGGCGACGACGTTGCAGGCCGAGAACGCGTCGTTGTCGCGGTAGATCTGGGCCGCCTCGAGGTAGCCGGTGACGGCGACCACCTCGTGGTGGCCGGTCGGCTGGACCGGGCAGCGGGCGCGCAGCTCCTCGTAATAGGGGTAGGGGTCGTTCGCCACCGAGTCGTCGGTGAAGAAGTCGACCGATTCGAAGCTGTCCATGAGCCCTCCCCTTAACCCGGAGGCGCGCGCGCCGACGCTCGTCTAGGCTTTAACTCGGTACTGAGTACCGAGTTAAAGCCAACATAACGGCCCGGAGCATCGGGATCAAGGGACCGGGGGGAGGCATCGACGGTGGCAGCCGAACCGGTTACGCAGGCGCACCGGCGCGGCCCGCGGCCGCGCACCAACGCCCGCGAGATCGCGTCGGCCGGCCTCCGCCTGTTCGCCGAGCACGGGTTCGCCGAGACGACGATCGATCAGATCGCGGCCGCGGCCGGGGTCAGCCGGACGACGTTCTTCCGCTACTTCGGCTCGAAGTCGGACGTCCTGTGGACCGAGTTCGACGCCGAAGCCGACTCGCTGCGCGCCCACCTGGCGGCCGCGCCGGCCGGCCTGCCCAGCATGGAAGCCGTCCGCCAGGCGGTGCTCGCGGTCTACGCCCGGCCGGGCAGCATCCCCGGGCTGCGCGCCCGCTGGCGGATCATCAGCGCGGCGCCCGAACTGGCGGCAAGCGCGGCCGCGCACTACGACGGGTGGGTCCGGGCGGTCAGCGACTTCATCGCCCGCCGGACCGGGGCGCCGGCCAGCGCGGTCGTGCCCACCGCGGCGGGACGGGCCACCCTCGCGGTCTGCACCACCGCCTACGAGAAGTGGTCGCGCGATCCCGGGGCCGACTTCATCGCCTACCTGGACGAGGCACTGCGCGCCCTGGCGGCCGGCTTTCCCGACCGGTAGGGGTCAGGGGGCCTGCGGTTAGGGAGCACTGCGGTTAGGGGGCGCTGTGGGCGGTCCGGTACAGGTCGGTGACCAGGCGGCTGGCGATCGATTCCTCGTACACGATGATGCCCTGCTCGGTCATCGCGGCGCCCAGCGCCCGGTCCCACGGGGTGGGCTGCGGCGTGCCGGCCAGGCCGGCCGACCCGGCCCCCTGGCCGACGGCGCGCTCGTAGTCGGCCGCGCCGAAGCGCCACGGGCGCGCGCCGTGCCGGGTGATGACGGCGCCGGCGATGGCCACGCCGGGCCAGTCGAAGTCGCCGTGGAAGCCGAGGGTGCCGCCGGCCCCGGTGATCACCTCGGCCAGCCGGTGGAACGCGGTCGACGGCTGGCCCTCGGTGCACAGCAGCGGCCGCGCGTCCGGGCCGAGCTCGGCGGCGGCGCGGCGCAGCACGACCGGGTTCTCGCACACGTGCACCAGCGGCGGCGGCCCCGCCGTCACCGGCAGCGTCACCGGCATGGTGACCAGCTGGTGCAGGGTGGCGTAGAACGGGGTGCCGTGCGCCCGGGCCGAGGTCAGCCACTCACCGAGGCCCTCGCCGCGCGCGGCCAGGTTCAGCACCAGCACCCGGCTGGCCAGGTCGTCGACGATGATCCCGCTGCGGTCCCACAGGTCGCGGCGGTCTTCTGTCGTCTTCGGGCGGCCCGCGCCGAGCCGGAAGGCGAGCGCCCGGAGCACCAGCCCGGCCAGCGCGGTGCCGTGCCCCAGCGCCCGGGTGTCGCCGGTGATCGTCGCCGCCAGCTCGGCCAGCTGGACCGGCGCCGCCTTCAGGTCGATCCGCCGCTCCACCCACTCAATCACCCGCGTCGCCTGCTCCAGCCGGTCCGTCTCACCCGCGTTGACCAGCCGGGTCAGCGTCCCGTCGGCCGCCAGCTCGGCCAGCCAGGCCTGGAACCAGCCACGCTGGCTGAGGTAAGACTTTTCGGCCGAACGGATGGCGGTGTCACGTCCGCCGGTCAGCCGCTGCCGCTCGGCCGGGCGGTCCCGCAGCGGCGGTCCGATCTGGCTCAGCAGCCTGGTCAGGCTGTGCCCGGTGGCGTTGCGGACAGCCTGGTCGAGGTCGGTCAGGTTGACGGCGAGCAGGGTGACCCCTTCGGCCCGGTACTGACCGGTAATGCTGATGATGGCGCGGCGCTCCCGGTCGTCCGGGGTCTTGACGGTGACGGTGCGGGTGAGGTCGCCGCCGGTTCGCTCGAGCGAGCTGCGGGCCGCGTCGAGCAGCCGCCGGTACTCGGGGCCGGTGAACCGGACCTCCCTGGCCGCCGGGCTGGCGCCCGGCTCGGCCGGGCCGGCGTCCCGGCGGGCTGGCGGGCTGGCGGGCTGGCCTGCCGCACTGGCGCCCCGGCCGGCCGCGGTGACGGCGCGAGCCGGCCGCGGTGACGGTCGAGCCGGGCGTGCTGGCGTCCCGGCCCGCTGCGCTGTCGCGGTCAGCCGGCCGCGCGGCGGCGTCCTCTGGCGGCATCCGGTCGGGCCTCTTCTCGGCGATGGTGGTGACTGTGCTCACTACTGAATCAGATACGGCCCCTTCCAGCACGGAGCGCGGCCGTCTCGCCACGCTGTGTCTTGGTTGTCCGGCTGGCGAGTGAACCTCCCGGCCGGGTGAACCGATTGCCGTGGCGGCGGTGGCGCGGTTGCCGGAGTTTTTGTAACTCTCGCGCATCGGTGGATAACCAAGCGTAGTGTTCGCAAGGATGGCATAGATGGCCTTCTTGGTCCTGCTGGCGAGGGGCGCGGCAGCAGGGGCACCGCTTTGCGGGTGGGGGCGCTGAGGCCGGGTTGCGGTGCTCAAGGGGCGAGGTGTGCCGGTGGACGGTGGCCTGATCGATGTGCGGCGCCAGCCGCTGGTGGTGCGCGACGGGTGCGCGCCTGACCGTATTCCGGCTGGGCGGTGGCCGTCGGAGGGGTTCCTGGTGCGCAGCGAGCAATTCGCGGTCAACGAGGCGCTGGCCTGCCTGGCTGCGGGGGGCGGCGACGGTGTCTTCGGCATGCACGCTCCGCCGGGTACCGGGGTGGCCGAGGTGTTCGGCGACCTGGTCGCGGCGGTGGTCACCGAGCGGGCCCGCCGCATCGCCGAGCTGCCCGACCCGGCCGCCGCCTTCGGTGCGGCGCTGACCTGGGGGGCGCACACGGTCGCGGGGCCAGCCGCCGGGCTGGCCGGGTTCGAGATCGTGCAGTCGGCGCCCGGGGAGCAGTCCCCGTGGATCCTGCTCGGCCTGGCCGACGACAAGGGCGGCCCGGCCAGCAGGCTGGCGGTGGCCGAGCGGGCCGCCACGGCCCGGCCTGGCCTGGCGCTGCCGCCGGTCGGCGCCCGCTGGCGGGACCGGGCGGCCCGGGCCGACTACTTCGCCTCGACCGCGCGGCTGTCGGACGGCATCGGCGCCTGGGCGATGCTGGTCGCCCGGCTCGGCGACCGCACCGTCAACCGCGCCTTCGCCGACCGCTGGTGGCACGGCACCGTGCGCGGCACCGACGTGCTGTTCCCGGCCGGCCAGTCGATGGCCGCCGCCGTGGCGGAGCTCAAAGGCAAGGCGGTCGACTGGCCGACCGCCGTCACCTGGTTCAGGTCCGCCCTCGGCAAGGTCCAGTCCCTGGCGGCCGAACGGATGCGGGTGGCGGCCGCCCTCAGCCGCCTCTCCCAGCTCGAGCAGGCCTGCGAGGAGGCATCCGGGGTGGCCGAGGCCGCCGCTGCCCGGCTGGCCGGGCTGACCGCGCGCGAGCCCGCCGTCAGGGACGCGGTCATCACGGCCGAGGAAGGGTACCGGGCCGCGCTGGCGGCCCTCGGCGCGCACGAGCTCGACCGCCCCGCGCTGACCACGGTCACCCCGCGCGGGATGGCGGCGCTGCAGACCCGCGGCGCGCTCGCGGTCGCGCTGGCGGGCGGCGTCCGCCGGGGCCGCAACTGGCGGGACTGGTCGGCCGGCCGCCGGCCGCTGCGCGCCGCCTGCACGACGGCCGAGCAGGACTGGGTCGCGGCCCTGGCCGCGGCCGAGACGGCGCGCGGCGCGGTGGCGGCCGCCCGCTCGGCCGCGGCCGCCGGGGCGGCCGAGGTCACCCGGCTCACGGCCGAGATGGAACCGCTGGCCGAGACGGTCGCGGCCGCCCGGCAGCGGTGGGGCGACCACGTCCGGCCGGCCCGTCCCAGTCCGAGACGGAAGACCCGGTGCTCATCGAGTGGCGGGAGACCACCGCCCCCTGGGCGGACGAAGAGTTCACGGCCGCCCGCGCCCAGGCGTTCTTCGCCGCCCTCGAGCTGCACAAGGCGCTCATCGCGGCGCAGCCGGAGGTGTTCGAGGCCAACTTCGCGGCGCTGATGGAGCTGATCAGCGAGCCGGCCGGCAACGGGCCGCCGGCCGACGTGCGGCTGGCCGCCTGGCGCTCGTTCTTCCTGGCGGTGCCGGTGGTCTACGTGCCCTTCGAGGTGGCAGGCTCGCTACTGGCCGGGCTCGGCCCGGGCGCGCTCGGCTGGCTGCTGGCCGACGGCACCGACCAGCTCAGCGGCGACCAGCTGGCCGACCTGCTGCCCCGGTTCGAGCGGGCGGTGCTGGCCGAGGACACCGCGCTGGCCGAGGACACGGTGCTGGCCGAGGACACGGTGCTAGCCGAGGACACCGTGCTGGCCGAGGACACCGCGCTGGCCAGGACACGGTGCTGGCCGAGGACACGGTGCCGGCCCACGAGCCGGGCCAGCCGGCGGGCGGCGGGCGCGGCGGGCGGGCGCGCTACGGTACCTGGCTGGGTCCGCGGCCGGGCGGGCGGCCGGGCGGGTCCGGGCCGCGCTGGGTGGGCATGCCGCTGCGGGTGGTGCGGGGCCAGGACCGCAGCACCGTCGACCAGCGCAACGACCTCGCCTACGACGGCCTGCTCATCGCCGGCCGGGACTGACCGCGGCGGACGCGCCCGCCCCGATCGGTGGGCGGGCGGTCCCGGCTAGCGACGCGCCCGCCGAGAAAAAGACTGCGCACGCTGCCCGGGCGCGGGCGATTATGTGAGCTATGACCGAATCCGGCGGCCAGCAACCGGGCGCCAAGGGCACCGACGGCCAGCGCGGCGAGCCGACGATCTTCGACCTGAACGCTCGCGGCCAGCGCGGCTCACCGCGGGACATCCCGCGGCTGGCCCGCGCCGCGGTGGCGATCACCTGGCGGGCGGGACGGCGCGAGCTGCTCTGCATCGCCGCGCTCGAGGTGCTGTCCGGGACCGGCGTGGCGGCCGAGGTAGTCGTCGGCCGCCACGTGCTTGAGTCCGTCCTCACCGCCCAGCAGGCGGCCGCGGGCCTCGCCGGCGTCTGGCCGGGCGCGGCGCTTCTTGCCGCCGTCACCGCCGTCCTCGGCATCGCGGGCGCGGCGCTGAGCGAGCAGCAGCGGCTGCTGTCGGCGCTAACCGAGCGGTACGCGCAGCAGCGGATCCTCGACGTCACCTGCGCGGCCGAGCTGGCCGAGTTCGACCAGCCGGAGTTCCACGACCACGCCGCCCGGGCCCAGGCCGGGGTGATGCGGGTACCCGAGCTCGTCTTCGGCGTGCAAGGACTCGCGCGCTCGGCGGCGGGCGCCGCCGGGGCCGCCGCCGGGCTGCTCACGGTGGCACCGGAGCTGGTACCGGTCGCGCTCCTGGCGCTGCTGCCCGGCTGGCTGGCCAGCCGCCGCCGCGGGCGCGAGTTCTACGCGCTCGGCGTGGTGATGACGCCCAGGGACCGCGAGCGCAGCTACCTGGCCAGCCTGCTTACCGGGCGTGAGGCGGCCAAGGAGGTGCGGGCGTTCGGCCTGGCCGGCTTCTTGCGCGCGCGCCATGACCGGCTCTACGACCAGCGCCTGGCCGAGCTGCGGCGGGTGGCCGGACGCCAGCTGCGCACGGCCGCGCTGGCCGACCTGGCCAGTTCCGCCGTCATCGCGGCGGGGGTGGCGGTCATCGTCTGGCTGGCAGTCTCCGGGCACCTGGCGCTGTCCTCGGCCGCGGCCGGCGCCGCCGCGCTGGTGCTGCTCGGCCAGCGGCTGGCGTTCGCCGGGACGAGCGCCGGGATGCTGCAGGAGTCGGCGATGTTCCTCGGCGACTTCGTGTCCTTCGCCGAGCGGTCCTTCGCCGGGCGGGCGGCGGGGGCGCCCGCGGCCGGCCCGCCGCCGCCCACCGTCCCGCTGCCTGCGTTCGGGCCGGTCACCGCGGACCGGGTGACCTTTCGCTACCCCGGTTCGCAGCGGGTCGCGCTGCGCGACGTCTCGCTCCGGATCGAGCCCGGTGAGGTGGTCGCCCTAGTCGGGGCCAACGGGTCGGGCAAGACCACGCTGGCCAAGCTGCTAGCCGGCCTCTACCTGCCGACCGAGGGCCGGGTGGGCTGGAACGGCGCCGACACCCGGCAGGTCGACCGCCGGGAGCTGCTGAACCGCTCGGCGGTGGTGTTCCAGGACTTCATCAAGTACGCGCTGTCGGCGGGCGACAACATCGCCCTGGGCCGCCACGAGCGGCACGCCGACACCGCGTCAATCGTCCGCGCGGCCGAGCGGGCGGGGGCCGACCAGGACATCGGGAGCCTGCCTGACGGTTACCAGACCCTGCTCGGCCCGGCCTTCATCAACGGCACCGACCTGTCCCAGGGGCAGTGGCAGCGGATCGCGGTGGCCCGCACGTTCTTCCGCGACGCGCCCCTCGTCATCCTCGACGAGCCGACCGCGGCCCTCGACGCCAAGGCCGAGCACCAGCTGTTCGCCCGGATCGGCGAGTTGCTGGCGGACCGCTCGGTGCTGCTGATCTCGCACCGCTTCTCCACCGTGCGAGCGGCCGACCGCATCTACGTGCTCGACGCGGGCCGGGTCGCCGAGTCGGGCACCCACGAGGAGCTGATGGCGGCGGGCGGTACCTATGCCGAGCTGTTCACCCTGCAGGCGGCTCCGTACCAGTGAGACGGGCGGGGCGGGCGGGGCGGCGAGCGGGCGGGCTTCGCTAGCGGGGCAGGCCCAGGATCTCAACCGACCGCTCGCGCATCTCCACCTTGCGCACCTTGCCGGTGACGGTCATCGGGAACTCGTCGGTGATGTGCACGTAGCGCGGGATCTTGTAGTGCGACAGCCGGCCCGAGCAGAACGCGCGCAGCGAGTCGGCGGTGACCGGCGCGGCACCAGGGCGCAGCCTGACCCACACCATCAGCTCCTCCCCGTACTTCTGGTCGGGCACGCCGATCACCTGGGCGTCGAGGATGTCAGGGTGGGTGTAGAGGAACTCCTCCACCTCCCGGGGGTAGACGTTCTCGCCGCCGCGGATCACCATGTCCTTGATCCGGCCGGTGATCGACAGGTAGCCGTCGCTGTCCATCACCGCCAGGTCGCCGGTGTGCATCCAGCGGGCGGCGTCGATCACCTCGCCGGTCTTGTCCGGCTGGCGCCAGTAGCCGAGCATCACGCTGTAGCCGCGGGTGCACAGCTCACCGGGGGTGCCCCGGGGGACGGTGAGCCCGGTGCCGGGGTCGACCACCTTGACCTCGATGTGCGGGCCGGCCCGGCCGACGGTGGCGACCCGGCGCTCCACCGAGTCGTCCGCCCGGGTCTGGGTGGACACCGGCGATGTCTCGGTCATCCCGTAGGCGATGCTCACCTCGGTCATCCCCATCCGGTCGATGACCTGCTTCATCACCTCGACCGGGCAGGGCGAGCCGGCCATGATGCCGGTCCGCAGGCTGGACAGGTCGTAGGAGCCGATGCCGGGGACCGCCAGCTCGGCGATGAACATCGTGGGCACCCCGTAGAGGCTGGTGCAGCGCTCAGCCTGCACCGCCTCCAGGGTCAGCACGGGGTCGAATACCGGGGCCGGGATGATCATCGCGGCGCCGTGGCTGGTCGCGGCCAGGTTGCCCATCACCATGCCGAAGCAGTGGTAGAACGGCACCGGGATGCACACCCGGTCCGCCTCGGTGTACCCGCACAGCTCGCCGACGAAGAAGCCGTTGTTGAGGATGTTGTGGTGCGACAGGGTCGCGCCCTTCGGGAACCCGGTGGTGCCCGAGGTGTACTGGATGTTGATCGGGTCGTCGGCCGACAGCTCGATGGCGCCGAGCGCCGCGTCGCGGGCGGCCTGCCCGGCGGCCAGGCCCGCCTCCAGCAGTTCGTGCCACCCGTCGGTGCCGAGCAGCACCACCTGCTCCAGGTCGGCGCAGCCCGGCCGCACCTGCGCGATCATCGCCGCGTAGTCCGAGTTCCTCAGCCGCTGGGCGGCGATCAGCAGCCGGCAGCCGGACTGGTTGAGCACGAACTCGAGCTCGCTGGTCCGGTAGGCGGGGTTGATGTTGACCAGGATCGCGCCGAGCTTGGCGGTGGCGTACTGGGTGACGGTCCACTCGGCCCGGTTAGGCGACCAGATGCCGACCCGGTCGCCCTTGCCGATGCCCGCCGCCAGCAGGCCGTAGGCGAGCGCGTCCACCTGCTCCTTCAGCTCGGCGTAGCGGTAGCGCAGGCCGGCCGGGCAGTCGACTAGGGCGAGGCGGTCACCGAAGGCGGCCGCGGTGCGGTCGAAGTTGGCGCCGATGGTGTCGCCGAGCAGCGGCGTGCCGCTGGTCGCGGACGCGTAGCTGAGTTCCGCGCGGTTGCCCGCGGGGCGGGTGCCGGGCTGCTCGCTCATGGCGGTCCCCCTGGTTCCTCGGCGCTGAGGCTGCTCGTCACCAGCATGGCCGACGACGGCCGGGTTAAACAAGGCGCCGCGGGCGCGGGGCGGCGCCCGGCCTCGCCCGGGCACATCCGGGCAGATCCGGCAAAGGCACGGACAGATCGCGAATTAGCATCAATCAATGCAATCGCGTGCTCCACACGCGTTCCACGGGTGTCGTTACAGACATGGCGCTGGAGCAAACGATGTCGGGCCCGGGAAAGACCGGCCGGGAGCGGTCAGGGAACGGGCCGGACGGGGCAGGACAGGCGGCGGGAGCGCCGCCGACGGGGACCGGGCGCGGTGCGGCGCCCTATCCGGGGCTCGCGCCTTTCGGCGAGCAGGACGCGCGGCGGTTCTTCGGGCGGGAGGAAGTCACCGAGCTGATCTCCTTCCTGGCCGAGCAGCGGCCGGGGCTGCCGCTGATCCTGGTCGGCGCGTCCGGGGCCGGCAAGTCGTCGCTGCTGCAGGCCGGGCTGCTGCCGCGGCTGCGGGCGGCCGCGGGCGGCAACCCGGATGCCAGCGAGGTTGGCGGGACCGCCGAGGCTGGTGGGCCTGCCGGCGCCGGTGGGAGTGCCGGGGGAAGCGGGCCCGGCGGGAACGGGGCCGGCGGGAACGGGGCCGGACTCGGGACGGGGGACCTGCTCGGGGCGGGAGACCGTCTCGGGGCGGGAGACCTTGAGGCGGGCAGCCTGGGGGTGCAGCACGACGGCCGGGTCGAGTGGTACGACCTGACGGTGACCGGGACGGCCGGGCTGGCCGCGCGGATCGCCAAGGCGGTGCGGCCCGGGCAGCCGACCATGACCGGCGGGTGGGCGCTGGTGGAGGCGGCCAAGGCGTGGGGCCAGGCGGCGACCGGGAACAAGCCCGCCAGCCGCCCCGCGGCGGTGATCGTGGACCACGTGGAGGCCGTGTTCACCCTGGCCGACGAGGCCGAGCGGAGCGCCCTCATCTCCTCCCTGTGCGAGCTGGCGCGGGACACGCTGGTGGTGCTGGCGCTGCGGGCCGACTTCTACGGCCGCGCCATCCGCTACTCGCGGCTGCTGCGGGCGCTGCAGGAACGACAGGTCGTGCTGGGACCGATGAACGCCGACCAGTTGCGCCGGGCGGTCATCGAGCCCGCCCGGGGGGCGGGCGCGGACGTGGCACCGGACCTGGTCGAGGCGGTGCTGGCGGACATGCCGGCCGACCAGCCGGGCGCGCTGCCGCTGCTGGCGCACGCGCTGCGGGCGGCCTGGCAGCGCGGCGACGGCAGCACCCTCAGCCTGGCCGATTACCTGGCCACCGGCGGGATCAAGGACGCGGTCCGCCAGTCGGCCGAGCGGGCCTGCCAGGAACTGTCGGCCGGGCAGCGGCGGCTGGCGGCCGTGCTGCTGCCGCGGCTGGTGCGCAGTTCCGGCGACCTGCCGCCGATCCGGGTGTCGGTGCCGCTGGGCGAGCTGCGGCGGACCGCCGCGCAGTCCGGCGGGAAAGAGACCGACGCCGACGCGGTGCTGGCCGCGCTGGCCAGCCAGCGGCTGGTCACGGTGGACGCCGGCTACGCCCGGCTGACCCATGACGCCGTGCTCACCGGCTGGCCGCAGCTCAGGACCTGGGTCGAGGAGCAGGGCACCGCCCGCCGGGGGCAGTCGCCGTCCGGCCCCGGGGCGTCAAGCCGGGCCGCCAGCCGGGCCACCAGCCCGGAGGGGGCCAGCCGGTCCGCCAGCCCGGAGGGCTCCGGCCGGGCCGCCAGCCCGGTCACCAGCGCCGGCGGCGAGGTCCGGTCACGCTCTGAGCGGCGCATCCGGCGGCTCCACGCCACCGTGGCCGCCCTGGTGGCCGTGGTCCTGGTGGCGGCCGGGCTGGCGGGCTACGCGTTCGCCCAGCGGTCGCAGGCCGACAGCGGCCGGCAGGCGGCCCTGGCGAGCAGTCAGGCGGCCGACTCGCGCGCCGTCGCGTTCGTCGCCGCCCAGGCCGGCGCCACCGACCCGGCCGCGGGCGCGCAACTGGCGGCGGCCGCCTACGCGATCTCCCCCACCCCGCAGGCCGCGAGCAGCCTGCTCGACGCCTCGGCCGCGGCCTCGGTGGCCCGGGTCACCGACACGGCCGGCCCGGTCCGGTCGGTCAGCGTCAGCCCGGACGGGCGGCTGCTCGCCGCCGCCGCCGACAACGGCTCGCTGCGGCTGTGGAGCATCGCCGCGCCGGGCCGCCCGGTGGCCGTCGCCACGCTGGCGGCACCCGGCGGCCAGGCGCTGGACGCGGTCGCGTTCAGCCCCGACGGCACCGTCATCGCGGCCGCGGGGGCCGGCGGCCTGCGACTGTGGCGGGTAACCGGCGCCGACGGCGGCACGCCGCAGGCCAGCCCGCTCGGCGGCCCCCTGGCCGCGGGCACCGCGGTCAGCTCGGTCGCGTTCAGCCCCGACGGCCACCTGCTGGCCGCCGGCACCCCATCCGGCGCGACGACGGCGGGCAAGGGCGGCAAGGGCGGCGCCAAGGGGACCGCGGGCGGCACCGTCCGGCTGTGGACGGTGACCGACCCGGCCCGCCCCGCCGCCGACGGCAAGCCGGTCACCGTCGCGGGCTCGGCCGTCACCACGGTCGCGTTCGCGGCCGGCGGGCTGCTGGCCGCGGGTACGTCAAGCGGGCAGGTGACGGTGTGGACGGTGGCGGGGTCAGCCGCACCCGTTCGGTATCCGCACATGCCGCTGACCGGGCCGGGCGGGCCGGTGACCGGGCTGGCGTTCTCGGCCGACGGCAAGGAGCTGGCGGCCAGCGGTGACGCGCGGGTCTGGCGGTGGGCGATGCAGGGCGCGTCCAAGCACAAGGCGGCCAGCGCGGTGGCGGACGGCACCCTGGCCGGCGCACCCGGCGGGACCAACGCGGTGGCGTTCAGCCCCGACGGCCGCCTGCTGGCGGCGGGCGCGTCCGGCGCGGGGGTGGTGGTCTGGAACACCGCGACCGGGGCGGTCAGCGCCAGCGTGCCGCAGCCGCAGAAGGTCACCTCGGTGAGCTGGGACGGCTCCGGCCGGCTGGCGGCCGCCAGCACCGGCGGCACCCTCGCGCTGGTCAAGCTGCCGCTGCCGGTGCTGGCGGGCGGCACCGCCCCGGCCAGCGTCGCCTACCGCCCGGACGGCACCGCGGTCGCGGTCGGCGGCAGCAGCGTCCAGCTCTGGTCGGCGGCCGGGCGGGCGCTGCTGGCGGCGCACCCGCTGGCCTCCGGGGTAACGGCGGGCGCCGTCGCCTATAGCCGCGCGGGCCTGCTGGCGGCGGCCCTCTCCGACGGGACGGTGCAGCTGCTCGACGGGCAGACGCTGGCCGCGGCGGGCCGCGCGTTCCCGGTCGCGGCGGCCAAGGGCACCGCCGCGGCGGTGGCGTTCAGCCCCGACGGCCGGCTGCTGGCGGCCGGCGGCGGCGACGGCAGCATCCGGCTGTACGACGTCAGCGACCCGGCCCACCCGGTCCAGGTCACCGCCGCGACCGGGGCCGGCCACGCGGTCACCGCGGTCGCGTTCGCGGCCAGCGGAGGGCTGCTGGCGGCGGCCGACTCGGCCGGCACCGTCCGGCTGTGGCAGGTCAGCGGTCAGTCGCTGACGGCGGCGGGCACCGTGACCGGCACCGGGGCAGCACCGGGGCGGGCACCGTGACCGGCACCGGGGCGGGCAGCGCGGCCGGCGGGACGACCGCGCTGGCGTTCTCCCCCGGCGGCGGCGCGCTGGCGGCGGGCGGCCCGGACGGCACCGTCCTGCGCTGGGACGTGACCGACCCCGGGCACCCGGTGCCGCTGGGCACGCTGACCGGGCCCGGCGGGGCGGTGCTGTCGGCGGCGTTCAGCCCGGACGGCACCAGCCTGGCCGCGGGCACCGCCGACGGCAAGGTCTGGCTGTGGCAGGTGGCGACGCCGGACGGCCAGCCGGAAAGCGCCGCGCTTACCGCCACCCTGGCTGCCGCTCAGAACAACGGGCAGAACACCGGGCAGGGCAACGGGCAGGGCAGCACGGGGGGCGACGTCAGCGGGGTCGCCTTCGCGCCGTCAGGCGGCCAGCTAGCCGCCGCCGACGGCAGCAGCGTGCGGCTGTTCGCCGCCACCCCGGCCGCCGCCAGCGCGGCCGTCTGCGCCAACCTGGGCCAGCCGCTGACGCCGGCCGAGTGGGCGGGCTACCTGCCGGGCGTCGCCTATCACACCGCCTGCTGAGCTAACACCGCCTGCTCAGCTAACACCGCCGGCTGAGCCGGCTCACGACCGCGCAGCCAGCCTGCGGCGGCGGTACCCCAGACCAGGACGGCGATGCCGTACAGGCCAAGGGGGGCCGCCGCCCGCGGGCCGAACGCGGCCGCGGCCAGCGCGGCCGCGATCGCGAAGTCGCGCATCGAGGTGGTCAGCAGCAGGGCGGACCCGGTAGCCCGGGCTGAGCCGAGCCCGAGCAGGCGGCCGGCCAGGGCCGAGGCGACACCGAACAGCGCCAGCGCGCCGGCCACCGCGGCGTAGCCGGCCGAGAGCTGCACCTCGGAGGCGACCAGGGCGACGAGCGCGGCGACGGCGGCCAGGGCGGTGCGCGACGCGGCCGCCGTCCCCCGGTCGCCCGCCAGCAGCCGGGCGGCGGGCGGCACCGCGCAGCGCACGGTGATGCCGGCCGCCAGCGGCAGCGCGACGACCAGGGCCAGGCTGGCGATGACGCCGCCGGGCGAGAAGCTCGCGCGCCCGGCCTCGAGGGTCAGCAGCGGCCCGGCCAGCAGCACCGACGCCAGGGTGGAGCCGATCAGCACGCCCGCCGCGACCGCGGCCTCGCCGCCCGCCAGGGCGGTGGTGGCGACCGACGCGATCTCGCACGGGGCCAGGCCCGCCGTCAGTACGCCGTCGCGCAGCGGGCCGGCCGGCACAAGCTGGGCGGCCGCCCAGGACAGCGCGGGCAGCACGGTGACGCCGGCCGCGACCGCGGCCGCCACCCGCCGCCAGGCCCGGGCCAGGCGGCGCAGCGCGTCCGGGTCGATCGTCACCGCGGTGGCCAGCACCAGCACCGCCAGCAGGAGGTTGATCCCCTGGTGGCTGGCCAGCCAGGACAGCGGCCGCGGCAGCAGCAGGCCGGCCGCCGCCGCGACCAGCACCGCGGCCAGCTCGGGGTAGGCGGCGAGCCGGCGCCGGACCGCGGTCAGGCCAGGAATGATCATTCCGAACGGGTGCGGGCTTCCTCTTCGCCGGCCGGGCCTTCGACCGCGACCAGGCTGGCGACCGCGACCAGGCTGGCGAACAGCCGGTCGAGGTCGGCGGCGGGGTTCCCGGTCACCCCGGCGTGCACCGGGCCGGGCTGGACGAGGGCGGAACGCGGCGCGGTCAGCCAGCGGAACCGCTCCCCCAGCGTCTGCTCGGCCAGCGGGCCGTCGGTGCAGGCGCGGGCGAACGCGCGCAGCGCGCCGCGGACGGCGGCCAGGTCGGCGCCGGGGTCAAGCGCCCGCAGCCGCGCCTCGTCGAGCTCGATCCTGGTGCGCAGGAAGCGGAACGACTTGGAGTAGACGATCACGCCGACGTTGACCGACTCGCCGCGCTCCACCCGGGGCACCACGCGGATCAGGGCGTACTCGAAGACCTCGGTCACGAGACGATCACCTCCGGGACCACGGGGGCACGGCGCAGCAGCTGCGACACGTAGGCGTCCGGGCCGCGCTGGCCGAACCAGCCGGCCGGGACGCTGGCGGTGACCTCCTCCAGCAGGCCCGCGGTCACCAGCGGGGCCAGCTTCTGGTGGGCGCGGCCCAGCCCGGCCGGCGTCACCCGGTCGCGCACCACGTGCTGCCGGGCGTCGAACCGCTTGGCCGGGTCCGCCCGCGACCAGTCGTGCTGGAAGTACAGCGCCGCGCCGTGGTCGATCAGCCAGATGTCCCCGTGCCAGACCAGCAGGTTGGGGTTGCGCCAGGTGCGGTCCACGTTCTCGATCAGGGCGTCGAACCACAGCAGCTCGCTGGCGAACTCCTCGTCCGCGGTCCAGCCGAGCGGGTCGAAGCCGGCGCTGCCGGGCAGGAAGTCGACCGCCAGGTTGAGCCCCGCGCTCGCCCGCAGCAGGTCCTGGATCTCCTGGTCAGGCTCGCTGGGGGCGATCCGCGGGTCAAGCTCGGCCAGCGCCAGCTCGGGGGTGCGCAGGCCGAGCGCGCGGGCCAGCTCGCCCGCGATGACCTCGGCCACCAGGGCGAGCGGTCCCTGGCCGGCCCCGCGGAACTTGAGCACGTAGGTGCCGAGGTTGTCCGCCTCCACCAGGCCGGGCAGGCTGCCGCCCTCGCGCAGCGGCGCGAGGTAGCTGGTGACGGTGACGTGTTCAAGCACCGCGCCAGGCTACCGGGACACCAGGTACCCCGATAATGGGCGGGTGACTGAGACTGGCGCGCCACCACCATTGCCTGAGCCGGAGCAGCCGGAACTGCCGGTGCGGCTGGCCGGGCGGGTGATCACGGTCGACCCGGCCGGGCGGGTGCTGCTGTTCGGCTACGACGACCCGCCGCCGAAGGGCAAGCACTGGGCGACGCCCGGCGGCGGGCTCGAGGACGGCGAGGACTTCTACGCCGCCGCCTGCCGTGAGCTGGTCGAGGAGACCGGCTGGGAGGACGTGCCGGTGGCACCGGGCGAGGTGCACGCGGAGAACCAGCCGCAGTGGTCGCGGCGGCGGGGGGTGGTCCGGCAGTACGACCACTACTTCGTCGCCCGGGTGACGCAACCGGAGCGGCCGCTGGGCGAGGTCGCGGCGATGCACCGCTCCGACGGGATCGTGCGGCACCGCTGGTGGTCCCTGAGCGAGCTCGACGCCACCACCGAGAACATCTACCCCATCGGCCTCGCGGAGCTAACCCGGCGACTGCTCTAGGCCCGTGCCCGCGCGAGGGGCCGCGCGTGGTTGTGGCAACCAGGCGGCCAGGACCGCCTGGTTGCCACAACCACGCGGGTAGTGGGTTTAGAGGGGGACCGGGTACCAGCTCGCGGGGTCGCCGGGGCGGGGCTGGAAGTCGTAGCGGAGGCCTCCGTCGGCCGCCAGGGCGACCAGGGTCATCGAGCCGGTGCCGTAGAGCTGGCCGTCGGGCAGCTCGCGGCGGACCAGGATGGCGGCCAGGCCGGCCGGGTCGAGGTCGTCGCCGGCCGCCAGGGTGAGCCAGTCGCCCCAGGCCTGGGCCGGCGGCGGGCCGGGGCGGGCCGGGGGGTGAGCGGCGGCGAACTTGTCGGCGAAGTGCACCGCCTTCGGCTCGTCGGCCGGGTCGCCCGGCTCGACCGGGTAGGCGTGCCCGGCGTTGGTGAACAGGTGGGTGCCGGGGGCGAGGACGCGCACCCGGGGCTGGACCGCGGGGGGTACGGGGGGTCGTCCCCCCGGAGGGCCGGTGTCCCGGCCGAGCCAGCTCACCGCGGTCACCTGGTCCAGCTGGGCGCAGATCAGGTGGAACGGGTCGTAGGGGGCGAGCGCCTCCGGGTCGGCCGTCAGCGCCGCCAGCAGGCGCGGGCCGTCGGCGGCGGCGCGCAGCGGCAGCTCGCCCCGGCTGCGCCGGCCGTCCGGGTCGGCGGGCTGGCCGCGCCCGTTCAGCAGGCAGGCCACCCGCGGGACGCCCGGGTGCAGCGCCAGCCAGGTGCCGCCCGCGAGCTGGTCGATCCCGCCGATCAGCGGCGAGCCCGGCCAGTGCCGCCCCGGCGGCCGCCACGGCCGGCTGACCAGCTCGTCCCTGATGCCGAGCAGGCGCAGCGGCACCGGCTCTCCGGGCTGGAAGCTGACCACGACGGTGCACACGTGAACATTCTGGCAGCCGGCCCATGGCAGCATGGAGGGGTGACCCATGTGCAGGTGGCCGAAGACGTGCTGTCCGGCCTGGTCGGGGCGGGCGGCGTCACCGTGCTGAGCGGCGCCGGGCTGTCCACCGAGTCCGGCATCCCCGACTACCGGGGGCCGAGCGGGCAGGCCAGGCGGGCGCGTTCCGGTGACGCGGCCCAGCCGATGACCTACCAGGCGTTCACCGGGTCGGCCGTCGCCCGGCAGCGCTACTGGGCCCGGTCGCACCTGGGCTGGCGGCACATCACCGGGGCGGCACCCAACCAGGGGCACCGGGCGGTGGCGGCACTGGAACGGGCCGGGCTGCTGTCCGGGATCATCACCCAGAACGTGGACGGGCTGCACCAGGCGGCGGGCGCGCGGGCGGTGACCGAGCTGCACGGCTCGCTGCACCGGGTGGTGTGCCTGTCGTGCTGGACCCGGACCCCGCGGGAAGAGCTGGACGCGCGGCTGCGGGCGGCCAACCCGGCCTGGACGACGGCCGCGGCGGGCCTTGACCCGGCCGTGAACCCCGACGGCGACGTGGCGCTCGAGGAGACGGCCGGCTTCACCGTGGCCGACTGCCTCGGCTGCGGCGGGCTACTCAAGCCGGACGTGGTGTTCTTCGGCGAGAACGTGCCGAAGGACCGGGTGGACGCCTGCTTCTCGCTGGTGTCGGACTCCGCGGCGCTGCTGGTGCTCGGCTCCTCGCTGACCGTCATGTCGGGGTTCCGCTACGTCCGGCACGCTGCCTCGCTCGGCATCCCGGTGGTGATCGTGAACCAGGGGGCCACCCGCGGTGACGAGCTGGCGGCGGCGACCCTGGACGCGCCGCTCGGCGCCACCCTGGCCGCGCTGGTCAGCCAGCTCGGGCTGGCCGGGTGAGCACCGCGGAACGGGTAACCGGGCCGATTCAATCGCATAGCGCGCATGTGCTTCACAGCAGGGAGAAACACCCCTAAACTGCAGTCACCGGCAACAGCCGGTTCAGTCCCGCTGACAGAGAGTGGGGGCCGCGATGGAGATCATTGTCATCGGCGGCGGGGTCGGGGGGCTCACCGCGGCGCTGGCACTCGCCCAGGGCGGCCACCGGGTCCAGGTGCTTGAGCGCGCCGCCCGGTTCGCCCAGCCCGGCCCGGCCCTGCGGCTGGCACCCAACGCGACCGCCGTGCTCGCCCGGCTGGGGCTGCTCGACCAGGTACTCGACCTCGGGGCGCGGCCGCGCCGGGCGCTGCTGCGGGACCTCGGCAGCGGCGCCGAGCTGGCCGAGCTTGACCTCGGGGCGCCATTAACGGCGCGGTACCACTCCCCGTACGTGGTGGCCGGCCGGGCCGACCTGCTGTCCCTGCTGGCCGACGCCTGCATCGACGCCGACGTTGAGCTGCGGCCGGGCCGCGAGGTCATCGGGGTCGACCAGTCGCGGCTCGCGTCGGCGGTGATGGGCGGCCCGGTGGTGAGCTGCGCGGGCGGGCAGATGTACGCCGCCGACGCGGTGCTGGCGGCCGACGGTGACTGCTCGGTGGTCCGCGCCCTGCTCGGCGGGGGCGAGCTGTCCGGCGACGGCTGGGCGGTCTACCGCGGCACCGTGCCCGCCGACGCGCTGCCTGACGGGGCCGGCCCGGACGAGGTGGTCGCCTGGACCGGGCCCGACGCGCACTTCACCCAGTACCCGGTGCTCATCGGCGAGGTCTACGAGCAGGTCGCCGTGTTCCGCAGCCACCTGTACCCGCTGCTCTGCCCGGCCCGGCCAGCCGCCCCTGCTCCCCTGGCCGACCCAGTTCCGCTGGCCGGCCCAGTTCCCCTGGCCGGTACCGCATCCCCGGGCGGTGCCGGCCAGGGCCCGGGCGACGGGCCGGCCGGAGTCGGGACCACTGGCTTCGAGAACACTGGCTTCGAGAACACTGGCTTCGAGCACGCCGGCGGCGACGGGGCCGCCTGGGGCGGCCCGGAAGAGCTGGACGACGCGTTCAGCTGGGCGGCCGAGCCGGTCCGGACGGCGGTGCGGCGGCTGCGCCGGGACCGCTGGTGGCGGATGCTCGACCGGGTGCCCCCGCGCTGCTGGGCGGTCGACCGGGTCGCGCTGCTTGGCGACGCGGTGCACCCGATGCCCGGCTTCCTCGCCCAGGGCGCCTGCCAGGCGATCGAGGACGCGGCCGCGCTGGCGACGGCGCTGGCCGACTGCGCAGGGCCGCCCGCCGTGCCGGCCGCGCTGGCCGCCTACCAGGCGCGCCGCGCGCCGCGGGCGCTGCGAGTGTCGCGCGCGCGGCTGGTCTGGGAATCGCGGCCGCTGCCACGCCGGGCGGCCGACGACTACGCGGCGAGCGACTGGCTGTACGCGCCCTGACCTTCGGGGGCGGGCGGACTGGCGGGGGGCGTCCGGGGTCAGCCGCACCCGTTCGGCTGACGCTTATTGATTTTGATCGGCTTGTTGCTTTTGATCGGCTTGCCGCTTTTGGTCGGCTTGCCGCTCAGGCGGCGAGGAAGGCCTGCAGCGCCGCGGCGGTCTGCAGCGGCACCTCCTCGGCCAGGTAGTGGCCGCAGGGCAGGGCGCGGCCCTGCACCTGGTCGGCGTACTCGCGCCAGACGGCGGCGACGTCGCCGTAGTGCTTGCCGACGAAGCCGTGCGAGCCCCACAGCGCCAGCAGCGGGGCGGTGACCTTCTGGCCGCGGGCGGCGGCGGCGTCATCGTCGTCCAGGTCGGTGCCGACCGCGGCCCGGTAGTCCTCGCACGAGGCGTGCACCGCGGCCGGGTCGTTGAAGCAGCGGGCGTACTCGTCGATCGCCTTGGCGTCGAACGGCTGGCCGCCGCGGCGCAGGCTGCTGATCCGCTCGCGCACCCAGCCCACCGGGTCCACCCCGATGAGCTGCTCGGGCAGCGGCTCGGGCTGGGCCAGGAAGAACCAGTGCCAGTAGCCGAGGCCGAACTCCTTGTTCGCGTTGCGCAGCGCGTGCCTGGTCGGCACGATGTCGAGCACCGCGACCCGGGTGACGCTGTCGGCGTAGTCCAGCGCCATCCGGTGCGCCACCCGGCCGCCCCGGTCGTGGCCGACCACCGCGAACTGGTCGTAGCCGAGCTCGCGCATCACCAGCACCTGGTCGTAGGCCATGGTGCGCTTGGCGTAGGCGTCGTGGGTGGGCCCGCCCGACGGCTTGCCGCTGTCGCCGTAGCCGCGCAGGTCGGTCAGCACCACCGGGTGGTCCCGCCGCCAGGATCGGGGCGACGTGATGCCACATGACATGGGTCTGCGGGTAGCCGTGCAGCAGCAGCACCGGCGTGCCCGAACCGTCCCCGCTGACCAGCGTGTTGATGCGGACCCCGCCTGGGGTCAAAGTGACTCGCTTGAACTGGTCTGGCAGCGGAACAGTCATATGACGGATTCTCCCCTTCTGCGTACTGCCGTAATCTCGCCCCAACCGTTGCCGGCCGGGCCACGTCCTAGGAGATGTAGCGCGGCCAACGCCGAAAGTGGTACTGGTGGCCCGCGGGTGCGGATGGCCTGGCACTTGCCCGGGAAAGGGTGGTTCGTGATGAATGGTTCAGCCTCATTGTTGCTCCGGCTGGGGGGCGCGGTGGCGGCCGGGGCGGTGGTAGCGGCCGCGGCCGGGTGCTCGGCCGGCGGGTCGTCTTCCACCGCGGCTTCCTCGCCTCCCTCGTCTTCGCCCTCCTCGCCTACTTCTTCGTCGGCTTCCGCGCCTCCCTCGTCTTCGCCTGCCGCGGTCGCGTCGACCTCCGCCCCGGCCGCGCCGACGGGGGCCGGGTCCACCTCGCCCGGGTCAGCCGGCAGCGCCCCCGCGGGCGGTACCGGGAACGGCTGCGCCACCCGTGACCTGCAGGTCAAGGCGGGGACGGTGGAAGGCGCGGCCGGATCGGTCTACCAGGTACTCGACTTCACCAACATCGGCACCGCGGCCTGCACGCTGTACGGGTACCCGGGGGTGTCGCTGGCGGCGGGACAGCCGGTTACCCAGGTCGGCGCGGCCGCCTCCCGGTCGACCACCGCCGGGCCGACGGTGGTGACGCTGGCGCCGGGCGGTGTCGGGAACGCGCTGCTTCGGATCACCCAGGCGCTCAACTACCCGTCGTCGAGCTGCTCGCCTAAGTCAACGACCTACCTGCAGATCTACCCGCCGGGCGAGACGACGCCGATCTACCTGGGCTACAAGTCGATGGGATGCGCCAAGACGGCGGTGAACCTGCTGACGATCGGGGTGATGCAGCCGGGAGCCAGCTCGGGGCAGTGACGGGACGCGGCGGCCGGGGCCGCGGGTCACACGTCACAGGGGTCACTCGGGTGACGTTGGTCGGGGGTCGTGAAAAGATCTTGGAAACTTTTTCGTTTGATAGCACCTACGAGTTTCCAATTCGACAATAGTTTCCACCCCGCGGGCCGCTGTCTGGTGACTGGTGATGCCAGAGATAGCCCTGCGGCTAGGCGGCTACCGCGGCGGCGGCCGCGGGCAGGGCCCGGACGAGGGCACGGGACCAGTCGCGGTAGCCGTCCCGGCTGGGGTGGAAGTTGTCGACCGAGAACTTGCCCGGCCACGGCGGGACGAAGAACTTGCTGACCTCCGCCACCCGCAGCCCGCGCTCGTCCGCGACCTCGCGGATGACCCGGTTGATGCGGCTGATGTAGGGCACGCTCATCCGCCCGACGATCCCCCAGAAGCCGGTGAGCAGCGGAAGGTCGAGCAGGACGGTGTCCTCGGGGACGGCGGTGAGCAGCGCCCGCAGGTCGCCGAAGAGCTTGCCGGGCGCGCTGTAGAGGATGTCGTTGGCGCCGGCCCCGCAGGTGACGAGGTCGGGCTGGCCGCCGATGCCGGCCAGCAGCGGCAACTGGCCCCCCACCACGTCCCGGGTGAGGCACCCGGACACGGACAGGTTGACCACCCGCCAGGGCCGGCCGGTGCCGAGGCGGAGCTGGTCGAGGGTCTGCCCGACGTAGCCGTCGCGCGGCCCCGGCGCGCCGAGTCCCTGCGCGGTCGAGTCGCCGAGCACGACCCAGAGCGGGTCGGGAGCGTGGCCGCGGCTCAGCGCGCGGTCACGGTCCTCGAGCACCCGGTTGTTGTGCGCGTCCCAGAACGCGGCGAACGCGGTGCGGTCCGCCCGCAGCTCGGCCACCCCGTCCGTCCAGCGGCCGAGCCGGCCGTGGGAGATGCCGGTGACCTCGGCGTACGGGCTGCGGGTGACCACCGAGGCCGCGTTGGCGACGATCTCGACCGGCGACCGCCTGCTGGCGCCGCCGGTGCCGGTAAGCACGTTCATCGCGCTGACCCAGCTAGGGCGGGAAACCGAAGTTGACGACCGCATCTGACTCGCTCCGATCCCCCGCCGCTTACGTGTCCGCCGGGTTAACAACGGAAAACGAGTATATCGATCTTTGTCAACGGGGAGATGGACGGGATCCGGCCTGGGCCAGGATGGCGGCTAGCCGGTCACGCGGCAGGGCGGGCGTCCGGTGGCCGGCCCGGCCGGTCATCTCGTCGTTGGCGATGAGGGCGTTGGCGACCGCTTCCTCGGTCGCCTGGACGACGGCCTCGTAGAACGGGTCGATCTGGCCCCAGGGGACGAAGGTGAGCCGGTCGTAGGCTGCTGCTTCTTCGGCGTCTTTGGCGTCCCTGGTGTCTCTGGCCTGGCCGGCGGGCTCGCTGCTGGTGAAGCCGCCGGGGTTGGCGGTCGAGACGGCGAGGAAGATGTCGCCGGAGCTGTGGTGCCCGACCGTCCCGGTGCGGGCCAGGCCCAGGGTCACCCGCCGGGCGAGGGCCTTGCACTGGTGCGGGAAGAGCGGCGCGTCGGTGGCGACCACCGCGATCACCGACCCGGCGCCCGGCGGGGCGGCGTAGTAGCTTGCGAGCGGATTGTCGGCTTTGAGCGCTTCGCCGAGGTACACGCCGCCGAGGGTCAGCTCCCCGCGCTGGCCGAAGTTGGCCTGCAGGAAGACGCCGACCGTGTAGACCGTGCCCGCGTAGCTGACCTGCCGCGAGGCGGTGCCGCTGCCGCCCTTGAACTGGTAGCAGTTCATCCCGGTGCCGCCGCCTACGCTGCCCTCTTCTGGCTGATCTGGGCGGGCCGCTCTTAGTGCCTGGAGTACGTCGTCCTCGTTGACGTGATGGCCGTTGATGTCGTTGAGGTAGCCGTCCCAGGTCTCCCCCGCCACCGGCAGCAGCCAGACGTCGGTCAGCTCCGGGTGGTCTTGGTTCATCCAGGCGATGATGCCGGCGTGGGCGATGCCGACCGCGTGGGTGTTGGTGATCGCGACGGGGCCCTGGCAGGTGCCGGACTCTTCGATCCAGGACACCCCGGTCAGCTCCCCGTTGCCGTTCTGGCTGTGATAGCCGGCCGCCACCGGGTCGCCTGGGTTGCCCTGGCCGCGGGGGTGGATGGCGGTGACGCCCGTTCTTACGCTGTCGCCCTTGATGATGGTCTGGTAGCCGACCTCCACGCCGGGAACGTCGGTGATGGCGTTGTGCGGGCCGGGGGTGCCGCGGAAGGTCAGGCCGACGGCGCGGGCGCGGGGCTTGCCTGACGGGGTGGCCTGGTGCGGGTCGTGCGCGGCTGGCTCTGGTTGCTTGGCTTGCTTGGCTTGCTTGGCTTGCTTGGCGGGTGGCTGGGGCGGGGTGGTCACGGGTGTCAGCGTACGGGCGGGCGGGGGTGTCGGGGGGTGTGGCGGGATCGGGTGCGAAACAGGGGCGCGGAGCCTGTATGCTAACTGCGTTCCACCTTACGGGGCGGCCTCTCGGGGCGGTCCTGGGTGGATGCGGGGCTATGGCGCAGCTGGTAGCGCGTCTGCATGGCATGCAGAAGGTCAGGGGTTCGAATCCCCTTAGCTCCACTGGTTTTCTGAACCTCTGTTCGATGGTAAGCGCCTAATCAAGAGCCTAGCTCTTGGCTAGGCGCTTTCTTCGTCTTCGGCGCCGAAGACGTCGTCCATGACCGTCGCGCCGCCACGGATAGCGGGCACGATCACGTGTCGGTACACGGTCTCGGTTACGTGGGTGGACTTGTGGCCTACGGTGTCGCTGATCTCTTGGATCGGCACGCCGTTGTTGCTCATGATGGACACGGCGGTATGCCGGCCTTCGTGGGCGTGCCAGTGGCCGATGCCGGCCTTGCGAGTCATCTTCGAGAAGCGCCAGTTGAGAGCGTCAGAGGTGTACGGGGTGCCGTCCTCACGGCAGAACACGAGGTCGTTGTCGTGCCAGGCTTCGCTGGCGTCTTGCCGCTCCCGATCCTGCCTGGCCTGGTGCGCCTTGAGGGCGGCGATAGCTCGCCTCGGGAGGGTGAGCGAACGCTTGGACTTGGGGGTCTTGGTGTCGCCGGTCTTGCTGGCCGATCGCCAGACGTGGACCACTCCCCTACCGAGGTCGACGTGGTCCCAGGTGAGCTTGCGTAGCTCGCCAGGACGCAGGCCGAGCGTGATCGCCAGGACGAAGAGTGCTTCTAGGCGGAGGTTGGCGTTGTCGGTCTCATCGATGCCGAGTTGCGAGCGGCATGAGCGGCAGGTTACTTCCTTCGGCTCTTGGCTCACTTCGGTGACTGGTGCATTCTGGTGCGGCTTGGTACCACAGGCCAGTTCGCCGGCTCGGTGGCCGCGTGGGTGGCGCCGTAGCGGCCCGTGCTGGCCTTCACCACGCGGATGAAGCCGGTTGCCTTGCCGCTCGCCGTCTTGAGGACTCTGGCGGCTTGCGCTTCTGTCATGGCGCGGGAGGGGTGGCCCGGCTGGCCGGCCGGGAGGTCGATTAGCTCGATGACGTTCTTGCCGATGAGGTTGTGGACTTGCGCTCGGCGGATGGAGCGGCGGAGCGTGCTCTTGATCATGACGAGTGAGCGCTTGCCTAGCGACTTAGCCAGTACGACGAAGAACTTCTCGGCGTCGGTCGCGGTGAAGTCCTTGAGCTTGGTCGAGCCGATCTTCGGATAGATCCAGTTCTTGGCCTGGCCAGTGATGGTGGCCATGGTGTGCGGGTCTCGCTCGATCGAGTCGAGCCAGTCTTGGACGCACTGTTCGATGGTGTACGTGGCCGGGGTGCGGATGCCGGCGGCTAGCTCTTCGTGGAGTTGGTCGAGCTTGATCTTGACTTCGGCCTTGGTCCGGCCGCGGACGGACGGGCGGTTTCGTATGCCGCCGCTCTTGGTGCCGAGCGAGATCGCGCCGACGTAGCACTTGTTGGCCTTGTCCCACCAGATGCCGTCGTCGCCACGGTCGCGGCGCCGTTTTTTCGGCCCGGAGGGTGGGGGCTGGTTGGCCATTGAACATCACTCCTTTCGGGATTGACGCGTTTCCTCCCTTAATCATAAACCAAGACGTCCCTAGACGTCCCCGATTGAGGCCCAGGAACTCCATTTGAGTCCGCCTCAGTCAAGACTTCTGACCGGACGAGTCCGTACCACTCCAGACCACTCCGTACCGCTCCGGACCGCTCCATGCGATAATCGAAGCGTGACTCGTGTCGTTCACGTGCCCTACGTCGTCGAGCAGGATGAGGATGGCGTCTGGTGTGCCTCCGCCCAGCTCCGGCCTGGCGTGGCTGCGTTTGGCGACGGGCCGACCCAGGAAGCGGCTCTCGCAGACCTGCGCGCCGGCTTGGAACTTCTTATTGAAGAGGTTGGGATACCAGACGAGATGACGTTGACACTCAACGTTGCCTGATCTCTGGTAATTTGCTGCCTTGTGCCGAGCAGCATCCCGGCTGTACCGGGAGCGAAGGTCATCAGGGCGCTTGAACGCGCAGGCTTCGCTGTCACACGGGTCAACGGCAGCCATCATGTCATGCGCCATCCCGACGGGCGCTCCGTCTCCGTGCCAGCCCATCAGGGCCGGGATGTGCCAAGAGGGACCTTGCGCGGCATCCTCGCTAGCATCGGCATTACCCCTGACGAGTTCGCCAAGCTGCTCTGACGTCATGCCGCATCGTCTCGTTCGAGCGAGGCGATGAAGGCGGCTAGGTGCTGGTCGGTGATGCGGCGGGACTTGCCGATCTTGATGCTTCGTAGCTGGCGGGTGCGGAGTAGGTAGTAGACCTTGTCGCGGCTGATGTGCAGCATCTTCGCGACTTGCTCGACCGTGTATGCCTGCAAGGGCACCACCTCCTTGGGTTGTCGGGGTTGGCCTTGGCGGCTCCTTTCGGGGTTACTTTGGGTAGTTGTCTACGTTTTTGTCTATCGGCTGTGTTTGCGCCTATAACGTGCAGACACGCGCGTTAGACGTAGACATAGACAATCACTCGGGGTGGTCGGTGACGGCTCGCCAGCGACCGCGGCTGACTTGGATGACGTGGCCTTGCTCGGTTAGGTCGCGGAGGCGTAGGTAGATCCAGGGGCGGCTCATGGCGGTTGCGGTCATGAGGTCGGGGACGGTGGCGCCTTCGGGCGGGGCGGTGACTAGGGCGGCCCAGAGGATGACTTCGGGGGCGTCTTGGCGTCCTCGGCGAGGCGGCGGTGTCGGTGTCGGGTCGGAACCACCATTCGTTCGGGGTGATCTTGGTTCTAGGGCTTGCTGGGAGATGGGGTCGAGCGGGGGGCGGTAGTCGGCGTAGTAGGTGGCGGCGGTTTCCACCACCTGGTCGGTGAGCAGGTAGGCGCGGGCACGCTTGGGGGTGTCGTGCTCGGCGGCGGCGATGAGGAACTTGCCGGGGGCGTTGAGGGTGTGGGCGTGCCAGCCGGCGGCGAGCATGCCTTGGCCGAGGATGAGGTCGACGTCTTTGCGTTCGCGGACGCGGAAGGAGATGCGGACGTCCATTTGGGAGCGGACCGCGCCTTGGCCCATGGCCTTTTGGGTGGGGCGCTGGGTGGCGGCGACCAGGTTGACGGCGACGGCGCGACCGCGGCGGGCGATGGAGTCGGCGTGCTTGATGGCTTCGGGGGCGTCGTCGGAGAGTTCGGCGTATTCGTCGATGACGATGATCAGCGCGGGGATTTCGGGGGTTGGTTGCCAGATGCGGTGGCCTTGGTCGGCGAGTTGGGCGGCGCGGGCTTCGAGGATCTTGACCGCGTCGGCCAGGAGGTGGCGGGCTTCGTCGGGGGTGGTGGCGAGGCGGTCGATGCAGGGTGCCCACGGGCCGAGTTCCATGCCTTTCTTGAGGTCGATGGCCCAGATGACTACGTCGCTGGCAGGCGGCCAGGTTGCCCATCAGGACGTTAAGGCCGCTGCTTTTGCCGGCTCCGGTGGCGCCGCCGAACAGGACGTGGCGTCGCAGGAAGAGGACTCGGCACGGGGCGGCGTCTTCGAACGGGCCGAGGTCGATGGGTTCGGTGATGGTGTTGGTTGACGGGCCTGGCCACGGGATGGCGTCGGCGTGGGGGTCGATGTCGAGGACGCGGATTTCGCATCGGTTGGCGAGGTCGTCGGGGGTCGGGTAGACGCGGACGGCGCCGCGGAAGGTGCCTAGGCCGGATTCGAGGGCGGGGATCTTGCTGATGACGTCGTTGATGGTCTGGCCGCGGGCGAGGCGGAGCCTTGCTCGCCAGCCCCAGACGTCGATGAGGGCGGACATGATCTGTGATCCGGGCAGGCCGGTGGCGCTGGCGATCTCGGGCCAGGCGTCTAGCATCCGGTCTACGCGGACCTTGGCGCGGCGGCGGCGGTTGGTCCACCAGGGGATGCCGCAGGCGATGGTGAGCGCTACGGCGATGGCGGGCATGGGCGGGGTTGCCGGGCCGATGGCGGTTGCGGTGGTGAGCCAACCGCCGGTTGCTGCGGAGACGGCGACGGCGTAGGCGCGTTCGGCGGGGTGGTCGAGGATCGCCCAGGTCTTTCGCGCCCATGCGGGGGGCGGGATCGTGAGGGCGGTGATGATGGCCAGGGTGGTCAGCGCCAGCCACGGCCAGGCGGTGGGGTGGGAGCGGTGGAGGGTAGATGCGGCGATGGCGGTTGCGATGGTGACGGCGACGGGGGCGAGTTCGGATCGGTAGCGCCAGATGGTGCGGAGGATGGCGGTTGACGGCAGTCTCGGGGAGGTCGGTTCCGGAGTTGACGATCATCATCGGCTGGTAGCCGTCGCGGGTGAGGCGGCGGGCTTGCCGGCGGAGCTGGCCGCGGGTCGGGCGGGTCATCAGGGCCGCTCCTGGTGGTCGTGCTCGGGGCGGAGCTGGCCTTGTGCGGTTAGTTCGTCGCGGAGGTAGTAGAGCGGGTCTTGCTCGCCGTCCGCTTCGGCGTTGAGCGTGGCCTTCGCTGCGGCTACCAGGTTGGTGGAGTCGGTGAGGGTGGTGGTGAGGCGGCGGCGGAGACGGGTGATCTCGGCGGACAGGAACGGGATGGTGTCGAGCGCTCGGGTTAGCGTGTCGACCACCGCGGCGGCGGTGTCGTGGCGGGTGGCTGCCTCCTGAAGATCGGTGTCGGGGTTGGTGCGGTTCGTCGTGGTGACCACCTCCTTTCGGTGCGCTCTGGCTTGGCCTTGGTCAGGCGTGGCCGGTCAGGGCGCGGATGACGCTGGTGACGGTGGAGCGGATCACCGGGGCGACGCTGCTCGATGCCAGGTAGAAGCCGAGCAGCATGCAGACGAGGCCGTGCCAGAGCTTGAGGGCGGCGAAGCGGTAGAGCGTCCAGACGGCGATGGCGAGAAGGGTGATGAGCGAGATCGAGATTGCCAAGCTGGGATCACCTCCCTTCGGGTCGCGGTGATGGCGTCGAAGCGCTTGGTCGCGGTGTCGAGTTGGCGGATGATGCGTGCCTTGGCCTGGTTGGTGAGCGGCGTGTCCGGGCGGGCGATGAGGTCGGCCAGGACGGGAACTAGCGGGGCGTACTTGCGGGCCGACTTCGTGGCCTTGGCGCCGGTTGTGTAGATGAGGCCGACGCCGTTGTCGGTGAAATCGGAGACCTTGAGCACTCGTGCCCATGGGTGGGTTTCCAGGCTGGCGGCGACGTGAGCGCGGTACTCGAGCGGGTTCGTCGGCATGGTTGGGTTGGTGACCGCGGCCACCAGGTCGGCGACTCGTCGGCCGAAGGATGCGGTCAGGATGGCGAACGCGCCCGGGCGGCCGGCGGGTGAGAGGTCGTCGGCGTGGTCTTCGACTGTGTCGTGAAGTAGGGCGGCGCTGATGATGTCGGGGTCGTGGACGTCGTAGTGGACGATGATGCGGAGCGCGACGCGAATGACGTGGTTGACGTACGGTTCGCGCTGGCGGTGGTCGAGGGCGTGGAGGCGGCCGGCGAGCTGGAGCGCTTGCTTGACCTGGCGGCGTCCGCTCGGGTCGCAGTGCCGGGCGGTTTCGGTGGCGAATCGTTCGCGGAGGCCGCGTTCGCCGTAGAGGGTGGTGATCGCGTGGAGCGGCATGTGCTCGACGATGCGCCGCTCGATGAGGTGGCCTTCGCCAACGTCGGGGTTGGCGGTCCAGGTGACGGAGTGGCCGCAGTCGCGGCACTCCCAGCCCATTTCGATCTTGTCGGCGCCGATGCGGAGTTGGCATTCGAGGATGTCCGGCGAGCCGCACACGGGGCACGGCTCGCCGGTCAGCCACTCGGGCGGGTGGGTCACTAGCTCCACCCGCCCTTGGTCCACCAGTCGGTGGCGCTTCCGGTCAGGCACTCTTCGCGGGTGTCCTCGGGGGCCGCGCTGGTCGGTCGGGCGACGTGGACGCCAAGCAGGCGACGGACCACCAGGGCCAGGCGGCCCTGTGCCCGGGTGGGCATCTGCCGACGTGGCTCGGAGTGGATGCCGATGACCACGGCGACGAAGGCGACCAGGACGAGGACGGCGAGGCCAGCGACAAGCACGAGGATCATGAACGGTGACATCAGCCTTCCCTTCCGTAGGTCGATTCGGCGTGTAGCCGGAGGTTGGTGCGGGTGCGACGCCCGTAGCGGCGTCGGGTGGCCTTGCGGCGAGGAGTGGCGGCCTTGCGTCGCCAGGCGTTGCGGTCGTGGCACTTGCGGCAGAGACCCGAGCGCCGCTCGGCGACAGCACCACACGGGCACTGGCACGCGCTTGTGCTCGGCGAGAAGGACCGTAACTGCGAGATTGTGCATTCCGAACCTCCCTTCACTCGGCGCCTTCCGGCTTGGCCGGATTGGCGCTGATGTGCCCCGGTATGAGAAGAGTGGCGCAGGGAGTAAGGACGCAGTGACTACGTGCTAGGACATCTCACGGACGCGTCGGGACGTCTCCGCTAGGATGAAGCCGTCCTATTGCGTCCATTGGGCACGGTGGCATTGGCAAACGAGAGGCTGCGAGCGCTCATGCTTGAGCGGCGGGTGACTACCGCCAAGCTCGCCGAAGCCGCGCAAGTAGACGCCAAGACCGTGGAGCGGTGGATCGTCGCGGGGCGGGTGCCTTACCGGAAGCACCGCTATAACGTGGCGGCGTTCTTCGGCGTGGACGAGGCGTTTATCTGGCCGGATGCGCTCGACCGCGACCAGGTGGCGGCGGCGTCCGAGAGCGAGATCGTCGCCGTTTATCCCACCCGCTGGGCCGCGCCGCGGAACGCGTGGGAGTACCTGTTCAGCCGGGCCGAGCGAGAGATCGGCATCTTGGCTTACTCGTGCTACTTCCTGGCCGAGGACGCCGGCATCCGCCAGTTGCTGACCGACAAGGCAACGTCGGGGGTGCGGGTGCGCATCTTGCTCGGCGACCCTGCGAGCACAGCGGTACTGGAACGCGGTCAGTCCGAAGGCATCGAGGACACGATGCCGGCCAAGGTGCGTAGCGCCATCGCGATGTTCCGGCCGCTGCAATCGGTGCCGAACGTCGAGATTCGGCTACACGGAACGATCCTGTACAACTCGATCTACCGCGGCGATGAGCAACTGCTGATCAACACGCACATCTATGGCGTCATGGCTAACAACGCGCCGTTCTTCCACCTGCGGAAGATACCGGGCGGCGCGATGGCCGCTAATTACCTTGAAAGCTTCGAGCACGTCTGGGACGAAGCTGAGCCGCTAGCCGAAGGGACGCGAGCGTGAGCCCTAGGAGGATCGACTACTACGACGATCCGGAGGCGCCGAAGGCCAACAGCCTCGTTCCCTCCGTCAACGTGGTCGTGGTCAACGACGCGGGCGAGCTGCTGATGATCCGGCGTACGGACAACGACAACTGGGCCGTCCCTGGCGGGGCGATGGACCTCGGCGAGTCGGTCGCTCAAGCCGCGGTCCGCGAGACCCGCGAAGAGTCGGGCATCGAGTGCGAGATTACGGGGCTGGTCGGGATCTACTCCGACCCGAAGCACGTGCTGCTCTACACCAGCAACGGCGAGGTGCGGCAGGAGTTCTCGATCGTCCTGACAGCGCGGCCCTTGAGCGGCCAGCCGACGCCTAGCAGCGAGTCGAGCGAGGTCCAGCTGGGTGCCGGCGTCCGTGGTGCACGAGTACACGATGGACCGCTCGATGCGAATCCGGATTGACGACTACCTAGCGCACAAAGAATCGCCCGGTCATCATCTAGCAGGTCGTCTACTGCGCAAGGCATAGTCGCTGGCCGGTACGTGCCACGCTAGAGACGAGGGCCGGTTCGGCTCTGCGGATGAAACGGGTCACGAGGTCGTCCGGGCCGTAACGCTGGACTATTTCTGAGAGACGGTCGTGGACGCAGACCACGTCGCCGGTTGGCGTGGTGGTCATGTCGCAGTAGGCCAGGGCGTCGTTGAGCTTGCCGTTGGGCGAAGGGAACTCGCTCGACAGGGCGTCGGCCAGGCCGCGTTCTTCGGCTTCGAGGATGGCGCACGAGTGGTTCGCGACTAGCTGGCACAGCATTGTGTCGGCGTGCTCGACGTCACGGAGGTAGCGGGCGCCGTCGAGTGGGTGAAAGCCGGTGCCGGCGAGTTCGGGCGAGTAGCCGATGTCGTGCAGCCAGGCGGCGGCTTCGAGTAGGTCGGCGTCACCTTCGAGGATGGGAGCGAGGGAGCGCGCTTGCGCGGCGACTCCTTGGACGTGGGCCCAGCGGCGCGGGAGCGGGACTTCGAGTAGCTTGCGTGCCAGTTCAGCGGCCCAGTCAGCGTTGCTCATGACTACTGACGCTACCCGGCATGCCGGGGACGTTCACGGACGTGATGCGCCGTCTCGGGACGTCCCTTGCCGATTACATGCTCTTTGGCGGCAACGCTTCTGGGCGCCACTCGCCGCGGGCTTCCAACTCGCCTTGGGCGACGCAGAGCCAGTTCGCGAGGGGTTGAGCCAGGCTCGCGCTCGGCAGGAAGCAGGCTAGGTGCCAGGCGAGCCGGTAGGTTGCGTGGATTTCCCAACTACGCATGTCCGCCGGCGCGCGGGTGAATCGCGTCCCGTCCGGAAGCATGAATGCGTGCACGACACGAACGAGTTCCACCAGCTCGCCGAACCGATCTGAGCCTGTTGGTGGCACGCGCGCCAGTGTCGTCGGCACGGTCGGAAGTTCGCGGAGTTCGGTAGGGAGACTCACGGTCTCTCCCTTCTGGGAGTGGTCGGGGTATTCAGCCTTGCGTGGAGAGCTGGACTTGTGTACCTCCGGAAGGGACTTCTAGGGACGTCTTCTGTTAGTGTGGTGGCGTGTTCCCGCTCTGTGACGGGAGGCAGGAGACTTTGAACGAGCCGCTAAGACAGGCCATGCTGAGGGCGCGGCTCCGCGAGGACGACATCGCGGCGCGTTTGGATGTCGATCCGAAGACTGTCCGGCGCTGGCTTAACGGACGCGTGCCTTATCCGACCAGTCGAGCCGCGTTGGCGCGTCTCGTCGGAGTCCATGAAGCCGACCTCTGGCCCGATGCCGGAGGTCCGCTTTCGGGGCGCTCACACCCGGAAGAACTTGCCGCGGTCTACCCACACCGTTGGGCCATCCCCCGCGATACCTGGGCACGCTTCTTTGAATCTGCCGAGCGCGAGATCGGCATCCTTGCGTACAGCGCTCTGTTCCTCGCCGAAGATGCAGGCCTGCTTGGGGATCATCGCGGACAGAGCAGCAAGTGGGGTCCGGGTGAGAGTCTGCCCTCGGTGATCCGGATAGCGATTGCATCGCCAAACGGGGGCGAGAAGAGGGCATCGGCGACGCCATGGCCGCAAAGGCCGCAACGCACTAACGCTCTTCCGACCGCTGCCGAGGTGCGAGACCACCGAGATCGGCTACATAAGACGGTCTTGTACAACTCGCTCTACCATGCCGATGGGCAACTATTCGTCAATCACCACGCCTATGGAATCCCTGCAGCCCACTGACCGTTTTCTGTTTCCGCCAGCATGAAAACGGTGACATGTTTAGCTCTTACCTAGAAAGCTTCCAACGAGTCTGGGCTTCTGGCGAGCCGATACGGCAGAGTTCATCGGGAAAGTTAAATTTCCGAGCACGGCCAGCCTCGTACCAGATCCTCTTCCTCAGCGTGCACTAATTGGGTTGGAAAAATCTAAGGCCGCAAGCGGGAACGCCACGGCCGCCTGCCCGCGGTTTGCCCAGAGTACCGTCGGAGAATTGTACTCTTTCTCCGCTCGATGCTGCGCGAAACACTGTCCTGCAAAGGGGCATTCGAAGCCGAAGATGTCAGCAATCTCCGGCCACGCACCCGCAACCCCATTCACCGTATCGACTACGCACTGGACGAGATTAGCATCCGAAGCGTTGAGCTTTCGCTCCAGTCGGTCAAACAGGCTCAAATCTACCTCAGCAAATCTTCGAGTTTTTCCAAAACTCAAACCTGAGATCTTCTGGGTAGCCGACCTGGCGATAGAATTCGGTTGAGACCAGATCGTACGCAGGAGACAAGGTTGGCCGACGGCGGTCCCGATAGATTAGAGACCAATTTTTTAGATGGGCGTCGCCATTCGAGATAGTCACGTTGAAAGCCAAGCGTCGAGTAAACTCACGAAGCGCTTCCAGATCGTATCCACGATATACGAGAGCTGCTACAGTTTCGAAACTCCCTTGATACTTCTTATCATTGTAAGGATATATGTTTCTTACCTGAGCGAGGTCTTCTATGTGAATTAGTTCGCGATCATTTGCCCGGTCAAAACGCCTGACCCCGTACGCCAGAACTTCCTTGCTCGGCCATACGTCAGGGGGCATATTAGCCAAGTTATCACGGTGTATAAGAGTAATCTCAGGAACTTCAATACCAACTCTAGCCGCGAGAGACATCGTCGCCATACTCGTTTTCGCGGCACATCCGGATACGTCGCGCTCCGGAAACTTTACTATCCAATCGCCGCCTTCGCCCTAAGCTGGAAGGGTCAAGCGCTCGCCGTCACGTTTCATAGAAAACTTGAGACCAACACCCGCAAGCGAGAATCGCCAGGCTTCTCTTCGCTGCCCATCCTCAGTGCTCGAAGGATGTGAGGCAGTGGGCACTTCAAGTTCTCCCCGGTTTGACGTCTTCCGGAAGCACCTGCACGGCACCGGGCAAATCACGGCCAACTTGGGCGAGCAATTCCATTTCCCGATCTACTCGACACACCGCGGTCGCCTGCAATCCAATCTCGTAGACGACCTTCAGGAAGGAGATTTGAGAACCATCGCCAAGCAATCTCAACAAAGCCTGCGCGTCGAGCAGTCTAGGTCTCTCCTCGAAGGTCAGGCCGAGGACCGATCGATCGGGACCGCCCAGGTAGCTATCACAGTGAATCTGAACGAGGTGAAATCGCCTCTCTGGTTCAGGGGTCCGATATGTTGCCGATGCAGCCAAACGCCACTGTTCCACTCCGGTTCCGTCCTAGTCTTCATCTTCGTCCAGCACAAAAGATGAGAGCGGCGGAGTGTTCTCAAATTGCCACTCACACGCCTTCGCAAGAAAGTATCTAACGTCGCCGTCTAGTACCTTTTGTCGCTCTTGAAGGAAGTCGTCATATCTTCCCTGCCGGAGCAGAATTGGCATTTCCGAAAGTATTCCATGCGACCTTAGCATAGAAAGCCAATTGTAACCTCCTTGACCAATAGGCTTCTCTGAGATCAATGAAATTAGTTCTTTAGAATCGAATCACAACCCAGGCATTAGGGCCCTATTTGCAGCCCATGGTCGTTTTTCCAAAGGAACGACACTTGGTGGGAATACATACGGCGTTATACTCCGGGCAGTTTGCTGGTCAACGAGATTTTCGACCAGATCAGACTGCTGATATTTTCGAGCGGTCTCGGGGTCACGCGGACTCAGCGACCACCATATAGCCAACAGCATTTTGGTAGCAGCTTCATTTGTTGCGAATCTCGCGATATCGAGCGAACGCGGTTCCTGAGTCGTTTTTTTTTTTTTAAAAAAAAAAAAAAAAAAAAAAAAAAAAAAAAAAAAAAAAAAAAAAAAAAAAAAAAAAAAAAAAAAAAAAAAAAAAAAAAAAAAAAAAAAAAAAAAAAAAAAAAAAAAAAAAAAAAAAAAAAAAAAAAAAAAAAAAAAAAAAAAAAAAAAAAAAAAAAAAAAAAAAAAAAAAAAAAAAAAAAAAAAAAAAAAAAAAAAAAAAAAAAAAAAAAAAAAAAAAAAAAAAAAAAAAAAAAAAAAAAAAAAAAAAAAAAAAAAAAAAAAAAAAAAAAAAAAAAAAAAAAAAAAAAAAAAAAAAAAAAAAAAAAAAAAAAAAAAAAAAAAAAAAAAAAAAAAAAAAAAAAAAAAAAAAAAAAAAAAAAAAAAAAAAAAAAAAAAAAAAAAAAAAAAAAAAAAAAAAAAAAAAAAAAAAAAAAAAAAAAAAAAAAAAAAAAAAAAAAAAAAAAAAAAAAAAAAAAAAAAAAAAAAAAAAAAAAAAAAAAAAAAAAAAAAAAAAAAAAAAAAAAAAAAAAAAAAAAAAAAAAAAAAAAAAAAAAAAAAAAAAAAAAAAAAAAAAAAAAAAAAAAAAAAAAAAAAAAAAAAAAAAAAAAAAAAAAAAAAAAAAAAAAAAAAAAAAAAAAAAAAAAAAAAAAAAAAAAAAAAAAAAAAAAAAAAAAAAAAAAAAAAAAAAAAAAAAAAAAAAAAAAAAAAAAAAAAAAAAAAAAAAAAAAAAAAAAAAAAAAAAAAAAAAAAAAAAAAAAAAAAAAAAAAAAAAAAAAAAAAAAAAAAAAAAAAAAAAAAAAAAAAAAAAAAAAAAAAAAAAAAAAAAAAAAAAAAAAAAAAAAAAAAAAAAAAAAAAAAAAAAAAAAAAAAAAAAAAAAAAAAAAAAAAAAAAAAAAAAAAAAAAAAAAAAAAAAAAAAAAAAAAAAAAAAAAAAAAAAAAAAAAAAAAAAAAAAAAAAAAAAAAAAAAAAAAAAAAAAAAAAAAAAAAAAAAAAAAAAAAAAAAAAAAAAAAAAAAAAAAAAAAAAAAAAAAAAAAAAAAAAAAAAAAAAAAAAAAAAAAAAAAAAAAAAAAAAAAAAAAAAAAAAAAAAAAAAAAAAAAAAAAAAAAAAAAAAAAAAAAAAAAAAAAAAAAAAAAAAAAAAAAAAAAAAAAAAAAAAAAAAAAAAAAAAAAAAAAAAAAAAAAAAAAAAAAAAAAAAAAAAAAAAAAAAAAAAAAAAAAAAAAAAAAAAAAAAAAAAAAAAAAAAAAAAAAAAAAAAAAAAAAAAAAAAAAAAAAAAAAAAAAAAAAAAAAAAAAAAAAAAAAAAAAAAAAAAAAAAAAAAAAAAAAAAAAAAAAAAAAAAAAAAAAAAAAAAAAAAAAAAAAAAAAAAAAAAAAAAAAAAAAAAAAAAAAAAAAAAAAAAAAAAAAAAAAAAAAAAAAAAAAAAAAAAAAAAAAAAAAAAAAAAAAAAAAAAAAAAAAAAAAAAAAAAAAAAAAAAAAAAAAAAAAAAAAAAAAAAAAAAAAAAAAAAAAAAAAAAAAAAAAAAAAAAAAAAAAAAAAAAAAAAAAAAAAAAAAAAAAAAAAAAAAAAAAAAAAAAAAAAAAAAAAAAAAAAAAAAAAAAAAAAAAAAAAAAAAAAAAAAAAAAAAAAAAAAAAAAAAAAAAAAAAAAAAAAAAAAAAAAAAAAAAAAAAAAAAAAAAAAAAAAAAAAAAAAAAAAAAAAAAAAATTTTTTTTTTTTTTTTTTTTTTTTTTTTTTTTTTTTTCCCCCCCCCCCCCCCCCCCCCCCCCCCCCCCCCCCCCCCCCCCCCCCCCCCCCCCCCCCCCCCCCCCCCCCCCCCCCCCCCCCCCCCCCCTACGGCCGAGTTTGTCGGTCGCGTCCTAAACGCCGCTTTAAGTTCGACATCTGAGCATCCAGGCGGTCGTCAACCGCTCGATGGCACCGCGAGCAGATACCACGACGGCCCCACTCGTTCCTAGATTGGCAAGGTAGGCAGGGCTGGTGTAGTTCGGGTTTCCGTCGCTTTGCTGTAAGGTTTCCCACTGCAACTGTGCCCATATGGACGCATCAGGCCACTCCTGCATGGGACTCTCATCCACGGTGTGGTTTACCGGAGGCGAATGATCAAGGTCGCACATCATGCAGCAGCCTACCGATCGCTTACCGAGCATGGATGGTTACTCCTCGATGAGCAGTGCTATGTGTGATGCGCAGATAAGCATGATGATGCTGCCACCGGCGTCGTCGCGATGCCAGCGGCAGCCCACGCGGTTGTTCCGCGGCCCCCATTCCGTCCGCCAGTACGGTAGGCGGATTCGACCGTCACGGTGAGCTGCACTGCCTCAGCCCATCCGAATTGCTGAAACAGGTCTGTGGCCAGGAGGTAGGCCGCAGCCGCTAGATCGGGGCCATCCGCAGCCAGGGCATCCAACGGTGCCACGCGCTCCGCCATAGGCCCGGCTTCAGCTGCAGGGGCCGGTCTCCAGCGAGTCCCCGAAGCCGCGAGCCGGACCGCGATCGTAGGTGAGCATTAGGGGTCGCTCCACCACTGACGGATACAGCTGAGCGCGTATCAACGCGCTTCCTCCGGCTGCCGTCCGGTCCCGAGCGTGCCGGGCAATAAGCCTCCAGGCCGGAGAGGATGCCGATCACCACCAGTTCGTCGTTAATCTGACGGGTTCGAGCTCAGCGGAGCTGGGGCGCCCCGCCTGGCGATTGCGCAGGACGAGAAAGAACGTTCCGGCCCCGTCAGAGTGGAGCAGGCGTCCGCCGACAAGTACCGGGCCCGGCGGCTGTTTGCCTTCATGTTGCCGTCTGCCAGGATTCGGCGTGGGCCGATGCTGACACGCCGCCAGCTCAGGCCGACCGGCAGGATGAACGGCTCTCTGCCCATCATCTCGTCACGTGCTATGTCAAGGGCGGCCTGATTGAGGACCATCTCACCGGCAAGTTCTGGGACCAGCGACACCACGATCCATGTCTGGTCATCAGTTGTTGCAAGCCGACCGATCGCTTCCGTCTCTACCTCGCTGGCTCGATCCGCCTGTCGCCTGAACAGAGCGAATCGTTGACGGTACGCGTCGGCCACCTCTGGCTCCGACAGGTACCTAGTGGTCGCACCATTACGCTTCGGGTACCGCAGCCCGTCATTGACGACCACTGCGTGCTGGGCGAGAAGGACGACGTGGCACCGCGATCACGACCAGCCCGTGGCCGGGTTCGTCCGGGTCTTCAACGCGAAAACGTCGATTACGGGCATGGGAACAAGTCGCGACCCTACTATCTGCCTAATCCGTCGCCGTCCGCCTCCGCCACGACTACGAGGCGCGCGCGGCCTTAGCCTGCTCGTCCTCTTCAACCCCAAGGACGAGAAACCCACCAGCGGCATGAACAAGGGCGGCAATGTCAGTAGCGGCATCTCGCCGGTCTGATCCGTCGGGCCGTACATCTCAGACTTGAAGTCAAGGTCGTACGCTTCCGCACGCCATCATTTACCAAGGTCAATAGGTCAGCATGCCCGGCTTGCTCAATACGTGTGCCCAGCAATGCTTCCAGCCGAGCCGACCGTAGGGCCACCATCGTCTAAGCATGTCGGTCGCAGGGCGACGTTCTTGTGATGCGTTCGACAGTTCCTGGCAGATTGCTATGGTTTCATCCCTTTCGTCTGCCATCTAGCAAGGCGCGCGTTATGCGGTCGTCGGCTAGAAGTCGGGGTGGAGCGTTCAAGGAGAGTGGCACTTGGCTCCGGGGGCGGAAGCGTACGGGTCTCTCCTGACGGTTAGGCCTTGCTCGCAGACCGCCTCGGAGACATCAACGCGATCAATCTTGATATTCAATCCAGTTTCAGCCCTTACGGAAGATGCTTCATCAGCCAACTTGCTCCGAATGGTCTCGCATAGCACTTAATTCGAATCCCGCATGGCGAGAAAGATCGCATTCTTGACCTCTTGACCCCGCATATAGATTGGCGTCTGAACCCGCAACCCATGCCAAAACTCTCCTCGCGATGAGTTAGTTTCTTCATCTGACATGCACACGGATACGCCCATCTCCGGGTAATCGTAAAGTCGACAGGACCTCGCCCCGTTTCCACCTCTCGATCTAGTCGAAGTCCTGCGCGTTCACAGTAGCCATCGAGTATTCCCAGGAATAGAAGCTGCATATTCGGCTCCGGGATAGCAGCCGAATCTCGACCATCCAGAATACCCGCCAGCCGCCCCGATCCTCAGCCCAGTGTCGAAATCTTTCGATTACCCCGTGGTAATCAACAGCATCAGCTCTTCTTCGTTCGCGATATTGCCGCGCCAGCAGAGGGGCCCGATTCATGTTGGACCACTCGATTCGCAACTCGTTGCCACTGCACGATCAACTTCGGGGTCAGCGTCCACATCGTATGGAGTGTATTCAGTTTGCTCCAGTCGAAATTCCCAGCTCCGCAGCAACTCAGGCGTACGTCTGTGTTGCTAAGAACCACCGAGACTTCTTGACATTCTTCGCAAATATCAAGATTCAGAAGTTGCCACATCACTCAGCGACGTATTAGTGAAAATCCAAGTCATTCATCTTCGGCAGTTCAGAGAGAAAACGCTTCGGCACGAGCAGGATGGGCGCACCTGACGTCGGATCCACGGGGACCGCGCACTCCTTGGCTTCCGACCGCATGCGTTGTTCATTATACGGCGACACCTGCCGCAGATGCATATTTTCCATAGGGATGCTGAACGCTTGACAAATCTCTTGGTGTAACTCAAGTAGCTAGCTTTAAGCAGGTTGCACGTGATATCACTGATACGGTCTCTATTAATTCCCTCTACAAGGATTCACATCATTCTCCAAATGTTGCATATTTTCAAGTCCATGATTAATGGCGTATACAGCACATCGACTCAACAATTCTGGCGGCAAATCCTGGGCCCGAACCTGCACCACGCGTGCCCTTGCCTGCGTATCCGAAGTCTGAAATCTCTTTCCAGGCTCAGGAAACTCCATAAGGAGCACACAAGACACGCTTGTAGTACTGGTGGCCTCTCTGCCGGCCACCTCCTTGGCTGTAGGGATTCTCAATGTCATGAAAGTACGCAATAATCTCTTCATGTGCGTTACGCCTACCCTCGTCCCTATCTGCAAATATCGCGAACGGGTCGACAAAAAGAGGAGAGTCAATCTCCAGCAGTGGATTAAACCATTCGGATCGCTCAGGGTTTTGTATTCTAAATGCTTCCGCGATAAATACACTGCTCCTAACACCTCCCCCGCCATTGGCGCCAGCGCTAACAAATATCTATAGATCGTAGCAGATCGATTGCCCAACGTCACACAGCGTAAAGGCTGATCCATAATCAAATATCTCGCGCTCGCCCAGACGGCCAAATCTGCACTTTGAACGCACGTACTAGGCCGCAGCATGGTCGACAATTTGTTTAAATTCGCGACGATTGATGCTGAGGTCCCTTGCTATTGACCGTTGGCTACAGCCTTGCGCGTGCAAGGCCAGTACCGCATGATCTAGTTTCGGTTCAATTGGTTCTGCGGCTGGTTCGACTTGGTCCGCAGTGGTGCGGAGTGGTCGGAGGTCGCGCTACCTGAACAGGTGGAGATCGTTTGTTGGTGGAGACGAATGAACAGCATGAGGAGTTCTGAAGCTGCCATTTTTTTTTAAAAAAAAAAAAAAAAAAAAAAAAAAAAAAAAAAAAAAAAAAAAAAAAAAAAAAAAAAAAAAAAAAAAAAAAAAAAAAAAAAAAAAAAAAAAAAAAAAAAAAAAAAAAAAAAAAAAAAAAAAAAAAAAAAAAAAAAAAAAAAAAAAAAAAAAAAAAAAAAAAAAAAAAAAAAAAAAAAAAAAAAAAAAAAAAAAAAAAAAAAAAAAAAAAAAAAAAAAAAAAAAAAAAAAAAAAAAAAAAAAAAAAAAAAAAAAAAAAAAAAAAAAAAAAAAAAAAAAAAAAAAAAAAAAAAAAAAAAAAAAAAAAAAAAAAAAAAAAAAAAAAAAAAAAAAAAAAAAAAAAAAAAAAAAAAAAAAAAAAAAAAAAAAAAAAAAAAAAAAAAAAAAAAAAAAAAAAAAAAAAAAAAAAAAAAAAAAAAAAAAAAAAAAAAAAAAAAAAAAAAAAAAAAAAAAAAAAAAAAAAAAAAAAAAAAAAAAAAAAAAAAAAAAAAAAAAAAAAAAAAAAAAAAAAAAAAAAAAAAAAAAAAAAAAAAAAAAAAAAAAAAAAAAAAAAAAAAAAAAAAAAAAAAAAAAAAAAAAAAAAAAAAAAAAAAAAAAAAAAAAAAAAAAAAAAAAAAAAAAAAAAAAAAAAAAAAAAAAAAAAAAAAAAAAAAAAAAAAAAAAAAAAAAAAAAAAAAAAAAAAAAAAAAAAAAAAAAAAAAACCGTCTAGCGACCTTGCTAGGCGGTCTTCTTGTTTGCTCGGAAGATCGTGTTCATGACCATGGTGGGTGCCCCTCGGCAGGCTTACAGGCACTGCGCAAGTCGTAGGTTGAGCAACGATCGGGACGCATGACGCTTCACGCATTCGATGACGGCGAGTAGATCCCGTTTTGCGCTAGGGAACTACTTCAAGCAGGCGACGCTGCTCGTCCTCTACCTCCACACCCGCGGGGAGGCCTGCCCGACTGATCATCTTCTCGATACCCAGCCGCAAGTCGCCCATCGGGCTGTCAAGGCACCCAACCACGCCATAGTCGTCATGCGCGAGCGCGTACGAGGTGGGGCCACGCTCTTCCAGCTTGTCCAGGATGGAACTGAAATCCTGCACGGAGGAGGCGGCTGCGTCATCCAGGCCAGAGACGTCGCCATGGGACATCAAGACGTACATCCAGACGCTGAGACTCTCGGTGCCCCGGTAGCGGCACGCGAACAGATAGTCCTGCCCCTCGGCGTTCAACATGCCGACTAGGGGTACGTCGTACTTGTGGTAGGACTTCGTCAACTGAGCGTGCGGCGACGGTGTCCACGGCTCTGACCGAAGTTTGATCTTGAGATGGTCAGACATTTGCGGCTACCTCCATCTCCGGGACGTGAGCGGCGAAGGCTCTACAGAAGAGGCCAGCCACTCTAGCATCCCATTCTCCCTGGTCCCAGTATGCGGACACATGCTCAGGAGCGAAGGGCTGGGGGGTGTGCTCGACTCGGAAGTCAAGCTGGCGCAACCTTCGGACGCTCACGAACCGCGCCGCGTAACGGCTTTCGTCTGGGCTCCTCTGGCCGATGTCACGGATCCCACACGCTTGGCCGGCGTCAGCGATCCCGCCAAAAGGGACATATCAGACTCTCCGCCACGCAAGGCGTGAGGAAAGTTATATCCGCCACTTGGGTAGAGAGTCCCAGCTTGAGTCAGCCACTCCCCATCGAGGATCTCTCGGACGCCAGTCATGCACCAAGAGTACACACAGAGTTACTTAACGTTAGGTTGGGCGGGGTATCGAGCCGTCGGCCCACACGCCCCCTTTCACACCCGGCAATGATTGGTCGATTCCAGCGGCTTGTCCCACACCCATCTTCAGCTTGCGCATCAAGCGCGTGAGTTACCAACGAGTCGCAAGGCGGCCTTCCGCTCAGCGTTGGACCCACGTTCAGCAGCCCCTGCAACCAAACCGTAACGGGCCCGACCTGTTAGCGATCTTGCTAGGCGGTCTTCTTGTTTGCCGGAAGATCGTGTTCATCGCGGTGGCACCGGTGGAGATCACCGGCTTGAGCTGGTGGCGGTAGACCTTCTGGGTTACGACGGTGGTGCGGTGGCCGACCAGGTCGGCTATCTGCTCGATCGTGACGCCGTTGTCGCTCATGATCGAGACGAACGAGTGGCGTAGCTCTCTGGGAGTCCAGCACTCCCCCAGGCCGGCGGCCTTGGTGATGCGGCGGAAGCTGCGGCGGACGTTGGCGGCGTCTAGCGGGGTGCCAACGGTGGTGGCGAAGACTAGGTCGTTGGTCTTGCCAGGCCTTGCCCGCTGCAGTCGCTGCTTGGCTTGCTGGGCGTGGTGGTCCTTGAGGGCTTTGGCTACGTCGTCGGGGATCTCCAGGGTGCGGCGGGACTTCTCGGTTTTGGTGTCGCCGTCTTCGCGGACTGAGCGCCAGACGTAGACGGCGTACTTCTTTCGGCGGAAACCGGTCTCGGCGACCGGGCGCCACTCCCCGGCTTCCGGTACCCAGGCCACGACGTGGGACCAGCGGAGGGCGCGGGCTTCTTCGGTGCGGACGCCGGTCATCAGGCTGAGCACGACGTAGGCGTGGAGCGGGTCGGTCTTCGCGTGCTCTAGGACGGTGGTGGCCTGGTCGAGGTTCATGGCCTTGCTGGGGCGGCCGTCCTTGCGGCCTTCGGGGGTGTCGACCAGGGTGGCTACGTTGCGGACTACCTTGTCTCGGGCCTGGGCGCGGCGGATGGCTCGGCGGAGGATGGAGTGGATTGCTTGCATGGTGCGGGTGGTCAGGTGGTCGCGGCGGGCTTCTAGCCAGTCGTCTACGTTGTCGGCGGTTAGCGCCTTGAGCTTGTAGGCGCCGATGAACGGGATGAGGTTCGATTCGGCCAGGCTCGTGTAGTCGTTGATCGTCTTCGCGGAGAGGCCCTTGGTGCCGCGGGCTAGCCAGTCGCGGACGGCTTCGGCCACCGTGTAGTCGTTGGTGGTCTCGATGCCGGCTTCTAGCTCGGCTACGGCCTGCTTGAGCTTGTCTTTGACGATCTCCTTGGTGCGGCCCTTGCGCTTGAGGCGGGTACGGTCCCCCTTGCCGGTGGTGCCGAGGTCGATGGCTCCGGTGTAGCCGTTGTCTTCCTGGTAGATGGTGCCTTCGTACTTGCCGATGATGATCTTCATTGGCTCCCTCCTGCCTTGGAGTCGATGGACTACCCACCACTATAGCTCTAGACGTCCCTAGACGTCCCTAATGGCGAGCCGCGATGGTCCACCGATCCAGGTAAAGTCGCTTCCACAACTCAAGGCAGCTCATCCAAGGTGCCAGGCGGTTTTAAAAAAAAACCTCCGAACATACCGGCAATCATCGTTATGAGGATTGTCGGTATCTGACCAGATGGGCACCCATGAGCATTCCTCCTGTTCTCCTCGGCCCTTTCATGCGAATGGTGCCGGTGACGATTATCGTGATCTTGTCGGCTCCCGCATGGCTGACCTGGCCTTTTCTTTCCGAATCCAGGCAGCGGGCCGTGCTGCTGATGGTCGATGCACTTGCGCGATGGGCTAGGGGAGATACGGCGGCAATCGAGCAGCGAGATGCGGGGGCATCATGCGGCACGGTCTTCGCGAGAGGCGACGAACTCGGCTAGCTGTTCGTCGGTGATGCGGCGGAGCTTGCCGATCTTGAGGCTGCGGAGTTGGCCAGTTCGGAGTAGTTCGTAGACCTTGTCGCGGCCGATGTTGAGCATCTTGGCGACTTGCTCGACTGTGTATGCCTGCAAGGGCACCACCTCCTTGGGTTGTCGGGGTTGGCCTTGGCGGCTCCTTTCTCGGTTACTTTGGGTCGTTGTCTACGTCTTTGTCTAACGGCCGTGTTTGCGCCCATAACGTGCAGACACGCGGGTTAGACGTAGACATAGACAATCACTCGGAGTGGTCGGTGACGGCTCGCCAGCGACCGCGGCTTACTTGGATGACGTGGCCTTGCTCGGTTAGGTCGCGGAGGCGTAGGTAGATCCAGGGGCGGCTCATGGCGGTTGCGGTCGTGAGGTCGGGGACGGTGGCGCCTTCGGGCGGGGCGGTGATTAGGGCGGCCCAGAGGATGACTTCGGGGGCGTCTTGGGCGTCCTCGGGAGGCGTGGCGTCGGTGTCGGGTGGAGCCGACATCCGTTCGGGCTGATCTTGGTTTTGGGCTTGCTGGGAGATGGGGTCGAGCGGGGGGCGGTAGTCGGCGTAGTAGGTGGCGGCGGTTTCCACCACCTGGTCGGTTAGCAGGTAGGCGCGGGCACGCTTGGGGGTGTCGTGCTCGGCGGCGGCGATTAGGAACTTGCCGGGGGCGTTGAGGGTGTGGGCGTGCCAGCCGGCGGCGAGCATGCCTTGGCCGAGGATTAGGTCTACGTCTTTGCGTTCACGGACGCGGAACGAGATTCGGACGTCCATTTGGGAGCGGACGGCGCCTTGGCCCATGGCCTTTTGGGTGGGGCGTTGGGTGGCGGCGACCAGGTTGACGGCTACGGCGCGACCGCGTCTCGCGATGGAGTCGGCGTGCTTGATGGCGTCGGGGGCGTCGTCGGAGAGTTCGGCGTACTCGTCGATGACGATGACCAACGCGGGAGTGTCGGGGGTTGGCTGCCAGACGCGGTGGCCTTGTTCCGCGAGCTGGGCGGCTCTGGCTTCGAGGATCTTTACCGCATCGGCCAGGAGGCGGCGGGCATCGTCGGGGGTTGTGGCTAGGCGGTCAATGCAGGGTGCCCATGGGCCTAGTTCCATGCCCTTCTTGAGGTCGATGGCCCAGATGACTACGTCGCGGCAGGCGGCCAGGTTGCCCATGAGGACGTTGAGGCCGCTGCTCTTGCCGGCCCGGTGGCGCCACCGAAGAGGACGTGCCTTCTCAGGAAGAGGACGCGGCACGGGGTGGCGTCTTCGAAGGGGCCGAGGTCGATGGGGTCGGTGATCGTGTTGGTTGAGGGGCCGGGCCACGGGATGACGTCGGCGTGGGGGTCGATGTCGAGGACGCGGATTTCGCATCGGTTGGCGAGGTCGTCGGGGGTTGGGTAGATGCGGACGGCGCCGCGGTAGGTGCCTAGTCCGGATTCGAGGGCGGGGATCTTGCTGATGACGTCGGTGATGGTCTGGCCGCGGGCGAGGCGGAGCCTTGCTCGCCAGCCCCAGACGTCGATGAGGGCGGAGATGATCTGTGAGCCGGGTAGGCCGGTGGCGCTGGCGATTTCGGGCCAGGCGTCGAGCATGCGGTCTACGCGGACCTTCGCGCGGCGGCGGCGGTTGGTCCACCAAGGGATGCCGCAGGCGATGGTGAGCGCTACGGCGATGAGGTATGAGAAGAGTGGCACAGGGAGTGAGGACGCAGTGACTACGTGCTAGAACATCTCACGGACGCGTCGGGACGTCTCCGCTAGGATGAAGTCGTCCTATTGCGTCCATTGGGCACGGTGGCATTGGCAAACGAGAGGCTGCGAGCGCTCATGCTTGAGCGGCGGGTGACTACCGCCAAGCTCGCCGAAGCCGCGCAAGTAGACGCCAAGACCGTGGAGCGGTGGATCGTCGCGGGGCGGGTGCCTTACCGGAAGCATCGCTATAACGTGGCGGCGTTCTTCGGCGTGGACGAGGCGTTCATCTGGCCGGATGCGCTCGACCGCGACCAGGTGGCAGCGGCGTCCGAGAGCGAGATCGTCGCGGTGTATCCGCATCGGTGGTCGGTGCCGCGGGACGCGCGGGGACGACTCTTCGGGCAGGCTGAGCAGGAGATCGGGATACTCGTCTACTCGGGGTACTTCCTGGCTGAGGACGCGGGGATGCGGCAGCTACTGGCCGACAAGGCGCGGGCCGGGGTGCGGGTGCGGGTGCTGCTTGGTGATCCGGAGAGTCCGTACGTGGATGAGCGCGGGCGGTCCGGGGGCATTGAGGACACGATGCCGGCCAAGGTGCGGAGCGTTATCGCGATGCTTCGGCCGCTCGACTCCGTCGAGAACGCGGAGATTCGGTTGCACGGGACGATCTTGTATAACTCGATCTATCGCGGTGATGAGCAATTGCTGGTCAACACGCATATCTACGGCGTGATGGCTAACGCGGCGCCGGTCTTCCACTTGCGGCAGATCCCGGGGGGCGAGATGGTGTCGTCCTACGCTGAGAGCTTCGAGCGGGTCTGGGCTACGGCCACCCCCTTGACCGATCGGGAGCAGCCGTGAGCACCAGGAGGATTGACTACTACGACGACCCGGAGGCGCCGACGGCTAACAGCCTGGTTCCCTCGGTCAATGTCGTGGTGGCCAACGACGCGGGTGAGCTGCTGATGATCCGGCGCACCGATAACGACAACTGGGCGGTGCCGGGCGGGGCGATTGATCTCGGGGAGTTAGTGGTGCAGGCCGCGGTGCGGGAGACCCGGGAAGAGTCGGGGATCGAGTGCGAGATTACCGGGCTGGTGGGGATCTACTCGGACCCGAAGCATGTGCTGCTGTATATGAGCAACGGCGAGGTGCGGCAGGAGTTCTCGATCGTGCTGACCGCGCGGCCGTTGAGTGGGCAGCCGACGCCTAGCAGCGAGACGAGCGAGGTTCGATGGGTGTTGTTGTCTGAGGTGCTTGAATACACGATGGATCGTTCGATGCGGATGAGGATTAGTGATTACTTTGCCCACAAGTAATCACCCATGATTATCTAGTCACAGTGGATATCAGGCTTCCGGCGGCGATCTACACATGCTAGGCTACTCAAGCCCCCGATTTTCATTTGTAGCCGGAATCGCTAAACTTCTATTATTGAAAATTATTAAATCCGGTAGACGAGAGAGAGTTGCAGTGACTGCCGAGCCGCTCAATACTGAGCTTTCTGTTCGAACAGAAAGTATCCAGTCGCTATATACACGATACAGAGCACATCGATTTAATGTTAACAGAAGGTATCAACGTAAACTCGTCTGGAGTGTTGAGGAGAAGTGGAGCCTTATCGACTCCATTCTGCTCAGCATGCCAATTCCTCTGTTTCTTGTAGCAGAAACAGGGCTAGGGACGGATGTATCTTTTGAAGTTATTGATGGAATGCAACGCCTCAACGCTATGTTTTCGTTTCTTGAAAATGAATTTCCGGTTCAGGGCAGTTACTTCGATCTCGATGCTCTGGCCGACACCAAATCCCTCAAGGACCAAGGTGCTCTAGAGCAAAAGAAGCCGGTTCTTTCCCGGGCTGCATCGGTTGCTTATTCTAACTATACAGTTGCCCTGTCGGTCTACAGGTCCCACGACGGAGCCCACGTAGACGAGGTCTTTCGCCGCATCAATTCCGGAGGAAAGACCCTATCTTTTCAAGAGTTGCGACAAGCTGGAACGATCTCCCCTCTAGCCGATCTCGTTCGCACTATCTCGTCGCGTATTCGCGGAGATTCCTCGCCAAAAGACATCGTTCCACTCGGAAAGATGCCGGAACTCAGTATTACGAATCGCGATCTTCACTATGGTGTGGCCGTCGAGGATATCTTCTGGGTGAGGCATGGCATCCTTCGCGGGGAAGACGTTCGGATATCGGATGACGAGCAGCTCGTACTTGACATCATGACAGACTGCATAATTCACCCCTTCATCACAGGCAGTAGGGAAACTCGCGACAGCGCCTATGGTTTCGTGCCCAAGCGCGCCGATGGCGGTACGCATGAAGAGCTGTCCGCGAAAATAGATAATGCAATCGAGAAACATGGAAAAGATCTTCTCGAAGAACGTTTCATGGATACTTACGATGTCGTGCGAGCAATTGTAGATTCCCAAGACGAGAAGTTCGGAAAACTTATTGGAATACGCCGCGGGGGACGAGCGCCGAGGTATTTTCATTGCCTCTTTATGGCAATATTTGAAATGATGTTCAATGACAACATGAGATTGAAAGACCCACACGGCGCAGCACGGCGACTAGTAAACAGTAGCACATCTGTTCTAAAAATAGCCATCGGGAGTGCTTGGACTGGCGACTCTAAACGTGACTCTATCGATAGCATTAAGGGCGTAATGGCAGCATACTTCGAGCGATCTAGCGACACTAAAGACCTCGCGCAATTCGGACATGCTAGCCACATCGAGAAGCTCTTGGCGAATGCCAAGGTGGAGCAGCAACTATTTGAAATGAAGCAGGGATTCTGCCGACTGGACAAGGGACGGGAATTCGATGAGGCCGTTCTAGACAAGGTATGCGAAACGCTTAGCGCTATGGCCAACAGCGGCCCCGACACTGTCGGCTACTTGGTGGTAGGCGTTAGCGACAAACCTTCGGACACTCAGCGCATCGAAGCGATGGACAATGTCCGCCCTGTAAGCTATCGCCACTTCGACATAGTGGGAATCGACCGCGAGGCAGCGCTTCGCGGCCTACGATTGACCGAGTACTGGGACTGGCTCGTTCGGAAGATGCGCGAGAACAAGAAGCTAGATATTCGGCTTGCGGCTCAGCTGACAAGAGATGCGCAAATTGCCGACTATAGGGGTTTGACCCTTGCGATCTTCAAAGTAAAATCACTCCCAGAGCCGAATTTCTTCGGAGAAGGGCTTTTCGAGCGAAGCGGTTCCGAGAATCGCCAGGTCGGTAAGCGGGACTATGCGAGGCTGTATGCAGCCTTTAATTCCTAGTATCCAGATCAGTTGCGGGCTCGAATTCCACATTGACCCTGCTACGGTTTGAATGCGAGGCTAATTCTATATACCAAGCACCTACCTCTCCTGTCCAATTAGGGAGAGGTGTTGACTGGTACGCACGACGCTTGAGATGAGATGAGGCTCGGCCTTGTGTATAAACTTAGTAACTACATCGTGAGGCCTTTAGCGCTCCACTATCTCTGACAGGCGGTCGTGGACACAGACCACTCCCCCGGTTGGTGTGGTGGTCATGTCGCAATAGGCCAAGGCATCGTTGAGCTTGCCGTCCGGCGTCGGGAACTCATTCGCCAGGGCGTCGGCGAGGCCGCGTTCTTCGGCTTCGAGGATGGCGCACGAGTGGTTGGCGACTAGCTGACAGAGCGTTAGGCCGGCGTGCTCGACGTCGCGGAGGTAGCGGGCGCCGTTGAGTGGGTGAAAGCCGGTGGCGGCGAGGTCGGGCGAGTAGCCGGTGTCGCGGAGCCAGGCGGCGGCTTCGAGGAGGTCGGCGTCGTCTCCGGGGATCGGAGCGACGGAGCGCGCTTGCGCGGCGACTCCTTGGACGTGGGCCCAGCGGCGCGGGAGCGGGACTTCTAGTAGCTTGCGTGCCGGTTCAGCGGCCCAGTCAGCGTTGCTCATGACTACTGACGCTACCCGGCCATGCCGGGGACGTTCACGGACGCGATGCGTCATTCTCGGGACGTCTGGGAGGCTCCGGCGTGGGGACGACCCACGCACTGTTGGTATAGCCCGCGGCTCGTCGAACGCATCGAGCGATGGCGACGACGCGGTCATCAACCGTTAGGGTCATGCTGTCTTCACTGATTTGAAACGCCATGGTTGGACCTCCCTTGGTGCGAGAGGTCCAGAAAACCAGTACCTACCAAGTGACAACGACCCCAGATCCGGCCAGACCTGACGCGACGGCCTCAGACTGCTATAGTGCTCTGGCCTGCGAGAATCAGACTAGCCGGACTGTCTCGGACGAATCCGGCATGCATGGCATGCAGAAGGTCAGGGGTTCGAATCCCCTTAGCTCCACGCAAGGTCAGAGGCCGGTTCCGAATACCGGAACTGGCCTATTTCATATCCTGCAGGGCAACGAAGTACAGCAGTAGCTCCCGTTGTAAAGCCTCACCTCAGGGATCGGCGGGAAGGCAGCAGGACGTGCCCGCGAAGAAGCGGAACAGGGTCCCGACGGCTCCCGGGGATGAGCCAGAGCTTCTGGTAGCTAGGCCTCAGATGGACCCAGGAGCCTGAAGCCCAGATCTCGCAGGGCATGAGATCCTCGGCAAAGCAGCCTCGATAAGGTCTGTCGGCTACGGCAGTGATTTTCGACCAAACGCTATAGCTCTGCACGGTGAGTTTTATACCTGGGGCGAGTACAACCAACCGCTCCTAAGGAGTGGATTGTCGACCGGGAAAGTGGCTGATGGCTATCCGGTTCATAAGCCTTGGTGGGCGCTCTGGCGGCGACTCGGGTGAGCTGGAAGAGATCAAGCGCGACGTTAACCATCAACTGCGGGAGCTCGGTTCCATCCGTAGAAAGCTCAGCTTGTATAGAACGGCGGGCTCTTCAACCTCGCAGGACCGTCAGCGAGCCCGCTTCTCGGCGATAAGAGAGGGAGGTCGCATGCATCGGAAGCATGGTTCGCAATAATCCTGCTTACGGCGGACGATGCAGGAAAGGCGAAGGGTGCGGCGGACCTTAGCCCCGAGCTCGCCAGAACGTGGCACTAGAGTTCGGGTTTTTATGGCGAAACTAGGCCGCAGCCGAGTTGTCGCCCTGTATGAGACGAGAGTAGAACTCTCGTTCCGGATATACGGCATACTCTACAAGCCGCTGAACGCGAACTGGCACACGTAATTGGTCCGGGAACTGTGGGCAGCCCCGACGCTGCGCCGCTCGATGAGATGCCTTCGCCTACGTCAGGGGCAGCGGCCGAGGTGACGGAGTAGATGCCCACGTAGACGAAGCTCAGCAGATAGCTGAGCAGGCTGGTGCCGATGCTGATGAGTGGGACTTGAGCTGGTGAGCGTGGCCCGGCTACGCTGCCGTCCCCGCCGCGCCGTCATGCGTCAGACCATCGCCAGCGCGTCACGACCAAGATGAAAACGGCGCATTGACATGATCACGGAATGTATGCGCCTACAATGCGAGTGCTATCTATTCCGCCCCATGTCTTGTCAGTACCAGGATCAACATGCTCGGCGAAACCGTACCATTGACCGGCATTGAAAGTATAGGCATTTGAATAGTATCCTCCGTTGACTTCCAGGAACAGTGAATGAGTGCCTGCATTCCCGCTATTCATTCCTGTTACCGCCGTGTTGCCGTTCGTCAGGTCGTATGATACGCATACCGTCCAGCTATGATACGCAACACAGTCCTGGTAAACTTCGTCGGCCTTGGCAGGCGAGGCGACCGCTACGGCGCTGGCGCCGATTGCCGTCACAGCCCCCAAGGCGGCTGCCAGTCGCCACCGGTAGGCTCGGCTGGCTGGTTTCCCGCTGTTGAATACATTGAGTGGGGATTTCATGCTCTTCTCCAGTCCGGTGGATGCGGATTCTGAAACTCAGCGCGTTCGGTATGGCACTGGCATGGCAGATAGCCAGGGGGAGGATGTAAGGTACTGGCGCAGGTGAATAGCTGGCAGAGCGGTTCTAGGAAAACCGGGTCCCTATCTGCGGGTGGTGGCCGTAACGGTTCTGTTCTTGACAGTACTCAATCACACAGCTTCTGACAATACTCACCAGAGAAATACAATGGAGCCGCTGGTAGGACGCGTGGTTTCGAATGAGCACGTTCCGTTAAGATCCGCTAGGTAAACGCAGGATGAATAACACTCAGTGACTCTGACTGTCCGAGCTCCCGGGACGTCTCGCTTGGCCGGCCCTCGGAAAGCCCGGTCAGCGAACGAACTCGCTAGGCCCGATCTGGTCAAGAACTTGTTTTGCCTTGCGGCGATCGATTGCAAGGTCTCTTGCTATCGGTCCCTCCTGCCGCCGGCGGGCGCCTAGTGTAGTCCGGCCTCGAATTCAGACGAGGCTTTGCCGCAGGGCAGGCGGGTCAGGTCGGCCCGGCGCCGAGCGCCGGTCTTGGCCCGCGGGGACGGAGGTGACCTCGATCAAAAGGGGCGATCTGGTCTGTCGCGCCGTTCGCGATCTCCGCCGGCACAATCCCCGCCTAGCAGGCGGCCCGGCCCCGGTCCGCGCCTACGTCGAGGAGCTGATGCCCGACATCCTCGACGGCACGATCGAGCCTGGCAGGGTATTCGACCTCACAAGAGGCCTGGGTAGCGTCGCGGACGGCTACCGGGACATGGCCGATCGCTCGGCGCTCAAGGTCCTGGTCAAGCCCTGATGGAAGCAAAGGCCCGCATGCTTCACGGAAAGGCTCTATAGCAGTGGATGCTATAATCATAGCGTGACTGAACGTGGCGACTTGCTCCGCGAGGTGATGCGCGAAACGTGCACCACCCAGTCTGCGCTGTCGCGCCTCAGCGGTGTCCGCCAGCCCAGCATCAGCCAGTTCCTATCCGGTACGGTCGAACTGAGCGATGACCAGCTCGACCGCCTGTTGTCCTGTATGGGCTACCGCCTTGAAGTGACCCGGCGGCCGACGGTCCCCGAACTCACCCGCTCCGAGCGGCGCTCTTGGCGGCTCCACTGTCGACTCTCTATACGCCTGACCCCGGACAGCCTGGAGCAGTGGCATCCAGTCATCGAGCGCAACCTCGAGCGGCTTCGCGGCAGCGTGACGGGGCAGCCGCACAACCGCAATCTCGATCGCTGGGAGTCGCTTGTCGGGCACGGCGACGTGCTCGGCCTGCACCGGGTCCTGACCGGCCTCGATCGCGACTCCATCGAGATGCGCGAGGTGTCGCCGATGGGCGGGCTGCTCCCTCAAGATGAGCGGCTGGCCGCCCTCCGGGAGGACGGGGCTGATGCGACGCGACCAGCTTGAGCACGCTATCCGCACCGCGTGCCAGATCATCGGCAGGCCCGAGGTGATCGTCGTCGGTTCCCAGTCCATCCTCGGCACGTTCCGTGAGGATCAGTTGCCAGCCGACGCCACCATGTCCGTCGAAATCGACATCCTTCCCATCTCCAACGACCACGCCGAGACCGAGCGCCTCGCCGACCTCATCGAAGGCGTTGCCGGGGAATTCTCCCCATTCGAGGAACTTCACGGGTTCAGCATCGACGGCGTCGACCTCACCACTTCGGCCCTGCCGACAGGCTGGCGCGGAAGGCTCGTCAAAGTCCAGAACGCCAATACCGCTGCGCCGGACGGCGAGCCCCGATACGCCGGTTGGTGTCTGGACAAAGAAGACCTGTGCGTAGCTAAGCTCTGCGCCTTCCGGGAGAAAGACCAGAATTTCGTCGCCGCGCTCGTACGCTCTGCGCTCGTCGACCGTGAGACTATCCTCGCCCGGCTCCCCACTGTGAACGAGCGCTACCGGCAACCAGCCGAGCTGGCCGCTTCCTGGCTACGGTCACTGAAAGCCAGTGGCTGACCCGGGGGTACCCCAGCCCCACGAAGCCGCGACCACTCGTTCCTACTTGCGTCGGTTCAGGCGACCGGAGAGTTGCCTGAACTCATGCGCTAGCCAGGGCCGCACCCACCGCGAGCTCGTAAACCTGCCGCAGGTCGGCGAATCGCTCCGGGTGCAGGGCCGGGGTGAGCTGGGCGTTGACCGTGACTACGGCCGAGCGGGTGCCGTCTTGGCTGGCGGCCAGGAACTGGGTGTAGCCGAGGGTGTTCCCGGTATGGCCGTAGACGGTGCCGTCACTGGTCTGGTAGCGGAAGATCGCCAGGCCGGCCGCGTTCTGCCCGGGGCCCGGCGGCTCTGAGCTCCCGTCCCGGAAGGCGAGCTGCGCCTGGTGGAGCGGGGCGCTGGTGGTGGCGCCGCGGGCGTATGCCCGGATGAAGGTGCTGGCGTCGTCCATGGTTGACACGATCCCGCCGGAGGCCCAGCTCCAGCCCGCCGCGATCTCGCCGGTGACGTCTTCCGGGGCCTTCGGCGGGTCTACGTCGTAGCCGTGAATGAGCGGGGCGGGCAGCGCGGCGTCGCGGGGCAGGCTGGTTCCGGTCAGGCCGAGCGGGCGGGCTACGCGCTCGCTGAGCTCAGCTTCGTAGGACTTTCCGGTGGCGGCCTGGATCATCAGGGCGGCGACGATGTTGTCGGAGTTGGAGTACTCGTACTTCGTCCCGGGCGGGAAATTCAGCGACTTGTCAGCGTAGGACAGCAGGACGCTCGGCGCCGGCGCCTTCAGCGGCGACTTCAGCAACGCTTCCCTGAACGCCGCCGTCTTGCTGAAGTCCGGGATCCCGCTGGTGTGCTGCAGCAGGTCCCGCAGCGTTACCGCGGCCCAGGCACGGGGCAGGGACGGCAGCCGCCGTCCGACGGTGTCGCCGAGGGAGAGCGCGCCGCTGGCCGCCACCGAGAGCGCGACCGCCCCGCTGAACGCCTTCGCGACGCTGGCCACCCGCATCGAGTCGGCGGCCTGGATCGGCGCCTGCGTCGAGCGGTCGGCGGTACCCGCCCGGTGCAGGGCTTTCTGGCTGCCCCGGTGCACCAGCGCGGCTGCTCCCGGCGGGCCGTCCGGATAGCGGACCAGCCGGGCCAGGGCGCGGTCGAGCGCCGCGTCGGCCGCGCTAGCCGACGTGACGAGCGTGTCCTGTACGGCCCTGGACTGAGCCGAGCACGCGCTGGCCAGCGTGCCCGCGGCCACCGTAGCTGCCGTCCGGGCCAGGAAAGTCCTCCGTGTCAAGGCCACGTGCGCAACCCCCCAGTTGCCCCAGGTACCAGTGGCATCTGTGGTGCTGCCCGATGGTGAATCTGGCTACACCCTTAATCCGGAACCTGGCCACATGGCGCGCCCCGGCAACGGTGACTAGCGTGCTGCCATGCACACCGAGGCCGACAGGCCGCCCGGCCAGCCGGCCGCATCCCAGTCGGCCTCGCCCGCCGCGGGGTCGGGCGGGGCCGAGGGCAACGAGCGGCTGACCGCGATGACGGGGGCGGTGCTGCTGATCGGGCTGCTCATCGAGTGCTACACCATCCTGCGGATCGGCCGCCTGCTCACCCTGCACGTCTTCCTCGGCATGCTGCTCCTCGGCCCGGTCGTCCTCAAGGCCGCCTCGGTCCTGTACCGGTTCGCCGGTTACTACGCCGGCCGCGCACCGTACCGCCGCAAGGGACCGCCCGCACCGCTGCTGCGGGTCATCGGGCCGGTCATCATGCTGCTCACGGCGTCCGTTTTCGGCTCCGGCATCATGCTCGCGGTCACCGGCCCCGGCCGCGGGCCGTGGCTTGACGTGCACCGGATCTCGTTCATCGCCTGGGCCTTCTTCATCACCGTGCACGTACTCGCCTACGCGTGGCGCCTGCCGAGGCTGCTCGCGGCCGAGGTACGCGGCGTCAGCCTGGCGGATAAAGAAGAAAGGGAAGCGGACGGGCACGACGCCGGTCGGCCTTCCCGACGGGCGGCGCAAGTGCTGGCCGGCCGGGGCACCCGACTGGCCCTGCTGTCTGCCTCGCTGCTCGCCGGCCTGGTGATCGCCCTGCTCACCGTGCACCTCGCGGGTAACTGGGAGCAGTACTTCGGCTAGGCCAGCCTTGCTGCTGCACGCGGCCGCCGATGCTCGCAAACTGACGTCTACACTCGACTGCAAACGACACCGGCAGTAGATTGCCCTCGTGACAGTTCCCTCAGCGCGAATCGTCCACGTGCCCTACTTCGCCGGGCAAGACGAGGACGGTACCTGGTGTGCATCCGCTCAGCTCAGGCCCGGAGTTGGCGCTGTCGGGGATGGACTGACGCGAGAGGCTGCGATCGCGGACCTGAAAGCCGGGCTGGCACTCCTGATCGACGAGACCGGCGTTCCTGATGAACTGACTATCGCCCTGTCCGTGCCTGCAGCGGACCCGCACGCGCAGCCGCCCAGGCGGATCGACTACTACGACAGCCCAGACGCCCCGCAGGCCAGCAGCCTCGTCCCGGCCGTCAACGTCGTCGTGACCAATGACGCCGACGAGATCTTGCTGATCCGGCGCACCGATAACGGCAACTGGGCCGTCCCCGGCGGCGCGATCGACCTCGGCGAGTCCGTAGCCCAGGGAGGTCCCTGGATACACGATGGACCAGTCAATGCGCATCCGCATCAACGACTACCTGGCGGGCAGCGACTCACCAATGATCATCTAGTGGCCACGCACCGCACGGACCGCCCGGGCTCAGCCCCCGAGCGGGGAAACCTGCGCGATCTCGTACCTGAGCAGCTGCGACTCCAGGATCTCGAAGCCGTCGGCCGGGCGCGGGTTCGCCCGGTTGGCGACCAGGTGCGCGGCCAGGTCCTCCGGCGTCTCCCAGCGCTCGAACAGGTTGACCAGTCCGGGGTCGAGCGGGTCGGGGCTCATGGCGTAGGCGTGACAGCCCTGCTCGCCGCGCGACCGCTGCATCGCTGCCTTGCGGTTCTCCAGGAACGCGGCCCGGTCAGCGGGAGCCACCTTGAAGTAGCCGGCCACGATGATCATCAGGTACCTCCTTGACGCTGAGGCCGAGGCCGTCAGTTGCGGTGCCGGGCGAGGTTCAGCGCCCTGTGCATGAAGGTAGCGCCGGGTCGCCGGGCCAGCGTAGCCGGGGTCAGCCACGGCTTGCCGTCTGCGATCCTGTCATGTACTTTCTAAATGGAAAGTACATGCCGGAGGAGCCGCAATGGGCGATGTGGCAGGAGACCAGGACGTGACCGGAGACCAGGCAGCGCTGGAGCTGCTGCGGGTCCAGCGGAGCCGGCTGGCTGACCGGATGCGGCCGCCGTGGTGGTACCTGGCCGGCATCGCCATCATGTTCGCGCTGGTCTTCGCGGTCCCCTTCGCCCAGCGGTACCTTTCCCCGACCGTAAGCATCTGGCCCTTCACCGCGGCCGCATTGGCGGTGGCCGTCCCGCTGCACTGGGGCTGGACCCGGGTCACCGGCATGAAGATGCGCTTCCGGAACCTCAGCTCTCCCGGCTCGGGCCGTCTCGCGCGGTACGCGGTGGTCGTGGTCACCCTCGGCGCCATCGCGGCTGAGCACTTCCTGATCGACCGCGGCGGCCTGCTCGCGGCCGCGATCGCCGTCGCGGCCCTCGCGGTCGCGGCCGAGGTGGCCCTCCAGCTTGTCCTGCTGCGGGGGATCCGGCAGGAGCTGCGCGACGGCGGAGGGGTGGCGTGACGGCCAAGCCGGACCCGCTTATTCACCCGATCACCCGGTTGTCGATCTGCGGGCTGCTGGCGGCCGGCGCGGACTGGGTGGAGTTCGCCGCGCTGCGCGACGCGGCCGGGATCAGCGACTCGGTGCTGTCGAAGCAGTCCCGGGTGCTCGAAGACGCCGGGTACGTGGAGGTCCGCAAGGGCGCGGTCGGCCGGCGGCCGCGCACCTGGTTCCGGCTCACCCCGGTTGGCCGCCAAGCCCTCCAGGGCCACCTGGCCTGGCTGGCCCAGCTCGAAGCGGCGGTGGCCGCCAGCGCCCGGGACGGGCGGCTGGCGGACCCCGCCTGACCCTGCTAGTGCAGCAGGTCCAGCGTGTTGGTGGCGTCGTCGACGTAGTAGACACCGTGACCGTACGGCGCTACCGCCAGGCCGAAGAGCGCGCCGGCACCCGCCGGGGAACCGGAGGTGTCCAGCACCTTGACCGAGACCTGAGCGCCGTACGGCGTGGTCTCCACCAGGTTGCCGTTGGCCGAGTTGACCGTGAGGATGTCCCCGTTAGGCGCGGTGACCAGGCCGAGCGGGCCCTGGATGGCGCCGTTGTCGCTCACCGTGAGCCCGGTGCCCGCGCTGTGGTGCCGGAATAGCGCGTCGGGGATCGCGGCGATCCGGTTGTTGAGCGTGTCCGCGACGTACAGGGTGCCGTCACGGCCGAGCCCGACGCCGGTGGGGCCGATGACGAGCGCGGCCGGGTCGGTCCGCTCCGCGAACCCGGAACCGACGGTGTTCACCGCCAGCAGGCGGGGAATCCCGTAGGCAGGCGTGGTCACCAGCAGCCGCAGGACGGTCCCCTGGTGGACTACCTTGCCGTTGGCGGCGACCGTCCGGTTGAGCACGTTGGTGACGAACAGGGCGGCGACCGTCCCGTTGCCGACCGCCGTCATGTCCCACGGCCCGTTGATGCCGTGCCCGGCGAACGTCTCGACGACCTGGCCCTCGCTGTTGAGCACCAGCAGGCAGCCGGCCTTGGCGGTGGCCGGGTCCCCGCCGGCGGTGGGCAGGCTGCCGACCACTACCCAGCCGTTGGCGAGAACGGACAGGGCGGTGGTGAGGCCGATGCCGCCGGGGCACGCGCCCGGCAGGCTCGTCGCGCTGAGCTGCGCGAACAGGCGGGCGGGGTGGTTCGGTGCCACCTCGACGATCGTCGTTCCGGTGCCCTGCGTGTTCGCGCTGCTGTTGAAGTTGCTCACCAGGACGTCGCCCCGGTAGAGCTTGCCCTCGCTGCGCGTGACTACCGCCACGCCGTACGGGTTCAGGTCGCCGTTGGCCGGGACCGTTGAGGCAACTGTCGTGGTGGTGTTGAAGCCGCCCACGAACGAGGCGGGGGTGCCCGCCCCGGCCGGAGCGGCGACTGCCGTCCCGGCCAGCAGCAGGGCACCGGCCGCGCCGGTGACCGCCGCCAGTAGTGCCCGATGTCTAACCCACATGGTCTCTGAGCTCCCTTCCGGCATTCCCGGTCTTTCCGGGGGTGCCGCCAGCACAGCGCAGAGCGAGTAAGCGGACTTCACCAATCTTCGAGCGCGGTGATGGCATTCGGCCGACCCTGACCCGCATGACGCTCTCCGCCGTCCGTACGCCTTTACGGGTCACGGCCGCCATTGGATTGGAATTCGGGCCGGCCAGTTTCGGACCCGGGAACTGTTGATCAGCAAGTTGTGAATCAGTAGGTAGCGGCGGCCCCGGTACCGCACCATTTGTCGGGTGGACCTGGACAAGCTGACCGCGCCCGAGCGAGCGCTGCGGGACGCGTTTACCCGCGGCGATCTGGTCGACCTGACCAAGGCGCGCAGCCTGCGGGCCCGCACGGTCCGGGCCGAGGTTATCGCCGCCCTGCTGCTCGGCGCGGTGCCGCCGGAGCCGGGCCGGGTCGCCGCCGTCCGGCTGCACGGGGCACGGGTCACCGGAACGCTGGCGCTGGCCCATGCCACCGTCACCGCTCCCCTGCGGCTGCGCCAGTGTGAGTTCACGAACGCCATCGACCTGGCCGGCACCAAGTCACGGGAGGTCGACCTGCACGGCTCCAAGCTCGCGGGCATCTCCGCGGCCCTGGCCGAGGTCGACGGCAACCTCAGCTTCGACGAATGCGAGTGCGCCGGCCAGGTGCTGCTGACCGGCGCGCACGTCACCGGGGCGCTGCGGATGCAGCGGACCCGGCTGGACTGCCCGGGCCGGGTGGCGCTGCTCGGCAACCGGCTGGTCGTCGACGGTGACCTGCTGGCGCAGGAGGTCACCGTCGACGGGGAGTTCCGGCTGGCCGGGGCCGCGGTCGGCGGCATGATCGGCCTGGACGGCGCTACCCTGCGGCACCCGGGGGGCCGGGCGCTGAACGGCTTCAAGCTGACGGTGGGGGCCGGTTTCCTGGCCCGGCGCGGCTTCAGCGCGGCCGGGGAGGTCGCGCTGACCGACGCGGTCATCGCGCGGGAGGTTGATTTCCGCGGCGCCACCCTCAGCAACCCCGGGGGCGACGCCCTGGCCGCGATCGGGCTGCGGGCGGGCACCTACCTCTGGTGCGCCGAGGGATTTACCGCGCACGGGATGATCCGGCTGTCACGGGCCACCTTCGGCGCCGAGATCCACCTGTCGGGCATCCGGGTGACCAACCCGGGCGGCGACGCGATCCGGTGCCGGTACGCCCAGGCGACCACCTTCATCCTGGATAAGGGCTCATCGGTCGACGGTGCGGTCGACCTCCGCCACTCGCGGTTCACCGACATCCGGGACAGCCCCGAGTGCTGGCCGGAGCAGCTCCGGCTGACCGGCCTGAGCTATGAGGCGCTGGAGCCGGCCCACCCGGTGAGCCAGCGCATCCAGTGGCTGCGCCGCGACGCCGACGGCTACCTGCCGCAGAACTACGAAACCCTGTCCGCGATGTACCGGCGGCTGGGCGACGACGCCGGCGCCCGGGCCGTGCTGCTCGCCCGGGAGCGCGCGCGCCGGGCGCTGCTGCCCTGGTACAGCCGGGCGTGGTCGTGGCTGCAGGAGATCACCGTGGGCTACGGGTACCGGCCGCTGCGGGCGACCGGCTGGCTGGCGGTGTTCCTCCTGCTCGGCGCGCTGGTGTTCGGCCTGCACCACCCGCCGCCGCTGCCGGGCACCCCGCACCCGGCCTTCAACTCCTTCATCTACACGGTTGACCTGCTGGTCCCGCTGATCAGCCTGGGGCTGCGCAGCTCCTACGACCCGCAGGGCGCCGAGCGCTGGCTGGCCTACCTGCTCATCGCGGCCGGCTGGATCTTCGTCACCACCATCGCGGCCGGGATACTCCGGGTGCTGCGCCGCCAGTAGCGGGCCGTCAGGCGTCCTTGCGCTGGCCCTGGAGCTCGAAGACCTGCCCGAGACCGAACAGGCCGCTGGCGACCACGTCGGTGTGCACGAACGCCTGCAGCAGCCGGTCGCTCATCGAGCCGGGGTCGCCGGGGGCGATGGTCAGCACCGAGACGCGGCCCTTGAGCTCGGACTCGGCCACCTGGTTGAGCCGGTCGAGCACGACCTCGAGCGACTCGAACGACTGGAACCGGATGCCCGCGTGCGGGATGCCGTGCGGCTTGGTCACCGCCTTGTCCACGTAGGCGTCCCAGGCCCGGCCGAGGGCGGGCTCGCGGCCGCGGGCGGCCTGCAGGGCGGCCTCGAGCTCGAGCTGCTCCGACCGTGCCTCCGAGAGGTAGAAGACGTTGTTGACGGTGTCCTTGTCGCCCGGCTCGAGGTGCACGAACAGGTACCGCTGGCCGGTCGACGCCACCTTGTCGTAGTCGACGACCTCGAAGCCGAGGGCGGTCATGAACAGCGTGGCCAGCTCGACCTCGCCCGGCTGGTAGAGGACCTCGAGGTGGTTGAGCATGACGCCGGGGTAGTCGGTGATGCTGGTGTCAAACTGCGTCATCGGGGTGATCCTTGTCCTTGAACTCGACGATGTAGTTGAGGTACTCGACCGTGCCGATGTTCTCGGCCGCCTCGATGCTGCCCTTGGCGCCGAACTTGACCGTCCCGGTCTGCACGTCGCCGGTGTAGCTCTGGCCGGCCAGGTCCTGGTACACGCCGGCTGAGTCCTCGGTGAAGTGCGCCGCGATCCGGTCACCGCCCAGGATCAGCATGATGTAGTCGCGCTCGTGCTTGTGCACCGGCGAGGTCTCCCCCGGGGCCAGCCGGAACTCCCACACGATGCAGCGGTCGTCCTCGTAGAGCTTCCGGGAACCGACGTCCCCGTAGGTGATCTCAGTTGCGGGTTCCGGCATGGCCGGTCGCCCCCTCTCGGTGGTTGCTAGTCGGTGGGCACCGGGCGCACGTTCGAGCTGCCGTAATAGCTGGTGAAGCGGGTGATCTTGCCGTCCGGGGCGAACTCGAAGACCTGGATGGTCTCCAGGATCACCAGTTGGCCGCCCGGGCGGCGGACCAGCGCCCGCACCGGGACGGCGGCCGACGAGCCGTCCTCGGGCAGCCCGGCCGGCCCCGACGCGACCATGTCGAGCAGCGCGAACCGGGCTTTGTCGTAATAGGCCCGGATCGCCGCCAGCCCGGTGCGAGCCGGGCCGTCGACCGGGTCGCGGACGACGGCGTCGGCGGCGAACAGCGCGACCACCTGCTCCAGGTCGCTTTCGGTCAGCCCGCGGCGGTAGGCCTGGCAGGCCGCGCTGCGTTCCTCGGGAGTCACCGCGGCTTTGCCGTAAGACGACGAGACGTCATTGCCCCTCCGCACCTGACATATAGCTCATATAAATAAGACCAATTAGTGAACTACATTGCAGTTCGACTATAGGTTTGGCCCGGCTGACGGTCAAGGTCAGAGATCGCGGTCAAGGTCAGAGATGAGCAGCCCGAACGGGGGCGCGGCACCTCGGCCGGGAGGGCGGGTCGGGCGGGGCGAGTAAGCCGCACCCGTTACGCCGACTGGTGGGTAACGGCGCCAGCGGTAAGCGGCCGGACCACCGCGCCACCGGTAACCGGCGCCGCCGTGTTACCCGATCGGGCGTCATGACAAGGCGGCCCCGATCGGGGAAACTGACTGTGCGCCCGGCGACGGGTGCACCCGGAGGGGGGGTTTGGGAGGCCCGGGCTAGTTGACGCCCGGGTCACCCAAGCGAGACTGGTCGGCCGCGGTGCGGGCGAAGGACTGGTAGGGGACGATCTCCCCCGGCGTGATCACGCCGTCCTCGATCGCGCGCACCAGCAGCGCGTCCTTGCTTGACGCGGCCCGCCCGGTGGCCGCGTACTTGGCGCGGGCGCGGCTGATGTACTGCCGCACGGTGTTCTCGCTGACCGCCATGCGCCGTCCGACCGACGCCTTCGACATGCCCTGGAACCACAGCAGCAGCGCCTGCCGCTCCTGCTGGGACAGCGCCGGCCGGGTCGGGCGCTCGTCCGCCAGCATCGCCCGGGCCTGCGACCGGGTGACGTACGGCCGGTCGCCCGCTGCCGTCAGCACCGCCTCGACCAGGTGGTCGCGGCCTTCTTCCTTCGACACGTAGGCGTGGGCGCCGTTGTCCAGCGTTTCCATCACGATCGAGGGGTCGCTGTGCCCGGAGAACGCCACTACCCGGTACCCGGCCGCCACCAGGGCCGGGATCTGGCCGGTGACCAGCTCGCCGTCCAGCTCCAGGTCCAGGATGAGCACGTCGGCCGCGGGCGGGTCGGCCCGGAGCGCGACCAGGTTGCGCACCGTCAGCACCAGCCGCACCCGCTGCCCCGGATCGGACTTGATCCAGGACATCACGCCCTCGGTGACCACCGGATGGTCTTCGATGATCGCCACCGTCACCGGCGGCCGCGTCACCGGCTGTTCCATCGTGCCTCCGCCCAGAACATGCTGCCGTCCTGCTGATGCTCGATGGCCACCCCTTCGGCCGCCACCGGCAGCCGGATGACCGCGCCGGTGTCGGCCACGTAGCTGACGGCGATGCCCGCCGCCACCGCCGCCAGGGTGATCCGGGCCCGGCTGCGCGCGGCCGTCAGCACCGCGATGGCGGCGTCGGTGATCACCCGGCGGGCCGGGCCGGGCACCGGCGGCAGCGGGCCGGCCGTCTCGATCTCGACCGCGACCCCCCGCCGCTCGGCCACGTCGGCGCTCGCGTGCAGCTCATGCACGAGCGGCCCGGCTACCTCGTCGCCTTCGGCCAGCAGCCGGCGCAGCCGGGCGGCCTGGACCGCGCAGCGCAGCCGCACCTGGGCGTCACCGGGGTCGGCCGTCCCGGCCGCCAGCTCGGCGACCAGCGGCATGGTGCTCACCTGCAGGGTTGCCCAGCGGGCGAGCCGGGCGGTACGGATGAGCTCGGCGGTGGCGGCCTGCTCGCGGGCGGCGTGCTCGCTGCGCGCGGCCGCGGCGGCCTGGCCGGCCGCCAGGTCCAGCGCCCTGACCCCGGCCGCGACGGCGACCTGGGCGCCGGTGGACCAGGCCAGCACGGCCAGGAAGCCGGCCAGCTCGATGCGGTTCATCCCGTCCCACGCCTGCACGCCCAGGGTGGCCAGCGCCTCGGCCGCCAGGAACCAGGCCAGCTCGGCGAACCGGCGGCGCAGCAGCACCAGCACACCGGTCCAGCCGGCGCTGCCCCACGCCCAGTTGACCGCCAGCATCTGGCCCGCCGGGCTGGCCGCCGCCGCGGCCGTGCTGGCGGCCAGCGCGGTCAGCGCCACCGCCCAGGCCAGCACCGCCGCGGGCCGGCCGGAGCCGCTCAGGCCGCGCGCCGTGCGCAGCTGGAGGACCGACCCGGCGGCGATCGCCAGCGCCATGACCAGCCACATGGCGCCCTGGAAGGCGAACGAGCCGTAGGACGGCCGGTTATGCAGGAGCTGCCCGCCCGCGCCGGCCAGGTGCCAGAACACGACCAGGAAGACCACCGCGACGGTGAAGGCCCGCTGGTAGCGGCCCGACATCAGCGTCGTCGGCTGCGGTGTTAGCTGCGGTGTTGCCTGCGGTGTTGCCTGCGGTGCTAGCTGCTGTGTTAGCTCCTGCGCGGTCATCCGGGCCAGCTCACGGTGACGGTGGTGCCCGCGCCGGGGCGGCTGGCGACCGCGGCCTGGCCGCCGGCCGCCAGCATCCGCGCGCTGATCGACTCGCGGATGCCCCGGCGGCCGGGCGGGACGGCGGCCGGGTCGAACCCCCGGCCGCGGTCGGCCACCTTGACCACCGCCCAGCCTGATCCGCCGGCCACGGTCACCTCGGCCAGGGCGGCCCCCGAGTGCCGCTCGGCGTTCCGCAGTGCCTCGCCGACGCAGGCGGCGATGTGGTCCGCGACCCCGGACGGCACCGTGACCGGGGCGAGCTCCAGCCGCACGGCCAGCTCCCTGGTACTGGCCGCGGCGCGCTCCAGCTCCGGCCGCAGGTCGGTCAGCGACCCGGGCACGGCCGGGCCGGCCGGGCTGACCGGGGCGGCCGGGGCGGCCGCCAGGCCCTGCAGCACGCCCAGGTCGCGGGCCGCCTGCGCGGCCAGGGCGGGGGACGGCTGGCTGAACGCGCCCGCCGCCACCATGGTCAGCGTGGACAGGATGGTGTCATGTAGCTGGCGGTGCTGCTCCCGCTCGTCCGCCCGCCGTGCCTCCTCGGCCCGGATCCGCCGCTCGCTCTCCAGGCTGACGGCGACGCTCGCGTCCGCCTGCCAGGCCCCGGCCCGGATCACCGCCACCAGCCCGGCCGCGACCACCGTCTCCACCGCCAGCAGCCAGCCGGCGGTCAGGCCGGCCCCGACACCGTAGGCGAGCACGATGAGCGCGGCGGCCGGCAGCGCCAGCCGCGGCCGCAGCGCGATCTGCAGGATGTAGACCGAGGTGCAGGCCAGCGGGAGCATCCAGGTGGTGTTGTCCTCGATCAGCGCGGCCGGGACCAGGTGCTGCTGCACCAGCGCCAGCGCCGCGATCACCCCGGCGTCGGCCAGCACCGCGGCCGGCGTCAGCCCGGAGCGCCGGACCTGCCAGGCGAAGCAGCCCGACCAGAGGCACAACCCGGCCAGCGGCGCGGCCACCCACCAGCCGCTGGCCGGCTGCGTCGCCGCCAGCACCGCGACCGCGGTGAACAAGGCCGCGCCGCCCAGCCGCAGCGCGACCGCGTACCAGCCGGCCAGCCAGTGCAGGGCCCGGTCGGAAGGCCCGGCCACCGCCGGACGGCCCGCCCGCCACCAGCGGCCCGCGGGGGGCTGAATCTGCGTACCGACGGAATCGGCTGCCGGTTCCACCGGACCAGTATGCGGCAGGAGCATCGCGGCGGGAACGGCTAATGTTTCATTATCTGGCGGTAATGACCGTACTGCGCTGGATCAGCGCAACCAGCAGGCCGCAAATCCCTCGCGGAAGGTGATTGGGGCCGCGTCGGACCAGCTCGGTAAAGCCGTACATTCAGGACTATGCTTCCCGGGTAAAACCGTTGAGCCGGCTCAACTTCTCCCCCCGCAGTAGGAGTCCGAATGGCGCCGGGCGCCCCTCAGGAACAGCCCGTTCCGGCTGGCTTTAGCGTCGACCGGACGGTGCCGAACCCCGCCCGGATCTGGAACTTCTGGGTCGGAGGCAAGGACCACTTCGAGGCTGACCGCGAGCTGGCCGAGCAGTTCGGCCAGGTCGTCCCGCAGATGCCGCTGATCGCCCGGCTCACCCGCCGGTTCATCGCCGACTCGGTGAGCCAGCTCGCCGCGGCCGGCATCCGGCAGTTTCTCGACATCGGGACCGGGCTGCCCACGGCCGACAACACCCACCAGGTCGCGCAGCGGCTGGCACCGGATTCGCGGGTCGTCTACGTGGACAACGACCCGGTGGTGCTCGCGCACGCGCGGGCGCTGCTGACCAGCAGCCCCGAGGGGAAGACGGCCTACCTGGACGCCGACCTGCGCGACCCGGCCAAGATCCTGGCCCAGGCGGCAGCGGTCCTTGACTTCAGCCAGCCGGTCGCGGTGCTCCTGGTCGCGGTCCTGCACTTCGTCCAGGACGACGACGACCCGTACGGCACCGTGCGGGCGCTCATGGACGCGGTGCCGTCGGGCAGCTACCTGGTGCTGCTGCACGCCGCCGCCGACACCGGGGCCGAGGACATGCCGGAGGCGGAGCGCCGCTACAACCAGCAGGCGTCGGCCAAGTTCCACGCGCGCGACCGGGAGCACGTCAGCCGCTTCTTCGACCGCCTGGAGCCGACCGGGCCGGGCCTGGTGAACCTCAGCCGCTGGTCGCCGGGCGGCGACGGTGACGGCGGCACCCGGGCCGACGTGGCCGCTTACTGCGGCATCGCCCGCAAGCCGTAGCGCTTTGGCGCTAAGCCCGGGCGCGGGCCCGGGGCCATAAAACCTAGTATTACGATAGCCATTGACAGTTTTAGAACCCGATCTCGAGGGCGTGACGCGGTGAGCACAGGCGGACTCCTGCTGGCGGCGCCAGCCGGGAAACCATGAGCTTCGAGTTCCTCTGGTACATCCCCAACCAGGCCGCGCCCGGCCACCGCGGCGAGCCGGCCAGCGCCGATCACAACAGCCTGGGCACGTTGACCGCTCAGGCCCGGGCGCTGGAAGAGCACGGCTGGACGGGCGCGCTCATCGGCGCGGGCTGGGAACGTCCTGACACCTTCACCGTCGCGACCGCGCTGGCCGCCGGGACCACCACCTTCGAGCCGCTCATCGCCGTCCGCCCGGGGTACTGGCACCCGGCCAACTTCGCCGCCGCCGCCGCGACCCTGGACCAGCTCTCCGGCGGCCGCGTCCGTGCCCACGTCATCTCGGGTCAGGACAACCCGGCCGCCTACGGTGACGCCACCGTCGACCAGGCGGGCCGGTACGCCAGGACGGCCGAGTTCATGCGGCTGGTACGCAGGCTCTGGACCGAGGAGAACGTCTCCTCGGCCGGCCGCTACTACCGCGTCACCGACTCGACCGTGGTGCCCCGGATCGAGCCGCGCGAGGGGCGGCGCCATCCCCGGCTCTACTTCGGCGGAGCGTCGGCCGCGGCGGAGAAGGTCGCCGCGGCCGAGGCCGACGTCCAGCTCTTCTGGGGCGAGCCGCTGGACGGCGTGCGCGAGCGGATCGACCGGCTCAAGTCGCTGGCCGGCGAGGTCGGTCGCGAGCACCCTCCGCTGGAGTACGGCCTGCGGGTCACCACCGTCGTGCGCGATACCACCGACCAGGCCTGGGCGGACGCCGAGGCGAAGCTGGCCGACGTGGCCCGGGCCGCGGTCACGCACCCGCTCGGCGCGCACTGGCAGGCGGCGGTGGGCCAGCAGCGGCTGCTCGACCTCGCCGCCCGCGGCGAGGTCGTCGACGACAACCTCTTCACCACGCCCGGCCGGCTGGGCGCGGGCGGCGCCGCCACCACCTGGCTGGTCGGCTCGGCCCAGGACGTGGCGAAGTCACTGCGGAAGTACGCCAGCCTCGGGGTCACCCACTTCATCCTCTCGGACACGCCGTACCTGCCCGAGCTCAAGCGGCAGGGAGACCAGCTGCTCCCCTTGCTGCGCGAGTTACGCCATCACCGAGCCTGCTGCCTCGCTGGCTCGCCCGCCGGCTGAGGCGAAGAGCTCGTCCTCGTAGGCGCTGGTTCCCATCTTGCAGGGCAGGAACGGCGCGACGAACACCGTGTCACCGAGGGCCGAGGAAGCGACGTTCTCGACCTCGGCGGTGAATTCCCCGGCCCAGGTCTCGCGCGGGTCGCGGTCGAGGAACCACAGCACCGTCAGCCGCCGTCCGCCGTTGCTGACCCGGAGCTGCGAGCGGTAAACGGCCTCGCTGTGCCCGGCCGAGGGCGGGTTGGTGCGGAATACCATCGCCGATGTCGTCGGGGCGGCTGGCCTTACCCGTGCGGGCAGGTACTCCTCCAGCAGCCAGCGCTCCAGGTCACCGCGGCGGGCGGGGTCGCGCGCGTCGATGACCTGGATCACGATGCCCGGCGGGGGGTCGACCAGGTTCCAGCGGACGTCCGGCAGGTCAGGAGTGCGGTAGACCGCGCCCACGTGGTCCTGGAACGAGGTGAAGATGTGGTCGCGGTCCAGGCTGATGTTCCCGTTGCGCCGGTGACGCGCGTTGATGGCGAACGTCCAGGCCTTGTGGTCCTCCACCCGCCCGGGCGTGATCCAGTAGACGGTGACGTACTTGCCGGCCGTCACCGGCTGGACGAAGGGCGTTTCCGCCGGGTAGCGGAGGCGCTGCAGGCTGACCGGGGCGACGAACCGGCGGCCGGAGAAAATCCACGGCATCTGCATCGCCCCGTCGAAGTAGTGCGAGTCCTCGAACCAGCGGTTGTACTCGTGCAGCTTGTCCCGGTGCGGCTCCACCATCGTGATCAGCGCGTGGCCGACGCCCGCGTCCTCCGGGCCCGACCACGGCAGCGCGCCGTACGGGTCATCGAGGAGCGAGAGGTCCTCCGGGGCACCGTCTACGTACTCGATCGGGGCCATGTGCTCAGGACGACGGGATCGTCACCACGGTGCCGTGCGCGTGGTTCAGCAACGCGTGCCTGACCGGGCCGGCCCGGGCAGGACGCCGGGCGTCGCGTGCCTGCCGATCACCACCAGGTCGGCCCGGGCCGACAGGCCGACCAGGGCACGTCCCGGGTGAGCCCGGACGACGTCGTGGCTTACCCGGACATCCGGGTACTTTTGCTGCCAGTCCGCCAGCACGGCGTCCAGTTGCCTGACCGCCTCCTCTTCGATGGCCGGCCTCCCTGGCGTTGCCAGGGACCACAGGGCGGAACCGAGTTGCCCGTCGGGCAAGTCCTCCGCGTGCACCGCGATCAGGCTGGCCTTGCGCAGCGCGGCCTCCTCGAACGCGAACGCGAGCACGTCGGCGCTGTGAGCCGGGTCACCGATGCCCACGCCGACCTGGCGCTGAGCCGCCGCGGTCTCTTCCCGGACCACGACCACCGGGCAGGTCGCGTGCGCGGACACGTACTGGCTGACCGAGCCGAGGATCATCGCCGTGAACGAGCCGGTGCCACGGGCGCCCACGACCAGCATGGCCGCACCCGATCCGGCCTCGGTGACCGCGGGCGCTGGCGCTCCGGTCACCGCGTCGACGTCGATCAGCAGGTCAGGGGCGACGGCGGCGGCCCGCTCGGCGGCCGCCGCCAGGGCGCGGTCGCGTGCCTTGCGCAGCGTGTCGGACACGCTGTCGACGCCCGGGACGGCCTGGCTGTCGTTCATCCGCGGCGGCAGCGCCGCGGCCGACACGATCCGCAGCGGCAGGCCGCGGAGCACGGCTTCCCGTGCGGCCCAGTCGACCGCGTGCAGTGATTCCGCCGAGCCATCGATACCGGCAACGACTGGCCTTGCTGCCATGGTGCACCTCCATGCCGAGTCCGGCCTCGCGGGTGAGCTGCGCGGGTGCCGCTTGTCCCAGTCTGCTCCCGGGCGGGCCGGGCTGCCAGGGGTCGTACGGCGATTCCCCGCCGGGACTAACGTCCGGGACCGGCAGCCGGGCAGTTAGCCGGGTAGCCGGGCGGTCCAGGTCAGCCGGGTGCCGCCGCCGGCCGGGACGGCGACCTGGAGGGTCCCGCCGTGCCGCTCGGCCCGGTGGCGCATGCTGGCCAGGCCGCTGGACCGGGCGGGCGCGCCGAGGCCGCAGCCGTTGTCGGTGACATCGAGCGTGATCAGCCCCGCTTGCCTGGCCAGGGCGACGGTCGCGGTGGTGGCGCGGGCGTGGCGGGCGCAGTTGGACAGCGCCTCCCGGGTGACTGCCAGGATGTCATGGGCCAGGGACTCATCCAGGTCACCGCCGGGCGGGAGGGTAAAGCTGGCGCCGGCGGCGAAGCCAAGTTGCGGCGCGTGCTCCTCGATGACCGCCAGGATCCTGGTTTGCAGCGCGGCGGGGGCCTGGCGGGACTGCTGAAGGCCGAAGATGCTGGTGCGGATGTTCTTGATGACCTTGTCGAGGGTGCCGACGTAGCCGTTGACCAGCTCGGCGGCGGCCGGGTCGCTGCGGGCGGCCTGGCTCTGCAGGCTCATCCCGAGGGCGAACAGTTCCTGGATGACGTGATCGTGCAGGTCCCCCGCGATGCGGTCGTGGTCTTCCGCCTGGGCCAGCAGGACCTGGGCGGCGCGGGCCTCAGCGAGTTCCATCGCCACGGCGGCGTGGCCGGCGAACGAGGCGGCCATGCCCAGGTCCGACTCGGTGAACCCCGGGCGCCCGGCCAGCCGGCCGAGCAGCAGCGCGCCGAGGACCCGCTCGCCGGCCGTCAGCGGGACGGCGATCAGCGGGCCGATCCCGGTGCCGAGCAGCGTGGCCGCCGCCGCCTGCCGGTCGCCGGTGACCAGGCTTGGCTTGCCGGTGGAGATTGCCTGCCCGGCCAGTGAGCTGGCCAGCGGCACGGCCTGGCGCATCAGGACGTCGGCCAGCGGGCCGGCCGCGGCGGTCACGATCGCCTGGTCCGGTGCGCCGGGCACCGCCAGCACGGCGAAGTCCGCGTCGGCCGCGCCGGCGGCGTGCCGGCTGATCAGGTCGTGCGGCCAGCCTTGACTGTCCGCCAGCAGCAGCGGTGTCAGCCGGGCGGAGGCGTCAAGCCAGCGGCGGCGCAGCTCTGATTCGGCGTAGCGGCGCGCGTTCGCGATCGCCGCGCCGGCCGCGGCGGCCAGCGCGATCGCCAGTTCCTCGTCGTCGGCGGTGAACTCGCCGCCCGCGGCGCGCTCGGTGAGGTACAGGTTGCCGAAGATCTCCTCGCCGACGCGGACCGGGACGCCGACGAAGCTGCCCATCGGCGGGTGCCCGGCCGGGAATCCGGCTGCCGCCGGATGAGCGCCCAGGGCCGCCAGCCGGATCGGTACCGGCTCGCTGATCAGCAGGCCCAGGATCCCCTGGCCGCGTGGCAGGTCGCCGATCGCCGCCACCTGCGCGTCGTCCAGGCCGGCGTGCACGAACTGTTCCAGTTCCCCGTTACGGCCGAGTACGCCGAGCGCCGCGTAGCGGGCACCGAGCAGGTCCCGGGCGGCACCGACGATCTGCCGCAGTACCACCGGCAGGCTCAGGTCGCCGGCCACCAGGGCGTTGGCGCGCAGCAGCCCGCGCAGCCGCCCCTGCGCGGCCAGCACGTCGCCCGCCCGGTCCACCAGCTGCACCAGCAGCTCATCCAGCTCCAGCCGGGGCGCGTCGGGGAAGCTAAGCCGGGTCGCCGGGTCGCCGGTGCCCGCCGCGATGCCGTCGGCCATGGCGGTCATCGCCGCTCCCCCGCGCAGGCGGCCCGGCCCGGGAACCGCGGCCAGGCCCAGGGTAGCTGGCCGGCCCAGGGCGGAAACACCATATCGGCCCGGTACCAGCGAAGATGCTTGACCTGCTTGCTCTTGACCTGCTTGCTCATGGCGCCTCCCGCGGTCGTTAATACGAGCGGTGGGCGAGCACTGGGTCCGGACGAGCCAGACCGCTTTCCCCAGTCAACGCCTAATGCGCGCCCGGCACAAGGTTCCGGGCGCGGAATTACCCGGGGATCCTGGGTAGCGTCACTGGTCATCGCCGGATGTATCCGGCGGTGGCAGGCGGGGTGGGTGGAACGCGCCGTCGCGGAGTTGGCGGATGATGTCGTCGAGCTCGTCAAGGATCGCTTCGGTGCGCTGTCCAGCGGCGGCCGCGGGCAAGCTCGCGGCGGCCTGCAGGCTGAGGGCAACGGCGAACAGGCCGGAGATGACCTCGTCCAGCAGTTGCAGGTGCTCCAGGCGGTCCAGCTGCTCCAGGTGCGCTAGTTGCGCGGCGGCGGGGCGGGCCGGCCCGGCGAGGTCACCGGCCGGGCCTGCCTCGCTGATATCGCGGATAACGGCCAGGGTGAGCTGCTTGGACACGGTGGCGACCGGGGTGAGGCCGACTTCGACCGGGAACGTGGTGCCGTCCTTGCGCAGCCCGGCCAGCCGCGCCTCCAGCAGGCCTTCGGGCACCAGGGACTTGACCGGGAGGCCGGCTACCTCACCGGGGCCGTAGCCGAACATCTCCTCCAGCCGGGCACTGACCGCCGCGATCACGCCGTCGCCGTCCGCCAGCGCTACCGCGTCCTGCAGCGCGCCGCCCGGCGGCGGCGCGGCGGCCCCGCCGCCGTTCAGCGACTGCCCGTCCCGGCGGCCGGCCGTCGCCCAGGCCGGCAACCGGGCGTCCAGGGCCGCGGGCAGGGAGGGATAGACGGATACCTGCCGGTCCAGCCCGCGCAGGCCGAGTACCCGGGAGACGCTCCTGGCCGTGACCACCAGCCGCAGCTCGGTACCGCTGCTGACGGTCCGCTGCCAGGCCCGGACCACCGCGTCGGCGCCCGCGTGATCGCAGGAGACGGTGGCGGTCATGTCCGCGATCAGCGTTGCCGCGCCGTAGTTGATGACCGACAGCAGCGCGTTGCGAACCTGTCCGGCGTTGGATGCTCCCATGTGCTCTGGCAGCGTCACCACCGCCTGGGTGCCGTCCCAGCGGACCGGGTAGAAATCGTCAGGCATGACAGCGGCCGCCACGCCGGGGACGCGCGGGGGCAGGTGCGACCTGGGTGAAATCGTGTTCGGGACATGACCGACGCATTGCGCTACCGCCTTGATCCGGATCCGGCGAATACTGGCCAGGCCGCCGAGGGCTGGAGCGACGTGGTCCCGGCACGTCAGATAGCCCGTGCGGGGCAAAAGGGGTCTACTACCTGCTGAGCATAGGCGCTGACGGCCCGGCCCGGTACCCGCGGCAGGTTAACCCTGGCCGGCTCGGCCGCGAACGCCCTGCCAGGGGCACGACGGCAGATGACGCCGGCAGGACTTCCGGCCCTGCCGGGCGGGGCTCAACCATGGTCCGGTGGAGATGGGGCGGCAAGGACGTGGAAGAGGGCGCGAAATGGGCTGGCAGGAACCGGAGACGGCCAGGCAGGGCGACCCCGTGGCCGGCCGCGCGCACGGGAAGCTGCGGGCCGCGGACGCGGACCGCGACCGGGCGGCGGGAATGCTCGGCGCGGCCTACAGCGAGGGACGGCTGTCCAGGGACGAGCACGACGCCCGCCTGGACGCGGCCTTGTCCGCGCGCACCTACGCCGACCTCGACCAGGTGCTGACCGACCTGCCGGCCGAGCCCGCGACCCCGGCCAGCCCGGCCAGGACCAGCGGGCAGGCGGTCTCGGCCAGGACCAGCGGGCAGGCGGTCTCGGCCAGGCCCAGCGGGCTGGCGGTAGCGGGCCTGGCGCTGGGCTGGGCGGTGGTCATCCTTGGCATCGCGCTCGTCCTCATGAGCCTGCTGCTGACCGGCGGGATGCACGGGCCCATGCGGATGAACTGAGCAGGGCCTGCCACAGCTCGTCCGCCCCGGCCGCGAAGCCCGGCCCGGTCACCAGGCCGTCCGGGCCGACGGCGGCCCGGTCGACGGTGATATCGCGGCACGCCTCCTGGATCACGTCCGCGCCCACGTAGCCGAGGACGGAAGCCAGCGTGGCCACCGCGCCGCCCCCGCGGCCCGGCGCGGCCACGTTGATCCAGGCGGCGGGCTTGCCGTACATCTCACCGCCGCCGACCGTCCAGTCGAGCAGGTTCTTCAGGCTGCCCGGCAGGGTGCCCGCGTACTCCGGGGAACAGAACAGCACGGCCGTCGCGGCGGCGATCTCCTGCCGCAGGCTCGCCACCGCGGCCGGCAGCCGGTCGCCGTCGTGATCGGGGTTGAACGCGGGCAGCCCGGCCAGGCCGCCGTAGCGGACCGGGGTCACCTGGCCGGGGGCAAGGGCGGCGAGGGTGCGCACGGCGGCGGTGTTGGTCGACTGGTCGCGGGTGCTCCCGGATACCAGCAGCACCCGCAGGCCGCCGCCCGGCGGCTCATCGTGCGGCCGCATATCGCTCACCCCCGGGCCGCCGCCCGCAGGGCGTCCAGGCTGCGGGCCACGTCAGCGTCGGTGGTGGACCAGTTGCTGACCGAGACGCGCAGCACCGCCTTGCCGTGCCAGCGAGAGCCGGTCATCCAGGCGGTGCCGTCCGCCATCAGCCGGGCGGCGACCTCGGCCGTCCGCTGGTCGTCACCGAAGGAGGCGCAGACCTGGGTGAACACCACGTCGTTGTCGATGGTGGCGCCGTCGATGGCGGCGATGCCGTCGGCGAACGCGGCCGCGTGCCGGACGAAGCCGTCGACCAGGTCGGCGACCCCGTCGCGGCCCAGCGCGCGCAGCACCGCCCAGACCGGGATCGCGCGGGCGCGGCGGGACAGCTCGGGCACCGTGTCGAGCGAGTCGCCCGCGGCGTCGTGGATGAGGTAGTCGCCGTGCATGCTCATGGCCGCGCGCAGCGCGGCCCGGTCGGCGACGATGGCCAGGCCGCAGTCGTAGGGCACGTTGAGCGTCTTGTGCGCGTCGGTGGCCCACGAGTCCGCTTGCTGGTAGCCGGCGGTCAGTGCCTGGGTCCGCCGGGAGGCCGCGGCGAACAGGCCGAACGCGCCGTCGATGTGCACCCAGGCACCGTGCTCGCGCGCCGCCGCGATCGCCGGCCCGAACGGGTCGAACGCGCCCGAGTGCACGTTCCCCGCCTGCAGCGCCACGATCGTCGGCCCGGCCGGGCCGGCCGCGAGGGCGGCGGCGAGGGCAGCGGGGTCGATGCGGCCCTGGTCGTCGGCGGCCACCGGCTCCGGCAGGCCGAGGCCGAGGAAGCGCAGCGCCAGGTCGACGCTGTCGTGCCGCTCGTCGCCGACCAGCACCCGGACCCGGGGCGCGCCGGACAGCCCGCGGGCGGCGACGTCCCAGCCGGCCCGCTGCAGCACCGCGTCGCGGGCCGCCGCCAGGCAGGTGAAGTTGGCCATGGTGCCGCCGGTGACGAAGCCGACGGCGCTGCTTGCGGGCAGGCCAAGCAGGTCAAGCAGCCAGCCGCTGGCGATGTCCTCCACCGCCGCGTGGGCGGGGGTCACCAGCCGCATCACCGCGTTCTGGTCCCACGCGCTGACCAGCCAGTCCGCCGCCAGCGCGGCCGGGTGCGCGCCGCCGATGACCATCCCGTAGAACCGGCCGGACGGCATGGCGGTCAGGCCGGGCTCGCACGCCTCGGCCAGCAGGTCGATGACCTCGGCGGCGGGGGTCGGGCCGTCCGGCAGCTCGGAGCCGAGTGCCTTGGCCACCTCGGCGACGGAGGCCTGCGGCGGGACGGGGCGGGTCGCGAGGCTGTCCAGCCAGCGCGTGGCGTGGCGGGCAGCGTGGTCGAGCGCGTGCTGGCGGTCGGTCATCCCGCCAGTATCGTCCCCTTCCTAGAACGGGTACCGCTTCGGCCCTCGAAGTCGCTCTCCCGGGCATGCCGGGAGCACTTCAGGCTCCAGGCGGTCCCGGCAGGCCGCGGGACTTCAGCCAGTCCGCTCCGCGCCGGGCCGAGGCGCGGGACAGCCAGGCGTCCTGGACCACCTCCGCCAGCTCCTGGTAGGTCAGTTCGCCCAGGTCCCGTTCCCGGATGAGGACCGACGGGTGCCGGTCGAAGTGCGGGGTGCTGAAGAACGGTGAGCCCGGGTCGCTGACCAGCGCCTGCTTGTCGGCCTCGGAGTCCACCCAGAACACGATCACGTCCGGGTAGCGCTCGCCGGTTTCCGGGTCGGCGGCGTCTGGCCGGGGGTTGCGGAAGAAGACGAATGACTTGCCGCCGACCTGGTAAACCGGCCGGCCAGCCGACCCGTCGACCCGGGTCACGTGCGGCATCGCCAGCACGAGGGCATGCACGTCGGCGACGGTGGCCGGACGGCTGGGCTGGCTGGAGTGACTGGGTCCGCGGCCCGGCATCAGTTGTGCTCCATGATGATCACACCCAGGGTGCCCGGCTCCAGCGCGTCGAAGACGTGCGGGGTGTCACCCGGATAGCGCAGGTAGTCCCCCGGGCCCAGCTCGACCGCGTCGCCGACCGGGCCCGCGAGGACCCGCCCGGCCCCGAGGACCAGGTGCTCCACCGTGCCCGCGGTGTGCGGGCTGGCCAGGTGCCCGGCGCCCGGCTCGGCCCCGACCCGGTAGATGTCGCGGCGGGCGCCCGGCGGGCAGGCGGCCAGCATCGCCGCCTCATAGGGGTCGCGCTCGGCGTGCATGACCACCCCCTCTCCCGCCCGGATGACCCGGATGTCCCGGGTGGGCGGGTCGATAAGGCGGCTGAGCGGGACGCCGAGGGCGGTACCGAGCGCCCACAGCGTCTCCAGGGACGGGTTGCCGGTCCCGTTCTCGAGCTGGGACAGGGTCGACTTGGCGATGCCCGCCCGCCGGGCCAGCTCGGTCAGCGACACGCCAGCGCGGGCGCGTTCACGGCGCAGCGACGTCGACACCACCGCGACAATGCCGGACACTGCTTCAGGCAACGGTTCGCTCCAGACTGCTTCGCGTTCGGTTTGACGAACAACAACTTGTGTGTTCATTATAACGAACATGCGGATTACATGGCGAACGACACTCCCGGCGACAGGGGTGCGCCGGGATGGCGGGCTTCGAGATAGCGGGGTGCGGGATAGCGGGCTGCGCCGGGATGTCGCGCTGATCTGCCTGGCGGACGGGATCGTCGGGGTGTCGTTCGGCGCCGCGGCGGTGGCCGGCGGGCTGCCCTGGTGGGTGCCGGCCGCGCTGTCGGCGCTGGTGTTCGCGGGCGGGTCGCAGATCGCGGCGGTCGGCGTGGTCCTGGCGGGGGGCTCGCCGCTGGCGGCGGTGGCCGCCGGGGCGGTGCTGAACACCCGGCTCCTCCCCTACGGGCTGGCGGTCGCCGACGTGATCCGGCCAAACGGGAGCGAGCCCGGCGCGAGCCAGCCCGCCGGCCAGTCGCGGAACCCGCCCGGCCGGCGCTCAGCGCGGCTGGCCGGGGCGGCCCGCCTGCTGGCGGGGACGCAGCTCATCACCGACGAGTCGGTCGCCTTCGCGCTGCGGCAGCCCGATCCGGCCGCGCGCCGGCGCGCGTTCTGGACGTGCGGGGCGACGCTGTTCGCGGTCTGGAACGCGACGGTGCTGCTCGGGGTGCTGCTCGGCACCGCGGTCAGTAATACCGGCGCGTTCGGGCTGGACGCCGCCTTCCCGGCGGTGGTGCTGGCGCTGGCGCTGCCGACCCTCACCGCGCGCCCGGCGCGGATCGCGGCCGGCACCGGGGCGGTGATCGCGGTCGCCCTCACCCCGGTGCTGCCGGCCGGCCTGCCGCTGCTGGCGGCGCTGGGCGGCCTGGCCACCGGCTGGCGCCCGGGGCGGGCCCGGCCGACCTGGTCCCGCCGGTCCCGCCGGTCCGCCCGGCCGGCCACGGTCAACCCGGACGAACTGCCGGCCGGAGGAAACCGATGATGCCGCTGACCGCCATCGCGGCGCTGGCCGCGCTCACCTTCGCGATGCGGCTGACCGGGCCGCTGCTGCGCGGGCGACTGACCGTGCCCGCCGCCGCCGAGCGGCTGTTCGCCGACGCGGCGACGGTGCTGCTCATCGCGCTCGCGGCCACGTCGGCGCTGACCGAGGGGCACGGCTTCGCCGGCTGGGCACGCCCGGCCGGGGTGCTGGCGGGCGGGCTGCTGGCCTGCCGCCGGGCGCCGTTCCCGCTGGTGGTCGTCGTCGCGGCCGGGGTCACGGCGCTGCTGCGGCTGGCCGGCGTTCCCTAGCGGTACGCGGCTGCCTGCAGGTTGAACAGCTCGGCGTACCGTCCGGACGAGGCCATCAGCTCGGCGTGCGAGCCGGTCTCGACCGCGCGGCCTTCCTCCAGGTAGACGATCACGTCGGCCATCTGGACGGTGGCGAACCGGTGGGAGACCAGCAGGGTGACGGTGCCGTTGGCCGCCGCGTAACCGGTCGCGGCGCTGGCGTAGCGCTCGAACAGGGCGTGCTCGGCGTGCGCGTCAAGCGAGGCGGTCGGCTCGTCCAGGACCACCAGCAGCGGGCCGGGCACCCGCATGGCGCGGCCGAGTGCCAGCTTCTGCCACTGGCCGCCGGACAGGTTGTGGCCGCCGTTGTACGCGGTGCCGACGTAGGTGGACAGCCCGTCCGGCAACTGCCCGGGCAACTCGGCCGCGCCCGCCCGGTCCAGTGCGGCCAGGGCGAGCGGCTCGGAGTCGGCCGACGGCAGCTCGGCGACGCCGACCGACTGCACGGCGGGCAGCGCGAAGCGGGAGAAGTCCTGGAACGCGGCCGTGCACCGGGACCGCCAGGAGTCGTGGGCGATCGAGGCCAGCGGCGCGCCGTCGATGAGGATCTCCCCCGCGGTCGGCTTGTACATCCCGAGCAGCAGCTTCACCAGCGTGGTCTTGCCGGACCCGTTCTCGCCGACGACGGCTACCGTCGCCCCGGCCGGCAGGGTCAGGCTGACCGCGGAAAGCACCGCCCGGTCGGTTCCCGGGTACTGGAACGACAGGTCACGCAGCTCGATCCCGGAACGCAGCCGGTCGGGGGCGGGCTCTTGCCCGGTCGCCGCCAGCGCGGCCGCGTAGTGGTCCTCGAGCCACAGCAGCCGGTCGGCGGTCGCCAGGGTGGCGATCATCCCGGCCGAGAGCGAGGCGGTCGACGCCAGCTGGGCGCGGGAGCGGCGGATCAGCGAGACGGTCATCAGCACCGTGCCGAGGGAGATCGCGCCGTCCGAGGCGCGCACGGCAACGAACGCGATCGCGGCCATCAGCCCGGCCGCGTACAGCAGCCAGCCGGCCGACTGCACCACCAGCACCTTGCGCGCCTGGCGGGCGGCGCTCCGGTCGAGCGCCCCCGACAGCGAGGCGTGCAGCTCCCGCAGCCGCGGCGCGAGGCCGTAGGAGCGCAGCTCGCCCGCGGCGCCCGCGTTGGCCGACAGGTCGAAGATCATCGAGGCCAGCCGGCGATCGGCCGCCGTCTCGTCCTGCGATCGGCGGGTAATCCGCTTGGCCAGCCGGTCGGCCATCATCGGCGGCACCGCCGTCACCGGGAGCAGCAGCAGCCAGGGTGACACCGAGCCGAGCAGCACCAGCAGCGTGATGATGCGGGCGGCGGACGAGAGGTTGGACAGGATCTGCCGGGGCGCGGAGGCGAGCTGGCGGCGCCCGGAGTTGAGCTGCTCGACCTGGGCCAGGTAGTCGGACCGCTCCAGGTGCTCAAGCGTCGGCACGCTGCTGATCAGCTCGATCATCCGCCGGGTGCGGTAGACGGCGATCCGGTCGGACAGCGCCATCGACTCGGTGGCGCCGATCCCGACCAGCAGCCAGGCCAGGCCGAGCAGCCCCGCCACCACCACGACGCCCCAGGCGACCTGGGCCGCGTCGCCGTCCAGGGCGCCGTCGGCCAGCAGCCGGTAGCCGAGCGGATAGCAGGTGGCCGCCACCGAGCCGAGCACCAGCATCGTGGTGACCAGCGCCATCCACCCCGGGGCGGCGCGGAAGCCGTCGAAGAACAGGATCGCCGCCAGCCGCGCCAGGCGTCGCGCCGACGAATGGGGTTCCTGGGGTGACTGGGGTTCCTGGTGGCCCGGGTCGCGGTCTCGCTGGGTGTCGGTCACGATGCCTGCTCCGCGAAGCGGGCGGCCTGCAGGCGGTACATCTCGGCGTACTTGCCGCCCGCGGCGACCAGGTCATCGTGACGGCCGGACTCGGTGATCACGCCGCCGTCGAGCACGTAGATGCGCGCCGCCCGGCGCACGGTGGCGAACCGGTGCGAGATCACCAGCGTGGTCAGCCCGGCCGTGATCTCGTGGAAGCGCTGGTAGAAGCGGGCCTCGGCCCGCACGTCGAGGGCGGCGGTGGGCTCGTCGAGTACCAGCACGCGGGCGCCGTGGAAGGTGGCGAACAGGGCGCGGGCCAGCGCCAGCCGCTGCCACTGGCCGCCGGACAGCTCGGCCCCGCCGGGCAGCTCGCGGGCCAGCACGGTATCCCAGCCGCGGGGCAGTTCCTCGGCGACCGCGGCGAAGCCGGACAGCTGGGCCGCCCGGAGCACGCCCTCGCGGTCGGCGGCGTGCTCGAGGGCGCCGAACGCGACGTTGTCGTAGGCCGACAGCGGGTAGCGCACCGGGTCCTGCGGCATCAGCGCGATGGTGCGCTGCCAGCGGCCGGGGTCGAGCTCCCGGATGTCGGTGCCGTCGACCGTGATCCTCCCGCCGCTCGGGTCGCGCAGCCGGGCCAGCAGCGACACCAGGGTGGACTTGCCCGCGCCGTTGACGCCGACCAGGGCGGTCGAGGTGCCCGCCACCAGCTCCAGGTCGACCCGGTCGAGCACGTCGTCGCCGCTCGTCGACCCAGGTCCTGGCGGGTAACGGTAGCGGACCGACTCGAAGCGGATCGCGGCCCTGACCCCGGAGTCACCCGCCCCGTCGAGCTGGGCCGGCGACCGCAGGTCGGATTCCAGCCGGTCAACGTCCGGCAGCCCGGCCAGGGTCCAGGCCAGGGTGATGTCATCGAACGACACGTTGCCGGCCGCGGCCGTGATGGCCAGCATCGGCAGCATGATCGCCATCGAGCGGGTGCTGATCTGGTGGGTGCGGGCGGCGTCGGCGATCGTCCAGATCGCCAGCGCGTAGCCGCCGAGGACCGCCGCGAAGCAAGCGCCCGCGCGGCGGTGCAGCCCGCGCAGGCCCGCGTGCCCGGCCCGGATCGACGCGGTGAAGTGCTCGGCGTAGCGGCCGCCGAAGAAGCGGGCCAGGCCGAACACCCGTACCTCCTTGGCGTCCCGCGCCTTGGAACCGACGCCGGTGTAGTACCAGGCGCGGCGCATCTCGGTGGTCTGGCCGCGCATGTCGATCGCCTGCTTCAGCACCGACTGCAGCAGTATCTGGCGCACCACTAGCCACATGACGAGCAGCAGCAGGCCGAGCCACCAGTAGTAGGCGGCGATCACCGCGCAGCCGAACACCCCGGACAGCCGCCCCGCCACCGCGCCGACCCAGGTGACCGGGGCGTCGCCGGGGAAGAAGCCGCTGAGCGACCCTTCGGCCGAGGCCAGCCGGTTCAGCGTGTCCTGGTCTTCCAGGTGCGTCACCCCGGCCGGGGCGGTGACCGCGGTCAGCAGCCGGGCCTGGAGCTGGCCGGTGATCCGCTGGCTGGCGGCGGTGCCGAGGGCCGCGCCAACCGGGTCCAGTATCAGCGAGGCCGCGTACAGCACCGCCGCCACCACCAGCGCGGTGATCAGCCGGTGCCCGGCGGCCGACGACAGGCCGCCTTCGACCGCGGCCGGCACCGCGCCCACCACGAAGCCGAAGGCGGCCACCACCAGCGGCCCGTCGAACACGTCGAGGGCGGCCCAGCCGAGCACCGCGACGGCGAGCGGCCTGCTCGACGCCCACAGGAGCTGCCACGAGCGGCGCCCGCCGAGCCTGCTGCCCGGCAGCAGGCGGTTCCGCAGGGCGGTAAGCCGGCGTGCGAGCACGGTCAGCCGGGAGGCGGGGGCGGCAGCCACGGTTCGCTAGGTTACTTCGCAGGGGCGAAGGATTAAAAGCGATTTACCGTGCTTATTACTGTTATTACTGGTCGTCGCCGGTGACCGGCTCGCTGATGGCCTGCTGGAACGCGACCACGTTGTACTCGGTCAGCCGCCAGTGGGCGTCGCGCCGCTCAAGCACCGACCAGGAGCAGTTGACCAGCGAGCCCAGGGTGGGCGCGTTGTCGGCCGGGATGCGCAGCACCCGCTCCATGCCCAGCCGCAGCGCGGCGCCGTGACCGACCACCACCGCGAGCTGGCCGTCGGCCAGGCTGTCGGCGATGCGGCCGAGGGCGCCCGCCACCCGTTCGGCTACCACCGGGGTCGGCTCGCCGTTGGGCGGGTTCCAGGTAACCCGCTCTTCCGGGTAGCGCTCGCGGATCTCGGCGTCGGACAGGCCCTCCCAGTCGCCGCCGAAGCGCTCGCGCAGGTCCTTGTCCAGGGTGACCGGCAAGCCGGTGAACCGGGCGAGCGGGGCGGCGGTCTGCTGGGCGCGGATCAGGTCGGAGGCGAACAGCGCGTCCGGTGCCAGCGTGGCCAGCCGCCGGGCGGCGAACTCGGCCTGCCCGGTCCCGGTCTGGTCGAGCGGTATGTCGGTCTGGCCCTGGAAGCGGTGCTCGGCGTTCCAGGTCGTCTGGCCGTGCCGCCAGAGCACCAGCCGCCGGGCGGCGGTCAGGGCTGGTTCCCGTCGCTGGCCGGGTTGCCGACCGTGACCGCTTCCGGCAACGGGATGACCGGGCAGTCCTTCCAGATCCGCTCGAGCGCGTAGAACACCCGCTCGTCCTTGCTCTGCACGTGGACCACCAGGTCGTTGTAGTCGAGCAGCACCCAGCGGCCCTCTTGCTCGCCCTCGCGGCGCACCAGGGTGGCGCCCGCCTGCTTGAGCCGCAGCTCGACCTCGTCGATGATCGAGCGGACCTGCCGGTCGTTGGCCCCCGAGCAGAGCAGGAACGCGTCGGTGATCGCGAGCTGGTCGCTGACGTCATACGCGATGATGTCCTGCGCCAGTTTCTCCGCCGCGGCGAGCGCGGCGATCTCGGTGAGCTCGGTGGCCCTTGGGGTGGCAGTCACGTGGCTGGCTCGGCCTCCTTGGTCGGGATTGCTTGTCTTTAGTCTGGCATGCTCATGCAAGGCCCGCAGGCCGCAGAGCCGCCCGCGCTCGCCTAGCGCCACCAGCGGCGAGGTCACCCCGCCGCGCTGGCCGGGTAGGCGACGGGGCAGGGTCCCCGGTGCGGGCCGGGCTCGATGACGCGTTCGCGCTTCTCCAATAACAAAGGGGGGTAGAAAGCGCCGACGGCTTGCCTGACACATGGGGTTAATCGCACATTACCCCGGCAGGCGCGGATTTGGTTCTTGTTGCCTCAGCGAGCCAACTAGTGCGAAAATGTCCAATTCCCGCATGCGGTGGAATATGCTTGCAGCGTACCAATTCCCGACTTAGATTTATCACCTGAGGTTAGCGAAGACTTTTCGCTAGCTGGGGCTGAGGGGGACATCAGCGGGGCTATGCGTTTCTGCGCTAAATGCGGGCAGCGGGCAACGCCGGGAAAGAAGTTCTGCACGCAATGCGGCACTCCACTCCCCGACGCGGCCGCTGTCCCGCGCGACAGCGGAACGCGCGCGCCCGGCCCGGTACCACCGACGGCGCGGGCATGGCCAGCCCTTAGCCCGGTCCCGCCCCCAGCCGCGGGACGGACACGCCGCCGCGCAGCCGCGGGCGGAATCGCCATTGCCCTGCTGCTGTCCGGCCTGGGCGTCTGGTTCCTGCTCCCCCGCGGTGCCGCGCTGCACGCGGTAGCCCGGCAGAGCACGGCACAGAGCACTGCCACGTCCGCGACGGCGGACTCGGCGGCGGCCGGGGAAGGCAGCACGCCGAGCGATCCCGGCCGCCAGGCGGCGCCTCCTAGCGCAGAATCGCAGCCGCCGGGCCCGGCACCGCCCGTTGTCGGTGCGGTGACGATTGCCCCGGCAGCGGCAGGCAACGCTTCCGCACCGGGAATCGCCGCGTTGGTCGATGACTACTTCAGCTCCATAAATAACCACGATTACCAGGCCTATACGGCGCTGCGCAGCCCGCAGGCGCAGACCATTTCGCAGTCTCAATTCGTCAATGGCTACGGCTCGACTACGGACGACGGCGAGACGCTGCGGACGATCTCGTCGGCGGACAACGGCGATGTCGTCGCCGGCGTGACCTTCACCAGCCACCAGGATCCCTCGCAGAGCGCGAATAACAATGCCTGCACCGCGTGGACCATCTCCCTCTACCTTGTGCCGGACAACGGCAGCTACCTGATCGACAACCCGCCATCCGGATATCACGCCAAGGACTCGGCGTGTAGGTAACGACGGAGGAACAAGTGCCTCAGGCAATGGTCTGCCACTGCGGTTTCCCCTTCGGAGACGAGGACGCGTTCTGCGGGAACTGCGGAGACCGGCGTGACCAGCCCGCTGAGCCCGCCACCGCCCCCACCCCGGCCGCCGCGGGCGGCGCACCGGTCGCGCAGGCAGCTGCGGGCGTCTGGCGGCCCCCTCCCGCTGAACTGCACTTCACGCACGCCCGCGCCCGGCCGCCTGGCCCGATGAGCAACGCCACCCGCTACCTGTGCGCAGCCGCGTACCTCGATCCCTTCTTCGCCAACGGGGTTATCGGTGAGCTCGTCGCATCGCACCGGGCCGTCGCCCCGTCGCGCGGCATCGACCTGGTGCCGATCGTGCGACACTGCCTGAAGGCGCGGAAGATGCAGCTCGTTCGCGACGCCTTCCTTTCCGCGCTCCTGCTGGTGGGCCTGCTGCTGGCGCAGGCGCCGCTCGTGGGCATCTTGCTCGTCACATTCCTGCTCGGCTTCCTGCCCGGGCCACGTGGACAGCGGCGGTCGCTCCGCCGCCGGATGGTGGCCGCGATGGTCGGCCTAGCCGCCGCGGTGGTGATCATCGTTATCGTCGCCGTGGTCACGGTCCTCTTGGTGCTGCTCTACGTGGTACGGCACTTCCTCAGCGGGCAGGGCCTCGCGCCCGCGAGCGGGGGCGGGGGCGGGGGCTCGTCGCCGCTGGCAGCCGTGTTCGTGTTCTTCTACCTGGCCTATGCCTGCGCTCTCCTGGGCACGCTCGTCTACTACTGCTACCTGCGGAACCGGACCCTCGGCGAATGGCTGAGCCCGGGAGCTGACCAGCCGCTCAGCGAGCGCTCGACGGCTCGGGTCGAGGGCCGGCTGGCGGAGGTCCACGCGGCCCAGCACGGGAATCTCACGCTCTACAGCGGCGAGGACCCCTTCCTGGGAGCCGGCGAACCGCCGTTCAAGTGGCGCGGCGCCGACGAGCGGGTGGGGGCGAACGAGCGCGCGTGGTCGATTTGCATCGAGCTCAACCGGGAAGGCGCGCCGCGTGGCCTACTCGGCCCGGAGCCACCGGGACAGGTGCGCATCGACCCGGTGGAACTGCACGCGGTGCTGCGCAAGCGGCTGCTCGAGCTGAACGACCCGGCCCTGCCGCCGAACGAGCGGATCACTGCCCTCACGGTCGACGATCACGTGGTTGGCGAGGGGCGCTTCCGCTGGGACAGCCCGCTGATGGACGCCCGCAGGCTGATCCCGTACTCAGACGTGCGACCGGAGGCAATTCCCGCGCTGATTCGCAACCCGCAGGCCCGGCTGCGGTACTACCAGCGGGTCTCGATCAGCGATGAAGGGCAGACGGTGCTGGCCGAGCGGCAGCCCGTCATCGGCTCGGTCGACCAAGAGGTCGTCGTGTCCGCGTTCGTCCACGTCGCGGTCGAGGGGCACATGTTCTACCTGCAGTTCGTGCCCACGTCCCTGGCGCCCATCGCCGACTACTACCACATGATCGACCACCTGCCGCGGGCCTCGTCGAGCAAGTTCCTGACCAAGGTGGTAGCGGACACGGCCAGGTCCGCGTTCCTGGACATTCTCGGCGCACCGCTCGGGGTTTACCGGACACTCCGGCTGATGCGCAGGGAAAACCAATCATTCAACAAGGAGCTGACCTACGCGCAGGATTACGTCTATGCCGACGTCGGCGCCAGGATCAGCGTCAGGCAGTTCGGCGCCCGGCTGTGGCCGAGAACCTACGTCCAGCAGCTTGACGTCTCCAAGTACACCCAGATCGTCGAGCGCCTGGTCATCGAGACGGTCCTCGACTTCCTGGTCGCCAAGGGCGTCGACGCGAGCGCCTACCGGGCGGCCGCCCAGGCGATTTACAACAGCGGCATCATCGTGGCCGGCAACAACCAGAACAGCCCCATCACCCAGAACGCGCGCCGCTGAAGGAGAGACCAATGGCTGACCTGCACAACATCAGGAACACCGGGGTGTTCGTCGGCGGCGACAACAACAACTCACCAATCACCATGAACCAGGCTGGACCGGACCGCGGCATGACCGAAACCGAGGTCCTTCACCAGGTCAACGCGCTGCTCGCCGAGCTGCTTACCGCCACCCTGCAGCTGCCCACCGGGCAGGCAAGGGAAGCAGCCGCGCAGTCCGTGCAGCTGAAGGCGGAGGTGACCGCGCCGACCCGCGATGCCGGGCGGATACAGGCAGTCCTCGGGAGCCTCAGGGCGGCGGTGTCCACCGCCGCGCCGTTGCTGGAGATCGTGAAGGAGATCGCCGACCTCCTCACCGGCTTGCGCTAGCCTACGCCCCGGCCGTATAGGTCACGCTTGGCGATGTACTGGACGACGCCGTCCGGGACCAGGTACCAGACCGGCTCGCCCGCCGCCACCCGGTGACGGCACTCGCTGCTTGAAATGGCCAGGGCCGGGATTTCCACCAGCGAGACCTTGCCGTCGGGCAGGCCCTGGCCGGTCAGCCGGTGGCCCGGCCTGGTGCAGCCGACGAAGTGCGCCAGGCCGAACAACGAGTCGACGTCGTGCCAGGTCAGGATGTTGGCCAGGGCGTCCGCGCCGGTGATGAAGTACAGGTCGGTGTCCGGGCCGCTGGCCTGCTTGAGGTCCTTGAGGGTGTCGATCGTGTAGGTGGGGCCGGGGCGGTCGATGTCGACCCGGCTGACGGAGAAGCGCGGGTTGGACGCGGTGGCGATGACCGTCATCAGGTAGCGGTCCTCGGCGCTTGACACGTTCCGGTCGGACTTCTGGTACGGCTCACCGGTGGGCACGAAGATGACCTCATCCAGGCCGAAGATGTGCGCGACCTCGCTGCCGGCCACCAGGTGACCGTGGTGGACCGGGTCGAAGGTACCGCCCATCACGCCGACCCGCCTGCGCCCGTTGCCCAACGCCTGTCTCCTTCGCTGCTGCTTTCGCGATGGTATAGGGCGCGCGGGGGCGAAAATGTTCCGTGCGCCTGCGGGCTTACGCCGCGGGGCCGATGTCATTCACTCGAAGGTGGGGCTACCATTCGAGATATGACTTCAGTGCCTGATCGCGCCAGAGTCCGGCTCACCGGCATTTCGTCACGTGCTTACGAGCACCCAGCTGACCGCTCCGCGCTTGTCGCGCTGCGCAAGCTGAGCGGCTTCGACGTGCTGCTGAGCAAGCTCTTCGGCCTCATTAACGAACGCGCCCTGCGGCTGAGCTTCCTAGCGGGCGCGGTCAAGGTGTCCGAGCGCCAGTTCCCGCACATCTACGCGCTGGTGCGGGACGGCGCCTACATCCTCGACCTGCCCGACGTGCCGGAGTGCTACGTCATGCAGTCGCCGATCCCGAACGCGATGGCGATCGGCCGTGACCGGCCGTTCATCGTCATCACCACCGGCCTGGTGAACCTGAACGACGAGGAAGAGCTGCGCTTTGTCGTCGGTCACGAGCTCGGGCACATCCTGTCCGGGCACGCGGTGTACCGGACGATGCTGCTGATCCTCATCCAGCTAGCGTCCCGCATCGCCTGGATGCCACTCGGCTACCTGGGCCTGCGCGGCATCATCTGGGGACTTGAGGAGTGGTTCCGCAAGTCCGAGCTGTCCTGCGACCGGGCGGGCCTGCTGGCCGGCCAGGACGTGGACGCGGCCAGGCGGGCGCTGATGAAGCTGGCCGGCGGCCCCTACCTGTCCGAGCTCAACCCGGACGCGTTCCGCGACCAGGCGCACGAGTACGACGCGGTGCCCGACCTGCGCGACTCGATCCTGAAGCTGCTGCAACTCCAGGGCAACACCCACCCGTTCGCGGTGGTCCGGTTCGCCGAGCTTGACCGCTGGGCGACCGACGGCTCGTACGAGTCGATCCTGGGCGGCGACTACCCGCGGCGGGACAACGACCGGGACGCCAAGTTCACCGACGAGATGCGCAACGCGGCCAACTCCTACCGGGACAACTGGGCCCGCTCGGAGGACCCCCTGGCGGGGATCTTCCGCGGGGTGGCCGAGACCGGCGTGCGGGCCGCGTCGGGGCTGTTCGACCGGCTCGGCGGCAACAACCGGGGCGGCTCAGGCTCCGACTCCGGGTCAAGCGACAACTAACCGAGGGCACGGTTCGCCCGACCGGGCGGGACGCGGGAGTTACTCCGGCGTCCCGCCCGGTCGCGTTAAGACAGGATCACCAGGTCGTCGCGGTGCACGACCTCGCGCTCGTACTCCGGCCCGAGCTTGGACGCCAGCCAGTGGGTGGACCGGCCCATCAGCGACGGCATTTCCTTGGCGTCGTAGTTGACCAGGCCGCGGGCCACCGGCTGGCCCGCGGGGTCGGTCAGGTCGACCGGGTCGCCCGCCTCGAACGCGCCGGACGCGGCGGTGATGCCGGCCGGCAGCAGCGAGGCGCGGCGCACGGTGACCGCCTCGACCGCGCCGTCGTCTAGCCGCAGGGCACCCCGGGCCACCGCCGCGTGGGCGAGCCACAGGTGCCGGGTGCTCGGCCGGCTCGCGGCCGGGGCGAAGTAGGTGCCGGTGAGCTGGCCCGCCAGCGCCCGGGCGGCGTCGGCCGCGGCCGCCAGCACGGTCGGGATGCCGGCCGCGGTGGCGATCAGGGCGGAGTCCACCTTGGTCGACATGCCGCCCCGGCCGACCCCGCTGGCGCCCGTCTTGCCCGCCTTCACCTGCTCCAGGTCGGCCGGCCCGGAAACCGTGTCGATCTTCCTGGCGCTGGTTCCGTGGCCGGCCCTGGCCTTGCGCGGGTCGCCGTCGTACAGCCCGTCCACGTCCGACAGCAGGATCAGCGCGCTGGCCCGGCACACGTGGGCGACCAGGGCGGCCAGCCGGTCGTTGTCGCCGAACCGGATCTCGTCGGTCGCGACCGTGTCGTTCTCGTTGATGACCGGGACCATGCCCAGCTCGAGCAGCCGGTCCAGGGTGCGCTGGGCGTTGCGGTAGTGGCCGCGGCGCATCAGGTCGTCGGCGGTCAGCAGCACCTGGCCGACGCCGAGGCCGTGCGCCTTGAACGCCTCGGTGTAGCGGGCGATGAGCAGCCCCTGGCCGACGCTGGCGGCGGCTTGCTGGGTGGCCAGGTCCCGCGGGCGCTTGGCCAGCCCCAGCGGCCCCATCCCGGTCGCGATCGCACCGGAGGAGACCAGCAGCACCTGGTGGCCCGCGCTGACCCGGGCGCCGATCGCGTCCGCCAGCGCGGCGATGCGCGCGTGGTCGATCGCGCCGTTCCGCGTCAGCGAGGAAGAGCCGATCTTGACGACGGTCCGGCGCGCGCTGGCGATGTCGGGGCGGGATACGTCGTCCACGACCCTATCTTCCCAGGCGGTAGTCACTGCCGCGCGGGCCGGGGGCGTGGCCGCCGCCCGCCGACAGCTCCGGGGCCCAGTCGAACACCACCGCGTCGTCGTAGTCGCCGATCAGCACGGTGTCGCCCGCCTCGGCCCCGGCCTTGGCCAGGGCCTCCTCCACGCCCAGGCGGGCCAGCCGGTCGGCCAGGTAGCCGATCGCCTCGTCGTTGGTGAAGTCGGTCTGGTTGACCCAGCGCAGCGGCTTCTCGCCGCGGATCAGGTAGGAGCCGTCGTCGGTGCGGACGACCTCGAAGCCGGTGTCCTTCACCGCCCGCGGCCGGATGACGATGCGCTCGGCCTGCGGCTCGGGGGCGCTCGCGCGGGCCTGGACGACGATCTCGGCCATCGCGAACCCGAGCTCGCGCAGCCCCTCGGTGGTGGCGGCCGACACCTCGTAGACGGCGAGGCCCCGGGCCTCGATCTCCGGGCGGACCATGTCCGCCAGCTCGCGCGCCTCCGGGACGTCGATCTTGTTGAGCGCGACAATCCGCGGACGGTCGGCCAGCGGAATGCCGCCCAGCCGGTCGCCCGCGGTCTGCGCGTAGGCGGCCAGCTCGGCCTCGATCGTGTCCAGGTCGCTGAGCGGGTCGCGGCCCGGCTGAGGCGTCGCGCAGTCGAGCACGTGCACCAGGGCCGCGCAGCGCTCGATGTGCCGCAGGAAGTCATGCCCGAGGCCGCGGCCCTCGCTGGCACCGGGGATCAGCCCGGGCACGTCGGCCACCACGAACTGGACGTCGCCTGCCTCGGCCACCCCCAGGTTGGGGATCAAGGTGGTGAACGGGTAGTCGGCGATCTTCGGCCGGGCGGCCGACACGGCGGCGATCAGCGAGGACTTGCCCGCGCTGGGGAACCCGATGAGGCCGATGTCGGCGACGCTCTTGAGCTCCAGGGTGAGCTGGCGCTCCTCCCCCGGCTCGCCCTTCAGCGCGAACCCGGGCGCCTTGCGGCGGGTGGAGGCAAGGGCCGCGTTGCCCAGCCCGCCCCGCCCGCCCGCCGCGGCGATGAACTGGGTGCCGGTTCCCACCAGGTCAGCCAGCACCTCACCGCTGGCGTCGAGCACCACGGTGCCGGTCGGGACCTTGACCACCAGGTCCTCGCCGGCCGCGCCGTTCCGGTTCGAGCCCTCGCCCTGATGGCCGTTGGCCGCCTTGCGGACCGGCCGCCGGTGGAAGTCGAGCAGGGTCGAGGAGGACGCGTCGACCTCGAGGATGACGCTGCCGCCGCGGCCGCCGTTGCCGCCGTCAGGGCCGCCGAGCGGCTTGAACTTCTCCCGGTGCACGGAGGCGCAGCCGTGCCCGCCGTGACCGGCCTGCACCTTGAGTACAGCGTGGTCGGCGAACTCCGCCATGATTTGGCTCCCTCGTTTACCGTGCTTGTCCGGGCCCCTGACACGCCAATGGCGGGCCGGTCGCCCGGCCCGCCATCGAACGCTTGTCTGTGTGCCGCTCTCCGGCTAGGCCGAGACCCGCTCCTGGGCAGGCACGATGCTCACCGCGCGCCGACCGCGGAAGCGGCCGAACTCTACCTTGCCCGCCACCAGGGCGAACAGCGTGTCGTCGTCGCCGCGGCCCACGCCGAGACCGGGGTGGAAGTGGGTGCCGCGCTGCCGGACGATGATCTCGCCCGCGTTCACCCGCTGGCCGCCGAAGCGCTTCACGCCAAGCCGCTGCGCGTTGCTGTCCCGGCCGTTACGGCTGGACGACGCGCCCTTCTTGTGTGCCATCTCTAACCGTCCCTACGCCTGCGCCTGCTCGGCGGTGTCCTGCTTGGCCGCGGACTTCTTAGCCCCGGCCTTCTCCGGCTTCGCGATGCCGGTGATCCGCACCTGGGTGTACTGCTGCCGGTGACCCTGACGGCGCTTGTAGCCCGTCTTGTTCCGGTAGTGGATCATGTTGATCTTCGGACCCTTGGCCGGCCCGACGACCTCAGCCGTCACAAGGTAACGGCTGAGCTCAGCCGCGTCGCTGACGATGGTCTCGCCGTCCACCACGAGCAGCGCGGGGAACGAGACGCTCGACCCGGCCTCCTCGTCCGCAAGCTTGTCGACGGTGAGCACGTCGTCGAGGGCGACCTTCTCCTGCCTGCCACCGCAGCGCACAATCGCGTACACCCGAGAACTGCCTCTCCCTGAGAGCGTGCCCCGCAACTGTCGCGGCCATGGTTTTATCCAGAGGCCATCGTGCTGGTAGCGGGCTCGCCATGAACCTGACATGCCATCTTACGTGCATGGGCGCGAACCGCGACCTCGCTTGCCCAGCCTGCTTGGCGGACAGGTCAGCGCGGTCGCACGTCTATCGCTTCACGAAGCATACCAGGTCCGGCCGGGATGAATGGCCATCTCCAGGCCGGACCTGGCGTGCTTCGCGACACTGCTGCTAGTCGGAACCGCCTGCGGCGGCGGGGTTGTCGCTGGCCTGGGTGTCCGCGGGCGGGGCGTCCGCGGGCGGGGCGTCCGCGGGCGGGGCGGGCGGGACTTCCGGGGCGGGCGGGGCGTCCGGGGCCGACTCAGCTTCCGGGGCCGGCACGGGCTCCGGGGCCGTCTCCGGGACGAGCGCGGTGCCCGCGACCGGGGCCGCAGCCGTCTCCAGGGCTGGCGCTGTCTCGGTGGCCGGCTCCGTTTCCGTGGCTGGCACCGTTTCCGTGGCTGGCACCGTTTCCGTGGCCGGCACCGCTTCCGTGGCCGGCACCGCTTCCGTGGCCGGCACCGGGTCGGCGCTGACCGTGACGCGGGCGGTGGCGGACCCGGCCCGGGTGCGGGTGCGGCGGACCGGCGGCGCGCTGGCCGCGTCGGCCGTCGCCTGGTCGGCGGGGACGGGCGGGGTGGCCGGGTCCGGGTCGGGGACCGTGGTCACCACCGGGGCGGGCGCCGGGGTGTCCTCAACCAGGACGGCGGTCGCGAAGGCGGTGCCCGCGGCCGAGGTGCTGCGGCGGGTGCGGCGGCGGCCGTTGCCGTCGGGCCCGGCACCAGCCGAGGTCACGCTGCCAGCCGAAGTCGCGCTATCGGCCGAGGTCACGCTGCCGGCCGAGGTCACGCTGCCAGCCGCGGTCACAGTGGCGCCGGCGGCGGCGTCCGCGGTCGCGGCGGCGTCCGCGGGCAGCACGGCGCTGTCCGGCCGCGCGTCAGCGGTGTTCCGGGCCGTGTCATCGGCGCGGCGGTCACCGCGGCGGCCGTTGCCGTTGCCGCCCTTGCCCGAGCCGTTACCGCCTGAGCCGTTGCCGCCCTGGCCGCGGCCGTTCCCGTTGCCCGACCCGTGGGCAGGCGGGGCCGGCACCGGCCGGTGGCCGGTGCCCGCGGACGAGCGGTGGGCCGGCTCGGACGGGGCGTCCAGGGTGACGATGACGCCGCGGCCGTTGCAGCACTCGCACTGCTGCGAGAACGCCTCCAGGAGGCCGGCCCCGACCCGCTTGCGGGTCATCTGCACCAGGCCGAGCGAGGTCACCTCGGCCACCTGGTGCTTGGTCCGGTCCCTGGCCAGGCACTCGAGCAGCCGCCGGAGCACCAGGTCGCGGTTGGACTCGAGCACCATGTCGATGAAGTCGATGACGATGATGCCGCCGACGTCACGCAGCCGCAGCTGGCGGACGATCTCCTCCGCCGCCTCCAGGTTGTTCCTGGTGACGGTCTCCTCGAGGTTCCCGCCCTGGCCGGTGAACTTGCCGGTGTTGACGTCGACCACCGTCATCGCCTCGGTGCGGTCGATGACCAGCGAGCCGCCGCTGGGCAGCCACACCTTGCGATCCATCGCCTTGGCGAGCTGCTCGTCGATGCGGTAAGCGGCGAACACGTCGCCGTTCTCCCGGTCGTCGTCGTCCTCGTCCCAGCGGGTGATCCGGTCGGCCAGGTGCGGCGCGACGTACCTGACGTACTCGTCGATGATCTCCCAGCCCTCGTCGCCGGAGACGATCAGCTTGGCGAAGTCCTCGTTGAAGACGTCGCGGATCACCCGGACGGTGAGGTCGGGCTCGCCGTAGAGCAGGGCCGGGGCGGTTGCCGTCTTCGCCTTCTTCTCGATGCTCTCCCACTGGGCGGCCAGCCGGGTGATGTCCCGGTCGAGCTCGGCCTCGGCCGCCCCCTCGGCGGCGGTGCGCACGATCACCCCGGCGTTCTCCGGGGTCACCTTCTTCAGGATCTGCTTGAGCCTGGTCCGCTCGGTGTCCGGCAACTTGCGGCTGATGCCGGTCATCGACGCGCCGGGCACGTACACCAGGTACCGCCCGGGCAGGCTGACCATGCTGGTCAGCCGGGCGCCCTTGTGGCCCACCGGGTCCTTGGTGACCTGGACGATGACCGACTGGCCGGGCTTGAGCGCCGCCTCGATGCGCTTGGGCTGGCCCTCGAGGCCGCTGGCGTCGAAGTTGACCTCGCCCGCGTACAGCACGGCGTTGCGGCCCTTGCCGATGTCGACGAACGCCGCCTCCATCGACGGCAGCACGTTCTGCACCTTGCCGAGGTACACGTTGCCGACGTAGGAAGCGTGCGACGTGCGGTTCACGTAGTGCTCGACCAGGACGCCGTCCTCAAGCACCGCCATCTGGGTCCGGTCGCCCCGCTGGCGGACCACCATCGTCCGCTCAACCGACTCGCGGCGGGCCAGGAACTCCGACTCGGTGACGACCGGCGGGCGGCGGCGGCCAGACTCGCGGCCCTCCCGCCTGCGCTGCTTCTTGGCCTCGAGCCGGGTTGAGCCCTTGATCGAGCGCACGTCGTCGGCCGGGTTGTGCGGCTCGCGGACGTGCACCACCGTGTCCGGCGGGTCATCCGGGGACAGCGCGTCAGTGTCGGCTGAGCCGCGGCGGCGCTTGCGACGGCGGCGGCGCGGACCGGTGCCGTCGGGGTCGCCGTCAGCGTCGCCCGCCTCGGCGTCCTCGGCCGCGCTGTCCGCCTCGGCGCCGTCCCCGGCGTCGGCCGCGTCAGCCCGGCCCCTGGTGCGCCCGTTACGGCGGCGCCGGCGGCGGCCCGATACCGACTCCTCGGCGTCGGCGTCACTCCCGGACCCGGCCGCGGCCGGCGCGGCCTCGTCGGCCTCCTCGATCGCGGTCGAGGCGTCCGCGCTGAACAGGGTGTCCTCGGCCGCGGTGTCACGGGCACGGCTGCGGGTGCGGCCGCGGGTGCGACGAGCCGGGCGTCCGCCCTCGCCCGCGTCCGGCTCGGACTCAGCCTTGCCGTCGGCCTTGCCGCTGTCGGCGGGCACACGGTCGCCGGGGTCACGGTCGCCCGCGTCCCGGCTACCGCCATCGCGGCTACCGCCATCGCGGCCGCCGCTGTCCCGGCCGGTACCACTGTCCCGGCCGGTACCACTGTCCCGGCCGGCACTGTCCCGGCCGCCGGAGTCTGGGTCGGCGGCATCCCGGCCTGACCGCGGCGCGGGTTCCGCCGGGGGCGGCTGGAAGAGCACCGGCGGCGGCTGGAACAGCGCCGCGGGCACCGACAGGGCTGAGCCCGGCGCCGCCGACGGCTCGGGCGGCCCGTTGAACACGGTCGGTGCGGGGGCGGTTCCGGCCGCCTGGCCAGTGGCCTCGCTAGTGCCTGTCTCGTTGTTGTTGGGCTCGCTGTCGAGCATTCGGGCAATCTCCAGTCAGGCCTCCGGGCGCGACCGCACACAAGGTGACGGCGCGCCGCGCGAAGGCGCGTAGTGATCGTTCGCCTGAACCGCTGTCGCCGCCGCGCGGGAATATGTCACGCGCGGCGGTGCGGGCCCCGGAAACGGGGGCACGGCGATCAGGCATGGATGAGTACTTCAGCTCCGGGGTGGCGGCGGTCATGGCTTGACCACCCCGGACTCGCCGAGTGAGCCCTGCGCGAGCCGCGTTGTCAGCGGCTGCCCCGCAGGGAACACATCGGAAACGTCGCGAAGCGCGTTGAGCACGTCGTCCGGCCGGACAGCCGGGACGGTGTGCCGCACGATCATGCGCAGGACGGTGCCAGCATCCGGGCCAGCATCCGGGTCTTGGTCCGCACCCAGGCTGACGACGGCTGCCCGTGCGTCCATGCGCCGCAGGCCCTTCGAGGTCATCCGCTCCACCGGCGCCTCGGTCAGGGCAAGAAACTGGTCGACCACCGGCACCACGTCGTCCGGTCGGAGGCCAGGTAGTGCCATCTGCCACTCGGACGCGGTGAGCCGACTAGCCGGCAGTCCCCCGGAGTCCTCAGTGGCAGCGATCACGTCTATCCCATCAGGCAGCGCTGCGTTCAGCCGTTCCCGCACGGCGTCGGCGTCGACCGGTTGGGTCAGCGTGAGGCTCAGGTACTCTGCCTCGCTCGCGACCCCGGTCGGGACTCCGCCTGCGTAGGAAATCTTGGGGTGCGGTGTGAACCCGACCGAGTACGCGATCGGCAGGTCCGCCCGTCGCACGCCTCGTTCGAAGGCTCGCGCCACATCCAGTTGGCTGGCAAAACGCATCTTTCCCCGCTTAGCATACCGGACCAGAAGATGCTGGGTCGTTATCGGCTCGCCGCCGCCCGTCGGGCGGTTTCGGGAGTTGGTACCCCCGGGGAGGACCTCTACGCCCATGACTATCTCCTGTTGGTCGCCAGCACGGGAAGCAGGCGCCTGCCGTCTAGCCGCTCTCCGGTCGGGCCGGTCTGGATGGCCGTCCCCATCGCCGAGCAGACCCCGCATTCATAACACGGCGTCCACCGGCAGTCTTCCACCTCGCCGGCGCCGGCCGGCTCAATCGCGGACTGCCAGTCCTCCCACAGCCAGTCCCGGTCAAGGCCAGAGTCTAGGTGATCCCACGGCAGTACCTCACCGTAGTCGCGCTCGCGCGTAGTGTACCAAGCCAGGTCCACTGGCCATTGCGCCAGGCCCTGCTCGCAGGCGGCGAGCCAGCCCTGGTAGGAGAAGTGCTCGCTCCAGCCGTCGAACCGGGCGCCGGCCCGCCAGGCGGCCTCGATCACCTGGCCGACCCGCCGGTCGCCCCGCGCCAGCAGCCCCTCGATCAGCGACGGGTCGCCGTCGTGGTAGCGGAAGCCGATCGCCTTGCCGTAGGCCTTGTCCGAGCGCAGGGCGGCGCCGAGCAGGCGCAGCCGGCGGTTGACCACCTCGGGCGGGCACTGCGCGGCCCACTGGAACGGGGTGTGCGGCTTGGGCACGAACCCGCCGATCGACACCGTGCAGCGGATGTCCTTGCGCCCGGACGCGGCCCGGCCGGCCTTGATCACCTTCTTGGCCAGGTCCGCGACCGCGAGCACGTCCTCGTCGGTCTCGGTCGGCAGGCCGCACATGAAGTACAGCTTCACCTGGCGCCAGCCGGATGAGTAGGCGGTGCTCACCGTGCGGATGAGGTCTTCCTCGGTGACCATCTTGTTGATCACCTTGCGCATCCGGTCCGAGCCGCCCTCCGGGGCGAACGTCAGCCCGGAGCGCTTGCCGTTGCGGGTCAGCTCGTCGGCCAGGGTGATGTTGAACGCGTCCACCCGGGTGGACGGCAGGGACAGGCCGACGTTGGCGCCCTCGTAGCAGTCAGCCAGGTCTACCGCGATCTCGTTGATCTCGGTGTGGTCGGCCGACGACAGCGACAGCAGGCCGACCTCGGAGAACCCGGTCGCCGCGAGGCCGGACTTGACCATGTTGCCGATGGTGGTGATGGACCGCTCGCGCACCGGCCGGGTGATCATCCCCGCCTGGCAGAACCGGCAGCCCCGGGTGCAGCCGCGGAAGATCTCCACGCTGTACCGCTCGTGCACGGTCTCGGCCACCGGGACCACCGGCGCCTTCGGGTACGGCCAGGCGTCCAGGTCGAGCAGCGTGTGCTTGCGGACGGTGGCCGGGACCCCGGGGCGGGCGGGCAGGATCGTGTCGATGCGGCCGTCCGGCCGGTAGCTGACGTCGTAGAACCGGGGGACGTAGACGGCGCCGGTCGCGGCCAGCGCCAGCAGCACCCCGTCGCGCCCGCCGGGGCGGCCGGCCTGCTTCCACTCGCGGACGATGTGGGTGACCGCCAGCACCGCTTCCTCGCCGTCGCCGAGAATCACGGCGTCGAGGAAGTCAGCCACCGGCTCGGGATTGAACGCGGCGTGACCCCCGGCGAGCACGATCGGGTCATCAACCCCCCGTTCGGCGGCATGGATCTTGATCTTGGCCAGGTCCAGCGCGGTGAGCAGGTTGGTGTACCCGAGCTCGCTCGAGAACGACACGCCGAGCACGTCGAAGGCGCCGACCGGGCGGTGCCCGTCCACCGTGAACTGCGGGATGTCGTGCTCCCTCATCAGCCCCTCGAGGTCCGGCCAGACGCTGTAGGTGCGCTCCGCGAGGACCCCCGGCTGCTCGTTGAGCACCTCGTAGAGGATGGCGATGCCCTGGTTGGGCTGGCCGACCTCGTAGGCGTCCGGGTACAGCAGCGCCCAGCGGACATCAGCCTCGTCCCACGGCTTGACGGTGGCGTTGACCTCACCGCCGACGTACTGCACGGGCTTGCGCACCAGCGGCAGCAGCGGCTCAAGGCGCGGGAGGACGGACTCGACAGGCATAACCACCAGCCTACCTACGGAAAGCAACCGGCCGTGGCCGCCAGCACCCAGCGGGCCATCCGGCGCGGGCCTTTAGCATGGTCATCGCGGCCGGGACGGCCGCGCTTGAGGCGGGAGCGGCGTGAGCCTGTACTGCACGGACAACTACCGGACGGAAGAGCAGCTAGCAGAGATGCGGCGGCTCGAGGCGGCCGGAATCTGCCTGTTCTGCCCGCGCTCGCTGCGCGAGCACGCGCGGCAGCGGGTGATCATCGAGACCCCGCACTGGGCGGTGACGCCCAACGAGTTCCCCTACCCGGGCACCCGGCTGCACCTCCTGGTGGTGCCGCAGCGGCACGTCAGCGACATGCTCGAGCTGGACGAGGCCGCCCTGGCCGACTTCTGGGCCGCGCTGCGGGCCATCCGCTCGCAGTTCGACCTGGGTCACTACGGGCTCGGCGTGCGCAACGGCAACTGCAGCTTCACCGGCGCCACCATCGCCCACGTGCACGCGCACGTGCTGGTCGGCGACCCGGCGCTGGAACCCGAGGTCCCGGTGCGGATGCGGTTCAGCTCCCGTCCCCGGTCGTAGGCCCGGGGCGGGCGGGGGGTGCGGGGCGGGGGCCGGTTGCGGGGCGGGGGCCGGGGTCGACCCAGTGCAGGCTGACGCCGGCCGCACGGAGGATGGCGTCGCCGTCGAGCAGCGAGTAGCCGCCGCTGAAGTAGCAGCGGCGGAAGCCCGCTTCGGCGACCAGGCGGGCGCAGGCCGGGCAGGGAAAGGTGGTCACGTACAGGTCGGCGCGGTCAAGCGCGGTGCCGGCCCGGGCGGCCCGGGCGACCAGCGACGCCTCGGCGTGGATGGCGGTGGACAGGTCCTGGCGCACGCCGCGGCTGAACCCGTCCCGGGGGTCGCCGTCGATGTAGGGGGCGTACTCGGTCGGGCAGTGCCGGTTCCACGCCTCGCCGAGGACCTGCTCCCCGCGCCAGGCGATCGCGCCGACCTGCCGCCACCAGTCAGAACTGTGGCCCGCCAGCTCCATCGCCCGGGCCAGCAGCCACGGCGGCAGCTCGGCGGCGGTTTCGGCGGTTTCGGCGGCGGGCCGCTGCGCCTGGCTCCACGCCCGGTCCCAGCGCAGGAAGGTCCGGTCGAAGACCAGCTCGCGGCCCGCGCCGAGCTGGTACTCGGCCGCCAGGGCGCGGGTGACGTCCTCGTCCGGCAGCACCAGGGTGCCTGCCCGGAGCGCGCCGGCCAGCTCGTCCGGCTGCACCACCCGGACAGCGGTGCCCGGCAGCAGCAGCCGCAAGAACTGGGCGGTCTGGTCCGGCGGCAGCGCCCGGATGTCCTTGGCCAGCGACTTGAAGCGGTCGCCGAACCCCTGGCCGAGCAGCAGCACCTCGTCCGCGTCGGCGTGCCGGGCGAAGAACGCCTGGTGCCCCGCGTGCACGACCGGCAGGTACAGCAGGACCTGCTTCATCGCTAGTCCCGGGTCCGGACCGTGCTCACCGGCGACCCCGGGTTGCCCATCTCGCGCTGGATGACCTCGCGCAGCCGCGCCGACGTGCTCACGGTGGCCATCCGGCCGAGCACCTCGACCCGGCCGCAGTAGCTGGCCTCAAGCTCCTTGATCGTTTCGGGGGTGTAGGTCTCTTCGGTCGCCACCAGCACGTCCGGCCGTACCGCCTTGATCAGCGCCCACTTCGGATGGTCGGTGTGCTTCAGGGTGACCAGGCCCACGCCGCGCTGGTGGGTGACCATGCGCAGCCGTTCCATCTGCGGGACGACCGGCCGGTTCTCCCCCTTACGGCTGCGGATCTTCTCGTCGCTGTCGAGGCCGACGATGAGGAAGTCGCCGAACTGCCTGGCGGCCTCCAGGTACATCGAGTGGCCCTCGTGCAGGATGTCGAACGAGCCGCTGGTCAGCACCACCTTGAAGCCCAGCGTGCGCAGCGCGTCGACGGTGGTCTCGATCTTCGCGTAGTCCTCGACGAACCGCTGGTCGAAGTTGGAGGCGTCGGCGAACAGGCTGCTGGACACGCCGAGCGAGGACAGCAGCGGGGCGGGCGAGTGGCTGCGTCCCGCCGTGCTGGGGCCCGCCGCGTCGGCGGGCCGGATCTCCGGCCGCTCCCGTCGCCGCATGATCCGCTTCACCGCGTGCCCCCGCTCATCAGGTTGCCGCTGGTCATCAGGTCGCTACCGGGATCGCGCCGATGGCCGGGTTCGGGTGGTAGTCCGACAGCTCGAAGTGCTCCGCGCGGAAGTCGTGGATGTCGGTGACCGCCCGCCCGGCCTCGCTGAGGGAGACCGTCGGCAGCGGCCGCGGATCGGTCTTGAGCATCTTCTCGACCGCGTCTACCTGGTCCTTGTAGATGTGCGCGTCGGAGATCGTGTGGTAATACGCGACCGCCCGGTAGCCGGTGAGCTGCTCGAGCATCAGCGTCAGGGCGGCGTACTGGACCATGTTGGCCGGGACGCCGACCGGCACGTCACCGGAGCGCTGTGTCATGTGCAGGTGCAGGCCGCCGTCGAGCACCCGGACGTGCACCCAGCCGTGGCAGGGGGCGATGGTTGTCCGCGGCTGCTTGCCCGCGCCGCGCACCTGGTACGGCGCGATCCACGGGTCGACGAAGTGGGTGCGCAGCTCCGGCAGCTCCCGCAGCTGCTCGACCAGGTGGGTGAACTGGTCGAACGGCGGGCCGTCGGGAGTCGGGAAGGAGTGGAAGGCAGCGCCGTAGGATCCCGGTCCGAGCCCGCCCGGCTCGATCCCCTTCTTCAGCGTCTTCTCCGGGGTCGCCCACGGGCCCCACCAGTCCACGCCGAACGCCTCGAACTCGGGCAGCGTGGTCGCGCCGTTGATGAACGCGCACAGCTCGCCGATCGGCTTGCGCCAGAACGACCTGATGCTGCGCTCGGTGATCACCGGGAACCCCTGCGCGAGGGGGAAGGTCATCGTCTGCTGCATGACCGTCAGCGCGTTGACCCCCTGCCGGGTGCCGGTCTCGATGCCCGCGGCGAGGATGCTGGCAAGAACCCGCCGGTACTCGGAGGAAGCGGGCCGCTGCTCATACGGCAGGTACTCCATAGCCCGACAGCTTAGCGGCGGCTGGTCAGCGGCGGTGGGCCTCGGCGTCTCAGCGGCGGCCTCGGTGACTCAGCGGCGGTGGGCCTCGGCGTCGGAGGCGCGGGCGATGGTGGCGCGGGCCCGCCGCACGGCGATACGGCCGGTTGCCGGGAGCACGTCGGCGATGAAGCCGTAGGTGGCGATCAGCTCGGTCGCGTGGGCCGAGCCGGCCGTCGCCTTGGCCTGGGTGCGGGACAGCCAGTCGATGATGTCACCCCAGCCGGGAGCGGCGAGCGAGCCGCCCACGTACTGGACCGACAGCGCCGCGCACAGGTTGGCGAACGCGAGGCGCTGCCGCAGCGGCCAGCCGCGCAGCGTGCCGAGCACGAACCCGGCCCCGAACACGTCGCCCGCGCCGGTCGGGTCGTGCGCGTTGACCGGCAGCGACGGCACCCACTCCTGCTCGCCGGTGGCCGAGTCGATCGCCAGGGCGCCCTGGCCGCCGCAGGTGACCACGGCCACCGGCACCCGGTCGGCCAGCGCGTGCACCGCGTCGTTGGGGTCGTCGGTGCGGGTGTAGGCCATCGCCTCGTCGCTGTTGGGCAGGAAGCAGTAGAAGTCCTTGAGCTGGTCGAGCAGGCTCGGCGGCCACTTCTCCTCCTGGTCCCAGCCGGTATCGGCGAACAGCAGCATGCCCGCGTCGCGGGCTCGCGCGTGCCATTCCTGCGGCTCGGCGTCCAGGTGGGCGAAGCCGATCGCCGCGTCGGGCAGGGCCGCGGGCAGCTCGGTGTCCGGCACCGGCGCGGGGTGCATGTGGGTCAGCATGGCCCGGTCGCGCTCGACCACCATGGACACGGTGACCGGCGAGTGCCAGTCGGCGAACCGGCGCGCGTAGGCCAGGTCCACGCCCTCCTGCTCGGTCAGCGTCGACCAGCAGAAGTCGCCGTACACGTCGTCGCCGAAGGCGGCCGCGAGCGAGGTGCGCAGCCCCAGGCGGCTGGCGGCGATGGCCAGGTTGGCGATGCCGCCCGGGCACGACCCCATGCCGGTCGCCTGGACCTCGGTACCGCGCAGCGGCAGCGAGGGCAGCCCGGTGAATACCACGTCAAGGAACACGGTGCCGTTGACGAACAGGTCAAACGCGTGGTCGCTACTCATGAGACCTCCTCGCTGGCGCTCGTCGGCCGCCTTCGCGGGCGGGCCGTACTTACTGATTCGCTCGCAAGCTCGCTCATCGCCACCCTCCCCGGTCTGCGTGCTGCCGCCCGGTGCCTGGGCGGCCGGTAGTGTCCGGTGCATGCACGTCACCATTCTCGGCGGCGGCGGCTTCCGGGTGCCGCTGATCGCCCGGCAGTTGGCCAGCAGCGGGCTGCCGGTCTCGAAAGTGGTCCTGTATGACACCGATCCCGGCCGTCTCGGGGTCATCGCCAGCGTGCTGGCGGGCGACAGCCTGCCTGGCGGGCCCGGGTGCCCCGCCGGTCACCACGGCCACCGACCTCGACGCGGCGCTGCGCGGGGCCGACGTCATATTCTCGGCGCTCCGGCCCGGCGGCCTGGACGGGCGGGTCAGCGACGAGCGCACCGCGCTCGCTCACGGTGTGCTCGGCCAGGAAACGGTCGGCGCCGGCGGGCTGGCCAGCGCCGCCCGCACCGTTCCGGTGGTCGACGCGATCGCCCGCCGGGTCGCCGTGCTCGCGCCGGACGCCTGGGTCATCTCGATGACCAACCCGGCCGGCATCGTCACCGAGGTGATGGCGGCGGTGCTCGGGCCCCGGGTAATCGGCGTCTGCGACTCGCCGGTTGGCCTGATCCGCCGGGCCTGCGCGGCCTGCGGGATCGACCCGGGGCCCACCCTGGGCACGGTGGCGGACCGGGTGGACGCCGACTACCTCGGCATCAACCACCTGGGCTGGCTGCGGGGCCTGCGGGGCGGTCCTGGCCACCCCGACCTGCTGCCCGGCCTGCTGCGCGACCCGGACCGGGTACTGGCGACCGAGGAGGGCAGGCTGTTCGGCGCGGACGTGCCGCGGTCGCTTGGCGCGCTGCCGAACGAGTACCTGTACTGGTACTACGCCAACGCCGAGGCCCTGCGCGACGTGCAGGCGGCCGGGCGGACCCGCGGTGAGCACGTACGGGCGCGGCAGCAGGCGTTCTACGCCGCCGCCGGGAACGGCGGTGGCGCGGCGGCTCGCTTGTGGCAGGCGGCCAACGAGGAGCGCAACCGCAGCTACTTCGCCGAGCTGCGCACCGGCCAGCGGGCGGGCGAGCGGGACGAGGCCGACGTGGCGGCGGGCGGGTACGAGTCGGTTGCGGTTGCCCTGGCGGCCGCGCTCACCGGCGGGCCGCCTGCCCGGCTGATCCTCAACGTGCGCAACCAGGGCACTGTCCCGGCGCTGGCGCCGGACACGGTGATCGAGGTGCCGTGCCGGGTAGACGCCGGCGGTCCCGTCCCGCTGCCCGTCTCGCCGCCGTCGGCTCACCAGCTTGGGCTGATGACGGCGGTGCGGGGCTGTGAGCGGGACATCGCCGACGCGGCGCTCGGCGCCCCCGCCGACCCCCGGCGGGCCAGTGAGCTGGCGCTGCGCGCGTTCGCGACGCACCCGCTGGTGGGCTCGCTCGACGCCGCCCGGTCGCTCGCGGCGGCCGCGCTCGGGACGGCCTAGCGGCCGCCCGGCCTGGTTACCGGCGACGGGGCAGTTCCCGGCAGCGTTGCCAGCGAGACTTCCTCCCACGATTACTCATCGTACCAAGTTATCCGATCGATATAGTAGTTTTTGGGCGGGGCCACTCCGGTGGCGGCGGCGCGGGCGCGGGGTGGCGGCGGCGCGGGCGCGGGGTGGCGGCGCGGGCGCGGGGTGGCGGCGGCGCGGGCGCGGGGTGGCGGCGTGGCGCGGGCGCGGGGTGGCGCGGGCGCGGCGTGGCGCGGGCGCGGGGTTGTGCCGACGCGGGCGCGGCGTGCTGGCGGCGCGGACGCCGCGCAGTGACGGAGCCACCACGCCGCACTCTGGTCACTTAATTCCAGGTCAGGGCCTTTTTATGGAAATAAATTGGTGTGATCACACTAATTTCTTTCCATCCTGACAAAAGTTTCCGTTGTAATGCCACTGCCTGCCGGGATCTGGCGGGTTCGGGTGTTAGCGGGAGGCCAGGGCGGGGGCGACCTTTTCGGTGAACAGGGTGAGGGCGGTGCGGTCGTAGGCTAGCTCGGCGATGTTGAGCATCGCGTAGCTCATGCCCAGGGCGGCCAGCCCGGTCAGCCGCTCGGTGACCAGTTCGGGCGTTCCGACCAGCGGGCCGGCCGCGAGGTTGCCGACCATGCGGTCGGCGACGTCCTCGGGGACGCCGCAGCGGAGCTGATGATCTTTTATCCAGGCGAGGCGGTCCTGGACGTCGTGGTCGGTTTCGCCCAGCACCAGGTTGTAGTTGGCGGACCGGGTGATCGCGCCGAAGTCGGTGCCGACCTCGCGGCAGTGCTCGGCTAGCACTCGCGACTTGTGGCCGAAGGCGTCGGGGCTGCCGTCGAAGTTGGTGTACCGGGCGTACTGGGCGGCGATCCGCAGCGTCTTGCGCTCGCCGCCGCCGGCGATCCACAGCGGCACTCCGCCCGCCTGCAGCGGAAGCGGCTGGCAGATGGCGTCGGAGACCTGGTAGTGCCGGCCGTCGAGGGTGGCGCGGCCGGTGGTCCACAGCTGGCGCATGATCTGCACGCCCTCGTCGAGCATGCCGAGCCGGTCGCCCGCGCTCGGGAAGCCGTAGCCGTAGGCGCGCCACTCGTGCTCGTACCAGCCAGCGCCAATGCCCATCTCGGTGCGGCCACCGGAGATCACGTCTACCGTCGCCGCGACCTTGGCCAGGTAAGCGGGATTGCGGTAGCCCATGCAGGTGCACATCTGGCCGAGCCGGATCCGGCTGGTGGCGGCGGCGAAGGCGGCCATCAGCGTCCACGCTTCGTGGGTCGCCTCCTGCGTGGGCACCGGCACGGTGTGGAAGTGGTCGAAAACCCAGATCGACTCGAACGGGCCCGCCTCCGCCGTCCGGGCGATGTCAAGCATCGTCGTCCAGTGATCGGCCGGGTCGATGCCCGCCAGGTCAAGCCGCCACCCTTGCGGCACGAAAAGTCCGAAGCGCATGGCCCACACCCTAGAAGACGCCGGGCTCAAGAAGACAGGGGGCCGGCGGCCGGGCTCAGCCGAACAGCGGGTGGCGGCGGCGGACCGACTGGAGCAGGCCGATCGCGATCATGTCGGCGAAGACGGCCGAGCCGCCGTAGGAGACGAACGGCAGCGGGAGGCCGGTGATCGGCATGATGCCGATCGTCATGCCGATGTTCACGAAGGACTGGAAGGCGAACCAGACCGCGATGCCCGACGCCACCAGCAGGCCGAACATGTCGTCGGCGAGCTGGGCGGCGCGGATCGCGCGGAACACGATGAAGGCCAGCATGGCGACGATCACCGCGCAGCCGATGAAGCCGAGCTCCTCCCCCGCGACGGTGAAGATGAAGTCGGTCTGCACCGACGGGACGAAGTTGCCGCCGGTGAACGTGCCGTGGAACAGCCCCTGGCCGTGCAGGCCGCCCGAGCCGACCGCGATCTTGGCCTGCAGGCCGTTGTAGCCGGACCCGGACAGGTCCTGCTCCGGGTGCAGGAACGAGGTCAGCCGGGTCAGCTGGTAGCCCTTGAGCAGGTGCTCCTTACCGACCGCGTAGATCGCGGCCGAGATGACCGCCAGGCCGCCGAGCACCCAGTAGATCCGCAGGCCGGACACCACGATCATCCCGGCCAGGGCGAACACCAGCACAAAGGTGACGCCGAGGGCGGGCTCCTTTTCCACCAGGGCGATCAGCGGGAGGGCGGCCAGCACCGCGTAGCCCACGTCCCTGATCGTGGGGCGGCCGGCCGGCAGGTTGCGCCGGGACAGCAGCCAGGCGACGATGAGGATCAGGCCGAGCTTGGCGAACTCCGACGGCTCGACCTGGAAGCCGCCGGGCAGCGCGATCCAGGCCTTGGCCCCGTTCACCGACTGGCCGACCACCAGCACCGCCGCCAGCAGCAGCAGCGACACCCCGTACAGGACCGGGGTCCAGCGCCTGATCCGGCGGTAGTCGAGTGACGCGGTGACGAACATCAGCACCAGGCCCAGCAGCGCCCACAGCATCGCCTTCTTCAGGTAGGTGTGCGGGTCGAGGCCGGCCTGGCGCAGCGCCGGCTCGGTCGCCGCCCACACCAGCAGCGTGCCGCCGCCGGTCAGCGCGCAGGTGACCGCGATCAGCGGCCAGTCCCAGGAGCGGGCGACCCCGCCCTTGGCGAACGCCCGGCCGAGCCGGGACCGGCGGCGCGGCGCGAACGTGCCCGCGCGCGGCCCGGCCCAGCCGCGGGACGGCAGCCCGACGCTCATCGGCTGACTCCAGTAGCTGAGGTAGGTGAGGTAGCCGGGGCGGCGCGGGTGCGGGATGCGGGTTTGGCGGGGCTGGCCGGTTTCGCGGGGGCGGACCCCTTCGGTGCCGCCTTCGGTGACCCCTTCGGCGCTGCCTTCGGTGACGACTCGGCCTTGAGCTGCGCGGCCAGGTTCGGCAGGGCCGGCAGGTGGCCGCCGGGCAGGGCCGCCTTTCTGCCGTCGAGGCCGTAGATGCCCTCCCAGATCTGGCGGACCGCCGGGGCGGCCGCGTCGGCGCCGTAGCCGGAGTCCGGCAGCATGACCACCACCACGTACTTGGGGTGGTTACAGGGCGCGAAGGAGGCGAACACCGAGGTCGCGTTCTTGCCGAAGATCTGCGCGGTACCGGTCTTGCCCGCCACGCAGACCTTGCTCAGCGGGAACCCGCCGAAGGTGCCGGCCGCGGTACCCGAGGTGACCACCCCGGCCAGCGCCGAGCGGATGTAGGCGAGCGTTTCCGTGGAAGCCGGCAGCTTCCTGATCACCGGCGGGTTGATCTTCTGGACCACCTTGCCGGTCGCGGACACCAGCGCCGCGCCGATCCGCGGCTGGTACAGGGTGCCGCCGTTGGCCAGCGCGGTGTAGGCGTTGGCGAGCTGCAGCGGGGTGGCGGTCACGTAGCCCTGGCCGATCGCCGCGATCGCCGCCTGGCCGGGCTCCCAGACCCAGCCGGACTGGCAGTCCTGGTACTCGATCTGCTGCACGTAACTGCCGTTCGCCTTGCCGTTCTTGCACCAGTTCTGGTTCTTGTGCGCGTTCGCCTCGTACATGTCGTACAGCCACTGCCTGGTCGGGACGCTGCCCGCCGCCTCGGCCGGCAGGTCGATGCCGGTGTCGTTGCCGAAGCCCCAGTCCAGCTCCGCCTGCTGCATCTGCTGCACCGGCGCGTTCTTGTCCAGCTTGTAGTTGGCCTTGTTGTCGTCCTTCAGCCACATCTGGTAGCCGATGTTGTAGTACACGGTGTCGCACGACTGGATCAGCGCCTCGGCGAACGACATGTCGCCCGCGTTCCCCTCGCCGTCGTTGAGGAACTTGTGCCCGCCGATGTCCACCGCGGCCGGGCAGTTGTACTGCCCGTGCAGCGGGAAGCCGTGGGCGACGGCGGCCGCGGTCGACACCACCTTGAAGGTGGAGCCGGGCGCGTACTGGCCCTGGGTCGCCCAGTTCAGCACCGGCTGCCCGGACTTGGAGCCGAACAGGAAGTTGAACTCCTGCTGGGAGATCCCGTTGGTCCACACCGAGGGGTTGTAGTCCGGGTAACTGGCCATCGCCACGATCTGGCCGGAGGTGGACTCCACCACCGCGGCGCCCTGGTTGGCGGAGTTGCCCGACGCCCGGGAGCGGGCGATGGCGCTGTTCAGCGCCTGCTGGGCGACCGCCTGCACCTTGGAGTTGAGCGAGGTGACCAGCGTGTCGCCGGTCTGCGCGGCCTTGCCGCCGACGGTGCCGAGCACGTCGCCCGCGGCGTTGACCGAGACCACCTGGGTGCCCGGCCGGCCGGACAGCGCGCGGTTGTACTGCGCCTCGAGCCCGGACTGGCCGACCAGGTCGTCCTGGGCGAAGCCGGTCTGCGGCAGGTGCTCCCTGGTCATCTCCTGCTGGGTGATCGGCTGCAGGTAGCCGAGCACCTGGGCCGGGTTGGCGCCGGAGGGCTCCGGGTAGTCGGTGACCGGCGTCAGCTCGGCGGTGACGCCGGGGAACTGCCTGGGCTGCTCCATGATCTGCAGCGCGATCGAGTCACTGACGTGCTCGGCGACCGGGATCGGCTGGTAGGGCGACCCGGTCCAGCAGGGCTGACCGACCCCGCGGGTGCACAGCCTGACCTGCTCGTTCAGCGTCTTGGCGGGCAGGTGCAGCAGCGGGGCGAGCCGGGCCAGCACCGCCTTGCCGCCGTCGCTGGTGCCCTGGGACAGGTCCATCATGTTGACCGAGACCGTCATCGAGGTCTGGTTGGTGACCAGCGGCGCCCCGGTGTCGTCGGTGATCATCCCGCGCACCGCGGGCACCACCACCGTCCTGGTCTGGTTCGACGCGGCGAGGGCCTGGTACTGCCCGGTGTCCAGCACCTGCAGGTACCACAGGCGGCCGCCGAGCACCACCATCATCGCCAGCGCGATCACGTACAGGCCGAGCAGCCGCCGCCGGGAACGCGGGATCACCGGCCCACCCCCACCATCCGCAGCAGCCGCTGCCTGCGCTTGCGCCACGGGTGACGGCTGCGCCGCAGCCAGGCCCGGGACGGCGACGACGTGTACCAGTTGCGGCGGGCGATGCTGGCCCGCCGGAACACCGCCCCGTTGCCGCTGACCCCGGAGCCGAGCACCGTCCGGTGACGGCGCCCGCCGCTGCCCAGCCAGCCGCGGCGGGGGCGCAGCGCCCGGGCGCTGCCCGGCGACCGGGATGACGCGGGCAGGGCGGGTGAGCGGGCGCCGCCCAGCCAGCCGGCCTGCGGGGCGCGGCGGGCGAGCGGGCGACCAGCGCCGGCCCCGGCCGAGAGGCCGGACCGCGGCGAGCGGCCGGACGGCCCGGACGGCCCGGACCCGCGCAGCCAGTTCTTGCCTGGCTGGTGGACCTGGTACCCGGAACGGCCGGCCGCCAGGGCGCTTGCGCGGGTGCCCGCGAGCGGGCCTGCCATCAGGTCGCCGGCGAAGTTGAGCTTGTGCGGCCGGGCGCCGGCCAGCGGGAACGACCGGCGGCCGGAGTCACCCGCACCCGTTCGGGCGATTGCCGGGGAGCGGCTGCCGGCCAGCCGCAGCCGGGGCAGCGGGCGCGCCGACGGCGGGCGGTGGTAGTTAGCGCCGGAGCCGGCCAGTCGCAGCCGCGGCAGCGGGCGCGGCGAGGACGGGCGGTGGTAGTTGGCGCCGCTGCCGGCCAGCCGCAGCCCGGGGGCGGCGCCGGCCGACGCCTGGCGGAACACCATCGACAGCCGCTGCGCGTTGCTGAACTCCGGCTGCGGTGCGCGCCCGGCGGCGCTGCCCCGGCCGCGGGCACCGCGGGTGACCACGGCCACCAGGGCGTAGGCGAACGGGGCGAGCAGCAGGTCGTAGCAGATCGCGGTGGGCAGCACCCGGCTGGCGGCGGCGCCGGTCACGTCCGGTTCCGCCAGCAGCAGCGCCAGGCCGGCCTTGCCCGCCTCGCCCGCCGCCGCGGCCACCGCCATCACCATGAAGCTGGTCATCGGGTCACGCTCGCCGGTGGTGTCCCAGATCGCCCGCACCGCCCGCGCCGCCCCCCACCCGGCCAGGCAGAAGACCAGCGCGTACTCGCCCGCGTAGTGCGCCGCGGGCGGGGCGATGTCGAGCGCCAGGCCGCCCGCGAAGCCGGCCAGCGCCCCGGTGGCCGGACCGGTCATCACCGCGATCGCCGTGACCAGCAGCAGCACCAGGTCGGGGACGGCCGCGCCGGGCAGCGGCAGCCGGTTGACCACCGTGAGCTGCAGGACCACGGCCGCCAGCAGCGCGATCGTCAGCAGCAGCCCGGCCAGCGCCCGGCGGACCGGGCCGGGGCCGTCCTCCGGCGTCAGCCCGGCCCCGGGCAGCAGCGGGTCCGGCTTCACCTCGAGGTCACCACCCCGACCACGCCGAGGCCGGTGAAGTCGGCGTACGGCGTGACCACGGCGGTCGGGGTGAGCGAGCCGGGCTGGGTGGTCACCTTGGTCACGGTGCCGATCGGGACGCCGGGCACGTAGGGGCGGCCGCCGACCGAGCCGAAGGTGACGAGCTGCTGGCCCGGCCTGAGGGCGGCGCCGGTACTGAACATCGTCAGCTTGAGCGGGGCGCTGCCCTGAAGCGACCGCGCGCTGCCGCTGAGCGCGCCGATCTGCCCGGTCCCGTCCTTGGCGGCGCCCAGCGCCCGGACGCCGACGACTGAGCCCGCGTCGGTCAGCAGCTGCACGGTGGCGGTGCCCGCGGTCACGCTGACCACGGTGCCGACCAGGCCGTCGCCGTTGAGCACGGTCTCGTCGGCGGCGATGCCGTCGCCGCTGCCCACGTCGATCGTCACCGTGTCGCTGTAGTCGCCCCCGGCCGCGATCACCGTCCCGGTGACCACCTGGTACCTGGCCGCGGTGAGGTGCAGCAGCCGGGCGAGCTGGCCGGAGTTCTGGTTGCTGGCCTGCGCCTGGGCGAGCTGGGCGCGCAGCTCGTCGTTCTGCCGCTGCAGCGCGGTGACCTCGCCGCCGCTGCCGCCGGAGGTGAACACCCCGGTAACCTTGCCCGCGATGCTCTCCACGGGGCCGAAGAGACGTCCGCCGACGCCGTGCGGGCCGGAGTTGCCGCCGTCGCGGAAGTCGATCGTGATCAGCGCGATCGCTACCACGAGGAGCACGATGAGGACTGCCCGTGACCGTCTCGCTTCAAGCAATGCGCAACTCCCGTTCCGGTTCGCTTCCCGTCCCTGCGCGCTCCCCCGGCGCGGGCTAGCGCCGGTCGGGAACCAGCACCTGGCGCAGGGTGTCGAAGTCCTCCACGCACCGGCCGGTGCCGAGCACCACCGAGTCGAGCGGGCTGTCGGCGATGTGCACCGGCATGCCGGTCTCCTCGCGGATGCGCTGGTCCAGGCCCCGCAGCAGGGCACCGCCGCCGGTCAGCGCGATGCCGCGGTCCATCACGTCGCCCGCCAGCTCGGGCGGGCACTTGTCCAGGGTGGACTTCACCGCGTCGATGATCAGCGTGATCGGCTCGTCGATCGCGTGCCGGATCTCGGCCGCGCTGATCAGCACGGTCCTCGGCAGGCCGGACACCAGGTCGCGGCCGCGGATCTCGGCCTGCGGCTCTTCGGCGGCCGGGAAGGCCGACCCGAGCGCCAGCTTGATCTCCTCGGCGGTCCGCTCGCCGAGCATCATGCTGTGCTCTTTCTTGCCGAAGGTGATGATCGCCTGGTCCAGCTCGTCGCCCCCGATGCGGATGCTCTGGCTGGTGACGATGCCGCCCAGGGAGATCACGGCCACCTCGGTGGTGCCGCCGCCGATGTCCACCACCATGTTCCCGGTCGGCTCGTTGACCGGGAGCCCGGCGCCGATCGCGGCCGCCATCGGCTCCTCGATGATGTAAACCTTGCGCGCGCCCGCCTGGTGGCCGGCCTCCTTGACGGCGGACTGCTCGACGCCGGTGATGCCGCTGGGCACCGCGACCACGATGCGCGGCTTGGCCATCCGGCTGCGGCGGTGCACCTTCTGGATGAAGTAGCGCAGCATCCGCTCGGTGACGTCGAAGTCCGCGATCACGCCGTCCTTGAGCGGGCGGACCGCGACGATGTTGCCCGGGGTGCGGCCGATCATCCGCTTGGCCTCGACGCCGACCGCGACCACCTGGCCGTTGTTGGTGTTGAGGGCGACCACGCTCGGCTCGTTGAGCACGATCCCCCGGCCGCGCACGTAGACCAGGGTGTTGGCAGTGCCGAGGTCGACCGCCATGTCACGGCCGAGGAACGTCAACGCATTGCTCATCGGGTGCGGCAACCCTTCTGATTACGCAGCAGCAAGTTCGGCAGTTGCAAAACGCTGAGAATATGCTCAGTGAATTATGCGCTACTTCTTACAAGATTCTCGCTAAGCGCCATTTTTTGGCAGCACGAATCTTATGAAAGCGTGTTATTTGTTATTCACTGTCCGGATTGCCGCGATTATCCCCGTGCGGTACCCGGCGGCGTCTTGGCACCAGGCCCGGTCGCGACCGCCCGTCGCGTTCGCGGCCGGCCTGGTACTACAGGTATCTATCTAGTGCGGCGGCCGGCTAAACGAGTTCGGGGAAGAAGATCTTGATCTCTCGCTCGGCCGACTCCGGCGAGTCGCTGCCGTGCACGATGTTCTGCGCGACGGCGAGGGCGAAGTCGCCCCGGATGGTGCCGGGCGCGGCCTTCACCGGGTCGGTGGCGCCGGCCAGCGCACGGAACGCCTCGATCGCGCGCTCCCCCTCGGCCACGATGGCAACAAGCGGGCCGGAAGTAATGAAATCGACCAGATCGGGGAAAAAGGACTTCTCCGCGTGCTCGGCGTAGTGCGCGTGCGCGGTGTCCGCGTCGATCGTGCGCAACTCGAGCGCGACCAGCTTCAGGCCCTTGCTCTCAATCCGGGAAATGACCTCGCCGATGACGTTGCGCTGAACGCCGTCCGGCTTGATGAGGATAAGGGTGCGCTGTGACACTACTGCTCCTTATGTTTGCTTATACGTGCCTTTGATTACTGGTCGCCGATGAGCTTAGCGAGAAGCGTCAGCGCGACGGGGACGGACCGGGGGTAATCCCGTCACGTTCCCACTTGCGGCCCAGCCAGATGCCGGTGAACCAGAGCGCGGCGAAGATCGCGCCGATCACGTACATGGCCGGCAGCACCACCCCGGCCGCGATCACCGCCGCCTGGAACGCGGAGCCGACGTAGAGCGCGCCGCGCCCGCGGCCGACGTAGCCGCACAGCGCGAGCGCGACCACCGCGACCGCGCCGCAGACGGCGCCCGCGGTGCCGGCGCTGGCATGGCCCAGCTGCTTAGCCGGGACGATGGCCAGCAGCACGATGACCGCCTCCATCGACAGGACGGTGACCAGCAGGCGCTTCACGAGAAATCTCCTTGTTCCGGGTAACCGGCGTGACGGCCCGCGAAGCCCGCGTTGACGCTGGCGCCGACCGCGCTTTCCGGTGCCAGCAGCAGCTGCGCGTCGCCCGCGGTGGCCACCGAGCCGGTGACCAGCACCGCCGACGAGCCGGGGCGGCCCGCCGCGGACGCCTCTTCGTCGGCCTGGTCCGCTAGCGACACCGCCAGCTCGATCGCGTCGTCAAGCCGGGGCGCGACCCGCACCCGGTCCTCGCCGAAGAACTCCCCCGCCAGCTCGGCCAGCTCATCGGCGGGCATCGCCCGGGGCGAGGAGTTGACGGTCACCACGATCTCCGACAGCGCCGGCTCCAGCTCCTCGAGCAGGCCGGCCGCGTCCTTGTCGGCCGGCACCGCGAGCACGCCGATAATCCGGTCGAAGTCGAAGCCCTCGGTCAGCGCGGACACGGTGGCCGCCATGCCCGCCGGGTTGTGCGCGGCGTCGGCGATGACCGTGGGCGAGCGCCGCAGGATGTCGAGCCGCCCCGGTGAGCTGACCCGGGCGAAGGCGGCCCGGACCAGGTCGGGGTCGAGGGCGGCCGATGACAGGCCAGGACCGAGCGTGATCGTCGAGTCTGAACCCTCGGCGGCGGAGATCGTCTGCGCTACCCCCGCGAACGCCTCCGCCGCGGCCAGCGCGACCACGGCGTTGGACGCCTGGTGCGCGCCGAACATCGGCAGGAACACGTCCGCGTAGGCGCCCCGTAGCCCCTGCAGGACAAGCTGCTGGCCGCCGACCGCCAGCTCGCGGCCGAGCACGCCGAACTCGAACCCCTCGCGGGCGACGGTGGCGCCGACCAGCGCGGCCCGCTCCAGCAGGATCTCGGCGGCGGCGGTGGACGGCTGCAGGGAGATCACCGCGGTCGCGCCGGGCTTGATGATGCCCGCCTTCTCGGTCGCGATCTCCTCGACGGTGTCGCCCAGCCACTGCATGTGGTCCAGCGCGACCGGGGTGATCACCGCGACCGTGCCGTCGGCGACGTTGGTGGCATCCCACCGGCCGCCCATGCCCACCTCGATCACCGCCACGTCCACCGGGGCGTCGGCGAAGGCGGCGAACATCATGCCGGTGAGGACCTCGAAGAAGGACAGCCGGGCGGGCTGCCGCTCGTCCACCAGCTCCACGTAGGGGGCGACCTCGGCGTACAGCTCGACGAAGCGCTCGGCCGACAGCGGCACGCCGTCCACGCAGATCCGCTCGCGCATCGACACCAGGTGGGGCGAGGTGAACCGCCCGGTCCGCAGGCCGCGCTCGCGCAGCAGCGACTCGATCATCCGGGTGGTCGAGGTCTTGCCGTTGGTGCCGGTGACGTGCACCACCGGGAACGCCCGGTGCGGGTCGCCGAGCAGGCTGACCAGGGCCGCGATCCGGTCCAGGGTCGGGTCGATCTGGTGCTCGGCCCGGCGCGACCCGATCTCCAGCTCTACCTCGCGCAACTGGCCAGCGATGTCGTCCACGACTTCAGCCTATCTTTCTGGGGGTTGACCCTAGCCTTCCGCGGGGGGTACGGGAGGTCACTCCCCGGGAGACGACAGCGCGGCCAGGCGGCTCTCCAGCCGCACGATGTCCGCCTCGGCCGTCGCCAGCCGCTGCCGCGACTTGTCGATGACCTCGGCCGGGGCGCGGCCGGTGAACGACTCGTTGCCGAGCTTGGCCGTCATCCCCTGCGCTTCCTTGCGCGCGGCGGCCAGGTCGCGCTCAAGCCGCTTGCGCTCGGCGCTCACGTCGACCGTGCCCGCCAGGTCAAGCTCGACCGTGATGCCCTCGGCCAGCAGGGCGGCGCTGGCGGTGAAGGCGGCCTGGTCCTCCGGCCCGGTCAGCCGGAGCAGCGCCCGGACGGACTCCTCGTGCGGGGCCAGCGGGGTCGCGGCGATGCCGCCGAGCCGGGCGGGCACCCGCTGGGCGGGGCGCAGCCCCTGGCCCGAGCGGAACTGCCGGACCTCGGTCACCAGCCGCATCAGCGAGCCGATCTCCGCCTCGGCCGCCTCGTCGGTGAACTCAAACGACGGCCAGGCGGCCATCATCACCGAGTCCTGGCCGGTCAGCGCGCACCACAGCTCGTCGGTGACGAACGGCATGACCGGGTGCAGCAGCCGCAGCATCTGGTCGAGCACGAACCCGAGCACCCGGCGGGTGCTCTCCTGCCTGGCCTGGTCGCCGCTGCCCAGCGGCACCTTGGCCAGTTCCAGGTACCAGTCGCAGAACTCGTCCCAGGCGAAGTGGTACAGCGCCTCGCACGCCTTGCCGAACTCGAACTGCTCGATCAGCCGGTCGGTCTCGGCGATCACGTGGCTGAGGCGGGAGAGGATCCAGCGGTCAGCGGTGCTAAGACCGGAGCCACCGAACGGGTGCGCGGTGCCCGCCCCGGTCACCACTTCCCCGCTCGGCTCGGCCCCGTTCAGCAGGGCGAACCTGGTCGCGTTCCAGAGCTTGTTGCAGAAGTTGCGCGAGCCCGCCGCCCAGTCCTCGCTGATCGCCTCGTCGCTGCCCGGGTTGGCGCCGCGGGCGAGGGTGAACCGGGTCGCGTCGGTGCCGAACCGGTCCATCCAGTCCAGCGGGTCGACCGTGTTCCCCTTGGACTTGGACATCTTCTTGCCGAACTGGTCGCGGACCAGGCCGTGCAGCACGATGGTCTGGAACGGGATCTGCTCGGCGGGCGCCTTGCCCCGGTTGGCGTACAGGCCGAACATCATCATCCGGACGACCCAGAAGAACAGGATGTCGTAGGCGGTGCACAGCACGCTGGTCGGGTAGAAGGCCCGCAGGTCAGGAGTGTCGTCCGGCCAGCCGAGGGTGGAAAACGGCCACAGCGCGGAGGAGAACCAGGTGTCCAGCACGTCGCTGTCCTGGGTCCAGCCGTCGGGCGCGGCCTCGTCCGGACCGACGCAGCGCACCTCCCGGCTGCCGTCGGGGCCCGCGGGTGAGTACCAGACCGGGATGCGGTGCCCCCACCAGAGCTGGCGCGAGATGCACCAGTCGTGCATGTCGTCGACCCAGCCGAAGTACCTGGCGTTCAGCTCCGGCGGCGAGACCTTGACCCGGCCGTCGCGGACCGCGTCCCCGGCCGCCTTGGCCAGCGGCGCCACCTTCACGAACCACTGCAGCGACAGCCGCGGCTCGACCGTGGTGGAGCAGCGCGAGCAGTGGCCGACCGCGTGCACGTAGGGGCGGGTCTCGCGGACGATACGGCCGTCCTCGCGCAGCGCCTGGACCACGGCCGGGCGGGCCTCGAAGCGGTCAAGGCCCTCGAACGGCCCCGGCACGGTGACCACCCCGCGCTCGTCCATCACCACCAGCACCGGCAGGTCGTGGCGGCGGCCGATCTCGAAGTCGTTCGGGTCGTGGGCCGGGGTGACCTTGACCGCGCCGGTGCCGAAGGACGGGTCGACGTGCGCGTCGGCCACGATCGGGATGCGCCGCCCGGTCAGCGGCAGCTCGACCGTCTGGCCGACCAGGTGCCGGTACCGCTCGTCGTCCGGGTGGACCGCGACCGCGGTGTCACCGAGCATGGTCTCGGCCCGGGTGGTGGCCACCACGATGCTGTTGTCCCCGTCGCCGTAGCGGATCGAGACCAGCTCGCCGTCGTCGTCGGAGTGGTCGACCTCGATGTCGGACAGCGCGGTGAGGCAGCGCGGGCACCAGTTGATGATCCGCTCGGCCCGGTAGATCAGCTCGTCGTCGTACAGCCGCTTGAAGATCGTCTGGACCGCCCGGGACAGCCCCTCGTCCATGGTGAACCGCTCGCGGGACCAGTCCACCGAGTCGCCCAGGCGGCGCATCTGGGACAGGATCCGGCCGCCGTACTCGGCCTTCCACTGCCAGACCCGGTCCACGAACGCCTCCCGCCCCAGGTCGTGCCGGGACAGCCCGTCCTTGGCGAGCTCGCGCTCGACCACGTTCTGGGTGGCGATCCCGGCGTGGTCCATGCCCGGCAGCCACAGCGTGCGATAACCCTGCATCCGGCGGCGGCGGACGAGGATGTCGCTCAGCGTGTGGTTGAGGGCGTGACCGATGTGCAGGATGCCGGTCACGTTGGGCGGCGGGAGCACAATCGCGTAGCCCGGTGCATCGGGGTTCTCCTGGGCTTCCGGCGTGAAGTAGCCGGCCTTCTCCCACTGCTCGTAACGGCGTGCTTCCACCTCGGACGGCGCGTACTGCGAGGGAAGCTCTGGCTGACGTGTCACAACTAGTGAGTTTACGAATTCCGCCGGGTGGCCGGGTACTTACGACTAAGCCTTAGCCTCCACGTCACCGCGGATGTTGACCGTGTCGGTGGCGCCCTTGTCCTGGCTGGCGGTCAGCGCCTCGGGGCCGGTGGAGCTGAAGAACTCGGTGACCCCGAGGGTGCTTCCCGTCGCCCAGACGCAGACCGCGCCGCTGGTGACGCCCGCGCTGGGCTTGGTGTTGATGCAGCCGAGGTCGCCGCCGTGCGAGCCGGCCGCGTGGCTGTGGTAGTCGCTGCCGAGGGTGGCGAGCACCGTGGCCACCTTGGCCGGGTTGAACGTGCCCTGGTAGCCGACGAACGTCACCACCTGCCCGTTCACCGGCAGCTTGTAGGCGGCGGACTTGGCGTCGCCGGTGATCGCGCCGGCGTTGCCCGCGGTCACCGCGGCGGTGATCTGCCCGGCGGTGGAGGTGGCGGTGGCCAGGAAGTGCGGGTCGGTGCCCTTGGGGTAGCCGCCCGCGGTGGCCGGCGTAGACAGCTTGTAGGCCGTGCCCGCGGCGGCGCCGCCCGCCGCCGGGGCGCTGGCCGACGGGGAGGCGGCGCTGCCGCTCCCGCTGGCCGCCACCGACTGGCTCGTCGGCACCGCGCTGGTGCTGCTGGTGGGGCCGTTAGACGCGGCCGGCGGGGTGCTGCCGGAGCCGCGGGTGAAAACCACCACCGCGACCACGATGATGACCGCGACCACGGCCCCGATGGCGATGTAGCCGCGGGTGCCGAGTCCGCGGCGCTCGTCGTCGTCGTCATCGAACCCGCCGCGCAGCGCCTGCGGGCCGGTCGCGCCGCGGCCGGCCGGCGGGCGGGCGCCCGGGGCGCGGCCGCCGTCGCTCCAGCCGTCATCGGCCGGGCGGTAGCCGGTGCCGCCGCGCGGCCCTTCGGCCCACGGGTCCTCGTAGGCGGGCCCGCGGTCGGCCTGCGGGGCGAAGAAGTCCTGCAGCGCCGGGTCCATCCGGGCGGTCCGGTCGCCCTCGCGGCGGTCGGCGCCCGGCTGCCCCGGCTCCGGCTGCCCGCCGTACTGGCCGGCATAATCCCGGCTGGCGTAATCCTGGCCCGCGTAGCCCTGGCCGGCACCGTAGTCGGGGGCACCGTACTCGGGGGCACTGTAGTCGGGGGCACTGTAGTCGGGGGCGCCGTACTCGGGGGCACCGGGCTGGGGGGCACCGTGCTGGGGGGCACCGTAGTCCAGCGCGGACTGCGCGGGGGCCGGGCTGCCCGACCCCGGAGCGGTCAGGCCGGAGCCGCCCAGGTCCGGGTAGAACGGATCCTGCGGTGCCCGCTCCTCCCAGGGGGCGGCCGACCGTCCGGCGGCACGTCCCCAGTCGCCGTCGCCGTCGGCCGCGCCGTCCCGGCTGCCGGCCGGGGACGCGGCCGGCCGGCTGCCGCCCCAGCCGATGCCGTAGGCACTGTCCTGGCCGAACGCGGCGTCCTGGCCGAAGCCGGGGTCCCGCATGGGGGCGCTGTCCTGGCCGAAGCCCGGGTCCCGGCTGAGGGCACTGTCCTGGCCGAACGCAGTGTCCTGACCGAACGCACTGTCCTGGCCGAAGCCCCGGTCCTGACCGAACGCACTGTCCTGGCCGAACGCGCTGTCCTGGCTGGGGGCGCCGCGTCTGCCCCGAACGCGCTGTCCTGGCTGAACGCGCTGTCCTGGCCGAATGCGCTGGCTTGCCCGAACGCGCTGTCCTGGTCGTAGGAGCTGGGCGTGGCCGAGTGCCGGCCGCGGGTCTCGCGCCGCGGCAGGTCCTGCAGGCTGCGGCCGGGGGTGCGGCGCGGGTAGCCGCTGGCGGTCAGGTCGTGCTGCTCCGGCTGCCCTTGCTGGTCGCCGTCGGGCTCTTCGGGGCCGCCCTGCGATCCCCATGAAGGCGTGGAGGAAACGTCCCAGCCGCTCATCTAGCGCTCATTCCCGCTCGTGGTCCCGGAAGTACCCAACCGAGGTTAGCCGCGCGGGAGGCACAGGAACGGCAATACCGGCAAAGTAGCCGATATGCGCGATATTGAGCGCCGGAGGCTTTAGGCGGACTTTTCCCTGGGCGTGCGGCGGGACACGTCGCGCGGCACCAGGGTCGGGTTGACGTTCTCGAGGACGACCTCGCGGGTGATCACCACGCGCTCGACATCCTTGCGGCTCGGCACCTCGTACATCACCGGCTGGAGGACCTCTTCCAGGATCGCGCGCAGGCCACGGGCGCCGGTACCGCGCAGGTTGGCCTGGTCAGCGATCGCCTCAAGGGCGTCGGGGGTGAACTCCAGGTCCACCCCGTCCAGCTCGAGCAGTCGCTTGTACTGCTTGACGAGGGCGTTGCGGGGCTCGGTGAGGATCTGGATGAGCGCCTCACGGTCCAGGTTGTGCACGCTGGTGATGACCGGCAGGCGGCCGACGAACTCGGGGATCATGCCGAACTTGAGCAGGTCCTCCGGCATCACGTCGCCGAAGGCGTCCTCCGAGACGGCCTTGGAGCGCACCCGCAGCACCGAGTTGAAGCCGATGCCGTTGGAACCGGAGCGCTGCTCGATGATCTTCTCAAGCCCGGCGAAGGCGCCGCCGCAGATGAACAGCACGTTGGTGGTGTCGATCTGGATGAACTCCTGGTGCGGGTGCTTGCGGCCGCCCTGCGGCGGGACGCTGGCGGTGGTCCCCTCCAGGATCTTCAGCAGCGCCTGCTGCACTCCCTCGCCGGACACGTCCCTGGTGATCGAGGGGTTCTCCGACTTGCGGGCGATCTTGTCGATCTCGTCGATGTAGATGATCCCGGTCTCGGCCTTCTTGACGTCGTAGTCGGCCGCCTGGATCAGCTTAAGCAGGATGTTCTCGACGTCTTCGCCGACGTAGCCGGCCTCGGTCAGCGCGGTCGCGTCGGCGATCGCGAACGGCACGTTCAGCAGCCGCGCGAGGGTCTGGGCGAGCAGCGTCTTACCCGAGCCGGTCGGACCGAGCAGCAGGATGTTGGACTTGGCCAGCTCCACCGCGTCCTCACCGGGGCGGTCGCCGCCGCTCTGGATCCGCTTGTAGTGGTTGTACACCGCGACGGAGAGGGCCTTCTTGGCCTTGTCCTGGCCGATGACGTAGGCGTCGACGAACTCGTAGATCTCCCGCGGCTTGGGCAGGCTGTCCCACTTGATGCCGTCCGGCTCGGAGAGCTCTTCCTCGATGATCTCGTTGCAGAGGTCGATGCACTCGTCGCAGATGTACACGCCTGGGCCGGCGATGAGCTTCTTCACCTGCTTCTGGCTCTTTCCGCAGAACGAGCACTTCAGCAGGTCGCCACCGTCACCGATGCGTGCCACCCAGTTTCTCCTTTACATGGGGCCGCCATGCCGGACCTTGCCGGTCCAGCGCGGCGGGCATGTCCCGCCATGCCGTCAACCACTTGCTATCTGACGGTACCGCCTTGTGGAGCCCGATCTCCCAATCAAACCCCCTTAGCGGCCCGGGAGGGAAGGGGTGCGGGCCAAATGAAGCCCCCGCCGTCCTTCACCAGGCCCGGGAGAGAAGGGGCGGGGGCTCAACCAGCCCCCCGCCGTCCTTCGGATCCGTACCGTCCCGCACCCCGGCCGCGTGGCCGCGGCGAGGGCTCTGCCTGCCTAAGAGGCTACCGGCAGCGCGGCCGTCTGGCCGCGCTTGAGGGCAGTCAGCACTTCGTCGATGATGCCGTAGTCCTTCGCCCCGGCCGCGCTGAGGAACTTGTCGCGCTCGATGTCGCGCTCGACCTCCGCTTCGCTGCGGCCGGTGTGCCGGGCAAGGATGGTCTCCATGGCCTTGCGCATCCGGTCGATCTCGTCGGCCTGGATCTCCATGTCGCTCGCCTGGCCGTAGCCGCCCTCGGTGGCCGGCTGGTGGATCAGGATGCGCGAGTTCGGCAGGGCGATCCGCTTGCCCTTGGTCCCCGCCGCGAGCAGTACCGCCGCCGCGCTGGCGGCCTGGCCGATGCAGCAGGTGGTGATCTCCGGCTGGATGAACTGCATCGTGTCATAGATCGCCATCATCGAGGTCATTGACCCGCCGGGCGAGTTGATGTACATCGTGATCTCGCGGTCCGGGTCGATGGCCTCCAGCGTGAGCAGCTGGGCCATGACATCGTTGGCGCTCGCGTCGTCGATCTGGACGCCGAGGAAGATGATCCGCTCCTCGAAGAGCTTGTTGTACGGGTTCATCTCCTTGACCCCGTACGACGTGCGCTCGACGAAGGACGGCAGCACGTACCTGGACGATGGATACTGGGTCACGTTCGGCTTCTCCCTGTCTGCGAAGTTGGGTCTGCGGAGCTGGCGCGCGGCCGCCGTCAGTCGGTGACGGTGCCGGACGGCGTCTCGCGGGCGCTGCTGACCACGTGGTCCACGAAGCCGTACTCCTTGGCCTCGGCCGCGGTGTACCAGTGGTCGCGGTCGGCGTCCTTCAGGATCTTGTCCAGGGGCTGGCCGGTGTGCCGCGCCGTGAGGTCCGACAGCGTCTTCTTCACGTAGCGCATCTGCTCGGCCTGGATCTTGATGTCGGTGGCGGTGCCGCCGATGCCGCCTGACGGCTGGTGCATCAAGATCGTGGAGTTCGGCATGGCGTAACGCTTGCCCGGCGCCCCCGCCGTGAGCAGGAACTGCCCCATGCTCGCGGCCATGCCCATCGCGTACGTGGACACGTCATTAGGCACGAACTGCATCACGTCGTAGATCGCCAGGCCCGCGTAGACCGAGCCGCCCGGGGAGTTGATGTACATCGTGATGTCGCGCGTGGGGTCCTCGGCCGACAGCAGCAGGATTTCTGCGGCGATCCGGTTCGCGATGTCATCGTCGACTTGCTGGCCGAGGAAGACGATGCGGTTCCGCAGCAGCCGCTGGAACAGCTGGTCGCCTGGAATCACGGGAGCGTCAGGGGTAGCCGTCCGGGCAACTGGCTGGACTAGCTCTGTCACGTGGTCACCTGCTCCATCCACTTCGGGTGTCGTTGCATTGGACACTAACGCCAGCGCGGAGCAACAGCGTCCGGTGCGGCCCGCTGTTCGCTTTGGGCGCACCGCGTTGCGCCCTCACTCCGGCGCGTCAAAGTCCAAAGCCGACAATTACGACATACATCTCTGTAGAAACGCACATAGCCCGGGCCAGAACGACCCGGGCTAGTGCTTTGCCAGTGGTGCCCGGCTACGCCTTGGCGTCGTCGGCCGGCTCGGCGCTCTCGTCCAGGGCCGGCTCGTCAGCCTCGTCCACGATCTCGCCCTCGTCCACGATCTCGCCCTCAATGGTGCCAGCGACGTCCACCGACAGGTCGGTGACCTCGATGTCGCCCGCCTCGCCCTGCTCGGCCGCCTGGGCCGCGAGCATCGCGTCGACGTCCGCGTTGAGCTCCTCGATCTGCGCCTTGACGTCGACCGGGTTGCCCGCCTCGTCGGTGACCTTGACCCGCTCGGCCACGATGGTGGCGGCCTTGCCCCGCAGCACCTCGGTCACCGCCACGTTGATCTGGTTGTTCTGCACCAGCTGCTGCGCGAAGTAGTCGGGGCTCACGCCCAGCCGCTGCGCCTGGTCGGCGACGAAGTAGGACAGCTCGGCCTGGTTGACCGAGAGGTTCTCGGTCCGGGCCAGCTCGTCGAGCACGAAGCTGGTCTTGACGCTGCGCTGCGACTGCTCGACCAGGTCGGCGTCGAACTCCTCCTCGGTCTTCTCCAGCGACGCAAGATAGTCCTCCCGGGACATGCGCATCTGGGTGAGCTGGTTGTCGATGTTCTCCCGCGCGTGGTGCAGCTCGTGCTCGGTGAAGTGCTCGGGCAGCGGGATGTCGACCGCGTCGACCACCGCCTCCACCGCCTTGTCCCGCGCCTGGCTCGACTGCTGCAGCTTCTTGACCCGGCCGAGCTGCTTGCGGGTGTCGTCCTTCAGCTCGTCGAGGGTGTCGAACTCGCTCGCGAGCTGGGCGAAGTCGTCGTCGAGGGCAGGCAGTTCCTTGACCTTGACCGCCTGCACGGTCACCGTGACGTCGGCCTCCGCGCCGCCCGCGGCGCCGCCGGCCAGCTCGGACTTGAAGGTGGCCGACTCCCCCGCGGACAGGCCGGTGAGCGCGTCGTCGAGGCCGTCGAGCATGGTGCCGCTGCCGACCTCGTAGCTCAGGCCGGTCGCCTGCGCGTCCTCCACCAGCTCGCCGTCCACGCTGGCGGACAGGTCGATGGTGGTGAAGTCGCCCGCCTCGGCCGCCCGCTGCGCGCCCTTGAGGCTGGCGAACCGCTCGCGCAGGTTGTTCAGGTACTCGTCCACGTCCGTGTCGGCGACCTCGGCCGAGTCCACGGTGACGCTGAGCGCGGCGAAGTCCGGCAGCTCGAACTTGGGCCGGACCTCGACCTCGGCGGTGAAGGTGAGCTCCTTGCCGTCGTCCAGCTGGGTAATCTCCACGTCCGGCTGGCCGAGGGCGAACACCTCCGCCTCCTGCACGGCCTTGCTGTAGAACTCGGGCAGCGCGTCGTTCACCGCCTCGGTCAGCACCGCCCCGCGGCCGATCCGCATGTCGATGACGCGCGGCGGGACCTTGCCCGGGCGGAACCCGGGGATGCGCGCCTGCTGCGCCACCTCTTTGTAAGCCTTGTCGAGGCTCGGCTTGAGCTCCTCGAAGGAAACCTCGACGCTCAGCCGGACACGGGTCGGGCTCAGCTCTTCGACATCGGTCTTCACGGCGGCGTGACTCCAGAAACGTGGATGGGTTGACTGCGCGGGCACAAGTACCCCGAGCGCAGCGAAAGTCTAAGGGTTAAGTGTATTCGCTGGGCTCGCTGCTTTGGCTTACTCGTCGTCGCGCACGACCAGGTGGATCAGCCAGGTCACCACGCCGACGATGAGCGCGCCCTCCACCGCCGCCACGAACCCGGTGACGTGGAACGGCTCGTGCAGCTTGTCGTAGGCGATCCAGCTAGTCAGCCAGAGCAGCAGGCCGTTCACCACGATCGCGATCAGGCCGAGGGTCAGCACGTAGAACGCGCAGCCCACGGTCTTGATGATGGGCTTGAGTATCGCGTTGACGAGGCCGAAGATAACGGCCACGACCAGCAGCGTCAGTATCTTGGCGGCGGTGTCGTGCCCGGTCAGCACGATTCCGGGGACGACCCAGGCCGCGACGCCGAGCGCCGCCATCGAGACCAGGACCCGGAGCAGAATCTTCATGGCGCTCTTTGTACCGGTTTCCGGGCAGGCTCGTCCGGCGGATCATGACGCCGGCCGCGGATGGGCGGCCGCCGCGGGCGGACCGGCTGCGGGGACGCGGTGACGGTGGTCCCGGGCGGGACGGATCCGCCGGTTCCGGCGGGGCGGGTTTTCGGACTGGCGGCAGCGGACAGGCAGCCAGATTCCATCAGCTAGCGGAATTATTACGGAACTTTTTAGCAGATTGGAAATAATTTAGTGTCATGACACTAAATTATTTCCACTCTAATCCTTGGCCTGCAGCTATGTGACCAGAGTGACTGTGGTGGCCCTGCCAACCGGCTCCCCGGCACCTTGGTGGCTCTGGGGGGCGAAGGCGTGGGGCTTGCGGGGCGGTGGCGACCGTTGGTGCGGCGGGATCGGTGGCGGGTGGGATCGGTGGCGGGTGGGGATCGGCGGGTAGGGGCCGCTGGTGCGGCCGGGATGTCCGGGTGGCCTGCCGGGATGTCTCTATAGCCTTAGCGGTGTGCACAGTCTGAACCCGACCCGGCTGGCGAGCCAGGCCCGGCTCGCGGTGCCCGACTGGCTGAACGACGCGGTGCCCGAGTGGCTGTCTGAGGTGATGCGGCCCAAGCAGGCGCCGGTCCCGTGGGGCACGATGATCCAGGCGGTGCTCGCCCTGTGGGTCCCGATGGCGGTGGCGTTCGGCACCGGGCGGCGGGAGCTGGCGCTGCTGCCCGCCATGGGCGGGCTGCTCTCGGTGATGATCGACACCGGCGGCCCGTACTGGACGCGGGTGCAGCGGATCGGCACCGCGGCGGTGCTCGGCGGGGCGCCCGGGCTGCTGGTGGGCACGCTCATCCACGGGCGCGGCTGGGTCGCGGTGGTCGCGGTGGTGGTGGTCGCGGGCGTGTCGGCCATCCTCGCCCGGCTGGGCGCGGTCGGCTCGGTGACCGGGCTGCAGCTATTCGTCTACAGCGCGCTCGGGCTCGGCCCGCTGGGCACGCTGCGCCCCTGGTGGCATACGGCGCTGCAGTTCCTGGCGGGCGCGGCGTGGGCACTGCTGCTGATCACCCCGGGCTACCTGATCTCGCCCCGGTCGGCCGAGCGCAAGGCCGTGGCCAAGGTCTACTACCTGCTCGCGCAGGGGCTGCGGGCGACCGGGACGCCCGCCGCGGCGGACGCGCGGACGGCGCTGACCGGCGCGCTCAACGCCGCCTACGACGCGATGCTGACCGGGCGGGCCTCCGCCAGCGGCCGCTCGGCCCGGGACATGCAGCTCATGGCGGTGCTCAACACCAGCCATCAGTTCGCCGAGGCCAGCACCGCGCTGCGGGCGACCGGGGAAGCGGTGCCGCCGCTGGTCACCGAGGACATCGACCGGCTGGCGGACGCGATCCTGGACGAGCGCGGGCCCGGGTCAGGCGTGCTCGGGCTCGGCGGGCGGCGGGCCCGGGGCGGCAGCCGCCCGCCGCTGCCGTTCATCCCGCCCGCCTGGTCGGGCTCGCCCGGGGCGCTGGCGCTGCGCGAGTCGATCGCGAGCCTGGTCCGGGTGCTGTCGGGGAACTGGACGCCGCCGGCCACTCCCCCGCCGCCGGCCCGGGCGGCCGGGGCGGCCGGGGCGCTGGCGCGGCTGAGAACGGGACTGCGGGCGCGGGCCTGGCACCTGGCCGACCAGCTGCTTGGCGGGCGGATCGCCTGGGAGTTCACCCTCCGGCTGATGATCTGCACCGGGGTCGCGGCCGCGCTCAGCGAGGTGGTGCCGCTGCAGCGGTCCTACTGGCTGGTGCTCACGGTGGGCATCATCCTCAAGCCCGACTACGGCTCGGTGTTCGCCCGGGCGGTGCAGCGCGGGGTCGGCACGGTGGCGGGCGCGGTGCTGGGCGCGGTGATCCTGGCGGTGGTGCCCTACGGGCCGTGGCTGCTGCTGCCGTTCGGCGTGCTGGCGGCGCTGCTGCCGTACGCGAAGGCACGGAACTTCGGGCTCGCCGCCACCTTCCTGACCCCGCTGGTGGTGCTGCTCATCGACCTGCTCGACGTCGGCGGCTGGCGGGTGGCGGAGGCACGGCTGATCGACACCGCGCTCGCGTCGGCGGTGGTGCTGCTTATCGGGTACGCGCCCTGGCCTTCGGCCTGGCAGGCGCACCTGCCGGGGCAGTTCGCGGAGACGCTGCGGGCGGTGTCCGGCTACGCGGACGAGGCGCTGGTGACCACGCCCGCCGCGCGCGTCGCGGCGACCGGGACCGCCCGCTCGCCCGGCTGGGCCCCCGGGGAAGAGCCCGGCCAGCGCTCCCGGCTGCGCCGCCGCACCTCGCGGGCGCTGTCCAACCTGCGGGCGGAGTTCCAGCGCACCATGTCCGAGCCGGCCTACGTCAGCCGCCGGGCGTCCGCCTGGTGGCCCGCGGTGGTGGCGCTGGAAGAGGTGATGGACGCGGTGACCGCGACCGTGGTGGCGATCGGGCGGGGCGGGCCGGTGCCCGAGCCGCGGGCCGTGCACGCGCTCACCGGGACGCTGCGCGCGGTCGCCGACGCGATCGAGACCGCGACCCCGCCCCGGGCGCCGGGGGCGCTGCCGGCCGACCCGGCCCTGGAGACCGTGACCGCCGCCGTCCGCTCGGTGCTCGCGGTGCTCATCAAGGGCGACCCGGCGCCGCACGAGCCGGAGAGCGCCGCGCCCGCGCCCGCTTGAGAAGCTCCGCTTGAGAAGTTGATCACGCTTGACACCGTTAGGGCGGAATGTTTAGGTAATCCTTAGTTAGGTTAGGCTTACCTAAGCGATTGGGACTTACGAGTGCTGCCCACCTTTGTCATCGGCCTGCGCGAAGGGCTCGAAGCCGCCCTGATCGTCGGCATCGTCGCCGCGTTCCTGGGGCAGCAGGGGCGCCGGGACGCCTTGCGCCAGGTCTGGATCGGCACCGGCGTCGCCGTGGCGATCTGCATCGGCATCGCCGTCGCGCTGCAGGTGATCTCCTCCGACCTGCCCCAGCGGCAGCAGGAGGGGCTGGAGACCGTGGTCGGCGCGCTGGCGGTGGTCATGGTCAGCTACATGATCCTGTTCATGCGGCGGCACGCGCGGGACCTCAAGGGCGACCTGGAGGGGGCGGCCGCGACCGCGCTGGCGGAAGGCTCGAGCCGCGCCCTGGTGGTGATGGCCTTCCTGGCCGTGCTGCGCGAGGGGTTCGAGACGGCGGTGTTCCTGCTCGCCACCTTCCACGCCTCCGGTGACGCCAGCGACTCCTGGATCGGGGCGGTGCTCGGCATCGGCGTGGCGGTGGTCATCGGCTACGGGATCTACAAGGGCGGGGTCCGGCTCAACCTGGCCCGCTTCTTCCGGGTCACCGGGCTGGTGCTGGTGGTGGTGGCGGCCGGGCTGGTGATGACCGCCTTCATGACCGCCAACGAGGCGGGCTGGCTGAACGGCGGCCAGGCGCAGGCGTTCGACCTGTCCTGGCTGGTCCGCCCGGGCACCCCGCTGTCCTCGCTGCTGACCGGCGTGCTCGGCATCCAGCCCTACCCGACCTGGATCATGGCGATCGGCTGGCTGGCGTACCTGGTGCCGATGCTGGCGATCGTGGCCTGGCCGCCCGGCCGGGCCGGCGGCAGGCCCGCCCAGCCGCCCGCACCGGCCGACGCCCCCGCGGCGGCGCGGGAGCTGCCCGCCGGCTAGCCAGCCGGGTGGCCGGTGATGCCGGCCGGACCGGGAGACAGCCGCACCCGTTCCTCATTCGATTACTTAGTGCATTTGACTGAATACGTATAGCCACAAAAGGAGAGCCCCGATGTCCCTTCCCCCAGGCCGGCGACGGCTGCCGCTGGCCGCGGCGTCGGCTGCCGCCGCGCTCGCGGCGGTGCTGGCAGGCTGCTCAGGCAGCTCTAGCAGCGCCAGCACGACGGCCGGCCCCGCGGCTGACCAGAGCAGCACGGTCACCGTCGCGCTGACCCCGCAGGGGTGCTCGCCCAAGCCCGCCTCCATCACGGCCGGCGCGGTCGACTTCAACGTCAGCAACTCCGGCGCGGGCTCGGTGTCCGAGGCTGAGCTGCGCACCTCCGACCGGTCGAAGATCCTCGGCGAGCAGGAGAACCTGACGCCCGGCCTGTCCGGCGGTTTCTCGCTCACCCTGCAGCCGGGCAGGTACGACTTCTACTGCCCCGGCGCGTCCCAGCAGCACTGGGCGTTCACCGTCACCGGCAAGGCCACCGCCGCCGCTAACTGGCAGGCCAGCCCGCAACTGGCCGCCGCCGTGTCGGGCTACTCGGGCTACATCAGCGCGAACACCAGCGCCCTGGTGACCAGCTCGCAGGCGTTCTGCCGGGCGATCAACGCGGGCGACAAGGCGCAAGCCGAGGTGCTCTACCCCAAGGCCCGGGTCTACTACGAGCGGATCGAGCCGGTGGCCGAGATCTGGGGCAGCCTCGACACCGCCATCGACGGCCGCTGGGAGAACCCGGTCACCGTCGCGTCCCAGTTCACCGGCTTCCACCGGATCGAGCAGCTGCTCTGGGAGGACAACACCCTGGCCGGCGCGACCGCGCAGTGCGCCGGGCTCCTCAAGAACGAGAAGCAACTGCTGACGCTGGTCAAGAGCGCGTCCTACAACCCGCTGGAGATGGCCAGCGGCTCCACCGACCTGCTGGGCGAGGCGTCCACCGCCAAGATCTCGGGCGAGGAGGAGCGGTACTCCAACACCGACCTCCCGGTATTGCAGGCCAACGTCGACGGCGCCATGGAGGTGGTCAGCCTGCTCACGCCGTACCTCGACCGCAAGGACCCCAGCCTGCTGGCCGCCATCGGCAAGCAGAACGCGGCCGTCACCCGGGTGCTGGCCACGCTCAAGTCCAGCCCCGGTTACGACCAGACCGGGTACATCGAGTACTCGGCCATCGGCGACAGCGCGAAGAAGCAGCTCTCCGGCGCGATCAACGCGCTCGCGGAGGACCTGTCCAAGCTGGGCCAGCAGGTGAGCAGCTAGCGATGACCTCCGCCCGCGAGCACGAGGACTCAACCGGGACGGCCGCCGCCGCGGCGCCGTCCCGGCGGCGGCTGCTGGCCGGGGCCGGCCTGGCGGGCGCGGGGGTGGTGGCCGGCGGCCTTGGCGGCTACTTCGCGCGCCAGCCGGCCGCGGCCCCGGCCGCCAGCGACGGCGGCACCCTCGGCGACAGCACCAGCACGGTGGCCTTCTACGGCCCGCACCAGGCCGGCATCGACACCCCCGCCCAGGACCGGCTGGCGTTCGGCTCGCTGAACGTGGTGGACGGCACCAGCCCGGCCGACCTGCGCGACCTGCTGGCGCAGTGGAGCACGGCGGCCGCCAAGATGACCGCCGGGGAGCTGGTCGGCCAGGTCACCGACCCGGACGCGCCCCCGGTCGACACCGGCGAGGCGGTCGGCTCCCCGGTCTCCCGGCTGACCATCACCCTCGGCTACGGCCCGTCGCTGTTCGACCGCCGGTTCGGGCTGGCCAGCCGCAGGCCCGCCGCCCTGGCCGACCTGCCGCCGCTGCCGAACGAGAACCTCGACCCCGACTACAGCGGCGGCGACCTGTGCGTCCAGGCGTGCTCGGACGACCCGCTGGTCGCCTTCCACGCGGTCAGGAACCTGGCCAGGATCGGCATGGGCGCGGTCGAGCACAACTGGCTCGAGCTCGGCTTCGGCCGCACCTCGACCACCTCGGCGGGCCAGCAGACGCCGCGGAACCTGCTCGGCTTCAAGGACGGCACGCGGAACATCAAGGCGCAGCAGGCCGCGCTGATGAACGACCACGTGTGGGTGGGCCGGGAGACCGACCAGCCGTGGCTGCGCGGCGGCAGCTACCTGGTCGCCCGCAAGATCCGGATGTTCATCGAGAACTGGGACCGCGACTACCTGCAGGACCAGGAGAACGTCATCGGCCGGTCGAAGGTGAGCGGCGGCCCGCTGTCCGGCGGCGGCGAGTTCACCGCGCCCGACTTCGGCGCCACCGCGGCCAGCGGGCTGCCCGCCATCCCGGCCAACGCCCACATCCGGCTGGCCAGCTTCGAGCACAACGGCGGCACCCGTATCCTGCGCCGCGGCTACTCCTACACCGACGGCATCGACCCGCAGGCCGGCACCCTGGTCGGCGGGCTGTTCTTCATCGCCTTCATGAAGAACCCCAGCCAGTTCGTCAGGCTGCAGACCGCGCTGGCGTCCGACGCGCTCAACGAGTACGTGCATCACGTGGGCAGCGCCGTGTTCGCCTGCCCGCCCGGCCTGTCGGCCGGCCAGCACTGGGGCGACGGCCTGTTCGGCTAGGAGCGCCAGTCGGCGGGCGGGGCGGCGATGCCGTACAGCTTGGCCGCGTTGTCCCAGAGGAACTTGTGCCTGGTCTGCTCGGGCACGTACTTGAGCCCGGTGGCGATGGTCTCCTCGATGTTCTCGTACAGGCAGGTGATGTGCGGGAAGTCGGTCTCGAAGAGGATGTTGTCCACCGGCAGCACGTCGAGCAGGTGGTGCGGTGCGATCTCCTCGAACCAGAAGGTGGAGTACACCTGCCGGCGGAACAGCTCCGAGGGCAGCAACTGCGAAGTGCCGGCGGCGCGGCCCGACCTGGTCCAGTGGTAGTCGCACGCCTCGAGGGTGAACGGGAGCCAGCCGATGCCGCTCTCGACCGAGACGAACTTCAGCTCGGGGAACCGCTCGAGCACCCCGGACGTCAGCAGGTCGGCGGTCTGCACGCCGTTCTTGAGGAACAGGCTGACGGCGCCGTAGGTCATCGCGCCCTGGTACCCGTGGGCGGCCATCCGCGGCTGGGCCTCGCTGCCGGTCTCGGCGCCGCCGATGTGGAAGTGAATCGGCATGCGGTGCGCCTGGGCGGCCGCGTAGACCGGGTCCCAGTGCCGGTCGCCCAGGTAGGGGAAGCCGAAGCGCTGCGGCTCGCCGGTGAACAGGATGCCGCGGAACCCGAGTCCGGCCCCCCGCTCGATCTCGGCCACGCTGTCCGCGACGTCCCAGAACGGCAGGCTGAGGGTCGGCAGCAGCCGCTCGGGGGACTCCGAGATCCACTCCTCGTGCAGGAAGTCGTTCCAGGCCCGGACGGCCAGCAGCTTCAACTCCTGGTCAGCGATGCGCAGGAACCGCTGGGCGCCGAAGCCGGCCACGTTCGGGTAGAGCACCTGGGCCCAGATGCCCGCGTGGTCCAGGTACTTGATCCGCTCGGCGGCGTTGTGGGCGGCGGGGTGGATGTCGTCGATCCGCGGCGGGTACTCGGGCGGGAACCCGGCCCAGTCGACCGGGGCCGACCGGCCGACCACGCCGATCGTCTCGCCGTCCAGCACCCACACGTCACGGCCGTCCGCCCCGCGGACCATCCGCGGCACCTGATCGGCGAATTTGGCCGGGACCCGGGACGTCCACAGGTCGCCCACCTCAGAGATGTGACTGTCGGCGTCGATCAGTCGGACTTGTGACATCGGCTGAACTCGATTCTCGTGGCGACGGGCCTTCGATTCTCGTAGCGACGGAGTTAATGTAACTAAATATACCTAGCTGACTAGGAGAGTCCAGTGGCGCAGCGAGGCGACCCGATTCGGCGGACGCCAGGCGGTGACGGCGGCATGGACTGCGAACCGCTGCAGCCGTTCCGCATCGACATACCGCAGGCGGAGCTTGACCGGTTGCGGCAGCGGCTGGCCGCGTCCCGCTGGCCGGCCGAGGTCGATGAGACCCGGTCCGCCGACGGGATCACCGTGCCCGCCATGCGGGCGCTGGTGGAGCGCTGGCTGACCGGCTTCGACTGGCGCGCCCAGGAAGCCGACCTCAACCGCTTCCCTCAGGTCATCACCCAGGTCGAGGGGCAGCGGCTGCACGCGGTGCACCGCCCTTCGTCCCGCCCGGACGCGCAGCCGCTGGTGCTCGCGCACGGCTGGCCGAGCACGTTCACCGAGTTCCGCCGGGTGATCGACGACCTGGCCGAGCCGCCCGACCCGGGCCTGCCCGCGTTTCACGTGGTCGCGCCCTCACTGCCGGGTTACGGGTTCTCCGGCCCGGTGCGCGAGCGCGGCTGGGGCGCCACGCGGATCGCCGGCGCCATCGCCGGGCTGATGCGGCGGCTCGGCTACTCGGGCTACCTCGCGCACGGCGGCGACAGCGGGTACCAGATCGCCGCCGCGCTGGCCCGGGTCGACCCCGGCCAGGTGGCCGGCATCCACCTCAACCTGGGCGGGGTCGGCCTGGCCGGGCTGCACCGTAACGACCAGCCAGCGGACGAGGCGGAGCGCCGCGCCATCGAGCGCTACGGCGCCTTCGTCCGCGACAAGTCCGGCTACGCGCTGCTCAACGCGACCCGCCCGCAGACCGTCGCCTACGCGCTGGCCGACTCCCCCATCGGCCAGCTCGCCTGGATCGCGGAGAAGTTCACCGACTGGGTCGACCCCGGCTGCCCGCTGCCGGCCGACGAGATCCTGACCGTGGCGTCGATCTACTGGTTCACCCAGACGGCCGCCTCGGCCGCCCGCTTCTACCAGGTGGAGTACACCGCGAACCGGCCGCCGGGGTCGGCGCGGGCCGACCGGACGTTCGTCGAGACCCCCACCGCGGTCGCGTCCTACCCGCACGAGCTGGTGCCGCCGGTCCGCCGCTGGGCGGCCGAGCGCTACAACATCGTCCGCTGGGCCGAGCTGCCGGCCGGCGGCCACTTCTCCGCCCTCGAGCGGCCCGACCTGGTGATCGCGACCCTGCGCGGGTTCGCGCAGCAGCTCGCCGGGTCGGCCGGGGCAGGCACCGCGTGAGCGCTCTAACTTCCTCATCAGAATCACCCTATTGCCATGACAAAACAACTCACTAATAATGCGCATTAGAGGATGAGCGCCGCCCATAGCTGTCCGCTGAGCGAGGGAGCCGGACCATGGCCGAGCAGGCAACAGTCACTGACGACGAGCACATCCAGCAGCTATACGACGTGGAAGCGCACGTCAGGAAGATGAACGAGGGCGTACTGGTCGAAGACCCATATCCCGCGTTCGCCGAACTGCGGGCGGCCGGCCCGGTGCACCGGGGATCGGTGGCCGAACTGCTCGGGGTCCCGCAGGGCCGGAGCCAGCGCCCGGAGCTGCCGCACTACGCTGCCTTCAGCTACCAGGCCTGCGACATCGCGCTCCGGGACAACCTGCTGTTCTCCTCGCAGTACCACGCGGGACCGACCACCCAGCGGTTCGGCCGGGGCATCCTCGAGATGGTCGGCGACGAGCACCGCCGGTACCGGGCCCTGGCCCAGGGAACTTTCGCGCCTCGCAGGCGGCAGTGGTGGATCGACCGGTGGATAGCCGGCCTGGTCGACAAGGCCCTGTCCGCCTTCGAGGAACGCGGGACGGCCGAGCTCAACGCCGAGCTCTGCGCCCGCATCCCGCTCTTTACCATCACCGGCAGCTTCGGGCTCAGCCCGGACGACTCCTGGCGGTTCCGCGAGCTGTTTGGCAACCCGGACCGGACCCGCGCCCCCGAGCACATCGCCGAGGCGTTCACCTGGGCCACCAACTGCCTCAGGGCAAGTATCGAAGACCGGCGGGTGCGGCCCCGGGATGATCTCCTCACGGTCCTGGCGCAGAGCGAGCTCACCGAGGACGGGCAGCGGCACCTGCTCACCGACGACGACATCCTCGCCTTCTCCCGGCTGCTGCTGACCGCCGGGTCCGGCACGACCTGGCGGCAGATGGGCATCGTGTTCGCGGCCCTGCTGCGCGATCCTGAGACGCTGGACGCGGTGCGCCGGGACCGGTCCCTGATCCCGGCGGCGGTCGAGGAAGCCGTCCGCTGGGAGCCGATCAATCCCATTCTCCGCCGCCTGGTCACCCGGGACACCACCCTGTGCGGACTGGACCTGCCCGCCGGCTGCGTGCTCGAGCTCAACCTGAGCGCCGCCAACCGGGACCCGGACCGCTGGGCCGAGCCGGACCGATTCGATATCGGCCGACCGCCCCGTGGCCACCTCGGCTTCGCCACCGGTCCCCACGTGTGCCTGGGGGTGCACGTCGCGCGGGCCGAGATGACGGTCGCGGTCAACGCGGCGCTCGACCGGCTGCCGGGCCTGCGGCTGGACAACGCGCAGGCCGCACCGCGCGTGGTCGGACTTGAGCACCGCGGGTCAACCGCGATCCACGTGGTGTTCGCACCCGCCGGGAGTACACCGTGAATGAAGTCCCGGCGCGGCCCCGCCCGGCCCAGCTTGACCTAGGATCCGGCTGGCGGCGGCGGGCGGTCGAAGGCTCGGAGCTGGTGCAGCGGGCCGCGCAGAAGACCGTCGAGCAGGCGGAGAACGTGATCGCGGCCGCCCGCATCCTCTACTACGAGACATCGGGCGCGCCCTTTACCATCGCGCAGCTCATCGAGAAGGCCGGGATCTCGCAGCAGACCTTCTACCGCTACTTCCGCAGCAAGGACGAGCTGCTGCTGGCGCTGCTCGAGGAGTACCTGCGGGACCTGTCGCAGCGGGCGCGGGCCGACTGCGAGCGGCTGGCCGACCCGCTGGACCGGCTCCGGGCCGCGATCCGCTGGCCGTTCAGCTACATCGCGGACCCGGGCAACGTGGCCTACCGGGGCCTGGTCACCCATGAGCACCTCCGGCTGAGCATCGAGTACCCCGAGGGGGTGCGGACCGCCGCCATGCCGCAGCAACTGCTGCTGCGGGAGTTCATCGTCGCGGCCGCCGCCGCGGGCGAGCTGCCCGCGGCGGCGGGCACCGACAGCGACCGGCTCGCGTCCTACATCACCGGGCTGATGGTCAACCAGGTGCACAGCATCACGCTCGGGCTTGACCAGACCGACCCGGCTGAGCTGGCCGACCACCTGGTGCGGTTCTGCCTGGCCGGCCTGGGGGCCACCCCGCCCGGGGATTCCAGATGACGACGAAGTTCGACCAGGCCGTCGTCCTCGGTGGCAGCATCGCCGGCCTGCTCTGCGCGGCCGCGCTCAGCCGGAGCTTCCGCCGCGTCACCATCGTGGACCGCGACGAGCTGCCGGTCGACGGCCCGCAGGCGCGGGCCCCGCGCCGCGGGGTGCCGCACGGCACCCAGGTGCACCACCTGCTGAGCCTGGGCCAGCAGCACATGGAGGCGCTGTTGCCAGGCCTGTCGGCCGAGCTGACCGAGCTCGGCGGCGAGACCTACGACGACGTCGCGGACTTCTCCCAGTACGCCGGCGGGGCCTGGCGGATGCGGGTCAAGAGCGACCTGACGGTAACCACGTTCCAGCGGCCCACCTTCGAGTGGGCGATCCGGCGGCGGGTGCTGGCGCTGGACAACGTCACCGTGCTGCAAGGGCTGGCGGCCGGGCTGGTCGCGGCCCCCGACCGGGCGACCGTCACCGGCGCACGGGTCCGCGGGGCGGACGGCGGCACCGTGCCCGCTGACCTGGTGGTCGACTGCACCGGCCGTGGCTCGCGCGCCCCGGGCTGGATCGCCGACCTGGGCTACCAGCCGCCCGCCGAGCAGCAGGTCCGGATCTGGATGGGGTACTCCACCTTCACCGCCCGGATCCGGCCCGGCTCGCTGCCCAAGGGGCTGGCGGGCATCAGCGTCTCGGCGACGCCGGCCAGCCCGATGGGCGCGGCGATCCGGCCCTGCGGCAACGGCCTGCACGACGTCACCGCCTACGGGATGGTCAGGCACTACCCGCCGGACGACTTCGACGCGCTGATGGCGTTCTTCGACACCCTCGACAGCCCGCTGATCGGCTCGGTGCTGCGCGCGGCGACGGTCACCAGCGAGATCAAGCCGTACCGGCTGCCCAGCAACCGGCGCAGGCGGTGGGAGCAGCTCCCCTGCCACCCCGAGCGGTTCGTCGTCGCCGGAGACGCGGTGACCTCGTTCAACCCCGTCTACGGGCAGGGCATGACGATGGCCGCGCTCGACGCCACCATCCTGGGCGACCTCGCCGCCGCCGCGCCACAGCTCGACGGGCTGGCCGCCGCCGCCCAGCACGCCTTCGGCCCGCTGGCCGACGTGGCCTGGGACCTCGCGGTGGGGCTGGACTCGGCCTACCCCGAGGCCGAGTACGTCAACCTGGCGCCGCCCTCGGCCCGGGACCACGCCTGGTCGCGGGCGTTCGCGGCCGCCCAGACGGCCGAGCCGCTGGTGCGGGTGGCCGCGCGGGCGACCGCCCTCTACCTGGACACCGCCTACCGCGACGCGCCCGCGGTCCGCGCCATCGTGGCCGCCTGGGCGGAGTCGGGGCGCCGGCCGGATGCCGCCAGCACCCGTTCGGACGATCCCCCGGGCGTTAGCGACGGCTACGTGCGCGCACAGGACCTGCTCAGCCCGGAAACGACCCGAGAAGGGGGACGAGGATGACGGAGGAGTCCGGAGAGCGCGCGGCCGGGGGTGCCCCGGCCGATTTCGACGTCGTCATCGTGGGGGCCGGGTTCGGCGGGCTGTACGCCCTGCACGAGCTGCGCAAGCGCTACCCCTCGATCGTCGTGCTGGAAGCGGGCGACGGGGTGGGCGGCACCTGGTACTGGAACCGCTACCCGGGCGCCCGGGTCGACGTGTACTCGTTCTCTTACTCGTACTCGTTCTCCCCCGAGCTCGAGCAGGACTGGGACTGGAAGGAATACTTCGCCGCCCAGCCCGAGCTCGAGGCGTACGCCAACCACGTGGCGGACCGCTTCGACCTGCGGCGCGACATCCGCCTCGGCTACCGGGTCAAGTCGGCCCGCTGGGACGCCGGCGCCGGCCGCTGGATCCTCGCGGACGCAGCCGGCCAGCAGGTCACCGGCCGTTTCGTCATCTGGGCGACCGGCGGTTACACCAACCCGGCCAGCCCGGACATCGCCGGGCTGGCCGACTTCGCCGGGGAGCTGTACCACGCGCCGCGCTGGCCGCAGGCGCCGGTGGACTTCACCGGCAAGCGGATCGGCGTGGTCGGCACCGGGGCCACCGGCATGCAGGTGATCGCCGCCCTGGCGCAAGAGCCCATCGCCCACCTGACGGTCTTCCAGCGCACCCCCGAGTTCGTCACCCCGGCCGGCCCGCTCCAGGTGGACCAGGAATACATCAGGAAGTTCAAGGCGGGCTACCGCGAGTACCGGGAGGCGGCCCGGCAGTCCACCGGCGGCGTGCTCTACGACCACTTCGTGAAGACCGATATCAGCGGCATGCCGGACGAGGAGTTCGCGGCGTTCATGCGCACCGCCTTCGACCACCCGTTCGGCTTCTATCCGCTCTCCGGCATCGCCAACCTGCTCACCGACGAGGCCATCAACCAGCGGGTGTCCGACTTCATCCGCAGCGAGATCCGGCGGCGGGTGCACGACCCGGAGACGGCCGAGAAGCTCATACCGCGCGGCTACCACCTCGGCTCCCGCCGGATCATCGGCGAGCGCGGCTACCTCGAGATCTACAACCGCCCCGACGTCACCCTGGTCGACGTGCGAGCGGACCCGATCGAGCAGGTGGAGGCGGGCGGCGTACGGACCGCCTCCTCGCTCTACGAGCTGGACACGCTGATCCTGGCGACCGGCTTCGACAGCGGGACCGGGGCGCTGCTGCAGGTCGACATCACCGGGAAGGACGGCGCGCGGCTGAGCGACTACTGGTCGAACGGGCCGGTGACCTACCTCGGCCTGGCGATGGCGGGCATCCCTAACTCGTTCATGATCTGGGGGCCCGGTAGCCCCTCGATCCGGTCGCAGGGCTTCGTCGCGGTGGAGCAGCAGGTGGAGTGGCTGGCCGGGCTGTTCGCCTACCTGCAGGCGGAGGACATCGCGGTAATCGAATCGACCCCGGCCGCCGACGAGGCCTGGACCAGCCATGCCGAGGCGATGGTCCAGGCCAGCCTGCTCGCCCGGGACGACTCGCAGTACTACGGGTCGAACGTCAAGGGCAAGCCGCGCCGGTACGTCGCCTACACCGGCGGCTCCTACGTCTACCGGCTGCTCTGCGACGACGTGCGCGACCACGGCTACGAGGGCTTCGAGCTGACCCGGGCGGACGGCTCGACGGTGACCAACTCGCCGAAGTGGTCCGGGCCGCGCTCCGACGGGAGCCTGCCGTTCCGGCTGGGCAACTCGGCGATCTGAGCCGGCGACCTGAGGAGGCATCATGACCCAGCGGCTGGCCGGACGGCGGGCGGTCGTCACCGGCGGCGGGCGCGGCATCGGCCGTGCCTTCGTCGAGCGGTTCCTCGACGAGGGGGCCAGCGTGGCCATCCTCGACCTCGATACCGACAGCGCCGCGCGGACGGCCCGGGACCTCGCTGACCGGGCGACGGTGCCGGTCATCCGCACCAACGTCTCCGATCAGGAGTCGGTGCAGGCCGGGGTGGACGCGGCCGCCGCCGCCCTGGGCGGCATCGACATCCTGGTCAACAACGCCGCCCTGTTCGCCGAGTGGCGGCAGCACGACCACAGCTTCGAGAACCTCAAGCGCATGTTCGACGTCAACCTGCTGAGCCTCTGGCTGGTCACCGCGGCGGCCGCGCCCCACCTGGTGAAGAGCGAGCACGGGCGCGGTCATCCCCTCCCCTCTCCCCCCCTCCCAACCTGTCGTCGACGGCCGCCTTCAACTTCAGCTACCGCGGCGGCACCGATGAGTTCCCCGGGCTGCACTCCTTCAGCTACAAGTGGACCAAGTACGGGGTGAACGGGCTCACCAAGTACTGCGCGGGCCAGCTCGGGCACTGGGGCGTCACCGTCAACGCGATCGCACCCGGCCCGACCCACAGCGAGGCGTTCAACCAGCACGTGGAACCGGCGGTCGCCGCCGAGCACCTCAGCGCCCAGCTGATCAAGGGCAAGATGCAGCCCGCCGACATGGCCGGGGTGGGGGCGTTCTTCGCCAGCGACGACGCCCAGTACGTGACCGGCCAGGTGCTGATGGTCTCCGGCGGGCGCTGGATCCAGAGCTGACTGGCCTGCCTAGACGGGAGGCTCCCGGTAGGGGCCGGCGAGGTGGCCGCCGGCCGCGCTGTCCCACTCCGCCAGTGAGGTCACGTCCAGGTGCAGGTACTGCGCCCCGATCTCGGCCGCCGTCCGCTCCCCTGGCTCGTCAAGCACGTCGGTGACCACGACGGCTGCCCCTTCCCGGGCCAGGATCCGGGCCTGCGCCGCCCCCAGGCCCCGGGCCGCGCCGGTGACCAGCGCGACCTTGCTGTCCAGCCTGCCCACCGGCTTAGCTACCGCGGGGCTAGCGGTCGTAGACGGTGGCGGTGGTGGTGTGGGTGCGGCCGGACGGAGTGGTCCAGGCGGCGGTGCCGGGTACCGGCTGGGTCATCCGCCAGCCCGGGGCCTGCTTGATCCGGTGGTGACGCCGGCACTTGGGGTTGAGGTTGCACTCGCAGGTGGGACCGTCGGGGTAGGGCAGCGTGTGGTCGAGGTCGCAGTAGACGGCCTGGGCGTTGCAGCCGGGAGCGCAGCAGGTCTGGCTGCGGGCGCGGATGAGGTGCCGGAGCTTGCGGCTGGGGACGTAGCGGGCCTCGGCCTGCGCGTGGTCGCAGGTGTCGCGGGCGACTGGTTCAAGGGTGATGGCCAGGCCGTGCGGCCAGGGCGGACCGGTCCCCGGCCAGGGATGCCGGCCGGGGGCGCAGCCGTGGGCGAGCGCGGTCCCGTCGCGGGCGGTTACCGTGACGCACCAGCGGGTCCTGGGGTGGCCGGCAGCGGCCCGGGTGAAGGCACGGGCCTCGTCGGCGTCGAGCAGGCCCCACCCAGCGGCCGCGGCGGGGGCAGTGCCGTGGCCGAGCAGGGTCTCGACGGGGACGACCACGTTGATGAGCGCGGGGGCCTGGGTTTTGGCCTGGGTTTCGGGGTTGGCTGGCGGCGCGGCCGGGGCCGTTACGCGGTCGAGTGGATCGCGGCCCTGGGTGAGGTCGGTCAGCACCAGGGCGCGGAGCTGGCCGATGGTGGCGTCGAACTGCCCGGAGTCACGGAGCTGGGCGGCGACCGCGTCGATGTGCGCCTTGGACGCCATCACCTGCACGGTGTCGAGTTCGCGGCCCGCCAGGCTGGCATTGCCTGACGCCTCGCGGCGGGCCTCGACCCGCTGGTCTAGCTGGCGGGCTAGTTCCTTGCGGGCGCGGACCGCCTCCGGGGCGAGCTTCATCTCGAGGGCGGCGGCCTTACGGGCGAGCTGGTCGGGTCGCTTCTCCGGCGCGGCCGCCGCCAGCACCTCGTCGGCGTAGGCGGCGTCGGCGTCGGTCAGCACGGCGGTGCGGGACGCGATCGTCAGCGCCCGGCACAGGTCGATCGACCCGTCGGCCATCGCGGCCAGCGTGCGCGGCAGCCGCCCGGTCAGCTCCAGGGCGGTGTCGACCCGCAGGCCGGCGTAGGCCGGGGTGTCGACCAGCTCCATGGCCAGCTCAGCGCCGGGGAACTCACCGTCACGGCAGCCAACCGGCTTGCCCTGCGCCGCGGCGGCCTCATACTGGGCCTGGCGGCGGCGGGCGAGCACCGCGATGCCCACCGTCTGCAGGTAGTCCGCCCAGTTGGCCAGCCGACGGGACGCCTGGACCACTCCGATGACCTCGTCGTCGGAGAGGTCACCGGAACGGGATGCCTGCTCGGCCGTCAGCGCGGCCAGCACCGGCCCCGGGCGGAGCACGTCGGCCGCCGCGTCTTGGCCGAACGCGGCGCTGAGGGCCTGGCCGCCCAGCCCGTCCGGGCCGCACAGCGCGGCCAGCAGCGCCGGGTCCACGTCGGCGGCGTCACCGAGGCTGACCGAGATGGCCGGGCCCTCGGCCTCGCGCTCGGGCGGCACCTGCTGGCGGCCCGCCTCGATCTCGCGGATCACCCAGTCGATGTGCTCATCGAGGTCGAAGTCGTCTTCGTCCGCGGTTGTTGGCCGGTCCTCCTGGGATCCATCCATGCCTGCCCTCCCTCCGAACGGCCATAACGAAATCCACCGATAGGACCAGGCTAGATAATGGGTACGACATTCGAGCCGTCATAGGGAGCCGTGTAAAAGTTCTTTTCGAGTCAGTACGGCACCCACGGGGCTGCGGAGGTGGTGGTGGGACTGGCCGAGGCGGGTCGCGGCCGGCCAGGTGGTGCGGGGTTCGCCGCGGTGGCTCAGGCGGGCGGCGCAACGGCGGGATAAGCCGGGGCGTGACCGGGCCGCGAAGTGGGCCGCCCGCGATACACTCACGGTGGTAAACGGGCTGTAGCGCAGCTTGGCTAGCGCGCGTGCTTTGGGTGCACGAGGTCGCGGGTTCGAGTCCCGCCAGCCCGACAATTCCCAAGTTGTTCCTGCTGGGTCCCCGTTTCTAGGACGAGGCGGCCAGCGCCAGGGCCTGCCGTTCGCGCTCGGCGTCCAGGCCGTTGGCGGGGCGGTCCGGCCGCGGGGGCGGGTCTCCCTCGGCTTGCAGCCAGGCCCAGGTGTCGGCCAAGGTTTGCCTGACCGGGCGGCAGCTGAGCCCGGCCGCCCGGGCGGCCGTGACGTTACCGGTGTGCAGGCCGATCAGCTCACTGTCGGGGGGAACCCAGACGGGCAGTTCGGTCCACGGGGCGATGCCCGCCGCCTCGATGACCCCGGGGTTCACCCAGACCAACCGGGCTGCCGCGCCAGTGACGGCCTTCGCCGCCTCGAGCAGGGTGCCCATGGTGGTGTGGCCGGGCTCGCTGACCGTGTTGAAGACACCGCCGATTCCGCCGTCGGTGGCCTGCAGCAGCCAGGTGGCCAGGTCACAGCCGTCGATGTACTGCAACGGCAACTCCGGCGGCCCGGGCGCGAGCACGTACCCGCCGCGCTCAATCCGCCGCGGCCACCACGGCATCCGGCCCGTGACTTCACGTAGCAGTAGCGTTCCGCCCGGCCGGCCAGGATCTCGGCCGCGTCCCTGACCGCGCGCGGCGGACCGCTCCAGGTGTCGATAACCGCGTCCCATTCCGCGCCGCCGAGCGCGGCGGCGACCCATCCGCCCAGGGCTGGCCGGGGGCATCAGGTTACGGTCCTGGCAGCGGCGAGAACCGAGTTAGCCACTTCCACGGCGGGCCGGGTGCTGTCGGTGATCACCGCGCCGAAACCCCGGTAGGCGGCCTCGTTGCCGGGGTTCCAGCGCAGGGCGGCGGCCAGCTCCCCGGTCGCGGGACGCCGACGCCAGGGCGGCGACCTGGGGAGGGCTGATCTTCCAGGCGTAGCGGTCCAGCCAGCCGGCCGGCACCGGGTACGGCGGGTCGGTGACGACCTGCCCGCTGGCCCGGTCGACTCGGTTACACCCGGTTGCCGTGGGCCTCCTCGGCGGCGGCGGCCGGGTCGGCTGCGTCGCCCCAGGTGGCGGCCGCGCGGACCACCTCGGGGCGGGTCGCCCGGACGATGAAGTACCAGGCGAGGCCGATCGCGGTCCAGGCCAGGAAGACGTACGGCAGCCAGCGGAAGCTGCCGACCAGGGACGGGAAGATGTCGTTCGGTATCGCCGTCGGTATCCAGTTCACGTAGAAGACGAACAGCATGGTGACCGCGCCGAGGATGCCCAGTATCCAGGCCAGCGCCTTGCCCTCGTTCAGCTTGAACAGGTAGATCGGCGCGGCCAGCGCCACCAGGCCGTAGGCGAGCATGAAGCCGTAGGTCGCCAGGGTGCCCTCCACGCCGGTGAGCACCGTGTCGACCGAGCCCGCGGCGATGTAGGCGATCGGGATCACCGTCATCGGGACCGCCACCGCCCAGATCGCCACCCCGGGGGCCTTGGTGTGCCTGGTGGTGTGCGTGAACACCTTCGGCAGCAGGCCGTCGTGGCCGAGTGACAGCAGCATCCGCGAGCCCGCGGTCAGGCAGGCGAGCGTGCAGGCGAACATCGAGCAGGTGATGCCGATCGCGATCACGTGGCCCAGCCAGCCGAGGCCGACGACGCCCGCTAGCTGCGGCATCGGCGCGGTCGCGGTGCCGAACGCGGCCGCGCCGAAGCCGTAGATCTGCGCGTAGCAGACGATCAGGTAGAACACGCCGATGATGCCGCAGGACCAGAGGATCGCCCGGGGCACGCTGCGGGCCGGGTCCTTGGCCTCCTGGCCCAGCGCGCCGGCCGACTCGAAGCCGACGAAGGCGAAGATGGCGAGCACCATGCCGACCACCACGCCGCCGGCCTTGCCGCCCTTGAGCGAGAGCTGGGCATGGTCGATCACGCCGCCGTTGTGCACGTAGACCGCGATGCACAGGACCAGGATGATCGTCACCGAGGCGGCCTCGAGGAAGAAGGCGAGCCGCTGGCTGATCTTGATGTCGGAGACCGCCATCACCGCCGGGGCGATGCCGCCGAGCAGGTACAGGATCAGGTGCGCCCAGTGGTTGCCGGCCGAGATGACGCCGTAGCCCTGCAGCAGGTTGGACCCGTAGATCTCGAAGCCGATCACGCAGGCGATGCCGGTGAACAGGTAGCCGAGCACCAGCCCCCAGCCCGCTGAGCTGCCCGCGGCGGGGCCGAGTGCCCTGGTCACCCAGACGTAGAACGAGCCGGCGCTGTTGATCCGGGTGGCGAACAGCGACGCGCAGTACGCCACCACCAGCAGCACGATGACGCTGAGCAGGAACGACAGCCAGGTCGCGTTGCCGGCTGAGTAGAAGACGAGCAGCGGGAGCAGCGCCATTGCCGCGCTCGGCGCCATGTTGGCGACCGACTGGGCGAGTACCTCCGGGAAGGAGAGGACCCGCGCTTGCAAGCTAGTACCGGAATGAACAGCCTGGTCGGCCTGGGCAGTCGCCATGCACCCGTTCCTCTTTGTCCTGGGTTTCTCAGTCTTGGGTTTCTATGTGGAGGTTGGCGTCGTGGTGCGAGCAGTGGTCGCCGCCGGGCTGGGGGTTGTCCAGGGCCGGGTTACCGACGAAGAAGCCAGCCGGGAGCAGCTTGAAGCCGATCGGGTGGACCGGCATCACCGGCCAGTCCTCCGGGCGGACGACGTGATTGGTGCCGAAGGTGAACCACACCACCACGTCGGTGTCGGTCAGGTTGCGCTCCCGGGCGGCGAAGGCGGGCAGCCCGGCCCCGCCCTCCGCCTGGTTCGGGTAGTCGCCGGTGGCGAACAGCTCGTCCTTGTCGTAGGCGGTGACCCAGAGCGGGTGGAACATGAACGGCGCGCGCCGGGCGACGGCCGACCCCGGGTGCGCGAACGGCTTGATCACGTGGTTCGGCAGCAGCTTGTAGCCGACCGGCTGGCCGAGTGAGTTCGTCACGCCGTCGTTGGTGATCTTCCAGTAGCGGCCCGCCAGCGGGTCGGCGTCGCGGCGGGCCATCGTCTCGTCCTCGATCAGGACTTCCCTCGCCCGCCAGGCGTTGCCGACCGGGTTGCCCGGGCCCTCGGGCTCGGCCGTCGGGGTGACCTCGTAGACCCGGTTCTCCGCCCCGTCCACCGCCATGTCCAGCCGGACGTTGAAGAAGTGCTGGTGGTGCGGCCCGTACACGCCGGGGGCGACCAGCGTGCCGTACTCCGGGGTCTCCCCTTCGGCGATCACGCCGTTGGAGATGACGCCGGACAGCTTCACCTCGTACTCGATCGTGCCGTCCTGGTACAGGTACCAGTAGTAGGCGTACTCGTAGTTGCCGACGGTCACGATGCTGGAGATGACCATCCGCCGCATCCGCCGGACCTCGACGTAGCCGGTGCGGAAGTCGGTGTGCTTCCAGGCGATGCCATGATCCTCTTCGTGCAGGCAGATGGCGTTGGTCATGGTGATCGGGTGGCCGTCATTGTCGTTGACCACGCCGTCCAGGTAGGCGATCTCGCCCAGGCAGTCGCAGCCCAGCTCGAGCGAGTTGGTGAGCAGGCCGATGCCGTACTCCCCCTCGTCCAGCACCAGCTTGCGGTAGTGCATCGGGCCGGGGTCGCCGTAGGGGACGAACATCTCGCTCAGGCTGGCGCGGTGGATGATGCTCCGGCCCTGGTAGGCGACGCGGTGCAGGACCAGGCCTTCCCGGGCGGTGAAGCCGATGCGCAGGTCCCACTTCTGCCACTTCAGGTGGTAGCCGTCGACCTGGAAGCTGGGGCCGTCGTGCTGGGTGATGTCGAGGGGCTTGACGTCCTGCCTCGGTCCGGCAGGGAAGTAGGGGATGTTCTCTGGATCCTGGATCCGCTCGGTCGAGTAGTTGGCCCGCTTTTTTGGTACGTCGATGACGCCGTAGTCCTCCACGCTGACCACCGTCATCGTGTCCAGGTCGACCTTGGCGACCACGCCGTCGACCGGGTGGGCGTAGCCGTTGTCGTTCTCGTCGTCGCGGACCCAGGTCAGCGGGCTCACGAAGCGGCCGTCGGCGGGGCCGACGCCAGGCTCCACGTTCGGCGTGGACCAGGGGTCGATCATGCACAGGTCGAAGTTCTCGATGCCGCGCTTGCGCATCGCGTCCTGCCAGCGCGGGTCCTTGCGGACGATGTCCTCGGAGGCGAGGAACTCTTCCAGCATCACGCTCGGCTGCACGCCGGGGACCTGGTGGTAGCTGACGACCTCGCCCTGGGTGCCAGCGAGCCTGACCACGGCCTCGTAGGTGGCGTGCTCCGCGCGCTCCCTGATCACCAGCCGGGCCAGCCGCTCCGGGGCGGGCGCGCCCTGCTCGAACGCGATCACCTCGTGCTTGCCCGGCTCGTAGAGGCTCACGTAGACGAACCGGGCGGTGTCGCCGAGGGCGCGGGCGGACTTGACCGCCTGGGCGGCCGCCTCGATCTCGGCGGCGGTCAGCGGGGCGAGCGGGTGCGGCGCCGGGCCCGGGGTTCCGGCTGCTTGGTCCTGGGCGTCGACAAGAAAGGCCATGGTCTCAGCAGAAACGCTCGACGTTACGCGGTCAACGCCTACTTGTTACGGGCGGGTGACTCGCGCCATCCCGGAGCCGGGCGGCGGTGCGCGGGGGCGGGCGAGCCGGTACGCTAGTCGGGACGGCTCACGGCGCTCGCGCCACGGCGCGTCGCGCGGGTGTAGCTCAATGGTAGAGCCCCAGCCTTCCAAGCTGGTCATGCGGTTTCGATTACCGTCACCCGCTCTCCTGCTTCCTTGCTGGCCACGATCCTGCTTGCGAGACAGCCGCAGACAGGCTGCCTCGCTCTGCTTACGCTTTCAGCTCTGATCGCCAGGCTGCGTAGAACGCTCGCAGCTCAGCTGCGGACGAGCCGTCGGTGACAGGGATCTCGTCGTCAGCGAACCGATCGAGGGTGGTGATCATGTCGGCTAGTACCTTGCTGTCGAAGCCCGCGTCGATCTGTGCGGCCCGCGCGAGCATCACGTCCTTGCCCAACCGCCGGGCCAGGACGTAGACGTCGGAAAAGTCTCGCGCGGCAGCCCGGTCGAACAAGGCGAGCAGCTTATGGCCAGCCAGTTCTTCCGGAGCAAGTGTCGGCCCGGCCGACGTGACCGACGCGGGAAGGTCAGGCGGCGCGTTCACGGCCAAGTCGACCAGAACCCCTGCGTCACTACTGCGGATGACAATCCGGCAGAAAGTGCCGCTGTCGTGGATCTGCTCCACACTCCAGCCCCGGTGACGGGCGCCGACCTTCAGGGCGTCACACGCTGCTTGGACATGCCCGCGCTCGGGAGCGGTGAAGAAGTCGAGGTCTTCGGTCGGCCTCGAGGTGAGATGCTGCGCGAGCAGGGCCCCTCCTCCGGCCAGCAAGAACCCCTTGCTGGCTGGCAGGGCAAAGAATAGCCGGGCCACTTCTAGCTGGAAAGCCGACAGGTCTGGCTGGCCGCCCTCCACTAGGCCAGCTCCTCACCGGGTGGCGAGATCAGGGGAGCCCACGCAGACCGGACGGACCTCGGCAAGACAAGGTCTTCCCACAAGTCAACGAGCAGCGCGCCGTCGACGTAAGCCAGGATGTCGGCCGGTGTCCCCTCTTGCAGCACGATCTCGTATACCCGGGCCCGGTCGGCTCGTGCCCGCAAGTCGAACCTGCGTCCCGGCGCCGACCAGTTCAAGTGCAGCGGCAGCTCAACCACCGCCAAGGCGCGCGCTACCGCTAGTCGCGGCAGCCGGTCCGGGGCCCATACCGGTTTCCCCCGCGCGACCTCCCGCTCAGTAAACGACACCTGCGGCTCGGCTGCCAGCTCCCACCCGGCCTGAGAAAGGAGCCGGGCGAAGGTGGTGACCGTCGGCGACTTCCGCCCGTGCTCGTACGCCGACAGCGTCGGCCGCGAGGTCCCGGCACGACGCGCCAACTCCTCCTGGGTCAGGCCCGAGCTGACCCGAACCCGCTCAAGTAGCTCCGCAGCATCCGTCACTCATGCAGTGTATCCGATCGGATAACGTATCTAATCGGATACCTCACGTCGCGTCGTGTCCGATGACGAGTGAAGTCAGCGGCGCTCCAGCGTGGTGAGGGCCACGCGGACGACTAGAGTCCGCGAAGAATTCTGCCGATCGTGTGCAACGCTTGGGCCTCCCGAGACAGGTACTTGACGTGGATCCCGAGACCCGATTCCGTGCGCTGTTCGAGCTGGCGTACCCGGCCCTGTGCCGGTATGCCCGCCACCGGGGGCTGACCGGGGCAGACGCCGATGACCTGGTGGCCCAGGCACTCGAGGTCGCCTGGCGGCGCATCGGTGACGTGCCCGCCGACGATCCGATGCCGTGGCTGTACGCCGTCGCCCGGAACCTGTGGCGGGCGCAGCACCGTCAGCAGCGCCGGCGAAGCGACCTGCTGACCCGGCTCCGCCTGCACGCGACCCCCGGCCCGGTCGCCGCGCCGTTCGAACCGGGCACCCTGCGGGAGGCACTCGCGTCACTGCGGGAGAGCGACCAGGAGATCCTGCGGCTGGTCGCCTGGGACGGCCTGACCCCGGCTCAGGCCGCGGTCGTCCTGGGCTGCGGCCCGGTTGCGGCCCGGTCCCGGCTGCACCGGGCCCGGGCCAGGCTCGCGGCCCGGCTGGGGCTGGAGCCCGCGGGGCCGCCTCCCGGGCGAAGCAGGCCAGCCGCGAGCGGCAATCTCGACCCGATGGAGGTGCAGTGATGACCGAGACCGATGACGACGACCTGCTGACCGCGCTCCGCTCGGCCAGCCCCGGTGCCGGCGACCGCCCCTCACCGCGGTCTCCTGAGGCGGCCGCGCTGCTCTCCCGCATCCTCGGCGGCAGCGGTGAGCCGGCTCCCGTCCGCCGCCGGGTCACCCGCCGCCGGCTCGTCCTGGCCGGGCTGCCGGCCCTGGCAGCGGCCGTCGCCGCCGTGGTGATCGCGGTCGCGGTCGCGCAGCCCGGGCCCGGCCCCGGGCGGTTGGCCCCTGACGCGGTGCGCACCGCGGTCCTCGACGCGCTGCGGCAGGACGGCGGCGACATCCTGCAAGTGAGGGTTGAGTACCAGGCCTTCGGCGGCGTGGCCGACGGCACCAGCAGCACCTGGGTCTACCCCGCGTTCCCGGTGGTGGGGCAGCAGGTGCGGTTCCGCGAAGCGGACTACCGCGATGGCAAGCCCAGCCAGGACGTCGAGTCCGTCTACACCGAAGACGAGGCCCTGGAGCACACCAGCATGAGCACCACCGAGGGCCCCGGCTCGGCCAAGATCGTCGGGGTCGACTACCCGAGCCGCACCTGGGCCTCGTTCACCACCAGCTCGCCGCTGGTCGACCTCACCGTCAGTCCGGCGCTGATCCGCTCCGAGATCGCCTCCGGGAATTTCACCGTGGACGGCATCGTCAAGCTGAACGGCCGCGACGCGGTGAAGCTGGGCTGGACCCGGAAGGCCGGCCCGGCCAGGTTCGGCCCCACCACGGTGACCACCCTGTGGGTCGACGCGACGACGTACGTCCCGCTGCGGATGACCAGCCGGATGGTTATCAACCAGCCGGCGCCAGCCCGGACCGTGGAAGCCACCACGCTTACCTACCAGCTGATCCCGGCCACGGCCGCCAGCCTGAAAACGCTCACGCCGCCCATCCCGGCCGGGTTCACCCGCGCCGGGCAAATTCCCGGCTACCGGCGGGTCGGCCGTTGACCGGACCGCCGTCACGGGTACTGCCACGGCTGGTTCGTCCCGGGCCGGTTACAGGTGGCTGAACCCGCTTGATTCTTCCTTCGACATGGGCACGGTCACCGGGTGCTTGCCGAAGTGGACAATGGCCTCACGGAAGTCGTTGAGCAGGAGGGTGGCCATGTCCCTGCTCACGCCCAGCCGGACCAGGATCCGCTGCACCGCGATGTCCGACGCCGATCCGGTCAGGGTGTAGGCGGGTACCTGCCACCCCTGGGCGCGCAGCCGGTCGGCCAGGTCGAACAGGGTGTAGCCGGGGTCCGCGCCCGCACGGATGCGCCAGGTGACGGTCGGGATCCCGGTAGCCGGGTCGCTGTCGCACAGGAGCTCGAAGGGGCCCAGCTTGACGATCTCGGCCGCGAGGTACTGGCCGGTCTCGTACGACGAGTCGTGGACGCGCCGGTATCCCTCGTGGCCGAGGCGCAGGAAGTTGTAGTACTGGGCCACCACCTGCCCGGCGGGCCGGGAGAAGTTGATCTGGAAGACGGGCATGTCGCCGCCCAGGTAGTTCACGTGGAACACCAGCTCCTGCGGGAGCTCCGCCCGGTCCCGCCAGATGACCCAGCCCACGCCCAGCGGGGCAAGCCCGAACTTGTGCCCCGAGGCGCTGATCGACTTGACCCGGGGCAGCCGGAAGTCAAAGGCCACCTCCGGCGCGCAGAACGGGGCGAGGAAGGCGCCGCTGGCCCCGTCCACGTGGATATCGACGTCGAGGCCGGTGTCGGCCTGCAACTGGTCCAGGGCCTTGGCCATGGCCTCGACCGGCTCGTAGGCGCCGGTGTAGGTCACCCCCAGGGTAGGGACGACCAGGATCGTGTTCTCGTCGACTCGTTCCAGCATGGAAGCCGGGTCCATGGCGTAGCTGCCGTGGGACATCGGCACCTCGCGCATTTCGATGTCCCAGTAGCGAGCGAACTTGTGCCAGACCACCTGGACCGGGCCGCAGACCAGGTTGGGCTTGTCCGCGGGCTTGCCCGCGGCCTTGCGCTTGGCCCGCCAGCGCCACTTGGCCGCCATGCCCGCCAGCATGCAGGCTTCCGAGGACCCGATGGCCGAGGCGCCGACGGTGTTGGCGGCCTCGGGCGCATGCCACAGGTCGGCCAGCATGTGCACGCAGCGCGCCTCGATCTCCGCTGTCTGCGGGTACTCGTCCTTGTCGATCATGTTCTTGTCGACCGACAGCGCCATCAGCGCCATGACCTCCGGCTCCAGCCAGGTCTGGCAGAAGGTGGCCAGGTTCTGGCGGGAGTTGCCGTCGAGCATCAGCTCGTCCGCCACTACCTGGAACGCCTCCTTGGGCATGGTCTCGCCTTGCGGGAAGCGGTACTTGGGGACGGAGCCGGTCAGGCTGGGTCCGGCGAACACGCAGTCTTCCATCTGCTCGCGGACGGTTTCACGCTCGTGCAGCGGCACAGTTGGTATCTCCCCGATCAGCGGGATTCCGCGCCCGGATCCACGCGGCTCGCGCCCCGTCCGGCTGGAGGCGGGCGCTCCTTACCATCTGTCCAGCCTTGACCGGCAGTGTCGTCACCCACTCCGGGTGAACCCGAGGCTCTACGACGTCATGTCGTTACCTGCGTGTTCCTGTTCGGTTACCGTGCGACAGTGTTGGAGTTGTGGTGCTGCGGTAGATATGCGGGCAGGAGCGCCGTGAACCCGGGACGGCGCACGGGGAAGGGAAAGCCATGCCGATCAAATCGCTTGTGCCACCGCAGCCGGGTCGCGCGCGGCATGCGCGGCGGGCTAAACGCCTCGTTGGCGTGGGTGCCGCTGGATGCGCCGCCGCCGTACTCGCCGCTTGCAGCAGTTCGTCATCCGCGAGTTCTTCGGCGCCTAGCAGTAGCCCGGCGCCATCGAGCGGCCCGGCGACGTCGGCCTCCGCGGCCGCGACGCCGGCCACGCTGGCGAAGCTCAAGACGATCGTGTTGCAGCCCGCGGATCTTCCGTCCGGCTGGAAGGCGACGCCCTATCAGCCGGACCCGAACAGCGCCGCCGAGGACGCTGCCCTCGCGGCCTGCGTCGGGGTGCGCAACTCGGACGGCGACCGGGTCGCCCAGGCGAACTCCGACGACTTCGGGCTCAGCAACGCGAGCATCTCCTCATCCGCCTCCAGCTACCGCTCGCAAAGCGACCTGACTACCGACATAGCGACGTTGCACAGCCCCAAGCTCTCGGCTTGTTTCGCGCAAACGGCGAAAAAGCAGCTTGCGTCCGCGCTGCCCGCGGGCAGCAAGGTCACGTCGGCGTCGATCAAGATCACGCCCGGATCGGCCGGCGGCCCGGCCAACGTCATCGCTACCGGCACCGGCACCATCAAGGTCGAGGTGAGCGGCCAGCAGCTACCGGTGTACCTGACCGTGGCGTTTATCACCGGCCCGCTGATCGAGGCCGAGGTCGATGCCGAGAACGCCGGCGCGCCGGTGCCCGCGTCAGTGGTAAACCCGCTCGTTACCACGGTGGCCAACCGCGCTGCCAAGGGGTGACCTGACGCCGCCCGCCGGATGGCCTGCCGACCGGCACGGCCCGGCCGCACAACCGTCGAAACAGGTTGTCCCGGGCCGAGCGGGCGGGCTACGGTTGTCACGGGCCGTGACTGGCGTTCAGGTGGAGCACCACCGTGGAGCGGTCCCCCGCTGAAGGCGGGTAGAGCCGCGCGCCTGGGCGAGCCATCGATGCCGCCTGAAGGAGCACGCCCGTGAACAGTCCAGTCGATACCCCGGTCCGCACTGACCCGGCCGGGACCGCCTACACCGCCGCGCTCGAAGTCGTCGCGGCGGCCGAGCCCGACGTGGCGGCCGCCATCGCCGGCGAGCTGGCCTCGCAGCGCCAGCAGCTCAAGCTGATCGCCTCGGAGAACTACGCCTCGCCCGCGGTGCTGCTGGCCATGGGCAACTGGCTGTCGGACAAGTACGCCGAGGGCACCGTCGGCCAGCGGTTCTACGCCGGCTGCGAGCTGGTCGACCGGGTCGAGTCGCTCGCTACCGGGCACGCCCGGGCCCTGTTCGGGGCGGACCACGCCTACGTGCAGCCGCACTCGGGCATCGACGCGAACCTGGTCGCGTTCTGGTCGATCCTGGCCCGCCGGGTGGAGGAGCCCGCCCTGCAGGCGGCGGGCGTCCGCCACGTCAACGACCTGCCCGGGGCCGACTGGGCCGGGCTGCGGCAGTCACTGCACTCGCAGCGCATGCTGGGCATGTCGCTCGACGCGGGCGGGCACCTCACCCACGGCTTCCGGCCGAATATCTCCGGCAAGCTGTTCGAGCAGGCCAGTTACGGGACCGATGCCGAGACGGGGCTGCTCGACTACGACGCGATCGCCGCCCAGGCCCGCGAGTTCCGCCCGCTGATCCTGCTGGCCGGGTACTCCGCCTACCCCCGGACCCCCGACTTCCGGGTGCTGCGCGAGATCGCCGACGAGGTCGGGGCCACCCTGATGGTGGACATGGCCCACTTCGCCGGCCTGGTGGCGGGCGGCGTGCTGACGGGCGACCTCAACCCGGTCCCGCACGCCGAGATCGTCACCTCCACCACCCACAAGTCGCTGCGCGGCCCGCGCGGCGGGTTCGTGCTGTGCACCGCGGACTACGCCCCGTTCGTGGACAAGGGCTGCCCGATGGTGCTCGGCGGCCCGCTGCCGCACGTCATGGCGGCCAAGGCGGTCGCGTTCGCCGAGGCCAGGCGGCCCTCGTTCGCCGACTACGCGTCCGCGGTGGTCGCCAACGCCCAGGCGCTGGCCGAGGGCCTGCTGCGGCGCGGCACCCGCCTGGTCACCGGCGGCACCAGCAACCACATCGTGCTGCTCGACGTCGGCACCAGCTTCGGGCTGACCGGCCGCCAGGCCGAGTCGGCGCTGCTGGACGCGGGGGTGGTGACCAACCGCAACAGCATCCCGCGCGACCCCAACGGCGCCTGGTACACCTCCGGCATCCGGCTCGGCACCCCGGCGCTGACCACGCTCGGATTCGGCCCGGCCGAGATGGACGAGATCGCGGAGATCATCACCGCCGCGCTGCGCGCCACCGCGCCCGCCGCCGCGGGCGCCAAGGCCAAGTTCACCCTGGACGACCGGGTCGCGGCCAGCTCCCGCGCGCGCTGCGCCGAGCTGCTCAGCCGCCACCCGCTCTACCCGGGCATCCAGCTCTGACGGCTTACCGGGGCCGGGCGGTCGCGGTCGGCCCCCAGCCCGGGCACCCGGACAGTCGAGCTTCAATCGTTCTCATTAATGATCTCGGAGAGTGGCAGCGGAAGCGTATTTTGTAACCATGACTTACGAGGGGGCGGATTATGAGAGCCGCCGGGCGGAAGCGGCTCAGATCCGGTCCATGGCACCGAGCGCGGCCCGGGTCGCCGACAGCCTGGGGGGCGGCGAGCACAACTTCGCCGCCGACCGGAAGGCCGCGGCGGCCCTGGCCGCGATAGCGCCGGTCGCGGTCACCATCAGGCCCGCGGTGCGGGCGTTCCAGCAGCGGGTGCTGCGGTTCCTGGTCGGCGAGGCCGGCATCAGGCAGTTCATCGAGATCGGTACCGGCTTCCCGTCGGCCGACAAGACCCACGAAACCGCGCAGGCGCTCGCCCCCGAGTGCCGCGTCGTCTACGTGGACAGCGACCCGATGGTGCTGTCGCATGCGCGGGCCCAGCTCCGCTCCGCGCCCGGCGGCAGCGTCGACTACGTGGCCGCGGACGTCAGGGACGCCGCCGCGACCGTGGCGGGCGCGCGCGCCACCCTGGACCTGACCCAGCCGGTCGCGGCTCAGTACCTGTTCACGCTCGCCTTCATCCTGGATCCGGCCGCCGCCGCGCGGGCGGTGGCGGCGCTGCTGACGGCGCTCCCGTCAGGCAGCTACCTGGTGCTCTACCAGCTCGCGAGCGACCTGGATCCCGCGGTGCCGGAGGGCGTCCGGCAGTGGAACCGGCTGATGCCCGCGCAGTCGATCGCGCTGCGCTCCCGGGCGGAGATGACGCAGCTCGCGGCCGGGCTCGACCTGGTCTCGCCGGGCCTGGTGCCGGTGACCGAATGGCGGCCCGAGCCCGGTACCCCGGGTGCTGAGGTAATCGTTCCGGTCTACTGCCTAGTCGGGCGCAAGCGGTAGCTGGGAATGGCATCCTAAGGCGATGACTGAGGCACTGATACCGGCCCGCGATCTCACCGACCCGGCTGAAAATCAAGCGGTACTCGACGCGGCGTCCGCCCTGGCTGAGGGCAGCACGACCGTCGAGCAGGTCACCAGGGACCACGGTCCGGCGGTGGCGGCCGAGGCGCTGGCGGCGGCCCGCTCGCGGCAGCGGCTGAGCGAGCTCAGCGGACCGGTCCAGCTCACCGTTGTCTGGGCCATGTACGGCGAGACCGGCCGCATGGTCCCCCGGTCGGCGCATGAGCACGGCGAGGACTTCGTCCGCGCCAAGGTCGCCCAGCTCGACTGGCTGACCAGCGGGCTGCCCGGTGTCAGCTGGAGCATCATCGCCTGCGACGACGGCTGCCCGGACCGTCCATCGAGCGCCGACCTGATGACCGAAATCGCGGCCGCGGAAGGGTACCCGCGGGAAGGCCACCGCAGCGTGACGGTCATCCGGCTGGCTGAGGTGATCGAGGGCGGCCTGCCGGTCAGTCCCGCATTCGACCAGCTGGTCTCGACCGACCAGTCCCGCAAGGGCGGGTCGATCCTGGCCGGGCTGGCCGCCGCGGTCGAGGCGGCCGCCGCCCGGCCGGGCGACGCCGGCCGCCATGTGGTCTGCTACACCGACGCTGACCTGTCCGCCAACCTGGCCCAGCTCGGCTCGCTGGCCGCGCCGCTCGGCGGCGACGGCGTGGCCTGCGCACTCGGCCAGCGGTACGGGATGGACGAGGCAGTGCTGGTCAAGGCGAGCGGGCCGACCAGGGAACCGCACAGCACCGGGGACAAGCCCGATAAGGTCATCGTCTTGTTCCGCCACTTCGTCCGGGCCACCCTCATCCCGTCCCTGGCTCACGTGCTCGACACCCAGGCGGGCTTCAAGGCCTTCGACGGGGACCTGCTCAGCCCGGTCTTGCGCCAGATGACGTCCTTCAACGAGACCTTCGACGTCGAGCTGCTCATCCACCTCGCTCAGCGGTACGGGGCCCAGGCGCTGGCGGTCGAGCCGATCGTGTTCACCGAGGACTTCGCCGCGACCAACTTCCCGTCGGTCGAGCCCGGGCCGCGCCACCTGGCCATGATCCTCCAGATCGTGGACATCTACCAGCGGTTCGTCGCCCCCGTCGCCCCCGCGGCGGGCGAGGCGGCGGACCTGCTCGAGCTGGTCCGGACGCTCGACCTCGACCGCTACGTGACCTTGATCCAGCGGCTGCGGGCCGAGGACGAGGGCGACCCCACCCTGTTCGACCGGCGCTGGCCCGTCCAGCACCTGCGAGACATCCTCGGCCGCTGACCGAGTCAGCCGCACCCGTTCGGGACAATCCCTGGCTTTCAGTCCGAACGGGTGCGGCTGGCTGCTAGCTGGCCACTAGCTCCGGCGCGGCGCTGCGGGCCCCCCGGACCAGGCGGCCGGGCAGTGCCCCGGTGGGCACGCCGTCGCGGTAAGTCTCCACCCCGGCGACGAAGGTGTGCCGGTATCCCTCGACCTCCTGCCGCATCCGGCGCTCGCCGCCGGGCAGGTCGTAGGTGATCTCCGGGCGGCGCATCCGCAGGTGCTCCATGTCCACCACGATGATGTCGGCCCGGTAACCCGGGGCGAGGACCCCGCGATCGTTCAGGCCGACGGTCTGGGCGGTGTCGCGCGACTGCTTCTGGAAGACGAACTCGACCGGCAGCCTGCCCGCGGCGCGGTCGCGCACCCAGTGCTGCAGCAGCGTGCTGGTGAAGCTGCTGTCGCAGATCGCGCCGACGTGCGCGCCGCCGTCCCCGAGCCCGGGCACCGTGTACGGGTGGGTGAGCATCTCCCTGACCGCTTCCAGGTTGCCGTCGGCGTAGTTGGTGAACGGCTGCTGGATCATGCCGCGGCCCGCGTCGGAGATCAGGATGTCGTAGGCCAGGTCCTCCGGGCTGCGTCCCTCCCGGGTGGCCCGGGCCAGGATCGTGTCGTCCAGGCTGGGCTCGTACTCCGGGTACTCGCCCAGCTCCCACATCGCCTCGTAGCGGTTGATCCGCAGTGCGCCTGGCCCCAGGTTCTCCGGCACCTCGGCGGTCTGGGCGGCGAGGATCGCGGCCCGGGTCTGCGGGTCGGCCATCCGCGCCGCCTGCTCGGCGACCGGCAGGCCGGCCAGGGTGAGCCAGACCGGGTTGGTCACGAACGGGTGCACCGTGCAGGTCAGGCCGAGCATGATGCCGACGCCGCGGCTGGCCACCTGGGCCCGGATGGGGAGGCCGGCCTGGTTGGACTCGGTGATCTTGTCCAGGGTGGGCTGGTACAGCCGCGGCAGCTTGCGCTTCTGCAGCAGCGAGACCGACAGCGGGCGGCCGCCGGACGCGACCACCATGGACTGCATCAGCGCGAAGTCCTCGTCCAGGTCGTCGTAGTCGGTGACGAACTGGAGCACCCCGGTCCCGGTCTGGCCGACCGCGGCGGCGATGGTGGTCAGCTCCCTGGCCTCGCTCCCGTAGCTGGGAGTGACGTCACCCGAGCGGCTCTTGTGATTGATCGTGCGGGACGTGCTGAAGCCGAGCGCGCCGTCGCGGACCGCCTGCGCGGCCATGTCCGCCATGTCGGCGATCTCTTCGTCGGTCGCCGCCGCCAGCGCGGCCGCCCGGTCGCCCATCGCCCAGAAGCGCAGCGCGGCGTGCGGCACCTGGGTGGCGATGTCGATGTCCCAGGCCCGGGAGTCGAGCACGTCCAGGTACTCGCCGAAGGTGGACCACGACCAGTGCTGCTCAAGGCCGGCGTACAGCGCCGTCCCGGGGATGTCCTCGACGCCCTCCATGAGCTGGATCAGCTTGTTCCGGTCGGCCGGCTTGACCGGGGCGAAGCCGACGCCGCAGTTGCCGGCCACCACCGTGGTGACGCCGTGCAGCGACGACGGCTGCAGCCGGTCGTCCCAGACGGCCTGCCCGTCATAGTGGGTGTGGATGTCGACGAAGCCGGGGCCGACCACCAGGCCGGCCGCGTCGATCTCGCGCTCCCCCTGGCCGCTGACCGCTCCGACCTCGACGATGACGCCGTCGCGGACCGCGACGTCGGCCACCCGCGGTGCGCCGCCGTTCCCGTCGACCAGCGTGCCCCGCCGGATGACCAGATCAAACTCCGCCATCGCTCACCCTCACTGAACGGCCTCGTTCTACCCTCATGTAATACTAGGCTAATTCATATAACTTAATCAACGGCCTCGGTAGCGAACGGAGCGATGCAGCGGTGACCGACCACAGCAGCGAGCGCAGTCTCCTGGTGATCAACAGTGAGCAGAGCGAGGAGTACTCGCAGTGGTACCGGACGGTGCATATCCAGGACATCGTGACCAACGTCGGGCCGTTCGTGTCCGGTCAGCTGTTTGAGCTCGGGCCGGCCCAGCTCAGTGCCGAGCCGCCGATGAAGCGCTTCCTGGCGATCTTCGAGATCGAGGGCGACCCGGCGGAGGCCATCACCGCCATGCGGGCGGCCCGCGAGGCCGGGAAGCTGCAGGTCTCGCCGCCCAACCTGGCCGGCCGCGGGGCCGGGACGATCTTCGAGCCCGTCATCGGCAAGTTCACCCGGCCGTAGCGCCGGGTCGCCGGGTACCCGGTCACGGGAAGTGGGACCGCGCCGTCGTCTCGTCGGCGGCCGGCTTGCTCCCCCGGGTCGCCAGCGCGAAGCCGGCTCCGATCAGCGCGGCGATCGCGCTCACCAGGAACGCGGTGTCCATCGCGCTCACGAACGTGGCCTGGCTGACGTGAACGATGACGCTCGCCGTCCGGGGCGGGGAGTTGCCGGTCGCTGGCGCCAGCCCGACCGAGACGGCGGTCTTGGCCGCGGCCAGCTGGGCCGGGTTCAGCGCCGGCAGGCCCGCCGCGTGCCAGTTCGCGGGCAGCAGGCCGCTGATCCGCCCGGACACCACGGCGCCGAGCACCGCGGTGCCGATCGTGCCGCCGACCTGGAAGGCGGTGGCCTGCAGCCCGCTGGCCACGCCGTTCAGCTCGTGGGGCACCGTGCCGACGATCACGTCGGTGGCACCGACGATCACCGGGCTGAGGCCGAGGCCGAGCAGCACGAACCAGGCGAAGGTGGCGCTGATGCCGGAGTCCGGGCCGAGCCGGGACAGGCCGAACAGGGCGACGGCGGCCAGCAGCATCCCGGCCACCATCGGGACGCACGGGCCAAGCCGGGTGATCAGCCGGCCGGACAGCGGCGGACCGACCGCCATCATCACGGTCATCGGCAGCAGCCGCACGCCGGTCGCCACCGGGTCGAGGCCGTGCACGTTCTCCAGGTAGAGGGTCATCAGGAACAGGACGGCGAACATCCCGAACATCAGCAGCAGGACGAGCACGATCCCGGCCGACAGCGGGACCGAGCGGAACAACTGGAGCGGCAGCAGCGGCTGCTTCGCCCGCGACTGGCGGACCGCGAACAGCACCAGGAGGATGACCGCGGCGGCGAAGCAGGCCAGCGTGGCCGCCGACCCCCAGCCGTAGGCGGGGGCCTTGATCAGCGCCCAGACGAGCAGGAAGAGCCCGGCGGTGAGCGCGGCGATACCGGGAAAGTCGAACGACGAGGCAGCCGGCGACACCGGCGTCTCGCGCAGTGCGACCGCGCTCAGGATGAAGGCGGCCACCCCGACCGGGACGTTCACGTAGAAGCAGGACTCCCAGTTGATGTGCTGCACCAGCAGACCGCCGACGATCGGCCCGGCCGCGGTGGACGCGCCGAGGACCGCCGCCCAGTACCCGATCGCCCGGTTCAGCTTCTCGGCCGGGTAGGCCTCGCGCAGCAGGGCGAGCGCGGTGGGCTGCAGCATCGCCGCGAACACGCCTTGCACCGCGCGGAACACGATGATCAGCGAGATGTCTTTCCAGATGGCCCCGGACAGCCCGATGACGGCCGAGGTCGTCGCGAACCCGACCACCCCGGTCATGAACACTTTCTTGTGGCCCAGCCGGTCGCCGATCTTTCCGATCGTGATCAGGGTGACCGCGATCCCCAGCAGGTAGGCGTTGGTGATCCACTGAAGGTCAGCCAGGTTGGCGTGCAGGCTCGCCTGGATGGCCGGGTTGGCGACCGCGACGATCGTGCCGTCCAGCGCGACCATCATCACGCCGACCGCGACCGTCAGCAGGGTCAGCGTCTGGTTGCCGCGCCTGCCCCGGGGCCCGGCGGCTGCTCCCGTCAGCTCCGCGAGCTCAGCCGCGTTGCCCTGGCCGGGTGCGTTGATGTCCATAGAGTCGCTGTTGCCTTACTGTTGCTCGTCAGCGACTCATATCATCCGCTGCCGCCAGCGGCAATCGGCAGCGTGCCGGCCACCGGACCGGGGTCAAGCTCGACCAGGCACGAGCGGAGGGATTGCGCGGAGCCACGCACCCGTTCGGGATAATGCTTGGACTATGACTGAGAAGGACAGGCTGGTTGCCTGGAACCGCGAGCTGGTGACCGCTCATCAGCGGCTGCGCCAGGCACTGCGGGTGGCCGAGGACTCGGTCGGCGACGCGGACAGCGGGGAGGCCTGGTCCGGGCGGGCCGACCTCACGCTTTACTGCCACGGGTTCTGTGCGGCGCTCGGCGGTCACCATCTCAGCGAGGACGCCGCCCTGTTCCCCGAGCTGTCAGCGCGCCATCCGCGACTGCAGCCGGTGATCGCGAAGCTGCGGCAGGACCACGAGATGATCGCGGCGCTGCTGACCGGGTTCGAGTCCGCCGTGACCTCCGGCGGCGCTCCCGACGAGCTGACGCGGCACCTGCAAGGGCTCTCCGCGATCATGGAATCGCACTTCCGCTACGAGGAACGCGAGCTGGGCGGCGTGCTCGCCGGGCTCGACCTCGAGGCCGACCCGCATGACCTGCTCGGCCCGCTCTGAGCTGGGTGCCCAGGCGGGGGCGGCCGGTCAGGCGGTGGCCAGCGGCTTGCCGTCGAGGGACTCGCGGACCCAGCCGGTGCCGTCGATGGCGGCGTGCTTGGCCGGGTCGGCCAGCACCGCGAAGACAGCCGCGGCGGGGGCGTTGATGATGGTGGTCGCGCTGACGCTCTCGTCGGCCATGCTGGTCGCCTCCTGGTTGACTTGGTAGGAGTAGTGACTCCGGCCCGGGCCGGAATTCACCGCGCCGACAGGGAGGACCACGCCAATGCCGGAGCCCCGGCCGCCGTTCCCGCCGTTCGACCGGCCCGCCGCCGTGCGGAAGGTGCAGGCGGCGGAAGACGCCTGGAACACCCGCGACCCGCAGCGGGTGTCCCTTGCCTACACGCCCGACTCGGTCTGGCGCAACCGCGACACCCACCTCACGGGGCGCGCTGAGATCGTCAGCTTCCTCACCGGGAAGTGGGCGCGCGAGCTCGACTACGCCCTGCGCAAGTCGCTGTGGAGCTTCGACGGCAACCGCATCGCGGTCCGCTTCCAGTACGAGTCCCGCGACCAGTCGGGCCAGTGGTGGCGCAGCTACGGCAACGAGCTGTGGGAGTTCGACCACGACGGGCTGATGAGCCGCCGCGAGGCGTCGATCAACGACCGGCGGATCACCGAGGAGGAGCGCCGGATCTTCGGCCCGCGAGCCGAAGGCGAGCACGGAACCGACTTCCCGCTCTGGTGACGCCGCCTGCCGCCGGGCTTGCGACGGGCGGGGCTTAACCCTCCTCGAGGCGGAAGCCGACCTTCAGCCCGACCTGCCAGTGCGCGACCCGGTCGCCCTCGATCTGGCCGCGCACCTGGGTGACCTCGAACCAGTCAAGGTTGCGGAGCGTCTGCCCGGCCCGGGCGATCGCGTTACGGATCGCCGCTTCCTGGCTTTCGGGCGACGTGCCGACGATCTCGGTCACGCGGTAGGTGTGGTTGGTCATTGCTGCCTCCTTGCAGGGACGCCGGCTGGCGTTAGCACACACAGTTCCCCGCCGATCGGCTTGCATGCCCGGACCGGCCGGGCAGTCAAAGCGCGGGCGGGATCGGACATTCCCCTCCCGCGCGAGGACAAGTCCGCCTAGGTTTGCTGTCATGCGTGCCCCCCGTCTGACTGTCTGCCTGGCCGGCCTGCTGATGACAGCCGTCGCGCTGCTGGTGGCCGGCTGCGGGCAGTCGGCTGGCAGCGCCGGCAGCGCCGGCAGCGCCAAGGCGACGACTAGCTGGACGGCCGGGCCGAACGCGACCACCGGAGCCTCGGCCGACCCGGCCGGGATCGGCCTCTACGACGGCAAGTTCGGCCCGGGTGGCATCGAGAAGGCCGCCGCCTGGCTCGGTTCGTCAGGCTCGATCAAGTACGCGCAGGACTTCATCGACGCCACCGACTGGTCGCACATCGCCGACCCGTGGCAGCTCGGGAACTGGAAGGGCAGCCCGTTCACGATGGTGTGGGGCGTCCCGATGGTGCCCTGCGGCGGCCCGTCGACGCAGTGCGCCACCAACGTGGCGGACTACAACCAGGTGGCAAGCGGCGGTGCCGACAGCTATTACAAGTCCCTGGCCGGGCACCTGATAGCCGCGGGCTTCGGCTCCTCCTACATCCGGATCGGCTGGGAATTCAATGCCAGCTGGATGGGCTGGAGCATCTGCAACCAGGACGGGACCGCGCTGACGAGCTGGGCGGGCGACTTCGTGCCCGCTTTCCGCAACATCGTGACCGCCATGCGCAGCGTCAGCGGGGCGAACTTCAAGTTCATCTGGAATCCGCTGGAAAGCAGCAACGTCAGCTGCCCGGGCGGGAACCTGGAGCAGTTCTACCCGGGTGACAAGTACGTCGACGCGGTGGCGCTCGACGTCTACGACGGGCTCGGCCAGGCGACCAGCAGCGACGCCGCGCGCTGGGCCGACCTGATGAACGGCGTCAACGCGGGGCACTGGACCGCGTCCACGCCCGACGTCATCGGCGGGCAGCGGTTCAAGGGGTACGGGCTTGACTGGCTGGCCGCCTTCGGTACGCAGCACAAGAAGCTGGTCAGCATCCCGGAATGGGGGCTGAACACCTCCAGCGCGGGCGGTGGCGGCGGTGATGACGCCTACTTCGTCACCCAGATCGCGCGGTGGATCAAGGCCAACGCGACCGGCCCGGCGATCTTCTGGAACTACACCGACGGCACCCTGCCGCTGGACATCCCGGGCGACAGCAGCGGCGCGTCCCCGAACGCGACGGCGGCGTTCAAGGCCGCGTTCGGGACCAGCCAGTAGCGCTGAGCGGCCGGGCAGGGCCGGCCCCGGCCCGGGGCGGGGCCGGGCTGAACTGCCGCCCGCGGCGTGGCGCTGGCAGACAAGGCGGCCGCATCCTTCCTATGCTCGGATCATGGCGCGCAAGGGTGTGCTTTCAGTGGTCGTGTCCGGAGCGGCCCCCGCGGCGGACGCGGGGTCGCTGGTCAAGCAGGCGCTGACGCGCGGGTGGACGGTGCAGGTGATCGCCACCCCGTCGGCGCTCTCTTTCTTCGACGCGGCGGAAGTGGAGGCGCTCACCGGGTCGCCGGTACGCAGCAGGCACCGGGCGCCGGGGGAGCCGCGGTCCCGGGTGCCGGACGCGATCGTCGTCGCCCCGGCCACGTTCAACCTGATCAACCAGTGGGCGCTGGGCATCGCCGACTCCTACGCGCTGGCGGTGCTGGCCGAGCAGACCGGGATGGGGCTGCCGATCGTGGCGCTGCCCTGCGTCAGCCAGCCGCTGGCCGCCCGCCCGCAGTTCGCGCGGTCGCTCAAGGCGCTGCGGGTCGAGGGCGTGTCGGTGCTGCTCGGCCCGGGCGGCACGGCGCCGCCCGGCGCGTCCGAGGACAGCTTCCCCTGGCAGCTCGCGCTGGACGAGGCCTACTCGATGACCGGGCTGGGCGGCGGCTGACGGCGGCGGCCGTTACCCCGTAGGCTCGGGCAGGTGGACCAGGCGGCTGAGCGGGAGCGGTTGCGGCGGACGTTCGACGCGGTAGCGACGGACTACCAGGACGCTCGCCCGGAGTACCCCGCTGAGCTGTACGCGGAGCTGCTCAGCCTGACCGGGGCGCGGCCGCAGGCCGACCGGCTGTGCGAGGTGGGGTCGGCGTCGGGCAAGGCGACGCTACCGCTGGCGCGGCGCGGGTTCGCGATCACCTGCGTGGAGCTCGGGGCCGCGCTCGCGGCCGAGGCGCGGCGCAACCTGGCCCGGTTCGACCGGGTCACGGTGGTGCACGACGCCTTCGAGACGCTGGCGGCCGGACCGGGCTGACTACGCGCTGGTGTTCGCGGCGACGTCGTGGCACTGGGTCGACCCGGCGGTCAAGTACGCACGGGCCGCGGCGCTGCTGCGGCCGGGCGGCCACCTGGCGTTCTGGGAGGCGGCGCACGTGGTGCCGGACGGCGGCGACCCCTTCTTCGCGCAGATCCAGGACGGTGTACGACGAGATCGGCTGCGGCGTGCCGGACGGGGGCCTCTTCGCCAAGCCGGACACGCTGGCCGCGCAGGAAGCGGACATCGCCGCGTCCGGGCTGTTCCGCGACGTCACCGTGCGCCGGTTCGACTGGGAGGTCAGGTACACCGCCGACAGCTACATCCGGCTGCTCGAGACGTTCTCAAGCAACCTGGTGATGGAGCCCTGGCAGCGGGAGCGGCTGTACGGGGAGATCCGGGCGCGGCTGGCGCGGCGGCCGGACGGGCAGCTGCGGCGGCACTGGGGCGCGGTGCTGCACGTGGCGCGGACCGCGGAGTAGCGTGAGCGTCATGGCATCTGCTCAGCGCAAGCGGCGGCTCGCCGTGCTGGCCGCGATCGCCGCCGGGTACGCGGCGGGCACGGTCATCGCCACCCGCCAGGGCTACTCGTTCGGCCGGAACACCGTGGTCAAGTGCCGCCAGGGGCACCTGTTCAGCACCGTCTGGATCCCGGGCGCCTCGGTCAAGTCACTCCGGCTCGGGTTCTGGCGCTACCAGTGGTGCCCGGTGGGCCGCCACCTGGACCTGGTCCGGCCGGTCAAGGCGGCCGAGCTGACCGAGGCCGGGCGCTCGTTCGCGCTGGCGCACCACGACATCCCGGTGCCCTGAGGCGGCGGTGGCCGGCGTACTCAGGCACCCCGCAGGCACGCAAGCTAGGGCTCAAGCCGGGACTGCGGACCGCGCTGGACGCGCCGCCCGGCGACTGGGCGCTGGACGGCCCGCCCGACGGGCTGCTGCCGCCGGACCCCGACGGCGCGGCTGACCTCATCGTCGCGTTCTTCCAGGCCGCCGACGAGCTCCCCCGGCGGCTGCCTCTCCTGGCCCGGCGGGTGTTCCCGGCCGGCGCGATCTGGGCGCTGTGGCCACGGCGGGCCGCGGGCCACGTCAGCGACATCACCGACAACGTGGTGCGGTCGGCCGCGCTGGACATCGGCCTGGTCGACGTGAAGGTCGCGGCGGTCGACACCGACTGGTCGGGGCTACGGCTGGTCTGGCGGCGGGGCAACCGCTAGCCGCCGGTAAAGAAAGCACCGCCGGTGTGTCGGATCGGCGGTGTCGCCGTTCGTGGCATGGCTGAGGGCGCACCGAAGCGGCCGCCCAGTGACGAGAAGGAGACCCGCGTGAAGTACGTGCTGCTGATCATGGACACGCCGAACGAGCCCGCGCCGGGCACCCCCGAGTACGGCGCCTGGTACGCCGAGGTCGGCGCCTGGTACGAGAAGTGGGGCGCCACCGGCAAGCTGGACGGCGGCCACCAGCTACAGGGGCCGGAGACCGCCAAGACCGTGCGGGCGAGCGCGGTCACCGACGGCCCGTTCATCGAGACCAAGGAAGTCCTCGGCGGCTTCTCGGGGATCGAGGCGGACACCATCGACGAGGCGGTCGACATCGCCAAGACCTGGCCGGGCGTGGACCGCGGCTGGATCACGATCGAGGTGCGCCCCGTCATCGACATGGGCTGAGCACGGGGAACGCCGGATAACAGGGACAGGCCGCGGGTGAGCAGCTCGCGCTCGGCCGGGTTGGCCGCCAGCGCGAGCGCTCGCTCGCGGACCCGTCCCGCCTCGGCCTCCCGGCCGAGCGCGGCCAGCAGGGCTGCCCGCAGCGCGTGGAACAGGTGGTAGTGGTCAAGGTCGGCCGCCAGCGGCTCGATCTCGGCCAGCGCCTGGGCGGCGCCGATCGCGTAGCGGGTGGCGACCGCCCGGTTCAGCAGCACCACCGGGGACGGGGCAAGCTGCTGGAGGCGGCTGTAGAGCAACCGGATCTGCCGCCAGTCGGTCTCCGGGTAGGACGGTGCCTGCGCGTGCAGCGCGGCAATCGCCGCCTGCACCTGGTACGGCCCGGAGCGGCGGAGCGCGATGGCGCGGTCCAGGTAGGCGGCCGCCTCGTCCGCCAGCAGGCGGTCCCACTGGGTCCGGTCCTGGTCACCGAGCCGGACCAGCCGTCCCCAGCCGTCGAAGCGGGCCCGGGCGCGCGACTCGTGCAACAGCAGCAGCGCGAGCAGGCCGAGCACCTCCGGCTCGCGCGGCATCAGCCGGTGCAGCGTCCTGGTCAGCGCGATCGCCTGGGCCGCGAGGTCGCGCCGGGCGGGCTCGCGGCCCGAGCTGGCCAGGTAGCCCTCGTTGAATACCAGGTACACGACCGCCAGCACCTGGGCCAGCCGGCCGGACAGCTCGTCGGGATCGGGGATGGTGACCGGGGCGCGCAGCGCGCTCAGGGTCTTGCGCGCGCGCAGCAGCCGCTGCGCCATCGTCGGCTCGCTGACCAGGAACGCGGCCGCGATCTGGCTGGTGGTCAGGCCGCAGACCGCGCGCAGCGTCAGCGCGACCTGCGCGTCGGTCGCCAGCGCGGGATGGCAGCAGGCGAACGCCAGGCTGAGCAGCTCGTCGTCGGCCCGGCCCGGCGCCGCCGGGCCCTCGGCGACCCACCCCTCGGTCACGCTGAGCAGCCCCAGCTTGCCCGCGCCGGCCCGCTCCCGGCGGATCCGGTCAACCGCCTTGCGGCGGGCGGTGGTGGCCAGCCAGCCGCCCGGGCTGGCCGGCACCCCGTCGCGCCCCCAGTGCTCGATCGCCGCCACGAACGCGTCCTGCACCGCGTCCTCGGCCAGGCCCACGTCACCGGTGCGCGCGGCCAGGGAGGCCCGGATCCGGGTGGCCTCATCCCGGTAGGCACGCTCCAGCTCCTCGCGTCCGGCGTCCATGGCCCCAGTCTGGCAGCAGGCTCCGACAGTGCGGCCCGGCCACCCTTATTGTCAGCCATCGGGCCGTTAAGCCAGTAACGTTTAGTAATTGGATAATGGACGCGGATTTGTCGCGCGCCCGCCCCTTCCTTTACCGCGACCGCGGGCAAAAAGGTCGGCTAACGCGCAGCATTCGCGCTGCGATGGGCCTACACTCGCCCATCAGGGAACCGCTGGAACTACGGAGGGCCGCCCAACCGGGAGTGAAATCCGCTACGCAGCGGAGTCAATTTCGGCGTGGCTGTTTCGGCGGGGATTCGCCGCTGAGGCAATGGGGGATCACAATGCGCGTCCTTGTTCTGGGCGGTGACGGTTTCTGCGGCTGGCCAACGTCGCTGTACCTGTCGGCCCGCGGCCACGAGGTCACCATCCTTGACAACCTGTCGCGGCGGAAGATTGACGTCGACCTGGAGGTCGGGTCGCTGACCCCGATCGCGGCACCGGGTGACCGGCTGCAGGCGTGGCGGGAGGTGTCCGGGCGGGAGATCGGCTTCGTCCGGCTGGACCTGGCGACCGACTACGACCGGCTCACGGAGGTCCTGCTCGGGCTGCGGCCGGACGCGGTCGTGCACTTCGCCGAGCAGCGGGCCGCGCCCTACTCGATGCGCTCGCCGCAGACCAAGCGCTACACGGTCGACAACAACGTTCGCGCCACCCACAACCTGCTGACCGCCCTGGTGCAGACCGGGGTGGGGGCGGCCGTGGTGCACCTGGGCACGATGGGCGTCTACGGGTACGGCTGGTCGGGCGACGCGCCCATCCCCGAGGGCTACCTCACCGTCAAGGTGCCGACCCCCGGGGGCGAGCTGGAGCGGGAGATCCTGCACCCGGCCAACCCGGGCTCGGTTTACCACCTGACCAAGACCCTGGACCAGCTCATGTTCGCGTTCTACGCCAAGAACGACGGGCTGCGGGTCACCGACCTGCACCAGGGCATCGTCTGGGGCACCCAGACCGAGCAGACCGCGGCCGACCAGCGGCTGGTCAACCGGTTCGACTACGACGGCGACTACGGCACCGTGCTGAACCGGTTCCTGATGCAGGCGGCGGTCGGGCACCCGCTGACGGTGCACGGCACCGGCGGGCAGACCCGCGCGTTCATCCACATCACCGACACCGTCCGCTGCGTCGAGCTGGCGCTCGCCAACCCGCCCGCCGCGGGCGACCGGCCGATGGTGCTCAACCAGGTCACCGAGACCCACCGGGTCATCGACCTGGCCAAGCTGGTCGCCGACGCGGCCGGCGGCGAGATCGCCTTCCTGCCCAACCCCCGGCTGGAGGCCGAGGAGAACGAGCTCAGCGTCCGCAACGACCACTTCCTCGCCCTCGGCCTGCGCCCCACCCTGCTCAGCGAGGGCCTGCTGACCGAGGTCAGTGAGGTCGCCGCCCGCTACGCCCACCGGGCCGACCTGCGCAAGGTCGTCTCCCGGTCCCTATGGCGGGCCGACCTGCAATGCGCCGACGATCTGGTGCTCACTCAGCCGCAGCGGTAAAGCGAACAACGCTGACCAGGGAATTAGCTTTCCCGCGGCTGACGGCGGCGAGTTTATCCGCCGCCCATTCCAAAAGTCTCTTTTGCGCGGATGCATGAGATCGCGCGCCAGCGGTGAGAGATAATGCGGGGAGCGGAACCGCGACGACGTGAGGTGCGCATGAATTCCCCGGCTGCGTACAGCAGTCCCGGTGCCGGGCGGCGACGCGGGCAGCTGCCGGCCGACGTTTCCGGATTCGTGGGCCGGAGCGACGAGCTGGCCCGGCTGGCCGGGCTGCTCGACAGCGCCCGGCTGGTCACCGTGGCCGGCCCGGGCGGGGTGGGCAAGACCAGGCTGGCACTGCGCGCCGCCGCCCGCCGCGGCGGCGCGAGCTGCCTGGTCGAGCTGTCCGGCCTGGACGACCCGGAGCTGCTGGCGGACACGGTGGCGATGCACCTCGGCGTGCACCGCACCGACTCCGGCTGCCCGCTCGACGCGGTGCTGGCCGAGCTGCGCGCCCGCGACCTGCTGCTCATCCTCGATACCTGCGAGCACCTGACCGACGCCTGCGCGCGGTTCGCGGACACCGTGCTGCGGGAGGCCGGCGGCGCCGCCATCCTCGCCACCAGCAGGCAGCCGCTGCACGCGGACGGCGAGCAGGTGCTGCGGCTCGGCCCGCTGCCGGTCCCCGGCCGCGACAGCGCGGCCGGGGACGGCACCGGGCCGGGCGACGCGGTGGAGCTGTTCGCGCAGCGGGCCGCCGCCGCCGTCAGCGGGTTCACCCTCACCGCGGCCGACCGGCCGCACGCGATCCGGCTCTGCCGGCGGCTCGACGGCATCCCGCTGGCGATCGAGCTGGCCGCCGTCCGGGTCCGCGCCCTGCCGGTGGCCGAGCTGGCGGCGCGGGTCGAGGCAGGCCTGGCGGCGGAGACCGGCACCCGCCGCGGCATCGTCAGCCGGCACCAGACGCTGCACGCCGCCATCGACTGGTCGTACCGGCTGTGCACCGAGGCCGAGCAGGCCACCTGGCGGCGATTGTCGGTATTCGCGGGCAGCTTCGAGCTGACGGTCGCGCGGGACGTCGCGGCGGGCGAGCACGTGCCCGCCGAGCGGGCGGCCGGGCTGCTCGGCAGCCTGGAGGACAAGTCGGTGGTGCTGCCCGCCGGGGCCGGCCGCTACCGGCTGCTCGACTCGGTGCGCGAGTACGGCGCCGAGCGGCTGGCGCAGGCGGGCGAGGACGACGCCTGCCGGATGCGGCACCTGGCCCGCTACCTCAGCCTGGTCAGCGAGTTCAGTCACCGGCTGAACACCGACGGGCAGCGGGAGCGGCTGTCCCAGCTTCGGGCCGAGCACCCGAACATCCGCGGCGCGCTGCAGTTCGGCCTGGCGGGCGGGCGGGACGGCGCCGGGACGGCCGCGGCGCAGCGGGCGCGGCCCGCCGCCCGGCTGGCGGCCGCGCTGTTCCCCTACTGGCAGATGTCCGGCGCGATCAGGGAAGGCATCTACTGGCAGGACAAGGCGCTCGACCAGTTCACCGAGCCGTCGACGGAGCGGGCGAGCGCGCTGGCCAACCGGGCCCTGCTGTGCACCACGGCCGGCGGGCCGGAGGCGGCCGCCCAGGCCCGCGAGGCGATCGTGATGTCCGCCCGGCTGGGCGACGACCGCACGCACGCCCGGTCCTACCTGGCGCTGCAGTTCGCGCTGACCACCGCCGGGCAGTACGCCGACGCGCTCGAGGCCGCCGACGAGGCACGCGGCAGGCTGCAGGCACTCGGCGCCGAGCACGCGCTGCGCACCCTCGACATGCAGCTCGCGCTGACCTACGTGCACGTGCGGAACTTCGACGGGGCCCTCGACTGCAGCCGGCGCCTGCTGGCCAGCCTGAACCCGGGCGAGCGCTGGCTGCGCGGCAGCGCCCACGCCCTGTCCGCCCTCGCGCACTATCACCAGCCGGGACGGCAGGCCGAGTGCGCGGCCGCCGCCGACGCCGCGCTAAGCGCCTCGCAGGAGATCGGCAACCTGGTCGGCGCGGCCTATGCGCTCGAGGTCACCGCCTGGCTGGCGGCCGACGCGGGCCGCGGGCAGCGGGCCGCCTGGGTGCTCGGCGCGGCGCAGGGGCTCTGGGAGCGGACCGGCGGCCGGCTCAGCGGCAGCGCCCTGCTCGAGGGCCACCACCAGCGCGCCGCCGCCGCCGCGGCCGACGCGCTGGGCGGGGCGCGGTACGGCGAGCTGCACGCGGCCGGCGCGGCCGGGCCGCTGCCCGAGATCACCGCGCTCGCCCTGGCCGACGCGGACGCCTTCCCCGGGCTGCCCGGGGCCGGGCCCGCCGCCGGCGCCGACAGCGGCGGCTGGCACGGCGCCGACGGGCTGACCGCCCGCGAGCGGGAGATCGCGCGGTTCGTCGCCCGCGGCCTGTCCAACCGGGAGATCGCCGCCGCGCTGGTCATCTCCAAGCGCACGGTGGACGCGCACGTCAATCACATCTTCGCCAAGCTCGGGCTGTCGTCGCGGGTGCAGCTCACCATCTGGCTGGGCGACCGGGTGCCCGGGCCGCTGGCCGACGCCGCAGCCGACTACGCCGGCACCGCACCACTGACCGACGCCGCGCCGCCAGCGGGCAGCACCGAGCCAGCGGGCACGCTGCCCGCGGCGGCCGGCCCGTAGTAGCCTGACCCTTGGTCCCCCACCGGAGGTCGTCATGGCTACCGGCACGTCCCGCCGCCCGCTCGGCACGCTGCCGCCGCAGACGTCCGGGTTCGTCGGCCGCGAGGCCGAGGTCGCCCGGGTACGCGCCCTGCTGCGGACGTCCCGGCTGGTCACCGTGGCCGGGCCGGGCGGGGTCGGCAAGACCAGGCTGGCGGTCCGGGTCGCCCAGGCGGTGGCGGCCGACTTCACCGACGGCGTGCACTTCATCGAGCTGTCGGCGGTACGCGACCCCAGCCTGCTCGGGCCCGCGCTGGCGGCCGGGCTAGCCACCGCCGGGCTGGTGAGCCCCGAGCCCGGCCAGGGGGCGCCGCTCGAGCGGCTGCTCGGCGTGATCGCCGGCCGCCGGCTGCTGCTGGTCCTCGACACCTGCGAGCACCTGGTCGACGGGTGCGCCGCGCTGGCCGACACCATCTTGCGGGCGGCCCCCGAGGTCACGCTGCTCGCGACCAGCAGGCAGCCGCTGGACGCGGCGGGCGAGGCGGTCTTCCAGCTCCTGCCGCTGCCGGTGCCCGACCCCGGGTCGGCGCGGGCGGGGCAGGCGGACGCGGTCGAGCTGTTCGCGCAGCGGGCCGCGGCGGTGCTGCCCGGGTTCACCGTCACCCGGCGGAACCTGGCCGACGTCATTACCGTCTGCCGCCGTCTTGACGGCATCCCGCTGGCGATCGAGCTGGCCACCGTGCGGCTGCGGGCGCTGCCGCTGCACCAGATGGCCGAGCGCATCGACGACCGGCTGCGGCTGCTGACCGGCGGCCGGCGCTCGGGGCCGCCACGGCACCAGACGCTGCGGGCCGCGATCGACTGGAGCTACTCGCTCTGCACGCCCGCCGAGCAGCTCCTGTGGGCCCGGCTGTCGGTCTTCGCAGGCGGCTTCGACCTGGCGGCGGCGGAAGCGGTGTGCGCGGGCGGCGGGCTGGCGGCGCGGGAGGTCGTGCCCGCGGTGATCAGCCTGGTGGACAAGAACGTGCTCGCCCGGGCGGACGCCCCGGGCAGCGGGCCGGCCGGGGGCGCGCAGCCGGCCTCCCCCGCCGTCGCCCAGCCCGCCTTCCTGATGCCCGCTACGGTGCGGGAGTTCGGCGCCGAGCGGTTGCGCCAGGGCGGGCGGGGCGGGGCGGGCGGGCAGGCCGAAGCGGCCGTGCGCAGCCGGTTCGTCGCCTACTACCTGGCGCTGGCCGAGCGGTTCGACAGCGCCTGCGCCACCGACCAGCTCGCCCGGTACCAGCGGCTGCGCCGGGAGCACGCCAACCTGCGGGCCGCCTTCGACTACGCGCTCGCGCTGCCGGGCAACGACAGCGCCGCCGTCGTGCTCGCCACCTCGCTGTTCATCTACTGGCGGATCTCCGGCCAGCTCCGCGAGGCCGAGTACTGGCTGGACCAGGTGGCCGGCCGCTGCCCGGCGCGGTCGGCCGCGCGGTCCCGGGTACTGGGCACCCGGGCCTACGTCCGGGTGCTGCTGGGCGACTTCGCCAGCGGGCAGGCCGACGCGGAGGCCGCCGTCGCGATGGCGGCGACCTTCGGCGACCTGGGCGTGGGCGGCCGCGGGTACAGCGCGCTGCACCGGGCGCAGGCGTTCGGCGGCAGCCCGGACGATGCGCGCCACGCCCGCCAGTGCGCCGCCGACTGCCTCGCCGCGGCGGGCGACACCCTCGGGCTGGCGCAGCTCGAGGCGGTAGACGCCATGCTCCGGCTGCAGGACGGTGACCCGGCCGGGTGCTGCCAGAGCGCGTCCCTGGGGCTTGCCCTGATCACCGACGGCGAGCAGTGGTGCGCCGCCCAGCTGCACCAGCTGCTGGCGCTCGGGCTCTTCCTGCAGGGCGAGACCGACCGGGCCGGGCCGACCGCGGCGCAGGCGCTCGAGGTGCAGCACCTGCTGGGCGACGAGACCGGCATCGCCTTCAGCCTGGGCACGCTGGCGTTCATCGCGGCCGGCGAGGGCCGCTACCAGCGCACCGCCTGGCTGCTTGGCGCGTCCTCCCCGCTGTGGGAACGCACCGGGCGCTGGTACACCGGCTCGCCCGCGTTCGAGTCGCTGCACCAGGTCGCCGAGCGGGTGGGCCGGGGCGGGCTGGGCGACGACCGTTTCTGGCGGCTGCGCGCGGCCGGCGCGGCCGCGCCGCTCGACCTGGCGGTCCGGCGGGCCCTGGGCGACGCCGACGACCTCGGCTAGCTGGCCAGGCCGGGAACAGGGCCGGAAAGAGATCCGGCATTACCGGCGGGAGCGCCGTGCAATTGCAGCGGAGTGCCGTAGAATTAACGCGCAGTAAGCCATGCAGCACCGGAGGGTACCGGGGGGGGAACCGCCGTGCCCCCGACTCGTGAGGAACGCATGTCCGTCGGCCAGGGTACGCAGCGGTCAGGCCCGCCTGCGGAGCAAGCAAGGCCGCCCGCGCAGCGGGCGCAGATCTCGCGTCCGGCGGGGCAGGCGGCGGGGCAGGCACAGCGCCCGGCGGGGCAGGCACAGCGGCTGCGGCTGCCGGTGGAGACCACCGCGTTTGTCGGCCGGGAGGCGGAGCTTGCCCGGCTGAACGAGCTGCTGTCGCGCGCCCGGCTGGTCACCGTGACCGGGCCGCCCGGCGTCGGCAAGACCCGGCTGGCGCTGCGGGCGGCGGCCCGGGCGGAGCCAGGCTTCGCCGACGGTGCCTGCCTGGTCGAGCTGGCCGGGGTGCGCGACCCGGGGCTGGTGGCGGACGCGGTCACCCGCGCGCTCGGGCTGCCAGGGCCCGGGCCAGGCACCCGGACTGAGGAGCTGCTCGACCAGCTCGGCGGCCGCCGGCTGCTGCTTATCCTCGACGGCTGCGAGCACCTGGTCGACGCCTGCGCGATGCTGGCCGAGGCCCTGATCGCCCGCGCGCCGCAGGTCACCCTGCTGACCACCAGCCGCGAGCCGCTCGACGTCAGCGGCGAGAACGCCTGCCCGCTCGACCCGCTCCCGGTTCCCCGGGCGGCCGATCCGGATGACCCGCTGAGCCCTGACCAGCCGGCCGGCCGGGTCCACCCGGGCACCGCGATCGAGCTGTTTGTCCAGCGCGCCGCGGCCGCGGTCCCCGGGTTCACCCTTGCCCCGGGGGACCTGGCGCACGTCATCCGGCTCTGCCAGCGGCTCGACGGGCTGCCGCTGGCGATCGAGCTGGCCGCGGTGCGGCTGCGGGCGCTGCCGCTGGCCGAGCTGGCGGCCCGTCTCGACCAGAGCCTGGGGCTGCTCACCAGCGGGCACCGCGGCAGCCATCACCGCAGCCTGCGGGACGCGATCGGCTGGAGCTACGACCAGTGCACGCCCGCCGAGCAGGCACTGTGGGCGCGGCTCTCGGTCTTCGCCGGCCCGTTCACGATGAGCGCGGCCGAAGCGGTCTGCGCCGCCGACCTGGCCCCCGCCCAGGTCATGCCCACGCTGATCAGGCTGGTGGACAAGTCGCTGCTCAGCCGGGCGGCCCCGGGCCGGGCGGCAGCTAGCCCGCAGGCTGGCCCGCCCGGCCAGCCCGAGCCGACCAGGTACCTGATGCTCAGCGCCGTCCGCGAGTTCGGCGCCGAGCGGCTGGCCGACCGCGCCAGCGACGGGGACAGCGCGCAAGGGCACGCCCGGGAGCGGATGGTCGGCTGGTACCTGACGCTGGCCAGGCGCTTCCGCGACGAGCTGGCGGGCGACGAGCAGGCTGGCCGGCTGACGGGAACTCAGCCGCGAGCACGCGAACCTGCTGGCGGCGCTGGACTACGCGCTCGGCGACGCCGACGAGACGACGGCAGGCGGGCTGACGGCAGACGGGCTGACCGCGGCGGGGGTCGAGCTGGCCATCGCGCTGTGCGGCTACTGGCGGATGCGCTGCCTGCTGGCCGAGGGAGCCGCCTGGCTGGGCCGGGCGGCGCAGCGGGCGGCGGCTGACTCACCCGCCCGGGCACGGGCGCTGCTGGCCCGCGCCCGGCTGCTCACCGCGGCCGGCCGGGCGCCCGGCGCGCTGGCCGCCGCCACGGCCGGCCTCGGCATCGCCGCCGCCCTCGACGACCCCGCCCTGCTCGCCTACGGCGAGCTGGCCAGGAGCGGCGCGCTGGGCGCGGCCGGGCGGCTGGCGGCGGCGGCCGAGTCCGGCCAGGAGGCCGGGCGGCGGCTGACCGCGCTCGGTGACCTGGCCGGCCTGGCAGGCCTGGCCGGCCTGGACATCCAGCTCGGTTACCTCGCCCTGCGCGACGCGGGCGACGGGGCCGACACCGGGGCCGCGCTCGGGCACGTGGACCGCGGGCTGCGCCGGCTCGGGGCGTCCGGTGAGCGCTGGCTGCACGCGCGCCTGTACCTGGTCGCCTCGCTCGCCCTGCACCAGGAGCGCCGCGACGTCGAGTCCACCTGGACGGCCTGCCGGGCGCTGACCGCCATGCACGAGGTGGGTGACACCCTGGGCAGCGCGGCCGCGCTTGAGCTGCTGGGCTGGGTCGCCGCCCGGTCGGGCAGCCACCAGCGCGCGGCCTGGCTGCTCGGCGGGGCCGACCCGCGGTGGGAGCGCGCGGGCGGGCGGCTGGTGGTGGCCGCGCCGTTCAGCCGCGCGCACGACGAGGCGGCGGCCAGCTGCGCGGGCGCGCTCGGCGGCAAGCGGTTCGCCGAGCTGTACGCCCGCGGCGCGGTGCACCCGGGTGACGCGCTGGTCGCCTTCGCGTTGAGCGACGCCGGCGACCCGGCCGCCGAGGCCGGCCCCCGGCTGCGGCTGCCCGGCCAGCTCACCGCCCGCGAGCGGGAGATCGCCAGCCTGGTCGCGGCGGGCCTGTCCAACCGGCAGATCGCCGAACGGCTGTTCATCTCCCGGCGCACCGTCGACGCTCACCTGGAGCACATTTTCGGCAAGCTCGGCATCACCTCGCGGGTGATGCTCACGATCCAGCTCCGTGAGTTCGCGGCCGAGCCGCGGCCGGCCTGAGGCAACCACGGGATCACATTTCGCGACAGACGCTAGGAGTTCGCCCGCGGGCGGCTCCATAATGGGACTGACATGGTTGTCATTCAGGCCGCCGGAGCGGGTTGGCTCCCCGCGGAGACAGGCGAATTCGTCGGCCGCGCCGCCGAGTTGCGCCAGCTTGACGCCCTGCTGCGGGATGCACCGCTGGTCACCCTGGTGGGGCCGGGCGGCGTCGGCAAGACCCGGGTCGCGCTGCGCGCGGCCCAGGCGGCGGCCCACCGCTACCCGGACGGCGTGAGCCTTATCGAGCTGTCCGCGCTGCGCGACCCCGCGCTGCTGGCCCGCACCATCGCCCGCGGGCTCGGCCGGGCCGGGCAGGGCGCCGGGCCGCAACCGGACGCACTGCTCGCCTACCTGCGCGACCGGCGGATGCTGCTGCTGCTCGACACCTGTGAGCACCTCATCGACGCCTGCGCCGAGCTGGCCGCGGCCATCCTCGCCGCCGCCCCGCTGGTGACGGTGCTCGCCACCAGCCGCGAGCCACTCGACGTGGCGGGCGAGACCACGCTCGTGGTGCGGCCGCTGCCGGTCGACCCGGGCGAGGACGAGGCGGGCGAGGCGGGCGACGCGGTCGAGCTGTTCGCGCGGCGGGCGGCCGCGGCGGCGCCCGGGTTCACCGTCACCGGCGCCAACCGGGCCGAGGTGGTCCGGATCTGCCGTGGCGTCGACGGCGTGCCGCTGGCCATCGAGATGGCCGCCGGACGGCTCCGCGATCTTACCCTGGCCGAGGTCAGCGGACTGCTTGACCGCCGGCTGGCGCTGCTGACCGGGGGCAACGGCGGACGGCACGAGACCGCCCGCACGGTGATCGCGTGGAGCTACGACACCTGCTCGGCCGCCGAGCGCACGCTGTGGACGCGGCTGTCGGTGTTCCCGGGCCGGTTCAGCGTGCGGGCCGCCGCCGAAGTGTGCGCGAGCGGCGAGCTGAGCGGTCCCGCGATCCTGGAAACGATCTTCGGCCTGGTCAACAAGTCGCTGCTGGTCCGGACGGACCCGGTGGCCGAGGACCAGCCCGGCTTCCGGATGCTCGGCCTGGTGCGCGAGTACGGCGCCGAGCGGCTGGCGGCCTCGGGCGAAGAGCCGGGCATCCGCGACCGCCTGCTCGCCCGCTACCGGGCGATGGCACGCGACGCCGGCCGGCTGGCACTGGGCGACAAGCAACTCGACCGGTTCGCCGGGCTGCGGGCCGAGCACGCCAGCGTCCAGGCGTCGCTGCGGCACGCGCTCGAGCCCCGGTCGACCGAGGCGGTCCCGGCCCGGGAACGCGACGGCGCCGAGCTCGCGATCCGGCTGTGGGCCTACTGGGTGTCGTCCGGCCAGATGGCCGAGGGGCTGTACTGGCTGGGCAAGGCCCTGGACCGGGTAACCGACGACTCCGCGCTGCGGGCCTGGCTGCTGGTCGCCCGGTGCGGGATCGGCGCCATGCGCGGCGACGCGGCCCGGGCGGCCGCGGACGGGGAGGCCGGCGTCGAGCTCGCGGAGCGGCTGGACCGGCCGCACATCGCCGGCCGGGGCTATGCCTGCCTGTGCCTGGCCTACACGTTCGCGGGCGAGCTGGCCGCCGCCGCCCGGGCCGGCCAGCGGGCCGAGCGGCTGCTGACCGGCAGCGGCGATACCGACGGGCTGATCCTGCTCGACCTCCACCTGGCCGCCATGTGCCAGGCCAGCGGCGAGCCGGAGCAGAGCCTGGGCTACTACCAGCGGGGCATCGCCCGCTTCGGCGACGGCAGCGGCGAGCGGATGTACCACGGCTACCTGCACCTGTCCGGCGCGTTCGCCTACCTGGAACTGCCCGGCCGGGAAGCCGACTGCGCCCGGATGCTGTCGTTCCTGCTGCTGGGAAGGTACGACCTGGACGAGGTCACCGGAACCGCCTACGGACTTGAGCTGTCCGGCTGGCTGGCCGCCCGGTCGGGCCGCCAGCAGCGCGCCGCCTGGCTGCTCGGCGCGGCCGACGCGCTCTGGGAGCGGCTCGGCGTCCGGCTCAGCAACGCCGTCCACCGGGAGCGGCTGCGCGCGGCCGCGGTCGCCGCGGCCCGCGGCGCGCTCGGCGACGAGGCATTCGCCGAGCTGTTCCAGGCGGGCCGCGGGCACCCGCTTGACCAGCTAGTCGCGCTGGCCATCAACGACGCGGACAGCCTGGACGCCCCGGTGCCGGACGGCGCCCGGCCCGGCGCGGGCACCCTCACCGACCGCGAGCGGGAGATCGCCGTGCTCGCCGTTACCGGGCTGACCACCGCGCAGATCGCCGGGCAGCTGTTCCTGCCCCCGCGGGCGGTCGAGGAGCACCTGGACAGCGTGTTCGGCAAGCTCGGGGTGTCCTCGGCCCGGCAGCTCGGACCGTGGCTGGGCGCGTTACCGGGCCGACGAGGTTAGAGGTTCCCGCGCCGCTCTTGCTCGCGCTCGATCGCCTCGAACAGGGCCTGGAAGTTGCCCTTGCCGAAGCCGAGCGAGCCGTGGCGCTCGATGAACTCGAAGAACACCGTCGGCCGGTCCCCCACCGGCTTGGTGAAGATCTGCAGCAGGTAGCCGCCGGAGTCCCGGTCGACCAGGATGCCGCGCTGCCGCAGTTCCGCCACCGGCACCCGGACCTGGCCGATCCGCTGCCGCAGCACCGGGTCGGTGTAGTAGTCGTCCGGGGTGGCCAGGAACTCGACCCCGCGGCTGCTGAGCTCGTCCACCGTCTGGCAGATGTCGGGCGTGGCCAGCGCCAGGTGCTGCACCCCGGGGCCGCCGTAGTACTCCAGGTACTCGTCGATCTGCGACTTCTTCTTGCCCGCGGCGGGCTCGTTGAGCGGGAACTTCACCCGGTGGTCGCCGCTCGCCACCACCTTGCTCATCAGCGCCGAGTACTGGGTGGCGATGTCCTCGCCGATGAACTCGGCCAGGTTGGTGAAGCCCATCACCCGGCGGTAGAACGCGACCCAGCGGTCCATGTCGCCGAGCTCGACGTTACCGACCACGTGGTCGAGGGCGACGAAGGCAGGCGCCGCCTGCGCGGCGGCCGGCCCGGCGGCCCGCGCCACGTAGCCCGGAAGGTAAGGGCCGTGGTAGCGGGAGCGGTCGACCAGCGTGTGCACGGTGTCGCCGTAGGCGGCGATGACGGCGGTGCGCACGGTGCCGTGCTCATCGGTATCGTCGCGCGGCCCGGCCACGATCCGCGCCCCCGCCCGCCGCGCGTGCGCGACGCACTTGTCCACGTCCGGCACCTCGAGCGCGACGTCCATGATGCCGTCACCGTGCCTGCGGTGCTGGTCGGCGACCGGGCTGAGCGGGCTGACGGCGCCCTTGACCACGAACCGCACGGTCCCGGCGCGCAGCACGTAGGCGTGGTGATCGCGCTGCCCGGTCTCCGGGCCGGCGTACGCCTCGAGCCGCATGCCCAGCGCTAGCTGGAAGTACAGCGCGGCCTGGGTCGCGTTTCCCACCGCCCACACCAGCGCGTCCCAGCCGGTCACCGGGAACTGGTCGCGGCTGATGTCGTGCGCGACCACGCCGGTCAGGCGGTCGGTGTCGGTGTACGGGTCGGTGACGGTCATCGGTGCCTCCCTTTTCCAGCATCAGAACGGGTTCGGCTGCCTCTAGTCAACCGAACTACTTCTCGCTAGCTTGGTTGAGCATTTTGCTGAGATAATCTCGCTCTCAGCTATGCATATTGCCTAGATAGAGGAAATGACTGATGGCGGAGCTGGACGCGCTCGACCTGGCGCTGGTGACCGCGCTGCGACAAAACCCGCGGGCGGGCGCGCTCGAGCTGTCCCGGATTGCCCGGGTGGCCCGGGCGACGGTGGAGTCCCGGCTGAAGCGGATGGAGCAGGCCGGGGTGATCACCGGCTACGGCCCCGAGGTGGACGTGGCCGCGGCCGGCTTCTCGGTGCTCGCGTTCGTCACCCTGTCCATCGCGCAGGGGGCGCTGGAGGCGGTGCAGGCCGACCTGGCCGCGATCCCGGCGGTGCTCGAGGCCTACGCGATCACCGGGTCGGCCGACATGGTGTGCAAGGTGGCGGCGACCTCGCACGCCGACCTGCAGCAGGTGCTGCTGCGTATCGACTCCTCCCCGTCGGTCGCCCGGTCCACCTCGTCGATCGCGCTGTCCACCGTCATCGCGCCGCGCGACCTGCCGCTGCTGCTGTCCCGGACCCCGCCCGCGGCGCCGCGGGCACCCGCGTTCCGCTGACGCCGGGGTTCGCCGGACGGGGCCGAGCCAGCCGCACCCGTTCGGAATGATCCTGCTTTCTAACGGGACCGGCCGGGGGCCGGCCCCTATTACTACTTGACGTAGTAGTAGGCGTAACGTGGGAACCGATGAACGTGACCCAGCACTACCTGTTCGAGGCGCGGCAGATGCAGGCGCTGTCGCTGGCCGTGCACATCCCGCTGGTCTGCTTCGGGATCGCGTTCCCGGTGCTGGTGCTGTTCGCCGAGTGGCGCTACCGGCGGACCGGTGACGAGCTCTACCGGACCCTCGCGAGGCGCTGGTCGCGGATCATGCTGGCGCTGTTCGCGGTCGGGGTGGTCACCGGCACGATCCTGTCCTTCGAGCTGGGGCTGCTGTGGCCGGCCTGGATGCAGGACTTCGGCAACGTCTTCGGGCTCGGCTTCACCCTGGAGGGGTTCTCCTTCTTCCTCGAGGCCATCTTCATCGGCATCTACGCCTACGGCTGGGACCGGCTGTCGCCGCGGGCACACTTCCTGTCTGGTTTCCCGGTGGCGCTGGCCGGGGTGGCCGGGTCACTGTTCGTCATCGCGGTCAACGGCTGGATGAACCACCCCAGTGGTTTTGAACTGGCGGACGGGCGGGCGGTTAACGTGCACCCGTGGTCGGCGCTGTTCGCCAACCCGCTGTTCTGGTCCGAGTACGTGCACATGTACTTCGCCGCCTTCATCGTCTGCGGGTTCCTGCTGGCGGGGGCGTACGCCTGGTCCCTGCTGCGCGGGCGGCGCGGCCGCTACCAGCGGACCGCGCTCGGCATCAGCCTCTCGGCGGCCGCGGTGGCCGCGCCGCTGCAGGTGATCGTGGGCGACTGGGCGGCCCGCGACGTGGCGATCTACCAGCCGGTCAAGCTGGCGGCGATGGAGGGGCTCTCCTCGACCACCGCGGGCGCGGCCGAGCACCTGCTTGGCTGGTACAACGGGCACGCGGTGGTCTGGGGGATCGAGATCCCGCGGCTGCTGTCGCTGCTCGCGTTCCACAACCCGGCCGCCGTGGTCCAGGGGCTGGACATCGTGCCGCTGGCCGACCAGCCGCCGGTCAACGTGGTGCGGTTCGCGTTTCAGACGATGGTCGGCATCGGCAGCCTGCTCGCGGTCATCGGGCTGGCCTACCTGTACCTGCGGTTCCGCCGCCGCGGGCTGCCGCGCTGGCTGCTGTGGGCGGTGGTGGCGGGCGGCCCGCTGTCGGTGGTGGCGCTGATCGCGGGCTGGATCACCACCGAGGTGGGCCGCCAGCCGTGGATCGTCTACCAGGTGATGCGGGTGTCCCAGGCGGTCACCGGGGCCGGCGACCTCCCGGTCGGGTACGGGACGCTGACGGCGGTGTACCTGGTACTGGCGGTGATCGTGTTCTTCATCTTGCGGCGGCTGGCCCGGGCGCCGCTGCCGCCTGAACTCGACGGCCTCGCGCCGGCTGGCCCCTCCGGTGGCTTACGTCCCGGTCGCCTTCCTGCTGGCCGGGATGGCGGCCTACACGGTGCTGGCGGGGGCCGACTTCGGGGCCGGGGTGTGGACGCTGCTCGCCTTCGGCCGCGGGCGGCAACTGGTGCGCGACCAGGCCCGGCACGCGATGGGGCCGGTCTGGGAGGCGAACCACGTCTGGCTGATCTTCGTGCTGGTGGTGGGGTGGACGGCGTACCCGGTCGCGTTCGGCTCGATCGCGTCCACCCTGGCGGCGCCGCTGCTGCTGGCGGCGGTCGGGATCATCTTGCGGGGTGCCGCCTACGCGCTGCGCAGCGTGGCCGATTCCTCGGCCGCCTCCTCGGACGCTTCTTCGGCCGCCGCCCGCCGGGCGGAGAACCTGCTCGGCGTGTCCTCGGTGATCACCCCGTTCGCGCTCGGCACCGTCGTCGGCGCCGTCGCGACCGGACGGGTGCCGGTCGGCAACGCGGCCGGGAACCTGCTGACCTCCTGGCTGGCCCCCGCCCCGGTCCTGGTGGGGGTGCTGGCGGTGGCGTTCTCGGGGTACCTGGCGGCGGTGTTCCTGGCCGCCGACTCGGTCCGTTACCAGTCTTCGGCCCTCGCGGCGGCGTTCCGGCGCCGGGCGCTGGCGGCGGGGCTGTTGTCGGGGGCGCTGGCGCTGGCGGGGCTGCTGGTGATGCGCGGGTCAGGACTCGACCTGACCCGCGGGACGGCGCTAGCGCTGGTGTGCGTGTCCGGGGTGGCCGGGCTGGCCACGCTGTTGCTCTGCTGGCGGTCCCGGTTCGGTTGGGCCCGGCTGACGGCGGCCCTCGCCGTGGCCGCGGTGGTCGCGGGCTGGGCGGCGGCCCAGGCGCCGCGGTTCCTGCCCGGAATGACGGTCACCCAGGCCGCGGCCGGACGCTCGACCCTGCTCGCACTAGTAATCGCGGTCGCCTGCGGGTCGCTGGTGCTCGTCCCGGCTTTGGTACTGCTGTTTACGCTGTTCCTGCGAGGGCGGCTGGACACGCCGGGGGCGGTTGGGTCGCACTCCCCCGGCACCGGGTTGCCTGCGGGCGAGGCTGCGGCGGCCGGCGGGGTGGTTGCGGGCGGGGTGGTTGCGGGCCGGGTGGTAGCGGATGGCGTTGCCGCGGTGAACCCGGCAGCGGCTCCGGGCAGGCGGGCGGGGGCGGCCGGCCGGGTAGCGGCAGCGGCGGGCGGGCTGGTCGTCGGGGCAGGGCTGCTGGTGTTCACCGATGCGGCCTGGACGCACGTGCTCGGGGTGGCGGGCCTGGTGGTCTGCGCGGGGGCGGCCTTCCTGCTCGCCGTCGCCCCGGACGCTTAACGCGTGTTAGCACCGCGCCTCATGAGGCTGGACGGGCGGAACCCGTCCTTACCTGCAGGCGTGGTTGTGGCACCCAGGCGCCGCCCGCGGGCAGCACCGCCACCGCCACCTCCACCGCCACTTTGGTCACGTTGCTGCAGGCCAATTGGTAGTGAATGGAAATAATTTAGTGCTATGACACTAAATTATTTCCATCCTGCCAAAAAGTTCCGTAATAATGCTGCTACCTGGTAAATCTGGTGTCCGACGACCCAGCGGGGGTGCCCGCCCGGGTTAACGGCATTGCGCTCTGGGCCCCTGGTTGCCACAACCGCGGGCGGGACGAGCCAGGCGGCGCGGGGTGTGCGAGGGTGTTGTTATGAGCGACGTGCCTGAGATCAGGGACCTGCCGGTGGGGATCGGGGCGACCGGGCACCGGCGGGAGTCGGACTCGATGGGGGTCATCGACGTGCCCGCCGACCGTTACTGGGGGGCGCAGACCCAGCGGTCGCTGCTGCACTTCGGCGGGATCGGCGACGACCCGCTGCCGCTGGCCGTCTGCCACGCGTTCGGGCACGTGAAGAAGGCGGCGGCGCTGGCCAACGGGGCGGCCGGGCGGCTGCCGGAGTGGCTGGCGGAGCTGATCGCGCGGGTCTGCGACGAGGTGATCGACGGCGAGCTCGACCCGCACTTCCCGCTGCGGGTGTGGCAGACCGGCTCCGGCACCCAGTCCAACATGAACGTCAACGAGGTGATCGCCAACCGCTGCATCCAGCTCGCGGGCGGGGTGATCGGGTCTAAGTCCCCGGTGCACCCCAACGACCACGTCAACCTGGGGCAGTCGTCCAACGACACCTTCCCGACCGCGATGCACGTGGCGGCCGTGCAGGTGGTCACCGATTCAGTGATCCCCGAGGTGACCGCGCTGCGGGACGCCATCGCGGCCAAGGCCGCCCGGTGGCGGGACGTGGTCAAGATCGGCCGCACCCACCTGGAGGACGCGGTGCCGCTCACCGTCGGCCAGGAGTGGTCCGGTTACGCCCGGCAGCTCACGGCGGCCCTGGCCGGCCTGGACCGCGCCAGCCAGGGCCTGTACGAGCTGGCGATCGGCGGGACCGCGGTCGGCACCGGACTCAACGCGCCGCCCGGGTTCGGGGCCGAGGTAGCCGCGCGGATCGCCGAGTCGACCGGGTACCCGTTTATCACCGCGCCGAACAAGTTCGCCGCCCTGGGCGGCGCCGACGCGATGGCGGCGGCCTCGGCCGGGCTGCGCGGGCTGGCGGTGCCGCTGGCCAAGATCGCCAACGACATCCGCTGGCTCGGGTCAGGGCCGCGGGCCGGGCTGGGCGAGCTGATCCTGCCCGCCAACGAGCCCGGGTCGTCGATCATGCCCGGCAAGGTGAACCCGACCCAGTGCGAGGCCATGCTGATGGTGTGCGCGCAGGTGCTCGGCAACGACACCACGATCGCGTTCGCCGCCAGCCAGGGGAACCTGGAGCTGAACACCATGCGGCCGGTGATCATCGCCAGCTTCCTGCACTCGGCCCGGCTACTGGCCGGGGCGAGCCGCGCGTTCCGGGTGTTCTGCGTGGAGGGCACCGAGCTGAACACGGCCCGCATCGCCGCGCACGTCCAGGAGTCACTGATGCTGGTCACCGCGCTGTCGCCGGTGATCGGCTACGACCGGGCGGCCGAGATCGCGCACCAGGCCGACCAGGACGGCACTACCCTGCGCCAGGCGGCCCTGGCGCTCGGCTACGTCTCGGCCCAGGACTTCGACCGGATCACCGACCCGGCCCCGATGGTGGGCGACACGTCGATGGCGGGCGACCAGTCCGACCTTGCCTTACCGGGCGGCCGGGCCGACACTGGACGGGTGAGCACGGCCGTGGAGCTGGTCCTCGTCGTGGTGCTGATGCCGGTGGCCGGCTACGCCCTCATCGGCGGGCTGCGCGCCGCCCGCTGGCTGGAAGAGAAGCGGCGCCAGGCACCGCCGCCGGCCTCGGTCGACCGGCTGGCGGCCCGGCTGCGGCGGCTGCGGGCGGAACTCGAGGAGGCGGAGACCAGCATCGAGCTGACCGCCAAGCAGCACCACGTGCGGACGGTCCGCGGCGCCTACCTGGACACCCTCGCGGAGGCCTGCCAGCGACTTGACGTGCCCCCGCCGCCCGGCGACCACGCCACCCAGGCCGACATCTACCGGACCGAGGCCGCGCTGGCCGGCCGTGGCCTCGACGTGCGGGACCGCGCCGCGGGCTCCCGTGCCCGCTGAGACCGGGTTCCCGCGGGCTGACGTCGCCGACGACTTCCTCCGGGCCCGGCGCCGCCAGGTAATGGCCCGGCTGGTCCGGCGGCTGCGCCGGGCACCGGACGACGTCACCGTGATCCTGCCGCTTGACGAGGTGCTCGACGCGCTCGGCCGCCGGGGCGAGCGGCGGCTCGGGCTGCAGACGATCCGGCTGGACAGCGTGGTCGGCACGGTCGACTCAAGCCGGGACTTCGACCGCAAGTTCCGGCCGACCAGCGGCCGGGTGCGGGAGCGCTGGGAGCGGCTCGCGCTCGCCCAGCGCCGCGGCGAGCCGATCCCGCCGATCGACGTGTACCGGGTCGGTGACCTGCACTTCGTGCAGGACGGCCACCACCGGGTATCGATCGCGATGGCGGCCGGCGCAGCGGACCATCGAGGCGTACGTGACCGAGGTGCGCACGGTGGTCCCCGCCACCGGCCTCAAGGGCCGCCGCGACCTGCTGTTCCGCGGGTACGAGCGGATCTTCCGGGCCCGGGTGCCGCTGAGCGCGGCCGCCATGGCGCGGATCACCGTGACCAGCCCGTGGTCGTACGCCGAGCTGGGCGAGGCGGTAGAGGCCTGGGGATACCGCCGGACCCAGGACACCGGGCTGTTCAGCGACCGGGCGGAGACCGCCCGGCACTGGTACACCGAGGAGTACCTGCCGGTGGTACGGATGCTGCGGTCGGCCGACATGGTCGGCAGCCGCACCGAGGCGGAGGCGTACCTGCTGGTCGCGACCGAACGCTACCGGCTGATCCTGGCCCACGAGTGGAGCGACGAGATCGTCGAACGGCTGCGCGGCAAGGTTCGGTAGCCGGGCCGGCGTGGTTGGCGGTTTGGGCCGGTTATAGGCGGCCTAAACCGCCAACCACGCCGCGGGGTTGGGGTTCAGGGGTTCAGGGGTTGGGGGTCTCGGACGTCGGGGGTGCGGGGGCGGTGGGAGATACCGGAGAGGCCGGGGGTTCCGCGGCCGAGGTGGCGGCTGGGGCGGCCGGGGCCGGGGCGGCCCCGGCTGGGCGGGCCGCGACCGACAGGTTCCGGCCGGTGGCCGGGTCGAACACGTGGATCGCGTCGCCGTCGGCCCACAGCTCGGCGTCGGCGCCCTCGCGCACCCGGGTGGCGGCGTCCAGCCGGGCGGTGATCGTCTCGGTACTGGCGCCGGAGTCGGCGGTGCCCGAGTCGGCCGCCAGCTCATCCAGCTCGGCCGCGCTCACCTGCATGTCGCGACCGAGCGTGAAGTAGACGTAGACGTCGGAGCCCATCGACTCGAGCACGTCGACCTTGGCCTGGAAGGTAATGCCGCGGCCGCGGGCCTCGGCCGGCACCAGGGCGGCGTCCTCGAAGTTCTCCGGCCGGATGCCGACGATCACCTCGCGGCCGGTGTTGGCGCCCTCAAGCTCGCGGCGCAGCCGGTCGGTGAGCGAGAAGTCGCCAAGTCCGGTGCGCAGCGCGCCGTTCTCCACCGTGCCGGGCAGGAAGTTCATCGCGGGCGAGCCGATGAAGCCGGCCACGAACAGGTTGTCCGGCCGGTGGTACAGCTCCCCCGGGCTGCCGACCTGCTGCAGCAGGCCGCTGCGCATGACCGCCACCCGGTCGCCCAGCGTCATCGCCTCGGTCTGGTCGTGGGTCACGTACACGGTGGTGGTGCCGAGCCGCCGCTGGATGCGGGACACCTGGGTGCGCATCTGCACCCGGAGCTTGGCGTCCAGGTTGGACAGCGGCTCGTCCATCAGGAAGGCGGCCGGGTCGCGGACGATCGCCCGGCCCATCGCCACCCGCTGCCGCTGGCCGCCGGACAGGTTGGCGGGCTTGCGGTCCAGGTGCGCGGTCAGGTCGAGGATCCGGGCCGCCTCCTCGACCTTCTGGTTGATGACGTCCTTGGGCACCTTGGCCAGCCGCAGCGCGAAGCCCATGTTCTCCCGCACGGTCATGTGCGGGTAGAGCGCGTAGCTCTGGAACACCATCGCGATGTCGCGGTCCTTGGGCGACTTGGCGTTCACCACCGAGTCGCCGATGCGCAGCTCCCCTTCGGTGATGTCTTCCAGGCCGGCGATCATGTTGAGGGTGGTCGACTTCCCGCAGCCGGACGGGCCGACCAGGATGACGAACTCGCCGTCGGCGATGTCGAGGTTGAAGTCGCTCACCGCCACCTGGCCGTCGGGGTACCGCTTGGTGATGTGATCGAGGGTGATGGGGGCCATTGAAATCCTCCTGTTAGCCCTTGACCGCACCTGAGGTGAGGCCGGCGACGATACGGCGCTGGAAGAAGAGCACGAAGATGATGATCGGGATGGTGATGACGACCGCGGCCGCGGCGATCGGCCCGGTCGGGGTGGTGAAGACCGAGCCGCCGCTGAAGTACTGCATCGCGGCCGGGGCGGTGCGCGAACTGATCGTGGAGGTGAACGAGATCGCCAGCAGGAAGTCGTTCCAGCAGGCCAGGAAGACCAGGATGGCGGTGGTGACCATGCCCGGGGCGGCCAGCGGCGCGATCACCATGGTGAACGCCTGGAACGGGGTGGCCCCGTCCATCTTGGCGGCCTTCTCCAGCTCCCAGGGGATCTCGCGGAAGAAGGCGGACAGGGTGTAGATGCCGAGCGGCAGGCCGAACGCCACGTAGGGGACGATCAGGCCGAACCAGGTGTTGAACAGGCCGAGCGACCGCTCGATGGTGAACATCGGGGTGACCAGCGCGATCAGCGGGAACATGGCGATCAGCAGGGCCAGGCCGATCAGCGCGTTCTTGCCCGGGAACGAGAGCCGGGCGACGGCGTAGGCCGCCATCGAGGCGAGCACCACCGAGACGAAGGTGGAGATCAGCCCGATGCCGATCGAGTTCACCAGCGGGCGCAGGAACTGCGCGCTGGTGAGGATGCCGCTGAAGTTGCCCCAGGTCCACTGGGCGGGCCAGAACGACGGGTCGGTGACCGCGCCCGGGGCCTTGAGCGACAGCGACACCAGCCACAGCACCGGGATCAGGGCCAGCAGGATGACGACGACGTTGGCCGCCGTCCAGCCGGCCCGCTGGCGGGTGGTCAGGGCAGCCATCCGGCCGTCACCTCGTTCCGTTGTCGGAGCCGGGGGCGGCGGTGCCGAACCCGAGGATGAAGATGGTCGCGATGATCGCCACGCAGATGAAGATCAAGATCGCGATGGTCGACCCGATCCCGAGGTTGAGCGCGTTGAACAGGTTGTCGTAACCGAGGGTGGAAACCGACGCGGTGCCGTTGTTCCCGGACGTCAGGATGAAGATGTTGTCGAAGATCCGGAACGCGTCGAGGGTGCGGAACAGCAGCGCGACCAGGATGGCCGGCTTCATCAGCGGCAGCGTGATCCGCAGGAACCGCTGCCAGGGGGTCGCCCCGTCTACCTTGGCCGCCTTCAGCAGGTCGTCCGGCACCAGGGACAGCCCGGCCAGCAGCAGCAGCCCCATGAACGGGGTGGTCTTCCAGATCTCGGCCAGGATGATCACCATGATCGCCTGGACCTGGCTGGTCAGCGGGGCGCCGTTGTTGAACGCGGCCGACAGGTAGCCCTCGTTCGGTGTCCACGCGAACTGCCAGCTATAGGAGGCGGCGACGGTGACGATCCCGTACGGGATCAGCGAGATGGTGCGTATCCCGCCGCGGAAGAACACCGTGCGGTGCAGCACCTGGGCCAGCAGCATGCCGAGGACGAGGGTGATGCCGACCGAGAAGACCGTGATCACCAGCGTCACCCACAGCGCCTGCCACCAGTAGGAGGAGGTCAGCACCGCGCTGTAGTTGGCGAAGCCGATGAACTTGGTCTGGCTCGGCAGCTCCAGGTTGTACCGCTCGAGCGACAGGATGACCGCGTAGACCAGCGGGTAGCCGGTGACCGCGATCATCACCAGCACGGCCGGGGCGACCAGCCAGAAGGCCAGGCGGCGGTCGGCCTTGGCCCCTTCCGACAGCGGTGCCCGGCGGTGGCGGCCGTTCGCGGCCGGCACCGGGCTGGCGGTGGTGCCCGCGTCCGGGGTGACGGTGCTCATCGCGTTCTCCTCGCGCTCTGTGCTACTGGTTCGCTCGCGAGCTCGCTCACGGAACTAGGCCCTTGGATGCCAGGGCGTTGGTGATCTGGCTCGCCATCGCCTGCTCGGTGCCGGTCGGGCTGATCCCCGAGGCGGGCGAGATCAGGTGCGACAGGTCGATGGAGACCACCTGGTAAAGCGGCGTCTGCGGGCGCACGCTGGCGTTCTGCAGCTCGGACAGGATGTCCGCGTGGAACGGGTAGTCGGCGAACAGCTTCGGGTCGCTGTACAGGCTCTCGATCGTCGGCGGCACCCCGCCGACGGTGGCGCCGATCGTCTGGTTCTGCGCGTCCCGCAGGCAGAGCGCGGCCTGGAAGGCCAGGTCCTTGTGCTGCGAGTAGGCGCTGACGGCGAGGTCGATGCCGCCGATCGTCACCTTGGCCGGCACCCCGGCGGTGACCTCCGGGTACGGCGCCCACTTGAAGTTCTTGAACAGGGCCGGCTCATCGGCCTTCATCGACGGGTAGACGAACGGGTAGTTGATCTCGAACGCGGCCGTGCCCGCCTCCATCGCCAGCCGGTTCTGGTTCTCCATCTGCACCGCGAGCGACGGGTCGGCGGCGGGCGAGTCAGCTAGCTGCTTCATCACCGTCAGGGCCTTAATCGCGGGCGCGCCAAGCGACGGCCCGGTGGCTTGCGGGTTGAGTATGCTGCCGCCGGCGCTGGCGATCATCGTGTTCAGCCAGACGGTGGCGCCCTCGTACTGCGCGCCCTGGATCTCGATGTAGTGCGGCTTGCCCTCCTTGGCGAGCTGCTCGGCGTCGGCGATCATCTGCGCCCAGGTCTGCGGCGGGTTCGGCACCAGGTCGGAGCGGTACCACAGGAGCTGGGTGTTGGTGTTGTCAGGCACCGCGACGAGCTGGCCGTTCCAGATGGCGGTCTGCAGGGCGGGCTTGAGGGTGCCGTTCTCCGCTTCCGCCTTGTACTGGCCGGTCCACGGGACTACCAGGCCGGCCTCGGCGAATTCGGATTCCCAGGTCACGTCCAGCCCCATGATGTCGATCGAGGGGTCGTGCGCGACCAGCCGCCGGACCAGCTGCTGCCGTTGCCCGTCGGACGCCTGGGGCAGCATCTGGTAGGAGATCTTGTACTTGCCGTCGCTCTGCGCGTTGCAGTTGGCGATGGCCTGGTCGGTGGCCCCGGAGGTGTCCGGGTAAAGGTAGAAGTTGAGCGTCACCGGGCCGGTCCCGGCGCTGGCGCTGGCACACGCGCTCAGGGCCGCGGCCGCCAAGGTTATGCCTGCCGCCGCCGACGCGATGCGGAACATATGGCTCCGCGGCGCGCGCCGGCCCTTGCGTTTGATCACCTTTGACCTCCCGGGGGGCGTCCCTGGACGCACGCCACCGGGCCTGGCGGGCCGCGGCGTCGCAACACCCAGATGCCTCATAGTCACGCAAAGTGGTAGAAGCGTCAATAGTAGTGTCCGCTGGCCGGGTGAGGCCGGGGGCAGCGATGCTGGGGCGCCGGTGGGATGCGAGGCAGATGGGGCTGCGGTGCTTGGGGACGGGACTGGGCGGGCGGGCCGGCGGGGCCGCGGCGGCGCCGGGCGCTAGCGTGACTCACGCAGGCCAGAGCGGGGACGAGGCAAGGAGAATCGATGGCTGACGACACCTACGACGTGATCGTGATCGGGGCCGGGCCCACCGGGGAGAACGTCGCCGACCGGGCGGTGCGGGGCGGGCTGTCGGCCGTGATCGTGGAGTCGGAGCTGGTCGGCGGCGAGTGCTCGTACTGGGCCTGCATGCCGAGCAAGGCGCTGCTGCGGCCGGCCAGCGTGGTCGCCGAGGCCGCCGCGCTGCGGGGCGTCACCGGGGCCCGGCTCGAGCCCGCTGAGGTGTTCAAGCGGCGCGACTCCTTCACCCACGACTGGCAGGACGACGGGCAGGTGCAGTGGCTCGACGGGGCCAAGATCAGCCTCGTCCGCGGGCACGGGCGGCTGGCCGGCCCGCGCACGGTGACGGTCGAGCGGGCCGGCCAGGGCACCTCGGACCGCGTCACCCTGCACGCGCGGCAGGCGGTCGCGGTCGCCACCGGGACCAGCGCGGTGGTGCCGCCGGTGCTGGCCGGCGTGCGACCGTGGACCAGCCGGGAGGCGACCAGCGCGGCGGCCGCGCCCGGCCGGCTGGCGATCGTCGGCGGCGGCGTGGTCGGCTGCGAGATGGCGGCCGCCTACGCCGCGCTCGGCTCCCAGGTGACGCTGGTCGCCCGGGGCGGCCTGCTCGACCGGCTGCCGCCGTTCGCCGGGGACCTGGTCGCGGCCGGGCTGCGCGAGGCCGGGGTGGACGTGCGGCTCGGCACCGACGTCAAGCGCGCGGCCCGGGCCTCGGCCGGCCCGACCGGGTCACCCTGGAGTTGAGCGACGGCAGCAGCGTCGAGGCGGACGAGGTGCTGTCCGCGGTCGGCCGGGCGCCCCGGACGGCCGACCTCGGGCTGGACACGGTGGGGCTGACGAACGGGTCATGGCTGGAGGTGGACGACACGCTGCGGGTCACCGCGGCGGGCGACGGCTGGCTCTACGCGGCGGGCGACGTGAACCACCTGGCGCTGCTCACCCACATGGGCAAGTACCAGGCGCGGGTGTGCGGCGACGCGATCGCGGCCCGGGCGGCCGGGCGCGAGCCGGCCGTCCGCGACCTGGCGTCCAGGTCCTGGGTGCCGCAGGTGGTGTTCACGGTGCCCGAGGTGGCGGCGGTCGGCCTCACCCCGCAGCAGGCGTCGGCGGCCGGGATCCGTACCCGGGTGGTGGAGTACGAGATCGGCAACGTGGCCGGCGCCAGCCTCTACGCCGACGGCTACACGGGCCGCGCGCAGCTCGTGGTCGACGAGGACCGCGAGGTCATCGTGGGGCTGACGCTGGCCGGGCCGGGGGTCGGCGAGATGATCCACGCGGGCACGATCGCGGTGGCGGGCGAGGTGCCGCTGCGGCGGTTGTGGCACGCGGTGCCGTCGTACCCGACGATCAGCGAGGTGTGGCTGCGCCTGCTGGAGACCTACGGTCTTTAGTCACTTTATGTAGTGACTAAGTCACTCAAAAAAATCTTCGGGGAAGGTGTAACGCCCCGGCAGCGGGTAGCGCTTCGATAGCAGGGCTTACCCCGCTAGGAGCCCCCGGATGCCCCCCCGTCCGGGGGCTCCGCCTTATGGTCCCCGCGCGCGGACCTGGGGCGGAGCCTGCTAAGCCCGTCCTCGGCCGCGGTCCGCCATCAACCGCGGCCGACGGACGGCGCTCTGCTCAGTCCAACCGCAAGCCCGGCTCAACTCCAGCCGCGGTCCGCCATCAACCGCGGCCGACGGACGGCGCTCTTCAACCCACCAGCCGCAAGCCCGGCTCAGCTCCAGCCGCGGTCCGCCATCAACCGCGGCCGACGGACGGCGCTCTGCTCAGGTCGGCCGCCGTCCGGCTCAGCCCCGGCCGATGAACGGCATCGTGGTCGCGGTGATGGTGAGGAACTGCACGTTGGCGTCGAGCGGCAGCTCGGCCATGAACAGCACCGCGTCCGCCGCCCGCTGGGGGTCGAAGACCGGCTCGGCCCGCACCGAGCCGTCCGCCTGCCGCGCGCCCGCCGCGAACGCCTTGGTCATCTCGGTGTTCGCGTTGCCGATGTCGATCTGGCCGCAGGCGATGCCGTAGGGCCGCCCGTCGAGCGAGATCGACTTGGTCAGGCCGGTGATGGCGTGCTTGGTCACCGTGTAGCCGGCCGAGGCCGGCCGGGGCACGTGGGCGGACACCGACCCGTTGTTGATGATCCGGCCGCCCGGCGGGTCCTGCGCCTTCATCATCCGCACGGCGTGGTGCGCGCACAGGAACGACCCGGTCAGGTTGGTCGCCACGATCGACTGCCAGCCGTCAGGCGACAGCTCGTCCACCGCGCCCGCCGGTGACCCCGTCCCGGCGTTGTTGACCAGCAGGTCAAGCCGCCCGTAGCGCTCCCCCAGGCGGCCGAACAGGGCCGCCACCGAGTCGGCGTCGCCCACGTCGGCGGTGACCGGGAACACCGACCGGGCCCGGGACAGGCGGGCCGTCTCCTTCAGCGGGGGCAGGCGGCGGCCCGCCGCCGCCACCTTCCAGCCGTTGTCAGCCAGCGTGACCGTGATCAGCCGCCCGAGCCCCGACCCGGCCCCGGTGACCAGGGCGACCCGGCCCGCGGTCATGCCCCGGTGAACCGGTCACTCACCGGTGAACGCGGCCGGGCGCTTGCCCAGGAACGCGGTGATGCCCTCGGTGAAGTCCTTGCTCGCCGCCAGGTCCTTCTGCACGGCCGCCTCGAGCGCCAGGTGCTCCTGCATCCGCGCGTACAGCCAGTGGTTCAGCTCCCGCTTGCTGCCGGCGTAGGACCGGGTCGGCCCGTTGCTCAGCCGGATCAGCAGCTCGGCCGCCTTCTTCTCGAACTCGTCATCCGCCCAGGCCGCGTTGATGAGGCCGATGTCGGCCGCCTTGGCCGCCTTGACCGGCTCGCCAAGCAGCGCCATCTCGGCCGCGCGGGCGAACCCGACCCGGGCCGGGATGAACAGCGAGCTGCCGCCGTCCGGCGCGAGCCCGATGTTCACGAACGCGAGCAGGAAGTAGGCCGACTCCCGCGCCACCACCAGGTCCGCCGCCAGCGCCAGGGACACCCCGGCCCCGGCCGCCGGGCCGTTGACCGCGCTGATGAACGGCTTCGGCATCTCCCTGATGGCGGTCACGATCGGGTGGTACCACTCGAGCAGGACGTTGTCGGTGTTCACCGGCCCCGACTCCATCGCGGTACGGAACTCCCGCAGGTCGGCGCCCGCGCAGAAGGCCTTGCCCGCCCCGGTCAGCATCACCGCGCGGACCTGCGGGTCGGCCGATAGCTCCTGCAGCACGGCAAGCAGTTCGGCCGACAAGGCGGTTGACCAGGCGTTCATCCGGTCCGGGCGGTTCAGGACGATGGTGGCCGCCGAGCCGGTCCGCTGCACCAGCAGGGTCTCGTATCGGCGCGCTGCTTGTTCGCTCACGTGCCTCAATGTATAGCGTTGAGTGATGGGAGAGAAGCTGGCGAAGAACGCGTACGAGAATGAGCTCTTCCGGCTCCAGGCGGAGCTGGTGAAGATGCAGAACTGGGCGCGGGCATCCGGCGCCCGGATCGTGGTGATCTTCGAGGGCCGGGACGCGGCGGGCAAGGGCGGCACCATCAGCCGGGTGATGCAGTACCTCAACCCCCGGTTCGCCCGGATCACCGCCCTGGACAAGCCGACCGACCGGGAACACACCCAGTGGTACTTCCAGCGCTACGTCGCCCACCTGCCCGCGGCCGGGGAGATCGTGCTGTTCGACCGCTCCTGGTACAACCGGGCGGGGGTGGAGCACGTCATGGGCTTCTGCACCAAGGAGGAGTACAGCCGGTTCCTGCACCAGGCCCCGATCTTCGAGCGGCTGCTGGTCGAGGACGGCATCCTGCTGCGCAAGTACTGGTTCTCGGTCAGCGACGCGGTGCAGCAGGCGCGGTTCGAGTCGCGGCTCGACGACCCGCTGCGGCGCTGGAAGCTGTCCCCGATGGACACCGAGTCGATCACTCGCTGGGAGGACTACTCGCGGGCCAAGGACGGCATGTTCACCATGACCGACACCCCCGAGGCGCCCTGGTACGTGGTCGAGTCGGACGACAAGCGCAGCGCCCGGGTCAACATGATCGCGCACCTGCTGTCCACCATCCCGTACCACGACGTGCCCGAGCCGAAGCTGAAGCTGCCGCGCCGGCCCAAGTCCACCGGCTATGTCCGCACGCCGCGTGACATGCAGACGTTCGTGCCTGACCACGCTGCAACGTTGACGTGATCCCCCCGCAATGTGAGTAAGCCCACGGCTGGGGCAGACTTAACCAGGTGACCATCGGGGAATTGCGGCAGCGCGCCGCCGAGCTAGGCGTGTCCGTCAGCTACTGGGACTGGCAGGGCCAGCAGGTGCACGTGGGAGACGAGACCCTCGCCGCCATCGTCGCCGAGCTGGAGCAGGCGCCGCCGCCTGATAGCGCGCTCAGCGCGCCCGAGGCGGTCGCGCCGGTACCGGAAGAGCGTTCCTGGGGCTTCGCGGTGCAGCTTTACTCGCTGCGCTCGCGCGGCTCCTGGGGCCACGGCGACCTGCGTGACCTCGCCGACCTGGCCGCCTGGTCGGCCCGCGAGCTCGGGGCCGGGTTCGTGCTCATCAACCCGCTGCACGCGGCCGAGCCGCTCCCGCCGGTCAGCGCCTCGCCCTACCTGCCGATGAGCCGCCGCTGGGTGTCGCCCCTCTACCTGCGGATCGAGGACATCCCCGAGTACCAGGAACTGAGTCATCCCGAACGGATGCGGCTGACCCAGCTATCGCAGCCGCTTCGGGACGCGTCGGCGACCCCGGAGCTGATCGACCGGGACGCGGTGTGGACCGCCAAGCGCGAGGCGCTGGAGATGCTGCGCAAGGTGCCGCTGTCCGACCAGCGGAACGCTTCGCTGCACGCGTTCCGTGACTCCCACGGGCGCGCGCTTGAGGACTGGGCCGCCTGGTGCGCGCTGGCGGAGGTGTACGGCCCCGACTACCGGGCCTGGCCCGGCCGGCTGCGCGACCCGCGGTCGGCCGAGGCGGAGGTGCGGCGGGGCGACCTGGCCGCCCAGGCCGAATTCCACACCTGGGTCCAGTGGCTGGTCGCCGCGCAGGTGGAGGCGGCCCAGGCGGCCGCGCGGGACGCGGGCATGGCCATCGGCGTCATCGCCGACCTGGCGATCGGCGCGCACCCGGGCGGCGCCGACGCGTGGGCCGGCCAGGAGTACTACGCCACCGGGTTCAGCGTCGGCGCCCCGCCGGACGCGTTCAACCAGCGGGGCCAGGACTGGAGCCTGCCGCCGATGCACCCGCGGGCCCTCGCGGCGGCCGGCTACCGGCCGCTGGCCGACCTGATCGGCGCCAACCTGGCGATCGGCGGCGGCCTGCGCATCGACCACGTGATGGGGCTGTCCCGGCTGTGGTGGATCCCCGAGGGGAAGCCGTCGACCGAGGGCGCCTACGTCTACTACGACGCCACCGGCACCCTCGGCACCCTGGCCGCGGCGGCCGCGGCCCGCGGCTCGGTCGTCATCGGCGAGGACCTGGGCACGGTGGAGCCGTGGCTGCGCGACTCGCTGGCCGACCGCGGCGTGCTCGGCACGATGATGCTCTGGTTCGAGCGCGGCTGGTCGAACGAGCCGCTGGCCCCGCAGTGGTGGCGGGCCAACAGCATGGTGACCGTGTCCACCCACGACCTGCCGCCCGCGGCCGCGTTCCTGTCCGGGTCGCAGGTCACCGACCGGCTCGCGCTCGGGCTGCTCACCCGGTCCGAGGCGGAGGAGCGGGCCGAGGCCGAGCGGACCGTCAGCGACTGGATCGGCGCACTGGTCGAGCAGGGGCTGCTGCCCCCCAGTTGCGCTGGAGAACAGCGCGAGCGCCCGTCGGCGGACGCGTTTACCGCCGCTTTGTACGGGTACCTGGCGCGTACTCCGGCCCGGCTGATCAGCGTCAACCTGGCCGAGGCGGCGGGTGAGGTCCGCTCGCAGAACATGCCGGGAACATCGGATGAGTACCCGAACTGGAAGCTGCCGCTGTGCGGCCCCGACGGCACCCCGGTGCTGCTCGAGGACCTGCCCGCCAGCGACCGGGTCCGCGCGGTGGCGCAGGCGGCCGCTGGCGGCCCGGTCAGCGAGGGCGGGGCTTAGTTTCGACTTTGCCCCCCAGACACCCCGGGGACTACCCGCCGTGGAAGGATCGGGGCGGTAAGCGACAGCGGATTGATTCCTTGACGAGGGGAGACCACCATGCCGGCTACCCCGCTGCGGGAGCGGAAGGCGTGGCAGGCGCTTGAGCGCCATTACGCGGAGATTTCCGGGGTGCACCTGCGCGACCTGTTCGCGGCCGACCCCGGGCGCGGCGAGCGACTCACGGCGCAGGCCGCGGGCGTTTACCTGGACTACTCCAAGAACCGGGTCACCGACGAGACCCTGGCGCTGCTGGTCGAGCTGGCCGAGGAGTCAGGGGTGCCCGCGCACCGGGACGCGATGTTCCGCGGCGAGCACATCAACGTGTCGGAGAACCGGGCGGTGCTGCACACCGCGCTCCGGCTGCCGGCCACGGCAACCCTGGTGGTGGACGGTCAGGACGTGGTGGCGGAAGTCCACGCCGTGCTCGCGCGGATGCGTGACTTTGCAACCCGCATCCGTTCGGGCGAATTCAAGGGGTTCACCGGGAAGCGGATCAGGAACGTGGTCAACGTCGGCATCGGCGGATCCGACCTCGGCCCGGTGATGGCCTACGAGGCGCTGCGGCACTACTCGGACCGCGACCTGACCTTCCGGTTCGTGTCCAACGTGGACTCGACCGACTTCGCCGAGGCGGTCCGTGACCTGAACCCGGACGAGACGCTGTTCATCATCTCGTCCAAGACGTTCGGCACGCTGGAGACGCTGACCAACGCCGAGTCGGCCAAGGAGTGGACCGTGTCCGCCCTCGGCTCCCCCGACGCGGTGGCCAAGCACTTCGTCGCGGTGTCGACCAACGCGGAGAAGGTGTCGGCGTTCGGCATCGACACCGACAACATGTTCGGCTTCTGGGACTGGGTCGGCGGGCGGTACTCGATGGACTCCGCCATCGGGCTGTCCACCATGATCGCGCTCGGGCCCGAGCAGTTCGACGAGCTGCTGGCCGGCTTCCACGACATGGACGAGCACTTCCGCACCGCGCCGCTGGCCGCCAACCTGCCGGTGCTGATGGGGCTGCTGGCGGTGTGGTACCGGGACTTCTTCGGCAGCCAGACGATCGGCGTGATGCCGTACGACCAGTACCTCAAGCGGTTCCCTGCCTACCTGCAGCAGCTCACCATGGAGTCCAACGGCAAGCACGTCACGCTGGACGGGCGGCACGTCGACTACGACACCGGGGCGGTCTACTGGGGCGAGCCCGGCACCAACGGCCAGCACTCGTTCTACCAGCTCATCCACCAGGGCACGGTGCTCATCCCGGTCGACCTGATCGGCTTCGCGCGGACGCTCAACCCGCTCGGCGAGCACCACGACTACCTCTCCTCGAACGTGTTCGCGCAGGCGGAGGCGCTCGCCTTCGGCAAGACCGAGGAGCAGGTGCGGGCCGAGGGCACGGCCGAGAACGTGGTGCCGCACCGGGTCATGGAGGGCAACCGCCCGACTAACACCCTGCTGTGCGACATCCTCACCCCGCGGCTGCTCGGCACCCTGGTCGCGCTGTACGAGCACTCGGTGTTCGTGCAGGGGGCGATCTGGGACGTCGACTCCTTCGACCAGTGGGGGGTCGAGCTCGGCAAGCAGCTCGCGCAGCGGATCATCCCCGAGCTGACCGCTTCCGAAGAGCCGTCGCTGACCCACGACTCGTCCACCAACGCGCTGATCCGGCGCTACCGTTCGCTCAAGTCCAAGGAAGCGTGAGGGCACGCCATGGCAACCGACACACCGATGCAGCTCGGCATGATCGGCCTCGGCCGGATGGGGGCCAACCTGAGCCGCCGGCTGATGCGCGACGGCCACCACGTCGTCGTGTACGACGTGAACGCGGACGCGGTCAAGGGGCTTGAGGCGGAGGGCGCCACCGGCACCCACACGCTGGCCGACTTCGTGCAGGCGCTGGAGAAGCCGCGCAACGTGTGGATCATGATCCCGGCCGGGATCGTCGACTCCACCCTGGAGCAGCTGGTACCGCTGCTCGACAAGGACGACACGATCATCGACGGCGGCAACTCCTACTACCGCGACGACATCACCCGGTCCAAGGCGATCACCCCCAAGGGCCTGCACTACCTGGACGTCGGCACCTCCGGCGGGGTGTGGGGCCTGGAGCGCGGCTACTGCCTGATGATCGGCGGCGACTCGGCCGCGGTGCTGCGGCTCGACCCGATCTTCAAGACGATCGCGCCGGGCGAGGGCAGCGTCGAGGCGACTCCCGGCCTCGCCCCCGGCTCGCAGGCGTCGCAGGGCTACCTGCACTGCGGGCCGTCCGGGGCCGGGCACTTCGTCAAGATGGTGCACAACGGGATCGAGTACGGCATGATGGCCGCGATCGCCGAGGGGCTGGCGATCATCAAGGGGGCCGGGATCGGCCTGCAGGAGAGCGCCACCCACGACGCGGAGAACACCCCGCTGCGCGACCCCGAGTTCTACCAGTACGACATCGACGTGGCCGACGTGGCCGAGGTCTGGCGGCGCGGCTCGGTGGTGTCGTCCTGGCTGGTCGACCTGGCCGCGGCGGCCCTCGCGAAGTCGCCCGACCTGGCCGGGTTCGGCGGCCGGGTGTCCGACTCGGGCGAGGGCCGCTGGACGGTGGAGGCCGCGATCGACGAGGGCGTGCCCGCCCCGGTCATCACCTCGGCCCTGTTCCAGCGGTTCGAATCGCGTGACCTGGGCGTGTTCACCGGCAAGATGCTGTCCGCGCTGCGCTCGGAGTTCGGCGGCCACGCGGAGCAGAAGGCCCAGCAGTGAGTACTCGCACTGAGGGGTCGTCGCACGTCGTACCGAAGCACATTATCCGCGGCCACAGCAAGCCGGGACCGCACGTCTTCGTGCTCTTCGGCGCGACCGGAGACCTGGCCAAGCGCAAGCTGCTGCCCGGCCTGTACCACCTGTTCGTGGCCGGGCTGCTGCCGGAGGAATTCCGGGTCATCGGGTCCGCCCCGCCGCAGTTCGCGCTGACCGACGACGACTTCCGCAACCACGCGGAAGACGCCTGCCAGCAGTTCGGCAACTGCAAGCCGGACGACAGCTGGGAGTCGTTCGCCTCCCGGCTGTCGTTCGGCGCGGCTTCCCCGGAGGACCCGTCGGCGCTGGTGTCGGCGATGGAGGCGGCGGAGAAGTCGATCTCCGCCGCGAGCGGCCGCCGGCGTAACAACCACAACACCATCGGGCGGCTGTTCCACCTGGCGGTGCCGCCGTCGGCGTTCGCCGGCGTGGTCGGCATGCTCGGCTCGACCGGGCTGGCCAATGACCACGCGCGGGTGATCATCGAGAAGCCGTTCGGCACCGACCTGGAGTCGTCCAAGCAGCTCAACGCGGCCGTGCACGCGGTATTCGACGAGTCGCGGATCTTCCGCATCGACCACTTCCTTGGCAAGGAGTCGGTCGACAACATCCTCGCCTTCCGGTTCGCCAACGGCCTGTTCGAGCCGATCTGGAACCGTCAGCACATCAAGTACGTGCAGATCGACGTGCCGGAGACGCTGACGGTGGAGGGACGGGCCGGCTTCTACGATGCCACCGGCGCCTTCCGCGACATGGTGGTCACCCACTTGTTCCAGGTGCTCGGCTTCGTCGCCATGGAGCCGCCCACGTCGCTCGGCGCCAAGTCGCTGCGCGACGAGAAGGAGAAGGTGTTCGACTCGCTGCGGCCGATCGACGTGCGGCACGACGTGGTGCGCGGCCAGTACGAGGGCTACCGGGACATCCCCGGGGTGCCCAAGGACTCCGACACCGAGACGATGATCGCGCTCAAGGCCGAGGTCGACAACTGGCGCTGGCACGGCGTCCCGTTCTACCTGCGCTCGGGCAAGGCGATGAAGGCGTCGCGGCAGACCGTCACCCTCGGCTTCCAGCAGCCGCCGGTGCGGATGTTCCGCACCCACCGCCAGGACGCGCCGATGGGCAAGGTCAACGAGATCGTCATCGACTTCGCCGACCCCGGGTCGATCAGCATCGACTTCATGGCCAAGATGCCCGGCCCGGAGATGACCCTCGGGGCGTCGAAGATGACGTTCAAGTACGAGGACTCGTTCGCCGCGGCCAACGCGCTGGAAGGCTACGAGCGGCTGATCCTGCTGGCCATGCTGGGCGACCAGTCGCTGTTCACCCGGTCCGACGGCATCGAGCGGGTCTGGGAGATCTCCGAGCCGCTGCTGACCTCTCCCCCGCCGGTCCAGCCCTACGCGCCGGGCACCTGGGGCCCGGCCGGGGTGGAGAAGCTGATCGCCCCGTACCACTGGCACCTGCGGTAACTACCGGCCTGCTACCGGGACGCGATGATAAACGTGGCCTCCGCGGGGTAGCCTCGGTGGCGTTATGCCTGGTGTCGCGTTTGTTGTCAACGGCTCGCTGGTCCGCGGTTCAACCGCGCACGGCGGGGGCCGCCTGCTGGCCTTGTGCCGGGAGGCGGCCGTCCGGCACGGCTGGCGGGCCGACTTCCTGGTGACCGAGAAGGCCGAGGCCGGGGTGACGGCCGCCAGCGGCGCCGCCCTGGACGGGATCGACCTGGTCGTCGCGGTGGGCGGCGACGGCACCGTCCGCGGCTGCGCCGAGGGCCTGGCCGGGACCGGGGTGCCGCTCGGCATCGTGCCGCACGGCACCGCCAACCTGCTCGCCCGGACGCTGCGGCTGCCTGCCCTGCCGCGGGCGGCGCTGTCCCTGGCGCTCAGCTCGCTCGGCACTTCCCGGGCCATCGACCTCGCCGTTGCCGACGGGGTGCCGTTCACCGCCATGGCGGGGATGGGCCTGGACGCCGCGGTCGTGTCCGGGACCAGGATGAAGCACCAGTTCGGCTGGCTCGCCTACGCGATGTCGGGGGCGGCCCACCTGGCGTCGCCTGCCGCCACTTTTACGATCCGGCTGGACGACGGCGCGCCGATCGAGCGGGCGGCCAGGTCGGTCGTGGTCGGCAACTCCGGCCTGCTGCCGGGCGGGTTCAGCCTGCTGCCGGATGCCCGGCCGGACGACGGGCTGCTCGACGTGGCGACGCTGGCACCGCACGGCCCGTTCGGCTGGCCGCGGCTGGCCACCCGGGTACTGACGCGCAGCCACCGCGAGGACCGGATGCTCGAGCGCTTCCAGGCGCGGCGAGTCGAGCTGACCGCGTCGGCCGCGCTGCCCCGTGAGGTCGACGGCGAGCTGGTTTCCTCCAGCCGGACGATGACCGTCAGCGTCATGCCGGGCGCCTTGACGGTGCGGATGCCGCGGCTTTAACTTCTTTTTGGTTTTCGGTCCTTTTGTCATTGGCGCGTCAAATGACCGGGGTGCCTTTTGGCTTCTTCCCGGCCGGTGATATACCGATACCGGCGCAAATCGCGAAAGCCGGTGATGCAGCCGTGAACGCCATTGGTGGCGCGGCCGATAACCTGATCGGCACGATCGGGCGGGTTACTGTTTCCATTCCGGCTAATGGCCCGGGCGAGGTCCTGCTGCCGGTCCGCGGCGGCAGCGAGGCATTCGCCGCCTGGTCTGCTGACGGGCCGCTCCCCCGGCATTCCCGGGTGATCGTCGTCGATTTGCTGTCGGCCCGGTCGGTGCTCGTTGGCTTGAGCCCGGTCTAGGCCATCCCTTCCCACTCAGATCCCCTGCGTGAAAAACAGGGAAAGGGAGATCGTCATGCTGTTCTGGCACGTACCGGCCCCGAACGAGGCACTGCTTATCTCGGGGTCCAAGCGGCACAAGGACGCGACGCAGTTCCGGATCGTCACCGGGCACGGCAGCTTCGTGATGCCGGTCAAGCAGCGGGCCCGCAAGCTCTCGCTCGCCCTGCGCGAGTCCGAGATCGCCGAGGAGTGCATCACCAACCAGGGCATCCGGCTGAACGTGCGGGCGGTGGCGGCGTTCAAGGTGGGCGACGACCCGGCCTCGATCGCCAACGCGGCCCGCCGCTTCCTGTCCGAGCAGGACAAGATGGAGACCCTGGTCGGCCGGGTCTTCGCCGGGCACCTGCGGTCGATCATCGGCGGGCTGACGGTTGAGCAGATCATCCGGGAGCGTGACCGGGTGGCCCAGGAGGTCAAGGACGGCAGCCACTCCGAGATGGAGAAGCTCGGCATCGTGGTTGACGCGCTTGAGATCCAGGAGATCGAGGACTTCTCCGGCTACATCAGCAACCTGTCGGCGCCGCACGCCGCCGCCGCGGCCAGCCAGGCCCGCATCGCCAAGGCCCGGGCCGACCTGGAGGCGACCGAGCGGGAACTGGACGCCCAGGCGATGAAGGCCCAGTACGAGCGGGACATGGCGATCAAGCAGGCCGGCTACCTGGCCGAGACGCAGGAGGCCAAGGCCCGGGCCGAGCAAGCCGGGCCGCTGGCCGAGGCACAGGCCAGGCACCAGGTCATCAAGCAGCAGACGGCCCTCGCCCAGGTGGAAGCCGAGTTGACCGCGCAGCGGCTGGAGGCAGGGGTGCGCCGCCCGGCCGACGCCGAGGCCTACAAGACCCGCACGCTGGCCGAGGCCAGCCGCGACCAGGCCCGGTTCGGCACCGAGGCCGAGGCGTTCCGCAAGCGCCAGCTGGCCGAGGCCGACCGCGACCAGGCCAGGCTGGCAGCCGAGGCGGAGGCCTACCGGCAGACCACCCTGGCCGAGTCCGAGGCCCAGGCGACCCGGGTCCGGGCGGACGCCCAGGCGCACGCCGAGCGGGCGCAGGCGCAGGGCCAGGCCGACGCCAACAAGGCGCTGGCCGAGTCCCTGCGCGAGGGCAACCAGGAGGTGATCGCGGCCAACGTGCTCATCGGCAACCTGCCCGCGCTGGTCGAGTCGGCCGCCCACGGCCTGGCCGGGGCCAACCTCACCGTGCTGAACGGCACCCAGGGGGTCAACGAGGTCGTGGCGGGCCTGGTCGGTCAGGGCATCTCCATCCTCGACCTGCTGCGCAAGTCCGGCCTGGCCGGCAGCGCCACCGCACCCGCCCCCAACGGCGCCGCGCCGCTTGGCGGGGCCGGCCCGCAGGGCGCGCTCGACAAGATCGCGTAGCGCTGCCGCCCGCCGGGCGGGCCTCATGGTTGCGGCTCTGGGCCGCTGATAGCCCAACGCCGTTAACTGAAGCTGCCGATGAGCCCGGCGCGGCAAACGAACAGCCCAATGCCCTCAGGCAGCCGTATTATTACGGAACTTTTTGGCAGAGTGGAAACGATTTGGTGTCATGACACCAAATCGTTTCCACTCTAAGCCGTTGGCCTGCAGCTACGTGACCGGAGTGGCAGTGGTGGCGGTGCCCCGTGCCGCGGACGGTCGCCTAACTTAATGGCATTGGCTGATAGCCGGGCCAGAGCCGCATCCATCTGGGATAAATAAGTGGTCCCTTGGGCCTTGGCCCGCTTAGGATAAGCGCTCGTGATTTACCAGGATCCGCTCGCCTACCTGCTCGGCCTTGAAGGCATCGCGCTGCTCGGCGCCTGGGCCGGGGATCACGACCGCGCGTTCACGCAGGCCCGGCTGGCCGAGATCCGGCGGCTGCTCGATGACGAGAAGCTGCGCGACCGTGGCGTGCTGGCCGAGCGGGTTAGCGCCGCCACCGCCTACCAGCAGCAGGCGGCCGGGTATGACGAGCACGCGGGCGGAGGGCTGTTCGCGACCGACGAGCCGGTGGTGGCCGACTGCCTCGACGGCCGCTCCCCCGGGATCGCGCTCGACGCCGCCTGCGGGACCGGGCGGTTCGCCGACTTCCTGGCCCGACGCGGGCACCAGGTCATCGGCGTCGACAGCTCACCGGACATGCTCGACCATGCCCGGCGGCGTGTCCCCGGCGGCCAGTTCCACCTCGGCAACCTTGACCAGTTGCCGCTCCCGGATGAGTCGGTGGACGTCATCGTCTGCGCGCTCGCCCTCGTCCACGTCCCTGCTCTCCCGCCGGTCATGGCCGAGTTCGCCCGGGTGCTGCGGCCGGGCGGAGACCTGGTCATCTCCGACATGCACCATGAGGCCGTCAACCGCGGCTCGGTCATCAAGGCGCGCGGGCCGGCGGGCGAGCCCTGGCTGGCGGCCACCTACCGGCACCAGCTGGGCGACTACCTGCGGCCCGCGCTGAGCCTCGGCCTGCAAGTCAGGCGGTGCGAGGAGCCGACCTCGGTTGGCTCCGATACCCCCCTGCCGGTGACGGCGGGCGAGATCGGCGACTGGCAGCACTGGCCGTGGTCGCTGCAGGAGTACGTCCCGTCGGCGGCGCGCGGGGCTGGCCGCCACCCGTCCCTGGTGATCTGGCACTTCCAGCGGCCCGTCGCCTGAGCCAGCGTCCCCCGCTAATCCGGTGACGTCCGGGATTCGCCGCGCGCGGGCGCCGCCCGCCGCTACGATTACGCGTCCCATAACGGGACTTTATTCCCCAGAAAGTCACGGAGTGATCCATGTCTATGAAGATGAAACCGACAGCGCGGGCATCGGCGCGGCGGTGCTGGCCTGCGGGACGATCGGGCTGCTGGCGGTGACGGGCTGTTCCGCTGGCAGTGCGTCGAGTTCAGCCGGCGGCGCCAGCGCGTCAGCCACGGCCAGCGCGCCGTCGGCCGCCCCGTCGAGTACCGCGCCGTCCTGGGCGGCCGCGCTGGGAACCGGGGTGACCGTGGTACCCCCGGGGAGCGCGGCGCCGGGTCACGGTTCGCCCGCCGCGGTGCTGGCCGGCCTGTTCCAGGCGGTCAAGGCCAAGAACGCCACCGCGTACTGCGGGTACGCCGAGCCCAGCACTCAGGCACAGTGCAAGTCGGCACTTTCCCAGATTTCCGCCAGCCAGTTCCCGACCGTTAAGAACGGCGTGCCCGGCTACGCCGTCATCGACGGCGACAAGGCGGTCGCGGGGCTGACCGGGACGCTGTGCGCGACTGGTCAGACCGAGTGCATCGAGAACAGCGACCCGGCCGCGGTGTTCACCAGCCTGCACTCCTTCGGCGCGCTGTGGAAGAACGCGATGACCTCGAACGACAGCATTTACACACTGACCCCGCTGACCAAGGTCAACGGGAACTGGTACGTCACCGCGACCTCGTGAGGCCTGGCGGGGGCGCGGGCAGGGTCAGCCGCATTCGTTCGGGAAAATCCTTTTCTTATTAACCCGGCCGGAAAAGGTGGTGAAACAAAGTGTCGGCGGCCCGTGGTTGGCTGTGAGTATGGCAGAGCCTCTAACTTTGATGGCAGTTCACGCGCACCCCGACGATGAAGCATCCGGCGGCGGCATCCTGGCCAGCTACTCCGACCAGGGCATCCAGACGATCGTAGTGACCTGCACCAACGGTGAGTTCGGTGACGCACCGGGCGGGATCAAGCCGGGGCAGCCTGGACACGACCCGGAGGCGGTGGCCCGGCTGCGGCTGGCCGAGCTGGCCGAGTCGGCCAGCATCCTCAGGCTGAGCGACGTGGAGACACTCGGGTACCACGACTCCGGGATGGTGGAGTGGGAGTACAAGAGCGACCCGGACGCCTTCTGCAATATCCCGCTGGAGACGGTGGCCGGGCGGATCGGCGAGCTGATCACCAAGTACCGGCCGCAGGTGCTGGTCACCTATGACGACGCGGGGGCCTACCAGCACCCCGACCACGTGCACGCCAGCCGGGCCGCGCAGGCGGCGGCGGCCTCGACCGGGATCCCGGCCAAGGTGTACCTGTCCACCATGAAGAGCTCCAACTGGGGGAAGATCTTCGAGGCGCTGCGCGAGGCGGGCGAGGAGGTGCCGGACTGGGGCGACGCGGACTCCGAGGAGGCCAAGGAGCGGACCAGGCGGGCGCTTGAGTCCGAGTCGCGGGTCACCACCACGGTCGACATCCGGCCGGTGCTCGCGCGCAAGCGGGCGGCCTTGTTCGCGCACGGCAGCCAGATCAACGACTCGTGGTTCAGCAAGCTGCCGGACGGCCTGGCCGAGGAGGTCTTCGGCTACGAGTACTTCATCCGGGCGGTCGACACCACCGGGGCGCCGGTACCGGAGGACGACCTGTTCGCGGGGCTGCGAAGCCGGGCATAACCGGCCATGTGCCCGATGAGCCAGACCGGCTAGCAGCCGCCGTCGCCGAGTTGTACGCGGCCGCGCCGGAGACGTTCACCGGGCGGCGGGGTGAGCTGGCGGCGGCAGCGCGGGCGGACGGCGACCGGGCGGCAGCGCAGGCGATCGGCGGGCTGCGCAGGCCGACCCGGGCCGCCTGGGTGGTCAACACGCTGGCCCGGGCCGACCCGGCCGCGCCGCCGCGGCTAGCCGAGCTGTCGGCCGCGCTCAGCGCCGCGCAGCAGGCGGGACAGGCGGCCCGGCTGCGCGAGCTGTCGGCCGAGCGCTGGGCGCTGGTCGACGCGCTGACCGGGCAGGCGCTGGCGGCGGCGGGGGTAGCCGACCCGCCGCCCGCGCTGCGGACCGAGGTGACCGAGACGCTGACCGCCGCGCTGGCCGATCCGGCGGTGGCGGCCGACTTCGCGGCCGGGACGCTGACCCGGGCGGCGCAGTGGTCGGGGTTCGGGGTGCTGCCGGCCGGGAGCGCGGGGTCAACGGCGGGGGCGGTCGTGGGAACGGCGGCGAAGCCGCGGGCGGTGCCGCCGCCACGGGAAGCGGCGGCCAAGCCGGCCGCGGCCGGGAAGCCGGCCGAGACTGGGAAGCCGGCCACGCGGAAGCAACCCAAGCCGACGGCGGCGGGGACGCGCCGGGAGGCGCCGGCCCGGGAGCGGGAAACCCCTGCCCAGCTTCGCGCGGCACAGGCCAGGCAGCAGGCGGAGGAGGCACGGCAGCGGGCGGCGGCGGCCCGGCAGGCGGCCGCCGAGCAGGCGGCCCGGATCCGGGAGCAGCGCGGAGAAGCCGAACGGGCGCTGGCGGCGGCGGCCGAGGCCGCGGCCGTCGCCAGCGCGGCCGAGGACCAGCTCGAAGGGGAGGTCCGCGACCTGGAGCAGCGGCTCACCCGGGCGCGGGGCGACCTGGCGGCGGCCCGGATGCGGGCGCGGCGGACCGAGATGGCCGAGCGCCGGGCCCGGCAGGTGCTGGACCGGCTGCCGCGGTCGTTACTCCTGGCGGCCCCCGATCCCGCGGCCGCTGGCGGCCGCGGGTCAGGTTGGCTGAACTTCCAGGTCCCTGTTATGCAATCGCCACGCGCGCAGGGCTGCAATGCTCGGGTGCCCGGCGCCGAGCACCGGCTTCATCGCGGTGATCACCCGGCTCTGCAGCTGGCTGGCCTCGTCAGCACGGCCCTGTGTGCGCAACGTGACCGCGAGGTTTCCCTCGCAGATGAGCGCGTCCGGGTGCTGCCCTCCGAGCCGATTCCGCAGCCGCCCCAGCACCTCCCGCAGCAGGCTCTCCGCCGCCTCCAGTTGCCCGCCGTCATACAGGCAGTTCGCCATGTTCACCGCACCGGACAAGGTAGCCGGGTGATCTTCACCGAGAACCTGGGTCAGCCCGTTCAGGGTGCGGTCGGCTAGTTGCAGCGCATCTTCGACCTCATTGATGCCCCGCAAGTAGGTTGCGATGTTACTGGCCGCGGCGAGGGTGAACGGGTGCGTGTCCCCCATGCTTGCCTGGTACGCCTGCAGCACCCGGCTCGCAAGATCGTAGGCACCTCGTTTGTCGCCACGGGCCGACTCATCGCAGGCGAGGTTAAGCCGGCAGGCGAGGGCCTCCGGATGGTCGGTGCCGTAGTTGCGCTCCAAGCGCCCGCTGGCATCCCTGGTCAGCTTGAAAGCCTCGTCATAGCGGCCCATCTTCCGTAGCGAGACCGCCAGGTTCTTGGCTGTCCGCAGGGTGTCCACGAAGTCTTCGCCGAATACTTCGCGGTAACGCTGGTGAGTTTCCCTGAGCAGTTCGACCGACCACTTGTAGTCGCCGATCTCGCGAAGGTCCCGTGCCAGCATCGAAGATGAGTGCAGCGTGTTCGGATGGTCGGGGCCAAGGACCCGCTCTCGCTGACTCAGCGTCTCCAGGTCGACGTCGCAGGCACGGAAGCAGTCTCCGACCAGGCGCAAGTCAACCGCGAGGTTGTTCGCAAGCGACAGCGTGCTGGGATGATCGCCGCCTAGTGTGTCCCCGAGTTGTGCGTAGGTCCGCTCGTCGAGGTCGAGCGCGTCCCGGAACCGGCCAAGGGCGCGCAGGTCCCCGCCGAGGCTTCCGGCGGTCTGCAGGGTGTGCGGGTGGTCTGCCCCAAGGACTTCCCGCTGTGCGAGCAGCACCTCGGAGTCGAGGTCATGGGCTGCTTTGAAGCGCCCCTGCGAGCGCAGCACGTTAGCGATTTGAATCCGCAGGTAAAGGGTTTGCTTGTCGCGCGACCCAATTGTCTGCGTCCACTGCTCTTGCAGTCGCTCCCCCACCTCCAGCGCCGCCTTCAGGTCGCCTCGTTTCCATAGGTAGCGCACCCGGTCAGTCAGCAGGTCACGGGTGGCCGCGGAATCGCACCGGTCCGCTTCCGACGGACCGAGATGCGGCCATATCGCATCGTAACGCGACCAATTCTCCGGATCGTCGATGTCACCTTGCGTGGGCCGGGCCCCCACCAGGATCTCGTGGACGTGGTGCATAGTGTCTTCGCGGTACTGCCACGGCTGCATTTGCTCCCGGATGACCGCCTGGACCAACCGGTGGACTTGAATTGAGTTGCTCCCGCGGTCCACTTTTGCCAGCGAGTAACGCGAGATATCCCGGACAAGCTGCCCGAGTACGGTCCTTTCGCGGAGCCTGGGGTCGAAAGGCAGCAGGGCGGCGACCGCCTCGTCGCCATAGATCAGCGACAGCGAGATCGGATCGGCCGCGAAGTAGGCACACAGCTCAAGCAACCGGGCCGCGGCGGGCGAGCGTTCTCGTAGCCGGTCAAACGACAAGCGCAGGACAACCGCTACCGACGGGGGGTAATCCGGCAATGCGCCGGCTGAGCCGGAAGCGGCAAACTCATCTTCGATTGAGGCCACGTAGCCCGCGGCGGTCATGGCGGTCTCCGACAGCCAGGCGCTTGCGTGTTCCACCGCGAGCGGCATATCGCCAAGCACCCCGGAGACAAGTTCGGCGTCCGCCTCGGTCAGCGAGGCGACCCGCCGCCGCAGGTAAGCCACGGATTCGGCCCGAGCGAAGGCGCCAACCGCAACCGGATCAGCGACCTGCGTCCATGCCGGGTCACTCGACGTGATGAGGACCTGGCCCGCCCCGCCAGGCAGGAACGGCGCCAGGTCGCCCGGATCGCCGGCGTTATCAAAGATCAGCAGCCAGCGAGAGCGCGGGCGGCCGTCCCTGAGCGCACCGCGAACCGCCTGTGCGGTCTCGGCGATGCTGCCGCTGACCCGGACGCCCAGGTGCCCCGCCAGCGCGGCAAACGCGGGATTGATCAGGTCAGGTTGCCCGGCCGGAACCCACCAGACCACTTCGTAGTCCGTCGCGTGCCGGTTGGCGTACTCTATGGCGACCTGGGTTTTCCCTACTCCGGTGCCCCCACTCAGCACAACCGGGAGCACAGGAGCCTGGCCGCCGGCGAGCAGCTGCTGCCGAAGGCTGCCCAGTACGCGCTCCCGGCCGGTAAACGCGGGGTTCCTTGGCGGTACGTTCCATGCCTCCGGGAGCGGCGGCTCGTCGCGGCGCCTCGGCACCTCGGCAGCGGGCCGCCGCGCTTCTCCGGCCGGCTTGCCGTCCAGCCTGAAGGCGTTGACCAGCGAGCCGTAATCCGCGACCGGCCCGGGGGGGACCGGGGAACTCTCCGCGACTTCGCATATCTGGCGGGCAAGTGCGGCCACCGCCTCTTCATACTCGTCCTTGTACCTCGACATCCGCATGAGCCGGTACAAGCCGTGGCTCGCGTAGGCACCGTTGTATTCTCCGGCCAGGTAATGAATCGTCCGCGCAGGCTCAGGAAGCCTTTCTGGCCTTACCGGAACCCACAGCGCCGGGATGATCCCCGGTGCCCGCTGCGTCCTGCGGTCCGGCTGACCGACCGCGCGGCGGGTGTACGCGCACCATTCCCGGCCGCAGTGCTCACTACTGAAGTATCGCGGCGAGTACAGTGGCACGAAGACGCGGCAGGCAGCGAGAGCGTTAGCGACCTCGACTGCCCACTCGTTTCCTGGCCGGAGATCGCGGTCCATGAAACCGATGCTGCCGTGCACCGGCAGGCTGCTGATCTGAAAAAGATGATCACAAAGATCTTTGTAAAGCTTCACTGCCCAAAGGTCAGGGTCCGCGTCGTCTCGATCAACGAACTTCGGCGTGTGCGGGTAGCTCAGGAAGAAATACGGTCTACCGTCGCTGATCGCCGACATTTCCCGCTAGCACACCCCGTTCCTTCCCGGCCAGACAGCGGGTCGGCCGGTAAATGAGTAGACGCTACTCTATAGGACCGGCCCTCGGGAAAGATAGCTGCAAGTGCAACAGGTCACTAAGGGTGCGCAGTTTCTATTCCGTGCGCTTTGAGGCAGCTGGTATTAAGCTCGTCCAGTATTGCGTAAGAGGCGGTCTCGTCGGCGGCGGCGTCGACCGGGCCGAGCTGGCGGCCGTCGGCGTCGGCCTCGGTCCGGTAGACGACCGTCGCGTTGCCCTCGAGGACCGGGTGCCAGGCGCCGTCGCGGACGTGCACGGTGGCGGCGGCCACCCCGCCCGCGTTACGCACCACCACCCGGCGGGCCGGGTCGAGGCCGGTCACCCGGGAGTAGGCGGCACGCGATGCCACCACCCCGGAGCCGCAGGAGGGGGTGAGGCCGGCGCCGCGCTCGAAGGTGCGGACGAAGACCTCCTGGTGGCCGGACTGGTCGCCCAGCGGCTTGACCAAGGAGACGTTGGCGCCCTCGGCGAACACCTCGTCGGCTCGCCGGCCGAGCTCGATGAGGTCGGGCTCGGAGTACTCATCGACCACGGCGATCACGTGCGGGTTCGGTACCGCGACGGCGGTGAAGCGGCCGAACGGGTCGGGCAGGCGAGCGTCGCCGAAGCGCAGCGGCGGCAGCTCGAGCTGGACCTGGCGGACGCCTTCCGGCGTCGACTGCGCGCGGTGCACGGTGTAGTCCCGGCCGCCGCTGCGGATCACCTCGGTGCCGGTGCCGCGCAGGTCGAGGACGAGGCGGCCGAGGCCGCGCATCCCGTTACCGCAGAACTCGGCCGACGAGCCGTCGGGGTTGACGAACCATGCCTCAGCGGCCGGGCCGCTCGCGTCGTACAGGTAGATGCCGTCGCTGCCGCCGGTCCACGAGGAGCGGTCGCAGACCCGCCGGACGAACTCGCGCAGCGCCGCGTCGGACGGCCACGCGGCCGGCGTCGCCTCCAGCGCGAAGATCTCGTTCAGTGACCCGTGGGTCTTCACCAGCCTCATCAGCTACGAGCCTACCGCCGCCCGGCACTAACATCCCGAAGGCGGGATAGGTGGAGAAGCGGGCGCCCGCGGCGTAGTTGCGCACCGCGACCCGGGCCCGGTCGATCATGTTGGCGGGCAAGTCGTCCAGCGGGTACCAGCCGAAGTCGCTGTAGCACTGGGCCCCGGTGACGGCCGGCACCGGGCAGGCCTCGCCCGACCAGCCGTCGGCGGTGAGGAAGAACGCCATCCGGCCCGCGCCGGACACGTCGTGCAGCACGTGCGCGAGCGACACCTGGGCCGGGTCGAGCGCGACCCCCATCTGCTCCGCGGCGACCCGCACGGCCGCCTCCACCAGCGTCTCGCGCTCGGTCAGGCGGCCCGAGGGCGGCTCGTACGCCCCGTCTCCGTACCCGGTGTTGGCCCGCCGGCCGAGCAGCAGGTCGCTGCCGCTGACCAGCAGCAGGTGAATATCGACGATGAGCTGGAAATGGCGAGAGCGCCTGGCCGTCTCGGTGGCCAGCGGCTGCATGAGGGTTCTGGTCATGACGTGATGTCCTGCCCGACTTGCCATCGTGTTTCCCCGGTCCCCGTTGGGCGGCTCCCCCGCAGCTGGCGCTGCGGCTCACCGCTCCCCCGGGACAGGTAACGTACTCCAGGCGCGCTGTGGATCACCATGTGCGTAACCGGGCCCCGGCTGTGGAATACCGGCTGGTGACCGCCTGCCGACTGTGGACATCGAAGGCCGTTGAGCCCGCGCACGCTTGCGCTCCGGGCTGTGGACGGTCACGGCGGGCCTGTGGATGAGCGGGTGCGGAAAAACTTGGCGGGCGGGCTCAGTCCAGGCTGGAGGTGCTTGAGGGGCCGGCCGCGGTGTTCGCGCGGACCTGCTTCAGCTCCTCGTAGATCCGGAAGATCACCATGAACGCCTCGAGCACCACCCGGTAGATGCCGAGGGTCAGCAGCACGAAGATCGGCTCGACGATGATCAGGGTGACCAGTCCGCCCCCCACCCCGCCGGTCCTGAAGCCGATGATGAGGATGACGATCGCCACCAGCGCCGTCCAGAGGGCGAGCAGGACGTACAGCACCTTGATGATCTTCGGGGTGACGAACGAGTTGAAGCTGAAGTCGAACAGCGAGCCCAGGAACCCCTTCTCGCCCCGCTGCCTGGGCTGGCCAGGCGTCACGCCCGAGATGCCCTGCCACTGCGGCGTCCCGCCGGCCTGACCCTGGCCGGCCTGCCCCTGGCCGCCGTAGTCCGGCGCCTGGTAGCCCTGGTAACCCGCGTAGTCCGGGGACGGCGGCTGGGGCTGCGCTTGTGCCTGGGCCCCGCCCTGGCCGACCGTGTACGTCTGGTCCTGGGCGCCGTACCCCTGGTCCTGCGCGCCGTACCCCCGGTCCTGCGCGCCGTAGCCCTGGTCGGCCGGGGTGTAAGGGGGCGGCGTGGAGTAGCCCGGCTGGCCGCCGCCGGCCGGCGGCGGGTAGGCGGTGGGCTGCCAGCAGGCCGGCCCTGGGTCAGGTTCTCGTCCTGACCAGACGGCTGGAAGGAGGGTTCTGGCGGCTGACCAGCCATTGTTAGCTCCCTGGGGGGTTGAGCGGTCAGGCAATCGGTTCACGTTACCCTGCCCGGCGCGGGCCGGGAGCCATTGTCGGGCGAGGACAGGGCGGTTAACTTAAGCGGGTGACCTCATTTAGCACCCCCTCCGGCGGCGCGGCCGGGCGTACGTTCCTCGTCACCGGCGGTAACACCGGGATCGGGCTGGCCACGGCCACTGCCCTGGCCCGCGCCGGCGGCCGGGTCTACCTCAGCGCCAGGACCGCGTCGGCCGGCGAGGCCGCGGTGGCCCGGGTCAAGGCCGAGACCGGCGCGGCCGACGTCTTCCTGCTGCCGCTCGACCTGGCCTCGCTGGACTCGGTGCGGTCCTGCGCGGAGACGTTCCTGGCCCGTGACGAGCCGCTGCACGGGCTGGTGAACAACGCCGGGGTGGCCGGGATGAGCGGCCTCACCGCCGACGGGTTCGAGCTGCACTTCGGCACCAACCACATCGGTCACTACGCGCTGACCCAGTTGCTGCTCCCCCGGATGACCGACAGCGGCCCGGATGCCCGGGTGGTCACCGTCGCCAGCGACGGGCACCGGATGCCGACCGGAATCGACTGGGAGGCGGTACGGCAGCCGACCAAAGAGGGGTCAGGCGGCGGCTATGAGTACTGCGTGTCCAAGCTCAGCAACGTGCTGTTCAGCCAGGAGCTGGCCCGGCGGACGGCCGGCACCGGCGTGCGGACCTACGTGCTGCACCCGGGGGTGGTCGACTCCGATGTCTGGCAGAAGGCGCCGCACCTGGCCGGCTGGGCGAGCAGGCAGGACCTGCTCACCGTCGAGCAGGGCGCGGCCACCTCGGTCTACTGCGCCACCTCGGCCGAGGTGGCCGGGATGAGCGGGCTGTTCTACGAGGAGTCGGCGGTCGCGGCGGCCAGCCCGGTGGCAACGCCCGAGCTGGCCGAGGAGCTGTGGAAGCGCAGCGCCGAGTGGACCGGGCTGGGCTGAGGCCCCCTCCCCGGCGCCACCGGCCCCTCTGCCTGGCGTTATGTGCGAGGCTGGGGCTATGGACCTGCCAGTGATGCCGCCGGTGCCGCCGATGCTGGCCAAAGCGGTGCCCGCGATCCCGTCCGGTAGCTACGTCTTCGAGCCGAAGTGGGACGGCTTCCGGTCGATCGTGTTCCGCGACGGGGCCGAGGTGGAGATCGGCAGCCGCAACGAGCGGCCGATGACCAGGTACTTCCCTGAGCTGGTGGAAGCGCTGCGGGCCGAGCTGCCGCCGCGCTGCGTGATCGACGGGGAGATCGTGCTGCCCGACTTCACCGCCGGGCGGCTCGACTTCGAGGCGCTGCAGCTGCGGCTGCACCCGGCCGCCAGCCGGGTCAGGCTGCTGGCGGCGCAGACGCCCGCCCACTTCGTCGCGTTCGACCTGCTCGCCCTGGGCACCGAAGACTACACCGGCCGCCCGTTCGCCGAGCGCCGGGCAGCGCTGGAGGAAGCCCTGGCGGGGGTGCGGGCCCCGGTCCACCTCACCCCGGCCACCACCGACCGCGCGGTCGCTGACCGCTGGTTCACCCAGTTCGAGGGGGCCGGGCTTGACGGGCTGATCGCCAAGTCACCCGACGGCCTGTACGAGCCGGACAAGCGGGTGATGTTCAAGCTCAAGCACGAGCGCACCGCGGACTGCGTGGTGGCGGGCTACCGGCCGCACAAGAGCGGCGACGACGCGATCGGCTCGCTGCTGCTCGGCCTGTACCGGCCGTCCGGTGACCTGGCCAGCGTCGGGGTGATCGGCGCGTTCCCGATGGCGGTGCGGCGCGAGCTCAGGGCCGAGCTCCAGCCGCTGGTCACCACCTTCGAGGGCCACCCCTGGAACTGGGCCGCGCACGTCGCCAGCGGCGGCGCGGGCGGAGGTGCCCGCAACCCGCGCAGCTCCGAGTACAGCCGGTGGAACGTGGGCAAGGACCTCTCGTTCGTGCCGCTGCGGCCCGAGCGGGTGGTCGAGGTCCGCTACGACCACATGGAGGGCACCCGGTTCAGGCACACGGCCCAGTTCGTCCGCTGGCGCCCCGACCGCGAGCCGTCCACCTGTACCTTCGACCAGCTGGAGGAGCCGGTGAGCTTCAGCCTGGCGGAGATCCTGGGCAAGAACTAAGACAGTGATCCCGAACGAATGGGGCTGACTGGGGCATGGCTAGTCCGAAGACCGTGATTGAGGTGGCGGGCCGCGAGGTGGCGGTCTCCAACCCGCAGAAGGTCTACTTCCCGCGCACCGGGCACACCAAGCTCGACCTGGTCCAGTACTACCTGGCGGTCGCCGACGGGGCACTGGGCGGGGTGACCGGGCGGCCGATGGCGCTCAAGCGGTTCGTGAACGGCGCCGAGGAGGAGCCGTTCTTCCAGAAGCGGGCGCCGTCGTCCCGCCCCGCCTGGGTCGAGACGGCCGAGCTGCGTTTCCCGTCCGGCCGGACGGCCGACGAGGTGGTGCTGCGGGACGCGGCCGGCCTCGCCTGGGTGGCCAACCTGGGCTGCATCGACCTCAACCCGCACCCGGTGCGGGCGTCCGACCTCGATCACCCGGACGAGCTGCGGGTCGACCTCGACCCGGTGCCGGGGGTGGGCTGGGCCCAGATCCTGGACGTGGCGCTGGTCGCGCGGGCGGTGCTGGCCGACTTCGGGCTGACCGGCTGGGCCAAGACCTCGGGCTCGCGCGGCATGCACGTCTACGCGCGGATCACCCCGTCGTGGTCGTTCAGTGACGTGCGGCGGGCGGCGGTGGCGGTCGCCCGCGAGATCGAACGGCGGGCGCCCGACCAGGCCACGTCCAAGTGGTGGAAGGAAGAACGGCACGGGGTCTTCGTCGACTACAACCAGAACGCCAAGGACCGCACGGTGGCGTCCGCCTACTCGGTCCGCCCGCTGCCCGACGCCCGCGTTTCCACCCCGCTGGCCTGGGACGAGGTGCCCGGGTGCGACCCGGCCGAGTTCACCATCGACACCGTGCCGGGCCGGTTCGCGCGCGGCGGCGACCCCTGGGCGGGCATGGACGAGGCGGTCGGCTCGCTCGACGCGCTGCTCGAGCAGGCGGCCAGGGACGAGGCAGCGGGCCTGCCGGACGCGCCCTGGCCGCCGCACTACGAGAAGCAGGAGGGCGAGGACGCCCGGGTCCAGCCGTCCAAGCGGCGGCCCGGGTCAGCAACCGGGTCAAGCCCGACCGGGCGGCGCCAGTCGACCAAGCCGCTGATCGAGATCGCGCGGGCCAAGGCCAAGGCGGACGCGCTGGACGGCCTGGAACGGTGGAAGGCACGGCACGCCGACGTGTGGCCGCTGATCGAGCCGGCCGACGTGCTGACCGACCAGATGCGCGGCCGGTTCACCAGCTGGTTCCGTATCCGGCTGAACCTGGAGCACGTGCCCGCGGACCAGCGGCCGCCCCAGGAGCCGCTGGAGGTCGACTACGACCCGAGCGTGGAGTGGCAGGGCGGAAACACGACGTGATAATTCGTCATCTCGCTGTAACGCGTAACGTTACTGGCGGGTTTATTGTGCTGACATGCTGATCTCCCCGCACGAGCAGGAGCGGCTGCTCATCCACGTGGCAGCGGGACTGGCCCGGGAGCGCCGGGCGCGCGGGCTGCGGTTGAACTATCCCGAGGCGGTCGCCCTGATCACGTCTTTCCTGCTGGAGGGGGCGCGGGACGGCCGGCCGGTGGTGGAGCTGATGTCCACCGGGCGGACGGTGCTCAGCCGGGAAGACGTGATGGACGGGGTGCCCGAGATGCTGGCCGAGGTGCAGGTCGAGGCCACCTTCCCGGACGGGACCAAGCTCGTCACCGTGCACGAGCCGATCCCGTGATTCCCGGTGAGATCCTGCCGGGCGAGGGCCCGGTCACGCTCAACGCGGGGCGCGAGGCGGTCACGCTGACGGTGGCGAACACCGGCGACCGGCCAGTCCAGGTCGGCTCGCACTTCCACTTCGCGCAGGCCAACGCGGCGCTGCGGTTCGACCGGGACCTCGCCTGGGGCTGCCGGCTGAACGTGCCGGCCGGCACCGCGGTGCGGTTCGAGCCAGGGGTGGAGCGCGAGGTGTCGCTGGTGCCGCTGGCCGGCCGCCGCGCGGTACCCGGCCTGCAGATCGGCGGGCGCCGGCTCGAGCCATCGGACGGAGAGGGAACTCAGTGAGCGAGCTCAGCCGGGAGCGGTACGCGCTGCTCTACGGTCCGACGGCGGGCGACCGGATCCGGCTGGCGGACACCTCACTGCTGATCGAGGTCGAGCGGGACCTGTGCGCGGGCGGTGACGAGGCCGTCTTCGGCGGCGGCAAGGTGATCCGCGAGTCGATGGGGCAGGCCGTCGCCACCCGCGCTTCCGGGACGCCGGACCTGGTCATCACCGGGGCCGTCATCCTCGACCACTGGGGCATCGTCAAGGCCGACGTGGGCGTGCGCGACGGCCGGATCTGCGCCGTCGGCAAGGCCGGCAACCCCGACATCATGGACGGCGTCCACCCCGACCTGGTGATCGGCCCGTCGACCGAGGTGATGGCGGGCAACGGGCTGATCCTGACGGCCGGCGCCATCGACTGCCACGTGCACCTGATCTCGCCCACCCAGCTACCGGAGGCGCTCGGCAGCGGGGTCACCACGCTGATCGGCGGCGGCACCGGGCCGGCCGAGGGCACCAAGGCGACCACGGTCACGCCCGGGGCCTGGAACCTGGCCCGGATGCTCGAGGCGACCGACGCCTGGCCGGTCAACATCGTGCTGCTCGGCAAGGGCAACACGGTGTCCGAGGACGCGCTGTGGGAGCAGCTGCGGGCCGGCGCGGCCGGCTTCAAGCTGCACGAGGACTGGGGCACCACCCCCGCCGCGATCGACGCCTGCCTGCGGGTCGGCCTGGCGGGCGGGGTGCAGACCTCGATCCACACCGACACGCTGAACGAGGCCGGGTTCGTCGAGGACACCCTGGCCGCGATCGCCGGGCGGCCGATTCACACGTACCACACCGAGGGCGCGGGCGGCGGGCACGCGCCGGACATCATCACCGTGGCCGCGCAGCCTAACGTGCTGCCGTCGTCGACCAACCCGACCCGCCCGCACACCGTCAACACGGTCGACGAGCACCTCGACATGCTGATGGTCTGCCATCACCTGAACCCCGCCGTCCCGGAGGACCTGGCGTTCGCCGAGTCGCGGATCCGGCCGTCGACCATCGCCGCCGAGGACATCCTGCACGACATGGGCGCCATCTCCATGATCGGCTCGGACTCCCAGGCGATGGGCCGGATCGGCGAGGTCATCATGCGCACCTGGCAGACCGCCCACGTGATGAAGGAGCGGCGGGGCGCGCTGCCCGGCTACGGCCTGGTCGCGGGCGACGCCGGCGGCGCGCGGGGCGCGGACAACGCCCGCGCCCGGCGGTACGTCGCCAAGTACACCATCTGCCCGGCGATCACGCACGGCCTGGACGCCCACATCGGCTCGGTCGAGCCGGGCAAGCTGGCCGACCTGGTGCTGTGGCACCCCGCCTTCTTCGGGGTGCGGCCGCACGCGGTGCTCAAGGGCGGCTTCGTCGCCTGGGCGGCGATGGGCGACGCCAACGCGTCCATCCCGACCCCGCAGCCGGTACTCCCCCGCCCGATGTGGGGCGCCTACGGCCGGGTGCCGGGCCAGACCTCGCTGACGTTCGTGGCCCCGGCCGCCCTCGAGGCCGGGCTGGCCGGCCGGCTCAACCTGACCAGGGACCTGGTGCCGGTGGCGGACGTGTCCGCCCGGGGCAAGGCCGACTTGGTCAACAACGACGCCCGGCCGGACATCACGGTCGACCCGGACACGTTCACCGTCCGCATCGACGGCGAGGTCATCGAGGCCGCCCCGGCCACCGAGCTGCCGATGGCCCAGCGCTACTTCCTGTTCTGATGCCAGCCCTCCCCCGTCCGCCAGGCGGCGCCGGCGCCGGCGACGCCGCCACTTCCCATCAGTTACGGCCTGCTCTCACGACTTCCCATCAGTTCGGACCAGTTCTATGTCCAGTTTGCGGTGATTTGTCCCAGCGAAACTGATGGGAAGTGGAGTCGGGGCGGCCGAAGTGATGGGAAGTGGCGCGGCTAGCCGGGGGCAGGGGTGGCCCGTGCGGGGTGGCTGTGCTCGTGAGGGTGGCTGTGCTCGTCGGGGTGGCGGGTGCGGCGGGTTGGCGGCGACGGCGGGGGGACTATGAGCGTCGCGGGGCTGCTGCTCGGGGACTCGCGGTTCCCGGCCGGCGGGCATGCGCACTCGGGCGGGGTGGAGCCCGCGGTGACGGCGGGCAGGGTGACCGGGCTTGAGTCGCTTGAGCTGTTCCTGCGGGGGCGGCTGCGCACCAGCGGGCTGGTGGCGGCCGCGATCGCCGCGGTTGCCTGCGCGCACGCGCGGGGGGCGGACGGGGAGCCAGGCGCACCCGTTCCGGATAATTTCTGGGAGCGGCTGGACGGGGAGGCGGACGCGCGGACGCCGGCCCCCGCCCAGCGGGAGGCGTCGCGGCGGCAGGGGCGGGCGCTGCTGCGGGCGGCCCGGGTGACCTGGCCGGACGCGACGTGGCTGGCGGCGCTGGCCGCCCCGGCGGGGGCCAGCGGGGCTGCAGGGGTGGCCGGGACTGGCGGGGCTGCGGGTGCGGCGGGTGCGGGCGCGGGCGCGGGCGCGGGCGCGGGCGCGGCGGTGGCGGCGGGCGCGGGCGGCGGCGCGCGGGCGGTGCGCGGGCGCGGGTGCGGCGGCGCGGGCGCGGGTGCGGCGGTGGCGGGCGCGGGTGCGGCGGGGGCGGGCGCGGTGCGGGTGCGGCGGGGGCGGGGCGGCGGGAGTACCGGGGCGGGCCGCATCATGCGGTGGTGCTGGGGGCGGCGGCGGGGGCGGCCGGGTGCGATCCGGGTGAGGCCGCGCGGATCGCGGCTTACCAGGCGGTGGCCGGGCCGGGTAGCGCGGCGGTGCGACTGCTGGCGCTTGACCCGATGCGGGCGAGCGGGGTGCTGGCCCGGCTGACGGGCGAGGTCGAGCGGGTCGCGGCGGCCGGGGCGGGCTACGCCGGGCATCCTCCGGAGGAGCTGCCCTGCCCGTCCGGGCCGGCCCTTGACCTGCTGGCGGAAACACATACGAGAGCGGAGGTGCGTCTGTTTGAGTCATGACCACGGGTACGGGCCGCACGATCACGGCAACGACCAGCACGCGGCGCCGCCGCGGGCCGGGCGGGCGCTGCGCATCGGCATCGGCGGGCCGGTCGGCTCGGGCAAGACCGCGCTGGTGGCAGCGCTCTGCCGGGCGCTGCGGGACGACGTGGCGCTGGCGGTGGTGACCAACGACATCTACACCACCGAGGACGCCGACTTCCTGCGCAAGGCGGGCGTGCTCGACCTGGACCGGATCGCCGCGGTGCGGACCGGGTGCTGCCCGCACACCGCGATCCGCGACGACATCGCGGCCAACCTGGACGCGGTGGAGGACCTGGAGGCCGGCTTCGGGCCGCTCGACCTGGTGCTGGTGGAGAGCGGCGGCGACAACCTGACCGCGACCTTCTCGCGGGGGCTGGCCGACCTGCAGATCTTCGTCCTCGACGTGTCCGGCGGCGACAAGGTGCCGCGCAAGGGCGGGCCCGGTGTCACCTTCTCTGACCTGCTGGTGATCAACAAGACCGACCTGGCGCCGCTGGTTGGCGCGTCGCTTGAGGTGATGGAGCGGGACGCGGCCACCGTCCGCGACGGGCGGCCGGTGATCTTCACCTCGCTGCGGGCCGACCCGCTGGCGGCCGAGGTCGCCGCCTGGGTGCGGGCCGCCGTCGGCAAGCCCGCCCGGCGTTAGCCGAACGGGGTGCCAGATGACCCTCGCGGCAACCACTGAGGTGCCCGCGGCCGGGCAGGCGGCGGGCGGCGGCGGTGCTACCGACGGCAGCCCGGACGGCGACGCGGCCGGGGGGCGACCGGGCCGGAACCGGGTCAGCGCCGCGGCCGAGATCGTCGCGGCGGCCGGGCCGGACGGGACTACCCGGCTGCCGGTGCTGGCTTCGCAGGTGCCGCTGGTGCTGCGGCGCACCCCGTCGGCGGTGTACCTGGTGGGCGGGGCGGCCGGGCCGATCGGCGGCGACCGGCTGTCGTTGACGGTCAGCGTGGAGGCCGGCGCCTTCCTGCGGATCTGCTCGGCGGCGGCGTCGATCGCGCTGCCCGGGCTCGACGGGCTCGAGTCGGTGCTGCGGGTGGCGGTGACCGTGGCGGCGGGCGGGCGGCTCGAGTACCTGCCGGAGCCGCTGGTGGTCACGGCGGGCGCGCGCCATGCGACGGTCGTGTCGGTGGCGCTGGAGGCGGGCGCCTCGCTCCTGCTGCGGGACGAGGTGCTGCTGGGGCGGCACGGCGAGGCGGGCGGTGCCGTCCGCTCGGTGCTGCGGGTGGACTACGCGGGGCGGCCGCTGCTGCGGCACAGCGTCGAGGTGGCCGGGGACGACCCGGTCAGCCGGGGGCCCGCGCTGCTGGCTGGGCACCGGGGCGTCGGCGCGCTGCTGGCGGCCGGGCCGGGGGCGGCTGACTCGCTGGCGGCGGTTGCCTGCCCTGAGGTAGCGGTGATGCCGCTGGCCGGTCCCGGGGTGCTGGTGACGGCGCTGGCCGGCGACGCGGTGACGCTGCGGCGGCGGCTCGATCAGGCCGGGAGGCTGGCGTAGGCGGTGGCGGACGGGAGGCCGATGGGGCCGGGGCGCAGCCGGAGCAGGCGGCCGGCCAGCGGCTGGGCGGCTAGCTGCCCTTCGCTGAGGCCGATGCTGGCGGTGGTGACGTACAGGTCGGCCAGGCCCGGGCCGCCGAAGGCCATGCTGGTCGGCTGGGAGACCGGCACCGGCAGCACCGCGTCCGGAGCGCCGTCGGGGGCGTAGCGGCGGAGCGCCCCGCCGCCCCAGAGCGCCACCCAGACGTAGCCGTCGGCGTCCACCGTCAGGCCGTCGGGGACCCCCTCGACGGCGGACAGGTCGGCCAGCACCCGGCGCCGGAAGGCCTCTCCGGTGGCCGGGTCGTAGTCGAACAGGTCGATGCGGCGCATCGGCGAGTCGACGTAGTACATCGCGGTGCCGTCCGGCGACCAGCCCATCCCGTTGGACACCGTGACGCCCTTGAGCACCGTGGTCAGCTCGCCGCCGGGGCCGAGCCGGTAGAGCTCGCCCAGCGGCTCGGTCTCGTCGGTGTGCATCGAGCCGACCCACACCCGGCCCGCCGGGTCCACCCCGGCGTCATTGAAGCGCACGCCGTCGCGGGCGGGCGCCTCGGCGACCACCCGGCTGACCCAGGCGCCGCCCCGCTCGGCCGGCAGGTGCAGCGCGAGCCTGCTGCCGCCGGCGGTGAGCAGGCCGCCGCCGACCGCCGGGAACACGGCCGACGTCGCCTCCAGGTCGAGGGTGACCGTGTCCCCGTTCGGCAGGTAGGTCCGGTGCAACTGGCCGCGGCTGATGTCCACCCACAGCAGGCAGTCGTCCTCCGCCACCCAGTAGGGGCCCTCGCCGAGCACCGCCCTGACGTCACCGACCGGCTCGACCTGGACCGCAGTGCGCACGTCCGCCAACCTTCTCGCCCTCCTCGGCCCGCCGCCGCCCGGGCGGCCGGTTGAGCAAACTCCTAGGGTACGTCTACCCAGTCCAGGGTGCGTGTCACCGCTTTGCGCCAGCCCGCGTAGCCGGCCGCGCGACGGTCTTCGGTCCAGCCCGGCTCCCAGCGGCGGCCCTCCGCCCAGTTGGCCCGCAGCTCGTCCGGGCCGGACCAGAAGCCGACGGACAGGCCAGCCGCGTAAGCGGCGCCGAGCGCGGTGGTCTCCGCCACCACCGGGCGGCTGACCGGGACGCCGAGGATGTCCGCCTGGAGCTGCATGCACAGGTCGTTGGCGGTCACCCCGCCGTCCACCTTGAGCACGTCCAGGGTGACACCGGAGTCGGCCGCCATCGCGTCCACCACGTCCCTGGTCTGGTAGCAGATCGCCTCCAGGGTGGCCCGGGCCAGGTGGGCGTTGGTGTGAAAGCGGGACAGGCCGACGATCGCGCCGCGCGCGTCGGCCCGCCAGTAGGGCGCGAACAGGCCGGAGAAGGCGGGGACGAAGTAGAGCCCGGCGGTGTCGTCCACCTCGCGGGCCAGGGTCTCGCTCTGCGCGGCGCCGCTGATGATGCCGAGCTGGTCGCGCAGCCACTGCACGGCGGCGCCGGTCACCGCCACCGAGCCCTCAAGGGCATAGGCCGGGTCCGCGTCGGCGAGCTGGTAAGCGACGGTGGTGAGCAGGCCGGACTTGGACGCGTAGCGCTCAGCCCCGGTGTTGAGGACCAGGAAGTTGCCGGTGCCGTAGGTGTTCTTGGCCTCGCCGGGGGCAAAGCAGACCTGGCCCATGGTGGCCGCCTGCTGGTCGCCGAGCACCCCGCCGACCGGCACCCCGCCGAGCGGGCCGGGGGCGGCGGCGACGCCGAACGGGTGGACCGACGGCTTGATGGCGGGCAGCATCGCCCGCGGCACCCCGAAGATCTCGCACAGCTCGTCGTCCCAGTCGAGCGTGCCCAGGTCCATCAGCATGGTGCGGCTGGCGTTGGTGACGTCGGTGTTATGGATCCCGCCGGTCAGGTTCCACAGCAGCCAGCTGTCGACGGTGCCGAACAGCGCGTCGCCCCGCTCGGCGTCGGCCCGCAGCCGCTGGTCGTGGTCGAGCAGCCAGCGCAGCTTGCCGCCGGCGAAGTAGGTGGCGGGCGGCAGCCCCGCCTTGCGCCTGATCACCTCGCCCGCGCCGCTGCGGTCGAGGGCCGCCGCGATCGCGTCGGTCCTGGTGTCCTGCCAGACGATCGCGTTGCCGTAGGGCTGGCCGGTGCGGCGGTGCCACACCACCGTGGTCTCGCGCTGGTTGGCGAGGCCGACCGCGGCCAGGTCGCGCGCTGACAGGCCGGCCGTGTGCAGCGCGGACGCGATCACCGTCCTGGTCCGCTCCCAGATCTCCACCGGGTCGTGCTCCACCCAGCCCGCCCGCGGCAGGATCTGCTGGTGCTCGAGCTGGTGGCGGGCGATCTCGCGGCCGTCATGATCGAAGATCATGAACCGGGTGCTGGTGGTGCCCTGGTCGACGGCACCGACGAAGTCGGCCATGGGTCGAGGGTACGGGGCTAGGCCGCGAGCACGCGGAGGGCGGCGGCGAGGATCTCCTCGCGGTCGGCCGGGGCCAGCGGGCCGGGGTTGAGGTCGAGGGCGGCCAGGGTGGCGGCCTTGACGACCGCGAGGGCCGCACTGGCCCGGATCAGGGCCGCGTGACCGGGCTCGGGACCGGCGAGGGCGGCGACCATCTGTGCGTTCATCGCATCGGAGGAGCGCGGCAGCTGGCAGGCGATCAGCGGCAGCGCTGACGGGTCGCGGTCGAGGATGGTGGCCAGGTCGCGCGCGTCGGCGGTGATGTCGATGAGCGCGCCGAGCAGTTCGCCCGGCTTGGTCTCGCTGGCGTCGAGCTCGTCAAGCAGCCGGGTGTAGGCGGCCAGCGGGCCGGCCATCAGCGCGTTCAGGATCGCCTGCTTGGACGGGAAGTGGTAGTAGAGCGCGGCCGTGGTGGTGCCGAGCTCCCGGGCGATGTCGGCGATGGTGGTGCCGGTGTAGCCCTTGCGGGCGAACTGCGCGGTGGCGATCTCCAGGATCCGCGACTTGGTGTCGGACGGGCTCACAGTCGGCAGTCTAGTTGCCCCGGGCCGACTTGCTGACTGTCCAGTAAGCACTTGCTGATCGATCAGTAGGTCACCTAGAGTCGGCCTCATGACGGAACTTACTAATCGATCAGTAGAAGATCCTGGCGACGCGGACTTCCGCTGGGCCCGGCGGCACACGCTGGCGCTGCTCGTGCTGTGCCTGGCCGCGCTACTCGACTCGATCGACGTCACCGTGGTCAACGTCGCCATGCCGGCCGTCAAGGACAGCCTGCACTTCTCCGAGAGCGGGCTAGCCTGGATGGTGGACGCCTACATGGTCCCGTTCGGCGGCTTCCTGCTACTCGGCGGCCGGACCGGGGACATCGCCGGGCGGCGCCGGGTACTGGTCGCCGGGACGGCGGTGTTCACCCTCGCGTCGCTGGGGTCGGCGCTAGCCCCGACGGCCGGGGTCATGCTCGCGACGCGGGCCGTGGAGGGGCTGGCGGCGGCCTTCGTGGTGCCGATGACGTTCGCGATGCTCGGCTCGGTGTTTCCGGCCGGGCCCGCCCGCAACCGGGCGTTCGGCATCTGGGGCGGGGTGACCGCCGGGGCCGCGACCCTGGGGCTGGTGCTGGGCGGCGTGCTGGTGTCGGCGGCCGGCTGGCGCTGGGTCTTCCTGGTCAACCTGCCGCTCGGCGCCCTGGTGGTCGCGGCCGCGCTGCGGGTGCTGCCGCCGGGCCGGCCCGCCGCCGGGCGTCCGGCCGGCTGGCTGGCCTGGCTGGCGGCGTTCGACCCGGGCGGGGCGCTGAGCGTGACGGCGGGAGCCAGCCTGCTCGCCTACGCGGTCGCGCAGACCGGGTCGCATCCCTGGGGGTCGGCCCGGACAGTGCTCCTGCTGTGCGGCGCCGGGCTGCTCATCGGGTACTTCATCGTGCACGAGGGGCGGGTGGCGGCCGATCCGCTGCTTCCGCTGTCGCTGTGGCGCGACCGCGGCGTGACCGCGGCCAACGTGGTGTCGGCCCTGCAGAGCAGCGCCCTGTTCGCCGTCTTCTACTCCACCACGCTGTACATGCAGCAGGTGCTGCACTACTCGGCCCTGCGCACCGGGCTGGCGTACCTGCCGTTCGGGATCTCGATCCTGGCCGGGGCGAGCGTCGCGCCCGCCCTGGTGGCGCTGGCCGGGGTGCGGGCCACCGCGGTCGCCGGGTCGCTGGCCGGCGTCGCCGGCCTGCTCCTGCTGGCCCGGGTCCCGGCCGACGGCGGGCTGCTGGCCAACATCGTCGTGCCGACGGTGGTGGTCGGAGTGGGCGGCGGCCTGGTCATCGTGCCGACCTCGGTGGCGGCGATGTCCGCGGTAGCCGCCGCCCGCCACGGGGTGGCCTCCGCGCTGCTGAACGTCAGCCGGCAGCTCGGCGGGGCGATCGGCCTGGCGGTCATCTCGACGGTAGCGGCCGCGACCACCGCCCGCCTCGCCGCCACCGGACGAGCCCAGCCCGCGGCGCTGACGGCGGGCTTCCACACCGGGTTCGCGATCTCGGCCGGGCTGGTCGCGGCCGGCCTGGTCGCGGCGGCGGCCCTGCTGGACGAGGCCGGCCGGGGCGAGCGGGTCAACCTGATCGAGCTGCAGGCCGGGCAATAGCTTCACCGCCGGTTGGCCTACCCGTCGGTAACCAGATGTCTTGGGTACTTAGCATGTAAGACGGGGGCCTCGCCCGGGGCCCGGGGAGGGAGAGCCGACGTGCCGGGAGAACTTGACGCGCGGGACCGCGACGAGACGATCCGCGCGCTGGCCGCCGGGCCGCTCGACGTGCTGGTCATCGGGGGCGGCATCACCGGGGCGGGGGCCGCCCTTGACGCGGCGTCGCGCGGGCTGCGGGTCGGCCTGGTGGAGTACCGCGACCTGGCGGCGGGCACCTCCTCGCGGTCGTCGAAGCTGATCCACGGCGGGCTCCGCTACCTCGAGCAGGGGGACTTCAAGCTCGTCAGGGAGGCGCTGCGGGAACGCGACCTGCTGGTCAGCCGTCTCGCGCCGCACCTGGTGCGGCCGGTGCCGTTCCTCTACCCGCTGTACCGGAAGGTGGTGGAGCGCCCGTACGTGGGGGCCGGGCTGGTGCTCTACGACGCGATGGAGGGCGTGAAGCGGCCGGTGCCGCACCACCGCCACCTGACCACCAGGGGCGCGCTGCGCCGGGCGCCGGCCCTGCGCCCCGACCGGCTGGCGGGCGCCATGCTGTACTACGACGCCCAGGTGGACGACGCCCGCTACACCCTCACGGTGGCCCGCACCGCCGCCCGGCACGGAGCCCTGGTGGCCACCCGCGCCGCCGCCGTCTCGCTGCTGCGGGACGGCGCCCGGGTGACCGGCGCCCTGGTACGGGACGAGGAGAGCGGGCGCGAGTTCGAGGTGGCCGCCGCCCGGGTGATCGTCTGCGCCGGGGTCTGGTCCGACCTGGTGCACCAGGCCAGCGGCATCACCCCCGGCTACCAGGTGCGCATGTCGAAGGGCGTGCACCTGGTGGTGGACCGCTCGGCGATCGACGCCGACACCGGGATGATCGTGCGGACCAGCAAGAGCGTGCTGTTCTTCATCCCCTGGGACGAACGGTGGATCGTCGGGACGACCGACACCGACTGGTCGGGCGACCGGGCCGAGCCCGCCGCCACCCCGCAGGACGTCGACTACATCCTGGGCGAGGCCAACCGGGTGCTGGCCCGGCCGCTCACCCGGGGCGACGTGCTGGCGGTCTACGCGGGGCTGCGGCCGCTGGTGGCGGAGCGGCCGCGCCAAGAGGCCGACAAGCACGGGGCCGACAAGCACGGGGCCGACAAGCGGGCGGGCGACGCGGGCGCGGCCAGCCCGGCCGGGGAGAAGCCGACCACCAAGCTGTCACGCGAGCACGTGGTGGACGCGCCGCTGCCCGGCCTGGTGTCGGTGGCCGGCGGCAAGTTCACCACCTACCGGCTGATGGCGCGGGACGTGGTGGACGCGGCGGTGGCGGGCCTGCCCGGCCCGGTCCCCCCGTCGGTGACCGGCCAGCTCCCGCTGCTGGGGGCGGACGGGCTGCCCGCGGTGCGCGCGTCGGCCCGCCGGCTGGCGGCCGGCTCCGGGGTGACGCTGGGCGCGGTCCAGCACCTGATCGCCCGCTACGGCTCGCTCGCGGCCGAGCTGCTTGACCTGATCCGGGCGGACAAGACGCTGGCCGGGACGCTGGTCGACGGCTACCCCTACCTGCGGGCGGAGGTGGCCTACGCGGTCACCCACGAGGGCGCGCTGCACGCCGAGGACGTGCTCGCCCGCCGGGTCAGGCTGCTCATCGAGTCGCCCGACCGCGGGCTGGCGGCCGCTCCCGAGGTGGTGGCGATCATGGCCGGGCTGCTCGGCTGGAACCGCCGCCGCCGCGCGGTCGAGCTGCACCGCTACCAGGACTTCGCCGCCGCCAACGGGGCGGCGCTGACCGCGCCGGCCCCGCTGCCTGATATCACCGAGGTGGCGGTGCCGGCCTAGTCAGCCGCGCTCGGCGGCCGCGTTCATCGGCGAGCCGAAGCGGATCAGGTTGCCGTCGGGATCGGCCAGCACGCCCTCGTGCTGGCCCCATTCGGTGTCCTCGGGCAGCCGCACCTCGGCGCCGGCCGCGAGCCAGGTCGCGGCCAGGGTGTCGGCGTCTTCCACGAACAGGTAGGCCGTCGCCCGGCGGTCGGTGCGGGTGTCGAGGTCGGGCTCCACGCCGAGGTGGATCTCAGCGCCGCTAAAGGTGACGAAGCCGTATCCGCCGCTGTGCCAGTGGCGGACTTCGAAACCGAGCCCGCGGTAGTAGGCAAGGGAAGCGACCAGGTTGCTAACCGGAAAGATCGGCGCTACTCGCGTACTCACGAATAGAACCTACCCCGCGGGGCCCGGCTAAGCGGCTGAACTATCAGCGGTTAAGCCGAAAGGGCGGTGCGGCGCGCTCCCCCGGTCGTAGGCTGACGGCGCAAAACCACGCGGACCCGAACATCACCCCAAAGGGGCTGAACCAATGCGGCACTTCTACGGCGTCGTGCTCGGCCTGTCGCTGGCGGCGGCGGTGTTCTTCGGGGCAACCTGGGGCTACATGTTCGCCACCCGCGGCGAAGAGGCCAGTGCCGCCGCCAACGGCAGCCCGATGGCCGTCAACGGCGGGCTGCCGGCCGGCGGCGGTGCCCTGTACACGAACACCCATGTGATGCTGGGCGGCGGCGCGCTGCTGGCGGTGGGCCTGGCGGCCGGGCTGCTGATGGTGATCCCGTGGGTGTCACCACTCGCGGCCGGCCTGCCCGGCCTGGTCCTGGTGGCGTGGACGGCGCTGTACGTCACGGACGTGGCGCAAGCCGTCCGGCTGATCCCGCTGAAGAACCGCGACTACGGGGCCGGCTTCGAGTCGCTGCTGTTCTCCGGGCTGCTCGGCGCGGCCGGCCTGGCGCTGGTAATCCCGCTGTTCATCCCGTCCCGGTGGCGCGGCCGGTCACTGGTTCCCGCCCCGGGGGCCGGGTACGCGGGCACCCTGACCCGGCCCGCCACGGTGGCCTCGGATGCCAGCGAAGCACCGGGGGCGGACGGCTGGGACCACTACCCGACGATCACCGACCTTCAGCCGCCGGGCGGCTCCCAGCCTCCGTGGGGCCCGCCCGACGAAGGCTGACCGTAGCGGTGCGGCCGGGCGGTAGCGGGCCGGGCGGTAGCCGCGCGGCTGACATCCTTGACTGGTGACGCAGGAGCAGGAAACGCCAGCCGGGATGCAGGATGCCAGCCGGGACGAGGGCAGGCAGTACGCGCTGCCGCTGGTCGTCCGGGTGGAGCGGGCCAGCCCGCCGGACCGGACCGACGCGCTCGAGTGCGCGGCCCGCGCGGTGCTCGCCTTCCTGGCCGACCCCCGGGTGACCGAACCCGGCGGCGAGTGGGAGGCGTCCGCCCGGGCCTGGGCGGACGCGCGGATCAGGAAGGTGGTCAGGCGGGCCCGGGGGTCCGGCTGGACCCGGGCGGCGGCGCTGCCGGGGATCACCGTGACCCAGGGACCAGCCCAGGTCCGGGTGTTCCCGCCGGTGCCGGTGGACGACTGGCCCGCCGACCTGGCCCGGCTCCAGGTCTCCGGCACCGACCTGGACGACCCGGAGCCACCGGGCGAGCCCGCGGCCGATGCCCCGGTGCTGTGGCTGAACCCGGACCTGCCGATGACCGCGGGCAAGGCGATGGCGCAGGCCGGGCACGGGGCGCAGCTCGCCTGGTGGGCGCTGTCAGCGCAGGACCGGGCCGAGTGGGCCGGGGAGGACTTCGCCCTCGCGGTGCGGGCGGCGGGCCGCGAGCGGTGGGCACGGCTGCTGGCGAGCGGGCTGCCGGTGGTCACCGACGGCGGGTTCACCGAGGTGGCGCCGGGATCGGCCACCGTGGTGGCCGATCACCCGGCGCTGCGCAGCGTGCTGTGGCCGTGAGGCTGCCCGGGTGGTTGAGTCAGGCGGGCAGGCGGTACCGGCGGTAGACGCCTTAAAGCGCGACTATCCGGCCCCGCACGCTTATTGCCGTGGCGAAAGAGCCTCAGGTGAAAACTGTAAATAGATAGCGGTCCATTGTCGGTCGCGGCGGCAAAACGGAACCGGATTTCTTATTCGTTGTTTGCCACATTTCTCGCTGACCGGCGGTTTCCGTAGCGCGCCGCTCGTAGGATTCCCCCGAGACCTTTCGCACCTGGGGGGCCAGCGAACATGGGGACTGGGCGGCCTGGCGCTCCGGTGCTGACCGGATCAGTGCCGCCGCTTGCTCCCTTTTACCTTGCCCGCCAGGAGACCGGGTCCGCGCTGGCGGGCGGGCTGCGGCCGGGTGAGACCACGCTGCTGCGGCCGGCCGCCGGCGGGGCCGTCGGGATCGGCAAGACCCAGCTCGCAATCGGGTTCGCGCACACCCTCTGGTCGGCCCGCGCGGTCGACCTGCTGGCCTGGGTGCCGGCCGGCCGGCGGGACGCCGTCATCGCCGGCTACGCGCAGGCGGCGGCCGACCTGGGGTTGCTGCCGGGGGCCGAGGGGGTGAGCCCGGATGCCGCTGGCAGCACCGGCCGAGGCGGCGGGTATCAGTGCAGATGCGGCCGCCGCCCGGTTCCTCGACTGGCTGCGCGGTACCGACCACCGCTGGGTGGTGGTGCTTGACGGCGTCACCACCCCGGCCGACCTGGACGGGCTGTGGCCGCGGGGCCCGGCCGGGCAGACGGTGGTGACCAGCAGCCTGCCAGAAGCCGAGCTCGGCCTGTCCGGGCCGGCCGACCGGGTCACCGGGCAGGCGGTGCACGGGTTCAGCCGCCGGGAGTCGCTCGGCTACCTCAACGCCCGGCTCACCGGGTTCCCCGACCAGCGGATCGAGGCGCTCGACCTGGCCGAGGACCTCGGCGGGGTGCCGATCACGGTGTCCCTGGCCGCCGCCGTCATCTCGGCCAGCAAGAGCAGCTGCCGGGCGTACCGGGCCGACTACGCGGCCAGGCTCAGCAGCGTGACCGGCCCGGTGGTCGACGGCTGCCCGCCGTCGCTGCTGGCGGCCTGGTCGCTGGCGGTCGAGCACGCGCACCAGCTTCCGCCGGCCTCTCCTGGCCTGCCCTGGTGCTCGCCGCCGCGCTGGACACCGAGGGCATCCCGGCGGCGGTGCTCACCTCCCCGGCCGCCTGCGCGTACATCGCCGACCAGCGCGACCCCCGGGAGCCCGGCCCGGCGGCGGACGGGCCGCAACTGGCCCGCGCGGCCTACGCCAACCTGGAGCGGCTCGGCCTGCTCACGGTGGACCGCGCCAACCCGGTGCGCACGGTCTGGCTGCACCCCGCGGTGCGGTCGGCGGCCCGGGCCTACCTGGCGCCGGGGAACGCCGAGCAGGTGGCCGCGGCGGCCGCGGCGGCACTGCTTGAGGCGTGGCCGGCCGCGGGCAGCCCTGGCGGCAGCCCGCAGCTCAGCCAGGCGCTGCGGGACTCCGCCGCCGCGCTGCGGGACTGGGCGGGCGACCTGCTGTGGAAGCCGGAAGCCCACCCGCTGCTGCTGCGGGCGGGCACGTCGCTGTCCGAGCCGCCCGCCCTGGCCGAGTCCGCCGTCGGGTACTGGCAGGCCCTCGGCGCTACCAGCAGCCAGCTGCTCGGCCACGGGCACGCGCAGTCGGTGCTCGCCCGCGAGCGGCTGGCGGACGCCTACGCCGTCACCGGCCGCCTGGCCGAGGCACTGCCGGTGTTCGAGGCGGCCCTGGCCGACCGCGAGGCGGCCCTCGGGGCGCGGCACCCGGACACGGTCACCGCCCGGCTCAACGCGGCCAGGTCACTGCGGGCGGCCGGGCGCCCGGCGGCCGCGATCGCGCTGTACGAGCAGGTGCTTGACGCCAGGGAGCGGGCGGCCGGGCCCGGCCACCGGGAGACGCACGACGTGCGGCTTGAGCTGGCGGCCGGCTACGCCGCGGCCGGGCGGGCGGCCGACAGCGTCCGGCAGTACCAGCTCGCGGCCGGCTACGCCGCCCGGGAACTCGGCCCGGCCCACCCCGACACGCTGTCCGCCCACGTCAGCCTGGGCGGCGCGTACCTGGCGGCCGGCCGCGAGCGCGAGGCGGTCGACGCCTGCGAGCGGGCACTGGCGCAAACCGAGCGGGCCGCGGGCGCGGACGCGCCGGTCACCCTGGCCGCCCGGGCCAGCCTGGCCGCCGCCTACCGGGCCGCGGGCGACACCGCGGCGGCGGTCAGTGCCAGCGAGCGGGTGCTGGCCGACCGGGAACGGCTGCTCGGCCCCGACCACCCGGACACCACCACCGCCCGCGCCAACCTCGGCTACGCTTACCGCACCGCGGGACGGCTGAAGGACGCGATACCGCAGTACGAGCGGGTGGTCGCCGACCGGGAGCGGACCGCTGGCCCCGGGCAGCCCGACACGCTCGCCGCCCGGGCCATCCTCGGTGCCGCCTACCAGCAGGCGCGACGGCTGCGCGAGGCGATCGGGGCCTACGAGCGGGCGGTCGCCGACGGCGAGGCGGTGCTCAGCCCGGGCGACACCGACGGGCTGACTACCCGTTGTAACCTGGTCAGCGCCTACTTCGAGGCCGGACGGATGACCGACGGGGTCCGGGTGCTGCGCGCGGTGCTGGCCGATTGCGAGCGCTACCTCGGCCATGACCACCCGATGACCAGCACGGTCAGGGAAAACCTGCAAGCGGCGACGGAGTGATCGACCTAGATGCCTGCGACCCAGTTCGACTACATCATCGTCGGCGGCGGATCGGCGGGCAGCGCCCTCGCGGCCCGGCTGTCGGCCGACCCCACCACCCGGGTGCTGGTGCTCGAGGCGGGGCGGCCGGACTACCGCTGGGACCCGTTCATCCAGATGCCCGCGGCGCTGACGTTCCCGATCGGCTCGCCGTTCTACGACTGGCGGTACCAGTCGGAGCCGGAGCCTTACCTGAACGGGCGGCGGATCTACCATGCCCGGGGCAAGCTGCTCGGCGGCTCCTCGTCGATCAACGGCATGATCTTCCAGCGCGGCAACCCGCTTGACTACCAGCGCTGGGCGGCGGACCCGGGGATGTCCTCGTGGTCCTACGCGCACTGCCTGCCGTACTTCAAGCGGATGGAGAACTGCCTGGCCGCGCCGGGCACGCCGTCGGCCGGCTTCCACGGCACCGACGGCCCGCTGGTGCTGGAGCGCGGGCCGGCCGCCAGCCCGCTGTTCGGCGCGTTCTTCGCGGCCGTGCAGCAGGCCGGGTACCCGCTGACGGACGACGTCAACGGGTACCGCCAGGAGGGGTTCGCCGCCTTCGACCGGAACATCTCCGGCGGCCAGCGGCTCTCGGCCGCGCGCGCCTACCTGCACCCGGCCATGTCCCGGCCCAACCTGCGGGTGGTGACCCGGGCGCACGCCACCCGGCTGCTGTTCAGCGGCACCCGCGCGACCGGGGTGGAGTTCCTGGTCCGGTCGCAGGCCGGCCCGCGCATCGGCCCCGGCATCGGCATGGTGCGCCGCCGCGCCCGCGGCGGCGAGGTGATCGTGTGCGCCGGCGCGTTCGGCTCGCCGCAGCTACTGCAGCTTTCCGGGGTCGGCAACGCGACCGAGCTGGCCGCGCTCGGCATCCCGGTGGTGGCCGACCTGCCCGGGGTGGGCGAGAACCTGCAGGACCACCTCGAGGTGTACGTGCAGTACGGGTCGAGGCAGCCGGTGTCGGTGGCGCCCGCGCTGCAGTGGCGCAACCGGCCCGGGGTGGCACTGCGCTGGGCGCTGACCCGGTCCGGCCCGGGCGCGACCAACCACTTCGAGGCGGGCGGCTTCGTCCGGTCCAACGACTCGGTGCGCTACCCCAACCTGATGTTCCACTTCCTGCCCATCGCGATCCGCTACGACGGGTCGGCGCCGGCCGGCGGGCACGGCTACCAGGTGCACATCGGCCCGATGTACTCCGGCGCGCGCGGCACGGTGAAGCTGAAGTCGGCCGACCCTCTGGCCAAGCCGGCGCTGCGGTTCAACTACCTGTCCACCGCGACCGACCGGTCGGAGTGGACCGAGGCGGTCGCGATCGCCCGGCGGATACTCAACCAGCCCGCGTTCGACGAGTTCAACGCGGGCGAGCTGTCCCCCGGGCCGTCCGTCTCGACCGAGTCGGAGGTGCTCGGCTGGGTGGCCCGGGACGCGGAGACGGCGCTGCACCCGTCGTGCACCTGCGCGATGGGCACCGGGCCGCTCTCGGTCACCGACCCCGGCTCGCTGGCCGTGCACGGCGTCTCCGGACTGCGGGTGGTGGACGCATCGGTCATGCCTTACGTCACCAACGGGAACATTTACGCGCCGACGATGATGATCGCGGAGAAGGCGGCCGACCTGATCGCGGGCAATACGCCCCTGGCGCCCGAGGAAATGGCCTTTTACCAGCACGACCTGGGAAACTAATCCGGAATAGCGGTGAATACACCGACAGCGGGGTATTTCCGCATCATGGCGAGCCCGGAAGACGACCCGCTGCCGGAGGCGGTCGCGCTGGTACAGGGGGCGGCCGCCCAGGGGCTGCGGCTGCGGCTGCTCGGCGGGCTCGGGGTGCGGCTGCTGTGCCCCGGCTTCCCGCCCCGGCTGCGGCCCGGCCAGGACGTGGACCTGGCCTGCGGCGGCAAGTACCGGCGGGACGCCGCCGCCTACCTGGAGCGCAGCGGGTGCGTGCCCGACAAGATGTTCAACTCGCTCAACGGCGACCGCCAGCTTTACTTCACCGCCCCGTCCGGGCGGCCGGTCGACGTGATGGTGGACCGCCTGGTGATGTGCCACACGCTGGACCTGCGGCCCTCGCTCGGCAACGACTCGGTCACCCTCGACCCGGCCGACCTGCTGCTGTCGAAGCTGCAGATCGTCGAGCTGAACGCCAAGGACGCGCGGGACATCACCCACCTGCTGTCCGGGGTGCCGGTGGGCGATGAGGGGACCGCGCACCCGTTCATCTCAAGCCTTCGGTTCGGGGCGGTGCTGGCGGGCGACTGGGGGTGGTGGCGGACCGTCACCGGCAACCTGCAGCGGCTGGGCGGGCTGATCGCGGACAGTCCGGGGCTGGTACCGCCGGAGGCCGCCTGCGACCCGGTTGAGCAGGCGGCGCGGCTGCTGGCGGTGGCCGCGGCCGTCCCCAAGTCAGTGAAGTGGAAGCTGCGGGCGGGAGTCGGCGACCGGGTGCGCTGGTACGAGCTGCCCGAGGAAGTGGCGCACTGATGAAGATGTTCTTCGCGACCGACATCCACGGCTCGGAGATCTGCTGGAAGAAGTTCCTCAACGCGGCCGCGTTCTACCGGGCCGACCTGGTGGTCCTGGGCGGCGACGTGACCGGCAAGGTGATGGTGCCGATCGTGGCCGGCCCCGGGTACTGGGAGGTCACCGTGCGCGGCGAGCGGCGCCGCCTGGACAGCCGGGAGGAACTGCGCCAGGTCGAGCAGGAGCTGCGCGACCGCGGCTGCTACCCGGCGGTGGTCACCCGGGACGAGCTCGACCAGCTCAGCACGCAGGACGCGATCGACCAGCGGTTCAACGCGGAGATGACCCGGTCGCTGATGCGCTGGCTGGACATGGCCGACGGCAAGCTGCGCGGGGGCGCCGTGCCGTGCATCCTCAACGGCGGCAACGACGACATCTTCGAGATCGACCCGATCCTGGAGGCGGCCCCCAGCGTGACGTTCGCCGAGGGCAAGCTCATCGACCTCGGCGGCGGGTTCACCATGGTCTCGACGGGCTACACCAACCCCACGCCGTGGGACACCCACCGCGAGGCGCCGGAGGAGGAGCTGGCCAGCCGGATCGACGCGGTGGCGGCGCTGGTGCCGGAGATGAGCCGGGCGGTATTCAACTTCCACGCGCCGCCCTACGGCACCGGGCTTGACGAGGCGCCCGAGCTGGACGCGAGCATGCGGCCCACGCACGGCGGGGCGGTACTGAAGCCGGTCGGCTCGACCGCCGTCCGCGACGCGATCCGGCGCTACCAGCCGCCGCTTTCCGTGCACGGCCACATTCACGAGAGCCGCGGGGTGGCCAGGCTGGGCCGGACCCTCACCGTTAACCCCGGCAGCTCGTACGGGGACGGGGTGCTGCAGGCCGCGCTGATTGATATGAACGCTAAAAACGGAAAAGTTAAGTATGTCCTAGTAAACGGGTAACTGTTATTGTTTTACTGTTACCTCCTGTGACATATTGAACCTTTTCTATTATTTCCGGAGGGTTTCATGGCCTCGGGTGCGGTCGGCGACGAGAGACCAACGCTTTTCCTGCGGAAAGCCACCGGCCTGGTGCGCGGCTGGTCGGTCCGCGACTCAATGATCTACGCCTGCCTGTCCACTAACGTGGTTACCCTCGGCCTGGTCGAATTCGCGTACCAGGACGCATTCCCGGCCGGGCAGCTGCTCACCGCGGTGCTCATTTCCGGTGTCTGGGTGTCTTTCCTCGTCCTCGCCTACAGCGGCCTGGTGGTCACCATTCCGCGGGCCGGCGGCGACTACGTGTGGCAGTCCCGCATCCTCGGCAGCGGAATCGGCTTCGTCATGGCCGCCACCGGCTGGTGGTTCATCCTCTGGCTATGGGCGCCGATCTACGGCTCGGTGCTGGCCGAGGAGTTCTTCCAGCCGCTGTGGGTGGCGTTCGGCGACCCGTCCGGCGCGGCCTGGTTCAGCACCTCCAACGGCATCTTCGTGGTCACGCTGATCACCATCGCGCTGGCCGGCCTGCTGGTCTCGCTGGGCATGGCGGGCTACGCGCGGGTGCAGAAGTGGTGCTTCTACGGCGGCCTGCTCGGCTTCGCGGTCATCGTCATCCTGCTGCTCGCGTTCAACCGCAGCGACTTCATCTCCGCCTTCAACAACGAGACGGGCAAGCTGTTCGGGCTGAAGAACGGGTACGCGGGCACCGTCGCCGACGCGGGCTCGGCCAAGATCGGCTACTCCCCGGCCCCGTTCGGGGTGGCCGGCTCGTTCAGCCAGTCGATGCTGCTCGTCCCGATGCTCATGTTCTACCTGCTGTGGCCCAACTGGGGCACCACGCTGTACGGCGAGGTCCGCGGCGCGTCCGACTTCAAGCGGGTGTTCAGCGGCATGTTCCTCGGCCTGTGGACCACGGTGGCGCTGTCGGTGGTCCTGCTGCTGCTGTTCGCCAAGACATTCGGGTTCAACTTCTACCAGGACGTTAACGCGCTGTGGATCGACTGCGCCTACGGTACCTGCGCTTCGCACGCGCTGCCGGTCTTCCCCTACCCGGCCATGCTGGCCGGCTGGCTGGTCAACAACGAGGCCTTCCAGGTCATCCTCATCCTGCTGATGAGCCTGTGGTTCTTCGCCTGGGTGGGCACGCTGTTCCTGTCCTCCACCCGGGTGATCTTCGCGGCCGCGTTCGACCGCATCCTGCCCGACGGCGCCGCCCAGGTGTCGGAGAAGCGGCGGGTGCCGGTGTGGTCGCTGGCGCTGATGCTGCTGCCGGCGGTCGGGCTCGGCGCCCTGTACGCCTACAACTCGACCTTCCACACCTACACGCTCGACGCCACCCTGGTCATCGCGGTCACCTACCTGTTCTCCGCGTTCGCGGTGGTGATCCTGCCGCTGCGCAAGCCTGACCTGTGGGCCGCCTCCCCCGCCGCCCGGCTCCGGCTGCTCGGCGTACCGGTGGTGCCGGCCGCCGGGGTGGTCACCATCGGGCTGATCGGCTACTGCCTGTACGAGTGGCTGTCCAACAACGCGTACGGGGTCAACAACAACGACTCGCTGATCTACATGGGCGCCATGTACGTCCTGGCGCTGCTGATCTACCTGGTGGCCCGGGTGGTCCGGGCCCGCCAGGGCATCGACCTGTCGCTCGTCAACAAGGAGATCCCGGTCGAGTAGGACGGGCCGGTGTCAGCGGGCAGGGTCAGCGGGCAGGGCTCAGCTTCGGCGCAGCAGTAGGATCATCCGCCAGGCGGTGGCCGCCTCCAGCGGCGTGGCCTGGTCAAAGTCGCCGTAGCTGGCGACCAGCTCGAGCCGGCCGTGGGGGCCAGGCCCGGTCGCGTTGGCCAGCGCGATGGCGGCGGAGAACTCGGTCAGCGTCCAGAAGCGGTTCGGCACCACGTCGCTGACCGTGCGGATGGTCCCGTCGGCGGCGGTCGCGGTGATCGTCATGTGCTCCCGGGTGACCTGGGTGAGCGGGTCGATGCGGTCGTTGCGGCCGCCCCAGCGGACCTCGGCCCGCACCCCGTTCGCCTCCACCACCCACTCGCTGCTGGTCCGGGGCTCGGCGGCGAAAAAGTCAGCCGGGTGCGCCAGCTCCACCAGGTAGAGGCCGCCCGGGGCGAGCTGGGCGCGCACCGTCAGCAGGTGGCGGACCAGGTCGTCGAGGGTGAACAGGTGACAGGCCGAGTTGAGCATGGTGATGGCGAGGTCGAACCGGGCGGGGTCGCCGTCCGGGCCCGCGATGGCGAACTCGCGCATGTCCGCCTCGACCACCGCCAGCTCGACGCCGGCCGCTTTGGCCTGCGCGGCCGCGTACCCGCACATCGCCGCCGACCGGTCCAGGGCGGTGGCCCGCAGGCCACGGCGCGCCAGCTCACGGGCGTGCTCGGCCGGGCCGGCCGCCATCTCAAGCACGGAGCCGACCGGGCCCTGGTGATACCGGGCGCACCAGGCCTCGATGGCGCTGACCTCGGCCGGCACGTCACGGTAGGCACACGTCAGCTGGTAAAGCTCGGGTTCGTCGTAGATGCCGCTCACCCCGCCATCATGCCGTAGCGGCCGGGCCTGCGGGACCGCGCCCGTACGCCGTTCGACAGCACTCGAACATCACCAGCCAAATCCGCAACGCATCTACCGTGACTTGACCCGGTGGGGCAGACTGACCGCATGATGACTGACGCGGAGGCGCTCAAGACCCTGGCCCTCGAGGATCCGGCAGTCGCCGACGATGCGAAGAACGCGCTCCGCTCACTGACTGCGGGAGAAGGCCTGGGGGCCATCTCCCTGCTCCGACTGCAGGAATTCCTGTGGTTCACGCTGCCCGCAGGGACCCCGCGGGCGGCCGAGGCCCAGCTCGCGGTGACCCGGGCGCTGGCCCGGCTGTTCACCCTGGCCGGGATGGAGCACTACGCGGAGGCCTGCGCCTGCGAGGAGACCGCGCAGATCATCGGCGCCTACGCCAGCTCGCGGGGCGAGGGCATCGGCGCCTACTCCCGGGCGCTGTCCCGCTCGCACGCGGTGCCGCCGGACACCGACCTGCTCGCCTGGTCCTCGGTGATGGGCCCGGACGAGCGGGCCGCCTACGACGCGTGCGCCGCCGCGATCGAGCTGGCGGTCGCCGCGGGCGAGCTGAAGGTCGGCGTCAGCGGCTGGAAGACCCGGCGGGCGGGCCTGGTCGAGCGCTGGCTGACCCGGTCCGGCAGCGCGCCGGGGGCGGACACCTGGCTCAGCCGGATCAGCGCCGAGCGGATCGAGGAATGGGCGCACGGCCACCCGGGCGAGCGGTCCCGGCTGGCCCGCACCGTGATGCCCCGGCTGCTCGAGCCACCGGACCTGCCCAAGGAGCCGCTGCCCTCGCTGTCCTGGCTGCTCAGCCGGGCCAGCGACGGACTGCGGCTGACCGCGCGCCACTACATCGCGCCCAACCTGGTCGGCGAGGCAGCGGAGCGGTTCGGCTGGGGAGCGGGCGGCGGCACCCCCTCGCCCACCAGGCGCTTCCAGGAACTCGAGGTCTACCCGCTGCACACCCTGCGGGCCCTGGCCCAGCACGAGATGGGCGCGGTGCGGCGCAGCGGCGCCGCCCTGGTGCTGACCAGGACCGGCCGCCTGATGGCGGACGACGCGGCGGTGCGCTGGCACATCGGCACGGCCGCGCTCATCGGCCCCGACGACGGCGCCGACCCCGACTTCACGGTGGCCGTGCGCGAGGCGGCGCTGCTGTACATCACGCTGCACGAGGGCCCGGTCGGCTACGAGGAGCTGGCCACCCGGCTGACCGAGCTGCACGCGGTGGAGGGCTGGGCGTCCCGGTCGGGCGGCAGCCTCAGCAGCGCGGTGCGCGGCGAGATCCACGTGCTGCGGCACCGGCTGCGCGCCCTGCAACTGCTTGACGAGCGCTCGCCGGTCGGCTCGGTCGCGCTGACCAGCATCGGCCAGGCGGCGGCACTGTCCGGGCTGCTGGCCCGGGCGCTGCGGCCGCGCCGGCACGAGCGGGGCTAGCGGCCCGGCCGGCCGGAAACCTGGCACACTGGGAAACCATGCGCACGCTGCTCGCTGACCACCCGCTGGTCGCCCACAAGCTCACCATGCTCCGCGACGCCGGTACCGACACCGCGACCTTCCGCACGCTGGCGGACGAGCTGGTGACACTGCTCGCCTACGAGGCCACCAGGGACATCCGGGTCGACCAGGTCGAGGTCACCACCCCGGTCGGGCTGGCGGCCGGCGCCCGGCTGTCGGACCCGCGGCCGCTCATCGTGCCGGTGCTGCGGGCGGGCATCGGCATGCTCGACGGCATGACCCGGCTGCTGCCGATGGCCAGCGTCGGCTTCGTCGGCATGGTGCGGGACGAGGAATCGCTGGTCGCCTCGACCTACGCCAACCGGCTGCCGGCCGACCTGACCGGCCGCGAGGTCTTCGTGCTCGACCCGATGCTGGCCACCGGCGGCACCCTGGTCACTGTCATCACCATGCTGCGGGACCGCGGCGCGGCCGCGGTCACCGCGATCTGCCTGCTGGCCGCCCCCGAGGGGCTGGCCCGGCTGGACGAGGCGTTCACCGACGACTCGGTGCGGGTGGTCACCGGCGCGGTCGACGAACGGCTCAACGACAAGGGCTACATCGTGCCCGGCCTGGGCGACGCCGGCGACCGTCTCTTCGGCGAGGTCTAGGGGATCAGCCGAACGGGTGCGGGCTCCGCCGGGCCGGGCTGACTTCCCGCCCGGCTCTCCAGCTCGGCCAGGCGCAGCTCGAGCTGTTCGACGCGGTGCCGCAGCAGTTCGAGCTGGGCCTCGTCGGCCAGCCGGCGCTCGGCGGTCTTGCGCACCCGCGGGCTCGCCTCGGCCCGTTCCGCCACCATCGCCAGCGGCACCAGCCGCTGCGGCCCGTGCGGGCCGTCCACCAGCCGGGACGGGATCTGGCCGCTGCGGTACCAGGTGCGCAGCGCCGCCCGGGAGACCCCGGTGTCCGCCGCCGCCTTCTCCAGCGTTACCCAGTCCGAGCCCTCCAGCTGTGCCCCGAGCTCGAGCTCGAGCTCCCAGTCGTCAAGCTTGTCTTCCCAGTCCACCTGCGCACCCTCCCCGCCCTGCCGCGTTTACTACCCAGTCTGGCCGTCGCCGACTCATCCGCTAGGCCTAACCCTATTATTAGCATGGTATTGACGGGGTTTTTGCCAGGGGGCAGGCTTGGAGCATGTTCGAGCGATTCACTCAGATGGCGCGCCGCTGCATCGTCCTCGCCCAGGAAGAAGCCCGGCGGCTTGATCACAACTACATCGGCACCGAGCACATCCTGCTGGGGCTGGTAGCCGAGCGGGAGTCGGTCGGCGGCCAGGTGCTGGCCGGCTTCGGGCTGAGCTCCGAGGGCGTCCGCGAGGAGGTCCTGTCGCTGGTCGGCCGGGGCAAGAAGGCGCCCGGCGGGCACATCCCGTTCACCCCGCGGGCCAAGAAGACCCTGGAACTGTCCCTGCGCGAGGCACTCAAGCTGGGGCACAACTACATCGGCACCGAGCACATCCTGCTCGGCCTGATCCGCGAGGGCGACGGCGTCGCCGCGCAGATCCTGACCAGGCACGGCGGCCTGCCCGCGATCCGCGCGGCGACGATCGAGGCCGCCCCGGCGGCGGCTGACCCCGCCCCCGAGTCAGAGGAGGGCGCCGAGGACACCAACGCGGTGCTCCGCTGGCTGCGCCAGCGGCTGACCCGGCACAGCGGCACGGCGGCGCCGTTCCCGGCCCGGCGGGTCGACCCGCCGCGGCGCGGCACCCCCGCCGTCGAGGCCGCACTCAAGCAGGCGGCCACGCTGGCCGGGCCGATGCCGGTCGGCTCGCACCACCTGCTGCTGGCGGCGCTGGCCGACCGCGACTCGGCCGCCTCGTGGGCGCTGGCCTCGCTCGGGGTGGACGTCGACGAGCTGAGCGAGAAGCTGCGCACCGCCCCGCTCGAGGGCACCAGCGACGAGCAGCCGGAGCAGGCCGGCCGCCGCCAGATGGCGATCGAGGTGGCTGACGAGACGCTGCGCATCGTGCTCACCGACCCGGTGATCGTGGAGGCGGGCAACGAGGCGCTGCGGGTGCTGACCGCCCAGGCAGCGGAGGAGGGCGAGCCGGCCGCGTCGGTTGCCGGCAACGTCATCCGCGGTGACCACCCCGCGGCCGGCAACCTGGCCAACGTCTGGCTGGAACTGCGCCGCACGCTGGCCACCCTGGCCGGCGACAGCTCCGCCGAGCCCGGCCTGCGGGTCAAGGTCGCCGTCAAGCCGCCGGAGGACCCTGACGCCGAGCCGTCTGCCCGCCGCGGGGAGGAAGAGTCCGGATAGCGGACAGGGCGGCCGGGCCGGAGCGCCTGGGCTGGGACCTGAGAACTCCCAGCCAGGGCGGTTTCGGAAATGCGCAAGTGACAACACTGGCGACCGTGCAATTGCACAGCGATTGCAGAGAGCGACGATAATCACGCTGAGTTAAATTCCCCTAACTGCCTGGACAGGGTGTTGGGCTGCTATTTAGACTTCTGCTACCACGAGCGGGGAGCGGAAAATGGCTACGGTTGGCTTCACGCAGCCGGAATGGCGTAAAAGCCGCGCATCCTTCACTAGCGAGTGCGTCGAGGTGGCGACCGGTCAAGGACATGTGTTAATCCGTGACTCGACCCAGGCTGAAGGCCCAATACTCAGGTTCACCCTCAATCAGTGGAGCGGTTTCGTGAACGCACTGAACCGCGACCCGGCCAGCCGGGAAACATGAACGAGAACCACGGGCGGGGCGGGCTGGCGACGCTGGCTCACCACCGCGATACCCCAGACGAGGGCCCCGGGCAGCCGGACCTGCTGGCCTACTGCGCGCTATCTGGCGTGCTAGGAACGGCAGCCGCCACGTTTTCCAGCCTGGCCGCCACCGGCACGGCACGGATTGCCATCTGGGCGACCGTCATTGGGTCGGTGTCCCTCCTGGCAGGGCTTGCGTATGATTCGACGCCAATGAGATCTCTGTGGTCGACCTGGCGTCCTTCGCGGCGGCACCACGCCGACGCCTGAACCGCAGACGCAAGCGTCTGACTAGGTAAGTCAACGTTCCACCGCCGACTACGCCGCCAGGAATCAGCTCCGGCAGCGAAAAATTGTGGAAGTGAAAGCCCTTAGTCGCGGCAGCAATACCGTACGCGAGGGCACAGCCGGTACAGATAGCGATGATCAGTATGCCGGTGAGCCGATCCAAGATCCGGATGCTGTTCACGGTGCGCTTGTCATCGTCAACGACCGCGTAGAAAAGCTCAACCACGGTCTTAGGGTACGGCTGAGCCGAGGGACGTGCAGCAGTTGCTTTGCCGCGCGACGAATCGCGCGGCGGTGGGACCACCGCCATCGTTTCTCCTACGTGTAGCCGGGCCAGAGGACCGAATGACCGCAACTGTCGGGTGAAGTCAACTGCTCAGCGGGATCTGGTCTAGCGGCAGGCACTGGTCCGCCATCGCCTCGAAATACTCGGCGTACCTCGCCATCGTCTCCGGGTCATCGCGTACCAGCTGGTCGCCGCCGACGCTCTCCTGGAAAAGCACGTCCTCCCCGCTCTCCATCAACGCCAGCATCACGAACGGCCCGAGCAACCCGGGGTAGGCGCCTGCCGAGTACGGCACCACCCGCAACGCCACGTTGCTCCGGCTTCCAAGGTCAGCGAGACGCTCACGTTGCCGCTGCATCACCCGCGGACCGCCGACCAGGCGATGGAGCGCCTCTTCGCCCATGATGAAGGTGAAGGACAACCCTGGCTGAGAGAAGAGCAGTTCCTGCCGCGCCATCTTGAGGTCCACCAGCAGCTGGGCCGCCTTTTGATCCTCCAGCACCTTCAGGAGTTCGGTCGCGTACTCTTCAGTCTGCAACAGTCCCGGGATCAAGTACGGGTGGAACACCCGGAAGGTGTCGGCCATGCCCTCGTGACCGAGGTAGCGGGCAAACTGCGGTGAGACGACATCTCGGTAGCGACTCCACCAAGACTGACCGCGGGCACGCCGGGCCGTCGCCAGAAGGGTGGCGATCTCGACCTCATCGGTGATCTTGTACACATCGATCACCGACCTGAGGTCGCCCACGGAAACGGCGTGCGCGCCCTTCTCGATCCTGATGAGCTTAGACAGCGACCAGTCAAGCTGGTCCGCGGCCTCCTGCTGCTTGAAGTGCAGGGACTCCCGATGCTTCCGGAGTTCGATCCCGAGCTTGCGGCGTAGCACATTCGGGTCTTCAGCCAAACGCGGTTCGCTCATGTACGACATCACGCTCCGTGGTACCAGGCGACCTCCCGATCGACGGGGACCAGGTGGCTATCGTGCCAATCGCAACACAATGCACTGTACATGGCACTGCATGACTATGTGACATGCGGCATACTGATATCCGCCACTTTGACCCTAGTCACCGAAATGACTACTCTAAGTAACTATGGACCAGTGTCCTCCGCTGCGCTCAGGAACGGCTGCGCTCAGGAACGGCGCTCCACGCCGAGCGGCGCTGGGGCGGCGATCGGCCCGGACTGGCCCTTCGGTGGCAGTAGGCGTTAAGAGTGCGAGCGGTCGAAGATCACGCTTACCCGCCGGGCGCGGGTTACTGGCGGTCGAGGGCCTGGTCCAGGTTGATCGCCGCGCTGATCAGGGCCAGGTGGGTGAAGGCCTGGGGGAAGTTGCCCAGCGCCTCGCCTGAGTGGCCAACCTGCTCGGCGTACAGGCCCAGGTGGTTGGCGTAGGTGAGCATCTTCTCGAATACCATCCGGGCCTCGCGGACGCGGCCCGCCCTGGTCAGCGCCTCCACGTACCAGAAGGAGCACAGGCTGAAGGTGCCCTCGCCGTCGGCGATGCCGTCCACCCCGGTCAGCGCGTAGCGGTTGACCAGGCTGTCGGACACCAGCTCGTCGCCGATCCGGTCCAGGGTGGCGAGGAACCGCGGGTCGGTCGGCCCGGCGAACTTGACCAGCGGCATGACCAGCAGCGAGGCGTCAAGCAGCTGGCTGCCCGGGTACATCACGTAGGTCTTCAGGTCCGGGTCCCAGCACTGCTCCTGAACGAAGCGGTGCGCCTGGGCGGCCAGCTTGCGCCAGCGCTCGACCGGGGCGGGCAGCCCGCGGTCGCGGGCCACCCGGGCCGCCCGGTCGTAGGCGACCCAGGTCATCAGCGCGGAGTAGGTGAAGCGGCGGCGCGGGCCGCGGATCTCCCAGACCCCCTCGTCCGGCTCGGTCCAGTGCTTGCTCAGCCAGTCGAGCCGCTTGGACAGGCCGGTCCACAGGTCGTAGGAGATCGGCACTTCCCGGTTGTAGAGGTACACCGAGTCCATCAGCTCGCCGTACACGTCGAGCTGGCGCTGACCGACCGCGCCGTTGCCGATCCGCACCGGCTTGGCCCCGTTATAGCCCGCCAGGTGGTCCAGGGTGACCTCGGGCAGGTGGTCGCTGCCGTCGACGGTGTACATGATCATCACGTCGCGCTCGGCGGTGGCGGCCTCGCACCGCTTCTGCAGCCAGTCCATGAAGCTGGCGGCCTCCTCGAGGAAGCCGAGCCGCATCAGCGAGTAGACGGTGAACGAGGCGTCCCGCAGCCAGGCGTAGCGGTAGTCCCAGTTGCGGGTGCCGCCCGGCTCCTCCGGCAGCGACGTGGTCGGCGCGGCCACCAGCGCGCCGGTCGGGTGGTAGACCAGCAGCTTGAGCGCCAGGGCGGAACGCTGCACCATCTCCCGCCAGCGGCCCCGGTACCTGGACTGGGCCAGCCAGCCCTGCCAGAAGTCCTGGGTGCGGCCGAACAGCTCGTCTGTCTCGCCCGCTTGCAGCGGCCTGACCTCGCCGTTCCACTCCAGGTGGAAGTCGGCGCTCTCCCCCTCGTCGAGGGTGAAGGTGGCGGCCACGCCGTTGTCCTCGGCCTTCAGGTTGACGTTGGTGCGCAGCACCGCGCGGCCCAGCGGCGAGGTGAAGACCGCGCCGGTGCCCTCGACGATCTGCACGTCGTGGCCCAGCCGGGCGTAGTCGAAGGCCGGGTGGCAGGCCAGCTCGAAGGTGGCCCGCCCGCGGACCGCGCGGGCCTGCCGGACCAGCAGGTCGCGGGACTTCCCGGTGGGCTTGGTGTCGGGCACCATGAAGTCGATGACCTCCCCCACCGCGTCCTTGCCCTGGAACCGGGTGAGCAGGATGTTGGTGTCCGGCAGGTAGAGCTGCTTCGGCTTGGCGTAGCTGGTCCTGGCCTTGAGCGAGAAGTAGCCGCCCTTGTCCTTGTCCAGCAGCGCGCCGAACAGGCTGGGGGCGTCGAAACGGGCCGGGCAGTACCAGTCGACCGTGCCGTCGGTGCCGATCAGGGCGACCGTACGCAGGTCACCGACGATCCCGTGCTCCTCGATCGGCAGGTAGCCATGCGGCGGTCCAGTCCGGGTGGCCCCGTTTCCCGGGGGGAAATGCTCCATTCCTCACATAGTCGCCTGCAATCGTTACGGCCACGTTTCTTTCCGCAGGTCAATCCGCTGCCACCAGCAGCAGCGCGAGGGCCGGGCAGGCGGTGACGGCCCGCCTGGCCAGCGGGGCCAGCTCGGGCGGAACCGGCCCGGGGGCCAGCACCGGGTACCCCCACGGGTCCAGGCTGATCAGTTCGGGCAGCAGCTCGGCGCAGACCCCGTGAGCCGCGCACAGCAGCGGGTTCACCCGCAGCCGGGTACTCAACGCGCTCGCCCCGGTTCCGGTTCCCGTCGCCCGGATGGAACCGTAAAGGCCGGGCGGCCCCGGGCTGCCAGGCAGGGGCCGGCCGCGTGGGCGGGGATGTGGTCCGCGAAGACCCGCAGCGTGCTGGCGGTCAGCCGGGCCACGCCATCGGGCAGGTGGCACGCACCGCGGCCCTCGACCAGCCCGCACAGCTCCCGCAGCCAGCGCAGCGCGCGGTCGTGGCCGCGCCGGCCGCTGGGTCCCCGGCCTTCGGGTCTCCGGCCTTCGGGTCCCTGGCCTGCGAGGCCCCGGCCTGCGGGTCCCTGGCCTTCGGGGCCGCCGAACGCTACCTGGTCGAACGCGTCGGCGATGGCGGGCAGGCCGTTCAGGCAGGGGCCGCACTGGCCCGCGCTCTGCCGGGCCAGGTACCGCACCACCCGGGCCGTCTCGGCCAGCCCGCAGCCCCAGGCGGGCAGGACGAGGAAGACGCCGGCGCCGAACGACGCGCCGGCCGACCGCAGGGCATCGGGGGCGGCCGGGGTGTCGAGGGCCGCGCCGCCCGGCAGCCAGCTCCCGAAGAACCCCCCGGCCAGCACCGCCTGGACACCGCCGACCTCGCCGGCCCCGCCGGCCAGCGCCAGCACGTCCCGCATGGGCGTGCCGAAGGCGACCTCGTGAACGCCCGGCCGCCGCACCGCCCCGGACACCGTGACCAGTGCCGTGCCCGGTGCGGAGGGCGTGCCGGCCGAGCGGAACCAGCCCGCCCCGTGCCGGCTGATCAGTGCCAGGTTGGCCAGCGTCTCCACGTTGCTGACCAGGGTGGGACGGCCGCGCACGCCCCGCTCGAACGGCCGCGGCGGGGTGAAGGCGGGCAGCGCGGGGCCGCCGTTCAGGAATCTGACCAGGGATGACTCCGCGCTGGCGACATACCGCTCGGGGACCAGGGCGAGTTGGACGGCAACCGGGTCGTACCCGGCCCGCTCGGCCACCGCGGCGGCGAGCGCGTCCGCCTGGGCCGGCCGCCGTACGCAGAGGTAGGCGGACCGCGCCCCGGCCGCCTCGGCCGCCAGGGCGATCCCGTCGAGGACCAGGTGCGGGGCCAGTGCCAGCAGGGAGGCGTCCTTCGCGCTGGCGGGCTCGGACTCCATCCCGTTGGCGATGACCACCGAACCGCGCAGGCCCGCCCGCTCGCGCACCGCCTGGATCTTTCGTGCCATGGGGTAGGCCGCCCCGCCCCGCCCGGTGAGCCCGGCCCGCGCCGTCTCGTCGGTCAGCGCCCGGCCGCGCAGCCCGCCCGGCCCGTACCGCCGCTGGTGGGCGCGCAGGTCCGGTACCCGGGCGGGCGGAAGCACCCGGGACAGGCCCGCGTTCTCGCCCGGCCCGACGGTCCCGGCCGCTTCCGCGTCGCCCGCCAGCTCTGCCATCTCGCCGGTCACAGAGAGCCCCCTTCTGGTTGATTTCCGCCTGGCGCCCGGCACGGCCTCACCGGGCTCACCCGGCTGCCTGACGCTGGGCGGTTACCGTCCCGCTGACCGCGGTGCTGGTCTGGCTGGTCAGGTCGATCGCCAGCGCCAGGCGCTGCCCCGCCCCGCTGACGACCGCCTGCATCACTGACCCCTCCAGCGCCACGAGCCGTCCGGAAAACCGGCCGGGAGCGGACGCCGGGCCGAGGCTGACGCTGCTGGCGGTCATCTCGACCCCGCCCTGCACGGCCGGCCCGCTGATCACGATCTTCAGCCGCACCGCGCGCCCGTCCGCCATCGCCAGGGTCACCGTGCGGTCAGCCGCGGCCGCCCCCGGCCCGAACGCGACCGTGCCCGCTAGCGGTGCCTGGAACGGAACGGCCGGGAACGCGGTCAACCGGGAACCGGCAGCGGCCGCACCGCTCCCGCCGCCGGCCGATCCGGCGGCGGGGCCGACATCGCCCGCCGACCGCGCCAGCAGCCCGGCCGGCGTCCCGGCCCGGCGTGCCCAGCCCGGACGCAGCGGCCCCGTCCAGGCCCAGCCGGCGATGGCGAGGGCCATCACGACCGCGGCGCCCGCCGCGGCCAGCCGGAGCCCCGCGTGCGCGGGCCAGCCGGCGATCAGCCGCCAGGCCGCCGCCGCCGCGACCGCCAGCGCGCAGGCCGCGGTGAGCGCGAGGACCCAGCGGGCGGCGCCGTCGGTACCGGTGCCCAGGCCGTGGACCAGGGCCACCGGCCAGCACGCGTAGCCGGCCCAGTGCACCGCCCGCCAGGCCCGCGGGCTGAGCCGCGTCCGCAGCAGGCTGGTGATCAGCACCGCCACCAGCAGGTCGAAGGCCACGGCGCCGAACCCGAGCCAGACCCGCCGGTAGCCCGACGTGAACGGGATCACCGCCGAGACCACGCTGATCGAGGCGAACGGGTCGGTGACCGTGGTGAGCACGTGCAGCCCGGTGAACACGATCGTCAGCAGCGAGATGCTGCGGTGCAGCCCGACGGTGACGAACCGGGGCCAGGCCGGGCTCGCGAACCGCACGGAGGTCAGCACGCCAAGCACCACGGTCCCGGTCAGCAGGGCGAGTGCGATCAGCCCGGTCGCGCGGCTGGCGAACCAGAGCGGGCTGGTGGCGGTGGCGACCGCGGCGGTGGTGATGGCGGGCATCGGCTCAGGAACCGCCGCTGGTCGTGGTGGTACCGCCGCTGGTGCCGCTGCCGCCGCCGCCGCTGGTGCCGCTGCCGCCGCTGCCGCTGCTGCTGCCGCCGCTGCCGCTGCCGCCGGGGGCCTGCGACACACCGGACGAGGGCGCGAGCCCGGACGGGGAAGACGAGGACGAAGAGCCGGTGGACGACGATCCGGCGGGCGCGGACGAGCCGTCGAATGAGATATGCGGCAGGGCCGCGGTGATGTTCGCGAACTTGGCCCCGATGACGGCGGCGGCGGCCGCCGAGAGCAGCCCGACCCGCCAGGTGACCTTCTTGACCCGGCGCAGTCCCTCGTCACGGGCCCGGGCCGATGCCGCGTAGTTGGTTCGTTTCACGGGCACAGGGTTCCCGGTGAGCTTCTGCGATTAAGCCGGCCAGCTTCTGCGTGGGCTAGGAATCACCCCGGGGCTGAACTGCACCCTGGCCTGGCTGCGAGTGCGGCATCGATTTTCTTCAGGAATCCTTAAGAATCCCCTTCGATTGCAGCTCCGGTCGCGCGCGGCCCTACCGTGTATTCGTGACTTCTCCGCTGGTTTCCGTGCTCGTGGTCGAGGATGACCCGGGCATCGCCACCCAACTGGTCCGCGGGCTCGAACGGGCCGGCGACGCCGCCAGTAGCGTCGCCATGGGCGCCGAGGCGCTCCGCCGGCCGGCCTGCGACGTGGTGCTGCTCGACCTCGGCCTGCCCGACGTGGACGGCATCGACGTCTGCCGACGGCTGCGGGCCGACTCCGACGCTGCCATCATCGTGGTGACCGCTCGCGGCGAGGAGTCCGACCGGGTACTCGCGCTCGACGAGGGGGCCGACGACTACCTGGTCAAGCCGTTCGGCCTGGCCGAGCTGCTGGCCCGGATCAGGGCGGTGCTGCGCCGCGGCCAGCGCCCCGGCCCGGGCGGCGCCGGGCAGGCCGAGGTGCTGCGGCACGGCCCGCTGGTGGTCGACCTGCGCACCAGGAAGGTGACGATGACGGGCGCCGAGGTGGCCCTGACGCCCAAGGAGTTCGCGATCCTGGAGTGCCTCGCAGCCGACCCCGGACGGCTGATCAGCAGGCAGGAGATCGTCGAGCGGGCCTGGGACGAGCACTGGTACGGGCCGACCAAGGTGCTCGACGTGCACCTGGCGGCGCTGCGCCGCAAGCTGGGCGACCCGACGTTGATCGAGACCGTCTACGGCCACGGCTTCCGGCTGGCGGACCGTCCCGCCGACGCTGACGCCGACGCCGACCCGGCAAGTAACCTGGACTAGGAATGACCAGGCGGGTGGTGGCCGCGTTGCTCACGCTGACACTGGCGATCCTGGTGGCGGCGGTGGTACCGCTCGCGCTCGGCGCGGTCGCGCACTCGCGGGACGCGTTCATCTACGGCACCGCCCGCACGGCCGGCTCGGTCGCCGCGATCGCCGAGGCGCGGCTGAGCGACCACGCGGCCGACCCGGCCCTTGAGGCGGCGATGCTGTCAGCCGCCCGCCAGCACGACGAGCTGCTGCTGCTCGACCGGCAGGGCAAGGTGGTGGTGTCCCAGGGCGTGCCGCAGAACGGCGACTGGCGGCACCTGGTCGCCCAGGCCACCGAGCAGAACGGCCCCACCACCGAGCTGGCCGCCAACCGGGCCATCGCCGTGCAGACGGTGTGGGGCAACGGCGCGCTCAGCGGCACCAAGATCGGCACCGTGGTGCTCGAGCGCCCGACCAGCGGGCTTGACCACCAGATCGACAGCCTGCTGCTGTACCTGATCGGGCTGGGCGGGGCGGCGATGGCGGCCGCGGTGCTGATCGCGATCTACTTCGCCCGCTGGGTCGGGCGGCCGCTGGCCCGGCTGAACACCGCCGCCCGGACGATCGCCGACGGCGACCTCTCAGTCCGCGCCAAGACCGGGGACGGGCCGCCGGAGCTGCGCCGGATGGCCGCCACCTTCAACATGATGGCCGGACGGCTGGAGGCCCTGGTGCACGGGCACCGGGCGATGCTGGCCGACGCCTCGCACCAGCTCCGCACCCCGCTCACCGCGCTGCGGCTGCGGCTCGACCTGCTGGCGGTCGACTCCTCCCCCACCACCGCGGCCGAGCTGGCCGGCGCGCAGGAGGAGATCGCCCGGCTCTCCCGGCTGGTCGACGGGCTGCTGGCGACGGCCAGGGCCGAATCGGTGACCGAGCAGACCGAGCTGGTGGACGTGGCCGAGGTGGCCGCCGAGCGGGTCGCCGCCTGGCACCCGGTCGGCGACAGCCACGGGGTGAAGCTGCTGGCCGAGCCGACCGCCGCTAGCACCGGCCCGCTGGCCGACCTGGTCGCCGGGCACCTGGAGCAGATCCTCGACAACCTGCTCGACAACGCGATCGAGGCAATCGGCGACGCGGGCGGCACGGTCCGGGTGACCGCCGCCAAGTCGGACACCGGCGTGTCGCTGACCGTCGCCGACGACGGCCCGGGGATGACGCCGCAGGAGCGGTCCCGCGCGTTCCTGCGGTTCACCACCGGCAGCCAGAACGGCACCGGGCTCGGGCTGGCCATCGTGCACCGGCTGGTCACCGCGAACGGCGGCACCATCACGCTGAAGGATTCCCCCGGGGGCGGGCTGACGGTGGAGATCGAGTTCCCGGCCAGCCGCGAGGCCTGACCACTTCGTCGCCGTACCGTAAACGCGGCGTTAAAGCCCTGGCTACCCGGCGCGCTGGTTCTTTAGGCTCTTGCCCATGGCGCAGCCCTGGTGGAAACCGGTCTGGTCCGTCCCCGCGGCGATGCGCGCGGCGCGGGCGACCGTGGTGATCCCGTCCCTCTTCGCGATCACCGATAAGGTCATCGCGGACCCGCAGATGGCGCTGTTCGCCACCTTCGGCGGGTTCGCCACCCTGGTGATCGCCGGGTTCAACGGCACCAGGCGGGACAAGCTCGAGGCCCACTTCGGGCTGGCGGTGGCGGGCAGCCTCGCGCTCATCATCGGCACCCTGGTCAGCGGGACGACCTGGCTGGCGGCGGTGGTCACCGTCCCGGTCACCTTCGCGATCTTCTTCGCCGGGATCGGCGGGCCGAACGCCGCGGCCGGCTCGACCGCCGCGATGTTCGCCTACGTGCTGCCGGTCGCCTCGGCGGGCGACGCCAGCATGATCCCCAGCCGCCTGGCGGGCTGGTGGCTGGCCTCGGCGGCCGGCACCCTGGCGGTCATGCTGCTGTCACCGGGGGCGCCGGGCAGCCGCCTGCGGGCCGCCGCCGCCGAGCTGGCGGGCGAGCTGGCGGCCCGGGTGCGGGCGGCCGCCGCGGGCGAGGCGACCAAGCCGGAGGCGATGCTGGCCGCCAAGCAGCGGCTGCGCAACGCGTTCAGCGCCGCCCCGTACCGGCCGACCGGGCTGGCCACCGCCGACCAGGCGCTGTCCAGCCTGGTCCAGATACTCGAATGGGGCGCGACGGCGGTCGGTGACGCGTTCGACGGGCACATCGACCTGTCCCTGGCCTGCGAGGCCGACCGCAGCCTGCTGCGGGCCGCGGCCGGGCTGTTCGCTGACGCCAGCGCGCTGCTGTCCGGCCAGGCCCCGGAGCCGGACTTCGCCGGGGTGGACACGGCTCGCGACGCGTCCGCCGCTCACCTGCGGGAGCTGTCCGGCCGGCCGGGTGAGCCCGACGCGCGGATGGCGGCCGCCCAGGCGGTGCACGCCCAGGGCATCTCCGTCATCGCCGCCTCCGCGGCCGCCGACGCGCTGATCGTCAGCCACCACGCGTCGCCGGCCACGATCGCGACCGCCTGGCGCGAGTGGTACGGCGCGGTCGGCCGCGCACCCGGCGCGCAGGCGCCCGCCCTGGCCGAGTCGCCCCGGGTGGCCGGCCTGGCGGGCGCGGTCACGCTGGTACGGCGGCACGCCTCGGTCCGCTCGGTGTGGTTCCTCAACTCGCTGCGCGGCGCGCTGGCGCTCGCGGCGGCGGTCGCGGTGGCCGACCTGTCCGGCGTCCAGCACGGCTTCTGGGTCGTCCTGGGCACGCTCTCGGTGCTGCGCACCAGCGCCGGCTCGACCGGTTCGACCGCCTGGCGGGCGCTGGCGGGCACCGCGGTCGGCTTCGTGGTCGGCGGGGCGCTGCTGGTCGGCATCGGCACCGCCAGCGCGGCGCTGTGGGTGGCGCTGCCGGTCGCGGTGCTCATCGCCGCCTACGCCCCGGGGACCACGCCGTTCCTGGTCGGGCAGGCCGCCTTCACGGTGACCATCGTGGTGCTGTTCAACCTGCTTGTCCCGGCGGGCTGGCGGGTGGGGCTGCTCCGGGTGGAGGACGTGGCGATCGGCTGCGCGGTCAGCGTCCTGGTCGGCCTGCTGTTCTGGCCGCGGGGCGTGTCCTCGATCGTCGGCGACGACCTGGCCGACGCGTTCCGGGCCGGAGCCGCTTACCTGACCCAGGCGGTTGACTGGGCCCTGTCGGAGCTGCTGGTGCCACCCGCCGCCGCGACCGCCGCCGTCAGCGCGGGCATCCGGCTGGACGACGCGGTGCGCGGCTTCCTCACCGAGCAGGGCAGCAAGCGGCTGACCAAGGACGACCTGTGGGCGCTGGTCAACGCCTCCACCCGGCTGCAGCTCACCGCGCGCAGCCTGGCCGGGCTGCGCACCGCCATCCCGGCGCCGGACACGGAACCGCTGCCCGGCGTCGCCTGCCTGCCGCTCGAGGGCTCGGCCGAGTACGCCGGGGCACCTGCCTGCGTGATGCTCCGGTCGGTCGCGGGCAACCTGGCCGGCTTCTACACCGCGGTCGCCGACGAGATGAGCCATCCGGGCTCCGGCCAGCTCGCACCAGTGCCGCCACCGGCGCCGACCGGCCCGGCCGTGCCGCGGCCGACCGCCGGACAGCCCGCGGTAATCGCCCCCGCGCACCAGCTGCCGCACCCGCACCTGCTCTGGGTGCAGGAGTTCCTGCACCACCTCAGCACCAGCGCCCAGACGGTGAGCGAGCCGGCCCTGCGGCTGGCGGAGGTCCGCCAGCGCCCCTGGTGGCGCTAAGGCGTGTTCCCCCGGGCTGGGCGGCCGGGGCTGGGCGGCCGGGGCTGGGCGGCCGGGGCTGGGCGCGGCCGGGGCTGGGGCGACGGCCGGGGCTGGACGGCCGGGGCTGGGCAGCGGAGGCTGGGCGGCCGGGCTGGGCGGCCGAGGCGCTGGCTGCCCTGGGCGCATGGTGGTGGCAAGCAGGCGCCTGGGCCCAATGCGGTTGAGCTGGGCGGGCGCCCACCGCGCGGGCAGCACCACCACAGCCACTCAGGTCACGTAGCTGCAGGCCAAGGTGTTATTGTGGAACTAAATGGGTGTCATAGCACCCATTTATTTCCACGATACGAAAAAGTTCCGCAATAATACCGCTAACTGGGGGTATGGCTGCCTGTCCGCCTCGTCGGCGGGCGGAGTTGGGCGCCACCGGCCAACCCAGGTGGCTCGAGACGGCGCTGGCGGCGCGGGGGGCGCGTGAGGCGGGCGACGCGCGTGAGGCGGGCGACGCGCGGGTGGCGGGCGCGGCTCGGGATGCGGGTTCTGGGGGCGGGCGAGGCGGCGCGAGGGGCGGGCGACATGCGGGTGGCGGGCGACGCGCGGGTGGCGGGCGCGGCTCGGGATGCGGGTTCTGGGGGGCGGGCGACATGCGGGTGGCGGGTGGCGCGCGGGTGGCGGGCACGGGTCGGGATGCGGGTTCGGGGAGTGGAGCGCGGGCAGGCGGAGCGCGGGGAGGCGGAGCACGGGCGGTGGGGCGGGCTTGGGGGTTTGGTTGGCGGGTGGGTTTGGGGAGGCGGGGTGTGGCGGGGCGGGGTTTCGGGGGGTCGGGCGGGTTGTTTTAGAAAAAATTTCGCGCTGTGGCGGAGCGGGGTGGGGCGGGCTGACGAGGCAGGCTGTTACCGCACGTAATGCCTGTGACGTGGGCGAATTCGGCGGAGTGTGTGGGTATGCCGGGCTCCGGGCCGCCTGGCGCCGCCACCGGGCGGCGGGCGGCCGGGCGCGTCGCAGTGGTTTCGGCCGATTGATTACGGTCAGTAGTATCCGCGATCAGCCGCAACGGCAGCCGTATCGCTAGTAACCTCTGTTTTCGGCAACTCGCCCGTCTTCCCCCTTTGAAATGCCGCGCTCGCGGAGGTTCCGGGGAGTCACATCCCGGGTCGGTGTTGGGGGATCAGAAGGCGGATCGGTGCGCTTCTATCACCATGAAGGGGACAAATGGCGCCGACTATAGGGATCACCACTTACCACGCCAACGCCAACTGGCGCGGGTTCTCAGAAGAGGGTGCCCTGCTGCCGTGGAACTACGTCACGTCCATCAGGAACAACGGGGGCCGTCCGGTCCTGCTCCCGCCGGGTGGCGACGTTTCCGAGGCCGAAGCGACCGTAGCCGTCCTTGACGGCATCGTCATCTCCGGCGGGGGCGACATCAACCCGGCGATCTACGGTGCCGCCACCCATCCGAAGACGGATGTCAACGCGCCCGACCGCGACTCCTGGGAGCTGGCCGTAGCCGAGGCGGCGGTCCGCCAGGGCGTGCCGCTGCTCGGCATCTGCCGCGGCGCCCAGATGCTGAACATCGCCTGCGGCGGCACGCTCCACCAGCACGTACCCGACCTGGTCGGGCACGAGGAGCACAGCGGCCCGGCCACCGGGTTCGGCACCCACCGGGTCCGGGTCACCAGCGGCACCATCGTCGCCTCGATCCTGCCCGGCGGCGACTTCTTCGACGTGCCGACGCATCACCACCAGGCGGTCGACATGGTCGGGGCGGGCCTCACCGCCGTCGCCTGGGCCGAGGACGGCATCGTCGAGGCGGTCGAGTCCACCACCCAGGGCGAGTTCCTGGTCGGCGTCCAGTGGCACCCGGAGCAGGGCGACGACCCGCGGCTGTTCGGCGCGCTGATCACCGCGGCGGAAATGCACTATTCGGAACGAACGGTGGCGTCGTCCCTGCCGCCGCTGCTAGCCGGAGCGTAACCGGACAGAACGCACCGCACCGGCCTGAGCAGGGAAGATATCCCGCTCAGGCCGGCGTGCTTTCCGGGTGTTCACACACTGTTACCCCTAGTCTGCTGCTGAACCTGCACGACCGCAGCAACGGGGGCATAGCTGGATGGGACGCAACGGGAGAGTCATTTCGGCTGCGCTGGCACCGGTCGCGGCCGGCTGCAGCGCTGGCACTGGCCGCGGTGTCGGCCGTGGCCGCGCCCGCGCTGGCGGCGAGCACCGGGCCGGCCGGGCCCGCCATGTCGGCCGGCACCATGTCGGCCGGCACCATGTCAGCCGGCACCATGTCAGCCGGTACTGAGGCGGCCGGCACCGTAGCGGCGAAGCCGGGCGGCACCGAGCCGGTCATCATCTTCCTGAAGAACCAGTTTGCCGGGGCAGGCAGCGCCATCCGTTCGGATCACCGCCTTGAGCTTGTTCAGGCGGCTCAGGCACCCTACGTGGGGCAGCTGCAGCAGCTCGGCGCGACCCAGGTGCACGGCTACCAGCTAACGGACGCGATATCGGCCCGGGTGCCCGCGGCGCAGGTCGGCGCGATCTCGGACAGCCCCGGGGTGGCGTCGGTGATCCCCGACAGCACCATCCAGGGCCCGGCCCCGGCCCCGGCCGGCCGGGGCACCGCGGCGGCTCAGGCGGCCGGGCTGAAGACGCCTGCCGGCGCCTGCTCGGCCACGCCGCAGCTCGAGCCGGAGGGCCTCGCGCTCACCCACACGGTCGCGGCGGCCAAGGGCACCGCGACCGCGCGGTCGCTCGGCTACACCGGGGCGGGCGTGAAGGTGGCGTTCCTGGCCGACGGCGTCGACCCGGCCAACGCCAACCTGAACCGCGGCGGCAAGTCGGTGATCACCAGCTACAAGGACTTCAGCGGCGACGGCATCTCCGCGCCGACCGTCGGCGGCGAGGCATTCCTTGACGCCAACGCGATCGCCGGGCAGGGCGCGAAGGTCTACAACGTGGCCGGGTTCAGCGGCCAGGTGCCCGCCAGCGCCTGCAACGTCAAGATCGAGGGGACCGCCCCGGGTGCCTCGCTGGCCGCGCTGAAGGTATTCAGCAAGTCCAACACCTCCACCACCTCCGGCTTCCTGCGCGCCATCGACTACGCGGTCAACACCGAGCACGTGAACGTGCTCAACGAGTCGTTCGGCGCCAACCCGTTCCCCGACGTCACCTCGCTCGACGCGGTCAAGCAGTTCAACGACATGGCGGTGGCGGCCGGGGTCACGGTAGTGGTGGCGAGCGGCGACGCCGGGCCGTTCAACACCATCGGCTCGCCCGCCTCTGACCCGCACGTGATCTCGGTCGGCGCGTCGACCGACTTCCGGTTCTACGCGCAGACCAACTACGCGGGCGCCGACCGGTTCGCCCCCGGCGGCTGGGAGAGCGGCAACATCAGCTCGCTGTCCTCGGGCGGCTACACCGCCGACGGGCGCACGCTGGACCTGGTCGCCCCGGGCGACCTCTCGTTCGCCTCCTGCACGCCGACCGCCCGCTACTCCGGCTGCGTCAACTTCCGGGGCCAGCCGTCGTCGGTGGAGGAGAGCGGCGGCACCAGCCAGGCCGCGCCGCTGGTGGCCGGCGCGGCGGCGCTGGTGATCCAGGCCTACGCCAAGGCGCACCACGGCGCGCGGCCGGCCCGGCACTGGTCAAGCAGTTCCTGACGTCCACCGCGACCGACCTCAAGGCACCCGCCACCGAGCAGGGGGCGGGGCAGCTGAACAGCCTGGCGGCGGTCGAGCTGGCCGCGTCGGCCCCCGGCCACCTGGCCGCCGAGCCGGTGCTCAGGCTGTCGGCCAGCCAGCTCAACTTCGCCAGCAAGCCGGGCGCCCCGGCGAGCTGGGCGGTGACGGTGACCAACGCGTCCAAGACCGCGCAGCGGGTCTCCGCCGCCGGGCGGGCGTTCGGCGGCGCCAGGACGATCAAGCAGGCGATCGTCACCCTGTCCGACGCCAGCAGCGGCCACTTCACCAGCTGGGCGGGGGCCCCGTCGAACTACGCGGCGGTGAAGTTCACCGTGCCCAAGGGCGCGGCGCTGCTCAACAGCTCGATCGCCTACCCGGCCACCGCGGCCGAGTCGGGCAACCTCAACGCGCGGGTCCGGGTGATCCTGGTCAACCCGTCGGGCAAGCTGGCGGCCGACTCGCTGCCGCAGGGCGTCAGCGGCTACGGCACCGCCCAGGTGCTGCGCCCGGCCGCGGGCAACTGGACCGCGGTGATCTTCAGCAACACCGCCAAGGCGGGCGGGACCGCGGGCAAGGTCAGGTTCGGCGCGTCGGTGACCGGCACCACCGGGTTCGCCAGCGTGTCGCCGGCCACGCTGTCGCTGGCGCCGGGCGCATCCGGGGTCGTGCACCTGACGGCCAGGGTCCCGTCCGGCGCGGGCGACTCGAGCGGCGCCCTGGTGCTGTCGTCGGCGGGCGGCCAGGTCAGCCTGCCGGTGACGCTGCGCGGCCAGGTGATTACCTCGACCAAGGCCGCAGGTGCGTTCAGCGGGCTGCTGAGCGGCGGGAACGGCCGCGCCCCGGGCGAGGGGCAGGTCGCCAGCTACTCGGTCGTGGTGCCGGGCAACAACCCGGTCATGCTGCGCGACCTCGACGTCGACGTGGCGCTCGCCAACGACCCGGCCAACCAGGTGAGCGCCTACCTGGTGGCACCGGGGGGCGAGACCATGGGGTACGGGTCGAGCTACCTGACGACCGGGTTCACCGGCGCCGGGGTGCCGGTGGAGGCGCCGCAGCGCGCCCTGTCGCTCTACACGTCCAACCCGATCCCCGGCGTCTGGACGCTCATCATCGACTTCACCTCACCGGTGCCCGGCAACGAGCTGTCCGACGCGTTCACCGGGCGGGTCCGGCTGAACGACGTGAACTTCAGCCAGGGCTCGCTGCCGGACTCGCCGTCGGTCACCGTGCCGGCCGGCCAGCACGCCAGCTACCAGATCTCGCTGCACAACACCGGGGCGGCGCCCGAGGACGTCTTCCTCGACCCCCGGCTCACCACCGACGCGACCTACCAGCTCGCACCGCAGGACCCGGTCAGCGGGGTGAAGCTGCCGCTGCCGGGCTCGGCCAGCCCGCCGGAGTGGATCGTGCCGCCGATGACGCACAGCGTGGCGGTCAGCGCCGCCTCGTCGCCCTCGGTCCCGGTCAGCTTCGACTACGGCCCCTACCCGGGTGACCCGGACGCGGTCAGCACCACCGGGCCGACCGCCAGCGCGGCCTACCCGGAGGGCCAGCCGGTCACCCCGGTCACCCAGGGACTCTGGTTCGCGGTGCCGGCCGAGGCGGGCCCGTTCGCCGCGACCGGGGAGCCAGGGACGAGCGTCACCATGGCGATGAGCGCGACCACCCAGGCGTTCGACACCACCGCCGCCTCGGGCACCGGCGACTTCTGGAAGTTCGGGGTGCAGCCGCTGGCCTCGTCCGCCAGCTACAACCTGCTCCAGGTCAACCCGGGGCAGACCCGGACGATCACCCTGACGATCACGCCGACCGCCCCGGCGGGCACCGTGGTGCACGGCCTGCTGTACATCGACGACTTCGTGGACTCGCTGCAGTTCCTGTCGGGCAGCCAGCTCGTCGCCATCCCGTACTCGTACACGGTTGGCCGCGTTAATTGTGCCGCCGAGGCGAAGCCAGCACCCGTTCGGGAGCTTCCCCGGTGTTGATCTTGGCGGGCTACTCCTGCGAAATCGTGCGCAGCCGGATGGTCACGTCCATCGCGCGCAGCTTGTCGAGCACCTCGTCCGAGTACTGGCTGCCGATGTCGGTGATCACGTAGCCCATGTCGTCGCGGGTGCGCAGGAGCTGGCCCTCCACGTTCACGCCGTGGTCGGCCAGCACCCGGTTGATCGCGGCCAGCACGCCCGGCACGTTCTTGTGCAGGTGGATCAGCCGGTGGGTGCCGGGCACGGCGGGCAGCGCCACCCCGGGCAGGTTGACCGACATCGCGGTGGCGCCGCCGGCCGCGAAGTCGGCCAGCTTGCCCGACACGAACTCGCCGATGTCCTGCTGCGCCTCCTCGGTGGAGCCGCCGATGTGCGGGGTCAGGATCACGTTCGGCAGGCCGCGCAGCTCGGAGGTGAACTCCTCGCCGTTGGCCTTGGGCTCGCGGGGGAACACGTCGATCGCCGCGCCCGCGATGTGCCCCGACTCGACCTGCCTGCGCAGGGCGGCGTGGTCGACCACGAAGCCGCGGGACAGGTTGAGGAACAGCGAGCGCGGGCGCATCCGGGCGAACTCTTCCTCGCCGAAGATCCCGCGGTTGCCGGGCCGGCCGTCCACGTGCAGGGTGACCGTCTCCACCGACTCAAGCAGCTCTTCCAGGCTGGAGCAGCGGCGCGCGTTGCCGATCGCGAGCTTGTCAGCGATGTCGTAGAAGAACACCGACATGCCGAGCGACTCGGCGATCACCGACAACTGGGTGCCGATGTTGCCGTAGCCGACGATGCCGAGCTTGCGGCCGCGCACCTCGTGGGCGCCCTTGGCCGACTTGTCCCACACGCCCTGGTGGAGGCTGCCGTTCTTCTCCGGCAGCCGCCGGGCGAGCGAGATGATCTCGGCGACGGCCAGCTCGACCACGGAGCGGGTGTTGGAGAACGGCGCGTTGAACACCGCCACGCCGCGCGCGGCGGCGGCGGCCAGGTCCACCTGGTTGGTCCCGATGCAGAAGGCGCCGACGGCCAGCAGGCCGGGCACGGCATCAAGCACCCGCTCGGTGACCTGGGTCTGCGACCTGATGCCGAGCAGGCTGACGCCCTGCAGCTGATCGATGAGCTCGTCCTCGCCGAGAGCCCGCGGCAGCGTCGTTACCTGGTAGCCGGCCTTGGTCAGGCGGGCCGTCGCGTCCGGGTGAATATTCTCAAGCAGCAACGCGCGATTGAGCGTGTTCAGCGTCAGCACCTCTTCCCCAACGAAATTTTACTGACGACCGATCGTCACCCTACCGTACGGAGCCGGCCGCTGACTTCGCTCAGGTCAGCCCCCGGCACCTGCCTGAGCAGCGCCAGCGCCCGCTCGTAGCTGCTGCGGGCGGCGGCCCGCTGCCCCGCCGCGTGCTGCGCGTCCCCCAGGTCGAGCCGGGAGGCCGCCTCCTGGCGGGTGTCCCCGAGCAGCCGCAGCATCTCCAGCGCCTGCTCGTAGTGCTCCACCGCCTGGCCGAAGTCGCCCAGCTGGCGGTAGGCGTAGGCGATGCTGTCGAGGGTATCGGCGATGCCGGTCCGGCAGTCGGCCTCGCGGTGCATCGCCAGCGCCCGGCGGCAGTACCACAGGGCCGTGTCCGGCTGGCCGAGGTGCGCCAGGATCCAGCCGACCGAGTTCTCCGAGTAGGCGACGGCCGCCTGGTCGCCGAGCTGGCGGCGTACCCGCAGCGCCTCCATCGCCTCGTCCAGCGCCTCCTCGTAGCGGCCGGGCCGCGACAGCAGCGTCACCAGGCAGTAGCGCGCGTACCCGAGGCTGGCCTGCACGCCCGCGTCGGCGGAGTCGGCGAACAGGTCGACCGCCTGCCGCAGGTGCTCCTCGGCCGCCTGCGGGTCGCCCAGCCGGCCGTTCACCGTGCCGAGCACGCAGTGCACGTGCCCGAGGGCGGCCCGGTCCCCCAGCCGCCCGGCCGCCAGCGCGGCGGTGCGCTGCCCGGCCAGCAGCTCGTGCAGCCGGCCGCGCCGGTCAAGCGACGGCGCCCAGTACCAGGCGAGCTTCCAGCAGTGCTCGTCGTGGCGGCCGTCGGCGGCCTGCTCGATCAGGTTGCCGAGCACCGCGTGCTCGGCGCTGAACCAGGCCAGGGCGGCGTCGTAGCCGTCCGGGCCGGGAAACTCCTCGGCCGTCACCCCGGCCGCCGGGGCGGGCAGCGGCACCAGCCCGTGGGCCGGGTAGAGGCGGCCCGCCGCCGCGTGCGCGCTGTGCAGGTAGTGGTCAAGCACCCGGCGGGTGGCCAGGTCCCGCTCGGCCGGGCTGAGGGTCTGCGCGGCCTGCTCGGCCGCGTACGCGCGCAGCAGGTCATGGCAGCTGAACCGGCCCGCCCCGTCCTCGTTGAGCAGCGACGCCCGGGTCAGCTCGGCCAGCGCGCCCCGGGCGGCCGGCCGCGAGACGCCCGCCAGCGAGGCGGCCGCGGCAACCGCGATATCGGGCCCGGTGTGCAGGCCGAGCAGGTGGAACATGAGCGCGCCGGCCTCGCTCAGCTTGTCCGCCGACCAGGAGAAGACCGCGCGCAGGTCGGTGGTCTCCTCGCCGGTCCGCAGGGCGTCAAGCCGGCCGCGGGTATCGGCCAGCTCGGCCGCCAGGTCCGCTAGCCGCATGGCGGGCCGGGTCTCCGCCCGGGCGCAGGTCACGTTGAGCGCCAGCGGCAGCCCGGCCGACTGCTCGACCAGCGCCGACACCGCGGCCGACTCGGCCGCGGTGCGCTCCGCCCCCAGCCGCCCGGCGACCAGCTCGGCCGCCTCCCGCGGGTCGAGCACGGGCAGCGGCAGCGGCCGGGCGCCCGCGACCACCAGCCCGGTCAGCTGCGACCGGCTGGTCACCAGCACCATGCAGCCGGGGCTGCCGGGCAGCAGCGGCCGCACCTGGTCGGCGTCGTGCGCGTTATCGAGCAGCAGCAGCATCCGCTTGCCGTCGAGCAGCGTGCGCAGCAGCGCGCTGCGCGCGTCGAGGTCGGACGGCACCCGCATGGCGGGCAGCCCGAGCGCGTCGAAGAACCACTGCAGGGCGGTGGCAGGCGACATCGGCGCGGCCGCCGGGTCGAAGCCGCGCAGGTTCACGTAGAGCTGCCCGTCGGGGAACCGCTCCCCCGCCTCCCGGGCGAACCGGATCGCCAGGGTGGTCTTGCCGACGCCCGCGGTGCCGGTGATCAGCGCGATCGGCGACACCGGGCGGGGCGGGGCGGCCCCCGGCGCCGCGCCGGCCGGCGACAGCGCGTGCAGCCAGGCCAGCTCGGCCGCGCGGCCGGCGAAGGTGGGCGGCTCGGGCGGTAGCTGGGCCGGGGACGGCCGCGACGAGGCCGCACCGCCGGCCAGCGGGGAGGACGGCCCGGCCGGCCCGGGGCCGGAGTCCGCAGCGGGGCCGTGGCCGGCGTCACCCGGTTCTGGCGGCCCGGCCGCGGCGCGCCCGTCCGGGCCCGGCTCCGGCATAGTCAGCGGCACCGACTGGGCGGGGGCGTTCAGGGCCGGGTCCATCTCAAGCAGCTGCTGGTGGATACGGGTCAGCTCACTACCCGGGTCGATGCCCAGGTCCGCCGCCAGCCGCTGGCGCGCGTCGTGGAACACGCGCAGCGCCTCGGCCTGCCGGCCGCAGCGGTACAACGCGATCATGAGCAGGCCGCACGCGCTCTCGCGGAGCGGGTGCTCGGCCACCAGGGCGGTCAGCCCGGGTACCGCGGCCGCGTGCTGTCCCTGGCAGAGCATGAGGTCGGCCTGCCGCTCGGTCGCCGCGGTGCGCAACTCGGTCAGCCGGTGCCGCTCGGCCGTCGCGAACGGCCCCGGCACCCCGGTATACGGGGTGCCCCGCCACAGCGCCAGCGCCTCGTTCAGCAGGCTGGCCGCCTGGCTCAGGTCGCCCGCTTCGCGCAGCCGCCGCCCGGCCGCCAGCCGTTCCTCGAAACGGGCGGCGTCAAGGCCGCCCGGCTCAAGCCGGAGCAGGTAGCCGCCGCCGGAGGAAACAAGCACTCCCCCGGGGCCGCGCCGCCCCCGCCTCGCTTCCCCGCCGCCCCGGCCCGGCTCGAGCACCCGGCGCAGGCCTGCCACGTAGGTGTAGATGCCGCCCTCGGCGCTGGTCGGCGGGTTCTCTCCCCATATCGCGTCGACCAGCTGTTCCAGCGGCACCACCCGGTTAGCCTGGCTCGCCAGCACGCCGAGCACGGCGAGCTGCTTGGGCTGCCCGGCCTTCACCTCGAGACCGTCACGCCAGAGCGTGACCGGCCCGAGTACCCCGACCCGCAGCGGCACCACGTCCGCCCCCTTCGCTCACCCGAGGCCGTGCGCGGCGTCAGGCACGACGCCGCCAGGACCAAGCGGTTAGCCGGAGATTACCGCCAGGTAGGGACAGTCATCCAGAAAATATCCAGATCGTCTGTAGTCGGCCCAAGTATCTCTAATGAAGCGAACATGCGGCCGGGCCACTGCTACCTCAACCCGGTCGCCAACGCGATCCGGCGCGGCGATGGCCGCTGCCGGACCGGCAAGGGCGCTATCCCCCCCGGCGCCCTGGTCGCGCAGCCGGCCCCCACGGTCATCCCCCCTCACTCCAGACCGTGGGGGCCGGTCCGTTTTCCCCGACCGGGACTGGATTTTCAGCCGACCCAGAGCTTTCTCTCAGCATGACGGTGGCCGGAGCGCAGGCAAATCCCCCTACCATAGGCACATGGGCAAAGCCAGCAGGACCAAGTCGGATGGCGACCGCCGCGCGCGTATCGCGGCGCAGCGGGAGGCGGAGCGACGGGCCGCGCAGCGCAAGCGGATCTACTGGGCGGGCGGGTCCATCCTCGTCGTCGCCATCGTGGTCATCGCGCTGGTCCTGGTTAAGCTCAACACCGGCAGCAGCGGCCCCGCCAGCAACGGCCCCACCGGATCCGCCCTGACCACGGTGACCAAGCAGGTGACCACCGTGCCCACCAGCGTGACGGACCAGGTCGGCAGCGGCGGCGTGTCCCAGGGGCTGTTCGTCTCCGCCCCGACCAGCACCGCCATCAGCAGCGCGTCGAGCCAGCTGGGGTCGTACTTCGCGACCGTCAACGGCACCGCGCTCAACTCCGGCGGCAAGCCCGAGGTGCTCTACCTGGGCGCCGAGTACTGCCCCTACTGCGCCGCCCAGCGCTGGGCGATCGCCAACTCGCTGAGCCGCTTCGGCACCTTCACCGGCCTGAAGACCACGCACTCGTCGAGCAGTGACGCCTACCCGAACACGCCGACCCTCACGTTCTACGGGTCCAAGTACACCAGCGACTACGTCGCCTTCACGCCGGTGGAAGAGACCACCAACACGATCGACTCCTCGACCGGCAACTACGGCATCCTGCAGACGCCGACCGCCGCCCAGCAGGCGATCGGCAAGCAGTACGACCCGTCCGGGTCGATCCCCTTCTTCAGCATCGCCAACAAGTACGTGCAGGTCGGCAACCTGGCCCCGCTCAGCCCGTCGATCCTGGCGGGCCAGACCTGGGCGCAGGTCGCGGCGGCGATGAACGACCCGTCCTCGTCGATCGGCAAGGCGATCATCGGCAACGCCAACTACATGACGGCCGGCATCTGCAAGGTCATCGACAACAAGGACGCCAGCGCCTGCACGCCGACCATTCAGAAGCTTGAGGCGACCCTCGCCAGCTAGCCGGACCGGCTGGCAGCCGGGCACCGCGGCCCGCGTGATCACTGGAGGCTCCCGCGATGGCAAGTTCAAAAGCCCGCTCAGCACGGCCGGCGTCGGCGCAGGGCGGCCAGCGCCCGGCCGGCGCGGCCAACCGCTCAGCCCGAACGGTCGGGGCTGTCTCCGCCACGCCCACCAGCCGTAAGGTCGCCCAGCCGGCCGCCAAGGAGGTCGAGCCCGAGGAGCCGGCCCAGGACATGTACTCCGAGCCGGAGCCCGAGCCGCGCACCGCGCCGCCGGCCTGGCTCCAGCTAGTCACCTTCCTGCTCGCCATCCTGGGCCTCGGCATCTCCGCCTACGAGACCTACGCCCACTTCAACGGCAACCACCTGGCGGGCTGCCCGGCCGGCGGCAGCGGCACGTTCAACTGCTCGGCCGTGATCACCAGCCCGGAGTCGATGGTGTTCGGCGTCATCCCGGTGGCGATCCTGGGCCTGGCCTTCTACGTGGCCGCGGTCCCGCTGTTCTCCCCGTGGGCATGGCGCCTGCAGTGGCGCGAGCTGAACCTGCTGCGCCTGGTCTCGGCGGTGACCGGCATGGGATTCGTGGTGTACCTGATCTACGCCGAGCTGTACCAGATCAGGGACATCTGCGAGTACTGCACCGGGGTCCACATCGTCACCTTCCTGCTGTTCGCCATCACCGTGTTCAGCGCCGCGATCTGGGGCCTGGGCGCCCGGCGCGGCGCCAAGCTGCCCGGCTAGCCCCGGCCCGGATCGCTAGGATCGTCCGCGGTGGACCGGGCACCCACGCGACTGGCGGCGACCGCTGCGGCCTACGATGCCGTCGCTGACCGCTACGCCAGCCTCTTCCGGGGCGAACTGGACCGCCTGCCGCTGGACCAGGCGATGCTGGCCGCGTTCGCGCAGTGCGTCCGGGCCGCCGGCGGCGGACCGGTCGCCGAGCTCGGCTGCGGCCCCGGGCAGACCACGGGCCGCCTGCGGGACCTGGGACTGGACGCGTTCGGCATCGACATATCGCCGGCCATGATCGAGCTCGCCCGCCGGGAGTGTCCCGGCCTGCGGTTCGCGGTCGGCTCCATGGACGCCCTGGACGTGGCCGACGGCGCGCTGGCCGGCATCGTGGCCTGGTACTCGATCATCCACGCGGCACCCGACGAGCTGCCGGGCTACCTGGCCGAGTTCAGCCGGGCGCTCGCTCCCGGCGGTCACCTCCTGGTCGCGTTCTTCGAGTCCGAAGGCGGGCCGGTCACCGAATTCGACCACCAGGTGACGCCGGCGTTCCGGTGGCCCATCGACGACCTCGCCGCGCGGGCCCGCCAGGCGCGGTTGGCCGAAGTCGGCCGGATGCTGCGGGAACCGCGCGAGCAGGAGCGATTCCGTCGCGGGCACCTGCTGCTGCGCCGCCAGTAGGCGGTCAGGGGTGCGGGGAGTCGGCCGGGCCGGCCGGACCGGCCGCACCAGCGGTGCCGGCCGCGCCCGCGGCCTGGGCGTCAGCGGCGGCCCCGTCGTCCGCACCGCGGACCTGGCCGGCCTGGAGGCCGCGGCCGGCCTCAGGGGCGCCGGCGGCGGGGCCGCCACCGGGCGGAGTACTGCCGCCAGGGTGATCAGCGGCCGGGTGATCAGCGGCCGGGTGACCGCCGGGGGGCGTGCGGCCGCCGGGGTGGCTAGCGGCGGGGCTGCCACCGGGCGGCGTGCGGCGGCCAGGACGGCCGTGGAGCGTGGGCCGGGGGCCGGTGATGTGCGGCAGGCTCGGCGGGGTCCAGGTACGCAGCTGCGACAGCGCCGGGGCGCGGCCCACGATGATCACGCCGACGACCAGCGCGGCCACCCCGGCTGCCTCCAGCGCCAGCTCACCCGGGCTGACCTGGATCCGGTCGCCGAAGACGAGCACCCCGAGCAGCAAGCCGACCAGCGGCTCGCCCGCCGCGATGGCCGGCAGCGACAGCGGCAGCGGGCCCGCGTTGAAGGCGCTCTGCATCAGCCAGATGCCGATCGCGCCCGCGCCCACCAGCGCGTAGGGCGCCCAGGTGGTGAACATCGCGCCGACGCCGTTGGACCCCAGGATCTCCAGCGTCTGCCTGGTCAGCGCGTCCTGGATGCCGAACAGCAGCCCCGCGCCGACGCCGGTCAGCATCGCCCGCGCCCGGCCGGGGTGCAGCCGCCCGGCGTGCACCGCGGCGAACGCGATCCCCGCGATCACGGCGGCGGCCGGCCAGTGGGTGACCGAGCCGAAGGACAGCCCGATCGGCTTGGCCGACCGGGACGCCGACAGCAGCGCCACCCCGGTGCACAGCACCGCCGCCCCGAACACCTCCCAGAAGCGGAGCTTCGCCTTCGCGATCGGCACCGCAAGCAGCAGCGCGAACACCAGGTTGGTGGTCAGCAGCGGCTCTACGAACGCGAGTGACAGGTTGCCGATCGACCAGGCGGCGAGGACCTGCCCGCCGATCATCGCGCCGATGCCCGCGAGCCAGCGGGGCTGCCGCAGCAGGTCGGTGATCAGCCGCAGCGACAGGAACCGCGATTCCGGCTCACGCTGCGCCGACTGCTGCTGCAGCACGAAGCCGGTGCCGATCAGCAGCGCCGCGAGCAAGGTGAGCCCGTAGTCGAGGCTGATATCGAGGTCCACGGCGCCCTTCTGTCGGTTCCTCGTCCTGCGGGCCCGTCCCCGTGCCCGGTGGCCAGCGGCCTGCTGCCGCCGTCGGTCGACCGGGGGTGCGGGGGAGCCGCCCCGGTGTTCACAGTAGCCGCGCCCAGGCCGCCCGGCGATGAGGCACGGCAGCCAGCGCGCCCGCCTGCCGGTCTTTTACCCGACGCACCACTTCCCACGAGCGCGGAATGATAACGTTCCCGGCCGCACCCGCGTTTTTGGCCTTGGATGCCCCACATTCCGCGAGAGCGTGATTACCGCGGATATATCGGCAGGTCAGGCCTTACTATCATTCTGGCGGCAGGAGGGTGCCGTCAGGCCTCGGGTAGGGAGAGCTCGGGTGGGGGAAGCAACCGCAGTATCGAGGACGGCACGTGGTGCCCGGGAGCGATCGGCCGGCCGACGCCGGGCGGTGGGCACCAGGGACCGGATCGTCGCTCATCTGGCGCTGGTAGCGGAGATCGCCGACGGTACCGGCATGGCCAGCACCAGGCTAGCCGCGGCAGTGGGTTACCCGGGATCGAGCGTGGCATTCGCGCAGCTCCTGTCGGGCATGGAGCGGGACGGCCTGATCAGCCGGGAGGTACGGGGCAAGCGGACCTACCGGATCGCCCTGTCACCGCCCGCTGGGCGGCGCCCGGTCGGCCCGGCCGGGGCCGGCCCGGCGAACACCGGCCCCGGCAGCCAGGGCCCGCACGCGGGCGCCGGGCCGTCCGGCAGCGGCGGGACGGGCGCGGGCCACAGCGGGGCGGGTAAGCAGGCCGACGGTCCGCCGCCGGCGCTGCCGGTACCGTTCCCGGGCGCGCTGGACTACGACAACCTTGCTGATCAGGTGATCATCCGGCTGCTGCGGCGCATCGCCGAGCTGAACCCGGCCGAGCTGGCGACGCTCGAGCGGCTGCTCGCCCCCGGCCAGCGCCGCCCGGCCGAGGAGTTGAAGATCGTCTGACGCGCAGATGGCGGCGGTAGGGGGAAATCGGCCGGGTAACCTCCCGGTGACCGTGACCAGTTTCGTGGGACGGCGCCGGGAGCTCGCTGCGGTACGCCGCCTGCTGGGCCAGTCGCGCCTGGTCACGCTGACCGGGATAGGCGGGGTCGGCAAAACCAGGCTGGCGATCGAGGCCGCGGGACAGCTCCGCGGCGGGTTCCCGGACGGGACGTGGATGGCCGACCTGTCCGCTCTCAGCGATCCGTCGCAGGTGCCGCAGTCGGTCGTCAGCGCAATCGGGATCATCGACCAGTCCACCCGCCCGGCCACGGAAAAGATCGCCGGTCAGCTGGCGGGTGCAAGGGCGCTGATCGTGCTGGACAACTGCGAGCACCTAACTGACGCTTGCGCTTCCCTGGTAGACCGGCTTCTCAGCCAGACCAGCGATGTCCGGGTACTGGCGACCAGCAGGCGGCCGCTGGGAATCACCGGCGAGCACCTGCTGGCCGTCTTGCCCCTGCCGGTCCCCGGACCGGGGGCGGCCGCACACCCGGTAGCGGCGCTGAGCCAGTACGACGCGGTCACCATGCTCACCGACCGCACGGTGGCGCTGCGGCCGGGCTTTGCGGTCACCGAAGACAACGCTTCGGCCGTGGTGCGGGTATGCGCACAGCTGGACGGGCTGCCGCTGGCGATCGAGCTGGCCGCGAGCCGGCTGCGCTCACTGTCCGCGGCCCAGCTCGCCGACCGGCTAGGGCACCGTTTCACGGTGCTGACCCGGGGCAGCTCGGTTGCCCAGCCCCGGCAGCAGACGCTGCACGCGGTTTTCGACTGGAGCTACTCGCTGTGCTCGACTGAGGAACGGCTGCTATGGACGCGGCTGTCGGTCTTCTCCGGAACCTTTGACCTGGAAGCCGCCGAGACGGTGTGCAGCGGGCCGAGCCTGCCGGCGAACTCGATCCTGGACAACCTGCACGAGCTCGTCGCTCAGTCCATCGTGCTGGCCGAGTTGCACGGCGGCGGTATGCGCTACCGGCTGCTTGAGACGCTCCGCCAGTACGGCCGGGAACGGCTCACGGCGGCCGGGGAGGAAGAAGCGCTCCGGCTGCGGCATCGCGACTTCTACCTTGCCCTGGCACAGGAAATGGCGACCCGGTGGTACGGCCCCCGGCAGCAGGAAGACCTGGCCCGGCTGCGCAGCGAGCACGCCAACCTGCAGGCGGCCCTGGAGTCCGCCAGCGCGGACCCGGCCGGCCCGCGGGCGGCACTCGAGTTCACCGCCGCCCTGCGCAGCTACTGGCTGGCCGACGGCTACCTGGTGGAAGGCAGGCGCTGGCTCGACCGTGCCCTGGCGCTCCCCGCTCAGGGCGAAGGCGGTGACGGCGCCAGGGTGCACGCCCTGTGGGTAGCGGGCTGGGTCTGCCTGCTGCAGGGCGACGGCCCGGCTGCCCTGTCCCGGCTCGATGAATGCGACGCTCTTGCCGCCTCGCTCGGCGACCAGCGGGCGCAGGGGTTCGCGCGCAGCCTGCGCGGCACGGCGGAGCTGTTCAGCGGCCGGATCAGCGAAGCGGTCACGTTGTTCGAGGAGGCGCTGCTGATTTTCGCCGGCACCGCCGACGCGGAGGGCAGCGGGTGGGCCTATTTCCAGCTCGCGATCTCCCTGGCGCACCGCGGCGACAGCTCCCGCGCGCAGGCGGTCTGCGGGGAGGCACTGCGCGCGGGCGAGGCGCGCGGTGAGCTGCTGTGCCGCTCCTACACCCTGTGGGTGCTGGCCTTCGACACCTGGAAGCAGCACGGCCCGCAAGCAGCGGACCTGGCGCGCTCGGCCCTCGAAATCCACCGTGGCTTTAACGACCCGGTCGGCGTCGCGCTGGTCATCGAGCTGCTCGCCTGGATCGCCGGGTCGGACGGCGACGACGCGCGGGCAGCACTGCTCCTGGCCACCGCCGAGTCGGTCTGGTCGCTGATCGGGACGACCATCGCCGCGTTCGGCCCGCTGCTGGCAGGGCACCGGGCCGCGTGCGAAGCCCAGGTGCGCCGGGCGCTCGGGCGGCGGGAGCTGGCCGTCGCCAGCCGCCAGGGACGTCATTCCACCGTGGAATCCGCCATCGGCTCGGTCGTGGAGGGCCCTCCCGCCGCCCCGCCGCCGCCGGCCGGACCGCTCACCGGCCGGGAACGGGAGGTCGCCGCACTGGTCGCCGACGGCCTGAGCAACCGGGCCATCGCCGCGCGCCTGGTCATCTCGCAACGTACCGTGGACGGCCACGTCGAGCGCATCCTGGCCAAGCTCGGCTTCACCTCCCGGGCGCAGGTCGCCGCCTGGACCACCGCCGAGGGCAGCTAACCGGGCCACCAGGCTGGACAGGCACCCAGGGGGGTGACCTTACCCTTCCGCCGGGTGCACCGCCGGTGAAGCATGGGGGCCTTCGTGACCGGCAAACGAGGAGATCCGCGGATGAGCGACAGTGCCTCCCGGGCCGAGTTCCTCCGCCTCCCCAGCCTCGACATCTCCAGGCCCCACCCTGCCCGGATGTACAACTACTGGCTCGGCGGCAAAGACAACTTCCAGGCCGACCGGGACGCCGCCGAGTACCTCCTCACCGTCGTTCCGGACGGACTCGCGGTGGCCCGCGCCAACCGTGACTTCGCGCTCCGCGCCACCCGGTACATGGCCGCGCGGGGCATCCGCCAGTTCCTCGACCTCGGCTCAGGCCTCCCCGCCCGGCCAGCCGTCCACGAGATCGCGCAGCATTACCAGCGCGCGGCGCGCGTCGTCTACGTCGACAGTGACCCCATCGTCGCCAGCCATAACCACGCGCTTTCCGGCCAGGTGGCTGGAGTCGGCTCCGTTCAGGCCGACATCCGCGACCCGCAGGCAATGCTCGCCCACAGCGCGCTCACAGACCTCATCGACCCGCGCCAGCCGACTGGCTTGCTGTGCATCGCGGTCATGCACTTCGTGGAGGCGGACGATCCGGCCGCCATCATCTCCTCGTTGCGCGCACAACTCGCGCCCGGCTCCGTCCTCGCCCTCAGCCACATTACGTCCGACGGCGTCCGGCCCGAGATCGCAGCCGAGATCCGGGAAACTTACCGCGATGCATCCGCTCCGGCCGTCTTCCGCACCGAAGCGGAGATCTCGGCCATTTTCGGGTCGGCGCTGGTTCCTCCCGGCCTGGTCCCCGTCAGCGGCTGGCGCCCGTCGCTGGCCCCGGGCCGCCGGCCCACCGGTAAAAGACTGCCCACCAATAAGACGCTGCGGGTAGTCGGCGGCGTCACCCATTTCACTTGACAGTCCGGATGCCTGATCCCGGCCGAGACCCGAACGCGCGTGTTCCGCGGATGACCCCGGTAGCGCTCAGTCCAGCCTGCGCAGCCCGGCCCGGTGATGGCGGGCCGTCTTGATGTAGCTCTGCACCGCGCCCTCAGTCCAGCCGGCGTCCACATCCGACCGCTTTATCTTGCCGGGCACCCCCGCAACCAGCGAGCCCGGCGGGACCTGGAACCGCTCGGAAACCACGGCGCCGGCCGCGACGATCGAGCCGCGGCCGACCGTCACCCCGTTCAGCGTGACGCTGCCCGAGCCGATCAGGCAGCCGTCCTCGACCACGCAGCCCTCCAGGTGGGCGTTGTGCCCGACCACGCAGTCGTCGCCGATGATCGTCGGGTACTTCTCGGTGCAGTGCACCACCGTGCCGTCCTGCACCGAGGTGCGGGCGCCGATGGTGATGTAGCCGTGGTCGCCGCGCAGCACCGCGCCCGGCCAGACCGAGGCCTCCGGGCCGATCGTCACCCGCCCGATAACAACGGCATCAGGGGCAACGTAAGCGGTTTCGTCGATCTGCGGCTCATCGTCATCCAGGGCGTAAATTGACACACCCTTACGGTAGCGTCTTGGCTCGTGGCCAGTGCTTCCGAGGCGGTTCCCGCGACCCAGACCCCCCTGCAGGAACTGCTGGCGGCCGCGGTGGACTCGATCGGCGGCGCCGAGCGCCCCGGGCAGACGGTGATGGCGCAGGCCGTCTGGGACGCGGTGGCCGACCGGACCCACCTCGCGGTGCAGGCCGGCACCGGCACCGGCAAGTCACTCGCCTACCTGGTGCCCGCGCTGCAGCTCGCGGCGGACAAGCGCGGCCCGGTGGTGGTGTCCACCGCCACCATCGCCCTGCAGCGGCAGCTAGTCGACCGGGACCTGCCGCGGCTGGCCGAGGCGCTGCGCGAGCCGCTCGGCCGCACCCCCGAGTTCGCCATCCTCAAGGGCCGCAACAACTACCTGTGCCTCAACAAGCTGCGCAACGGGCCCGAGGACGAGCAGGACGCGCTGTTCGACGCGGCCGGCGGCCAGGGTTTCGGCGGCGCTGGGTCCGGCGGCTCAGGGCCCGCCAGCCAGCTCGGCGCGCACGTCCAGCGGCTGCATCAGTGGGCGACCTCGACCGAGACCGGGGACCGCGATGAGATCGTCCCCGGCGTGCCCGACCAGGCCTGGCGGCAGGTCGCGGTGACCGCGCGGGAGTGCCTGGGGGCGGGCCGCTGCCCGTTCGGCCTGCAGTGCTACTCCGAGCGGGCCCGGCGCACCGCCGCCGCCGCCGACGTGGTGGTCACCAACCACGCGCTGCTCGCCATCGACACCCTCGGCGACGGCGGCATCCTGCCCGAGCACCGCGTCGTCATCGTGGACGAGGCGCACGAGCTGGTCGACCGGGTCACCTCGGTCGCCACCGGGGAGCTGTCCGCCTTCGCGGTCGACTTCGCGGTCCGGCGCAGCGGCCGGCTGGCGGACGACACCGAGACCGCCCGGCTGTCCGAGGCCGGCCACGCGCTGACCCCGCTGCTCACCACCATGCCCGCCGGGCGGATGGACCGGCTCGACCAGGGGCTGGCGGCCACGCTGGCCGCGCTGCGCGACGCCGCCTCCGGCTGCGCCGCCCAGGTGCGGAAGATCGCGGCCGCCTCCGGCGGCGACGACGCCGACCCGGCCGAGGTCACCGCCGCCCAGACGGCGCTGGTCAGCCTGGAGGAGCTGGCGGTGACGGCGGACCGGATGATCACTTCCTTCGACCAGCCGATCGCCGAGCGGGAGGAAGTGGTCTGGCTGTCCCGGCCGGACGACTGGTCCGACAGCAGCACCCGCCCGCCGTCACTGCACGTCGCGCCGCTCGAGGTGGGCGCGGCCCTGGCCGAGCACCTGTTCGCCGACCGGACGGTGGTGCTCACCTCGGCCACGCTGACGCTGGGCGGCTCGTTCACCCCGCTGGCCCGGCAGTGGGGGCTCGACGCGGCCGCCATCGGGACCGAGTGGACCGGGATCGACGTGGGCTCGCCGTTCACGCACGGCCGCAGCGGCATCCTCTACGTCGCCAAGCACCTGCCGCTGCCGTCCAGGGACGGGCTGCCGCCGGAGTACATGGACGAGCTGTGGGAGCTGATCAAGGCGGCGGGCGGGCGCACCCTGGGGCTGTTCTCGTCCATGCGGGCGGCCAAGGCGGCCGCCGCCGCGATGCGCGAGTCGGTCCCCTACCCGGTGCTCTGCCAAGGTGACGACTCCACCATGCAGCTTGTCAAGGAGTTCGCCGCCGACGAGCCGACCTGCCTGTTCGGCACGCTGTCGCTGTGGCAGGGGGTGGACGTGCCCGGCCCGTCGCTGCGCCTGGTGGTGATCGACCGGATTCCGTTCCCGCGGCCGGACGACCCGCTCGCCTCCGCCCGCACCCGGGCGGCCGACGCCCGCGGCGGGTCCGGCTTCATGGAGGTGTCCGCCAACCACGCGGCGCTGCTGCTCGCCCAGGGGGCGGGGCGGCTGCTGCGGTCGATGGACGACCGCGGCGTGGTCGCCGTGCTCGACCCCCGGCTGGTCACCAAGCGCTACGGGGAGTACCTGCGGGCGTCGCTGCCGCCGTTCTGGCAGACCACCGACCCGGCCGTGGTCAAGGGGGCGCTGCAGCGGCTGGCGGCGGGCTAGCTGGGGTCAGGGCAGCTCGATCGCGTCGAACATGTGCCTCTCCCACAGGTGCATGGAGGCCTCTTCCGGGTAGGAGCAGACGTCCGGCTGCAGGTCGTAGACGCGGGTGGTGCGGTGCGCGGTGCCGTAGGGCGCCCACCCGGGGCTGCCGCAGGCGGCGAAGTCGAGCCACTCGCGGCGCATCAGGTCGCCCAGGGCGACGAACTCGGCTGACGGCTCGGCGCCGGTCAGCAGCAGGCCGATGCCCTCGCTGTAGGCACCGAAGAGCAGCGGCAGGTCGAGCGCGTGGCAGGCGCCGAACGGCCCGGCCGGCGCCTGCGCGGTCAGCTCGTACAGGTAGGTGCTGCCGCCCGACATGGCGTGCGCCTGCGCTAGGTGCAAGGTCGGCATGCGGAACAGCCAGTCGGAGAAGGCGACCTCGAGCAGGCCGCCCGCGTCCTGCCCGGCGTACACCGCGCGGTACCCGGCGGGCCCGTCCGGGGCCGGCGCGAAGTAGTCAAGCGCGGTCGCCGCCTCGTCCTCGGTGACCTGGCCGAGCCGTCCGGAGGCGGCCAGGTACAGCCGGTACTCGTGCTGGTTGTGCCCGATCAGCAGGTCCACCTCGCGGGCGGCGCCGGACACCAGCGCCCGCCACGGGGCGCGCGGCAGCACGGTGCCGTCCACCACCGGGGAGAACGGGGTGTCGGTGAGCCGTATCGCGCCCCACTCCCGGTGCTGCCGCATCGCCGCGGCCACCTCGACCTGGGCCGCGACCAGCCGCATGGGGTCGGCCCCGGCCAGCGCGGCGTGGCTGGGCGGCAGTCCCGCCGCCGCCGCGATCGCCGCGGTGATCCGGGCCGCCAGCTCGGGGGCGAAGAAGGTGCCGGGCACCGACTGGGCGATGGCCCGCCGGAACAGGCCGCGGGCGCTCTCCATCGCCAGCAGCGCCGCGATGACGCCCGCCCCGGCCGACTCGCCGAACACGGTCACGTTGGCCGGGTCGCCGCCGAAGGCCTCGATGTTGTCCCGCACCCAGCGCAGCGCCGCTACCGCGTCGAGCAGCCCCCGGTTGGCGGGCGCACCGTCGATCTGCGCGAACCCCTCCACCCCGAGGCGGTAGTTGCAGGAGACGAAGACCGCGCCCGCGCTGGCGAACGGGGAGCCGTCGTAACCGGGGCCGCCCGAGCCGACCTGGTAGCCGCCGCCGTGCAGCCACAGCATGACCGGCAGCGCGCCCGCCCCGGTGTCCGGGGTCCACACGTTGACGGTCAGCCACTCGCCGGTGGTGTCCGGCGGCAGCGGCGCGGCACCGGGCAGGCGGATGCCGTCTGGCGCCCGGAGCTGCGGGCTGACCGGCCCGAACTCGGCCGCCGGGCGGACCCCGGACCAGCGGGCGGGCGGCTCGGGGGCAGCGAAACGGAGCGCGCCGAGCGGCGGCTTCGCGAACGGGATGCCACGGAACACGGCGTTGCCGTGCTCCGACCTCCCCCGGACCCGGCCGACGGTAGTAGAAACCTCTGGATCGGCTGGGCCCATTGGGGGGCGACCTCCCGCTACAGCAGTGGAGCGATAAAGGACACTCTCCCCGACTGTAAGTCATTTCACCGGATCGAGCACCACCACCGGGATCGTCCGCGGCGCCGCCTTGACCTCGTAATCGGCAAAACCCGGATTACGCTCCTTCTGCCGCTCCCAGATGACGTCGCGCTCGGCCGGCTGGGCCACCCGCGCCCGCACTTGCACGGTGCCTTCGCCGACCTCAACTACGGTGTCCGGGTGGACGACAAGGTTGTGGAACCAGGCCGGGTTGTCAGGTGCGCCCGCCTTGGAGGCGAAGACCGCGTAGGAGCCGCCCACCCGCTGGAACGCGAGCGGGCTCACCCGCTCGGCGCCGCTGCGCGCCCCGGTATGGTGCAGCAGGAGCATGTCCGTCCCCGCGAAGGGTCCGCCTACCTTGCCGTCGTTGGCCCGGAACTCAGCGATGATCTTGCCGTTGAAGTCGTTAGCTGCCGGCTCATGGCTCTCTGTCATGACGTTTAGTTTAGGAAGCAAAACGTGAAGTCACCACGTGCGGTCGAAGACCTCCCTTTCGCGGCTTGGCTGCAGGCCTTTCCCCCGTCAGCAGAGCTTGAGCGGGAAGGCGACTACGACCGGATGCTGTTCGCGGGCGCGCAGTTCAGCGAGGCCGACGCGGCCGGCGGCCGCTTCATGGAGTGCGCGTTCACCGGCGGTTCCGGCTTCGACGGCGGGCGGCTGCGCCGCTCCCGGCTGTCGGACGTCTGGTTCGGCGAGACCCGGCTGGTGGCGGTGGACATGGCCGAGGTGTCGCTGACCGACGCCTGGTTCAGCGGCTGCGTGCTGGCCGGGGTGCAGGCGTACGCCTGCATCGGGCGGCGGGTGGTGCTGCGCGGCTGCAAGCTCGACTCGGTGAACTTCCGCGACGCCAAGCTGACCGACGTGCTGTTCGAGGACTGCGTGCTGCGCGACGTGGACTTCGGCTCGGCCACGCTGCTGCGCGCGCGGTTCCCCGGCAGCCAGCTCACCGGCGTCGACTTCACCCGGGCGACCTGCCGGGAGGTCGACCTGCGGGGCGCCCGGCTGGGCACCGGCGACGTCCCCGGGATCAAGGCGGGCTACGACCGCCTGGCCGGCGTCACCATCGACCTGCCGCAGCTGATGACCATCGCCCCGCAGCTGGCCAGCCACCTGGGGATCCGGGTGGAAGACTAGGCGGATCCTGGCGGCTGGCCGCTAGCTTCCGTCGGCCCCCTCTCACCGCCGGCGCCCGCTCCGGCACCCGGCACCCAGCACCCAGCACCTGCACCGCACCTTGCACCTTGCACCAGCACGCCTGTCCGGTTTGTCACGTTTTGAGCGTGGCACAGATTTATTGTGGTATTTCCGGTGCGTCCTGGCACACCGGAAATACCGCAATAACCGAAGTGCAGGCTACGGGTCCTCATGCGCTGGGGACGGTGCTACTGGTCGCGCTGGCCGAGGTTGGTGGGACTGGCGGATCTGGTAGTCGGCTTAAGCCGGGGTTACTGGGGTGGCCTTGGCTCGGTCGCGCATGGCCTGGGCGAAGTGCTCGGCCCGGTCGCGGTAGTCGCGGAAGCGGCCGAAGCTGGGGGCGGCAGGTGACAGCAGTACCACGCCGTCCGGGCGGGCCCAGCCGAAGGCGTCGGCGACCGCCTCGTCCAGGCTGGCGCAGTCGCGGATGCCGTGGAAGCCGCCGGCGGGCGTAGCGGCGGCGGGCGTAGCGGCGGCGCGGCGGCGGGGGCGGCGGCGGGGGCGGGCGCGGCGGCGGCGGTGAACGCGGCGGTGATCCGGGGGCCGCTGTCGGGGAGGGTCCGAACGAGGGTGGCTGCCTCCCGCTGGAGCACCGCGTCGGCCAGCGGGCGGTAGTCGATGCCGCGGTCCTGGCCGCCGACGATCAGCGCCACCCGGCGGCCGGGGAAGGAGTCGAGCGCGGCCAGGGTCGGCAGCACGTTGGTGGACAGCGAGTCGTCGATGAACGTGACGCCGTCGACCGCGCCGACCGGGGTGAGGCGGCTCGGCAGCGGGGTGAAGCCCGCCGCGGCGGCCGCCAGCCGCTGGTCGTCGGCGGACGCGGCGGCCAGCGCGGAGTCGCCCGCGGCGGCGGCCAGGGCACGCAGCACCGCCCGGGCGATCAGCGCGTTGCGGCGGTTGTGCCGGCCGGGCAGGCCGAGCAGGTCCATCCAGCCGGCGCCGGGCTGGTCGGCCTCGCTGACCCACTGGACCCGCGGTCCGAGCAGCGCCGCCCGCTGCCGCAGCAGCTCGCTGTCGCCGTTGGCGACGGTGAGCCCGGCCCCCGGCTGGCTGGTGGCCGACAGCTTGTCGCGGTAGTACTGCTCGACGCCGCCGTGCCACGGCAGGTGGTCCGGGTGCAGCGCGGTCACCGCGGTCACCGGGGGGGTTACCGCCAGGTCGGTCGCGGTGTAGCTGGACACCTCGATCACCCAGTAGTCGTAGTCGGCCCCCATCTCGGGGTTAACCGCCTCGGGGTCATAGGGCGCGACGCCGATGTTGCCGCCGACCATCACCTGGTAGCCGAGGCCGCGCAGCAGGTGGCCGATGACCGCGGAGGTGGTCGACTTGCCCTTGGTCCCGGTGACGCAGACGACCCGGCTGCGGTCGGCGTCGTTGAGCCACAGGCCGAGCCCGCCCAGCAGGGTCACCCCGGCCGCCCGGAGCTGGTCCGCCTCGGGGCGGTAGGGGCTGATGCCCGGTGTCTTGATGACGAACTGGCAGCCCCGCAGCGCGTCGAGGCCACCGTCGGCCGTGCTGAGCACGCCGTCCTGGCCGGGCGCGTCGTCGACCAGCACCGGCTCGACACCGAGCAGGCGCAGCTTGCGCAGCGCGGCCTGGCCTTCCTTGCCCAGGCCCCACAGCCCGGCCCGGGCGCCGCCCGGCCGGCAGGCGCGGCCAAGCTCAGCCCAGCCCAAGGGGGACCGGGTGAGGCGGGGGGCGGGCGGGTTCGGGCCGGGAGCGGGCGGGTTCGGGCCGGGAGCGGGCGGGTTCGGGCCGGCGGCAGGGGGGTTCGGGCCCGGGGCGGGCGTGCTCACGGGGTACCGAAGGCGTACGGGGCGGGGACGAAGCTGGTCCCCACCGGGTGCCGCATGGCCTCGGTGTCGGCCGCCGACGGCGCGTCCGGGCGGCCCGCGACCTCGGCCGCGAGCTGCCGCAGGAGCGGGGTGGCGGCCCGGTCGGGGCGCGCCGCGGCCAGCAGCACCGCGGCCCGGCACTCGTTGACCTCGCCCACGCACTCGAACGGCTTGGTGCCGGTGCCGAGCAGCGTGTCGAACTTCGGCTTGAGCTCCGGCTTGCTGAGCGGCTCGGCGCCATGTTGACCAATCGGGGCGCCGTCGGCCGCGAACACCGCCGCCAGCTGTCCGGCCGACATGAACGGGGCCAGGATCAGGTCGATGAAGCAGCACTTGTCGCACTGCCCGCACCAGTGGCCGAGGCGGCGCGCGGTGTCGATGTGGAAAGCCCGGTTACAGCTGCGGAAGGTGCCGTGGTACTGGGTGAGCCGCGCGAACCGCTCCCCCACCCACAGCTCGGTCCGGTCGCGGAGGGCGGAGAAGTAGTCCGGCAGCCCGGCCGCCTGGGCCGCCAGCAGGGCGCGGAAGTCCGCCTCGAACGCGGCCGACTTGGACCACTGGTGGTTGACCGGGCGGCCGTCGTGCTCCAGGGTCGGCACCGAGGCGGACCACTCGTTGGACATCACCACCGCGTCCCGGCCGTCGAGCGCGGCCGCCAGCACCGCGATCGCGGAGATGATCCCGGTGACCGGCACGTGCCCGTTCAGGTAGCCGAGCTCGGCCGAGCGGAGCAGCTTGGGGTCGATCTCCCGGGCCGCCCGCAGCACCGGCAGCCCGCTGACCGCGGCCGGCCGCTCGATCGCGGCGAACCGGTCCCCCGGCCTGCTCACCACGAACAGCGCGATGTCGGCGGTGCGCTGCCGGATGCCCTCCACGGTGACGATGGAGTCGATCCCGCCGCCAAACGGCACCAGCGGCCGCAGGCTGCCCGCTTCCGTACCGCGTGGTTGCGGCAACGAGCGCGCTATAGGCGGCTGGTTGTCACAACCATGCGGCTGGGGGGCGGCCAGCGGCGCGGGTGGGGTGGCGGGTGGGGCGGGTGGGGCGGGTGGGGCGGGGGATTCGATGCGGAGGGCGCTGAGGTCGAGGTGGTTGCGGTAGGCGTACTCGGCCAGGCCGGACTGGTAGAACTCGAGCAGGAAGTCATGCTCGCGGGCGGTCAGCGCGGTATCGCCGAGGTCGATCAGCGGCGGGGCGGCGGTCTTGTAGTAGGAGACGCCGGCCAGCAGGTAGACGATGCGGGCGGCGGCGCGGGCGGCGTCAGTGTGCCAGCCGGGGCCGGGCGGCAGCGTCACCCGCTCCGTGAACTGCGTACCGTCGAGCGAGTAACGGCAGGTCAGCTGGCCCAGCTCGGCGTCAACGGCGAAGCCCTGGTACCGGAAGACCTGGCCGCGCGGCGGCGCGGCCCCCTCGGAAACACCTGGCGCGTTCATCGGGTGCGAGTCTACCGAGGTCGCTGGCCCGGCCGGGGTTAGCCGCCCGCCGCCGTCGCGGGCGCGCCGCGGAGCTCCGCAGCTTATCCACGCCCGCAACGCGGGCGAAACATGCCTGCCGCAGGGTGAAGGCCAGGATGAGGAGAAACAGTTGAGGCTACCGGGCTAATGGAGGACGCGTGAGCGCGCCGTCGCCGCACCCTAACCGCTGGACGATCCCGGCCGACGGCGGCCCGATCGACCTGCGCCGGCCGGCCGCCGCCCGGCCCGCCGTGCTCGGCGCGTGCCCCCGGGACGTGATCCTCGACCTGACCCGCACCGCCCTGGTCATCGTGGACCTGCAGAACGACTTCTGCGCGCCGCGGGGCTGGCTCGCCTCCATCGGGGTCGACGTCTCGGTGCTGGCGGAGGCGGTGTCGCTCAGCGGCAGGCTGGCCGCCGCCGCCCGCGCCGCGGGGGTTCCGGTGATCTGGCTGAACTGGGGCAACCGGCCCGACCAGGCCAACCTCCCGCCCGGGGTGGCCCACGTCTACGACCCCGACGGCAGCGGAACCGGCATCGGGCACGTGCTGCCCGCCAGCGGGGCGGCGGTGCTGACCAAGGGCAGCTGGGGCGCGGCGCTCACCGCCCCGCTGCGCGCGCAGGACGGGGACATCGCGGTCGACAAGTACCGGATGAGCGGCTTCTGGGATACCGAGCTGGACAGCGTGCTGCGCAACCTGCGGGCGGACACGCTCCTGTTCGCCGGGGTCAACTCCGACCAGTGCGTGTACGCGACGCTGATCGACGCCGCCTGCCTCGGCTATGACGTGGTGCTGCTGACCGACGCGTCCGCCACCACCTCGCCTGACTACTGCCACCAGGCGACGGTCTACAACACCCGGCAGTGCTTCGGCTTCACCACCACCACCCCGCAGCTCCTCGACGCCCTCGCCCAGGACGGCCCCGCTGCGGACAGCTCAGCCCAGGAGGAACCTCGTGCCTAGCCCCGCCCCCGTCGTCCGGCACCTCGACGAGGTCGTGCCGAAGCTGATCTCGCCCGGCGACACGGTCCGGCTGGCCACGCTGGTCCGGCCCGCCGACGGCACCGCCACCAGCGTCTTCTTCGAGGTATGGGAACCGTCGGGGGCGCAGCCGCACAACTCCCACCCGGACTCCACCGAGGTCTTCGTGGTGCTGCGGGGCGCGGGCCGCGCCTTCAGCGACGAGCACGCGGTCGACCTGCGGGCCGGCGACGTGCTGATCCTGCCGCCGGGCTCGGTGCACCGGATCGTCAACACGTCACCGACCGAGCGGCTCTACGCGGTCACCATCATGGCCAACGACCCGGGCGCGCTCGACGGCGGCTTCGCCGCCCTGGTCGACCAGGGCACCCCGGCCGCCTGGGACCAGGCCGACCGGGCGGCGCTGGCGGGCGGCTAGCCGCCCGGCGCGACCCGGGCGGCGGGTACGAAACGCAGCTTTCATCAGCGCTTAATCCCCTGTCGACGCGACGGCGGCACCGTGTTGGTGTGACGAACATTTCGCCGCTCGCCAGCGACGCCCCGGACGGGGCTACCCGGGGCGGGGCGACCGAGCACGGTGCCGCCTGGAGCGGCGCTGCCTCAAGCGCGGCCGCCTGGAGCGGTGCCGTCCAGCGGTGCCCGAAGCGGATGGCGCACGGGCCGTGCGCCGGCGTCCGCGCGGACGGCGGATGTGAGGTCCCAGCGGCCGGGAGGTGTTCCTACCTGGCGGTCCCGGACCGGGACTGGCCTTACCTGGACACCCGGCTTCCCCCGGGCCACCAGCACAGCCCGTCGGCGGGCGCCCGCCGGCGGCTGCCCGCGGCGGCCACGTTCCTCGCCGCCGCGGCCGCCCGCCCGGTAGTGGTGGCCGACCTCGTCGCGCCGCCCGCGTCGGCGCCAGGAACACTGGCGGCCGACGGCACCCGGGCCTGCGCGGCCGAGCTGGCCGGGTTCGCGGACGCGGTCTTGTCCGGAGACCGCCCGGGCGCGCGGGTACAGTTCCCGCCGTCGTACCGGGCCCGGCTGCTGGCGGCCGAGGGAGTAGCGGCCTGGGCAGGCGTCAACTGCCGGGACCGTAACCGGGCGGCCCTGGCGGGCGAGATCGCGGCCTGCGCGGACGCCGGGGCGGCGGGCCTGCACTGCGTAACCGGCGATCATCCGGCGGCCGGTGGGCCGCCCGAGGCGCCCGGTGACCGGGCTGCGCCCGAGGCGCCCGGTGAGCTGCCCGAGGCGGCCGCTGGGGTCTTCGACCTCGACAGCGTCGACCTGGTCGAGCTGGCCAGCCCGGCCGGCCCGCTGTGCTCGGTGGCGCACGCGCCCGCCGCGCGGCCGGCCGGCCAGCGGCTGCCACGGCTGCTGGCCAAGGTCCGGGCCGGGGCCGAGGTGGTGTTCATTGACCACTGCGGCGGCCCGGACCAGGTCGCCGACGCCGTCGGCGACCTGCGCGAAGCCGGCTTCAGTGGCCTGGCGCTCGCCTGCGTGCCCGTCGCGACCAGCGCTGACGCCGCCGCCGTGATCGCCTCCTACGCGGCCGGGCGGCTGCCGCCGGGCTACCTCGACTCGATCATGACGGCGACTGACCCGGCCCGGGCGGGCATCGCGGCCGCCACCAGCCTGGCCCAGGCGCTCATCGAGCTGCCGGGGCTGAACGGGGTGAACCTGTCCGGCGGCGCGGGACCGGGCGGGGAACTCACCGCCAGCCGGGCGATGGCCGAGATCAGCCGGCGCGTGCTCGGCCGCGAGGCGAAGCTCAGCGGCCGGGCCGGGAAGCCAGGGGAAGCCTGGTGAGCTGGCTGCGGTCCGCGCGCACCAGCGCGGGCGACCTGGTGGACGTCGAGCTGGCGGGCGGGCTGATCGCCCAGGTTCGCCCCGCGGCCGGGACCGCCGCCGCCCTGGGCGAGGGCGACGAGGACCTGGACGGCCAGGTGCTGCTGCCGTCGTTCGCCGAGCCGCACGCCCACCTGGACAAGGCGCTGACCGCGTCCCGCGCGCCCAACCCGGCCGGGGACCTGCTCGGCGCCATCGCGGCCATGCAGGGCATCGCCGGCACCCTCACCCGGGCCGACATCGCCGCCCGGGCCGAGCGGGCGCTGCGCATCCACCTGGCGCTCGGCACCACCGCCGTCCGCACCCACGTCAACGTGGGCGGCCCGGTCGGCCTGCGTCCGCTGGAGGCGCTGATCGAGGTGCGCGAGCGCTGGCGGGGCCTGGTCGACCTGCAGCTAGTGGCGCTGGTGTCGGTCCCGCTGAGCGGCCAGCCGGGCAAGGACCTGCGCCGCGCACTGCAGGAAGGCGCCGACATCGCCGGCGGCGCCCCCCACCTGGACCCGGAGCCGGACCGGGCGGTGGGCATCTGCCTGGACGCGGCGGGTGACGCCGGGGTGCCGCTTGACCTGCACACCGACGAGACCCTCAACCCGGCCCGGCTGACCCTGGAGACGATGACCGACCTGGTCATCAGGACCGGCTTCGCGCACCCGGTGACCGCCAGCCACTGCGTGAGCCTGGGCGTCCAGGACGCGCCGACCCAGCAGCGGGTGGCGGAAGCGGTCGCCCGCGCGAAGATCGCCGTGGTGGCGCTCCCGCAGACCAACCTGTACCTGCAGGGGCGCGACCGCCCGGCCGCCACCCCGCGCGGCCTGACCGCGGTGGCGGCGCTGCGCGCGGCCGGCGCATGCGTCGCGGCCGGCGGTGACAACCTGCGCGACCCGTTCCACCCGGTCGGCCGGGGCGACGCGCTCGAGGTCGCCGCGCTGATGGTGACCTGCGGTCACCTCGCACCGGAGGCAGCGCTGGCGTCGGTCACCGCGGCGCCGCGGGCCGCGCTCGGGCTCCCGCCGGTCGCTATCGCCCCCGGCGCCCCGGCCGACCTGGTCGCGATGCCGGCCGCGGACGCGCTGGAAGCACTGGGCGCGGCGCCCGCGCAGCGCACCGTCTGGCGGGCCGGCCGGGTGGTGGCCCGCACCACCGTGCACAGCCGCGTTGCCTCTCCCCAGCAACTGGAAGGAGCCGCCCCATGACGACGGCAACCCGCGCTCCGGCGTTGCGTTTCTCCGGCGTGACCAAGAAGTTCGACGGCGGCACGACCGCCCTGGCGGACGCCAGCCTGGAGGTCGCGCCGGGTGAGTTCGTCTCGGTCGTCGGCCCCTCCGGCTGCGGCAAGAGCACGCTGCTGCGCATCGCGAGCGGACTCGACGGCATCACCGAGGGCAGCGTCGAGGTCGGTACCAAGCGGCTCGGCTATGTCTTCCAGGACGCCACCTTGCTGCCCTGGCGCACCGTCTACCAGAACGCGGCGCTGTTCGCCGAGCTGGAGAAGATGGGCAAGGCCGAGCGGCGGCGGCGGATCGCGGAAGCGCTCGACCTGGTCGGGCTGACCGGCTTCGAGAAGCACCTGCCGCACCAGCTCTCGGGGGGGATGCGGATGCGGGCCTCACTGGCCCGGTCGCTGGTGCTCGACCCGGAGGTGTTCCTGTTCGACGAGCCGTTCGGCGCGCTGGACGAGATCACCCGGGAACGGCTGAACGACGAGCTGCTGCGCACCCATCAGGCGCGCTCGTTCGCGGCGCTGTTCGTGACCCACTCGGTCGCCGAGGCGGTGTTCCTCTCCACCCGGGTCGCGGTGATGAGCGGCCGCCCGGGCCGGGTGATCGCGGACATCGCGGTCCCGTTCGAGTACCCGCGGGTACCTGAGCTGCGCTACACCCCGGAGTTCGCCGCGCTCTGCGGCGAGGTTTCCGCTCAACTGAGGGACGTGTGATGAGCACCGCCGACACCGGAACCGAGGCCGGGGTGACCGACCAGATCAGTCCCGAACGGGTGGTGGCCCCCGTGGCCAGCCCGGCGGCACCGGGCGGGCGGGGCGGCGCCGGGACGGCCGCGCGCGCGGCCGGCACCAGGTACGGCCTGCCGCTGCTGGTGGCCGGGGTCATCATCGGGATCTGGTACGTCATCTCCGAGGTGGTGCTCAACTCCTACCAGCGGTTCATGCTCCCGCCGCCGCACCGGGTGCTCGAGGTCGGCTTCTTCACCTGGTCGAACTTCGTCCCGCTGATGGACGCGCTGGGCGTGACCGCCCGGGTGACGTTCACCGGGTTCGCGATCGCGATCGTGCTCGGCGTCGGTGCCGCCGTCGCGATGAGCCAGGCCAAGTGGGTGGAGAACGCGCTTTACCCGTGGGCGGTGGTGCTGCAGACCGTGCCGATCCTCGCCCTCACCCCGTTCCTGAGCTTCTTCTTCGGGTTCGCGCTGACCCCCCGGGTGATCGTGACGGTGATCATCGCGTTCTTCCCGATCGTGTCCAACTCGCTGTTCGGCCTGCAGTCAGCCGAGGCGGGCATGCGCGACCTGTTCGCGCTGCACAAGGCGGGCCGGTGGACCCGGCTGTGGAAGCTGCAGTTCCCGGCCGCGCTGCCCGCCATCTTCACCGGCCTGCGGACATCGGCCGGGCTGGCGGTGATCGGCGCGATCGTCGGCGAGCTGTTCTTCAAGCAGGGCCAGGCCGGCCTCGGCACCAACATGACCGTCTACACCTCGCTCACCGAGGGAGAGCAGCTCTGGGCCTCGGTGCTCACCGCGAGCGCCCTCGGCATCGCGGTGTTCGTGTTCTTCGGCTGGCTGTCCCAGCGCGTCGTCGGGCGCTGGTACCAGCCCAAGGGCCGGTAGGCAGCCCGCCGCCGGCCCGCACCGTCTTTCAACTCCGCCCGGCAGCGTGGCCGGCCTCGCAATACGCCAATAGCGGCCAGTCACGGCCTGAACCGGTGGGGAGAACGAATCAATGAGAAGACAGGTAAGACCCGGGATGAGAGTGGCGGCCACCGCGGCGGCCGCCGCGGCGCTCGCGATCACGGCCGCGGCCTGCTCGAGCAGCAGCAGCACCAGCAGCGCGCCCGCGGCCACGGGCAGCTCCAGCGCCGTCCCCGCGGCTGACAACCTGAAGGCGGCCGGCTGCCCGTCGACGATCGTGATCCAGACCGACTGGAACCCCGAGGCGGAGCACGGCGGCCAGTACCAGCTGCTCGGCCCCAACCCGACGATCAACTCAGGCGCCAAGACGGTGACCGGCGAGCTGGTCGCGCACGGCGGCATCGACACCGGGGTGCAGCTCCAGATCCGGGCGGGCGGCCCGGCGATCGGCTACCAGGACGTCAGCACCCAGATGTACAAGGACCCGTCGATCACCCTCGGCTACGTCGGCACCGACGAGCAGGTCTCACTGTCGGCCACCCAGCCCACCGTGGCGGTGCTGGCCGGGCTTGAGATCAGCCCGCAGATCATCCAGTGGTCACCGGCCGCGCACCCGACCTGGAAGACGATCGCGGACATCGGCAAGACCAGCACCCCGGTGCTCTACTACCAGGGCGCTTCCTACATGGACTACCTGATCGGCCAGGGCATCCTGAAGAAGAGCCAGGTCAACGGCTCCTACGACGGTACCCCGACCGCCTTCGTGACCTCCGGCGGGCAGGACGCGGTGCAGGGCTTCGCGACCGCCGAGCCCTACATCTGGTCGCACCTGGTGCGGACCTGGGACAAGCCGCTGAAGTACCAGCTCATCGCGGATGCCGGGTTCAACTTCTACCAGCAGGCGCTGGCCGTCCGTAAGGGCGACCTGGCGAAGCTGACCCCCTGCCTGACCAAGCTGGTGCCGATCATGCAGCAGGCCATCGTCGACTACATGAGCAACCCCGAGCCGACCATCGGCCTCATCCTCAAGCTGGTCACCGCGTACAACAACGGCTGGACCTACGACCAGGGCACCGGTGACTACGCCGTCGCGACGATGAAGAAGCTCGGCATCATCGGCGACGGGCCGAACGGCACCCTGGGTGACTTCACCACCGCCCGGGTGCAAGGCCTCATCAACATCCTGCAGCCGATCTACAAGAAGGACGGCAAGCAGACGGTGGCCGGCCTGAAGCCGTCGGACATCGTCACCAACCAGTTCATCGACCCTTCGATCAGCTACAAGCCGTAGCCTGGAGAAGCATGCCTGACGCCGGCCTTCAGCCCGGCCCGGGCGGAGCCGGGGAGCGCTCGCTCCCCGGCTTCGAGCCGGCCGTGCTCCCGACGGTCACCCCGCCCCCGTTCGGGATAATTCAAGCGCTCAAAGCCGACCTGGAGCGGGAACTGGGGCCGGAACTGGTGCTCGCCGACGAGGCCGCCCGGCTGACCGCGAGCACCGACTGGGCGCACATGAGCCCGGTCCTCGAGCCGATGCTGCCCGGCGGCGTCGCCGACCTGGTGGTCCGGCCGCGGGACGCGGCCGGGATCGCGGCCGCGGTCGGCGCCGCGCACCGGCACCGCGTGCCGGTCACCGTGCGCGGGCAGGGCACCGGCAACTACGGGCAGGGCATCCCGCTGTACGGCGGGCTGGTGATCGACACCAGCGCGGCGAACCGGGTGCTCACGGTCGGGGACGGCGAGATCACCGCGGAGGCGGGCGCGTCGTTCGTGATGCTGGAGAAGGCGGCCCGGGCCACCGGCCAGGAGCTGGCGATCCTCCCGTCCACGGTCGGGTCGACGATCGGCGGCTTCATCGCGGGCGGGTCCGGCGGCACCGGGTCGATCGCCAACGGGGCGATCTGGGACGGGTACCTGCACTCGCTCCTCGTCGTCCCGTGCACCGACGACGCCACCCCGGTGGCGGTGCCGTTTCCCGACAACACCGCGATGGCGCACGCGTTCGGGGTCAGCGGGGTGATCGCGCAGGCGACGGTCGAGCTGAAGCCGGCCCGGGACTGGGTAGGCCTGTTCGCCTCGTTCCCTGACGTTCAGTGCGCGGTCGCGGCGGGCGAGGCGCTGTTCGGCCTTGAGCCCACGCCCCGGCTGGTCTCGCTGGACGAGGCCGGCATCGTGGCCACCTACCGGCCGGTCGACCCGGCGATGCCGGGGACGCGGGACAGCGTCCGCGCCATCGTCACCGCTGACAGCGTGCCGGACGCGACCGCCCTGGTAGAAGCGCACGGCGGGCGAGTGGACGCGGTGCGGCCGAAGGGGCCGGCGCTGATCGCCTCGCTGTCGTACAACCACACGACGTACCGGGTCCGCAAGCTGCGGCCCGAGCTCACCCACCTGCAGTGCATGGGACGCGGGCTGACCCGGCGCCGGGCGGAGGTGGCGGCGCTGGTACCCGAGTCGCTCATCCACCTGGAGGGGTTCCGGACCGCCCACGGCCGGGACTGGGTGTCGATGCTGTTCCTGCGCTACGACGGGCCTGACGTGCTCTACCGGCAGATGGCGGAGCTGGCTTCGGTCGAGGTCTACGTGGACGACCCGCACACCTGGGTGCTGCACAGCTCGCGGATGGACGGGGTCCGGGCGGCCGCGGCCCGGTTCGACCCGGACGGGCTGCTGAATCCCGGAAAGCTGCTGCCGGCATGACCGCTACCTTCTCCGGCGCTGCCGCCGGCCGGGTCACCCGCCACGACGGACCGGACTACCTGGTCATCTCCGAGCACCCGGTACTGCGCCGGTTCTGGTACGCGGCCTGCTTCGCGGCCGACGTGAGCACCGCGCCGGTCGCCCGGACCGTGCTCGGCACCCGCCTGGTGCTCTGGCGGCCGTCACCCGGCGCCCCGGTCAGCGTGGCCCTCGACCGCTGCGCGCACCGGGACGCGCCGCTGTCGCGCGGCTGGGTGGCGAACTGCCACCTGGTCTGCGCGTACCACGGCTGGGAGTGGGACGCGGCCGGGCAGACCAAGCGGATACCGCAGTTCCCGGCCGCCCCCCATCCGACCAAGTCCGGGCTGACCATGGTGCGCGCGCAGGAGCGCTACGGGCTGGTCTGGGTGTGCCTGGCCGATGACCCGGTGGCCGGCATCCCGCCGGTGCCCGAGTACGGCGCGCCCGGCTGGCGGGTGGTGCCGGAGTACGAGTACAAGTTCGCGTGCACCGCCATGCACCTGCTTGAGAACAACTTCGACCCCGGGCACGTGGCGTTCGTGCACCGCGGGACGTTCGGCAACCCGGACCGCGCGGAGCTCACCGACCAGGCGGTTACCCGCACCCCGTACGGGATCGAGACCAGCGGCCAGGTGCCGGTCGACTCCCGGCCGGGCGAGGCCGGGGCGACGCTGCGGACCACGGTGTCCAAGGTGTACGCCCCGTTCTTCGGGCACATCCACATCACCTACCCCGACGGGCTGCGGCACGTCATGGTCAAGGCGATCACCCCGGTCGACGACACGCACTGCTCGCTGGCCCAGGTCGTGCTGCGGACCGACAGCGAGGCCGACCGGCCGGCGGCCGACATCCTCGACTTCGACGTGGCGGTGGAGAACGAGGACCGGGACATGCTGGAGTCGCTGCCGCCCCAGTTCCCGCTGGCGCCGCACCTGAACGCGCACGCCCAGGCCGACCGCAACTCCCTCGCCATCCGCCGCCTGTGGACGGACCTGGTCGCCGGGCGCTGGGTCCCGTCCTACTAGCGCCAGCGGGCGCGTGGTTGTGGCAACCAGGCGGCCCTGGGCGCCTGATTTTCACAACCACGCGGGGAGTGCGGGGGTGCGAGAGTCAGGAGCGACTGCTGGTGCGGGCGGCGAGGATTACGGCGGCGGTGTTGCGGCCGCTGGCGCCCCAGACGCCGGCCCCCGGGAAGGTCGCGGCGCCGGTCAGGTACAGGCCGCTGACCGGGGTCCGGTAGCGGCTGAGCTCCGGCTGGCGGCCGGCCAGGGCCGCGATCACGCCGCCGGGGAACGACGGGGCGTAGCCGCGCTCGAGGCCGAACTCGCGCTCGTAGTCCGGCGGCGTCATCGCCCGCCAGGTCTCGACCGCGTCGAGCAGGCCGGGCTGGCACAGGGTCGCCAGCCGTTCCAGCCACGACCACGGCTGGGCCGATCCGGCCCAGCCGCCTGACAGCGCGTACGGCGTCCACAGCACCTCGAGGCTGAGCAGGTGGCGGCCGGGACTCGGCCGCAGCGCGGGGTCGCGGACCGACGGGGTGTTGAGCAGGAACATCGGGGTGTCGCTGACCAGGCCCTGGCGGGCCGCCGCGGCCGCGGCGACCTGCTGGTCCGGCAGCGGGCTGATCACGGTGGTGGGCACGTGCCGGGCGGCGGCGGGCAGCAGGCTGGTGTCCAGGCCGGCCAGCGCGCGGGGCAGCGGCAGCGCGGTGACGACCGCGTCCGCCTTGGACTCGTAGCCGTCGCGGGACGCCCGGGCGGCCCACTTGACCCGCAGCCGGGCGGCCGCGGGCACGCCGTCGAGCCAGTCGACCAGCAGCGTGCGCGGGTCGGTCGCGTTGACCACGACGTCCGCTTGAATGGTCCGCCCGTCGGCCAGCCGCACCGCCCGGACCCGGCCGCCGGAAACGGTCACGCCTGCCGCCCGCGCGCCGGTGACGACCTGCCCGCCGTGCGCGGTCAGGCAGCGGGCCAGCGCCGCGGGCAGCGCGCCGCTGCCCCCCGCGGGCCGGCCGACGCCGACCAGGTGGCGGGTCGCGAAGCCGAGCGCGGCCAGCCCGGTGCCGGGCGCGTCGGGCGGCAGTCCCCAGACGGCCGGCCCGTTGGTGGCCGCGGCGGCGATCAGCCAGGGCGGGAAGCCGAAGCCGGACAGCACGTCGAGCAGGCTCATCCGGGCCCAGCGGAGCAGGGTGGCGCTGCCGCGCAGGCCGCGGCGGGCGGCGGCGCTCACCATCCGGCCGGTGCTGGCCGGGCTGCCCTGCACCGCCAGCATCAGCCGGGCGGCGGGCAGCGCCTGGTCCAGGTAGCGCCGGTAGGCGGCGGCGGTGCTCGCGGCCTGCCGGTCGCCGGGGCTGCGGGCCAGGCCGTCGAGGGTGCGCTCGACTGACCGCCACTGCACCAGGACCGGCGCGTCGGACCAGCTCACGGCGATCAGGACCGGATCGACGGCGAGGTAGCGCAGGCCGTGCGCGGCTAGGTCCAGCTCCTCGACGATGCCGCTGGCCAGCACCATGGTGTGATCGCAGTTGCAGATGTTGACCCGGGCGCCGATCGCATCCACGGTTGAGGCGCAGCCGCCCGGCTCGTCCCGCGCCTCGAGCACGATGACCTCGCGGCCCGCCAGGGCCAGGTAAGCCGCGCAGGTCAGCCCGTTGTGGCCAGCGCCGATGACGACGACCTGGGCCCGCTCGGGCAGTTCCAGCTCACCCAGTGCCACCGAACCGGGTTACCGGCGCTGGCCGGGCGGGCGCGGGTCGAAGCGGGCGATCTCCGCCAGCGACTGGGCGGCGGTGGCGATCATCGCCTCGTACTTCCGCTTGCCGTGCTCGGCGGTGGCGCCGGTCGGGTCGCCGAGCGACCCGTCGGTGCCGAAGTCGTCGCTCAGCCAGCCGAACGACACCGGCTTGCCGAACCCGACCCGCTGGTACGACGCCAGGTGCTCGGGCACGCTGCGCTCACCCAGTTCCAGCCGGACCAGGTCGGGCCGCAGGTGCAGCATCACCGACGTCTCCTCCAGGCCCGCGTGGATGCCCATCCCGAGCTCATTGGCGGGCGAGCTGCCGCCCTGGTCCGGCGGCACCGACGGGTGCATGACGAACGTCGCCAGGCCGTGGGCCAGCCGCACGTCCCTGCTCGCGACCTGCAGCAGCGCGCTGTTGCCGCCGTGCCCGTTCAGGAAGACCAGCTTGCGGACCGGGGTGGTGGCCACGCAGCGGGCGATGTCGTCGAGCACTGCCAGCAGGGTGGCCGCCGACAGCCACAGGGTGCCGGGTGACCAGGCGTGCTCGTTGGACTTGCTGACCGCGAGCGACGGCAGCAGCAGCAGCCCGAGATCGTCGCCGTGGCCCGCCACCACGTCGCGGGCCAGCGAGTCGGCCACCACGAAGTCGGTGTTCAGCGGCAGGTGCGGGCCGTGCTGCTCGGCCGAGCCGACCGGCAGGATCGCGACCGTCTCCGGCCTGAGCCCGGCGAACTCCGGGGCCCGCAACTCAGCCCACAGGCGGGTCATAGCGCCTCCTCCGGTACGGCGGCAGCGGTCAGCAGCGGGAGGACCTCGCGCGCGAACCGCGTCATCTGCTCCCGCGCGCGGGCGTAGCGGTCCCCCGGCATCGCCGGGAAGATGACCAGGTCGGTCAGGCCAAGCAGATCGTCGAGGAGGCCGATCGCGGCCGCCACGTCGGCCGCGGTACCGACCGCCCACGGCCCCTGGGCCATCGAGTCCTCCAGGGTCGGTACGAAGTCGCCGGAAGCGGGCCTGCCGTCCGGGCCGACGTAGCCGCGGCCCCAGCCGTAGGGGGCGAGGAACCGCCAGAACTCGTCATGGCCGTCACGGACGCCGGCCATCGCCTCCTCCCGGGTGTCGCCGACCGCCACGTTCAGCACCAGCATCCGTTTCTCCCCCCGGCCCAGCGGCCTGCCCTGGCGTTCCCGGTAGGTGTCGGCGAACGCGTGCCAGTCGGCGGCCAGCCGGCCGCGCTCCTTCAGCCAGAAGACGCCGCCGAGCCCGCGGGCCGGAGCCGCGGCCAGCGTGGGCGGGCTGGTCACCGCCTGCCAGGTCTCGAACGGGTGGGCGGGGCGGGGCACCAGCGTCAGCTCGGTGACCTCGCCGCCCCGGTCGGGGATGCCCGGCGGCGGCAGGCGCAGGTGCTTGCCCGAGTAGCTGAACCGCTCCTGGCTGAGGCTGAGCTGGAGCACGTCCAGGCCTTCCTCGGTGACCTCGCGGTTGATCCGGTCCGCCTCGGCCGCCGACGGGTTGTCGTAGGAGCCGACCGACACCCGGCCCGCGGTGAGCGGCAGCATCTCCCGCGGGACGGTGCCGCGGCCGACCCCGAGGATGGCCCGCCCGCCGCTGAGGTTGTGCAGCAGCGCGAAGTCCTCGGCCAGCCGCAGCGGATGCCACTGGCCCACCACGTTGAACATCGTGCCGATCCGCAGGGTCCGGGTGCGGGCGGCGAGGAAGGCCGAGAACAGCAGCCCGTTCGGCACTACCTCGTAGCCCTCGTGCTGGAAGTGGTGCTCGGTCAGCCAGAAGCTGTCGTAGCCAAGCGATTCCGCCAGCTCACCGCAGGCCAGCAGCTCATGGTGGGCGTGATCGACGGCGTCCTGGCCGTACCGGCGCTCCAGCGGCGGCCGGCCGGACCGCCCGGCGTCGGGCATCTCGACCCCGCCGAACATGAAGACCCCGACACGCACGCGAGCCCGCCCTCCGACGATGTTGATATCGCCAACATCGTCGGCCGTGCATGTCACTGCTACGTCAGCCGGCTGTTTCCACGGTGCTAATTTGCCGGACCTGAGCTGGCCGGTGCGTCCCCGGCGCGCGGTTCTCCTGCACCACGATCAGCCGGACTTCCTCGTCGCTCAGGCTGCGCCAGCGGTGCCGCAGGCCGCCGGCGTAGTAGACGCTGTCCCCGGCCGAGGCGACGTACCGGGCGCCCTCGATGTCCGCCTCGATCGTGCCGCGGGTCACGTAGACGAACTCGTCGCCCGCGTGGCGGAAGTACTCGTCGAACTCGCGCGGTGCGCCGATGTACTCGACCGGCAGCATCGCCCGCTCGCCGCGGATCAGCGGGCGCACCGTGCCCCCGGGCGAGTCGACCGGCGGCTCCGCGCCCGCCGCCCGCCGTACGACGCTGACCAGGCCGGTGCCCGGGCGAGGGAGCTCCGATTCGGCCATCAGGGCCTGCGCGGTGGTGCCCAGGGTGGCGGCGATGGCCGTGAGCGACCGCATGCTCGGCCGGGCGAGCCCGCGCTCAAGCTGGCTCAGGAACGGGTGCGACAACCCGGCGCTGCCCGCCACCTCGACCAGGGTCATCCCGAGCTGCCTGCGCCGTGCCCTGATCGCCCGGCCGAGCCGCAGCCCGACGTCCGCGCCGTCGCCCGGCACTCCCCCGCCCATCTCGCGGCCAGCCTAGGCGGGCGGCCGGAGCACGCTGAACTGGTCGAACTCGTGCCTGGTGGCGGGCCGCAGCAGCAGGTCGCTGCCTGGCCGGCCGGTGCTGGTGCCGTCGATGACCGCCGCGAAGGCGTCGGCCGCCGCCGTCAGCAGGTCCGGGCGGGCGCGGTAGCGCAGGGTGTGCGCCGGGTAGACGGCGCTGAGCTGGCCGGCCAGCCCGTCCGCGAGCTTGCGCAGGGTGGCCGCGAAGACCTCGATCTCGGTGTCCGCGGTGTGCGCCCAGAAATCGCCGGTGATCAGCGTGTCCCCGGCGAACAGCAGGCCGGCCCGCTCATCGAGCAGGCACAGCGAGTCGGGCGAGTGCCCGGGGGTGTACAGCACGGTGAGTTCCCGGCCGCCCAGGTCGATGCGCTCGCCGTCGGCCAGCGGGCGGGGAGCCGGACCGCCCGGCACCGTCCAGCGGTCGGCCTCGTCCGGCAGCCGGCGGAGCCGCGTCGCCGCCGTGAACTGGTGGAAGAAGCGGTCGTCGGCATCCCGTATCCGCTGGTAAGCAGCCTGCTGGGCGCGGGCGACGGCGAGGTAGCGGCTGAGGTAGCCCTGGTCGACCGGCTCGGTCAGCGGGGTGGCCGCGAGCGGGTGAGCGGCCACGTCGGTGAAGCGCCAGTTGCCGCCCCGGTGGTCACTGTGGCTGTGCGTGTTCACCACCAGGACCGGCTTGCCGGTCAGCCCGCTGGCCGCCGCCCCGATGTCCGCCAGGCCGAGCCCGGTGTCGATGAGCACCGCCCGCTCGCTGCCCTCGACCAGGAAGCAGTTGACGTGCCCCGGCTCCCCGACCAGCCAGGTACCGGGCTCCACCTCCGGGGTCGCGAACCACGCGTCGGGGTGAATGTTGATCACGCCTACATGGTGCGGGACTCCCGTTTCGGCCCGGTTACCGTCGCGTACGCGTCGGCGTCGCGCAGCACCCGCAGGATGTTGCCGCCCGCGAGTGCCCGCAGCTCCGGCTCGGACCAGCGGCGGCGGCGCAGCTCGGCGAACAGGGCCGGGTAGCGGCTGACGTCGTCCAGGCCCCGCGGGAGGACCGGGGTGCCGTCGAAGTCGCCGCCGATGCCAACGTGGTCGATGCCCGCCACCGTGCGGACGTGCTCGACGTGGTCGGCGACCTGGGCCAGGGTGGCGGCCGGGGGCGGGTTGTCCTTCTCCCACTCCGGCAGCAGGCCGAACACGTCATCCAGGTTGTCCGGGTCGAGGCCGCGCCCGGCCGCGAACTCCCGCAGCGCCGCGAACCAGTCGGTGCAGTCCTGGGAGACGAAGAACGGGACGAAGGTGACCATGCACACCCCGCCGTTGCCCGCCAGGCGGCCGAGCACCTCGTCGGGCACGTTGCGCGGGTTGTCGGTGAGCGCCCGCGCGCTTGAGTGGGAGAAGATCACCGGCGCCCTGGCCTCGTCCAGCGCGTCGTTCATGGTGCTGACGGCGACGTGCGACAGGTCGACCAGCATGCCGATGCGCTGCATCTCGGCCACCACCGCGCGGCCGAAGCCGGACAGGCCGCCGCAGTCCGGCTTGTCGGTGGCCGAGTCGGCCCAGCCCACGTTGTCATTGTGGGTCAGCGTCAGGTACCGGACACCGAGCCCGCGCAGGGCGCGGAGCACGCCCAGCGAGTTGTTGATGCAGTGCCCGCCCTCGGCGCCGAGCAGCGACGCGATCTTGCCCGCCGCCAGGGCCGCGTCTACCTCGTCGGCACTGGTGGCGAGCTGGAACCGGTCCGGGTGGCGGGCGACCATCCGGTGCACCAGGTCGACCTGCTCGAACACCGCGGTGACGGCGCTGTCGCCGGCCAGTGAGGCCGGCACGTAGACCGACCAGAACTGCCCGCTGACCTCGCCTTCGACCAGGCGCGGGATGTCGGTGTGGGTGTCTGGCACCCGGCCCGCCAGCCCGGCCCGGTCGACGTCGGAGCCGTACTTCTCCCGCAGTTCCCACGGCAGGTCGTTGTGTCCGTCGATGAGCGGCAGTCGGCTAGGCATCGACCCAGGTTAATTGACCGCGATTACTTCCGCTTGCGCGGGCCGATGGTGGACAGCCTGATCCGCGCGATCACCATCCAGATGGCGCCGATGAGGAGCATCGCCCCGATGCCGATCAGCCAGTGCTTGGCGTCGTGGGTCCACAGCGCGTCCGGTTTCTGGCCGTTGGGTCCCTGGCTCACGGTGGACTGGATCGCGTTCAGGTTGATGGTGGAGGCTACCGCGCCCAGGCCCCAGCGCGCGGGGGCAATCATCGCTATGTCACCGAGGGTGCCCGCCAGCGGGAACAGGCCGCCCGACAGCGCGACCTGGATCATGGTGACGCCGACCAGGATCGGCATCGTCTGGTCGCCCTTGGTGACCAGGGTGGAGATGGCCAGGCCGATGAGCATCGACACCACCGCCAGCACCGCCAGCGATACGAAGATCTCGATCAGCGCCGTGCCCGGTATCACCACGCCCTGCGACGGGGCCTTCACCCCGGCCAAACCGACCAGGGTGATCAGCGCCGACTGCATCACCGCGATCAGGCTGAGCACGATGACCTTGGAGAACAGGTAGGCGGTGGCCGACAGGCCCGCCATCCGTTCTCGCTCGTAGATATCTCGTTCCTTGATGAACTCGCGGATCGACAGCGCCGTGCCGGACAGCACCGAGGACATCACCAGGATCATCAGCATCTGGATGGCGGCGACGTTCAGGCCGGGCACCGGGGTCGACTGGATCAGGCCGAAGTGGTTCGGGGTGGCCCGGACCAGGGCGCCAAGCAGGATCGGCATCAAGATGGTGGTGGCGATGAAGACCCGGTCGGCCTGCATGACCCGGCGGTACCGGCGGGCCATGGTGAAGACCTGGTTGAAGCTGCTGCGCTGCTTGGGGCGGGCGGCCTCCTCGCCCTCCGGCCGGCCGGCGTCGAGCCGCTGCTGGCGCACCGAGATCGGGGTCGCCACGTACTTCACGAACTCCGGCGACTTGCGGAACTCGACCGCGAAGTCACGCTCGGGCTCGTCGGCGAACCGCTGGAACACGTCGGCCCAGTCGCTCGCGCTGAAATACTTCAGCCCGTCGCCGGGCGGGCCGAAGTAGGCCATCTTGCCGCCCGGCTGCAGCACGATGAGCCGGTCGCACTGGTCGATCAGCTTCGACTCGACGTCGTGGGTGATGACGATGACCGACTGGCCTTTTTCGGCCGTCTTGTCGGCCATCTTGCGCATCTGGGTGAACATGTCCCGCTTGAGGTGCGGGTCGAGCGGCGAGGTGGGCTCGTCAAGGAACAGCAGGGTCGGCCGGGTGAGCAGCTCCATGCCGATGTTGACGCGCTTCTTCTGGCCGCCGGAGAGCCGGTCGATGCGGGTCTCCGCGTGCTTGGTCATCGACAGCTCGTCGAGCACCTCGCCCACCCGCTGGCTGCGCTCGGCCTCGCCGGTGTCCGACGGGAAGCGCAGCTCGGCCTGGTAACCGAGCGCGGTCTTGGCGGTGAGCTGGTCGTGGGTGACCGACTCCTGCGGCACCAGGCCGATGCGCTGGCGCAGCTCGTCGTAGTTCTCGTAGAGGTCACGGAAGTCGTAGAAGACGCTGCCGGTATTGGCCGGGCGCTTCCCGGTCAGCGCGTTGAGCAGGGTGGACTTGCCCGCGCCGGCCGGGCCGATGACCGCCATCATCGACCGCGACTCAAGCGGGAAGGTGATCCCGTCGAGCAGCACCTTCTGCTTGCCGCCGTCGCCCACCACGACCCGCAGGTCGTGCGCCTCGAAGGTGGCGCGCCCGTCGTCGATGTACTCGATCAGCTCGCCACTGGTCAGCCGGAAGGTGGCGTGACCGATCGCGATGATGTCGTTCTCGTTGAGCTCGGCCTGGTTGATCTTGGTGCCGTTGACGAACGTGCCGTTGTGGCTGCCCAGGTCGATGATCTGGTAGCGGCCGGTCGGGGTCACCCGCAGCTCGGCGTGCTGCTTGGACACGCCGAGGTCGGAGACAACGATGTCGTTGTCCGGGCGGCGCCCGATCTTCATGACCTTGGACTGGATGCGCACCTTGGAGGTGGGCTCGCGGAGCACGCCCGGCAGGAAGGTGGTGTCGCCCGACGCGGACTCCCCGCCGCCCGGCGGCCCGAAGCCGCCCGGCTGGCCGTAACCGCCGCCCGGCTGCCCGTAACCGCCGGGCTGGCCGTAACCGCCCGGCTGGCCGACTCCCTGCTGGCCGGCCCCGCCGGGGCGCCCGAAGTCGGGGAAGGGCTCGGGCTGCTGCAGCTCGAAGCGGAGCACCGGCCCGTCTTCCGGGTGCCCGAAGTGCACTACGTAGTTGCCGGTGATCTCGAGCCGGTTGATCCGCTCGCTGCCCACGAACGTGCCGTTGCGGCTGCCGCGGTCCTCAAGCACCCACACCGGGCCTTCCGCCCGCAGCACCGCATGCTCCCACGAAACCCGCGCGTCGATCAGCGGGATGTCCGCCGCCTCGTCCCGCCCGACGCGGTACTCCTGCCCGCTGTTCAGCCGGTGCGTGTTCCGCACCGTGCGTACCAGCAGCGGAGGTGCGGCATGCGAACTATGCGCCACTTGATTCCCCACCGCCGAATTCCTCCCGCTCACTCCGCCTAGTCGACGGCTTCATCTTTCCGTCGCGCACCTGTTAGCGTCCAGTTATCCACAACTCCGGACGCTACCCCGTCAGCAGCGACGCCGCTTGCCCTGAGTCTAGGGCTCGCGAGTGAAATCCGGAATCTGGTGAACTATAACTACGACGAGACGTTTTCACGGAAGCGTCGATATCGGTCGATACAGGAATTCGGCCGGCGAGACACGGGGGCCTGACCATGAGCACCGACGACACCCAGCCCGCCCAGCCCCCTGCGCGCCCGGCGCGGGATCAGCAAGACCGTCAGGCACCGCCCACGGTAGCGGTGCCGGCCGCCAAGCCGGAGCCGCCGCAGGACGCCACCCGGCCGGTCCGCGCGTTCCAGCCGCCGCCTCCGCCCCCGCCGCCGCCGGGCGGCGGGGCGGGCACGCCCCGGACGCCAGCGGGCGGCGGGCAGCAGCCGCCGGGGCGGGCCCCCGAGCGGACCGTGCAGGACCGGATCCCGGACCGGACCATCGCCGACCCGGCGACGCCCGCCTATCAGCCGGGCGGGCAGTCAGCCGGCCAGGGCGGCTGGCAGCAGCCGGGGCAGCAGTACGAGGCGACCAGGCAGTGGACGCCCGAGCCGCAGCCGGGCCAGTGGCAGCAGGGGCAGTACGCCGGGCAGGGGCAGCAGTACGGCGGGCCGGGCCAGGCACCAGGGCAGGCCCCCTACGCCGGGCAGGCCCCTTACGCCGGGCAGGCACAGCCGCCGGCCCAGCCGCCGGGAACCGAGCCGCGCGGCCGCCGGGGCCGGCCGCGGCGGCGCCGGATGCGGCGCTCGGTGATCGCCGGCTTCGTCGTCCTGGTGCTGCTGATCTTGCTGGTCATCGTCGACCGGGTGGCCAACGCGGTAGCCGAGAACGAGTTCGCCGACCAGATGGTCTCCCAGGGCCTGCCGGTGAAGCCGTCGGTCGACATCGAGGGCTTCCCCTTCCTCAACCAGCTGCTGAGCAAGGACTTCAACAAGGTCGACATCTCGGCCAGCAACGTGCCCGCCGGGCCGGTGACGATCTCCACCGTGCACGCCACCATCGACGGCTTGCACGTCAGCTCGCTCTCGTCCAACGCCACCGCCCGGGTGGACCACCTGGACGCGACCGCGTTCATCTCCTTCGGCTCGATCCTGGGCGGGGCCGGCATCGGCGACACCACCGGGGTGACCGCCACCCAGGACGGGGCGGACAAGATCAAGATCACCGCCGGCCTGGGCGGCATCGCCTCCGATACCGAGGAGCTGCAGATCACCCAGACCGGGCCGCAGACCATCAGCATCAAGCTGCTCGACAACGGCGGCGCGCTCGGCTCGCTCGGCTCGATCCTCGGCTCGGCCAGCTCGTTCTCCTTCAACCTGCCCAAGGGCGTCCCGGCCAGCCTGCGGATCACCCACCTGACCCTCAACTCGCAGGGGCTGACCGTCTCCGCCGCCGCGTCCAACGCGGTGCTTAGCCAGTAGCCCTTCCGGGGCGGGCGGCCTGCCCGCCCCGGGAAGATGCGGGGTAAGCCCTGGACCGGTGCAGGTATAAACGAGGATGAACAGCCAGCATCGAGTCTGAGCACCGAGGGGACCCCACGTGAGCGATTACCAGCCACGAGCAGAGGGCCGCCCGGGTCAGGGCGGCTGGCCCGCTCAGCCGCCCGCCAGCGGGCAGCCCGGCCAGGGCAGCTTCCGCCAGCCCGGTTACGGCCCCGACGCCGACCGCGGCTACGACGGCGGTTACGGGCAGGGCGGCTACGGGCAGGGCGGCTACGGGCAGCAGGCGCCCGGCCGGCCGCCGCGCAGGCGGCGGCGCAGGCACCCGCTCCGCTGGCTGCTCATCACGGTGGTCATCCTCCTGGTCATCCTCGGCATCGGGGACCAGCTCGCCAAGTCCTACGCCCAGAACCGGGTCGCCGAGAAGATCCAGGCCTCGGCCGGGATGAGCACCAAGCCGTCGGTCAGCATCGAGGGCTGGCCGTTCCTCACCCAGATCCTGCGGCACAACCTGCAGGCGGTCGACATCAAGGCGGACAACGTGACCACGACCGGCGGCAAGCTGCCGGTCAGCTTCACCGCCAAGGCGACCGGCGTGCACCTCAACTCGTCGTTCAGCGGCGCGACGGTGGACCATATCACCGGGCAGGCCACGATCGGCTACCAGGCGCTCGGCAGCTACCTGGGGACGACGATCGGGCTGCCGGGCCTGAGCGTGATCACCTTCAGCGCCGACCCCGCGGCGGGCCCCAACGTCGTCAAGGCCGACTTCGGCGTCGGCAGCGTGGACGCCACCGTCACCAAGACGGCCGCCAACCAGCTCACGATCAAGTTCGGCAGCCTGAGCGGCATCGCCTCGCTGCTCGGCGGCGCGGGCACGATCCAGCCCCAGGTCATCGACATCCCCAAGCTGCCCGCGGGGCTGGTACTCGGCAACCCGACCGTGAACAGTACCGGCGTGGTGATCCCAGCGTCGGCAAGTAACACGACCCTGACCCAGTAACTTTCTCGTGAAAAAATAGTGCTGCGCTGATGCCTTGCGCCTCTGGAAGCGACTGCCGTAACCGGCAAGCTGTGGCATATTGGTACATACCGGCGCTAAGGGGAAGAATCGGAAGCGCTCTTGGTTCGGCCGCCGGTTGGCCCATAATGAGCGAGAGCGCGCCGTGCACAAACTTTTCAGGAGTCGCCCGTGGCATCCGGCAAGAAGGTCAGCCGAAAGGCACCGCCGGCTAGCGTGGAATCGAACACGTCGGTGCGGACCCTCATCCTGGGCATCGACCGCGGCGGTCGCATTGTCCAGCATGACCGGACCGCGCCTAAGATTCTCGCACGCTCGACGGACGATCTTCTCGGAGTTCACCTAGGCGACATCACCGCTAACCCGTCCGATAAGAGTACCGGCCTCGCCATCGCCATGCTGCTCGACGCGGTGAAGTCGGAGCGCGAGGGCAACGCGGTGCTCAACATCGCCCTTTCCGGTGGCCAGAGCGCGGACGCGGTGGTCACCGCCAAGCCGATGCAGACCGGCACCAGCGACGTCGCCGCCTTCGTGATAATGCAGATCCCGGTGCCCTCGGCCGAGCGGTTCATCGACCCCGCCACCATGCGCGACATCCTGCTGCGGGACACCGGCAGCCCGGTCGAGGAGGACACCCTCGACTTCAGCGACCTCGCCAAGAAGATGACCGCGCAACTGGTCCCCGCGTTCTGCACCGCCGCCGAGGTACTGGTGCTGGAAACGCTCATCGGCGAGAACGAGGTGCCCTCGCACAGTCCCGACGCCAACGTGCCGCTGCGCCGCCTGCACCTGCGGCACGACGAGGAGAACCCGGCCTGGAACTCGGCGTTCCCGGTCGGCGAGGTGCTGCGCTTCCCGCCCGCCTCCCCCTACACCCGCTGCCTGGAGACCGGGCAGCCGGTCCTCGAGCACTTCCTGACCGCCGACTCGGCCAGGAAGCTGGCCAAGTCCTGGCGCCGCAATCCGGTCAGCGGGCTGCTCACCGACACCTCGATGCTGGTCCTGCCGGCCATCTACCGGGGCAAGGTGCTCGGCCTCTTCTGCTGCTTCCGGGAGTCGGGCACCCGCCGGTTCGACCGCTACGACATGGAGATCGGCATGGAGTTCGCCGCCCGGTCGGCGGTGTTCTTCAACCATGCCACCCGGTACAACCGGGAGCACGCGACCGCGCTCACGCTGCAGCGGGCGATGCTGCCGACCGGGCTCACCTACCCCTCCTCGGTCGAGGTCAAGCACCGCTACCTGCCGGGCAGCGAGCTGGTCGAGGTGGGCGGCGACTGGTACGAGTCGATCCGGCTGCCCGGCGCGCGGGTCGCCCTGGTGGTGGGCGACGTGGCCGGGCACGGGGTGCGGGCCGCGGTCACCATGGGGCGGCTGCGCACCGCCATCCAGACCCTGGCCATGCTCGAGCTGCCGCCCGCGGAGTCGCTGCAGCAGCTCGACGAGCTCATGCGGACCCTCGGCGAGCGCGAGCCGCACTTCGCCACCTGCGCCTACGCGGTCTATGACGGCGTCACCGGGGAGATCGAGCTCGCGGTGGCCGGGCCACCTGCCGCCGCTGCTGGTCCACCCGGACGGGCGCAACGAGTACCTCGAGGTCAACCCGTCACCGCCGCTCGGCGTGGGCGAGGGCGGGATCGAGACCAAGGTCATCGGGGTCGAGGACGGGTCGCTGTTCGTGCTCTACACCGACGGCCTGGTCGAGTCGCGCGACCGGGACATCTCCGACGGCCTCAGCCGGCTGCAGGCCGCGTTCGGTGAGGGCGCGCCCGAGCGGGACCTGGAAGACCTGTGCAAGCTGTCGCTCGACGGGGTCTACGCGGACGCCAAGCGCGACGACATCGCGGTGCTCATCGCCAAGCTGCGGCGCATCCCCGAGGACCACCGGATCTGCCTGCAGCTCGCCCCCAAGCTCGAGGCGGTGCGGGAAGCCCGCGCGTTCATCCGCGACCCGCTCAAGCGCTGGGGCCTTGAGGACCTGATCGACGCCAGCGAGCTGCTGGTCTCCGAGCTGGTCACCAACGCGATCAGGTACGCCAGCAGCGGCGAGATCATGCTCCGGCTGGTCCTCGAGCCGGACACCCTGGTCTGCGAGGTACACGACTCCTCCCCCGCGCTGCCCCGGGTGCTGCAGGTCGACAAGGACGCCGAGAACGGCCGCGGGCTGCACGTGGTCTCCCAGCTGGCCGGCCGCTGGGGCGCCCGGCGCACCCTGGCGGGCAAGGTCGTCTGGTGTGAGCAGGCGCTGCCGGAAGAGGTCACGCTGGCGATGCTGGCGGCGCTCGGCGCCACCCCCGAGAACTCACCGCTGGCGGCGTCCACCACCGCCTGACGGGCGGTAACGGGTGCCTGCTGAGGCGGCCACGCACCCGTTCGGAATCCTCGCCTTGATTATCCCGAACGGGTGCGCGCTCCGCCTGCCCGCCCGGCCTACTCCACCGTCACGCTCTTGGCCAGGTTGCGGGGCTTGTCGATGTCGCGGCCGAGCTTCGCGGCCGCGTGGTAGGCGAGGATCTGCAGCGGGATGTTGAACAGGATCGGCTCGAGCTCGGGCTCCGCCCGGGGTATCCGGATCGTCGCATCGGCCAAACCGTCCGGGATGTCAGCGCTGGTCAGCGCGATGACCGGGCCACTGCGGGCCTTGATCTGCTCGATCGTGGAGATGTTCTTGGCGACCAGCTCGTCCGACGGGATGATCACCACGCTCGGCATGTCGGGCTGGATCAGCGCGAGCGGCCCGTGCTTCAGCTCGCCCGCCTGGTAGGCCTCGGCGTGCACGTAGGAGATCTCCTTGAGCTTCTGCGCGCCCTCGCGCGCCACCGGCCAGCCGCGCACCCGGCCGATGAAGAACATGTGGTTCGCCCCGGCGTAGCGGTGCGCCACCGTGGCGATGTCTTCCTCGTTGTTGAGGATCGTGGTCACCTGGGCGGGCAGCGCCCGCAGCCCGTTGACGATGCGCGCGCCGCTGGCGCTTGACAGGTCCCTGACCCGGCCGAGCAGCAGCGCCAGGAGCGCGAAGTTGACCGACATGTTAGTCAGCGCCTTGGTCGAGGCGACCGACACCTCCGGGCCCGCGTGCAGGAAGATGCCGTGCCCGCACTCGCGCCCGATCGCGCTGCCGACCACGTTGACCGCCCCGATGACCTGGCCGCCCTTGCGCTTCAGCTCCTGCACCGCCATCAGCGTGTCGCTGGTCTCGCCGGACTGGGAGACCGCGACGTAGAGCGTGTCCGGGTCCACCACCGGGCTGCGGTAGCGGAACTCGCTGGCCGGCTCGGCGTCGGCGGGCATCCGGGCCAGCTCCTCCACCATCGCCGCGCCCATCTGGCCGGCGTAGTAGGCGGAGCCGCAGCCGAGGAACTTGACCCGCTTGATGTTGCGCAGCTCCCGGGCGTCCAGGTTGACGCCGCCCAGCTTGGCGGTGGCGAACCGCTCGTCGAGGCGGCCCATCACCGCCCGGCGGATCGCGTCCGGCTGCTCGTGGATCTCCTTGCGCATGTAGTCGCTGAACGGGCCGAGCTCGTAGTCGTCCGCGTCGGCGTCCACGGTGGTCGGCGTCCGCCGCCCGTCGCCCGCCGCCGCCCCGCTGAGCAGGGTAGTGCGGTAGTCGGTCGCCTTGATGGTGGCGATCTCGCCGTCCTCCAGGTAGATCACCTGGCGGGTGTAGCGGACCAGGGCGGCCACGTCGGAGGCGACGAACATCTCGCTCTCGCCCAGGCCGAGCACGATCGGCGAGCCGTTGCGGGCCACCACTAGCTGGTCGGGGGTCCTGGTGTCGAGGAAGACCAGGCCGTAGGTGCCCTCGACCCGGCGCAGGGTGGCGATCACCGCCGCCTCCAGCGTCACCTCGTCGCCGGCCGCCAGCTCCCTGGCGACCAGGTGCGCGAGGGCCTCGGTGTCGGTGTCGCTGGCGAAGGTGACGCCCTCGGCGATGAGCTGGGCGCGCAGCGCGTCGGCGTTCTCGATGATGCCGTTGTGCACCACGGCGACGCGGTGCTGGGCGTCGGTGTGCGGGTGCGCGTTGACGTCGTTCGGCTCGCCATGGGTCGCCCAGCGGGTGTGCCCGATGCCGACGGTGGCCTTGGTCTGCTTGGCGTCGAGCTTGTCGCGCAGGTCCTGCACCCGGCCGGCCGTCTTGGTCACCTGCAGCCGGCCCCGGTGCACCAGCGCCACCCCGGCCGAGTCGTAACCGCGGTACTCAAGCCGGTGCAGTCCCTCGACCAGCACCGGGGTCGCGTCCCGCTTGCCGATGTATCCCACGATCCCGCACATCGCCGTGCCCCTTCCTAACCGTAGATCATGCGGCGGAGCTGCCGCTCCGACACCTCGGGCGCGCGGAACCGGCGGTCCCGCAGCTCGGCCGTGATCCTGGGCCAGATGTCGTCGTTCTTGCGGTTTCTTGTCTTCAGGTCCTCGTGACGGCTGGTGACGTACTCCTCGACCGTCTGGCCGAAGTAAGCCATCACGTCCGCCACCACCCGGGACGCGGTCGCCTCGTCCAGCCCCGTGCTCCTGGCTACGTGGCGGACTAGCTCCTGCGGGTACCGCAGATCCGAATCATCCATAGACGTCGCTATTCTGCCAGCCGTTGCAGCTTCCCACAACTTCCTGCCCGATATCGGGCAGGATTAAGCCTGAATGGCGGCAAGAGAAAAGGGGCCGGTCGCCGCGATGGTGGGCGGGGGAGCGTACGGCGACCGGCCCCACGGGAGCTAAGCGCCGGCGGCCGCGCAATCGTTACACATCCGTCGCCCGGGGCGGCGCCGGCGCCGCCCCGGGCGGCATGGTTGCGGCAACCAGGCGGTTAGGGGCGCCTGGTTGTCACAACCACGCGCCATGCGGAAGGCCGCCGAGGGCGGTGTGGGCGGCTTCGCGGCCCGCTTCGAGGGCGACCGCGAGCATGGTGGGGTCGGTGGTGAGGCGGGTGACGGGTGGGGTTGACCTTGGCGGGTAGATCGTCAGGGCGGTTCCGGCTGCCTCGTGCAGGGCGATGCGGGCCAGGTCGGCCGCGTTGCGGGCGGGGCGGGTGAGCAGCGCGGTGCGCAGCTCTAGTGACTCGCGGCGCAGCGCGGTGCGGGCCAGCACGCGGGACGACCGAGGCGGGCGGGGTGGCCTGGGGCTGCCCGGGCTCAGCGGGGATTGCGCGCCGTCGCCGCTGGCGAGGTCAGCGTCGATCACGGCCGCGCGGGCGGCGACGGCATCGGGCAGCCGCTCCGGCGCCAGGGGGCGGCGGGAGCGGAGCACCAGCACGTGGGTCGCGCCCTGGGCGAGCGGGGTGCGGAACGGGACCGACTCGGCCACCCCGGCGTCGTAGAACCGGCGGCCGCGCAGCTCGACCGGGGGGCCTGCCAGGAAGGGCAATGACGCGCTGGCCCGCAGCGCCAGCCGCAGCTCGGCCGGGGTCTCGATGAGCGGGCGGAGGTCGGTGGACTCCCCCGTGGCGGCGTCGGTGCCGAGCGGGTGGTACTCGACCGGGCTGGCCAGCACCGAGTCGAAGTCCATCGGGAAGTCGGTCGTGTACACCTCTTCCACCAGCGTGCGCACGTCGACCACCGGGCGGCCGCGCAGCAGCGCCGACCAGCGGATCAGCGTGCGCGCGTAGTCGGGGTCGGCCCAGCCCCGCAGCCTTTCCGGGGTCGAGCTGAGCAGCCAGGCGCCGGTGATCGCGCCCGCCGACGAGCCGTACACCGCGTCGAACGCGCCCAGCAGGCCGAGCTCGTGCAGCGCCAGTGCCATCCCGGCCGACACCGTGCCCCGCATCCCGCCGCCCTCGATCGACAGCGCCACCCGGCAGGAGTCGGACCGCTGGCCGGGGCGGCTGCCCGCCCGGGCGCGCTCGCCGATGACCTTCAGCAGCTCATCCACCTCAGCCGGCCGCCAGCGCGTGCAGCGACGCGGGCAGCTCGCCGTCGTAGACGACGGTCAGCCGGTGGGTCGCCCGGGTGATCGCCACGTACAGGTCGTGGCCGCCGTTGTCGGACTGGGCGAGGATGCCCGCCGGGTCGGCCACGATCACCCGGTCGAACTCCAGGCCCTTGGCCTGAGACACGGTGAGCAGCGCCGCCACCGCGTCCAGCGACTCCGGCCGGTCGCCCGGCACCGCTTCCGGCAGCGCCTCGGCCAGCGCCGGGACCAGGGCGTCGGGCGCGACCACGGCCAGCCGGCCGCCGTCCGGGCCCCCGAGGTCGGCCAGGTCGGCCCGCGCCTGCCTGGCCACCCCGGCGGGCAGCGCGCTGGTCGACATGTGCACCGCCCGGGGCCCGACCCCCTCGGAGCGCACCGAGTCGGGCGGGCGCTCGTCCGGGGACACCGCTGCCAGCACGTCGGCCGCGACCGCCATGATCTCGGTCGGGGTGCGGTAGTTGACGGTCAGCCGCTCCTGCTGCCAGCGGCCGCCGACCAGCGGGCCGAGCATGTCCTGCCATGAGGTCGCGCCGGCCGGCGAGCCGGTCTGGGCGACGTCGCCGACCACGGTCATCGACCGGCTCGGGTTGCGCCGCAGCACCATCCGCCAGGCCATCGCCGACAGCTCCTGCGCCTCGTCGATGATCACGTGGCCGTACGCCCAGGAGCGGTCGGCCGCCGCCCGCTCGGCGGTGGACAGGGACGGGCCGTTGTCCCGGTTCCAGGCGGCCAGGGTCTCCGCGTCGACCATGCCCAGCTCGGCCAGGCTCAGGCCGGAGCCGGCGTCATAGGTGATCTGCATGACCTCGCGGGCGTACTTCTCCTCCAGCGCGCGGGCCCGTGCCTCGGCCCGGCTGGCCGCCAGCTCGGCCGAGTTGTCCACCCCGAGCAGCTCGGCTGCCTCGTCAAGCAGCGGGACGTCGGCCACCGTCCAGCGCGCGGGGTGGGCGGCCCGGGTCAGCCGCTCCCGTTCGGAATGATCAAGGACAGGGCCGGCCGCGGACCTGATCGCTGGCGCCGACCCCAGCAGGTCAGCCAGCAGCCGCTGCGGGGTGAGCAGCGGCCACAGGCCGTCGAGGGCGGCCTGCACGCCGGGCTCGGACCACAGCCGGTCCCGGGCGTAGGGCAGGTCCTCGTCGTCGAACGGGCGGTCAAGGACGCGGGCCTCGGCCCGCGCCAGCTCACTGAGCAGCTCGGTGACGAACAGCTTGCGGGCCACGTTGTGCGGGCGGCGGGTGGACCGGGCGCGGTCCCGTGCCCGCAGGATCGCCTCGCGCTTCAGCGGGATGAGGGTGCCGTCGGCGTCCACCGTGATGTCCTGCTTCGGCACCCGCTGGCGGTCGCGGACGGCCTGGCTGATGACCCGGATCATCCGCTGGTCGCCCTTGACCACGGCGGCCGGGTCGCGGGTGTCGTTCGCCTGCACGCCGGGAAACAGGTCGCCCAGGGTGTGCAGCACCACGTCGGTCTCGCCCAGCGACGGCAGGACCTGGCTGATGTAGCGCAGGAAGGTGGCGTTGGGGCCGATGACCAGCACGCCGCGCCGCTCCAGGGTGCGGCGGTGGGTGTACAGCAGGTAGGCCGCGCGGTGCAGCGCGGCCACCGTCTTGCCGGTGCCCGGGCCGCCCTGGACCACCAGCACCCCGGGCAGCCCGGCCCGGATCACCCGGTCCTGCTCGGCCTGGATGGTGGCCACCACGTCGGCCATCCGGCCGGTCCGCGCGCTCGACACCGCCGCGATGAGGGCGGCCTCGCCGGACAGCGTGCTGCGGTCCTGCTCCGACAGCTTGTCCAGGTCGAACACCTCGTCGTCGACGCCGGTCACCCGGCGCAGCCGGGTGTAGATGTGACGGCGGCGGATCAGGCCGGCCGGATTGCGCGGCGTCGCCGCGTAAAAGGGCCGCGCGGCGGGCGCCCGCCAGTCGATCAGCTTCAGCTCATAATCGTCGTCGCGCAGTCCTATCCGGCCGATGTAAAGAGTGTTCTGCTTTTCGTCGTCGGTGCGGCCGAAGCACAGCCCGCGCTCGGTCAGGGTGAGCTGGGTGAGCCGCTTCTCCTGTTCCGCCGCGGAAACGTCGCGCTCCAGCCTGGCCTGGTGAGTGCCGCCCGCGCCGCCCCGGCCGCGGACGTTCGCCAGCTCCCGCTCGCTGCGCTCGCGGGCCTGGTCAAGCAGGCTGTACAGCATCGTCAGGTAGCCCTGCTCGGCCCGCACCGCGGCCGCGTACCCGGTCGGCGCCGGCGTCTTTCCCTCGCCGTTGCTCGGTGCCGTCGTTTCCGGCGTCGTTTCCGGCGCGGGCTGACCTTCGGCCGGGCTTTCTGGGCTTTCCATGGGGCTTTCCGCGGGCGACTGGGAATCCGTTTGACGAATTGCCATAATGATTGATATACTCCTGGAAGCCGGTTCTCGCTGGCCTTTTTTTATGCCTGGCAAGGGTAAAGAGGATACCACGCCAGCTTTTCCTGGCCGTAACGCGCCAATTCTCTGCCGTCCGGCCGCCGCCGGCGGCCCGGCACCTCGCCGTGGCCAGCGTCAACGTGATGTCACCGACCTCGTGTGCGCGTGGCCGGGGCGCTTAGGATAGGCAGTTGAAGCTGGGAGGAGCTGAGCATGCCTGAGCGCGTGGAGATAACCGGGCCCGCTGAGGAACGGTACGTCGAGATCTTGTCCCCTCGGGCGCTTGAACTGCTCGTAGGGTTGCACGACGCGCTGGCCGAGCGGCGGGCCGAGGCCCTCGCGGCCCGTCGGGCACGGCAGGCCAAGCTGTCAGGCGGCGCCCTGCTCGACTTCCTGCCGGAGACGGCCGGCATCCGGGAGGACACCTCCTGGCGGGTCGCGGCGCCCGCGCCTGGCCTGGTCGACCGGCGGGTGGAGATCACCGGGCCGACCGACAAGAAGATGACGATCAACGCGCTCAACAGCGGCGCCAACGTCTGGCTGGCCGACTTCGAGGACGCCAACACGCCCCTGTGGTCGAACATGATCGAGGGCCAGCTCAACCTCAAGGACGCGCTCGACCGGACCATCGACTTCACCTCCGAAGAGGGCAAGTCGTACGCGCTGCGCCCGGACGACGAGCTGGCCACCATCGTGGTGCGGCCGCGCGGCTGGCACCTGGACGAGAAGCACATCCTCATCGACGGGCGGCGCGCGTCCGGCAGCCTGACCGACTTCGCGCTGTACATGTGCGCCAGCGCCCAGCGGCAGCTCGACAAGGGCAAGGGACCCTACTTCTACCTGCCGAAGATGGAGTCCCACCTCGAGGCGCGGCTGTGGAACGACGCGTTCAACCTCGCCCAGGACTTCCTCGGCATACCGCGGGGCACGATCCGGGCCACCGTGCTGATCGAGACCATCCCGGCCGCCTTCGAGATGGACGAGATCCTGTACGAGCTGCGCGAGCACAGCGCCGGGCTGAACGCGGGGCGCTGGGACTACCTGTTCTCGGTGATCAAGAAGTTCCGCACCAGGGGCCGGGAGTTCATGCTGCCCGAGCGGAACGCGGTCACCATGACCGCCCCCTCCATGCGCGCCTACACCGAGCTGCTGGTGCAGACCTGCCACAAGCGGGGCGCGTTCGCGATGGGCGGGATGGCGGCGTTCATCCCGTCCCGGCGTGACCCCGAGGTCAACAAGATCGCGCTGGCCAAGGTGCGCGACGACAAGACCCGCGAGGCGGGCGACGGCTTCGACGGCTCCTGGGTGGCCCACCCGGACCTGGTGCCGATCTGCAAGGAAGTCTTCGACTCCTACCTCGGCGCCAAGCCCAACCAGCTCGACAAGCAGCGCCCCGAGGTGTCGGTCGCCGCCGCCGACCTGCTCGCGTTCTCGAAGACCCCTGGCGGGGTGACCGAGGCGGGCCTGCGCGGCAACATCTCCGTCGCCCTGCAGTACCTGGCCACCTGGCTCGGCGGCAACGGCGCGGTGGCGATCTTCAACCTGATGGAGGACGCCGCCACCGCCGAGATCTCCCGCTCCCAGGTCTGGCAGTGGATCCACAACGAGGTCATCCTCGACGACGGCCCGCTGGTGACAAAGGACGTGGTCGAGCGCATGATCGATGAGGAGCTCGGGAAGATCCGCCAGGCGGCCGGCGACAGCTTCGACACCGCCCGGTACGGCCAGGCGGTCGCGCTGTTCACCGAGGTGGCGCTGGCGGACTCGTTCGCCGAGTTCCTGACGCTGCCCGCGTACGAGCGCATGCCGTAGGAAGGGGGGCCGCGATGGCCGACACTGCAGGCCTCCGGACGGGGACGCTGGCGGCGCTGCTGCGGGACATCTGCGGCCCGGCCCACGTCATCACCGAGCCGCTGGAGCTGCGCACCTACGAGTGCGACGGGCTGACCTCGCACCGTGCCGTGCCCGCGCTGGTGGTGCTGCCGTCCTGCGCCGAGGAGGTCGCCGCGGTGGTGCGGGCGTGCGCGGACGCGGGCGTGCCGTTCGTGGCCCGCGGCAGCGGCACCGGCCTGTCCGGCGGCGCCGTCCCGCACCCGTCCGGCGTGCTGATCGTGCTCACCCGGATGCGGCGCGTCCTCGAGGTCGACCCGGTCGCCCGGCGGGCGGTGGTCGAGCCGGGGGCGACCAACATCTCGGTCACCCAGGCGGCAGCGCCGTTCGGGCTGTTCTACGCGCCCGACCCGTCCTCGCAGGTGGTCTGCTCGGTCGGCGGCAACGTGGCGGAGAACTCCGGCGGCGCGCACTGCCTCAAGCACGGGTTCACCGTCACCCACGTGACCGGGCTCGAGGTCGTCACCCCGTCCGGCGAGCTGACCTGGCTGGGCGACGGGACCGGCGCTGGTACTGGCTATGACTTGCTCGGCGCGTTCAGCGGCTCCGAGGGGACGCTCGGCATCGTCACCAAGGTCATCGTCAAGCTCACCCCCGCGCCGGAAGCGGTGCACCTGATCCTGGCCGCCTACGACTCGCTGGAGGCGGGCGGGCGGGCGGTCACCGACATCATCGCCGCGGGCATCGTGCCGGCCGCCATCGAGATGATGGACGCGCTGTCGATCGAGGCGGCCGAGGCCGCGGTGCACTGCGGCTACCCGGCCGGGGCGACGGCCGTGCTGCTGGTCGAGCTGGACGGGCCCGCGGCCGAGGTATCGGCCGAGCTGGCGCTGGTGCGCGAGATCTGCGAGCGCGCGGGCGCGCGGGAGGTCCGCGCGGCCGACGACCCGGCCGAGCGGGCCGGCATCTGGGCCGGGCGCAAGTCGGCCTTCGCCGCGGTCGGCCGGCTCTCCCCCGCCTACATCGTGCAGGACGGCGTGGTGCCGCGCACCGCGCTGGGCGACGTGCTGGCCCGGATCGCCAAGCTGTCGGCCGAGAGCGGCATCCGGGTGGCGAACGTCTTCCACGCGGGCGACGGGAACCTGCACCCGCTGGTGCTCTACAACGACGCCGTGCCGGGCGAGGCGCAGCGGGCGGAAGAGGTCTCCGGGGCGATCCTCGACGCCTGCATCGAGTACGGCGGGTCGATCACCGGCGAGCACGGGGTCGGCGTGGACAAGGCCAGGTACCTGCCCAAGATGTTCACCGCCGACGACCTGGACACCATGCAGCTGCTGCGGTGCGCGTTCGACCCGGCCTCGCTCTGCAACCCGGGCAAGGTCTTCCCGACCCCCCGGCTGTGCGGCGAGGTCCCCGGCCATCACCGGGCCGGCGCCCGGCCGGCCGGGCGGCCGGCCCCGCTTCCGGGGCGGAGATCTTCTGATGAGATCCCGAACGGGTGCCGCTGGCTCCGGCCGGCCGGCCTGGCCGTGGCGGCAGCGGTGACGGCTGCGCGGCCCGACGTCGAGCTGGCGCTGGCGGAGGCCTGCTCCGACCTGCGCGGCGGGGACGGCGACGGCCGGCTGCTGACCGCGTTCCCCGGCTCAACCCAGGAGGCGGCGGCCCTCATCCGGGTCGCGGCCGGCCGCGGACTGGCCATGGTGGTGCGAGGCGGCGGTGCCCGGCTGTCCTGGGGCACCCGGCTGTCGCGCTGCGACCTGATCATCGACACGGCGCGGATGCCCGCCGTGCTCGAGCACGCGGCCGGCGACCTGGTCGCCCGGGTGCAGGCCGGGGCGCGGATGGGCGACGTCGCGGCCGAGCTGGCGAAAGCCGGCCAGGAGATCGCGCTCGACGTGCCGCCCGACGCCACCGTCGGCGGGGTCGTCGCGTCCGGCCTGGCAGGCCCGCGGCGGCTGCGCTACGGGACGCCGCGCGACCTGCTGATCGGCATCACCATCGTCCGCGCCGACGGCGTCGTCGCCAAGTCCGGCGGTAAGGTCGTCAAGAACGTGGCCGGCTACGACCTGGGCAAGCTGTTCACCGGGTCGGCCGGGACGCTCGGGCTGATCACCGAGGCGACGTTCCGGCTGCACCCGCTGCCCGCCGCCCGGGCCTGGATCACCGCGCAGTACCCGGCCGTCCCGGCCGCCGCCGACGCGGTCGCGGCGGCGGCGAACTCGCCGCTGACCGCCTCCGCGGTGGAGCTGGCCTGGGCCGAGCCTGCCCGGTCGGGCCCGATCCTGGTCGGGGCGCTGCTCGAGGGGTCGGCCGACGGGGTCACCGCCCGGGCGGCCCGGATGGCCGGGCTGCTCGGACCGGCCACGGTCGCGGCCGCGCCGCCGGACTGGTGGCCGGGCGCACCCGCCGCCGGGCCCGGCCAGACGCTGGTCCGGGTGTCGTTCTGGGTGTCCGCGCTTGGCCGGGTGCTCGACGCGATCGAGGCGGCGGCGCGCACGGCCGGCGTCGCCCCGGCGGTCGCCGGGTCCGCGGGCGCGGGCGTGCTCTACCTGCGGCTGGGAACCGACGAGGCCGGGTCGCCCGGCTTCATCGCCGCGCTGCGGGAAGCGATCGCGGGCCCGCGGGCGGCGGTAACCGTGCTGGCCGCCCCGGCCAGGCTGCGAGCCGCGCTCGACGCCTGCGGCGGGATGAGCGGCCCGGTTCCCGGGCTGGCCCTGATGCGCTCGGTCAAGGACCGGTTCGACCCGCGGCACCTGCTGGCGCCCGGCCGGTTCCCGGAAACCGTCTAAAGGAGCTTGATGAGCGACGACGTGGTGGGGCCGGTTGTCAGCGGCGACGACCCGGGGGCGGCGGCCGACCCGGCCGCGGACCGGATCCGGGCCGCGGTCAAGGACTGCGTGCACTGCGGGTTCTGCCTGCCCGCCTGCCCGACCTACTCGCTGTGGAACGAGGAGATGGACTCGCCCCGTGGCCGGATCTACCTGGTCGGCCAGCTCCTTGACGGCGCGCCGCTGACCCCCGCCGCGGGCGAGCACTTCGACCGCTGCCTGGGCTGCATGGCCTGCATGACCGCGTGCCCCTCGGGGGTGCAGTACGACCAGATCATCGAGGCCGCCCGGGAGTGGACCGAGTCGGCCGGCACCGCCCTGGGCGGCACCGCCCCGCCTGGCACGGCCGGGCCGGGGCCGACCGCGCTCGGCATGCCGGGGCTCGGGCTGCTGCCCGGCTTCGGCCCGTCCGGCCTCGGGTCGGGGGTGCTCGGACGGGCGGAGCCGGGGCCGGCCGGGCTGCCACCGGGCGGCTCGGTGCCAGAGGCACGCCGGCCGCTGCGCGACCGGCTGACCCGGGCCGGGATCTTCGCGCTGTTCCCCTACCCGGCCCGGCTGCGGCTGGCCACCGCGCCGCTGCGGCTACTGCAGCGGACCGGGGCAGACCGGCTGATCGCCCGGACCGGCCTGGTCGACCGGGTCTCGCCCGCGGCCGGGCAGGCGCTGCGGCTGGCGCCGCCCGCATCGCCCGCGCAGCCCGCCGGGCGGCTACCCGAGCGGGTGACGGCCCGCGGCCCGCGGCGGGCGGTGGTCGGCATGCTCACCGGGTGCGTCCAGTCGGTGTTCTTCCCCCGGGTCAACGCGGCGACCGCGCGGGTGCTCGCGGCCGAAGGGTGCGACGTGCTCATCCCGCGTTCGCAGGGCTGCTGCGGTGCCCTTTCGTCGCACTCCGGGCGGGCGGCCGAGGCGATCCGGTTCGCGCAGCGGACCATCGAGACCTTCGAGGCGGCCGAGGTGGACGCGATCGTCGTCAACTCGGCCGGCTGCGGCTCGGCGATGAAGGAGTACGAGCGGCTGTTCGCTGACTCGCCGTCGTGGGCCGCGCGCGCGGCGGCGCTCTCGGCCAAGGTGCGCGACCTGGCCGAGTTCCTTGACGCGCTCGGCCCGGCGGCTGAACGGCACCCGGTACCGGCCCGGGCGGCCTACCACGACGCCTGCCACCTCGGCCACGCGCAGCGGATCACCGCCGCCCCGCGGTCGCTGCTCGGCGGCATACCCGGGCTTGAGCTGACCGAGCTGCGGGACGCGGGAACCTGCTGCGGCTCGGCCGGCGTCTACAACCTGCTGCAGCCGGAGGCCGCCCGCGAGCTCGGGTCACGCAAGGCCGACACGGTAGTCGCCTCCGGGGCCGAGCTGCTGATCTCGGCCAACCCCGGGTGCACGCTGCAGATCACGGCGGAGCTGGCCGCCCGCGGTATCAACCTGCGCACCGCGCACACGGCCGAGGTCCTCGACGCCTCGATCAACCGGGTACCGCTGGGCTAGGGCGCTCCGGGGGGCGGCTCAGCCGCGCCCCAGCCGCGCCGCTGACACCGGGCGGTGCCCGGCGGGCGACGGGACTACGGGGCGGGGATGGTCAGCAGGGCGGGGGACGCGCCGTGCTGGGCACTGCCGGTGACCGCTGACGGCGAGGTGCCGCTGGCCGCGGCGCTGGTGTCGGTGAGGGCGGTGACCTCGCTGCGGCCGGCGGCGGTCAGCGGGGTCGCGGCCGACCAGGTGATGCCGTCCTTCGAGGTCCAGGTGACGGCGCGGGGGGCGGACTTCGGGCCCGCCAGCCCGACGGCAACGAAGCCGCCGCCGGTCGCGGTCACCGCGGTCACCGCGGCCGGCCCCTGCGGGGCGCTGAGCACGACCTGCGTGTGGTGGGCGCCCCCGTCGGCCGAGGTGACCACGATCGGCAGGTCGGTGCCGTTCTTGCTGGCGAAGCCGCCCGCGACGATCCGGCCGGCCGGGCTGGCGGTGACCGACACCAGGGTCGCGGCCTGCGCGCCGTCCGGCTTGGACAGGTCGTGGCCGGTCCACTGCTTGCCGTCGGGCGACACCCAGATCGTGTGGCAGCTCATTTCCTCGCCCACCGCGGCGAAGCCGTTGCCGACCGGGATCGCGGCGGTGGCGATCGAGCCGGTGTTGCCGCCGTTCCCGCCGTTCGACCAGCCGCGCAGGTCACCGGACCACCAGAAGGCGGCCGCGGTGTTATTGCCGGTGCCCTGGCGGCCGACGACCAGGTAGCCGCCGGGGCCCGCGGCCACGCCCAGGAACCGTGCATCGCTGCCCGCCAGCGCGGCCAGCGCCGGCAGCGGCGACCAGGTAACCCCGTCGGCCGACTGGTAGGCGACCGGCGTCACGGTTCCGTTGTCCCGCACCGAGCCGACCGCGATCCAGCCCAGCGGGCCCTGAGCGACCGAGGTCAGCCCGCCGGGCAGGCCGCTGAGGGCGCGGGCCGACACCAGCGACCAGGTCCCGTCGGGTGCGCGCCGCCACACCGCCGGGTGGCCGTCGGCGTTGCCGACGGCGACGGTCAGCCCGCTGGCTGACCACAGCGCGGTGACCGCCACCGCGCCCTGCTGGCCCGGGTAGCCGGCCAGCACGGGGCCGGCCGGGCTGAGGCTGGCGGAGATGGCGGGCCCGGCCGACGACGTGGGCCCGGGGCCGGACCGTTCGGCCAGCATCTCGTTGGCCCGGCCGGTCAGCATCATCAGCGCGCCCGCGCCGACGGTGACGATGACCACGGCCGGCACGCCAACCCTGACCGCCTGCCAGCCCAGGCCGCGGCGCCCGCCCGGCCGACCGGGCCACGACCCGCGCCGTCCGCTCGCCTCGCGCACCGACCCCTGCCAGGCCCGGTACAGCGCGTCGGGCTCGGCCAGCGACGGCGCGGCGGAACCGCGGGGGACGTCGAAACCACGGGAGGCACCAGCGCCACCGGGACCGCCGAGGGCCAAGGAGGGGGCGGCGGCGACCGGGGCGGCCAGCGGCGGGGCGGCGAACGACCTGGCACCGACCAGGCCACGCGGCCCCGCGAACGACTGCGGGGTGAAGGAAGGCGACGCGCGGAACCCGGGCGACGGCGCGGCGGCTGGCTGGTCAGGGGCGCCTGACCAGGCGGGGGCCTGCGGCTGGACGGGGGCACCTGGCGGGGCGGGAGCATCTGGCCGGGCGGGAGCGCCTGAACCGGCGGGAGCGCCTGGCCGGGCGGGAGCGCCTGGCCGGGCGGGGGTGAAGGCGGCCGGCCGGGGCGCTGCCTTCGGCCCTTCCGGCCACGGCAGGCCGTTAAAGTCCGCGGGCGGGTACTCGTTCCAGGTGGCGCCGGGCCGCCGCCGGGGCAGCGGCGGCCGCGCGGCCGCGTCCTGGCCAGCCGAAGCGGATCCGGCCGACTCGTCGGGGACGAAGCGGCCGGCTGGCGCCTGCGTCGGCCACGGGCCCGGTCCGGGCTGCGAGTCGGCCGCCACCGGGATAACGCGCAGGTCAGGGCGGGTTGGATACGGCTCGGCCAGCTCTCGGCGGACGGGATCGGAGCCGGGCCCGGCTGGGCCAGCAGCGACGGCTAGGTCGTCGTCGGCCGTCCAGCCTTCCGCCGCGTCGTCGTCATCGGCCTGCCAGGTGGCCGCGCGGCCACCTTCGGCCGGCTCGTCGTCCGGGGCGGCCTGCCCGTCGTCGTCCTGGTCGCGGTACCACCAGGCTTCATTCCGGCCGACCGGGCGCGCGTCAGCCGGGTGCGCGTCAGCCGCGGACCGCTCGCTCGCGAAGGCGGTGGCCACCGGGGCAGCTGCGTAGCGGATGGGCGGGTACGGGCCGGCTTGCGCGGGGCCGGACTGGTCACGTTCGTCGAGCGAACGGTCCGATGCGGTGTCCCCGGGGCGGGGATCCGCCGGGTACCCGTCATCGGGATACGGGTCCGCGGGGTAACGGTCATCGGCGGGCGGGCCGGGGCGATAGGGGTCATCGGCCGGCGGGCCCGCCGGATACGGCGGCGACGTATAGGCGGCGGCCGCATAGGGATCGGTGGCCGGGTCGTAGCGGTCGAGGCCGGCCGACCAGCCCGCCGGGGCCTCCTCCCAGGCAACCCCCGAGTCTTGCCACGCCCGCAGCGCGAGCTGCCAGCCGGACTGGCGGTCCTGGCCGAGCGCTCCGTGGGCCGTCCCCGACGACACGTTCAGGCCTGGGCCTCCCGGCCGGCCGCGGACCGCGGGCCCGGCATCGCGGACCACGGGCCCGGCATCGCGGACCACGGGCCCGGCATCGCGGACCGTGCGCCCGGCATCGCGGGCTGCTGATCCGGCATCGCGGGGCGCGGCCCCGGCGTCGCGGACCACGGGCCTGGCGTCGCGGGACGTGGGACGCGGGCGCCCCTGGCCCGGGGTGAAGCCGCCCGCCTGGGCATGCGTGTCCCCCGCCCGAGACGCGGCCCGCTGGGAGCCCACCGCCTCGGCCGGGCCGACCACCGGGATATGCCGCGGTCCCTGCCCGCGCAGGCCGGGCCAGCGCATGTCCGGGGTACGGGCCGCCCAGCCGTGGTCAGCCAGTCCGACTGGCCGCCGGTACGTCCCGGTGGGCTGCGGCTCGGTGGCGTAGCCGGGCGGGGTGCCGCCGGGCTGGGCGCCGCGGGCGGGTTGTCCATCCGAGCGGGCTGGTTCCCTGGACCGGACCGGGGGGGCCGCGTCCCCGGCCGACGACGGGAACCAGCCCGCCGGGCTTGCCGCGTCCGGCCGACTGGGCCAGACGCTCGTCTCTCCGGACGCCGCGCCGATCCGGGGCTCTCCCCCGGCCTCGGCGTCCGGTCCGGACGCTGCTGAGGAGCCAGGCTGAGAGTTTCGCGGATCGGTCATCAGTTACTCCGGGTTCCTTTGAAATTACTCTCTGTAACAGGTTAGGGCGCGAGTTTTGCACCTGGACCTTTTCTTGCCGGGCTGTTGTTTCGATGGTAGCGAGAGATTCGCGGAATACCCAGTCCTGAACGCTAAAAAAATCACGAATAGTTTAGCGGCGATTACTATCTGTAATTTCTCCTTGTCCGGCGGAATCCGCGCGAAGAATTACGCGCCTCATGGGATTCATGATGCGCTAACCACACCAGGAGCATCATCAGGATCAGCGCCATTGAGAGCATCTGATAGGCACCTTGAGATTCCCCGCGCCCCAGTGAACCAAAAGCGGGAATTCACAACTCAGATCATCATTCGTCACGCCAGTTTCGTCCAGAAACAACAGCACGCCTGATGGCTTGCCAAGCGGTCAGGCAGGGCGGGGGCGGGCCGCGGAGGCGGGGGCGGCCGACGGGCGAATCGCGAGAGCGGGGCCGGGGGCGGTCGCGGCAACGGGCGGGGCGCGAGAGCGAGGCCGGGCACGAGAGCGAGGCCGGGCACGAGAGCGAGGCCGGGGCGGTCGCGGCCAACGGGCGGGCTGCGGGCGCGGAGGCGAGGCCGGGGCGCGGGAGTGGGGTCGACGAATACAGTCGATGCTGGCCAGGAGCATGATCACGGAAACTTTTTAGTGTGATCACACCAAATAGTTTCCGTGATCATGAGAAATTTCGATTTCTAGCCTGAATTAGGACATCTGGCGGCTGTGCTCGATGCCCATTGGTCACGGTGGTCACTTAACTTACAGCCAGCGGGTGATATCGGCTCAGACCGGAACCATTGTGCTGGTCGGTGACCCGGGACTCGCCCGGATAGATGGGACGAGAGCGAGGCCGGGGCCCGGGCGGGCCACGGCTAAGCGGGTGAAGTGCCGGGCCCGCGGCTAAGACCGGGCCAGGGGCCAGGGGCCGGCGACGTGCGGGGACTGGGTGACACGGGGCTGGTGGGATGGGGGTGATGGGCTGATGGGGCTGGCTGATGGGGCTGGGTGGTGCGGGGAGGGTGGGAACGGGGGCGCCGAGAGGGCCGGCAGGGAGGGAGGGCGGGCGGCGAGGGCGGGCAGGGCGGGCAGCCGGGAGGGCGGGTAGGCCGGGAGGGCGGGAACGGGGCGCGGGCGGGGAGGATCGCGGTCAGATGCCGCAGGCGCTTGCAACGTCGGTGGCGGCGGCCTCGCGGGTGGTGGCGGCGGGGATGCCTGCCCGCTCGAAGTCGGTGACGTAGATGTAGGCCGCGTCGGCGGGCGAGGCGGCCGACTCCAGCGTGGGCAGGAACTGCGCCCAGCCCTGGTTGTAGGTCAGCAGCGCGGTCAGCTGGGTGTTCAGGTCGGCGGTCACGTTGCCGGTGACGAAGCCCGACGGCAGCGGGGTCCAGCCGATCAGGCCGCCGCCGCCCATGCCGACCGACTCGGGGTTGCCCTTGGACTCCTGGTAGATGTTGCCCGCGATGCCTGCCGCGGCGTTGTCGCTGTAGCCGTGGGCGAGCAGGAAGCTGACGATCGCGGTCACGTTGTCCGGCAGCAGGCCGCCGCTCAGGTTGCAGCTCAGCGTGGCGGCCTTGCCTTGCGCGGCCGAGCCGGAGCCCCCGCTACCGGTGGCCGCCTTGGTGGTCGCCGCGGCCGCGCTGGTGGCCTGCGGGGTGGGCGCGGCCACGGGGGCGGCCGGGGCGGAGGTGGACGGCTTGGCGCTGGCGGCCGCGCGGGGAGCGTGCGTGGCCGCGCGGGAGGAACTGGGGCCGGACGCGGTGGCGATGTTGAGTACGGATCCGGAGGCGCCGTTCGCCTGGCCGGCCCCGGCCCCGGCACCGGCCGAGACGGTGGCGCCGGACGCCCCCTGGGCCGCGTTCAGCGGTGCCGCCTGCGGCGCGCCGCCGCCGCCGAAGAGGGTGTAGGCGGCCGCCCCGACCGCGAGGGTTGCGGCTACCGCCGCGGCAGGGACGACCTTGCCGGCCCGCTTGCGGGCCGTCTTGCGGGAAGGCTTGACCGGGAAGCCGGCGTGCCGCCCGGCAGCGCCAGGGGACCGGAGCTCCTGCTCCTGCCGGTCGCGCAGCGGCTGGTCCAGCTCGTCCCGACCGTCTTCGTAAGGCTGCCCGGCCTCCGGCCGCGGCGGCCAGGTCCGCTGGCCGGGCTGCCCTTCCCACGGCTGGGCGGGCCAGGTGCCGGTCGCTTCCCATGGTTCCGGTGCTTCCCACGATCCTGCCGCTTCCCATGATTCCGGGGCTTGCCAGGACCCCGGAGCCTGCCAGGACTCCGGAGCCTGCCAGGACTGCGTGTCCCGCCAGGACTGCTCGGGCCGCCAGGGCTCCTGCCGGGTCGGCTGGGTCGGCTGACGTTGGTGAGCCTGCAGTGCTTTTTGAGGCTCGTAGGGCTGGTAGGACTCGTGAAGCTGATGGGTACCGGAAGCGGCGGCCCGGGCCTTGCGGCCGGTGGCGACCCGGTTGAACGGGCCGAGCTTGCTGGTGCCGTTACGCCTGGTGCCTGCGGTCAAGAAGTTCCTCTGCGCCGTTCCGCGCCCAGCTACGCGGTCATGGGGGTGACCTCTCGCCGGACCTGACAATGCGACAAAATCGCGCAGAGACAGCGTTACAGTGCCGAAACTCCCTAGAGACCGTTTAGCGGCAGATAGCCCGGGATGGCTAGCCGGCCGTCCGCCACCACCCAGGCCGCGCCGGGAACGCCGCATCCCCGCGCGGGGCGGTCATTGCGGGCCGGGCAGGCCGGTGACAACGATGGTAACGAAATGACAACAAATAGCCTGAAATGACTAGTCGACCCATCGTGAGACATCGGGCGCAGGCGGTAAGAGCACTACCCGCGGCGACCGGGTCGCCACCGTCGGGCGAGGCACCGCACGGCTGACTCGTGACTGGTCAGCGCGCCGTCACGCACCCGTTCTGGCTGCTATTTCGGCTAGCGCGCGATCCCGCAGGCCCTCGCCGGGGGTCAGCCAGCGGACGCGCGGGTCGCGGCGGAACCATGATTCCTGGCGGCGGGCGAACCGGCGGGTGGCGCGGACCGTCTCCGCCCGCGCCTCGTCGCTGCTCAGCTCGCCGTCCAGGTGACGCAGCAGCTGCTGGTAGCCGAGGGCGCGGCTGGCGGTCTTGCCCTCGCGCAGGCCGCGGGCGGCCAGCCCTCGCACCTCATCGGCGAAGCCGTCCGCCCACATCCGGTCCACCCGGTCGGTGATCCGCCGGTCCAGCTCGGCCCGGTCCACCGCGACGCCGAGCTGGACCGCCGGGCGGCCCGCGTCATAGCCCGGCATGGTCGCGCTGAACGGGCGGCCGGACAGCTCGATGACCTCCAGGGCGCGCACGATCCGGCGGCCGTTGCTGGGCAGGATGGCGTCCGCCGCGGCCGGGTCGGCCGACCGCAGCCGCGCGTGCAGCGGGGCCGGGCCCGCCTGCGCCAGCTCGCGCTCCAGGCGCTCCCTGATCCGCTCGTCGGTGCCGGGGAACTCCAGGTCGCCCAGTGCGGCCCGGATGTACAGGCCGGAGCCGCCGACCACCACCGGGACCTTGCCGCGGCCGGCCAGGCCGGCGATGACCGTGTCCGCCAGCTCCTGGTACTCGGCCACGCTGGCCGTCTTGGTGACATCCCAGACGTCGAGCAGGTGGTGCGGCACGCCCCGCCGCTCGGCCTCGGTGAGCTTGGCGGTGCCGATGTCCATGCCCTGGTAGAGCTGCATCGAGTCGGCGTTGACGACCTCACCGCCGACCGCCAGCGCGAGGTCGACCGCCAGGTCCGACTTGCCCGCGGTGGTCGCGCCGACGACCACGATGAGCGTCACCTGCGCCTCGGGCGGGCTAGCCGCGGCGGGCCGGCATGCCGAGCAGCACCGGCCCGGGGCCGGCCGGCTCGGGGGCAGCCGTCTCCGGGCTGGCTGAAAGGGTGCTGGCGGCTAGCTGGCGGGCCTGCCAGGCGTCGCCGCCGCGGGTGCGACGCACGCTCAGCGGCGCGTCGTCGGCCCGCAGGTAGTGCGGCGCGGCGCTGGTGACCCGGGTGGTGACGAGGTCGCCGGGGCGGGGCGGGTCGCTGGCGGGCGGGGCGAAGTGCACCAGCCGGTTGTCCCGGGCACGGCCGGACATCCGGTGGGTGGCGGCGTCCTTGCGGCCCTCGCCCTCGGCCGTCAGCACCTCCACCACGGTGCCCTCGAGCAGGTCGTTCTCTTCCTCGGCGATCTGCGCCACCAGCGCGGCGAGCCGCTGGTAGCGCTCCTGCACCACCGGCGGCGGGACCTGGTCGGGCATCGTCGCGGCCGGGGTGCCCGCGCGGATCGAGTACTGGAAGGTGAACGCGGAGGCGAACCGGGCCTGGCGGACCACGTCCAGCGTCGCCGCGAAGTCTTCCTCGGTCTCGCCGGGGAAGCCGACGATGATGTCGGTGGTGATCGCCGCGGCCGGGATGTGGCGGCGCACGTTGGCCAGGATCGCCAGGTAGCGGTCGCGGCGGTAAGCGCGGCGCATCGCCCGGAGCACCGCGTCCGAGCCCGACTGCAGCGGCATGTGCAGGCTGGGCATCACGTTCGGGGTGTCCCGCATCGCCTCGATCACGTCATCGGTGAAGTCCCGCGGGTGCGGTGAGGTGAACCGGACCCGCTCCAGGCCGTCGATCTCGCCGCAGGCGCGCAGCAGCTTGCCGAACGCCTGCTGGTCGCCGAACTCGGCCCCGTAGGAGTTGACGTTCTGGCCGAGCAGGGTGACCTCGACCACCCCGTCGTCCACCAGCGCCCTGATCTCGTCCAGGATGTCGCCCGGCCGACGGTCCTTCTCCTTGCCGCGCAGCGCCGGGACGATGCAGAAGGTGCAGGAGTTGTTGCAGCCGACCGAGACCGAGACCCAGCCGGAGTAGGCCGACTGACGGCGGGCGGGCAGCAGCGACGGGAACGTGGTCAGCGTTTCCTCGAACTCGACCTGCGCCTGCTGCCGCTGGCGGGCACGCTCGAGCAGCTCCGGCAGGGCGCCGATGTTGTGGGTGCCGTACACCACGTCGACCCAGGGGGCGCGGTCGGTGATCCGCTGCCGCTCCATCTGGGCCAGGCAGCCGCCGACCGCGATCTGCATCCCCGCGTGGGCCTTCTTGGCGGGCAGCAGGTGGCCGAGGTTGCCGTACAGCCGGTCGGCCGCGTTCTCGCGGACCGCGCAGGTGTTGAAGACGACCAGGTCCGGTGCCTGCCCCCCGGCGACCTTGACGTAGCCGGCGCCTTCAAGCAGCCCGGCCACCCGCTCGGAGTCATGCACGTTCATCTGGCACCCGTAGGTGCGGATCTCGTACGTCCGTCCTTCTCCCACCTGACCAGGATAGGGGCGGATCCCCGCGGCGGCGCCCGCTCGTGATATCAGGTATGGCATGACGGAAATCGCTGCCTACGGCACCTGGAAGTCTCCGATCGCCGCCGCTGACGTCGCCGCCGGTGCGGCCGGGGTGGCGTTCCCGTCCATCGCCGGCGACGAAGTCTGGTGGCAGGAGCGCAGACCGTCGGAAGGCGGCCGGTCGACGGTGATGGCCTGCGCCGGGCCCGGCGGCGAGCCCCGGGTGCTGCTCCCGTCGCCGTGGAACGTCAGGACCCGGGTGCACGAGTACGGCGGCCAGTCCTACCTGCCGGTGCCGTCCCTGTCCCTGGCGGGCGGCTACGACCTGGTGTTCGCCAACTTCGCCGACCAGCGGCTGTACGCGGCGGGCGGGGCGGTTGACGCCACCCCGGACGACGGCGACGCGAGCGGTGACGCCGGGGCGGGCAGCGGCCCGGTGCCGCTCACCCCGGCCGAGGGCGGCTTCCGGTTCGCCGACCTCACCCTCTCCCCCGGCCGCCAGGAGATCTGGTGCGTGCGCGAGACGACGCTGCCGCTGCCGGACGGGGCGGACGGGCGGGCCGCCGGCCGGGTTCCACGTCGGCGGCGGCCTGGCGGTACGCCGGGACATCGTGGCGGTGCCGCTCGACGGGTCGGCCGCCGACGACCCGGCCGCGATCCGGGTGCTGGTGACCGGCGCGCAGTTCTACGCGTTCCCTACCCCGTCACCGGACGGCCGCCAGCTTGCCTGGATCAGCTGGAGCCACCCCAACATGCCCTGGGACGGCACCGAGCTGCGGGTCGCCGCGCTGTCGGCGCAAGCCGTCGCGGTCGCCGACGCCACCCTGGTGATGGGCGGGCCGGAGGAGTCAGTGCTCGCCCCGCTGTGGCGGGACGACGCGACGCTGTACGCGATCTCCGACCGCTCCGGCTGGTGGAACCTGTACCAGGTACCCGCGGCGGGCGGCGTCCCGCGGCCGCTGCACCCGGCCGAGGAGGAGTTCGCCGGGCCGCTCTGGCAGCTCGGCGGGCGGCCCTTCCAGCTACTCGGGGACGGGCGGCTGGCGGTGCTGCACGGCCTGGGCGAGTTCCAGCCGGCTGTCCTCGACCCCGGCAGCGGCACGCTGACCCCGCTCGAACTGCCCGGCTACCGGACCGTGGAGCCGGAGATCGCGGTCTCCGGCGACACCATCGCGCTGGTGGCGGGCGGGCCCCGGACCCCGTGGAGCGTGCTGCGGCTACGCCCTGGCGCCCCGCCCGAGCTGATGAAAGAGCAGCCGGTCACCGCCCCCGACCCGGCCTACCTGCCGGACGCGCGGCCGGTGCAGCTCCCCGGCGGCCCGAACGGTGGGGTGGTGCACGCCATCGTCTACCCGCCCGCCAACCCGGGCGTGACCGCGCCCGAGGGTGAGCTGCCGCCGTTCATCGTGCACGTGCACGGCGGCCCCACGTCGAACTCGGTACCAGTGCAGTCGCTGGAGAAGGCGTTCTTCACCAGCCGCGGCATCGGCATCATCGACGTCAACTACGGGGGCTCCACCGGCTACGGCCGCGCGTACCGCAACCGGCTGCGCGGCCAGTGGGGGATCGTCGACGTCGCCGACGCCTACAGCGCCGCCCTCGGCCTGGCCGAGGCGGGGCAGGCCGACCGGGCGCGGCTCGGCATCCGCGGCGGTTCGGCCGGCGGGTGGACCGCGCTCGCCGCGGTGACCAGCGGCCCCGGCCTGACCGGGACCACCGAGGCGGTCTTCTCCGCCGCCACGTCTTACTACGGCGTCTCCGACCTGCGCCCGTTCGCCACCGACACGCACGACTTCGAGTCCCGCTACCTGGACGGGCTCATCGGGCCGCTGCCGGAAGCCGACCGGCTGTACGAAGAGCGCGCCCCGGTCGGCCACGTCACCGGGCTCACCTGCCCGATCCTGCTGCTGCAGGGCCTCGATGACCCGATCGTCCCGCCGTCGCAGTCCGAGGCGATCGCGGCTGACCTGGCCGCGCACGGCATCAGGCACGCCTACATCGCGTTCGCGGGCGAGTCGCACGGCTTCCGCAAGGCCGAGTCGGTCATCGCCTCGCTCGAGGCCGAGCTGGCCTTCTACGGCCGGATCTTCGGCTTCACCGCGCCGGGGGTGCCGCCGGTCGAGCTGTCCTAGCGGGCGAACACCGCGCTACCGGGCGAACTCGGTGGCGCGGGACTCGCGGACGACGGTGACGCGGATCTGGCCGGGATAGGTGAGCTCCTCCTCGACCTGCTTGGCGATGTCGCGCGCGATGACCTGGGCCTGGATGTCGTCAACCTGCTCGGGCTTGACCATGACGCGGACCTCGCGGCCCGCCTGCATGGCGAACACCTTCTCGACGCCCTCCTTATCGGCCGCGATCTGCTCGAGGCGCTCCAGGCGGCGGACGTACATCTCGAGCGACTCGCGGCGGGCACCCGGACGGCCGCCGCTGATCGCGTCGGCCGACTGGGTGAGCACCGCCTCGACGGTGCGCAGCTCAACCTCGTTGTGGTGTGCCTCGATCGCGTGCACCACGTCGTCGGACTCGCCGTACTTACGGGCGATCTCGGCGCCGATCAGCGCGTGACTGCCCTCGACCTCGTGGGTGAGCGCCTTGCCGATGTCGTGCAGCACCGTGCAGCGGCGCAGCAGCAGCGGGTCGAGGCCGAGCTCGCTCGCCATCATGCCCGCGATGTGAGCGGACTCGATGAGGTGGGAGAGCACGTTCTGCCCGTAGGAGGTGCGGTAGCGCAGTCGCCCGAGCAGGTCGACCAGCTCCGGGTGCATGTCGGTGATGCCGAGGCCGGTCATCGCGTCCTCGCCCGCCCGGCGGCAGAGCTGCTCGATCTCGGCCTTGCCGCGCTCGTAGGCTTCCTCGATCCGCTGCGGGTGGATCCGCCCGTCGCTGACCAGGCGCTCCAGGGTGAGCCTGCCGATCTCGCGGCGCACCGGGTCGAAGCAGGACAGCAGGACCGCTTCCGGCGTGTCGTCGATGATCAGGTTGACGCCGGTGACCGACTCGAAGGCGCGGATGTTGCGGCCCTCGCGGCCGATGATCCGGCCCTTCATCTCGTCGCCCGGCAGGTGCATCACCGAGACGACCGACTCGCTGGTCTGGTCGACCGCCACCCGCTGGATCGCGAGGGTGACGATCTTGCGGGCCCGCTTGTCCGCCTCTGACCTGGCGGTCGCCTCGATGTCACGGACCGACAGCGCGGCCTCGCGCTTGGCCTGGTTCTCGAGGGCGGCCACCAGCTCCGCCTTGGCCGCGTCGGCCGTCAGCCCGGCCACCCGCTCAAGCTCGGCCCTGATCCGGGTGCTGGCCTCCGCCTGCAGGGTGGCCCGCTCGTCCAGCTCCCCGTGGCGCGCCTCCAGCGCCTGGCCACGCGACTCAAGGCGGCGGCTCTCCTCGTCCAGCCGCTGCTCGCGCTCGCCGATCCGCTGCTCACGGCGCTCCAGGTCGGCGCGGAGCTGGCGGGCCTCCTCCTTGACGGCACGGATCTCGTCGTCGGCCTGCCGACGGCCGTCGTCCGCCTGCTGGGCGGTCCGCTCGGCGTCCTCGGCCGCCCGGCCGAGGATCCGGTCGGCGTCGGCCTGTGCGCGTGCCCTGATCCCGTCCGCGTCCGCCTGGTCGGCGAGCTGACCGCCTGGCGGCTGCTGCGGGCTAGCGGTGACCGGGGAGCGGGGCGGAAACCGCCGCAAGACGACGGCGAACGCGCCGAACGCGAGGCCCAAGGCGAGAAGTCCGATCACCAAGAGCGCGTCTGCGCCGCTCACGGTCACCCCTTTCGTCCCGCGGCCGCGGGACCCCGGCGTTGTACGCGAGGCGGCCGGCCCGGCCAGCCGGGCACCGTTACGGCAGCGCTCCGCCAAGCCAGGCTGGTGTGCTGGCCGGCCGCTTGCTGACCCATCGATGCGCTGGCCGTCTCGGGCCGGGCGTAGGGGCACCCGTCCGGCGCCAGTAACGCCTCACTGCCGTGAGGTTAAGCGTTGATTAAGGGGTTTGTCTATGCCGCGCGTGACCGACTTGTTATCTTTCCGCTCCCAGCAAACTCCCAGGTAGGCACGTTGTCGCAGCTCAGCCGTTACCTGGGCGCGGCTTTGCCGTGATGCGGGCCACGCGCACCGATTATTATCGAGAGCGCCCACAACCCAACATCGGTCACCACCGGTCGCGGGTCGCGGGCCGATCGTTACGCTGGCTCAGCTCTGAATTCGCTAGGTATCTAGGTCCGGCTCGTCGAACAGCGGGTCGTCATCAAGGGTCGCGATGTCCCCTTCGGCCTCCATGGCCTCGCGGATCACCCGGAAGGCGAGGCCGGCCGGATAACCCTTGCGGGCAAGCAGGCCGCCTAGGCGCCGGATGCGCTGCTCGGGCGGCAGCCCCCTGGTGGCTGCCAGCCGCCGGTCGACGAGCTGCCGGGCGGCGTCGGCCTCCGCCTCCGGGCTCAGCTGCTCGTCGATGGCGGCGCGGATCTCCTCGGCCGCCACCCCGCGCTGCTTCAGCTCCGCGCTCAGCGCCCGCCCGGCCAGGCCGCGACTGTGATGGCGTGACTCCACCCAGGCGCGGGCGAAGGCAGCGTCGTCGATTAGCCCGACATCTTCGAACCGGCTGAGCACCTCGTCCGCCGCCTCGGCCGGGATGCCCCGCTTGCGCAGCGCCTCGGCTAGCTGCGCCCGCGTCCGGGGCGCGAGCGTAAGCAGCCGCAGGCAGAGCTGCCGTGCCCGCGCCGCCGGATCGCGGTCGGAGTCGGAGTCGGAGTCGGACGTCGGAGCGCTCCCCCGGAAGGCGGCCGGAGGCCGCCCCAGGGTCGGCCTCTTTACCGCGGGGGGTCCGGGGGGTCGCCCCCCCAGGGGATACCGCGCTGGCCCCCGGGAAGGCGGCCGGAGGCCGCCAACCAGGGGTCGGCGCCTCGCGGTCCGCTGTCTCGCTCCCACGCTCGCGATTCATTGCCTACAGGGGGGCCGGAACCGCTGCGGGCGCGGACGCGGCGTCGTTGTCTAGCCGCGGGCCGACGCCGAGCTTCTCCTTGATCTTCTTCTCGATCTCGTTGGCTACGTCGTCGTTTTCCTTCAGGAAGTTCCGCGCGTTCTCCTTGCCCTGGCCGAGCTGGTCGCCCTCGTAGGTGTACCAGGCGCCGGCCTTGCGGACGATGCCCTGCTCCACCCCGAGGTCGATCAGGCTGCCCTCCCGGGAGATCCCGACCCCGTAGAGGATGTCGAACTCGGCCGTCTTGAACGGCGGGCTCATCTTGTTCTTGACGACCTTGACGCGGGTCCGGTTGCCGACCGCGTCGGTCCCGTCCTTGAGCGTCTCGATCCGGCGGATGTCCAGCCGCACCGACGCGTAGAACTTCAGCGCCTTGCCGCCGGTCGTGGTCTCCGGCGAGCCGAACATCACGCCGACCTTCTCACGCAGCTGGTTGATGAAGATGCAGGTGGTCTTGGTCGAGTTGAGCGCCCCGGTGATCTTGCGAAGCGCCTGGGACATGAGGCGCGCCTGGAGGCCGACGTGGCTGTCGCCCATCTCGCCCTCGATTTCCGCCTTGGGCACCAGGGCCGCCACCGAGTCGATGACGATGATGTCGACCGCCCCGGAGCGGATCAGCATGTCCGCGATCTCCAGCGCCTGCTCGCCGGTGTCGGGCTGGGAAACGAGCAGCGCCTCGGTGTCCACGCCGAGCCGCTGCGCGTAGTCGGGGTCAAGCGCGTGCTCCGCGTCGATGATGGCGGCGATGCCGCCCTGCCGCTGCGCGTTGGCGATGGCGTGGAGGGCGACGGTCGTCTTACCGCTCGACTCCGGGCCGTAGATCTCGATGACGCGGCCGCGGGGGTAGCCGCCGATGCCGAGCGCCACGTCGAGGGCGATCGACCCGCTCGGGATGATCTCGACCGGGACCCGCGTCTCCTCCCCGAGCCGCATGACCGAGCCCTTGCCGAACTGCCGCTCGATCTGCAGCAGCGCCGCCTCGAGTGCCTTGTCCTTGTCGCTGGCCCGTTCCGGGGCCGCGGTCTTGCTACTTGTTGCTGCCATGAGGACTCCCTGTCGGTCGAATTCCGCTGTCAGGCTGGCCGCGACATTCGGCGCACTGTGCTCCGTGAACCGGGTCCCGTGTACCGGGGTCCCGTGTACCGGGCTCTGCGCCCGTTCCGGGTAACACTGCGCCCGCTGCCAACGCCGCACACGCTACGCATCACCACTGACATTCCGCTCCGGGGCTCGTTCTCAGGCGGTTTACCAGGGGAAATGCGTCGCGGAGCGGTGCGACGCCCCGACATTCCCCACTATAGGGGAACGGTTATTCGATCGCGGGCAGGACACGCCGATTCGTTCGATCGGCTGGCCCGGCCGGCCCGGCCGCACGGCGGCGCGGCGGGCGAGTAGCCGGGGTCAGCCGCACCCGTTCGGAATGATCCCGGGGGTTGCTAGCGGAGGCGGTCAGGGACGTTGAAGCTGTCGCTGACCGCGCGCCAGATCACCTTCACGTCCTCGCCTTCGGCGAGGGCCCGGTTGACCGTGCGGTCACCCAGGCCGGACAGCACGAAGTCCTTGGCCACGCTCTCCGCGTAGCTGTCGCCGAACTGCCGGCGCATCCGCTCCCAGAACTCGGTCTGCCGCATTGCCCCAGGTTACCGGCGGACGGCGGGGAAAGCCGGCCCGCAGGAAGTTTTCAGGATCGTCGGGGGATAATCAGGACATTTAAGGCTGGTATGGCCTTGTGCTAATTGGGGAACTTTGTTGTGTAAGGGGCGCGTGCGGCTAGCTGTCCGGCACCGCGGAGCAGGAGCGAGATGGCCACGGAAGCCAAGGGTGACGGCACGCAGGACGCTGCCCGCGCGGACAGGCAGGATGCCGCAGGCAGCGAGACTCCTGGGCCGGCCGGGACTTCCGTGGCGGCCGAGTCCCCCGGGGGCACGGGCGCGGCAGGCGGGGACGAGGCGGCCGGGGCAGGCGAGGCCGGGGCGGGTGACGCGGCCGGGGACGGTGACGCGGCTGGGACAGGCGAGGCCGGGACAGGCGAGGCCGGGGCAGCCGCCAGCCAGGCGGGCAAGGCCGTGACCGGCAGTGACCCGGCCGACGCGACCGGGGCAGGCGAGGACGGCGGGGCGGTCGCCGGCGGGGCAGCCGACGGAGCCGAGGCCAGCGCCGACGGCGCGACGACGACCGCCCGGACGAGGACGGCCGGGACGAGGACAGCCCGGACGGGGACGAGGAAGCCGGCGACGGCGCGGACGACGACGCCTGGCAGCCGGAGCTGACGCACGAGGACGGCGAAGCCGACGGCGAGACGCCGGGCGAGCCGATCGAGCTGGCCGAGCCGGTGGAGCTCGGCCACGGTGGCGCCGGCCCGCGCCGGGTGTGGACCCGGGTGCTGGTCGCGGCCGGGTTCGTGCTGCTGGCGGCGGCGATTGTGGGCGGGGCGATCGCCGTCGTCGGCTCGGTCACCCACGGCTTCAAGAAGCCGGTCAAGGTCACCTACAAGAAGTCCGCCGTGTTCTCGCTGAAGACGGGGAACTGCTTCAACCCGGTGGGGCAGCAGTCGTACACGCTCATCCCGTGCGACTCGCCGCACCAGGCTGAGGTGTTCGCCACCTTCCCGCTGGCCGGCACTACCTGGCCGGGCACCGCGGCGGTGCAGGCGGCGGCGAGCAGCGGCTGTGCGACCAGGCTCACCGGCTACCTGAACCCGCAGCTCGCGCTCAGCCTGGCGTCCGCCTACGTGTACCCGGACGCCACCGCCTGGCAGGCGGGCACGCGCACGGTGATCTGCGAGGTGCGCGCGAGCAGCGGCGACATCACCGGCTCGGTGCGCGGCGCCACCGCCAGCGCGGGCTAGCGGCCCGGCTAGCAGCCGCCGGGCGGGCCGGGGACGCCCGGGCCGGTTTCCGGGTCGTCGACGATGCCGTAGGCGCCGCCGCGGGTGAGGGCGCCGAGGTGGATCAGGTACCAGTTGCCCCGCCAGGAGATAAACGAGGCGATACCGAACGAGTGCGTGACGCCGCCTTCCCGGTACACCAGCCGGGCGCCGGGGGCGTGCCAGTAGCCCTCGCTGTTGTAGCAGGCGCCCGCCGGTATCCACTGCTCGTACTGCGTCGGGACGACGACCTGGGTGAGCGTCGCGCCCGGCTTGACCAGCCGGTGCACGGCCGCCAGGTCGAGGGTGAAGTCGAGCCAGAGCCGCCCGTGCCAGTCCCCTGACGGGTCGGCGATCGCCTTGACCTGCTGGTACGCCTGCTCGGGGAAGAACGCGGGGAGCGCGTAACTGGCGTTCCCGGTGGTGACCGCCAGCCAGATGTCGCGGGTGGCGTTACTGAACGCGGCGTCGTCGGTGCGCGGCTGGGCGCTGGTCTGCGGTAGCCGGCCGGCGCCGGGCGAACCGACTGGCAGCGCGGACGGCAAGGCCGGGGCGGTCGCGGTCGCGGGCGGGGTGCTGGCGGGCGCGCTCCTGGTGGCGGTGCTGGCCGCGGGCGCGGCCCGGGTAGCGCTGACCGGGCTGGTGCTGGTGGACGGCCCGGTCGTCGGCTGGGTGGCCGGGTCAGCCGCGCAGCCCGCGAGGGCGGCGGCGCCCAGCGCGGCCGCCAGCGCGAGCGCGGCCACCGCGGGCCGCAGCCCGTGCCGGGATTGTCGGCGGACCCCGCCGCCCTGGCTGCTCACGACAGAGGAAGGTACCCGGCCTGGCCCGTTCCACTACGCCGGGGGGCGACTTACTGACGGTCAAGAATGTCGGGGGGCGAGGGCACACTGGGAAGGTGGCAGCGAAAAGGCGGGACCCGGTCAGCGACCCGATAAGCAGCGGGGCGGCACTGACGCGATTCTCGGCCGCGACCAGGGCGTGGTTCGAGGGCGCCTTCGCTGTGCCCACGCAGGCGCAAGCGCAGGCCTGGCGTTCGATTGGCGAGGGGGCCGACACCCTGGTAATCGCGCCCACCGGGTCGGGCAAGACGCTGGCCGCCTTCCTGTGGGCGATCGACCGGCTGGCGGCCGCCCCGGTGCCCGCCGATCGCAAGCGGCGCACCCGGGTGCTCTACGTGTCGCCGCTGAAGGCACTGGCGGTCGACATCGAGCGGAACCTGCGCTCGCCGCTCACCGGGATCAGGCAGGCGGCCCAGCGGCTGGGGCTGCCGGTGCCGGACATCCAGGTGGCGGTGCGGACCGGCGACACCGCGACCGAGGACCGGCGCAAGCTGGCGACCCACCCGCCGGACATCTTGATCACCACCCCCGAGTCGCTCTTCCTGCTGCTCACCTCGCAGGCCAGGGAGACCCTGCGCGGGGTGGAGACGGTCATCGTGGACGAGATCCACGCGGTGGCCGGGACCAAGCGCGGCGCGCACCTGGCGCTGTCGCTTGAGCGGCTTGACGCGCTGCGGGGGGACGGCGCAGCGGGTGCGGTGGCGGGTAGCGGGGCGGCCGCAGGAGCGGGGCTGAGCGGGAGCGCGGGGGTGACCGGGGGCCGGGCGCAGCGGGTCGGGCTGTCGGCTACCGTGCGGCCGGCGGCCGAGGTGGCCTCCTTCCTCGGCGGCGCGCGCCCGGTGACGGTGGTCGCGCCGGCCAGCACCAAGCGGATCGAGGTCGAGGTCGTGGTCCCGGTCGAGGACATGCGGGACCTGTCCGACCTGGGCGGCCCGGCGGCAGGCGCGGGTGGCGGCGACGAGGACCCGGTGCCCCGGCGGTCCATCTGGCCGCACGTCGAGGAGCGGGTGCTCGACCTGATCCAGGCGCACCGCTCCACGATCGTGTTCGCCAACTCGCGGCGGCTGGCCGAGCGGCTGTGCGGCCGGCTCAACGAGATGGCGTCGGAGCGGGCGTTCGTGGCGGCGGGCGGCGCGCCCGGGGAGGCACCGGGCCCCGAGGCCGAGTCGGTGGTCATCGCCCGGGCGCACCACGGGTCGGTGTCCCGCCAGGAGCGGTCCGAGATCGAGGAAGCGCTCAAGGCCGGGCGGCTGCCCGCCGTGGTCGCCACCTCAAGCCTCGAGCTCGGCATCGACATGGGCGCGGTCGACCTGGTCATCCAGGTCGAGTCGCCGCCCTCGGTGGCCAGCGGGCTGCAGCGGGTCGGCCGGGCCGGGCACAACGTCGGCGACACCTCGCGCGGGGTGATCTTCCCCAAGTACGCGGCCGACCTGGTGCAGGCGGCCGTGGTGGCCGACCGGATGCAGGCCGGCGCGATCGAGGAGCTGCGGATACCGCGCAATCCCCTCGACGTGCTGGCGCAGCAGGTCGTCGCGATGACCGCGCTCGACGACTGGGCGGTCGACGACCTTGAGGCGGTGATCCGCCGCTGCGCCCCGTTCGCCACGCTGACGCGGTCCGTACTCGAGGCGGTGCTCGACATGCTGGCCGGGCGGTACCCGGGCGAGGAGTTCGCCGGGCTGCGGCCGCGCATCGTCTGGGACCGGGTCACCGGGGTCATCCACGGCCGCCCGGGCGCCCAGAAGCTGGCGGTGACCAGCGGCGGGACCATCCCGGACCGCGGCTACTTCGGGGTGTTCCTGCCCGCCGCGGAGGCGCGCCAGCCGCGCCGGGTGGGCGAGCTCGACGAGGAGATGGTGTACGAGTCCCGGGTGGGCGACGTGTTCGTGCTCGGCGCGTCGTCCTGGCGGATCGAGGACATCACCCCCGACCGGGTGCTGGTGCTGCCCGCGCCCGGCCAGCCCGGCAAGCTGCCGTTCTGGCACGGCGATACCCCCGGGCGGCCAGCCGAGCTGGGCAAGGCGATCGGCGCGAAGGTCCGCGCGCTGTCCGCGATGCAGCCGGACGCGGCGGTGGCGTCGCTCACCGCGAGCGGCCTCGACCCGCTCGCGGCGGGCAACCTGGTGTCCTACCTGGCCGACCAGCGGGCCGCCACCGGGCACGTGCCGGACGACAAGACGCTGGTGGTGGAGCGGTTCAGGGACGAGCTCGGCGACTGGCGGGTGGTGCTGCACTCCCCTTACGGCGACCGGGTGCACGCCCCCTGGGCGCTGGCCATCAGCGCCCGGCTGCGCGAGCGCTACGGCGGGATGGACGTGCAGGCGCTGCACACCGACGACGGGATCATCATCCGGGTGCCCGACTCCGACGAGCCGCCGCCCGCCGGGATCGCGCTGCTCGACCCCGACGAGATCAGCGACATCATCACCGCCGAGGTCGGCGGGTCGGCGCTGTTCGCCTCCCGGTTCCGCGAGTGCGCGGCCCGCGCCCTGCTGCTGCCCCGCCGCCAGCCCGGCCGCCGCACCCCGCTGTGGCAGCAGCGGCAGCGCTCGGCCCAGCTACTGGAGATCGCCGCGCAGTTCCCCGGGTTCCCGATCACGCTGGAGACCGTGCGGGAGTGCCTGCAGGACGTGTTCGACGTGCCCGCGCTGACTGAGGTGCTGCGCGACCTGGCCGCGCGGCGCATCCAGGTGGTCGAGGTGGAAACGCCGGCGCCTAGCCCGTTCGGCAAGAACCTGCTGTTCCGCTACGTGGGCGCGTTCATGTACGAGGGCGACGCACCGCTGGCGGAACGCCGGGCGCAGGCGCTGGCGCTCGACCCGGCCCTGCTGGCGGAGCTACTCGGCACCGAGGCGCTGCGCGAGCTGCTCGACCCGGCCGTGGTGGCCGAGACCGAGGCCGACCTGCAGCACCTCTCGCCCGGGCGGCGCGCCAGGGACGCGGAGGGGGTCGCTGACCTGCTGCGCACCGGCGGCCCGCTGACCGCGGCCGAGGTAGCGGCCCGGTGCACGGCCGCGGACCCGGCGGCAAAGGGGGCGGCCGCGGACCCAGCGGCGAGCGGGGCAGCGGACCCAGCGGCAAACGGAGCGGCCGCGGACCAGGTAGCGGGCTGGCTGGCCGGGCTGGCGGCCGCGCGGCGGGTGATCGAGGTGCGGGTAGCCGGGCAGCCCATGTGGGCCGCGATCGAGGACGCCGGACGGCTGCGGGACGCGCTGGGGGTGGCGCTGCCGGTCGGCATTCCCGAGGCGTTCACCGAGCCGCTGGCGGACCCGCTGGGCGACCTGGTGGCGCGCTGGGCGCGGACGCACGGGCCGTTCACGGCGGCGGCGCTGACCGAGCGCTACGGGCTCGGCATCGCGGTGGTGGGGATGACGCTGCGGCGGCTGGCGGCCGACGGGCGGGTCGCGGAGGGCGAGTTCCTGGCCGAGGCCCGCGGCACCCAGTGGTGCGACAGCGGGGTGCTGCGGACGCTGCGGCGGCGCTGCCTGGCCCGGCTGCGCAAGGAAGCCGAGCCGGTGCCGCCGGCCGTACTGGGCCGGTTCCTGCCGGCCTGGCACGGCATCGGCTCCGGCCGGTCGCGCCGGGCGGACGCGGGCGCGGTCCTCGAGGCGGTCGAGCGGCTGGCGGGCGCGCCGGTTCCCGCGTCGGCCCTGGAGACGCTGGTACTGCCCGGGCGGGTACCCGGTTACTCTCCCGCCCTGCTCGACGAGCTCACCGCGGCGGGCGAGGTGGTGTGGGCCGGGGCGGGCACGGTCGGCAGCGGGGACGGCTGGCTGGTGCTGGCGCCCGCCGAGTCCGCGCCGCTGCTGCTGCCCGAGCCGGCCGAGCTGAGCATGACGCCGCTGCACGGCGCGGTGCTGACCGCGCTCGGCGGGGGCGGCGGGATGTTCTTCCGGATGCTGAGCGACCGGGTGGCGGCGGTGCTTGACGGCCATCCGGCTGACGACGCCGACCTGGTGGCCGCGGTCTGGGACCTGGCCTGGGCCGGGCTGATCAGCAACGACACCCTCGCCCCGCTGCGGGTGGTGACCGCGGGCGGCGCGCCCGCCCGGCGGCCCGCCGCGCCGCGCAGGCCCGCCGCAGCCGAGCCGGGCTGGGCGGCCGAGCTGGGCGGCCGCGGTACGCGCGGGGCCGGGGCCGGGTCCGGCTCCGGGTTCGCCGGTCCCGCCGTCGGCGGTCCCGCCGTCGGCGGGGCACGGGCAGCAGCGGCGCGGCGCCGGGGGTGTTCAACCCCCGGCCGGCCTCGCGCCGGGCGGGCGGCTACGGCGGCTACAGCGGGCCGGGCGGCTACGGCCGGAGCGCCCGGCGCGCCTCGATGCCGACCAGGACCGGGCCGCCCACCGTGTCCGGCCGCTGGTCGCTGCTGCCGGAGCGGCACGGGCTGCCCGGGTCGGCGGCAGCGGACCGGGGACCGGTGGACCCGGGGGCGGCCACCATGCGGGCGCACGCGCTGGCGCTGACCCTGCTCGAGCGGCATGGCGTGGTGACCAGGGGCGCGGTGGCGGCCGAGCGGATACCCGGCGGCTTCGCGGCCGTCTACCCGGTGCTGCGGGCGATGGAGGAAACCGGGCAGTGCCGCCGCGGCTACTTCGTCGAGGGGCTCGGCGGCGCGCAGTTCGCGCTGCCCGGGGCGGTGGACCGGATGCGGGCGCTGGCCGCGGCGGGCCCGGCTCCGGCGCCTGACCCGGCGTCTGACCTGGCGGCGGGCCCGGGCGCTGGCGGGGCGGACCCGTGGCAGGTGCACGACTTCCCTGGCGCGTTCCCCGGCGCGGCCGATCCCCGGCCAGCCGAGGACCCCCGGCGGGCGGTAGTGCTCGCCGCCGCCGACCCGGCCCAGCCGTACGGCGCGGCGCTGGGGTGGCCCGCCCGCCCCGACGAGACCGCGACCTCGCACCGGCCGGGACGCAAGGCGGGCGCGGTGGTCGTGCTGTTCGGCGGCGAGCTGGTGCTCTACGTCGAGCGCGGCGGCAAGACGCTGCTGACCTGGACCGACGACCCGGTCGCGCTCGATCCGTGCGCCCGCGCGCTGGCCACCGCGGTGCGCGACGGCGCCCTCGGCCGGATCACGGTTGAGAAGGCCGACGGCAGCATGGCCGGGCTCGACTCGCCGCTCACCCGGGCCCTGGAAGCGGCCGGCTTCCGGCACACCCCCCGCGGCCTGCGGCTGCGCGGCTGACAGCTTGCCCGTTTCATGATCACGGAAACAAAGTGGCGCTATTACCCCACTGAACTTCCATTGCGACGCTTTGGCGGCGCTCCCGCCCGGCAGGCGCCGACGCCGGGCTGCTCGGCATCGGGCTACGGGCGGCCCAGGCTCACAACCAGGCCTGTCCGGTCCGGCACGAAGCGCGGCCGGGGCTAGTCGGGGGTGACTTCCCGCCATTCGCGGATTTCCCAGCCGCTGACCACGCCGCTGCTGACGAAGGGGTCGCCGGCGGCGAACTCCTCGGCCGCCTCGCGGGTGGTGAAGACGCCCATCGAGCCCGCCTGGTCGGCGAACACGCCGAGCGACAGCAGCAGGCCGCGGCGCATGAAGCCGGCGTACCAGGCCTGATGCTGGGGGAAGACCTCGGGCGCCCGGCCCAGGTCGCCGCTGGAGTAGAAAAGCACGTGCCGTAGCGCCTGGCCCATGACGTTCGCCGTCTTTCTTTCGTTTCCACCGCTGGCGTCGCGCCGAACGTATGCATTCTGCACCGCCGGGCCGACGTTCACGAGCCGTTGGGGCAGACGGGCCCGGCCAGGCTACGGGGCCGGGCGGACAAAGGGCTGGCCAGCGGTGCGGCGGGCCGGGCGGGAGTCAGCCGCCCCCGTTCGGTATGACCGTTTCCGGGCTTCCGCGGCGGCCGGGGCGACGCGGGCGCGAGCGCGCGGGGGGAGTTTTGCGCGGGTCGATGTCACTTTTCCGATCGGGAAGCTGCATAATGGCGGACATGCGACTGTCCGCACGTGCCGACTATGCGCTGCGCGCCGCCATTGAGCTTGCCGCGGCGCATGATGGCCATGTTACGGCTGACCAGCTCGCCCAGGCGCAGAACATCCCGGGCAAGTTCCTCGAGACAATCCTCACCCACCTGCGCCGCAGCAACATCGTGCGCAGCCAGCGGGGGCCCGACGGCGGCTTCTGGCTGGCCCGGCCCGCGTCGGAGATCTCCCTGGCGGACATCATCCGGGCGATCGACGGCCAGCTGCTCGGGGTACGGGGCGAGCGGCCGGAGAACGTCTCCTACCCCGGCGCGGCCGAGCCGCTGCAGCGGGTGTGGATCGCGCTGCGGGCCAACGAGCGGGCGGTGCTCGAGTCGGTGACGCTGGCCGACATCGTGTCGGGCGAGCTGCCGCCGGCCGTCTCCGTGCTGACCGACAGCCCGCAGGCCTGGGTCTAGGCCAGCCGCGGGGGTAAGCAGACGGTAAGACGAAACGGGCGGCACCCGAGGGTGCCGCCCGCCGCGTCTTACGTCTTGCTTGCGCCTATACCCCGACCACCGAGGGAAGCTGGTCAAAGCCGTCCAGGCCGTCGTCGAGCGGCTCGGTCGAGTCCGGCACCTCGACCGGGACCCGCTCGCCCGGCACCCGCAGGCCGGGCTCGCGCAGGCCAGGCTCGCGCAGGCCGGGCTCGCGCAGGCCGGGCTCGCGCAGCGCGCCGGCCAGGACCGGCTCGTTCTGCAGCTCGGCGAGGGCAAAGTTATCGGAGACCTCGCGGAAGACCTGGGAGAGCGGCGTGTCGAGGGCGGCGCAGATGGCCGCCAGCAGCTCAGAGGAGGCTTCCTTGCGGCCGCGCTCCACCTCAGACAGGTAGCCGAGGGACACCCGTGCGGACGCGGACACCTCGCGCAGAGTGCGGCCCTGCCTGACGCGCAGCCGACGCAGCACGTCACCGAGCAGTTGACGAAGCAAAATCATCGTCGCACTCCTTTCCTGAGGCGCAACCCATTGCGGTTCTCACTGCGAAGTTACCGGATCGCGACCAACGCTGCCTCCACCGTACCTGGCAGTACGGCAAAACCGCGAGAGTGCTCCCGGGTGTGTTCGCTCCCGACGTAACGCTGTAATCACGGACACTCTTCCCTGAGTCGCCCTAGTAGCAAACCAAGTACCCGCTCCACAGTCAGTCTACGTATGTCATCTCGGTCACCTGCCAGCCCCATTGTCCGCACCACGGTGTCGCCGTCCAGGCTCACCGCGATGTGCACGGTGCCCGCCGGATGGCCGTCCTGGGGGCCGGGACCGGCCACGCCGGTGGTGGCCACGCCCACGGTGGCGCCGAGCCGGGTGCGCACGCCGTCCGCCATCGCCGCCGCCACCGGCGCGTAGACCGGGCCGTGAGCGGCCAGCAGGGCCTCGTCCACGCCCAGCAGCCGCGCCTTCAGCTCGGTCGCGTAGGACACCACGCCGCCGCGGAACGCCTGCGACGAGCCGGGCACGTCGGTCAGCGCGGCGGCGACCAGGCCGCCGGTCAGCGACTCGGCCGCCGCCACCGTCCGGCCCCCCGCGGTCAGCAGCCGGATAACCTCGGTCGCCAGTTCACGGGCGGCCGGCCCGGCCACCCCGCTCGCGGTGCCGTCTGCCATCGCGTCCTCCGTGGTTACCGGCCTCAGCGCGGGGCGGGCGAGGAACGCCCCATCCGCATCGCCCGTATTGTGTAGTCGATCCCGGTGACCAGCGTTATCACGAGCGCCGCCGCCATGACAACTTCCTTGAGCAGCGCGGGCACGCCGAGCGAGGCGGGCAGCAGGTACAGGCAGATGGCCAGGATCTGCAGCATCGTCTTGAGCTTGCCGCCCTGGCTGGCGGCGATGACGCCGCGCTTGATGACGGCGAACCGCAGGGCGGTGATGCCGATCTCGCGGGCCAGGATCAGCGCGGTGACCCAGCCGGGCAGCTCGCCCAGCACGGTCAGGGTGATCAGCGCCGCCCCGGTGAGTGCCTTGTCCGCGATCGGGTCGGCGATCTTGCCGAAGTCGGTCACCAGGCCGCGCTTGCGGGCCAGCAGGCCGTCGAGGAAGTCGGTCGCCGAGGCGCCGAGGAAGGCCGCCAGCGCGGCGATCCGCCAGGCGGTGCCGCCGTGCACCAGGCAGACCACGAAGACCGGGACCAGGAAGATCCGCACCACCGTCAGCAGGTTGGCCACGTTGACCACGCCCGGCGGGGGAGCCGGCTCGGCCGGCGGCTGGCTGGCGGCGGGGGCGGCCCGGCCGGCTCCGCCGGGTGGCCGGCCGCAGGCTGGACGGTCTCCCCCGGGTTCGGCTGGCCCGGGCGGCGCGCGTCGTTCACGAGGGTCAGGCTACGCGCGGGCGACCAGGTCGGCTCCGACCGAGTCCACCACCCGGGCGGTCACCAGGTCACCGGGGGCGAGCGGCCCGCTCGCGAGCAGGGTCGTCGACCCGTCCACGTCCGGCGCCTGGTGGGCGGCGCGGCCCTCGTACCGGCCGTCGCCGACTACCTCTTCCACCAGCACCTGGACCGTGTCCCCGACCCGGTCGGCCGCCCGCTGCGCCATGACTTCCTCCGCCAGGGCGGCGAGCTCGCTGACCCGGCGGTCTACCTCGGCCTGGTCCAGCTTCAGCGCGTCATCGAAGCCGGCCGCCTCGGTGCCGTCCTCGTCGGAGTAGCCGAACACCCCGATCGCGTCCAGCCGCGCCTCGCTCAGGAACAGCTCGAGCTCCCGCAGGTCCTCGGTGGTCTCGCCGGGGAAGCCGACGATGAAGTTAGACCGGACGCCGGCCTCCGGGCACAGCTGCCGCGCCCGCTCGATCAGGTCGGTGAACCGCGCGCGGTCGCCGAAGCGGCGCATCCGGCGCAGTACCGGGCCGCTGGCATGCTGGAAGGAGAGGTCGAAGTACGGCACCACCCCGGGGGTGGACGTCATCACGTCGATGAGGCCGGGCCGGACCTCGGCCGGCTGCAGGTAGCTCACCCGTACCCAGTCGACCTGGTCAACCTTGGCCAGCTCGGGCAGCACGGTCTCGAGCAGCCGCAGGTCACCGAGGTCCTTGCCGTAGGAGGTGGAGTTCTCGCTGACCAGCACCAGCTCGCGGACGCCCTGGTCGGCCAGCCACTGCGCCTCGGCCAGCAGCTCGTGCGGCCGCCGGGAGACGAACGAGCCGCGGAAGGACGGGATAGCGCAGAACGAGCAGCGGCGGTCACAGCCGGACGCGATCTTGAGCGGCGCGGTCACGCCGCCCGCCAGCCGGCGGCGCATCACCAGCGGCCCGGAGGCGGGCGCCACGCCGGGCGGCAGGTCGGACAGGTCGACGGACGGCTCGCCCGCTCCCGCCCGCCCCGTGCGGGCCTGCTGGCGGCTGGACGGGCTGACCGGCAGCAGCTTGCGCCGGTCCCTGGCCACGTGCGCGTCGCGCCGGCGGCCCGCCAGCACGTCGTCGAGCCGGCTGGCGATGTCGGCGTAGTCGTCGAAGCTGAGCACCTGGGCCTCGGGCAGCTCCTCGGCCAGGTCGCTGCCGTAGCGCTCGGCCAGGCAGCCGACCGCGGCCACCCGGGCCCCTGAGTCGGCCGCCGCCAGCAGCTCGTCGACGGACTCCTGCTTGGCCGCCTCGATGAAGCCGCACGTGTTGACGAGGACGACGTCCGCGTCCTCGCCCTCGTCCCGGAGCGTCCAGCCGCCCGCTGCCAGCCGGGCGGCGAGCTCTTCTGAGTCCACCTCGTTGCGTGCGCAGCCGAGCGTGACGAGGCTAACGGTACGAGATTGCGACACACGCAGAGGGTATGTGATCGGCCGGTGCTCATCGGTCAGCAGCCGGCCGAAACTACCCGCCGGAGACTGGGGTCTTGCTGGCCGGGTTGATGCTGAGCGTGACCACCTGCACCGTGTTCATCTGCTGGACCTTGCCGTTCACCGTCAGCCGCACCCCGGGCGGGTTGCCGATCACCATCGTCACCGGGTGCTTCTCCTTCCAGGTCATGCTCTGCCCGGCGCGCACGTAATACGGGTGCGTCTGGCCGGTGGAGACGGTGGTCAGCCCGACCCAGCAGTCGGACTTGGCGGCCATCGTGATCACCGCCTCGCCCTTCGGGTAGGCCGGCCCGGCGGGCGACGGCTTGACGGTGGCCTTCGGCTTGGCGGTGACCGTCACCACCGGGCGGACGGTGACCGCCGGGGTCGCCGTCGAGTGGTTGGCGCGGGTGGAAACCACGTGGTAGACGCCGAAGCCGACCACCGCGAGGAGCGCCACCGCGAGCACCCGCCCGAGGTGCAGCGAGCCCGGCTCACGGATCTTGATCGGCGTGGCGGGCTCGAAGATCTGCGCGGCCCGCATCGCGGCCGGCGCGCCGTGCTCCGCGTCGTACTCCCGGACCAGCGGCGCCGGGTCGGCCCCGACCACTTCCGCGATCGACCGGATGTGACCGCGCGCGTAGAAGTCGCCCCCGCAGGGCGAGAAGTCATCGGCCTCGATCGACCTGATGATCGACTCCCTGATCCGGGTCTGCCTGCTGACCTGCGTCACCGTGAGACCGGCCTGACGTCGGGCCTCCGCCAAGGTGTCACCGATGCTCACGTCTCGCCTCCTGGGAAAAGATCTCGCATCCGAGCACTTCTTACCCAGTGAACGCTATCAGTCACTCAAAGTAATGACTGATGTGCCGGGGGAGCAAGCCGCACCCGTTCGGAATGATCCTGGGGTTGCCCTGCTACCCGCCGCGCAGGAAGCTCAGTACCTCATCCAGGTCGTCCGGCCGCTTCAGCACGTCCCGTGCCTTGGAGCCCTCGCTGGGGCCGACGATCCCCCGGCTCTCCAGCAGGTCCATCAGCCGCCCGGCCTTGGCGAAGCCGACCCGGAGCTTGCGCTGCAGCATCGACGTGGAGCCGAACTGGCTGGTGATGATCAGCTCGGCCGCGGCGACCAGCAGCTCCAGGTCGTCGCCGATCTCGGCGTCGACCTCCCTGGCGGCGGCCGGGGCCGCCTGCACGTCCTCCCGGTACGCGGTGCTCTGCTGCGCCTTGCAGTGCTCGACGATGTCCCGGATCTCCTTCTCCGAGACGAACGCGTTCTGCAGCCGCAGCGGCTTGGACGCCCCCATCGGCAGGAACAGCGCGTCGCCCTGGCCGACCAGCTTCTCCGCCCCCGGCTGGTCGAGGATGACCCGCGAGTCGGCCAGGCTGGAGGTGGCGAACGCGAGCCGGGACGGCACGTTCGCCTTGATCAGGCCGGTCACCACGTCCACGCTCGGCCGCTGGGTGGCGATCACCAGGTGAATGCCCGCCGCCCGGGCGAGCTGGGTGATCCGCACGATGCTGTCCTCGACGTCGCGCGGCGCCACCATCATCAGGTCGGCCAGCTCGTCCACCACCGCGACCAGGTAGGGGTAGGGCTCGTAGACCCGCTCGGAGCCGGGCGGGGCGGTCAGCTTGCCCGCCCGCACCGCCTTGTTGAAGTCGTCCACGTGCCGGTAACCGGAGGCCGCCAGGTCGTCGTAGCGGCGCTCCATCTCCCCCACCACCCACTCCAGGGCCTCGGCGGCCTTCTTCGGGTTGGTGATGATCGGCGTGATCAGGTGCGGGATGCCCTCGTAAATGCTCAGCTCGACCCGCTTCGGGTCGATGAGGATCATCCGCACCTCATCCGGCGTCGCCCGGGCCAGGATGCTGGTGATCAGCCCGTTCAGGCACACCGACTTACCGGACCCGGTAGCGCCCGCCACCAGCACGTGCGGCATCTTGGCCAGGTTAGCCAGCACGGTCTTGCCCTCGACGTCCTTGCCCAGGCCCACCACCATCGGGTGATGGTCGGCCACGGCCACGTCCGAGCGCAGCATGTCGCCCAGGCTGACGATCTCCTTGTCGGTGTTCGGGATCTCCACCCCGATCGCCGACTTGCCCGGGATCACCGGCAGGATGCGCACGTCGGCCGACTTGACGGCGTAGGCGATGTTCTTCGACAGCGCGGTGACCCGCTCCACCTTGACGCCCGGGTCGAGCTCGATCTCGTACCGGGTGACGGTCGGCCCGCGGGTGAAGTTGGCGACCGTCGCGTCCACCTTGAACTGCTCGAACACGTCCTGCAGGTCGGCCACGACCTTGTCGTTGGCCTTGGTCCTGGCCTTGTGCGGGCTGCCCGGGCGCAGCAGCTCCGACGGCGGCAGGGTGTAGCTGCCCGCCGCGGCCCCGCTCAGCGTCAGCTGCTCGCCCGGCAGCACCGGTCCCGACGGGACCGCGCGCAGCGTCGCCTGGGCCGCAGCGGCCGGCTCCGGTTCGGCCGGCGGTATGAACGGCTCGGGCAGCTCTTCGGGCGGCGGCGGCGCGTCGGTCTCGGTGGTGAAGCCGAGGTCCTCAAGCAGCCCCTCGCCGATCCGGGCCTCCGGCTTCGCCCCGGGCGGGCCGCCTGCCGCCGCGCCGCGCGCCCGGCGCTCGGCGGTCACCAGGACCTGCGGGTCGTAGGGCTTGCGCTGTTCGCCCGGCTCAAGCGCGCCCTTCAGCCGGATCACGCCCCGCCTGATCTCGCCCCGGCCCGGCCTGCCGTCGACCCCGACCGCGCCGTCCTCGTCTTCTTCGTCCTCGTCGGGCAGGTCGTTCCAGTCGTCATAGGGCGCGTAGCCGAACAGCGCCTTGAACTCGGACAGCCGCGACGGCACCTGCCGCACCGGGGTCCCGGTGACCACCAGCAGGCCGTAGGCGGCCAGCAGGCCGAGCAGCGGGGTGGCCACCCAGGCGGTGAGGCCCTTGTCAAGCGGCCAGGAGGTCGCCAGGCCGATCAGCCCGCCCGCGGCCCTGACCTCGGGCCAGCCAGCGTGCGGACGGGCCAGCGTCGGCACGCCCTTGGCGATGTGCAGCAGGCCGAGCGCGCCCGCCAGCAGCGCGGTCCAGCCGATCTCGGCCGGCGGCAGCGCCGTGTTCCGGTCCGGGTGGCGCATGAACCGCCAGCCGACCAGCGCGAACAGGATCGGGATGGTGAAGGCGCCCTCCCCCGCGACCGAGCTGGTCAGCGTGTAGATGCCCGCGAACGCCGGGTTGCGCATCCGGAACCAGACCGCGGCGACGAAGATGATCGCCAGTCCGAGGAAGAGCAGCCCGATGCCGTCGCGCTTGTGGTCCTCGTGCAGGTCCCGCGCGTTGCGACCGAAGCGGCGGACGATGGAGCCGACCACGCCCGCCACCAGCAGCCAGGTCATCGCGATGCCGCGCAGCAGCCACGCGGTCAGCATGATCAGCAGGTTGCGCGACGGCGGCGGCGCGGCCTGCCTGCCGGTCTTGCCCCTGCCCCGGCTAGCGGCCTTGCCCCGGCCCGTCGGGCGGCGGTTGCCCGCCGTGGTCCGGCCGGCCTGCTTGCCCCGGCCGCCGGAGTTGGCGCCCCGGGCGCCGCCGGACCGTGCGCCGGCTGCCGTCGAGCGGCTGCCTGCGCTCTTGCCGCTGCCGCGCTTGCCGCCGGCGCTGTTGCCGCTGGTCTTGCCGCTGGCCTTGCCACCGCTCGAGCCCGACCGGCTACCCGCGCCACGACCAGAGCCAGCCGAGCTGCCTCCCGACCGGGTGCCGCCCGAACCACCGGAACCGCGCCCGGCGCCTGAGCTCCGCCGGCCCGGCGGCGGGGTCGGCAGGATGACCTCAGTCGGTTCGTCGTGGTAATAGTCCGCGCCCATGGTGCCCGTCCGCCCGCCCCGCGAGCCCGACGCGCCCCTGGACCGAGAAGTGGCCATATTCCCAAAGGTAACCAGAACACCCGCTCCGCCCCAGCATCCAGCCGCCCGGGCGTGTCGGCCAGGAGGCGGCTTGGGCACGGGATGCGTGTTGTGTTCTTGCTGTTATCCCAGGTCGGGGAAGTGCTTCGGTGCGCGTGCGCCACTCTCGCCCCGGCAGTCACAGGCAGAAATTATCGGGGAGCCATTGCTGCGGGGGTGAGGCGCCGTTGGCCCGATGGCTTGCAGTTCCGGCGGACGGGGCCTCTCGGGCCTGGCAGGAGGGCGCGCTTTCGTTTCCCAGGTAACGGCAATGCTGGTCAGGGGATGATCTTGGAACTTTTTTGGTGTTATAGCACGTAGGAAGTTCCAATTCGACAAAAATTTCCATACTGGTGGGAGGGGTTGGCAGTGTGGGGCGGCTGGGACGGGGTGGCTAGGGCGGGGTGGCTAGGGCGGGGCGAGGCGGTAGTGGTAGCGGTGGGAGTAGCGGAAGCCGGCTTGCTCGTAGAGCCGCCTGGCTGGGGTGTTGTCCGCCTCCACCTGGAGGAACACCTGGCCGAGGCCGTGGGCGGCGGCCTGGGAGAAGGCTTCGCGGGTGAGGGCTCGGCCGAGGCCGGACTTACGACGGCCTGGGGATACCTCTACCGCGGTGATGCCGGCCCAGCCCTCGGCTAGCGACAGGCGGGCGATCGCGGCCACGCTGCCCGGCCGCTCCGGGGCGGCGACGGCCGGGGGTGAGGAGGCGGACGGGGGCGGCAGGGCCGGGGAAGCCGAGGACGGGGGCACCGGGCTGGTCGCGCGGATGCTGATGAAGAGCTGCTCGGCGGCGGACGTGAGCACGGTGCGCATGACCGGGGACCGGTGCTGCTGGCCGCGGTAGTGGTAAGCGGCCAGCCAGGCGTCGTCGGGGGCCCGGTCGGTGCGGAACTCCAGGCCCGCGGGCAGGCCAGGCTCGGCGGTGGCGGGCTGGGCGGTGGCGGGCTGGGCGGTGGCGGGCTGGCCGGTAGCGGGCTGGGCCGATCCGGGCACGTCGGCGGTCATCACGAAGGCGGGCGCCGCGCGGAGGGTCCAGCCGCGGCGGGCCAGCTCGGCGTCGAGGGCGGGGGCGTCGCCGTCGCCGTCCAGGGGGGCCGGAACGGCGATCATGGGCGGCAGGCCGCGGGCGCGGTACCAGCGGGTCACCGCGGCGATGGCCGCGGCGGCTGGCCGGCCGGGGTCGCCGAGCGGCAGGGCGGAGTTGGCGCGGCCGGTGAACCCGTCGGCCGCGCGCAGCAGCCAGTCGCCGAGCCAGGCTTCCTCGGTCCCCCGCCAGTGGGCGGCGGCGGCCCGCTCCAGGGGCAGGATCGCGTCCATCACCGCACTGTACGAAGGCTACGGTGCCGCTAAACGAGGGGACGGGTGGGCGCCGGGGCGCCGGTGACCTGGGTGATCAGGTCGTGCACGCGGGCGGCGCCCTCAGCTACCCGGTGGCGCATCGCGTACAGGCTGATGAGGTGCTGGCCGCCCAGGTCCGGGGTCGGGGGCTGAACGAGCTGCCACCGGTGGGTGATGTCGGCGATGTGCGACTTCATCGCGTCGAGCAGGGTGCCGGCCTCGGCGACCGGCCAGCGGCCGTCCGACGGCGCGGGCGGTGCGGGGGCAGCGGGCCCGTCGGCGGCGAACATGGCGGCGGCGGCCGCCTCGGCGTACGCGGTCAGCGCGTCGTTGAACGCACGCCGCGCGTCGGAGTACTGCACGCTCGCCAGGATGGCGTGACCCCAGGTAAGCGCGCTGGTCAGGAAGACATCGGCGGGGGCGCCCGCCGCCTGCGCGCGGGCGACGCGGAACGCGGGCGTACATCGGGCACCACGGCCGGCGAACCCGATCACCAGCTTGGGCTGAGCGGGCGGGGACTGGCCCGGCCGCGACGGCGCCGCCTGGTGCACCCCGTGCACCGCGATCCAGTCCCAGCCCGGCGTCATGGTGGACACCAGGCCAGGCTGGGCGAACTGGTAGCCGCCGTCTCCGGCGGGCTCGCAACGGGACCCGGGGTCGGCGAACCGGAGGTCACCGCCGGGGCCGCCCGCGTCCCCGCCGTGTCCCGCCGCGAACAGCGCTCCGTCAGCCGCCTCGGCCAGCACCCAGCGCATCGAGTCGTCGCCCGCCCGGTAGGCGTCGGCGGCCGCGCCGGTCCAGTACAGGTGCGCGCTGACCGCGAGCGCGGCGCCCGGGGCACTGCGGGCGAGCCGCCGCTGGCCGCAGGCGGCCTGGCGCAGCGTGCAGCCGAGCCCGCCGAACTCAGCCGGCAGGGCGACGTTCAGGTACCCGGACTCAGCCAGGGCGGCGAGGTCGGCCGACCGCACACCGGGCTGGCCGCCGGCCTGCGGCGCGGTCCCGCCGAGGCGGCCGAGCAGCTCATCGGAGAGCAGGTCGCGCGGCCTGATCGCCGTCATCAGCGGGTACCCCCTCCACGGTGTCACCGGTCCCAGGAATCGCCAGTACCAAGGACATCACGCGGCCGCCAGATAGTCAACTTAAGTAGTAGGAATTATCTGCTTCAACCGTGCGCCGTCCCGGCGGTCATCCCATCATAAACGGGCGCTCCGGGCGGCCGCCTTCTGGTCATCCGCGGTTTCTGTCGCGCTTGTCACAGGCGCGCGACCCTGCGCCGCGCTCCCCCGCTTGTTAACCTCAGCCATGTGACGCGGTTTGACGAGATAGCTGACAAGGCCCTGGCCGGAGAACAGCCCACCAGGGACGAGGCACTGGCGGTGCTCGCTAGCGGCGACGACGAGCTGCTTGAGGTGATCGCGGCCGCGTTCCGGGTGCGACGGCACTTCTTCGGCCGCCGGGTCAAGCTGAACTACCTGGTCAACATCAAGTCAGGGCTGTGCCCCGAGGACTGCTTCTACTGCTCGCAGCGGGTCGGCTCGGGCGCCGACGTGCTCAAGTACAGCTGGCTGAAGACCGACGAGGTAATCGCCTCGGCCGAGGCCGGGGTGGCCGGCGGCGCCCGCCGGGTCTGCCTGGTGGCCAGCGGACGGGGGCCCACCGACAAGGACATCGACCGGGTCACCGACGCCATCGGCGCGTTCAAGGAGCGGAACCCGGACGTCGAGGTCTGCGCCTGCCTCGGGCTGCTGTCCAGCGGGCAGGCGGAGCGGCTGGCCGCGGCCGGGACCACCGCCTACAACCACAACCTGAACACCTCCGGCGAGCACTACGCCGACATCTGCACCACCCACGAGTACGCCGACCGGGTGTCCACCGTGACGGCGGCCAAGGAGGCGGGCCTCTCGCCGTGCTCCGGCCTGATCGCGGGGATGGGGGAAACCGACGAGGACCTGGTGGACGTCGCGTTCGCGCTGCGGGCGATGGAACCGGACTCGGTGCCGGTCAACTTCCTGATCCCGTTCGACGGCACCCCGCTGGCCGGCCAGTGGCAGCTAACCCCGCAGCGCTGCCTGCGCATCCTGGCCATGGTCCGGTTCGTCAACCCCGGCTCCGAGGTCCGCCTGGCGGGCGGGCGGGAGATCCACCTGCGCACCTTGCAGCCGCTGGCGCTGCACGTGGTCAACTCGATCTTCCTCGGCGACTACCTGACCAGCGAGGGCCAGCCGGGCGCGGCTGACCTGGCGATGATCGCCGACGCCGGGTTCACGGTCGAGGGCGCGCAGGCCGGCCGCGAAGCGGCCGCCGGCCCCGGGGAGGCCGCCCCCGCCGGATCGGCCGACAGCGCGCACCAGGAGCTCGTCCAGGTCCGCCGCCGCGGCGCCGGCACCGGCCTGCCGGCCAATACCTGAGGCCCGCCTACCCGAGGACCGCCTACCTGCGGCCAGCCGAGGCGAGAGCGGCGCGACCGGCTGGTGAGCGGGGCGACGTGCGCGGCCTGACAGCGGGCACGGCGGCCTGACAGCGAACCGTGCTGGCGCTGACAGCGGGCCCGGCCATGCTCACCGCATGGCAGAAGCAAGCTACGCGATCGAGACCCGCGGCCTCGTCAAGCGGTTCGGCAAGACCACGGCGCTGGCCGGGGTGGACCTGACCGCGCCGCCCGGCACGGTGCTCGGGCTACTCGGGCCGAACGGCGCGGGCAAGACCACCGCCGTCCGCATCCTCGCCACCCTGCTGCGGCCGGACGCCGGGTCGGCCGCGGTGTGCGGCTACGACGTGCTCCGCGACGCGCACCAGGTCCGCCAGCTGATCGGGCTGACCGGCCAGTACGCCTCGGTCGACGAGGGCCTGTCGGGCACCAACAACCTGGTGATGATCGGCCGCCTGCTCGGGCTCGGCCGCGCCGCAGGCGCAAGCCCGGGCGGCCGAGCTGCTGCGCCGCTTCGAGCTCAGCGACGCCGCCGGACGGCCGGCCAAGGGCTACTCGGGCGGCCTGCGGCGGCGCCTCGACCTGGCCGCCAGCCTGGTCGGCCGGCCCCGGGTGCTGTACCTGGACGAGCCGACCACCGGGCTCGACCCGCACAGCCGCAACGAGGTCTGGGGGATGATCAGGCAGCTGGTCGCCGACGGCACCACGGTGCTGCTCACCACCCAGTACCTGGAGGAAGCGGACCAGCTCGCGCAGCACATCGCGGTCATCGATCACGGCCAGGTCATCGCCGCCGGCACCCCCGACGCGCTGAAGGCGGCAGCCGGGTGGCAGGTCCTCGAGGTCACCCCGGCCCGCCGGGCCGACCTCGGCGCCGTCACCCGGCTGCTGGAAGGCCGGCTGGGCCAGCCGGCCGCCGTCAACCCGGAATCGGGCCAGGTCACGATCAAGGTGGGCGGCGGCGCGGCGCTACCCGAGATCCTGCGCGGGCTCGACGACCAGTCGGTCGAGCTGGCCGAGTTCGCGCTGCGCCGGGCAAGCCTGGACGAGGTGTTCCTCGCGCTCACCGGCCAGCAGCGCCCAGCCCAGCAGTCCACAGCACAGCAGGCCCCAGACCTGAACGGGAGCAGCCGATGACCACCGCCCCTGACGCCGCGAGCCCGCTGACGGCGCTCGCCCGGCGGCCCGGCCCGCTGACCGCGGGGCAGAACTCGCTCACCCTGGCCTGGCGCAGCGTGCTGAAGATCCAGACCAACCCGGAAGACCTGTTCGGCCTGCTGCTGCAGCCGATCATGTACCTGATCCTGTTCACCTACGTGTTCGGCGGGGCGATCGCCGGCGGCACCCGTCAGTACCTGCAGTACTCGCTGCCCGGCATCCTGGTCCTGTCGCGTCGTGTTCGCCACCCTGGGCACCGGGATGATGCTCAGCCAGGACGTCGCCACCGGCGTCTTCGACCGTTTCCGGGCGCTGCCGATCGCGCGCTGGTCGCCGCTGGCGGGGGCGATCCTGGGCGACATGGTGCGGTACGTGATCTCGGTGGCGGTCACCCTCGGCTTCGGGATGGTGCTCGGCTTCCGTATCCAGGCCAGCCCGCTCGCCGCCGCCCTGGGCTGCCTCCTGGTGCTGACGTTCGCGCTCGCCATGTGCTGGATGTCAGCCCTGATCGGGATGCTGGTGAAGTCGGCCCAGGCGGTCCAGCTGTACGGCTTCCTGATCATGTTCCCGCTGGTCTTCGGCAGCAACATCCTGACCTCGCAGCAGTCGATGCCGGGCTGGCTGCAGGCGTTCGTGAAGGTCAACCCGGTCACCTACCTGACCGAGGCGGAGCGGGCGCTGCTGGCCGGCGGCCCGGCCGCGGCCGCGGTGGAGCGCTCGCTGCTGTGGGCGCTCGGCATCTTCGTGGTGTTCGCGCCGCTCGCCGTCGCCGCCTACCGCCGCCGCAGCTAGCCGCGGCGGTCAGCCGCCCCGGCCGGGGGTACAGCGGGGCGCGGCCCGGGTCAGCCGCACCCGTTCGGTATCCGGGGGTTCAGCCGGGGCCGGAGGAACGGGTGCGGCTGGCTCAGCCGGCCAGGGCCTCGCGGGCGTCGCTGACCGCCGAAGCGTAGCCGCGGCCGAGCCCGGCCGCGTAGGCCGCGTCGAACCCGGCCTGGCCGAGCGCCTGGCGGGCGGCGTCCCGGGCGGCCGGCGCAGTCCAGGCTCGACTGGTCGACCGCGCCGCGGACCGCGTGGGCGACGCCGAGCAGCCGGGCCGCGCACGCGCGCGTCGCCCCGGTTCACCAGGTGGGCGGCGCACGCGTCGAGCACCGCCGCCAGCGCCGGGTGCTCGAACCAGGACCCGGCCGCGTCCACCGCCTCGGCCAGCAGCGCGCCGGCCGCGCCGGGTGTCGCCCTGCCGCTCAAGCGCCATCGCCAGGCGGGCCTTGACCTGCGCGCGCAGCGCCTGCCACCAGCGCGCCGGGTGGGGCGCGCGGGTCGCCGCCAGCACTGCCTGGCAGCAGCGGGCGGCGGCCGGGTAGTCACCTTCCCGCCAGGCCAGCTCCGCCCGCATGAAGGCCACCCAGCGGTCGGTGTCGACGTCTCCTGCCGCGTGCCCGGCATCGTCTGCTCAACCAGTGCGTAGCTCGGCGCGGGCGCGCCCGTTGTCACCCGCCCGGGCGTAAACGAGCGCCAGCCGCGCCTCCACGTAGGTCAGGTCACCCCAGACGCCCAGCTCGCGGCCGATCGCGGCGGCCTCGGTCAGGGCGGCGATGGAGGCGGCGTGGTCGGCCCGCAGCTCGGTGAACTCAGCCAGGTGGGCGAGCGCGGCCGCGACGCCCCACTGCTCGCCCAGCGCGCGCAGCTCGTCCAGGGCGGTTCGGCAGTGCGCTTCCGCTTCGTCGAGACGGCCAAGGCTGAGGCTGCGAGGAAGACAGGTAGAGCTTGCCCGATCGCCCGCAGCCACGGGTCGCGGGCGGTCAGGTACCGCTCGGTAGTGCTGCTCGGCCTGATCGGCCGCGCCGTCGTACTGCATGAGCAGCGGCTCGGCCATCGCCGCCAGCGGGTGGATCAGGTCCCGCGGGCCCGCCAGCCGCTCCAGGGCCGCCAGGGCCTCGGTCAACGGCGCCCGGATCGAGTCGATGTCCCAGCTCCAGCCGGCCGCCAGCAGCGCGCAGACGATCCGGCCCTCGCACGATGGGCTGGGTGAGCGGCTCGGGCGGCGGCAGCGCGAGCACCTGGCGGGCAGAGTGCGTCCGCCTCGCCCTGCCCCCGCTGCACCCAGTAGTAGCCGAGCGCGCGGACCAGCCGCAGCGCGGTGGCGGCGTCACCGCGGGCGACCGCCCAGCGGACGGCGGCGTTCATGTTGTCCTGCTCGGCCGTCAGCGCCCGGAACCAGCGCGCCTGCCCGCGGGTGCGCAGCCGCGGGTCGGCCTGTCTCGGCTTCCTCCAGGCAGTAAGCCGCGAACGCGTCCCTGGCCGCGGTGTCCTCCCCCGCTTCGGCCAGCCGGTCAAGGCCGTAGGCGCGGACCGTCTCCAGCATCCGGTACCGGGGCTCGACCGTCCCGCCGGCCTCCGCCAGCGTCAGCAGCGACTTGCTCGACCAGGCCGGCCAGCGCCGTAAGGACGTCCGCGGCCGGCAGCGCGTCCGCGGCCGGCGCATCCGGGCCGGCCGCGATCCGCTCGGCCGCGGCGAGGGTAGCGCCGCCGGGAAACAGGGCCAGGCGGCGGGCGAGCAGCCGCTCGGGCGATGACAGCAGGTCCCAGCTCCAGTCGACCACCGCGCGGAGCGTCTGGTGCCGCGGCAGCGCGGTCCGGCTGCCGCCGGTGAGCAGCGCGAAGCGGTCGGCCAGCCGCTCGGCCAGCTCGGCCGGGGTCAGGGTGCGCAGCCACGGCGCGGCCAGCTCGATGGCCAGCGGCATCCCGTCGAGCGTCGCGGCAGATGCTGGCCACCGCGTCCGCGTTGCCCGGGGCAAGCTCGAACCCGGGGATGACGGCGGCCGCCCGGTCGGCGAACAGCCGCACGGCGGGGTAACCGGAGATCTCCACCGGGCATCGGCCGGGCGCCGGGCGGGGCGGGCAGCGGCGCGACCACGTGCAGCGCCTCGCCGGGGATGCGCAGCGGCTCGCGGCTGGTGGCGAGCAGCCGGACGCGGGGGCAGTCGGCCAGCAGCCGGGCGGCCAGCGCGGCCGCGGCGTCGATCACGTGCTCGCAGTTGTCGAGCACCAGCACCGCGTCCCGGCCGGCGATGGCGGCGCAGACCCGGCCGACCGGGTCACCCGCGGGCTCGGCGCCACGGGGGGCGATGGACCGCTCGCGCAGCCCGAGCGCGTCAAGCACCGCGTAGGGCACCTCAGCCTGATCGGTTACCGGGGCCAGCCCGGCCACCCAGACCGGGACGGTCAGCCGGGCGGCGGCCTCGGTGCACAGCCGGGTCTTGCCGACCCCGCCCGGACCGGTCAGCGTGACCAGGCGCTCGGCTGCCAGCCGCTTCAGCACCCCGGTCAGCTCGTCGTCGCGGCCGATGAAGCTGGTCGGCGGCCGGCCTAGCGTCCCCGGTTGCGGCGGGCTGGGCGGCGGGATGCCGGTGGATGCCTGAGCGGTCGTCGCTGGTGTCGCGGAACCGGCTGCCTGAGGGACCTCCTGGCGGAGTACCGCCAGGTAGGACTGCTCTAGCTGGGGTGAAGGGCTGATCCCGAGCTGTTCCGCGAGCTGCTCGCGGGTGCGCCGGTAGACGGCCAGGGCGTCGGCCTGGCGGCCGGCCGCCGTCAGGGCGCGCATCAGCAGCGCGGCCGGGCGCTCGGCCAGCGGGTCGGCCGCGGTGAGCTGGCGCAGCTCGCCCACCAGGGCGGCGTCGGCCGGGGCGAGGGCCAGGTCGGCCGCGATGCGGTCGACCGTTGCGGCCGAGCGCAACTCATTGAGCCGGGCGGCGAGCGGGTACGCGAACTCCTCCCCCGCCACCTCGGCCAGCGCGCTGCCGCGCCACCGGCCGAGCGCGGCCCGCAACACGGCCGCCGCGGCCGCCGCGTCGCCGCGGGCCAGGGCCTGGCCGCCCGCCCGGGCCTGGGCCTCGAACGCGACCGCGTCGACCGCTTCCGGCGGCACCGCCAGCCGGTAGCCGGCCGGGGACGACTCGACCACCCCCGCGGAGACCCCGCCCTGGCGCAGCGCCGTCCGCAACCGGGACACCAGCGACTGCAGCGCGTTCGCGGCGTCGGACGGCCGCCCGGCCGCGTCGGCCGGCCACAGCCGCTCGATGAGCGCGGCGGCGGGCAGCACCCGGCCCGGCTCCAGGGCGAGCAGGATCAGCAGCGCGCGCACCCGGTGGCCGCCCACCCGGACCGGCTGCCCGTCCGCGCCGGTCACCTCGAGCGGGCCGAGCACGCCGACCCGCAACCCGTCCGCCGTAGCCACCTCGCCCTTTCCGGTCGCCGCCTGCCGCAGTCCCCGTCGCAGGCGCTGCCACTGAGCACAGCCGGCGAGCACAGCCGCCCCCATGCTAGCGCGCTTTCCGCTTCGAGATCTATCTCGTTGCTGGGAGGTGCGCCTGCGCCCCGGGCGGGCGCGTGGCCGGAGGTGCCATCGAGGCTCAGGTGAACTCTCACTATGTGATGATCGTCGATCATAATCGAAATTAGTCATGATCACGGAATCTTTTTAGGGTGATAGCACTAAAAAGTTTCCGTTTCATGGCTTCTGACAGTGCTATCTGGCTCCATCGCGCGTCCTTGGGCTGCCATAACGACCTTGCGTCAGGATGCACGGAACCTCGGTAGTCTCCTGGCCTGCATGAGAGTGGCTACCGGGGCGGCCGCGTCCGGGCAACGGGTGCGGGCCAGGGCCGCGCGAGGGGCGACCGGCCGTGAGCGCCGGCGCAGCCCGGGGCGAGCGGAGCGGCGGCCGGCCTGGCCGGCTGGAGAGGGCGTCAGGCCGGCCCGTGCGCGGGCGGTAGCGACCCTGGGGACGGGCGGCGGGGCGGCAGGCTCACTGCTCGGCTCGCTGCGCGGGCCGCTTTCCCCGCCTGGTTACCCTCTGCACGTGCATTGGCCGGTGCGGAGGCCGTTGCAGCCCCGTGGAGTTCCTTCTCGGGCACGGAGAGTGACCTTCATGGACATAAAGAAGCGCCGAATGCCTCCGACCGAACCAGCTCCACGCGGTGGCCGGACAGCGGCGCGGTACCGAGCGGGACGCCGGCCCGGTCGGGGTGGCCGGGGCGGCCGGGGGCGACGGCGCCTTTCCGGCCGGCCTCGTCCTGGCCGGACAGAGCGTCAGCCGGCCGGCGCTGGCTGGGCACGGACTCGCCGGGCAGGAGCTCGCCGGGCAGGAGCTCGCCGGGCACCGACTCGCCAGGCAGGGACTCACCGGGCAGCTCCTGACCGGGCGCGGGCTCGCCGGAGCGCCAGGCCTCGTTGAAGCCCATGTCGCGCAGCGGCGCCGCGAACCCGACCTTGTTGCGGCCGGCCTGCTTGGCGGCGTACATCGCCGAGTCGGCCGCTGCCAGCAGGTCGGTCAGCTCGTAGGAGTCGCCGCACTCGAGGGCGGTGACGCCCATCGAGATGGTCACCTTGAGGGTGGGCGCGTCCGGGCGGTCGTCGACCGGGATGTCCAGCGACGCGATGTGGCCGCGGAGCCGCTCCGCGATCCCGCAGGCGTCTTCCCGGCTGGTCTGGGCCAGCAGCAGGACGAACTCCTCGCCGCCGAACCGGCCCGCGCGGTCGTAGTCGCGCGACTGGCCGGTGAGCGCCTCGGCGATGGCCTTCAGCACCCGGTCGCCTACCAGGTGCCCGTAGGTGTCGTTGACCAGCTTGAAGTGGTCGATGTCGACCAGCGCGACCGCCAGCGGGTTACGCAGCCGCACCGCGCGCGACAATTCCGCCTCGGCCTCCGACTCCCAGGTAGACACGTTGAGCAAGCCGGTCTTCGCGTCCACGCGCGACTGCGCGAGCAGGATCGGGTGCACCAGGAACCGGCGCACCAGCAAAACCGTCGGGAGGGCGATTACGACAAGGGCCGGGCTAACCGCCACCGCGAGCGTTATCAGGATTGCCAGGTCTATTTCAACGAACAGCCCCTGCAGTGCGTCCCGGTCGAACTCGCCAGAGAAGATACGCATCGAGGGATTCGTCATCTTCACCGCGCCGACGATCATGAAATGCTGAATGCGGCAGCCGATGATCTCGACCGCCCCCACGGCAAGGCACCAGGTGAAAGCGTGTATGCCGTGCCCTACGGAGCCGCCCGCAAACGAAGCGGGAATGGCCCGGAAAAGCAGTGAAACCACGACGTAGCTGAGGCTCAGCGCGGCAGCGGAGAAAACCCGCCGGTGAAAGATGCCGTGATGCACGTAGAACTGCAAGGTGGCAACGATCGGAATCGCTATAAGAGCCCCGTAAATCGGTGGCAGCAGAATCGCGGTGGGAAGAACCCAGGTGGTGCTAAAGTCTCGCGTCACCCCGGAATAGGTGTACATAAAACGGGGCGTGGACGCCATCGAAATCGTGCCGCAGCAGACGAGCAGCAAGAATTTCTCGACGTCCGCCAAGTGCCAGTCGGTCCGTACCGCGACGACCAGCACGACGAGGCCGGCCAGGCCGGCCACGGCGCCCACGTACGTCCGGAGCCGCGGGGGGAGCTTCCACCATGCCCACTCCCTTACGGCCATGCCTCGCCTGAGGTGCCTGGTAAGGGACGATGCCTGCATGATCCACCGTTTCGCTTGTGACACCAGATGCTCGATCTAGTAGCTGCTGACCGTAAATGACTAGCTGCGTATAGCTACCATAACCCATCTTGCCTGGGCGAGGTAACTATTGGGGCGGGATTCACGTACAAGCCGGGACAAGACGGCGCTTAATGGTTCGTAACAGCGATGACGCGGAGGCAGGAGAGACGAATTCGCGTCACAGTAAGCGAAGTGGGCGCCGATACTAGTGCGCCTGCTGTTACGCACGAGAAGGGAATTGTTGTGCGTCACACCCTCTGGGGCTGAAGAGGCCCGTGTGTTAGCCGCAGACACCCGGATCTCACTGGAAGGAGCAGCAATCATGTTCGACACCTGGACCCGGTAAACAGATCGTAGTCGCATCGCATTACCCCTAGTTAGTACGAGCCGCATGGATAGGTGCCTGCCTGGTAAGCGAGTCATCTCGGCCAAGATGCCTCGCAGTATGGCGCCCGACGGCGGGTGACATTCCCCGCCATTGGAGCGCAAGGCCACAGGCGATAACGGCGCCGATTCCCCCACTGAGAGCTACGACCGTCGAGGGAGGTACCACCTCGGCGGCCGCTCCAGCTACAGCGAAAGCCAGTCCTTGCCCCACGATCAGGCCCGCGTTGGCGAGGCCGAACGCCTGTCCCCGCTTGTCGCCCGGCAACCGGTCCACGAACGCCGTGTTCGCGGCGACCTGGTACATCGCGAAGCTGTTGGACAGCGCGAAGAGTGCCATCGAGGCGACCAGGTTCAGCCGGAAGACCGCTGGAACCAGGATCCCGCAGGTGAGCACCGCCATCGGTCCCATCCAGGCCAGGCGGGTGAGCGGTCCGATCCTCTTGGTGAACAGCGGCGTGGAGACCGCCGCGCCCAGCTGCGAGGCCGCGATCAGCAGGCCCGCGGCCAGCGCGCCGCCGCCCAGCCCCCCGGCGTAGGGGGCGGCGATCCCCTCCGGGACCTCGTAGAACGCGGCCAGCCAGCCGAGGCCGACCAGCGTGCGCAGCGCGGGGTCGCCGAATACCAGGCGAATGCCCTCCGCGAGCTGGCCCAGCGGGTCGGGGAGCAGCCGCCGCGTCCGGGGCCGGCCGGGCGCGCACGCCGGAACCTGATCGAGCAGCGGCCGAGACGGCGAACGTGGCGGCGTCGGCGCCGAGCGCGGACCGGGCGCCCGACGAGGGCCACGAGCAGGCCGCCAACCGCCGACCCGACGACCACCACCACCCGGGTGGTGGAGCTCATCACCGCCATCGCCAGCGGGAACCGGTCGGAGTCGAGCACGTCGCGGACGATCGCCGAGCCGGGACGCGTCGAACGGCGGCTGCAGCAGCGTCACCGCGTAGAGCAGGGCGATCATTGCCGCCAGCGGCACCCGCGGCGCCAGCATCGCTGCCACCAGGACGCACCGGAGCAGGTCGCAGGTGATCATGACCGTGCGGCGGGGCAGCCGGTCGGCCAGGCCGGACAGGAACATGCCGCCGAACAGATAGGGCACGAACCCGGCGGCGAAGGTGACCGCGGCCAGCAGCGGCGACTTGGAGCGGTCGTAGACCAGCAGCGTCAGGGCGATCAGGGCGAGCCGGTCGCCGAAGGCTGACAGCACGTAGGAGATCCACAGGGCACGGAACTCCGGGTGCGCGAACACATCACGGAAGGACGGACGGGGAGCCGAGGAGGGGGACACGGCGACCCTTTCATTTGTGCGGTAACGGCCTGCGCGGTTCGGTGGCCACGCATGCGGCACGACCGGTTACCGATAGCCATGCTGGCAGAGTTGACCACCCTTCGCGGCGAAACGGTCACATTCGGTACATCAATGGCGAAATGATCTCTCTGTTACTAATGTTGCGCAAGCACGCCAGCCCGACCCTGGGTGCGTCATTTGGCAACTTTCGCTGCAAACGCGGGCCAGTTAGACTATGTGTGACGGGGTGGTCACGGCTAGGTGGTGATCATGGGTCCACATCCCGGCCTGGCACGGCCCGGCGAATGGCTTCGCCAGCAGCGGGTCGCGGCTGGGCTGACCCAGGAAGACCTGGCGGAGCGGTCCGGCGTGTCGGTGCGGGCCATCGCCGACCTCGAACGGGGCCGGACCCGCAAGCCCTACCCGTCGTCGGTGCGCGCGCTGGTGGCGGCGCTCGGGCTGCCCGAGGCGGCCGGCGACGCGCTGGTCGCGCGCTACCGGGCCGGGGAGGGCGACGACGCCCGGCCGGCCGCCGGCAGCGACGGCGTCCGGCTGGCCGGCCCGGACCGGGCGGCGGGAGGGGACCGGGGGGGTAATAAGACGAGCGGCGGGATCGCGGATGAGCTGGGCGCGGTGACCGTGCCCCGGCAACTGCCGACCCGGGTGCCGCACTTCGCCGGGCGGTCGGAGGAGCTGGCGCTGCTCGACGAGGTGCTCGACGAGGCGGCCTCGGCCCGCGCCAGCGGTGCCACCGGGGTGGTCATCTCCGCCATCGGCGGGACCGCGGGCGTCGGCAAGACCGCGCTCGCGCTGCACTGGGCGCACCGGGTCGCGCACCGCTTCCCGGACGGGCAGCTCTACGCCAACCTGCGCGGTTTCGACGCGGCCCCCCACGGCCGCCCGGCCGAGCCGACCGCCGGCCGACGTGCTGCGCGGCTTCCTCGACGCGCTCGGGGTGCACCCGGAGCGGCTGCCGGCCGACGCCGAGGGGCTGGCGGCGCTGTACCGCTCGGTGCTGGCCGGGCGGCGGATGCTGGTGCTGCTCGACAACGCGGCCGATGTCGCGCAGGTCAGGCCGCTGCTGCCGGCCTCGCCGGAGTGCCTGGTGATCGTCACCAGCAGGCGGGAGCTGGCGGCGCTGTCCGCGCGCGAGGGCGCGCGGCTGCTCCAGCTCGACGTGCTGAGCGAGACCGAGGCGAACGAGCTGCTGGTCGCCCGGCTGGGCCAGCAGCGGGCGGCGGCCGAGCCGTGGGCGGTAACCGAGCTGGCCACGCTGTGCGCGCGGCTGCCGCTGGCGCTGTCGGTGGTGGTGGCCCGGGCCGCCGCCGCGCCCAACCTGCCGCTGTCGGCCCTCGCGGCCGAGCTGACCGAGCTCGGCGGCCGGCTGGACGCGCTTGACGCCGGTGATCCGGCCGCCAACGTTCGGACTGTCCTTTCTTTGTCCTACCGGCACCTGCCGGACAGCTCGGCCCGGATGTTCCGGCTGCTCGGCCTGCACCCGGGGCCGGACATCAGCGCGGCCGCGGCGGCCTCGCTGGCGGGGGTGACGGTCCGCGCCGCCCGGACCGCGCTGCGCGACCTGACCCGGGCGTCGCTGCTGATGGAGGTGGCACCGGGCCGCTACGCGTTCCACGACCTGCTGCGCGCCTACGCCGCCGAGCAGGGCGCGGCCGGGCACGGCACCTCGGCGGCGGACGCGGCCGCCATTACCCGGCGGATGCTCGACCACTACCTGCACACCGCCCAGCGGGCCCACCAGGTGCTCTACCCGGGCCGCGAGCTGATCTCGCTCGAGGCGCTCGCGCCCGGGGTGCTCGTAGAGACGTTCGGCGGCAAGGCGGCCGCCCTCGGCCTGGCTCGAAGCCGAGTACCAGGTGCTGCTCAAGGTGACCGACCTGGCCGAGCGGGCGGAGTTCAGACGCGCACGCGTGGCGGCTGCCGGTGGTGCTGTGGACGTTCCTCAACGTGTGCGGGCACTGGCACGACGGAACCCGGCTGCACCGGCTCGCGCTGGCGGCCGCCAGGCGCCGCGGCGACAAGTCCGGGCAGGCGCACGTGCTGCGCGGGCTGGGCTCGTTCGCGATGTCACTGGGCGACTTCGACGAGGCGCACGAGTGCCTGTCCGAGGCCCAGCAGCTGTTCCGCGACCTCGGCGACGACCTCGGCCTGGCCCGCACCGACGTGATCTCCTCCCAGGCACTGGAGTTCCAGGGCCGCTTCGGCGAGGCGCTTGAGGTCATCGGCGACGCGCTGCGGCTGTCCCAGGCGCTGCCCGACGACCCCAACATGGCGCTGGTCCGGGCGAGCGCGCTGAACGGCTCGGCCTGGAACAGCGTGCAGCTTGGCGACCTGTCGGAGGCGCGGGCCTTCTGCCTGCAGGCGATCGAGCTGTGCCAGGCGATCGGCTACTCGCCGGGCGAGGCCGGCACCTGGGACACGCTCGGCGTGGTGCTGCAGCGGCTCGAGGCGCACGACGAGGCGGTGGCGTGCTTCCTGCGCGCGGTCACCCTCGACCGGGAGATGGGCAACCGCTACGACCTGGCGATGGTGCTCGCCCACCTGGGCGAGACCTACCTGTCGATCGGGGACACCGGCGGCGCGCGCGAGGCGTGGGACGAGTCGCTGCTGATCCTGCGGGCGCTGCACCATCCGCAGGCGGTTACCGTGCGGGGGCGGCTGGCGGCGCTGGCCGCCCGCCCGCGGCCGGGCGCGGACCTGCCTGACGCGAAACTGCCTGACCCGGGACTGCCTGACCCGGGGCTGGCGGACGCCGCGACGGCGGACGCCGGCGCGGCCTTATTCATAACACCAAGTAATCAGGTGAACCGGCAGACAGCATCTGCCGGACGACTTCGAGTTTGCCGGTAAGTCCGCCTGGCCTGCACATGGTTACTGTCCGATGATGTATAGAGCAGAAACAAACACGGATGGTCACCGGACAGGAGATCACGATGCGTGACACGTGGACCCGTTAGATCCTGAGGGCCGCATCACCGCAACGGCAAGAGCTGAGTCAGCGCGGCAATCCGCGCGGCAATCAGCCAGACGAAAAGATAAGGAAATATAGCCCCGGAACATTGGGTGCCGGCTCGGATACCACGCGAGAATCGCGGGTAGACGCCGAACTCGACGGGGAGGAATCACATGCCAGACCTTGTACCGCTGTCCGGAAGCGACCGATCGGAACTGCCCGGTGCCACGCCCGCGACCCAGCCGCTCGACGACAGCCAGGTCATCACCGTGACGGTGCTGCTGCGGCGGCGCGCGGAAGTGCCCGCGGCCCTGGTCGAGGGGCCGCAGACGGTCAGCCCCACCCAGCTCGGCGACCAGTACGGCGCCGACCCGGCCGACGCGCAGCTGGTCGCCGAGGTGCTCGGCGAGTACGGGCTGACGGTGACCGAGTACCAGCTGCCGTCGCGCCGGCTGAAGGTGAGCGGGACGATCGCGGCCATGCAGTCGACCTTCGGCACCACGCTGACCGCGGTGACCTCGCCGCACCCGGACGGCTCGGGTCAGGTGCAGCACCGGTACCGGACCGGCCCCCTCTCGGTCCCGGCCCGGCTGTCCGGCATCATCACCGCCGTGGTCGGCCTGGACGACCGGCCGCAGGCGCGGGCGCAGTTCCGCCGCGGGCCGGCCGCCGCGCGCCGGGCGGCCGAACCGGAGGACGGCCCATCCGGGGCGGCCGCGACGGCCGGCCCGCTGACCGCCCCCCAGGTGGCAAGCTTCTACAAGTTCCCCGACGGCACCGACGGCACCGGGCAGACCGTCGCCATCATCGAGCTCGGCGGCGGTTACACGCAGTCCGACCTGTCCAGCTACTTCTCCGGCCTGGGGCTCGCGGTCCCGTCGGTGACCGCGGTGGGCGTCGACGGCGGTGCCAACACCCCTGGCAGTGACGCCGACGGCGAGGTTGAGCTGGACATCCAGATCGTCGGCGGCGTCGCCCCGGGCGCGGTGCAGCAGGTCTACTTCGCGCCCAACACCGACCAGGGGTTCATCGACGCGATCTCCGACGCGGTGCACGCGACCCCGACGCCGATCGCCGTCTCCATCAGCTGGGGGCAGTCGGAGGACCAGTGGTCCGAGCAGTCGCGGACCGCGATGGACTCCGCCTTCGCGGACGCGGCGGCGCTCGGGGTAACGGTCACCGTGGCGGCGGGCGACAACGGGTCGAGTGACGACCCGAGCTCGCAGTCCGGCGTGCACTGCGACTTCCCCGCCTCCTCGCCCAACGCGCTCGCCTGCGGCGGCACCAAGCTGACGGGCAGCACCTCGACCTTCGCCATCAGCTCCGAGGTGGTATGGAACGAGCTGGCCAGCAGCGAGGGAGCGGGCGGGGGCGGCGTGTCGGACGTGTTCCCGCTGCCCAGCTACCAGGCCAGCGCCGGGGTGCCCACGCTGTCCGGCGGCAGCGCCGGCCGCGGCGTGCCCGACGTCGCGGGCAACGCCGACCCGGTGACCGGCTACCTGGTGGTGGTGGACGGCCAGCGGGAGCCGATCGGCGGCACCTCGGCGGTCGCCCCGCTGTGGGCCGGGCTGATCGCCCGGCTCGCCCAGGCGACCGGCAAGAAGCTCGGGCTGCTGCAGCCGATGCTGTACGCGGGCGCCGCGGCCGGGGCCGCCACCACCGGGTTCAACGACATCACCGAGGGCAACAACGGCGCCTACAAGGCCGGCCCGGGCTGGGACGCGTGCACCGGCCTCGGGTCACCGAACGGGGAGCAGCTGCTCACCCTGCTCAGCGGCACCACGCCGAGCACCGCGGGCTAGCGCGAGCTCTTGTCTGAGCGCACGGTTGTGGCAACCACACGGCCAGGGCCGCCTGGTTGCCACAACCACGCGGCTGAGGTACGCGCGGTTAGAGCACGTCGTGGCCGGGGTGGTCGGCTGGGAGCTGGGCCGGGATGCTGCCGAGGCGGCCGGCCTGGTAGTCCTCGAACGCCTGGGCCAGCTCGGCCTGGGTGTTCATCACGAACGGGCCGTAGGTGGCGACCGGCTCGCGGATCGGCTCGCCGCCGAGCAGCAGGATGTCGAGGGCCGGGCTCGGCCCGTCCTGCCTGGCGTCCGCGCCGAAGGTGACCGACTCGCCGAAGCCGAACCGCGCGAGCTGGCCGGCCCGGACCGGGCGGCGCTCGGCGCCGACCGTGCCCGACCCCGCCAGCACGTAGCCGAGGGCGTTGAAGTCGGCCCGCCACGGCAGGCGGACCTGCGCGCCGGGAGAGACGGTGGCGTGCACCAGGGTGATCGGCGTGTGGGTCACGCCCGGGCCGGCGTGGCCGTCAAGCTCGCCCGCGATGACCCGCAGCAGCGCGCCGCCGTCGGGCGAGCTGAGCAGCGCCACCTGGCCCGCCCGGATGTCCTGGTAGCGCGGCGCGGTCAGCTTGAGCCGGGCGGGCAGGTTGACCCAGAGCTGGAAGCCGTGGAACAGCCCGCCGCTGAGGACCAGGTCCTCCGGCGGCGTCTCGATGTGCAGGATGCCGCCGCCCGCGGTCATCCACTGGGTGTCGCCGTTGGTGATCAGCCCGCCGCCCCCGTTGGAGTCCTGGTGCTGCATCACCCCGTCGATCATGTAGGTGACGGTCTCGAAGCCGCGGTGCGGGTGCCAGGGGGTGCCCTTGGGCTCGCCCGGCGCGTACTCGACCTCGCCCATCTGGTCCATGTGGATGAACGGGTCCAGGTCGCGCAGCTGCACCCCGGCGAACGCGCGGCGGACCGGGAACCCTTCGCCCTCGAAGCCGGACGGCGCGGTGGTGACCTTGACCACGGGCCGGTCCCCGGCGGCCGCGGGCTCGCTGACCCGGGGCAGGACCAGCAGGTTGTCGACGGTGACGGCGGGCATGTGGACCCCCAGGTGAGTCGGGTTGGCGGCCGCCCCTCTGACGGCCAGCGTGCTCAGGGGAACGTTATTTGAATATTCAACATTCCCGGCCGGGCTACAGCGGCAGGCCCGCCTCCAGCAGCCCGAGCGCCTCGTCGATGCGGGTGACCGACTCCGGGCCGACCATGCTGGCGTCCATGTCCGGGGTCGCGTTCTCCGCCAGCTTCTGGGGCAGGAAGATCGCCATCATCGTGCCGACGACCGCGCCCGCCAGCACCCGCACCGGGAGGTCGTCCGCGCACCGTCCGGTCCGCCGGGCCAGCCCGTCGGCGATGCTGCTGATGGTGCGGGCGTACTCGTTCATCGCCCGCGCCCGGATCTCCGGCACCTCGACCGAGAGCCAGGCCGCCCTGGGAGATCTGGTCCCAGTCCTCCCGCGTGAACGAGGCCCAGGCCTCCCGCATCGCGGCCCGGATCGCGGGCAGCGGCGCCAGCGCGGCCGGCTGACGGGCCAGCGCGTCAAGCACCCGGGTGTCCATGTCGTCCTGCAGGACCAGGTCTTCCTTAGTCGGGAAGTAGCGGAAGAAGGTGGACGGTGACACCTCGGCCGCCGCGGCGATCTGCTCGACCGTGGTCGCCTGGTAGCCCTGCTCACGGAACAGCCGGAGCGCGTGCTCCCGCAGGGCCGCACGCGTCCTGGCCTTCTTCCGCTCCCGCAGGCTGACCTGCGTGATCGCTTCTGTCACAGTGTTGATTCTGCTCCTTAGAGGACCGGAAGAGAACCGGCGGCGCCGTCCACCGCGCCGTCCACCGTGGACGCGTCGGCCGACGGGCCGGCGACCGCCCCGGCCGGGACCGCGGCCGGCCGCCGGGTCCGCAGCACGGTCACCGCGAGCAGCGCGCAGGCGATCGCGATGCCACCGCAGACCCACAGCATCTGGTCCATGCCGTGCACGAACGCGGTCCGCACGGAGTGCAGCAGGTCAGCCGAGCCGACCTGCTGGGCCACTGCCACGCCGGCCGCGACCCCCGTCCTGACCGACGCCGCCGCCTGGGCCGGGAGGTGGCTCGCCGCGTCCGCTATCTGGCTGCTGTAGGCGTTGCTGATCACGGTGCCGAGGATGGCCACCCCGACCGTCGAGCCGACCTGGCGCAGCGAGGTGATCAGGGCGGACCCGGCCCCGGCGCGCTCGGCCGTCAGGTCGCCGAGGGCGGCGGTCATCGCGGTCGGCATGACCAGGCCGAGGCCCAGGCCGGCCAGCGCCACCCAGGACAGCGTGTAGCCGGTCGAGCTGGTGAGGGTGGTCAGCGCGCCCAGCGCCATCGCCGCCGCCATCAGCAGGTAGCCGGAGGTGATCGCGAGCCGCGGCTTCTTCAGCCGGGTGCCGGTGACCATGCCGATGATCATCCCGCCGACCATCGGCAGCAGCCGCAGCCCGCTGCCGAGCGGGGTGGCGCCGCGCACGCCCTGGAAGTACTGCGGCAGCGCGAAGAACAGGCCGAACATCGCGAATGAGACCGTCGTGGCCAGGATCGTGCCCCAGCGGAAGCCGGGGAAGGAGAACAGCCGCAGGTCGGCCAGGGGCTGGCCGCCCTGGCGGGCGATCCGCCGCTCGACCGGGTAGAGCAGTGCCAGGATGACGATGCCCCCGACGATCAGCGCGATCGCGGTGACGTCGGACCAGCCGTCCTGGCCCGCCTTGATGGCGCCGTAGGTCAGCGCGAGCAGCCCGGCGCTCGACACCACCAGGCCGGACAGGTCGATGCTCGGCTTGCGGGCGGAGCGGGACTCGGGCAGCAGGAACAGCACCGCCACCACTGCCAGCACCACCACCGGCACGTTGATCAGGAAGACCGAGCCCCACCAGAAGTGATTGAGCAGGAACCCGCCGAAGATCGGGCCGATCGGGAAGCTGAGCATGGTCGCACCGGAGATCGCGGCGATCGCCTTCGGCCGCTCGTCCGGGGCGAACAGCACCGGCAGCACCGACAGGGCGAGCGGGAAGATCGCGGCCGCGCCGATGCCCAGCACCGCCCGGGCGGCGATCAGCTCGCCCGTCGAGCTGCAGTAGGCGCACCACAGCGAGCTGGCGCCGAACACCACCAAGGCCGCGACGAGCACCCGCTTGCGGCCGTAACGGTCACCAAGCAGCCCGGCCGGCAGTACCAGCGCCGCCAGCACCAGGCTGTAGGCGTCCGCGATCCACTGCAGGTCGCTGGTGGAGGCATGCAGGCCGGTGGCGATGCTGGGCAGCGCCAGGTTAAGTATCGTCAGGTCAAGCCCGACTACCAGCACGCTGGCCGCCATCGCGACCATCGCCAGCCAGCGGCCGCGGCTGGCGCCCGGGCTGCCCGCCGCCGCGGCTGGCGCAGGGTCGGCGGCCGGGCTGCCGGCCTGCGGTCCGTCCGGGTTCGCTGTCATGACAGTAACCACCTTCAGATATTGACTGCTAAATGAAAGCTACTGTCAAAATCTAGCGGCAGTCGTTTCGCGGTGTCAACCGGACTGCTCAGGCAGTCGCGGGAACTCGAGCTGACCAGCCGGAAAGCCACGGGCAGGCCGAACGGGTGCGGGCTGCGCCGTCCCGCGCAGCCGCGCACCCGTTCGGCGTGCTCGTCTTTGCTTGTGCTAGTCCCTGACCAGGCGCAGCGCGAGGACGGGGCAGGCGGAGACGGCCGACCGGGCGGCCCGGGCCAGGCCGGGCGGCAGCGGGCGGTGGTCGATGAGCGGGTAGCCCCACTCATCCAGGCTGACGACTTCCGGCAGCAGCTCCGCGCAGGCTCCGTGGCCTGCGCAGGCGACCGGGTTGACGACCAGCCGGGGTGCCTGGTCGCGGGCGGCGGTGCTCCTGGTGGCGGGCATGCGCTCAGCTCCAGTCGGTCGGGCGAGGGGCGGTCCCGGCCGGCCGCGGTTCCGGCAGCGGGAGGAACGGGCGGGGGTCACTGCCCAGGCAGCGGCCGCGCTGGTGCTGGTCGAGGTCGGCCGCGAAGGCGCGCAGCGCGCTGGCCACGAACCGGGCGGTGCCGTCCGGGTGGCGGCAGGCGCCGCGGCCGGTGACCAGGCCCGACCAGCGGGCGAGGTCGGCGACGAGGTCCGGCCGGGCGCGGCGGGCCGCGACCTCGGTCAGCGCGGCGGCGATCCGCGGCAGCCCGTTCAGGCACGGGCCGCACTGCCCGGCGCTCTCCAGCGCCAGGTAGCGGGCCACCCGGGCGGTCTCGGCGAGTCCGCAGCAGCCGGGCGGCAGCACCGCGACCACTCCCGCCCCTGCCCGCGCCCCGGCCGCCGCCAGCGAGCGGTTGTCCAGGGTCAGCCGGCGGGCCTGGGACGCCGGTTAGCCAGCTTCCGTGATAGCCGCCGACCAGCACCGCGTCGTCCGGGTCGAGCCCGCCGACCAGGTCGGCCAGGGGGATGCCGAGCGGGACCTCGGTGACCAGCGGCCGGCCTGCGCTCGCCCGGTGCACGGTGGCGAGCATCGAGCCCGGCTCGTCCGGGGTGCCCGCCGCGCGGAACCAGCGCGGTCCGTGGCGGGCGATGAGCGCCAGGTGGGCCAGCGTCTCCACGTTCTGCACCAGGGTGGGGGCGCCGCCGAGGCCCCGCTCGGTGACCCGCGGCGGGGTGAAGGCCGGGATCGCGGGGCCGCCGGCCAGCACGCTGAGCAGCGCGGTCTCCTGCCCGGCGAGGAAGCTGGGCGGGACCGGGGACAGGGTGACCGGGACCCGGTCGGTGCCCGCCGCCTGGCGCTCGCCCAGCGCCGCCCGCAGCCGGCCGGCCACGGCTTGGGCTGGCCCGCCGGCGTGCAGCGCGAGGACGGCGCGGTCGGCGCCGGCCGCTTCCGCCGCTAGCTGTAGTCCGTCCAGCACCAGGTGCGGCGACAGCCAGAGCAGGGTGGCGTCCTTGTCACTGGCCGGCTCGGACTCGGCCGCGTTGCCGACCAGCACCGGGGCGCGGCGGCGGGCGGCGGACGCGTCGAGCACCGCCCGCAGCTTGCGGTGCACCGGGAAGGCGGCGCCGCCGCGGCCGGTCAGCCCGGCCGCCTCGAGGTCGCCGAGCAGCGCGCCCGGGCGGTCGCGGTAGGCGGGCCGGCCGTGCCGGGCCAGGTGGCCGGCCAGGTCCGGGACCCCGCCGTCCTGGCCAGCCCGGTGCGGCGGCAGCAGCCGGGGCAGTCTGCCCACGGCACTCGGCGCGTGCTCGGTCAGCGTGGTCACGGGTGACGTCTCCTTTCCCCGGCCGCCACTGGCTCGCGGCGGTCCGCTTGCTCCCGGCCGCCCGAGCCGGGCTGCTGGCCCGGGCGGTGGCCGGCGCCGGCGAGCAGCCGGCCGACGCGCTCGGACCGGGGCACGTCCCGCGCCGCGGCGGCCAGCCGCCAGCCGGCCGCGACGGCCACCGCGGCCGCGCAGCCGATCGCCAGCCATAGCAGCGGGCCGCCCCGCAGGTCGCCGCTGACGAAGACGGAGTGCACCCAGGCCACCGGCCAGCTCAGGTAGGCGGTCAGGTGCACCGCGCGCCAGACCCGGCGCGACAGGTGGCGGCGCACCAGGCTGGTCAGCGCCGCTGCCAGCATCAGGTCCAGGCTGACCGCGCCGAGGCCGAGCAGTAGTCGTTCGTAAGACGACGTCAGCGGGACCACGGCGGCGCTCAGCGGGATCCTCACGTAACCGTCGAGCACCGCCGTCAGCACGTGGACCAGCACGAACACGGTCCCCAGGAGTGACAGGTTGCGGTGCAGGCCGGTGGTCGCGAAGTGCGGCAGCCCGGGAACCCTGCGGTTCCTGGTCACCAGCAGGCCGAGCACCATCACCGCTGTCAGCAGCAGTAGCGCGACCACGCCGGTCGCGCGGCTGGCGTACCACAGCACGGTGGAAGAGTTGATTCCGCTCACCGTCACAGCATCGGCGGCCAAGCCAAGGCGCGGTTACACACCGCCTCTGAGCCTCTTCTGAAGCCGGCCCCCGGCTTCACGATCCGTAACGGCTACTATCCCCCAGCTTCACCAATGGTGTCCCTTCTGAGGTATCTCCAGCATGGCGCGGGTAGTCGTAGTTAGGTAACTTCGCCAGAGGTAAAGCGCATGCGGACCCGTGCGCCTGATCCGGAAGATTCCTGCTGCCAGCAGAGTTAACAAGATAGACACATTAAGAAACGTGGTTGTTACTCAATGACTGGGTCACTATTGATGGCCGCTCGTGCGGCCTACATCCTTCGAGACAACAGCACCGGCCGCATCACCAAGGCCGCGCCGCACCTCTATCCGCACCAGTGGAGCTGGGACGCAGGATTCAACGCGGTCGGCCTGGCCGCCCTTGACCTGCCCCGCGCCCGGCTCGAGCTCGACTCCCTGTTCGCCGGGCAGTGGCGCAACGGCTTGCTCCCGCACATCGTCTTTGACCCCGCCCAGCACGGCTACTGGCCGGGCCCGGCCCAGTGGGAATGCCAGGCGCACAACGAGGAGGCGCCCTCCTCCCCCGCGACCAGCGGGATCATCGACCCGCCGGTGCACGCGATCGCCGTCGACCGGATCCTGGCGACCGCCGACCTGGCCGGCCAGGACGAGCGCGAGCGCACCTGGACCTGGGCGGCCGCCATTTACCCCAAGCTGCTGGCCTGGCACCGGTTTCTGGCCAGGGACCGCGCGGACAAGGAAACCGGGCTGATCACGCTGTTCCACGGCTGGGAGTCCGGCACCGACAACTCACCCCGCTGGGACGTGCCCTACGCCAACGTTGAGGTGGGCCCGGAACTGCCCCGGTACCAGCGGACCGACGTCGCCCTGGTGTCCGACGTCAGCCAGCGGCCGACCGACCACGAGTACGACCGCTACCTGTGGCTGCTCGAGGAGGCCAAGCGGGCCTCCTACGACGCCGGGCTGCTGCGCCAGACGGGCTCGTTCCAGGTCGGCGACGTGCTGTCCACCGCGATCTTCGCCTGCGCCTCCGACTTGCTTGCGTCCCTGGCCAGCCGGCTGCGAAAACCAGCCGATGCCGCCGAGCTCAAGGAGTACGCCGCCCAGGCCCGGGCGGCTGTTTTCTGCCACGTCGACGACGACTCGGGCCTGGCCGTCGACGTGGACCTGCGCACCGGGAAGTGGCTGAAGACCGAGACCGTGGCCGGGTTCTCCCCGCTGATCGCCGGGGGGATGCCGCGCGCGCTCAGGCAGCGGCAGATCGACCTGCTGACGGGGCCGCGCTGGGCCGGCCACCCTTCCTTTCGTTACGCCCTTCCCCCGTCCACCTCGCCGTGCTCGGCCGCCTATAACCCGGAGTGCTACTGGCGGGGCCCGGTCTGGCCGGTCTTCACCTGGCTGCTCAGCTGGGCGCTGGCCCGGTCAGGCGAGCGGCGGCTGGCGGCACAGCTCAGGGCCGCGTCGTTCGAGCAGCTCAGCGACGGGGCATTCGCCGAGTACTACCACCCCGAGACCGGCGCGCCGCTCGGCTCGCTGAATCAGTCGTGGACGGCGGCAGTCGCACTCGACTGGATGCTGGCCGGGCAGTAGCCCGGCCGGCTGGCTGTCAGGCGGCGGCCGGATCGGCCGGCCAGGCGGCCAGCGTGCTCACGCTGCCGTCCAGTGCCACCAGCCGGGCCGGCAGCCGCAGGCTGGTCAGCCAGGGCAGCGCCTGACGGCCCCTGATGATCGCGGCGGTGGCCGCGGTGTTGGCGTCGGCGCAGCTCGCGGCGGCCACCGAGACGGTCCGCCAGACCGGCGCGGCCGGCCGGGCGGTGCGCGGGTCGAGGATGTGATGCAGCACGTCGCCGCCGCGCCGCCAGCGCCGGGCGGCGGTCGAGGAGGTGGCCAGGCCGCCGTCGCGGATGGACACCACCTGGCTGGGGCCCGCGGGCGGGTCGCCCGGCAGCGCCGTCAGGTCCTGCACCCGGATACGCCAGCCGTCGGCCGGCGGCTCGCCCGCCACCGCGGTGTCACCGCCCAGGCTGACCAGCACGCCGCAGCCGAGCCTGGCCGCGATCCGGGCGGCCGACTGGTCAGCCGCCCAGCCCTTGACGGTCGCCCCGAGGTCCAGCCGCACCCCGGCCGGCACGGTCAGCCGGCCGGCCTGGGTGTCCACCCGGACCGAGCGCCAGCCGGGAATGAACCGGACGCCGACCATGCCCGGCTCCGGGAGCGGCTGGCTGCCCTGGCCTGGCCGGGTTCCCGGGCCCGTCCGGGCCCGGTCGGGCGGTGTCAGCTGGCGGTCGGGCGGTGTCAGCTGGGCGAAGTCCCGGTCGTAGCCGAGGTCGGCCAGCACCCCGCCCACCGTGGGATCCACGTCGCCGTCGGTGAGCTGGGCCGCCCGCAGCGCGACCGCCACCGCCTGGGCTAGCAACGGGCTGACGGCCACGGTGACCTCGCCCGCGGCGTCCTGGGCGACGTTGCCCACCGCGACCAGCTCCGAGTCGGGCCGGAAGCGGCTGCAGGCCAGGTCGAGCGCGTGCAGGTCGGCCTCGAGCAGCTCCCGGGCCGGGCCGGTCGCGGCCGGGTCGGTCACCACCAGCTGGACCAGCATGCCCAGGGCGGTCCAGGCGGCGAAGCCGGCCATCGGCTCGCCCGCGGTCATGACCCGCCCGAGGTGGTGCTGCCGCTGCCGCTGCTGGCCGTAGGCGCGCTTGACGGCGAGGTGAGGCTGCCCTGGCCGCTCGATGAGCTGCTGCCCGAGCCCGTGCTGCTGGAACTGCTCGAACTACCGGAACTGCTTGAGCTGCCCGACCCGGAGCTTGAGCTGCCCGACCCGGAGCTGCTTGTCCCCGAGGTGCTGCCGCTGGTCCCCGTACTGGTCCCGTCTGGTCCCGCTGCTGGTGCTGGCGCTGGCGTGGCTGGAGCCAGGCAGCGCCACCGCGACCGCGGCCGCCGCGACCACGCTGGCGGCGGACACCGACACGGTGACGGCCTTCAGCCGGCGCCGCCCTCGCTCGCGTTCGGCTACGGCCCGCGCGACGCGGTCCGCGGCGGCTGTTTCGTTCGAACTGTTCACGTATGCCAGTCTGGCACGCCCCGCTGGAGACGCCGTCGGGAAAACTTCTGAGCCGCTTCTGACCAGCGTCGGACCGCGGCCCGGCCCTGGTCACGGGCGGCGGTTCCGCTGTCGCGGGCGAACTGCCAGGATAAAGACATGCGCAACGATGCCTCCGTCCCCGCCCAGGGCGCCGTTCCCGGCCCCGCTCACCAGGCGCTGCGGGCGGCCCGGGACCTGCTGCTGGCCAGCCGGACCGACTACGCCGCGGCGGTGGCCGCCTTCCGCTGGCCGGCCCTGGATGAGTTCAACTGGGCGCTGGACTGGTTCGACGTGGTCGCGGCGGAGCACCCGGACCGGCTCGCGCTGCGGGTGGTGGGCGACGACGGGTCGGACGAGGCGGTCAGCTACCAGGCCATGGCGCAGCGGTCCGCTCAGGTGGCGGGCTGGCTGCGCGGACTCGGGGTGCGCCGCGGCGACCACGTGCTGCTGATGCTGGGCAACGTGGTCCCGCTGTGGGAGGTGATGCTGGCGGCGATGAAGCTGGGCGCGGTCGTCATCCCCGCCTCCACGCTGCTGCAGCCGGCCGACCTGGCCGACCGGATCGCGCGCGGCCACGTGCGGCACGTGGTGGCCGAGGCGGCCCAGGTCCCCAAGTTCGCGGGCATCCCCGGCGACTGGACCCGGGTGGTCGTCGGCGGCGCCAACGACCCGGCCGGCCCGGGGGCGGGCGACGCGGGGTGGCTCGACTACGCCGGCTCCGCCGGCGCGCCCGCCGCGTTCACGCCGGACGGGCCGACCCACGCGGGTGACCCGCTGCTGCTCTACTTCACCTCCGGCACCACCTCGCAGCCCAAGCTGGTCGGCCACACCCACGTCAGCTACCCGGTCGGTCACCTGTCCACCATGTACTGGATCGGCATCAAGCCGGGCGACGTGCACCTGAACATCTCCTCGCCCGGCTGGGCCAAGCACGCCTGGTCCAACCTGTTCGCGCCGTGGGACGCGCAGGCGACCATCCTGATACTCAACCAGCGGCGGTTCAGCGCCCCCGGGATGCTCAAGGCGCTCGGCGACTGCGGCGTCACCACCTTCTGCGCGCCGCCGACGGTGTGGCGGATGCTGATCCAGGCCGACCTGACGGCGGCCGACGTGTCCGGGCTGCGCGAGTGCGTCGCGGCCGGCGAGCCGCTCAACCCCGAGGTCATCGACCAGGTCCGCAAGGCCTGGGGCATCACGGTGCGGGACGGCTTCGGCCAGACCGAGACCACCGCCCAGGTCGGCAACCCGCCCGGGCAGCCGGTCAAGCCCGGGTCGATGGGCCGCCCGCTGCCCGGTTACCCGGTCGTGCTGGTTGACCCGGTCACCGGCCAGCCGGGCCGCGACGGCGAGATCTGCCTCGACCTCGCCCAGCGCCCGCTCGGCCTGATGACCGGGTACGCCGGCGACGCCGAGCGGGAGGCCGCGGCGATGCGCGGCGGCTTCTACCACACCGGTGACGTGGCGACCTCCGACGACGAGGGCTACATCAGCTACGTCGGCCGCACCGACGACGTGTTCAAGGCCTCGGACTACCGGATCTCGCCGTTCGAGCTGGAGTCGGTGCTGATCGAGCACGCGGCCGTGGCCGAGGCGGCCGTGGTCCCCTCCCCCGACCCGCTGCGGCTGGCCGTGCCCAAGGCGTACGTGCTGCTGGCGGGGGACGCGGCGGCGTCACCGGAACTGGCCAGGGACATCATGGCGTTCGTGCGCGCGCGGGTACCCGGCTACAAGCGGATCCGCCGGGTCGAGTTCGCCGACCTGCCCAAGACGATCTCCGGCAAGATCCGCCGGGTCGACCTGCGCGCCCAGGAATCGGGCGACCGCGGCACCCGCGGCACCCTGGAGTTCTGGGAGGAAGACTTCACCTGGTAACCCACGCACCACCCGCACCTGGCCATCCCGGCTGGTGACGCGTGGTTGCGGCAACGAGGCGGTTATAGGCGCCTGGTTGCCGCAACCATGCGCCTGGGCCGGGGTGCGGGATGAGGCGCGGGGGCTGGGGTGAGTTGCGGGTGGGGGTGGGGTGGGGTGCTGGTGCGGCAGCTCAGCTGGTGACGTCGGCTGAGGTGAAGCGGGCCCAGGCGATGCAGCAGAAGACGGCCGCGTAGACCGCGAACGAGGCCAGGCCGTGCAGCAGGGTGGCGGTGTCGACCGGGGTGCGCAGCAGTGAGTCGAACGACAGCCACCAGTGCGTCGGCAGGTACGGCGCGACCGGGGCGAACTGCGGGATGTTGTCCACTACCTCGCTCGCCACCACCAGGATCAGCACCCCGGCGATGGCGCCGATCGCGTGCTCGGTGAAGGTGGAGACGGCCAGGCCGACCGCGCCAAGCGCGGCCATCGCGGCGCACACGTACAGGGTCACGTAGAGCACGTGCAGCAGGCCGTCCGCGAGCGACACGGTGGTCCCGGACAGCAGGGTCACTGGTCCCGCCCCGAACAGCGCCACCCCGGTCAGCAGCGCCACCGCGACCACCACGAAGGTGGCGGCGACGGCCCAGACGACGATCGCCGCGTACTTGACCGCCAGCAGCCGGGTCCGGCCGGCCGGGACCGCGAGCAGGTAGCGCAGCGTGCCGTAGCCCGCCTCACCCGCGATCGCGTCACCCGACACCACCGAGACCACCACCGGCAGCACCAGGATCAGCAGCAGCGACAGGGCCACGAAGGCCAGGAACACCCCGTTGCCCGCTAGCTGGCTGAAGTAGGCCGCCCCGCTTGCGCCCGGCCCGCGGCCCCCGCCGCCGCCCTTCGGCGCCGCCGCCTTCAAGCCGATGCCGATCAGCAGCGGGAACAGCGCCGCCACGAGCAGCAGGAGCTGGTTGCGGCGGCGGAAGAAGGTCAGCCGCAGCTCGTTGGCGAAGAACCGCAGGGCAGCCCGAACGGGTGCGGCTGGCTGTGGCCGGCCTGCCGTCTGCGCGGCCGGGGACACCAGCAGGTCATCGCTCAACGTCGAACCCCTCCCCGGTCAGGCCGACGAACAGGTCCTCCAGGCTGGGCGCCTCGACCGCGAGCCCGCGCACGGCCACCCCGGCGTGCACCAGCTCGGCGGTGACCTTCTCCGGGGCGGTGTCGCCCAGCTCGGCGGTCACCAGGTCATCGCCGGGCACCGGGTCGGCCAGGCCGAGCTTGGTGAGCACCTCGGCCGCGGCGGCCACGTCGCCGGTGCGGACCGCGACCCGGGGGGCGGCGGTGCGGCGCAGCGCCGCCAGCTCGCCCTGGAACACCAGCTTGCCCAGCCGCATCACGCCGACGTGGCTGGACACCTGCTCGACCTCGGCCAGCAGGTGCGAGGAGACGAACACGGTGATGCCCTCGGCCGCGATCTGCCGCACCAGCGAGCGGACCTCGCGGGTGCCCTGCGGGTCCAGGCCGTTGGTCGGCTCGTCCAGGATGATGAGGTCGCGCGGCACCAGCAGGGCCGACGCGATCGCCAGCCGCTGCTTCATGCCCAGCGAGTAGTTGCGGAACCGCTTCCTGGCGGCGGCGGCCAGGCCGACCCGCTCCAGCGCCTCGCCGATGCGGGCCCGGGCGGTCGCCGCGCTGGCGCCCCGGTCGGCGGCGTCGTACCGGGCCAGGTTGTCCCAGCCGGACAGGTACGGGTAGAAGGCGGGCCCCTCCACCAGCGAGCCGACCCGGGACAGCACCCGGACCGCGCCGTCCGGAACCGGCACCCCCAGCACCGCGGCCGTCCCGCTGGTCGGGTAGGCCAGGCCGAGCAGCATCCGGATGGTGGTGGTCTTGCCCGACCCGTTGGGGCCGAGGAAGCCGTAGACCGCGCCGCGCGGCACCGCCAGGTCAACCCGGTCCACCGCCAGCTGGCCGCCGCGGAACCGCTTGGTCAGCGCGGAGCTGGCGATCGCCAGCTCCGCGCCCTGGCCGGCGGCCGGCTCGCTCATGAGGTGGTGTGCCCCACCGCCGCGTACAGCACGCTCGGCTGCACCGCCCCGATGTACACCTTCCCGCCGGTGATCAGCATCGACACCAGGCTGGTGGTGACCAGCGTGCCGCTCCCCCAGCTACCGCTGACCGGCTTGGCCGAGCCGAGCAGCGCGTTCAGCAGCTCCTGGGAGGAGACGCCGACGCCCTGGCTGCCCGCCGAGTAGGCGTTCTGGCTGGACGAGCTGGAGCCAGCCGCACCCGTTCCGAATCCCTGGTTGAGGTCTGACTGCGGGAACGACAGGACGGTGAGCCAGCTCTTGCCGTAGCTGCCGACGCCGCTGGTGCCGGTGCTGCCATGGGCGGCGCCGGGACGGACGGCCTGGCCGCCGAGGGTCTCCTTGGTGACCGCGGCGCCCGATGGCGGGGTGAAGGCGAAGTTGGCCGCGCTGGGGGCGGTGAAGTGCAGGTCGGTGAAGCCGACCTGGAACGCGGGCGAGCTGGCCCCGCGGGCGAAAAGCTGGACGCGGAGCGGGACGCGGTACTTGCCGTCGACCGCGATCACGATCCGGCCGACCAGCGAGCGGGAGTCCTTCGGCCGCAGTACCAGCTGGTAGGCGGGCTCACCCGCCACCATCACGTTGGCCTGCACCGAGACCAGGGTGGTGGGCCCAACCGCCTGCATCACCTGGCTGGCCGCCTGCTGCGGGGTCAGCGGGGCGGCGGCGGGCAGCTTCCTGGTCGCCTGGCCGATCGTCCCGGTGCCCGGAAGGTACTCGGTCACCGAGTCCGCGGACGAGTCCCAGAGCCACAGCTTGGTCCCGTCGGCGATGACGTCGGTCTCCGCCTGCGGCTGCGGCACCGCCAGCCGGAAGTGGCTGGCGTCCTGGTAGTACACCTTTACCGTGTGCGAGCCGGTCAGCAGCGAGGTGATCGAGGTTGACTGGCCGCCGACCTGCGGCAGCTGCGGGAGGCCGAGCGAGGCGGTCTCCACCACCGTGCCGGTCAGCGGCGGCACCTTGGCGTCGGTGCTCAGGCTGGCCAGCAGCTGCGCGGGAGTACGGGCCGGGAGGTCAGGCGACGCCTGCGCGGCCGGGATCTGCAGCGCCGCGACCACCGCCGCGGTAACCACCACGGCGCCACCGGGCACCGCCCAGCGGGTCCGCCTTGAGAGCTTCATGGTTCCTCACCCGTTCTCGGGTCCGTGACATCCGTTGTCCATTCTTACTCTGATCCTGAGTGGCTGTGACAAGGCTGAGAGTTAGGCGCGGGTTCGGGTCCGCGTCGGTGACACTGGACGCGTGCGGGTACTTGTCGTGGAGGACGAGCGGCGGCTTGCCGCCGCCGTGAAGCGCGGGCTCGAGGCGTCCGGGTTCGCCGTCGACCTCGCGTTCGACGGGGTCACCGGGCTGCACCTGGCCCGCGAGGGCGACTATGACGGCGTGGTGCTCGACATCATGCTGCCCGGGCTGTCCGGCTACCGGGTGTGCGAGCGGCTGCGGGCGGAGGAGAACTGGGTGCCAGTGCTGTTCCTGTCGGCCAAAGACGGCGAGTACGACCAGGCCGACGGGCTCGACCTGGGGGCCGACGACTACCTCACCAAGCCGTTCTCCTACGTGGTGCTGGCCGCCCGGCTGCGGGCGCTGCTGCGCCGGGGGGCCGCGCCCCGGCCCGCGGTGCTGCGGGCGGGTGACCTGTCGCTCGACCCCGCGTCCCGCGCGGTGCACCGCGGCGCTGTGTGCCTGGAACTGACCGCCCGCGAGTTCGCGCTGCTCGAGTACCTGATGCGGCACTGCGACGCGGTGGTACCCAAGGCCGAGCTGCTGGCGCACGTGTGGGACGACCCGGACGAGATCGCGGACCTCAACGTGGTCGAGGTCTACGTCGGGTACCTGCGGCGGAAGATCGACGCCCCGTTCGGGCGCAAGGCGCTGCAGACCGTGCGCGGCGCCGGGTACCTGCTGGCGGGCGACGGTGGCTGACCCGCGGGCACCGGCGGCGGAGGCCGGCCGGGCGCCCGGGCGGCGGCGGCCGGGCGCCTGGTGGCTCGCCCGCTGGTGGCTGGGGCACGGGCTGGGGCCGCTGGTGCTGCGCTGGTGGCGGCGGCGGGGACTGCGCTCCCGGGTCACCATCACCGCCGCCCTGGGCCTGCTGGTCGCCTTCGCCGCGGCCGACCTGCTGCTGTTCAACGCGCTGCGGATATCGATCACCCGGTCGGTCGACGACTACGCCCGGTCGGGCGCGACCGAGGTGGCGGCGCTGAGCAACGCCAGCCGGCTGCCCGACCCGGTGCCGGTCGCCGCGGGCACGATCACCATCCAGGTACTCAACGCCAGCGGGCGGATCGTGGACGTGTCACCCGACGCGGACCGGCTGGTACCGATCGTGGACCACGCGCAGGCGGCCGCCCTGGCCGCCAGCGGCGGGGCGGTGCTGGTGGCGGGCGGCCCGTTCGACATGCCCGCGCTGCTGCGGGTGGCGGCGGTCCGCGCCAACGGCCGGCTGCTGGTCGTCGCGGCGGTGCCGTTCAGCGAGGCGTCCGGGTCGCTCAACGTGGTGGGGCGGGCGCTGGTGATCGGCTCGCCGGTGCTGTTCCTCGTGTTCACCTGGGCGATCTGGATGGCAACGGGGTCGACCCTGCGGCCGATCGCCGCGCTGCGCCGCGGGGCCGCCCGGGTGACCGGCACCGGCGTGCCGGCCGACCTCCCGGTGCCCGAGGCGCGGGACGAGGTCCGGCTGCTGGCGCTGACCCTCAACGACATGCTGTCCCGGCTGGCGGGCGCGCAGCAGCGGCAGCGGGCGCTGGTGTCAGACACCGCGCACGAGCTGCGCTCGCCGATCGCGTCGATCAGGACGCAACTGGAGGTCGCGCTCGACTTCCCCGACGGCCAGGACTGGGCCACCACCGCGCGTGACGTGCACGCCGACGTGCTGCGGCTCGCCCGGCTGGCGGAGGACCTGCTGCTGCTGGCGCGGCTGGATGAGCAGGCCGGCGGGCCCGGGGCCGGCCCCGGGCCCGGCGGGAGCGCTGGCGGCGGGGCGGGCGGGACCGGCGGGGCGGGCGGCCGGGTGCGGCCGGTGGACCTGGCGGCGCTGGCGCGGACGGTCGCCTGCCGCTACGGCGAGGCCAGGGTGGCGGTGCGGACGCTGCCGGAGGCGCACGGGGGCACTGCGACGGAGGCGCACGGCGGCGGTGGGCCGGACGCACCCGGGGGCACTGGGCCGGAAGCGCCCGGGGGCTGCGCGCCTGAGGCGCCGGGGCGCGGCCTGCCTGAGGCGCCCGACCTGGCCGGCGCGGTGGTGCTTGGCGACCCCGGGCGGCTGGACCGGCTGCTGGTGAACCTGGTCGACAACGCGGTCAGGTACGCCCGGACGGCGGTGCTCATCGAGGTGCGCCGGGACGGCGGCTGGGTTGAGCTGGCGGTCACCGACGACGGGCCGGGGATCGCGGCGGAGGACCGGGAGCGGGCCTTCGACCGCTTCGCCCGGCTCGACGGCGCCCGCAGCCGGGACGGCGCCGAGGCGGGCGGGGCCGGGCTGGGGCTGGCCATCGTCCGCGCCACTGCCCAGGCCTACGGCGGGACGGCTGTCCTCGGTCCGGCTCCGCCTGGGCTCGAGACGGCACCACCAGGGCTCGGGACGGCTGCCGCGGGACTCGGAACGGCCAGGCCAGCGCTTGGAACGGCTGCGCCGGGACTCGGGACGGCTGGGCCAGCGCTCGGGACGGCTGCGCCGGGGCTCGGGGCGGCTGTGCCCGGGGCCGGGGCGGAACGTGGCCCTGGACTGCGCGCGGTTGTCCGGCTGCCGGCCGGAGACCGGGCGGTCGCGCCCGCGCGCTAAGCGGGCGCCGCGAGCGAGCGGGCAGGTGGAGCCACGGGAGTCACGGGAGTCACATTCGTGCTGGCCTGAGCCAGCTAACGGAATCTTTTTGGTGCGATGACACCAAAAAGTTTCCATTTGGGTGATAAATATCGATTATTAGGCTTGGCCAGTGGCCTTTTTGGTTTCAACTGCGCCCCAGCGGCATCGGTGGTCCCAGGAGTCGCACGGTGCGGGCTTGGGCGGGGCCCGGACCTGGCCGGCTGCGCCGCTGCCGGCGGGACGGCTCGCGGCTGGCTCGGAACCGGGCGGGCAGGAGCGGGGGGTGGTACGGCTCGGTCACCGGGTTTCCCCGGTTTTCTCGGGTTTGCCCGGGCGGGCGGCCGGGCGGGGTCCGCTATGCTCGGCCCGCGAGGAAGGGCAGCCGATGGACGAGACCAGCCAGGCCCGGACGGCAACGGCCAGCACTGAGGCGGCCGGATCTAGCAGGGCTAGGGCGGCGCTGGCCCGGGGGGCGGCGCTGATCGGGCGGCACAAGGTGATCAGCGCGGTCACCGCGCTGTTCGCGGCCGCGATCATCGGGGTCAGCCTGGCGACCAGCGGGTCGGCCGCGCCGCCGAGCTACCCGGTCGCGCAGGGGTTCACGCTGCCCGCCCTGGGCCAGGCCGGGCAGCAGGTCTCGCTCAGCCAGTACCAGGGCAAGCCGGTCATCATCAACTTCTGGGCGTCCTGGTGCGAGCCCTGCCAGCAGGAGACGCCACTGCTCGCGAGCTGGTACCGGCAGCAGCACGGCGGCGTCGCGCTGCTCGGCCTGGACGAGAACGACACCACCGCGAACGCGGTCAAGTTCGCCACCGCCAAGGGCGTGAGCTACCCGCTCGGCTTCGACCCGTCGACCAAGGTGGCCATTGGTTACGGCGTGGACGCGCTGCCGCAGACGTTCTTCCTCGACGCGCAGCACCGCATCGTGGACCACGTGCTCGGCCCGCTTACCGTGTCCGCGCTGGCCAAAGGCACCGCCCTGATGCGCTCCAGCTCCTGACCCAGCGCGGCCGTCCTCGCACCTGGCGTCACCAGCCCGGATAACGTCGCTGGTCAAAGCAGGTATGACAAGATCACCGAACGGGAAAAATCCCTGAGGTGATGCCGAATGACCCACGGCCGCGCAGCCGCCGGATGCTCGTGCCGCTGCTGGTCGCCGCGCTCGGCATCACGCTTGGCGCGGCCGGCATCGCCCTGCTGCGGCCGCTGGAGACGGCCGCCCCGCCCCGGCTGGCCGCCACCGCGGCTCACGCCCCGGCTCCCGCCCGGCCGCTGACCAGCACTGACATCCGCGCGCGGGTAGAGCCGAGCATCGTCGACGTCACCGCGACGCTGACCTATGACGACGAGACCGCGTCCGGCACCGGCTTCGTCATCGACTCCGGGCGCCAGCTCATCATCACCAACAACCACGTGATCAGGGACGCGACCGCGGTCATGGTCACCCTGCCCGCCAGCGGGCAGGCCTACCCGGCCCGCATCGTCGGCGTTGACGTGGCCGCGGACATCGCCGTGCTGCAGGTCGCCGCGACCCCCCGGCTGCCCGGCGCGCCGCTCGGCGACTCAGCCGCCGTCAGCCCCGGCCTGCCGGTCATCTCGTTCGGCAACCAGGCCGGGGCGGGCGGCGCCCCCACGGTGGCGGCGGGGGTAATCAGCGGGACCGGCCGGACCATCCAGGCGAGCGACGGCGCGTCCGGCTTCAGCGAGACGCTGCACGAGATGCTGGCGACCACCGCCCGGATCGAGCCCGGTGACTCCGGCGGTCCCCTGGCGAGCGCCGCGGGCACCGTCATCGGGGTCGACACGGCGGCCGGCACCGGCGACTCCGCCACCGGGTACGCGATCCCGATCGACAGCGCGCTCGCGGCCGAGCGGCTGATCACGGCCGGCCGACGCGGGCACGGCATCACCCTCGGCACGGCCGGCTTCCTCGGGGTGGTGATCGGGCCGGGCAGCCTGCGCTCGCCTGAGGCACAGGCGTCCAGGGTGGGCAGAGGGAACGTGGTGACTGCGGCGGCGGTGGGGCCGGGTGCGCAGCCGGCGGCTGGGCGGAGCGCGGTGGCGGCTGGGCGGAGGGCGGTAGCTGGGCGGAGCGCGGTGGCTGGGCGGAGCGCGGTGGGCGGCTGGGCGGAGCGCGGTCGTGACGAGTGGCGACAGTGCCCAGGCGGTGCCGCAGGCGTGCGCGCCCAGCCTGGCCGCGGTCCGGGCGCCCCCTCGGGTGGCTCGCGCGGCGGCCGGGGCGCTGGTGGACGGGGTGCTGTGCGGCACCGCGGCGGCGGCGGCGGGGATATCGCCGGGCGACGTCATCACCGCCGCGGGCGGGCACCGCATCGCGTCCCCCGGCACGCTGTCGGCCCTGCTCGGCACGCGCCGGCCGGGGACGGTGATCTCGGTCACCTGGGTGGCCGGCCGCGGGGCGACGCACACGGCCGCGATCCGGCTATCGGCCGCGCCTGCCCTCTGACCCGCGCACGAAACCGCGCTGATCAGCCAGGACGGCACCGCCGGTGGCCACTCAGCGGGCGGCCGTCAATCCTTAGGGCGCCTTCAGCTTGTTCCCAGGTTTAAGACGCTTACTAGAGGAAGAGTCCTTAGCGCCTGACGGCTGCCCGGCAGGCAGTTACCCTCGGGAGGCATCCGCACCCGGGCGCGTGCCAGGTGGCGAGAACCGCCGCCGGGCGCGACCAACCGAACGCTGTTCCTGTGAAGGCGAGATTGATGCACGACGACGACAGTGGTAACGGCCAGCAGGGCGGCTGGCAGCCACCGGAGTACGTGAGCCCCTGGATTCCGGCGGCGGGCCCGGATGACAAGGTGCCCGGCCGTGCGTCGCGCAGCGGCGCTCCCGAGGACGGCGTTCCCGGGGATGGCGCCACCCGAGATGGCGCTCCCGAGGGCCCGGCCGGCCAGGGCAGCCCGCCGGGCGGGGACACGATCGCGTTCGGGCACGGCCCCGGCTACGGCCAGGGCGGCTACCCGCCGCCGGGGTACTCGTCGCCCGGGTACGGCCAGCAAGGGTACGGGCAGCAGGACTACGGGCAGGCCGGCGGCTACGGCCACCCGGCCGGGTACGGGCAGCAGGACTACGGGCAGCCGGGTTACGGGCAGCCAGGGTACGGGCAGCAGGCCTTCGGCCAGCCCGGGTACGGGCAGCAGCCGCCCGGCTACGGTGACTACCAGTGGGACGGGTACGGCGCGCCACCGCCTCCGCCCCGCTCGGGGGCCGGCAAGATGATCGCCTACCTGGCGGTCGCGGTGCTCGCGGGCGCCGCCGGGGCCGGCGCCGCGGTGGCGCTGAACAGCTCCGGCAGCGCCCCCGCGAGCAGCAGCCCGGCCATCACCAGCCCCTTCGGCGGGACCGGCAGCGGCAACGGCAACCCGCTCCCGCTGCCAACCTCCGGCGGGGCCGGCTCCGGGGCCGGCGGGTCCAACGCGGGCGGCAGCGGGTCCAGCGCGGGCGGCAACGCCGGGACCAGCGCCGGCACCGGCTCACTGAACGCGTCCGCGCTGGCGGCCAAGGTCGACCCGGGCGTGGTCGACATCACCTCCACGCTGAAGTACAGCGACGCCACCGCCGAGGGCACCGGCATGGTGATCTCCTCCGGCGGGCTCGTTTTGACCAACAACCACGTCATCGACGAGGCCACCAGCGTCTCGGCCACGCTGGTGACCTCGGGCAAGACCTACACCGCGAAGGTCATCGGCTACGACTCGACCGACGACGTGGCCCTGCTGCAGCTAGTCGGCGCGTCCGGGCTGCACACCGTCACGCTGTCCGACTCGAGCAAGGCGAAGGTCAACGACGCGGTGCTCGGGATCGGCAACGCCGGCGGGCGCGGCGGCCTGCCGTCCACCGCGCAGGGCACCATCCAGGCCCTCAACCAGTCGATCGAGGCCAGCGACAGCGGCGCCAACACGACCGAGAAGCTGCACGGCATGATCGAGACCGACGCCCCGATCCAGGAGGGCGACTCGGGCGGGCCGCTGGTCAACGCGAGCGGCGCGGTGGTCGGCATGGACACCGCCGCCAACAACTCGGGTGATGGCGCGTCAGCCGCCGCCACCACCGGCTTCGCGATCCCGATCAACACCGCGATGTCGATCGCCAGCCAGATCGGCGCGGGCAGGTCCACCCCCACCATCCACCTCGGGCTGGCCGGCTTCATGGGCGTCAACGTCGCCAACGCCGCCACCCCGAGCGAGTGCTCAAGCGGCGGCGACGGGTTCGGCGGGTTCGGCGGGTTCACCCCGCCGGTCAAGTCGGGCGCGCTGATCTGCCAGGTCTACCCGAACGCGCCCGCCGCGCAGGCCGGCCTGGCCAGCGGAGACGTGATCACCGCGGTCAACGGCACCGCGATCAGCACCGCCGACGGGCTGACCAACCAGATGGCCAGCGCCCACCCGGGCAGCCAGCTGGCGATGACCTTCGTGGACCAGAACGGCACCACCCACAACATCACCGTCACGCTGACCGAGTGGGCTAAGTAGCGGCTCAGGCGGTCAGCCAGCCGCGCAGGGCCTGCTCGGCGGCGGTGATCGGGGCGGCCTCGACGTACTCGCCCGGGGTGTGCGCGATCTCCGAGATGCCGGGGCCGTAGTTCACCGCGGGGATGCCGAGCTCGGCGAACCGGGCCACGTCGGTCCAGCCGAGCTTGGGCCGCGGGGTACCGCCCACGGCCGCCGCGAACTCGGCCGCCGGGCCCGCGCTGAGGCCGGGCCGGGCGCCGGGGGCCGAGTCGAGCACCTGCACCGGCCAGGCGGCGAACAGGTCCCTGATGTAGGACTGCGCCTCGGCCTCGGTGCGGTCGGGCGCGAACCGGTAGTTCACCGTGACCACGCACTCGTCCGGCACCACGTTGCCGGCCACGCCGCCGGTAATCGCCACCGCGTTCAGGCCCTCGTGGTACTCGAGTCCGTCTACCAGCGGCTTGCGCGGCTCCCAGGCCCGCAGCAGGTCAAGCACCGGAGCGGCACCGTGGATGGCGTTGCTGCCCATCCACGAGCGGGCGGTGTGCGCCCGGGCGCCGCGGCACGGTGACCGCCGCCCGCAGCGTGCCCTGGCAGCCGCCCTCGACCACGCCGCCGCTCGGCTCGAGCAGCACCGCGAAGTCACCCGCCAGCAGCTCGGGGGCGTCGCGGGACAGCCGGTAGAGGCCGTTACGGGCCGCGTCGACCTCTTCGCACTCGTAGAAGACGTAGGTAAGGTCGCGGTTCGGCTCGGTCACGGTGGCCGCCAGCCGGAGCTGGACCGCCACCCCCGCCTTCATGTCGGAGGTGCCGACCCCAGTCAGCCGCACCCGTTCGGCATCCCACTGGGACGGGAAGTTGGCGGCGTGCGGCACCGTGTCGATATGCCCGGCCAGCACCACCCGTTCCTTGCGGTCAAGCCCGGTCCGGGCGACCAGCGTGTGTCCGTGGCGGGTCACCGTCAGGTGCGGCAGGCGGCGCAGGGCGTGCTCGATCGCGTCGGCGAGGGGGCCCTCTTCCCCGCTGACCGATGCGATGTCAACCAGGGCGGCGGTGAGGTCCGGCCCGGTGGCCCGCAGGTCAAGGTTTTCTGGCACGCAGACCAACTTAGTCGGGCGGGCCCGCCGCCTGCTGGCGGGTCATCGCCTTGGCCGCGCTGCGCAGCGAGGCCACGATCACCCCGACCGACGGGCGGACCACCGACGCCGTGCGCGCCACCGCGAACACGTCCCTGGCCAGGTCAAGGCCGGCCGGCAGCTCGCGTACCACCACCCGCCGCTCGTAGGCGCCGACCGCCAGCCGCGGCATGATGGCGATGCCGAGGCCGCGGGCGACCAGGTTGGCGACCGTGCCCAGGCCCTCGAACTCGGACGGCACCGGCGGGGTGAGCCCGACCGCGGCCAGCAGCCGGTCGGCCGCCTCCCGCGACGGCTCGCCGGCCGGCGCGGCCAGCCATGACTCGTTGCGCAGGGCGCGCAGGTCGACCGGGCGCTCGGGGTCGGCGGCCGGGTGATCGCGCGCCACCACCAGGATGAGCGGGTCCCTGACCAGGTGGTAGTAGCTGAGCACGCCCTGGCCGGCCTCGGATGCCTCCAGGTCAGCCGACATCCGGCCGGTCCAGTCGTCGATGATCGCCACCTCGACCTCGCCCGACCGGACCAACTGCAGGCCCTCGGCCGGGTCGGCCTCGCGCAGCAGCAGGCTCAGGTGCTGGTGCTGGCGCAGCGAGCGGGCCAGGGCCGGCGCGAACGCCACCGCGGCGGACGGGAACGCCGTCACCACCACCCGGCCGCTGGGCTGGGCGGCGTGCGCCGACAGGTCCGCCTCGGCCGCCTCCACCATCGCCAGGATCCGCTCGGCGTGGCTGGCCAGCCGCTTGCCCGCGTCGGTCAGCCCGGCGCTGCGGGCGGTCCGGTCGAGCAGCGGGGTGCCGGCCTCTTTCTCAAGCACCGCAAGCTGCTGGGACACCGCGCTCGGGGTGTAGCCGAGTGCCTCGGCGGTCCGCGCGATCGAGCCGCGCGCCGCGAACTCGTGCAGCATCCGGAGCCTGCGGATATCAAGCATTACGAAATCTTATCCTGCTTTGGCCCCGGACTGCGCTAGCCCTAACGCTCGCCTGCTCCGGCGGGGCTAGCTGGCGGCCGCGTAGGCGCTGGTGCCGGCCAGCGCCAGCATCACCACCGCCGCACCCCTGGTCAGCCAGCGCATCGGGATCCGCTTGAGCACCCGCGAGCCTAGCGTAACGGCGAGTCCGGCCGCGACCCACAGGCCCAGCGTGGCGCCGACGCCGACCGACAGCGGGTCGTGGAACCGCGCGGCCAGGCTGATCGTCAGCAACTGGGTGAGGTCTCCGAACTCGGCCAGGAACACCACCACGAAGGCGGTGCCGGACACCGCCCAGAACCCGCTGCGGCCGGCGTCGCGGACGGCGCCCTCGTCGTCCTCCCCCGCCTTCTGCCGCCACAGCAGGACGGCGCCGACCGCGAACGCGCCCGCCGCGCACGCCTCGATCACGCGGTGCGGCAGCAGGCTCAGCGCGCCGCCCGCGGCCACCGCGATGACCACCTGGGCGAGGAACGCCCCGGCGGCGCCGGCGAACACGTAGGCCGGCCGGTAGCGGCTCGACAGGATCAGGCAGGCCAGGATCGTCTTGTCCGGCAGCTCAGCGGGGAGGATCGCGAGGAAGGTGGCGACCGCTGCGGTGAGGCTCATCGGGGGGCTCCGGGGTCGGGCCGTGCCGCCGGCCCGCTGGCGGGACCCTGGCCTTCGGCACGGCAGCAGGGTCGGTGCCGCGTCACGCCGGGCCGGGGAGGCCACGTCGCGCTGCTGCACCTGCTGTCGGCCGAAGGTCTCACTCAGGCCGCTCGGCGGCCCCCGGGCACCGGATGCAGCTGGCGCTGGCCACTGCACCGCGATTGTCGGCATCCCGGCATGGGAGCTACTCCCCTTCGCTTGGCCCCATGGTAGCGAACAACACGGGCGGCCGGCCACCACCCCTGGCTGGCCGGCCGCCCGCGGTCGCTGCAGGGGGGACCCCCGTCCCCCCTGAGGCGCACCCGGCGGAAAGGCGATTCGGACCGGGCGCGCTTTGGATGTCCTCCGCAGGACTGATCTCCGCTGGAAAACCTAGTCCACGGGACGGCAGTAGTTTCCCTCTAGTGAGGGAATACTGCCCTTATGCGGCAAAACGGATGCTGTCCAGATAGGCCATGTTCTTGATGGTGATCTCGCGGTAACGGGTGCTGACCGCGCCCTGCTGGCGAAAGTCCTTCAGCACCCGCTCGGCGGTGGACACCGCGACGCCGGCCAGCTCACCGAGGTCGCCCTGGGTAAGCGGAATCCGTATCAGCCCGTCGGGGGCCGCCTCCGCGTGCAGCACGCCCAGCTCGTAGAGCACCTGGGCGAGCCGCTCGCGGGCGTCCGACACCCGGTCGGCCGCGCACCGCTCGGTCGAGGCCCGCACCTTGGCCAGCACGTACCTGGTCATGACGCGCTGCACCGGCACCGACTCGGTCATGATCGAAAGGAACGCGCCACCGCCGATGCGCAGCGCCGTCACCGGCCCGGCGGCCCGCACGGTGGCCGTCCGCGGCCCCTCGTCGAGCAGCGCGAACTCCCCCATCAGGTCGCCCCGCGAGCGGATGGCGATGATGGTCTCGGCCCCGCTGGCGGCCGCCACCATGACCTTGACCAGGCCGCTGGTCAGCACGTAGAGGAAGTCGCCTGGATCACCCTGGACGAGCAGGAGCTGACCGTCCTCGAACCGCACCGGCAAGCCCGCCGCCAGCATCGCGTTGCGCTCGGTCTCCGCTAGCTGGCCGATGAAGCTGTCGGCTGGCCACTGTTTAGGCTGCGCCCGCACGGCCCCCCCGCCCGGAGAAGAAAGCACTGATGACACGGTATCCATTTTGCCAGAAGTATCGCGGCCGGATAATGAGATCGGAGTCCCCGGTCCACCGAAAATGGCTATTACGCTACGCCATGGGAGCGTGGAATAAATGCACGACGCTAGGGCTGGTGACGCTGAGGCGGCCGAGCCCGATGACCGGCCCGCCTTCAGCGCGGGCCCGGGCGCGCGGTATTCCGGCCGGGCACTGCGCATGGGCTTCGTGCTCGACGTCGAGGGCTACGGGACGCGCACGGTGCCCGCGCGCGACGCCGTGCAGCAGCGCCTGCTCCAGCTAGTGACGGCGGCGCTGGCCGCCTGCGGGCTCGCACTCGACGCCCTCGGCGTGGACCACCAGTGGTCCGGGGACGGCGTCAACGCGGTACTGCCGGCCGGCATCGACCCGACCGTGGTCCTGGCCGTGCTCATCCGGTCCCTGGCGGCGGGACTGCAGGCGGACAACGCCCGCTGGGCGGACCGGCTCCGGCTGCGGATGGCGGTCGGCGTCGGGCTGATCGAGAGGAGCGCCGCGGGCTTCGGCGGGCCGGTCATCGTCGAGATCAACCGGCTGGTCAACAGCGCGGCACTGCGCTCCGCGCTGGCCGGCGAGCCGTCGGCCGACCTCGCGGTGGCGGTGTCGGACCAGGCGCACGGGCTGATCATCCAGCCCGGGTACCCGGGCATGCCGCGCGGCCAGTTCTCCCGGGCGAGCGTGGCCGAGAAGGAGTTCTCCGGGTTCGCCTGGATCTGGGTGTCCACCAGGCAGTGGAGCGAGCCCGCCTACCCGCCGCTGGCGGCGGCCGACCCCCGGGAGGCCGGCCGGTACCGCATCGTCGCGCGGATCGGGACCGGGCCGGCCGGGTCGGTCTACCTGGCGGCCAGCGGTAACCCCGGCTGGGCCGCGGTCAAGGTGTTCGACCAGCGCCTGGTGGCCGACCCGGACACCCGCCGCCGCCTGTCCGACGGGGCGCGCGCGGCCAGCGCGGCCGGCTCCGCCCGCGGGAAGCACCTGGCGCCGGTCATCGACTTCGACGTCGGCCGGCCCGGCCCGCCCTGGGTGGCCAGCACCCTGGTGGAGGGCCCGTCGCTGAACGCCGCGGTCAGCGAGACCGGGCCGCTGCCGGCCGCCAGCGCGGGCTGGGCCGCCCTCGGCCTCGCCCGGGCACTGGCCGCGCTGCACCGGGCCGGGCTGGCCCACCACGCCGTCTCCGCCCATAACCTGCTGCTCGGCCCGGCCGGGCCGGTACTGACCGACTTCGGCATCAGCCGGGCAGCGCTCGTCTCCGGGCCGGGCACGCCCGCCGACGACGTGCTGATGCTCGGCGCGACCGCGTGCTACGCCGCGACCAGCCGGTTCCCGTGGGGCACGGACGCGGTAGCGCCCTCCGGCGGTCCCGTCGGGCCGGCCGAGTCCGAACTGGCCGGCTGCCCGCCCTGGCTCGCCCGGATCGTGCTCGCCTGCCTGGCGCCCGACCCGGCCGACCGGCCGGCCGCGGCCGACGTGGCCACCCTGCTGGCGGGCGAGGTCGGTGACCCGCCCCGGTCGTGGCTGCCCGGCCCGGTCGCCGCCCGGGTGGCCGAGCACCAGACCCTGCCACCTGCCAGGGGCCGGTTCCGCTGGCCGCGCCGCGAGTAATCCCCCGCGGGCGCGAGCCGCCGATCGGCTGTCCGCTGATCGGTAGGCTTGAGCCATGCTTAGCGTGGAGCTTGTCGACTCCCTTTTCCCGGCCGACCTGCCGGCCGCCTCCTCATGGGCGCAGCGGTACCCGGCCCGCTCGCTGCCCCCGGGAGCCGAGGTGACCAGGTTCGCGCCGTCGCCGACGGGCTGGCTGCACATCGGCGGGATCTTCACCGCCAGCGTCAACTTCGACGTCGCCCGGCACAGTGCTGGCGGACACGGGGCAGGCGGACACGGGGCAGGCGGAGCACGGGGGCGGGCGCTACCTGCTGCGGGTGGAGGACACCGACCAGGCCCGGTTCGAGGAGGGCGCGCTCGCGCAGTTCGAGGCGGGCTTCGAGTACTTCGGCATCGCCGCCGACGAGTCCGACGCGGCCGGCGGGGCCTACGGCCCCTACACCCAGTCCGCCCGCGCCGCCATCTACCAGTCGTACGTGCGGGAGCTGCTGCGCCAGGGCAAGGCCTACCCGTGCTTCGAGACGCCGGAGCAGGGCCAGGCGCGGGCGGCCCGGCAGAAGACGGTGGGCGCGCTGCCGGGCTACTACGGCGAGTGGGCGACCTGGCGGGACGCGCCGGAGGAGCAGGTGCGGGCGCGGCTCGAGGCCGGCGACCCGTACGTGGTCCGGTTCCGCTCCCCCGGCCTCGGCGGGCAGCGGGTGAGCTTCACCGACGTGATCCGCGGCGTCATCAGCTCCGACGACAACCGCAACGACGTGGTCATACTCAAGCGCAGCGACGCGGTGCCGCGGCTGCCCACGTACCACTTCGCGCACGCCGTGGACGATCACCTGATGGGGGTGACGCTGGTGGTCAGGGGCGAGGAGTGGATCTCCTCGGTCCCGCTGCACCACCAGCTGTTCGACGCGCTCGGCTTCCCGCGGATCCCCTACGCCCACGTGGCACCGCTGATGAAGCAGGACGGCGGCAGCCGCCGCAAGCTCTCCAAGCGGCGCGACCCCGAGGCCAGCGTCGGCTTCTACCTCGAGCAGGGCTTCCCGGCCGAGGCGGTCCTCTACTACCTGCGCGGCCTGGCCAACGGGCGGCTGGCCGAGCTGCCGCTGCCGCAGGCGCTGGCCGAGCCGCTGCGGCTGACCGAGTTCGGGGTGGCCGGGCCGCTGCTCGACATGCCCAAGCTGGACGACGTCAGCGCCGACTACATCGCCTCGCTGCCCGGGGCGGACATCCTCGACCGGGTGCTGCCCTGGGCGGCCGAGTACGACAAGGACCTCGCGTCGGTGGTCGGCGCCGAGCGCGAGCTGGCGCTGCGGGCGCTGGCGGTCGAGCGGGAAGGGGTCGACAACCCGCGCAAGGACCTGCGCAAGTGGGCCGACTTCCGCGGCGTCTACGGCTACTTCTTCCCGGCGGTGTTCGAGCTGGTCACTGACCCGGCCGACGCGCGGTTCGGCGGCCTCGAGCCGGACCTGGTGCGCCTCCTGGCGGCCGGGTTCGCGGCCGGGTACGCCGAGCCGGGGCCGGACGTCGCCTGGTTCGACCAGATCAGGTCGCTGGCCGACGGGCTCGGCTTCGCGCTGCGGCAGAAGGACTACAAGAAGAACCCGGACGCCTACCCTGGCTCGATCGCGGACGCCGCCGCGGTCATCCGGGTGCTGCTGACCGGTTCCCGCCAGTCGCCCGACCTGGCCCAGGTGGCCGGGGTGCTCGGCCGGGACGAGGTGCTGCGCCGGGTCGGCGCCCTCGGCTGAGCCGCGGCCGGAAACGGCCCGCGCCCGCGCGGCTTTACCCGGGCCGGCCGGCGGGCCTGAACGTAGGCAAAAAGCTCTGCCCCGGCCGCTGGCCGGGGCGGTAGCTTGTGCCGTATTCAGTTAGGCCCGCTAGGCGGGACCGTCAGCTCAGGCCGCCGACTGGGACGGGGCCGGTCCACCGCTGGTCGGCGTTGCCGGAGCACGCCGTGCCCGGTGAGCTGGGTGACGGCGTCAGCGCCCTGGGCGCGGTCAGGCAGCTGCCGCTGGCTCGACGAGTTGATGATCGTCGTTGAAGCTGGCCACCGGTTCCCGGTGACGTTCCAGACCTGCGCCGCGCTCGCCGTCGCAGCTTCTCCAGGCTCACGGCGGCGGCCCGCTCTGGGTCAGGCAGACGCCGTTGCGCACCAGCTCGCCGCCGCTGGACTGGACCCAGGACTGGGCCAGGTCGCTGTTGCACTGGAACACCTGCGCGGCCGAGCCGGCGTTGCCGTTGTTGGCGTCGTCGGCGCAGATGTCAGCGTCGAGCCCGCTCTTGGTCTTGACCGCCTCCGACCAGATCGCGCCGGGGACGGCGGTGTTCGCCGTCAGCTGCGCGCTGATCGACAGGCCGAGCAGGTCCGTCAGGCTGCCGCCGGTGAGCCCGGTGAACGTGGGCAGCCCCAGCAGCTGCAGGAGCCCGGACAGCGGTCCAAGCAGGCCCCCCGAGGTCTGCAGGACCGATGACGGCAGCCCGTTGATCAGCGCGATGTCGAGCGCGCTGAGGCTGACCAGCGAGCTGACCTTGAAGTTCTCGATCGTGCAGGCGTTCGGCGCGGGCGAGCCGACCGCGGACTGCAGGTCGATCGTCTCGCTGGTGCCGTCCGGCAGGGCCGTGTAGGACTCGGGCTGCGTGACCGTGTGGCCGTCCACGCTGCAGGCCACGTCGAACGAGACGTTCTCGTCCAGGTTCTGCAACTCGCTGATGATCGTGCTCACGTCGGTCAGGCCCAGGTTCGTCAGCGTCGTGCTGAGCGTGCTCAGCACGCCGCCGGTGAGGCCGGGCGAACTGGTGGTGAGCGTGAACGAGGTCGGGTTGACGACGGTGGTGGCGCCCTCGGTGCACGACGCCAGGACGCCGGCCGTCAGCACGACCGCGTCGGTCGAGCAGCTCACCGCGACCTGGTTGGTGGCCGCGTGGGCCACGCCCCCGCCTGCCGTTACCGCGCCGGCCGCCGCGAGCCCCGCCGCCGCGGCCGCAACCGCGGCTTTACTAAAAAAACGCATGGAATCCCCCTTCTCTTCCCTTGCCATGCAGTCAAGGAATGCGAGGTCAGCGTAGCGAATGGAGAATTACGAGCGCTAGTGTTTGAGCTCTATCTAAAACCAAAATATGAGCTAATTACTACCGGCTAAAGCCAAATTAACCGTTTTGACCGGGGGTGAAAATCAGCTTGGCCAAAGCCCCATGCCAGCCCGCGAGACCGCAACCAAGAACCCGCAACGGAGCAAACAGCGCAAGATATACCTGCGGGTAAGGACCGGACGCGGGCCGCTATTTCCGCGGCCGGCACCCGGGCCGACCGACGGGCGCTAAACGTAAGCAGAAAGCCCCGCCCCGGCCAGTGGCCGGGACGGGGCCTTACCTGGATTACCCTTGGTTACTTGGCGGACTTGCCGGGGCCGGTCCACAGCTGCCCGGCCTTGCCGGTGCAGGCAGTGACCTTGAGCTGGGTGAAGTTCTTCGGATTGGGCCAGGTCAGGCAGTTGCCGCTGGTCTGGTTGACGATCGTCTTGAAGCTGCCGCCGGTCCCCCGGACGTCCCACACCTGGGACGGGTTCGCGTCGCACTTCGCCATCACGACCACGGACCCGGTCTGGGCCATGCAGTCGCCGTTGCGCACCAGCTGGCCGGTGCTGGCCTGGACCCAGTACTGGGCCAGGTCGCTGTTGCACTGGTACACCTGGACGTGCGAGCCGGCGTTGCCGTTGTTGGCGTCGTCGGCGCAGATGTCGGCCACGTTGCCGGCCGCTGGTGGTGCCCGCCCCGGTCCAGACCGCGCCGGACACCGCGGTGTTCGCGGTCGCGTTCACGCCGAAGTCGAAGTGCTGGCCGCCCAGCAGCACCAGCAGCGGCGTGCTGATCGAGACCAGCGAGGTCGCGGTCAGGTTCCGCACCTGGCACGAGTTCGGCACCGGCGAGCCGACGGCCGCCTGCAGGTCAACCACCTGCGACTGGTGCGGCGCTGGTGGCCTTGAACGACTCGGCCTTGGTCACCGTCTGGCCGTTCACGCTGCAGGACAGCGTGTAGGTGATGTTCTCGGACAGCGACTGGTGGAGCAGGGTCAGCAGCGCGTTGATGCCGGGCAGCCCGCCCAGCACGTTGAAGAACGACGGGTTGGCGGTGACGGTGACCGAGGTCGGGTTCACCGCCGTGCCGTCGGGCGCGGTGCAGGTCGGGAACACGTTCAGGGCGAGCAGCCCGCTGCTGCCGGTGCTGCAGCCGGTCACCGACTGGTTGGTGGCGGCGCTGGCCACGCCGCCGCCCGCCGCCACCGTAGCCGAGAACGGCAAGCCCGGCGCTCGCCGCGGCGACCGCTATCTTGCTAAAAAGACGCATGGTTTATCCCCCTTGTATTCACCAGCCATGCTAAGAGAATGCAGAGCCAGCGTAGCGAGCCGGAATTATGAGCGCACTCATCTAGGCGCGGTTCCAGCGCGAATTTATGCGTGAATTATCACCGGCTAAAGCGAAAATCTCCGTTTTGCACGGACGAATAAGTAAGCGGTCAATAGGCCCTTCACCTGGTAAGTGTCGGGACTTGCCGGAAAGCGTCCGGCTGCACCCCGGTCGCCCCGGCGCGCCCCATTCGCACCCGGCCGCGCCCCGACAACTTCACCCGCGAACGCTCACCGCCCGCAACGAACTCAACTTTTAACATCCAGCACTAAGTCAATTGAAGAGCCGACGCGAGCAACGACTGGAACAAAAAATGGCCGCCGCCGGTTGAAAAACATGCGCGGGAACAGTCCCCGCGGACGGCCTTTGGCCGCCGCCACCGGCTTAGGCAGCCGCCAGGACAGGGCACCATAGATAACGCCATGACGACAACCCTCACCGACCTCCTCCCGGCCGGTCCGGCCAGTCAGCAAGCTGACCCGCCGGACCCGGATGCCGTCTTCAGCGCGTTCGCGGGCTGGGCGAAGGACCACGGCCTTTCCCTCTACCCGCACCAGGAAGAAGCGCTGATCGAGGTCGTGATGGGGTCGAACGTGATCCTGTCCACCCCCACCGGCTCGGGCAAGTCCCTGGTGGCGACCGGCGCGCACTTCACCGCCCTGGCCAACCACCAGCGCAGCTACTACACCGCGCCGATCAAGGCGCTGGTGAGCGAGAAGTTCTTCGCCCTGTGCGACATCTTCGGCGCGTCCAACGTCGGCATGATGACCGGGGACGCGTCGGTGAACGCGAAGGCCCCGATCATCTGCTGCACGGCCGAGATCCTGGCCGCCATCGCGCTGCGGGACGGCGCCGAGGCCGACGTCGGCCAGGTCATCATGGACGAGTTCCACTACTACGCCGACCCCGACCGGGGGTGGGCCTGGCAGGTGCCGCTCATCGAGCTGCCGAAGGCGCAGTTCGTCCTGATGTCGGCCACGCTGGGCGACGTCACCCGGTTCGCCGATGACCTGACCAGGCGGACCGGCTGGCCCACGGCCGTGGTCAAGAACGCCGTGCGGCCGGTGCCGCTGAACTTCTCCTTCAGCCTGGAACCGCTGCACGAGAAGATCAGCGAGCTGCTCACCACCGACCAGGCCCCGGTCTACATCGTGCACTTCACCCAGGCGGCCGCGCTTGAGCAGGCCCAGGCCCTGATGTCCACCAACATGGCCACCCGGGCGGAGAAGGACAAGATCGCCGAGATGATCGGCGACTTCCGGTTCTCCTCCGGGTTCGGCAAGACGCTTTCCCGGCTGGTCCGGCACGGCGTCGGCGTGCACCACGCCGGAATGCTGCCCAAGTACCGGCGGCTGGTGGAGACCCTCGCCCAGGCCGGCCTGCTCAAGGTCATCTGCGGCACCGACACCCTCGGCGTCGGCATCAACGTCCCCATCCGCACGGTCGTGTTCACCTCGCTGTCCAAGTACGACGGCAAGAAGACCCGGTTGCTGCAGGTCCGCGAGTTCCACCAGATCGCCGGGCGGGCCGGCCGGGCGGGCTTCGACACCACCGGCCGGGTGGTGGTTCAGGCCCCCGAGCACGTCATCGAGAACGAGAAGTCCTTCAACAAGGCGCTGGCCAAGACCGGCGGCGACACCGCGCTGGCGCGCCGCCGGGTGGTCAAGAAGAAGCCGCCGGAGGGGATGGTCTCCTGGGGCGAGCCCACCTTCGAGCGCCTCGTCAACTCCGAGCCCGAGCCGCTGACCTCGAGCTTCACCGTCACCCACGCGATGGTGCTGAACGTCATCGACCGGCCGGGCAACGCCTTCGCGGCGTTCAAGCACCTGCTGCGGGACAACCACGAGGACCGGGCCAGGCAGCGCAAGCACATCCACCACGCGATCGAGATCTACCGGGCGCTGCTGGCCGGCGGCGTCATCGAGCGGCTGGCGGCGCCCGACGAGCAGGGCCGCTACGTGCGGCTTACGGTCGACCTGCAGTACGACTTCGCGCTCAACCAGCCGCTGTCACCCTTCGCGCTGGCCGCGATCGAACTGCTCGACGCCGACAGCGAGAGCTACGCCCTCGACGTGCTCTCGGTCATCGAGTCCACCCTCGACAACCCCCGGCAGATCCTCTCCGCCCAGCAGTTCCGCGCCCGGGGCGAGGCCGTCGCCGCGATGAAGGCCGACGGCATCGAGTACGACGAGCGGATGGAGCTGCTCGACAGCGTCACCTGGCCCAAGCCGCTGGAGGACGTCCTCGAGGCCGGCTACGAGATCTACCGCCGCGGCCATCCCTGGGTCGGCGACTATGAGGTCACCCCCAAGTCCGTCGTGCGCGACATGTTCGAGCGCGCGATGACGTTCGGCGAGTACGTACAGCTCTACGGGCTCACCCGGTCCGAGGGGGTAGTCCTCCGCTACCTCGCCGACGCCTACAAGGCGCTCCGGCAGACCGTCCCCGACCAGGCCAAGACCGAGGAAGTGACCGACCTCATCGAATGGCTGGGCGAACTGGTCCGCCAGGTCGACTCCTCGCTGGTCGACGAGTGGGAGAAGCTCACCAACCCCGACCCGGAGTCCGAGGTCGTGGCGGCCCCGCCCAAGACGCTGACCAGGAATACCCGCGCCTTCCGGGTGCTGGTCCGCAACGCCCTGTTCCGCCGGGTCACCCTGGCCGCCCTGGGCCACTACACCGAGCTCGGCGAGCTCGACGCGGCCGACGGCTGGAACGCCGCCGCCTGGGAGGAAGCGGTCGAGGACTACTTCGAGGTGCACGACGAGCTCGGCACCGGGCCGGACGCCCGCGGTCCCGCCATGCTGATCATCGACGAGGGCAAGACCAGCTGGACCGTGCGGCAGATCTTCGACGACCCGGCGGGCGACCACGACTGGGGCATCTCCGCCACCATCGACCTGGCCGCCTCGGACGAGGCGGGGGTCGCCGTCGTCCACGTCACCGACGTCGGGCAGCTCTAGCCCCGGCCGTACCCAGACCACGGTCAGTCCGAACGGGTGCGTGCTCCGCCCGGCCGCCCGCCGCGAACCCGGTTGAGCGGGACGGGCGCCAGCGCTAGCGTTGAGTTCTCGTGGAGACCGATCCGGCGCTGGTCAGCCGGCTGCGCGCGGCCGGCTGCGTGTGGGCCGAGGATGAGGCGGCGCTGCTGACCGCGGCCGCCGGGTCGGCGGCCGAGCTTGGCCGGCTGGCCGCCCGGCGAGTGGCGGGCGAGCCGCTTGAGGCCGTGCTCGGCTGGGCCGACTTCTGCGGCCTGCGGGTCGCGGTCGATCCGGGGGTGTTCGTGCCCCGGCGCCGTAGCGAGTACCTGGTCGCGGTGGCGCTGCGGGAGCTGCCCGCCCCCGTTACGGCTGATCCGCTTGTCATCGCCGACCTGTGCTGCGGCACCGGGGCGCTCGGGCTGGCGGTGGCGGCCGCGCTCGGGCCGCCCGGCTTCGCCGGGCTGCACGCGGCTGACCTCGACCCGGCCGCGGTCGCCTGCGCGCGCGGGAACATCGAGCCGCGCGGCGGGCGGGTGTACGCGGGTGACCTGTTCGCGGCCCTGCCGGCGGCGCTGCGCGGCCGGGTGGACGTGCTGCTCTGCAACGCGCCCTACGTGCCGACGGCGCAGATCGCGTTCCTGCCGGCCGAGGCGCGCGAGCACGAGGACCCGCTGGCGCTCGACGGCGGGGCGGACGGGCTGGCGGTGCTGCGGCGGGTGGCGGCGGGCGCCCCCGGCTGGCTGGCACCGGGCGGCCTGCTGCTGACCGAGACCAGCGAGCGGCAGGCGGCGGCGATGGCGGCCACGATGGCGGCGGCCGGCCTGACCGCGCGGGTCCACGAGGATGAAGAATCAGGCGCCACCGTGGTAACGGGCGTCCGGGAGAGCCGGCCGGACGGGGGTAAACCCCACTGAGGCCGGCCGTCCGGTGACCTATGGTCGAGGCATGGCGAGCGAGGATCCAGGCCGCGCCGCGGGCCGGGACGCGACCTGGCGTGCGATCATGCGGCTGGAGGCGCGCGTCTCGGCCGCGCTCGGCCTGCTGATGCTGGTTATCTGGGGACTGGCGGGCGGGGTGTTCTGGCCGCGCTGGGTCTGGTTCGGCCTCGCGATCCCGCTCGCGTACCAGGCCGGGGTGCGCTGGGGGCTGCGCGCGCCGCGCGGCCACCGGCTGTTCGCCCTGCACTGGTCGCTGTCGGTGGTGACCGCGGCGATGCTGCTTGCCATCTGGGTGCTGGCCGGCTTCGGCCCGTCGTTCTGGCCGGTGTGGCCGGTCCTCGGGCTCACGGTGCTGCTGGTCACGCACGGCTGGATCAGGCACAGCCTGCGTTCCGGCCGCGAGCAGGCGCTGGCCGACCGGGTGGAGGTGCTCACCAGGACCAGGAGCGGCGCGCTCGACGTGCAGGCGGCGGAACTACGGCGGATCGAACGCGACCTGCACGACGGCGCCCAGGCGCGGCTGGTCTCGGTCGCCATCAACCTCGGGCTGGCGGAAGAGCTGATCGACTCCGACCCCGGCTCGCTGGCGGAACTGCTGGCCGAGTCACGCGCCTCGGCGCTCACCGCGCTCGATGAGATGCGCACGGTCATGCGGGGCATCCAGCCGCCGGTGCTGGCCGACCGCGGCCTGGAGGGAGCGGTGCGCGCGCTGGCGCTCGACCTGGCGGTCCCGGTCGCCGTGCACGGGCAGCTGCCCGGCCGCGCGCCGGCCCCGGTCGAGTCGGCCGCCTTCTTCGCGGTCAGCGAGTGCCTGGCCAACGTGGTCAAGCACTCCCGGGCGGGCCAGGCCACGGTCGACCTTAGCTATCGTGACGGTGTGCTTTCGGTGGTGGTGAGCGACGACGGGCAAGGCGGCGCGAGCATGCTGGCGGGCACCGGGCTGCGCGGGGTGGCCCGCCGGCTGGAAGTGTTCGACGGCACGGTCGCGCTGGCCAGCCCGGCCGGCGGCCCGACGGTGGTCCGGCTGGAGGTGCCGTGCGAGCTGTCATCGCCGAGGACCTGACCCTGCTCAGGGACGGGCTGGCCCGGATCCTGCGGGCACACGACATCGAGGTGGCGGCGGCGGTCGGCGATCCGGTCGCGCTGGCGGCGGCGCTCGAGCGGGAGCAGCCGGACATCGCGATCGTGGACGTCCGGATGCCGCCCACGTTCACCAACGAGGGCCTGGTGGCGGCCATCGAGGCGCGCGGCCGGCGGCCGGGCATGCCGGTCCTGGTACTCAGCCAGTACGTGGAGCAGCTTTACGCGCGGGAGCTGCTGCTCTCCGGCCCGGCCGGGGTCGGTTACCTGCTCAAGGACCGCGTCGCCGAGATCGGCGCGTTCGTCGACGCGGTACGCAAGGTGGCCGGCGGCGGGACGGTGCTCGACCCCGACGTGGTGACCAGCATGCTGTCCCACCGCGAGCGGAGCCAGCCGATGGCCCGGCTGACGCCGCGGGAGCGCGACGTGATGGCGCTGATGGCCGAGGGGCGGTCGAACGCCGCGATCGCGGGCAAGCTGGTGGTCACCGCCAAGGCGGTGGACAAGCACATCAACTCCATCTTCATGAAGCTGGACCTGCCGCTGGACGCGGACGACAACCGGCGGGTGCTGGCGGTGCTGCGCTACCTCCAGGCCGACTAAGCCGTTCCGGCCGGATCAGATAACGTGGATTTTCCTGCACACCCGGGTGTGCAGGAAAATCCACGTTCTTGCCGTCAGCCGTGGTTGGTAGGTTCGCGGCATGACAGTCAAGGTCAGTGTGGCGCAGCGGCGGGGGCGGCTGGTGGCGCGGCAGCTTTTCGGGCCGGGTGGAGCCGCTGGGGTTGGCGGTGCAGACAGGGCTGACGCGGGCGACGGGGTAACCGGGGTTGCCGGGGTGGCGGAGGCGCTGGTGGCGCTGCACGCGACCGACCCGGTCACGGTCTACCTGTCGGCCTGGGCGCGCAGCGGCTGCTCGGTGCGGGACGTGGACGCGGCGCTGTACGACGGACGATCGCTGGTGCGGATGCTGGGGATGCGGCGGACGGTGTTCGTCGTGCCCGCCGGGGTGGCGGGCGCCGTGCAGGCGGGCTGCACCGACGACGTTGCCGCGCGGCTGCGCCGGGCGCTGGAGAAAGACCTGGCCAAGGGCGGAGTCGGCGACGGCGACGCGGGCGGCTGGCTGCGGGAGGTAGAGGCCGGGGTGCTGCGGGTGCTGGCGGCGCGGGGCGGCGGGGCAACCGGGGCGCAGCTCTCGGGCGACGAGCCGCGGCTGCGCACCCAGCTGGTGTACGCGGAGGGCAAGGCCTACGGCGGCCCCGCCAACATCACCTCGCGGGTGCTGACGCTGATCTCGGCTGAGGGGCGGATGATCCGCGGGCACCGGCGCGGCGGCTGGTCGTCGGGGCAGTTCGAGTGGTTCCTGCCAGACCTGTGGCTGGAGCACGCGGAGGGGCTGGGGCACCGGCCGGAAGGGACCGCTGCGGACGGCGGCGGCGCCGATCCGCGGCGCAGGGCCGGCCTGGGAGCCGGGCTCGACCCGGCCAGCGCCCGGGCCGAGCTGGCGCGGCGGTGGCTGGCCGTGTTCGGGCCCGCGCCGGTATCCGATTTGCAGTGGTGGGGCGGCTGGAACGGCGCCCAGACGAAGGCGGCGCTGGCGGCGCTGCCGGTTTGCGAGGTCGACCTGGACGGCCAGGCCGGGGTCGCGCTGGCGGGTGACCTGGACTTCCCTGACGATCCAGCGGCCGGTGGCCCGCCGGGCGCGGCGCTGCTGCCGGGGCTCGACCCGACGCCGATGGGCTGGCAGGCACGGGACTGGTTCCTCGGGCCGCACGCGCCGCTGCTGTTCGACCGGACCGGCAACATCGGGCCGACCGTGTGGTGGGCGGGACGGGTGGTCGGCGGCTGGGCGCAGCGCCCGACTGGCGAGGTGGCGTACCGGCTGCTTGAGGACATCGGGGCGGACGGCGCCGCGGCCGTTACGGCCGGGGCGGCGCGGCTCGAGTCATGGCTGGGCGACGCCCGGGTCACCCCGCGCTTCCGCACCCCGCTGGAACGCGAGCTTTCGGCCTAGCGGAACTGCCAGGTGGGGCCGTCGGGGGTGTCGGTGACCTGCACGCCGAGGGCGTCGAGCTCGGCCCTGATCTCGTCGGCGCGGGCCCAGTTCTTGGCCGCGCGGGCCTGGGTACGCTCATCGACCAGCCGGTCGACCGCGGCCTCCTGCTGCGGGTCGGCGGCGGTGCGGCGCTGGTCCACTTCGGCCGGCTCCAGGTCGGCCAGCCGCAGGCCGAGCAGCGCGTCGGCCGCCGCCACCACTACCCGCAGCCCGCCGGGGCTGATCTCGCGGTCGCGCAGCGCTTCCTGCAGGGCCGCCAGCAGCCGCGGGGTGGCCAGGTCGCTGGCGATCGCCGCGTCCATCGCCTCGATGTAGCCGGCCGCCACCTTGTCCTCGCCCGCCGCCGCCCGCGCGGCGGGGTAAGTGTCCGCCGGGGGCAGCGGGCGCAGCGGCGCCACCTTGTTGACCAGGCGGCGCAGCGTCACCTGGGCGGCTTCCACCCCCGCGGCGGTGAAGTCGAGCTGGCTGCGGTAGTGGCCGCCGAGCAGGAACAGCCGGTAGGCCATCGGGTGGTAGCCCGCCTCGACCAGGTCGGCCAGCCGCGGCACCGGGCCGGACGACTTCGCGATCTTGGCGTTGTCGATCAGCAGGAACTCGTTGTGCAGCCAGTAGCGCACCCACGGCGTCCCCTCGGCCAGGAAGGCCTCGGACTGGGCGATCTCGTTCACGTGGTGCAGCTCGCGGTGGTCCACGCCGCCGGTGTGAATGTCGAAGTGCTCGCCAAGCAGCGCCATCGACATGACCGAGCACTCCAGGTGCCAGCCGGGCGCGCCCCAGCCCCACGGCGAGTCCCAGCGCATCACCCGCCGCACGCCCGGCTCCTCCGCCCGCCAGAGGGCGAAGTCACTGCTGTGCTTGCGCCCCTCGACGTGCTCCACCCGGCCGGTCTCCCGCTGGCCGGCCAGGTCGAGCAGGGCCAGGGTGCCGTAACCGGGCGACTTCGAGGTGTCGAAGTACAGGCCGGACGGGAGCTGGTAGGTGTAGCCGAGTTCTTCCAGCCGGACCGCGAACGCGATCATCTGCTCGACGTACTCGCTCGCCCGCGGGTACGTGTCGGCCGGCTGCACGTTGAGCGCGGCCATGTCGTCGAAGAAGGCCTGGGTGTAGAACGCGGCGATGTCGGCCACCGAGCGCCGCTCCCGGGCCGCCGCCACCTCGAGCTTGTCCTCGCCGGTGTCGGAGTCGGCCACCGCGTGGCCGACGTCGGTGATGTTGACGACCTGCCGGGCGGGGACGCCCTTCCAGCGCAGCGCCCGGCGCAGCGTGTCAGCGAACACGTAGGGCCGCATGTTGCCCAGGTGCGGGAAGGAGTACACGGTCGGACCGCAGCTGTAGATGCCCACCACGTCAGCGGACGGCGTGAATTCCTCGATCCGCCGCCCGAGCGAGTTATAGAGCCTCAGCTGTTCTCCGGTCACCCAAGCCATGATAGGGGCTAGGCGTACAGCTCCTCGATCTCCTTGGCGTAGCGGTCGACGATGACCGAGCGGCGGCGTTTCTGCGACGGGGTCAGCTCGCCTGACTGGGCGGTCCACTCGGCGGGCAGCAAGGCGAAGCGACGCACCCGTTCGGGCCGCGAAAGGTGCGAATTGGCGGCGGCCACTCCCCGGTCAACCTCAGCCAGCACCTCCGGGCTGACCGCGAGGTCAGCCAGCGACTCGAACTCGATGCCGTGTTCGCGCGCCCAGGCCGGCGCGGTCTCCGGGTCGAGCACCAGCAGCGCCGTCACGTAGTTGCGCCGGTCGCCGACCGCGCAGGCCTGGCCGATCAGCGGGTGCCGCTGCAGCTCGTGCTCCACCAGGGCGGGCGAGACGTTCTTGCCGCCGGAGGTGATGATCAGCTCCTTCTTCCGGTCCACGATCCGCAGGAAGCCCTCGTCGTCGAGCTGGCCGATGTCGCCGGTGTGCATCCAGCCGTCGGCGTCGACCGTCGCCATCGTCAGCTCGGGATCCTTGTAGTAGCCGCCCATCACCAGCGGACCGCGCACCAGCACCTCGCGGTCGGGCCCCAGGCGCACCTCCACCCCGGGGAACGCCTGGCCGACGGCGCCCGACCGGGCCCGGCCGGGCGCGGCCAGGGTGGCCGCGTTGGTCAGCTCGCTCATCCCCCAGCCCTCGGTCAGCGGCACCCCGAGCGCGCGGAAGAACGCCACGATCTCCGGGTCGATCGGGGCCGCGCCGCTGGTCGCCAGCCGGCACTGGTCCAGGCCGATGCCGACCCGCACCGCCTCCCTGGTCGCGTCGGGCAGCGCCGCCACCGCGGCCGGGGTCACGTCGGGCAGCATCCCGCGCAGCGCCGCGTGCAGCTTCTCCCACACCCGGGGGATGCTGACCAGCGCGGTCGGGTGCACCTGGGCCGCGATCTCGAACAGCCGCTGCTGGTCCGGGCAGTAGGCCAGCCGGACCGGGTGCGCCATCGGCGCCCAGTGGTCGCACGAGCGCCCGGTGACGTGCGCCATCGGCAGGTAGGAGACCAGGGTGGCGATGCCGTCCGCGCCGGTCTGCTGCTCCAGCGGGATCACCCGCAGCGTGGCGTGCTGGGCGTAGCGGACGTTGCGGTGGGTGATCATCACGCCCTTGGGGCGCCCGGTGGTGCCCGACGTGTAGATCAGGGTGGCCAGGGTGTCCGGCGTCACCTGGCGCCAGCTCCGGTCGAACGCCCCGGGGTCACGCTCGGCCGCTGCCCGGCCAAGGTCGAGCAGCTCCTGCCAGTCGAGGGCGCGGGCGCCGGCCGCCTCGGACGGGTCGCCGTCGCCGGTCCAGCGGCCGGGCTGGTTCCCGGCCGCGCCCGCTGCCTCGCCCTCGCCCTCGCCCTCGCCCTCGCCGAGCACGATGACGGCGCGCAGCAGCGGCAGCTCCGCCTGCACCGAGTCGAGCACCGGCAGGAACTCGCGCTCGATGATCACCACCGTCGCCTCGCAGTGGCCGATGAGGTCGGCCGCCTGCTCCGGGGACACCGTCGGGTAGATGAAGACGGGGACGCCGCGGGCGTGCATCACCGCGTAGTCGGCGATCGTCGCCTCGGACCGGTTACGCGACCAGACGGCGGCGAACTCACCCGGGCGCAGGCCGATCGCGGCCAGGCCGAGGGACGCGTCCCTGACCCTCAGCCGAACCTGGCGGTAGGTCAGGGTCTGCCACTCGCCGCCGGCCAGCCAGCGGTGGGCTACAACGTCAGGTGCCTCGGCCGCTGTCTCGGCGTAGGCGGTGAGCAGGGTCGAACCCGCGATCTCGTCCTCGATGGAGGATCGCACGGCGGCCACGTCCTCGGGGGCACCGGACCAGCTACTGGAGGTCATGGCGCTCATTCTGAACCGCCGGGCGCGCGCTGACTAGGTCGCTTAGACGGGAAAAAGCTGGAAAGATTTCGCGCGAGTGTTGCTTTAGGGAAAGGTTTGCGCCGATGTGGGAACGCCTGGAGCCGGTCTGGGAACGCCGGGAGAAGCGCGGCATCGCGCGGCGCAAGCTGGTGGCGGGGCCCGGGGAACGGCCCCGGCCGGAGCTGCCGGCGGGCACTGACCTGCTGCCGGCGATCAAGCACATCGTGGTGCTGATGATGGAGAACCACTCCTACGACAACTACCTGGGCATGCTGGCCGACCGCGGCGACGGGCTGCCGCTCGGCCCGGACGGCCAGCCGACGTCCGCCAACAAGCTGCCAGGCGGGCAGCGGGTGCCGTCCCATCACCTGGCGTCCACCGCTCAGCTCCCGGAGAACCCCCGGCAGAGCTGGCGCGCCAGCCACATCTCCTACGACAACGGCAGTAACGGCGGGTTCGCCGCCTCAATCCCTGACGACCTCCCGGGCGGCGACCCGTCCGTGCCGATGGGCTACTGGACCCAGGACGACCTGCCGTTCTACTACGGGCTCGCCCGGACCTTCCCGCTGGCCGACCGCTGGTTCTGCTCCTGCCTGGGGCCGACCTTCCCCAACCGGCGCTTCCTCATCAGCGGCACCGCCCACGGGCTGATCGACGACCTGCCCTGGGACCTGGTCGACTACCCGGCGGCCGGGACCATCTTCGACGCGCTGACCGCGAACGGCATCCACTGGGTGAACTACCACAACGTGCGGCCGGCGGCGGTGGTCCTGGCCCGGGCCCTCGGCGGGCCCGGGCTGACCGCGCTGCGGCGGCTGGCGTCGGCCGGCCGGTGGCTGCCGCGGGTGACCGCCGCCGTCCGCGGCAACAAGTCGTTCACCGCCGACCTGTACCCGCTCGGGCTCACCGGCTGCCTGCGGCACCTGCGGACGACCAGCCGCTTCTTCCGCGACGCGGCGGCCGGGACGCTGCCCGCGGTGTCGGTCGTCGACCCCGACTTCAACCTCTACTCAGAGGAGAACCCGCAGGACATCGCGCACGGGGAGGCGTTCGCGGCCGCCGTCGTGAACGCGGTCACGCACGGGCCGGCCTGGGAGTCGACCCTGCTGATCTGGCTCTACGACGAGCACGGGGGCTACTACGACCACGTGCCGCCGCCGGCCGCGGTGCCGCCGGACGACGTGCCCGCGCGCAACTGGCAGCTCACCCACCCCTGGGCGCGGGCGGTGATGCGAGTGGTCGCGGGCCGGAAGCTCGCCCAGATCGAGAACGACGACATCGGGCCGGCGACGTACGACCGTTACGGGTTCCGGGTTCCGGCGGTGATCGTGTCCCCCTTCGCCCGGCCGGACTTCGTACTGCACGACGAGCTTGACCACACCTCGGTGCTCAAGCTGATCGAGGAGAAGTGGAACCTGCCGCCGCTGACCCGCCGCGACGCCGCCGCCGGGTCGCCGCTTGGCGCGCTCGACCTGGACGCGCCGCCCGCCTTCCGTACGCCGCCTGAGTTGCCCGCGGCGAAGGCGGGCGGCTTCCAGCTTTCCACCCGGCGCGGCAGCCGGCTGGCGCGGGCCCGGAGGCGGCTCGGGCGCGCTTCCTGACTCGCTGGCCGAGCGGGGAGTGGCGGCGCCGCTGGGGCCCGGGGGAGGGAGCCGGGGCGGGGGCCCGGGGGCGGGAGCCGGGGCGGGGGCGAAAACGGGCCGCGGCCCGGACGTTGGGGTCCGGGCCGCGGGCGGTGGGGCGTGTGGGTCAGGCGGTGGCGGTGAGGCTGCTGTCGTCGGTGAGGCTGGCTAGCGGCGGCCGCTCGACCAGCTCGTTCAGGTGCTCGTCGAGACGCAGGCCCTCTTCGGTCGCGACCGCGTGCAGGTAGGTGTCCGGCTGGTGCAGCTCCCACAGGCTGGACATGGTCCCGTCGAGGTCCTCGGCCATCCCGCGCTGAATGCCCTCGCGGGCGGCGACGGTGCGCAGCACGACCGAGGACATCCGGCTCAGGCTGGCCAGCGACTGGTGCCTGTTCTGCCTGGTACCCAGGTCAACCTGGGCCATCGCGGGCAGGCCGACCTGCTCGAACACGTCGATGAGCATGCCGATCTCGACCCCGTAGCCGGTAAAGAACGGGACGCGGCTGAGCACGTCGCGGCGAGCGGCGAACTCGCCCGCGAGCGGCTGCACGAAGCCGGCCAGCTCCGGGTAGAACAGGTTGATCAGCGGCTTGGCCATCAGCTCGGTGACCCGGCCGCCGCCGTCGAGGATCTTGCCCTCGCCCTGCCTGAACGGGCGCCGGAAGGCGCCCTTGATGAACTGCAGCTGGGGGTCCGCGAGCAGCGGGCCGAGCGTGCCGTAGACGAAGTGCTCCTCGAAGTCGTCGGAGTCGGCGTCGGCGAACATCACGATGTCGCCCCGCGCCACCGACAGGGCGCGCCACATCGCGTCGCCCTTGCCCTGGGCGGGCCCGTAGGCCCGCATGAGCTCGTTCTCCGAGTACACCTCGGCGCCGTGCGCACGGGCAACCTCGGCCGTGCCGTCGGATGAGTCCGCGTCGACGACGATGACCTGGTCCGGGAGCCCGGTGCGGGCGCGGAGGCTCTCGACGACGGAGAGGATGGAACCGATAGTGCCTGCGACGTTGCGGGCCGGGAAGATCAGGGTCGTAGAGGGGCGCTCCGCCCCGGTGCCCGCTGCCGCAAGGTCCGCGAAGGCCTCGTGACTGTACGAGCGCTGCTCAAACCATTCCCAGACTGTCATGCTCATATAACGACATCCTGCTCCGTTTAGTTGCGCCTCGGTTGGGGTTGTCTTGACTGGAAACGCCACCTCCGCCCCATGGGGCTACCCAGGGTTGAGGGGGAGTATTCGGCTGGCCGCCCCCGGCGGAGTGTGCGCATCAGCACACCAGGTACGAGCGTTTAACCAGGTGTAGCCAAGGACCGAAGCTGATGCCCGGAATGCCACCTTACGTAACAGGCGCAGTCGGACTGAGATTTGCATTTCTGGACATCTGGCTGCCCCGGTCACGGCCGGCCGCCCGCATCACCGGGATCCGCCCGCTCACGGGCACGGGCGGCCGACGCCAGGGCCGCGACCTGGACCCGGGAGCCGTAGCCGAGCTTGCCCAGGATGTGCTCCAGGTGGGCGTCGACCGTCCGCTTGGACACCACCAGCCGGGCGGCGATGTCCTTGTTGGTGAGCCCGTCAGCCACCAGCACGGCGACCTCGCGCTCGCGGGCGGTGAGCATTCCCCAGCGGGCCTCGTCGGCGGGCACCGGCGCGGCGTCTGCGGCCCAGGGCACTCCCCCGCCAGCCGGGTCGGCCGGGGCCGGCCCGGATCCGGCCGACCCGGATCCGGCCGACCCCGCCCCGCCTGGTGGCGCCGCGCCCCCCGCGCCTGCTAGCAGAGCGCCGGCCGGCCGCACGTCAGCCGGCCCCGCGGGTGACGGCACCATCGGCCACGGCGGCAGCGGCGGCGACAGCAGCAGGGGCGGCGGCGACAGGGCCGGCCCGGCGGTACCGTCCGGCAGCACCTCGCTGACCGCCGCGGCGGCGGTCAGCGCCGTGCCCGCGGCGTGCTCGACCGCGTACCCCGCTTCCCCGAGCAGGTCCTTGGCCTGGCGCTCGGCCTGGTCACGTTCGGCGTCGAGCAGCAGCAAGCCGAACCGGGGCGCGCGGACGCCCTCCGCCGCCGCCAGCCGCTGCCAGATCCGGTCGGCCGCCCCCTGCAGCCGGGCGGCGCGGCGGCCGTCACCGCGGGCGGCGGCGAGCCAGCCGAACGCCTCCAGGTGCTGCGCCACCGCCAGCTCGCCGCCGAACGGCGCCAGCAGCTCCAGGCCGGCCCGCAGGGCCGCGTCGGCCGAGGCCCGGTCGCCCGCGCACCACCGGGTGACGCCGCTGAGCCAGCAGGCCCAGCCGCGGACCAGGCACTCGCCCGGCGGAAGGCCTGCCGTGAGCGCGTCGCAGCGCGCCGCGCAGCGGGCGAACTCACCGCGCCGCAGCGCCGCGACCGCCTCACCGAACTCCGCCACCAGGGCGGGCAGCCGTCCCCCGGCCTGGCCGGCCGGCCGCTGGGCGCCGTCTGGCGGGCTTGCCGCCGGACGGCCGGCCCGCAGCGCGGCGGCGCCCGCGGCGTCCCCCTGGGCGGCGAGCAGCGCGGCGGTAAGCACCGCGGCAGACGGCGGAGCCGGCTCCGGCAGCCGGCTCAGGCGGGCAGCCGCCTCGGCCAGCCGGTCGACGCTGACCAGGGCGGGCCAGCAGTCAACGGCCAGGCTGGCCGCCGTCCCGGCGTCGCCGGCCGCCAGCGACCGGGCCAGCGCCAGGCGCAGGTTGGCCTCGTCCGGGGCGAGCGCGGCGATCAGGCCCGGCTGGCCGGGGCCGATCAAGGCAGCGGCGAATTCCCTGGCCACCCGGGCATAATGCAGCCGGTGCCGCTCGGTCCCGGCGGCGGCTGGGCCGGCCGCGCGGGCGGCGCCGTACTCCCGGACGATGCCGAGCAGCCGGTACCTGGCTGCCCCGCCGCTGTCGGCCGCGCGCAGCACCACCGACTTGTCCACCAGGCCGATGAGCGGGCCGAGGACGCCCGCGTCGTCGCCCGGGCGGGCCGGCCCGCAGACCGCTTCGGCCGCGGCCAGGTCGAAACCGCCCTCGAAAACCGACAGCCGGGTCCACAGCCGCCGCTCCGCCGCCGAGCACAGCCGGTAGCTCCAGCCGACAGAGTCCTCCAGCGAGCGGCTGCGGTCGCCCGCGGTCGCCCGCCGCCCGCTGGTCAGCGCGCGGAGCTGGCCTGGCAGCAGGTCAAGCAGCTCGTCGAGCCCGACCGCCCGCAGCCGCGGTGCGGCCAGCTCGATCGCCAGCGGCAGGCCGTCAAGCAGCTGGCATAGCCGCACCACCCGCGGCAAGTTAGCGTCGGTGAGGGCGAAGCCGGGGGCCGCGGCCGCGGCCCGGTCGGCCAGCAGCCGCACCGCGTCGGCACTGCCGCGGCCGGGGTCATCCCCGGGGCCGTCGCCGACCGGCAGCGGCTCGATGCGGAAAACCACCTCACCTGGCCGGTCGAGCGCCTGGCGGCTGGTGACGACCAGGGCCGGGCCGTCGCCGCCGCGCAGCACCGCGTCGGCCAGGGCGGCGCAGGCGTCGACCACGTGCTCGGCGGTGTCCAGGACCAGCAGCAGGCGGCGGCCGCGCAACTGGCGGGCGGGCCAGCCGGGCTCCGGCTGGCCCCGCCGCCGGGGCGGTGCCGGGAGGCCGAGGGCGGCCGCCACCGCCCGCGCCACCCCGGGCGCGTCCCGGGCCGCGGACAAGTCCGCGATGAACACCCCGTCGGGGAAGTCCGCGGTCAGCTCGCCCGCCGCTTGCAGCGCGAGCCGGGTCTTGCCCACGCCGCCCGGGCCGGTGAGCGTCACCAGCCTGGACCGGCCGAGCGCGCCCCGGACGGCGGCGAGCTCGTGCGCACGCCCGAAGAACCGTGAGGTCTCCGCGGGCAGCCGTCCCCCGTGCATCATCACGATCTGCTTGACCTTCCCCCGGTCCCGACCCTAGCGGCTGCCTGGGACCATGTCCGAGGGTTAGTGGTGGCCGGCGTGGCGTGACCGGGGCTAGCCGGCCGCGGCGGAATATCGGGCCGGCTGCCCGGTTGTCAACTGGGTGGCCGCCCGCGACCGGGACGCCGCCAGCCCTGCCCGCTCACCACCTGGAGCCCTTTCAGCCGCCTATGTTCCGTGCGCCTTTCCACCGCATCACGTCCGCTCGTCCCGCCACCTCCTACATCACCCGGCTCACCGCTACCGCGACGTTCGCTTACCTGCTGGCGCTGCTGGTGCCGGCCAGCACCGCCCGGCCGGTGCTGGCCCCGCTCACCGCGCTGCTGGTGCTGCAGGCCAGCCTGTACCAGACCATCCGCAGCGGCATCCGCAAGGTGGGCAGCGTGGCCGCCGGGGTCCTGGTCGCGGTCGGGGTGTCCGAGTTCATCGGCTTCTCCTGGTGGCAGCTCGGCCTGGTCATCGCCTGCGCCCTGCTCATCGGGCGGGCGCTGCGGCTCGGCGACGACCTGCTTGAGGTGCCGATCAGCGCGATGCTGATCTTCGCGTCGGCGGGGTCGCACAGCGCCGCGACCGGCCGGGTGGTGGACACGCTGGTCGGTACGGCCGCCGGGCTGGCGGGCGGGCTGGTCTTCGCCGCGCCGCGGGTGCAGCCGGCCAGGGAAGCGGTCGCCGGGCTGGCCGGCCAGCTAGCCGGGCTGCTCGGCCAGATGGCCGGCGACCTGACCGCCCCCGGCTGCGGCGACCGCGCCGCGATCGCCGGGGCACCGGGCGGTACCGATGCTGGCGTGGGCGATGCCGGCGCGGCGGCCGGCGGCGGGCCGGCCGAGTGGCTGACCCGGGCGCGGGCACTGCGGGACGAGATCGAGCGGGTCGATGACACCCTGCGGCAGGCCGCCGACAGCGTCCGCCTCAACCCGCGGGTCCGGCTCAGCCCGCGCGGCCGCCCCGGCCCGGGCGCGACCGGGCCGGGGCGGCGCCCCGCCGTCCCCGATGACCTGCTGGTCACCGAGGTCGCGCTGCGCGGCGGGCTGGAGACGCTCGAGCACGCCACCGTGACCGTGCGCGGCCTGGCCCGGTCGATCCTGGACAGCGCCGGGATCGACAGTGAGCGGTCCCCGGTGCGGGACGAGCAGACCCGGGCCCGGCTGGCGGACGTGCTCGGCAACCTGGCCGACGCGATCCGCACCTACGGGCGGCTGGTGCAGCTTTACCCGTCAGACAGCGAGCAGCTCACCGCCGAGCTCACCCGGCAGCTAGCCGCCGCGCACCGCGAGCAGGACGAGCTGGCCGCCGTCCTCGAGCCGCGGGTGCCGGCCGAGGGCGGCAGCAGCGAGTGGCCGCTGCGGGGCGAGATCCTGACCCACGTGGACCGGCTGCGGACCGGGCTGCGGCCGGAGGCGGTGCCCCGTCCTGACTCCGCCCGCGCGGCGCTGGCCAGAACCCACCGGAGCAGGCCCCGCCCGCGGCCCGGGCGGCGGTTCCCGGTCGACCGGGCCGGCCGCCAGCCCGCGCGCCGGCGGCGGCCGTACGCCCGCCGGGCCGCTAAGGGTGCCAGCTAGCGGGCGCTGATCTCGGCCCACAGCGCCCGGTAGGCCTTGGCCGCCGCGCTGGCCGGCGCGAAGACGGTGACCGGGGCCCGCTCCACCGACATGGTCTCGATGACCGACAGCGCCGGGATGGCGGTCGCCGCCACCTCGACCCGCTCCGTCGACAGCTTCTCGGCGATCTCCCGGTGCAGCTTCTTGCGCCGGTCGACCATCGAGAAGAAGGCGACCAGCTCCGGCTTACGCCCCTTGAACTCGTCGACGAAGTCCGAGAGCTGCTCCAGGGTGCGCACCGACAGCGTGGTCGGGATCAGCGGCACCACGATGACGTCGGCCGCGTGCAGCACGTTCTCCGAGACCAGGGAGACCGACGGCGGGCAGTCGAGGAACACCACGTCGTACTCGCTCGCGAGCGGGGCCAGCAGCCGGCCGAGCTTGCGGGCGGGCTTGCCGCCGGGCGCGCTGCCCGGCTTGCCGTCGCCCCCGTGTCCCGCGCCGGCCCCCTGTCCTCCGGCGGCACTGTCGAGCAGCAGGTCCATGTTCCGGTAGGTGAAGTCGGCCGGAATGAGGTCGAGGTTGTCGAAGTCGGTGCCCTTGATCGCGTCGTCCAGCGGGCGCTTGCCGCTGATGATGGCCCGGCCACCGCCCTTGACCCGCGGCTTGACCCGGAACATGAAGCTGGCCGCGCCCTGCGGGTCCAGGTCCCACAGCACAGTGCGGAGCCCGCCTTCCGCCGCCAGGTAGGCGAGGTTGACGGCGGTGGTGGTCTTCCCCACGCCGCCCTTGATGTTGTATGTCGCGTATGTCCGCATTAGCGGGACACTCCCCCCCGGAGCAGCGCCGATACCCGGCGCTGCCCGTCGATGCCGGCGAACGCGGCGAACCGGCGCTCAAAGTCGGCCCGCGCCGCCCGCTGGCGGGCGGCCAGCCCGGCCGTGATCTCGCCCATGGCCAGCAGCGTCACCGCCGGCGCTTCCCCGGCCGCGAGCATGGCCGCCGCGAGCGCCCTGATCTCCGCGATCTGGATCTCCGTGTCCTGGAATTCTCCCAGGCAGTCTTGCAGCCGCTTGAGATCGCCGACAACCTTGGCCGACTCCGCGCTGTCGTGCAGCGGGGCGAAGAACTCGAGCGCGTAGCGCAGCTCCTTGGCCCGCTTGCGGAGGTCGTGCAGTGACTCGGCGGGCGAGTCGGTGGTGATCGCCGCGCCGCGCCGGGCGACCTTGGCGAACGCTACCCGGGTGCGCTCGGCGGCGAGCATGCCGGCGCTCCCGCCGGCTGACCGCCCGGACGGTACCGAACGGGGGGCGCTGGCTGCGGCCGGCCCGGCACCGCCCGCCTGGAGCGCGACCAGCTTCTTGCGCCAGTCCGCGGTGAGCCCGGTGAACCGGGCCGTGCGCAGGCCGCGGGCCAGCGCGCGGAACTCCTTGCGCCTGCGCTGCTCGAGGAAGGCACGGAACGGCTCCAGGTCGTCGGGCTTAGCCGCCGCCAGGCCGCGCGCCGTCTCCTCGAAGTCGAGCAGGTGCACGTCCAGGTCCCGGGTCGGGGTGGTGAGGTCGCCCACCCACTTGAACTCGGCGGCGAAGAACGCCAGCTCCTTCCTGGTCAGCCCGAGCACGTCGCCGAACAGCTTGAGCGCGCTCCTGGTCCGGCGCACGCTGACCCGCAGGTCGTGCAGGAACTCGGTGTCGATGTCGGCCAGCACCCCGGGCACGTTCGCGTCGATGGTGTCGAGCAGCCGGAGCAGGATGACGGCGCCCGCCCTGGCGGCGGGCATGGCCCGGGTGATGGCCGCGTCGACCTTGTTGGAATAGTCAGCGGGCCGCCGGCCAAGCGCGCGCAGCGCGTCGGCGAACAGCGGCTCGGTGGCCGGGCTGAGGCCGGGGACGGCGGCCAGCAGCCGGTCCGCCCGGCGCGCCTGGGCCGGGTAGCCGCGGACCCCGGCGATCACCAGCCGGGGCGGCAGCGGCGTCGCCTGCCGCCCGCTGACCAGGCGCGGGCGGGTGATCATGAACCGGGCGACGGTCTTGCTGTCCGCGTTCAGCAGCCGGTAAACGGTGGTGGTAACGGTCGTGGTGGCGACCGGGACGAGCGCGCGGGGGGCGACCAGCCTGGTCAGCCGGGCGCCGACCGGTCCGCCTGCCAGCTCGGCCGGCCGGTGCGGGCGGGATGCCTGCCAGCCGGTGACCGGCTGGACCGCGCCGCGGTCGGGTGCGCGCTCGGGTGCACTGCCAGCGACGGCGGCAGCGTCGCCGCCGCCGGTAACGCCGGCCGGACTGGGCAGGCCGCCGGCGCCGGGCGGGCGGCCCGCGCTGGCGCGGTCCGCCAGCCGGAGCTCGCTGCCGCCGCGGCCGGGCAGGTACTCCAGGGTCAGCCCCGCCTTGTACAGCCGCCAGTCGAAGGTGTCCAGCCAGGTTGTGCGCTGGTCAGCCGGCGCCGGGTCGGTGCCGCGGCCAGGGGCGCTCACTCGCCGTTCCGCTGTGACGGAAAACTCAGCCGCGAGCGCGTCAAGCGCCGCCGCGGCGGCTTCCTCCCAGGCGGGCGGGTCGATACCGTCGGCAGTGAAGCCAGCCGGGCCCGAGTTCATCGCGCAACTCCTTCACCAGCGTCGCTCACTCCGATGGACATTTAAGCATAAATTCACGGCAAATAGGTAATTGAGTTCACCTTCCGTTTACCTTCTGTTCACCTTAGCGGGTAGTTGAATTAGTTTTTTGCCGTCTGCCCTGGTCACCCGCCTGCCTCCAGGGGCCACTGATAGCCGGTAACCGCCTTGATGTCGGCCGGTCGCGGCATTCCCGACTGGGTGCCCGGGCGGGTCGCGGCGGCGGCGCCGGCCGCGGCCGCGGCGGTGACCGCTTCCCGCGGCGGGAGGCCGGCCGCCAGCGCCACCGCGAGCGCGCCCACGAACGTGTCGCCCGCCCCTACCGTGTCGACGGCGGTGACGGGGAAGGCCGCAACCGTTCGGGCTGACTGATCGCTTTTGCCCGGGCCGGCCAGGAAGGCCGCGCCGGCCGCGCCCGCGGTCACCACCGCCCGCCTGGCACCCGCCGCCACCAGCTCGGCCGCCGCGCGGGCGGCCTCGGCCAGGCCGTGCACCGGCCGCCCGAGCACCGCCGCCGCCTCGGACTCGTTCACCACCAGCCAGTCCGGGCCGGCCGCCACCAGCCGGGCTGACTCCGGCGGCGCGGGGGCGAGGTTCAGCACGGTCAGCGGCCGCGGGCCGGGCCGACCCGGCGGGCCGGCCGCGGTGAGCGCGGCCAGGATGGCCGCAGCCGGCACCTCGGCGCTGATGACGAGCACGCTGGCCGGGCCGATGGCGGCCACCTCGGCCGGGCCGACCTCGCGGTTGGCGCCCGGCGCGACGGTAATGATGTTCTCGCCCGCCTGGTCGACGGTGATCATGGCGATGCCGGTGGGCGCGCCCGGATGGGTCCGGACCGCCCGGTCGTCGATCCCCTCGGCGGCGAGCGCCGCCCGCAGCGCGCGCCCGAAGTCGTCGTCGCCCACGCAGCCGACCATCCGCACCGCCAGCCCGGCCGCGCGGCCCAGGCGGGCGGCCGCGACCGCCTGGTTGGCCCCCTTGCCGCCGGGCGCGAAGGCCGCCCCGCCGCCGAGCACGGTCGCGCCCGGGCGCGGCAGCTCGGGCACGGTGACCGAAATATCCATGTTGAGGCTGCCAAGCACCGTCAGCCGCGCGTCACGATCCACGACCGCACGCTACTCCGGCCGCTCCGGGGTGACACCGGGGCGATGGGCGTACCGCCGGCCTGCCTGCCTGCTGAGCCGGATCCGGCTGCCGCCCGTTGTCCGGATGAGAACGTTACGCGCTCATCCGATTACCGGACGATGGGCGGCGCGTCAGGCGAGGAGCCGACATGCGGAACACGGAAGAGCCCGCCGGGCCAGCGGACGGGCGGCCCGCGGAAGACTGGCCTGCCGAGGACTGGCCGACCGAGGAGTGGCCGACGGTCAGGGTCGCGCCGGGCCGACTCCTGGGTGCTGGTCTGCGGCGGCATCGCCGCGGCGGCCGCCTTCGCGGCGGCGTTCGTCGCCGCGGGCGGCACTTCCAGCCATCCAGCCACACCGGCCTATGGAGTGCCGGCCGTGGTCGGCCAGGCTTGCCCGTCGGCCGCGCCTTAGGCGCTCACTTGGTCGAAATCCGATGCGGCATTGGAAACTTTTTGGTGCTATCACCCGAAAAAATTTCCAAGATCTTCAGTTGAGCGTGAGCGATGGTGCCGCTTGGGCAGATGTGACGGGCGGGAGTGCGTGCGGGGTGCGGTCGGGGTGGAGGCCGACTTCGGCGGGGCGGGGTGGGGGCGGACCGGGCGGGGGGCGGGGCGAGGGGCGGACCGGGCAGGGCGGACCGGGCAGGGCAGGGCGGGCAGGGCAGGGCGGGGGCGGGGAGCCGACGATGCGGGGGTGCCGCGGGCGGGATGCCGGCCCGGGGATGGCGGAGGAGGAGCGCGGCTGGCGGGTGATTACCGGGCGGGCCGGGGTAGTGGTAACAGGGGAAGTCGGCCCGTCCGCCACGCGCACCGGGGCGCGCGGCTGCGCGGCCGCACCGCGGGCCGGCCCGGCCGCTCCCCCGCTCCTGGACGCAGGCGGGCCGACGAGAAGCTGCCCCGTTGGACATTAGCGACAACGCGATATATCGTGTTATCGGGAGGCAATCATGAACGAGATCGAGCGCCGGCTACGGGAGTTCACCAGCCGGCTGTCCGCCTGGTGGAACTCTAACGCGAAGACCGCCAGGGAGCGCGGGGCCGGCGGCTCCGCCGGGCTGCGCCGCGAGGCGAGCGCCCGGGCGCAGCAGGCGGCCAGCCGGGTGCAGGACTTCCGGGCCAGCGAGCGCGGCCAGCGGGCCGCCAGCAAGCTGAGCGACCTGCGGACCAGCGACACCGCCAAGAAGGCGGAGGCGGCGATCAGCGACCTGCGCGCCAGCGACACGGCCAAGAAGGCGGAGAGCGCCCTGGCCGACCTGCGCCAGCGCGAGCCGGTCAAGAAGGCCGAAGAGGGCGCCCGCAAGGTGCTGCACGACCTGTTCAGCGGCCCCGGCGAAAGCGGCGCCAGCCGCAGCAGCTAGCCAGCGGGTCAGCGGGCGGGGGGCGAGCGGCCACGGCTGCTCGCCCCCCACGCTCACGCTAGCCGTGCCTCGGCCGCCAGCAGCCGGGCCAGCGCGTTCGCGTCGGCACCGGGCTGGCCCAGCCGGGCGAACCAGGTGGCGACGTTCCTGGCGTCGCGCTCCAGGTAGGACCGGCCGTCCGGGTGGGCGATGACGTCGACCACCTGCGGCAGGTCGATCAGCACGAGCCGGCCGCGGTGCACCAGCAGGTTGTACGGCGACAGGTCACCGTGCGCCAGCCCCGCCCCGGCCAGCGCGGCCATCGCCGCCACCAACTGGTGCCACAGCCGGTCGAGCTCGCCCGGCTCCGGGCGGGTCTCGGCCAGCCGGGGCGCCGCGGTGCCGTCCTGGTCGCCGACGAACTCGAGCAGGATCTCGGTCCCGGTGATCTGCACCGGGTACGGCACCGGCACGCGGGCCTGGTGCAGCCGCACCAGCGCGCCGAACTCGGCCGCCGCCCACTGGCCGGCGATCGCCTCGCGGCCGAAGTCGCTGCGGCTGTCGACCGCCCGGTTCACCCGGCTCGCCCGCACCCGGCGGCCTTCCAGGTACCCGGCGTCGCGGTGGAACTGGCGGTGCTCAGCCGACCGGTACCGCTTGGCCGCCAGCAGGCACGAGCGGTCGGTGCCCGGCACGTGCCGCCGGAGCAGGTAGACGTCGGCTTCCTTGCCGGTCTTGAGTATGCCGAGCTCGCTGTCGACCGCGGCCAGCTCGGTCACCAGCCAGCGCGGGTGGGGCCGGGGGCCGCGCTCGGTCGGGCTGGACTGGTCCCAGGTGGACCAGCGGTCGCCTTCGGGCAGGCCGTCGGTGGCGTCGCTGGCGTCCTCGGCTTGCAGGCGGGGCCGGTGGCGGTCGCGCTTTTGGTAGGTGGCCTCGTCGTAGCGGAACTGGCCGCGCTTGGTTTTACCGCCGTGCGGCGGGTGACTCCGTAGTCGTCGGAGTCCGCGCTGTCGCGCATGGGTGGTGCTCCTCAGGCAGGATATGGTCAGGGCAGGGCTGAGAAAGCCCGCAACGGGCGCTGGCATCAAGACGCCTCCCTTCCACGGCCGACCCTTGGGGGCGACACCAAACCTGGTGCTTGGGACTGTCCCACCCCGGGCTTCCCTGACGCAACTGGTTAATCCGCCAAGCACAGCGACGGCGGCGGGGACGGCTCTCACATGACTGTCGAAGACGCCGTGTCGGCCCAGTTTGCCCCTGACATTCCGGCTTTCGCGAAGCCGACGTTCGAACGGTTGGCGGACGAGGCACTAGGCGCAGTACTTCGATCCGGATGCCGCGCCGATCACTGAAGCCGACGCGTCGTGGCGCTTGAGAAGGCAGGTGAATAGCCCGCCAGCGCAGCCGCAGGGAGACCGGTAATGTCCTAGTGTGTCTGACATCTCGGTCTACATAGCCATTGTTACGGCTGTTACATCTGTTGTCTCAACTGCGGTGCCGCTGCTGATTGGCTGGGCAAAGGACGAGGGGCGGCAGAAGCGCGCCGCAGTGAAATCGCTGACCCAGCAGCAAGTGAAAGAAGTAGGAAAGCGGCGCGATCTCTGCGTCGAACTGCTGCACCTGGCACGAGATTTCCGGGTACTCATGGAAAACGCCTATGACTCGCGTGATCCCGTGCAGTACCCGGATATCAAGCAGGTCCGCCAATCGGCCGCCGACATCGCCAGCCAGGCCGACCGGGTGGAGTTCAACGTGCCAGGGGCCGGACCCTCGGCGGTGGCCCTCGCTAACGAGGCCAGGAAGCTCTCCCTGACCGTTGAGGAAACAAACCGGGAGCACGGTGCTTCCCAGTCCCCCATCGACTTCACGGCGCTTGACCACGCCATTGAGGAATTCAAGAACTCCGCGCAGTCCGACCTAGAAACGGGCCAGCGGCTCCCCGGCTAACGAGCCGGAGTGCGCCTTTGCCTCCCCGGTAAGCACCAAAGCCTGCTCCTTGTGCGGAGGCGAGAGCGGGGGATCGGTCGCTTCGATGGCTTTCTGGGCTTGTTCCTTGGCGGTGGCCTTGTCGCCCGCCAGGTCGCTGGCGCGAGCCGCGTAGAGTAGGACACGGCCGCTGCGCCAGGCGTTCGAGCTTGCCAGGGCGCCCTTGATCTCCGCGGCCGCCCCGATGTAGTCGCCAGTTTCCGCCAGCGCCAGTCCCCGGGCCGCCTGACTAGAGGGGACATCCGGGGTGGCGTGCCTGAGGTCGGATATGGCCTTGTCGCCCTCACCGAGGTCCGCCAGGATCTCACCGCGCACCCGCCGGGCCTCGACCAGCCCCCCGTCCCGGTCAAGCACCGAGTTGAGGATGGCGATCGCTCCCCAGCCGTCACCGGTTTGCCAGAACGCGAGGGCCAGCTGAACCTGCAGCCCGAGGTCGCCGCGGGCCCGGTCGGCGGCCGCGCTCAGCTCGGGGATGGCATCGCCTGGCCGGTCCCCGGCCAGCAGGAGCTGGCCGACCGCGGCGAACTGGTAGGCAGCCGCCCGGGAATCGCCTGCCGCCTCCGTCAGCTCAGCCGCGCGTCGGTAGTGCGGCACAGCCGCGGCTTTTTTCGCCGCCGCGGAAGACTGCGTTGCCGAGCAGCGACTCAGCCTCCGCTCGCTCCCGGAATCCCTGCATGTCGCGGAGGTCCCGCTCGGGAAGGGCATCACAGGCGCGCTGCGCGTACGCCCGGGCAAGGTCGACACCCCCCCGGGCCAGGGCCAACTCACCCGCGCCGAGGAGGCTGGCGGCAGTCGGGTCGCTCCCAGCGGCTACGGCAGCCGCAGCGTCCGCGCGCGCGGTCCGCAGCGGACCGATCAGCCGGGGGCTAAGCAGCCGGTAGAGCGGCACGGACCCTTCGACCTCACTGACCAGTAGGTGACGGTCGACGAGGTCACCGAGAGTCGCTATCGGTAGCTGGCTAGCGAGGTCCGGCTCCTCGTAGTGTCTGCCGCGGGCGCCATAACCAGTGATGAAACTGTTCATCAGCCGTCCGCGCAGGTCCCGGTGCGAGATACCGTGCAGCGCCGCCACCTCCCCGATGACCTGCCCGCAGTACCGGGCGAGGGCTGCGTCACTGTTGCCGAACTCGCGAACGGTCCGGTCGGATACCTCGGTCACGCCGAGCGGCAGGTCATCCCACAGCCGGCTACACACCGCCTGCAGCAGGGACGGCTCAACATGCCGGTCGGGCGGCAGCTGCCCGTCGGCCGCGATGCCGAGCAGGTCGGCGACGACGACGTGCGCGGCCTTCTCGGTGAGGGCTTGCCCGGCGGCCAGCGCGGGCTCGGTGACCGCCGCGACCGCGCCCTGCGGGGTCAGCCCGGTCAACGGATACCGCGCGGCGACGCCCACCGAGCCATTCAGCAGCCTCAGGCCGGCGGTCCTGGTCACTAGGAGCAGCTGCAGCCGCGGGTAATCGGAGATCGCCTGGGCGAGCCCGTCCAGGAAGTCCTGGCGCCATCTCGGCCAGGGCTCGGCGGGCGGCCCGAAGACGGCGTCGTCCAGGCCGTCTACGGCCGCGTAGATAACGGCGTCAGCGTGCTCCCGGGTGCGCTCGCGCAGGAAGTCGCTGACGCTTAGCCCGGCCAGCCGGGTAGGCAAGTCGTCCGGCGCCCAGGCGCGCAGCAGCGCCAGCGTGAACGGGTTGTGCTCGGCGAGGGCCGGGATCGGGAAAGCCGTGCCGTGCGACAGGTCACCGACCGGCAGGTGAACCGACCGGCGCGGCAGGGCGCTCTCGAGAAGCCGCGGACGCACGGCGGCTTGCAGCAGGGACGTCTTCCCGGACCCGGCCGGACCGCTGACCACGGTCAGCCGGCGTGTCATCCATAGGTCGAAGAGCGCGGCGGCGTCCGCATCCCGACCGAAAAAGAATTTTTTATCGGCCTGCGTGAAGGCCCGTGAGCCGGGATACGGGTTCGCCGTGACCTTGCGCACCGAACAGGATCCTCCTGGGCCTGGCGAGCGGGCATCAAGTGCCTAACCTACAGACGCTACGCTACGCCTCGGCAAGGCGCAGGCATATGGCCGCCCGCGCCTTGCCGAGACAGATAGGAGGTGTCCCCTCGGCTCCTGCGGTTAAGCCGTTTAATCGGTTAACTGATGAAGTTGGTGAAACCGAAGTTGCATTCGGGCCGTGAGCCGAGAATCCGCTCCAGGGCCGCGCTGAAGGCGGAACCGGGGACCGCGGACTCCAGGTCGGCGATGCTGACATCGCGGACGTCCGGCAGCCGGCCGTCGGTTACGTCGTTCATGCTCCTCCTCGTCACGGGCCGCCTTGTGGGCAATGGTCCCGCGCCCGTCTGGGCGCCGCCGATCCGGCGCTTATATTGATAGGAATACATTGCTTCACTGAAACTGTCGAGTGCGCCAAGGCAAAATTCAGGCCACCCGGTCAAATGATCATGGAATCTCCCTTATCTCTGCGTGGTCGTCCATAGTCGACTCATTTCGAAGGAATGGACACATGGATAGGATTTGTTTATGACGGTGCCTGAGGCGAACGCCCTCCGCGGAGCCGCCCCTGCGATCTGGGGTGATGTCCCGACACGCAATAAGAACTTCACCGGGCGGGGCGACATCCTCGACCGGCTGCGGCAGGACGCGTCGAGCGGAGCCACCGCGGTGCTGCCGTCGAGCGACCCGAGCAATCCCAGTCCGCTGGGCGTGCATGGCCTGGGCGGGGTCGGCAAGACCGCCATCGCGATCGAGTACGCCCATCGCTTCCAGTCTGAGTACGACCTTGTATGGTGGATTGCGGCCGACCAGCTGCCCTCGGTTCGCGGGTCGCTGGCGGCCCTGGCCCAGCGGCTCCACCTGGAGGCGCCGCCTGCGGCGGGCGTCGACGGCCTCATCGCGGTCGTGCTCGACGCGCTGCGGCGCGGCGAGCCCTACCGGCGCTGGCTGATCGTGTTCGACAACGCCGACCAGCCAGAGGACATTGACGGCCTGATCCCGGCCGGGTCCAGCGGGGTGGCCAGCGACGTGCTGATCACCTCACGCAACCACCGCTGGGAAGGCGTGATCAGGACCGTCCCGATGGACGTGTTCCAGTCCAATGAGAGCCAGGACTTCCTGAGCAAGCGGGTCCGGGACCTCAGCGCGGCCGACGCGACCGGCTGGCCAAGGAGCTCGACAACCTGCCGCTGGCACTCGAGCAGGCAGGGGCCATGCTCGCGGAGACCGGGATGCCGGCCGAAGAGTACCTGCGGCAGCTCATCGACAACACCCAGGCGATCATGAGCGAGGGCGCGCCGACCGGATACCCGCGCTCGATGACCGCGGCCTGGAAGCTGTCCGTCAACGCGGTCCGGCGAGAGCCGGCCACAGGCGCTTGAAGTGCTGCGCTGCTGCGCGTTCTTCGGCCCGGAGATCATCCCGCGCGACGTGTTCCGGCAGGGTATCCGGCCGGTCGACACCGTTGTCGGCGAAGTGCTCGCCAGCCCCATCGCTACCGCGAGCGTCATGCGCGAGCTGGGCCGGTACGCCCTCATTACCATCGACGGGAACACGATCAAGGTACACCGGCTGATCCAGCGGCTGCTACGGGACGAGCTAACCCCCGAGCAGGAAGCGGCATACCGGCGTGAAGCGCACCTCATCATGGCGGCGGCGGTGCCAGATGACCCAGACGACGCCGTGCAGTGGCCGCGCTTCGAGGGATTGCTGCCGCACGTCAACGCGGAGGCCACCGGGCTCCACCTGTCCCGGGACCCCGAGGTCAGGGCCCTTGCCCGCGGCGTGATCAGGTACCTCTACCAGTCGGGCGACTACGCGTCCGCGCTGACGCTGACCGAGCGGTTCATCGACCAGTGGATCAGGGACTCGGGTCCCGACGATGACAGCGTGCTGCGTACTCAGCGCCACCTAGCTAACATCCTGCGGCAGATGGGCCGTTACGCCGATGCCTACCGGGTGTCGGAGGAGTCGCTGGGCCGGGCGCGCGTCACGCTCGGGGAGAGCGACCCGACGACCCTGCCGCTGCGTACCGGGTTCGGCGCCGACCTGCGGGCCCAGGGCAGCTTCGCGGCCGCGCGTGACCTGGACGCCGAGAGCCGGGAACTACTGGAGCACGCGTACGGCCCGGACGACCCCCGGACACTGCGGCTGCTGTCCAGCCTGGCCCTTGACCACGGCCTGACCGGCGACTACAGCACCGCCCAAGCGCTTTTCGAGCTGGCCTTCGGGAGAATGAGCCGCCCGTTGTCGGGCTCGACCGTGCTCGACGTGATCAACGCGTGGGTCGGTCTTAGCTGGGCGCTCCGGCTGCAGGGCAGCTTCGACGACGCCCTGGACGTGGCACAGGACGCGCGGGACTACGGCGAGGACACGTCCGGCCTCGGCGCAGAGCACTTGGTCACCTTGCGCGCGGTCAACGCCTACCTGATCGCGTCCCGTCGCCTGCCCGAGCGGCGGCAGGAGGCGCTCTCCGAGGCCAGAGACCTGTTCGACCTGGCTACTCGCCGCCACGGGGAGACCAACCCGGAGACCATGGCGATCGCGGTCGCGTTGAGCAACCTAATGCGCTCCGCCGACAAGGCGTATCACGAGGAGGGGCTGGAGCTGGCGGCGGTCACCGCCGACCGGATTGCCGCCGTCTACGGCTCGGACCACCCGTACCACTTCGGTTGCATGACCAACGTGGCACTCCTGAAGCGCGCTACGGGAGACGCGAACGGGGCACTTGAACTTGACAAGCGAGCCCTGGACGGCCTGACGGGCCGACTCGGCGAGGATCACCACTACACGCTGACCGCGGCGACCAACCTCGCGAGCGACTACGCGGCGCTCGACCAGCTGGAGGAGGCGCGCGAACTAGGGAAGGACACCCTGCAGCGGCTGACTACGCTGCTCGGCCCCGTCCACGCGCACACCCTTAGCTGTGCGGTGAACCTCTCCCGGGACATGATCGCAGCGGGCGAGGACGATGCCGGGAAGAAGCTCGAGGACGAGTCGCTGCGGCTACTGGCTGAGAGTTACGGTGCGAAATCCCCCGACTACGTGGCAGCCGCCCGCGGCGACCGCCTTGACCCGGACTTCGACCCGCCCGCGATCTAGCTCCGCCTCAGGCAGGCCGGGCCTGCTGGTTGTCCGCCTGCCACTGTGCCTGGTGGCGCTCGGACCAGTGCCGAGCGTCTGCCAGCGCGTCGGCCGGCACCCGCTCGTCGAGCCACTTGTCGACCACGCCGGCCATCGTCGCCACAAAGGTCTCACCATGGCGGGTGAGCTGCCCGCTGTCCAGCAGGGTCGCGGTCGCCACGGCGACGCCGTCGCGCCAGCGGGCGAACAGGGCGTGCGCCCGCTGCCTTACCGCAAACTCCGGGGCGGTCGCGCGCTGCTCGCGCCAGAAGCCGCTGACGCCGAAGAACGCGTAGGCCCCCTGCAGCAGGCCGGCGAGCGGGCGCGGATCTGCGCGCCAGGGCGCGTAGTAGCGCTGGCCTTCGTCCGGACACGTCAGGGCGACCAGGTCGAGCAGCGCGCACAGCTTGAGGTGCTGGCACTCATGGACGAGGGTCTCGGCGCAGGTGTAGCGGTCGGGCTGCCTGGACATCGCCACCGTGCCGAACACCTGCGGTGAGCTGTTGCTGACGTGCCCGGACGGGGGCGCCTGGTAGGGGACGATCACCTGGACGATGGCCGCGACCTCGGCGGCGCTGCCCGGGGAAAGCACCGGCCAGGCGCCCCGCAGGGTGGCCTGCAACTCCGCCACCTGCGAGGCCGCCAGCCGTCCGGCCGCCTGGCCGTCCGCGGTGGGCATGCGGAACGGGTCGAGGTCGTCGACCAGCACGCTCAGCGAGCCCGCCGCGGCCGGCCTGAGCTCTCGCCAGCCGGGTTCACCCGGCCGGGCCCGTACCCGGAGGGCCCCGGAGCGGACCTCGCCCTCCCGCGCGGCGACGACAGCGGTGCCGCCGGCCGCCTGCGCGGCCCCGAGCGACGGCAGCAGGACGCCCGCGCCGAGCACCGGCACCTCGATCTCGACGTCCAACCCGGCCCGGACGGCGGCCGCGGCCGCGAGCGCGGCCAGCCCGCTCGGCCGGACTGCCGGCAGCGCCGGGCCGACGCCTGCGGCCGGGCCTGGATCAACCGCCGGCCGCGCAGGACCGGATGACGTGCAGCGCCCAAGCCCCCACCGACGGGTAACCGATCACGGCCGCTGCGGCGGCCGGGTCCTGCCGTTGCACCTCGGCGAGCAGCTGGTACCCGGCCACGCCGAGGGAATCGTCCGGGTGATCGCCGCGCCGGGCCAGCTCCGCGACCTTGGCCAGCAGGATCAGGTGCTTGCTGCGCTGGCCGGCGACCAGCTGCCCGATGGCGTCCGCGCCGCCGCCACCCCGGGCGAGGGCGGTGAACTGGTCCGAGGTCAGCGCGTGGTGCCCCGATGACCGGGACTCGGTGGCCGCCGGCGGCATCAGGCCACGTCCCGGGCGCGGGCGGCCGTCAGATCTTCCAGTACGCGGGTCCTGATGTGGGTGATCAGGGCGAATAGGTCGGGGCAGTACACCGAGGGGTTGAGGAAGCCCGAGTCCTCGTCGTAGCGGTGAGAGTACAAGCCGCCCCCGCAGACCGCGCGGACCGGGCAGGCCCGGCACTGGCCGGCCAGTGCCCGGTCCCCGATCTGGCGGGCGGCGATCTCCGGCAACAGCAGCGCGGCGTCCAGCGGGTCCCGATCGACGTGCAGGGGGGTCGCGGTGGCGCCGGCGTAGGCGGCCTTGAGGGTGTCCTCCTGCTCGATGGAGCCGTCGGTCTCGATGACCACCATCCGGGCCGGCGCCAGCCCCACGATCTCGGACCCGCTGGCCCCACCCAGCAGCAGGTGCATGATCTCCTCGAACAGGCGCACCCGCGTCTGCGGCTTAGGGTACCAGTAGTCGAACACCTCGGTCAGCCAGTCCGCGTAGGGGGTGGTGGCGGGGGCCCGGGTCCGGCCGGGGGGCGGGCTCGCCCAGGTGCCGTGGGGCAGCAGGAAGTCGACCTTGGGCGGCGCGAAGTCGGCCAGCGCCCGGTACGTCCTTATCGGGTCGTTGCGCGAGGTCGACGGTGCACAGCAGGCCGCCGTAGAGGTGCGGGAACCGGCGCAGGCGGTCCAGCGCGGCGGCCACCGCCGGGTAGCTGCCACGGCCGCTGGCGAACCGCCGGTGCCGCTCGTGGGCCTCGGCGTAGCCGTCAACGCTGACGCCGACGCGGACCCCGAGCTTGTCGAACAGGTCCAGGTAGGCATCGCTGAGGCCGACCCCGTTAGTTTGCACGGCCGCGTGCACGGTGACCCCCGGCCCGGCCTGGCGGCGGGTCGACGTCACCAGGCGGGAGATTAGCTCGCGGCCGGCTAGCAACGGCTCACCGCCGTGCAGGATCAGCGTGACCTCCGGCAACCCGTGGGTCCTGGCGTGCTCCCCGATCCGGCGGGCGGTTGCCTCCACGGTCTGCGCGGACATCACCCGCGGCTGGTCACGCCACGACTGATCTGCCATTTCGTACATATAGCAGTAATCACATGACAGGTCGCAGCGGCTGTGCACCTTGACTATGAACTCCCGAAAGGGATACGGCCGCCACCCCTCAGCTAGCAGCGCTGACACATCAAGGCTGGCAGGCCAGGCCAACCCCGTAAGCCCCTTAAGCACGCCGGGAGGCGGCGAGTTCCCCATAAAATGATTATGGCAGCCCGGGCACCTTGCGGCAATCGCCCCACCTTCCGGTGATATTTTTACTTTCTTCCGTCACAGGAGTTTCATCGTTTTCTCCCGCGTGGCCCTAATCATTAATTAGGGCCACGCGTCAGGCGATTGTCACTATTTCACTCTTTATCGAAAAAGGTGGATCGTGCGGCATTGCCAGGCCAGAGCCCGCAAGGGCGGGCCACGCGGCAAGCTCGGTACGCGGAGTGTTCAGCTGACCGCTCATTGTGCGCTAGCCTTCCCGGAGGACCCTGGCCCAAATGCCGCGCCTTAGTACTTAGGATCAGTCTGTGGCTGATCATCCGGCTTGGGTAGGTATGCCCGGCTCGGTTGAGCCGTCAGATAAAGGCCCCCTAGGCAGCCGGGATTCACGAAGCTCTATGGGGGGATATTGGCTTCTGTGATTGAGTCGCCCGCTGGGGAGCTCGCGGAGCATGACGGCGGCGCTAGAGCGGACCACCGGGCGGATGCCTTTCCTCCGGCTCACGCTCGCCTACGGGCCTGGCTCACGGCACGATCGCAGGCCGTACGCATCCCGCCGTCACACTCCTGGGCTTTTCAGACGCTGATATTTGGCTCTGCGGTCTCTATGATCGGCAACCGGATCTCGACACTGGCCTTCCCGATGCTGGTGCTTGGCATCAGGGATTCGCCGCTTATCGCCGGTTGTGTCGCTTTCGCCGCCATCGTGCCGGGGGTCTTGCTCTACATGCCGGCCGGGCCATCGTCGATCGCCGGGACCCGCGCCGGGTCATGCTTGTCACCGAAATACTGCGAGGGGCTGTTGCCATCACGGTGGTCGCAGCCCTTTTTCTATACGGGCACAATATCAGCATTTGGTTCTTGATGTGCGCGATGCTGTGCGAAGAAGTCTTCGAAATCTTTTATACGCTGGCCGACCGTCGCTACCTGAACAGGTTGATGGACCGGGAAAATATAAGTGCGCACCAGGCATCTGCCGAGGCCAGGACGCATGCCGCCGCCCTCGCAGGTCGGCCGATCAGCCCGCTGCTATTCGCCCTCGGCCCATTTTACCCGTTCCTGGCCGATGCGATATCGTTCATCGCCTCGATCACCAGCCTGCTGCTGGTCAAACCGGTAGCAGAGTCCCGGGAAACGAGTTGGCCGACTGTCAAGCAGGTTACCCGAGAAATTGGCGAGGGGGTAGGCCAGGTAAAGGGCGACCGGCGCATCTGGCTGACCTCCTCGCTCATGGCGCTGACGAATGTGGTCTCCCAGGCCCTCATCCTGATCTTTATCGTCGAGGCCCACTCCCGGGAACTGTCCACGCTTGACATCGGCATCGTGCTGGGCGCGTCAGGGGTGGGAGGAGCGCTCGGCTCGTTCTCCTCTGAAGTCGTGTTGCGGTTCGTTCGCAAACGCTGGCTCCCCATCCAGATGGGGAGCTGGCTGATTGTGCTCCTTATTCTAGCACTCGCACACGGCGACATTACCCTGTGGAGCGCGGTCGCCATGTTTTTCATGAGCGTGACCGGAGCGATCGGAAATGTCGAAAGCCAGACCTATCTGACCGAGAACATCGCCGATGACATGATCGGCAAGATATCGGGCATCACCCGCACGATGACCATTGCCGCGTGCGCGGCCGGGCTCGGCTTTCGGCGGCTACGTCATCCAGGAGTCTTCCGACGTCCAGTATTCGGTCTTCATACTATGCGTAATCGTCGGATGCATGACTCTCGCCTCGCTCCTCGTATTTATAGAATCCCCGCGCAATGCAGTAGAAGGGCCACAGCCGCAAGAGGTTCCTGCGCTGGACGACTTCCCCGCGGTCGGCGAAGAGACCGGGGCTGGCTCCGCTTTCCCGGGTGCCGAAGAACGGAATGATGCGGGCGCGGCGAGTGGCCGCCAGGATGTCCTGTTCCTGCTCGGTGGTAATTCCCCTAGCCTTCATTTTGTCGACAACTGTCGACCACTGTCACATAGCATTCTAGCTGCGATGATGCAACCTCCTTACGTCCACAAACGCGAACCCGAGGTCCTTTCCGGATTTGACGAGCCGAACCTCAGACGAGTCCGGAAGATTCCGGAAGGATCGGAACGTATCACCCCAGCGGTTTAGACTCCTTCACAGGGCTTCCGCTAGGGAGAGTTCATGGAGCGTGGCCGGGACGGCGTTGCCCAGCGTTTTGTCGATGACCTCAACCAATTGCGGCAGCGGGCGGGCCAGCCGAGCTACAACACCCTCGAACGGCTCAGCGGGCACCGCCTCAAGCGCGCGACCGTGAGCGACATTCTCAACGGCTACCGGGTAAGGGTTCCCGACTGGCGATTCATCCACGAGTTCGTAACCGCGTGCCGGGCGGCGGCGGCGGAAAGCAGGCTCGACGTAGATCAACTCGGGACCGTGGCCGATTGGAAACGCCACTGGGACGGAGCGGTGAGCGGGGTAATCGACGCGCGTTTCCCTGCCCATGACAGCCAGCAGGCCGATGGAATAGGGCACCGCCCGCACCCCCCGGAGCAAGCGCAAGGGCAGGATGGCGCGGGACCGGGCCCGTCGCCGCGGGATTCGGGAGACGGCTCGGCCAGGCCAGCCCTCTGGGGGCCGGTACCATCGCGGCTTCCTGACTTCGTCGGGCGCGAGGCCTGGCTGATGGAACTGCGCCAGCTACTGGTCCCGGATGCGGGCGTCGGCCTGGTCGCGATCCAAGGGCTGCCGGGAGTCGGCAAGACACAGCTCGCCGTCGAGTACGCGACCCGCTACGCGCACCAGTACGACCTGGTCTGGTGGGTGCCGAGCGGTGACACCGCCGCTGCCCGCCAATCCCTGACCGAGCTGGCGGCCCGCGCCGGCGGCGGCGACGGAACGAGCGAAACCGAGAGCAGCGAGTACACCGAACTGTTCGATGCCCTGCGCCGCCACCAGCGCTTCGAGCGCTGGCTGCTGATCTTCGACGGCGCCGGCGAGCCGGAGGACATCGGGGAGCTCATCCCCCCGCTGCCGGGCAACGTGCTGATCACGACCCGGAGCAGTCGCTGGGAGGCTTCCGGGGAGCTGCTGGAGCTCGGCGTTTTCGCCCGCGAGGAGAGCATCGAGTTCTTGCGAGGCCGGCTGCCCAACGCGTCCCAGGTGGTCGCGCACCAGCTAGCCGACGGCGTCGGTGACCTGCCGCTGCTCCTAGAGCACGCCGCCGAGTCGCGGATCTCGGTTGTCAGGTACCTGGCCGAGCTCGACTCTGATCCGCTGACCCTGCTGGCCGATCAGCCCGCGGACTACCATTCCACGATCAGCGAGGTCTGGCAGACGGTCATCGGCCAGTTGCGGGCTGACGCCCCCGACGCCTTTGACCTGCTGTGCTGCCTGGCTTCGTTCGGGACTGAACCAGTTCCGCGGGACGCACTGGAACGGGGCGGCTTCCTGCCGGACGTCTCGATTCACAGCCTGCTGCGGAACCCGATCCGGCTCGCCGGTGCGATCGGGAAGCTGCGGCGCGCGGGGCTGCTGCGCATCAGCCTTGGCCCGCGCAGCCTCGCCATGCACCGGGTTACCCGCTACGTGGTGCGGGCGCTGGCGGCCCAGGCTGACGCCAGTGAGCGATTCCGGCACGACGTGCACCTGCTACTGGCGGCGGCCGATCCGCGGACACCGGACGACCCCACCAGCTGGCGGGGCTACCGGTCGCTTCATCACCACGTGGCCGCCTCCGGGTCGGTCTCCTGCCAGCAAGAGCCGGTCCGGGAGTTCATCGTCAACCTGGACCACTACCTAACCGCCTCCGGGGACCCGCCCGGGGCGATCGCCCTGGCCGACGAGGCGATCGCGAACTGGGACAACGACGCGGGCCAGGACCGGGAAGCGGGCTCTGGTTCCCGGGTGACGATGCGCGCGGCGAGGGCCGGGGCGCTGTTCGCGCGAGGCTCGTGGCCAGCGGCTTTCCGCCTTCAGGAGGAGACCCTGGCCGAGATGCGCGCGGACGACGGCCGGTGGGCGGCCAGCGTCGCCGGCCTCGAAGGCATGACAGGCCCCCGGCACCGGATCGCCGGGAGCTTCGTGGCCGGCCTGGCCGGCGGACCAGCAGGCCCGGCGGGCGCACGTCGCCGAATTCGGCGATGACGACCCTCGCACGTTCGGCGTGACCCACAGCCTCGTCACCAGCCTCGCCCACAGTGGCTCGGTCGTCGAAGGCCGGCGCCTTGGCCAGGGAGCTGTACCGCGACTGCCTGGCGTTCTACGGTGACAACAGCCACCCGACGGTGCTCGCGGCCCGTGGCGCCCTCGGCCGGTGCCAGTGGCTGGCAGGCGACTACGGCGAGGCGGCCGGGACACTGGCGGAAGTCCAGCACGGCTTCGCCAACCTGCCGGTTGATTACCTGCTGGACGAGACCCATCCGTGGCGGCTCAGCCAGCTGACCGACTACGTGATCGCCCGGCGGGACGCCGACCCCGCCGCCGCTGATCTCCGCACGCTGCTCGTGGACGCGCTATCAGCTGCGCCGTCGCTGCTGGCGGGCGCGCGGGGCGGACCATCCGCAGACCGCTCGCGGCGACCGTCGTGCTAGCCAGCGTGCTGCGCCGCATCGGCGGCCGCGACGACGAGGCGGTGCGACTGCTCGAGGAAGCCGAACGCCGCTACCGGTCCGCTCTCCCGGGCCACCCGTACGCTCACGCCTGCGCCGCGTACCTGGCCGCCGTGCGCTCTCAGGCCGGCAACGGCGGCAGGCAAGCGGCTGTCGCGCGGTATGTCCCGCGTCATCCGGGACCTGGCCGGCCTGCTGGCCGACTCGGTCGGAGCCGGTCACCTGCTCTCCCTCATCGCCCTCAGCGCCCTGGCTAACGCCCTGGCTCGGGCGGGAGACTTCGAGGCGGCCGTCACCCGCGGGCAAGAGGCCGCCGCGGGCTTCGAGCACCTGCTCGGCCCGGGTCACCCGCTGGCACTCGTCGCCGCGGCGAATGCCAAGGTCAGCCAAGCCTCACAGGCTTCGGGGCCCGGTCATCCGGTTGGCCTGACAGACATCGACTTCACTCCCCTGCCGCTGTAGCCAGGGTGCGCGGCAGACCAGCCTCGCGCTTCCCTTTCACCCGGCGCCAGGGGCGAGTAGTTTTATTTCCATCCTGTTTCCTGTCATTTCGGCATGAGGTCGTGGCTCCGGATGGGCGTGCCTAGATGCTGACGGATTGCGGTCACGAGCTCCACCGCCTGCTCGCGGAGCGCCGGATCTCGCTGCGCGAGGCTGCCCGGCAGGTCGGCTGCAGTCCGGGTTACCTGTCGAACGTGGCGCACGGCCGCAAGTCCCTGACGCCGCGGGTCGCCGCGCGCCTGGACAGCGTGCTCGGGGCCGACGGCACGTTCGCCGCGTTGGCCGTGGTCCCGGCGTCCGCCGTCAGCTTCCCCGTGCTTACCGTCCCGGTGCCGGTGACGGCACCCGGCATTTCACGGGGCAACGCCATGGCCGTTATCGCCGCGCTGGAAGAGATCCTGCCTGGTTACATCCAGGCGGACCGCCTGGTGGGGTCGGCGGCGCTGCTGCTGCCGCTGCGCAGCCACATCGCGACCATCGAGCGGGCCTGCGAGGTCGCCCGGGGGGAGGACCGGTCCGACGTGCTCGCCTTCGCCAGCAGGTTCACCGAGTTCTGCGGCTGGGCGCATCAGGACGCCGGCGAGCTCGGCCTCGCGATGCAGTGGACCAGCAAGGCGCTGGACTACGCGGTCGAGCTGGGGGACCAGCGGGCCATCGCGTACACGCTGATGCGCAAGGCTTCCATCGCCACCGAGGCGGGCACCCCCGGGCACGGCGTGGGGATGGCCAGTGCGGCTCTTGCCCGCCGGGACGCGCTCACCCCGCGGCTGCGGGCAGTCATCCTCCGGCAGCGCGCGCAGGCCAGCGCGGCCCTGGGGGAATCCGAGGCGGCCTCCAGGGACGCCGACGCGGCGGTCGACGAAGCGGTGGCCGGCGCCAGCCAGCAGGAGGACGACGATGCGCCGTACTGCAGCCCCGTCTACGCCGCAATGGAGGCCGGAGCGGTCCGGCTGCGGCTGGGCGAGCACGCGGAAGCGCTCGCCGTCCTTGAGCGAAGCCTGCCGCAGTGGTCAGGAACCGGCCAGCCGCGGGACCGGGCGCTGTTCCTGGCCCGGCTGGCCGAGGCCTACGCCGCCACCGGTGACCGTGACCGGGCGCGCGCGGTCACCGAGGACGCGCTGACCGCGGCCGCTGGACTGACCTCCCGCCGCGTCACCGGCCAACTCGCCGGGCTGGCCAGCAAACTGGCAGCATGGAAGGACGACGCGGGCACGGCGGCGGTCCTCACGAAGCTGGCAGCCCTCGCCGTGGCGCAAGGAGGCCCGCCGTGAACCAGCTCATGCCGACCAGGACGGCAACCGAAGCCGAGGCACGGGAACCGGTGCACGCGGTTCTTCCGGTCGGGAGCTTCGAGCAGCACGGGCATCACCTGCCGCTGATCACCGACACGGTGGTGGCCGGGGCGATCACCCGGGAGCTGGAGGCGGCCTACCGTGTCTTCGCCTTGCCGCCGGTCACCATCTCCTGCTCGCACGAGCACCAGGCCTGGCCCTCGACCGTCAGCGTGTCGGCCCGCACGCTGGCCAGCATCGTCAACGACGTCTACGACTCCATCGCCCGGTCGGGGCTGCGCTCGCTGACCGTGGTCAGCGGGCACGGCGGCAACTACGTTCTGTCCAACGTGGTCCAGGAAGCCAGTGCGGAGGGCCGGAAGATGGCCTTGTTCCCGACCAAGGACGACTGGAAGGACGCGCGCCGGATGGCGGGCATGGCGACCTCGGACCATGAGGACATGCACGCCGGGGAGCTGGAGACGTCGATCGTGCTCTACGCCTGCCCGGAGCTTGTCCGCGATGGCTGGCAGCAGGCCGACTGGACGGCTGATGACCGCCGCGACCTGCTGACTACGGGAGTGCGGGCCTACACCCCAAGCGGTGTCATCGGGCGGCCCTCCGAGGCGTCGGCGGAAAAGGGCAAGGCGGCGCTGGACTCACTGACCGGCGGTTTCGCCCGCCTGGTCACCCTGTTCGAGCGCCTTAACACCACGCCCTGAGTGGTCCCGGTGGTATCCAGTCGGCGGTGTTTCCCTGTTTTCCGCCGTCGGTTAGGGATACGGGAAACTCTTCCTCCCCCGCTTTGCGGTGGGTTTACTGCTGCCATGGAGCCTGCGTGCAGTGCTGTTCCGGTCGACCGGGCGATGCGGCTGGGCATTAACCTGTGCTTCGCGGACAGCCGGCTGATCGAGCCCGAGATATGGGCCGAGTTCGTCCGCTGCGACCTTGGTCTGGATACCGTCCAGTTCACCTTTGACTTGCTCGACCCGTGGTGGCCCGAAATCCACCGCAGCGCCCTTGTCCGCCGTATCCGCGCGGCCGCCGACGCCTGGGACGTGGTGATCGACAGCGCCTGCGTCGGGCGGGGCCATTCCGGCCCGGCCGGGCTGCTCGACCCGGATCCGGCGGCCCGCAGCATCGCCCGGCGGTGGTGGCGGCGCGCCTGTGACGTGGCGGCCGAGCTCGGCGCGACCGCGGTCGGCGGGCCGCTGGGAACTCTCACCTTCCGCGAGGCGGCCGACCCGGCGGCGCGCGGCGACCGCTGCCGCGAACTGCTGGACAGCATCGAGGCCATCACCAGCTACGCTGCCGCGGCCGGGCTGCGCGAGTTCCTGATCGAGCCGTCCGCGCGGGCCCGCGAGTACCCCTCCACCCTCGGGCAGTGCCTGGAACTGGCGGACGGGCTACACGGTCGCTGCCCGATACCGACGGGGTTCACGCTGGAGATAGGCCAGGCCCTGTTCGATCCGCGGTACGGCCCGCAGGCCACGGCCGAAACCTGGATCAACGCCCTTGGCGCCAGCATCCTCATGCTGCGGGTTGACAACAGTAACCGGTGGGGGGACCCGCGCTGGGGCTGGCCGCATGAGCGAGGGCAGGGCCGGGCCCCCATCGCAGCCAGCGTCAGCGCCGCGGGGCTGGACGGCCTGCCGGCCATCCTGGAGGTTTGCCCCCGGTTCGGGGAAGACGCCGAGGAGACCCGGAGAGCACTCGTCGCCGCGGTCACCCACTGCCGCCGGTACCTCGGGGTTCCCCTGCCCAAGGGCCGGAAAGGACTGGCCTGAGCGGTGGTGCGCTGACCAAAGAGAATGCGCGCCGGGCGGAGACGAAGCCGCCCGGCGCGCGGAAAAGCCGGGTTCGGTTAGCCCTGGGTGGTGATGTCACCGCAGAGCAGCGGACGGAAGTTGATCGTCGGGTTGCCGTTGGCCAGGATGTTGTTGCTGTTGCCCTGGTGCAGGTTGAGGTACCAGCCGGTGGCGGGCGGCGGGGTCGTCACGTTGCTGACCGTCCGGGTCTGGTCCACGATCTGGCCGCTGGCGCTGGCCGAGAAGTCCATCAGCATGTACTGCACCGCGCCCTGGGCGGCGCAGCTCCCGACGTGGATGTGCGCCGCGTGCGCGCCCGGGGTGAGCCCGCTCGCGGTCACGGTGACCGAGATCGTCTGCGCGCCCGGGTCGTACGTGACCCTGGCCCAGCCTTGCGGGGTGCCGTACTTCACGCCGTCCGCGCTGACCTCGACCGGGGTAAGCCGGTAGGCATGACGGCCGGAGTGGTACCGCTGCGTCCGCGCGATGGGCTCGGCCGAGACCGGGTCGGCAGCCGTGCCGTTCAGGATCACCAGCCGCCAGGAGCCGCTGACGTGCTCGTAGCGGGGGTCGAAGGTGGCCGTGGCCTGGCCGACGCCGTTCGCGGTGAGGGTGCCGAGTGGGTCAGCCGGCTGGCCGCCCCTGTCCACCAGTTCAACCGTGTGCGACGAGCCTGGCGTCAGCCCGTAGACATTCAGCGTCGCGTCCACCGCGCCGGAGCCGTCGCGGTCGAGCCTGACGGTGCCGTGCGGCATCGGCGCCAGCTCAACCCAGGTGGTCTCGTTGGCCGGCTGATGCGCGTGCGCACCCGGGACCGTGTCCGCCAGCGACTGGCCCGCACCAACGCCCAGGGTCGCCGCCGCTACCGCGACGGCCCCGGCGGCTACCGCCGCGGCGGTGATCCACCGTCCCCGTTGACTGATCTTGCTCATCCGGTTTCCTTTCCTTAGCTGCCCCCACGCTTCGGGGAACGGCCGCCCGCGGAAAGCGGTTCAGCCGCGCCGGCGCGCCGCCGCGAGAAAGGGCGCCGTCGCGAGAAAGGGCAATGACGCGGTGGGAGTGCGGGCGGCACTCGTTCGGCGGGGATCTTGCTTTTGATCGCCGGGCCGGGAGACCCTTGACGGCATGACCCTGCACCTCACGCACTGGGGGACGTTCGAGGCTGTCAGCGACGGAGAGCGGCTGACGGAGGTGCGCCCGTGGCGCGGCGACCCGGAGCCGATGCCGCTGATCGACAACGTCGCCTCCGCGCAGCATCACCCCACCCGCATCACGCAGCCGCACGTGCGCAAGGGCTGGCTCGACCACGGGCCGGGCAGGCCGGGGCGTGGGGACGAGCCGTTCGTGCCGGTGTCGTGGGAAACGGCGCTCGGCCTGCTGTCGGGTGAGTTGCGGCGGGTCTACCGCGACCACGGGGCCGAGGCCGTTTACGGCGGCTCCTACGGCTGGGCGAGCGCGGGCCGGTTCCACCACGCGCAGAGCCAGCTCCACCGGTTCCTGAACTGCCTCGGCGGCTACGTGCGGCACGTCAACACCTACAGCCTCGGTACCTCGGCCGTGCTGCTGCCCTACGTGATCGCCGATGTCAACGAACTGCAGGCGCACGCGACCGCCAAGTCAGTCATCGCCGAGCACAGCGAGCTGGTGGTCGCCTTCGGCGGGGTGTCGCCGAAGAACGCGGCGGTGTCGCCGGGCGGTGTCTCCCGGCACCACGCCCGGGGCTGGATGAGCGCCGCCCGGGCCCGGGGCTGCCGGTTCGTGTCGGTCAGCCCGCTGCGCGACGACACGCCGGCCGAGGCGCAGGCCGAGTGGATCGCGCCCCGGCCAGGGACCGACGCCGCCCTGATGCTCGCGCTCGCCCAGGTCCTCGATGCCGACCAGCTAGCCGACACCGGGTTCCTCGAGCGCTGCACGGCCGGGTTCCCGCGGTTCGCCCGGTACCTGCGCGGCGAGGCGGACGGGGTGGTCAAGGACCCCGCGTGGGCCGAGGACATCACCGGGGTGCCGGCCGCGCGGATCCGGGAACTCGCGCGCGAGATGGCGGCCGCCCGCACCATGGTCACGGTTAGCTGGTCGCTGCAGCGCGCCCGGTACGGTGAGCAGCCGCTGTGGCTGGGGGTGGTGCTCGCGGCCATGCTCGGCCAGATCGGCCTGCCGGGCGGCGGCTTCGGCCACGGTTACGGGTCCACCGCCCACGTCGGCGAGCCGGCCCCGCTGGTCGGGGTGCCGCGGCTGGCGCAGGGCAGCAACGCCGTCGCCACGTTCATCCCGGTGGCGCGGATCGCCGACATGCTGCTGAATCCGGGCGCGGGCTATGACTACGACGGGCTGCGGCTGACCTATCCCGACATCCGGCTGGTGTACTGGTGCGGCGGGAACCCGTTCCATCACCACCAGGACCTCGCCCGGCTGCGCGAGGCCTTCACCCGCCCGGAGACGGTCGTGGTGCACGACCAGTTCTGGACGGCGACCGCCCGGCACGCCGACATCGTGCTGCCGGCCACCATGAGCATTGAGCGCGACGACTTCGGCTCCGGGCAGAACGACCGGATGTTCTTCCCCATGCCCGCGCTGACCCGGCCGCCCGGCCAGGCCAGGGACGACTACGAGATTTTCGCTGACCTGGCCGAGGCCCTCGGGACCGGCAAGGAGTTCACCGAGGGCCGCACCGTCATGGAGTGGCTGGGGCACCTGTACGGCGAGTGGCGGGACTCGCTCGGCTCGCGGGGCCCGGCCCCGGTTCCGGGCTTCGCCGATTTCTGGTCCGGCGAGGGCATCGAGCTGCCGGTGGCCAGCGAGCCGCAGGTGGCGTTCGCCGACTTCCGCCGCGACCCGGAGCGGCACCCGCTCACCACGCCGACCGGGAAGATCGAGATCTTCTCCTCGGTCATCGACGCTTACCAGTACCCGGACTGCCCGGGCCACCCGCGCTGGCTTGAGCCCGAGGAGTGGCTCGGCTCGGCGTCCGCGCAGCGCTTCGGCCTGCAGCTCGTCGCCAACCAGCCGAAGTCCCGGCTGCACAGCCAGCTCGACGTCGGCTCGCACAGCCAGTCGGCCAAGATCGCCGGGCGCGAGGCGGCCCGGATGCACCCCTCCGACGCGGCCGCGCGCGGGCTGCGCGACGGTGACCTCGTGCGGATCTTCAACGACCGGGGCTCGTGCCTGGCCGGGCTGCGGGTAGACGACGCGGTGCGGCCCGGGGTTACCCAGCTTTCCACCGGGGCCTGGTACGACCCGGACCCGGCCGACCCGCGGTTCTGCCGGCACGGGAACCCCAACGTGCTTACCGCCGACCGCCCGTCCTCCCGGCTCAGCCAGGGCTGTACCGGCCAGCTGGCGCTGGTGGAGGTGGAACCGTACACCGGGCCCGCGCCGGAGCTGTCGGTTACCCGGCCGCCCGCCACCGCCTGACGGCGGCCGGCGCTAGTGGTGGTGGCCGCCTCCGCCGCCGCCGCTGTGCGCGGAGTTGTGCGCGGCGTGCTGGGCGGCTTCGGTGGCGGCGTGCACCGCGGCCTGGACGGCGGAGTCGACCGCCGCGGTGATCGAGTCGCTGATCGCGTCCCGGTAGGCCTCGTCCCCGGCGTGCGCCGCGTCTGCGGCCCGGCTGGCACCGGCCGCGGCGAGGTCGCTCCTGGCCGCCTCCTTCAGCCGCTTACGGGCCGCGCGGCCCGACCAGCCGGGAAACACCAGGCTGGCCGCGCCGGCCGGGCCCGCCAGGCCGGCCAGGGCGGCCTGAGCCGGCTGGACCGGGCCAGTGCTGGCCGCGACCGCCTCGAGCCGGGCCCGCGCCCGCGCCACCCGGGCCGGGTCGGCGACCTTCCACCGGGTGACCGGGATGAAGCCGAGGAACGTGCGGCGGTCGGCGCGGATCACCCCCTCGTCCGCCAGCCGGGCCTGGTAGCCGCGCAGGTGGCCGGCCCGGCGGCGGGCGACCCAGGCCTTCGCCGTCGGCCCCCGCCGGCCGCCGCCCATGCTGGCCAGGGCCTGGTCGAGCAGCGGGTCCCCGGTCGGTGCCGGGTCGAGGACGACAATCCGGCCCTTGACGATGGTGACACGGCGGGCGGCCACCAGCCGGACCAGCTCCGACCCGGACAGGCCGTAGCACAACTGCTCACCGCGAGACAGCGTCCCGTCGGGCCGCGCGGCGAGCATGACCAGGTCAACGCCCAGCTCTTCCATGTCCATGGTCACCAGTTAACCGGGCGCGGTAGCAACCCGGGCCCGCATTCGCGCGGGGCCAGCGCTCCCGCAGTTCCCTGGCTGCTGGTCAGCCCTGGCCGGCCGGGTCGCTGACCGCGGCGTTGAGCGCGGTGGCGAACAGGCTCCAGCCGAGGTAGGGCGCAAGCAGGGAGGCCGCGACCGGGTCGTCGCGGCGCACCGTGATGACCTCGGCCGCCAGCACGGCGTCGAGCAGCGCGATGATCACCAGCGCGGCCCGCTTGTCCCGCAGGCCGAAAAAGGTAACCGGCCAGGCCGCGTTGAGTGCGAGCTGGACGAGGTGGAGGCGGCGGGCCCGCTGGGACCCGTTCCCTGACAGGCGCCAGCCCGCGGCCCCGATCCCGGCGTAGAGCGCCGACCACACCGGGCCGAACGCCGCCGCGGGCGGCGCCCAGCCGGGCTTGCGCAGGCGGCCGTAGGTTTCCGGAGCGCGTCGCGCGCCCAGCCCGCCCAGGGCGGCAGCCGCCGCGACCGGCCCTACCGCGAAGATCCAGCGCCGTGCGTTCATGCGCCCTGTATACCCGCTCAGGGCTTACCGGGCGATCACCTGGACGGTTCCCAGGGTTGGGTCGGCCGCGTAGGCGATGCGGCCGCCGTCGGCCAGCGTGTCCCTGAGCGCGCTGAGCGCGGCGGCGGAGATCACCTCGCCGGGGGCGAGGACGGGGATGCCGGGCGGGTAGGGCGCGATCAGCTCCGCGCTCACCCGGCCCACGGCGGCAGCCGCGGAAACGGTCTCGTGGCAGGCGAAGAACGCGCTGCGGGGGTCGGTCGCGGTGGCGGGCTCGACCGTCCACGAGGCCGCGGCGGAGACTGCCCGCGGTTCGCCCCGGTGCTTTTCGATGGCGGCGGTCAGGGCGTCGGTCAGGCGGGTTACCGAGTACTGGTCGTCCGAGAGCGTCACCAGGGGGATCAGGACGTCACGATCGGCCATCTCCAGCGGGATGCCCGCGGCGAGCAGCTCGGCCTCGACCGCGTGCCCGTGCGCGCCGGTGCCGGCCAGCAGCACGACGAGCTTGGCCGGGTCGACCCGCAGCGGCCCGGCCGGGTCCCCGTCCGGGCGGCCGGTCAGGACGGCGAGCCCCGGGACGGCGGCCAGCCGCTCGCGGGCGCCGCGGACCAGCTCGACCAGCCCGCCCACCAGGTCGGCCCCGTGGCGCTGCAGCAGCGCCCGGGCGGCGTCGGTGCTGGCCAGGATCGCTCCGGCCGGGCTGGTGGTGTGGGTGGCGTCGAAGCCGCGCTCTAGCCGGCTGGGGTCGAGCAGGCCGCCGGATCGCCGGGTGCGGGCGAGCAGCAGCGCGGCCTGGCTCCAGGCCGGCAACGTCTTGTGGGCGCTGGTGATGAGGGCATCGGCGCCGAGCGCGAGCGCGTGCGGCGGCACCGCCGGGGAGAACCCGAAATGGGCCGCCCAGGCACCGTCCACCACCAGCGGCAGGCCGGCCGCGTGGGCGGCGGCCGCGTGGGCGGCGATGTCGGAGCGGGTGCCGACGTAGGACGGGTCACCGAGCACGACCCCGCACGCGCCCGGGTGGGCGGCCAGCGCGGCCGCGACGGCGGCCGCCGGCACGCCCGCCGGCAGCCCGCTGGCGCGGTCCAGCTCGGGCCGGACCCATACCGGCCGCAGTCCCGCCAGCACCAGGCCGAGCAGCAGCGAGCGGTGCAGGGTACGGGTGACGATGACGTCCTGCCCGGGCCGGCCGAGGGCGAGCATGGCGGCCTGATTGGCGTGCGTCGCGCCGGCCACCGACAGCCGGCACCAGTCCACGCCCCAGGCCGCCGCCGCCCGCTGCTCGGCCGCTACCAGCAGCCCGCCGTCCTGCTTCATGGAGTCAAGGCCCGCGTAGAGCGGCACGTCACCCCGCACCACGTCGCCCACCAGGTGCGTGCGCTGCTTGTGGCCCGGGATCGTGAACGGCAGCACGGTGCCCGCACCGACCGCGGCCCCGAACCGCAGCCAGCCGTCAAGCAGCGGCGCGTCAGCCGCCAGGCCGAGCGGGTCCCGGGGGTCGTCAGGTTCGGGCGCCACGGAACTCACCCTACGTCGGCCGTCCAGCGGCGCAGCTTCTCCGGGTTGCGCACGGCCCAGATGTGCCTGATCCGCATCCCCGCGACGTCGAACGCGAACACCGTCAGGACGCGGCCGTCCTGCTCGGCCACCAGGCCGGGCCGGCCGTTGACCGCGCGCTCGCGGAGCGTCATGGGGGCGGCCGCCCGGCGGGCGATCTCGACCCAGGCGCGCGCGACCTGCTCGCCGCCCTCGATGGGGTGCAGGAAGGTGACGGCGCGGCCGCCGCCGTCGGCGGTCGCGGTGGCGTCCGGCGCTAGCAGGCCGACCAGGGCGTCGATGTCCTTGGCCGCCCAGGCGGTCTTGAAGGCCCGGATGACGCCGGCCTGGCGGGCGGCCGGGGTCGCGGGCGCGGCCGAGTCCCTGACCCGGCGGCGGGCCGCGCTTGCCAGTTGCCTGCAGGCGGGCGCAGTGCGGCCGGTGACCTCCGCTACCTGGGCGAAGGGGTAGCGGAAGACATCGTGCAGTACGAACGCGACCCGCTCGGGCGGTGTCATCGACTCAAGCAGCACCAGGAAGGCCATGGTGACCGACTCGTCCAGGGTGACGCGGTCGGCCGGGTCGGCGGCGGTGCCGTCGGGCGGGGCGATGCCCGGCAGGGCGGACTGCGGCAGCGGCTCGGGGATCCACTCGCCCACGTAGGTCTCCCGCCGGGCGCGGGCCGAGCTGAGCAGGTTAAGGCAGATGCGGCTGGCGACCGTGGTCAGCCAGGCGCCCGGGGACTTGATGGCCGCCCGCTGCGACGGGGACAGGGCGTACCAGCGGGCGTAGGCCTCCTGGACCGCGTCCTCGGCCTCGGTCAGCGAGCCGAGCAGCCGGTAGGCGAGGCTGACGAGCTGTCGCCGCTCGCTGATGACCGCGTCGGGAACGGGACCGGGCGCGTCGCCGGGGTCGGGCCGGGTGGTCATGGTGGCAGCGGTTCCCCTCGGTTGCGGGTGCCTTCACCACTACGACAATCCAGCGCGCCGGAACGTGAGGCCGGCGCCTCACATTCGGGCGGGCTGCCCGGTCGTACGAATGAGAGCACGTCAGTCCAGCAGGCTCAGGAGAGACTATGACTACCCCCGTTGCTTACCCGCCGTTTACTGTCCCGGCGTCGGCCGAGCGCCTCGACCGGGTCGCCGCCGCGCTGCGGGCGAACAACTTCGACGCCGAGGTCCTCGACGACGCCGCCGCCGCCCGGAGCCGCGTCAGCGAGCTGATACCGGCCGGCGCGAGCGTGTTCACCGGGGCCAGCGAGACCCTGCGGGTGTCCGGCATCGAGGAGGACATCAACCACAGCGGGCGCTACGACGCGGTCAGGTCACGCAGCACGAGCATGGACCGCGCCACCGAGCTGGCCGAGATCTGGCGGGCGATGTCAGGCCCCGACGTCATCGTGGGCAGCGTCGCCGCCGTCACCGAGGCCGGTGCCCTGGTGATCGCCTCGGCCAGCGGCAGCCAGCTGCCCGGTTTCGCGGGCGGCGCCCTGCGGGCGATCTGGGTGGTGGGGGCGCAGAAGGTGGTGCCCGACCTGCCCGCCGCGCTGCGCCGGGTCGAGGAGCACTGCCTGCCGCTGGAAACCGACCGCGCCCTGCGGGCCTACGGGCGGGCCGGCGGTGTCAACCGGGTGCTGATCCTCAACGCCGAGCCGGGCCCGGGCCGCGGCACGGTGCTGCTGCTGCGCGCGGCGATCGGCTTCTGAGCGCGCGCCCGGCGGAAGGCGCTAGGACCCGCTGAGGAAGGCGCGCAGCCGCCGGGTGAGCTCGTCGGGGTCTTCCTCCGCCATGTGGTGACCGCTGGCGAACGGGCCGCCGCGCAGGTCCGGTGCCCAGGGCCGCCACACGCCGAGCACGTCGTCGTACAGGCCCTGGTCGGACTGGTCGCCGGCCGCCCACAGCACCAGCACCGGGCAGCCGACCGTGCGCCCGGCCGCCTTGTCGGCGTCGTCGTGCGCCCGGTCGATGCCCAGCCCGGCCCGGTAGTCCTCCAGCATGGCGTGCACGGTGGCCGGGTCGTGCACGGCCGCGTAGATGTCCTCGTAGTTCTCCCGGCCCAGCGCCGCCGCCCGCCCGGTCAGGTGGTAGTGCGCGGCGGGGTCGGCGTTGATCAGCCGCTCGGGCTGGTCCGGCTGCGCGTAGAAGAACCAGTGCCACCAGCTAGCCGCGAACCGGGCGTCGGCCCGGGCCAGGGCCTCACCGATCGGGACGAGGCCGAGGAAGGCGAGCCGGGTGACCGCCTCGGGGTGGTCGAGGGCGAGCCGCAGGGCGACGTAGCTGCCCCGGTCGTGGCCGACGACCGCGAACCGGTCATGGCCGAGGCGGCGCATCAGCCTCAGGCAGTCGGCCGCCATCGCGCGCTTGGCGTAGTTCGCGTGGTCGCGGCCGTCGGCTGGCTTGCCGGACTGGCCGTAGCCGCGCAGGTCCGGGCAGACCACGGTGTAGTCACGAGCGAGCTGGGGCGCGACCCGGTACCAGGTGGTGTGCGTGCGCGGGTGACCGTGCAGCAGCAGCACCGCCGGGCCCTGGCCGCCGTGGCGGACCCGGAGCGCCACCTCGCCGACATCCACCTGGTCGAGCTGGAAACCCTCGAACATGCAACGGCATCCTAGCGGCTGGCCGGTGAGCAAGCCGGCGCAGGCGGGCTACGGCACGCACCCGTTCGGGCTGACCCGGTTGTCAAAGGCGGGCGCCCGCGGCGGGCGGCACGCTGCCGGCGAGGGCGCGGTCAGGGCGTGAGCGGGAACTGGTACTCGTCCAGGGGGATACCGCCGCAGCGGGCCGCCAGCGCCAGCGCCGCCTCGCGGGCCCGGCCGGGGACCTCGGCCGCCGCGGCCTTCCGGGAGCGGCCGACGCTCAGGTCCCAGTGGTGCAGCGGCTGGGAGCGGAGCGCGCGGACGGCGGGCGGCGCGTCCTTCTCCGCGTAGAGCTGGGGCGACCAGTAGCTGACGAGCAGGTAGGTCCCGACGCCGTAGAGGCTGTAGGAGTTCTTGGTCCGGTCCGCGACCTTGAACTCCCCCTCGTCGTAGGGCCGCAGCAGCTCGATCACCTGCTCCGGGGGCACCGCCTGGTCACCCCAGACGGAAAAGCTCAGCTCAGGCTCTGGCAGCGGCTCGGCCGCGGTGACGGTTCCGCCGAGCCGGGCCGCCAGGCCCTGCACCAGCAGGTCGCCGTCGCCTTGCTTGTCCTCGTGCGCACGTCGCCCGGCGTGGCTCTGCAGGGCGGCCCCGACGTAGTAGGCAACCGCCATCCCCGGCGGCAGCCCCGCCTGCTGCTCCAGCCTGGGGGTCACCGTGACCGGGCCGAACAGCAGCACGCCGTTGGCGAAGATCAGCCGGCCGGGCCAGGACCGCACCCCCGGGTCGTAGAGGTGCACCGCCTGCGTCAGCGCGTCGCCCGGGTCGGCCGCGAACAGCAGGACGGTCCGGCCGTCGAGCTTGCTGGCGGAGCGGTTGAACAGGCCCATCCGGCGCCTCCGGGGCTAGAACAGGGACGTGATGCCGTGCCAGGCGCCGCTGGCCAGGTGGCCGACGTCGGAGCCCAGGTGCTTGGTGTCGTCCCAGGTACTGACGCCGGCCGCGCCGAAGTCGGTGAGGATCCCGAGGGCCCCGTGCTCGTCCCATTGCTGCGGCATGTCGGCGATGAAGTTGTGCACGTAGTCACCGACACCGTAGGCGACGACGGCGCCCGCGGCAACGCCCGCCGCCACCCCGAGGGCCGGGGCGCCGGCGAACACGGCCAGGCCCGCTACCGCGCCGCCGACCACCGTGGCCAGGGCGATCGTGCCCACCGTGTTGGCGGTCTCCAGCGGGTAGGCGAGCCAGCCGGGTACCCCTGAGTGCTCGTCGGCCTGGGCGTTGAGCACCGTGCTGAGGCCGCCCGCCAGCACGTCGAGCACCGGGACGTCGAGCGCTACCCGCAGCGCGCTGCCGTCGTCCAGGCCCTCGGCGAACTTGCTCAGCCCGGGCAGGTCGGACGAGCGGGCGCCGAGCAGCTTGGTGATCGCGTTCTCGTTGCCCTTCGCCTTTTCCAGGCTTTCCTCGACCGACTCGAGCTCGGCCTTGGCCTTCGCCTGCGCCACCTTGACGTCGTCGGGCATCTTGCCGAACCGGCCGTCCGCCGTCCTGGCCGCCGACTGCGCCGCCTTCCAGGCCGTCTTGGCCTTCTTCAGCTTCGACTCGGCCTCCTCCACCTTCTCGGCGACGTCCCGCGAGTAGGCGGTCGGGGTGGCGAGCATGTCGGCCAGCAGGTCAGCGATCGTGTTGCCCTCGCCGACGCCGGTCGCGACGCCGTTCGGGTCGCTGCTCGCGCCGCTGCCGCTGCTGGCCGGCTTGGACGGCTTGCCTGACGTGGTGACGGTGCTGAGCTGGACCAGGTCGCCCGCCGCCTGGACGCGGGCGTCGTTGGCGTCGTTCAGGCAGCGCTGGTAGAAGTTGCTGTAGGAGACGCGCCAGCTCTCCTTGGTCGGGTCGGCGTAGCAGACGTCAGGCGGCTGCCCGTTAGCGCCGATCTGTACCCCGTGCGAGGCCGCCTGCGCGGCGGCGCTCTCCAGCGCGTTCTCGATGCTGGCGAGGTTGGCGGCGAGCTGGTCGACGATCCCGCCAGTCTGGATGACGACCAGCCCGACCGCGGTGACCTCGGCCGAGACCTTCTCCCAGTTGCCGCTGAACGCCTGGGCGGCCGAGCCCTGCCAGCCCGCGTCGGTGACGATCTGGCTCACCTGCTTGTCCAGCGCGGTGACGACCGACTCCATGCCCGGCACGTAGCCGTAGAGGGTGCCGGCCAGCGTCGCCAGGCCGTGGATGTCGCCGCCCACCCAGGTGTGGGCGAAGGAGGCCAGCGGCAGCAGGGACTTGCCCGGCAGGGTGGGGCTGGGAGCCATCGTCTTCCTTTGCCAGACTCAGTTGATCTTGAGCGGGGAGCCGATCTGGTTGCACAGCTCGGTGAGGCTCTCCTCGGTGCTGGCGTACTTGTCATGCGCCGTCTTGAGCTTGCCCGAGTCGGACTCGATCACCCCGGCCGCTTGCAGGTGCAGGGCCGCGATGAGCTCGACCGCGGTCTGCATGGCCTGGTTGACCGCGCCGCTGCCGCCGTCCGGGACAGCCGGGCCGGCGGCCGGGATGATCGCCTTGTACGTCGCGGCCTCGGACCCGAACGCGACCGACGCGGCCAGCAGGTCGGCCATCACCACCTGGTAGCCGCCACCGCCGCCGCCACCGCCGGGGGGAGGTGCCATTACCGGGCCGCCTGTTCCAGTGCCCGCAGGTCGCTTTCCTGCCAGCGCCACCCGCCCGGCTCCGCCTGGGGGTCGAGCACGACCGTGTACACCCCCGCACCGCCCATGATCTCCTGCAGGTCGCGCAGCGGCAGCGCGACCCACGGCTGGTGCGGGCCGAGCGCCGCCACCAGCCGTGAGACGGCGCTGAAGGCCGGCATGACCCGGCCGCGGCCCGGCAGCTCGCGCACCTCGAAGATCACGTCGCCGGCGCGGCCCGGGCGGACGTCACGGCGGGCGGGCGCGACCACGACCGGGGACGGGCCGTCGGTGCCGGTCATCCGCCGATCACCGGCGGGACCAGGGTGGCCGGCGAGGACCACAGCTCGTCGTCGTTGAGCCAGGAATCGCGGGTCCGCTCCTGCTCGTCCGGCCGGGCCGAACCGCCGGATCCCATCATCCCGAAGCCGCCCGCCTCCGGGCTCACGGCCGCCTCGCCGGGGCCCGCCAGGGCACCGTTCTCGGTCAGCGGGCCTTCCGCGTTCAGCGGGCCTTCCGCGTTCAGCGGGCCGGCCTGGCCGCCGATCAGCTCGCCCGCCACCGGCGACTCGGCCCCGCCGATGCCGCCTGCCCCGGACAAGCCGGGCAGGCCGGGCTCGTCCAGCTCGGTGACGAAACCAGAGGCCTCAGGGGCGATGCTGCCTGGCAGCTCCTCAGCTACCTGCCCGGCGCCGGCCTGGCCGAGGCCCGGCACGGCGGCGTCGTCGAGGGTTGCCGCCAGCGGCCCGGCCGACGGCTCGGTCACCCCGGGGGCGAACGGAGCCGGTCCGGGCAGGCTGCCGGTGAGGCCGCCCGAGCCGACCGGGGCGGGCGGCGAGCCGACGGTGGCGGCCCCGCCCGCCGGCGGGGCGGACGGGCTGCTGGTCAGCGTGGCGCCCTGCAGGCTGGGGGGCACGGCGCTGCCCGGCTGGGCGGGCGGCACGCTGCTCCCGGTGACCGGGCCGGCTCTCGCCGGACCCGTTGGCCGGCGGGGCACCGAAGCCCGGCGGGGCGGTGCCGGCCCCGGCGGCCGTCTTACCGCCGCTGCTGACCGGCTTGCCGCCGCTGGTCTTGGCCGGCCCGCCGGTACCGCCGACGCTGGTCAGCCGCAGGGTGGCACCGGATCCGCCGCCGGATCCGCCGCCGGCGACGGGCGCGGCGGGCCCGGGGGCGCCGCCGCTGCCGCCGGACGGCGGCGGCGGCGCGCCGATGGTGTCGGGCAGCGACTGGTTCGCGATCACCAGGTAGCCGCTCAGCTTGGCGATGTACTGCTGCGCGGCGCGGTCGGCGGCCGCCTGGGCGGCACCGTCAAGCTCGTCCAGCAGGCCGGCCCCGGCCCCGATCACCCCGCCGGCCGGGCCGGCCAGCACGGTCCCGGTCGCCGCGTCGCCGAGGATGAGCGAGGTCGGCGAGACCCGCGGGTCGGGCAGCGAGGTGAACTGCGGCAGCACCTCGCCGCCCAGCCAGGTCAGCACCGAGCCGACCTGCAGCGCCTGGTCGGCCAGGGTGACCATGTGGTCGTGCAGCTGCTGGAACTGGCCCATCGCCCCCTGGGCGGCGCTGCCGGTCCAGTTCTGCGCGAGCGTGTGGGCGTTAGCCGCCAGCCGCCCGGCGACCGCCTGCAGCGTGGTGCCGATCTGGGTGTGCGCGGCCCCGGCGGCCGAGACCGCGCCCGGGCTGAGGCCGTGCAGGATGTCCATGATCGTGCCGGCCGACATCCCGGCGCCGCTGAACGCGGACACCGCCCGGGTCTTGACCGGGTAGCTGGGCTGGGCGCCGAGCGGGGACGCGGCGGGCTTGCCGCCGCTGCCGTACGAGGCCACCAGCCCGGTGACGCTGTAAAGGTTGGTGCCCACGCTGCGCGCGGCCCGCAGGCTGTCGGACTCGGACTGGTCGTAGGCGGCGGCGCTGGTGGCCAGCTTGCTCGAGGTGTCCTCGTGCGCGGTGCCGGACTGCTGGCTGGCCGCCATCACGCCGGCGAAGGCGGCGGAGGCGTTGCCGTTGAACGCGGTCGCCGTCGGCCAGCCTGCGATCAGGCCGGCGCTCCCGGTGATGGCGACGCCCGCCCCGTGCCGGGCGCCGGCCAGCCTGCTTACCGCCCCGTCCAGGTCCTTCAGGTCCGAGCGCATGCCGGTGGCCACGCCGCGCAGCACGTCCCGGTGGACGGAGACCTGACCGTGCCCGCTGGCGTTGGGCGCCGACCACCCGCGCGGTCCCGCGATCCTGGCCGGCCTGCTGCCCACCGACGGGGCCGGCGCCGCGGACGTGCCGTCAAGCACGTCCGACAGCCCCGGTACCGAACCGATGAGACCCTGCACTACATCCCCGAGGGGGCTCACAGCTTCTCCCGTCATCCAGCGCGGGCGATTCCTAGCCCCAGAGGCTAGCGTTGGCCGTCTCGGCCGCCTGGTAGTTGGTGTTGGCCGCGCCGATCACCACGCCGAGCTGCGACAGCACCTGCTGCATGTCCGCCATGGCGGCGTTCCACTGGGCCTGCGCCTCGTGGTAGGCCTGCTGGGCCGAGCCAACCCATTCCGAGAGGTTGCCCTGGAGCTGGGTCTCCAGCGAGGACACCTCGTTCACCAGCGAGCTGTAGGTCTGCTTGAAGTCGGCCTCGCCCTGCTCCATGGCGGAGAAGACGACCCGCGTGTAGTCACTCATCGGTCAGCCTCCCAGCGCTGACTGAACCCGGCTCACCTGAGCGGTGTTCGCGTCTTCGGTCGTGGCGTAGGTGCTGTGCGTGGAGACCAGCCGCTCCTGGATGCCCTGCAGCGCGTTCAGCACCTTGACGAAGTCGGCGCTGAACGCCTCGTAGGTGCTCGCGAACGCGGACGATGCCTGCCCCTGCCAACCGCCCTGCAACTGGGCGTTGTACCCGTTCATGTTGCTCTGCAGCCCGCGGATGACCGTCACCGCCGACTCAACCTGCTGTGCCGCCGTGGCCATAGCAGCTCTGTTTACAGCCGACTCCGCCGTCGCCATGCGGACCACCTCCCTCGCCTCGTGACCTGATAGCGCAAATAGGTTCGCACCATATAAAACGACTCTTCTGGCCCCGCCGGTTCAACAACCTACCGCATTTCTTGCCTAATGTTTCAAATCCCGGTAAAACCCCCTATGCCCGACCCAGTCGTGCCTGCTACCAAGGGAAATGTAAAGCGAATTCGAATTAGCCGGCCGGGGCCGTCGCCGCGGCCGGGGCGAGCACCGGCCCCTCGGGCAGCAGGTCGAGCACCGCGGCCGGCAGCACCGCCCCCGACGACCGCACGTCGTAGCCGAGGACGGCGGCGACCGAGGCCGACGGCAGCGCGTAGCGCCGCGACCCGCAGACCAGGAACCAGGCGGTGACGGTGGACGGCTGCTGCACGCTGGGCGCCGCCCCGGCCAGCACCCCGTGCCCCGGTGGAAGCCAGACCGCGCTCACCCCGGCCTGGCCGGCCGTCGCGGTGGCGCCCGGCGGGACGGTGCCGCCGGTGGTCAGCGAGCGCTGCAGGCCGGCCCCGTAGACCGCGCAGAGCGTGCTCGCCTGTGACACCGCCATCGGCGGGCTGAGCGGCAGTCCCCCGTCGGGGATGGCGTCACCGGACAGGTTCATCGTCGCCGCCGCGTTGGTGATCTCGACCGGCCCGGGGACGCCAGGGACGGTCTGCAGCAGTTCGGCCAGCGTGGGCGAGACCGTCGCCAGCTTCCCGCTCGCCTCGACCACGAAGGACTGCGCGGGCAACTGCTGCTTGAGCACCTGGCCGACCTGCAGCTGCTGGCCGTTGAGGCCGGTCACTGTCTCTCCCCGGCCGGGAATGGCGGGCGGCGCGAAGTCCGGCCCCTGCGGCAGCGCGTCCAGCCAGCCGGCCGGCACCGCGGCCGGCTGCGCACCGGGGAACAGGTCCTGCATCACGTGCGGCGCCACCAGCAGCCGCTCGCCGTTCCACAGCACCCAGTCGCTACCCTGCGCCGCCGCCAGCACCGCCTGGGCCTGGCTGATCGCCGTCCCGCCGGTCGACAAGCCGCCGACCAGCGTCGTCTGGCCGGCCGCAGCGCACACCGACCACGGCCCGCGCACCAGGTCGGCCGGGGTGGGCAGGTCCTGCGGGAGGCCGGCGATGCCGATCGTCGGGCCGATCTGGTAGCCCGACAGCGAGTTCTGGTGCACCGTCACGGTGCTGATCGGGCTGGTGTCGAGGGCGAGCCGGGCGGACGCGTAATTCAGCACCGGGCACAGCTTCACGCCCTCGCACGGCACGTACGCGGTCGCGGTGTCCTGGTCAAGCACCAGCGTGCCCGCCTTGGCCAGGTTGCTGGCGGCGGTCGGGGCCAGCAACCCGAGCACGCCGAAGACGGCGGCCGTGATCACGCCGACCATGATGCTGGTGATGGTGGCGGTGTTCATCCGCCGCAGCGGCTGGTTGGGCGAGTCGGGCTCGCCGCACAGCAGCGCCAGCGACGCCCGCCGCGTCATCAGCTGGTGCGCCTGAAGGAGGATCTTGCGGTCCTGCATGCGCCCGGCCCTACCCGCCCAGGCCGTGCAGGAAGTGCAGGATGCCAGCCACCCCGAGCGCCAGCGCGACCGTCGCGGCGACCAGCAGCAGGTCGGCCACGTCGGCCGCCCGGCCCCAGAAGGGGGACGGGCGGTGCCCGGGCAGCCAGGCGCCGACCGCGACCACCACGACCGCGGCCGCCGCCAGGGCGAGCACCGCGTAGAGTCCGCCGGCCACCGCGGCCAGCAGCGCGAGGCCCGCGTAGCCGGGCACGATCAGGCACAGCCGCTGCGCCCGGCCGGGGAACACCCGCGACCGCAGCAGCAGGGCACAGGCGAGCACCGCCGCCGCCACCCGGGGCAGCACCCCGTGCCCGAGGACCAGCGCGGTCTGCGCGCCCGCGCCGAACAGGCCGACCGCGGCGACCGCACCGACGACGATCCGGTCCGCCGCCGCCGCCCGCGGCCGCACGTCGGCCGCCGGGCTGAGCAGCGCGTCGTCGCGCAGGTCGTCGGCGGAGGCAGGCACCGGCGGCAGCCGCAGCCCGGCCAGCCGGAAAGCGAGGCCGGGGATCAGCGGCATCAGCGCGAGCACCGCGCTGGCCGTCAGCGCGGCGCTGCCGGCCGCGCCCAGGCTCGGCCAGGTCACCGCCAGCCAGCAGGCCAGCACGCCGAACAGGGCCGCCAAGGCCGGGCCGAGGAACGCCGGCAGGGTCACCAGGACCGCGCCGAGCACGGCCGCCAGCGCCGCCAGCCCCAGCCCGGCCAGCGCGCCGGGGCCGGCCGCGTGCCAGGCGGGGCCGGCCTGCGACCGCCCGACGGCGTAGGCGCCGGCCAGGAACGCGTACGGCAGCGCGCCGTAGCCGAGTACCACCCCCGCCAGGGTGTCCCCCGCCGCCCGGGCGGCGGCGAACGCGGCCGCCAGCAGCAGCAGCGCCAGCCCGCCGGCCACCGCCGCCGGGGCCGGGGTGTCCGCGCGGGCGATCACCACCGCGCCCGCCGCCAGCGCCAGCCCGCCGGCCGCGAACGCCACCCGGCGGGCGTCGCCGCTCGTCCACCGGCCGGCCCCGCCGTGCACCCCGGCGATCTCGTCCGCGATGTCGTCCGACATCATCTCCGGCAGCTCGGCCGCCCGCGGCCGGAGGTAGATCAGCTCACCGTCGAGCAGCCCGGCGGCGGCCGGGGTGAGCGACGGCGGCAGCGGCCGCTCGCCCAGCCGCTGCAGCACCCAGCCGCCGGGGGATTCACGGGAGTCGAGCTGGGAGAAGTGCGCGATCGCGGGGAAGAGCTGGGCGAACGGGACTCCCGCGGGCAGCGCGAGATCTATCTGGTGACGCGGGCCGACCACGGTCACCCGGCAGACATCGCCCGCCACTACCGGGTTCATCATGTCCCCATTAGCCATTGGCACCCAAGCTCGTCGATCTGCTTTCCAGCGCTTGGCCAGCGTGTTCTCTCATGGCGGCCTATCCGCCACCGCTGGGCGACTTTACTGTCTTCATGCACCTGAACGTATACGTTTCGGCATACGTTCAGATTTAAGGCAGATTGACTGCAGGCTGAGACCGAGACGACAGGGGTTGAGTGATGGGCACGCTGACGGTCCGCCGGAACCCGGACCCCGGAGGCCGGCCCGCCATGCCGCAGGGCGAGGTCCGGCTGCCGCCGCCGCCTGAGCTGCCCGAGCAGTCGTCCGACGGGTTCACCCAGGCGCTGATGTACCTGCCGATGGGCGCGATGGCGATCGGCATGATCGCGGTCGTCGCGGGCGGGCACGCGAGCGCGATCCTCTACGTGGGCAGCGGCGCGATGGCGGTCGGCATGGTCGGCATGATGGCCGGGCAGATGATGCGCGGCCGGGGCGACCGCAAGCTCAAGCTGAACGGCCTGCGCCGCGACTACCTGCGGAGCCTGTCGCAGGTACGGGAGAAGGCCCGGCGGGCGGCGGCCGCCCAGCGGCAGGTCCTCGGCTACTACGGGCCCGAGCCGGCCAGCCTGCCGTCCCGGGTGCTGGCCGGGCGGATGTGGGAGCGGGCGGCGGCCGATCCCGACTTCCTGAACGTGCGGATCGCCACCGGCCCCCAGGCACTCGCGATCCGGCTGGTCCCGCCGGAGACCAAGCCGCTCGAAGACCTCGACCCGCTGTGCGCCGGGGCGCTGCGCCGGTTCACGCACAGCTTCGCGAGCGTGCCCGCGCTGCCGGTGTCGGTGCGGCTGCGGTCGTTCAGCCGGCTCTGCCCCGAAGGCGACGAGGAGGCCGCGCGCGGCCTCATCCGGGCGCTGATCGCCCAGGTGGCGGTGGCCCACTCGCCGGCCGACGTGCGGATCAGCGTGTGCGCGAGCGCCGCGCGGATCGGCGACTGGGAGTGGGTCAAGTGGCTGCCGCACAACATGCACCCCACCGAGTCCGACGCCGCCGGGCCGGTCCGGCTGCTGGCCCCCGGCCTGGCCCAGCTAGCCGGGATGCTGGCGCCCGAGCTGCGTGACCGGCCGCGCTTCGGGTCCGCCGCGGGCACCCCGCCGCTGCCCTTCCACCTGGTCATCGCCGACTCGGTCGCGGCCGAGGCGGGCGCCGAGCTGGCCGGGGTGGACGGGGTGCTGGTGATCGACCTGGCGGGCGGCCTGCCACTCGGTGACCCGGCCACGCTGCGGCTGCGGGTGACCCCGGAGCAGATGTTCCGGGGGGACATCCCGGTCGGCGTCCCTGACACGCTGTCCGCGGTCGAGGCGGAAGCGCTGGCCAGGCAGCTCGCACCGCTGCGGCCCGCGTCAGATGGCCCGGTGACCGACGACGCGCTGGCCGCCACCACCACGCTGACCAGCCTGCTCGGCGTGGCTGACCCGCTCGCGGTCAACGTCGCCGAGCTGTGGCGGCCGCGCGCGCCGCGGGACCTGCTGCGGGTGCCGCTCGGCTGTGACGCGGCCGGCGCCCCGGTCGAGCTGGACATCAAGGAGTCGGCCCAGGGCGGGATGGGGCCGCACGGCCTGGTCATCGGGGCGACCGGGTCGGGCAAGTCCGAGCTGCTGCGCACGCTGGTGCTCGGCCTGGCGATGACCCACTCCCCCGAGCTGCTCAACTTCGTCCTGGTGGACTTCAAGGGCGGCGCGACCTTCCTCGGCCTTGACCGGCTGCCGCACGTGTCGGCGGTGATCACCAACCTGGCCGACGAGCTGCCGCTGGTCGACCGGATGCGCGACGCGCTGGCGGGTGAGCTGGTCCGCCGCCAGGAGCTGTTCCGCCAGGCGGGCAACTACGCCTCGCTGCGCGACTACACCGCCGCGCGGGCGGCGGGCGCACCGCTGGCACCGGTCCCGGCGCTGTTCGTGGTGCTCGATGAGTTCTCTGAGCTGCTGGCGGCCAAGCCGGACTTCATCGAGCTGTTCGTGACGATCGGCCGGGTCGGCCGCTCGCTGGGCGTGCACCTGCTGCTGGCCTCGCAGCGGCTGGAGGAGGGGCGGCTGCGCGGGCTGGAAACCCAGCTCTCCTACCGGATCGGGCTGCGCACCTTCAGCGCGCAGGAGTCGCGGATCGTGCTCGGCGCCCCCGACGCCTACGAGCTGCCCGCCCAGCCCGGCAACGGCTTCCTCAAGGTGGACACCTCCGGCATGACCAGGTTCAAGGCGGCCTACGTGTCGGGCCAGGCGGCGGCCAGGCGGGACGGTGACGGCGCGGCGGCCGGGCGGCCGCGCATGCAGCCGGTCATCGCCGTGTTCGGCCCCGCCTACGTGCCGCCGCAGCCGGCCCCCCGGCTGGAGACGGCCCGGTGCCGGGCGAGCACGACACCGAGCTGACGGTGCCGCGGCTGAACCTGATACCGGCGCCGGCCGCGCCGCGAGCCGCCGAGTCGCTCCTTGACGTGGTGGTCGGCCAGCTAGCGGGCCGCGGACCGGCCGCCCACGAGATCTGGCTGCCGCCGCTCGGCCAGCCGCCGACGCTGGCCGAGCTGCTGCCGCCGCTGGCGGTCACCCCGCGTGGCCTGAGCACCGCCGGCGGCGAGGCGCAGGGCATGCTGCGGGCCGTCCTCGGCATCATCGACCGGCCCTTCGAGCAGCGCCGCGACCCGCTGTGGACGGACCTGTCGGGCGCCGCCGGCCACCTGGCGGTGGTCGGCGCGCCGCGCAGCGGCAAGTCGACCGTGCTGCGCACCCTGGTCAGCTCGCTGGCGCTGCTGCACACCCCGGCCGAGGCGCAGTTCTACGTGCTCGACTTCGGCGGCGGCACGCTGTCCGCGCTGAGCGGGCTGCCGCACGTCGGCGGGGTGGCGCCACGGGCCGCGGCCGACCAGGTGCGGCGCACCGTGGCGGAGCTGACCACGCTGCTCGAGCAGCGCGAGCGGTCGTTCGCCGACCACGGCATCGGCACCATCGCGGCCTACCGGCAGCTCGGGGCGGCCGCGGGCGACGGGTTCGGCGACGTCTTCCTCGTGGTGGACGGCTGGCTCACGCTGCGCCAGGACTACGAGGACCTCGAGCCGGCGGTAACCGCGCTGGCCGCGCGCGGCCTCGGCTACGGCATCCACGTGGTGGCCGCGGCGGGCAAGTGGTCGGAGTTCCGCCCGGCCGTCCGCGACCTGTTCGGCACCCGGCTCGAGCTGAGGCTTGGCGACCCCTACGAGTCGGAGATCGGCCGGGCGGCGGCCGCCAACGTGCCCGCCGACGCGCCCGGCCGCGGGCTGACCCGCGACGGCCTGCACTTCCTGGCGGCGGTGCCGCGGCTTGACAGCGGGCCGGACAGCCAGGAGGCGACCAGGGCGCTGGCGGCCGCGGCCGACCGGTCGTGGACCGGCCCGCGGGCGCGCGCGGTCCGGATGCTGCCGCCGGTGCTGCCGGTCGCCTCGCTGCCGCCCGCGACCCCCGGCCAGGTGCCGTTCGGCCTCGACGAGCGGGCCCTGGCGCCGGTCGGCGCGGACTTCGCGGCCGACCCGCACTTCCTGGTCTTCGGCGACACCGAGTGCGGCAAGTCCAACCTGCTGCGGGTACTGACCGCGGGCATCGTCGGCGCCTACCGCGACGACCAGGCCAAGCTGATGTTCATCGACTACCGGCGCTCGCTGCTCGACTCGGCCGAGGTGCCGCACCAGATCGGCTACGCCACCTCCTCGGTGACCGCGACCGCGCTGCTCAAGGAGGCGCGGGAGGCGCTGCTCAAGCGGCTGCCGCCGCCCGACCTGAGCCCGACCCAGCTACGGGCCAGGGACTGGTGGTCGGGCCCGGACCTGTTCGTCATCGTGGACGACTACGAGCTGGTGGCGAACGCCGCCAACCCGATGACCATGCTGTCGGAGCTGCTGCCGCAGGCCCGCGACATCGGGCTGCACGTGCTGCTGGCCCGCTCGGCCGGCGGCGCCGGGCGGGCGATGTTCGAGCCGGTGATCCAGCGGATGCGGGAGATGAGCTCGCCCGGCCTGGTCATGTCGGGCAGCAAGGACGAGGGGACGTTGCTTGGCGGCGTGCGCCCGGCCGCCCTGCCCGCCGGGCGCGGTTACCTGGTCGAGCGGCGGGCCGGGAGCCGGCTGGTGCAGACGGCGCTGGCCGAGTAGCGGCTGGCGGCGGTTAGCGGCCTGGCGGCGGTTAGCGGCCAGCCTGCCAGCGGCGCCGGCGGCCGGCCGGGATCACCAGGACCGCGGCGGTCACCAGCAGCGCAAGGCCGAGCGCGCCGCCCACGATGGCCAGCGCCACCGTCCGCGGCCGGGTGTCGGCCGGCACCGCGCGGACGACCGCTACCGGCCGGGCGGACGCGGTGGCGCCGCCGGCCTCCGGCGGGATCACCGCCGTCACCGCCTGCACCGGGTTCACCAGGCCGTGACCGGTGCCGGGGCCGGCCGTGCCGTCGGCGGTGGCCGCGATGCGGGCCACCACCTGGTCGGCGGGCATGTTCGGGTTAGCCGCCCGGACCAGCGCGACCACCCCGGAGACGAACGCGGTGGCGAAGCTGGTGCCGTTGTCGTCGGCCGCGTACGCGCGCGGGTAGGTGCCCGGGTAGGCGCTGGCCACCGACACCCCGGGCGCGGTGACCGTCACCGGGGTCCTGGTATCGGAGAACGAGGCCAGCGAGCCGTCCGGCCCGATCGCGCCGACCGACAGCACCCCCGGGTAGGCGGCCGGGTAGAACGGCCCGGTGCCGTTGCTCGCGCTGTCGTTCCCGGCCGCCGCCACCAGCACCACGTCGTGGGCCTGGGCGAACTGGACGGCGGAGCGGAGCGCGGGCGTGTCGGCGTCCGCCAGCGACAGGTTGATGACGCTGGCGCCGGCGTCAACCGCGTCGTCGATGGCGGTCGCGGTCACCCCGCCGGTAATCGTCTCGGCGTCGGTGATCTTGATGGAGAGCACCCTGGCCTTCGGCGCGACGCCGCTGAAGCCGGTGCCGGGCTGGGGCGCGGCGGCGATGATGCTCGCCACCGCCGTCCCGTGCCCCACGCAGTCGGCCCCCGCCGGCACCCCGGGAACGGCCGTAGTCAGGTCGGGCCCGGTCGTCACCCGGTCGCCGAACTGCGGGTTGGCGTCCACCCCGCTGTCGATGACCGCAACCGTCACCCCGGCCCCCTGGGTCAGGTTCCACACGCTGGAGAAGCTCAGCGCCCGCTGGGCCCACGGGGTCGCCGCGGGCGCCCCGGCGCCCGGCTGGCCCGGGCAGTCAGCGGTGGGACCGGGCAGCTCCCCGGCCGTGACGGCCTGCGCGGCCGTGGCGGCCTGCGCGGCAGCACCGGCGAAGGCCGGCCCGAGCGCGGCCAGGCTCGCCCCGAGCAGCACCGCCGCCAGCTTCGACCCGCAACGCACCAGCACCCACCTCCGTCACCGTCGCCGCCGGCCAATGTCGTCACCAGTAGACACGGACGTTTCGCCGGTTCCGCTCAACCGGCCACAAAGTAGCAGCCGCAGAGCACCAGTCCTGGATGGTTGGCGCATTGAGCCGGTCAGGACCGGCTCAATGCGCCAACCATCGCGCGGGCTGGGCGCGCGGGGCTGGGCGCGGGGGCTGGTGGGGGTGGCGTGGGGGCTAGCTGGCCGGCTCCTTGACTACGGCCGGCTTGCCCGCGCCCGGCTTGACGGTGAGCTGGCCGTTGCGCATGATGCCGAGGCGCTGGGCCTGCCGGGCGACGCTGCTGTCGTGGGTGACCATGATCATCGTCAGCCCGTTGTCCTGCCACATCTTCTCCAGCAGGCCGATGATCTCGTCCCTGGTGTCCTCGTCCAGGTTGCCGGTCGGCTCGTCCGCCAGCAGCACCTTCGGCTGCTTGACCAGCGCGCGGGCGATCGCCACGCGCTGCTGCTGGCCGCCGGACAGCTCCGAGGGCAGGTGCCTGGCCCGGTCGGACAGGCCGACCGACGCGAGCGCCTCGGCCGCCCGTGACTTGCGGACGGCGTCGCCCACCTTCAGCGGTACCAGCGCGGTCTCCACGTTCTCCTGTGCCGACAGCGTCGGGATCAGGTTGAACGTCTGGAAGACGAAGCCGATCGAGCTGGCCCGCACCTCGGTCATCGCGCCCTCCCCGAGCCGGGTCAGGTCGCGCCCGTCCAGCTCGACCGTGCCGCTGGTGGCCCGGTCGAGTCCGCCCAGGATCTGCAGCAGGGTGGACTTGCCGTGGCCGGTCGGCCCCTGGATGGACAGCCACTCGCCGTCGGCGATCTCCAGGTTGACGCCGCGCAGCGCGTGCACCGTGCCGCGCCCCTTGGGGTAGTCCTTGACCACGTTCGTGAGCTTGTACATGGGATCTGGCTCCTTAACTCAGGCGACCTTGGACAGGGCCGCGGCCGGGCGCAGCCGGGCTGCCCGCCAGCCGCCGAACCCGCCGGCGATCAGGCCGCCGAGGACGGCGAGGGCGACCGCGAGGACGATGGCGGTGATGGTGACCGGCGCGGACAGGTGCACCGCGACGGTGGAGGCGGTGTGCGCGGCGTTGGCGAAGCCGCCGCGGAACCCGGTGCCGGTGCCGGCCGTGCCGCCGGCCGCGCCGGCCCCGCCGTAACCGCCGCCGCCGGCCCCGGCGAAGCCGCCGAACCGCTGGGCGCCGCCTGGCGTGGCGGTCCCGGTGGCGCCGCCGAGGGAGGCGCTCAGGTTGCCGGAGAAGTGCTCGACCAGTTGCGCGCCGGCGAAGCCGAGGGCTACCCCGATCACGCCGCCGACGACGCCGATGGCGAGCGACTCGCCCATCACCTGGCCGACCACCCGGCGGGACTTCCAGCCGAGCGCCTTCAGCGTGCCGAACTCGCGGATGCGGCGGGAGACGGCCGACATGGTGAGCAGGCTGGCGAGCAGGAAGGCGGCGATCAGGACGGCGATCGCCAGCCACTTGCCGAGGCTGTTAGCCAGCGAGGAGGCGCTGGACAGGGAGCCGGTGACCTGGCTGGCGAGGCTGCTCTGGTCGGTCACGGTCGAGCCGGACACCGAGCTCTTGATCGCGGCCGCCAGCGAGTCGATCTTGTCGCTGCTGGTGGCGGACACGTAGATCGTGTTGACGTCGTTCTTCAGGTTGGCCAGGGTCTGCGCCTGGGCCAGCGGGATGTAGACGTCGGACGGGCTGGAACCGGACGGCTCGCTGACGATGCCGACCACGGTGAAGTTGGTCGCGGTGCCCTTGGAGTTGCCGACCGCGATGGTGGAGCCGACCTTGAGCTTGTTGGTGGTGGCGTAGCTCGCCTCTACCAGGGCGACGTCCTTGCTGTTGTCGGCGCTGGCGAAGGTGCGGCCGGAGCTGATGGTGCCGGTCGACAGCGGGCCGAGCTCGCCGTTGGCGATGTCCACCCCGGTGACGCTGTAGCTGTTGGTGTTGAAGTTACCGGCGAAGGACCCGCCGCCTCCCCCGCCGCCGCCGCCGCCGAATCCGCCGCCGCTGCCGCCGGTGCTGCTGCTACCGCTGCTGTTGAAGGCCGGGATGGTGCCGCTCACGGTGCGGTCGGTCAGCGTCAGCCCGCCCGCCGCGGCCGCCACGTTGGTCATCTTGGCGATGGTGCTCACCGAGGAGGTGCCCATCGAGGTGAGCGTCGGCTCGGCGGACAGCGTGTTCTGGTCAATCTTGGTGCCGGCCGTCTGCCGCTTGCCGGCCGAGCCGAACGTGCCGCGGAAGCCGAAGTTCTGCCCGCCGCCGGCCGCGGCGGTGGGCGCCTTGGTCACCGTGATGTCGGTGCCGACGCCGTAAAGCGAGTGCAGGACGGTGCCCTCAGCGTTCTTGACCCCGGCCGACGCCGCGGTCACGGTGATGACCAGCCCGATCCCGAGCGCCAGGCCGATCGCTATGAAGATCGCCTGGCGAGCGCGGCGCCGCAGCTCGCGCCAGAGGTACGTAAAGAACATCAGACTCCTCAACGGATTCACCAGCATTGGCGGCGCGGAACCGCCGCTCGCCGGGGGAACGAATCAAACCCCGGAGCGACGGCCGCGCCGCCAAACATGCTGTCGGTGAATCCTGAGGAGTTTCTGAGCCGAACCTGCGAACCACCCGCGACTGGGGGGTGATTCTTAAAAAAGGCTTAGCGCCGCCGGACCTCCCGCGGCAGGCCGAACTGGACCGACTCGGTGGTGGTGACCCGCTCGGTCACCGTCACCCGGCCGAGCCCGGACAGGGCGTCGATGATCTCGCTGACCACCGCGGGCGGGGCCGAGGCGCCGGCCGTCAGGCCGACCACCGTCGCGTCCGCCAGCCAGGCCAGGTCGATGTCGGTGGCGCCGTCGATGAGGTGCGCGGGGGTACCCTCGCGCTCCGAGCGCTCCACCAGGCGGACCGAGTTGGAGGAGTTGGCCGAGCCGGCCACCAGCACCACGTCGGCCTCGACGGCGACAGCGCGGACGGCCGCCTGCCGGTTGGTGGTGGCGTAGCAGATGTCGTCGCTGCCGGGCGCGCGCATCTGCGGGAACTTGTCCCGCAGGGCGCCCGCCACGTCGGCCGCCTCGTCGATGGCGAGGGTGGTCTGCATCAGGTAGGCCACCTTGGAGCCGTCGGCCACGTCGAGTCCGGCCACGTCGGCCGCCGTCTGCACCAGCACGGTCGACTCGGGGGCCTCGCCCAGCGTGCCCTCGACCTCCTCGTGGCCCGCGTGGCCGATCAGCGCCAGCGTGTACCCCTCGCGAGCGAACCGGCGCGCCTCGGCGTGCACCTTGGACACCAGCGGGCAGGTCGCGTCGATGACCGACAGGCCGCGCCCGGACGCGTCCTCGCGCACCGCGGGCGACACACCGTGGGCCGAGAACACCACCGTCGCGCCGTCCGGCACCTCGTCAAGCTCGTCCACGAAGACCGCGCCGCGGCCCTCCAGGTCGGCCACCACCCGGGTGTTGTGCACGATCTGCTTGCGTACGTAGACCGGGGTGCCGCGCAGCTCGAGGGCACGCTCGACGATCTCGATCGCCCGTTCCACCCCGGCGCAGAACGACCGCGGCCCGGCCAGCAGCACCGTCCGCTCGCGGCAGGCGGCCGCCCACTTCTCGGCCACCGGCGCGGCCTTGCGCAGCGCCCGTAGCGCCGCGATGCCCCCGCTCACCAGGCCCGGGCCGATCCCGGCGTCGGACACGGCGCGGATCACCGCCACCGGGCGGCCGTCGGCCGCCGCCAGCAGCGCCGGCCGATTCCATGTCGGCCACCAGGTAGCCCTCGCCCGCCAGCCGCGCCCGGTCCGCCGCCCGCACCAGCTTGGGCACGGTGACCAGCCGCCCGGCCCGGGCGGGAAGCCCGGCCCGGCGCAGCTCGGCCGCCAGCAGGTCGGCCCCGGGCAGCGTCACGGTGGTCTCGCCGTCGCTCACTTCCGAGGCGACGACCAGGTCGCCCGGGCTGAGGTCGTCGCTCAGCCCGGCCGCGGTGCCCATCACCACCAGTGCGCCGAACGGGTGGGGCTGGCTCTGGCCGGCCGCCTTCTTCGCCCGCGCGGCGCCCAGGCCGACCTGCCTGACCCGGCTGCCGGGCTGGGTCAGGCCGCGCCTGACGGCACTCGCCTCAAGGCGCATCGGTGCGAGGACGAGCAGGCCGGCGCCCGGTTTTGCAGACTCAGGCGACGTCACTGCTTCCTCGCTTCGATCCGCCCCCAGCGTGGCGCTGGGCTGCGGAATGGTCTCAGTCATGGGAAATACCCCTCACGTATCTGCCGAGCGCGGAAACCGGAAACGCCAGCCGGTACAGGTGGTAGTTCAGGTAGAAATCGCCTGGGAAGCCGGTCCCGGTGTAGTAGGGCTCGTCCCAGGTCCCGTCCGGCCGCTGGGTACCCGCTAGCCAGCGCAGGCCGCGCTCGACCGCCTTGCCGTCGCGCTCTCCCGCCGCCAGCAGCGCCAGCAGCGCCCACGCGGTCTGCGAGGCGGTGGAGGCGCCACGGCCTGACCACTCCCGGGGGTTGTCGTAGGAGCGCAGGTCCTCGCCCCAGCCGCCGTCGTCGTTCTGCACCGACTCGAGCCAGGCGACCGCCTTGCGGATCTGCGGCCGGTCCGGCTTGACCCCGGCCGCGATCAGCGCCGGCACTACCGCGCCGGTGCCGTACAGGTAGTTGGCGCCCCAGCGGCCGAACCAGGAGCCGTCCGGCTCCTGGTGCTTCAGCAGCCAGATCACCCCGCGCTTGCAGGCGGTCTCGGTCGCCAGGCCCTCGGCCGCGAGTGCCTCCACGATGTGCGCGGTGACGTCGGCGCTCGGCGGGTCGATGACCGCCCCGAAGTCGCAGAACGGCAGCTTGGTGACCAGCTCGCGGGTGTTGTCGGCGTCGAACGCGCCCCAGCCGCCGTCCTTGCACTGCATGCCCTCGAGCCAGCGCAGCCCGCGGCCGATCGCGGCCCGGTTCTCCGGGTCGCGGTCGCCCAGGGACACCCGGCGCAGCGCCATGATGACCTCGGCCGCGTCGTCGGTGTCGGGGTAGTTGTCGTTGTCGAACTCGAACGCCCAGCCGCCGGGGGCGGTGTGCGGGCGGCGGACCTGCCAGTCGCCGGGCTGCCTGATCTCCTCCGCCAGGATCCACTCGGCCGCGCTGACCAGTGCCGGGTCGTCCGGCTTGAGGCCGGCGTCCTCCAGCGCGGTCATGCACAGCACGGTGTCCCAGACCGGGGACTGGCACGCCTCAAGGCGGCGCATGCCGTCCTCGCGGATGATGTAGCGCTCCAGGCCGGCCATCGCCCGGGCGACGACCGGGTTGTCCAGCCCGTAGCCCATCAGGTGCAGCGCCATGACGGAGTACACCCAGGGCGGCTGGATGCCGCCCCAGCAGCCGTCGGCCTCCTGGCGGGCGATGATCCACTCGGTGCAGCGGCGCAGCGCGGCCCGCCGGGCCCGGGCCGGGAACCGCTTCTCGGCCTTGTGCAGCACCTTGTCGAGCGCGTTGAACGCGACCGACCAGGGATCGCGCTGGTCGCCCTTGGGCGGCAGCCCGGGCACCGGGGCGTACAGCTCGTCGATGGTGAACGGCAGCGGCTTGCTCGGCTTGAACGACGAGACGACCGCGAGGGCGACGATCGTCTGCCGGGCCCAGCAGCCCCAGTCGTAGATGTTGAGCGGGGCCCAGGACGGCAGGTAGATGACCTCGGGCGGGATCACCGGCAGGGTGTCCCAGTCCCACAGGCCGGACAGGGCGAGCCACATCCGGGTGAACACCCGGGTCGCGGTGAGGCCGCCGCCGCCGGTGATGAAGCCGGCCGCGCTGCGCATGTGGGCGGCGTCGGCCGGGTCGCCCGCCAGCCGCAGCGCCACGTACGCCTCGACCGTGGTGGACAGGTCGCCGGGACCGCCGTAGAAGTTGGCCCAGGTGCCGTCGTCGCGCTGCTGCGAGCGGATCCAGGCGGCCGTCTCCCGCCGCTCGGTATCGGTCAGGATGCCGAGGAAGTGCCGCAGCAGCACGTCCTCGGCGTCCATCGTCACGTTGGTCTCGAGCTCGCCGATCCACCAGCCGCGCGGGTCCTGCAGCCCGAGCAGGTGCGCGCGGGCCCGCTCCAGGGTGGCCGCGGCCACCTCGCCCAGGTCGGCGTCCGGCACCAGCAGGCCAGCGGCCGCGGACGCAGCCGCGAGGGCGGCCGCCTCGCTCCCCCGGGTCGGCGCCCGGCGGGCGATCGGGTTGGTCATCGCGGTGTTAACCATCGTGTTCACCACTGGCGGGCGGTGATGAACTCGGCGATGGCGAGGAACTCGGCCCGCACGTCGGCCGGCACCCCGATGCCGTCGAGGGAGGCGGCGGCGGCGCTCAGCCGGTCGTCGGCCTCCTTCTCGGCCCAGGCCTTGCCGCCGGCCGCGACCACCAGGTCGGCCGCCCGCACCAGGTCGTCCTCGGACAGCTCGTCCTCGGTCGCGAGCAGCGCCTTCAGCTCCGCCGCCTCCGGCCTGCCGCTGGTCAGCGCGGCCACCACCGGCAGCGACTTCTTCCTGGCGCGGAGGTCGGCGCGGACCGGCTTGCCGGTGACCTCGGTCGCCCCCCAGATGCCGAGCAGGTCGTCGGTCAGCTGGAAGGCCAGGCCGACGTGGCCGCCGAACTCGGCCAGGCCCATCGCCAGCTCGGGCGAGGCGCCGACGTGGACCGCGCCGATCGTGCAGGCGCAGGCCATCAGCGCGGCGGTCTTGTCCCCCGCCATCTCGACGCACTCGGCCAGGGTGACGTCGCCGCGCTCCTCGAACGCGAGGTCCTCCCCCTGCCCGGCGATCAGCCGCTGCACGGCGGTGGAGAGGCAGCGCGCCGCCCACGGCCCGGCCGGAGCGGTGTCCTCGAGCAGCATGTCGTTGGCCAGGGCGAGCAGCGCGTCGCCGGCCAGGATGGCGGCGCCCACGCCGAACACCGTCCACGCGGTCGGGCGGTGCCGCCGCTCGGTGTCGCCGTCCATGATGTCGTCGTGCAGCAGCGAGAAGTTGTGCACGAGCTCAACCGCGACCGCGGCGCTGACGCCGCGCTCGGGAGCCACCCCGGCCGCCCGGGCAGACAGCAGGGCGAGCGCCGGGCGCAGCGCCTTGCCGCTGCCCACCCGCACCGGGTTCCCCTCGGCGTCGGCCAGCCCGTAGTGATAGGCGGCCACCCGGCGAACACGGGGGCTCAGCCGGCTGATCGCGGCCTCCGTGGCCGGTCCGACCAGGTCACGCGCTACGGCGACGCCAGCGGGCATCACGACCGTCACGAGCGCACCTCCCTCTCATCCGCATCAATATTCACTTCGGCGATACCTACTTCAGTCACATCATTCACTTCAGTCACTTCCGGCTTTTGAGGTGCGGGCGCGTCCCGGATCTCGTCCCCGCGCGGGGACCGGGTGGCGGTCCGCCCGGAGGAGTGCAGCGCGATCACCGCGTTGAGGCCGCTGCGCACCGCGCCCTCCATCGTGTCCGGCCAGCCGGTATCGGTCCACGAGCCCGCCAGCACCAGCCCCGGCAGGCCGGTCGCGGCGGGCGGGCGGAGCCGGGCGGTGCCCGGCACCTGGCGGAAGGTGGCCCGCTTCTCCCGGGTGACGAAGAACTCGGTCACCGTCGCCTGCCGCGCGGCCGGCAGCAGCTCGGCCAGCGCGGGCAGGAACTGCTCCCGCAGCTCGGCCACGGTCAGGTCGGCGTACTCGTCGGCCGCCGACAGCGAGATCGCCAGGTACTGGCGGCCGTCCCCCTGCTCGTGCAGCCCCGAGATCTCGGTCCGGTCGAACACCCACTGCACCGGCGAGTCCACCCCGGCCGCGAACGGCACGTCCATGACCGCCCGGTCATAGATCACGTGCACGTTGACGATCGGGGCGGCGCCCAGCCCGGCCCAGCCGTCCACCGTCTCGGCCGGCAGCGCGCCCGGCGGCACCAGCCTGGCCGCCTGCTCGTGGGGCACCGCAAGCACCACCGCGTCGGCGAGCAGCTCGCCCTCGCCTCCCGCGTCCTCGCCCGCCAGCCGGACCAGGAACTCATCGCCCTTGGACTCGATCGCCGCCACCTTGGCCGACACCCGGACGGTGGCGCCGAGCCGGCCGAGCAGCTTGGCGCCGGCGGTGCCGTGCAGCTCGCCCAGCGGCAGCGCGGGCACCCCGATGTCGGCCGCGTCGGCGTCGCCCAGCAGGCCCGTCTTCACCACCACGGCCGCCAGCGCCAGGCTGGCGTCGTCACCCGGCACGTTCAGCGAGGAAACAGAGAACAGGTCCCACAGCACCCGCCTGGTCCGCTCGTCCTGCCCGTGCGCCGCCAGCCAGTCGCCCAGCCTGAGCTCGTCGGTCCGCGGGTCCTTCTCGTCCAGGCGGCGGAACGCGAGCGCGGCCAGGGCCAGCCGCATCCGTTCGGGAAAATTCAAGAACGGGTAGCCGAGCAGGGCCGGCAGCATGTGCAGCGGCGCGGGGACGCGGCGCCGCCGCAGCCCGGCCTGGCGGCCGGGCGCGAGCACGGTCACGTCGAACCGCGGCTGCAGCGGCGCGTGCGCGGCCACGCCGAGCCGGTCGAGCAGGCCGCGGTAGGCGGTGCAGCAGCGCAGGAACACGTGCTGGCCGGTGTCAACCGTCAGCCCGTCCCGGGTAAAGGACATGGTCGCGCCGCCCAGCCGCGGCTTGGCCTCAAGCAGCGTGACCTCGTGGTCCGCCTGGGCCAGGGCGACCGCCGCGGTGATGCCGGCCAGGCCGCCGCCGATCACCACTGCCTTCACGCGGCTGCCCCCTTCCGGTACTTCCAGCGGTCGAAGCCGGCCAGCGCCTGCGCGGCGACCAGCGCCTTCTCGCTGCCGGGTAGGGACATGCGGCCCTCGAGGACAGCGCCCGGGTTGGCCGCGATCCGGTCAAGCAGGCGCCGGTAGATGCCCGCCATCGCCCCGGTGCAGGCGGCGCTGCGCCGGTCGATGGTGGCCAGCAGCCGCAACCCGCTGCCGTACCACTCGCGCGCCCGGCTGGCCTCGAACTCAACCAGGCTGGCGAACCGCGCCCGCATGGCCGGGTCAGGGAACGGCTCCGGCTGGCCGAACGGCGCGAACTCGATGCCGAACTTGTCCAGGTCTTCCTTCGGCAGGTAGACGCGGTTGTTCAGGTAGTCCTCGCGCACGTCGCGCAGGATGTTGGTGAGCTGCAGGGCGACGCCGAGGTCGTCGGCCAGCTTGTTCTGCTTCTCCGGCTGGACCGGGACGTAAACGCCGAGCGACAGCCGGCCGATCGAGCCGGCCACGCAGCGGCAGTACCACAGCAGGTCGTCGAAGGTCTCGTAGGTCTTCTGGTTGACGTCGGCCAGGCAGCCGTCGATCAGCTCGGTGAACGCCGCGAGCGGGACCGGGAAGCGCTGGCCGGCGTCGGCCAGCGCGACCAGCACCGGGTCGCTGTCGTCGAGCGCGCTCTTTTCCCCCTGGACGGTGTCTCCTTGTACCGTGTCGCCTTGTACCGTGTCGCCTTTTACCGTGGCGACCAGCGCGTGCACCTGCTCGCGGGCGGCCTCAAGGCCGGCCGACTTCTCCGGCGCGGGAAGCTCGCCGTCGCCGATGTCGTCGATCCGCCGGGCAAAGGCGTAGACGGCGGCCAGGGCACGGCGCTTGCCCACGGGCAGCAGCCGGATCCCGTAGGCGAAGTTCCTGGCCTGTTCCCAGGTGATCTGCTCGCACTGCGCGTAGGCGTCCTCGACGTTCACTGCTCACCTCCCCTTCAGGTAGCAGCTCGCCATCAGGGCGAGCGTGTCCGCTTTGCCGGGCCTCGGCGTGCGGCGCAGCACATCGTAGCGGCCAGCCCGGATGGCCTTCAGGGTTGCCCGGCCGCCCGCCACGTAGCCGGCGATGGCGAGCCTGGCGGCCCCCTTGAGCGTCCCGACCAGCGGCGCGCCCGCGTCGAGGAGCTCAGCCGCCCGGTCCGCCTCGAACTTCAGCAGGTCCCTGACCGGCTGGCTGGCGGTTGGCTTGGCCAGGTCGGCCTCGGACACGCCGAACTTGTCCATGTCGCGGCGGGGCAGGTACACCCGGTCGTTGCCGAGGTCCTCGGCAACGTCCTGGCTGTGCTCGATGACCTGCAGGGCGGTGCAAATCTGGTCGGAGGCGGCGATCCGCTCCGGGGTGGCCGCGCCCATGATGTAGAGCACCACCTGACCGACCGGGTTCGCGCTCAGCACGCAGTAGTCCGTGAGGTCTTTGAAAGTCTCGTACCGGGTGACCAGCTGGTCCTGGCGGTTGGCCTGGATCAGGTCGTGCAGCGGCTGGACCGGGATGCCGCAGTCTCTCACGGTGCGCTTCAGCGCCCTGATCGCATCCAGCTCGGGCTCTTGATCATCGACGTAGCACCGGTCGACGTCGCGCTGCAGGTCGTCGAGCAAGCGCAGCCGGGTGGCGGTGACCAGCTCGGCGCTGGCGCCCTTCCCGCCGGCACTGTCCGGCAGCCCGGGCAGCGGCTCGTCGCCGATGTCGTCGGTCAGCCGGGCGAAGCCGTACAGCGCGGTCAGGTGGGCACGCCAGCGCCGCGGCAGCACCCGCAGCGCGACCGGGAAGTTCTCGGCCGACGCCTTGGCCGCGACCGCCAGCGAGACCTGCGCCGCGATGGACGCCCCCGCCTCGTCTTCGTCCAGGCCGCCGCTACTCCCCGAACGGCCGACCTCTGCGCCTGTCACCTGTCTATTTGTGCACAGCTTAGAAATAAATGCAAACAATGACACCTGCGTCACCTGACGCGGATGTCGGGGAACTATGACGCGCCCGTCAGGGAAACCCGCGCAGCCCGGCGGCCGTGCGGCGGATTGTTACCGGAAATTAGTTTGCGCCATCCGACGGAAATATGCCAGGCCCTATTAAAGGGCTCCTCATAACGCTCTGACCTGCGGATACAATGTATCTACAGGGTTGGCCGGTTCTGGCCGCGGAGGGCTGCCGCCCGGCCCGGCTTACCGAGGTCGGGCGGGACGTTACCCACTTGACGCCTTTTTCATGCAGGCCGGGACGTCACCGGGGAAATCCCGGGATAAGACACATTCAGGAAACATTCTGACGCCGGGTGGCGCAGTGATCGCGGGGGGTACGCGGGGCTGGGTCGCCCACTTGGAGTGGGGCCGGCGAGCGGGCGGGCGGGCGCGGGGGCCAGCCGACCCGGCCGGCGATCGGCGGCGGCGAGCTTGCCGGATCGGTGCCCGGGGCCGGACTCCGCCCCGGGTACCGATCCGGGCCGCGGCGCCTGGTGGTCCGCATCGGGATCCTGCTTGACTGGCCCCTCCGGATACCGCCTCAGCGGCCCCTCCGGATACCGCCTTACTGGCCCCTCGGGATGCCGCCTTACTGGCCCCTCGGGATTCAGCCGATCTCGCCACGCGGGCCACAGCCGGATCCCGCCGCACGGCCCATCCGGGTTCTGTCTCGCCGGCCTCACCAGACCCACTGACCTCACCGACCTCACCAACCATCCTGCCTTTAGGATCCCGGGCGTTACACCAGTCACTAGGGCAGCACTGGCCGCGCGGCGACGAAGATCTTGGAAACTTTTTCGGGTGATAGCGCCTAATTGTTTCCATCTCGATAAAAATCTCCAGTCGAGTGGGGCTTGAGGGGCGGGTCTCGCCTTATGGGGGTGCCCCGTCGCTCCCGGGTCGGGTGACGCTTCCCGCGTGGCCGCTGTAGGGGCACGCACCCGCAGCCCACGCCCAGGCCAGGGGCACGGAAGGGGCTCAGGAGGGTCAGGAGGGCCAGGGAGGCCAGGAGGGCCAGGGGGCCAGAAGGGCCAGGGGGCGCAGGAGGCCAGGAGGGCCAGGAGGGCCAGGGGCGCCAGGAGGCCAGGGGGCCAGGAGGCCAGGGGGCCAGGGGGCCAGGAGGGCCAGGAGGGCGGGGGCAGGAGGCCAGGGGGCAGGAGGCGGGGGGCAGGAGGGAGGCGGGGGGCCGGGGGCAGGAGGCCGGGGGGCAGGCAGGGGCTAGGAGCGCCAGATGAGGACCAGGGCGCAGTCGTCGCCGCTGGCGACTGTGCGCTGCATGGTGCTGACCAGGTCGCCCGCGCCCGACTTGAAGCCGGCCACCACCAGCCGCTCGGCCTCGCCCAGGAGCCGGGCGATGCCCTCGTCGATGTCCCGTCCGGGCGCCTCGACCATGCCGTCGGTGTACAGCATGATCGCGTCGCCGCGGCGCAGCACTCCCTGTTCCGGCACGTCGGGCACTGCCCCGAGGTCGGCCACCACGCCGAGCACGATGCCGCGGGCGGCTGACGTGCGCCACAGGCCGGTGCCCGCGTCGAACCGGGCGGCGGGCGGATGACCCGCCGAGAAAAGCGTGTACTCACCCGAGGCGAGCTCGATCGACAGGTGGACGGCGGTCACGAAACCCTCGTCGGTCGAGCTGCGGCGCACGTAGGCGTTGGCGGCCGGGAGGAACTGCTCGCGCGGCACCGAGCCGAGCACCCCGCCGAACGCGCCGGACAGCAGCAGCGCCCTGGTCGCCGCGTCCATGCCCTTGCCCGACACGTCGACCAGCGCCACCTCCAGCGTCTTGCCGTCGCTGTAGGAGACCACGAAGTCGCCGCCGAAGGACGAGCCGCCGGCTGGCCGCAGCACCACCGACGAGCCCCAGCCGTCGCCGAGGGCCGGCAGCGTGCCCTGCTCGCGAATCCGGTCGCGCAGCTCGATCATCATCCGGTCGGCCCGCAGCCCCCGGGTGCCGAGCTTGCCCCGCGTGTTGGACAACACGTCGGCGAAGTAGGCGGTGGCGGCGATCGTCACCACGATCCCGGGACCCGCCTGGTGCAGCACGATGTCATAGACCAGGCCGGCCGCGGCGATGCCGATCAGGACCCGCAGCGCCCGCGGCCACAGCAGCAGGCCGCCGGCCAGAATCGGCAGGATCATCACCCCGGGCGACACCAGCCAGGCCGACACGTGGGCGGAGACCGCCGCGACGGCGACCGTGACTAGCGCGAGCACTCCCGCGACCCGGCGGTTCCTGGTGACCAGCTGCTGCCGTGCCTGCACGGAGAGCCGCCGTCCGGCGCGCCGCACCGGGCGCGCCGCGGGGATACCTGCCCGGACTTTCATAACCTGGGCAGATTATCCGGACTTGGGGCCGGTCGCACGCGGTCCACGCTCCATCTTCCCGCTGTTAAACAGTTCGCATCCTGCGGGCCGCGCGGGATATGAACACCATCATGGCAGAGGACTACCCGATCCGTCCCATTACCGGCGATGAGTACGCAAGCTTCCGCCGGGTCGGCGCGCACGCGTTCGCGGGCGGCCCGCCCTCGCCGGGCAGGCAGGCCAACCGGCAGCGGTTGCTCGAGGCAGACCGGTCGCTGGCCGCGATCGACCAGTCGCTGCCCACGGGCGAGCAATTGGTCGGCACGACCAGCGCCTACAGCCTGCAGATGAGCATCCCCGGCGCGGTGCTGCCGGTGGCCGGGGTGACCGCCGTCTCGGTGCTGCCGTCGCACCGGCGGCGCGGGGTGCTCAGGTCGCTGATGCGGCGCCAGCTAGCCGACCTGGCCGCCCGGGGCGAGGAGCCGGTGGCGGCGCTGTGGGCCTCGGAGACGCCGATCTACCCGCGCTACGGCTACGGCCGGGCCTCGGACAGCGCGTACTTCCACTTCAAGGGGGGCGAGGGCGCGCTCGCTGAGAACGCGCCGGCCGACCCGGCACTGCGGCTGCGGCTGGCCGAGCCCGACCAGGTGGCGGCCGAGCTGGCCAAGGTGTACCAGGCAGTGCAGCCGGGGCAGCCGGGGTTCTTCGCCCGCTCGGCCGACTGGTGGGGGCGGGTGCTGGCGGACGATCCCGAGGACCGGCACGGTTTCAGCCCGCTGCGCTGCCTGCTGGCGCAGGACGCGGAAGGGGTGCGCGGGTACGCGGTCTATGCCACCCAGGAGCGCTGGCACGACGCGTCCACCCTGCCCGACGGCCTGCTGGTGGTGCGCGAGGTGCTGGCAGCCGACCCGGCCGCCGGGGCCGCGCTGTGGCACAACCTGCTCAGCCGGGACCTGGTGGACACGGTGACGGCCGAGCTCCGCGGCCCGGCCGACCCGCTGCTCTACCAGCTGCTCGACCCGCGCCGGGCCCGGGTCTCGGTCGCCGACGGGCTCTGGGTACGGATCATCGACCTGCCCGCCGCGCTGACTAGGCGGGCGTACTCGGCGCCGGTCGACGTAGTGCTCGAGGTAACCGACGAGCTGCTGCCCGCCAACGCCGGACGGTGGCGGCTGCGGTCGGGCGGTGGCAGCGTCCCCGACGGCACCGCGACCTGCCAGCGCAGCGACGAGCCCGCGCAGCTCGGGCTCGACGTGCGCGAGATCGGCGCCGCCTACCTGGGCGGTACCCGGCTGGGCGCGCTGGCCGCGGCCGGCCTGGTGACCGAGTTCCAGCCGGGCGCGGCCGCCCGGCTGTCAAGCGCGATGTCCTGGGACCCGGCCCCCTGGTGCCCGCAGATCTTCTAGCCAAGATCTGGACAGCTCAGGACCTGATCGCCGGCGCCGGGTTCACGGCGGTAGCGGATAATGGCGTTATGCCGGTCACCAAGATCACGCTGTCGACCGCGATGCGGGCCCGCGACGTGTCGCGGCCCACGGACGAGCACCTGGCCGAGGCGGCCGGGCGCGAGGAGGTGGCGGCGCGGCCGGGCGGGCGGCCGTCGCCGGGGCCGCGCGGCCCTGTTGCTGGCGGACCGGTCGCTGGCGGCCCGGTGCCCGGCAGCGGCACGGCGGCTGAACCCGGCCCGCGACCCGGGCCGCCGGCGGCCAGCATCCCGCCCGTGCCCGCGCCCGTGCCCGCGCCCGCGCCGCCCCGGCGTCGGCGGCGTCGAGGCCGTTGACGGGCAGGGACGCGGCGCAGGCGGGCCAGCAGGCGGGGCTCGGGGCCGGAAGGCGGGGTTAGGCGGGCTGGGCGTCGCCGACGCGGCGGTCGATGGTGAAGCCCTGGTAGCCGTTGGCCTTGGCCTTGGCGAAGAAGTTCATCATCTGGTCGCGGCCGGCCGGGTTCTGCAGGATCGCCAGCGGCTTACCGGGGATGTTGCCGCCCATGAAGAAGCTGTCCTTCACGAAGCCCGCGTACTGGGTGTACTGCTCGATCATGTCCATCCACTCGTCTTCCATCTCCCTGGTGATCTCGATGGACGTGTGGTGGTTGTCCCGCATGAACAGGATCGTGTCGCGCGCGAACTCGACCTGGTCACCGCCGTAGCGCGGGTTGTTGCCGCCGGTGCCGTGCGGGCCGCCGGGGAAGAACATGTTCGGGAAGCCGTGGCTCATCGTCCCGGTGAAGGTGAGCGGGCCCCGCGACCAGCGCTCGGCCAGCTTCTCGCCGCCGCGGCCGCGGATGTCGATCCGGCGCAGCGCGCCAGTGCCGAAGTCGAATCCGGTCGCCCAGATGATGACGTCGAACTCCTGGTGCACGCCGTCGGCGGTCTCGATGCCGGTCTCGGTGATCCGCGCGATCGGGTTGGCGTGCAGGTCGATCAGGCTCACGTTGGGGTTGTTGTAAGCCTCGTAGTAGTTGGTCTCCATCGGCGGGCGCTTCCCGCCGAAATGGTGATCCTTCGGGATCAGCTTGTCCGCCGTCTCGGGGTCGTTGACCCGGGCGCGGATCTTGGCCGACACGAAGTCGCACCAGTGCTTGTTGACCACCGGATCGCGCATGAAATCGGAGTAGTTCCTGATCAGCTTGCCGAACCCGGGGGTCGTCCACATCTTCTCGAAGTGCGCCTCGCGCTCTTCGTAGCTCGCGTCCACGCCCTTGATGCCGCTCGGCTGGTGCAGGAAGCCGGTGATCGAGTTGAGCACCGTGTGCCGGAAGGACTCGAAGTTAGCCCGCAGGTCGGCCTGTTCCTCGGCCGTGATCGGGCGGTTGTTCAGCGGGGTGCACCAGTTGGCGCCACGCTGGTAGACGGTCATCGATCCGACCACGGGCGCGATCGCCGGGATCAGCTGGGCGCCGCTGGCTCCGGTGCCGATGACCGCGACCCGCTTGCCGTTGAAGTCGATGCCCTCTTTGGGCCACTGCCCGGTGTGCGACATGACGCCGCGGAACTTCTCGGTGCCCTCGGTTTCCGGGATGTAGGGCACCGACAGCACGCCGGTGGACGGGATGAAGAAGCGCGACTCCACCACCGTGCCGTCGGCGGCGGTCACCGTCCAGGTCTCGGTGTCGTCGTTCCACACGGCCGAGACGACCTTGTTGTTGAACCTGATGTGGCGGCGCAGGTCGAACCGGTCGACCACGTGGTTCATGTAGCGCTCGATCTCGGGCTGGCTGGCGAAGTGCTCCGACCACTCCCAGTCGTCGAACAGCTCCTTGTCGAACAGGTACGCGTAGGTGTAGCTCTCGGAGTCGAACCGAGCCTGCGGGTAGCGGTTCCAGAACCAGGCGCCGCCGGGGCCGGAACCCTGCTCGAACGAGATCACCGAGAACCCGCCCCGCGTGTACTCGTAGAGCGAGTGGACTCCCAGGATTCCGGCCCCGACGATCACCACGTCGCAGCGCTCGGGCTGCGGGTTGTTGCTTGTCGTCATAGTCAGGGTCAGGCGACCGGGGCCGGGACGGTCACCTTGGGCGGGCTCACCGGCGCGAGCTTCTTCGACGTGTCGAAGCCGAGGATCTTGCCCAGCGTCAGGCCGAGCATCTTGGCCCGGTCCTCGTCAGGGACGCCCTCGAACTGCTCGTTGATGACGTCCTGACTGCCGAGGAAGGTGCCCTCGGCGTGCGGGTAGTCGCTGCCCCAGTAGATCGTGTCGACCCCGGTGATGTGCCGCGAGAGCACCGCCACCCGGTCGTCGGCGAACTGGACGCGGATGTTGCGCTTGACGTACTCGCTCGGCTTGAGCGGGAGCGGCCAGCGGTCGTTGATCTTGAACATGCGGCCCATCAGCTTCTGGTCGTGCGGGTCTACGTCCGGGTCCCAGAAGCCGAGCCACCAGTGCGGGTCCTGCCCGGTCCCGGTGCGCCAGGCCTTGTCCATCGAGCCCATGTAGTTCGCCAGCCAGCCGGCGTTGAACTCGATCATGTTGAACAGCAGGTTGGGGTGGCGCTCGCAGACGCCCGCGCTGACCAGGTCGGCGATGATCCGCATGGGGCTCGCGGCGCTGGTGTTGCCGCCGCCCATCGTGCGGGCGGCCAGGGTGGCGCCGTCCAGCGTCTCCTTCTGGCCCATCGTCATCGCGGTCAGGATGCCCTTGACCTGGCTGCCGGTGACCGAGCTGTCGGCGTTGGAGTCGACACCGCCCGACGCGACGTGGAAGAAGACCGGCAGGCCGTTGGCGTCGGCCGCGTCCCAGATCGGCTCGTACTCGGGAGCCCAGTACGGGTAAGGCTGGGGGTGCTCGGGCAGGATCAGGGCGCGCAGGCCGTTGTTGGCGACCCGGTCGATCTCCCTGGCCGCGTCCTGGGGGTCCGTGGTCGGAATCGACGCGGCCGGCCGGATGCGGTTGGAGTACGGGCCGTACTCCTCCAGGATCCAGTCGTTGTAGACCTTCGCGTGCGCCATCGAGCGCTCGTGGTTGTCGGTGAACGTCGCGAACATCGACCAGTTGGGGAAGAACACGGTGGCGTCGACGCCGTCGCGGTCCAGGTCGCGGATCACGCTGGTGGCCAGGCCGTCCGGGGTCGGGCCGGGGAACTCACGGAACCGGGACACCGTCCAGCCCTCGTAACCGACCGTGTGGGCGGTGCGGAACGTCCGGTGCCCGCCCGGCACCAGCGGGTCCTCGAGGACGGTCTCCTCTTCCCAGTGCGCGTCCTCGCGGAACTTAACCGGCAGGCGCTCCTTGAAGAGCATGGGCGGCTCGTTGGTGTGGCTGTCGCCAGAGACAATGAATTCCTTGGCCATGTTTGGGCCTCCAGGTGCTCGCATCCGCGTCGACGGAACGTGAAACTCCAGTGTCATTTCTGACCCTCTAAGTTTCGACGGTAGGCCTGAGCACGGCGGCACGTCAACGCCGCGTTCCGGTCGGTGGGACTTCCGGGCGGTCGGGCCCGCGGCAGAGCAGCCTTCAGCCTGGCGGCAGTTCCACCTTCAGCCCGGCGGCAGCGGGGGCAGCTCGCCGGTGGTCTCGTAGCTGGCGATCTGGACCAGCCGGCGGGCGTGCCTGATCTCATCCGAGAACGGGGTCTGCACGAAGATGCTGGCGAACTTCACCGCGTCGTCGACGCTGTACTCCCTGGCGCCGAGCGAGAGCACGTTGGCGTCGTTGTGCTCGCGGGCCAGCCGGGCGGTGTCCTCCGTCCAGGCCAGGGCGGCGCGGATGCCCGGGACCTTGTTCGCCGCGATCTGCTCGCCGTTGCCTGACCCGCCGATGACGATGCCGAGGCTGCCCGGGTTGTCGATGACGCCCTGGGCCGCGCGCATGACGAAAGGCGGGTAGTCGTCCAGCGGGTCATAGTGGTGCGGGCCGCAGTCAACCGGCTCGTGCCCGGCCTCTTCCAGCCAGGCGACCAGGGTGGCCTTAAGTTCGAAACCCGCGTGATCAGATCCGAGAAATACGCGCACCGGGCTAGTCTGCCATCCCGGCGGGCATACCCCCGCCTGCCCCCGCGGGAAACTCGATCACGAATGATGACTAACCAGACACACCGTGTAATAATAGCGGCACATAGCCTGACACAGGCGACGTGGCGGCCCTCCCGGACATGGGAAGATCACGGCAGTACACCAATCCACGAAGGGACCACCTGGTGGCAGCTAACCTCACCCGCGACGAGGCGCGTACCCGCGCCGAGTCGGTCACCGTCGGCTCATACCGGGTCGACCTCGACCTGACCGGCGGAGACACGACCTTCCGCTCGATCTCGACGATTGAGTTCAGCGCCGCCAGACCAGGCTCCGCCACCTTCCTCAACCTGGCCGCGCCCGGGGTGCACGCGATCACGCTGAACGGCCGCCCGGTCGACGCCGCCGCCTTCGACGGCGAGCGGATCACCCTCGACGGCCTGGCCGAGCACAACGTGGCGGTGGTCGACGCCGAGTGCGCCTACTCGCGCAGCGGCGAGGGCCTGCACCGGTTCACCGACCCGGCCGACGGCAACGTCTACCTGTACTCCGACCTGGAGACGTTCGACGCGCACCGGATCTACGCCTGCTTCGACCAGCCCGACCTGAAGGCCAGCTACGAGCTGACGGTGCGCGCGCCGCAGGACTGGTACGTGGTGTCCAACATGGCGCCGGCCACCGACGGGGGCGAGGACGCCGGCCAGGGAACCCGGCGCTGGCGCTTCCCCCCGACCCCGGTGATGGCTACCTACATCACCCACGTGTCGGCCGGGCCGTGGCACGTCGTCCGGTCCGAGCACGACGGCATACCGCTGGGCATCTTCTGCCGCCAGTCGCTCGCCCGCTACCTCGACCCGGACGAGATCTTCGAGGTCACCCGGCAGGGTTTCGACTTCTACCACCAGGCGTTCGGCATCAAGTACCCGTTCGGCAAGTACGACCAGCTCTTCGTGCCCGAGTTCAAGGAAGGCGCGATGGAGAACGCCGGCGCGGTCACCTTCCTCGAGGACTACGTGTTCCGGTCGCGGGTCACCGACTTCTCCCGTGAGGCGCGCGGCGAGACCATCCTGCACGAGCTGGCGCACATGTGGTTCGGCGACCTGGTCACCATGCGCTGGTGGGACGACCTGTGGCTGAACGAGTCGTTCGCCACCTGGGCGGGCACCGAGGCGCAGGCCCAGGCGACCCGCTGGCCGCACTCGTGGACCACGTTCACCACCGCCTGGAAGGCGTGGGCGTGCAAGCAGGACCAGCTTCCGTCCACCCACCCGATCGCGGCCGACATCCCGGACATCCACGCGGTCGAGGTCAACTTCGACGGCATCACCTACGCCAAGGGCGCGGCGGTGCTCAAGCAGCTCGTCGCCTACGTCGGGCAGGACAACTTCCTGGCCGGGGTGCGGGCCTACTTCGCGGCCCACGCCTTCGGCAACGCGACGCTGGCCGACCTGCTGGCGGCGCTGGAGGAAACCTCAGGGCGCGACCTCGGCTCCTGGTCGAGCGAGTGGCTGGAGACGGCCGGGGTGAACACGCTGCGGCCCTCCTACTCGGTGGGCGACGACGGCCGGTTCACCGCCTTCTCGGTGCTCCAGTCGGCCGCGCCGTCGCACCCCACGCTGCGCTCGCACCGGATCGCCATCGGCCTGTACTCGCGAGGAGCCGACGGCCTGGTCCGCACCGCGTCGGTGGAGACCGACGTGACCGGCGACTGGACGCCGGTGCCGGAACTAGTCGGAGTGCAGCGGCCCGACCTGGTCCTCATCAACGACGAGGACCTTACCTACGCCAAGATCCGGCTCGACCCGCACTCGCTGCGCACCGCGGTCGCGTCCATCGGCCAGTTCACCTCGTCCCTGCCCGCCGCCCTGGTCTGGGCGGCCGCCTGGGACATGGTCCGGGACGGGGAGATGGCGGCCCGCGACTACGTGCGGCTGGTGCTCGGCGGGGTCGGCTCGGTCCGCGACATCAGCGTCGTGCAGACGCTGCTGCGCCAGGCCAGCACCGCCGCCCGGCAGTACGCCGACCCGGGCTGGCGGTCCGCGGGGCTCGGCTTCATCGCCTCGTCCCTGCGCTCGCTGCTCGCCACCGCGCCCGCCGGCTCGGACCACCAGCTCGCCTACCTGCGTGCCTTCGCGGCGGTGGCGACCTCTCCGGACGACCTGGACTACCTGGCGGCGCTGCTCGACGGCGGGGCCGGCCTGGACGGGCTGGCGGTCGACACCGACCTGCGCTGGATACTGCTGCGGCGGCTGGTCAGCCGGGGGGCGCGGGGCGCCGACGCGATCGACGCCGAGCTGTCCAGGGACGCCACCGACGCCGGCGAGCGGCACGCGGCCAGCTGCCGGGCCGCCATCCCGACGCTCACCGCCAAGCGGGAGACCTGGGAGACGCTGACCGACGGGAAGCTGACCATCGCGATGTTCCGGGCCACCATCGCCGGCTTCGCCGACCCGGACCAGCCGTCGCTGGTGCAGCCGTACCGGCCGGAGTACTTCGCCGCCCTCGCCACCGTGTGGAGCGAGTGGTCCTCGGCGATGGCGCAGGACTTCGTGGAGTACGGGTACACGATCGGCGCGGTGGACTCCTCCACCATGGAGGCCACCGACGCCTACCTGAGCGCCGCCCCCGAGCCGCCCGCGGCGCTGCGCCGCCTGCTGGCCGAGGGCCGCGACGAGGTCGCGCGGGCGCTGCGCAACCAGGCGGTCGACCGGGCGGCGGCGGACGAGGCGGCCGCCGAGAGCTAGCAAGGCCGTCCAAGAGGAACGGGTGGGGCTGGCCCGGGTCAGCCCCACCCGTTCCTCCTGATCAGGGTTTTCCTGGACGGCGAGCGGCACCGGCCGGACCGGCCGGCCGTCAGCCGGCCAGCACGGCTGCTCCGGTGCGCCCGCCGTCCACGTCAAGGACGGCGCCGTGGACGAACGCGGCGTCGTCGGAGGCGAGGTAGGCCAGGGCGGCGGCCACTTCCTGGGGGCAGCCGGCCCGCCCGGCCGGGGTGCCCGTCATCATCCCCGCGGCCCGGGCAGCGAGGCCGGCGGTGTCGGCCGGGTCCCGGGTGACGCCCGGGGAGACCGCGTTGACGCGGATGCCCCGCGGGCCGAACTCGGCCGCCCACGCCCGGGTGAGGGTCTCGATCGCGCCCTTGGTGGAGGCGTAGAGGGCACCGACCGGGAGGCCGAGCCGGGCCACCCAGGAGCCGAGGTTGATGATGACGCCGCCACCGCCGGCGATCATGCCCGGCGCGACCGCCTGGGTGAGGAAGAACGGTGCCTTCACGTTGACCGCGTACACCCGGTCGAACATCGCGGGATCGGCCGTGAGCGTGTTCGCGGGCGGGAAGATCCCCGCGTTGTTGACCAGGATGTCGATGCGGCCGCCGAGCCGTCCGGCCGCCGCGGCGGCCAGCTCGCGGCTGGCCTCGGCGGTGCCGTCCAGGTCCGCGTAGACGTAATCGGCGGCGCCGCCGGCCGCCCGGATCTCCCCCAGGACGGCGGCCGCGCGCGTGTCGTCCCGTCCCGAGACGACCACGCGGGCACCCTCGGCGGCGAAGCGGACGGCCGCGGCGCGGCCGATGTTACTGGTGGAGCCGGTAATGAGGGCGGTCTTGCCGTTCAGTCGCGGTGTCATGCCAGCGACAGTACGAAGCGAAAAATGGACCGGCAAGTCCAGAACTAGGCGCGACCCCGGCCGCGGCCGGGGTCGCCGTGGCCGCGTCAGGTGGCGGCGGCGACCAGCTCGCTGACGTGCTTGGCGATCTCGTCGAGGGGGACGGCGATCGTCTCGCCGGTCGCCCGGGTGGTCAGCTCGGCGGTGCCGGAAGCGAGGCCGCGCTTGCCGATGGTGACCCGCAGCGGGATGCCGACCAGCTCGGCGTCGCTGAACTTGACGCCCGCCCGGTCCGGGCGGTCGTCGATGATCACGTCCACTCCCGCCTTGAGCAGCGCCGCGTAGGCCTGCTCCCCCGCCTCGGCCACGGCCGCGTCGTTCTGCTGCGCGACCACCACCACCGCCTCGAACGGGGCCACCGACAGCGGCCAGACGATGCCCTTGCCGTCGTGGTGCACCTCGATGCAGGCGGCGATCGCGCGCTCCACCCCGATGCCGTAGCAGCCCATGATCGGCCGGACCGGCTTGCCGTCGGGGCCGGAGACGGTGATGTCGAACGCGTCGGTGTACTTGTAGCCGAGCTTGAAGATGTGCCCGACCTCGATGCCCTTGATGACCGAGAGCGGGCCGCCGCAGACCGTGCACGGCTCGCCTTCCTCGGCCGCCCGCAGGTCGGCCCACTGCCCGGCCTCGATGTCGCGCTCGACGTCGACCCCCCGCAGGTGCACGTCGTCGGTGTTCGCCCCGGTCGTCATGCCGGTCCGGCCGCGCAGCGCCGAGTCGGCGATGACCGGCAGCCGGGTGACCCCGACCGCGCCGAGCGAGCCCGGGTGGGCGCCGAGCGCGGTGAAGATCTCCTCCGCCTCGGCCGGGCGCACCACCACCGACCCGGTGGCGTCGATGAGCTTCTGCTCCTCAAGCGCGTGGTCGCCCCGCAGCAGCACCAGCGTGAGCTTGCCGTCGAGCACGTAGACGAGCGTCTTGACCTGCTGGGTGGCGGGCGCCTGGTAGCCGGTCGCGAGGTCCTCGATGGTCCGCACGCCCGGGGTGTCGAAGCGCTCCGGGGCCGGCCGCGACTTGGCCTGGTCAACCGCCGCGTCCAGCGGCGCCAGCGCGGACACCGCCGCCTCGATGTTGGCCGCGTAGCCGCACTGCGGGCAGTGGATGATGTTGTCCTCGCCGGTCTCCGACGGGCAGACGAACTCGGTCGAGCCGGAGCCGCCCATCGCGCCGTTGGACGCCGCGACCGGGATCGCCGGGATGCCCATCCGCTCGAAGGAGCGGACGTAGGCGGCGCGGTGCGCGTCGAACGACCGGTCGAGCCCGTCGCTGTCCAGGTCGAAGCTGTAGGAGTCCTTCATGGTGAACTCGCGGGTCCGCATCAGGCCCGCCTTCGGCCGCGGCTCGTCGCGCATCTTGGTCTGGAACTGGTACCACATCTGCGGCAGCTCACGGTAGGAGTTCAGCTCGCCCGCGAGCGAGGTGATGACCTCTTCGTGGGTCATGCCGAGCACCAGCTCGGCGCCCTTGCGGTCACGCAGCTTGAACAGCTCGTCGCCCATGATCGCGAACCGCCCGCTGCGCTGCCAGATCTCGGCCGGGTGCATCACCGGCATCAGGAACTCCTGGGCCCCGATCCGGTTCATCTCCTCGCGGATGATCCCGATGACCTTCAGCCGGACCCGGACCGCGAGCGGCAGCAGCGAGTAGTGACCCGCCATCAGCTGGCGGATGTACCCGGCCCGCAGCAGCAGCCGGTGGCTGGGCGCGCCCGCCTCCGCGGGGTCGTCCCGCAGCGTCGGGATGTGCATGGTTGACCAGCGCACGTCGTCACTCCGTCTTTTCGCGTGTGCCCGCTCTTACCCGGATGCGCGAGAAACGCCCGGACGGGGCGGCCAGAAAGTCCATCAGCGGACTGATTACCTCAAGCCCGGAGTCTATCGCCGTGCCGGGGCCGCGCCTGCCAATCGGTTTCAGCACTGGGTGCCGTCTGCGGCCGTGCCGCCCGCCTGGCTGGCGGGCGCGCCCGGGCCGGGCGCCCGGGCCGGGGCCCTCCCCCGCGTGCTGGCCGCGCGGCCACAGCGCCCGCGCCAGCTAGCCTGCGGTAGCAGGGTTATTGCGTAGATTTTTATTATTGTGGAAATTTAGGTGCGCTATAACCCACTCAAACTTCCGCAATAAATCCTTGGCCTGCATTAATGTTACTGCAGAGAATATCGTGACTTCACCTGCCGCCGGCCCGGGAGCGGCACAAGGCCGGGCGACGCCAGCGCGGTGGCGCCATTGGGCCGCTAGCGTGGCTGGCGGCCGGGTGGTTGGCGGAGGCGGCGGCCGGGGCGCGGCCGGGGCGCGGCCGGAGGCGGCGGCCGGGGGCTCGCCAGCCTCACTCGTCCCAGAGCTCCCGGCTAGCCAGCGGCGGCGATAGACGACGCAGCGTAATAGGTTATTCGCGGCTATTTATGTTAACGATCTTGACTCAAGGTCATCATTCAGGCACCAGCGGTGCTTGATGGCCTGCGGGAGAAGACCCGACTAGCGGAACGGACGGGCTAATTTACGGCCCCATTAGGAGCGGAAGACTGCTTTTAAAGCCTCATATTGAGGGCACATTGATTACGGAGCGCCGCCGCATGGCGGCGAATCGGTACGCTGAGATGGTGAGATGGATGGCTTGGCGCCCAGACAAGAATTCCAGGTCATCAGCGCAGCCCGGTACGCACCCGCACGACGGAGTGCAGGCAACCGTAACGCCGGCGCCCGACGCTGAGCCGCCCCCCGGCAGCGGGCAGAACACAGGGATCAGCGGCACCAGGCACGCGGTCGCGCGCAACCCGCAGGACTACGACAGTCCTGCCCCCGCCGCCGCGCGCACGGTGCGACGGCTGCGGCCGATCAAGTACGCGCACCGGGAGCCGGACGACACGGCCGCGCCTGCCGCACCGGGGGCGACCGCCCCGGCCCCCACCGCGCCAGCCGCCACCACGCCAGCCGCCACCACGCAGGCCGCCACCGCCCCGGGCGCGCCGCCGGAAGAGCGGCTGCCCGATCCCGCGCTGGCCGTCTCGCCGCGCTCGCCGATACCCCCACGGACCCCGATACCGCCCCGGACAACAGTGCGCCCGGACATCATGCCGGCCGACGACGCCGGGTCCGGCCCGGTCCTCTCGGGCACGGTGCTGCCCCGGGTCACCGCCGCGGGCCGGCCGTCGGCTGCCGTCCCCGCGCCGCCAGCGGGGACCGGGCCGGCTGACGAGCCAGCGGAAGCACCAGTGGCGAACGAGGGACTGGGCATCTTCGGCGGGGTGACCACCACCGAGGCCACCGACGACCCGCCGCCGCGCAGCTACGACCGGATGCCGTGGCACCGTCCGCTGGCCACCGCGCCCCAGGGCGGCTCAGCGGGCGCGGGCGAGCCGGCCGGGAGCACGCCGCCGGGCCGGGCACCGGGCGGCCGCCCGCCCGCGGGCAGCCCGCCGGCCGGCGAGCCGGAGCCGGAGCGGGTCATCGCGATCGGCGCGAGCTGGAACCAGGCCTCGGCCGCACCGCCCGCGGCGAGCCAGCCGGAGGCGGAGAGCAAGCCGAAATCGTTCGGGATACTGCGGGGGGTGCTCAGCGGCGGGGAAGCCGACGACGACGGGCGCCCGCGGGTGACCATGCGTGACCTGCCGCCGGACGTGCAGCTCCGCTTCTGGCGGCTGCGCCTGACCATCATGGTGATCGTCGGCGCGGTGTTCGCCGCGATCACCAGGAGCTGGGAGATCGCGCTCACGCTGGCGATCCTGGCCGGGATCCTGGACACCGTCTACCGGTCCCGCAACGCCGCCAACTACGTGGTCAGCGGTCCCCACCCGGGCGCCCGCAAGGCCACCAGGTCGCAGCTGGCCAAGATGGGACGCGAAGGGTTCTTCTCGCTGCAGGACCGGCCCATCCCCAACAGCCACGAGATCATCGACCACCTGGTCATCGGGCCGAGCGGGGTGTACGCGATCGACTCGGAGAAGTGGGACGCCAAGCTGCCGATCAGGACGCTGAACGGCAAGCGGCTCTACCTCGGGCCCGAGTCGCAGAAGGAGCGGCTCGACCATGCTTCCTGGGAGGCGACGCGGGCCAGCGAGCTGCTGTCGGAGGCACTCGGCCGCGAAATCCCGGTCAGGCCGGCCCTCGCCATCTACGGGCCGAAGATCCCCTGGGACATCGCCAGCATCAGGAACGTCGACGTGTTCACCGGCCAGGCGCTGCGCAAGTACCTCAAGCGGCGCGGCAAGTCGAAGGACGGCGTGGTCATGCTCACCCGCGAGGAAGTCCGCGCGATCTACGAGGCGGCCGAGCGCGTACTGCCCGCCGCGGCGCAGGCCAGCGCCACCGCGCCGGTAGGCTGAATCTCCTACACACCTTTGTCGTGGTGAGGGGAGTTCGGCGATGCCGCCGTTGAGGTCACGTACGGTCACGCACGGTCGGAACATGGCGGGAGCGCGCGCGCTGCTGCGCGCGACCGGCGTAGCCAACGAGGACTTCGGCAAGCCGATCATCGCCGTCGCCAACAGCTTCACCGAGTTCGTGCCCGGGCACGTCCACCTGGCCGACGTCGGCCGGGTGATCGCCGACGCGGTGCGGGCGGCGGGCGCGATCCCGCGCGAGTTCAACACGATCGCGGTCGACGACGGCATCGCGATGGGCCACGGCGGGATGCTGTACTCCCTGCCGTCCCGCGAGCTGATCGCGGACTCGGTCGAGTACATGGTCAACGCGCACTGCGCGGACGCGATGATCTGCGTGTCCAACTGCGACAAGATCACCCCGGGGATGCTGATCGCCGCGATGCGGCTGAACATCCCGACCGTGTTCGTCTCCGGCGGCCCGATGGAGGCCGGCAAGGTCAAGGTGATCGGGGGCGTGGCCGGCACGCCGTCGGCGGTGCGCAAGCTCGACCTCATCGACTCGATGGTCGCCTCGGCCGACCCGTCGGTGTCGGACAGCGAGCTGTCCGACATCGAGGAGAACGCCTGCCCCACCTGCGGCTCGTGCTCCGGGATGTTCACCGCCAACTCGATGAACTGCCTGACCGAGGCGATCGGGCTGGCGCTGCCGGGCAACGGCACCACGCTGGCCACCCACGTCGCCCGGCGCGAGCTGTTCGAGCGGGCCGCCGCGCTCGCGGTGACGGCGGCGCGGCGGTACTACGAGCAGGACGACGAGTCGGTGCTGCCCCGGTCGATCGCCACCCGGGACGCGTTCGAGAACGCGATGGCGCTGGACATCGCGATGGGCGGGTCGACCAACACGATCCTGCACCTGCTGGCAGCCGCGCACGAGGCCGGCGTTGACTTCGGCCTCAAGGAGATCGACGAGCTGTCCCGGCGGGTGCCGTGCCTGTGCAAGGTCGCGCCGAACGGGTCCGCCCACGTCGAGGACGTGCACCGGGCGGGCGGCATCTACACCATCCTGGGCGAGCTTGACCGGGCCGGGCTGCTCAACCGGGCGGTGCACACCGTGCACGGCGACCCGCTGTCGGCCTGGGACCTGCGGTCAGACTCGGTGCGGCCGGAGGCGGTGGAGCTGTACCACGCGGCGCCGGGCGGGGTGCGGACCATCAAGGGGTACTCGCAGTCGGCCCGCTGGGAGTCGCTCGACCGCGACGCCGCGGGCGGCTGCATCCGCGACGTGGCCCACGCCTACACGGTGGACGGCGGGCTGTGCATGCTGTACGGCAACCTCGCGCCGGACGGCGCGGTGGTGAAGACGGCCGGCGTGCCCGAAGAGCTGTGGACGTTCTCCGGTCCCGCCCGGGTCTTCGAGTCCCAGGAAGACGCGGTGGACGGGATCCTGGGCGGGCGGGTGGGGCCCGGCGACGTGGTCGTCATCCGCTACGAGGGGCCGAAGGGCGGGCCCGGCATGCAGGAAATGCTGTACCCGACCTCGTTCCTCAAGGGCAAGGGCCTGGGCCGGGCGTGCGCGCTGATCACCGACGGGCGGTTCTCCGGCGGCACCTCCGGGCTGTCCATCGGGCACATCTCCCCCGAGGCGGCCGGCGGCGGCATGCTGGCGCTGGTCAACTCCGGCGACACCGTCGTCATCGACATCCCCCGCCGGGAGCTGCGGCTCGACGTGCCCGACCAGGAGCTGGCCGAGCGCCGGCAGGCGCTGCTGGCCGCGCTCGGGTCCTACCGCCCGGTCGACCGGCAGCGGCCGGTGAGCGCCGCCCTGCAGGTGTACGCGGCCCTGGCCACCTCGGCCGCGACCGGCGCGTCGCGGGACATCTCCGCCCTGGCCAAGATCGCGCCCGAGGCGAACTAGGCTCACTGGCGCTCACCTGGCGCTCACCCGGCGCCAGCCGATCAGCCAACCACTTTCGATCATCGAGGAGCCATCGTGGCCGGCGGGTTTGTCCGAGCGGCACGGGCGGCCGACGCGGCCGGCCTCGCCCGCGTCCAGGTTGCCAGCTGGCAGGCGTCCCTGGTGGGCCTGGTACCGCCGGAGCTGATCGACGAGCTGACCAGCGAGGCCGCGCTGGCCCAGTTCACCGAGCGGTGGCAGGCCTCGATCAGCGACCCGCCGACCGGACGGCACCGGGTGCACGTCGCGGTGGCCAAGCCGGGCGAGCCGGAAGTCCTCGGCTTCGCGGCGGGCGGCCCGGCGACCGACGAGGACCGCTGGCCGGGGACCGACGGCGAGCTCTACGAGCTGCACGTGCTGCCGTCACTGGCGGCCGAGGGCCATGACGAGCGGCTGCTGAACGCGGTGGCCGACACCCTGGCCGAGGACGGGTTCGGCACCGGGTACACCTGGGTGCTGGCCGGGGACTCGGGACGGATCGGGTTCCTGGAGGCGGCCGGCTGGGCACCGGACGGCAGCCGGGCCAGCCTCGACATGGGCGTGAAGGTGCCGGTGGTGCGGCTGCACACCCGGCTGTCGCCCGCCAGCTGACCACTTCCCATCGGTTCGGCTGGCTCTGACGACTTCCCATCAGTTCGGCCGGGGTTTCTGACCGTTATGTCGGAAATGCACCCGCCAAAGTGATGGGAAGTGGAGCCGGCGGCGATCGGGCCGGGGCGGGACGGCGGCGGGCTGGGTTCCGCGGGGCCTGGCCGGTCCGCATAGGATCGGCCGGTGGCTAGTACGCGGGAATGGGTGGCCGGGACACGGCCGCGGACGCTGCCGGCGGCCGTGGTGCCGGTGCTGATCGGGTCGGGTGTCGCCGCCGGGTACGGGCTGTTCTCGCCCTGGCGGGCGGTGCTCGCGCTGCTGGTGGCGCTGGCGCTGCAGATAGGCGTGAACTACGCCAACGACTACAGCGACGGCGTGCGCGGCACCGACGCGGCCGGCCGCCGGGCCGGGCCGATGCGGCTGGTCGGGTCGGGGGCGGCGACGCCCCGGGCGGTCAAGTACGCGGCCTTCGGCTGCTTCCTCGTCGCCTGCTGCCTGGGGCTGGTGCTGGCGGCGGTCACCTCGTGGTGGATCGTGGCAGCGGGCGCGCTGTGCGTCCTCGCCGCCTGGTTCTACACCGGCGGGTCGCGCCCGTACGGGTACCGCGGGCTCGGCGAGGTCTCGGTCTTCCTGTTCTTCGGCCTGGCGGCGGTGGCCGGGACCGCGTACGTGCAGATGGACCGGCTGTGCTGGCTCGGCCTGGCGGCCTCGGTGCCGGCCGGCCTGCTGTCGTGCGCGCTGCTGATGGTCAACAACCTGCGGGACATCGGCTCGGACGCCACCGCGGGCAAGCTCACCCTGGCCGTCCGGATCGGTGACGCGCGGGCCCGGGCGACCTACCTGGCCTTCCTGCTGGTGCCGTTCCTGCTGGCGGCGCTGCTGGCGCTGTACCGGCCGTTCGCGCCGCTGGCGCTGCTCGCGCTGCCGCTCGCGGTGCCCCCCGCCCGGGCGGTGCGCGGCGGGGTCGCCGGGCCCGGGCTCATTGCCACGCTGGGGCAGACCGGGCGGCTGCAGCTGGCATTCGGGGTGGCGTTCACGGTGGGCCTGGCCATCCACGGCTGACCCGGCGACCGGTTCCCGACAGCAGGCAACATAGTGGGACAATCCGGTCACCAGGCGAATTCGGCGGGCCTAATGCTAGCGGTTGGGCCGCTCGCTGCAATCGCGCGCGATAACCTGCCAGTGAATCCTGGTTGGACACTGCTCCCAGTTCCGAGTGAGAACCCGGAAGCCCCAGCCGGCCTGAGGGATTCAAGGGGAGGGTTGCTGGGTGGATCACCGTGAGGCTGATGTACGGCAAAGGACAGGCTTCGGCGACGACACGGCGCGGTTCCTGAGCGAACTGCGCCAGCTCCGGGACGGTGCCGGGCTCGGGCACGCGGAACTCGCGGCCAAAGCGCACTACCCCTATGACTCCATCAAGGCGGCCGAAGTCGGCCCCTCACTGCCCGACCTGCCGGTCCTGGCCGCGTTCGTCAAGGGCTGCGGCGGCACCACCGAGGAGTGGGAGGAGCGCTGGCGCTCGCTGAACAGCACTCCCTCCCTGCCGGTGTCCACCACCCGGCTCGCGGGCAACTCCCCCGCGGCGACCGCCGGGGCGCGCATCGGCTCGACCGCGATGGAGGGGGAAACCCCCGATCCCTCGCTGATCCTGGCGGCGCTGGACCGGGTCGCGGACAACATGGCGTCCGGCAACGACGAGCCCGCAGAGGCGCAGCCGCTGCCCGCGACCTCGCCGGCCGACGACCCGTTCGCGGGTGACCTGGCGGCCGCTGACCTTGACGCCAGCGACCTGGGGGCGGCAGCCTCGGGGACCGGCGACCTGGCGGCCGGCCAGTCGGCGGCGGGTAATGCCCCGGTGGCCCCGGCGGCCGCGTGGGGCAGTCCGGACGCAGCAGGCGCGGCCAGGCGGCCGAGGCGGCCCCGGGCGCGGGCATGCCCGCGGGCTGGGACCCGATTCGCGTCTCCACCGCCTGGCCGGTAATCCCGGCGTCGCTCGACGACACGGACCTGGCCGATACGGTACGGGCCGTCAACGGCTCCGGGCGGTCCAGCGGCACCCTGCCCCCACGGGACGCCGGACCTGGTGCGGGCGCACCCTGGACCGCGGCGCCGTGGACGGCCAGCGACGCGGAGGACGGCCCGGGGCAGCCCGCGGTGCGCCAGCCGCGTGCCGCTGCCGCGAGAGCCGCCGGCCGCGCGGCCGCGCCCAGCCCGGGCGCGGACGGCGACGCCAGTCAGGCCGGCCGGGCGTCGCGCGCCCGGATGCTGGTGGTCTGCGCCGTCCTGCTGTGCGTGATCGCCGTGGTGCTAGCGATTTTCATCTGACTGGCCGCTGCCGTTCAGCGACCCCGGCGGTGGCGGCTGCGGCCGGTCGGCTGACTGCGCGGCGATCTCGGCCGGTCCCGGCTGGGCCGGGACCGCTGGCGGCTCGGCCGGCTGGGTGACCGCCCGCTGGGTCACCGCCGGCTGGGTCATCGCCGGCTGGGGCACAGCCGGGCTGCTCGGCCGGGTGGAGCTGCGCTGGCGGCTGCGGCGGTTCCTCCGCCCCGGGTCCGTTGAAGGCGGACGTTACCGCCTTGAGCGCGGTCGTGACCTCGCTCGGGATCACCCAGAAGGTGTTGCCCGCGCCCGCCGCCAGCTGCGGCAGCGTCTGCAGGTACTGGTAGGCGAGCAGCTTCGGGTCGGGGTCGTTGCGGTGAATCGAACCGAAGACCTGGCTGATCGCCTCGGCCTCACCCTCGGCCCGCAGGATGGCCGCCTGCTTGTCGCCCTCAGCCCGCAGGATCTTGCTCGTCTTGTCGCCCTCCGCGGTGAGAATCTGCGACTGCCGCGCGCCCTCGGCGGTGAGGATCGCGGCGCGCTTCTCCCGCTCCGCGCGCATCTGCTTCTCCATCGCGTCCTTAACCGACTTCGGCGGGTCGATCGCCTTGATCTCCACCCGGGTCACCCGGATGCCCCACTTGCCCGACGCGTCGTCGAGCACGCCGCGCAGCAGCGCGTTGATCTTGTCCCGGGAGGTCAGGGTCTGCTCGAGGTCCATCGAGCCGATCACCGACCGCAGCATGGTGGCCGTGATCTGCTCGATCGCCCCGATGTAGTCGACGATCTCGTAGTCCGCCGCCCGCGGATCGGTCACCTGGAAGAACAGCACGGTGTCGATCTGCACCACCAGGTTGTCCTCGGTGATCACCGACTGGCCGTTGAACGAGACGACCTGCTCGCGCAGGTCGATCTGCGTCTTGACCCGGTCGACGAACGGCACGATGAAGTTCAGGCCGGGCTCCAGCGTCTTGCGGTAACGACCGAACCGCTCGACGTTCCGCGCCCGCGCCTGCGGGATGATGCGCACCGAGCGGACCACGGTCAGCAGCACGATGAGGGCGGCGACCGCCACGATAACGAGTTCCGCGATGACCATGGCTGTCACTCCCGGGGGTAAACAAGGGCGGTGGCGCCCTCGATCTGCATGACGTCGACCGTGCAGCCGACGGGGATGACGAGGGACTCGTCATAGGAGCGGGCTGACCATTCCTCGCCGCCGATGCGGACCCGGCCGCTGAGCCCGGTCACCTCTTCCAGCACCCGCGCCGGGCGGCCGACCAGCGCGGCCGGCCCGGTCTTGAGCAGGGGCGGCTGCTTTACGTGGCGCCGGGCGACGGGCAGCACCAGGCCGAGCCCGGCGGCCGACGCGAGGACGAAGGCAAGCAGCTGAAACGGCAGGCCGAGGTGCAGCGCCGCGGCCGCGGCGGCCACGCAGGCGCCCAGCGCGATAATGCCAAGCGCGAAGGTGAACGTGACGAGCTCGGCCACGCCGAGCACCACCGCCACGATCAGCCAGACGATCCATGCCACCATGGCCGCTCCGCAACTCAAGCCGCGCCCGCGGCGCTGACGCGCCGCACGTGTAATCGCGCCGGGCAATTAGCCCTTGCCCTAATCTCAGGGTAGCCCCGCGGGCACGCATTCGATAGGCGCGCACGGCCCTGGCCCGCTCAGATAAAACCCTGTCGAATCATTGCCAATTACTCGTCGGCCCTGAACGGCGGGCCTGTCCGCCCTACACTCGGTACGTGGGGTGGCGACCGCTCCACGCCGGGTCTGGGAGGTAGCGGGTGAATCGTCAGGGCGGCTGGCCCGGAAGGGGCACGTTCGGCCGGACCGAGACTGCCTACGCCGACAGCGACGCCTACCAGGTTGACCCCTACCTCGAAGCGGGCCCGTACCCCGTTGACCCCGGGTTCGACGGCTACGGGGGCGGGCCGCGCGACCAGCCCCGCCCGGCTGACCTCCCGCCAGGACCACCGCGCGGCCGGGAACGCCCCGACCGCGGCGCCCCGCCCCGGTCCGGGTACCCGCCGCGAGCGGGCCGCCCGGCCGGCCCCCGGCCAGCCGGGTACGACCAGGCAGCAGCCGGACGGCCATGGCAGCGCCCGGACGACGCGATGCCCGGCGTGGGTCGTCCCCGGCCCCGCCCGGCCGGCTCGCGCCCGCGCCCTTCGTCGCCCGGCCAGCAGCGCCCGGCCCCGCCGCGGGGCCCGCGCCCGGCGGCCGGCCCTCAGGACTACCCGCAGGCGGACTACCCGCGACCGGATCACCCGCAGTCACCAGGTGCCGGTCGCGGACCGGACGGCCCGCCGCGCGGATACCAGGCCACGGCCGACCCGCGGGCGGGCGAGCAGTCATGGGACGGGCAGTACGGCACTGGCCAGCCCGGCCCGGAGCAGCCGCCGGCCGCGCCGCCGGGATACGGCAGCCAGCAGCAGCCCTTCCAGGCGCCCGGGTACGGCTCGCCCGCGGGCTTCGGCCAGCCCGGGGCGTTCGGGCAGCCGGAACCTGGCCGCGGACCGAACGGGCACGGGCCAGCCGGATACGGGGTGAACGGGCCGGGGCCGAACGACCGCGGCCCTAACGGGTACGGAGCGAACGGTCAGCGGCCGGGCCAGCCCGGCCAGCCCGGGCACGGGCCCAACGGGCAGCCGCGGAACGGGCCGGGTCAAGGCGGATACGGCCCCGGGCAGTTCGCCGGCCCCGGGCAGTTCGACGGCAGCGGGCAGTTCGACGGCAGCGGGCAGTTCGACGGCGGGGCGCCGCAACCCGGACCGTACGGCCCGGTCCCAGCCGGGGGCCCAGGCAGCCAGGCCGGATTCGGGCCGGGGCGGCCGGCGGCGGGCCCGTTCGGCCAGCCGGCCGGGTCGCCCCTGTACGGCGGCGACCCCTACAGCACCAGCGCGTACGGGGCCGACCCGCAGAGCGCCGGCCCGCGCCGGGCCGACCCCTACGGCGCCAACGGACACAACGCCGGCCCCCAGGGCGGCAACTCGCACGGCCCCGACCCCTACCGCCCCGACCCCTACCGCGCCGGGCCGTACAGCGCCGGAGGTGCGGCACCAGGCGGCGGTCCGGCCAGCGGCAGGACGCCAGCCGGGCCGGCCGGCGGCGCGCAGGCGGGCCCGGCGGCCGGGCCGCAGCACGACGATCCCTACGGTGCCAGGCCGTTCCCCGGCGGTCAGCCCGGTGGCAGTCCCTTCGCCGGCGGCCCGGCCGCGGCCGGGCCGTTCAACGGAAGCCCGTACGGTCCCGGACAGCCTGGTCCCGGACAGCCCGGTCCCGCACAGTACGGCGGACAGAACCCGTACGGTGCGCCGCCAGCCGGCGGCCCGGCAGCCGGGCCGTACGCGCGCAACACCGGCTCCTGGCAGGCCGCACCGCCGTCGTCCGCGCCCCCGCAGGCCAACGGCTGGGTCCCCGGCCAGGGAGGCCAGGGAGCCCCCGGCCAGAACCGGAACACCGGCTCGTGGCAAGCGGCCGGGCCGGCCGCGGGCCACGAGTGGATGGCGCACCAGTCCTACCAGGCGCCACCCGGCCCCGATATGCGGATGCCAGGCGGCTGGCAGGCCGCGGGCCCCGGCGCCGGGGCCGGCCCGGGCCCGCGCAACACGGGCTCGTGGCAGGCGGCCGGGCCTGGCCCTGGCCACCGCGGTAACCGGAACACCGGCGCCTGGCAGGCCGCCGGTACACCGCCCGGCGCGGGCTGGGCACCTGGGCAGGACCAGTTCGGCCCCGGGCCGTCCGGGCCCGGGCAGGCCGGGCGGGGCTTCAGGAACACCGGTGCCTGGCAGGCGGCCGGGTCGCCCGGGGCGCCCGGGCCGGGCAGCGGACCGGGCTGGCCCGGCGGGCAGCCGTACCCCGGCCAGCCGAACCCGGGACAGCCGCAGGGCGGCCAGTACCCCGGTGCCGGGCAGCGCAACACCGGCGCGTTCGGCCGGGTCGGCAGCCCGGTGATCAGGCAGCGGGACAGCGCCCTGCCCGACCCGCCGCCCAGCGTCAAGGGGCCGGTCGCCGCGATCGAGAACGACAACATCGGCGCGTTCGCCCGCGACCTGCGCGTGCTGCGGGCCAAGGCCGCGCTCGACTACCCCGACATGGCGGAGAAGTCGCACTACACGATGCGCACGCTCGCCTCGGCCGCGGGCGGGCTCCGGCTGCCGACCCTCCCGGTGGTCATCGCCTACGTCAACGCCTGCGGCGGCGACGTCGGTGACTGGGAAGAGCGCTGGGGCAGGCTGACCAAGTCCGGCAAGAAGGGCCAGCCGGCCCTGACGGCCGGCGGCCCGGAGGAGGACGACCAGGGCACCCAGGGCGCCCAGGGGCGGATACCGCAGGGGGCGCGGCAGACCGGCGAGATCTACGTCATCACCTCGGCCCCGCAGCGCGACGCGCAGTGGTAGCCCGCCGCCCAGCCACCAAGGCCGCGTCCGGGTAAAGTTGCAGCGTGCTGCCTGCCGACAATCACGTGCATTCCGAGTGGTCCTATGACACGTCGGCGGACGCCTCGATGCTGCGCAGCTGCGAGCAGGCGGTGGCCATCGGGCTCCCCTCCATCGCCTTCACCGAGCACCTCGAGTTCACCGCCGGCGGCGAGGGCGACGCGATCGCGCAGGTCGCGACCGACCACCGCTGGTGGGGCCGGATCAAGCCGCTCGACGTCACCGGGTACATGGCCTCGATCGCGGAATGCCGGGAGCGCTTCCCCGGGCTGCGGGTGCTGTCCGGGGTCGAGGCCGGCGAGTCGCACCTGTTCACCGCGAGCGCGGGCGCGATCGTGGGCGCGAACAACTTCGACCGGGTACTCGGCTCGCTGCACGCGGTGCCTTACGCGGGACGGCTGGTCGGCGCGGACGCGATCTTCGGCCAGATGGCGGACGACGAGGCGATGCGCTACTACTTCGCCGAGCTGGTCCGGCTGATCGAGGGCAGCGACCTGTTCGAGGTGCTGGCGCACATCGACTTCCCGCGCCGCTACTGGCCGAAGGGGGCGCACCTCTACCGGGAAGAGCCCTTCGAGGAGGAGTACCGGGCGGCGATGCGCGCGCTGGCGGCGTCCGGCCGGGTGCTCGAGATCAATACCAAGTCACCGCTGGCCTCGGTCGACCTGGTGCGCTGGTGGCGGGACTCGGGCGGGACGGCGGTGTCGTTCGGCAGCGACGCGCACCGGCCGAACCGGGTCGGCGACCGCTTCAAGCTGGCGGTCGACGTCGTCGAGGCGGCCGGCTTCCGCCCCGGCGGTGACCCCTACGACTTCTGGCGCTGCTAGCAACAGGCCGCTCTCACGTCCGATTTCCGCTAGTCTCGCCGGCCGGCGAGTGGTTGAGTGAAACGGTGATGGACGACGAGCAGCGCTACGCGGCGGCAGGCAGCAAGGACGCCCGGTTCGACGGGGTGTTCTACGTGGCGGTCAAGACCACCGGCATCTACTGCCGGCCGTCCTGCCCGGCGATCACCCCCAAGCGGGCCAACGTCGTCTTCTACCCGACGGCGGCGGCCGCGCAGCAGGGCGGGTTCCGTGCCTGCAAGCGGTGCCGGCCCGACGCCTCCCCCGGCTCGCCGGAGTGGAACGTCCGCTCCGACGCGGCCGGCCGCGCGATGCGGCTAATCGCGGACGGGGTGGTGGACCGCTCCGGGGTGGCCGGGCTGGCATCCCGCCTCGGCTACTCGTCCCGGCAGGTCGGGCGGCTGCTGACGACCGAGGTGGGCGCGGCCCCGCTGGCGCTGGCCCGCGCGCAGCGGGCGCGGACCGCCCGGATTCTCATCGAGACGACGGCGCTGCCGATGGGCGACATCGCCTTCGCGGCCGGCTTCGCGTCCATCCGCCAGTTCAACGCGACGATCCTCGAGGTCTACGACATCCCGCCCCGCACGCTGCGGGAGCGAGCGGCCAGCAGCGGCGGCGGCCGGGTCGACAGCCGCCGGGCCCGGGCGCGGGCCGCGGCCGGGGAGCTGGAAACCGACGGCAGCGCCACCGGCCTGGTGCGGCTCAGGCTGCCGTTCCGGCCGCCGATCGACCTCAACCGGATACTCGGCTACCTGGCCGCCCGGGCGGTGCCCGGGGTCGAGGCCGCGTCGCCCGGCCAGTACAGCCGAACCATCAGCCTGCCGAACGGGTGCGGGGTGCTCACCCTGCGCCCGGTCCCCGGCGCGAGCTGGGTGGACTGCACGCTGGCGCTTTCCGACCTGCGCGATGTGACCGCGGCCGGGCAGCGCTGCCGCCGGCTGCTCGACCTGGACGCCGACCCGGCCGCTATCTCCGGCTTCTTCGCGGCCGACCCGGTGCTCGGCCCGCTGGCGGCGGACTGCCCCGGCCGGCGCTCCATCGGCGCGGTCGACGGTAACGAGATCGCCATCCGGGCGGTGCTCGGCCAGCAGGTCTCGGTGGCCGCCGCCCGGCGGCTGGCGGCCCGGCTGGTCGCGCTGTGCGGTCCCCCGCTCCCGGCCTCCGCGGGCGTCCCGGCCGGCCTCGGCACCAGTCTCGGCGCCGGCGACACGGTGCCAGGCGACACGGTGCCAGGCGAGACGGCTCCAGGCGAGCCGGCGTTGACCCACGCGTTTCCCGGCCCGGCGGTGATCGCCGGGCTCGACCCGGCGGTGCTGCCGATGCCCGCCGCGCGGGCGCGCACGCTGGTGACGCTGGCGGCGGCGCTGGCGGGGGGCGACATCAGGCTCGACCCCGGCGCCGACCGCGAGGAGGCGGCCGCCCGGTTGCTGGCGCTGCCCGGGATCGGGCCGTGGACGGCCGGCTACATCGGGATGCGGGCGCTGTCCGACCCGGACGTGTTCCTGCCCGGGGACGCCGGCCTGCTGCGCGCCCTTGCCCAGCGGGGCGGCCAGGACCGGGCCTCCGCACGCGGGTCAGCCGGGCAGGGGGCTGGCCGTGCCGCCGCCGCGGCGGAGCGCTGGCGCCCGTGGCGCTCGTACGCGGTGCATCACCTGTGGGCCACCATCGAGCGGCCGGCCAGGCAGCCGGCCCCGGAAGCGGCCCGGGCCGCGGGCTGACCGCCCGCGGCCGAACCAGGCGACCAGATAACCAGGCGGCGGGCGCTACGGCCGGCCGCCAGCGATGAACAAGTGAGGGATGACCTGATGACAAGCCCGTTCCTGCCCGCCGACCCGGCCGCGCCGGCCTGCTACGACATCGTCGCCTCACCGGTCGGGCGGATCCTGCTGACCGGCGGCGAGCGCGCGCTCACCGGCCTCTACCTGCTGGACGCCGGGGAGCATTCCTACTCGGTCCGGCCCGGCTGGACGCACCAGCCGGGCGGCTTCGCGGCCGCGGCCGGACAACTGGCCGAGTACTTCGACGGCGCACGGCGGGAATTCGACCTGCCGCTGGCCCCGCACGGTACGCCGTTCCAGCTCGCGGTGTGGGCGGAGCTGGCCCGCATCCCCTACGGGCAAACCGTCAGCTACGGCGAGGTCGCCGCCGCGCTCGGCAAGTCCCCGGTCGCCTCCCGCGCGGTCGGCCTCGCCAACGGCCGCAACCCGATCTCGATCATCCTGCCCTGCCACCGGGTGATCGGGGCCGACGGGTCGCTCACCGGATACGGCTGGGGCGTCGACCGCAAGGAGTGGCTGCTGCGCCACGAGGGTGCCCGCGCTGTCGCGGCCGACCCCGGCCTCCAGCCGACGCTCTTCGGCTAGGCCTGGCCGCCGAAGGTTAGCCGGGCGGCTCTGCCAGCCGCTTTGACCGGATCCAGCCGTCCCAGCCGCGCTCGCGCATGAGGTCTATCAGCCGCGCCAGCCGCGGGTCAGACTCGACGGCGAGTGCGTCCAGGAGGTCGAACGGCAGGTCGTCGCGGTCCGTCTCGCCGGGGTAGGTCCAGCCGGCCGCTTCTGCCCGCTCAAGCAGGCCGGCTAGCAGGTCGGCGAACTCCTCCAGCCGCGAGTCGTCGCTGGTATCGGTCTCGGTCAGTGCTGACCCCAGCCGGTAGAGCCGGACAAGCTGCGGGTCATCGAGCTCCGCCAGCTTCGCTGGCATCCACTCGCGGACGCGATCGGGCCAGCGGGCGGCAACCAAGATCCACGCGTCCCGCTCGCCCTCCACCATCCGCTCCGATACCCCTATCTCCCGCAGCCGGTCGAGGTAGCAGGTCACCTCCGGCGGGAGGGCCAGGCTGTCCCCGGCCGCGAGCTGCGCGACCTGCTTGCGGCTGTTCTCGAGCCGTTCGATCTCCTCGCGCAGGTGGATATCGATCCGCTTGACCGCCTCGGCGAAGTCCGGTGCGTCGGCGTCGAGCATCCGGCCGATCTCGGACAGCGGCACGCCCGCGTTGGCGAGCGTGCGGACCTTGATGAGGGCCACGACTGCCCGCGGGCCGTAGCGGCGGTAGCCCGAGGCATCCCGCTCCGGCTCGGGCAGCAGCCCGATCTGGTGATAGTGCCGCACCGCCCGCACCGTGACGCCGGCGTACGCCGCCAGTTGCCCGATCGTCAGCATGCTCTGATCCTGCCCTAACTCACCCGGATCCGGTCGTCGCCGGCTCAGGCGATCCGGCGCCGGTAGCAGAGGCCGGCCACGACGTAGGCAACCACGAGGACGCCGGCGCACCAGGCGAGGGCGATCCAGCCGTCGTTGCCGACCGGCTGCCCGGTGAGCAGGCCCCGGATCGTGTTGACGATGGAGGTCACCGGCTGGTTGTCGGCGAAGGCGCGGACCGGGCCCGGCATGGTGCGGGTGGGCACGAACGCCGAGCTGATGAACGGCAGGAAGATGAGCGGGTAGGAGAACGCGCTCGCGCCGTCCACGGACTTCGCGGTGAGGCCGGGGATGACCGCGACCCAGGTCAGTGCGAGGGTGAACAGGATAAGGAGGCCGGCCACCGCGAGCCAGGCCAGCGCTCCCGCGCCGGAGCGGAAGCCCATGGCGACGGCGACGGCGACGACCACCACGAGCGAGATCACGTTAGCGGCCAGCGAGGTCAGCACGTGCGCCCAGAGCACGCCCGACCGGGCGATCGGCATGGACTGGAACCGCTCCAGGATCCCGCCCTGCATGTCGGTGAAGAGCCGGAACGCGGTGTAGGAGATGCCCGACGCGATCGTGATGAGCAAGATGCCGGGCAGCATGTAGTTCACGTACGAGACCGACCCGGTGCCGATCGCGCCGCCGAACACGTAGACGAACAGCAGCATGATGGCGATCGGGGTGATCACGGTCGTGATGATGGTGTCCAGGCTGCGGGTGACGTGGCGCATGGTCCGTCCGGTGAGGACGGCCGTGTCGGCGAAGAAGTGCGTGGCCATGGTCTTTGCCTACCTCTCGCTGACGTGGCCGACGACCGCGAGGAAGACGTCCTCGAGCGACGGCTGCTTCTCGATGTACTCGACCTTGGCCGGCGGCAGCAGCCGCTTCAGCTCGGCCAGGGTGCCGTTGACGATGATCTGGCCCTGGTGGAGGATCGCGATCCGGTCCGCGAGCTGCTCCGCCTCGTCCAGGTACTGCGTGGTGAGCAGCACGGTGGTGCCGCCCCCGGCGAGCTCCCGGACGGCCTGCCACACCTCAAGGCGCGCCTCCGGGTCCAGCCCGGCCGTTGGCTCGTCGAGGAAGATGACCGGCGGGTTCCCGATCAGGCTCATCGCGATGTCCAGGCGGCGGCGCATGCCGCCGGAGTACGTCGCCGCCCTCCGGGAGCCCGCCTCGGTCAGCGAAAAGCGCCGCAGCAGGTCATCCGCGACCGCGCCGGGGTCCTGGAGGTGCCGCAGCCGGGCGATCAGGACCAGGTTCTCCCGCCCGCTGAGGATCTCGTCGACCGCCGCGAACTGCCCGGTGAGGCTGATGGACTCACGCACGTCGGCGGCCTGCGCGGCGACATCGAAGCCGTTGACCCGGGCAGTCCCGGTGTCCGCCTTCAGCAGGGTGGACAGGATCTTCACCAGCGTGGTCTTGCCCGCCCCGTTGGACCCGAGCAGGGCGAAGATGCTGCCCCGCGCCACCTCGAGGTCCACGCCGCGCAGCACGCGCAGCTCCTTGTACGACTTCTCCAGGCGCTGCACCTGGATCGCAGGCCCGCGGGCCTGCTCGGTTACTGACAAAGTGCTCATGCCAGACAGCATGAAGGGCTGACGCAGCGTCAAGGTCAAGTCCGGGGGCGGATTTAATTCGCCCCCGGGCGCTACTCCGTCGGCGGGCGCTGGTCGGCCGGGACCGGCGGCAGGTTGCCGTCCTCGTCCAGGTCGAACTCGCCGTCCTTGACGCCGAGCACGAAGGCGTCCCACTCGGCCTCGGTGAAGTAGAGCTTGCCCGCCTCGGGCTTGGCGGCGTCGTACATCACGTAGAGCTTGGGCTCGTCCGACTTGTGGGGCGCGCCCGAGGTGTCGGTGGTGATGTAGACCTCTACCCGGCTCTCGGTCTCCTCCATGGCCACTAGGCTACTGCCGGCGTCGCGGTGCGGGGACAGCCGACACGGATACCAGTGGGCCTCGGCCTAGTAGCCGCTGTAGCCGGGGTAGCGCTGGTCCGACGGGACGATCTGGACCCCGAGCGGCAGCAGCGAGATCGGGATCAGCTTGAAGTTGGCCAGGCCCAGCGGGATGCCGATGATCGTCAGGCAGAGCAGGATGCCGCTCGTCAGGTGGCCAAGCGCCAGTCCCCAGCCAACCAGCACGATCCAGATGATGTTGCCGATCAGCGAGGCCACGCCCGCATCCCGGCGCATCTCCACCGACCGGCCGAACGGCCAGATCACGTAGGACGCGATGCGGAACGACGCGATGGCGAACGGGATCGTGATGATCAAGATCGCGCAGATGATGCCGGCCACCACGTAGGCGATCGCCATCCACCAGCCGCACAGGATTAGCCACAGGATGTTCAGAATCAATCGCATTGCTGGCTACTACCCGTTATAAGGTGATGTCAAGCAGTTAAACGTGGTGGTCATGGGCGTGCGCATGGGCGGCCGGCGGCCGCACCTCCAGCGTGGCCAGCAACCGGGCGGTGCTGGCGGCGATCTCCGCTACCGCCGCGTCGAACGCAGCCGCGTTGCGAGCGGCCGGCGCGCGGAACCCGCTGATCTTCCTGACGTACTGCAGCGCCGCGGCCCGCATGTCCGCGTCGGTGACTTCCTCGGCGTACGGGGGGCGCAGGGTCTTGATGGAGCGACACATAACCGCCAGCCTACGTCGTCGCGGCCGGGCAGCCCGGCCGGCGTAGAATCCCGCACTGAAAGGAGGCCGCGATGATCAAGGTAGGGGTGCTCGGCGCCCGCGGACGGATGGGCGCGACGGTATGCGAGACCATCAGGGACGCGCCCGACACCGAGCTGGCGGCCGCGGTTGACCTGCATGACGACCTCGGCACGCTGCTGGTGTGCGACGTGGTGGTGGACTTCACCCACGTCGGGGCGGTGATGGACAACCTGCGCTGGTGCGTCGGGCAGGGCCTGAGCGTGGTGGTCGGCACCTCCGGGTTCGGTGACGAGCGGCTGGCCGAGGTGCGGTCCTGGCTGGACGCCGCGCCCGCCGCCCGGGTGCTGGTCGCGCCCAACTTCTCGGTCGGCGCGGTGCTGATGATGCGCTTCGCGGCGCAGGCGGCCCGGTTCTTCGAGTCGGCCGAGGTCATCGAGCTGCACCACGCGAGCAAGATGGACGCGCCGTCCGGCACCGCGCTGCGCACCGCCGCCGTGATCGGCCAGGCGCGGTCGGAGGCGGGCCTCGGCGCCCCGCCCGACGCCACCAAGCAGGAGCTGCCGGGTGCCCGCGGGGCGGTGGTGGACGACGTGCACGTCCACTCGGTGCGCGTCTCCGGCCTCGTCGCCCACCAGGAGGTGCTGTTCGGCGGGCACGGCGAGACGCTGACGATCCGCCATGACTCGCTGGACCGCGCCTCGTTCATGCCCGGGGTGCTGCTGGCGGTGCGCGGGGTGCGGACGCTGCCCACGGGCCTCACCGTAGGCATCGAGCCGCTACTCGGTCTCGAGTAGCGGCTCGACTGCCTGCTCCTGACTGAGGCACTGCCTGCGGGACTGCGGTTAGCCGATGGCGGCGAACTCGTGCTCGTCCTCGAACGGGCCGACCACCGTCAGCACCTTGGGCCGGGTGAGCACCTCGGCCGCCACCGCCTTGATGTCGTCGTGGGTGACCGCGTCGATCGCCGCGATGATCTCGTCCACCGGCTGCAGCCCGGGGTACACCAGCTCAGCCTTGCCGAGGCGGCTCATCCGGGAGGACGGGTCCTCGAGGCCGAGCACGATGCCGCTGCGGACCTGGCCCCTGCCCCGGGCCAGCTCGGCGTCGGTCAGCCCGGTCTCGACGACCTTCGCCACCTCGGCCGAGCAGATCTCCAGCACCTCGTCGGCCTTCGACGGCTGGCAGCCGACGTAGATGCCCCACAGCCCGGTATCGGCGTGCTGCGAGGCGAAGCTGGACACCGCGTAGCCGAGGCCGCGCTTCTCCCGGACCTCCTGGAACAGCCGGGACGACATGCCGTCGCCGAGCGCCGCGTTGAGCACGCCGAGCGCGAACCGCCGCTCGTCGGTGCGGGCCAGGCCCTCACAGCCGAGCACCAGGTTGGCCTGCTCGATCGGCCGGGAGATCAGCCGGGTGCCTGACCCGGCCGCGCTGCCGTAGCCGTCCCACAGGCCGCCCGCGTCGCGCAGCCGCGGCGGCGCGGGCTCGCTGCCCGCGAAATCCGCCAGCACCGGGCCGAACGCCGCCTGGACGGCGGCCACCACCGTGTCGTGGTCCAGGTTGCCCGCGGCCGACACCACCAGGTGCGGCGGGGTGTACCGGGCCCGGTAGTGCTCGAAGATCTGGTCCCTGGTGATCCCGTTGATCGAGTCCACCGTGCCCAGCACCGGGCGGCCGAGGGGCGTGTCACCGAACAGGTGCCCGGTGAACTCCTCGAACGCCAGTCCCGCGTGGTCGTCCTCGTTCATCGCGATCTCGTCGAGCACCACTGTGCGCTCGGCGTCCACGTCCTTCGGCTCGACCAGCGAGGACGTGACCATGTCGGACAGCACGTCGATGGCCAGCGGCAGGTCGGCGTCGAGCACCCGCGCGTGATAGCAGGTGTACTCCTTGGCGGTGAACGCGTTCATCTCACCGCCGACGGCGTCCATCTCGGCCGAGATCTCGAGCGCGGTCCGCTTGCGGGTGCCCTTGAACAGCAGGTGCTCAAGGTAATGGGTGGCACCCGCGTGCGCCAGGTCCTCATCCCGTGAGCCGACCCCGACCCAGATGCCGAGGGCGACCGAGCGGACGGACGGCAGGAACTCGGTGACCACGCGCAGGCCGCCCGGGAGGACGGTCCTGCGCGTGGCCGACTCGGATGTAGTCATTTACTAGTCGCGCTGCCCGCCGCGGGAACGCTGCCGGGGGCGGCGGTCGCCGCCCCGGTCGCCGCCGCCGCCGCTCTCCCGGTCACGCCGGGGACGGTCCTCCCGCGGCCGGTCGTCGCCGGCCTCGCCGCCGCCCAGGTCCTCGCCCGCGGCCTCGCGCTCGAGCACCTCGACCGGGACCAGCGACAGCTTGCCGCGGTCGTCGATCTCGCGGATCTCCACCTGGATCTTGTCGCCGATGTGGATCACCTCGTCGACGTTCTCGATCCGCTTGCCGCCGTGCAGCTTGCGGATCTGGGTGACGTGCAGCAGGCCGTCCTTGCCCGGCAGCAGCGACACGAACGCGCCGAACGTGGTGGTCTTCACCACCGTGCCCATGAACCGCTCGCCCACCTCGGGCATGTGCGGGTTGGCGATCGCGTTGATGATGTCCCGTGCGGCGTCGGCCGACGGGCCGTCGGTCGCGCCGACGTAGATGGTGCCGTCGTCCTCGATGGTGATCTCGGCCCCGGTGTCGTCCTGGATCGAGTTGATCATCTTGCCCTTCGGCCCGATGACCTCGCCGATCTTGTCTACCGGCACCTTCAGCGTGATGATGCGCGGCGCGAACGGCGACATCTCGCCGGGCGCGGAGATCGCGTCCCGCATCACGCCCAGGATCGTCATCCGCGCGCCGCGGGCCTGCTTGAGCGCGCCCGCCAGGACCGAGGCGGGGATGCCGTCGAGCTTGGTGTCGAGCTGCAGCGCCGTGATCACCTGCTCGGTGCCCGCGACCTTGAAGTCCATGTCGCCGAAGGCGTCCTCGGCCCCGAGGATGTCGGTCAGCGTGACGTACTGGCCGCCCTCGTGGATGAGGCCCATCGCGATGCCGGAGACCATGCCCTTGAGCGGCACGCCCGCGTTGAGCAGGGACAGCGTGGACGCGCAGACCGAGCCCATCGAGGTCGAGCCGTTGGAGCTGATCGCCTCCGACACCTGCCGGATCGCGTAGGGGAACTCTTCCCGCGTCGGCAGCACCGGCAGCAGCGCCCGCTCGGCGAGCGCGCCGTGCCCGATCTCGCGCCGCTTGGGCGAGCCGACCCGGCCGGTCTCACCGGTCGAGTACGGGGGGAAGTTGTAGTTGTGCATGTAGCGCTTGGTGCGATCCGGGTTAAGCGTGTCGATCATCTGCTCCATGCGCAGCATGTTCAGCGTGGTGACGCCCAGGATCTGGGTCTCGCCCCGCTCGAACAGCGCCGAGCCGTGCACCCGGGGCAGCACGCCGACCTCGGACGACAGCGGCCGGATGTCGGTGAGCCCGCGGCCGTCGATGCGCAGCCCGTCGTTGATGACCCGCTGGCGGACCAGCTTCTTGGTCAGTGACCGGAGGGAGGCGCTGATCTCCTTCTCGCGCCCCTCGAACTTGTCGGCCAGCCGCTCGACCGCCAGCGCCTTGACCCGGTCCTCTTCGGCCGACCGCTCCTGCTTGCCGGCGATGGTGAGCGCCTTGGCCAGCTCGTCGGTGACCGCGCCGGCGACCGCCTCGTAGACGTCGTCGCCGTAGTCGAGGAAAATCGGGAACTGCGACGTGGTGGACGGGGCGATGCCCGCCTCGACTGCCGCGGCGGCCAGGATCCGCTGCGCCTCGCACAGCGCGGCGATGAACGGCTTGGCCGCCTCGAGGCCCTCGGCCACGGTCTCCTCGTCGGGGGCGACCGCACCGGTGTTCTCGGCGTCGGCCAGCAGCCGGAGCGTCTGCGGGGTGGACTCAGCCTCGACCATCATGATCGCGACGTCGCCGTCGTCGAGTACCCGCCCGGCGACGACCATGTCGAACGTCGCCTGCTCAAGCTGCGGGTGGGTCGGGAACGCGACCCACTGGTCCTTGATCAGCGCGACCCGCACGCCACCGATCGGCCCGGAGAACGGCAGCCCGGAGAGCTGGGTCGACATGGATGCGGCGTTGATCGCCACCACGTCGTACAGGTGCTCGGGGTGCAGCGCGAGCACGGTCTCCACGATCTGGATCTCGTTGCGCAGGCCCTTGACGAAGGACGGCCGCAGCGGCCGGTCGATCAGCCGGCAGGTGAGGATGGCGTCCTCGGACGGGCGGCCCTCGCGGCGGAAGAACGAGCCGGGGATGCGCCCGGCGGCGTACATGCGCTCCTCGACGTCCACCGTCAGCGGGAAGAAGTCGAGCCCCTCCCGCGGGTGCTTGCCCGCGGAGGTCGCCGACAGGACGACGGTCTCGTCATCCAGGACAACGAGAGCGGAACCAGACGCCTGACGGGCGAGACGGCCCGTCTCGAACCTAATCTTGCGTACACCAAATTCGCCGTTATCGATAACGGCTTCGGCGCTTTTCACACCCTTCACGGGTGAGACCTCCTTGCGGTAGATCCCGCACCCACCCGCCGCCGTGCCGTGGTCGGCTCTGGCTACCCGCTTGCATACCAGCGAGTACACCGGCCGGTCTTCGATTGAAGCCCTCGGGGGGCTGAGCTGTACTGTCAGCCGCCTGTTACCCGGGGACCACTACCGAGGACCGGCCCAGGCTCTCGGGCCGGGGGCTACGGGATGTGACTTATCGCTTGTCTTCTGTTATCACCGCGACCTGGGCCAACAGTACCGGCCCAGGCCTTCGCGGGTCCAGCTTGTCCGGGCCGTCGGCCCGGGCCGGCGCGTTGCTAGCGGCGCAGGCCGAGGCGCTCGATGAGCGTGCGGTACCTGGTGATGTCGGTGTTGCGCAGGTAACCGAGCAGGCGGCGGCGACGGCCCACGAGCAGCAGCAGGCCGCGGCGGCTGTGGTGGTCGTGCTGGTGCACCTTCAGGTGCTCGTTCAGGTCGTTGATCCGGCGGGTCATCAGCGCGATCTGGACCTCCGGCGAACCGGTGTCACCCTCATTGATCGCGTAGTCCGCGAAGATCTGCTTCTTTACTTCAGCTTCGAGCGGCACGTGGCTCCTTAAAAAATGAAAGAGTTGCGGTCCCCGCTGGGGACAGGACGGCCGCGATGAGGGTGCAGCCAGCCCGGGCATCCGGCACTTGACCGGTAGCGTTTCACATTATCACGGGCAGCCGGCCGCTCCGGCCAGGCCGGGAAAAGGTCATCATACCGAACGGTTGCGGCCGGCTCCGGCCGGCGGCTTAGCCCGCGGCGATCTCCCTGGCCTGCCCCACGTCCAGGTGCATCTGCTCGACCAGGGCGTCCACCGAGTCGAAGCGCAGCGTGCCGCGCAGCCGGGCGGCGAAGTCGATCGCGGCGTGCAGCCCGTACAGGTCGAGGTCGGTCCGGTCGAGCGCGTACGCCTCGACCGTGCGGACCTGGCCGTCGAAGGTGGGGTTGGTGCCGATCGAGATGGCGGCCGGCCACCGGCTGACCTCGGCCCCCGCCTCGTCCAGGGTGGCCAGCCAGCCCGCGTAGATGCCGTCGGCCGGAATGGCGGTGTGCGGCGGCGACTCCACGTTGGCGGTCGGGAAGCCGAGCTGCCGGCCCCGCTGGTGACCGCGGACCACCACGCCCTCTACCCGGTGCGGGCGGCCGAGCATGGTCGCCGCCTCGGTGACGTCCCCCTCCGCCAGCAGCGCCCTGATCGAGGTGGAGGAGATCGTCACCCCGTCGACCACCAGCAGCGGCAGCCCCTCGGTGGTGTAGTCGTACTTCTCCCCCAGCCGGTCGAGTTGCGCCACGTCACCGGTGGCCCGGTGACCGAAGCGGAAGTCCTCGCCCACCACCACCGCCGCCGCGTGCAGCCGCTCGACCAGCACCGCGCGGACGAACTCGTCCGGGTCGAGCTGCGAGAACCCGAGGGTGAAGGGGACCAGGCACACCGCGTCCACGCCCAGGCCGGCCAGCAGCTCGGCCCGCCGCCGGGCCGAGCACAGGAACGGCGGGTGGCTGCCCGGCCTGGTCACCTCGTCCGGGTGCGGGTCGAAGGTGATCGCGACCACCGGCAGGCCCCGCTCGGCCCCTAGCTCCGCCGCGCGGGCGACGATGCGCTGATGACCCCGGTGCACGCCGTCGAACACGCCGATGGTAACGACAGACTGACCCCACTCCGCGGGTACCTCTTCCAGGCCATGCCAGCGGTACACGACTCTCCGGCCCTCCTTCGCTCGGCTCCAAGCCTAGCCATGCCGCGGGAAGCCGCGCGCCCGGCCTTAGCCCAGCCGCTCGGCGTGCGGCACGTGGTTGCGGCAACCAGGCGCCTATAACCGCCTGATTGCCGCAACCAGGCGGGAAGAATCCCGCTGCTAGGCCTCGGGAAGCGCGGCGGCGTCGGTGAAGACGGCCAGCGAGCGGAGGCGGCCGCCGTCTACCTCGACTAGTGCGACCAGGGAGCCGTCCGGGGCGAAGGCGGCGATCGGGCCGCCGCCGGCGGCGGGTGCCGGCGCGGGAAGGCGGGCGCCCTGGGCTAGGCGGCGGGCGTCGGCGGCGGTGAGGTCGAGGCGCGGGAACGCGGCCGCGGCGGCTGCGGCGAGCGGGATCACCGGGGGCGGGGAAGGGTGGTCCGGCGAGTCTGAGGGTGCGGGGTGCGGGTGGGGGGTCAGCTGCACCCGTTCGGGCTGATGCTCTTGGTTTTCTAGTTCTTTCAGCGGGTGGGCTTGGGTGAGGGTGTACGGGCCGACCGCGGTGCGCCGCAGGGCGGTCAGGTGGCCGCCGGTGCCCAGTGCGGCGCCCAGGTCACGGGCGAGGGCGCGCACGTAGGTGCCGCTCGAGCAGCGGACGGTGGCGTCCAGGTCGAGGAAGTCGCCCGCGGGGCGGGTGGCGGTGACCCGGAACTCGTAGACGGTGACCGGGCGGGCGGCCAGCTCCGGGGCCTGCCCGGCCCGGGTCAGCGCGTAGGCGCGCTGGCCGTTGACCTTGATCGCGCTGACGCTCGACGGGACCTGCCGGATGTCGCCGGTGAGCTTGGCGATCTCCGCGTCAATCGCCTGCCGGGTCACCGCGGCGGCGGAACCGCCGCCGGACGGCTCGCCCTCGGCGTCGTCGGTGGTCGTCGACTGGCCCAGCCGGATGGTGGCCTGGTAGGTCTTCTCGGTCAGCGCCAGGTAGCCGAGCAGCCTGGTCGCCTTCTCGATGCCGAGGACGAGCACGCCGGTGGCCATCGGGTCGAGCGTGCCCGCGTGGCCGACCCGGCGGGTGTGCGCCAGGCGGCGCAGCCGCCCGACCACGTCGTGCGAGGTCATGCCGCCCGGCTTGTCCACGATGACCAGGCCGGACTCCCAGGCCGGGGCACGGCCGGGCGGGTGCTGCTTACCCGGCACCGGTCAGGCGTCCTCGTCCAGGTCGTCGTCCCAGTCCTCGTCGTCGTCCTCGGCCGGCTTCTTGTACGGGTCGGGGTCGCCCGCCCACTGGGCGCCCTCGCTGGCCCGGGCCAGCTCCTCGTCCTTCTGCCGGACCGTCGCGACCAGTTCGTCGATCCGCTGCGCGTTCTCCGGCAGCTCGTCGGCGATGAACTCAAGGCTCGGGGTGTGCCGCAGGCCGATCAGCCGGCCGACCTCGGAGCGGATGATGCCGGTGGCGCTCTTCAGCGCGACCGCGGTGTCGGCCCGCTCCTCGGGGGTGCCGAGGACCGTGTAGAAGACCTTCGCCTCCCGCAGGTCCTGGGTGAGGCGCGCCTCGGTCACGGTGACGAAGCCAAGCCGGGGGTCCTTGATCCGGCGCTCGAGTAGTTCAGCGGTGATCTTGGCGATCCGTTCCGCCAGGCGCCGGGTGCGAGCCTCGTCCATGGTCGGTCACTCCCCTTCTCAGCAGAGGAACTTCCGCGGCGGTACTTCCCGGGGGCGGGACTGGCCGGTTATTCCTCTTCGTTGTACAGCCGCTGCCGCGCCGACAGCAGCTCGATCTCGGGCCGGGCCGCCACCAGGCGCTCGCAATCGTCGAGCACCTGGCTGGCGTTCCCGGCTGTGTCAGACACCACCGCTACCCCGATCTCGGCCCGCCGATGCAGGTCAAGGTGACCAGTCTCGGCGACCGCGACGCCGGGGTAGCGGCGGCGCAACTCGGCGACGAGCGGCCTGACGACGGCCCGCTTCTGTTTCAGCGAGCGGACGTCGCCAAGCAGCACGTCAAGGGTCATGGCGGCTACGTACATCGGAGGCTGCCCGCCTTGATCAGGCGCGCGGCTTCTCCCGCATCTCGAACGTCTCGATGACGTCCTCGATCCTGATGTCGTTGTAGCCGACCCCGATACCGCACTCGTAGCCCTCGCGGACCTCGGTCGCGTCGTCCTTGAAGCGGCGCAGCGACTCCACCGACAGGTTGTCGGAGATGACCACGCCGTCCCGGATGATCCGCGCCTTGCTGTTGCGGGTGATCGTGCCGGAGCGGACGATGCAGCCCGCGACGGTGCCGACCTTCGGTACCTTGAACAGCTCGCGGACCTCGGCCGTGCCGAGCTGGGCCTCCTCGAACTCGGGCTTGAGCATGCCCTTGAGCGCGGCCTCGATCTCCTCGATCGCCTGGTAGATGATCGAGTAGTAGCGGATATCGACGCCCTCGCGCTGGGCAAGCTCGCCTGCCCGGCCAGCCGGGCGGACGTTGAAGCCGATGATCACCGCTTCCGAGGCGATCGCCAGGTTCACGTCGTCCTGCGTGATCGCGCCGACGCCGCGGCCGATAACCCGCAGGTTGACCTCTTCGCCGACGTCCAGCTTGAGCAGCGCGTCCTCCAGGGCCTCGACCGAGCCGGACACGTCGCCCTTGATGATCAGCAGCAGTTCCTCGCGCTCGCCCGCCTTCAGCGCCGACTCGAGGTCCTCGAGGGTGACGCGACGGCGGCGCTGGGCGAACTGGGCAGTCCGCTCGCGGGCCTCCCGGCGCTCGGCGATCTGCCGGGCCATCCGGTCGTCGGTGACGACGAGGAAGTTGTCGCCCGCCTTCGGCACCGCGGTGAGGCCGAGCACCTGCACCGGACGCGACGGCGGCGCCTCGGAAAGCTGCGTGCCGTCCTCGTCGAGCATCGCCCGGACCCGGCCGTAGGCCTCGCCCGCCACGATCGAGTCGCCGACGTGCAGCGTGCCGCGCTGCACGAGGACGGTCGCGACCGGGCCGCGGCCCTTGTCGAGCTGGGCCTCGATGGCGACGCCCTGCGCGTCCTGGTGCGGGTTGGCCCGCAGGTCGAGCGCGGCGTCGGCGGTGAGGATGATCGCCTCGAGGAGGCTGTCGATGCCGATCCCCTTGGTCGCGGACACGTCCACGAACTGGGTGTCGCCGCCGAACTCCTCGGCGATCAGGCCGTACTCGGTGAGCTGGGCCCGCACCCGGGACGGGTCGGCCCCCTCCTTGTCGACCTTGTTCACCGCCACCACGATCGGCACGCCGGCCGCCTGGGCGTGGTTAAGCGCCTCGGTGGTCTGCGGCTTCACGCCGTCATCGGCCGCGACCACCAGGACCGCGAGGTCGGTGGTCTCGGCGCCGCGGGCCCGCATGGCGGTGAACGCCTCGTGACCCGGGGTGTCGATGAAGGTGATCTTCCGTTCCTGCCCGTCGACCTGAGAGGTGACCTGGTAGGCGCCGATGTGCTGGGTGATGCCGCCGGCCTCGCGCGACACGACGTTGGTGTGCCTGATCGCGTCGAGCAGCTTGGTCTTGCCGTGGTCGACGTGACCCATCACGGTCACTACCGGCGGACGGGCCACCAGGTCGGTCTCGTCGCCCTCGTCCTCGCCGAACTCGATGCTGAACGTCTCGAGCAGCTCGCGGTCCTCCTCCTCGGGGGACACGACCTGCACGCTGTAGTTCAGCTCGGCTCCGAGCAGCTGCAGCGTCTCGTCGTTGACCGACTGAGTCGCGGTAACCATCTCGCCGAGGTGGAACAGCACCTGCACCAGGCTGGCCGGGTTCGCGCCGATCTTGTCGGCGAAGTCCGACAGGCTGGCGCCCCGGCTCAGCCGGATGACCTGGCCGTTGCCGCGCGGGACGGACACGCCGCCGATCGACGGCGCCTGCATGTTGTCGAACTCTTGCCGCCGCTGCCGCTTCGACTTGCGGGCACGGCCCGGCTTGCCGCCGGGACGCCCGAAGGCACCCGCGGTACCGCCTGACCGGCCACGACCGCCAGGGCCGCCGCCGCCAGGACGAGCGCCACCGCCACCGGGGGCGCCACCGGGGCCGCCACCAGGACGAGCGCCACCGCCGCCGCCGGGACCGCCGCCACCGGGACGCGGGCCGCCGCCGGCGCCAGCCGGACGGCCGGGGCCGCCGGGACGCGAGCCGGCGAAGCCGCCGCCACCGCCAGGGCCGCCGCCGGGACGCGGGCCACGGCCACCAGGGCCGCCGCCGGGACGCGAGCCACCGGGACCGCCGGCGCCACCGGAGACCGGGCGCGACGGCATGTTCATCGGGCTCGGGCGCGGGCCACCAGGACGCGGGCCACCCGGACGCGGTCCGCCGTCGCCGGCGCCGCCTCCCGGCCGGTCCGCGTAACCACCCGGGCCACCAGGGCGCGGGCCACGGTCGCCGCCGGGACGCGGGCCACGGTCGCCGGCGAAGCCGCCGGGACGCGGGCCGCGGTCACGGTCACCGAAACCGCCCGGCGCGCCGGTCCGCGGACCGCGGTCGCCGCGGTCGGGCCGGTCGCTGCGCTCGGGACGGTCGGTCCGCTCCGGCCGGTCGGCCGCGGGGCGTCCGGCCGGGGCGGACCCCATGCCGGTCGCGGTCGAGCTGAACGGGTTGTTGCCGGGACGCGGGCCCGCCGGACGCGGACCACGCTGACCGGGCGCGGCCGGTCGCGGTGCGCCCGCGGGACGCGGAGCGCCACCGGGACGCGGGGCGCCGCCCTGGCCGCCTGCCTGCGGGCCACTGACCGCAGGACCCTGAGTTCCCTCGGTTCCCTGAGTGCCCGGGGTTCCCTGCGCGGGAGCCGGGGCGGCGGGAGCCGGGGCGCCGGGACGCGACGCGCCCGGACGCGGCGCGCCGGGACGCGACGCACCTGGCACCACCGGGCGCGGACCCTGCCCGGGGGCGCCGGAACCAGCCTGGCCACCCGGGCTGCTGCCCGCGGCGGGCTCGACGGGCGCGGCGGCCGGACGCGGGGCATCGGCCGGACGGGCCGGCGCCGAAGGCGCGGCCGCCGCAGCCGCCGCAACCGGTGCCGGAGCCGCGGGAGCGGCCGGGGCGCTGGCCGCGGGAGCGCTCACGCCGGGCACCGGCGCACCCGGGCGCGGCCCGGGGCGCGGCCCGGGCCTGGCGCTCAGCCCGCCCGTACCGGCCGGGCTAGGCTGCCCGCCCTGGCCGCCCTGGCTGACGTTCTCCGGCCCACGGGCCGGACGGTCGCCGCGCGGGCGGTCACTGAAGCCGCCCTGGCCACCATGATCACGGCGCTGACCGCCGCCGGAGCCGTTACCGCCCCGGCCGCTGCCGCCGTTGAAAGCTTCCTTGAGCCTGCGGACTACCGGCGCCTCGATCGTCGAGGACGCGGACCGCACGAACTCGCCCATCTCCTCGAGCTTGGCCATCACGGCCTTGCTCTCTACGCCGAACTCCTTCGCGAGCTCGTAAACCCGGACCTTCGCCACTATGCTCCTCTACCCGGCCCATCCCAGGGGCCTTTAAAACCGGATCATCAGCCGATCCGGCGCATAGTTGCTCCGGGCCGGCGTCAGTTCATGCCGTTCATCGCCTTGTGCTCATCGAGCGCTCATAGCTTCTCGACCTGCTTTCCGTACAGGTTTTCTGTCGTGCCCAGCGTGCTGAGGTACGAAGCGAGCGAGGCGACCTCAAGCGAACCCGGGACGCGCAATGCGCGTGAGAACGCCCGACGCCGCTGCGCCAGTTCAAAGCATGCCAGACAAGGGTGCAGGTACGCTCCCCGGCCCGGCTGCCGCGCCCTGGGGTCAGGGACGATACCGCCCCCGGCCGCCACAACGCGCAGCATGCTGGACTTTGCCACGCGTGCTTTGCAGCCAACACAGGAACGCAGGGGAATCTTCCCCGGGGCAGGCAGCTCGGCTCGCGCAGTCATTGCGTGTCAAGTCTACCCCGTCAGCCTGCCAGCGGCACGCCGCAAGGTAACGAGCGGGTCAGGCGTCGGCGGCGGCCCCCGCCGCCTGCGCGGTGCCGGCCGACTGGGCAGTGCTCGCTGACTGCGCGCTGCCAGCCGGCTGAACGGTGCTAGCCGACTGCGCGGTGCCTGCCGACTGAACGGTGCCAGCCGGGGCGGGCCCGGCCGAGCGGTGCCCGCGGGCCGACCGGGCGGACGCGGCCTGGCCCGCGGGCACCGCCGAGTCGCTCCCGGAGCTGCGCGGCGCGGGCGCCGAGGCGCCCACCGCGCCGTCCGACCTGATGTCGATCCGCCAGCCGGTCAGCCGGGCGGCCAGCCGGGCGTTCTGCCCTTCCTTGCCGATCGCCAGCGAAAGCTGGTAGTCCGGCACCGTCACCCGGGCCTCCATCGCGTCCGCGTCGACCACCTCGACATGGGTCACCCGGGCCGGGGACAGCGCGTTGGCCACGAAATCGGCCGGCTCGTCCGAGTAGTCGACGATGTCGATCTTCTCGCCGTGCAGCTCGGCCATGACGTTGCGCACCCGCGAGCCGACCGGCCCGATGCAGGCGCCCTTGGCGTTGACGCCGTGCTGGTGCGACTGGACGGCGATCTTGGTCCGGTGGCCGGCCTCACGGGCGATCTTGACGATCTCCACCGCGCCGCTGGCGATCTCCGGCACCTCAAGCGCGAACAGCTTGCGGACCAGGTCCGGGTGCGTACGGGACAGCGTCACGGACGGGCCGCGGTGCCCCTTGCGCACCCGCCACACGTAGCAGCGGATCCGCTCGCCGTGCACGTACCGCTCGCCCGGCACCTGCTCGGCCAGCGGCAGCACCGCCTCGATCTTGCCCAGGTCGACCAGCACCGTCCGCGGGTCCTTGCCCTGCTGGATGATGCCCGCCACGATGTCGCCCTCGTGCCCCGCGTACTCGCCGAAGGTCATCTCGTCCTCGACGTCCCGCAGCCGCTGCAGGATCACCTGCCGGGCGGTGGTGGCGGCGATCCGGCCGAAGCCGGCCGGGGTGTCGTCGTACTCGCGGCCCGGGGAGCCCTCGGGCGCGGCCTCTTTAGCCCAGACGGTCACGTGCCCGGTCTCCCGGCTGACCTCGACCCGCGCGGCCGGGTTGGCGCCGTCGGTCTTGTGGTACGCCATTAGCAGCGCGTCCTCGATCGCCTTGATCGCGGTCTCGGAGGAGATGTCCTTCTCGCTCTCGAGACTGCGCAGCACGCTCAGGTCAATGTCCATCGCCGCCAGCTCCAAGATCTGCTTCTTCGTCACGCTCCGGATCGGTGAATTCTTCGAGTTCGGCGTCCGGAATCCGGCCGAACTCCAACTGGACGCTGCCCGCGCCCAGGTCGGCATAGCTGAACCTGCGCTCGCTGGCGTCGGCCGGGCCCTTAGCGGCCGGGCTCTTTGCGGCCGGGCCCTTAGCGCCTGAGGCCTCGGTCAGGCCGAGGGTGACGCCGTCGGCGTCGGCCGCGAGCACCCGGCCTTCGACCGCGCCCTCCCCCGCCGCCTTCACCCGGACGAGCCTGCCACGGGCCCGCCGCCAGTGCCGCGGCTCGGTCAGCGGGCGGTCCACCCCCGGGGACGAGACCTCGAGGGTATAGGGAGTCTCGCCCAGGGCGTTGGCCGCGTCGAGCGCCGCCGAGACATCGCGGCTGACGTCGGCCGCGTCGTCCAGGCTGACCCCGTGGTCGCTGTCCACCACGACCCGCAGCAGCCGCCGCCGCCCGGCCACGGTCACCCGCACCGATTCCAGGTCCATCCCCGCCGCGGCGACGACAGGCTCGATCAGGTCGGCCAGCTTCCTGTCGTCCACCGACCCAGCGGTGGAGCGAAGGTTACCCGGCATTTCGACCTCCTCGTCCGCGTCCACGGTCCGCTATCACCAGGCTAATATTTTCCCAGGTCCAGCCTATAGGCCAAGGGTGCTGCGCGCCTCTATCGCGATAAGTCTGCCGCGTCGCGCCGGCGCCCGGGCGCCGGGCCGCGAGCGGTGGCCCGCTCAGCCAGCGCCGCGTGGCATGCTTAGAGCCTATGCTGTCCAGGCGCCAGTTGCTTGCCGCGTCGCCGAGCACGTTGCCCCTGATTCTGGCGCTGAGCGCCTGCAAGGGCCCGGCCGTGCTGAGCGCGCCGCCCACCGTGTCACCGCAGACGCAGATGCTGCTGCACTCGGTGACCGCCGAGCTGAACCTAATCTGGATATACACCAGGGCCAGCGCCGCTTATTCCGGCCTGGCGGCGACGCTCGACCCGCTGCGGGCCGAGCACGCGGCGCACCTGGCCGAGCTGCGCTCGCGGGTCATCGAGCCGGCCGGCCGGCCGGTCCCGGCCACCGTGACCGCCAGGCCCGCGCTGGCCGGCACCCAGGCGGGCGTGCTCACCCAGCTCCGGGCGGCCGAGCAGGCCGCCGTGCACACCCTGCTGAGCCGCCTGACCGGGGCGTCCCCGTCGCTGGCCCAGCTCTACGCGTCGATCGCCGCCTCCGAGTCGGTGCACGTGACCGTGCTCAACGCCAGGATCGGCGGCTGATGGGCACCCCGTCGGCCGCCGCCAGCGCCGGTACCGGGGCCAGCCCGGGTGCCGGTACCGGGGCCAGCCAGGGCGCCGGCGGCGGCCGCGTCGCGGCGCTGCAGGGCGCGCTGGCGGCCGAGCACGCGGCGGTCTACGGCTACGGCGTCGCCGGGGCCATGCTGGCAGGCCGCCAGCAGGCGGCCGCGCGGGCCGGCTGGATCGCCCACCAGCGGGCCAGGGACACCCTGGAGGCGATGCTGACCGCGCTCGGCGCTACCCCGGTGGCCGCCAGCGCGGCCTACCGGCTGCCGTTCGCGGTCACCGGCGGCGCGTCCGCCGCCCGGCTGGTGGCCGCCCTCGAAGACGGGGTGACGCGGGCCTACCTGGGAGTGGTGGCGGTGAACGACGCGTCCCTGCGCTCCTTCGGCGCCCAGGCGGTGCAGGCCGCGGCCGGCCAGGCCTTCGCCTGGAGCGGTAACACCGAGGCGTTCCCCGGGCTGCCGGGCACGCAAGGCTGAGCCGCGGGTTCCGGGCCACCAGCGCCACTCTGGTCACGTAGCTGCAGGCCAATGGCTCAGAGCGGAAATAATTTAGTGCTATCGCACCAAATTGTTTCCATACTGCCAAAAGTTTCCGCAATAAAACCGCTACCTGGGGGAACCTGGCGTCCGTGGTTGCCACAACCACGGCTCGGGCGCGGGGCCGCGGGTGGCGGCGGCGGGGAGCTAGAGCTTGAGCACGCGGGTGATCGCGGCGGCGGAGGCGTCGAGGTCGTCGGCCATCGCGATGCGCTCGGCCCACGACCACCAGAACCACCACAGGCCGTCCTTGCCCCGGTCGACGTAGACGTTCTCCTCGAGCGCGCGGGCGCCCGGGTTAGTGATGTACACGCTCGGCACCCGGCCCGGCGGGGCCATCAGCCACGCCTCAAGGCCGCGGTTGGTCAGCTCTTCTGCCAGCTTGTCGAGGTAGACAGCTGCCGCTGCGTGGTTTCCCTTGGCTTCCACAGAACACCACCGTGTGACTGATAGTAGTTTCCCGGTACCGGCGCGGGCACATCGTCCCAGGATGCCGCCGCACCGCGGCACGCGCAACGCCCCCGCTGGTCGGCGAGCCCCGTGTCGCCCGGGCGGGCCGCTTAGGACACTGTCCAAATAGCGGGGTTCACACCGACAGGCCGAAAATGTGGCCCGGGTCTCATCGTACGTAACGAAAGCTCGGCGGGCAGCGGTTCAGCGTGAAACACGGTGAGCCGGGAAACTGCCCGGGTGAGGGCGACGTAGAGCCGCCGCAGCCCGTAGGCCTCGCCCGCCGCGATCCGGCCCGGCTCAAGCAGCACCACGTGATCGAACTCGAGGCCCTTGGCCAGGGTGACCGGCACCAGCGTGAGCCGGGCGGGCTCGCCCGGTCCCGCCCCGGCCGGTCCCGCCCCGGCCTGGTCGGTCCCGGCTGAGTCCGCCCCGGCCGCGTCCGGGTCGGCGTCGCCCAGCAGGCGGAAGCCGAGGCCGGCCGCCCGCAGCGCCGCCCCGGCCTCGGCGACCTGCTGGTCGGCGGCGATCACGGCGACCGAGCCGGGCCGTTCCATGGCCGCCGCGCACTCGGCCGCGACCAGCGCCCCCAGCTCAGCGGGCGCGGCCGGCACCAGCCGGAGCGCGTCCGGGTCGGCCCGCAGCGACCGGGCGGGCGCCAGCCCGGGAGCGATCGCGGGCAGCAGCCGGGAGGCGAAGTCGAGGATCTGCCGCGGCACCCGGTAGCCGACGTCGAGCTCGCGGACCGCGGCGGCCGGCTTACCCAGGTGCTCAAGCAGGGCCGGCCAGGAGGTAGCCGCCCACGGGGTGGTGCCCTGGGCGATGTCGCCGAGCACGGTGGCGGCGCCGGTGGCGCAGCGCCGCCCGATCGCCCGCATCTCCATCGGCGACAGGTCCTGCGCCTCGTCCACCACGATGTGCGCGAGCGACGGGGTGCGCTCGATCAGGTCGGCCGCCTCGTCGATCAGCACCTGGTCGGCCCGGGTCCACGGGGCCGAGCCGGGCCCGCGCGGCGCCTTCGGCCAGGCCAGCAGGGCCATCTCGGCGTCCGACAGCAAGCCGAACCCGTTCATCTTGATCTGCTCTTGATCGCTGAGCAGGGCGAAGACCAGCCTCCTGGGGTCAACCTTGGGCCACGCCTGGTCCACGCAGCGGCGGACCGGCGCGGACCGGCGGACCGCGTCGTGGGTGCGGTCGTCGCAGGTCTCGCCGGCCGCCTCGAGCTGGGTCAGCAGCACGTGCGCGATGCGGTGGGCCAGCAGGTCGCGGCCGGTGCCGTAGCGCACGCCGCGGTCGCGCAGCTCGGCCGCCAGCGCCTCGACCTGGTGCGCGGGCAGCCGCAGCCGCCGGGTGCCGCGGCTCAGCACCAGCGCGTCGGCCGGCGGCTGGACGTTGGCCCACAGCGCCCGCCGCAGCAGCTCCGCCATCCGGGCGTCGCCCTTCACCGCCGCCGCCTGGTCGGTGTCGGTGCCGCGGACCGGGCCCGACGCGACCAGGCCGGCCACGGTGGTCTGGGTGACGTCGAGTTCGCCCAGGGCGGGCAGCACGTTCCTGATGTAGGAGAGAAAGGCCAGGTTGGGGCCCACCACCAGCACGCCCCGCCTGGTCACCTGCTCCTTGTGCGCGTACAGCAGGTACGCGATCCGGTGCAGGCCGACCGCGGTCTTGCCGGTGCCGGGCGCGCCCTGCACGCAGACGGTGGCGCCCGCGTCCGCCCGCACGATGTCGTCCTGCTCAGGCTGGATGGTGGCCACGATGTCCCGCATCGGGCCGGACCGGGGCCGCTCGATCTCGGAGACGAGCAGCCTGCTCGGGCCCGGTTCCTCAGCATTTTCGGCCGAACGGGTGCGGCTGGCCGCGGCCGGGAAGCTCTCGTCCTCGAAGGCGGTGAGGGTGCCGCCGGCGAAACCGAACCGGCGGCGCAGCGTCAGGCCCATCGGGTCGGACTGGCTGGCCCGGTAGAACGGCCGCGACACCGGGGCCCGCCAGTCGAGCACGACCGGGGTGCCGTCCGGGTCATGCACGTGCCTGCGGCCAATGTGGAAGTCACCGCCGGCGAAGTCCGCCTCGGCCGCGGCCAGCTCGCGGTAGTCGAGCCGGCCGAAGAACAGCGGCGCGTCGGGCAGGTCCTTCAGCGCCTCGGCCCGCCGGTAGAGGTCGGCCTTGAGGAACTCCAGGCTGACCCGGTCCCCGGCCATCGGGTTCTCCGCCAGCGCGAGCGCGTTATCCCGCATCAGGTGCAGGAACTCGCGGGAGCGGGCGAGGTGGGCGCGTTCGTCGGCGATTACCCCGTCTTCGGCGGCACGGTCCTCGGCGGCACGGTCCGTGGAGTCGGCGGGCATGGCTGAACCCCCTTGGCAGGCTTGGGGTGGGTGCGGATGAGCGCGAAGCTCAAGACCCTAGCACCGGCTACCGGCTGCTGGCATCCGGTTTTCTGGCGTGATCAGATGTGCTCATGGGGTCGTCGGCATTCACCCGCACGGGAACGTTCACCGTCGATGACCGGATCGCCGCGCCGTGGCACTACCTGCCGTTCGAGGTACCGGCCGGGACGTCCGCGCTGCGAGTGACGCTGTCCTACCCCCGGGAGTCCGGGGCGGTACTCGACCTCGGCTGCCTCGGGCCCGCCGGGTTCCGCGGCTGGTCGGGCGGCGCCCGGGAGGCGTTCGCGGTCGCCGAGGGCGCCGCCACCCCGGGCTACCTGGCCGGGCCGGTCACCGCGGGCCAGTGGCAGGTGGTGATCGGGCTGCACCTGGTCCCCGCGGGCGGCGTGCCGTTCACGGTCACCGCCGAGCCGGTCAGCGCCGCGGGCGACGCGCTGGCCCGCCTGCTGACGGCGCACCAGGCGGCAGACCCGGTGCTGCCCCCGGCCGTCGCTGACCGCCCGGCCCGCCGCCCGCTGCCCGCCCCCGACGGGCTGACCTGGCTGGCGGGGGACCTGCACGCGCACACGGTGCACTCCGACGGGGTGATGAGCGTGCCCGAGCTGGCTGTGCACGCGGCCAGCCGCGGGCTCGACTTCGTCGCGGTCACCGACCACAACACCGTCAGCCACCACGCCAGCCTCGGGCCGCTGTCCGCCCGCTACGGGGTGACGCTGCTGCCCGGGCAGGAGGTCACCACCGACCGGGGGCACGCCGGGGTGCTCGGCGACACCGGGTGGGTCGACTTCCGCGCGCCCGCGGCGTCCTGGCTGGCGGCGGCGGAAGCCGGCGGCGGGCTGATGTCGGTCAACCACCCGTTCGCGGGGGCGGCCTCGTGGCTGCACCCGATGCCACGGCGGCCGCCGCTGCTCGAGGTGTGGCACTGGTCGTGGCTTGACCGGACGTGGACCACGCCGTTGTCCTGGTGGCAGGCGTGGGACCCGGCTGCCATCCCGGTCGGCGGCAGCGACTGGCACCGGCCCGGCTCGGATGCTCCGCTCGGCACCCCGACCACCTGGGTGGCGTGCGCGCAGCCAGGGGTGGCCGGGATCATGGACGGGCTGCGGGCCGGGCGGGTGGCGATCTCCGCCACCCGGGACGGCCCGGTGCTGCTGCGGGAGCGGGGCCGGGCGGGCGAGCCGGGCGGGCTAGTGGCGGCGGGCGGTGACGGCCTGCTGCTGGTGGGCCCGGACGGGCCGTCGCGGCGGGTGACCGGCGACCTCGCCCGGCTGCCGGCCGCGCCCGGCTACCAGCGGCTGGTCGACCCGGCGGCCGGCACCACGGTCGCACTCACGGCCTGACCGGCCCGGCCGGCCCGGCCGGGCCACTTTGGCGGCGGGCGCGGCGGGCTAAGTTCGCCGTCAGGTAGCGGATACGGGCGTGCAGCAGGGCGCGGTGCGCGGCCAGGTCGTCGGCCTCGTCCGGCTTGACCGGGCACTCGCCCGCCGCGACCGCCTGCGCCAGGCGCCCGGCCGCGTCCTCGGGCTCGATCGGCTCGAAGATGACCAGCGGGTCGTTCTCCGTTGCCAGCCAGGTCTTGTCGAGCAGGCCGGCCGCGTCGTCGACCCAGGCGTCCTTGATCTTGCCGCCCCGGTTGTGGTCGATCAGCACCGACAGGGCATGCTCGGCGGCGCCGTAGCCGAAGCTCACGGTGACCGACTCCTGCTGGCCGCCGACGTCGCCGTAGTGCCAGCAGCGGCCGACCTCGGGGTGGCCGACGGCCGACGCCCAGTCCGGGTCGGGCACGCCCGCCGCGGTGACCCGCCCGGCCGCCGCGGTCGCCGCCGCCGCCAGCTCCGGGGTGCCGACCGCGGCCAGCACCCGCAGCAGCGCCAGCGCCTCCGGGGTCGCTTCCCGCTCGGCCGCGGGCACCAGCGACTGCGCCAGCTCCGCCATCAGCCCGGCGCCGTCATCGGTGCTGTCACCGGCCGCGTTACCGGCTGCCGCCTTGTCGGCGGCTGCCCGGGCGGCCGGGCGGCCGAGGGCGCCGATCATGTCCGACCCCCACAGCTCGGCGTCGATCGGGCGGCTGACGTGCGGCAGCACCTCGCGTGCCTCGCTCAGCACGACGTCGGCGGCGTGCGCCGGGCGCAGCGGCGCGAAGAGCTCGGCGATGTCAGGTTCGGAATCAGCCATGCGGCGTATTGTTACACGATCGCTACGGGACTGCCCGCGGATGTGCGCAGCTGGGCGCAAATCGAGGCCAGCGCGGGTCAGCGCGCCGGGCCAGCGCGGGCGGCCAGGCTCAGCCGGCCGCGGCCCGCGCGAAGCACTGCTCCAGGTGGTCGTTGACCAGTCCGCAGGCCTGCATGGCGGCGTACATGGTGACCGGCCCGGTGAACACGAAGCCGCGCTTGCGCAGCTCCTTGGCCAGCGCGGCCGAGGCAGCGGTCTTGGCCGGCAGGTCGGCCAGGGTGCGCGGCGCCGGGCGGTCGGCCTCGGCGTAGCTCCAGACCAGGTCGCTGAGCCCTTGCGGCAGCTCAAGGGCGGCGCGGGCGTTGGCGATGGCGGCGCTGATCTTGGCCCGGTTGCGCACGATGCCGGCGTCCGCCAGCAGCCGTTCCTGGTCGGCCTCGGTGAACGCGGCCACGGCCGGGATGTCGAACCCGGCGAACGCCTTCCTGAAGTTCTCCCGCTTGCGCAAGATGATCAGCCAGGACAGGCCGGACTGGAACGCCTCAAGGCAGATCCGCTCGAAGATGGCCTGGTCGCCGCGCACCGGCCGGCCCCACTCGGCGTCGTGGTAGGCCACGTAGTCGGGGGTGCTCACCCCCCACGGGCAGCGCAGCCGCCCGTCCGGCCCGGTCACCGGCCCGCCCGCGGCTTCCGGTGGGAGGGGGCCAGCCGGCTGCGGATCAGTCATGGGACTGCTCGGGCGGCTGGCCCGGTGCCGACTGGCCCGGTGCCGACTGGCCGAGGGCGGGCTGGCCCGCGTCGGACGGCGGCTCGCCCGGTCCCGGCCCGCCGGGCTCAGCCTGCGGGGCCGGCCGGGCCGTGCTCAGCCAGCCCGTGCTCAGCCAGGGCGTGCTCAGCCAGGGCGAGACCGTCCGGGATGGTGTCGGCCGTGCTGGTGTCGGTCAGCCCGGGGGCAACCGGGCCCGGCGCGGCGTAACCGGGCCGGGCCTGGTAGATCGCGGTGGTGTCGGCGGTCTCGTCGGCTTCCCGGCGGTGCCGGGCCCCGGCGTACGGGCTGCCGAGCGGCAGGGCGGGCGCGTGGTCCCGGCTCAGGTCGGTGACCAGCTGCTCAAGCGCCACGATGCGCACGTCGCGCTCCCTGATCGACGCGGCGATCTGCTCCATCGCCTCGTCGGTGGCCTGCATGTTGTAGCCCCACAGGTTGGTGGGCGGGCGCAGCAGCACGACGTCGGTGGCGGACACCGGCCCCAGGTCGAGCGGCACGTGGTCGCCGCGCTCGACCGACATCCGGGCACCGCGGCCGTTGGCGACGGCCACCGCGACGATGAAAACCACGACAATGGCGATCACCATGACAACAGGCACACGGCAATCGTGCCACGAACCGCCGACTGCCCGGTACGTAAGCGGGCGGTTGCGCCGGCCGGCTGGTCCGCCCGGTCGAGCAGCACCACCGCGTCATGGTCGGGGGTGCCCGGCTCGGCCAGGTAGACCACCAGCCGCTGCCCGCCGGCCCGGTTCAGCTCCATGATCTCGTGGGCGAGCCGGAGCGTGCCGACCAGCGGGTGCCTGATCACCCGGTCGCCCGGGCCGGACCGCCGCACCTCGTAGCGGGCCCACAGGCGGCCGAAGTCGGGGCTCTTCACCAGCAGCTCCCCTACCAGGGCGGCCAGGTCGGGCGCGTCCGGGTCGCTGCCCGCGATCGCCCGCAGCGCCGCGACGCAGTCGCGGGCCTTCTGTTCCCAGTCCGGCCACAGCTCCCGCGCGGCCGGGTGCAGGAAGGTGTACATGATCGTGTTGCGCCGCCGCGGCGGCCAGTCGAGCAGGCCGGGGTGCAGCGCGGCGCCGCCGGGGTTGGCGGCCAGGATGTCGTAGGTCCGGCTGAGCACGTAGGCCGGGTTCGGCCGGACCGCCTCGAGCAGCCGCCGGCTGGTGGCACGGACGGCACGGGACGGCGGCCGCGGCGGCACCGGGGCGCGCCGGGCGGCCTGCGCCGCCAGCGCCTTCAGGTACTCGTACTCCTCGTTGTCCAGGCGCAGCGCCCGGGCCAGCGCGTCCACCACCGACGGGCCCGGCCTGGTCTCCCGGCCGCGCTCCAGCCGGGTGTAATAGTCGATGCTGACCCCGGCCAGCGTCGCGATCTCCTCCCGGCGCAGGCCCGGGGTGCGGCGGGAGCCGCCCCCGGGCGGCAGGCCCACGTCCTGCGGCCGCACGCCCTCCCGCCGGGCGCGCAGGAACCGGCCGAGCTCGGTCGGCGCCTGATCGGTCATGAAATTCATTGTGCCGGGCGAGCGCGGCGCCAGGGAGGCCGTGCGGCGGCCCCGCTGCCCGCCGCCGGCTCGCGGTCAAGGGGCGCGGGCAGGCCCGGGCGCCCAGCCGCCTCCGCCGGCGCGGTCCCGTCTGCATCAAATGTCACGCCTGTACAGCAAGATGTACATTAATGGAAACTTTTTCGGGTTATAACCCGAAAAAGTTTCCAACGATCAGCAGAACTTTCGATTACTGACCTGGAAACGGCCCGCTGGCGGGTTGCACCGGGGAACAGAGGGGTGCGCGAGGCGACTGGTGCCGGCGGAGACTGAACAGCCCGCTGCGGGCCGCCGCGGCGCTCTCCCCTGCTCCCCCTGCTCCCCCTTGCTTCGCCCTGCTCCCCCGTCTGCCTGTGGTGCTGGGGTTTGCCGGCTGGGGCGGGCTGGGTTAGCGGTTGCGGGAGAGGCCCTTGTGGGCGTCCTTGATGATCTTGACTACCTCGTCGGCCTCGTCCGCGATGTGCAGCAGGGCCAGCTCCTCGGCGTGGATCTTGCCCTCGGCGAGCATGGTCGACTTGAGCCAGTCGAGCAGGCCGGTCCAGTAGGCGCTGCCGACCAGGACGATCGGGAACTTGGTGATCTTGCCGGTGGCGACCAGCGTGAGCGCCTCGAACAGCTCGTCCATGGTGCCGAAGCCGCCTGGCAGGACCACGAAGGCCTGCGAGTACTTGATGAAGACGGTCTTCCTGACGAAGAAGTAGCGGAACTCCACGCCGATGTTCACGTAGTCGTTGAGCCCGGACTCCATCGGCAGCTCGATGCCCAGGCCGACCGAGACGCCGCCCGCCTGGGCGGCGCCCTTGTTGGCGGCCTCCATGATGCCGGGACCGCCGCCGGTGATGATCGCGTAGCCGGCCTCGACCAGGCCCGCGGCGATGTCGCCGGCCAGCTCGTAGCCGGCCGTGCCGGGCTTGGTCCGGGCCGAGCCGAAGATCGAGACCGCCACCCCCAGCTCGGCCAGCAGCCCGAATCCCTCGACGAACTCCGCCTGGATGCGCATCACCCGCCACGGGTCAGCGTGCACCCAGTCCGACGGGCCGCGGCGGTCAAGCAGCCGCTGGTCGGTCGTGGTCGCCGGAACTTGCTTGTCGCGCAGCGTCACGGGTCCCTGGCGACGGACCCGGCGCGAATTTGCTCCACCCATAGTCCGTCCACGGTAGCCATCCGCGGGCACTGCTCTGCGTGAAACACGCGGCCCGGAGGAGAACGCAACGCGAATTAACACAACAGAAAGGGGCTTTGACCTGTGCCCCCGCGGCTAACTCAGCCGTCGACGCCGTGCTCGCGGAGAATCTCGTTCAGCGCCGCCTTGTCGTGCCGCTCCCCCGCGACCAGCCGCTTGAGTACGAGCACCGCGGGCAGGCCGAACTGGCCGCCGGGGAACTGGCGGAACCGGGTGCCGTTGACCGCCACCGACCACGCGGGCACCTCGCCGCGCGGCAGTTCCTCACCGGTCTCCACGTCGATCACGTGCGTCGTCCTGGTGATGTTGGTGCCAGAACCGAGCACCGCCCCGGTGCGGACCCGCGCGCCCTCGGCCACGATCGAGCGGGAGCCGATCATGCACTCGTCCTCGACCACCACCGGGACCGCGTTCGGGGGCTCGAGCACCCCGCCGATGCCCACCCCGCCCGACAGGTGGACGTTCTTCCCGATCTGGGCGCACGAGCCGACCGTGGCCCAGGTGTCCACCATCGTCCCGGTGTCCACGTACGCGCCGACGTTGACGAACGACGGCATCAGCACCGTGCCCGGCGCGATGTAGGCGCCCCAGCGGGCGACCGCGCCCGGCACTACCCGTACGCCGTCGAGGCGGGTCTTGAGCGGCACCCGGTCGTGATAGCGGAACTCCCCGGCCCGCGACTCGGCCATCGGCAGCACCTTGAACGCGAGCAGGATCGCCCGCTTGGCCCGCTCGTCCACCACTACCTCGTCGGTCCCCTGGTCGACGAACGCGACCCGGGCAGTGCCCGCGTCGATCTGGTCCACCGCGGCCACGATCTGGTCCCGGGCGGCGGAGTCGTCGGGGGTCAGCCCGGCTCGTCGCTCCCACAGGTCGTCAATGGCCTGGTCGATCACGGAGGACAGCGGAGACTTCAGCTCACTCATGAGCGTCGAGCCTACCGAAGGGCGCTCCACCGGGTAGCTTCGACGTGTGCGGACGACCTACTCGGGGCAGAGCGAGTACTACCGGTACCGGCGGCCCCGGTGGCGGCGCCCGCTGATCGTGCTGGTCGTGATCGCCTTGCTGCTCGGCGTCGGGGCGTACGCCGCCTACGAGGCGTACCAGCGGTACATCGTCAAGCTGCTGACCGTCCCCGGCTGCCAGGCGGGAACCGGCGACAACGCGGTCGCGCTGGACTTCAGCCAGGCCGCCGACGCGGCCGACATCGCGGGCGTCGCCGCCCGCATGAACCTGTCGGCCCGGGCGCTGACCATCGCCTACGCGACCGCGTTCCAGGAGTCCAAGCTGGAGAACCTGACCTACGGCGACCGGGACTCGGTGGGCATCTTCCAGCAGCGGCCGTCACAGGGCTGGGGCACCCGGGCGCAGCTGCTCGACCCCGCCTACGCGGCCCGGGCGTTCTTCGGCGCGCTGGTCAAGGTCCCGAACTACACGACGATCCCGGTGTACCAGGCGGCCCAGGCGGTGCAGGCGAGCGCCTACGGCTACGCCTACCAGCAGTACGCGCCCGACGGGGCCGCGATGGCCGCCGCCTACACCGCCACGCCGCACGCGTTCAGCTGCTGGTACACCCCGGGCACGCAGTCAGCCCTGCCGAACGAGACCACGAAGCTGAACCTGGCGGGGACCGCCAGGGCGATGACGGACACCTTCGGTGCGACCGGCGACGGCGGGGCAGTGACAAGAATCACCACCTCCGCGGCAAGCCAGTCGATGACGGTCCACCCGGCCAGCGGCGCGGGCTGGACGGCCGCGAACTGGCTGGTCGCGAACGCCAGTTCCTACGGAATAACGCGGGTTAGCTATGCCGGGTACCAGTGGACCGCCCGGCTCACCGAGTCGAGCTGGCAGACAGACCCGTCCGCACCAGCGGGAAGTATTGTCGCCAGCTAGCAGGGCGACCCGCCATACTGGCGTCGTACCTGAATGGGTTAAGACGTTATAGAGGAGCTCACGTGACCTACGTCATCGCGCAGTCATGCGTCGACGTACTCGACAAGGCCTGCATCGAAGAGTGCCCGGTGGATTGCATCTACGAGGGCGAGCGCATGCTCTACATCCACCCGGACGAGTGCGTGGACTGCGGCGCCTGCGAGCCCGTCTGCCCGGTTGAGGCCATCTACTACGAGGACGACGTCCCCGAGCAGTGGAAGGACTTCCAGAAGATCAACGCCGACTTCTTCGAGGAGCTCGGCTCGCCCGGCGGCGCCTCCAAGAGCGGCAAGATCGGCAAGGACCACCCGACCGTGGCGGCGCTCCCGCCCCAGGCTCACGAAGAGTGACGCTCGCCGAAAGGCTGCCTGAATACCCCTGGGACGAGCTCGCGCCGATCGCCGAGAAGGCTCGCGCGTTCCCCGGGGGCGTAGTTGACCTGTCCGTGGGCACCCCGGTCGACCCGGTGCCCACGGTCATCCAGGACGCCCTGGCGGCGGCCGCCAACGCACCCGGCTACCCGCTCACCGCGGGCACGCCGGAGCTGCGGGCAGCGGCCGCCGGGTGGCTTTCCCGGGCCCTCGACGTGCAGGTAGACCCGGTGACGGTGCTGCCGGTGATCGGCACCAAGGAGTTCATCGCCTGGCTGCCGACCGTGCTCGGGCTCGGCCCGGCCGACACCGTGCTCTACCCGTCGCTGGCCTACCCGACCTACGAGATCGGGGCCAGGCTGTGCGGCGCCGCCTCGGCCGCGGTGGCCGAGGTCAGCGCCGCGGCCCTGTCCGGCGCGCCCGGCCGCACCCGGCTGCTGTGGGTGAACTCGCCGTCCAACCCGACCGGGCGGGTACTGCCGCCCGGCGCGCTGCGGGACGCCCTCGGCTGGGCGCGGTCCCGGGGGGCGGTGCTCGCCTCGGACGAGTGCTACATCGAGCTCGGCTGGGACACCCGCCCGGTCTCGGCGCTGCACGCGTCGGTCCGCGGCGACTCGCTGGACGGCCTGCTCGCGGTGTTCTCGCTGTCCAAGCGGTCCAACCTGGCCGGCTACCGGGCCGGCTTCGTCACCGGCGACCCCGCCCTGATGAAGGAGCTGCTGCTGGTCGGCCGGCAGGCGGGCATGATCGTGCCCGCCCCGGTGCAGGCGGCGATGATCGCGGCGCTGTCCGACGACGCCCACGCGGCCGAGCAGAAGGCCAGGTACGCGGCCCGCCGGGACATCCTGGCGGACGGCCTGCGGGCGGCCGGGTTCCGCATCGAGCACTCCGAGGCCGGGCTCTACCTGTGGGCCACCCGCCCCGGGCTTGACTGCTGGGCCGCCTGCGAGCTGCTGGCGGCCGAGTGCGGCATCCTGGTCGGCCCGGGGTCCATGTACGGGCCGGCCGGGAACGACCACATCCGGGTGGCGCTGACCGCCACCGACGAGCGGGTCGCGGCGGGCAGCGCCCGGCTGCGGGCCCTCTCAGCCCGCTGAGCAGCGGGCCGGCCAGGCGCAGGCGCGCACCCGTTCGGGATACCCATGAGCGGCGGCGGCTGACCGTTTGCCGGGCAGCGAGCCCGGCCGTCGCAACGAATCGCCGCTTCGCGCAATAAAGAAGCAACGAATCGCCGGACGAACGCATGCTTACGCTCTGTTAGTTTCGTCGCTCCGCTCCGTACTCTGCTGCCATGAGCAGCGACGTGACGCACCGGGTGGCTTCGCCCCGGACTTACCTGATGTGCCCGCCTGACTACTTCACCGTCAGCTACGCGATCAACCCGTGGATGCGGCCCGGCTCCCCGGTTGACCCCGGCCTGGCGATGCGGCAGTGGTCCGCGCTGCGGGCCGCCTACCAGTCGCTCGGCCACGCGGTGGCGACCATCGAGCCGCAGCCCGGGCTGCCGGACATGGTGTTCGCCGCCAACGGCGCCACCGTCATCGACGGGGCGGTGCTCGGCGCACGGTTCCGCTACCCGCAGCGGGCGGCCGAGGCCGCCGCCTACCTGGCCTGGTTCCGCTCCCGCGGTTACCCTGCGGTGCATGAGGCGGTGCAGGTGAACGAGGGCGAGGGGGACATCCTGGTGGCCGGCCAGACCATCCTGGCGGGGCACGGGTTCCGGTCCGACCAGGCGGCGGCGGAAGAGCTCGCCGCCGTGTTCGGCCGCCCGGTGGTCTCGCTGCGGCTGGTCGACCCGCGGTTCTACCACCTCGACACCGCACTGTGCGTACTCGACGCGTCCACCGCCATGTACTACCCGGCGGCGTTCGACGACGCCGGGCAGGCCGCCCTGGAGGGCGTGTTCGACGAGCTGATCGAGGCCAAGGACGAGGACGCCGAGGTGCTGGGGCTGAACGCGGTGTCCGACGGGCGGCACGTGGTGCTCGCCCGGCAGGCGGTGAACCTGGCCCGGTCGCTGTCCGCGCACGGCTTCACCCCGGTCCCGGTCGACATGTCCGAACTGCTGAAGGCGGGCGGCGGGGCAAAATGCTGCACGCTCGAACTAAGAGGAGGACCGCGATGACCGACACGCTGCCGGAGGCCGCCGTGAGCGAGCGCCTGGCCGGGCTGACCGAACGGTACAGCGCGCACAACTACCACCCGCTGCCGGTGATCGTGAGCTCGGCCGAGGGCTGCTGGGTCACCGGCACCGACGGGCGGCGCTACCTGGACATGCTGGCCGGCTACTCGGCGCTGAACTTCGGCCACCGGCACCCGCGCCTGGTGGACGCGGCGACCCGCCAGCTCGGCCGGGTCACGCTGGTGTCGCGGGCGTTCGACCACGACCAGTTCGGGCCGTTCTGCGCCGAGCTGGCCGAGCTGTGCGGCATGGAGATGGTGCTGCCGATGAACACCGGGGCGGAGGCGGTGGAGACCGCGATCAAGGTCGCCCGCGCGTGGGGCTACCGGTCCCGCGGGGTCCCGGCCGACCAGGCGGTCATCATCGTGTTCGACGGCAACTTCCACGGCCGGACCACCACCATCGTGTCGTTCTCGTCCGACCCGGACGCGCGGGCCGACTTCGGCCCCTACACGCCGGGCTTCGTCTCGGTCCCGTACGGCGACCTGGACGCGGTCAGCGCCGCTTTTTCCGCTTATGGCGAGCGGGTGGTCGGGGTGCTGGTGGAGCCGGTCCAGGGCGAGGCCGGGGTGGTGGTGCCGCCGCCCGGGTTCCTGGCCGGGCTGCGGGAGCTGTGCACCGCGGCCGGGGCGCTGCTGATCGCCGACGAGATCCAGTCCGGCCTCGGCCGGGTGGGCACCACCTTCGCCTGCGCGGCCGAGAACGTGGTGCCCGACGCCTACCTGCTCGGCAAGGCGCTCGGCGGCGGCATCGTGCCGGTCTCCGCGATGGTGTCATCCCAGGCGGTGCTGGGCGTGCTCAAGCCCGGGCAGCACGGGTCCACCTTCGGCGGCAACCCGCTGGCCTGCGCGGTCGGCCGCGAGGTGATCGCGCTGCTGCGGACCGGGGAGTACCAGGCGCGCTCGGCCGCGCTCGGCGGCGTGCTGCACGCCGCGCTGCGGTCGCTGCCACCCGCGACGGTGACGTCGGTGACCGGGCGGGGACTGTGGGCCGGGGTCACCTTCGGCTCCCTCGACGGGCGGGCCGTGTGCGAGCGGCTGGCCTCGCTCGGGGTGCTGGCCAAGGAGACCCACGGCAGCACCATCCGGCTCGCCCCGCCGCTGGTCATCACGGAGGAGGAGCTGGCCTGGGGGCTTGACCGCTTCCGGGCGGCGGTGCTGGCCTGACGCCACCGGCGGCGCGCCGGGCGCGGGTGAAGACGGTCGCCACTGCCCCGACCGCGCAGCCGAGCGCGCCGCCGTACAGGTACCACTCGCCCGCCGAGGTGGCGGTGATGATCACGCTGCCGTTCGGGCGCGACATCGCGAGGAAGAACGAGGTGAGGAACCAGCCGACGGCCGGCAGCAGCCCGGCCGTGAACGTGCCGAGACCCCAGCCGCAGCCCACGCAGGTGGCAAAGATGAGCACCGCCAGGATGACCGCGACCCAGGGGGCCGGCGACCGCCCGTACTGGAAGCTGCCGATGAGCCCCTGCAGCGCGCCGAGCAGGAACAGCACCACGTAGCCGACCGCCGTGAGCGCCCGCTGCGCGCCGCCTCCTGGTGGCCGGCCAGCCGGAGCCGGGCCTTGCGATGTCCCCATAACGCAGCAGGCTACCGACTTCAGGGGGTGAAGAGGTCGCGCTGGTACCGCTGCCCGGCCGCCGGATCGGCCCGCGGCCCGGCTAGCTGGGTGTAGTACTCGGTGGCGAGGATGCGCTGGCCGACCTCATCCGACAGCGCGAAGAAGTCGCCGTCCACGGTGACCTGGGTCTCGTGGGCGCGCAGGGCGGCCCGCTTGGCGTCCAGGTAGCCGGCCGCGTCGACCTCCGTCGTCACCTGGTCATCGGGCACGCTCGCGGTGAGGTCGTCCTTGCGGACGAACCAGGAGTCGGCCGGCAGCTCGACCGCCGCGGCCAGCACCGAGCGCGGCATCGCGGTCGCGTAGAGCCGGGCGGGGCTGCCCGCCAGCTCGCGGGCCCGCACGGTCACCCGGTGCGCCTGGATGTGGTCGGGGTGGCCGTAGTACCCGTGCGCGTCGTAGGTCACGATGGCGGACGGCGCCACCTCGCCGATGACCACCGCCAGCTGGGCCGCCACCTCGTCCACGCTGGCCTGCCAGAAGCAGCGCGGGTCGTCGTTGTCCGGCAGCCCCATCATCCCCGAGTCGCGGTACCGGCCCTCCCCGCCGAGGAAGCGGTGGTCGGTGACGCCGAGCGCCGCGCACGCGCGGTCGAGCTCGGCGATCCGGTGCTGGCCGAGCTCGTCCGGGAGCAGGTGGCGCAGGTCCGGCGGGATGATCTCCCCTAGCTCACCGAGCGTGCAGGTGACCAGCGTGACGCGGGCGCCCTCGGCGGCGTACCTGGCCATCGTGGCGCCGGTGCCGATCGACTCATCATCCGGGTGCGCGTGCACCAGCAGCAGGCTGCGTTCCACCCTCTGTCCCTTCGTGCACGGCCCCTCCGTGCCCGGGCCGTGGGCAAGACGCTACCGGACGGCCGGGCCGCGGGCGGTAGGGTCGAGTGCCATGACGGAAAGCTTTCCCAGGCAACAGGCGCGGACGCGCGGTTTCCGGCTCGGGGTGCCCCGGGCGTTCGAGGTATCGCCGGACGGCGCCCGGGTCACCTTCCTGCGGTCACGGGCGGGCGACGACCCGGTGACCTGCTTGTGGGAAACCGACGTCGCGACCGGGACGGAACGGCTGGTGGCCGACCCGCGGACGCTGGGCGCGGACGACGAGAACCTGCCGCCCGAGGAGCGGGCGCGGCGCGAGCGGGTACGGGAGACCGCCGCCGGGATCGTCGCCTACGCCACCGACCGGGCCCTGACGCTGGCCGTCTTCGCGCTGTCGGGCCAGGTGTACGCGGTCGCACTTAGTGGCGGCGCCGATGCCGCGCCCCGGCTGGTCCCCACCCGGGTCCCGGCCCTCGACCCGCGGCCCGACCCGGCCGGGACCGCGGTCGCCTACGTGCACGACGGCGCGCTGCGCGTCATCGACCTGGCAGGCGGCCAGGACACGGTGGTCGCGGCCGAGGACGGGGTGACGCTCGGCCTGGCTGAGTTCGTCGCGGCCGAGGAGATGGGCCGGTCCCGCGGCTACTGGTGGTCACCCGACGGCCGCCAGTTGCTGGTCGCCCGGGTCGATGAGTCCCCGGTGGCCCGCTGGCACATCGCCGACCCCGCCAACCCGGGCAAGGCACCGGCCGCGGTGAGCTACCCGGCCGCGGGCACCGCCAACGCGGACGTGTCCCTGCTTGTCGCCAGCGTGCCGGCCGCTGAGCCGTACGGGGAGCAGCCCGGTTCGCAGGCCGGCCTCTCCGAGGTGGCCGGCTGGGACCGGGCGGCGTTCCCCTACCTGGTCAGCGCCGCCTGGGGAACTGACCCGCTGATCGTGGTGCAGTCCCGCGACCAGCGGGTCATGCGGGTCGTCAACGCCGCCACCGGCCAGCTCCTGCGCGAGGACACCGACCCGCACTGGACCGACGTCATCGCCGGGGTGCCCGCCCAGCTCGACAACGGCGACATCGTGTGGACCGGGCTCGCCGACGACACCCGCGGGCTCATCGTGGCGCCCGCCGGCGAGCTGGCCACCGCCGTGCCCGTCACCCCGGACGGCCTGCAGGTGCGGGCGGTGCTCGGCACCGACGGCGGCGACGTGCTGTTCGCTGGCGGAAACGGGTCGACCGAGCTCCAGGTCTGGCGCTACGGGCCCGACGGGCTGTACGCGGTCGCGACCAGGCCGGGCGTGCACACCGCCGCCAAGTCCGGCGGCACCACTGTCATTGCCAGCCGGACCCTGGACAGCAGCCAGGTCATCGTCCGGCTGACCCGCCCCGGCGGCCCGGCCGACACCGGCACGGTCGTCGGCGGCATCGCCTCGCTGGCGGAGGAGCCGAACCTGCCCGCTCCGGAGCCCCGGTTCCTGCTCGCCGGGCCGGCCCGCATCGCCACCGCGGTGCTGCTTCCCTCCTGGCACCGGCCCGGGGACAAGCTGCCGGTGCTGATGGACCCGTACGGCGGACCTGGCGCGCAGCGGGTACTGCGGTCGGCCGGCATTTACCTCGCCTCGCAGTGGTTCGCCGAGCAGGGCTTCGCGGTGGTGGTGGCGGACGGCCGGGGCACGCCCGGGCGCTCCCCGTCCTGGGAGCGGATGATCGCGGGTGACTTCGCCAGCGGGATCCTCGAGGACCAGGTCACCGCGCTTGGCGCCGCCGCTGAGGCGGTGCCCGAGCTGGACACCAGCCGGGTCGCCATCCGCGGCTGGTCGTTCGGCGGTTACCTGTCGGCGCTGGCGGTGCTACGCCGCCCGGACGTGTTCCACGCCGGGGTGGCCGGGGCGCCGGTGACCGACTGGGCGCTCTACGACACCCATTACACCGAGCGGTACCTGGGTGACCCGGCCCGCAACCCCGACGCCTACCAGGCCAGTTCGCTGATGGGCGACCCCGCGCGAGCGGTAAAGTCGGTCATCCGCCCGCTGCTGATCATCCACGGGCTGGCGGACGACAACGTGTTCGTGGCGCACTCGCTGCGGCTGTCAAGCGCGCTGCTGGCGGCCGGCTACCCGCACTCGGTGCTGCCGCTGTCCGGGATCACGCACATGACGTCGCAGGAGACGGTGGCGGAGAACATGCTGCTGTTCCAGGTCGCGTTCCTCAAGCAGGCGCTCGGGATGGAGGCCGGGGCCGGGGATTGAGGCCGGCCGGGTAGCAGCGGCCGGGTAGCGGGGGCCGGCTGGGTCCGGCGGGGGCAGGGTCCACAGGGAGACGGCGTAACGGGGGTTGCGGCGTGGCGGGGGTTTCTACCAGGGCTGCCCGGAAGCGGGCGCCCGCTGAGCACGTGCGGGCCAGGCGGCCGCACGCGCGCATCGGCGCGGCGGTACTGGCTGGGCTTAGCGCCGGGCTGCTGTTCGCGGCCTACCTGCGGGTGTCGTGGACGGTGCCGGTCACCGCCGACGGCGCCGCGCAGGCACTGCAGGCCCGCGACATGCTGGCCGGGAACTGGCTGCTGCACGGCTGGACGGTCAGCGACGTGTCGTTCTACACCACCGAGCTGCCCGAGTACGTGCTGGTCGAGCTGGTCCGCCCGTTCGGCCCGGGCGTCATCCACCTGGCGGCGGCGGCCAGCTACACGCTGCTGCTGCTCGCGGCCTGGGCGCTGGCCCGGGGAACCGTCCGCGGCACCGAGGGGCTGGTCCGCGGCACGCTGGCGGCCGGGATCATGCTGGCGCCGCAGCTCGGGTACGGCGCCTTCGTGCTGCTGCTGTCGCCGGATCACACCGCGACCCAGCTCCCGCTGCTGCTCGGCTGGCTGCTGGTCGACTGGTGGACATCGGCGCCGGCCGCGGCGACCTCGCGGACCCGCCCGGACCGGCGGGGGTGGCGGGGGGCCACGGGGGTGGCGGGGCCAACGGGGGTGGCGGGGCCGACCGCATCGGCGGGGCCGGTGGGTGCCGGTTGCGCTGTGCCTGCTGCTCGCCTGGGTGCAGCTGGCGGACCGGGTGGCGCTGGTGACGGCGGTGCTGCCGCTGGTCCTGGTGTGCGGGGTGCGCTTGATTCGGTCGGCAGCCCGCTTGCGGCCGCGACTTCCTATCACTTTGGCCGGTGCGACGCCACTTCCCATCACTTCGGTTGGCGCAAATCATGACAAAATGGCCGGAAATGGCAGCCGAACTGATGGGAAGTCGATCTCGGACCGCCCGCGCGGCCGGGAAGCGGGGCGGGCGGCGGGGGTGGTCTATCGGCTTGCGAGGTCAGTGGGCCCAAGGGGGCTTGAGGGGCGGGCCGGGGGGCAGGCCGGGCGGAGAGGGGCTCGGCAGGGGCGGGCTCGGGGGGCGGGAGAGGGGCTCCGGGGCGGGCGAGGCGGAGACGGCCTTCGGGGTTGGTGGGCTGGGGAGGGCCGGAGGGGCTGGTGGGACGGCGGGCGGGACGACGGTGCGCTGGTGCTGGCGGGGGTCGGGTCGGTCGGGGTGGCCTGGGCGGGGGCGCGGGGGCTGGCGGCGGCGGGCGGGTTCGGCGCGCACCCGCTGCCGTTCACGCTGGCGCCGGCCGGGCTCTGGTGGACGCATGCCTGGCTGACCGGGTGGGGCGTGCTCGAGCTGTACGGGGCGAACTTCCTCGGGGTGAGCGGGTGGGGCGGCACTGGGTTCGCGGTGCTGCACCTGGGCGGGCTGGCGCTGGCGGCGGTTGGGACGGGGGTGGCGCTGCGCGGGTTCCTGGGGCGGCGGAGCCGGGCGGGGCAAGGGCAGCCGGGACGGAGTCAGGCGGCCGGGGGGCGCGGGGGGCTGGTGGACTCGGTGCTGGCGGTGGCCATCGTCGCCAACCTGGTGAGTTACCTGGTCAGCATCGAGCCGGGGACGGTGACCGGGACCGGGTACGACGCGCGGGAGATCGCGGCCGTGCTGCCGCTCGGGGCGGTGCTGGCGGGGCGGCAGCTCGGCCCGCGGATCGCGGCGCTGGCGGGCGGGGCAATGACACGGGCGAAGCCTGTGCGGTCGGGCGTTCGGCTCGCCGTGCTGCTGACCGGGCTGCTGGCGGTGCTGCTGGCCGGGTACGGGGCGGCGCTCGGGTACGCGGCCGCGCAGCCGGCCGGGCACGGGCGGTACCAGTTGCTGGCGGACTGGCTGGCGGCACACGGGCTGCGGTACGGGCTGGGCGGGGCGGCGGCCAACGCGGTCACCGTCGACAGCGGCGGGCGGGCGGTACTGGCCGGCACCGTGGTGCGGCAGGGGCGGGTACGGCCGCTGCTGTACCAGTCGGCCGCCACCGCCTACGATCCCCGCCTGCACTACGCGACGTTCCTGGTCACCGGGACGCCGGGCGGCCCCGGGGTCCCGGCCGAGTACGTGCCGGCCGCCGTGGTGCGCGCTACCTTCGGCCAGCCGGCCCGCAGGTATCAGTTTGGCGGCTTCACGGTCGCGGTCTGGGATGTGAACCTGCTCACCAAGCTGCGGTAATAGCCTGGTCGGCACGTCGAGTGTTGCCAGTCTCACATGCTGGAAGGGTGCCCCGATGCGGCATGCTGAGACGTACTGGAATAAATTCGTGGGCACCGCTTGCGCGCCCGCCCCCCAGCCCCATCCAAGGGTCGTCTGGCCGCGCGCCGCGGCGACGATCACGCACGAGGCAGCGAGGACGCTGGATGACACAAGTTTCGGATGCGCCGGCCAGAACGCGGGCGCAGATCAAGGAGCGGACGCTCCGCACCGACCCCTGGTGGAACCGGGGGCGCGTCGTCGCGTCCCTGCTGACCATCTGGGTGGCCTATGCGACGGTCCGCGTCTTCACCGGGCACTGGTACTACGTGCCCCAGTACCACTACCTGACGCCGTTCTACTCGCCCTGCGTCAGCGGTGAGTGCGTGCCCGGGTCGACGGCACTCGGGCACTGGATCCCGGCCATCCCGCCGATCATTCCCTATGCCTTCGTCTCGCTCCCGTTCGTGCTTGGCTTCCGGCTGACCTGCTACTACTACCGGGGCGCGTACTACCGGGCGTTCTGGCGCTCGCCGTCGGCGTGCGCGGTCCGCGAGCCGCACGCCAAGTACTCGGGCGAGACCAAGGTGCCGCTGATCGCGCAGAACCTGCACCGCTACTTCTTCTACGCCGCGTTCGTGATCGCGATCCTGCTCACCTGGGACGTGGTGCAGGCGTTCCGCGGGCCTGACGGCGACTTCGGCATCGGGCTCGGCTCGATCATCATGCTGATCAACGTGGTGGCGGTCTGGGCGTACTCGTTCTCCTGCCACTCCTGCCGTCACATCACCGGCGGGCGGCTGAAGAACTTCTCCAAGCACCCGCTGCGCTACTGGGCCTGGACGCAGGTCTCGAAGCTGAACCGGCACCACATGGCCTTCGCGTGGATCTCGCTGACCACGCTGGCGCTCACGGACCTCTACATCATGCTGGTCGCGAGCGGTGCCTTCAGCGACCCGCGGATCTTCAACTAGGCCTACGAACGGGCGAATTAGCTATGGCTACCAACGACACCGAAATCGAGCGCTTCTCCTACGACGTCGTAGTCATCGGCGCGGGTGGATCTGGCCTGCGGGCGGCGATCGAGGCGCGGGCGCGGGGTAAGAAGACCGCGATCATCTCCAAGTCGCTGTTCGGCAAGGCGCACACCGTCATGGCCGAGGGCGGCGCCGCCGCCGCGATGGGGAACGCCAACCCCAACGACAACTGGCAGGTGCACTTCCGCGACACCATGCGCGGCGGGAAGTTCCTGAACAACCAGCGGATGGCGGAGCTGCACGCCAAGGAGGCACCGGACCGGGTCTGGGAGCTCGAGGCGTGGGGCGCGCTGTTCGACCGGACACCGGACGGGAAGATCTCGCAGCGCAACTTCGGCGGGCACGAGTACCCGCGGCTGGCGCACGTGGGCGACCGGACCGGCCTGGAGATGATCCGCACGCTGCAGCAGCGGATCGTCGCGCTGCAGCAGGCCGACTCCTACGAGTTCGGCGACCCCGAGGCGATGATCAAGGTCTTCGCCGAGACGACGGTCACCCGGCTGCTCAAGGACGGCGACAAGATCGCCGGCGCCTTCGGCTACATCCGCGACACCGGCAAGTTCGTGCTGTTCGAGGCGCCCGCGGTCATCCTCGCGACCGGCGGCATCGGGCGGACGTTCAAGGTCACCTCCAACTCCTGGGAGTACAGCGGCGACGGGCACGCGCTCGCCCTGCTGGCCGGCGCGTCGCTGATGAACATGGAGTTCGTCCAGTTCCACCCGACCGGCATGGTCTGGCCGGTGTCGGTGAAGGGCATCCTGGTCACCGAGTCCGTCCGCGGCGACGGCGGGGTGCTGAAGAACTCCGAGGGCAAGCGGTTCATGTTCGACTACGTGCCCGACGTGTTCCGCGCCCAGTACGCGGAGACCGAGGAAGAAGCCGACCGCTGGTACACCGACCCGGACCACAACCGGCGCCCGCCGGAGCTGCTGCCCCGGGACGAGGTCGCGCGGTCGATCAACTCCGAGGTCAAGGCCGGCCGCGGCTCCCCGCACGGCGGCATCTTCCTGGACATCGCCTCGCGCCGGTCGCCCGAGTACATCCTGTCCCGGCTGCCGTCCATGCACCACCAGTTCAAGGAGCTGGCGGACGTGGACATCACCAAGGAGCCGATGGAGATCGGCCCGACCTGCCACTACGTGATGGGCGGGGTCGAGGTCGACCCGGACACGGCCGCTTCCTCGGTGCCCGGGCTGTTCGCGGCGGGCGAGGTGTCCGGCGGCATGCACGGGTCCAACCGGCTCGGCGGCAACTCGCTGTCCGACCTGCTGGTCTTCGGCAAGCGGGCGGGCGACGGCGCGGCCGACTACCTGGAATCGCTCGGGGACGCCAAGCCCGCGATCGGGCAGGCCGACCTGGACGCGGCGGTCGCCGAGGCGATCGCGCCGTTCGAGCGGACCGACGGCGAGTCACCGTACGAGGTGCACGCCGAGCTCCAGCAGACGATGAACGACCTGGTCGGCATCATCCGCCGGGAGCAAGAGGTGAAGGACGCGCTGGCCGCCCTGGAGAAGTTCAAGGAGCGGGCCAAGGCGCTCTCGGTGCCGGGCGAGCGGGCCTACAACCCGGGCTGGCACTACGCCCAGGACCTGCGCAACATGCTGCTGGTGGCGGAGTGCGTGGCGATGGCGGCGCTGGAGCGCGAGGAGTCGCGCGGCGGGCACACCCGTGAGGACCACCCGGAGATGTCACCCGAGTGGCGCAAGGTCAACCTGATCCTGACGCTGAAGGGCGACACGGTCGAGATGGTGCACCAGCCGCTGCCGGTGATCCGCCCGGACCTGCTCGACCTGTTCGACATCACCGAGCTCAAGAAGTACATGACCAAGGAAGAGCTGGCCGGCCACCGCGAGGCGGCCGTGCTGGAGGAGGGTCACTGATGGGGTACCTGGCGAATCTCCGGGTCTGGCGCGGCGACGCGGGCACCGGCGCGCTGCAGGACTACAAGGTCGATGTCAACGAGGGCGAGGTCGTCCTCGACGTGCTGCACCGGCTGCAGGCCACCCAGGCGTCCGACCTGGCCCTGCGGTGGAACTGCAAGGCCGGCAAGTGCGGCTCCTGCTCGATGGAGATCAACGGCATGCCGCGGCTCGGCTGCATGACCCGGATGTCGACCTTCACCGAGGAGGAGACGCTGACGATCACGCCCATGCGGACCTTCCCGGTGATCAGGGACCTGGTCACGGACGTGTCGTTCAACTACGCCAAGGCGCGTGAGATCCCCTCGTTCACTCCGGACCCGGCGATCAAGCCGGGCGAGTTCCGGATGCAGCAGGAAGACGTGAACCGGTCGCAGGAGTTCCGCAAGTGCATTGAGTGCTTCCTGTGCCAGAACACCTGCCACGTGATCCGGGACCACGCGGACAACGAGAACGCGTTCTCCGGTCCGCGGTTCCTGATGCGGGTGGCCGAGCTGGAGATGCACCCGGCCGACGAGGCCGACCGGCGCAACATCGCGCAGGACGACTTCGGGCTCGGCCTCTGCAACATCACCAAGTGCTGCACCGAGGTCTGCCCCGAGCACATCAAGATCACCGACAACGCGATCATCCCGATGAAGGAGCGCGTGGCCGGGCGCCGGTTCGACCCGCTGGTGTGGCTCGGCTCGAAGATCAGCCGCCGGCCGGAGCCTGAGGGCACCCCGGCCGTGCCCGGTAAGCGCTAACCAGGTAACCGGAGCGCCGGCGATCAGGGGTTCTTCCCTGGTCACCGGCGCTTCGCGGTTTACCGGTGGTGCTTGCGCCCGGGCTTGGCGGTCTTCTTCGCCTTGGCCTTGGCCGTCTTCTTGGCCTGCTTGTGCTTGGCCTGCTTGTGCCTGGGCCTGGCCGGCTTGTGCTTGGCCGGCTTGTGCTTGGCCGGGTTGAGCGAGGGCAGGCCGCCGGTCGGCCGGTAGTAGTCCAGGTCGACCGGGCCGATCCCGGGCAGCGCGCCGTTGTCGTCGTACTGCCAGAAGGCCCACTGGCTCCACGGCGCAGGCACCGCCCCCGGGGCCTTGCCGAACGCCGCCAGCCACAGCGGGTCGTGCTGGAACTGCCGGGTCGCGCCGGTGCACTCCCGCCACCAGGCGGCGGTGGTGTAGACAATCGGCCAGTGCCCGGTCAGCGCGTGCGCCTGGTTCAGGAAGCCGCCGATCCAGCCGCGTATCGCCCGGACCGACCGCCCCCAGCAGTCCCGGTTCTTCTTGTACGGGTCGTTCTCCAGGTCGACCACCAGCGGCAGCCGGGCCGCGCCGCGGGCGGCGCTGGCCGCCTTGACCCCGAACCGCGCGGTCGGCGCGCCGCCTCCCCGGGCCGGGTTGGCGAACACGTACGGCAGCACCGCCAGCCCCGCCGCCGCGGCGGCGCGCGCGTCGGCCACGTAGAAGGGATTGCGGTAATAGGTGCCCTCAGTGGTCTTGATCGAGACGAAGCGCAGGCCGTCGCGGGCGAGCCGCTGCCAGTGGATCGTCGACCCAGCGTGCTGGTAGGCCGAGATGTCCAGGCCGCGGACGGCCCCCGCCAACCCGGCGGCCTGGCTGGCCTGGCCTGCGTAGCCGACCTGGCCAGCGCCGGCGTGAGCTCCGGGGGGGAAGGCGCACGAGAGTGCCACCGCGACAGCGGCGGCCGTCGCGGCGCGAATTATAGTCACTCTCCGCAACTTCTTCATGAGCGGAAAGTAACCAGCGGTATACGGAGGGTTCAAGCAGCAACGCCGGCGACATGCCGGACATTCGCGGGCTCAGGGCATCCGGCCAGGCCGGTGAGGCGGGACACAATTTCCCGATCCGGCCGCCGGCGACCGCCGCATACCGTAACTTCGCGTTATGTCCACTTCTGAGGCGTTGCAGGTCGATTTGCCGGAAATCGTGCTACGACTGGCGGGCGAAGCCGGGCAGTCGAGCCTGGCCCGCTCGGCCGGCCAGCCGGGGGCACAGGCGGCGGTGGACCAGCATGCCTCGGAGCTCAGGGACGCGCTCGGCCGGGGCGGGCGGGTCATCACCCCCGCCGCGCTCGCCTGCTACGCGCAGGGGTTCACCGAGGCGGCCATCGCCCGCGGCTGGTGGCCGCCGCACCGGCGGGCACTGGCGAAGCAGGACGGATGGGACGGCCGGGACGCCGAGTCTGACCTGGGGCCGGAGCTTGACTGGCAGTCACTGCGGCTGGCGGCCGTGTGCCAGCTATTCATCGAGGCGCAAGGGCTCGGCCTGGACGGCTGAACCCACGCGTCGTCGCCACGAGAGCGGGACCGCGAGGCGAGGCGGGGGACGCGGAACGGGTGCGGGTGACCGTGGAGGGTCAGCCGCACCCGTTCGGAGTGCTTGACTTGGGTCTTGGGCGGTTAGCTGGGGCCGGCGGCACCGGGGTCGTCGCGCGGCGGGTAGCCCGGGTCCTGCGGGCGGCCGGGGACCTCGGGATAGCCGCCGCCCTGGCTGGGCATGGCCTGAGTGGCGGACGGCGCGGGCTGCGCGGGCTGGGACGGGGCCTGCGGCGGAGCGGTCATCGCGTCGGTCCGGCCCTGCTGGTAGGCGGCGACCTGGGTGCTGGTCTCCCGCTCGGCCGCGGTCAGCATGCGCTCCCAGCGCTCCTGCATCGGCTTGATGAGGCCGCCGCCGACGCCGATGGCGGCGATCGCGCCGACCGTCAGCAGCACCGTGTAGAGGACCGGCTGGGTCACCGCGGCGGCGATGCCGACCTGGTTGAGTGCGGCGATCGCGCCCAGCGCGATGATGATGACCGACGCCGCGCTGGCCAGGAAGGGGCCGTACGATAGGCCGCCCACGGCCCCGTTGACCAGGTCCTTGACCACGCGCGCGATGGCCGACGCGATCACGATGATGATGATCGCGACGATCGCCTTGGGCAGCCACGCGACCACCGCGTTAAGCATGGTGGAGATCGGGTTCGGTCCCCACACGCCGAACGCCATCTGCAGGGTGACCAGCAGGATCGCGTAGTAGACGATCTTCGCGATCAGGGTGGTGGCGTCGGTGTTCGACCGGGTGAGCGCCTGGCCGACGACGCCGCGCTCGACGAAGCGGTCGAACTTGACCCGGCGCAGGACCAGGTCGACGATCCGGGCCAGGACCTTCGCGACAATCCATCCGATAACTAGGACGAGCAGGAACACCAGAATCTTCGGAATGGAATGAAATACCGTGTCGAGCAGATTCTGGAAGCTCTGGCTTACCTGAAACGAAGCCAGCGGCTGGCTCATGACTTCCCCCCTTGGCAGTCGCCCTTTCCGGCCTGCCGCTCCCCCGCGGTCACGGTCCGGCCATTTCAGGAAGAAAGCCCGGCCCGAATCAGGATGAAAAGGGCTGATCCGCCGCCCTGCGGAATTTTCAGCGCGGCGGTCACTGTACGCGGAGCATGAATACCCGTCGCCAGATCTCTCTATGCGCGAGGTAAATAGCCGGTGCCGCGGCGTTAAAACGGGGTGGCAGCGCAGGGCACTCCGGCTAACCGGCTGCGCTGCCGCTCTCCCGTTGCGTTCCGCCCGCCATCGGACGGCCCGCCTCCATCCGCCGACGCACGCCCCTCAGCTGCGCCGACGGCTCCCCCTGCGCCCGCGGGCACTCCCCCTGGTGCCCCGGCGCAGCTGCAGCTTATGCGGGCGGCGGGCGGCAGTCATACCGATAACGGAGATATGGGTATACCGATGTTGAATATCGCGACATTTCGGCACAGGGCGCGCCGGGGCTAAAGCGGCGCAGACCGGCATATAGTGCAATCCGGGCGAAACGGAATACCTAGTGCTCGCGGGAGATCCGGCCGCGCTCCCGGCCGCGCTCCTTGGCGTCGAGGATCGTCTTGCGCAGCCGCACCGCGGTCGGGGTCACCTCGACGCACTCGTCCTCGTTACAGAACTCCAGCGCCTGCTCCAGGCTGAGGAGGCGGGGCGGTACCAGCCGCTCAAGCTCCTCCTGGTTGGACTGCCGGATGTTGGTGACCTTCTTCTCCTTGGTGATGTTCACGTCCATGTCGTCGTTACGCGAGTTCTCACCGACGATCATGCCCTCGTAGACCTCGGTGGTCGGCGCGACGAACAGCGAGCCGCGCTCCTGGAGGTTGAACATCGCGTAGGTCGAGGCCGCGCCGGCCCGGTCGGCGACCAGCGATCCGTTCGCCCGGCCCTTGATGACGCCCGCCCAGGGCTCGTAGCCCTCGAAGACGTGGTGCGCGATCCCGGTGCCGCGGGTCTCGGTCAGGAACTGGGTACGGAAGCCGATCAGGCCGCGGGACGGGACCAGGAACGCCAGGCGCACCCAGCCGGTCCCGTGGTTGGTCATCGTCTCCATCCGGCCGCGGCGGACCGCGACGAGCTGGGTGACGGTGCCCAGGTACTCCTCGGGGACGTCGACCGACAGGCGCTCGACCGGCTCGTGCACCTTGCCGTCGATCTCGCGGGTGACGGCGGAGGGACGGCCGACGGTCAGCTCGTAGCCTTCCCGGCGCATGGTCTCGACCAGGATCGCCAGCGCCAGCTCGCCGCGGCCGCGGACCTCCCAGGCGTCCGGCCGCTCGGTCGGCACTACCTGGAGGCTCACGTTACCGACCAGCTCGCGGTCCAGGCGGTCCTTGACCAGCCGGGCGGTCACCTTGGTGCCCTTGTCGCGGCCGGACAGCGGCGAGGTGTTGGTGCCGAGCGTCATCGAGATGGCCGGCTCGTCCACGGTGATCAGCGGGAGCGGGCGCGGGTCGTTCGGGTCGGCCAGGGTGTCGCCGATCATGATCTCCGGGATGCCGGCGATCGCCGCGATGTCACCGGGACCCGCCTCGTCCGCCACTACCCGCTCGAGCGCCTCGGTCAGGAACAGCTCGCTGATCTTCACCCGCTCGATCGAGCCGTCGTGCTTGCACCAGGCGACCTGCTGGCCGCGCTTGATCGTGCCGTTGAACACGCGGCACAGCGCGATGCGGCCGAGGTAGGAGCTCGCGTCCAGGTTGGTCACGTGCGCCTGCAGCGGGGCGGTCGGGTCGAACACGGGGGCGGGGACCGTCTGGCGGATGACGTCGAACAGCGGCTCGAGGTTCTCGCTGTCGGGCATGCCGCCGTCCTCGGGGCGGTTCAGGCTGGCCCGGCCCGCCCGCGCGGAGGCGTAGACGATCGGGAACTCGATCTGCTGCTCGCTGGCGTCCAGGTCGATGAACAGCTCGTAGCAGGCGTCGATGACCTCGGCGATGCGCGAGTCCGGGCGGTCCACCTTGTTGATGACCAGGATGACCGGGAGGTTCGCCTCCAGGGTCTTCCTGAGCACGAAGCGGGTCTGCGGCAGCGGGCCCTCGGACGCGTCGACCAGCAGCACCACGCCGTCCACCATGGACAGGCCGCGCTCCACCTCGCCACCGAAGTCCGCGTGGCCGGGCGTGTCGATGATGTTGACCGTCAGGCCGCCGTGCTTGACCGCGGTGTTCTTGGCCAGGATGGTGATGCCCTTCTCACGCTCCAGGTCGTTGGAGTCCATCACCCGCTCGGCGACGTGGGCGTGGGCCCCGAACGCGTTCGACTGCCACAGCATGGCGTCCACCAGCGTGGTCTTACCGTGGTCGACGTGCGCCACGATGGCGACGTTGCGGATGTCGTCGCGTGTCGCCAGCTGCGTGGCGCTGGTCATGGTGGTCTCCTGCGGTTGCGTTACGGGCATGCGTGAGTTCTCGCTCATCCGTCATCGGGGCTGCCACGCCTGCTGGCCGGCGTCTGGCACGCGGCGCTCGTGGCCTGGCCGCATGAATCTTCGCGGCAGCTACCATTCTATGGCCGCTTCACGCCACGTTAGCCGCCGGCCCGGTTGCCGGGCCCTAGGCATCGCCGCCGTCTTAGGCGCGCGGTCAGCGTCTTAGGCGCGCGGCCCGGCCGGCGCGGGCCGAAGATACGGCGACCGACCGATACCGGGACCAGGGGCCTTAGCCCGAGGCTGTAAGTACGCGGGGACCACGACGATCGCCGCGGTACTCGGGAGGCGTCATGAACGGCATTGTGATGTACGAACTGGCTCAGCTGGAGATGGCGGAGCGGCACCAGCGCGCGGCGCGGTACCGGCTGGCGCGGGCGGCGGTCAGGGCAGAGCGCGAGCAGCGGGCCCTGGCCGGACGGCGCGGGCTTGGCGGCTGGCTCGGCCGCCGGGCAGGCGGGCGCGCGGCGGCGCCGGCGACAGCGGAGGTGACCGTGCCCGCCATCCCTGACTACGCGCACGAGATGTTCGGCCCGGGGCCGGCCGCGGTGCCGGGCCAGCGGACGGAGACCGTGCCCGGCCGCAGCGCCGGCACCGGGCGCTGACGGCCGCCAGGTCCGGCCCGGCTGGCGCTGGGCTGGGCTGGGGCGAAGGAGAAGCCTGGAATGTCAGACCCGCGTGCGATGCTGAACATTGTTATGAGCAGACGTGGCGGCAGTCCCGTCCTGGTCGGACGGGCAGCCGAGATGACCGCCCTGGGCGCCGCGCTTGACGCGGTGCGCCAGGGCGAGCCTGCCGCTTTGCTCATCGGCGGCGAGGCCGGGATGGGCAAGACCCGGCTGATCGCGGAGTTCACGTCGGTCGCGCGGGACGCCGGGGTCCGGGTGCTGACCGGGGCGTGCCTGGAACTCGGCGCCGACGGGCTGCCGTACAGCCCGTTCACCGCGATGCTGCGCGACCTGGCACGGGACCTGGGCCCGGGCGAACTCTCCCGTCTGCTGGCGGGCAGCGGGCGGGCGGCCGGCGAGCTGGCCCGGCTCCTGCCGGAGCTGGCGCAGCCGGAGGACCGCACCGAGCCGGCTGAGCCGGCCGCCGGCGGCGGACCGGGTCTCCCAGGCAGCATGACGGCCGGGGAGGCGCGGGCGCACCTGTTCGAGGGCTTCCTCAGCCTGCTCGAGCGGCTCGCCGAGCAGCGCCCGCTCATCCTGGTGGTCGAGGACGCCCACTGGGCGGACCGGTCAAGCCGTGACCTGCTGGCCTTCCTGGTTGGCTACCAGCGGGCGATACGCAACCTGCTCATCATCGTGACGTTCCGCTCGGACGAGCTGCACCGCACCCACCCGCTCCGGCCACTGCTGGCCGAGCTCGCCCGGATCGACTGGGTAGACCGGACCGAGCTGCCCCAGCTCACCCGCGGGCAGGCCGAGGAACTCGCGGCCGGCGTCCTCGGTCACTCTCCGGTGCGGAGCTTCGCCGACGTCATCTACGAGCGCGCCCAGGGCAACCCGCTGTTCACCGAGGAGCTGCTGGCCTGCGAGGACGGTGGCGACATGGTGCCGGACTCGCTGGCCGACCTGCTACTGCAGGCGGTCCGGCGTCTCCCGGAAGACACCCAGGAGGTGCTGCGGGTCGCCAGCGCGGGCAGCGGGGTGACCGGAGACGCGCTGCTGGCCCGGGTCACCGGGCTTGACGCGGTCGCCCTGGCCGCCGCGATCCGCCCCGCGGTAGCCGCCAACGTGCTCGTCATCAGCGGCGACGGGTACCAGTTCCGGCACGCCCTCATCCAGGAAGTGGTGCACGCCGACCTGCTGCCGGGCGAGCACTCGGCCGTGCACACTCGGTTCGCCAGTGCGATCGACGCCGACCCCGCCCTCGTGCCGCAGGGCCGGGCGGCGACCGAGAAGGCGCACCACTGGTACTCGGCCCACAACACCACCGGGGCGCTGACCGGCTCGTGGCGGGCGTCGGTGCAGGCATCCAACGCGGTCGCGCACGCGGAACGGCTGATGCTGCTCGACCGGGTACTCGAGCTGTGGAACCAGGTACCGGATGCCGCCGCGCAGATCGGCGCCGACCACGTGCGGGTGCTGGAGGAGGCGGCATCGGCCGCCCGGGACGCCGGGCTGCCGATGCGCGGCCTGTCATTCGTGGAACTCGCGCTGGCGGAGCTGGACGAGGCGGCCGCGCCGGTCCGGGTCGCGCTGCTGCTGCGGGACCGGTTCAACTTCCAGAAGGACATCGGTCACGGTCATTCCCCGGCCGACCTGCAGCGAGCGCTCGCCCTGGTGCCGGAGAGCCTCTGCCCGTCCGCCCGGACCCAACTGCTGCTCGCCACCGTGCACTGCGACACCCGCGCGCCGCAGGACCGCATCTGGGCGACGGATGCGCTGCGGCTCGCGCGCGAGACCGGCGACCGCGACGCGGAGGTGCGGGCCCTGGGCAACCTGGCGATGGTCGAGGCCGGGCCGGCCCAACTGGCGGGGACCGGCAGCCAGCCCCTCCAGCTGCTCGACCAGGCACGCGAGCTTGCCCGGGACACCGGTGCCTACCACCCGATACTCAAGCTGGTCATCCTGGAGACGCACCTGCGGTGCGGCGCGGGCGAGTTCGAGCAGGCGACGCAGGCCGCCCGGCGCGGAATCGCCGAGGCGGAGCGGCACGGGCTCGCACGGACCGGCGGCGCGTTCCTGGCGATCAACCTGGCCGAGCCGCTGTGGTACCTGGGGCAGTGGGACGAGGCGCTTGAGGTCACCGGGCGCGCCCTCGACCTCGCGCCGCAGCACCGTACCAGGGTCGGCCTGTGGGCGGTGGACGGCGCGATCGCGACCGCCCGCGGTGACCTGGCGGCCGCAGCCAGGCGGCTGGCCGCCTGTCGCACGGTGCTGGCCGGCGGCGGGTACGACGAGCAGCATGACCTGCCACTAGCAGGCCTCGAGATCGACCTGGCGCTGGCGGCCGAGGGCCCGGCCGCCGCCGTCGCCGCGGCGGCGGACGCGCTCGGGCGGTTCGACCTGTCGGCTGCCAGCCCCCGGTACGCCTGGCCGGTGCTGGTGTCGGCCGCCGCGGCGGCCTGCCGGGCGCCCGGCGACGATGCCGCCGCCCTGCTTGACCGGCTGCGGACGCTGGCCGAGAAGCTGGACGCGCACGGTCCGGTCCAGCGGGCCTGGCGGCTCTCGTTCGCCGCCCTCGACCCCCGGCTGCTGCTCGACGACACGGACGCGGACCCGGCCGACCCGCGCGGACGGCTGGCCGCGGCCGACGCGGCCGTCGCCGCGTGGGAGGCAGTCGGGCAGCCGTACCAGGCGACCGTCGCACTGACCCACGCCGCCTGGGTCGCGCTGGCCGAGCGGGCCCCGCACCAGGCGGCGGACCGGCTGCGCCGCGCGGCCCCGGTCGCCGAGCGGCTGCGGGCCGGCCCGCTGGCGGCGCGGATCGCCGAGCTGAGCCACCGGGCAGCTCCCGGCCCGGCCGCCGGCCCGGTGCTCACCGGCCGCGAGCTTGACGTGCTGCGGCTGGTCGCGGCCGGCCAGTCGAACCGGGAGATCGCCGCCGCGCTGGTCATCTCACCCAAGACCGCCAGCGTGCACGTGTCGAACATCCTCGCCAAGCTGGGGGCGGCGAGCCGTACCGAGGCGGCGGTCAAGGCCACCCAGCTCATGCTGCTCTGACCCGCGCGTCGGCTAGACCTTGCTGACCAGCAGCTGCTCGATCTTCTTGGTGCGGGTGAAGCTCTGCTCGGTAGGCGGGTTGTTCACGTCGGCGTTGACCACCACGATGATGTAGCCCTTGGCCTCGACCGCGAACTCCTTGACGGCGCCCTGGGCGGCCCGGTCGCCGAGGCCGGGGACGCTGGTGAACGACCCGTCGTCTTCCTTGATCGTCGCCAACTCGGTGGCCCAGGTGGTGATGGTCCCGTCTTCCTTGTCGACGTGGAAGTAGAACGCGTCGGTCAGGCTGGCGGCGGTCACGTTGCACAGCCCCATGCTGTCCGTGATCCCGGTGTACTTCGCGCCGGTCGCCTGGCTGAGCTCCTGGGGCGTGACCAGGTCGCAGCCGTCGCCGGTGACCCCCGACGAGCCGCCGGCCGCGACCGGGGCGCTGCTGGCGGCCGGGGTACCTGCCCCGTCATCACCCGGCGCGGCCGCGGCCGGCGAGCCGCCGCTCGAGCAGGCGGTGAGTGCGGTAAGCGGCAGGGCGGCCGCGGCGAGGACGATGCGGCGGGCCGGGAGCAGGGGTCGGGTCGTCATGAGGCAAGCAGACCCGGTGCCGGTAACGGCCGGGTAATGAGCTTGGCTAGGCTGCAGGCGTGGGTGACCCGATGACGGCGGACGCGGCATCCGGCCGGCTGGTCGTGCTCGTGAACGGCCTGCCCGCAGCGGGCAAAAGCACCCTCGCCCGGGCGCTGAGCCGCGGACTGGCGGTCGCGGCGCGGGTGGAACAGCCAGTTCGGTGCCGCCGCGAACGCCACGATGTGGGCAGCGGCCGGCGGTAGCGCCGCTCAAGCTCCGCGTGCGGTGAACTGGTGGTCAGGAAACCGCCAGCCGCGCTCACGCCGCACCCCCCGCCAGGCCGGGGCGGAGTGCGCCCAGGCGCTGCAGGGCGGTGGCCGCGCTGTCCTGCAGGCGCCTGGCCTCCCCCGCGAGGCGGGCGGTCCCCTCGTCGGTCAGCCGGTAGTAGCGCCGCAGCCGCCCGTCGACGACCTCTTCCCGGTCCATCGTGATCAGCCCGTCCGCGTCCAGCCGCTCCAGCGCCCCGTACAGCGTCCCGGCCCGCAACGCCACCCGCTCCCCCGAGATCCGCCTGACGTCCTGGATGATCCCGTACCCGTGCTGCGGCCCCTGGGCCAGCGCGGTCAGGATCAGGAAAGTAGTCTCCTGCATCGCGCGTTTGCTCATGCGTCCTTTATATTCTGTTCAACTGATTATTGTCAGCCGATGCTCGGCACCGCATCGGGTCAGCAGCCGGAGTCAGGCCGGGCGGCGGCGGATCAGCAGGACCGTCCCCGCGATGAGGAGCAACGACGCGGCGAGCAGCCAGCCGCCCTCGGTGAGCTGGAACTGCCACCAGCGGCTGGCCGGCTGGTACGACCACCACTGGAGCCAGTGGTGGCCGGCCAGCATGGCGGTGCTCGGGGTGACTCCGAACGGGAGCCGCGCGAAGGCGTTGAAAACGGTCCCCTGGCTGACGGGCACGCCGCTGGTGGTCGTGAACCAGTTGCCAAGCACCAGGTCGCCGTTACCGGCCGGGCCGCCGCCGGTGACGACGACCGGGGCCGCGTAATGCTGGCGCAGCGCCATCATCGTGACGACGTCCAGTGCGGTGAGGACGACGATGGCGGCCGCCATCGCGGGGACCGTCCGGCGCAGCAGCACCCCGGCGAACGCGGCCAGCGCGAAGCTGAACAGCGTCCAGGCCGCGAAGTCGGTGCCCATGTTGCCGAATAGCTGCATGGGGTACCTCCCGGTCACCCCGGCCTGCACGAACGGGCCGATGTACCAGGAGAACAGCGCGCTGAGGCCGTACGCGGCGGCGGTGAGGGCGGCCGCGAGCGGCACCAGCCGGGCCACTGTCAGGCGCACCCGGCCCGCGCCCTGCGTCCACGCGAAGCGGAACGTGCCCGACTCCAGTTCGCGGGCCAGCACCGGACCGCCCACGAACACGCCGAGCAGCACCGGGACGGCCAGCAGCAGGAACGGGACCGTCTGCGCGTTCAGCCCCGACGCCAGCACGGAGCCCCGCCCGCTGCCGTAGAAGGAAAAGAAGGCGCGGACGGCCGGGAGGCAGGCTCGCGGACCCCCCAGGACCACCCCGCCCAGCGGCTGGACCCGCATCGAAGCCGGCACGCAGGCGGTGTAGGCATCGTAGGCACGGTGGATATGCCACCCGGTGTACGCCAGGTAAGCCCCGATCGCCCCCAGCAGCGCGGCCGCGCCGGCCAGTGCCGCGCGCTGCTGCCGCCAGGCAACCCAGGTCAGCCGGGTCCAGGGCACCGGCCGGGCCGTGGCCCGCTCCGGCCGGCCGGGAATGGCCGCCGCCGTCATCTCGCTCCCTCCCGGGCCTGGCCCGGCGCGTGCTCCGCGTTCTCCCGCAGGGCGGACAGTATGACCTGCTCCGGGCTCTGCCCGCGGTGGGCGGCGGTCAGCTCGGCGGTCGGGCCTGACAGCAGCACCGCGCCGCGTCCGAGGACGATCAGGCAGTCGGCGACCTGCTCCAGCTCGGCGACCACGTGGGTGGAGAACACGGCCGAGATCTGGTCCGCGGCGACGGCCTCGCGGACCGACTTCATGAAGTCGGCCCGGGCGAGGGGGTCCAGGGCGGCGAGCGGCTCGTCGAGCACCAGCAGCGCGGGCCGGCGGGCCAGCGCTACGGTGAGCGCGAGCTGCGCCTTCTGCCCGCCGGACAGCGCCCCGACCCGCTGCTTCAGCGAGATCCCGAGGCCGTCCAGCCGGGAGACGGCCCGGCCGGAATCCCACCGCCCGTTCAGGTTCCTGGCGACCCGGAGCATGTCCCGCACCGGCAGGTTCTGGTAGAGGGGCGCGTCCTGGGCCACGAAGGCGGTCAGGTCCCGCGCCGCGCGCGACCCCGCGGCCTGGCCGGCCACCCGGACCGTGCCGGCGGTCGGCCGGATCAGGCCGACCGCCAGGCTGAGCAGGGTGGTCTTGCCTGACCCGTTCGGGCCGACGAGGCCGGTCACGCGGCCGGCCGGGACCGACAGCGTGCAGTCCCGCAGCCCCCACTTCCGGCCGTACCGCTTGCCGAGGCCGACCGCCTCGATTACGTCCATGAAGGGTCTCCCATCCGGAGGCTCTCGCTTGCCTTCTTGCTCATGCAGTCTTTATATAACGTTGAACTGACTATTGGGGCCCGAATGAGCCAGGCGCGCGCTCCCTGGCCGGGATCCGGCGTATCGCGGGCGTATCGAAAAGCGCATACGCCGCCGCAACCGTCTTCGGTCTTCACTGGGACATGGGCCACGGCGGAGGCGGTGGCGGCGGTGTTGAGGCCCCGCGTGCTCCGTTTGGCGGTTAGGAGGCTGAGGCAGCGTTGAGGATCGTCAGGGGGTGGCACGGCTGGTTCGGTACATACACCGGCGTGGCACTCATCACCGCGGCCGTGCTGCCGCTGGCCGTGCTGGCGGTGTGGGCGCTGGCACGCCATCGGCGCGCCAGCGGCGCCACGCCGGCCTGGGCGTGGCGGATGTCGCTGGCCGAGGTCGGCATCGTCTACGGGACGGTGCCGTGGGTGTGGATGACCATGTTGCCGGACCGGGGCGGCGGCGCTCGCGCGCGGGTGAGCCTGGTACCGCTGCGGGACCTGCTCACAATCCTCGCGGGCGATCCGGTGACCGCCACGGCCCAGGTCGTCGGCAACCTGCTGGTGTTCGCGGCGCTGGGGTTCCTCGCCCCGATGCGGTTCGCGGCGCTGGCGTCGGTGCCGCGGATTCTGGCGCTCGCGGCGGGCTGCTCGGTACTGATCGAGACCGCGCAGTACGTGCTGCCGCTGCACCGGGTGTCCTCAGTGGACGACGTGCTACTCAATACCGCCGGCGCCGGGCTGGCCGCGCTGGCGTCGCGCCGCTGGTGGCGCGGCGGCCAGAGCTCGTCCGATTGCATACGCCGGTGATATGCCGTGCTGCGTAGGCTTCAGGGATGCGCGTGCTGATCGTGGAGGACGAGCCCTACCTGGCTGAAGCCGTCCGTGACGGTCTCCGGCTGGAAGCGATCGCGGCTGACATCGCCGGCGACGGCGACTGCGCCCTGGAACTGCTCGGCATCAACTCCTACGACCTCGCGGTCCTCGACCGTGACATTCCCGGCCCCTCGGGCGACGAGGTCGCCAGGCGCATCGTCGCCTCCGGCAGCGGCATCCCGATCCTCATGCTCACCGCGGCCGACCGGATCGACGACAAGGCTTCCGGGTTCGAGCTCGGCGCCGACGACTACCTCACCAAACCGTTCGAGTTCCGGGAGCTGGTCATGCGGCTGCGGGCGCTCGACCGCAGGGGCGCGCACGCCAGGCCCCCGGTCCGCGAGATCGCGGGCCTGCGGCTGGACCCTTTCCGCCGGGAGGTCTTCCGCGACCGGCGCTACGTCGCGCTCACCCGCAAGCAGTTCGCCGTGCTGGAAGTCCTCGTCGCCGCCGAAGGCGGCGTCGTCAGCGCCGAAGAACTCCTGGAGCGGGCCTGGGACGCCAACGCCGACCCCTTCACCAACGCCGTCCGCATCACCGTCTCCGCCCTGCGCAAACGCCTGGGCACACCATGGCTGATCGCCACGGTGCCCGGCGTGGGCTACCGGATCGATGCCGGCCCGGGCACCATCCACCCGGGCCGCCCGCATGAATAGGCGCCCCGGGCTCAGCGTCCGGCTGAAACTCACCATCAGCTACGCGGCATTCCTCCTGCTCGCCGGCGGCCTCCTGCTGGCCCTGTTGTGGGTGTTCCTGCTGCGCGGCGGCCCCAGGCACATCGGGCCGCTGCGGGACCAGCTCGCGGCGATCATCGCGCTGGCCTTCCTCCTGGTGTCCGGCCTGCTAGGAGGGTGGCTGCTGGCCGGGCGGATGCTCGCGCCACTCATCCGGATCGCGGACGCGGCCCGGATGGCCGCGAACGGGTCACTGACCCACCGGATCCGGCTGCCGGGCCGCAGAGACGAATTCCGCGAACTCGCCGACGTGTTCGACACTATGCTCGAACAACTCGAGTCCCACGTCACCGAACAGCAGCGCTTCGCCGCGAACGCCTCCCACGAACTGCGCACGCCGCTGGCAATCTCGCACACCCTCCTCGACGTCGCCCGCAACGACCCCACCCGGGACCAGGGCGAACTCATCGAACGACTCCACGTCGTCAACGCGCGGGCGATCGACCTCACCGAGGCCCTGCTGCTACTTAGCAGCGCCGGACGGGCCGGCTTTACCCGCGAACCGGTCGACCTCTCCCTCACCGCCGAAGAAGCCGTAGAAACGCTGCTTTCCCTGGCCGAACAGCGCCAGGTCACGCTTGACGTCACCGGCGAGACGGCTGAGGCCCTCGGCTCGGCGGCGCTCATCTTGCGGATGGTGACGAACCTCGTCCAGAACGCTATCGTCCACAACCTTCCGGCCGGCGGCACCGTGACCGTCCACACCGAGTCGCAGCCCGACGTGAGCGTGCTGCGGGTCGAGAACACCGGCCAGCGGGTCCCGCCGGAACTAATACCGACCCTCACCGAACCCTTCCAACGCGGAACAGAACGCACCCGGGCCGGCGAGCCGGCCGGCGCCGGGCTCGGGCTGGCCATCGTGCACAGCATCGTCCGGGCACACGACGGGACGCTCGACCTCATGCCCCGCCCGGCCGGCGGTCTCCTCGTCACGATCCGGCTCCCCGGCGCATCGCGGGCATCGTCGGCCCGGCCCGGGCAACCATCGTTGTCTTACGTTGCCACGACCAAAGGCAGGAGAGAGTAGTCGAATTGCCGTTCGACCTGGTGTTATGATCGCCGCATGGCTGCGTACATACCGCCGGGCTGGCCGACCGGGGTCCATCCGCCGGGCACCGAGGACTTCGAGGCGACCGCCATCGCCTGGCTGCTTGACGTGGTGCCGCCCGACTTCCGGCTGCACGGGGTGCTACGACGGCACCCGGCGGCGCTGGCCGCGATGGCCCGGCACCACACGCAGGCCTGCGTCGAGGGGGCCCGGGCGGGCTACCGGACCGCGCGGACCGAACTTGGCGAGGCGGTGCCGCCGCACGTGATCGACGCCGTGCTGGCCGCCTACCGGACGGAGGGGCGCCGCCTGGCCGGCACCGCCAAGGCAGTGGTCCTGATCGAGCGGGCGCTGCGCGGCGAAGCGGGCTGATACGGCCGCCGCGTTCCCTGTCAAGTTGATCTGTTCAGCCGGACGGGAGTGCATCCCGTGTCACTTTCGCTTAATCCTCTTCCCGGTCTCGACTTCCCGGCCTTGGCCCCTGCTGGCGATCGGGGTGGTCCCGTTGTCGAGCCGAAACGGCTCGCGTCGGTGCGATTGCTTGACGGGACCTGGCGGCTGTGCAAAGTGCTCGGCTGGCGGCAGGACCCGAGCGGGTGGGCCTGCCATCTCCAGTGGGGAGTCTCCGGGCGGATCACAGACGGGTGGTACCGGCCAGACGCGGAGAAGACTCGCTGGCCCGGATCACCCAGCGGCTGCTCGCCACGGCCGCCGCCATCTGGCACAACTGGGCCATCGGCGCACCCGTCAAGCGATCGCTGACCGCCTACGATCACTGAACCCTAAGGAATCAATCATCTAGCCCGGGAGATTGGCTCGGGAACCAGGCAACCTTTCCCCGGCCAGTTCATCAGTGGAAGTGTGAACCCAGTGACGCAGGCGCGCCAGCCCGCCCACGACCCGGGCCAGCAGATCACGGCGCTGTACCAGGCGCACGCCCTCGGCCTTGTCCGGCTGGCCTTCCTGATGACCGGCGACCGGCCGACGGCCGAGGACATCGTGCAAGACGCCTTTCTCGGCCTGCACCGGCGCTGGGACACACTCGCCGACTCGGGTAAGGCGCTCAGCTATGTCCGGTCCTGCGTGCTCAACGGCTGCCGCCAGGTCCACCGGGTCAAGTACCGCAAGCCGAAGTTCCGCCCCGACCCGCCCGAGGACATCGAGTCCGCAGAGAACATCGCCATCCTCGGTGAGGCCAACCGGGCGGTCCTCGCCGCGATCAGGCGGCTGCCCGCCAGGCAGCGCGAAGCCGTGGTGCTCCGCTACTACCTGGACATGTCAGAAGACCAGGTGGCCCAGGCGATGGGTGTCGCCAGGGGAACCGTGAAGTCCGCCGCTTCCCGTGGCCTCGCCGCCCTCGCTCGCATGCTCAAGGAGGCCGAGTGAACACCGACGACCAGCTGAGCATGGAAGACCGCGTCCGTACCGCCACCCGGGCGGGCGCGAGGCTGATCCGTGACGTCCGCCCGCTAGGCGCGCCCGGGCCGGTGCGGCTCCGTCGCCGGCCCGAGCATGCGCCGCGCCGCTGGGTTAACTGGGGAGTGCCGCTCGCCGCCGCGGCGGCCGTGGTAGCCATCGCGCTGACCCTGGTCGCCGTCCGCCAGCCCGGCACCCCGTCCCCCGCCGCAAGCGGGACCGCTACCGCCGCGCCGGCCACCATCCCCCGCTACTACGTGTCAGTCACGTGGGTCGCCACCGGCGCCCATACAGGTCACCCGGGACCGCTGCTCGTGGGCGATGACCTCACCGGCAAGGTGATCGCCACTGTTCCCCCGCCGCCCGGCCTTGTTCTCACGGACGTGCGCGGTACAGCCGATGACCGGACGTTCGTCGTGCGGGACGCGGTCAGCACCGCGCCGGCCAGGCCGCTGTCTTATACGTGGTACCTGCTCCGCATCACCCCAGGAAGCGCTCGTCCGTACCAGCTAACCAAGCTGCCGGTCACGCTGCCGGGCTACAGCGGACCGGCCCTCGCCTACGCGCTGTCACCCGACGGCCGGGAACTGGCGGTGGAATCAACCGGTGGCACCCGCGCCCGCCCGGTTATCACGCTGGGCATCTACTCGGTATCGACCGGTGCGCAACTGCATGCCTGGACCGCACCCGCGCAGATCATGTCGGAGGGCGGTGAGCGCGCGCTCTCCTGGCCTTCCGGCGGCCGGCAGCTAGTGTTCCTCGCTAATGCTGGCCCGGCCCGCGACCTGCAGCTGCGCACGCTCGACATTACGGGGACCGGCACTGACCTGGTAACGGGCAGCCGGGCCCTGCTCACCGCCGATAACGCGGACACGTCCGCCTGTAGCTGGCCGCATATCACGCCGGACGGCCGAACCGTCATCTGCGACACTGAGGTCGGCACCCCGGGCCGCGATGACCCCAGCGCATGCGCGAACGGCGCACTGAAGTTCCTCGCCTTCCCCCTCCCCGTCCAGCGCCGGCCCCTCCGGGTCCTGTACCAGTACCCGGGAGCATGTCATCACGGTGCCGCCTTCACGCTGTGGACGGATGCCTCGGCCAGCTCCATCATCGGCGTGACCGAGATCGACCTGACCGCCCCGGGCGGGAAGGAGGCCTTTGCGATTGGCGTGATCACCGGCGGGCGCTTCCGCCCGCTCAACATCGCGAAGAGCATTCCCCCGGGCGACTACGCGGCCCTCGTGTTCTAGCTAGGAGCAGAATCCGGAGACGACGGGTCAGCTACTGCCGGGCCGCAGCGGCACGACGTTGTCCGGGGCGGGATGTGCTGCCGCGGCTTGTGCCTGCCCTGTCCACGTCGGCGTGCCCGAGCAGCGTCTTGACCAGGAACCAGGGGTCGCCGAACAGCAGCGCGAAGTCCCGCCGGCCAGCCGCGCTCAGCCCGTAGCGGACTCCATCAGCCTGTTGGTCCCCCAGGTCCTGCTCAGTAGCCGACCTCCACCCCACCCCGCGGGAGGACAGGAACGTCAGAAGCAGCCGGATGTCCGTCGCGTAGTTCCGTTTGGTCTCCCGCCCGCCACTCACTCACCATAAGCCTCCCCCGATGCTTGAACTCAATCAATCATCAGGGAAGTCGCCGCCCCTTGCGGAGAAAACTGATATCAGTATGATAGCGTCATAGGCATCGCGCACCGAATCTCTCCTCCGGAGGTGGGCAGCATGGCAGCCCAGACTCAAGTACATGACGACCCCGCGATCCGCCCGGTCACCGTCCCGATGACCGAGCGCGCGGCCTGGTACATCCCGGGACCGCTGCTGCTGCTGGCCGACCTGCTGCTGGCAGTCGTCGCGGTGGTGGCGTTCTGGCAGGGCGCGGTGCACAAGGGCGCGGCCCACGGGGCGCTCATCGCGGCCGGCATCGTCCTCGTCATCGTCATCGGCACCTTGCTCGGCGGCATCACCGTGATCACGCCGGGGCGGGCGCACGTGATCCAGCTCTTCGGCAACTACAAGGGCACCGTGCGCCAGCCGGGCATGCAGTGGGTGAACCCGTTCGCCAAGAAGATCGCCGTCTCCACCCGGATCAGGAACCTGGAGACCGAGCTGGCCAAGGTGAACGACGCCGACGGCAACCCGATCGAGATCGCGGCGGTGGTCGTCTGGCAGGTGAAGGACACCGCCGAGGCCAGCTACTCGGTAGACGACTACGTCACGTTCCTCGCGATCCAGGCCGAGACCGCGGTCCGGCACATCGCGTCCAGCTACCCTTACGACAGCAAGGGGGCGGACGACGTGGTCTCGCTGCGGGAGAACGCCGACGAGATCACCCAGAAGCTGTCGGACGAGCTGACCGACCGGGTACGGGCGGCCGGCGTGCAGGTGATCGAGACCCGGCTCACCCGGCTGTCCTACGCGGCCGAGATCGCCGGGGCGATGCTGCGCCAGCAGCAGGCGTCGGCGGTGGTCGGGGCGCGGGCCAAGATCGTCGAGGGCGCGGTCGGCATGGTCCGGCTAGCGCTGCAGCGACTGGACGAGGAGAACGTGGTGGAACTTGACGAGGAGCGCAAGGCGGCCATGGTCTCCAACCTCCTGGTCGTACTGTGCAGCGAGCAAGCCACGCAGCAAGTGGTGAACACCGGCTCGCTCTACGCGTGACGCGGCACTATGGCAGAACGCAAAAGCATCCTGCTCCGGCTCGACCCGGCCGTCCACGACGCACTCGCGAAGTGGGCGGCCGACGAGATGCGGTCCACCAACGCCCAGATCGAGTTCCTGCTCCGCCGCGCCCTCGGCGATTCCGGCCGGATGCCGGGCAACGCGCACAAGATGCGCCGCCCGGGCCGCCCGCCGGCCAGCGGAGAGCAAGCCGCGCAGCAGGAGGCCGCCGAACACGAGGCGGGTAGCCAGTAACGCCAGGGCGAAAGTTACAATTACCGCAACTGAATACGCACGGGAGCTCGGGCTGACCGGGCTGAGAGGGCGGCTAGGGCCGCCGACCGTCCGAACCTGTCCGGGTAATGCCGGCGTAGGGAGGCTGCTGTGGCCGCGACCACTGACTCCGCCGCTGACAGCGGGAATACCGCCAGCGAAAGCACTGCCAGCGAGCACACCTTCGTCACCGTCCACGGTGACCGCCGCTCCGAGGTCGGCCGGACCCTGGCCGAGCCGGTGCCGCAGTCGCTCGGCCTGCTCGACCAGTTCGGCCTGTGGGGCAACCTCGGGGTCAGCCTGCTCGGCTTCACCGGCGCGATCTTCGTGCTGCAGCCGGGCGGCGGCGGCACCCCGGAGCTGTCGCTGGCGGCCGCGCTGACCGCCATCGTGGTCGGCACGCTGCTCGGCACCCTGGTGCTCGCCCTGTCCGGGATACCCGGCGCGCAGACCGGCGCCCCGTCCATGGTGCTGCTGCGCGGGCTGTTCGGCGCGCGGGTGTCCTACCTGCCGACCCTGCTGAACGTGCTGCAGCTATTCGGCTGGAGCATCTTCGAGCTCGTCACCATCGCCACGGCCGCCCACAAGGTAGCGCCGGCGCTGCCGAAGTGGGGCTACGTGCTGATCGCGGGGGCGGCGACGGCGCTGCTGACCATCCGGCCGCTCGGCGCCATCCGGGTGCTGCGCCGGTACGCCACCGCCGCCGTGCTGGTGGTCATGGGCTACCTGCTCGTCCAGCTCCTCCGGCAGCCGCTGCCCGCCTTCGGCCACGGCACCTGGGGCGGCTACTGGGCGGCCACCGACACGGTGGTCGCCGTCGCGATCTCGTTCGCGCCGCTGGCGGCCGACTACATGCGGCACTCGCGCAGCCCGCGGGCGGCGTTCGCCGGCGCGATGGCCGGCTACAGCCTCACCCAGGTCCTCTGCTACGTCATCGGCCTGCTGGCGCTGCTCACCATCGCCCACGGGAACGCCGACTCCGACCACATCTTCGGCGCGTTCATCGCGCTGCCGCTCGGCTCGCTCGGCTTCGCCATCCTGGCGGCGCGGGAACTCGACCAGTCGTTCGCCGACGTCTACTCGACCGCGGTGTCGATCCAGAACCTCCGCCCGCTGTGGGACCGCCGGGTACTGGCGGGACTCATCACCACGCTCACCACCGCGGGCGCGCTGTGGCTGAACATCGACGACTACGAGAACTTCCTGACCCTGCTCGGCTCGGTGTTCGTGCCGCTGGCGGCGGTGCTCATCGCCGACTACTTCAGCGGGCCGCCCGGCCGCTGGGACCTGTCGGCGCAGGCCCGCCCGCGCTGGGTGATGCTGCTGCCGTGGGCCGTCGGCTTCGTCCTCTACCAGCTCATCAACCCGGGCTACGTGTCCTGGTGGGCGTCGGCGTGGACCTCCTTCGGCCAGGACATCGGGTTCACCCCGGCCAGCTGGATGTCGGCCTCGATCCTGTCTTTCTGCGCCGCCGGGGTAGTGACGCTGCTGGTCAGAGGAATGACAGCGGCGCTGCGACGTAACACCTAGCTGACAAACGTGAAACACTGGGGACGTCACCATCGCCTCCGGGAGGACTGCCGTGGCCCCCGAAGCTAAGATCCTGCTGGTCGACGACCGGTCGGAGAACCTGCTCGCCCTCGAGGCGATCTTGTCGTCCCTGGAGCAGGAGCTGGTCTGCGTCCGGTCCGGCGAGGCCGCGGTCGAGGCGGCGATCGCGGACGAGTTCGCGGTCATCCTGCTTGACGTGCTCATGCCGGGCATGGACGGCTTCGAGACGGCCGAGCAGATCAAGCGACGCGGACGGCACCCGGACGTGCCGATCGTCTTCCTGACCGCGGCGGGGGCGGAGCCTGAGCTCACCTTCCGCGGCTACGCGGCGGGCGCCGTCGACTACATCTCCAAGCCGTTCGACCCGTGGGTGCTGCGCGCGAAGGTCTCCGTCTACGTCGACCTGTACCTCAAGGACCACCAGCTGCAAGACCTGTCCGGCCTGGTGGCGGTGGTCGAGGAGGCCGTCGCGCGGCTAGCCGGGCCGTCGGCCGCGCTGGCAGCCGAGGAACGGGTGGACCGGAATCTGACCGCCGCCCTCGCCAGCGGGCTGGTCCAGCTGGATGACGCCGTCACCGCGCTGCGCGCCCGGCTCAGCGGCCTGCCGGCCGGGCAGCCGAGCCCCCAGCGCTTAGCCCGCCACCGGGCCCGCCGGGGCGCTTGACGGGCGCCCCCGGAGCCCGGGCACCAGCACGGCCAGGCCTGCCAGCGCTCCCGCGCCCGCGATGACCAGCGCCGCCCGCGCGCCCGCGAGCGCCACCAGCGGCCCCGCCAGGGCGTAGGAGATCACCGAGGCGAGCTGGGCCGCCCCGTACACCAGGGCGAACGTCCGGCCCAGCATCCCGGACGGCACCTGCTGCTGTATCAGCGTGTCGGTGCCCACCAGGTCGGCCGTGTTGCCCGCGCCCGCCACCGCCTGCGCCGCCCCGGCCAGCACCGCCGTCGGCGCCAGCCCGGTCGCGACGGTCCCGGCCGCCCCGGTGATGACCCCGCCGATCAGCCAGAACGCGGCCTGCGGCCGGCCGCCCAGCGCGTCAGCGCCAGCGACGCCGCCACCATCCCGGCCCCGAACGTGGCCGCCAGCACGCCGTACTCAGCCCCGCTGCCGTGCAGGTCACCCTTGACCAGGAACACCACCACCACGTTGTCCATCGAGGCGAAGGCGACGAAGACCAGGGTCCCCAGCGCCATGCTCCGCACCACCGGCGTTCGCCCGGCGTAGCGCAGGCCGGCCGCGATGTCCGCCAGTAGCCGGGGCGGCCGGCCAGGAACCGGGGCGGGGCCCGCCGTGTCCGGCCGCGCATCCGGCGACGGTACATCCGGCGGCAGTGTGTCCGGTGGCAGTGTGTCCGGCGGAAGGGGGCCCAGGCCGGTCAGCAGCAGCGCCGAGACGGCGAACGACGCCGCGTTCACCGCGAACGCGGTCGGCGCGCCCGCCACCCCGGCCAGCGCACCGCCGATGGCCGGGCCCGCCACCACCTGCAGGGTCATCGCCACGCTGAGCATCGCGTTGGCCTGCGGCCAGCGCTCGGCCGGAACCAGGCGGCGCACGCTTGACTTCCCGGCCGGCGAGGCGAAGCTGGCGAGCACCGCGGCCAGGGCGACCAGGAACAGCAGCAGCGGCAGCGGCAGCCGCACCACCGCCATGACCGCGTAGCAGATGCCCTGCCCGATTTCCGCGCCGCGCAGCAGCCGCCGCTGGTCCACCCGGTCCGCCACCGCGCCCGCCAGCGGGCTGACCAGGACCCCGGTCATCGTGGCGAGCAGCGCCCAGGTCACCGCGGCCGGCCCGGACGGCGCCACCAGCAGGACCAGCGCGATGCGGCCGACGCTGTTGCCGGTAGAGGAGATCGCCTTGCTCAGCCACAGGTAGCGGAAGCGCGGCAGGTCACGCAGGATGCTCACGATCCCAGCCTGGTAGAAGACGTAAGCTGGCACAGTTAATTCGGTCTCAGCCGAAATGAAGGCCGATGCGGGAGACCGATACGGGAGATACCGCCGATGACCCTGCTGGTCCGGTTCAGCTCCGAGGACCTGCTCCGCTGCCGGTTCGCGGTCTCCCCGCTGATGGAGACCTGCTCCGCGCTCCGCGCGCTGGCCGGGCCGGGTGGCGCTGCCTACCACCTGCCGTGGCAGCGGCAGGCCCGGCCGCTCATCCCTGGCCTCGGGATCGAGCCGCTGCTCGCCGTCTTGTCGTGGCGCGGCGAGCAGCCGGACTTCCTCAGCCCGGCCCCGGAGAACCCGTTCACCGAGATCGGGGCCGAGCTCGGCCGGGTGCGGGCGACGCCGCCCGCGCGGGTGGCGGCTGAACTGGCCATGATCAGGCACGCCCATCCCGCCCTGGGCGGCGACCCGGCCGCGGTCCGCGACCTGCTGGCGGACATGCTGGCCCGGACCTGGACGGCGCTGATCGAGCCGTGGTGGCCCCGGCTGCGGGACGTGCTCGACGCCGAGATCACCTACCGCGCCCGGCGGCTGGCCGACGCCGGGATCGCCGCGACGCTGGACGACCTGGACGCCCGCATCTCCTGGCACGGCCACGCGCTCCGCTTCTCCGGCCGGGACGGTCAGGCGGCCGACGTCACCCGGGACATCGACGCCTCCGGAGCGGAACTCGTGCTGATCCCCAGCGTCTTCGTGTGGCCGGGGGCGGCCGTCAGCTTCGACCCGCCCGCCGTCATTTACCCGGCCCGCGGCATCGGCCAGCTCTGGCAGCCGGGCGCGCGGTCAGCCGACGACCTCGCCCGGCTGATCGGGCGGACCCGCGCGGCGCTGCTGTCGGCCCTGGCCGAGCCCGCCTCCACCACCGGCCTGGCCGCCCGGGCGGGCCTCCCGGTCAGCAGCGTCAGCGAGCACCTGGCGGTGCTGCGGGCGGCCGGGCTGGTCACCACCACCAGGACCGGCCGGTTCCTGCTGCACCAGCGGACCGCGCTCGGCATCGCCCTGGCGGGCTAGCGGCGCTGCACCGGCTGGCTGCGCCCGGTCACCCGGGGCGGCCCGGGGCGACTGCCCGGGGCGTCAGCCCGGGGCAGTCCGCCAGCCGGCCGGGTGCGCGCGCGGATGACCCGCGCGGGCACGCCCGCCACCACGCAGTGGTCCGGGATCTCGCCGCGGACCACCGAGCCGGCCGCGACCACCACGTTGCGGCCGATGACGGTGCCGGGCAGGATGATCGCCCCCGCGCCGAGCCATGAGCCGGAGCCGATGCTGACCGGGCGGTTGACCGGCAGCTGGCGGCCGATCGGGGTATCGGGGTCCTGGTAGCCGTGGTTCTGGTCGGTGATGTAGATGTAGGGGCCGGTCCACACGTCGTCGCCGATCGTCACCGACTCGTGCGCCACGACGTGGCTGCCCCGGCCGATCACGCAGCGGTCGCCGATGGTCAGCACGGTCAGCCCGAGGAGGTCCTGGCCCGGCAGCATGCCCGCGGTCAGGGTCACCTGCTGGCCGATGAGGGTGTCCTGGCCGACCTCGATCGCGTGCTGGCCGAAGACGGCGCCCGGCGGGAACGCCATGACCGAGCCCTGGCCGAACCGCCGGAAGGCACGCCCGCCGGGCGTGGCCGCGGTGATCGCCCCGGCCCGCTGGAACTCCCGCCAGCCCCAGTGCACCACCCGCCAGGCCAGACTTCGCCCGGCCATCCCGGCCCGGCGGCCGGGCTTCGTCCACCATGTCACCGGGGTATTGTCCCGCAGCACGGGGCCGCCGTCCCGACAGGGCCAGCGGGGGGCGGGGGCGGGGGTCAGGCGAGCGGCAGTAGCGAGGTGCCGGGGCGGCGGGAGGCGGGGCCGACCGAGCGGCCGGTTACGGTGGCGGCGAGCTGGCCGCAGGCACCGTCGATCTCGCGGCCGCGGGTGTCGCGGACGGTGACCGCTACCCCGTGGTCAGCTACCCGGCGGACGAACTCCTCCTGCACCCCGGGGCGGGAGGCGGTCCACTTGGAGCCGGGGGTCGGGTTGAGCGGGATCAGGTTCACGTGCGCCAGGTGGCCCGCCAGCAGCTCGCCGAGCAGGTCGGCGCGCCACGGCTGGTCGTTGATGTCCCGGATCAGCGCGTACTCGATGGACACCCGGCGGCCGCTGGCGGCGGCGTAGTCCCAGGCCGCGTCCAGCACCTCGGCGATCCTCCAGCGCCGGTTCACCGGCACCAGCTCGTCGCGCGCCTCGTCGTCCGGCGCGTGCAGCGACACCGCCAGCCGCACGGTCAGCCGTTCCTCGGTCAGCCGCCTGATCGCCGGGACCAGGCCGACGGTGGAGACGGTGAGCGAGCGCTGGGAGATGCCGAGGCCGGACGGCACCGGGTCGGACAGCCGGCGGACGGCCGCGATGACGTTCTTGTAGTTGGCCAGCGGCTCGCCCATGCCCATGAACACGATGTTGGACACCCGGGAGGTCGCGGTCGGCTGCGCGGGCGCGCCCGCCTGCACGACCCGCTCCCCGGCGACCACCTGGGCGACGATCTCGGCGGTGGACAGGTTCCTGGTCAGGCCCGCCTGCCCGGTGGCGCAGAACGGGCAGCCCATCCCGCAGCCGGCCTGCGAGGACACGCACATGGTGACCCGGTCCGGGTACTTCATCAGCACCGACTCGACCAGCGCGCCGTCGTGCAGCCGCCACAGCATCTTCCTGGTGGCGCCGTTGTCGCACTCCTGCTCGCGCTCGGCGGTGAGCAGCGACGGCAGCAGCTGCCCGGCCAGGGACTCACGCAGGCCCGCGGGCAGGTCGGTCATGTCGGCCGGCGAGTCGGTGTAGCGTGCGAAGTAGTGCCTTGACAACTGGTCGGCCCGGAACGGCTTCTCGCCGAGCTCGGTGACCGCCGCCCGCCGCCCGGCCAGATCGAGATCGGCAAGATGGCGGGGTGGGTGAGACACGGCTACTCCGTTCGGACGGACGATTTGGATCTTCTCATATTTACCCTAACGTGAGTACTTGATCACAGAGGGCAAACACGGCGATAGTGGGAATATGGCGATTATGCTGTCTGGTCCAGCCCCCTACCCGCCGGTCGTCACACTGCTCGACAGCGTGAGCCCGTACGGGTCCAGGCGGCTGACGGTCGAATTCGACGGCACCACGACGGCGGCGTACCTACGGGACGAGACGACGGTAATCGCCGCGACCTGGATAGCCAACCACGTCCGCGCGCCACGCACGACCGATCCGGACAGGATCAACGCCGGGCAGGCGCCGGTTATGCCCGCGGGCCGCACCCGCCACCCGCGCGGCCGGCCGCCGCTCGACCCGGCCGGGCTGCAGGCCCTGTGGTTCGAGGAAGGCGACGGGGTCGCGCTGCTCGAGCGGGGCACGCTGCTCGCGGTCATCCCCGGCTGGGCCGATTCCAGCCGCGGCATGCCCGGGTACAGCCGGGACGTCATCGGCCAGACCCCCTTCGCGTGGGCGCTCGACGACGCCGTAGACGGGCTGGCGCCCCGGGTAGAGCGGGCGGCCGAGTTCTGGCGGTGGCGCGACTCGGCCAGCGGGTGGACGCAGTTCCAGTCGGCCGCGCTCGGTCACCTCAACTCGCGGCTCGGGCCCGGCGCGCACTACTGGGACGGCGCGCCCGGCAAGCGGCCGTCGATCGGCATCTCCGAGCGCCCGGCGGGGCCCGGGCGGCCGTTCACGGTGCTGTCCACCATCGGGATGAGCGCGCAGCGGATGCCGGTGGTCGAGCAGGTGGTGGACGACCCGGGCGAGTACGCGCGGATCGAGCTGGCGGTCGCCACCACGCTGCCGCCGGGGGTGGCCGCCCTCGTCTTCTTGTGGCTCGCGGGATACCCGTGGCGGGCGGTGACCTGGTTCGGCCCCGGGCACAGCATCCGCTGGTACGACAAGCCGTCCACGTTCCCGCTCGGCGGCGGCTTCGAGGGCGCGCTGCTGCTCGACGACCCGTCCGAGCTGGCCGGGCCGCCGGTGCCTGACCTGTCCGGCTTCTCGGTCGACGGCGACCCGGTCCGCTGGCTGTGGATCGTGCCGATCACCGAGCGGTCCCGGCAGCTAGCCAAGGACCAGGGCTCGGCCGCCCTGGTGAGCCTGCTGGCGGCCCAGGGGCGGAGCTGGATCGTCACGCCGCCGAACGGACAGGCCCCTTAGCGGACAAACACCGCGAGCAGCAGCCAGACCACCGGGGCGCAGGCGAGCAGCGAGTCGAGGCGGTCGAGGACGCCGCCGTGCCCCGGGAGCAGGGTGCCCATGTCCTTGATGGCCAGGTCCCGCTTGATCATGGACTCGGCCAGGTCGCCGAAGACGGCCGCGGCCAGCGCCGCCAGGCCGACGATGACCCCCTGCCACCAGTGGCCGTGCAGCAGCGTGGGCAGCATGACGGCGCCGGCCAGCACGCACAGGAAGGCCGAGCCGGCCAGGCCCTCCCACGTCTTCTTGGGGCTGATCACCGGGGCCATCTTGTGCCCGCCGGTGAACGGGGTCAGGGTGATGCCGGCGAAGTAACCGCCGATGTCGCTGCAGATGGTGAGCACGACGAAGATCAGCACCCGCCGGTCGCCGTCGGGCGGTGCCAGCATCGCCGCGACGCACGCGCCGAGCAGCGGCAGGTACGCGGTCGCGAACATTCCCGCGGCGACGTCCTGGACGTAACCCTCGGTGCCGCCGAACATCCGGAAGACCAGCACCGCCAGCACGGTCAGCGCGAAGACGGCCGCCACCGCGTTCCCGGCCGCCCAGTAGGCGCTGGTCAGCATGGCCGCGCCGCCGAGCGCGACCGGGACCAGGGGGACGACGATGCCCTTGGTCTTCAGCGCGGTGGCCAGCTCGTGCAGGCCGATGGCGAGGGCGACGCCCATGTAGATGAGGAACGTCGCCTTGACCGTGAACAGGGTGACCAGCGCGAGGCCGCCGAGCAGCACGCCCACGCCGATCGCGGCGGGCAGGTTGCGGCCCGGCCGGATCGTCTTCGGCAGTGGCTCGGCCGCCCTGGCCTCGGGAGGAATGTCCTCCGGGACCGGGCTGTCCGCTGGCAGGCCGGTGATCCTCACCGCGCGCTCGCCGGGGTGCGTCGCATCGCTCAGATCTCGAGTAGCTCGGACTCTTTGTGCTTGAGCAGCTCTTCGATCTTGGCGATGTAGGTGTCGGTCAGCTCCTGCAGCTCGCGCTCGGCCCGGCGCACGTCGTCCTCGCCCGCCTCGCCGTCCTTGACCAGCTTGTCCAGGGTGTCCTTGGCCCGGCGGCGGATGTTGCGGATGCTGACCCGGCCGTCCTCGGCCTTGGAGCGGGCGGTCTTGACGTACTCCTTGCGCCGCTCCTCGGTCAGGTCGGGGAAGACCACCCGGATGAGCACGCCGTCGCTGGTCGGGTTGACGCCCAGGTCGCTGTTCCTGATCGCCTTCTCGATGGCTCCGGCCGACCCCTTGTCGAAGGGCTGCACGGTGATCATCCGCGGCTCGGGCACGTGGAACGACGCGAGCTGGTTGAGCGGCGTCTGCGTGCCGTAGTACTCGGCGGTGAGCTTCGAGAAGACGGAAGGCGTCACGCGGCCGGTGCGGATGTTGCTGAAGTCTTCCTGGGCGACCGTGACGGCCTTGTCCATCTTCTCCTCGGCGTCGAGGAGGGTGTCATCGATCATCGTGTTTCAGCTCCTGTGCGCGGACGGCGGCGTGGTCAACATTACCCGGACACGCGTGCGCCGCGCGGCCCGGACGGGCCGCGCGGCGCGCGCTACTGCTGAGGTGAGCTGCGCTCAGGCCTGCCCCACGCGGAACCGGGCGAACGCCTTGACGTTCACCTTGCCCGCCGCCAGGACCGACTTGACCGACTGCTTGGGGTCCTTCACCGACGCCTGCTCGGTGAGCACGATGTCCTTGAAGAAGGCACCCACGCGGCCCTCCACGATCTTCGGGATCGCCTGCTCGGGCTTGCCCTCCTCGCGGGTGATCTCCTCGGCGATCCGGCGCTCCTTGGCGACTACGTCCGCGGGCACCTCGTCCCGGGTGACGTACTGGGCGCCGCCCGCGGCGATCTGCTGCGCGATCTCCTTGGCCACCGCCTCGTTCTCGCCGTCGAGCTGGACCAGCACGCCGATCGTGGGCGGCAGGTCGCGGTCGGACTTGTGCAGGTAGGTCGCCACGTAGCCGCCGTCGAGGAGGGTGTAACGGCCCAGCTCCAGCTTCTCCTTGATGGTGGCGCTGGCGTCCTCGATGAGCGCCTCGACGGTCTTGCCCTCGGCCGTCTCGGTGGCCAGCAGGGCGAGCCGGTCGGCCGGCCGCTTGGTGATGGCGGCCTTGGCGATCTTGGCCGCCAGCTCCTGAAAGCCGTCGTTCTTGGCCACGAAGTCGGTCTCGCAGTTGATCTCGACCAGGACGCCCGCGCTGGTGCCGTCGAGCTCGGCGGTCACCAGGCCGTTGGCCGCGGTGCGGTCGGCCCGCTTGCCCGCGTCCTTGACGCCCTTCTTGCGCAGCAGCTCAAGAGCCTCGTCGATGTTGCCATCGGCCTCGGCCAGGGCGTTCTTGCAGTCTACGAAGCCGGCTCCGGACAGGTCGCGGACCCGCTTGACCTCAGCGGCGGAAAAATTCGCCATTGTCTCTTCCTCGCTCGGGAGTGGTAGTCAGCGTCACTCGGCGTCGGCGGCGACGGGGGCAGCCTCGTCGGCGATCTCGGCGACGGCGCTGGCGTCGGCCGGGCTGGCGTCAGCCACGCTGGCGTCGGCCGCGCTGGGGGCGTCGTTGGCGACCGCCGCGGCGGTCTCCTCGGCCTCAGGGGCAGCCTCGGCGATCTCGGCGTCGGCGGTCGCCTCGTCCTTGACCGCGGACTCCTGGACTTCCTCGGCCGGCGCGGCCACGGTGTTCTCCAGCAGGTCGCGCTCCCACTCGGGCAGCGGCTCGTCGATCACCGTGAACTGGTCGTCGGCCGGCTTCTGGTCGGCCTCGGACGCGCCGGCCCGGGACATCAGGCCGTCCGCCACCGCGTCCGCCACCACCCGGGTGAGCAGCGACACCGAGCGGATCGCGTCGTCGTTGCCGGGGATCGGGTAGTTGACCTCGTCCGGGTCGCAGTTGGTGTCGAGGATCGCGACCACCGGGATGTTCAGCTTGCGCGCCTCGTTGACCGCGATGTGCTCCTTCTTGGTGTCCACCACCCAGATGGCGCTCGGCACGCGGGCCATGTCGCGGATGCCGCCCAGGGTCTTGTCCAGCTTGTCGCGCTCGCGCTTGAGGCCGAGCAGCTCCTTCTTGGTCATGCCGGAGGCGGCGACGTCGCCGAAGTCGATCTCCTCGAGCTCCTTGAGCCGCTGGAGCCGCTTGTAGACGGTGGAGAAGTTGGTGAGCATCCCGCCCAGCCAGCGCTGGTTCACGTACGGCATGCCGACCCGGCGCGCCTGCTCGGCGATCGCCTCCTGGGCCTGCTTCTTGGTGCCGACGTAGAGGATCGTGCCGCCGTGGGCGACCGTCTCCTTGATGAACTCGTAAGCGCTGTCGATGTAGGCGAGCGACTGCTGCAAGTCGATGATGTAGATGCCGTTGCGCTCGGTGAAGATGTAACGCTTCATCTTCGGGTTCCAACGGCGGGTCTGGTGCCCGAAGTGGACGCCGCTCTCCAGGAGCTGCTTCATCGTTACGACCGTAGACATCGCGGTCCTTCCATTCATGCGCGCGACGTTAGCTGCGGTGCCGGGCACCGGGTTGCCCCGGAAACCCCACCGTTCTCGTCGTGCGCGGCTCGGTTGGTGTCCTGGTGCCTGCTGGCTCACTGTCGTGATGGCGTCCGCACCGAGCCGCCGGATCTAACGACCGGCGGACCGAACGGCGCGACCCGCGCCAGGTGGCGCGGCAGTCAGGCACGCGAATTTTGGCTGCCCAGACGGCGTCGGCAAGGACCCCGCCGCTTACCGGGTAGGCAGGCGAGCGGGCAACCTTGTTCATTCTACAATGCCCGGCCTGAGAAATTAGACGGCTCAGCTCACCGGACGGGCCTTAAGGGGGCTTAACGGGGTCTTCACGGGGCCGCAGGGGCCTGCACGGGTCCCCCTCAGGGTCTTCACGGGCCGAGGGGCGGGGCCGGGCGGGGCCGGGCGGGGCCTAGCGGGCGGAGGCGGCGGGGACGCGGCCGCTGATCTCGCCGGTCCGGGTCTCCCGCAGCGCCCGGAGGTGGACCGCGGCCCAGGTCCGGAAGGGACGCCAGGCGTCCGCCACGTCCGCTACGGTGCGGCCCGCGCCGTAGCGCTCGGCGACCTCTGCCTCCAGGCGGCGCTCCTGAGTGGGCAGCGCGTCGGGGACGTTGGCACCGCGCAGCAGGATCAGCTCGGCCGCGAACGGGCCGATCCCGGTGATGGCGGTGAGGCGGCCCGCCGCCTGGCCGGGGTCGGCGGCCCGCAGCGCGGCGCAGTCGAGCTGGCCGTCGAGTGCCGCCTCGGCCACCGCCGCCAGGTACTCGGCCTTGCGGCCGGGCAGGTCGAGGCCGAGGGTGCGCAGCCGGGCGGGCGCGGGGAAGGCGCCGTGGTCGCCGAAGCGCGCGGTCAGGTCCTGGCGCAGCCGCGCGGCGGTCACGATGCGCAGCCGCTGTGACAGCACGGCCCAGGCGGCCGCCTCGTACGGTGAGTGGAACCCGCACGGGCGCAGCCCCGGCAGCAGCCGCTGGGCGTCGGCGATGACCGGGTCGCGGCGGCCGACCGCGGGCCAGCCGGCCGCGTCGACGTCCAGCGCCAGGAAGCGGCGCACCTGGGCGGCGGCCGCGTCGAGGTCGCCGTCGCCGGTCACCGCGATGGTGGCCTGCTGGCCGTGCTGGGTGACGACGGCCGCGGCGGCTGACCAGTCCGCGTCGACCCGGAAGACGGTGCTGAGGCTGTCCGCGCCGTCCTGCTGCTCTCCGGTTGCCTGCTCCTTCAGGGCGGACGGCGTGAAGCCCTCCCAGAAGCGGCGGCAGGTTGCCAGCGACCACGGGCCGGACACCTCGGTGGTCGTAACGTGGCGGGTCATCTGTTCCTCCCCGGGGGCCTCACCGGACGGCCTGCCGCCCGGGCGGGCGGCAGCGGGTCCGGCGGGTGCCGCTGACGAGACCCAGCGTCTCACCGGGGTCTGACATTGGGGTGCGGGCGGGGCGGGGCGGGTGGCGGCGCGGGGCGGGCGGGGCGGGGGTCGGGCGGGGCGGGTGGCGGTGCGGGGCGGGTGGCGGCGGCTGGCGGGGGCCGCCTGGCCCGCGCGTTCATGCCCGGGGGTGGGCCTGGCGGTAGGTGGCCTTGAGCCGCTCGGCCGAGACGTGGGTGTAGATCTGGGTGGTGGCCGGGCTCGCGTGGCCCAGGATCTCCTGCACGCTGCGCAGGTCGGCGCCGCCCTCGATGAGGTGGGTGGCGGCGGTGTGCCGGATCGCGTGCGGGCCCGCGTCCCGCACCGCCGGCGCGCCGTCCCGCTCCCTGTCCGCGGGGGCCGGGTCGCCCGCCTGCCGGTCCGGGCCGGCCGCCAGGTCGGCCGCGCGCAGCCGGGCGTGCACGATGCGCCGCGCGGTCCTCGGGTCAAGCCGGCCGCCCCGGGCGCCGAGGAACAGCGCCCCGCCGCTGCGCTCGTTGGCCAGCACCGGGCGCCCTACCTCGGCCCAGCGGGCCACCGCGCGCAGGGCGGGCACCCCGACCGGCACCACCCGTTCCTTGCTGCCCTTGCCGAGCACCCGGACCGTCCGCCGCTCGCCGTCCAGTCCCCCGGCGTCCAGCTCGCACAGCTCACTGACCCGGATCGCGGTCGCGTAGAGCAGCTCGAGCACCGCCGCGTCGCGCACGGCGATGGCCGCGGCGGCCCGCTGGCCGCCCGCGAACTCGCGCCGCGCCCGGTCCTCGCAGTCCGCCAGCACCAGGTTCATCTCGTCCCGGCGCAGTACCTGCGGCAGCACCCGCCGCGCCTTCGGCGTCCCCAGCTGGGGCCCGGGGTCGGCCGCCAGCCAGCCGCGCCGGGCGGCGTAGGCGGTGAAGGCACGCGCGGCGGCGCCGCGCCGCGCCAGCGTGGCGCGGGCCGCGCCCGCCTGGTGCTGCCCGGCCAGCCAGCCGCGCAGCGTCGCCAGGCCGAGCGCGCCCGGCTCGGTCACCCCGGCCGTGCGGGCGTACTCGAGCAGCGACTGGATATCGCCCTGGTAGGCCCGCACGGTATGCCGCGACAGGGACCGCTCGGCCGACAGGTAGCGGCAGAAGTCGCGCAGCGCGCAGTCGAGCGCCGCGGGCAGGACGGCTGCCTGGTCACCGGCGCGGCCGGCGGCGTCAGCGCGGGAGACTGCGGCCATGCGCACAGTGTGCACCGCGGCGCGCCGCTTGGGAACGGCCGTCGCGGCGTTTCGCCCGAATAAGGTCCCGGCGTTCCGCCGGAATAAGGTCCGGGCGTCTCGCCGGGATCCGGAATAAGGTCCTGGAGCCTCGCCGGGATAAAGCGGGGTGCACTGGAGAGTGGTCGCGTTATGCGAACTCCCGTGGGCAGCAGCCTCATCTCGGCGGTGATCGCCGCGGCGTTGTGGATCATCATCTCCTTCGCGACCGGCGGCCCGGTCATTTTCTCCCTGGTGGGCGGCATCGCCTGCGGCGTCGTCGTCTTCATCATCGGCTACGCCATCCGCCTGGTGATCGGGCGGCGCCGGGTGGTCCACTGAGGGCAATGCCAGTTCATGATCACGGAAATTAAGTGGTGCTATTACCCCACTTAATTTCCGTACCGTGCTTTTACCCGGGCCGCAGTCGCCAGCCGTCGTCGCAGCGCTCGACGAAGCCGGCCGTCGCGAGCTGGCCCAGGCAGCGGGCCGCGGTTACCGGGGCGACGCCTGCCCGCTGCGCTACCCGGACCGTGCCGAGGCCGCCGCGACGCGGCATGGCGTCGAGGACGGTGGCGCAGTCCTGGTCGAGCAGGTCCCGCGCGAGGGCAAGCGGTGGCTGGCGGTCCCCTGGCAGGCGGTCTCCTGACGGCGGGGCGGACGGATCCGGGCCGGCCCGCAGCGCCGCGACCGGGGAAAGCTGCTCGATTACCTCGGCCGCGCTGGTGACCAGGGTGCCCTGCCAGTCCCTGATGATCTGGTGGCAGCCGGCCGACTGGTCGGAGGTGACTGGCCCGGGCACCGCCATCAGCCGCCGGCTCAGGTCCCTGGCGTGCCGGGCGGTGTTGACCGCACCGCTGCGCTGGCCGGCCTCCACCACCAGCGTGCCGGCCGCGAGGGCGGCGATGACCCGGTTCCTGACCAGGAACCGCAGCCGGCCGACCAGCCGTCCTGGCGGCCACTCGCTGACCACCACCCCCTGGGCCGCGATCGCGTCGAACAACTCCGCGTGGGCCGCCGGGTACGGCGTGTCCACGCCGCAGGCGAGCACGGCGATGGTCACCCCGTCGGCGCTGAGCGCGCCCCGGTGGGCGGCGGCGTCCACCCCGAACGCGCCGCCGGAGACGACCGCCAGGCCGCGGGCGGCGACCGAGGCGGCGAACTCGGACGCGACGTAGCAGCCGTAAGCGGTCGCCGCCCGGGAACCGACGATGGCGACCGAGCGCAGGCAACTGAACCGCAGGTCCGCCTGGCCGCGCAGCCACAGCGCGTAGGGCTGCTCGCCCTCCAGGTCGGCCAGCTGCCCGGGCCATTCCGGGTCCTGCGGGGTGACCAGCCTGATGCCGGCTCGCTGGAAGTCGGCCAGCTGCCCGGGTGAAGGCAGCTCAGGCAGCCGCGCCCGCCAGCGCTCCATCGCCGCGCGCAGCGGCCGGCCGGACCCGCGGCCGGCCGGGTGGCCGTCGGCCCCCGGCGCCTGGTCACCCGCGGGGACGGTGAGCGACGGCGGGCGGCCGGACCTGATCGCGTCGAGCGTCGTCTCGGCGCCGTGCTGCCGCAGCAGCCGGCTGAGCCAGCGGTCGGCCGGCTCAGCCAGCCAGGTCAGGGCCGCCCGGGCATACGCCTCGTCGGTCAGGGTCTGCGTCACCGGGGCACTCCTAGCCATAGTCCGATCGCGAGGTTGACCTGGTCGGCGCCGGGCAGGTCGGACCCGGCCAGGTCGGCCAGGGACCAGGCGACGCGGATGATCTTGTCCGCGCCGCGGGCTGATACCTGGCCCAGCTCCATCGCCCGGTCGAGCGAGGCCAGCGCCGCCGGCCCGGGGGTGAACGAGCGGCGCAACGCGGAGCCGGGAACCTCGGCGTTGACCCGCCAGGGGGTCCCGCGCAGCCGGGCCGCGCACCGCTCACGGGCGGCCGATACCCGCTGCGCGACTACCGCCGACGGCTCGGCGAACTGGCGGTCGTAGAGCATCTCCCGCCGCGAGACAGGCTGCAGCTGGACCTTGACGTCGACCCGGTCGAGCAGCGGCCCGGACAGCCGGGACAGGTACCGGCGGCGGACGGCGGGCGAACAGGAGCAGGCTGACTTGCCGGGTCCCGCGGTGCGCGCGCACGGGCAGGGGTTAGCCGCCAGCACCAGGGTGAACCGGGCCGGGAAGACGGCCTGCACCCCGACCCGGGCGATCACCACCTGCCCCGACTCAAGCGGCTGGCGCAGCGCGTCGAGCACGTCCCGGTGAAACTCCGGCGCCTCGTCGAGGAACAGGATGCCGAGGTGCGCCAGGCTGGCGGCGCCGGGACGGATAACGCCGCTGCCGCCCCCGACGATCGCGGCCATCGACGAGGTGTGGTGCGGGGCCCAGAACGGCGGCTCGGTGAGCAGCCCGGCGCCGGGCGGCAGCCGCCCGGCGACCGAGTGGATGGAGGTGACCTCGAGCGCGCCCGCGGTGTCGAGGTCGGGGAGGATCGTCGGCAGCCGCTCGGCCAGCATTGTCTTGCCGGCGCCGGGCGGCCCGAGCAGCGACAGGTTGTGCCCGCCGGCCGCGCAGATCTCCGCCGCCAGCCGCGCCTCGGCCTGGCCGAGTACCTCCGCCAGGTCCAGCTTCCTGGCCGCGGTCCGCGCGGGCTCCGGTCCCGGCGGCGGCTCGGGCGCCGGGGCGGCCGCTGGCGGCGGGCCGCCCCGCAGCCAGACGATGACCTCGAGCAGGCTGCCCGCGCCGATCACCCGCACACCGGGGACCAGCGCCGCCTCGGCCGCGTTGGCGGCCGCGACCACCACCGTGTGCACGCCGCCCGCGGCCGCGATCACGGCCGGCAGGACCCCGGTAACCGGGCGCAGCCGGCCGTCCAGGCCTAGCTCGGCCAGGAACATCGTCCCGGCCAGCGCCGCCGCGGGCACCGCCTCGGCGGCGGCGAGGATCGCGCACGCGATCGCGAGGTCATAGCCGCTGCCGCGCTTAGGCAGGCTGGCCGGCGACAGCCCCACCGTGATCTTCGAGTTCGGCCAGGCCTCCCCGCTGTTGACGATCGCCGCGCGGATCCGGTCGCGCGCCTCGCGCAGCGCCGTGTCCGGCAGTCCGACCAGGATCGTCGCGGGCAGCCCGCTGGCGATATCGGCCTCCACCTCGATCAGGTGACCGTGCACCCCGATCAGGGCCACCGAGAAGGTCCGGGCGAGCGCCATCAGGCCACCCCGCGGACGTGCTCCACCGTGAACCCGCCCGACTCGTCGCGCAGCAGGCCGACCACGTCGATCCTGACCTGGTCGAACCGGACGCCGTGGGCGGACAGCCAGATCGCCGCCAGCCGCCGCAGCCGCCGCCGCTTGGCGTGCCCGACCGCGTCCAGCGGCGTGCCGTAGCGCGTCCCCGACCGGGTTTTCACCTCGCAGGCGACGAACGTGTGCCGCTCCACCGCGACGATGTCAAGCTCGCCGTCGGCGCACCGCCAGTTCCGGTCGAGGATTCTGAAGCCCAGGCCCTCCAGGTAACTGACCGCCGCCTGCTCGCCTTCTTTTCCAAGCACGTCTTTCGCACCCATCGACGTCACCTCCGGTTACGACGATGACGCGGTGGCGGCTATTCGACGGAGATGAATTCACTGCCTGTGGACAAGGCGGGAGGCGATGATCAACTTGTGGATAAGTTTCACGAAATGTCAGCCCCGCGTGGTCTCATCCGGCCGGAGTTGATGGTGGAATTTCCCGGTGACCGAGACTGATCAGCGAGCGCGGCAGCGGCTGACGCGCCGCGGGTTCGCCCTGGAGTGGGCGACCCTCGGCTGGAACGTGGCCGGGGTCTTCATCCTGGCGGCCACGGCGGTCACCGCCCGGTCGGTCGCGCTGGCCGGGTTCGGCCTGGACTCGCTGATCGAGATCGGCGCTTCCACCGTGGTGATCTGGGAGCTGTCCGGGGCCGGCCAGGAACGCCAGCGCCGTGCCCTGCGGCTGATCGGGTACGCCTTCGCCGTCCTGGCCGCCTACCTGCTCGTGCAGTCCACCGTGGTGCTGGTCGCCGCCTATCACCCGCGGCACTCCGGCGCGGGCATCGCCTGGACGGCGGTGACCGCGGCGGTCATGTTCGCGCTGGCCGCCGGGAAGGCGCGGACCGGGACCGCGCTCGGTAACCCGGTGCTGCGCACCGAGGGCCGGGTCACCATGATCGACGGCATCCTTGCCTGCGCCGTCGTGGCCGGCCTGGTCCTGAATGCGGCGGCGGGCTGGTGGTGGGCCGACCCGGCGGCCGGGTACGTGCTGGTCTACTACGCGGCCCGCGAGGTCCGGGACATCTTCACGGCCGGCCCGCACCCGGCTGCCTAGCCAGGGCCAGCGCGGGAACGGGCGCTGGCTGAGTCAGCCGCCCCCGTTCGGGATACTGGCTGGACTTAGCGGTTCGCCTTGTCGTGGTGCCGGGCGCCCGGCTGGCTGACCGGGCTGCCGCCCCGGCCGTCGCTCCGCGGGCCGGCCGGGGCGGCCAGGCCGCGGCCGGCGGCCGGGGCGTCGCCGCGGCCGTGGCGGGAGGCCGGGGCGCGGCCCGCGGGCTGGCTCGGGGCCGGCAGGGTCGGCGGCTGCGGGATGTCCAGGCTGATCTCTTCCTTGTCCACGGTTACCTGGTGGCCGTGGTGGGTGACGGTCAGCGGGTCGCCCGCCACCAGGGAGTAGCTGGCGGTGCCGTGCTTTACGTCTACCCGGATGATCCGGCCCTGGTAGCGCATCCGGAAGCACAGGCCGACCAGGCCGGGCGGCAGCTGGGGGCTGAACGTGAGCGCGCCGTTGCCTGCCCGCATCCCGCCGAAGCCGCTGACCAGGGCGGTCCAGGCGCCCGCGAGGGACGCGATGTGCAGGCCGTCCTTGGTGTTGTGCTCGCGGTCCTGCAGGTCCATGAAGGCGGCCTCGGCCAGGTAGTCGTAGGCCAGCTGGAGGTGGCCGACCTCGGCCGCGATGACCGCCTGGGTGCAGGGCGACAGGGACGAGTCGCGGACGGTGATCGACTCGTAGTAGTCGAAGTTGCGCAGCTTCTGGGATGCGGTGAAGGCGTCGCCGTGCAGCTGCATGGCCAGCACCACGTCGGCCTGCTTCACCACCTGCTTGCGGTACAGCTGGAAGTACGGGTAGTGCAGCAGCAGCGGGTAGTGCTCGGCCGGAGTGGACTTGAAGTCCCAGCGGGCGTAGTTGGTGAAGCCGTCGTGCTGCGGGTGCACGCCGAGGCGGCTGTCGTAGGGGATGAACATGTCCTTGGCCGCGTCCCGCCAGGAAGCGGCCTCCTCGGTGGTGACGCCGAACAGCTCGCGGGCCTCATCCGACCGCTTGCGGACCAGGTCGGCCGCCATCGTCAGGTTGGCCTGGGCCATCAGGTTGGTGTAGACGTTGTTGTCCTTGACCGCGCTGTACTCGTCGGGCCCGGTGACACCCTCGATGCGGAACTTGCCGGTGGCGTCATGCTGGCCGAGCGACCGCCACAGCCGGGCGGTCTCCACCAGCAGCGGCAGGGCGACCTCGCGCTCGAACGGCTCGTCGCCGGTGGCGTCCAGGTACTTGCCGACCGCGAAGGCGACGTCGGCGTTGATGTGGAAGGCGGCGGTGCCGGCCGGCCAGTAGCCGGAGCACTCTTCGCCGTTGATGGTCCGCCACGGGAACGCCGCGCCGGCCAGGCCCAGCTCGGCCGCGTGCGCGCGGGCGATGTCGAGCGTCATCAGCCGCCAGCGGAGCGCGTCCGCCACCGCGTTCGGGTGGGTGTAGGTCAGCACCGGCAGCACGAACGTCTCGGTGTCCCAGAAGGTGTGCCCGTCGTACCCGGTCCCGGTCAGCCCCTTGGCGGGCACCGGCCGCTGCTCGGCCCGCGCGCCTGCCTGCAGGATGTGGAACAGCCCGAACCGGACCGCCTGCTGGATCTCCACGTCCCCGTCGACCTCGACGTCGGCGCCCTCCCAGAAGGCGTCGAGGAACTGGCGCTGCTCCTTCACCAGCCCGTCCCAGCCGGTCAGCTCGGCCGCCGCCAGCGCCCCGGTCACCTGGTCGACCAGGGCCGGACGGGACCGCGCGCTCGACCAGCCGTAGCCGAGGAACTTAACCAGCTCCAGGTCCTCGCCCTCGTGCACCTCGGCCGCGATCGCGAACCGGGCCAGGTCGGGGAAGGCCTCCACGTGGGTCGCCATCCGCTCCGGGCCCTTTACCTCGTGGCCCATGCCGCAGGCCAGCCGGAGCTTGCTCGACCGGGTGCCGTGCACCAGCATCCCGCGCGGGTGACCGCTGTCGGTGGCGTAGTGCTCCTCGCTCACCAGCGGCTCGGACAAGATCGCGGCCGCCCGCGGGTCGACCGACTGGACCGGGATCTCCTCGTTGGCGACGATCTCCGACAGCACCACCAGGCGCAGCGGGGCGTCGCCGGGGACGCCGCCGGGGGCGTCGGCCGGGCTGTCGTCGGTGCCGGGCGGCGCCGGGACCGGGGTGACCGTGTACTTGATGGCCGCGATCGCGCGCTGGGTCAGCGAGACCAGCCGCACCGAGGTCACCTTGACCGTGTGCCCGGCGGGCGAGGTCCAGACGACCTCACGGGTCAGGGTGCCCGCCCGCATGTCCAGGGTGCGGGTGTGCGAGCGGACCGTGCCGTACCTGATGTCGAACGGCTCGTCGTTGACCAGCAGCCGGATGATCTTGCCGTTGGTCACGTTGATGACGCTCTGGCCGGTGTCCGGGAACCCGTAGCCCGCCTCCGCGTACGGCAGCGGGCGCTCCTCGTAAAGCGAGTTCAGGTAGGTGCCGGGCAGGCCGTTGGGCTCGCCCTCGTCCAGGTTGCCGCGCAGCCCGATGTGCCCGTTGGACAGGGCGAACACCGACTCGCTCTGCGCCAGCAGGTCCAGGTCGAGCATGCTCTCGGTGAGGCACCACGGCTCCACCCCGTACGGGTCGTTCTCGATCACCGGTCGGTACCTCCGTTGGCAGCGTGCTCGGTTAGAGAAGTTCCGCCAGGTCCTTGACTACCACGTCGGCGCCGTGCGCGCGCAACTGTTCGGCCTGCCCGACCCGGTCCACGCCGACCACGTAGCCGAAGTGGCCCGCCCGGCCGGCCGCCACCCCGGCCAGCGCGTCCTCGAAGACCACCGCCTGGCCGGCGTCCGCGCCGAGCTGCCTGGCCGCCTCGAGGAAGGTGTCGGGCGCGGGCTTGCCGCGCAACTGGTGCGCCTCGGCCGCCTGGTGGTCGATCCTGACCTCGAACAGGCCGTCCACCCCGGCCGCCTTGAGCACGGCCTCGGTGTTGGCGCTCGACGACACGATCGCGGTGCGCAGGCCCGCCTGGCGGACCGCGTCGACGTAGCGCACTGAGCCGTCGTAGACCTGCACCCCGTCGCGCTCGATGACCTTCAGGACCAGCTCGTTCTTCTTGTTGCCAAGGCCGTAGACGGTAGCGCTACCGGGCTGGTCGGACTCCTTGCCCTCGGGCAGCTTGATCCCGCGGGACTCGAGGAAGGCGGCGGTGCCCTCGGTCCGCGGCTTGCCGTCTACGTACTCGTCGTAGTCCTTCACCGGGTCGAACGGCACGAACTTCTGGTTGTGCTCGGCCGACCAGTCCTTCAGGAACTCGTCGAACATTTCCTTCCAGGCCGCGTCGTGCACCTTGGCGGTCTGGGTGATCACGCCGTCCATGTCGAACAGGCAGGCGGTGATCTTATCGGGCAGACCAAGCACTACGGCCTCCTGTGGGCGCTGTTACCCGGAGAAACCCGGTTTCTCGGTGTCGTCAGGCGGCAATTCGAGGTCACTCTTGGCCAGCTCCTCGATGTTGACGTCCTTGAAGGTCACTACCCTCACGTTCTTGACGAAACGAGCAGGCCGGTACATGTCCCAGACCCAGGCGTCGTGCATGGTGACCTCAAAGAAGACCTCGCCGTTATCGGCCGTGCGCACCTTCAGGTCAACGTCGTTGGTCAGGTAGAACCGCCGCTCGGTCTCCACCACGTGGGTAAACAACCCGACGACGTCGCGGTACTCGCGGTAGAGCTGCAGCTCCATCTCCGCTTCGTACTTCTCCAGGTCTTCCGCGCTCATGCAGCTATTCTCCCCCCGCCGGCGCAGTGCTTAGCTCCGGGCCGGGCACGCACCGGAATGACCGGCGGTGGACCGGCGACGGCCCGTGCTCAGCCAGGGCACGCAGGTGCTCCTCGGTTGTATACCCCTTGTGGCGGCCGAAGCCGTACTCGGGATAGCGCTCGTCCAGCTCGCGCATCATCCGGTCCCTGGTCACCTTGGCCACCACCGACGCGGCGGCGACCGAGGCGGCCACCCGGTCACCCTTCCACATGGCCAGCGAGGGCGCGCCGAGGCCGCTCACCGGGAAGCCGTCGATCAGCACGTAGGCCGGCCGGGCGGCCAGCCCGGCGAACGCCCGCCGCATCCCGGCGATGTTGCACACGTGCAGCCCGTGGGAGTCGATGTCGGTATGCGGGATCACGGTGACGTGCCAGGCCACCGCGTGCTGGACGACGCGGGCGTAGACGTCCTCGCGGGCGGCGGCGGTGAGCAGCTTGGAGTCGGCCAGGCCGCGGACGCGCTTGATGCCGGCCGGGTCGAGCACCACCGCCGCCACCACCAGCGGCCCGGCGCACGCCCCGCGGCCCGCCTCGTCGATGCCCGCGACCGGGGCAAGCCCGGCCCGCGCGAGGGCGTTCTCGTACGCGGCGAGCCCGGCGCTGCGCCGCGGAGTGTAGGGGAAGGCGGCCATCTCACTCCGCAGCGTACGCCAACCGCGGGCGCCTCGTCCCGGGCTCCCGCCCGGGACCGGGAAAAGCGCCGCCCGCCAGCGGTCGCGGTCCGGTTCGCCGCTCAGCGCCGCCGTCGGCCGCCAGCCAGTTCAGCCCGAACGGGGGTCAGCTGACCCTGGCCGCGCCCGGTGGCCGTTCCCGGCCCGGGCCGACCTGAGCGGCGAGGTCGGCGGTCAGCAGGTAGCTGCGCGTGGACAGCGCCACCACAGCCACTCTGGTCACGTAACTGCAGGGAAAGGCATTTTTGTGGAAGTAAATTGGCGCTATCACACTAATTTATTTCCATCATGCAAAAAAGTTCCGTAAGAATATCCTCACCTGGGACGCGGTGGTTCTCAGAGCTGGAGGACTAGGCCGTCGCGGGCGGTCTCGAAGGCGAGCTTGCCCGCGGCGGCCCGGGCGAGCATGTCGGCCGACATGTGGGTGAGCACGATCCGGCGGCTGGTCAGGCTGGCCCGGTGGCTGGTGAGGTCGGCATAGCGCAGGTGATAGGGGACGGGCTTGTCGTAGTAGTAGGCCTCGGCGATCAGCAGGTCGGCGCCGTCGGCGGCCGCGGCCAGGTTCCCGGTCCAGGCCGTGTCGCCGGTGTAGGCGATCGCCGCGCCGCCGAGGCCGAGCCGCAGGGCCAGCGGCGGGGCGCCGCTGGGATGATCCACTTCCCAGCTCTTGACCTCGATGCCGGCCACCGTGGTGGTGCTGCCCGGCGCCAGCTCGACGACGTCGAGGCGGAAGCGGCGCCGGGTGCCCGCGGAGCCGGGGAAGGACGTTTCCATCGCCTGCCGCAGGCGGTCACCGGTGCCCGGCGGCCCGGCGACGGTCAGCGGCCGGGTCCGCCGGCTGAACTGGCCATCGAGGATCAGGAACGGCAGCCCGCCGAAGTGGTCGCCGTGCAGGTGGGAGACGAAGACCGTGCTGACCTCGGCGGGGTCGAGGCCGCAGGCCCGCAGCGCGCTGAGCGACGTCGCCCCGCAGTCGAGCAGGACCGGTGCCTGGCCGGGTGCGCGCAGGTGGATGCAGGCCTGGTAGCGCCCGCCGCTGCCGAAGGCGTCGCCAGAGCCGGCGAACGTCACGGCGACACCAGGCGGCGCGGGTGAGGTCATGGACCCGGACTATACGGCCGTCAGTGGCCGCCGGGGCGGAATTACTCCCGGTCGCGGTTGCGTCGGCGGCGGGTCCGGATCCGGCGCTGCAGCCAGGTCAGCGGGAGCGCCCCGGCGAAGCCGAGGGCGAGGGGCAGCGCCGAGGCCGTGGCCTGGACGGGGGTGCCGTTGTCGAGGGCGGCTTCCAGGGCCGCGCTCGAGCCGCCCGCGGCGGCGTTGCCGCCGGCCGCGGCCGGGGCGTGCAGCCGGGGCTGCTCGAAGGTGGCGGGGATGTTGAGGAAGCCCCACCGGCTCGGCGGCCAGATGACCACGAAGGCGCGGCCGAGGACGGCGCTCTCCGGGATGGCGCCGCCGCCCGGATCGCCGGTGTGCCCGCGGGAGTCCCAGGAGACCGAGCGGTGGTCGCCCATCACCCACAGGTCGCCCGCTGGCACGGTGACGCTGAACCGCTGGGCGGACGGCTTGTCGCCCGGGTACAGGTACGAGCCCTCGCTCAGCGGCACGCCGTTGACGGTGACCTGGCCCTTGCTGTCGCAGCAGGCCACGCGGTCGCCGGGCAGGCCGATGACGCGCTTGATGTAGATCGAGGAGTCATGGCTGACGCCGATGATGCCCTCGAGCTCGTCGGCCGCCTTGGTGAAGATGTTGGAGCTGGCGGGCGGGCTGTTGAAGTCCCACGAGCCGCTGCCGTCGAACACGATGATGTCGCCCCGGTCGATCGACCGCAGGTGGTACACGACTTTGTTGATCAGCACCCGGTCGTTGATCTCGAGGGTGTCCTGCATCGAGCCGGTCGGGATGAAAAACGCCTGCACCAGGAAGGACTTGATCAGCAGGGCGAGCACCAGCGCGATGGCGCCGAGCGCGAGCAGCTCCAGCCAGAAGCTGCGGCGCCGCCTGCGCTTGCCGCCGCCCGGCCGCCCGGCGCGGCCGGGCGCCGGGTTCTCGGGGTCCGCTTGACCGGGGCCCGCGTGATCGGGGCCCGCGTGATCAGGCTCGGGGTAACCGGGCCCGGTGCGGCCTGACCGCTCGTCCGCCCCGAGGCCGGACAGCGCCTGGGTGTCGGCCAGTTCAGGAACCGGGTCGGCCGGGCCCCAGGGCGGGGAACCGCTGTCCCGCGCGCCTGAACCGCTCATCCGTGCACCCCTTGTCCGTACCTGCCCTCGCCGCTCACTGCCACCGTGAGGGTATCGCGCACGCGCGCCCTCCGGGGTCATGGCCTCCGGGACGGGGCCTTGCGGATCAGCGCCGACGACGGCGCCAGGCGAGCAGCCCGGCGGCGGCGATGCCGGCCCCGCCCGCGGTTACCGGGACCGGGGCGACCGCGACGGCGGCGGCGGCCTGTAGCCCGGCCTGCTCGAAGGTGTTAGGGATGGGCACGTCAGAGACGCGCGAGAGGGGCCAGATGACCAGGAAGGCCCGGCCCACCACGGCGCTCTCCGGGATGGTGCCGCCGCCGGGGTCGCTTGACCGGTAGCGGGAGTCGTCGGAGTCGGCCCGGTTGTCCCCCATCACCCACAGCCGGCCGGCCGGGACGGTGATGTTGAACTGCACGTCGGAGGGGTCGTCACCGGGGTAGATGAACGACTTCTCGGACAGCGCCACGCCGTTGACGGTGAGCTGGCCGGCCGAGTTGCAGCAGACCACGTGGTCGCCGGGGAGGCCGATTACCCGCTTGACGTAGTCGGTGTCCGGCCCGGCGATGCCGACCAGGTTGGTCGCGTCGCCCCAGATCCGGCTGAACCAGTTGGTCGGCGTGGTGGCGGGGGGGTCCCAGGACCCGGCCCCGCTGAACACGACCACGTCGCCGCGCTGGATCGAGCGGAAGTCGTAGACCACCTTGCTGACCAGGATCCGGTCACCCGGCAGCAGGGTGTTCTCCATCGACCCGGAGGGGATGGAGAACACCTGCACCACGAACGCCTTGAGCAGGATCGTCAGCACCAGGGCGGCGACCACGATCACCGCCAGGTCGCGCCCGAACGACCGCTTCCGCCGCGGCTTGCGCGGCGGGCCGCCGTCCGCGGTGCCGTCCGGCGCAGAGCCGTCCGCGGGCGCGCTGCCCGCGGCGGTGTCGTCCGAGGTGGTGTCGTCGGAGGCGACGCCGTCCGTGGCTGCGTTGTCCGGGGCTGCGTTGTCCGGGTCGGCGGGCATCGAGGTCGGTTCGTCTCGCCGTCAGCTCGCGGGGGTGGTCTCCCGCCGCTCCTTGATCCGGGCGGCCTTGCCGCGCAGGTCGCGGAGGTAGTACAGCTTGGCCCGGCGGACCCGGCCACGGGTGACCGGCTCGATCTTGTCGATCGACGGGCTGTGCACCGGGAAGGTGCGCTCGACGCCCACGCCGTAGCTCACCTTGCGCACGGTGAAGGTCTCCCGCAGGCCGCCGCCCTGGCGGCGGATCACCACACCCTGGAAAACCTGAATGCGGGAGCGGTTGCCTTCCGTCACCTTGACGTGCACCTTCAGGGTGTCACCGGGGCGGAAATCCGGGACGTCAGCCCGGAGCTGGGCCTGCTCAAGCTCGGCAATCGCGGTGTGCATGATGGATGTTCCTCAGTCCTGGTCGGAATGCGCGGCAGCACGCATCCGGGTGGAAGCCTGCGTTAGCCAGGGAAAGCACCCTGGCCGGGTCAACGCCCGGACGGGCAGCGCACTTCAGTCTGCCATATCTTGAGCGTCAACCGGAAAACCAGCGTCAGCGAGCACCTGGCGATCCCGCTTGTCGAGGCCGTCCGGCGCCGCCGCGAGGCGGCGGATCAGGTCCGGCCGGTTGACAGCGGTACGGCGCAGCGACTCGTCTCGCTGCCAGCGCGCAATCGCCCGGTGGTTGCCCGACAATAGTACGTCAGGCACGTCGCGCTCGCGCCACGTTCGCGGCCGGGTGTAGACCGGGCCCTCCAGCAGCCCGGTCATCGCGCCGCCGGTGCCGCCGAAGGAGTCGTCGCTATGCGACTGCTCGTTCCCGAGCACCCCCGGCAGCAGGCGGCAGACCGCCTCGACGATCACCGCGACCGCCGCCTCTCCCCCGGCCAGCACGTAGTCGCCGATGCTGACCTCGTCCACCGCCAGCCGCAGGCCGGCGTCCGCCACCACCCGCGCGTCGATCCCCTCGTACCGGCCGCAGGCGAACACCAGGTGCGGCTCGCCCGCGTAGGCGGCCGCTAGCTGCTGGGTGAACGGGGTGCCGCTGGGCGTCGGCACGACCAGCCGGGCCGGGCCGGCGCCGGCTAGCCCCGTGTCCCTGGCAAGCACCGTGTCCAGCGCGGCCCCCCAGACATCGGGCTTCATGACCATCCCGGGGCCGCCGCCGAACGGGGTGTCGTCCACCGTGTGGTGCACGTCGCCCGCCCAGGCGCGCAGGTCGTGCACGCGGAAGTCGATGTCGCCGCGCGCCGCCGCCTTGCCGATGAGGGAGACCCCGAGCGGCCCGGAACCGCCTACCCGGCCATCCTGGCCGACCGGCCCGAAGTAGCCGGGAAAGATGGTGATGATGTCAATGCGCACGTCAGAGCGATATTTCCAGGTCGAGCAGGCCGTCCGGCGGGTCGATGACGAGGAAGCCTGATGCCACGTCGACCTCGGGCACCAGTGGCAGCACGAACGGCACCATGACGTCGCGGCCGTCGGTCGTCTTGACGACCAGGACGTCCTGGCCGGAGTGGAGCACGTCGCTAACGGTGCCGACCAGGCTGCCGCCGACGGTGCGGACCGACAGCCCGACCAGGTCGGTGTCGTGGAACTCGTCGGGATCGTCGGACGGCGGGATCGTCGCCGAGTCCACCGTCAGCCAGGTACCGCGCAGCTCGGCGGCGGCGTCCCGGTCGGCGATGCCCGCGAACCGGACCAGCAGCTCACCGGAGTGCCACTTGATGGCCGCGACCGTCAGCGGGCCAAGGTCGGCCGGGTCGGTGTCCAGCCGCGAGCCCGGCGCGAAGCGCAAGTCGGGCTCATCGGTCCGGACACCGACCACGACGTCACCGCGAATCCCGTGCGGGCGGCCGATCCGGCCCACCGTAACTAGCACGGAACTACCTAACCTCGCCGGTCTCCAGCAGGTCGATGCGGACGTGCCGGCTCCCGGCCAGGGAGCCGATCACGGTCCGCAGCGCCCGGGCTGTCCGGCCGCCGCGCCCGATGACCTTGCCCAGGTCATCGGGGTGCACCCGGACTTCAAGCACGTTGCCCCGGCGGAGCATCCGGCTTACCACGGCGACGTCGTCGGGGTAGGCCACGATGCCCTTGACCAGGTGCTCGAGGGCTTCCTCAAGCACTTAGGCCTCGCTGGACTCGGCTGGAGCAGCCTCGGCGGCGGTCTCCGCGGGCGCGGCCTCGGCCGGCGCGGCCTCGGCGGAAACCGTCTCCGGCTCCGGCTCCGGCTCGGCCGCCTTCTTCGGCTCGGACTTGCGCGGGGCCTTGGCCGGCTTGGCGGCGGCCTTGGCCTCCTTGGCCGCGAGGGACTCCTTGACGAGCTCCTCGTAGCGGTCCTTCTTGTCGGCCTTGGTGTCGGCGGTCCTGAGCGTGCCCTCGGTACCGGGCAGGCCCTTGAACTTCTGCCAGTCGCCGGTGATCGTCAGCAGGTGCTTAACCGGGTCGGTCGGCTGCGCGCCGACCGACAGCCAGTACTGCGCCCGCTCGGAGTCGATCTCGATGAGCGACGGCTCAAGCTTGGGGTGGTACTTGCCGATCTCCTCGATGGCGCGCCCGTCGCGCTTGGTCCGCGCGTCGGCGACGACAACGCGGTAGTACGGCTCCCGGATCTTGCCCAGGCGCTTCAGTTTGATCTTGACAGCCACGGCTGCAGTCTTCTCCCACGAAGTAGGTACGTGTGCAGGGCACCCCGCCAGCGGGGAATGGCCGGCCGGACCTAGCGAATGGTGACCAGGCCGGCGGACGGAGAGAGGGCGCCGCGCGGCCAGGCATCAAGGACCCAGTATAGGGGCCGGCCGCGGTTGCGCGGGTCGTCCCGGTCCAGACTCCCCGGGCCGGACTTTCACGCGGGCCCGATTCCGGCGCGGTGTCAGTTACATAACGCGCATTGACTTCCCTATTAGGGCAGGCTTAGCGTGCTGTCACGATTGTTGACAATCCGCCCGAACATCCCCGCCTGTCTCGCCCGCATATCCCCCGAACCCCTGCAAACAGGACCTTGGTGATGTTAGCCTCAGAAACGATCACGGGCAGTGACTTGTCTGTGACAACTCTTGCGGCGCTTAATCACCATGCCCCCCGGGGCCTAATTCGCCCCTTGCGGCAGGGTGCGCAGCCACAGCAAGGAGAGATCCCAGACAATGACTGACCAGACTGCCCGGCGCGGCGGCCCCGACAGCCAGTCCCCCACTGGCGGCGTTTCCCGGCGTAGCCTGTTCCGCGCGGCCGGCGTCGGCGCGGCCGTCGTCGGCGGCGGCGCGCTCCTCGAGGCCTGCAGCTCAGGCATCCAGGGCGCCGCCTCTTCCACCGCGGGCACCGGGACCAGCTCGTCCGGCGGCACGACCAAGGCGCTCACCATCGGCTGGATCCACCCGCTGACCGGCTCGCTGGCCGGCTTCGGCGCCCCCGACAACTGGGTGCTGCAGCAGGCGATGGCGACCTCCCAGTTCAAGAACGGGATCAAGGCGGGCGGGTCCACCTACAGCGTGACCGTCAAGTCCTACGACACCCAGTCCAGCGTCACCCGGGCCGGGTCACTGGCCAAGCAGGCGATCCAGCAGGACAACGTGGACCTGCTGTTCGCGTCCTCCACCCCGGAGACGGTCAACGCCGTGGCGTCGGAGGCGGAGGCCCTGGGCACCCCGCTGATCTGCTCCAACATCCCGTGGGAGTCCTGGTACATCAACCTCGGCGGCAATCCCCAGAAGCCCACCCTCACCCCCAAGTACACGGTGATGTACTTCCTCGGGGCCGAGCACCTGGCGCTCGCGTTCAAGCCGATGTGGGACCGGATCGGCGCCCAGTACGGCAACAACCACAAGGTGGCGGCGGCGTTCCCGAACGACGCCGACGGCAACGCCTTCCGGGCGGTGTTCCCGGCCGTGCTCAAGCCGGCCGGCTACAACCTGGACATCTCGACCGCCTACCCGGACGGGCTGACCGACTACACCTCGATGATCAGCCAGTTCAAGCGGGACGGTGACGACTTCTTCACCAACGTCCCGCTGCCGCCCGACTTCGCCACCATGTGGACCCAGGCCCTGCAGCAGGGCTTCAAGCCCAAGCTCGCCACCGTCGCCAAGGTGCTGCTGTTCCCCACCGACGCCTACGCCATGGGCTCCAAGGTCTACAACATCGCCACCGACGCCTGGTGGGTACCCGAGCTGCCCTGGCACTCCTCCCTCACCGGCGAGACCTGCCAGCAGCTGGCCACCGCCTTCACCGCGGCCGGACTCGGCCAGCCGAACCAGAACATCTCCAACTACACCCTGTTCGAGATCGCCTACGCCGCCCTCACCTCGGTCGACAACCCGCACGACAAGGCGGAAGTCGCGGCGGCCCTGTTCAAGGTCAAGCTGCCCGAGGCGGTGGCCGGCCCGATCGACTACACCTCGACCAACGTCAAGTCCAACCCCGCCCCCGGCGTCGCCATCACCCCGCCGGTCGGCATCCAGTGGCAGAAGGGCACCAAGTACCAGCTCGAGGCCAAGGTCGTCGACAACACCCTGCAGCCCAACGCCAAGATCACCGGCGACCTGCTGCCCACCTTCAAGTAGCCCCCGCCCTCGAGTAGACCAGGACAGTCGGTCGTGCATGTCTAGCCCCCTTCTCGAGCTCGACCGGGTGACGAAGCGGTTCGGCCGCGTCGTCATCGCGGAAGAACTCAGCCTCGCGGTCGGCGCCGGGGAGACGGTCGGGATCGTGGGGCCGAACGGGGCTGGCAAGACCAGCCTGTTCGGCCTCATCTCGGGCGACCTGTCCCCCGGCGGCGGCCAGGTTCGCTTCGCCGGGCGGAACGTCACCCGGCTGGACCCCGCCGCCCGCTGCCGCCTCGGCATCGGGCGGACCTACCAGGTGCCGCGGCCGTTCACCGACATGACCGTGTTCGAGAACGTCCTCGTCGCCGCCCAGCAGGGCGGCGGCCTGCGCCGCAAGGCGAGCTACGCGGCGGCCGCGGGAGCGCTGGAGCGGACCGGGATGGCGGGCGAGGCGAACCTGCCCGCCAGCCGGCTCGGGCTGCTGGCCCGCAAGCGGCTGGAGATCGCCCGCGCGCTCGCCACCGGGCCGCGGCTGCTGCTGCTCGACGAGGTGGCCGGCGGCCTGACCGACCCCGAGGTAGCGGGGCTGGTCGAGATCGTCCGCGCCGTCAACGCCGAGGGCGTCGCGGTGATCTGGATCGAGCACGTGGTGCGGGCGCTGACCTCGCTCGTGGACCGGATGACCTGCCTGTACGGCGGGGAGTTCATCGGCGACGGCACCCCGGCCGAGGTATTCGCCAACCCCCGGGTGCGCGAGGTCTACCTCGGAGCCGACGTCGACGCCTCCACCATCGAGGCGCTGGAAGGGGAGGAGCACCGATGAGCGGCCGTGACCAGACCGGGACCGGGGCACCGCTGCTCGAGGTCCGTGACCTGGTGGTGCACCACGGCCAGCTAAGGGCGCTTTCCGGCATCTCGCTCGCGGTCTACCCGGGCGAGGTGTACGCGCTGATCGGCGCCAACGGCGCCGGCAAGTCCACCCTGCTGCGCACCATCGCCGGGCTGCACCGCCCGACCTCGGGCACGATCAGCTACGACGGCCGCGAGGTGACCGGGCTACGCCCGGAGAAGCGGGCCGGGGCCGGCATCGTGATGGTCCCCGAAGGGCGCCGCCTGTTCCCCGCGCTCTCCCTGGAAGACAACCTCAAGGTCGGCGCGTCCTACGCGCGGCCGGGCCCGTGGACCATCGACCGGGTCCTCGAGCTGTTCCCGTGGATGAAGGACCGCCGCCGGCAGCGGGCGTCGCAGATGTCCGGCGGCGAGCAGCAGTCAGTCGCCATCGGCCGGGCGCTGGTCGCCAACCCGCGGCTGCTGCTGCTCGACGAGCTCTCGCTCGGCCTCGCACCGGTGATCGTGCAGCGCATCTACGCCACCCTGCCGCAGGTCCTGGAGTCGGGGATCACCGTGCTGCTGGTGGAACAGGACGTCAGCCAGGCGCTGCGGGCCGCCACCCACCTGCAGTGCCTGCTCGAAGGGCACACCACCTTGCAGGGCACGCCCGCCGAGGTCACCCGGGAACAGGTGGAGGCGGCCTACTTCGGCGTCACCGACGGGAACGGCGTGAGCCCTGCCAGCCACGGGGGGACGACCCCCTTGAGCCCCCGATGGGATCGATGCCTGATGGACTGGGTCAACGCCATCATCCAGGGCCTGCTCACCGGGGGCCTGTACGCGCTGTTCGCGTGCGGCCTGTCGCTGCTGTTCGGCGTGATGAAGGTGGTCAACCTCGCCCACGGTGACCTCGCCATCGTCGCCGGGTACATCGGCGTCGGGGTCATCGCGGTCAGCCATATGCCGGTGCTGTGGTCGATCCCGGTCGTCGTGCTGCTGATGGCGGTCCTCGGGTACGTGCTGCAGCGGTCCCTGCTCGAGGCCGCGATCAGCCGGGGCGAGCTCACCACGCTGATCGTCACCTTCGGCCTGTCGATCATCATCGAGAACGGGCTGCAGCAGTTCTTCACCGCCAACAGCCGCGGGCTCGGCGTCGGCGACTCGTTCATCACCGCGTCGTTCACGATCGGCTCGCAGATCACCATCGCCTGGTTCAACCTGGCCGTCTTCGTGGTCGCGGTGGTCGTGCTGCTCGGCCTGCAGCAGTACCTGTCCTACTCCAAGTACGGCCGGCTCATCCGCGCGGTGGCCGACGACCGGGAGGCGGCCCAGCTATCCGGCGCGGACTACCGGCACGTATTCGGCATCGCGGCCGCGATCGCGTTCGGCACGGTGGCGATCGCGGGGATGGCCGAGGGCATGGTCACCACCATCAGCCCCAGCCTCGGCACCGACACGATCCTGCTGTTCGCCTTCGCCTCGGTGGTCATCGGCGGGCTCGGCTCGCTGTGGGGCACGCTGCTCGGCGGCGTCATCCTCGGCGTCGCCCAGGCGGTCGGCGCCCAGATCAACCCGTCCTACGAGCAACTGGCCGGCTACGCGGTCTTCCTGCTCGTCCTCGTGTTCCGCCCGCAGGGGCTTACCAGCCGGGGGGCATCCGCGTGAGCGTCGAAGAGTCAGCCGACACCCGTTCGGCTGAATCAGCCTTGAAAGTCACCCGGTCGCGCAGGAACGTGGCCTGGAGCGGGATCGGCGCCGTGATCGTGGTCGGGGCGCTGTTCGCGTTCCCGTACTACGAGGGGTCGGGCACCCTCGGCATCATGATCCAGGGCCTGATCATCCTCACCCTGGCCTCGATGTGGAACCTGCTGGCGGGCTACGCCGGGCTGGTCTCGGTCGGGCAGCAGGCGTTCTTCGGGCTCGGCGCCTACTTCGTGCTGATCCCGGCGATGCACGGGCTCACCCCGTGGGCCGGGCTGTTCATCGCCACCATCGGCGCCGCGGTGTGCGCGCTGCCGCTGTGGTGGCTGGTCGCCCGGCTCCGGCTGGGCTACTTCGCCATCGCCACCTGGGTCCTCGCCTCGGTCGTGATGCTGGTCATCGAGCAGATCAGCTCGATCGGGGGCGGCACCGGCGAGCCGCTGCCCGGGCTGGTCGGCTACGACCCGGCCCTGCTCACCGCCTACACCTACTGGGCGGCGCTGGCCGTCGCGGTGCTCGCCATCGGCGGCGTCTACTTCCTGCTGCGGTCCCGGGTCGGGCTGATGCTGACCGCGATCCGCGACGACGAGACGGCGGCGCGGTCCTCCGGCGTGCGGACCGGCCTGGCCCGGCTGCTGGTCTTCGTCGTCGCCGCGGCCGGCTGCGGGGCAGCCGGCGGGGTGCTCGCCATCCAGCAACTCCAGGTCGTACCCGGCACCTCGGGCGGCGTGTTCAGCGTGCAGTGGACCGCGGAGATGGCCTTCGCGGTGATCATCGGCGGCCTCGGCACCATCGAGGGGCCGATCGTCGGCACCGCCGTGTACATGGTGCTGCAGCAGACGCTGCAGTCCCACAACGTCTGGTACCTGATCGTGCTCGGCATCGTCGCCGTCGCCATCGCGATCTTCGCCCGCCGCGGATTGTGGGGGACGGTCGACGAGCGGTTCGGCATCCGGCTGTTCCCGGTCGGCTACCACCTGTGGGCACCGGGCGAGCGGCGCGGAGGCCTCGGGCGCCCCGGTCGCCCTGGTCGCCCCGGTCGCGGGCGCGGGCGGGCGGCGCAGGCCGGCTAGCTGGCTCGTTCGCTGGCTCGTTGGGCGGCTTCCGGGGCGGCCACGGCCGGGCGGCCGGGGAAACGTCAGTCCCAGGGGCGACAATGGTTAACGTGCTACTGGCTGAACTGGCGAGCGTGTCCGCCGCGGTGGCCGAGACCCCGGCCCGGCTGGGCAAGGTCGCGGCGCTGGCCGGCCTGCTCCGCGCGGCCAGCGCGGACGAGGTCCCGGTGGTGGTGGCGTACCTGTCGGGCGAACTGCCGCAGCGGCAGATCGGAGTGGGCTGGGCCGCGCTGCGCGCGCTGCCGCCGCCGGCCGCCACCGAGTCGCTGACCGTGCTCGCGGTGGACGCGGCCTGCGGCCAGATCGGGGCGGTGACCGGCAAGGGCTCCACCGCCGAGCGCAAGCGGCTGGTAGGCGAGCTGTTCGCCGCCGCCACCGCGCCCGAGCAGCGCTTCCTGGTGCGGCTGCTGTCCGGGGAACTGCGGCAGGGGGCGCTGGACGGGGTGATGACCGACGCGGTCGCCAAGGCGGCCGAGGTACCCGCGCCGCAGGTGCGGCGGGCGGTCATGCTCAGCGGGTCGCTCCCGCGCGCCGCGCAGGCCGCGCTGAGCGGCGGGGGCGCGGCCCTGGCGACATTCGGGCTGCAGGTCGGGCGGCCGCTCAAGCCGATGCTGGCCTCGGCCGAGGCCAGCATCGACGAGGCGCTGGCCCGGGTCGGCGCGGACCGCCCGGCCGCGGTGGAGTGGAAGCTGGACGGCATCCGGGTGCAGGCGCACGTCAGCGCGGCCGGGATCCGGCTGTTCACCCGCTCCCTTGACGACATCACCGACCGGCTGCCGGAGGTCGTGTCCGCGCTGGCCGGGCTGGACGTGCGGGACGCGGTCTTCGACGGCGAGCTGATCGCGCTGCGGCCGGACGGGCGGCCCTACGCCTTCCAGGACACCGCGTCCCGGGCGGCGAGCGAGGCGGTCCCCGGTGCGGCCGGGCCAGCCGGGGCGGGCCCGGTGACGCTGTCGGTCTTCCTGTTCGACCTGCTGCACCTGAACGGCGACCGACCTGATCGACCAGCCCGACGCGGAGCGGCACGCCGCCCTGGCCGCGCTGGTGCCGGCCGGGATGCTCATGCCGCGGCTGGTCACGGCGGACGCAGCCGAGGCGCGGGCGTTCTTCGCGGACGCGGTCGCGCGGGGCCACGAGGGGGTGGTGGTCAAGTCGCTGGCCACCCCCTACGCGGCCGGGCGGCGCGGCGCGGGGTGGATCAAGGTCAAGCCGCGGCACACGCTGGACCTGGTGGTCCTGGCGGTCGAGTGGGGACACGGGCGGCGGCAGGGCTGGCTGTCCAACCTGCACCTCGGCGCCCGCGACCCGGAGGCGGGCGGCTGGGTGATGCTCGGCAAGACCTTCAAGGGCCTCACCGACGAGCTGCTGACCTGGCAGACCGCGCGGTTCCTGGAACTGGAAGCCCGCCGCGACGACTACACCGTCTACGTCCGCCCGGAGCAGGTAGTGGAGATCGCGTTCGACGGCGTGCAGCGGTCACCGCGCTACCCGGGCGGGGTGGCCCTGCGGTTCGCGCGGGTGCTGCGCTACCGGCCCGACAAGTCAGCCGCCGAGGCCGACACCATCGGCGACGTCCTCGCGCTGGCCGCGCCCGCTGACTGAGCTTCCTCAGCCGCGGGCGCGGGCCCTGGCGGCCGGTGCTCCTACTCCGGGACGAAGCTGGTCGCGCAGGTGGCCCCGGTCTGGTAGCCCCTGGGCGCGCCGGTCACCTTGCCGTTCAGGTTCACCCGGTAATTCTTGGTCGGCCGGCCGACGCCGAAGGTAAACGTGGTCTTGGTGCTGGCCGGGGTGGTGAACTTCCAGACGTGGGTCACGGTCTTGTAGCGAATGGTTACCTGCACCGAGGTCTGGCCGACCTTGGTAGTCACGGCGAGGGTCTCGGTCTGCCTGGCGTGCGGGTGCGGGATGCTCACGTGCAGCGCGCACCCGTCGGCCTTGAGCGCGCGCGGGCGCCGCGGGCGCGGCGGGCGCGGCGGCGTAGGCGGGGGCGGCGAGCCCGGCCGCCGCGAGTAGCGAGACGGCGCCCGTGCCGATTGCGTTGATGAGCTTCACAACGATCCCCCTTGACCCATGAGTGCTCGAATCGCACCAGGATAGGGAGCAGGCGGAAGCGCGGATCAGGCTTTTGCGTAAACGTTGATGCTCGCGGGGCTTTGTCGCAGCCGATAATTCGGGTTATTGCGGTAATTCCGGGGTGCTATCGCGCACCTGAATTACCACAATGATTCTGGCCGCCCGGCCGAAGGAGGTAAAGGGACAGAACGCGCGCGGCCGGGCGCCCTCGCGGACGCCCGGCCGGCCGGGTTACTTCTTTTTCTTGTCGCGCTTGCCGAAGGCGGGGGGGACGGCGCCGGGGCGGCCGCCGCCGAAGGCGGGCGGCAGGGCGCTCGGGCCACCGCGGAGGCCGGGGAAGCCGCCGCCCTCGCCGGGGAGGGCGCCGGGGCCGCCGGCCGCCTGGGCGTCGCGCAGCAGCTCGGCCAGCTCCTCCATCGACTGCGGGGCGGCCTCGGCCGCGGGCGGCGGGGCTTCGTCGCCGGCCGCGGCGGCCTGCGCCAGCGCCTTGCGCGGGTCGCCGCTCTTGCGCTTGCCCTTGGCGTTCTTGGCCGCCTTGGCGCGGGCCGACGCCTTGCGGCCGCCCATCAGGCCGGGCATCCCCGGCATCCCCGGCATGCCGCCGCCCATCAGCATCTTCATCTGGCGCTGGCCCTCGAAGAAGTTGGTGACGAGCTGGGAGACCTCACCGACGGCGACGCCGGAGCCGTTGGCGATCCGCAGCCGCCGCGAGCCGTTGATGATCTTGGGGTTGCGCCGCTCATCTGGTGTCATCGAGCGGACGATCGCCTCGGCCCGGTCCAGGTCCTTGTCGTTGACCTTGTCCAGCAGCTCCTTGTTCTTGCCGGCGCCGGGCATCATGCCGAGGATGTTCTTCAGCGGGCCGAGCTTGCGGAGCATGCCGAGCTGCTCGACGAAGTCCTCGAGGGTGAACCCCTCCCCGGTCATCAGCCGGTTGGCCATCGAGGCGGCCTGGTCCTGGTCGAACGCCTTCTCCGCCTGCTCGATGAGCGTCATCACGTCGCCCATGTCGAGGATGCGGTCGGCCATCCGGTCCGGGTGGAAGATGTCGAAGTCGGACAGCTTCTCCCCGGTCGACGCGAACATGACCGGCTTGCCGGTCAGCGCCGCGATCGACAGCGCCGCACCGCCGCGGGCGTCACCGTCGAGCTTGGTCAGCACCACCCCGTCGTAGCCGACGCCGTCCAGGAACGCCTGCGCGGTAGCCACCGCGTCCTGGCCGATCATCGCGTCGACCACGAACAGCACCTCGTCCGGGTCGGTCGCGTCGCGGATCGCGGCGGCCTGCGCCATCATCTCCGCGTCGACGCCGGTCCGGCCGGCCGTGTCGATAATGACGATGTTGTGCTGCGCCCGCCGGGACTCGTCGATCGACTGCCTGGCCACCGCCACCGGGTCGCCGACCCCGCTCCCGGGCTGGGGCGCGAACACCGGCACGCCGACGCGCTCGCCGAGCACCTGGAGCTGGGTCACCGCGTTGGGCCGCTGCAGGTCGCAGGCGACGAGCAGCGGCGTGTTGCCCTGCTCCTTCAGCCACAGCGCCAGCTTGCCCGCCAGCGTGGTCTTGCCCGCGCCCTGGAGGCCCGCCAGCATGATGACGGTCGGCGGGTTCTTGGCGAACCGCAGCCGCCGGGTCTCGCCGCCGAGGATCTGGACCAGTTCCTCGTTGACGATCTTGATGACCTGCTGGGCCGGGTTCAGCGCCTGCGATACCTCCGCGCCGGCCGCCCGTTCCTTCACCCGCGCGATGAACTGCCGCACCACCGGCAGTGCCACGTCCGCCTCGAGCAGGGCGATGCGGATCTCGCGCGCGGTGGCGTCGATGTCGGCCGGCGAAAGCCGCCCCTTGCCGCGCAGCGAGGAGAAGACCTGATTCAGCCGATCGGATAGCGTCTCAAACACAGTTCAAGGCTACCGTCAGGATTACGCCGAACGGGTGCGGCTGGCTCCGGCCGTCCACCAGAAAACCGCCTTCAGCCCGGGGTAAGCGCCGACAGCACCATCTTGACGGTGCGCTTGCGCAGGTCCGGGTCCGTAAGCAGGGCCCCGGAGGCGTCGGTGACGTAGAAAACGTCAACCGCCTCGGCGCCGAGCGTCTCCACCCGGGCGGCCTGCACGTTGAGCCCGCACTCGCCCAGGGCGCGGCCGATCCGCCACAGCAGGCCCGGCTCGTCGTGCGCCCGGACCTCGACCACGGTGGCGCTGCTTGACGCGTCGTCGACCAGGGCGACCTTGGGCGGCGGGGCGCTGCTGCCGTGCGAGCGCACCGCCCGGGCCCGGCGCTCTAGCCGGTCCTCCACGTCGAGCCTGCCCTCAAGCATTCGCCGCAGGTCGGCGGTGACCAGCGCGGAGTCCGGCGGGTCGCCGTACTCGGGCACCACGCTGAACACCGCGACGGCGGTGTCGCCGACCGCGGAGGCGTTCGCGCCGCGCACCGCCAGCCGGTGCGACGCCAGCACCCCGGCCGCCCGCCACAGCAGCCCGGGCCGGTCCAGGGCCACCACGGTGACCTCGTTGCCGTCCACGATGGCGGCCGGGCCGCCCTCGGCCACCAGCGCGAGCTGGTCATCCCGGAGCGGGGCGGGCTCCGGGGTCGGCTCGCCGTCGAGCACCGCGCTCACCCGGCGAACCAGGTCAGCCACCAGGCCGGCCTTCCAGTCGTTCCACGCCGCCGGGCCGGTCGCCAGGCCGTCGGCCTGGGCCAGCGCGTGCAGCAGCTCAAGCAGCGTCCGCGAGCCGACCGTGCCCGCGACGTGCTGCACGGTCATCGGGTCATCGAGGTCGCGCCTGGTGGCGACGACCGGGAGCAGCAGGTGATGGCGGACCGCGTCCGCCACCAGCTGCTCGTCGGCCTCGCTGAGGCCGACCCGCTTGCACACGTCGCGCGCCACCACCTCGCCGGAGACGCTGTGATCGCCCGGCCAGCCCTTGCCGATGTCGTGCAGCAGCGCCGCCAGCAGCAGCAGGTCCGGGCGGGACACGTCGCGGGCCAGGGCGGCGGCGTTGGCGGCGCACTCCACCAGGTGCCGGTCCACGGTGAACCGGTGCAGCGGGTTGCGCTGTGGGCGGTTGCGCACCCGGTCCCAGTCGGGAATCAGCGCCGCCAGCAGCCCCTCCTGGTCGAGCGCCTCCCAGACCGCGATCGCGCTCGACCCGGCACCGAGCAGGGCGAGCAGCGCGTTGCGGGCCTCCGGCGGCCACGGCACCGGCAGCGCCGGGCACTCCGCCAGCCGGGCCAGCGCGCGGGGCGCCAGCGGCAGGCCGACCTGGGCGGCGGCCGCGGCCGCCCGCAGCACCAGCACCGGGTCGGTCGCCGGGGACGCGGCCCGGGCCAGCACCACCTCGCCGTCCTGCTCGACCACGCCGTCGGCCAGCGGCCGGCGCTCCAGCTTGCCGCGGCGCATCCGGACGCCGAGGGCCCGGCGGCCGCCCGCCCGGTCAGCCTGGCGGAACGCGTGATCGACCGCGTAGGCGACGGTCCGGCCAGCCCCCGCCAGCTGCCGCAGCAGCGCGTCACCGTCGAGCAGGCCCAGCGTCCGGGCCACCTCGTCCTGCTCCTCGAGCACCAGCCGGTCCAGCCGCCGCCCGGTGACCTCGTGCAGCACGTGCCGGGCGTCCATGATCTGCTCGTAGGCCGCCCGGACCTTGGGACCGGGCGCCGGGGCGACCCACGCGGCCGCGATGGCCTGGATCGCGTGCACGTCCCGCTGGCCGCCGCGTGACTCCTTCAGGTCGGGTTCGAGCAGGAAAGCCAGCTCACCGTGCAGCCGGGTGCGTTCCTCGTGCAGTGCCTTGAGCTCAGCCAGCCGGGTGCGGGCGTTGGACCGCCAGTCCTCGAGCGCCCCCTCGCGCAGCCGGGTGGTCAGGTCCGGGTCGCCCGCCACGTGCCGCGCGTAGAGCAGGCCGAGCGCCACCTTGAGGTCGCTGCGGGCCACCCGGCGGGCCTGCGGCACGGTGCGGACCGCGTGGTCAAGGCGGGCGCCGGAGTCCCAGACCGGGTACCAGATCCGGTCGGCGATGCGGGCGATGCCGTCCCGGCCGTCATGCAGCATCAGCACGTCCAGGTCACTGCCCGGCAGCAGCTCCTTGCGACCGTAGCCGCCCACCGCCACCAGGGCGACGCCCGGCTCGGCGCCGAGCATCCCGGCCAGCCAGCGATCAGTCTCGGTGGTCCTCCGGCTCCGATCAGCCGCAAAAGAAGTCGTCATGCTCACCAGGTCCCCCGGATGATAAGTACGCGCCCAGGCACGGACGCGCGCACGGCACGGGCCCCCCGAGTGCGAAGCTCCGGTATCCCGCGTTCCGCTGCCAGGCCCGGGGGACTTACGGACTCAGGATGAGGAAGACTCGCACTGCGCCAGGGCTGGACCTGGCGTTCTTACATCTCAGAGGGCGTCGGGCCCGCGCTCACCAGTGCGCACCCGGACCACCGTCTCAACCGGCACTGTCCATACTTTGCCGTCGCCGATGCGGCCGGTCTGCGCCGCCTTAGCGATGACATCAACAAGGTCGTCCGCGTCCTCATCGTCGCAGATGACTTCAAGCCGAACTTTAGGCACAAGGTCAACCTGGTACTCAGCGCCCCGATATACCTCGGTGTGCCCGCGCTGCCTGCCGTATCCGCTCGCTTCACTGACTGTCATGCCATGCACGCCGAATGCCTGCAACGCTGCCTTGACATCGTCGAGTTTGAAGGGCTTGATGACAGCCGTAATGAGCTTCACGTAACCACCCTCTCGTTCCCCACCGACAATGCCTTACATGCGTTTCCTGCGTCCAGTCCGAATGTGTCAGCGGCGTGAAACAGCAAACCCGTCTATTACAGGGGGGTTACTTAACCTCGCAAATGCCTGCTCGGCGGCCTTAGCTGCCGAGTATCGCGTCGACGAACGTAACCGGGTCGAACGGCGCGAGGTCGTCCGGCCCCTCGCCCAGGCCGACCAGCTTCACCGGGACGCCGAGCTCACGCTGCACCGCGATCACGATGCCGCCCTTGGCGGTCCCGTCCAGCTTGGTCAGCACGATCCCGGTCACGTCCACCACCTCCGCGAACACCCGCGCCTGGCGCAGGCCGTTCTGGCCGGTGGTGGCGTCAAGCACGAGCAGCACCTCGTCTACCGCGGTGCGCTTCTCGATCACCCGCTTGACCTTGCCGAGCTCGTCCATCAGGTCGTTCTTGGTGTGCAGGCGGCCGGCCGTGTCGACCAGGACCACGTCCGCCTCCTGCTCGATGCCGGTCGACACCGCGTCGAAGGCCACGCTGGCCGGGTCAGCCTGGTCCTTGTCCGACCGCACGACCTGGGCGCCGACCCGCTCGCCCCACGTCTGCAGCTGGTCGGCGGCGGCGGCGCGGAAGGTGTCGGCCGCGCCGAGCACCACCGTCTGCCCGTCGCCGACTAGCGACCGGGCGAGCTTGCCGCAGGTGGTCGTCTTGCCGGTGCCGTTGACGCCGACCACCAGCAGGACCGCGGGCCGGCCCTCGTGCCGCTGGGTACGCAGCGCCCGGCTCGCCTCGGTCTCCACCTGGGCCAGCAGCTCGCCGCGGAGCATGGCGCGGACTTCATCCGGCGTGCGGCTGCCCTCGACCTTGACCCGGGTCCGCAGGTCGGAGGTGATCTGCCGGGCGGGGGTGACGCCGACGTCGGCGGTGATGAGGACTTCCTCGATCTCGTCCCAGGTGTCGTCGTCCAGCCGGTCGCGGGACAGCAGGCCGAGCAGCGCGGCCCCGAACCCGCTCTGCGACCTGGCCAGCCGGGCCCGCAGCCGGATCATCCGGCCCGCCGACGGCGGCGGGACCTCCAGGGCCGGGGCCGGCGGCGCGGGCGGCGCCTGCGGGTGCAGCAGCTCCGCCGCGGTGGGCGGTGCCTCGGCGGTCGCCGTTCCGCCCCCGGGCGAGGTATTGTCGCTGGCCTTGGGCAGCGGACCGGTCAGGTCAAGCTCGCGCGCGCGGCCGCGGCGGACACCGTGCATGCCGCGGGGCCGCAGCAGCACCGCGCCGCCGACCCCGACCAGCAGCACCGCTACCACCACGATGAGGATGATGTACGCAGTCATATAAACCCACTGTCTCCCGTAACGTCATATCCCCGCGTGGCCCGCGCACTGTCCATCCGCGTTCAACGCCCCTGAGCACGCTACAACATGCCGCACCGTGCGCCCGCATGCGCTGTGCCCGCACTATCGGACGTGGTTGCGGAATGGTTGGAGGATTGGGCCGGTCATAGGCGGTTCAATATTCCAACCATGCCCGAGTCGGGCGCGCGGGCGCGCGGGCGCGGGCGCGAGGGCGCGAGAGTGCGGGGCGCGGGCGCGGGGGCGCGGCTGCGCGGGGCGCGAGGGCGCCGGGGCGCGGGGCGCGGGGCTCGGGGCTCGGGCGGGGGTGCGGGGGGCGCGGGGCGGTGTCAGGCGGGCTCGGGCTCGCGGACCCGCTGGCTGATCACCTGGGAGACGCCGTCGCCGCGCATCGAGACGCCGTAGAGCGCGTCGGCCGCCTCCATCGTGCGGCGCTGGTGGGTGATGATGATGAGCTGGGAGTTCTCCCGCAGCTCCTCGAACACCCGCAGCAGCCGCTGCAGGTTGCTGTCGTCGAGGGCGGCCTCCACCTCGTCGAGCACGTAGAACGGCGACGGGCGGGCCTTGAAGATCGCGAACAGGTAGGCGATCGCGGTCAGCGAGCGCTCGCCGCCGGACAGCAGCGACAGCCGCTTGACCTTCTTGCCCGGCGGGCGTGCCTCGATCTCGATGCCGGTGGTCAGCATGTCATCCGGCTCGGTCAGCAGCAGCCGCCCGGCGCCGCCGGGGAACAGCCGGGAGAACAGGCCCTCGAACTCGCGGGCGGTGTCGGCGTAGGCCGAGGCGAACACCTCCTGCACCCGGTCGTCCACCTCCTTGACCACCATCAGCAGGTCGCGGCGGGTCTTGCGCAGGTCGTCGAGCTGGGTAGCGAGGAACTGGTGCCGCTCTTGCAGCGCCGCGTACTCCTCGAGCGCGAGCGGGTTGACCTTGCCCAGCCGGGTCAGCTGGCGCTCGGCCTCGGCCGCCCGTGCCTCCTGCTCTTCCCGCGCGTAGGGGATGCCGACGATGTCGGGCACCGCGTCCGCGGCCGCCGCGCGGGCCGCCTTCCTGGCCGGCCGGGCACCGTCGGCCGCGGCCGGGCCCGCCCCGCTGGCGTCCGGTGACTCGGCCTCGACGCGGACCGCGCGCAGCGCTTCGGCCAGCGAAAGGGGCTGGGCCTTGTCCTGGGCGGCCACGCCGGACTCGGCCGCTGCCCGGGCTGGGGCACTGGCCGGCCGGGCGGGGTCGGAGTGATCTGCGGGGCTGGTGGGCTCGGACGGGCTCGTCGGCTCAGACGGGCTCGTGGGCGCGGACGGGCTGGTCGGCTCAGACGGACTGGTCGGCGCGGACGGGCTGGTCGGCTCAGACGGGCTGGTCGGCTCGGACGGGCTCGTCGGCTCAGACGGACTGGTCGGCGCGGACGGGCTCGTCGGCTCGGACGGGCTGGTGAACTCGGCCGGGCGCGTCGGCGCGGACGGGCTGGTGGGCTCGGCTGGGGTCGCCGACCCGGCCGGGGCCTGCGCTTCCTCGTCCGCGTCCAGCGTGAGCTGGACCGGCGCGGCCGGTGCGCTGGGCGGGGTAAGGCCGGGCGGGTTCAGCACGGCGGTGCCGCGCTTGCGGGCGGCGACGGCCAGCGGCGCGTCGCCCGGCAGCACCACCAGGGTGCCCGGCCCGTACTCGGCGACCAGGGCGTCCGGCTCGATGCCGTACTCGTCGGCCCCGTGCGAGGCCAGCTGCTCAAGCCGCAGCCGGTGCTCGTGGCGGGAGATCTCGGTGCCGTGGGCGGTGTTGACTACCTTGTCGAGCTCGCCCGACAGGGCGGTCACCTGGGCGCGGGCCGCCTTGAGGGCCTCGGTCCCGCTGGCGCTGGCCTCCTCGGCCTCCGCCCGCTGACCGGCCGCCAGCTCAAGCGACAGCTCGGCCGCGGTCACCGCGTGGCCCGCGCCGGCCGCGACCGCGCGGGCGACCGATGCCTGGGCGGCACGCTGCCGGCGGCGGACCGCGGCTCGTTCCCTGGCCGACCGCTCGGCTACCGCGGAGGCGGCCAGCGAGTCGGCCCGGCCGCTGATCGCGCGGAGCCGCTCCTCGACCGTGCGCACCTCAAGGCGCGCCTCCATCTCGGTGTTGCGCGCGGCCGAGGCCCGCTGGGTCAGCTCCTCGCGCTCGTCCTCGGCCTGGTGCTCCTCGAATTCCGGGTCGGCCGCCCGCTCTTCGTCCGCCTCCGCCCCGGCCAGCTCGTCCTTCAGCTGCGCGTGCTTGGCCTGGTCCTTCTCGGCGCTGCGGAGCGCGGCCCCGACCGCCGCGTCCAGCCGCTTGGCCTCGTCGGCGGCGGCCCGGGCGGCGCCGGCCAGGCGGCCGAGGCGGCCGGAGATCTCGGCCGCGGCCGCGTCCACCGCCCGCAGCTGGCCGCGGATCTCCTCTAGCTGCTGCCGGGCGGTCTCGGCTTCCTCGGTCGCCGCGGCGAGGGCGTCCGCCGCCGCCTGGCCGGCCAGCTCGGCCGCGGCCAGCCCGGTCGCGGCCTCGTCGGCGGCGGCCCGCACGTCGAGCAGTGACTGGCCGCCCGCCGACCCGCCCCGCGCCCAGTGCGCGCCGATCAGGTCGCCGCCGGCCGTCACCGCCCGGAAATCGGGGTGCGCCCGAACGAACGCGGCTGCCTCACCCAGGCCCGGCGCGACCACCACGTCGCCCAGCAGCTCGGCCACCGCCCAGGCCAGCTGAGGCGGCTCGGTCACCAGGTCGGTTGCCCAGCGCATGCCTGCTGGCAGTTCCGGCAGCGTGCCAGCCTTAGGGAAGTAACCGCCGCCGCGCCCGGTCGCCCCGCGCTGGCCGGCCGGGCCGGCGATGACCAGGCCGACCGTGCCGGCGTTGGCGGCCCGGATGCCGGCCAGCACCTCCACCGCGGCGTCGAGGCCGTCCACGGTCAGCGCCTCGGCGGCGGCGCCGAGGGCGGCCGCGACCGCCTGCTGGTACCCGTCGGCCACGGTGAGCTGGGCGGCGAGGGCGCCGAGGATGCCGCGGAACCGGTCCGGTTCCGCCAGCACGGCCGCGGTCGCGTCGACGCCCTTGCGCAGGGTCTCCCCGAGGGCGCCGGCGCGGGCCCGCAGGGCGGCCGCCTCGCTGTTGGCGGCGCGTTCGGCCTTGCGGGCAGCACTCACCCGTTCGGACTGCCGGGTGTGCTCTTGCTGTGCGCGGTCCAGCTCGGCGGCCAGGCCGCTGCGGTCGGAGTCGCCGCCGTCGGCGACGTCCTGCACCTCGCTGTACTCCTGGCGGGCGCGCTCGGCCCGGGCCCGGGCCTGCTCGGCCGCGGTGGTCAGCCGGTCGATCTCCTCGCCGGTCGCCGCGGCGCGGCTGGCGGCGGCGTCCGTCATGCCGCGCAGCCGGGCCAGCCGCTCGGCCCGGCCAGCAGCCGCCCGGGCGGCGTCGGCCAGCCGGCGCTCGGCCGCGGCCAGCGCGGTCTCCGCCATCGTCCGCTCCGCGACCGACTCGGCCAGCACCTCGCGGCCCTCGGCCAGCCGCTCGGTCAGGCCAGCCTCCTCCGCCCGCAGCTCGGCCGCCTGCCGCTCCAGCTCATCGGGGTCGCGGCCGGGCCGCTCGGGCTCGGGGTCGGCGCCCAGCAGCCGCACCCGCTCGGCCGCCAGGCCGCGCACGCCACGCAGCTTCTCGGTCAGCGAGGACAGCGCGAACCAGGTCTCCTGGGCGCGGGCAAGCTCGGCCGCCTGGGCCTGCACCGCGACGTCGAACGCGGTCTCCCGCTCGCGCGCCCCGGCCAGGGCGGCGTCAAGCTCGGCCCGGCGGGCGAGGATCGCCGCCTCGTCCGCCTCCTCGCGCTCAAGCTTGTCCCGCAGTTGCAGGTAGTCGTCGGCCAGCAGCCGCAGCCGGGCGTCGCGCAGGTCCGCCTGGATGGTGGCCGCCCGGCGGGCGACCTCGGCCTGCCGGCCGAGCGGCTTGAGCCGGCGGCTCAGCTCCCCGGTCAGGTCGACCAGGCGGGTCAGGTTGACCTGCATCGCGTCAAGCTTGCGAAGCGCCTTCTCCTTGCGCTTGCGGTGCTTGAGTACGCCCGCCGCTTCCTCGATGATCGCCCGTCGCGCCTCCGGGCCCGCGTGCAGGATCTGGTCGAGCTGCCCCTGGCCGACGATCACGTGCATCTCGCGGCCGAGCCCGCTGTCGGACAGCAGGTCCTGCACGTCGAGCAGCCGGCAGCTATCACCGTTGATGGCGTACTCGCTGCGGCCGTCGCGGAACATCAGCCGGCTGATCGTCACCTCGGCGTAGTCGATCGGCAGCGCGCCGTCGCTGTTGTCGATGGTGAGCGCGATCTCGGCCCGGCCGAGCGGGGCCCGGCTGGTGGTGCCGGCGAAGATGACGTCTTCCATCTTGCCGCCGCGCAGGCTCTTCGCTCCCTGCTCGCCCATCACCCAGGACAGCCCGTCGACCACGTTGGACTTACCGGAGCCGTTGGGGCCGACGACGCAGGTGATGCCGGGCTCAAGGCGCAGCGTGGTCGCGGAGGCAAAGGACTTGAAGCCGCGCATGGTGAGGGACTTCAGGTACACGCGTCCTCACCTCCCCCGGAAACGCCACGCGCTGCGCGGCCGGCCGAACACCGCCGCGCACCGCCCGACGAACACTACCGCCCCGGGCGGCCAGGCGCCGGAAACGGCGCCGGAACCGGAAAAACACTGGAACGGCAGGTGGCCTGTTGATGACCGTCAGGGTAGGACGGACGCACTGGAACCAGCCCGCTAATCCCGGCAATGTGCTCGGTGCCACCCCGGGCGGGGGACGACGAACACACCGCTGGCGGGTCGTTCGCCGAGCCCGGCGGTGGCCCCCGGGCGACCGATGATGATCACGACAGGGGTGACAACGAGAAGGGACGCCAACAGGGCGTCCCTTGTTCGTTTTCTGCGGTTTTGCCGTGCCAAGCCCGCTCATAACGGGCCGAGCCCTGCTTTTCCGCTTTCAGGGGGCATCCCCTGAAAGCGGGTTACCTGAGATCGTCAGGCAAGCGCGGGCTCACGGTCGAGAACCAGCATGTCCTCGTCGTGCGTCAGCCCGGCAGCAAGGGCGTCGTTCTCTTCCTGAAGCCGGACAAGCTCGGCTTCCAGGTCGCGAACGCGCTGCTGAAGGCGACGCATTTCTGAGACCATGCGCGGGTCGGGACCGCCGACGTGGCCGAATAGAGCCTTTGACATGATGAAAGGTCCTCCACACTGAGTGACCAGATGTGGGCACAATGTGTACCGCACGCCGATGCGCGTACGGGCAACAGCTACAGGATCCCACCATGATCTTTCAAGGTCAAGTTGAGAGTATCCCGTCAACCGTTATGGCTCTTATCTTACCAAAGATATGGGCGCCAAACAAACGATCATGAGCACACAACCCCTACATCTAGGGGCTTTTCGCTTGTGCGATCCTACCAGTAGCAGCCGTCAAGTGGCGGGCATCACGCGGCGGCGCGCCGTCGGGTCCTGCCAACCGCTTGCGCCGCGACAGTGCCTGTGCTCGGCCCGGCGCAGCCCGCTCAGGCGGCGGAGAGCCTGGGTACCCGCTGGCAGCGGGGGCAGCTGTAGGACGAGCGGTTCATGAACGCGTCGCGGCGGATCGGGGTGCCGCAGCGCGGGCACGGCTCGCCTTCCCGGCCGTAGGCGTTCAGCGAGCGGTCGAAGTAGCCGCTCTCCCCGTTCACGTTCACGTAGAGCGCGTCGAACGAGGTGCCGCCGGCCTGCAAGGCCTCGCCGAGCACCTCGCGCACGGCATCCAGCAGCCGGGATACCTCGCCCCGGCTGAGGGCGTCGGTCGGCTTGGCCCAGTGCAGCCGGGCCCGCCACAGCGCCTCGTCGGCGTAGATGTTGCCGATCCCGCTGATCAGCGACTGGTCAAGCAGCGCGCGCTTGACCTGGGTGCGGCGCCGGGTCAGCCGGCCGGCGAAGTCACGCTGGTCGAAGGCGTCCTCGAGCGGGTCGGGGGCGATGTGCGCGATCGGCGCGGGTACCACGCGGGACTTATCGGCCGGGGTGACCAGCGGCACCAGCATGAGGTGACCGAACGTGCGCTGGTCGGTGAACCGGAGGTCAGGGCCGCCGTCGGCGAAGGTGAACCGCGCGCGGACGTGCGGCGACAGCGGCCGGCCGGGGTCGCCGACCAGCAACTGCCCGCTCATTCCGAGGTGGGCGAGCAGCGCCTCGGTGGTGTCCGGCCCGGTGGTGTCCGGCCCGGTGGTGTCCGGCCCGGTGCCGTGCGGCTCTCCCCCGTCGAGCGCGAACCACAGGTACTTGCCCCGCCGCTCGGCCCGCCGGAAGGTCCGCCCGGCCATCGCGGCGGCGAAGCCCTCCGGGCCGGTGAGGTCGCGGCGCACGGCCCGCGGGTTGAGTACCGCCGCGCTGGCGACGGTACGGCCGACCACGTGCCGGTCAAGGCCCGCGCGGACGGTTTCCACCTCGGGCAGCTCAGGCATGGGGGCACCTCCAGCTCCGCCGCGCGCCACTTGCTATCAGTTTCGACCGCCAGCGCCGAAGACGGCGTTATACGTCGGCCGGGCCAGGGGCCGGCTGGGGCGCGCTGGTCTGCGGGGGAACCGCGTCGCGGAGCGCGGGCGGCTGCTCGGCGGACGAGTCGCCGCCGGCCGTGCGGGCCGATCCCGGCTTAGCGGGCGCCTGCCCGGCGGTGATCTCACGGTAGGCCGCCTCGGCCGCGAGCTGCTCGGCCGCCTTCTTGGATCGGCCCTCACCTGCCCCGAGCTCCCGGCTACCGACCTTAACCACCGCGCGAAACAGCTTCTGGTGGTCCGGGCCGCTGTCCTTGACCTGGTACTCAGGCACGCCGAGGCTACGGTCGGCGGTCAGCTCCTGCAGTGACGTCTTCCAGTCAAGGCCCGCGCCGAGCAGCGAGGACCGGGCGATCACCGGGTCGAACAGCTGGTGCACGAGGCCGCTGGCGGCGTCGAGCCCGCAGTCGATGTAGGTGGCACCGATCACCGCCTCCAGGGTGTCGGCCAGGATCGACGGCTTGTCGCGGCCGCCGGTCCCCTCCTCGCCCCGGCCAAGCCGGACGAAAGAGCCCAGGTGCAGCTCCCGCGCCACCTCGGCCAGTGCGTTCATCTGCACCACGGCCGCCCGCAGCTTGGCCAGCTGGCCCTCGGGCAGGTCGGGGTGACCGTTGAACAAGGTGTCGGTGACCACCAGGCTCAGCACCGAGTCGCCGAGGAACTCCAGCCGCTCGTTGGTGGGCAGGCCGCCGTTCTCGTACGCGAACGACCGGTGGGTCAGCGCCCGCTCAAGGGTCTCGTCAGTCAGAGGCACGCCGAGAGCACAGCGGAGTTCGGCGGGGTCTCCCGCCTCGGTACCGTCCCCGTCGTTCCGTCGTCCGCTCACGGCGCTCCCTGTCACATCCGGCTTAGGCCGGGTCCAGGACCTGCCGACGACGGTAGGTCCCGCACGTCGGGCAGGCGGCGTGCGGCAGCTTCTGGCTGTGGCACTGCGGACACTCGACCAGCGTCACCGGGGCAGCCTTCCACTGCGCCCGGCGCGAGCGGGTGTTGCTGCGCGACATCTTCCGCTTGGGAACAGCCACTTCGGCTCTCCTGTCAGTCTGCTACTCAGTTGTGTCGTTAAGGTCTAGCTTTGTCAGCAGTCCCCAGCGGGGATCCACCTTGTCGCCGTGCCCGTGCTCGGGCCCGGCTTCCGCGAGCTTCGCGCCGCACTCGACGCACAGCCCGGGGCAGTCCTCCCGGCAGAGCGGCGACAGCGGCAGTGCGAGCACCACCGCGTCACGGTAGGCCGGCTCCAGGTCAAGCAGTTCGCCGTCGAGGAAGCGCTCCTCGCCGTCGCCTTCGCTTTCACCCGGGTCCGGCTGGTACCGGTACAGCTCCTGGAAGCTGATCTCGGTTGAGCTTTCCAGCGGGTCCAGGCAGCGCGCGCACTCGCCGGCCAGCGGAGCGACCGCCGAGCCGGTGACCAGCACGCCCTCGGAGACCGCCGTAAACCGCAGGTCCAGCGCGACATCCGCGCCAACCGGAACCAAGACTAGCCCAGAACCGAGACCAGCCGGCGCCGACGCCGTCCGCTTCTCGTCCCGGTACTCACCTGGCCGGTGGCCGAGCGTGCGCAGGTCGAACACGAAGTCACCGCTGCCACGGGCACGCGAACCGGCCGGCTTGCTGCCTTTCGACACCTGACCCGCCTGACCCGCGCCCTCGCCGTGTGCACCGGGCACCCCGCGCGCGACTGAACTACCGTTTCCCTTTGACATCTCAGTTTATCGTCTCGGTGAATGGTTGACCGACGGATCAGCGTATCGGTGACCCGCGCTATTCCCAACTCGAAGGCTACCGCCGGTGCCCGCCGTTGCCGTCCCGCCCGGTGGCAGCCCCCGGTTACTCCTCGGCCAGCCGGGCCTTCAGGCGGCCGAGGACCAGGTCGGGCACCAGGCCGCTGACGTCGCCGCCGTACAGCGCGATCTCCTTGATCAGGCTGGAGCTGAGGAACGAGTGCTGCGGGTTGGTCGTCATGAACAGCGTCTCGACCTTGGCCAGCCGGTAGTTCATCTGCGCCTGCTGCATCTCGTACTCGAAGTCGCTGACCGCGCGCAGCCCCTTGATGATGGCGTTGATGCCGTTCTCGGTGCAGAAGTTCACGGTCAGCCCGTGGAACCGCTCCACCTGGACGTTGCCGTAGCCCTTGGTGGCCTCGCGCAGCATGTCCACCCGCTCGTCGGTGGTGAACAGCGACTGCTTCTTGATGTTGATGAGGACGGCGACGATGACTTCGTCGTACAGGCCTGCTGCCCGGCCGATGATGTCCAGGTGACCGTTCGTCACCGGATCGAACGAACCAGGGCAAACTACTCGCGCCACGCCTCATCACTCCTCATGCGCCCGGCTGCCGTACCAGCCGTACCAGAAGGTCGCCTCACCGTACCTGCGTGACCTCCCGGCAGCGTAGCCGGGGGGCCAGTCAACCGGCCCCGACCTGGTCGCCCGCTCCATCACCGCCAGCGCGCCGTCGGCCAGCCAGCCGTCGGCGAGCTGACTCAGCACGGCGGTCACGGCCGGCCCCTGAACCGCGTACGGCGGGTCGGCGAACACCAGGTCGTAACGGCCGCCGTCCGGCTGGCGGGCCAGCAGCCGCTCCACCCGGTCCACCGTCACGGCGGCCCCTGGCAGCGCCACCGTGGCGGCGTTCGCCCTGGCCACGGCGGCAGCCCGGGCGTCCGATTCCACCAGCAGGACACTGGCCGCGCCCCGCGACAGCGCCTCAAGCCCGACCGCGCCCGAGCCGGCGTACAGGTCGAGCACCCGCAGCCCGTCCAGGCCGCCGAGCGCGGACAGCAGCGAAGCGAACAGCCCTTCGCGGGCCCGGTCGCTGGTCGGCCGGGTGCCCTGGCCGGGCGGGACCCGCAGCCTGCGCCCGCCCGCCGCCCCGGCGATCACTCGTGTCACGATGCCAAGTCTGCCAGCGATCGGGGGCCGCGGCTTCTCCCGCCGATACGGGGTCGCCCCCGGGGTCTTATGCCTTGTCGAGGAACTCGGCCCGGCGGTCGCCAAGGAAGTCGTCGATCGCCTCCTTGGCGGCTGGCTGCTCCGACAGCTCCGGGTCGGCCGCGACCAGCGCGGTCGCCTCCTCACGGGCGGCCGCGATCAGGTCCTCGTCCTCGAGCAGCCGCAGCAGCTTGAGGCTGCTGCGGCGGCCGGCCTGGGCCGCCCCGAGCACGTCGCCCTCACGGCGCTGCTGCAGGTCGAGGCGGGATAGCTGGAAGCCGTCGCCGGTCTCCGCCACCGCGGCCAGCCGCTCCCTGGCCGGGGTGTCCGGCGGGGCCTCGGTCACCAGCAGGCACAGCCCGGGATTGCGGCCGCGGCCCACCCGGCCGCGCAACTGGTGCAGCTGCGAGACGCCGAACCGCTCGGCGTCCATGATCACCATCACCGTCGCGTTGGGCACGTCCACGCCCACCTCGATCACCGTGGTCGAGACGAGCACGTCGAGCTGGCCGGCCGCGAAGGCGGTCATCACCCGGTCCTTCTCATCGGGGACGAGCCGCCCGTGCATGATGCCCACCCGTAGCCCGGACAGCGGGCCCTGTTCCAGCTCGGGGGCTACGTCGAGCACCGCCAGCGGCGGGCGGCGGGCCTCGGAGCCGTCAGCGGGCGCCGGCTCCTGCTCGCCCGGCCCGGGAGCATCGGCCCCGTCCGCGTCCGCCCCGTCCGCGTCCGGCCCCGCGTCGGCATCGCCGATCCGGGGGCAGACCACGTAGGCCTGGCGGCCCGCGGCGACCTCCTCGCGGACCCGCTGCCAGGCACGGTCCAGGTAGTGCGGCCGCTCCACCGCGGGCACCACGTGGGTCGCGATCGGCGAGCGGCCGGCCGGCAGCTCGGACAGGGTGGATACCTCGAGGTCGCCGAACACGGTCATCGCCACCGTGCGCGGGATCGGGGTAGCCGTCATCACCAGCACGTGCGGCCGCGAGCCGGCCGCCTTGTCGCGCAGCGCGTCACGCTGCTCGACCCCGAACCGGTGCTGCTCGTCGATCACCACCAGGCCGAGGTCGGCGAACTGGACCTGGTCCTCGAGCAGCGCGTGGGTGCCGACCAGGATGCCGGCGTCGCCGGTGAACACGTCGCTCAGCGCGCTGCGGCGGGCCCGCACCCCGGTCGAGCCGGTCAGCAGCGCCACCCGGGTCGCCTGCTCCGCAGTGTCGTCATTCGCGCTGTCGAGGCCGCCCGCGGCGAGCTGGCCCGCGCTGGCCAGCGGCCCCAGCAGGGCGGTGATCGAGCGGAAGTGCTGCTGGGCCAGCACCTCGGTCGGCGCCAGCAGCGCCGCCTGGCCGCCCGCGTCGACTACCTGCAGCATGGCCTGCACCGCGACCACCGTCTTGCCCGAGCCCACCTCGCCCTGCAGCAGCCGGTTCATCGGGTAGGCGCAGGCCAGGTCGTGGGCGATCACCTCGCCGACCGCTCGCTGGCCCTCGGTCAGCGAGAACGGCAGCCGCTGCTCGAAGGCGGCCGCGATGCCGTCCGGCGCGGGCGGGCGCGGCACCGCGGGCATCGCCGCGGCGGCGTGCCGCCGCTGCGCCAGCGCGGCCTGCATGGTGAACGCCTCGTCCCACTTGAGCCGCTTGCGCGCGTGCCGCAGGTCCTCCCGGTCGGTCGGCCGGTGGATCGCCCGGATCGCCAGCTCCCGCGGCCACAGGTGATGCCGCTCGCGGAGCTCGCCCGGCAGCGGGTCGGCGCCGAAGTCCACCCCGTCGAGCAGGACGCCGACGTGCTTCGAGATCGTCCAGGAGGTCAGCTTGGCGCTGGCCGGGTACACCGGGATCAGCTCGGTGGCGAACTCCTCGGCCAGCTCGGTGGTCATCCGCTCGTCGGCGGCGGCGGCCGGCAGCAGCTCGTACTCCGGGTGCACGAGCTGGCGGCGGCCGCGGAAGCTCGACACGGTGCCCGCGAACAGGGCCAGCGCGCCCTGCGGAAGCTGCTTGGCGTGGAACCCGACCCCGTGGAAGAACGTGAGCTGCAGCTTGCCGGTGCCGTCGGTGACGAACACCTCAAGCCGGGCGGCACCCGGCCCGCGGGCGCCGCGCGCCCGGTTACGGGCCTGGGCCGCCCGGGCCCGGTCCGGCGGCAGTCCTGGCACCCCGCCGGCCACGCTGGACATGGCGACGCGGGCGAGCACGGTCACGTGGTCGCCCTCGCTCAGCGAGTCGAGCGGCGTCAGCTCGCCCCGGGTGTAGTACCGGCGCGGGTAGTGGCGCAGCAGGTCGCCGGCTGTGCGCAGGCCGAACACCTTCTCGTAGGCGTCGGCTGCCTTCTTGCCAAGCGGCCCGGCCAGGGGATCGCGCAGCGTGGTCACGTGGCCAGCATAAGAGCGGCGGCCGACATTCGGGTCACCGCGGGGGCACCGGCGGTGAGCGGGGCGGGCGACGCGGGTGGGCGCGGTAGCCGCGGCGGGGCGGCTGATGGGCCGTGTCCGGCGCTGGCTTACCTTGGTGGTAGCAATCTAAGGAGCTGGTCCGCGTGCGGATCTTCGTCCGGGCGACAGGCATCACCTGGCTGGCGCTGTGCCTGCTGACCGCCATGGCGTGGTGGGCCGCGCCGTTCCTCGCGCGGGTGGTGCTGCCGCCTGCCGCCCCGGTGGCCGTCGGCTACCTCACGGTGGTCACGCTATGGCTGTTCAACGTGTTCGCGGGCAGCTACGCGGCGATCGGCCGGCGTCCCGCGCGGTGGCGGCCGATGGCGGTGCTCGGCACGGCGATGGTCCTCAACGGCTGGATCCTGCTCCGGGTTGAATTCTGGCTGCTGGCCCGGGTGCGCAGCGGTCCCTCCTGGCAGGGCCTCGCCTGGGCTGACGGGGTGCCGTCGGTGCTGTTCAGCGCGGTCGGGCTGAGCCTGCTGGGGCTCGGCCTGCTGGCCCAGCGGGCGGGGCGGGCTCAGGCCAGGGCGGGCTGAAAGTTCACGGCCGGCTCGCGTCACCGGCAGAGCAGCCGGGTTTAGTTCGCGCCACGGGCAAAGCATCAGGTAGTCTGCTCAGGCTGCCTCGGGTTCGTGCTGGCGTTGAGTTCGCCGCTCCGGCCGAGGCGCTGACGACTCTACCAATCCGAACTTTAATGGAGGCAGCCGTGGCTTCCGTCTGCGACGTTTGCGGCAAGGGGCCGGGCTTCGGCAACAACGTGTCGCACTCACACGTACGTACCCGCCGTCGCTGGAACCCGAACATCCAGACCGTGCGCGCGATCGTGTCGGGCAGTCCCAAGCGACTGAACGTGTGCACCTCTTGCATCAAGGCCGGCAAGGTCACCCGCTCGGCCTGACCAGCAGCGCTAGCGAGCCGGCCCGTCCACTGGACGGGCCGGCTCGTTTTGTTGCCCGCTGCTGCCCAGCCGAGGTGCCGCTCAGCGGAAATGCTGCCAGCCGCCGCGGCCCCGCCACGGCGTGCCGTCGACGGTGACCCCGCTGCCCGCGCGGACCGACCCGATCGGCTGCCACCGGGCGGGCAGCCGGCTGGCCGGCGGGAACGTCGCCACCAGGGAGTGATCCTCACCGCCGGCCAGGGCCCAGTCGAGGGCCATGGCCTCCGGGGAGTCAGCCGCACCCGTTCGGGATGATGCCGGGCGAGCCGTCAGCGATGCGGCCGCTGCCAGCAGCGCGGGACCGACGGGGAGCGCCTGGCGGCTGATATCGGCCTGGACGCCGCTGGCGGCGGCCAGGTGGCCCAGGTCGGCCAGCAGTCCGTCGCTGACATCGATCATCGCGGTCGCACCGAGCCGGGCCGCCTCCGGGCCCGCGTCGTAGGGCGGCCGGGGGCAGCGCTGGGCGGCGACCAGCGCGGTCAGCGCCGGGGCCAGCCCGGCCGTGAGGTCGCCGGCGGCGCGGTCCCCGGGGAGCTCCCGCTCCCGCTCCGCGCTGGCCGCGGTGAGCAGGGCCAGGCCTGCCGCTGCCGGGCCGAGCGGGCCGGCCAGCGCGATCACGTCACCCGGGCGGGCGCCGGAGCGGAGCACCGGACGGCGTCCCTCCAGGTCGCCCAGCGCGGTCACCGCCACCGTGACCAGCTCCGCGCTGGCGGTGTCGCCGCCCGCCACCCCCGCGCCCGCCCTGGTCGCCTCGGCCGCGATGCCGTCGGCCAGCTCGGCCGCCCAGCGGGCGGGCAGCGTGCCCGGCGCCGCCAGCGCCACCAGCAGCGCCGTGTTCACCGCGCCCATCGCCGCGATGTCGGCCAGGCTGCGCGCGGCCGCCTTCGCCCCGATGTCGGCCGCGGCTGACCAGTCGCGGCGGAAGTGCCTGCCCTCGATCAGCATGTCCACCGCGGCCACCACGCTGCCCGACGGGGCCGTCAGCACCGCGGCGTCGTCGCCGATGCCGACCTCGGTCAGCCGTCCGGCGGGCATCCGGCCCCGCAGCGCGGCGATCACCCCCCACTCCCCCAGGTCCCCCATGGACCCCTCGTTACCTGCGATTTCGCCGCCTCCGGGCTTCATTGTGAGTCCTGGTCGGCTAAGCCTAACCAGCCCTCAGGTCGCCCAGGTAGCCGCTCGGGCACCGCACGGCACCCCAATAGGCCAGAAAAACTACGGGACCGGGATGAAACAGGTCTGGACCATTGCTGTACGGTGAAATTTCACGGCGGCAACGAAGGCCGCTTCCAGGAGGACGCCATGGTGCAGGCATACATCCTCGTCCAGACGGAGGTCGGCAGAGCCGCCGACGTGGCACGGCAGATCGCGGAGATCGCCGGGGTCATGCAGGCGGAGGATGTCACCGGACCGTATGACGTCATCGTGCGCGCCCGCGCCGAGAACGTGGACGAGCTCGGCAAGCTGGTCGCAGCCCAGATTCAGGCCGTCGAGGGCATTACCCGCACGCTGACCTGCCCGGTGGTGCGCATCTAGCGCCGCTCGGCGTCGGCCAGCAGCTCGGCCGCGAGGGCCGTGGTCCGCGGGCCCGCCCCCAGGGTGAGGGCGGCCCGCAGGTCGTCGGGGGTATCGACGTCCCGGCGCAACCCGGCCCGCTCGTCAAGGCCGAGGGCGCCCAGGTCAAGCTGCACCGCCCCGGACGCCGCGTGCCGCGCCGCGGACGCCCCGCCGAACAGCGGGCGGAACCCGGCCCCCGGCGGCACCGCGTACAGCGTCGTCCCGATCAGGGCCGCATCCGGCACGAACGCCGCCTGCGCCGCCGCCGCCCGGAGCGCGGCCGTCAGCTCGGCCGGGCGCAACGCGGGCAGGTCGGCCGTCAGCGCCGCCAGCCCGGTCCCGGGCCAGCGGCGGGCGGCCACCGCGGCGCCGTGCCGCAGGGCCGCGTTCAGCCCTTCCTGCGCGCCCAGCCCGCCCACCTGGGGCGCGCTGCCCGGCCCGGTGACCGGGACCGGGGCGGCTGCCCGGCCCGCGGGCTCGTCCGGCACGATCACCGCCCCCAGGGCGGCCAGCAGCGGGCCCGCCACCGGGTCAGACGTGATCACCACCACCTGGCCGACCTCCGGGCAGGCGGCCGCGGCGGCCGCCGTGTCGGCCGCCAGCGCCAGCGCCAGCTCGCGGCGGCGCTCGCCGGCCAGCGCGGCGAGCCGCGACTTGGCCTGGGCGAGTACCTTGACTGGCAGCAGGACTGTCCAGCTAAACCGGGCCGGGTCAGTCATCTCGCCGTCCGCAGGCAAACCTGGGAGTATGACGTGCGGTACCAGACCACGGGAGGCCCCTGTCGATGAGCAAGACTTACTCGCCTGCGTGGCGGCTGTTTACCGTCATCCTGTTTCGTCCCACCTTGCATGTACTGGTGAGGAACAAGTGGTCTGGCCGGGAGAACATTCCCCGGACCGGGCCGGTCATCCTGGTACCCAACCACATGTCGTACGCGGACTGGGGCACCGACTCGCTGTTCTTCCACGCCTCCGGGCGGTACCCGACCTTCATGATCAAGGCGTCGGCGTTCAAGGCCCCCTTCATCGGCAAGCTGCTGTACGGGTGCGGTCAGATCCCGGTCAACCGCGGCCGGGCGGACGCCGCCCAGGCGCTCAAGCAGGCCGAGCAGGCCCTGGCCGACGGCGCGGCGGTCATCGTCTACCCGGAGGGCACCGCCACCCGCGACCCCGCCCTGTGGCCGATGGCGGGCAAGACCGGCGCCGCCCGGCTCGCGCTGGCGACCGGCGCGCCGGTGATCCCGGTCGCGCACTGGGGCACTCAGGACGTCCTCCCTTACGGCAGCAAGAAGGCCAGGCTGTGGCCGCGGAAAACCGTGCGCACGGTCGCCGGCCCGCCGGTCGACCTGTCGGCCTGGGCCGGCCAGCAGACCTCGGCCCGGGCGCTGCGGGCCGCCACCGAGGCGATCATGGCCGACATCACCGCCCTGGTGGCGTCGCTGCGGGGCGAGGAGCCGCCCGCGGTGCCGTTCGACCCCGCCAAGCAGATACTGCCGGCGGACGGTAGTTCGTGAAGGCTGCGGTCCTCGGGGCCGGCTCCTGGGGAACCACGTTCGCGCAGGTCCTGTGCGACGCGGGCACCCCCGTCACGCTCTGGGCACGGCGCCCGGATATCGCCCAGGCGGTCAACGGCGGCCACCAGAACCCCCGCTACCTGCCGGGGATCACGCTGCCTTCGTCGCTGACCGCGACCTCGGACGTGGCGGCGGCGCTCGACGGCGCCGACCTGGTGGTCCTGGCGGTGACCGCGCAGACGCTGCGGGACGGGCTGACCGCGTGGGCTCCCCTGGTGCCGGACGGCGCGCTGCTGGTCTCGCTGATGAAGGGCATCGAGCTCGGCACCGACAAGCGGATGAGCGAGGTGGTGCTCGAGGTGCTCGGCCTGCCCGAGTCCCGGGTCGCGGTCGTCTCCGGCCCCAACCTGGCCCCCGAGATCGCCCGGCGGCAGGTCGCCGCGTCGGTGGTGGCCTGCTCCGACGAGCACTCCGCGCGGCTGCTGCAGCAGGCCTGCCACACCGGCTACTTCCGGCCGTACTGGAACACCGACGTGCTCGGCTGCGAACTCGGCGGCACGGTCAAGAACGTCATCGCGCTCGCGGTCGGCATCGCGGTCGCGCTCGGCCTCGGCGACAACACCAAGGCCACGCTGATCACCCGCGGGCTGGCCGAGATGGCCCGGCTGGGCGAGGTGATGGGAGCCGACCCGCGGACGTTCGCCGGCCTGGCCGGGCTGGGCGACCTGGTGGCGACCTGCTCGTCGCCGCTGTCCCGCAACCGGCGGTTCGGCGAGTACCTCGGGCAGGGCATGAGCGCCGCCCAGGCCAAGGAGCAAACCCAGCAGACGGCCGAGGGCGTGACCTCCTACGCCCCGGTGCTCGAGCTCGCCCGCAAGCACGGCGTGGAGATGCCGATCACCCAGGTGGTGGCCGCGGTCATCACCGGGCAGCTGTCGGTCGCCGACGCGGCCGCCGCATTGGCGTCCCGGTCGGCCAAGCCGGAGTGGTACGGGGCCTAGCAGGCCGCCCGACCTGGCCCTAGAGGACCCGGGGGCGGGGTACGGTGGTGCTCTCATGGGGGAGCAGCCTGACCTGATGGAGCCCAGCCGGTGGAGATAGCCAGAAGGCAGCTTGGGGAGAACACCCGGGCGGTGCACCTGCCGCCCCCGCCCGACACCGCCCAGCGACCGCTGGGCACGCCCGTCTACCGCACCGCGGCCTGGGCGTTCTCGTCCGCCCAGGAGTACGCGTCGGTGCTCGGCGACCAGGTGCCGGGATACAGCTACAGCCGGATCGACAACCCCACGGTGGACGCGTTCGCCCGCGCGGTGGCCGCGCTCGAGGGGGCGAACCTGCCGCGCTGGCCCGCCGCCCAGGCGTTCGCATCCGGCATGGCGGCCATCTCCGGGGTGCTGTGGACGTTCGCCCGGGCGGGCGCGCACGTGGTCGCGTCGGCCGCGGTCTACGGCGGCACCTACAGCCTGCTGCGCACCGTGATGACCAGGTTCGGGGTCGAGACCGACTTCGTGGACATCACCGACACCGACGCGGTGGCCGCCGCCATGCGGCCGACCACCAGGATGATCTACGCGGAGGCGATCGCCAACCCGACCACCGCGGTGGCCGACATCAAGCGGCTGTCCGAGATCGCCCACGAGCGCGGCGCGCTGCTCGTCATCGACTCCACGCTGGCGCCCCCGGTGGTCTGCCGCCCGCTCGAGCACGGCGCCGACCTGGTGGTGCACTCCGCTACCAAGTACATCGGCGGCCACTCGGACGTCACCGGCGGGGTGGTCACCGGCGCGCTCGACCTCATCACGCAGATCAGGGCGACCCGGATCGACACCGGCGGCTCGCTCTCCCCCGACGACGCCGTCCTGCTCCGCCGGGGGCTGGAAACGCTGCCGGTCCGGGTGCGCCGCCAGTGCGCCACCGCCGCGGTGTTCGCCGCCACCCTGGCCAAGCACCCGGCGGTCGCCTACGTCGACTACCCGGGGCTGGCCACCCACCCCGGGCACCAGACCGCCCGGCGGCTGTTCGACAGCGGCCCGGAAGGCGTCAGGTTCGGCGCGATCGTCACCGTCACCCCGTACGGCGGGCGGGAGGCCGGGCTCGCGTTCGCCAGCGGGCTGAAGCTGGCGGCCGCCGCCACCTCGCTCGGCGGCACCCACACGGTCGTCTCCCACGTCGCGTCCACCACCCACCGCCAGCTCGACGAGCGGGCACTGGCGGCGGCCGGCATCGACGCCGGCGCGGTGCGCTTCTCCATCGGCCTCGAGGACGCGGAGGACCTGATCAGCGACGCCTTCGTGGCCCTGGAAGGCCTGGGGCCGGCCTGGGAACAACGGAGACACGCGGCTACCCGCAAGCGGACGTAACGCCCAGGCAACCTTTATTTCGCTGGTCAGCGGCTAGCATCGTCGGGTCTAATCAGGCAGCGGAGGTGGTGCGCATGGGTTCGGCGGGCAAGATCCGGGTCGCCGTGGTCTTCGGCGGGCGCAGCGCGGAGCACGCGGTGTCGTGCGCGAGCGCGGGACTGGTGCTCAGCGCCATCGACCGGGACCGCTACGACATCGTGCCCATCGGCATCGCCCAGGACGGCCGCTGGGTACTCACCTCCGGTGACCCCGCCCGGCTGGCGCTGACCGCCGGGTCGGCGCCGTCGGTTGACGCGGTCGCCACGCCCGGGGTGTCGGTCACCCCCGCCGCCGGGCCCGGGGGTGGTGCCCTGGTGTTCAGCGGGCCCGCCGCCGTGCCGGCCGAACTGGGCCAGGTCGACGTGGTGCTGCCGCTGCTGCACGGCAGCTACGGCGAGGACGGCACCATCCAGGGGCTGCTGGAGATGGCCGGCATCCGGTACGCCGGGGCCGGGGTGCTCGCCAGCGCGGCCGGGATGGACAAGGAGTACTCGAAGCTGCTGTTCGCCGCGCGCGGGCTGCCCATCGGGCCGTACGTGGTGGTCAGGGACCGGGACTGGGCGGCACCCGCTTCGCTGGAGCGCAAGCGGGTGCTGGGCGAGGTCGCGGAACTCGGCTGGCCGGTGTTCGTCAAGCCCGCCCGCGGCGGCTCCTCGATCGGCACCTCCCGGGTGGACTCCCCCGACGGCCTGGAGGCCGCGATCGAGGAGGCTCGCCGGTACGACACCAAGGTGCTGGTCGAGGCGGCCATCGACGGCGTCGAGGTGGAGTGCGCGGTGCTCGAAGGGGTGGACGGCGGGCCGCCCGAGGCCTCGGTACCCGGCATGATCGTCGTCGACCCGGGTTCCACCTGGTACGACTTCGAGGCCAAGTACCTGGCCGCGCAGTCGCGGATGGAGATACCGGCGCCGATCCCGGCCGCCGCGGCCGAGCAGGTGCGGGCCCTCGCCTGTGCCACGTTCGAGTCGATCGGCTGCGAGGGACTGGCGCGGATCGACTTCTTCTACTCAGCCGCCGGGAACGTGATCGTCAACGAGATCAACACGATGCCGGGGATGACGCCGTCGTCCGGGTTCCCGATGATGTGGGCGGCCTCCGGGCTGCCGATGCCGCAGCTCATAGACCGGATTATCAGCACCGCGCTGGCCAAGCGCGGGGCCGGCATTTAGGCTTTGACCTCGGATAATAACGAACGGCGGCACCGGGGAATCCCGTGCCGCCGTTCGTTATCGTGGCGCGCTAACGCGCGGGCCGCGTTACTTCTTCTTAGCGGCCGGCTTCTTCGCCGCGCCCGCGCCGGCCCCGTTCACCAGCGCCTTGAAGTCGGCACCGGGACGGAACTTGGGCACCGACTGGGCCGCCACGTGAATCTCGGCGCCGGTCGCGGGGTTGCGTGCGGTCCGGGCCGGGCGCTCGCTCTTCTCGAAGACGCCGAAGCCGGTGATGGCTACCTTGTCGCCCTCGGCCACGGCCGACTGAATGGTCTCAAGGACCGCGTTCAGCGCCTCGGTCGCGGACTTCTTGTCCCCCAGGCGACCCGAGAGCGCGTCGATCAGATCACGCTTGTTCATATTCACTCCTGCGTTCCCCCACGGGAGGCCGCGCTTGTGGCTGCTTGCCTGGGCCACGACCCCTGACCAGCCCGAAATTAGGCGATCGGGCTCGGCTACACAATAACCTTGCTGAATATTGGCCGGCGTGTCGGGCCTTTTCGCGGCGCGATTTTCGTTCGGGACCGGACATATCGGTAAATTTCCGGCTTGACGCGAGAGCCGGCGGTAGCGGTGCGTGACGGTGCTGGAACGACGCGAGTGCCGGCCGGGGCGGCCGTGCCTTGGTCTGCCTACGGGAGTTCCACGGGCTTTCCGCCCGGCTGGCCGGGGGCGCTCGGGAGCCGGCCGGGAGAGTGGCGGGCGCGCGGGGCTTACTGCTGCGGGGTGGCGGGGGTGACGGCTGCCGGGGCGGCCGGGGCGGGACGGCCGGGGCGGCGCTGGGCGTGAGCACGGGGGCTTCGGTCGCGCTCCGGGGCCTTGGCGGCTCAGGCGCGCCTAGCGGGCGGCGGGGCGTCTGGGCTCACTGAGCAGGCCTGGGAGGCGCGTGCTTCAGTGCTTGTCCACGGATGGGGGCAGGTGCTGCTGCTTCGGCGGCGGGTTTACGAAGATCTTGGAAATAAAGGCGTGTTATGGCACGTGGAAGTTTCCGATTAGATAAAAGTTTCCACGCTGTAGGGGTGGGTGTTGTTCAAGGGTCGGCAGGTGGTTGGTGAGGAAACTAGGCGGGGGTTGCGGGAGACGGTGAAGACGGGGGCGCGGCGATTAGCGGGGTGGGGTGAGGGAGGGCGGGGGGAGGAAGGGGCGGAGGCTGCGAGGGGGCCCAGGGTGGGTGGGTGGAGGGACGGTTAATTGCTGTTCCTGAGTGGTTCCCCGGCGGTACCCGATGACTTGGGAAGGCCAGTGAAGGGTGGTGCGGGTGGGTCGCTGGTGCGGGTGGGTTTTGGGCGTCGCGGGGAGGTGCGGGGAGGTGAGGGTGCCCTGCTGTGGTGCGGGTTGGCGGTGGTCGGGTGGGTTAAGGCTTGGTGTGGAGGGTGGTGATGGGGCTGGTGGTGAGTCGTGCGGGTGGGGCTGGGTGCGGGTGGAGCCTGAGCGGTGCTGGCTGGGTGGGGCCGGGGTGGGATGAGTGTGGCCGGGCGCGACGGGGGTGTCGCGCCCGGCCGGGCGGTGGTGAGTGAGTGAGGGGGCTAGCTGGCGGTGGGGAGGAAGGACGGGCGGGTGGCCTCGAAGGCGGAGACGGTGTCTTCGTGGCGGAGGGTGAGGCCGATGTCGTCCAGGCCCTCCATCAGGCGCCAGCGGGTGTAGTCGTCGATCGGGAAGGGCTCTACCAGGTCCTCGGCCAGGCCGCCGCCGGTCACCCGGACCTCGCGGGCGGCCAGGTCGACGGTGACCTGGGCGGGGGGCTCGGCTTCGGCCGCGTCCTGGATCAGGGCGACCGCCTTTTCCGGCAGGACCACCGGGAGGAGGCCCGCCTTGGTGGAGTTGCTGCGGAAGATGTCACCGAAGCGGGGGGCGATCACCACGCGGAAGCCGTAGTCGAGCAGGGCCCAGACCGCGTGCTCGCGGGACGAGCCGGTGCCGAAGTCGGTGCCCGCTACCAGGATGGTGGCGCCGGCGTAGCGGGGCTGGTTGAGTACGAAGGACGGGTCCTCGCGCCAGGCGGCGAACAGGCCCTCGCCGAAGCCGTCGCGGCTGACCCGCTTGAGGTAGACGGCCGGGATGATCTGGTCGGTGTCGACGTTGGTGCGCCGCAGCGGGACGGCCCGCCCGGTGTGGGTGACGAACTGCTCCATGATGGCTGTCTCCTTACAGGTCGGCTGGGGCAGACAGGCGGCCGGTGACGGCGGTGGCCGCGGCCACCTGGGGCGACACCAGGTGGGTGCGGCCGCCCTTGCCCTGGCGGCCCTCGAAGTTGCGGTTGGAGGTAGACGCGGAGCGCTCACCCGGCTTGAGCGTGTCCGGGTTCATGCCCAGGCACATCGAGCAGCCGGCCGAGCGCCACTCGGCCCCGGCCGCGGTGAACACCTCGTTCAGGCCCTCTTCCTCGGCCTGCGCGCGCACCTGCATGGAGCCGGGTACCACCAGCATCCGGACGCCTTCGGCGACCTGGCGGCCACGGATGACGTCGGCCGCGGCCCGCAGGTCCTCGATCCGGCCGTTGGTGCAGGAGCCGACGAAGACGGTGTCCACCGCGATCTCCCGCAGCGGGGTGCCGGCCGTCAGGCCCATGTAGGTCAGCGCGCGCTCGGTGCCGTTCGGGTCATCGGTCTGCGCCGGGGAAGGCACCGACGCGCCCAGCGGCGCCCCCTGGCCGGGGTTGGTGCCCCAGGTGACGAAAGGCGTGAGGGTGGTCGCGTCGATGGTGACCTCGTGGTCGAATACCGCGCCGTCGTCGGTGCGCAGCGTCCGCCAGTAGCTGACCGCCTCGTCCCAGGCGGCGCCCTGCGGGGCGTGGCGGCGGCCCTTCAGGTACTCGAACGTGGTGTCGTCCGGCGCGATCAGCCCGGCCCGGGCGCCCGCCTCGATCGACATGTTGCAGACGGTCAGCCGCCCCTCCATGGACAGCGACCGGACCGCCTCGCCGCGGTACTCGATGATGTAGCCCTGGCCGCCGCCGGTGCCGATCTGCGCGATGATCGCCAGGATCAGGTCCTTGGCGGTCACGCCGTCCGGCAGCGCGCCCTCGACGTTGACCGCCATCGTCTTCGGCCGGGTCTGCGGCAGCGTCTGGGTGGCGAGCACGTGCTCGACCTCGCTGGTGCCGATGCCGAAGGCGATCGCGCCGACCGCGCCGTGGGTCGAGGTGTGCGAGTCGCCGCAGACGATCGTCATGCCGGGCTGGGTGAGGCCGAACTGCGGGCCGATCACGTGCACGATGCCCTGGCCGGCGTCGCCCATCGGGTACAGCCGGATGCCGAACTCGGCCGCGTTCTTGCGCAGCGCCTCGACCTGGGTGCGCGACACCGGGTCGGTGACCGGGCTGTCCGGGCCGTTCAGCGGCACCCCGGGACCGGTGATGCCGGTGGTCGGCACGTTGTGGTCCTCGGTCGCCACGGTCAGCTCGGGGCGGCGTACCTTGCGGCCCGCCGCGCGCAGGCCGTCGAACGCCTGCGGGCTGGTTACCTCGTGCACCAGGTGCAGGTCGATATAGAGCAGGTCGGGCTCGCCCGGCTGGCTGCGCACCACGTGGGCGTCCCAGATCTTCTCCGCGAGCGTGCGAGGCGCGCTGCTCATGCGGGTCATCTCCTTAAGTTGGTGATTCGCGGGTTACCGCTGCTTGACCGATTTGCATCTCAGAATCTGAGACGGCAGTATCAGTACATGGGCAACACAGTACCACTGGACAACAGCAGCGGCGTGGGCGTGCTCGACAAGGCGATCTCGGTGCTGGCCGCGGTGGAGAGCGGCCCCGCCACGCTCGCCCAGCTGGTCGCGGCGACCGGGCTGGCCCGCCCGACCACGCACCGGATCGCGGTCGCACTCGAGCACCACCGGCTGCTCGCCCGGGACGTGCAGGGCCGGTTCGTGCTCGGGCCGCGGGTGGCCGAGCTGGCCTCGGCCGCGGGCGAGGACCGGCTGCTGGCGGTCGCCCAGCCGGTGCTCATCCAGCTACGCGACGCCACCGGGGAGAGCGCGCAGCTCTACCGGCGGCAGGCTGACGTCCGGGTCTGCGTGGCGGCGGCCGAGCGGTCAAGCGGCCTGCGGGACACCGTGCCGGTCGGCGCGGCGCTGCCGATGACGGCCGGCTCAGCCGCCCAGGTGCTGCTGGCCTGGGAGGAAGGCGAGCGGATGCACCGCGGGCTGCGCGGCGCCAAGTTCACCGCCACCAGCCTGGCGGCGGTGCGCCGCCGCGGCTGGGCGCAGAGCGCGGCCGAGCGCGAGGCGGGCGTGGCCTCGGTGTCGGCCCCGGTGCGGGGGGCCGGCGGCAAGGTGCTCGCCGCCGTCTCGGTGTCCGGGCCGATCGAGCGGCTCGGCCGCTCCCCCGGGCGGCTGCACGCGGCCGCGGTGACCGCGGCCGGCGACCGGATCGGTGACCTGCTGCGGGCCGAGGCCGGGCACCGGGCGTAGGCCGGGTTGCAGGAGTGTCCCGTGGGGCGGGGAGGCTGGGCTTTCGGTTGGTTCTCGGCGCATGGTTGCGGCAACCAGACGCCTAGGGCCGTCTGGTTGCCGCAACCATGCGGTGCGGGGTGCGGGGTGCGGGGTGCGGGGTGCGGGGTGCGGGGTGCGGGGTGCGGGGTGCGGGGTGCGGGGTGCGGGGTGCGGGGTGCGGGGTGCGGGGTGCGGGTGCGGGGTGCGGGTGCGGGGTGGGGTGCGGCGGGTGGTGGCGGGCTGGCGGGGTGGTGGCGGGTGGGGCGGGAAGGGTAAGCCGCATTCGTTCGGGAAAACTCAACGGCAACCGGCGAACCGCCCGCACCTTCAGCCGGGACCGGCACTGCGGACAACAAAAAACGCAGATCTTCGTTAATAGGACAAAAGAGTTAGCTTCCTAACACCTTTGGTCCCTACCGCTGCTCCGGTTCCCGGTTTTAGCCTCAGGGGTAAGGCGCAGCCGCGCCCGGACGCGAAGAGGAGTGCGGCGATGACTGGGAAACGCCAATGAAGGTGGCCGTCGTAAAGGAGACCGCGCCCGGAGAACGGCGGGTCGCCCTGGTGCCGGAGACCGTGCAGAAGCTGACGCAAGGCGGCCTCGAGGTGCTGGTCGAGAAGGGGGCCGGGGACGGCGCCTGGTTCCCCGACGCCAGCTACACCGCGGCCGGCGCGACCGTCGTCGCCACCGACGAGCTGTACGCCGAGGCCGCCGTCGTGCTGACGGTGACCAGGCCGGACGAGGCCGCACTGGCCCGGCTGCGGTCCGGCCAGGCGCTGATCGGGATGCTCGCGCCGCTCACCCAGCCGCAGCTCGCCCGGTCGCTGGCGGAGCGCGGCGTCACCGCGGTCTCGCTCGACGGGCTGCCGCGCACCCTGTCCCGGGCGCAGGGCATGGACGCGCTCACCTCGCAGGCCAACGTGGCCGGCTACAAGGCGGCGCTGGTCGCGGCCGAGGCCTACGGCCGGTTCTTCCCGCTGCTGATCACCGCGGCGGGCACCGCCCGGCCGGCCAGGCTGCTGGTGCTCGGCACCGGCGTGGCCGGGCTGCAGGCGATCGGCACCGCCCGGCGGCTTGGCGCCCAGGTCAGCGGGTACGACGTGCGGCCCGCGTCCAAGGGCGAGGTCGAGTCGCTCGGCGCCACCTTCCTCCAGCTAACCGTCAGCGCGGCGGGCGAGGGCGGCTACGCCCGCGAGCTGACGGCCGAGGAGCGCGACGCGCAGCAGGCCGAGCTGGCCGGGCACATCGCTCGGCAGGACATCGTCATCACCACCGCCCAGGTGCCCGGGCGGCGGCCGCCGCTGCTGGTCACCGCGGACGCGGTCGGCCAGCTGGCACCCGGGTCGGTGATCGTGGACATGGGGGCGAGCGCGCTCGGCGGCAACGTGGCCGGGTCGGTGCCGGGGGAAACCGTCATCACGCCGAACGGGGTCACGCTCATCGGGGCCGAGAACCTCGCCGCCTCGGTGCCGACCGCCGCTTCCAACGCTTACTCCCGCAACGTCAGCGCCTTGCTCCTGCACCTGGTCAAAGAAGGCGCGCTGAGCATCGACCCCACCGACGAGATCACGGCCGGGGTGCTGGTCAGCCGCGACGGCGCGGTCGTCCACCCGGCCGTCGCCAAGCTGCTCGCTGAGCCCGCCACCCCCGCCGAGCCCGCCAACCAAGGGAGCTAGCGATGTCGGCCTCGCTGGTCACTGACCTCACCATCTTCGTCCTCGCCCTGCTGGTCGGCATCGAGGTGATCGGCAAGGTCCCGGCGACCCTGCACACCCCGCTGATGTCGGCCGCCAACTCGATCCACGGCATCGTGCTGGCGGGGGCGCTGCTCATCGGCGTCACCGCGCACAACGCGGTCGGCTACGTGCTCGCGTTCATCGCCGCCTTCTTCGCCGCCGCCAACGTGGTCGGCGGCTACGCGGTGACCGGGCGGATGCTGAAGATGTTCCGCCGCAAGGCCGCACCGCCGCCGGCCACGCCGCCGGCCGAATCGATTCCGGCCCAGCCGCCGGCCGGCCAGTCTTAGGAAGCGCGGTCATGGACACCTTTACCACCAACATCCAGCTCGTCTACGTGCTGGCGGCCGCCTGCTTCGTGGTCGGGCTGCACCTGATGAACTCCCCCGGCACCGCCCGCCGCGGCAACCAGGTCTCCACCGCGGGGATGGCCATCGCCGTCATCATCACGCTGGTGCTGCTGATCCACGACGGCTCGGTCACCGGGACCGGCTGGACCGTGCTGATCGTCGGCGCGCTGCTCGGCTCGGCGGCCGGGCTGTACTCCGCCCGCCGGGTCCAGATGACCGCCATGCCGCAACTGGTGTCGATGTTCAACGCGGTCGGCGGCGGGGCGGCGGCCCTGGTCGCGGTGTACGAGTACATCCACGACGAGTCCGCCCCGGGCGGGGTGCTCGGGTCCACCTCGGTGTTCACCGTGCTCGACGTGATCATCGGCGCGGTGACGTTCACCGGGTCGCTGATCGCCGCGGGCAAGCTGCAGGGCCTCATCACCGGCAGCCCCATCGTGTTCAAGGGCGGCCAGGCGCTCAACGTCGCGCTGGCGGTGATCGCGCTCGGCACCGGCGCGTTCATGTTCACCACCGCGTCGCTGCCCGCGCTGCTGATCCTGGTACTGGCGTCGCTGGCGTTCGGCGTGATGATGGTGCTGCCGATCGGCGGGGCCGACATGCCGGTCGTCATCTCGCTGCTCAACGCGTTCACCGGCACCGCGGTGGCGATGGCCGGGTTCGTCGTCAACAACTGGGCCCTGATCGTGGCGGGGGCGCTGGTCGGCGCGTCCGGCGGGATCTTGACCAAGCTGATGGCGGACGCGATGAACCGCTCGCTGGCCAACATCATCGTCGGCGGCTTCGGCACCGGCGACACCGCCGTCGCCGCCGCCGTGACGGGCGACGCGCAGGTCCGCTCCATCGCCGCCGACGACGCCGCCATCCAGCTCGCCTACGCGTCCAAGGTGATCATCGTGCCCGGCTACGGGCTGGCGGCCGCGCAGGCCCAGCACGCCTGCGCCGAGCTTGGCTCCCTGCTCGAGTCGCGCGGCATCGAGGTGTCCTACGCCATCCACCCGGTCGCGGGCCGGATGCCCGGCCACATGAACGTGCTGCTGGCCGAGGCCAACGTGCCTTACCCGCTGCTGAAGGAGATGGAGGAGATCAACCCGGAGTTCGCGCGGGCCGACGTGGCGCTGGTCATCGGCGCCAACGACGTGACCAACCCGGCCGCCCGGCGGCCGGGCACCGCGATCACCGGCATGCCGATCCTCGACGTCGACCAGGCCAAGTCCATCATCGTGATCAAGCGGTCGATGGGCAGCGGCTACGCCGGCATCGACAACGAGCTGTACGTCAACCCGAAGACCAGCATGTACTTCGCCGACGCGAAGAAGGCGCTGGCCGAGATGACAGCGGCGGTCAAGACCCTGGTCGGCTGACGCGCAGCGGACGGGGTAGCATGCCCGGGTACTTGCGTTTCCGGCGCTTCGCACGGGGAAGCAGGTACGTCAGCCGGTGCAGCTGACCCCTGTCCCTACGATCCTGCGTGCCCCGCGCACCGCTGCGGGCGCAGGCCACGGCTCCCCGGCGGCGAAGGCCTGTCCCGCCACTTACTGATGCCATGCCCTTCGTGTACACCACGAACCTGTCCGAGGTTCGCGCCCTGGCGGAAAAGGAAGCCAGGTCCGCTGGCCTGCCGGAGGATCGTGTGGTTGATTTCGTGATCGCGGTCAGCGAGCTGGCCGCGAACACAGTCCGGCATGCCCGCTCAGCCGGCTCGATGGATATCTGGCAGGAGAACGGCGAGGTCGTCTGCGAGATCCGTGACGCCGGGGTGATCACCAACCCGCGGGCCGGCAGCGCCCCGCCGCCGGCCGACGCCAACGGCGGCCACGGCCTGTGGCTGGTGCACCAGGTGTGCGACCGGGTAGAGCTGCACTCAGACCACAACGGGACGGTGATCCGGCTGCACATGGCGCTGTCACCGCGGCCGGACGGCTGAGCGCCGGGTCAGGCCAGCCCGCCTGGCGCACGTGCGGCGGCGAGGGCGGATGTAGCCTTGTGGCGATTGATTCCCATCAGTACTCAGGCAAGGATGCTTAGCCATGGAAGTTGGCGCTACCCGGGGGCGCATGGCCGTCTACCTGCGCGATAACCAGGACAAGGTCATCGGGCGGTGGAGCGAGCTGGTGGTGGCGGGCGTGCGCGGCCGGACCTCGCACGACGAGGTGCAGCGCGAGCTCAGCGACATCTACGCGCTGGTGGTCAGGGTGCTGGCGGACGCGGACGAGCACGCCGCGGGCGAGCTGCGGGCCACCCTGGACGAGCTGTCCCGCACCCGGGCGCGGGACGGGTTCACCCCGAGCGAGACCGCGCAGGCGGTGTTCTCGCTCAAGGAGGCGGTGTACGAGCTGGTCGCCGACTCGGCCGACCTGGTGCCTGAGTACCTCGCGTTCTCCCGGCTGGTCGACGACATCGGGCTGCGCACCTTCGAGGCCTACTCGGCCGCCCGCGAGCAGATCATCTCGGACCAGTCCACCGCCATGATGGAGCTGTCCACCCCGGTGGTGCGGCTGTGGGACGGGATCATCGCGGTGCCGCTGGTCGGCATGCTCGACTCGGCCCGCACCCAGCTAGTGATGGAGAAGCTGCTCGACGAGCTGGTGACGGCCGGGGCCAGCCACGCGGTGATCGACATCACCGGCGTGGCCACGGTCGACACCGAGGTGGCGCAGCACCTGCTGAAGACCGTCAGCGCCGCCCGCCTGCTCGGCGCGGAGTGCACCATCTCCGGCATCCGGCCGCAGGTCGCGCAGACCATCGTGTCCCTCGGCATCGAGTTCGGCGACATCGCCACCAAGGCGACCCTGGCCGACGCCCTCGCCCTCGCGCTGCGCCAGGCCGGCCTGAAGGTGGTCCCCCAGTAGGACCCTTCTTTTTTTGCGCAAGTGGAATCGAGAATCAGGTAGCTATGGCAAAAAAAGAGGGGTCCTTAATGGAGAGGGTGCCGATCCTGAAGATCGGGCCGACGCTCTTCGTCTCCATCCAGATCGACCTGCAGGACGAGAGCGTGCTCGCCCTGCAGGAGGACCTGGCCGAGCGGCTGGTGGCGACCGGGGCGCACGGCGTCATCATCGACATCACCGCGGTCGAGATCGTCGACTCGTTCATCGGCCGGATGCTGACCATGATCGGGTCGATCTCCCGGCTGTTCGACGCCGAGACGGTCATCGTCGGCATGCGCCCGGCGGTAGCGATCACGCTGACCGAGCTCGGGCTGTCACTGAAGGGGGTCCGCACCGCGCTCAACGCCGAGAAAGGCCTGGAGATCCTGAACGGGAAATCCTGATGGACGAGCTGCCGATCCGCTCGGGCGACGACGTTGTCCGGGTGCGCCAGCAGGTGCGCAACGCGGCCGCCGCCAGCGGGCTCTCCCTGGTCGACCAGACCAAGCTGGTCACCGCGGCCAGCGAGCTGGCGCGGAACACGCTGGTGTACGGGGGCGGCGGGGCGGCCCGGGTGGAGGCGGTCAAGTCGCCGGCCGGCCGGTCCGGCGTCAAGCTGCAGTTCACCGACGAGGGACCGGGCATCCCCGACATTGACCTGGCGCTGACCGACGGCTGGACCTCGGGCAGCGGCCTCGGCCTCGGCCTGTCCGGCGCCCGGCGGCTGGTGGACGAGTTCGAGCTGACCTCCAAGCCCGGTGAGGGCACCAGCGTCACGGTCGTCAAATGGTCCCGGTTAACCAGCCGCTGCTGGCCCCGGCCCCGGGCGACCAGCGCTGGGTGCGGGTAGAAGACGCCAGCGCCGCGGCCGCCTGCCGCGGCGCCGCCCTCGCCCTGGCCGGCCGCCTCCAGTTCCCCGAGGCGCGCGCCGACCAGCTCGTCCTCGCGGTCACCGAGGCCGCGACCAACCTGCACAAGCACGCCAACCAGGGATCGATGCTGCTGCGCATCACCCGGGGCAACGGCAAGCCCGGCATCGAGCTGGTGACCATCGACGTCGGGCCCGGGGTGCACGACGCCGGCGCGGCGCTGCGCGACGGGCACTCCACCAGCGGCTCGCTCGGCATCGGGCTCGGCGCCATCCAGCGGCTGGCCGACTTCTACGACCTGTACTCAGGTCCGGGCCGCGCCACCGCCCTGGTGGCCAGGTTCTGGCCGGACCGGCAGCCCGGCCGGCCGGCCTGCGCCGGCCTGATCCGGCCGATCAGCGGGGAAACCGAGTGCGGCGACGTCTTCGGCGCGGCCCAGACCGAGAGCGGGGTGACCGGGGTGCTGTGCGACGGCCTCGGCCACGGCCCGCTGGCCGCCAGCGCGGCGATGGAGGCGGTCACGGCCGTACTTGACGACCCCGCGGCCGAGCCGGCGGTGCTGGTAGAGCGGGCGCACCGGCGGCTGGCGGGCACCCGCGGCGGCGCTATCGGCGTCGTCCGGGTAGCCGGGCCGGTCGTCTGGTTCGCCGGCCTGGGCAATATCGCCGCCGTGATCCTGGCCGACGGCGCCCGCAAGGGAATGCTCTCGGTGCCCGGGATCGTCGGCCACCAGGCCCGCTCCATCCGCCAGTTCGAGTACGCGGCCGCCCCCGGCGCGGCCGTCGTCCTGCACTCGGACGGCATCAGCGCCCGCTGGGACGCCGCCGCCCTGCCCGGCCTGAACGCCAGGGACCCGCTGGTCATCGCGGCCGCCCTGCTGGCGCAGGGCGGGACGCACCGCGACGACGCGGGCATCCTGGTACTCAAGCGATGACCGACGAACTCGCCAGCCTGCAGGTCAGGGACCTGACCGGGGTGTTCGCCGCCCGCAGGCTGGGCCGTGAGCTGGCCGCCGGGCTCGGCCTCGACCACCAGGACCAGGTCCGGGTGGCGACCGCGCTGAGCGAGATCTGCCGCAGCGCGGTCACCGTCGGGGACACCGCCGTCATCACCTTCGGCGCGGACCCGGCCAGCCTGGTGCTGACGGTGACGGTCAGCGGCGAGCCGCCCGCCGACGGCATCTCCGCCGCCGCCCGGCTGATGGACGCCGCCGCGCCCGACGGTCACGTCATCCGGATGACGAAGCGGCGCCCCCAGCTTGCCCGTACCGACCTCACTGCCGTCCGCGAGAGGCTGGCGGCCCTGATTCCGGAGTCCACGCTGGACGAACTGCGACGCAACAACGAGGACCTCATCGCGGCACTGGAAGACGTGCGGCGGCAGAAGGAGCAGCTCGAGCAGCTCAACGCCGAGCTGCAAGAGACTAACCGCGGCGTGATGGCGCTCTACGGCGAGCTGTCGGAAGAGCTCGAGCAGACCAACCGGGGGGTGGTCGCGCTCTACCGCGAGCTGGACGAGAAGTCAGAGCAACTGCGGGCGGCGTCGCAGTCCAAGAACCGGTTCTGGGCCAACGTCAGCCACGAGCTGCGGTCACCGCTGAACTCGATCCTCGGGCTGACCCGGCTGCTGGCCGAACCGGACGGCGGGCTCGGCGAGGAGCAGCTCTACCAGGTCGGGCTGATCAGGAGCGCCAGCAGCACGCTGCTCACCCTGGTCAACGACCTGCTTGACGTGGCCAAGGCCGAGTCGGGGCAACTGGTCATCGACCCGGCCGAGGTCAGCCTGCCGCTGCTGCTGGCCACGCTGCGCGGGCTGACCAAGCCGATGGCCGACGGCAAGCCGGTCGACGTGCTGGTCAGCACGGACGGTGCACCGGTCGCCATCCTCACCGACGAGGCGGCGCTCACCGCCATCCTGCGCAACCTGCTGTCCAACGCGATCAAGTACACCGACCGCGGCGAGGTGCGGCTGACCGTGCGCACCGTCCCGGGGCGGGTCGAGATCGAGGTCGCGGACACCGGCACCGGGATACCTGACGGCCAGCTAGAGCGGGTGTTCGAAGAGTTCTACCAGGTACCGGGGGCCAAGCGCGGCGGCACCGGACTCGGACTGCCCTACGCCCGGCGGCTGTCGGCGCTGCTCGGCGGCGAGCTGACGCTGGCCAGCGAGGCCGGCCGGGGCACGACGGCCGTGCTCAGCCTGCCCGACGGCCCGCCCGCGGCCGGCACGGTGGTGGTGGCCGACGACGACGCCGGGTTCCGCCAGGTGGTCAAGGGGATGCTGGCAGGCGTGGCCGACCGGGTGATCGAGGCGGAGGACGGCGCCCAGGCGCTCACCCTGGTGGCCGGCGGCGGCATCGACCTGGTGCTGGCCGACATCGGGATGCCGGTGGTGGACGGGCACGCGCTGCTCGCGCAGCTCCCGCCGGGGCTCCCGGCGATCATCATCACCGGGCTCGACATCCCGGCGCCGCCGCGCGCCGCCGCGCTGCTGCGCAAGGACCAGCTCACCCGGGAGCGGCTGGCGTTCGCCATCCGCCGGGCCGGGCCGGCCTGCCGATGAACGACCTGGCTGGCACCCTGCTGCTGGTGGACGACGACGAGGCCAAGCGCTACGTGCTGGCGACCTGGCTGCGGCGGGCAGGCTACCGGGTCACCGAGGCGGCCACCGGGACCGCGGCGCTCAGCCTGGTCCCCGCGGCCGAGCTGGTGCTGCTCGACGTCAACCTGCCCGACATGACCGGGTTCGAGGTCTGCCGGCTGATCAAGTCCGACCCGCGGACGGCCGCCACCCCGGTCATCCAGGTGTCGGCCACCGCGGTGGACGTGGCCGACCGGGCCCACGGGCTGACCCAGGGCGCCGACGCCTACCTGACCAACCCCAGCGAGCCGGCCGAGCTGCTGGCCACCGTGACGGCGGTGCTGCGCTACTCGCGGGCCAGGCAGCGGGCGGAACGGACCGCGGCCATGCTGGCCGAGCTGGCCGAGCTGACGCTGGGCATCAACGCGGCCGAGACCTTCGACGGGCTGGCGGCCGCGGCCGCGACGGGCGCGGTAAGGATCTTCGGCGTGCCGGTGGTGCTGTTCCTCGAGATGCCGGACGGGCAGACCCGGCGCACCTCGGCCCTGCCCGGCCTGCCGGGCACGGTCCGGCGCGGCGGCCCGCCCGGCCTCGGCGCGCGGGTGGCCGACCAGGTGCTCGGCCCCGCCCAGGCCAGCGGGATCGGCGTGCTCACCCGGGAGCACTGGCTGGGCATCTGCCCGGACAGCACCCTCGAGGTGGACGTCTGCCTGGCGGTCGCGCGGACCAAGCCGGCCAAGCCGCCCGCCGCCATCGTGGTCGACCGGGCGGGCATCGCGGCCGACGAGGACATGCAGATCCTGCGCCAGCTCGCGCAGTCGGTCGCGCTCGGGGTGGAGGCACTGCGCTCCTCGGCCGAGGAGCACCTGGTCGCGCTGACCCTGCAGCGCAGCTTCCTGCCCGCCGTGCTGCCCGCCATCAACGGCGCGACCACCGCCTTCCGCTACCTGCCGGCCAGCGACCAGGCCGAGGTCGGCGGCGACTTCTACGAGGCGCTGCCGTGGCGGGACGGGGTGCTGGTGGTCATCGGCGACGTCCAGGGCCATTCGCTGCAGGCCGCCACCGTGATGGGCGAGCTGCGGCACGCGCTGCGCGCCTTCGTCAGCGAGGGCCACGCCCCGCTGGCGATCACCGGCCTGGTCAACGACGTGCTGCGGCGCTATCACCCGGGCATCATCGCGACCCTGTGCCTGGTGCTGGCCGACCCGTCGACCGGCCGGCTCTCCATCGTCAACTGCGGGCACATGCCGGTCCTGCTAGCGGACAGCGACGGCGCCCGCTACGCGGGCGAGGGCGGTCTCATGCTCGGCTTCGCCCGCCACGAGCCGCACGTCGAGGAGGCGGTGCTGACCCCCGGCGGCACCGCCCTGCTGTTCACCGACGGCCTGGTCGAGGACCGCGGGGTGCTGCTGGACGAGAACCTGGAGAAGCTGCGGGCGGGCGCGGCCGCGGCGGCCGGCGCGGACGTCGAGGCGTTCGCCAACCGCATCCTGGCGCTGTTCGGCCCGCGCGAGGACGACGTGGCGATGATCGCGCTCCGGCGGACGGGCTAGCCGGCGTCCAGCGCGTCCTGCAGGCTCTCGTGCACCGGGATGACCCGGCCGACGCCGATCAGCTGCAGTACCCGGCGAACCGAGGTGCCGGGCGACACCGCCAGCCGCATCGGCACGTCGCGGGCGGCGGCGCTCTCGTTGGCGTGCATGATCGCGTGCACGCCGGAGGAGTCGCAGAACGCGGTGCCGGTCATGTCCGCGATCAGCGCCGCCACGCCCGGTGAGAGCGCCCCGACCAGCTGCTGGTAGACCTCATCGGCGTTGGTGACGTCGATCTCGGCTGGCAGCACGACAACGACCGGCACCACCCGCGCTGCCTGATCACTCATGTTCCGCCACTCCTGCCCCGGACAGCTCGCATTAAGCCGCAGCCAAGGCTATCGCGCCGGCTGCTTCGCGAGCATCATCCGCATACCCTACAGGCCGGACAGGATGGCCTGAGCGGGGTGCTCGACCGTGAACCGGTACCGGATCACCGCCTGCTCGCCCGCCCCCAGTGTCAGCGTCCAGCCCAGCTCGCCGAGGTCGTCGGCGGTCGCCGGGGCGGGCTCGGCCTCCCGCTGCCTGACCTTGATGTCGCCGTCGGTGGAGACCGGGATATGGTCCCTGACGCTGACCGCGGCGGTGCGGTCGCGGTGGTTGGCCACGGTGATCTCGTAGCCGATGTCGATCGTCCTGGTGCTGCCGAGCACCGCCTTGCTGGTGGTGCGGCGGCGCAGCTTGCGTTCCACCTTGACCTGGTCGTCCACGCCCAGCTGGACCTCGAACTCCTCACCGGGGGCGACCGACTCCAGCCGGGTCTGGCCGGCGAACTGCGCGCCGTGGAAGACCCGGGCCTGCCCGGGCAGCAGCAGCAGCGGGCCGTTGGCGACGGCGGCGCGCAGGTAGGCCTCGGCCGCCACCGCGGGCACGGTCAGGTAGTCCAGCTTCGCTTCCAGGTCGAGGTCGGCGATGAGCGTCTTGTGCGGGTCGCCGTCACCCGGCACCGCCAGCGGCCGGGCCACCGTGTAGGTCACCGCGCCGGACTCGCTCTCCCCGACGGTGGCGCCGAGCGCCCGGGCGGGCGGGGCGGGGGCGGGAGCCGAGGCCGCCAGCGCGCGGGGACGCGGCTGGGCGCCGCCGACCATGTCCGCCATCGCGGGCGGGGCCGGCCGGGGAGGCGCCGGGCGGCCGATGTACCACGGGCTCAGCTCGGGCAGCTGCTGGCGCTGCCCCGGCCGGGCGGTGGACAGCACCAGCGCGGTCTCCGGCCAGTCCTCGCCGGTCCGCTGGGTGACCTCGGCCAGGTAGCTGACCCGGAGCCGGTCACCGTCGAGCACCAGGTCGTACAGCGGGCGCCAGGACGCCTGGCGCACGTGGTAGGTCAGCTCGAGCTCGGCCTCGGTCCAGGCCGACGCCTCAAGCAGCACCGAGACCTCGACCAGCCGCTGCGGTTCGGCCGTACCGGACTCGGCCGCGCTCAGCCGCTCCTGGGCCGCGTCCAGCTCGGCCTGCGCGACCCGCCGGGCGGCGGCGATCTCGCGTCGCCGCCCCAGGCCGCCCGCGGTCGCGGCGGACAGGTGGCCGGCCATGCCTGACAGCTCCTCGTAGCCGGCCCGGCCCGCCCCTACCGCCCGGGCCAGCGCGGTCGCGGCGGCCTCCGACAGGTGGCCGAGGAAGCCGAGCCCGGCCAGCTCGGCGGTGTCCGCGTCGTCAAGCTCGCGCACCGCGTCACGGCCGCGCTGCACGTCCGCCCGCAGCTCCGCCAGCGACTCGCGCAGCGGCTCGGTCCGCACCCGCCGCTGCACCTCGACGTTGACCAGGGCCAGGTCGTGCCCCCTGGCGGCGACCCGGACCGACGACGGGTCGGCGCTGTCCGGCAGGCTGGCCACCGTCACCGGGCGCAGCCCGGGCCCGATCGAGGTCACCCCGCTGCGGGTGACCCGCGCCCCGTCGCTGAACACGGTGACGCCGGTGACCGGCGCGTCAAGGCCGGCCCCGGCTGGCTGCGGATCTGTCACTTTTGCCCCCACAAGGTCACTTTTGCCCCCCCCGGGCTCACGGCTGCCCCGCCCGGGCCGACCAGGCGGTGGCGATCAGGGCCGCCAGCGCGATATTGCCCCGGGCTACCTCCAGGTTGACGGCCACGCTGGCGCCCGCGGTCGCCTGCTGCAGGTGGGCGAGCAGGAACGGGGTGACCGCCTTGCCGCGCACCCCCGCCTCGTCGGCCGCCTTCAGCGCCTCCGCCAGCGCCTGGTCGTGCACCGCCGGGTCGAGCTGGGCCGCCTCCGGCAGCGGGTTGGCGACCAGCAGGGCCGATGTCTCACCAAGCTGGTCCCTGGCCGCCATGACCGCGGCCGCCTGCTCGGGTGAGTCGATCCGCCAGTCCAGCGGCTGCCCCGAGTCGGTCAGGTAGAACGCGGGAAAGCGGTCGGTCCGGTAGCCGACGACCGCGATCCCGAGGGTTTCCAGCCGCTCCAGCGTGGCCGGGATGTCCAGGATCGACTTGACGCCCGCGCTGACCACGGTGACCGGGGTGCGGGCGAGCACCGTCAGGTCGGCCGACTCGTCGAGCGACTCGGCGTGCCCGCGGTGCACCCCGCCGAGGCCGCCGGTCGCGAACACCCGGATGCCGGCCCGGGCGGCCAGCACCGAGGTCGCCGCGACGGTGGTGCCCGCGGTGCGGCCGGCCGCCATCGCCAGCGGCAGGTCCCGGCTGCTGACCTTGATCACGCTGTCATCCAGCGCGATCCGCTCGAGCTGGGCCGCGGACAGCCCCGCCCGGGCCACGCCGTCGACCACCGCGATGGTGGCCGGGGTCACCCCGGCGGCGGTCAGCTGCTCCTCGAACGACCGCGCGGCCGCCAGGTTGCCCGGGCGGGGCAGGCCGTGGGAGATGATGGTCGACTCGAGCGCCACCACCGGGCGCCCCGCGCGCAGCGCGGCCCTGACCTCGGGCGAGAGCTCTGGCAGCTCGGACATGGTCCCGACCCTACCGGGCGCGCGGCCCCGTCGCTTAAGGTGCCGGGTAAGGCGCGGCCGGCCGTGCCCGCCCGGCGGTGCGCGGAAAGCGGCGAGCCGACGGTGATCCTGAATGCCAGACGGCATTGGGCGACCCAGCGCAATTGCTTGCCGCTTGAGTGCTTCCTAATTGGTAAAAGAATTCCTTAATCGCGCAAGTGCGCGGTGAGGGAGGACCGCAGCTCGGGCACCCGGCGCGCCCTGGTTGCCTGCTCAAAGGCATATGCCAGCGCCAGCAGGCGCGGCTCGCTCCACCGGGGGCCGATGAACGAGACGCCGACCGGCAGCCCGTAGACGTAGCCGAACGGCACGCTGACGGTCGGCCAGCCGGAAACCGCGCCCGGCCGCGAGATGCCGAAGACCGGGTGGTCGCCGAGCACGTAGTCGGTCAGCCAGGCCGGGTTGGCGGTCAGCGCGAAGATCGCGTCCAGGCGGTGCTCCAGCGTCGGGGTCTCCACCGCCGTCCGGGCCAGCCGCCGGGCGGCGCCGCGGAACTCGGCGTAGACCGGGTCGGCCAGGTCGCCGCTGGTCGCCTCGGCGGCCAGGAAGATCTCCTGGCCGAAGCGGGCGAGCACCACCGGGGCGTTCCGCTGGTTGAACTCGATCAGCTCGGCCAGCGTGCCCGGCAGCTCCGGGCCGCTGCCGTCGGCGAACTCGGCCAGGTACTTGAGGTAGGCGTTGATACCGTGCTTGAACTCGTAGTTCAGCGCCTCGAACTCGGGCTCGGTGACCTTGTCGATGTCGGGCAGCTCGACCGGGTCGACCACCGTCGCGCCGAGCTTGCGCAGGCGTTCCACCGCCACGTCGAGCAGTGCCCCGGTGGCGGCGTCGGCGGCGGCCGACGCCGCCCGCCAGATGCCGATCCGCGCGCCGTCAAGCGCCGCCGGGTCGAGCAGGGCCGCGTAGTCGACCGGGCCAGGGTGATCGCCCGCGCTGTCCTGCGGGTCGGCCGCGGCGATCACCGACAGCAGCGCCGCCGCGTCCGCGACGCAGGTCGCCATCGGGCCCGCGGTGTCCTGGGCGAGCGACAGCGGGACGATGCCGCCCCGGCTGACCAGGCCTTGGGTCGGCTTGACGCCGACCACGCCGCAGGCGCTGGACGGCGAGACGATCGACCCGTCGGTCTCGGTGCCGATGGCCAGCGGCGCGAACCCGGCCGACAGCCCGGCGGCCGACCCCGAGCTCGACCCCGACGGGTTACGGTCGAGCGCGTAGGGGTTGGCGGTCTGGCCCCCGAGGGTGGACCAGCCGCTGGTAGACCGGGTCGAGCGGAAGTTCGCCCACTCCGACAGGTTGGCCTTGGCCAGGATGACCGCGCCCGCCGCGCGCAGCCGCTCGATGATGAACGCGTCCGGCGGCCGGGCCGCCAGCAGCGCGGACGAGCCGGCCGTGGCCGGCAGCCCCTCCGACTGCACGTTGTCCTTCACCAGGACGGGGATTCCCTCAAGCGGGCGGGGCCGGCCCGCCTGCCAGGCGGCGTCGCTCTCGGCCGCCTGGCGAAGCGCATCCGGGCTGACCGCGATCACTGCCCGCAGGGCCGGGTTCACCTCGGTGATCCGGCCCAGGCAATGCCGGGTAAGCGCGGTCGCGCTAAGCGAGGAGTTAGCCATCGCCTGCCGTAGACCGGAAATCGACTGCGACGCAATATCGATAGGCGTGCCATTTCTCTCAGTGTTTAGCCCGCGCGAACCGCCAAAATCCCGCATGCCGAAATGATAACGGTTCAATAGCGATTTTGTAACCGCGCGTCATCTTTATTGGCGCGTTAAAGAAACGTTAAGACGGGCGAGCCGCGCCGACCAGCTCGCTAAGCCTGGCGGCCGCGGTCAGCACCTGGCCGACCAGCCGCTCCTGTAGCTCCGCGGGCGCGCGCACCAGCGGCGAGGGGACGGTGAGGGCGGCGACAGTGCCCCGCCCGTCGGTGACCGCCGCCGACGCCGCCCAGACGCCCCGGCCGATCTCCTCCTCGCTGGTATCCCAGCCCCGGGTGGCAGCCCGGGCGACCGACTCGGCCAGCCGCTCGGCGGCGGCCGGGTCGGACTGCGCCAGCGGGGCGAGCAGTTCCCGCCGCTGGCGCTCGGGCAGGCCCGCCAGCAGCACCCGCCCGCTGGCGCCGCGCAGCAGCGGCAGCGGCTGCCCGGGGGCGAACGTGACCCGGCGGCGCGGGGCCGGCTCGACCCGGTGCACGCACACCGGCACCCGGGCGATCAGCCGGACGCAGACGACCGTCTCGCCGCACTCGGCCACCAGGTCGCGCATCACCGGGTCGGCCAGCTCGATGAGCGGTTCCGCCGCCTCGGCCGCCCGGGCGAGCGCGATGAGGCGCGGCGACAGGTGGTAGGCGCCGTGGTCGTCGCCCGCCAGCAGGCCGGTATCACGCAGCAGGGCGATGTAGCGGTACATGCTCGGCAGCGGGATCGCGGTCGCCTCGGCCAGCTCGCGCGCGGTCAGGGTGTGCCGTCCGGGCGAGAACGCCTGCAGCACGGCCAGCACCCGGCGGGCGCCCTCCGCCCCCGCCGCGGGCGGAACAGCGGACGGCGCAGCAGCGGCAGGCGGCGGGGCGGCAGGCGGCCCGCCCGCGCCGCTCTCCCCGTGCGGCCGGGGAGTTGAATGAGTGGCCACTGGACTCTTTCGCGGCTATTCAGAATGTGACTGTCGCGACACGTTAACGACATAATCCACAGGCCGTCAAGCCGACTTTTGATTCTGCTGTGAAAACTGAGAAACAAGAGCATTTTGATGCGGTGGCGGAGGGTGGGGCGGGGGCTCAGGGCGGGGCGCAGCGGGGCTGGGTTCAGCGCGGGGCGGGGCTCAGCGCGGGGCGGGGCTCAGCGCGGGGCTGGGCTCAGCGCGGGGCGGGGACGGGCCGCGCGGGGCCTGGCGGCCTAAACCAGCCAGCTGACGTGCCCGACCAGCAGCGCGTAGCCGATGAACGCCACCGCGTCGATCAGCGTGTGCGCGATGATCATCGGGGTGGCGCGGCGCCAGCGCAGGAACAGGAGGCCGAAGATCACGCCCATCACCGCGTTGCCGGCGAACCCGCCGAAGCCCTGGTACAGGTGATACGAGCCGCGCAGGGTGGCGCTGATCGCGATCGCGGCGGCCGGGTTCACCCCGAGGCGGCGCAGCCGGGTCAGCAGGTAGCCGGTGACCAGCACCTCTTCCAGCAGGCCGTTCTGCAGCGCGGAGAGCAGCAGCACCGGGTAGCGCCACCAGACGTCCGGCTCGTTCTCGGCCACCACGTTCAGCGCGATGCCCGACTTGTAGGCGATGAAGTACAGCCCGAGCCCGCTGCCGCCGATCAGCGCCGCCAGCCCCATGCCGCGCAGCAGGTCACGCCCGGGCTGGGTGCGGTCCACCCCGATCGACTTGGTGTCGTCCGCCCGGGCCAGCAGGTAAAACGCCAGCACCACGGGGGCAAGCCCGGAAGTGATCGACACCAGCTGCAGGAACAGGTCGAGCAGCGGGCGGCCCGGCGCCTGCGAGCCGTTCAGGGTGACCGACTGCGACGACAGCGAGTGGTGCGCGGTCAGCGAGCCGATGAGCGAGACGAACGCGGAGACCCCGCTGGCGCCGAGCGACACCGCGAAGACAGCGAAGATCTCCCAGCGCAGCAGCACCCGGTCGCGGCGGGTCAGCTCCGGGCTGTCATCGGGCCGGGTAAGGCGGAGCCAGGCAACCGTTCGGGATGAAAGACTTTGGTGCGGGGCCGCGGCGGGCGGCTCCTCCGGTGCTCCCCCGGCCGGCGCGGCGGGCTGACTACCCGAGGAGCGCGTCGAAATCGCCGTCCTGCGCGCCGCCGATGAGCGCCTCGATCTCCGCCCGGGTGTAGATCAGGGCCGGGCCCTCGGGGTCGGCCGCATTGCGCACCGCGACCTGCCCGTCCGGCAGCCGGGCCATCTCCACCCCGGCGTCGCCGCTGCCAGCCAGCCGCCACTGCAGGTCAGGCAGTTCAGTGGCGGGCATTCCGTTGTAGACCCGGTCAGGCATTGCGGCCCCTCAGATGTCCTTGAGCATCCCGGTCAGGATCTCCCTGGTCCGGTCGGGCGAGGTGCCCGCGACCGAGAGGCGCTCCATCACCGCGGCGTAGCGCTCTACTTCTTCCGGCTTGTCAATGTAGTGCGCGCCGGTCAGGTACTCCATGTACACCACGTCGGGCAGGTCCGTCTCCGGGAACCGCATGATGGTGAAGGCCCCGCCGTCAGCCGCGTGCCCACCGTACCTGAACGGCATCACCTGCAGCGTCACGTTGGGCTCGCCCACCAGGTCGATCAGCCGCTCGATCTGGGCCACGTGCACGTCACGGCCGCCCATCGGCCGGCGCAGCGCCGCCTCGTCCATGATGACCCAGTACCGCGGCGGGTTATCCCTGGTCAGCAGCTTCTGACGGCCCATCCGGAGCGCCACCCGGCGCTCCACCTCGTCGGCGTCGGTGCCCGGCGCGCCCTGCATGATCACCGCGCGGGCGTACTCCTCGGTCTGCAGCAGGCCGGGCACGAACTGGACCTCGTAGACCCGGATGAGCTGGGCGGCCTCTTCCAGGCCGACGTAGACGTGGAACCAGTCCGGCACCACGTCCTGGAACTTCTGGTACCAGGGGGTCGCGTTGGCTTCCTTGGTGAGCTGCAGCAGCTTCTCGCGCTCAGCCCGGTCGGCCACCCCGTAGAACTCAAGCAGGTCGATGACGTCGCGTTCCTTGAACGAGACGCGGCCCAGCTCCATCCGGCTGATCTTGGAGCCAGAGGCGCGGATGTGGTAGCCGGCGTCGTCCCGGGAGATCCCGGCGGTCTCGCGCAGCCGCCGCAACTGGGCCCCGAGCAGCATCCTGAGGACGGTGGGGCCGCCGGCGGGAGTGACGCCGCCGGGCGTGCTTACAGTCACGCGGTCCCCCCCTCCCTCTCAGGTGGTCATCGCCGCCGGCGTCCCCAAACGCCGGCGCTGGCCTCGTCGCTCAAGCATCTGCACGCACGGTCTGCACAGCCGATCGCACATGCATGCGCCGATGACGGTGCGATGATATCGCGCCAGGTGTCATTGCACGAGTTTCTGACAATACTTAGCAGTACGGACGTAATCGGTCGCGGCCCCGGGCGACCCCACGGCAACGCGCTTCACGCAGATCAGCACTATGCTTCCTATCGTCAGCGCTACGTTAGGGCACCCATGTTGAAGACTTTTTCCGGCGACAGCAGCCAGACCGGCCTCGCCGGCCTAGAGAAGCGGCTCACCGGCCGCGACCCAGATGACTCCGCGATCCCCGGGCCAGTGCGCAAGGCGGTCCGGTTCATGCTGGGCGGCGGGGCGGTGACCTTCGTCGTCGGCGTGTTCCTGATCATCGCGACCATCGTCGACAAGAACGCGCTGACCGACTCCAGCGGCAAGAAGCTCAGCAACGGCGAGTTCACCAGCGGCGTGGTCGGCACCGCGATCACCTACGTCATCCTGGTGGCAATCTGGGTGCTGATGGCGCGGATGAACCGGGCCGGCTACGCCTGGGCCCGCATCCTCGCCTCGATCTTCGCCGCCATCTCCACCTACGACACCTATTACTTGGTCAACTCGCTGACCAAGGACGAGACGATCACCGTGGTCGGCATCGTGTACATCGTCGGCACGCTGATCATCTGGGCGCTGGGGGTGCTCTCCATCGCCTTCCTGTGGCGGCCGGACTCGAGCGCCTACATCAAGGCGCGCTCCGCGGCACGCTAGTCACACGAGGCGCCTCGCGCCGCTTGGCACCGGTCTGCCACGAAAAGCGCCGTGCGTACTGCGCGGCGCTTGTCGTTTCCTCCCGACTTGCCACCCCCGCCAGCGGATTCCGTACACCCCTCTGGACTAATCAGTGCCGCTGGCGTAAGCAGGGAGAGAAGTTCTGCGCGCAGTGGGGCTAGACCTGATCTGGGAGGGGAGCCGGGCGGTGGCACACGCATGGATGCCGGAAGCTTGTCGCATCCGGGCGGAGAGTGACGGCGGCCCGCTGGCCGGCGGCGCGCCACGGGCGGTCTGGCTCACCCTCGGCACCGCCGAGGGCACCGTGTCGGTGCAGTCGGCCGCGCAGCGCCTGATCAGCGAGCAGCGCCCCTGCCACCTCATCTGGGACCCGCTGACCGGCGACATCGCCCAGCTCGTCTCGGTACTGCGAGCCGGGCGGGCGCTCGGCGCCTCCGACCACCTCGAGTGGGCGCCAGGCCGCATCAGGGAGCAGGCCGCCGGCGTCAACGCCGAGGGCCGGATCTGCGTGCAGATCGGCGTGCTCGGCCATCCCGGCGAGCCGTTCACCAGCGGCCCCCTGATCGGCGTGGAAGCCATCGTGAGCTGGCTCGACTCCTGGGGGGTGGCCCGCCGCTGGCCGTCCGGCCGCCCCGAAGCGTACCGCGACGGCCCGTACGCCACGCTGTCCGGCCCGCGCAGCAGCACCCAGTGGGCCCGCGGCGGCCACTTCGGCGCCTCGCAGGTTCCCCAGTGCGACAACGCGGGCCCCGGCGCCATCGACATCGACCGGATCACCGGGCCGCACGGGCTGCGCAGCCGCGCCCTGCCGCCGCCCCGCAGCGAGGCCGCGGCGCTGGCCATCCCGGCCTTACCGGGGCCGGCCGGCCGGGCTGGGCAGGCGGTCCTGAAGTGACGCCCGCGCACGGGGGCCGGCTGAGGCGAGCGTGCCGCTGCGGCGACGGCGCGAGGGCTTCGCTCAGGCGCGTGGGCGTGGCACCAGGGGGTTATGCTCCGACACCGTTAACTTAACTGCCGACGAGCCGCCCGACGAAGTCGGCGAACAGCCGGATCCCCTCAGGTAGCGGTATCATTACGGAACTTTTTTGCAGGGTGGAAATAATTTGGGGTCATGACACCAAATTATTTCCACTCTATGCCTTTGGCCTGCAGTTATGTGGCCAGGGTGGCGACAGTGGCGCTGCTCCCCGTGGTGGGCGGCCGCCTGCCCTGACGGCGTTGGGGTTGTAGCCACAACCACGCCGCGCAGGAGGCCCGGCCGAGGCGCGGAGGCAAAGCGGGAGGCGACGGAGGCATCCGGTCAGGGCCGTCCGGTCGGGGCGATGGTTTTTGCCTTTAACCTTGTTGGAATGAACGACCGGCTAGTGTGGATCGACTGCGAGATGACTGGTCTCGACATCGAGCGGGACGCGCTGATTGAGATCGCCTGCGTGGTCACCGACTCCCAGCTGAAGCTGCTCGACGACGGGATCGACCTGATCATCAAGCCGCCGGCCGAGGCCGTCGACCAGATGAGCGACATCGTGCGGGACATGCACACCACGTCGGGGCTGCTGGCTGACCTGGCTGGCGGCATAACGCTGGCGGAGGCGTCGGAGGCGGTGCTCGGCTACGTCAAGCAGCACGTCCGGGAGGCGCGGAAGGTGCCGCTGTGCGGCAACTCGATCGCCACTGACCGCTGGTTCATCGCCCGCGACATGCCCGAGCTGGACAACTGGCTGCACTACCGGATGATCGACGTGTCCTCGGTCAAGGAGCTGGCCCGGCGGTGGTACCCGCGGGCCTACTTCGCCTCGCCGAAAAAGCAAGGCGGCCACCGCGCGCTGGCCGACATCATCGAGTCGGTGCGGGAGATGCAGTACTACCGGGAGGCGGTATTCGTGCCCCAGCCGGGGCCGGACTCGGCCACCGCCCGCGAGATCGCCGCCCGCTACGCGGGCCAGCAGCCGGGCACCGCCAACGCGGCCAGCTAGGGCGGCGAACTGATTCGTTCGCACCGTCGCGGGCCGCTATACTCGTGACAGCCTTCCGCGGACGGCACATGGTGGGTGTAGCTCAGCTGGTAGAGCGCCAGGTTGTGGTCCTGGATGTCGCGGGTTCAAGTCCCGTCACTCACCCCAGCGTTTTAGCGGGTCAATGGCCCCGGCTCGGTAGCGAGCCGGGGCTGTTTGCCGTTTTTCAGCTCAGGCGTTTTCAGCTCAGGCGTTCCCTGGCGTCGGCCGGCCGCTGCCGCTGGGCGGACCGGAGCAGCTCGGCCACCTGGCCGGCGCCGACCGGGGTACCGACCGGGGCGGTGAACCACTCGGCGGCGGTGCTGGCGCCTTCGCTGCCAGCCGGGCGCGGCGGCAGGTACGGGTTCACGTAGACCGGCGTTCCCGGCTCGCTGCGCCAGCTCTGCGACAGCGGGCCGGCGCTGACCGCGTCGTAGCCGAGCGCGTCGAGCAGCTCGGACACTGCCCGGGCGGCGTCCGCGTCGTCACTGGCAATCGGCAGCGCGCAGCGGTCAGCGGCGCCGGGCGGGCGCGGCGAGCAGGCCAGCCGGATCCAGTCGATGTTGTTGAACGCCTTGACCACCCGCGCGCCGGCCAGCGTCCGCTGCACGAGCTCGCTCGACGTCAGCCGCTGCTGGTCAAGCTCGGCCACCGGCCGGTCCCGGCCCGGGTAGTAATTCATCGTGTCGACGACGATCTTGCCCGCCAGGCCGGCGACCGGGAGCCCGGGCAGGGCGCCGAGGGGCACCGTCACGACGACGACTTCACCGTCGCGAGCGGCGGTGGGCACGTCCGCCGCGCGCGCCCGGTCGCCTAGCTCCGACACCAGGCCGGCCAGCGACTCCGGGCCGCGCGAGTTGCTCACCACGACCCGCAGGCCCGCCTGCGTCGCCAGCCGCGCCACGGCGCTGCCGATCCGCCCGGCACCGACCAGACCCAGCGTTTCTATCAAGGCCGGTACTCCGTTCCGCCGCCGCCGCGCCGACCGCGGGGATCCCCTCAGTCCCGGTAACTCTACCGAGCGTCCCCAGGCAGCAGCCCCGGTGCCGTCGTGACGGCGCCGGGGCTGCTGTTCGCACTGCATTTCCTTCGTGCGTAATGCACTTGCTGCCGCTGCCCGCGCTCGCGCAGCGGGGGCAGCGCCGTTAGCAGGCGGTGCGGCTAGACCGCCACCAGCTGCTGGTCCTGCTCGTCGCCCGGCTGCTCGTCGCCCGGCTGCTCGTCGCCCGGGTGGCTGTGCTCGGGCAGCGGGTCGCGCCGGCGCTGGTGCAGCGTCCGGTGCAGGCTCGTCAGGTACTCCTCGGTGAAGCCCCTGGTGCCCTTCTTGTGCTCGCTGCTCAGGTGGTCGGCGAGGTCGGCGGCAGTGCCGTCCTCGTTGGTGACTTGCGTGGACAAAGGTCCTCCCTTGCTAGCCCAGCACCCAGAGGGATATTTCCCAACACTTACCCTGAGTAATCAAGCAGTGACGATCGTTACGGTTCGTGCTTGCCGCCGGGGCGCTGAACCGAGGCGATTCCGCGGGCGCACCCCCGCGGCGATGCGGGGGGGTGCGTTGCCTGCCGCCAGTAGACTGGCGCGCAGCGTGCGTGAACCTGCGCCCGGCCCCGACCGTTTGCCTGGTTAGGGACGCTGTGACTGCGGGACGCCAACGCGGGAGGCGCCCGACGGCGGGGTTGACGGCTGATGGAGGTAATCCCCGATGACTGACGAGGATCCCTGGAAGCGCTGGTACCAGCAGAACCAGCCGCCCGCCGACCCGACGCAGGACATGACGATCTCGTCGCGGATGCCCCCGCCCGGCGGGGACTCCGGCGGCGGGGCGCCGCCGCCGCGCGGCGGGTGGCCGCAGCAGCCCCCGCGGTCCGGTTCTGGCGCCCCCCAGGGGGGCGGGTACCGGGGCGACCCGTCCTACGGGCAGACCGTCGGCTACGGCGCCAACCAGGGCCAGGGAGCCGGCCAGGGCTACCGGATCGCCCAGGGGCCGTCCGGCTACACCGGGGCGCCGCCGCGCAGCGCGCCCCCGCCGCGCAGCGGGCGCCGCTGGCGGTTCTGGGGGCAGCCGGGCCGCCACGGCCGGCGCATCGCGCTGGTCATCGCGGTGGTGCTGATCGTGATCATCGCCGGGATCGGCGGCACCTACTTCTGGATCAACGGGAAGCTGAACAAGACGGTGGCGCTGCCCGCCGCGACCGTCACCTCGGCCGGCACCAACTGGCTGATCGCCGGGTCGGACCAGCGCACCGGGATCAGCCGTACCGAGCGGGCGACCCTGCACCTGGGGGCCGACGGCGCGGACGCCTCCGACTCGCTGATGCTGCTGCACATGGGGACCGGCAAGCCGGTGCTCATCAGCATCCCGCGCGACTCCTACGTGCCGATCCCCGGGCACGGCAGCAACAAGATCAACGCCGCCCTTGCCATCGGCGGGCCGACGCTGCTGGTGCAGACGGTCGAGTCGGTCACCGGGCTGAAGATCGACCACTACATGGGCATCGGCTTCGGCGGCCTGGCCGACGTGGTCCAGGCGGTCGGCGGGGTGCAGCTCTGCGTGAAGACCGCGATCCCGGCCGACCCGACCGGGGACTCGGGCTTCAAGGGCCTGCCGGCCGGCTGCCACAACCTGAGCGGCCCCCAGGCGATCGCGTTCGTCCGCGACCGGCACTCGTTCGCCACCTCCGACCTGCAGCGCATCCAGGACCAGCGGGCGTTCCTGTCCGCCCTGCTGAGCAAGGCGACCAGCCCCGGCGTGTACCTGAACCCGTTCACCGCGCTGCCGTTCGGCTCTACCGCCGCCAGCTCGATCGCGGTCGACAAGGGCACCAGCCTGTGGGACCTGATCCAGGTGGCGCAGGCGCTGCGCGGCCCGCAGTCCGGGACGGTGCCGATCGCGAACGCCAACTTCCAGACCAGCGCGGGCGACGCGGTGCTGTGGGACCACACCAAGGCGCTGGAGCTGTTCAACGCGCTCAAGGCGGGCAAGGCGGTGCCGGCCGGGCTGCTTTCCGGCACCACGGTCGGCAGCTGAGCCAGGCCGGGCACGAGCCGCGGACGGCCCGGGTCAGGCCCGGTGCTGTCACCCGGCCCGGCCCCGATGAGGCAGATGATGACGCCTGATGCGGTTCCGGGCGGTTTGAGCCGCGCCGTTTTGGTGTATCTGTACCTGTAAAGGTAGGTCTTGACATCGCGGGACGGCGGTGTATGTTGCTTGCCCGCTGCCGCGCAACGGCTTAACCGGAGGTCTCATGAGCCGCGCACAGGTTGATGAGCAACCCAGCCTCGGCCTGTCGGCGCGGGAGATCGAGGTCATGTCGCTGATCGCGGGCGGGCATACCAACGGGGAGATCGCGGCCCACCTCTTCCTGGCCGAGAAGACGGTCAAGAACCACGTCCGGCGCATCTACTCCAAGCTCGGGGTGCACAACCGGCCCGCCGCCATCGCGCACTGGCTGTCTGCCCGCGATCCCCGGACGTCCTGATCCGGGCGGGGCCAGTCGCACCGCCACCCGCCGCCTCCGCCACCTCCGCCCCGCGGCTGCCGCCAGCCCGCTAACGGGCGTACGCTGGGCGTACGCCAGCCGTCTCCGAGGAAACGTTCAGGGTTTCCCCAGCTAAGCAAGCGAAGATGGTGAACATGAACACGTCGATCTCCGAAGCTGGAGCGCCGGCCGACGCACGGCTGCTGGTCGTCGAGGACGAGCCGAACATCCTTGAGCTGCTGTCGGCGTCCCTCCGCTACGCCGGGTTCGACGTGATCACCGCCTCCGGCGGGTCCGAGGCGGTCCAGGCCGCCCAGCGGCACCGGCCCGACCTGATCGTGCTCGACGTGATGCTGCCCGACATGGACGGGTTCGACGTGATCCGGCGGCTGCGCGGCGGCGGCGCCCGCATCCCGGTGGTGTTCCTGACCGCCCGGGACGGCACCGACGACAAGATCCGCGGGCTCACCCTCGGCGGCGACGACTACGTGACCAAGCCGTTCTCGCTCGAAGAGGTCATCGCCCGGATCAAGGCGGTGCTGCGGCGCACCCGCGGCGACGGGGTGGAGCCGACCCCGCGGCTGAAGTTCGCCGACCTTGAGCTGGACGAGGAGAGCCACGAGGTATGGCGGGGCGGCACCCAGGTGCAGCTCTCGCCGACCGAGTTCAAGCTGCTGCGCTACTTCATGTCCAACGCCAACCGGGTGCTGTCGAAGATGCAGATCCTGGACCACGTGTGGGACTACGACTTCCGGGGCGACACCGGGATCGTGGAGTCCTACGTGTCGGTGCTGCGGCGGAAGATCGACACCAAGGAGCCCCGGCTGATCCACACCCTGCGCGGCGTGGGCTACGTGCTGCGGCTCCCCGCGTCGTAGGCGGCCTGGCCATGGCGAAGCCGGTGGGAGTGATGCGGCAGCTGTCGCGGCGGACGCCGCTGCGGACCAAGCTCATCACCGCCGTGCTCGGCCTGGTCACCCTGGCGCTGGCGGCGATCAGCATCGCCAGCGTTTACATGCTGCACACCTATGTGGTCACCCAGAACGACAACACGCTACAGGGCGCGATCAACCGACACACGAGCTCGGCGCCGCTCTGCCGATCGCGGGTTACGCGGCCCCGTTCGCGGGCCCGGCTCGCCGCTCGTCGTCGCGATCCAGTCAAACGGGCAGCAGCTGTCCTGGGCTACCTACAGCCGGCTCCCCGAATTACGGCGGGCAGAGCTTCAACGAGCCGCTCCCGCAGCTGCCAACCGGCACCAACTGGGCCGGCCCGGCCACCTCGGCGAGCCCGGCGCTGCTCACCGTCGGCGCCGAGTCGGGGCCGGACAGCTGGCGGGTCATCGCCCAGACGATCACCGACCAGACCACCGGGCAGACCGCCACCCTGATCGTGGCGATGCACGCTCGGCAACCTCGACGCGATGATGCAGCGGCTGATCCTGTTCGACCTGATCGTGGGGGGCGCGATCGTGGTGGTGCTGGCCGCCGTCGGGGTGGCGGTGGTGCAGGCCAACCTGCGGCCGCTGAACGACATCGAGATGACGGCCGGGCAGATCGCCCAGGGCCACCTCGACCACCGGGTCCCCGAGGGCGACCCGCGGACCGAGGTCGGCTCGCTCGGCCGGTCGCTCAACGCGATGCTGACCCAGATCGAGTCGGCCTTCCACGCCCGTGAGGCGTCGGAGCAGGCGGCGCACGAGTCCGAGGAGCGGATGCGCCGGTTCATCGGCGACGCCTCACACGAGCTGCGCACCCCGCTCACCACCATCCGCGGGTTCGCCGCGCACTACCGGCAGCGCGGCGGCGCGGCCAGCTTCCGGCAGCCGGCCGCGGCCGGCTCAGCCACCGGGTCAACCCCAGGATCAGCCCGAACGGGTGCGGCCGGCTCACCGCCGGCCGCCAGCGCGACGATCAGCCCGGCCGCCGACGGCAACATGTCCCGCGAGGAGCTCGACCACCTGATGGGCCGGGTCGAGGCCGAGGCGACCCGGATGGGCCTGCTGGTCGAGGACCTGCTGGCGCTGGCCCGGCTGGACCAGCAGCGGCCGCTCGCCAAGGCCCCGGTCGACCTGCTGATGCTGGCGGCCGACGCGGTGCAGGACGCGCGGATCGTCTCCCCCGGGCGGCCGATCGACCTGGTGGTGGCGCCGGGGACGGCGTTCATCGTGGACGGGGACGAGCCCCGGCTGCGGCAGGTGCTGGCCAACCTGGTGAACAACGCGCTCACGCACACGCCGGACGAGACGCCGGTGCGGGTGAAGCTCGGGCGCGGCACCCTGGAGCCCGGCTCCGGCCAGCATGGCGGGCAGGCGGTACCCGCGGCCGTGCTGGACGTGGCCGACGACGGGCCGGGGATGACCGCGGAGGCGGCGCGGCGCGTCTTCGAGCGGTTCTACCGGGCCGACGCGTCACGCAACCGGGCGTCCGGCGGCAGCGGGCTCGGGCTGGCGATCGTGGCCGGCCTGGTCGCGGCGCACGGCGGCACCGTCTCGGTCCGCACCGCGCCCGGGCAGGGAGCCGACTTCCAGGTCAAACTACCGCTGTCGGCCGACGCGCTGGCCGCGGGGGACGAGCCGGAGGAGTGAGCGCGGTCGCGGCCGAGCGAATAACCTGGTTACCCAATCGGCACCGTCGGCCGGGGTCCAATTTATATTTTGTTGTTGATAAGGTACTAAACAGGGGCCGGATCGAGGGGTCGGGCACGCACTAGTCAGGAGACTGTGATCGCCCGGCATTCGTTTGCATTGTCCGAGCTCTTCGGGGAGGACCAAAAGCCCTCACGAGGACTGATCCGTCCCACTAGCACCCAGCAGGTCGCCGTCTACATCCGCCGCCAGATCTTCGAGGGGCACCTCAAGTCGGGCGAGCGGGTCCCGCAGGACGAGATCGCGGCGCAGCTCGGCGTCAGCCGGGTCCCGGTGCGCGAGGCGGTCATCGCCCTCGACCGGGAAGGGTGGGTCGTCATCCACCCGCACCGGGGCGCGTTCGTCGTCCCGCTTGACCCCGACGTCTTCCGCGACCACTACGAGCTGCTGGCCCGCACCTACGGCTACGGCGCACTGCGGGCGGCCAAGCGGGCTACCCCCGAGCAGCTCATCGCGCTCGCCGCGATCCACAAGAGCCTGCAGGCGGCGACCGAAGCGAACGAGTTCGGTCAGCTCAACGTGGACTTCCTGCAGATGCTGGTCAGCATGTCGGGATCCCGGCGGGTGGCCGCCACGGTCCGGCTGATGACGGTCAGGAAAGACCCGGGGCTGTTCTTCGCCGAGGCCCCCGAGGCGATCCGGGTGCACAAGAAGCACCTGCGCGCGGTCATGCGGGCGCTGAAGTCCCGGGACGGGGAGACAGCGGAGAGCGAGATCATGACCGTGCTGCGCAAGGAAGCCGAGTACGTAGTGATGCTGCTGGCCGGGGCCGGCATCATCACCGAGTCCACGGAGGGCTGACGGCGCCGCGGACCGCTAACGGCGCCGGTACACCCCCGGTGACGGCACCAGCGTCCGGGGCCAGTGCGCCCGGGCGAGCCCGATCAGCCGGAAATGACGGCCGAAGTAGGCCGAGAGCTGGCTGGTCCACGGGATCTGCCCGCCGCTGTCCGAGGTGATCCACACGTACTGCGCCCGCTGCAGGTCCGCCTGCCACAGCCGGGCCACCGGCCGCACCGCCGCCGCCGGGGCCTCCCCCGCCAGGCCGCCGGTCATCGCGATCAGCGTGCCGAACGAGTCCACCAGCTCCGGGCAGCCGGGCAGGCTGGAGTAGAAGCGGTCGGCGGCCACCGTGTAGGCCGCCTCGTTGGTGAGCACGCAGGCGCCCGCCGGGATGATCCTGGCGGCCGCGGCCGGCGCCTGGCTGCCGTACTCCCGCGACTCGCCGCGCAACTGGACGCCGGCCGCCAGCGCGACGATCAGCCCGCCCGCGGCCACGGCCACCACGGCCGGCGACGCCCGGCCGCGGACGGCGGCCCGTGGCCTGGCCGCCGTACGGGCCGCCGTGCGGGGCGTGGTGAGGGCCGCCGTGCGGGGCGTGGTGAGGGCCGCCAGCGGCAGCGCCGCGGTGAGCGCGAGGAACGGGCCCGCGAAGGCGCCGTAGTGCGAGTAATAGAGCCTGGGCAGCAGGAACATGATGATCACGGCGGCCGCCCCGGCCACCGCGTAGGCATCGAGCGGGGTCAGCCGCCGCCGGACGGCGGCGGCCGCCCAGCAGGCGGCCACCCCCGCCGCCAGCACCAGCAGCACCGCCCGGTGCGGCCCGGCCCCGGGCAGCAGGTGCAGGCCGGCCAGGTCGGCCAGCCGGGTCAGCGGGCTGGCGGTGCCGCCGGCGTCGCGCTGCGCCTGGCTGATGACCACCCCGCGCGCGACCGCGCCCGGCGCCAGGATGACGAACGGCAGCAACGGCAGGCCGAGGCCGAGGGCCGCGCCGCCCGCCAGCGGTACCGCTGGCCAGCGGTACCGGCGCGACGTCACCGCCGCCGCGGCTGCCCGGTGCGACGTCACCGCCAGCACCGCGGCCAGCACCCCGAGCGGGACCAGGGCCCAGATCTTGACCGCGGCCGCGAACCCGAACGCGGCGCCGGCCCAGGCCAGCCGCCGCGGGGCGGCGGCCCGGTCACGGTCGATCGCGAGCAGCGCCCCGGCCAGGCAGAAAAGGTTCAGCCAGGGCTCGAGCAGGAAGGTGTGGGCGGCGACGATCGCGTCCGGGTCGACCGCGTACCCGCCGCCGGCCACCAGCACCGCGACCGGGCCGCGGTGCCGCACCAGCAGGCTGAGCAGGATGACGCAGGCCGTGTCGGCGCCCGCGGTGAGCAGCCGGGCGGCCGCCAGGCCCCAGGCCGTCCCGGTCAGCTTGGCCAGCAGCGCCACCGGCGCCATCAGCAGCATGCTGCCCGGCGGCTGCACGACCGTGAAGTCGCGGTACGGTATCACCCCGCTGACCAGCCGGAGCGCGTTGCCGAAGAGGACGCCGTCGTCGTACTCGGTGACCCCGGTCAGGTAGCCCGGCCTGCTGAGCTGGTAGCCGCGCAGCGCGACCGCGACCGCCGCGCAGGCCGCGGTGACCAGCCAGCAGGCCCGGCCCGCGCCAGCCGCCGCGGGGGCGGCGGGCGCGGCCGGCGCCAGCCGGGGCTCAGTCCACACCGGGGGCGGCCTGCCGCCGGGACAGCACGATGACCACCAGCACGGCGGCCGCCAGCCCGGCCACCCGCAGGGCGAGCTTGACCGGGCTCGACGGCCACTGCTCGTGGAACAGCCAGCTTCCCACCAGCACGAAGTAGCCGCTGCTGACCACGTTGGTCACCGGGACCAGGACCGAGGCGCGGCAGGCCTGCAGCGCCGACTGGTAGAGCAGCAGCGCGAGCACGGTGCAGGCGCCAAGGAGGTAGAGGTAGGGCGAGCTGAGGATGGCGGCCGCCAGGGCGACCGGCTGGTGGGGCCGGTCAAGGAGGCCGGACACCCCCTTGGTGGCAACGGCGCTGACGCCGTACAGCAGCCCGACCCCGGTCCCGGCCAGCAGCGCGTCGGAGGTCCGGCCGCCCCGCGGGGCGACGTGCCGGCCGGGCTGCCCGCGTCCGCCCGGGGTGGCGATGAACAGGCCGGTGAGCACGGTGGGCAGCACCACCGCGGCGACCAGCCAGCCGCTGGCGCTGCCCAGCGACGGCCCGCCCGCCGGGCCCTGCGACAGCGCGACCAGCACCAGGGAGAGCACCATGACGGACACGCACCAGGACTCGCGCCCGCCCAGCCGCTCGCGCAGCACCAGCCGGGACAGCAGCGGGGTCAGTGCCACCCCCGAGGCGAGGACCGGCTGGACCACGCTGATCGGGGCCAGCGCCAGCACCGCCACCTGGCAGGCCAGGCCGAGCGCCATCAGCGAGAGCCCGGCCAGCCAGGTGGGGCTGGAAGTCAGCGTGCGCAGCGTGCCCGCCACCCGGTTAAGCCGGAGCGGCGGCATCTGGCTGAGCGCGCGCTTCTCCACGATCAGGCCGCCGTTGAAGGCGGACGTGGTCGCCAGCGCCAGCGGGATGGCGTAGGCGGCGCTCACCAGCCCGTCTCCGCGAGCGGGTCGGCCGGCCCGGAGGGCGGCCTGGCCCCGGTCAGCTCGGCCAGCGCGGCCGCGTAGCCGGCCGCGAACTCGCGGGCGGCCGCGCCGTCGAGCAGCGCCCGGCGGTAGCGGAAGCACAGTTGCAGCCGCCCGCCGACGCTGATCGCGCCGACCGACAGCCCGCGCGGCATGTGGGTCGACGCGGAGAACCACATCCGGTCCGGGACCTGGTCACCGAACCGGGGCGGGTCGGCCAGCCGGCCGAGGTTCGACAGCAGGGTGGTGTCGCAGCTCACCGGGCCGACGGCGTGCAGCGCCAGGCGGACCAGGGCCCGCTTGACCGGGGCCGGCAGCGGGGCCGCCTCGGCCGCGCCGAGGGCCGGGCCGAGCAGCGGCCCCGGGCTGTCCTTGGCCCGGTTCGTCTGGCCGGCCACGGCGGCCGTGAGGGCCGCCTCCCGGGGGTCGACGGTGATCGTCGACAACCGGGTGAGGTTGCCGAGCGCGTCGTCCGCCCAGGGCTCCCTGGTGTCAATCGGCATGCTGACCGCGACCGGCCGCGGCGGGCGGCCGCGGGCCGCGTTCCAGCTCGCGACGGCCTGCCCGAGGGCCGCGATGAGCAGGTCGTTCACGGTGACCCGAGGATCGCCGTCGAGCCGCCGGGCGGCCGGTATCCCCGGCCAGGCGAGCAGGACGCAGCCGAAGCCGGGGCTGTCGGCGGGCGGGCGGCCGCCGCGCTGGGGCGCGATCCGGGCCGCCCGCCAGGCAGGCCGGGGCCAGGCGGGCACCCAGTCCGGGCTGGCCTGGCCGGCCTGCCGCCAGCGGCCGTCCTGGCCGACCGCGCTGGGCGAGCCCGGGCCTGGCCGCCCGCTGGCGTCATAGTGGCTGGCGTCATAGTGGCTGGCGATCAGGCCGAGCAGGGACACGCAGGAGCGCCCGTCGAACGCGGCATGGTGGGCGCTCAGGATGAGGCAGTCACGGGCCGGCCCCGGGCGAGCAGCAGCCGGAACACCGGCGCCTGGTCCAGCGCGGTCGGCGCGGACAGGAAGACCGCCCGGGCCGAGTCGAGCTCGGCCGCGGTCCGCCAGTCCAGCACCGACACCGGGTCGATGTCGGCGCTTGGCGGCGCCTGCCAGGTGTAGCCGGCCCGCCACCAGGCGGCGTCCTGGCGGCGCACCCGGGTCCGGGGCACGTCCGCCAGCGCTGCGCTGACCGCCGCCCGCAGGCGGCGGGGGCTGAGCTGACCGGGCAGCCACGCCTCGAGGTGCACGTTGTTCGGTTCTGAGCGGGAGTCAATGTGGCAGTTGTGCATGTCCCCCGGGCTGAACGGCCAGCTAACCGCCTCCCGGCGGTGCCTGCCCGCGGACTCCGGGCAGTGCCTGCCGAGGACTCACTGAGTCCTGCGCAGGACGAGCAGCAGGTTCCAGGTGACGACCTCGCGCAGCCCCGGTACCCGGGTGATCGGCCTGCACCAGGGCGGCAGGTAACGCGGGCGGGCGTCGACGACCTCGATGTCACCGCGGGCCCGCACCGTCCGCAGCACCTGCCCGATGCTGACCGGGAACAGGGACCGGCCGACGTGGTGCTTGGGCTTGCGCTGGTGCACGCGGATGTACCGCCGCTCCGCGTACCCGGCCCCCAGGTAGTGCCAGGGAGACATCTCGTGCCCGCCCCAGGGCGAGTGCCAGTTGGTGAAGGCGAGGTAGACGATCCCGCCCGGCTTGGTCACCCGGATCATCTCGTCGATCATCAGGATCGGGTCGGGGACGTGCTCGAGGACGTTGGAGCTGAAGACGATGTCGGCCGCGCGGTCGCGGACCGGGAGCCTGAGCCCGTCCGCGAGCACCGCCGCCGGGGGCGGCTCGCCCCGGCTGGACAGCTCGGCCGGATCCGGTTCGAGCAGGAGGCAGCGCGCGCCGCGGGCACGGAAGGCGGCCGTGAACCAGCCGCCCCCGCCGCCGATATCGAGCACCGTGCGCCCGTCAAGCTCGGCGTAGGCGGCGACTTGGCGCGCGGTGTTGGCGGACAGGACGCGGTATTACTGACCGGGGTCGGCCTGCTCGGTGCGAACATCCGGAACAGGCGGACCGACCTCGCCAGCCCTTCGCCGTCATCCTCGCGCGGCTGGGCCACGGTGGCGGGCGACGTCACCCTACTGCCCGCTCCGCGGCACGATGACCTGCAGGCTCGGCAGGTCATCGAGCGACACCATGACTTCCTGGCTGCGCCGGTAGCCGAGCCAGCCGATCCGCCACTGCCCGTCGGCGCCGCGCTCGTACCGCTCCTCGCAGAAGCCGGTGCTGGTCACCAGCATCCG
>CAWGIM010000020.1:0-80648 GCA_963822615.1 uncultured Actinomycetota bacterium | reverse complement strand
AGCCTCCGATAACTAGTTCAACTGAAATCCTGCAAGTGCTCCCGAAAGCCCGGTGGAGCTGCGGATATGATCGATATCATTCGAAATCAGTTTCCTTCTTGAGGGATTTCAGAGGCGTGCGTCCACGTCGCCGTCCCGAAGATCGAGGCCGCCGCCCGATCGCTCCTGCGGGAACTGGACGAGGGAATTTACAGGCTCCAGTCGGGACCGGACCAAGGGCAGTACCCGATGCTCTACCCGCTCCTGGAACAACTGCAGGAACTCGGGATGGACGATTCCTGGATCTACTTCCTCCGGTGGATGCTCCTGGCCCCGCCCGGCATGAACATCCGCAACGACGTCGCGCACGGTTTTACCAGCGGCATAAGCCCCGTCTACGCAGCGCTGATCCTGCGTGCCGCGGCCCTGCTCATCACGGTTACCGCTCCCTCACCTCCCACAGCAGCAGACGTCACCCGGACCGGCCAGCCGGCCAACCTGGCCCCGCTATCCCCCCGCGACCGCGACGACATCCTCGGGCTCCTCAGCCGTCCCGTTGCGTCGCTAGTTCCAGCGCCCTGGCGAAACGGGCTAGCGGGACGGGCAGCAGGGATAACGGCCACGACCCTCAGGGCAACGGCGAACCTGCTGCAGCTAGCTGCCCGGCGCCTGGAACCCTGACTGCCAGACCAGCGCATGCTGTTGATGCTGGGCCGGAATCGTCGCCTCAGGGGAGGGGCAAGCCGGATCGCGGCGCCGACCTCCCGGTTCGCGCGGACCGACCGGGCGCGCCCCCGTCTGCCATAGCAAGGCGTCATGCACACCGTCTCCAGGCGGGGTATGCGCTGTTACAGCCCTACAGAGCTTCCCGTGCCTTCGCCGGTGGTCATAGCTGTGCGTGACGACATCGGAAGGGGGTGCTCCAGGTGTGCTCGCGGAATTTGACAACCAGGCTGGGGCGACGGGAAAACACGCGAGCGAGCACCGAGCCAGCAAAAATTGACCTGGGGCATGAAACCCCAGGTCATCCGGTGCGCCGCCAGGGACTTGAACCCCGAACCCGCAGATTAAGAGTCTGCTGCTCTGCCAATTGAGCTAGCGGCGCTCGCTGGCAACGCCCTGATGTTAGCAGGGAACGGCCCCTCCCGCGAATCGGACGCGGACCCTGGGGCGGCTGATTCCCGTGCGCACAAGGGAAAGGCGGTCACCGGGCTTTGGTGCCGTGTCGTGCGGGTCGCACCCTGCGTCGAGCCGACCAACTGGCACTACGCTGACTTCAACTTCGTGCGCGGGTTCCCCGACGCGGTTACGTTCGCCCGCGCCACCGGGCTGCGCGTCTGCCTTGACCGGTTCCGCGCCTGGGCCGAGGGCGGCCTCCGCGCGGGGATCGCCAGCTGGCTCTCGGCGTCGTCCAGGAAGGTGTCCAGCAGCACCTCGAACTTCGACGGCCACCAGCGGTAGATCGTCTGCTTGGCCACCCCGGCCCGGGCCGGGATGCCCTCGATCGGTCACCCCCGCGTACCCCTTCTCGACCAGCAGGCCGTCGGCGGCTTTGCGTTGCGTGTTTCTCCTCCAAGTGGCGCCACCGGACGGGGGCGGCCCTGCTCGTGCTGGCCGCCGGCGGGCTCGGCGGCTCTCGCCTTATCTGGCTGCTGGCCGGCCCGCTGTGCCTGCTGGCCGCGCTCGGCAGCGCCCGCGCCAGCCGTGGGAGGCGAGAATGAGCCCCAGGGCTCACGCGGCAGTTCGTCCAGCCACGGCTGCGCCGCGGACGCTGGCGGGTACGGGCAGCAGCACGGTGACCGTGGTGCCGGAGCCAGGTGCGCTGATAATGGTCAGCCCGGCGCCAACCTCCTGGGCCCGGCTGGCCATAGTCGACAACCCGAAGTGGCCGGCGGCGGCCCCGGCGCTGGGAGTGAAACCGTCGCCGTCGTCGCTTACCACCATCTCCAGGACGCCGGCCTGGGCGCTCACCCGGACGGCGGCGCGGCTGGCACAGGCGTGCTTAACCACGTTGTGCAGGGCCTCGAGCGCGATGCGGTACAGGTGCTCCTCTGCCCCGATCTCCAGTGCACAGCGATCTTCCGGGCCGTCTACGGTGATGGCCACGCCCTCCCGGGCCGTCAGGGCCGCGGCCTGCTGGCGGAGCGCGGCCACCAGGCCCTCCTCGGCCAGTGCGGCGGGACGAAGTTCGAAGATAAGGGCCCGCATCTCGGCCAGGGCCCCCTGGGCCAGGTCGGCCAGCTGCGCCACCGCCCGGCCAAGCGGCCCGCTCTCCGCCAGGCCAGCCTGCCCAGCCGCCAGCTGGGCGGCCCGCGCGTGCATGGTCATGGCGAACAGGGCCTGGCTAACCGAGTCATGCAGCTCCCGCGCCAGCCGGGCTCGCTCTAGGGAGACCGCCAGCCTTACATCGGCCACCGCTCCTGCTGGCTGATCGGGCGGGCCTATCCGACTTGTCGGCATGCCCGCGACGCTACTGGCGCGAGAGGCCCGGCAAATCCGGCCGGACTACGCATTCTCGCGGCCCGCCCGCCCGCCGGCCGGCCGCGGTATCAGTAGTACTACGCAGATCCGGGCAGCCGCCGCGCCAGCTCCGCCCTGGTGCGCACGCCAAGCTTGCGGTAGACGGAGGCGGCGTGCGACTCAACTGTCCGCACGCTGACGAACAGCGCGGCCGCGGCGTCCCGGTTTGTCGCGCCGCCCGCGAGCAGGTCGGCCACCCGCCGCTCGGTCGCGGTCAGCCCGGTGCCCGACCGCTCGGACGCCACTCGCGGCAGCTCCCGCTCGGTGTCCGCCAGCAGCGGCCGATGCCCCATCGCGGCCGCCAGCTCATGGGCGCGCCGCAGCGCCTCCCGTGACTGCCGTCGCGCCTTGCGCCGCCGCTCGACCTGGCCGAGCACCAGCAGGCTGCGGGCCAGCTCCGGGCGCAGCGGGCTGGCCTCATGCGCGGCCACCGCCGCCCGGGCGGCATCCGCCGCCGCGTCCAGGTCGCCGTCGGCCACGAGGACGAGGGCGTCGACCCGCTCCGCGTCGCCTGCCAGCCCGTGACGGCCGAGTCGTCGGCCCAGCTGGCGGAGGTGGCCGGCCATCCGGCGGGCATCTTCCAGCCGGCCGGTCGCCACGTAGGCCTCGCCCAGCGTGACGTCCACCCGGGAGCGCAATCCCGGGTCAGCCCAGTCGAGTTGCTCCGCGTACTGCACGGCGCGCTCCAGGTACCGGACCGTGGCCGCGTGATCGCCGCGCCAGGAACTCAGCTTGCCCCGCAGCACCGCGCCCATGAGACGCACGCTATGGGTGGTGCCGGACCGGTCCGGAAGGAGCTCCGCCACCATGGCGGCCGCCCCGTCCAGGTCACCGTCCCTGATCAGCAGTTCGCAGCGCGGCTCAACGTGCCAGGGGCGTGGCGGCCAGTCATGCCATGCGGCGGCCGCGAGCGCGGTGTCCGCCGCCGCGGCGGCGGCGGCGTACTCGCCCGCCAGCACTTCGGTGGTCGCCAGGAAGGCAGAGAAGGACGCCAGCATCACGTCGTCGCCGATATCCGCGGCCCGGGCCTGGCACCGCTGGAGCACTTCCCGCGCGCCCGCCAGGTCCTCGGTGAAACGGGACCACGAGCGGAACATGTCGGCGGTGTCGTGGAGCATGAGCGGCGGCAGGCAGGCCTCAATCCGCGCCGCCCGGTCAAGCAGGCCGGCGTCGAATTCCTCGGCGGCCGCCAGTTTCGCGAGGAACAGGTTGACCAGGGCGCGGTGCAACGCCGCATCAGCGGTAGGGCCGGTGATCTCAGCGCAGCGGATCGCCTCGAGCGCGGCGTCCCGCCTGCCGCCGCGCAGGCCGTAGGTCGCGTCAGCGGCGAGGGAGAACAGCAGCGCCCGCCGGCGGGGCTCGGGCCCGGCCGCGGCGACTGCCCGGGTAACCAGCGCGTTGGCCGCCGTGGTGCCGTGCAGGAAGACGGCCCCGTCGAGCAGCAGCGGCAGCGCCTGCTCCAGTTCGGCCGTCGCCAGGCGGTCAGGGTCGAGCGGCTCTAGCACGCCGAGCGCCCGCTCGATGTCTCCCGCGAGGTAGAACAGCTCGGCCGCGCGAATACGGCGGCGCACCATGCCGTCGTGGTCGGGTTCCGGGGTGAACAGCACCGCCTGGCCGGCGAAATGCGCGGCCTCGGGGTTGCCGGCCCGGGCGTGCGCGGCCGCGGCGGCCGCGTCCAGTGCCTCGGCGACTACGCTGTCCGGATCTGGCCCGGCCGCCAGCACGGCGAAGTGGGCGCGCCGCTCCACGCTTGCCGAGGCGCGGGCCAGCTGCCGGTACAGCTGGACTCGGCGGCCTGGCGGCAGCGACTCCACCGCTGCCGCGCCGATCAGCGGGTGGGCTGCGGCCAGCCGGCCGGCCGCCTCGGTGACGACGCCCGCCAGTACCGCCTCATCGACGGCGGCCGCGGGATCCGCCAGGTGATCAAGCGTCGCCAGGGTCTCCGCTACCCCGATCCGGCCCGCCGCCGCGACCAGCGCCAGGACGGCCGCGGCATCGGCGCTCAGCGAGCGCGCGAGCCGGTCGGTCAGCGCCCGCGCCAGTGGCGGCACCTGGCTCCCCGTACGGCCGAGGCTGGCCGAGACCTGGATCGCCCAGAACGGGTTACCGCGTGACTGCCGCGCCACTGCCTGCGCCTGGGCGGCGGTGACCGTTCCAGGCAGCAGGCTTCGTACCTGCGACACGTCCAGCGGCTCGAGGTCGATCAGCTCCGCCGCGGGCAGCGCGGCCAGCAGGCCGTGCCAGTCCCGCGATGGGGGAGTGCCCGCCGTCAGCGGGTTCGCTGCCGTCTCGGTGCGCGCCGCCATCAGCACTGACAACGGCCCTGCAGGCACCCGGCGCAGCGCAAAGGAAAGGGCCTCCCGGCTGGCCTCGTCCAGCCAGTGGACGTCGTCGACCGCGAGCAGCACCGGACCGCTTTCCAGGCAGCCGCGCAACGCGGCCAGCACGCCCAGGCCGACCGCGTGCGCGGTGGGCGGTTCCTGGCCCGCCGCCCGCAGCAGCAGGGCGATCTCCAGTGCCTCCCGCTGCGGGCCGGGGATCTCCGGTGCGACCAGCGGCAGTACCGCGGAGAGGAGGTCCGACAAGCCCGCGAAGGCCAGGTCTGACTCTCCTGCCGACGGCTCACTGCGCAGCAGCCGGTGCCCGGCGGCCTCGGCCGCCCCGGTTCCGGCCCGCCACAGGGTGGACTTGCCCGCGCCGGCCTCTCCCTGGATGACCAGCGCGGCCGGGCGGGTCCGGGCACCGCTGACGAAACCGTAGACCCGGCGCCACTCATCCGGGCGCACTGGGTCAGTGTCGGCGGCGGCGTCCCTCATAGCCCATCACACACCCTCATACCCCATCACAGTCAGGGCGCGAAAAGACCCGCTTGGGCGGCCTGCCGTGGTTAATTCTGCACCCTTTCGCGGGTGTCACCCGCTTTGGCGGGGATGCGGAATTGCGGCCAGGCTGCCGGGGATGTCAGGCTTTGTCCCGTGACCGGCGAACTGCAGGACGGGCCCGGGGCGCCTGGACCCATCCGGGTGTTCCTGGTCGACGACCACCGGGTAGTGCGCGGCGGGGTCTCGGCCTACCTGGAGCTGGTGGACGACATCGAGGTGGCGGGCGAGGCCGCCCGCGGCGGCGAGGCGCTGGCCCGCATGGCCGGCCTTGAGGCCGGCGAAGGCCTGCCCGACGTGGTGCTGATGGACCTGGTGATGCCGGACATGGACGGCATCACCGCCACCGGTGAGATCAAGGCGCGCTGGCCGGCCGTCGAGGTGGTGGTCATGACCAGCTTCACCGAAGAGGCCAGGGTGCGCGGCGCGCTCGAAGCCGGGGCGGTCGGCTACCTGCTCAAAGACGCCGACGCCGACCAGGTCGCCCGGGCCATCCGGGCGGCCGTGGCCGGGCAGTCGCACCTGGACCCGGTCGCGGCCCGGTCGCTGGCCGACTCGGTGCGCCAGCCCCTGGCCACCACGCACCCCCTCACGCACCGCGAACGGGAGGTGCTGGCCCTGGTGGCCGAGGGTTCCTCGAACCGCCAGATCGCCACCGCCCTGGCCGTCAGCGAGCGCACCGCCCGGACGCACGTGTCGGCCATCCTCGGCAAGCTCGGCCTCGCCTCCCGCACCCAGGCCGCCCTCTGGGCGGTACGCGAGGGCCTGGGGTCCCGCCCGGAGGGCGGCTCTTAGCCCGTCCGGACGTGGCCACCTGGCCGGCCCGGCTCGGCCGAATGACGTAGCTCAAGACCGGTCATTGACCGCGTGCCGCCCACCGCGGCCAGGGTCACCATGAGCAGGTGACCAGTCCCAGGTTCCCCGCCGGGCCCACCCGGGTGCTGCTGGCCGATGACGACGCCCGGGTCCGGGCGGCGATCGTGCAGACCGTCGCCCTGGAGTCTGACCTAGTCCTGGTGGCGGTCGCCGCCGACGCGGCCGCCGCGCTGGCCCTGGCCGAGTCCACCAACCCGGCGGTAGCCCTCGTCGACGTGCTGCTGGCCGACCAGCTGGCCGGCCTCCGGCTGATCAGCGCCCTAGGGCAACGGCCAGGCTGCGCGGTGGTGGCGATGAGCATCCGGGGCGACCTGCGCCGGGCCGCCCTGGCAGCCGGGGCCGACGCCTTCGCCGAGAAGGCGGCGGGCATTGACGCCATCCTCGCCACCGTCAGGGCCGCGGCCGCGGCCCACCGAAGCTGACCCGCCTGCGTCATCGGGCTGGGCGGCGGCCGGCTGTTTGACCCGCCCCGGTCCGGTCGCCCGGCCGATGTGGCCGGGGGACCGGCGAAAGGACCATGAGGACGTCCCGATTCACCAGAAGTCGAATTCCCCGGAGGTCCGGCGATGGCCCGATTGTCCCGCTGGTGTTTCGAGCACCGCCGGAGGGTGGTGGCCGGCTGGCTGCTCTCTCTCGTCCTCGTGCTCGGCCTGAGCGTGGCGCTCGGCAGCCGGTTCAGCTCCGACTTCAGCCTGCCCGGCACCGACTCGCAAGCCGCCGTCACGCTGCTGACCAAGAACTTCCCGGCGGCGACGGGCGAGGGCGACGACGTGGTGTTCCAGGCCGTCGGCGGCGCCACCGTGCGGTCGGCGGCGGTGCGCTCGGCGGTGAGCGCGGCGCTGGCCAAGGTGGCCAGGGTGCCCGGCGTCATCGCTGTCGGCAGCCCTTACGGCCCCCAGGGCGGAGCGCAGGTCAGCCGGGACGGGACGATCGCGTTCGCCACCGTCAACTGGGACAAGCGCGCGCAGGACATGACCGCCGCCGACGCTGGCCGGCTGGTCACCGCGGCCGGGTCGGCCAGCCGCGGCGACCTGCGCGTCTCCCTGGCCGGGGAGGTCATCTCCGACTCGGCGGGCTCCGGCCCGGGCCTTTCGGTGCTGGTCGGCGTCGTCGCCGCCCTCGTGATCCTGCTGCTCGTCTTCGGCGGGGCGGTGCTGGCCGCGCTGGTGCCGCTGCTGACCGCGGGAATCGCGCTGGTCATCGCCACCTCGCTGATTAGCCTGCTCACCCACGGGCTGTTCGTGCCCAGCGTGGCGACCGACCTGGCGGTGCTGATCGGCCTGGGTGTCGGGGTCGACTACGGGCTGTTCATCATCAGCCGTCACCGCAGCGGCCTCAAGGCCGGGTTGTCCGCGCCAGACGCCGCCGCCCGGTCGGCGGCCACCTCCGGCCGGACCGTGCTGTTCGCCGGGGCCACGGTGTGCGTCGCCCTGCTCGGGCAGTTCGCCCTCGGGGTCAGCTTCCTGTACGGCCTGTCGATCTCCGCGGCCCTCGCGGTCGCGCTGACTATGGCAGCATCGCTCACGCTGCTGCCCGCCGTGCTCGGGTTCCTCGGCCCGAAGGCGCTGTCCGGCCGGGAGCGCGCCGCCCTCGCCGCCCAAGGGCCCGCCGCCGCCGACAGCAGTGCCTTCTGGCAGCGCTGGGGCCTGTTCATCGAGCATCGCAAGGTGCTCACCGCCCTCGGCGCCCTAGCCGTCGTGGTGGCCATCGCCCTGCCCGTCTTCGGGCTGCGCCTCGGCACCTCCGACGCCAGCACCGACCCGGCCGGCTCCACCAGCCGCCAGGCCTACGACACCCTGGCGGCCGGGTTCGGGCCCGGGTTCAACGGGCCGCTCGAGCTGGCCGCCCAGGTGCCGGGCCCGGCCGGCCGCGCCGCCTTCGGCCGTGTCCTGGCGGCGGCGGCCCGGACCCCCGGCGTGGCCTCGGTGACCCCGGCCGAGGCCTCGCCCAACGGCCAGGTGCTGGTAGCCGTCCTCTACCCGGTCACCAGCCCGCAGGCCGCGCAGACCGTCAGTCTGGTCAACGACCTGCGCGACCGCGTCATCCCGCGCGCCGAGGCGGGCACCGCGCTCAGCGTGCACGTCGGCGGGGAGACCGCCACCCAGATCGATTTCTCCCGGGTGCTGACCGGCAAGCTGCCGTTCTTCGTGGCGGTGGTCGTCCTGCTGGCGTTCCTGCTCCTGCTGGCGGTGTTTCGCAGCCTGCTGATCCCCCTGGTCGCATCGGTCATGAACCTGCTGTCGATCGCGGCCGGCCTGGGGGCGCTGAACGCGGTATTCAACTGGGGCTGGGGCGCGCCCGTCCTCGGCCTGTCGGGGACCAGCCCGATCGACGCGTTCATCCCGGTCCTCATGTTCTCGGTGCTGTTCGGCCTGTCGACCGACTACGAGGTGTACCTGGTGTCCCGCATCGAGGAGGAATGGCTGCGCCTGGGCCGGGGTGCCGATCGCCGCCAGCGAGGGCGAGAGCCCAGCGCCACCTGGTATAACCACGAGGCGATCGTCGTCGGCCAGGCGAAGAGCGGCGAGATCATCGCCGCCGCGGCTGCCATCATGGTCCTGGTCTTCGGGTCCTTCCTGCTCACCAGGGACCGGGTGCTGGCCGAGTTCGGCTTCGGCCTCGGGTTCGCAGTGCTGGTAGACGCGCTGGTCATCCGCAGCCTGCTGGTCCCGGCGGTCATGCACCTGGCCGGGCCGGCCAACTGGCCGCTGCCGACCTGGCTGGACCGGGTGCTGCCCAGCCTGTCCGTCGAGCAGGCGTCATGACGGCCGCATCCCGGCGGCGGTGGACGCTCGGCCTGGTCTGTACGGCCACGTCCATGCTGCTGACCGCGGCCGGCATCGCCGCCGTGGGCGCGGTGGCCGCCTTCGCCTTCATCCGCCACCAGCCCGCGCCGGCCGGGCCGGCCGCACCGCAAGCCACGGGAGTTCCGTCATGCAGTCAGACCTGATCGTCGACGCCGTCCTGCTCGGCGCCGTACTCGAAGCAGACCTGGGCAGCCGCCGCAAGATCGGCCCGTTCCGCATCCTGCGTCCCCTGGGCCTGGCGGCGGCCATCGTCCCCCTGTACCTGACCGCCGTGGTCACCCACGGCCCCGGCTCGGTGGTCGAGATCGCGGGCGCCGTCGCCGGGGTGGTCCTCGGCTTCGCCGCCGCCGCGCTGATGACCGTCTACCGCAGCCCGCTGACCGGCAAGCCGGTCAGCCGGGCGGGCCTCGGCTACGCCGTCCTGTGGATCATCGTGATCGGCGGGCGGGCCGCGTTCTCCTACGGCTCCGCCCACTGGTTCACCGCGCCCCTCGCCCGCTGGATGATGACCAACCGCGTCACCCCGGCCGCGATCACCGACGCCCTGATCTTCATGGCGGTCGCGATGCTGCTCACCCGGACCGTCTCGCTGGGCATCCGGGCCAGGCGCGTCCGCCGTGTCGAGGGGGGTACCGCCCGGCGCCCGGTTCAGGAGGCCTGAGCGACGATGGTCCCCGATCCCTACTTCGCCTTCTTCGGCGCCTGCGCGGCGGTCGCGGGCACGCTCATCGGCCTGCTGTTCGTCGCCATCTCGGTGTCACCGCACAAGAACGTGGGCATGCGCGCCCCGCTCGCGTTCCAGATCCAGGCGGGGGCGGCGTTCACCGCCCTCACCCCCGCGCTCGTGGTCTCCCTCTTCGCCCTGCTCCCCGGGCAGAGCCTGGGCATCATCGCGGTGATCACCGCGGTGGGCGGGCTCAGCCCGACGATCGGGATGACCGTGCTCAGCTGGCGCGGCCACGCCGGCCGCCGTGAGCTGGCCGGCCTGATCGTGATCCCGGCCCTCGGCGCGCTCTACACCTGGCAGCTGATCAACGGGGCCGACCTCATTCGGCACCACGGTGACCTGAACGCCATCCAGTCACAGGGGATCATGGTGGTGATCTTCTTCCTCATCGCGATCGCCCGGGCGTGGCGGCTGATCGGCGTACACGACACCGGCCTGGCGGCGGTGATCGGCGACCTGGTGCGCGAGCACGAGCAGACGACCCCGGCCAGAGCGCGCGAGATCACCGCCGCCCCCGACCCGCGCGACCCGCCCAGCCCCGCCTAGCCCGTGCCTAAAGGAGGGCACGCCCACGTGAGCGAGCACGGAGCCGGCAACCAGTGCCGTCCCCGGCGGGCGCTCAGCGCAGCCGGGCCGGCAGCGCCTCGTACCCGCGCAGGATCCGGGTCGGGCGCCGCCGCGGCCCTGGCAGCAGCCGCAGGCCGGGGAACCGCTGGTAAAGGACGCGCAGCCCGGTCTCGCCCTCCATCCGCGCGAGGGAGGCTCCGAGGCAGTAATGACGGCCGCCGGAAAAGGAGACGTGGTCCCGCGCGTTCTCGCGCGCCACGTCGAAGCGCCCGGGGTGCGCGAAGACCGCGGGATCGCGGTTCGCGCCGGCCAGGATGGTCACCATGACCGTGCCCGCGGGCACCCGGGTTCCCGCGACCGAGGTCGTTCGCGCGCAGATCCGGCCGGTCATCAGCACCGGCGGGTCGAGCCGCAGCGCCTCGTCCACCGCGCCGGGCCATAGCGCGGGCTGCGCCCGCAGCAGGCTGAGCTGGCCGGGATGCTGGTCGAGCAGCGCGATCGCGTTTCCCAGCAGGTTGACCGTGGTCTCGAACCCGGCGGCGAGGATGAGCCCCGCCGTCGCCTTCAGCTCACGGTCGTCCAGGGTTCCCTGCTCGTCTCTGGCCGCGATGAGCTGGCTCAGCAGGTCCTCGCCGGGCTGGCGGCGCAACTGCTCGACGTGGCCGTCCATCCACCGGGTGAAGTCACGCAGCCCGGCCAGGACGGTGCGGTACCTCCGCCAGCCGAGGCCGAAGTCGAGGCTGGGGGCCGCCTGGGTGCCCATCTGGAGCACCCGTTCCCGCTGCGCGGGCGGCACGCCGAGGATCTCGCTGATGACGGTGACCGGGAGCAGCGCGCAGTACGAGGAGACCAGCTCGGCCGGCGCCGCCGGGTCGAGCGCGTCAAGCAGCTCGTGGGCGATCGTCTCCGCCCGCACCCGCAGCCGCTCCACCGCCCGCGCGGTGAACACCCGGGTCACCAGCTTGCGGTACCTGGTGTGCTCGGGCGGCTCGGTCACCAGCAGCGAGGGCGGCTCGATGGGGTGCAGTACCTGGGGGGCCGCCCACTGCAGCACCTGGTCGAGCAGGCCGTTGCCTTGCGTCGGCCGGGTACCGGACCGGAAGTCCGGGCTGGACAGCACCTCCTTGACCGCCGCGTGGTCGACCGTCAGGTAAGCCAGCTTCGACTGGTACACCGGCCCGGCGGCCCGGATCTCGTCCAGCAGGTCCTGCACCTGCTCCGCCGAGGCGGCTGCCATCAGCCGGCCCTGCAGGTCACCGCGGCGCGCGGCCGCGCGCATGACCAGGCGGGGCAGGCCGTGGCCGAGCCCCCAGTGAACCGGTGACCGTGCCTCCTCCCGCCAGCTCGCACCGGGCCGGTCCCGGTCGGCGCGGGCGCCGGGCGCGGTCAGCGAGTCAGCGGCCATTGGTCCTCCCGCGGGGTAGGTTCCGGGCGCCGGATCCTACTCCAGGGTAGGATCCGGCCGGGCCCTCCGCTAGCCGGACCGCGCCCCGGGCCCGGTCCGGTTGCCGCGAGAGCGCCTGGCAGTGCCGGGTGGCTGCTAAGTTCGGCGGATGACCAGTGAGCGGGAGCAGCCGCCGGTGCTGACGGCGGCCGACGTGGACGCGGCGGCCGCCCGGCTGCAGGGCATCACGGTGACATCACCGCTGCAGCCCTGCGAGCGGCTGTCCCGGGCGACCGGGTGGCGGGTGTACCTCAAGCGGGAAGACCTGCAGCCGGTCCGCTCCTACAAGCTGCGCGGCGCCTACAACCTGATGGCGCAGCTCACCGCGGCCGAGCGGGCGGCCGGGGTGGTCTGCGCCAGCGCGGGGAACCACGCGCAGGGCGTCGCGCTCGCCAGCCGGCGGCTCGGCGTCCGGGCCAGGATCTACGTGCCCCGGCCGACGCCGCGGCAGAAACGTGACCGGATCCTGGTGCACGGCGGTGACCTGGCGGAGCTGATCCTGGCCGGGGACACCTATGACGACGCGGCGGCGGCCGCGGAGGCGGACGCGCGGGCGGCCGGGGCGGTGCTGGTGCCGCCGTTCGATGACCCGCGCACGATGGCCGGCCAGGGGACGGTGGCGGCGGAGATCCTGGCCGGGCTGCCGGAACGGCCGGATGCGGTGGTGGTCCCGGTCGGCGGCGGCGGCCTCATGGCGGGCACCGCGGCCTACCTGCGCGAGCGGGCGCCGTCGGTCCAGTTGATCGGGGCCGAGCCGTCGGGTGCCGCGTCGATGACAGCGGCGCTGGCGGCCGGGGGACCGGTCACCCTCGACGCGATCGACCCGTTCGTCGACGGGGCCGCGGTTCGCCGCGTCGGCCAGCACACCTACGAGGTCATCGCCGGCGGCCCGCATGCCCTGGTGACCGTCGACGAGGGCGCGGCCTGCACCGAGATGCTGTCGCTGTACCACAGCGAGGGCATCATCGCCGAGCCGGCCGGCGCCCTGGCCCCGGCCGCGGTCCAGCTGGCCGACCCGCCGCTGCGCCTGCGGCCCGGCGCGCTCGTGGTGGCGGTGGTGAGCGGCGGCAACAATGACGTGTCCCGCTACGGCGAGGTCATCGAGCGGTCGCTGGTGCACAGCGGCCTCAAGCACTACTTCCTGGTCGAGTTCGCCCAGCAGCCCGGGGCGCTGCGCCGGTTCCTCGACGAGGTGCTCGGGCCCGACGACGACATCACCCTGTTCGAGTACGTCAAGCGCAACAACCGCGAGACCGGCCCCGCCCTGGTCGGCATCGAGCTGGGCAGCGCCGACGGCCTGACGTCGCTGCTGGCCCGGATGAAGGCCTCCCCGATGCGGATCGAGCAGATCAGCCCCGGCTCGCCGGCCTACGCCTACCTGACCTGACGCGCCCGCCGCGGCCGCGCTCAGCCGCGGCCGTCAGCGCGTAGCCGCGCCCCCGTTCGGGCTGAGCTTCTTAGTTTTGCCCGAACGGGTGCGGCCGGCTCTCTACCGCCGGCCTCCGGCGCCAGGGTCGACCGGTTGTAAACAGTTCGTTGACATCGTCGCGCGCTGTGGTCTATATATCAGTTCAATAATCTGCCTAGTTGGCTCTCCCAGTGAGGCTGGAAATGATCTCTGCGAAGCGAGGCAACGGTGCCGGGCGAGGATTCTCCCGGGCGCCGCTGGTTGTCCTGACCGCTGCCGCGCTGGCCGGCCTGGCCGCGTGCAGTAGCGGAAGCTCGAGTACCGGCTCCGCCGCCGCTGGCAGCGGCAGTGCCAGCGCCAGCGCCAACGCGGCCTCGACCGCGGGCCTGTCGCAGTTCCTGCCGGGCAAGAAGGCGTCCGGCACCCCGGTCAAGGTCGGCCTGATCAACAACGAGGGCAGCTCCCCGGTGGCCGAGCCGTCGACCGGCGACGCGGCCGTGGCCGCGGCCGACTACGCCAACGCGGAGCTGGGCGGGATCGCCGGGCACCCGATCCAGGTGGTCCGCTGCGCCGAGAACGAGGACGTCGCCTCGGCGACCGCCTGCGCCAACGAGATGGTGCAGGACAACGTGGCCGCCGTCGTCATCGGCACCACCGGCCTCGGCGACACGATGGTCCCGATCATCACCAAGGCCGGCATCCCCTACGTGTCGGCCACCGGTTCCAGCACCGACGAGCTGACCAGCCCGGGCACGTTCATGTGGACCGGCGGGTTCCCCTCCGACCTGGGCGGCATGGCCGAGTACTCCAAGCAGCACGGCTACAAGAACGTGACCGCGTTCGTGATCTCCACTCCCTCTGCCCTGCAGGGGGCGAAGGCGGTCGGCGGGGCGGCGTTCAAGGCGGCCGGCGTCGGCTTCACCATCGAGGCAGTGCCCGAGGCGGTCCCTGACGCCACCGCCCAGGTGACGGCCGGCCTGGCCAGCAAGCCGGGCGCGGTCGCGATCATCGCCGACGCGGGCACCTGCTCGTCGGTCCTCAAGGCGCTGAACGTGGTGAGCCCCGGGCTGCAGGCGATGGGCAACAGCTCCTGCATCAACTCCTCGGTGCTGACCGCGCTCGGCAGCCAGATGAACGGCTTCCTGGAGTTCGGCCGCTCCGACACCCAGTCGGGCCAGCCGGAGGCGAACCTCTACCAGTACGTGATGGCCAAGTACTACCCGAGCGCCAACCCCACCGGGGACTCGGTGACCGGCTACCAGGGGATGCTCGGCCTGGTCCGGGCGACCGCCGCGCTGACCGGGGACCCGACCCCGGCCGCGGTCACCACCGCCATCAAGGCCGCCAAGGGCGTGACCCTGCCGGCCGGGGCCGGCCTCACGTTCACCTGCGACGGGAAGGCCATGGCGGGACTGCCGTCCAACTGCAGCGGCGGCGACGTGGTGCTCACCATCCAGAACGGCAAGCCGGTCAACCCGCAGGTGCTCAGCCAGTAACCACCGCACCACCTGCACCACCGCACCGCGTGGTTGCGGCAACCAGGGCGCTAGAGGCGCCTGGTTGCCGCAACCACGGTGCGAGCTACCTAGGCTGGCGGTGCACGATCAGCACCGAGCGGGATGAGTGGGCGGCGACCGCGCCGGCCACGCTGCCCACGACCAGGCCGGCCACCCCGCTGCGGCCGTGCGAGCCGAGCACGATGAGGCTGGCGTCGCGGGAGTCGGCCGCGTCGGTGATGCCCTTCCAGGTCGGGGCGGCCTCGGCCGTCACCGCCTGCGCCCGGAACCCGGCCGCCACCGCCAGCGAGGCCCCCCGGGCCGCGGTCTTCTCGGCCGCCGCCCGGACCTGGTCCGGTCCCGCGGCGTCGAACTCGATCCCGGGGTCCGGGAGGAAGCCGACGTTGAACGGCTCCCACACGGTCAGCACGACCGCGTCCCGGCCAGCCCGCAGCTCGCGGCCGGCCTCGGTTATCGCGTGACCGGCCAGCTCCGATCCGTCGTAGGCGAACAGGATGAGGCCCGGCTCTGCGGTGCTCATGACATCTCCTTGGGTGCGCGATCCAGCTCAGGAACGGCGGCGGCGGACCGCCGCCAGCAGGGCGGGGGACTCCCAGCCCGGCTCGTTGCCGCCGAGGAAACGGTCAAGTGACGGCGCGGGCGGCTTTGCCCCGCCGAGCACGTAGAGCAGCACGCCGACCAGCGTCCCGCCGACGGCGAGCCCGAAGCACACCCACAGGGTCGTCTGCATGGCCGGCGTCGGCTGGCCCGACAGCGATATCGCGAAGTGCAGCAGGATCGGGACGATCATGAACGCCGCGAACGCGCGCATCAGCTCGAGGATGGCGAACACGCGCTGGATGCTGGCCGAGCGCTGCGAGAACCCGGCCAGGAAGAGGGCGGGCACGACCGACGCGCCGACGCCGATGCCGATCAGGGCCGAGCCGACCAGGACGAGCCCGCTGGTCGCCGGGATGGTGCCCTGGATCACGAAGATCCCGGCCGCCAGGCAGGCCATGCCGAACAGCGTGAAGTAGTGGATGTACTTGGTGCTGAACACCGCGCCGAACGTAATCGACGCCAGGATGGCCCCGCCGAGCTCGGGCAGGTAGAGCAGGCCCAGGTGCAGCGGCGGGTAGCGGCCGGCCAGGGCCGAGCTGGTGAGCGCGACGGCCGACACCGAGGCGGCCGCCCCGCAGACCGCCACCACGACCCCGGCCACCGGGAACGTGCTGGCCAGCGGGCGCAGGGTGAGCAGCACGTTGGTGCCGCGGTACTGGTAGACCCACAACACGACGATCAGGGCCAGCCCGCCCGCCAGCGGGCCGATGGCGACCGGGTCGAAGAACCGGTGGGTGGTCAGCTCCGAGGCGCCCCAGAACGCCGCCACCGCGCCGGCCGCGGCCAGCCCGATCGCCCGCACGTCGCGCGGGGCCGCCGGGTTGGCCGGCGGCGCGTCCTCGAAAGTCAGCAGCGCCAGTACCAGTGCCAGGGCGGCAACGCCGGCCGCGATCCAGAACAGCGGCCGCCAGGCGTGGAACGAGGCCATCGCCCCGCCGATCAGCGGGCCCGCCGCGACCGCGCCGAAGATGCACATGTTCATGATCATCGTGGTCCAGCGCAGCTTGGCCGGCGGGTAGCCGAGGAACAGCGGCGGCGCGGCCGCGATCAGCAGCAGGCTGGTGGTCAGGCCCTGCAGGATGTGCCCGACGATGAACACGGCCGGACTGGTCGCCACCGCCGCGAGCACCGAGCCGATCACCAGGATCACGGCGTAGACCACCATCATCCGCCGCTGTGGCAGGTGCTGGGCGAACTGGACGGCGAGGACCGCGCCGGCCGCGTAGGCGGCGTTGGCCATGCCGGAGGTGAGGCTGGTGGCCTGCGCGCTCATGTGCAGCGTGCTCGCGATCAGCGGCGTGATCGGCCCGAGGGCGGCCGACAGGGCCAGGTAGGGCACCAGGAACAGCACCACCATCGCGGCCACCGCCGGGTAGCGGCCGGCCAGCGGGCCGGGCCGCAGCACCCGGCGGCCGGGGTCACCGGCCAGGCCCGGCTGGCCGGCGCTGGCCGGGGCGGACGGGGTTTGCGAGGTAACATCCGTCACCAGGAGACTCCTAGTTGGATAGCCATAGAACGTTCGACAATTGACGAACGTACTACGATGATCGAACTATAGGCAAATCCGCGCTACGCTGGTCCGGTGAACGACGACGTCACCGAGCCCGCGCCGGCGGACTTCGAACTCCCCCGGGTGCTGGCGGCCCTGGCCGACCGGCACCGGCTGGCGGCCGTCCGCGTGGTGGCCCGCACCGGCGAGTCCTGGTGCGCGCGGGTGATGCAGGACACCGGCCTGGCCATGAGCAAGTCCACCTTCTCGCATCACCTGCGCATCCTGCGCGAGGCGGGGGTGGTCGCCAAGCGGACCGAGGGCACCAAGAGCTACATGTGCGTGCGCAAGGCCGACCTCGACGCGCGCTTTCCGGGCTTGATCGACTCCATCCTGAACGCCGACAGCGTGACCGCCGACAGCGTGACCGCCGACGCCGAACCGGTCGCCTGATGCTGATCCTCCTTCCGCCCTCGGAAACCAAGGCCTTCCCGGCCGGCCCGGCCCCGGTCGAGCTGGGCTCGCTGGCGCTGCCGGAGCTGCGGCCGACCCGGGCCGAGCTGCTCACGGCGCTGGCCCGGCTGTGCCGGGGCCGGGCGCCGGCCGCGCTTGAGGTGCTCGGCCTGAGTCAGGGCCAGGCGGGGGAGCTGGCCGCCAACCGGGCACTGCGCTCGGCCCCGGCCGGCCCGGCGGCCGAGGTGTACACCGGCGTGCTGTACGACGCCCTCGACCTGCCCGCCCTGCACCGCCGGGGCGTCGGAGAAGACCACGTGCTGATCTTCTCCGGCCTGTGGGGAGTGCTGCGGCCGGGTGACCGGATTCCGCACTACCGCTGCCCGGCGGGGGTGAAGCTGCCGGCGGCGGGCGCGGTGTCGGCCGCCTGGCGCAAGGCGCTGCGCGCTCCCCTGACGGCCCGGGCGGGCGACCGGCTCGTGGTTGACCTGCGGTCGGGCGCGTACGCCAGCCTGTGGGCGCCCGGCCCCAACGCGGTATCGGTGCGGGTGCTGCACGAGCGGGAGTCGGGCGGCGTGGTCAGCCGCTCGGTGGTCTCGCACTTCAACAAGGCGACCAAGGGACGGCTGGCCCGGGCGCTGCTTGAGTCGGGGCAGCAGCCCGCCAAGCCGGACGAGTTCACCGACCTGGTGCGCGCCCTCGGCTACCAGGCCGAGCCGGGCCCGGCCGGCCGCGCGGGCGGCCCGGCCGCGCTCGACATCGTGGTGCGCGAACTCTAGGACCCGGGCCCGTCTTCCTGGCGCGGGATCACCGGCAGCACGATGCGCGACGGACGGCCCGCGTCGTGGAAGACGGTCTGCTCCTGCACGGTGAGGTCGGCCTCGGTGGCGTCGGCCGACAGCGTGCCGTTGCCGGGGTTGCGGTCGAACCGGGGGAAGTTGGAGCTGGCGATGTCGATACGGATCGCGTGCCCCGCCTTGAACACCTGGCTGGTCGCGGCCAGGCTGATGGTGTACTCCTGCGGCTGGCCGGGCTCGGCCGGCCGGGAGGCGTCCGTCCCCTGCCGGTAGCGGGCCCGGATGATCCCGTCGGCCACGTTCAGCGCGGTCCCGTCCGGGTGCACGTCGACCAGCTTGGCCGTCCAGTCGGTGTCGGCGGCCGAGGTCGCGGCGTGCAGCACCACCGACAGCGGGCCGGTTACCTCCAGGTCGGCCGCCAGCGGGGCCGAGGTGAACCGCAGGATGTCCGTCCGGTCATCGAGCACCCGCTGGTCATGCGGCCCGGCCGCGTTCCAGCGGGGGAGGAGCAGGTTCCCGCCGACGGTCGGCACCGGGTCGCGCGGGTCGGCCGCGTACCGGGACGGGGCCGCGTCCGGCGACGGCGCGCCGGGTCCGAGGCCGCCGCCCGGCTGCAGGTACCACGGCGTGTACACGGTGCGGGCCAGCGGCCACTCCTGCTCCTCGCGCCACGCGTTGTCGCCCATCACGAAGATGCGCACCGGGGGACGGGAGCCGCCGGGCTGGCCGTCGGTGGCCAGCCCGTGCAGGAACGCGAGCTGGTCCGCCTCCAGGTTGAGCATGGCCGCGCTGGCGGCGGGCCCGAAGTCAGCCTCGCCCGCCCCGGTCATGCTGATCCCGCCGTGCGTCCACGGCCCGATCACCAGCGGCTGGCGGCTCCGGTCGCCGGTCGCGGCGACCAGGCCCTGGTGGTTCTCCAGGGTGCCGGCCAGGAAGAGGTCGAACCAGCCGGCCACGTGGTAGGCCGGCCGCCCGATGGCCCGGTAGTTGTCCCGGGGCGCGGGCAGGCCCTGCCAGTACTCGTCCCGGCCGGGGTGGTCGAGCCAGTCGCGCCAGTGCGGCATCGCGGCCGGCAGGCCCGCCGCCTCGCGCAGCGGCAGCGCGGCCCGGGCCGACGGCGGGTCGAGCTGGGCCGGCCTGACCGCGGCGAGCAGGGCCCGCGGGTCCTCGCCCGCCGCCGCCGCGTGCTGCGCGCCCAGCAGGCCCTGCAAGGTCGCCCAGAACTGGGCCGAGGCGAGGGCGAGGGCGCCGCCGACGTAGGTGAGGTCGTCGTAGAAGTCGGCCGGGGTCATCATCGCGACCACGCCGACGTCGCCGGCCGCCGCCTCGATCGCGGTCTGCAGCGCGGTGCCGGCCGTGTAGGACAGGCCCCAGCCCGCCACCTTGCCGTTGGACCAGGGCTGGGCGGTGATCCAGGCGACGGTGTCGGCCCCGTCGGCCGGCTCGTCCGCCCACGGGGCAAACTCGCCGTCGCTGCTGCCCCGCCCGCGGCAGTGCTGGCTGACCACGGCGAAGCCCGCTTCCAGGGCCGGGATGGCGGGCAGGGTCCGGTTCAGCTGCTCGCCGTAGGGGTTGCGGATCAGCAGCGTGGGCACCGGCCCGGCTTCGGCCGGGCGCTGGATGTCGGCCCGCAGGATGGTGCCGTCCCGCATCGGGACCGGCACGTCGTGCGTCGCGGTGATCGGCATCGGCGCGCGGTTGAGCTTCGGCATCACTGTCTCCGGGGTCGGTTCGGCGTCTCTTGCCGTGCATATCACCGGGGCACGCGCGCCGCTAGCGTCAGAGCGTGGCCGCGACGTCCCGCAGCACGCCGCGGAGCCAGCTGAGCGCCGGGTCGGTGGCGTGCAAGGGGTGCCACCAAGCCGCTTCGACATGCTCGATCGTCCCGAACGGCGGCTCGACGACCGCGACGCGGGCCGCGCCGCTCACCCGGCGGGCGAGGCGCTCAGGGAGGGCGGCGACCATGTCGGTCCCGGCGACCAGGAAAGGCAGCGGCAGCAAGCCTGCGGTGGTCGCCACCACCCGCGGGGTCACGCCGTGCCTGAGCAGCGCGATAGCGACCGGATCGGACCCGGGGTAGGGGAACCTGGCCGCCGCGTGCGGTAGCGCGGCCAGGTCAGCGGCGGTGCAGCCGGCGTCTGCCGTCCCGGCCGGCCCGCAGCCGCGGGTTGGCCGGGTCGGCCACGTACACGATCCGGTCCCGCACCACCACTTCCGCTTCGCTGTCGGATGGCAGCGGCGGCGGTGCGACCAGCAGGTCGTACCCGAGCATGCCCTGATCCCCGACCGTCATCTCCCGGGCGGCGAGTCGCAACTGGACGGTGGCGTCGGGGGCGAGGTCTCGCATCCGGAGCAGTAGCTGCTGGCCGAGCACGGCCATCGAGTAGCCGGAAAGGCTGACGGTGAACGTGCGGTCGCCGACCGGCGGCTGGTCGGTCCGCCCGGGGGAGAGCGCGCGCGCGACCAGCCGGGTCGATTCCTGGACTGACGGGAGCAGCGACCTCGCAAGCGGGGTGAGCTCGTAGCCGTTGGCCGCCCGCACCAGCAGCTCATCCCGGTAGTGGCGGCGCAGCCGGGCCAGGGCAGTGCTCACCGCGGGCTGCGGCATGCCCAGCCGCGCCCCGGCGCGGGTGACGTTGGTCTCCTCAAGCAGGGCCTGCAAGACGACCAGCAAGTTCAGGTCGATGCCGCCGAGAACCATTCAGTCACCCCTGCCGACGGTAAAAATGGTATTACTTGGTGCGATTTGATGGTTATTTGTCTGGTGGCTGAAAGGAAATCTAGTGGCTAGCGTGGCTGGCATTGACCTCAACCTCCTGGTCGTGCTCGGCGCGCTGCTCGAACATCGCAACGTGACCCGGGCCGGGGAGCGGCTTATCCTCAGCCAGCCGACGATGAGCGGAGCCCTCGCCCGGTTGCGGGAGCACTTCGATGATGAGCTGCTCGTCCGGTCCGGGCGCGAGTACCGGCTCACCCCGCTGGCCGTCGCCCTGCTGCCTGCCGTCCGCGAGGCCCTGAGGCAGGTTGAGCAGACGCTCAGCGTGCCCGCCGAGTTTGACCCGACGGCGAGCCGGCGCCGGTTCTCGATTGCCATCGCGGGGCACTCCGTCCTCGCGCTGAGCGGGCGGCTGCAGCGCGTGCACGAGCTGGCGCCCGGCGTGCGGCTCGACCTGTGGCCGGTACCGGCCGTGCCTGCGCAGGCCGGCCGCGGCCTGGCCGGGTACGACGTGCTGGTCGCGCCGGCCGGGTCCCGCGCGGAGGATGAAGGTGAAGTTATCATCCGCGACCGCATCGTGTACGTGGCCGATCCGGCCAACCCGCGGCTGCGGCCGGGCCGGGACGGCGGATGGCGGCTCACCGGCGCGGACCTGGCCGCGCTGCCGCATGCGGCCTCCCGGCTGCCGCAGTCCAGCCTGGCTGAGGCCGCGCTCGGCGCGCTCGGCGTCAGCCCGCGGGTGGTGGCGACCACGGCAGGCTGGCTCGGGCTGCCGTTCCTGGTCGCCGGGACCGACCTGGTCGCCGCCGTGCCCGAGCGCCTCGCCCGCCGGGTGAGCGATGCGGCCGGGGTCGCGGTCATCGAGCCCCCGTTCGGGACGGTCGACCTGGTTGAGGCCGCCTGGTGGCATCCTGCCCACGCCACCGACCCGGCGCTCAGCTGGCTTCGCGGCATACTCCACGGCCACCGCTCACTGGCGCGAGGCCGGGGTCAGCTCGCGCCCGACCCGCTCGACCAGCAGGCTCATCTCGTAGGCGACAAGGCCGAGATCGCATTCAGCGGCGGCGAGCACGGCCAGGGATGAGCCGTTGCTGATCGACATGATCACGAACAGCCCCGCCTCCATCTCCACCGCCGTCTGGACGACCGGGCCCGCCTGGAACACCCGTGACGCTCCCTGGGTCAGGCTGGCCAGGCCCGAGGTAACCGCGGAGAGCTGGTCGGCGTGATCGCGGGGGAACCGGGAGTTGAATGCCAGCGGGAGCCCGTCGGCCGACACCACGACCGCGTGCGCCACGTCACGGACCCGGTCGACGAAATCCGTGACCAGCCAGTCGAGGTCATGCCCGGCCTGCTCCGACGCGCTCACCGGCGCTCCTTACCTGATCGCTGCCACTGGCGGCGGCTCGTGCCCGCCACGTTCTGCCGTTCAGCCTTCATCGATGGATCCCGGTCCCCTCGGCTCCCCGGCCCGGCCCTGCCTTCCCCGCACCTGGAAACCGGACAGCCGGGACCGCACTGCTTCCGGCGACCGGCCCGGCCCGGCCGGCCGACGGGCCGGGCCGGCCGGCGGTGCCGCAGGCCGGGCACCGACCGAGCCGGGGACCAGGTTCGCCCGCGGCACCCGCAGCGGCAGGCCCGCGGCCGTCGCCTGTCCGGTGACCGGGGAGAGGACCGTCTCGGCCACCCGGAAGCCCTCGTCCGCGGGCGACGTCCAGGAACTGGCCTGGCTGCCGCCGTCACCGAAGGCGGCGTTGCCGCGCCGGAACCACTCTGATTCGACCGCGTCATAGATCGGCAGCCGGGCCCCGGTGGCATACCCGGCCGCGGCGGCCGGTTCCTGCCCCCCGGCCGGATCCGCCGCCACGCCGGGCCACGGCCGGGGCCACGGCCGGGGCCGGGGCCAGGCCCGGTGACCCGGTGTCGAACCAGATGGACCGGGGCCGGGCCGCCGCGGTGCGCGCTCCCCTGACCGGCGTCCCGGGGCCGCCCGCCGCGGGACCGGGCGGGGAGATGACCACCGGAGCGCCGCCGGCGCCGGAGCCGCGCCAGGGCGAAAACGGCGCCGCCGGGCTGGTCTCCGCCACCGTCTCCGGTACCCAGATCAGCGCGGACAGCCCGCCGCTGGCCGCCTGCCGCAGCCGGACCCTGATCCCGTGCCTGGCCGCCAGGCGCCCCACCACGAACAGGCCCATCCGGCGCGATACCGCGACGTCGATGACCGGCGGGTTGTCAAGCCGCCAGTTGGCGTGCGCGAGTTCCTGCTCCGGTATGCCGAGCCCCTCGTCAACGACCTCGACCAGGACGCCGCCGCTGGCCAGTACCTGGCCGGCGATCCGCACCGGGGTGCCCTCGCGGGAGAACGTGGTCGCGTTCTCCACCAGCTCGGCGACCAGGTGCACCACGTCGCTGGCGGCCCGGCCGGCGATGACCAGCCCGCCTTCCACGCTCAGCATGATCCGGTCGTACTGCTCGATCTCGGAGATCGCGGCCCGCAGCACGTCCACCAGCGGCACCGGCTGGGTCCACTTGCGCGGGGCCTCGTGGCCGGCCAGCACCAGCAGGTTCTCCGAGTTGCGCCGCATCCGGGTCGCCAGGTGGTCGAGCCGGAACAGGCTGCTCAGCCGGCTGGAATCCTGCTCGCCCTGCTCGAGCGACTCGATGATCCCGAGCTGCCGTTCGATCAGCGTCTGGCTGCGCCGGGACAGGTTCACGAACATGGCGTTCAGGTTCGCCCGCAGCATGGCCTCTTCGCTCGCCAGCCGCACCGCCTCGCCGTGTACCCGGTCGAACGCGCGGGCCACCTCGCCGATCTCGTCGGTTGAGTCGACGCCGATCGGCTCGATCTCGACGCTCTCGCTCGCGTCCTGGCTGAGCCGCTGCACGATGTCGGGCAGGCGGTGCCCGGCGACGTCGAGGGCATCCGCGCGCAGCTTGCGCAGCGGCAGCACCAGCGACCGGGCCACCACCACGGTGAACGCGAGCACCAGCAGCAGCAGGATCAGCACCGTCAGCACGGTCAGCCGCTCGGAGCTCGTCGCCCCCTGGTGCAGGGTGTCGGCCTGGGCGCGGATGGAGGCCAGCTCGTCGCTCTCGACGCCGCGGATGTCGTTCAGGGTGGTGGTCATCTCGGCGAACCAGGCCGGGGCGGCACTCGGCGGCAGCGGCTGGCCGTTGCCCCCGTTGACCACCGAGACCTGCTCGATCGACTGCGCCGCGTCGACGTCCGGCCCGGCCACCTCGTTGTTGAACTGCTGCTCTTCGTTGAGCGTGGCGGAGAATCCCGGTCCCGGCTGGTACGCGGGCAGCGCGCTGGCGGCGGTCTGGTACGTGGCCAGGCTGCTCGCCTGGGCGGACTGCTCGGCGGTCAGCGCGCTCAGCGCGCCCGGGCCGAACTGGCCCTGCAGCAGCGTCGCGTACAGGATGGCGCGCTGCTGCGAGACCGCGTCCTCTAGCTGCACCAGCGCGCTGAGCGAGACCACGGTCTGCGCCAGTTGCGCGCTCGAGTTGCCGGTCGCGATCTGGTTGTCGAACGTGAGCAGGCTCGCGACCACCTCCGAGTAGTCGGCGATCATCGGCAGCGGCAGGAACTCCGAGTCCACCAGCCCGCGCAGGCTGGGCAGCGCCGCCACCCGGCTCTGGGCGAACGCCAGGTCGGTGCGCGCGACGGCCGGGTACGCCGGGCCGATCTGGGTGGCGGCCGCCTGCATCGCGGCCAGCCGCGAAGTGGTCACCGCGTACTGGGCGGAGAGCTGGCGGAAGATTCCCGCGGCCGCCGCGGTGCCGCCCGCCTGCCTGGCGGCGATGTAGCCGGCCGTGAGGTCCCGTTCGTCCTCGATCGCGTTAGCCAGCGCGGTCACGTCCCCGCTGAGCGCGGCGAGCTGGCTGACCTGCGCGAAGTTTCCCGCGGTGTCACGGGCCGCGCCGACCCGGAAGCCGCCGAGCACGATCGCCGTCACCGTGGGGATGATGACAAGCGCCAGCATCCGCCACCGCACCCGCCAGTTCCGCAGCCGGAACCGCGATGACGGCCTGCCCGGCCGCGCACCCGCCCGGCCGGCCGCCGGGATAGCAGGCGCGGAAACCATTGCCATGACGCTGCCTGCCGCTCGCAGCGCCATTCGTCCGCCGTCTTGCATTGACTTGTTCGTTCCCTCTGTCCGTCGTGCCCCTCGGGGCGCGCCGCAGCGCCCCGGGACGCCCGGGCTGGCGTCAGCCGGACGGGGTACAGCCTCACACGCGACCGGGGCGACTTGGCGCGGTTTCCCCGGTTAGTGCCATTTGTTAGCTATATGGCCAGGTATATGAATAAGCAATGCATTAGCTGACCAGGCGATTTATCGGTTTTTACGCCTTGGTTACTTTTTGCCGAGTGGCGGCCAGCTAAGCTCCCCGCGTGCCTGGCGCGCCCGCTGTACGTACCGGAACGCAAGCACGCATGTAATACGCAGATTACCTATGCGCAATCCGCAGCAAACATAAGGGAGCTCTCGTGCGGTGCCCTAGCCTTCATAAGCTCGCTCTATTCACGGCGGTCGTACTGACCGCCGCCGCGGCCACTGCCTGCAGCTCATCCGGCACCGGGAACGGCGGCACGGGGTCCGGGCTGACCAGCCTCACCGTTGACGCGCTGGCCATTCCCGACGCGATCACGCTGATGATCGCCCAGCAGGACGGCTTCTTCAAGCAGCAGGGCCTCAACGTGCACGTGCAGACCGTGGCTGCCTCGAACAACACCACGGCGGCGCTCGAAGCGCACACGCTGAACATCACGTCGGAGAACTACGTCGGCCTGTACGAGCAGGAGCAGACGCACCCGGACCTGAAGCTGCGGGTGATCGCCGATGACCTCCAGGCCGCCCCCGGCGTCTTCGAGCTGATGGTGCCCAAAGGCTCGAATATCACCTCCGTTGCCCAGTTGAAGGGAAAGAAGATAGCCTTTCCCGGCCTTGGCATCAGTATCGGGCCGCTCTCCACTGACGTGCTGCTGAACTCCTACCACCTCGGCCCTGACTCGTACACTCCGGTGCCGATTCCCTTCCCGGAGATGCCGGCCGCACTGGCCCAGGGTGAAATCGACGCCGCCTTCGTGACCGAGCCATTCATTACCATCATGGAAAAGGCCGGCGGGCACCCCCTCTCTGACCTGATGACCGGGCCGATGAGCAACTTCCCCATCTCCTGCTGGGTCACTTCCGGGTGGTTCGAGCAGCACGACGCCAAGACGGTGGCCGCCTTCCAGCGGGCGATCGTCCAGGCGCAGCAGGTCGCCGCGAGCAACCAGCCGCTGGTCAGGAAGCTGCTGCCGTCCTACATCAAGGGCCTTCAGCCGCCGATCGCCAACGTCATGGCGCTCGGCACCTTCAACACCACGCTGAGCCTCACCCGCATGCAGCGGGTCGCCGACATCATGGAGGAGTACAGCGAGCTGCCGAAGAACTTCGACGTGAAGGCGATGTACCTGCCGAACCCGCTGGGGACGTCGTCCTGATCATGCGGCGTGCCCCAGGCTCGATGGAAATTCTGCGCCGGCTGGGACTGGGCGCCGTCGGGGTCTCGGCGGTGCTCGGCGCGACGGAGCTGGCCCTGTGGGCCGACGGGGTCAGCTCGACCGTGTTCCCGCAGCCTTCGACCGTCGTCCAGACCGCGGTGAGCATCGCGGGCAGCGGCGCGTTCTGGGCCGCGGTCGGCTCAACCATGTCCGCATGGGCCAAGGCGACGGTGATTACCGTCCTCGTCGCGGTCCCGGCCGGGGCGCTGCTCGGCCTGCTGCCCCGGGCGGAGCTGGCGCTGCGCCCGGTGCTTGAGTTCCTCCGGCCGATTCCAGCGGTCGTGCTGTTCCCCCTCGTCCTGCTGATCGCGCAGGACGAGGGGCGGACCGAGGTCGCGGTCATCGTCTTCGCCGCCGTGTGGCCGGTGCTCGTCAACACCAGCTACGGTTTCCGCGAAGTCGACCCGGCGGCGAAGGAGACCTTGCGCGCCTTCGGGTTCGGGCCGCTGGGGGTCGCCTGGCACGTCTCGCTGCCCAGCGCGGCCCCGTTCATCGCCACCGGGGTGCGGATCGCCGCGTCGACCGGCTTCGTGGTGGCGATCGCGGCGGAACTGGTCGGCACCGGGCTGAACGGCCTCGGCGCCTACGTCGGCAATGAGCAGGGCGCCGCCAGCGCGCTGGCGGTCATGCTCGCGGTGGCGCTGTGGTGCGGGATCATCGGGCTCGCGGTCAACGCGGCGTTCGGCGCCGTGCAGCGCCGGGCCTTCCGCTGGCACCTCGAGCTGACCGCGGCGCCCGCGGGGGCCGCCGCGGGGGCCGTGACAGCGGCGGGCGCGGCCGCGTGAAGCGCCTGGTGCCTCCCGCCTGGCGGCTGCTGGCCGTGCGCGCGGCGGTGATCCTGGCGGCCGTGGCCGGCTGGCAGCTGTGGGCCCGGCAGGCCGGCAGCCAGTACTTCCTCGCTCCCGGCGTCATCCTCAGCACCATGCACCGCCAGTGGTTCTCCGGCCCGCCCGGCCACCTGTGGCTGACCCCGGACGCCACCGCGAACCTGCTGCCCAGCCTCGGCTGCCTGCTCGCCGGGTGGGCCGGCGCCACCCTGGCGGGCATCGCCCTCGGCCTCGCGATCGGCCGGCAACGGCTCTTCGCCGAGCTCGCCGAGCCCATCGCGCACTTCGGGCGCGCGGTCCCGGCCCCGACGCTGGTGCCGGTCTTCCTGGTCCTGTTCAAGATCGGCGCGCCGATGGAAATCGCCACGATCGCGTTCGGCGTGATCTGGCCGGTGCTGATCAACACGATCGACGGGGCGCGCCATGTTCACCCGGGCCACCTGGAGACCGCGGCGGCGTTTCGCCTCGGCCCGGTCCGCCGGCTGCGGAACGTCATCCTGCCGAGCGCCGCCCCGAAGATCTTGGCCGGCGCGCGGCTGGCACTGTCGCTGGCCCTGGTCATGATGATCATCGCGGAGTTCGTCGGCAGCACCAACGGCATTGGCCGGGAGATGCTGGAGGCGCAGACCAACTTCACCGTGCCCGTCATGTGGGCGGTGATCGTCCTGCTCGGCCTGCTCGGCGTCGTCCTGAACGCGCTCTTCACCCTGCTCGAGCACCGGGTACTTGGCTGGCAGCGGCCGGCCGGGCAAGCCGCCTGAGACGGAACCAGCACCGTGGCACTCAGATTCGAACCTTCATCAGCAGAACGGATGGTACTTACTCCAATGCCGCACGTGACCGGCAACACCTCCGCGTCAGCCCCGGGTGCCGGGAGCACCGTTGCCGACGGCCAGGCCGTCATCATGGACCTGCAGCGGACCTCATGGCGGTTCACCGCGCTGCGGGCGCTCATGTCGGTCGGCGTCCCCGACCAGCTCGCCGACGGTCCCCGCACCATCGAGGACCTGGCGCGGGCGTGCGGCGCGCACGCCCCGACCCTGGCCCGCCTGCTGCGCAACACCGCCCAGACCGGGCTGGTGCGCACCGCCGCCCCGGGCACCTACGAGCTCACCGCCGCCGGCCGGGCGCTACTGCACGGCCAGGCCAGGCAGTCCCTCCAGTACTCCGTTGACGACGAGGTCTGGGACACCCTCGGCGAGCTGACGGTGACCGTTCGCACCGGCGTCGCGCCGTTCACCCAGCGGCACGGCAGCCTCTATGACTACCTGGCTACCAAGCCGGCCTTGTCGGCCGAATTCGACGGGCTGATGGACTTGCAGCACGAGCCGCTCGCGTCGCGGGTCGGTCAGCTGCTGGCCGCGTCCAGCCTGTCGCCGCAGGCAACGGTGGTCGACGTGGGCGGCGCGAAGGGCACGTTCGTCGCCGCCATCCTGCGGGCCAACCCCGCCCTGCGGGGGATCCTGTTCGACCTCGAGCGCTCGGCCCCGCTCGCCCGGGAGTACCTGGCCGCGGCCGGCCTGGCTGGCCGCTGCGAGGTGGTCACCGGCGATTTCTTCAAGGCCGTGCCGGGCGGCGGGAACGCGTACCTGGTCGCCCACATCGTCCATAACTGGAACGACGAGCAGGCCACGGCCATCTTGCGCAGCATCCGCGCCGTCATCCCGGACGACGGCCAGTTGCTCATCGTCGAGGCCCCGATCCCCGATGACGACCGGCCGCACTTCGCCAAGGACCTGGACATCCGCCTGCTCACGCTGCACGAGGGCCAGGAGCGCACGCGGCCGGAGTACGAGGCGCTGCTGGCCGCGGCCGGGTTCCGCCTCGCGGGCACGGCGGAACTCAGCCGGGGCGAGCAGCTGCTCACCGCCGTCCCGGTGGCCGGCTAGGCGGCCGGAGGTGCTCGAGGTCAGTCAGCTGACCTGCGCTCACGGGTCGCAGGTGGCCGTCCAGGACGTTACCTTCCAGGTCCCGGACGGCCAGCTGGTCGCGATCGCCGGGCCCTCAGGGTCAGGGAAGTCCACCCTGCTGCGCTGCGTCGCGGGCCTGCTGCGGCCGGCCGCGGGCCAGGTCGTGCTCAACGGCGAGCCGGTGACCCGGGTACCGGACGGGCTCGCGGTCGTCTTCCAGGACTACAGCCGCTCCCTGTACCCGTGGCTGAGCGTCCGGGACAACGTCTGCCTGCCCCTGCTGTCGCCCCGGGGAACCGCTCGCCGTGCCCCGCGCGGCGAACGGCGGCGGCGGGCCGAGAACGCGCTCGAGGTGGTCGGGCTGGCCGATGCCGCGGCCAAGTACCCCTGGCAGTTGTCCGGCGGCATGCAGCAGCGGGCCGCGATCGCCCGGGCGCTCGCCTGCGACCCGGTGCTGCTGCTGATGGACGAGCCGTTCGGCTCGGTGGACGCGCAGACCAGGGAAGACCTGCAGGACCTGCTTTTCCGGGTGCGGTCGGAGCGGAGCATCACCATCCTGCTGGTCACCCACGATATTGACGAGAGCGTCTACGTCGGCGACCGGGTGCTCGTGCTCACCCGCGGCCCCGGCCGGCTGCGGGCCGACCTGCGGGTGGAGCTCCCGGGCCCGCGCGACCAGATCACCACCAGGGAGACCCGCGAGTTCGCGCACCTGCGGGCCGAGGTCAGCCGCCTGGTCCGGGAGGCGCCCGCTGCCGCTGACAGGCTCCTTAGTCCGCTAAGCGTTGACGCTCACCGTCCGGAGGCGTAATTTGGGGTGATAACCCAGTGCCATTTATGACACTGGAGTTCCAGACGAAGCAGTCGCAAAAGGATCGGTGGGAGCCGGCATGACTCAAGAGTTTGTTGTCTCGGGTGACAGTCACGTGGTGGAGCCGATGGACCTGTTCCCCACCCGGCTGCCGAAGAACCTGCGGGACCAGGCACTGACGCAGAACGAGTTCGAGCTCGACGAGCCGCTGACCCCGGGCGGCCACACGGTGTTCCGCACGGTGCACGCGCCGGGGTACGAGGGCTGGACGGTGTCGCGCTACCGGCAGCACACCGGCCCGACCCCGGACTGGGAGCCGACCGGGATCCTGCGTGACATGGACCGCGACGGCGTGGACGCGACGGTGCTGTTCTCGAACTTCGCCTTGTTCGCCACCTACACCGACAACCACGAGGTCGCGCTGGCCCACGCGAAGGTCTACAACGACTGGATCGCGGAGACCTACGGCCCCTACAGCGACCGGATGCGGCCGCTGGCGGCGATCCCGACCACCGACATCGGCGACGCGGTGAAGGAGGTCGAGCGGGCGGTGAACCTGGGCCTGCGCGGCCTGTTCCTGCCCGAGCACCCGCAGCCGCTGCCGTACCACTCCGACGAGTACGAGCCGCTGTGGGCGGCGGCGGAGGCCAACGGCCTGCCGATCTTCTTCCACCTGGCGGCGGGCGGCGCCAACACCAAGACCGGGAACTCGATCACCGGCGACGCGGTCAAGGGCATCCTCACCGCGATGGCGATGGGCAAGGACAAGGAACTCACCAACGCCACCCTGGCCGCCCGCACGATGGGCGGCGGGAACTCCAGCGGCGCGGTCCCGATGCGGATCATCTCCGAGCTGATCGCCTCCGGCGCCTGTGACCGGCACCCCGACCTGCTGTGGAACACCATCGAGTACAACGCGGGCTGGCTGGCCCACTTCATGTCGATGATGGACAAGGGCTGGCGCACCGGCACCGGGCAGGACTCCGAGTGGTGGATGGGCTACCTCCAGGAGGGCAAGCCCTGGTCGGAGCAGAACCTGTTCGGGCAGCTGTTCCTGATCAACGAGCGCTGGCCGTATGACCTCAAGCCGAGCGAGTACGTCAAGCGCAACATCCGGGTGCAGTTCGCCGATGACCGGATGGCGGTCCAGGCGCGGCACATCACCGGGGTGGACACCATCTACTGGGGCAACGACTACCCGCACGCCGAGGGCACGTTCCTGGGCAGCCAGGCAGTCATCTCGGAGCAGATGTTCGACGTCCCGGCCGACGAGCGCGCCAAGATGCTCGGCGGCACCCTGGCCAAGATCATGCACTTCGACACCTCGAAGAAGTTCGCCCCGGTCGTCCCGAACAGCGAGTACCTCCCGGTCTGACCAGAGCACAGCACGAGGCAGGCGGCGCGGGTCTTCTGCGCCGCCTGCCCCCGTACGGAGGACACCGCGATGACCGATGCCGTTCTACTGCACCCCTACTTCGTCCACGGCGGAGGACAGCACAACCGGGTGATCAGCGCGGTCTATGACCGGCTGCTGACCACCGCGGTCAAGCCGCACCGCTTCGACTTCTCGTCGGTCCGGGATGCGCCCGCCCAGGCCGAAACGCTGGCCCAGATCGAGGCCTGCGACGGTCCCGTCCTGCTGATCGGCTACTCGTTCGGCGCGGCGGTGGCCGCCGCGGTCACCCACCCGTCGGTCGCGGGCTGGGCACTGATCGCGCCGGCCCTGGCCGTACCGCAGTTCGTCTCGCCCGCCTCGCCGCTACGGCCGCCCGCCCAGCCGCCGATCGGGGCCGACCCGCGCCCGAAACTGGTGCTGACGGCGGAACGGGACGCCTGGTTCGGGGCCGACGTGATCGACCCGCTGGTCGAGTCGTGGGTCGCCTGCGAGCAGCAGACGGTGCCGGCGGCCGATCACTTCTTCGCCGCCACCACCGACGACGTGGCCGACCGCACCGTCGCCTGGGCGGTCGCCCAGGCGGATAGGGCGCTGCCCGGCCGGTAATACCGTTCGGCGCCAAGGCCGGCGTTACCCGTCTCTTCGGCGGGTGGCGCCGGCCTTTTTGCTGCGGGTCAGATGGTCGCCATGATGGTCTCGATCTGCTTCATCGACAGCGCGGGCGCGGTCGGCGGCTGGCGCGGCGCCGTTTCACCGCGCAGCCCGTCGAGCAGGAACCCGAGCTGGCGGCGCCACTGCTCGGGTGAGTTCCGGCTGGTGGCCTCGCTGACCTTGCCGATCATCCAGAACGCGACGACGAAGTCGCTCGCCTCGCAGTCGGGCCGGAACGCGCCGGCCTGCTTGGCCCGGTCGAACAGCCGCTGGAACTGCGGCCTGCCCCGCTCCTGGAAGTCGGCCACCTTGTCTATCCCGTGGGTCGCCGAGATCACCTGGCGCATCCCGCGGTCGTTGGCCTGCAGCTCGCAGATGCGGTACAGGCAGGCCTCGAATGCCTCGCGCGGGTCAGCGATCGACTCGCATGCCTCCAGGACCGCCATGAACTGGCCGGTCCGGCTCTCCATCAGCGCCTCGACCAGGGCCTGCTTGCTCGCGAAGTGCCGGTAGGCGGTCGCTACCCCGACCCCCGCGTGCCGCGCGACCTCTTCCAGGGTCACGTCGGTGCCCCGCTCGGCGAACAGCGCCTCGGCCGACCGCATGAGCAGGCCCCGGTTGCGGGCGACGTCCTTGCGGACCGGCTTTTCGACCGCGGTCACCTCCGGCCGCCCTCGCCAGCGGCGAAGGCGCAGCGCAGGCAGGAGTCGACAGCGGTCATGAGCGCACTATAGCCGAGCCGGAAATCAGGCCGGCCGAGCGACCGCCTGGGTCACCGGCGGCCGGCTTCAGCCCTGGCCCAGGTCGAAACCGTGAACTAGCTGCTCGACGATCTGCAGGGCGCCGTCCGCCGCCCGCGGTTTCAGTACCTGCCGCTGGTTCAGGATGGCGTGGGCCGCGTACGGGCCGGGCTCGTCCAGCATGTACGCGACTACCGTGTAGTCGACCGCCACGCCGTCGTCGTCGCCGCGGCCCTGATGTTCAGCGGAATATGCGGAGAGTTCCGGCCGTGCCACCGCCGCCGAATTGAACTCATGATGGACTGCCGGATCTCATCCTTGCCCTTTGCGCCTTGCAGGGTGGCATCATCGGCGTAAAGCTCGAGCAGGCCTTCCACGTCAGCGCGGTCGAGCCGGGCGAAGTACTCGCTCACCAAACGCTGCGCCGCGGATCTCAGGGCAAGCTCCGCCGTATCGGGAATTCGCCCGGGATAATCAGTCATGGAATATCAGGCCCCCCAGGTAGGCGCCGCGAGCCTGAAGTTTTCCAGTTCCTCTTTCTCGACCGGCCGCGGGCCGGACTGGCCGGCGAAGGCCATCGACAGCGGGAGGATCTTGGGGAAGGTCTCGACCGGGGTGGTGAGCCGCTCCAGGGTCGGGGCGCCGATCCGGGCGGCCACGCCGGCCAGGTACTCGCCGTCCAGCCCCATCGCCCGCACCCCGTTGCAGGCCGGCCATCTTGACCGCGTCCTCCTGCGGGACGCGCGACATGACGTTGCGCAGCGCGGTGACGTGGACTGGCTCGTCGAAGTCGCCCGCCTGGTGGGCGCCTTCCATGTGCGGGTAGTCGCGGCCCCAGATGACGTTATCGGCGTAGCCGGCCCGGGACGCCTCGGTTGCCTGCTCGACCGACATGAAGCTGGCGCCCATGTAGATGTTCGACCGGAAGTAGGCGCTGGGCAGGCCCTTGGCCAGCGGCGTGTGCCCGAAGCGGCGGTACTGCGAGTCGAGCGCCCACTGGGTGCTCTGGTACCACTGCTCCTCGATCTCGGTGATGACCAGGGTCAGCTCGGGGAACCGGTCGAACACCTGCCCGTAGATCAGGTAGTGGGCCGCGCGCCGCGAGGTCCAGCTGGCCTGGTCGGTGATGGTGATCTCCTCGGCCCCCGGGCCGGTCACCTCGCCGAAGACCGGGGCGCCGTTGCCGTGGGTGTGCAGGGTGATCCCGTTCTCGACGCAGGCGGCCCAGAACGGGTCCCAGGCCGGGTCGTTGTAGGCCTTGATCCCGGTCCGGCCGCAGACCGGGAAGTTAACTCCCCTGAGGCCGGCCGCCGCGGCCCGCTTGACCGTTTCCACGCTCTTGGCGATGTCCCAGCCGGGGATGTGCACCAGGCCGAGCAGCCGCTTGGGGTCGGTCGAGCAGAAGTCGGCCAGCCAGCGGTCGTAGATGTCGCAGCCGAGCTCGGTGAGCTCAACCTGGGAAGGGCCGGAGGTGTCGAAGGTGCCGATACCAAACGTCGCGCTGCCGCCCCAGGGCAGCGGCTCGCCGTTCTGGCTGCCGTGGTAGATGACCTCGGCCGCCACGCCGTCGCTGTCCATGTCGGCCAGCCGGGCGGCCGGGTCGTAGTGCCCGGGGCCGGAGTTCGGGTGATTGAGCAGCGCCTGCCCGTTCACGATCGGGCCGGTCTGCTCGATGAGCCGGTCGTAGTCGTCCAGGTGCTCGCGCGGGCAGTAGTCGCGCAGGTCTTCGCGCAGCCGCGGGCCGACGTGCGAGTCGGCCGACACGATGACCACTGGCTCTTGCTGGTTGAGAGGCATCATTGCTCCTACCAAAGTGGAACCTGAATTCTCAAATTAAGCTGGCCCGCTCAGGGCTGTCAAGAGCCCCGTCAGTGCATGACGTGGCCGGCGTTGACCATCAGGGTCTGGCCGGTGATCCCGGCCGCCCGCTCGGACAGCAGGAAGGCGATGGCCTCGGCCACGTCCCCGTCCGTGGCCATCCGCCGCAGCGGCCACTGGGCGGTCAGCTCGGCCAGCACGGTGCCGGGGTCGACCCCCCGCTCGGTGGCGGTCCGCTCGATGTAGTGCTCGACCGGCGGGCCCAGCATCCAGCCCGGGGTAACCTCGTTCACCCGGATCCCGTCCGGCCCGATTTCCGCCGCCAGGTGGCGCATCGCCCCGGTCAGGGCGGCCTTGGACGACGCGTAGGCGATCTGGATCTGCCCGGGCGGCGGGGCGTGGTAGGTCTGCGCGTTGACCATCACCACCGCGCCCTTGGACTTCTTGAGCTCGTCGAGCGCGAACTGGATCAGCCGCATCGTCCCGAACACGTTGACCTCGAAGGTCTCCCGCCAGGCGGAGAAGTCGCCCGCGAGCTGCAGCCCGCCCTGGTCCCCGCTGCGCACCGCGACGTTCACGATGCCGTCGACCGAGCCGAACCGGTCGACGGCGGCCTGGATGATCGCGTGGCAGTCGCCCTCGTCGGTGATGTCGGCGGTGACCTTGGCCACCCGCTCGCCGGTGGCGTCGACCTCCTGCGCGATCGCGTCAAGCTTGGCCGCGGTGCGGGCGACGATGACGACGTTCGCCCCCTGCCGGTAGCTGGCCAGCGCGGTCTCCCGGCCCAGGCCGGGCCCGGTTCCCGCCACGATAATGGTCTTACTGTCTAGGTCGCCCATGACCTTCTCCTGTCGTTGTACTCATCAGAAAATCCAGTCCGTCCGAACGGGTGCCCCTTACTCTCAGGGCGCCACCCAGCTTCCCCCGTCGGCGGCCGACGCGCGGATGGCGTCGATCACCGCCATCGCGGCGACGCCGTCGGCGAAGGTGCCGGGCCGGGGGTCGTCCGCCACCGGCTTGCCGGTGACCAGGTCGGCGAAGGTCTGGTACAGCCGGATGAACGGCGGGATCTCGCCCGCGCCGGAGCGCATCCGGTCGTAGTCGCTCACCAGCAGGTCCATCGGCGGCGGCTCGAACGGGAGCGCCGCCAGGTCATCAGGCACCGGGAGCTGCCTGGTTCCCCCGGCGTCGGCCACGAGTACCGCGCCGCCGTCCACCCACAGCGTCCCGGCCGTGCCGGTGATCCGCGTCATGAACACCGGCGGGCCCCAGTCGCTGGCCGACTCGTGCATCACGCCCTCGAGCCCGCTGGTCAGCCGGAAGCGGACCGAGAAACTGTCCTCCGCCCCCCACTGGTGGTCGGCGACCCGCGGCAGCCCGGCGCTGACGCCGGCGAACTCGCCGAGGCTGCTGCGCACCTGGTCGACCAGGTGCGGCGCGTGCGCCTGCAGCCAGCCGCCGCCCGCGCCGGGGGCGCCCCACCAGTCCGGGACCTCGGCCTGGCCGGCCAGGAACCCGCCGAACAGCAGGAAGGTCGCCAGCCGGGGGGTGCCGATCGCGCCCTCGGCGATGGCACGGGTGGCCAGTCCCTGGGTGGCTCCCCAGCGGTACTCGGTGCCGACCAGGTGCACCACCCCCGCCTGCTCGGCCGCGGCCAGCATCCGCCGCGCGTCGCCGGCGTCGCGCGCGAACGGCTTCTCGCACACCACGTGCTTCCCGGCCGCGACCGCCTCCAGCACCAGCTCCGCATGGCTGTTGGGCGGCGTCGCCACCACCACCGCGTCGACGTCGGTGCGCGCCAGCGCGTCGGTCAGCGAGGTGAACGGCTGCGGGATGCCGACCCGGGCCGCCCGCTCCGCCGTCCGCGCCGGATCCCGGCCCACCAGCGCGACGACGTCGAAGCCGGCCCCGCGCAGCGCGTGCACGTGGGTCTGGCAGCCGAACCCGGTGCCGACCACCATGACCTTAAGCATCGGCGGGCTCGGCTTCCTCGGCCGGCTTGGCCGGCCTGGCCGCCGCGAGTGCCTGGCGGCGGCGCCGGATGACGGCCGCGGCGGCCGGCGCGACCAGCGCCAGCGCGACATTCCGCATCCACGGCCGGTTCAGCCGGTGCCCCAGCAGGGCGTCGACCGACAGCTCGCCCGGGCCGGCGATCGCGACCGCGGTCGCGGCGACGCCGAGGAAGGCGACGTACTCGACGCCGCCCTCGTGCGCGAAGAACCCGCCGGGCACGTGCATCTCCGCCGCCACCGCCATGGTGCCGGCCACCGCCGCGCCGGCCGCGGGCGTAGCCAGGCCCAGCGCCAGCAGGGCGCCGCCGCCGGCCGTGCCGAGGCCGGCCGCGACCACGTTGGCCTCGGCCGGCCGGAAGCCGATCTTCTCCCAGCCGGCCGCGGTGCCCGCGATGCCGCCGCCGCCGAACCAGCCGAAAAGCTTCTGCGCGCCGTGGACGAACAGGATGCCGCCCATCGCCGTGCGCAGGACCAGCAGGCCGACGTCTCGTCCTGATGCGTTGCCCATGCACCCTCCCTACATCGCCGTTGACCGGGATCTGGCGACCGCCGTTAAAAGTGATTGAACCACTTCCGTTTCGGTTCGGGTAGGGGCTTGACGCCCCCAAGGACCCGACCTAATTTGAGAACTGGCCCTCCATTTTGAGGCAAGATCCCTGGTGGACGCACAGACATAGGAGGCAGCATGCCACTCGACCAGACAACCCCCGTCATCATCGTGTCGGCCGACTCGCACGTCGGCCCGCGGCTGCGCGAAGACCTGCGCGACTACTGCCCGCGCGAGCACCTGGACGACTACGACCGGCTCATCGAGCAGACCGGCCCGATCGTGAACGGGCAGGCGCTGCTCAATCACCCGAACTCCGGCCCCGGGCACTACGACCCGGCCGCCCGGCTGGCCGACATGGACAGCGACGGCGTGGCGGCCGAGGTCATCTACCACGGCAGCCAGAACGGCGAGCCGCTGCCCTGGGGCGGCAGCGCCAAGTTCGGTATCGGCACCTTCGACGCCTCCGGCGCCTCCGCCCTGGAACTGGCCGAGCTCGGCTGCGACATCTACGACCGCTGGCTGGCCGACTTCTGCTCGGCCGACCCCAAGCGGCTGCTCGGCCTGGTGCACATCCCCGGCTGGGACATCGCCAAGAGCGTCGAGGTGGTCAAGCGCGCGGCCAAGGCGGGGCTGACCGGGGTGAACTTCCCGGTCTGCGGCCGGGCCGGCATCAAGCCGTACAACGACCCGGCCTGGGACCCGTTCTGGGCCGCCTGCGTCGAGAACGGGATCACCCTGCACACCCACGGCAACGGCGCGCCGATCTTCGAGTCGACCAGCGGGCCAGGGGCCGAGGAGATCACCATCACCGACGTCGGGAGCTGGACCTCGCGCCGCGCGGCCCACTACCTGATCTACGGGCAGGTGTTCGACCGGTTCCCCGAGCTGACCCTGCTGATCACCGAGATCGAGGAGCAGTGGTACCAGACCACCGCCTGGGCCCTGGACTCCCAGTACCGCCGCTTCGGGCACACGCCGCTGGCCAAGGGCCTGCCCAGCGCCTACTTCCGGTCGAACATCTACATGGGCGCCAGCTTCATGTCGGTCGAGCAGGCGACCGAGGCGTCCCGGGCCGGCTACGCCGATAACGTCATCTGGGGCCGCGACTACCCGCACATGGAAGGCGCCCACCAGGCGGGCGACTTCGACGAGCCAGTCCACCTCACCGCCATCCGCAACGTCATGTCCCGCGTCCGCCAGGAAGACGCGGTCAAGATGGCCGGCCGCAACGCGGTACGGGCACTGGGGCTGGACGGCGAGTACCTGGCCGGCGTCGCCGCCCGGATCGGCGCCCCGACCCTGGAACGGCTCACCACCCCGGTCGACACCTTCCCCAAGGTCCTCCCGCTCTGCATGGCCTTCGCCGGCCAGTCCGGCCCCCGCCCGATCGAGAAGGAAGAAATGGAGACGTTCAGGCTCGCGCCCCAGTAACTCGCGCCCCAGTAAGCAGAGCCACTGACCGCGTCCGCCCCTCCTGCCCCGGCCATTCACTCACGCGGACCGGTTCGCCCTGGCCAGCACCCAGGACGCGGCGATGTTGACCGCGATCCCGACCGCTGCGACCGCCTCCGGCGGCCAGCTGGACCTGGCCGCGCTCCTGGACGAGGCCTTCGCCGCCCTGGCGCCCAGCTGAGCAGGCTTACCGGGAGACCACAACCTCGCCCCCGACATGCTCGCTTGCCTCCGCCTCGCGGAGCATCCACGCGGCCAGGTCGGCGCGGCCGACGGTGTGCCGCAGGCTGATCTTCTCGGTATCGGCCAGGATCCGCAGGCCGGATCCCACTGGCTTGCCGGTGAGCAGCGGGGGATAGACGATGGTCCAGTCCAGGCCGCTGCCGCGGAGCAGGTCCTCGCTGCGGGCCTTGTCGGCGAACATCTCGCGGGCCGAGATGCCCATCAGCTTGACGGCCGGGCCCAGCCGCTCGGGCTTGGCCATGACCCCCGACAGCAAGATGAACCGCCGGAAGCCGACGGCCTTGCTGGCCGCGATGACGGCGGTCACCGCGTCGGTCATCAGGCTTGACTTCTTCGAGCCCTGGCCGAGCGCCGAGATGACCACGTCCGCCTCGAGCGACGCGCGCGCCACGGCGTCGGCGTCCGTCGCGTCCCCCGTCACCACGCTCAGCTGAGGCCGGGCGGCGATCGTCCCCGCCCGGCGGGTGAGGGCGGTGACCTCGTGGCCAGCCGCCAGGGCCTGCTCCACCAGCAAGGTGCCCGTCTTGCCGCTAGCTCCCAGGATCGTGATGTGCACCGGGGTGCCTCCTAACCAACCGCTTAACCAGATAAAGTGCTTAATTTTTTATAGCACTAAGGGAAGTGTAGCAGTTGATGGCGCCCGCGGGCCGCGCCGGAGCCCGCTTCCCGGCCGGGGCTCGGCGGCAGGATGGCGATAAGGGTCACTGATATAAATGATCGCCGGATTCATCCGCTGGCCGAGGAGGACCCGATCGTGATCACTGTCGAGCAGTTCGACGCGCTCGCGGCCGAGGTCAGCAACTGGGGCCGCTGGGGCGCCGACGACCAGCGCGGCACGCTCAACCTGATCACCCCCGACGCGATCCGCCGCGGCTCCGCGGCCGTGCTCACCGGCGAGGCCTTCTCCCTGGCGATGTCGCTGTCCCTGGACGGCCCGCAGGCCAGCCACGGCGGCATCCCCGGCCGCATCAACCCGGTCAGGACCATGCTGGCCGTCAACGCGCCGATGGGCGGCGGCGCCGACGCGGTCGCCTTCAGCGACGACATCGTGGTCACCCCCACCCAGGCGGCCACCCACTGGGACGCGCTGTCGCACGTCAGCCACCGCGGGATGATGTACAACGGCGTCCCGGCCGACGCCATCGACGCCTTCGGCGCGGCGAAGCTCGGGATCGAGGCGGCCGGCCTGGTCGTATCGCGCGGCGTGCTGCTCGACGTCGCCCGCCACCACGGGGCCGACTACCTCCCGCCCGGCTTCCGGGTAACCGCCGGGGTGCTAGCGGCGGTCGAGGAATCTCAAGGCGTCCAGGTCGCCGAGGGCGACATCGTCCTCGTCCGTACCGGCGCGGCCGGCCGTTTCCTCGCCGGCGACCGCGACGGCTACGTAGAGCGCCCGTTCTCCGGCCTCGACTGGGACTCCCCGCGGTTCTTCCACCAGCGCGGCGTGGCCGCGGTGGCCACCGACAACATGTCGTTCGAGCTGCTGCCGTCGAGCGTGCCCGACGTCATCCTCCCGGTTCACTCGCTCTGCCTGGTGACGATGGGCCTCCTCCAGGGCCAGAACTTCGTCCTCGAGGACCTGGCCGCCGCCTGCGCCGCCGACCGCCGCTACACCTTCCTCCTCCAGGCCACCCCCGAGCGCTTCCTGCGCAGCACCGGCGGCCTGGTCAACCCGGTCGCGATCCGCTAAGTCCGGCGCGAGTTCCGCACCTGACTGCGGGTCCATAGCGCATCCGCTGCCGGAGGTCGCGGCTAGCGCCGGATCCACTCGATAGCTAGAATTATGGCTATGGACACCTTGTCGATTACCGAGGCGAAGAACCGGTTCACGGAAATCGCTGACCGTGCCGCTGCCGAGCATGATCACTTCACCGTGACCAGGAACGGACGCCCGCACGTCATGGTCGTGTCGGTCGCCGAATGGGATGAGCTACAAGAGACGCTCGCGGTCTTGTCCGACCCGCAGACCCGCGCCGACCTGGCCGAAGCGGCCGAGGCAGCGGAGCGCGGCGATTTCACCAGCGAAGATGAGATGCAGGCGATCCTGGACGCGCGCCTCCGGCGGAGCGGTGAGCGGTGACCGGCGGTTATGTCATCCGACCGCTATGCCATTCGGCTGGCGCCGCCCGCTAGGCGCGCACTGCAGGACGAACTGCCGCCGACTGTCGCCGCGGCCGCCCGGGAGCTGATCAGCGGCCCGCTGGCAGCCGAGCCCTGTCGAATAGGCAAGCCCCTCCATGGGCCCTACGAGGGCCTGCACACTGCCAGGCGCGGTACTTACCGAATCATCTACAAGATCGACGAGGGCAAGCACGCGGTCGAGATCCGCACCATTAGGCACCGCGCAGACGCACATCGCACGTAGCCGCCGTTGCCCGGTGATGATGGCTTGCAGCCGTCAGCCGTCCCCGCGGATCGCCTGCACGACCGCCTGCGCCAGCTCCTGCTCCCCGGTCGCGTTCGGGTGCAGCGGGGCGGCCGGCGAACTGGGCAGCAGCGGCTCCGTCCACCGGACGGCGGGTGCGGTGCAGGCATCGTGGCCGGCCGACGGCGTGTAGGTGTCGACGTAGCTGGCCCCGGCGGCGGCCGCCCGCTCGCGCAGGGCCTGGTTGAGCCGCTGCTCCTGCTGGTTGATGAACGCCAGGTCGCCCGGGGTGATGCCCAGGCTGAGCGAGCAGCCGGCGCTGGCGCTGGCGGGCAGCAGGTCGGGGTAGCCGACCACGTAGACCCGGGCCTCGGGCGCGCGGGCCTTGATCGCGGCCAGCGCCGCCGCCAGGCCGTTGCCAGCGTCCGTCATCCGCTGCTGGAGGTCGGCGCTGCCGACTGTGGTGTAGTAATCCTGGCAGGGCGTCATCGTCGACGCGCCCTTGCCGATGAGCACCGGCAGCAGGTCGAGCTCGGCGCACCGGGTCAGCGCCGGGCCGAACCCGACGTCGTTACCGCCGATGCCGACGGTGACCAGCGTGGTCGTCGCGGAGAGGGCGCTGAGCTGCGCGGGGTTGGTCCCGTCGCTGGTCTGCTGCGCGGACATCAGCTCGCGGGTGGTCGCCCCGGCGCAGCTCACGTCGCGGACCTGGCCGGCCGTCAGGCCGAGGGCGCGCGCGACCAGGTAGGGGTAACTGCGGGTTGACCGCTGGCACCCGGCGGGCTGGCCGGCCTGGTCGGGGATGTCCGGTCCGGCCGTGTAGGAGTCACCCAGCGCCACATAGCCGCCCGCCCGCGGAGCGAACGCAGCAGAGGAAGCGGGGGCAGGGGCGGGCGAGGCGGCCGGGGAGGACGTGGCGCAGGCCGCCAGCGGGATCGCGGCCAGGGCGGCGGCGGCCGCTGCCAGCAGCGGGCGGTGACGGCGGGCGAGGGATGGCATCAGGGCAGTCCTTGCGTCGGGCGGGCACGTTCGGTCCAGCCTGCTTGCCCTGGTGGCCCGTGGTCGTCACCCGGACGGAGTCATTTGCCGGGCCCCGCCTACCGCGGTTGCGGTACGCGCGATCACCGCGCTCGGCTGACGCTTTCCCGGGCCCGGATCGGGAGGCTTAAGTAGTCAGCTCATGCCTACCCGAAGGGGGACCTGTGCAGCACCTCGCACGCTTGTGCGCTCGCAGGAAATACATTGTCCTCGGTGGCTGGATTATCGCGCTCCTGCTTCTCGCCGGGCTAACGGTGCAGATCGGGTCGGGTTTCAAGGACTCCACCCAGGTGCCGAGCAGCGAGTCCGCCACCGCCTACAGCCTGCTCAACCAGGCCGGCCAGGGCAGCCTCGTGTCCTCCGACTCCACGGTAACCGGGAACATCGCCTGGCACGTCACCGGCACCACGGTCACCAGCCCCGGAGTCAAGCAGCAGGCGACCGCGATGCTCGGCCAGGTCGCCCACCTGCCCGGCGTCGAGCAGGTCACCAGCCCGTACAGCCCGGCCGGGGCGGCCCAGGTCAGCCCGTCCGGTAGCACCGCCTACGCCACCGTGACGCTGGCCAAGGGGGCGGACGTGCAGCCGGTCGAGCACGCGGCCGAGCAGCTGCGCAGCGCGACGATGGACGTGCAGGTCGGCGGCACCGCGTTCACCCCGGCGGTCGGCGCATCGCAGGGCACCGAGGTCATCGGCATCCTCGCCGCGCTGCTGATCCTGCTGCTGGTGTTCCGCTCGGTCTGGGCGGCGGTACTGCCGGTCATCACCGGCATCACCGGGGTCGGGTTCGGCCTGCTGGTCGTCGTGCTCGGCTCCCACCTGGTCACCCTGTCCAGCACCAGCATCACGATGGGCAGCCTGATCGGGCTCGGCGTCGGCATCGACTACGCCCTGTTCATCGTCAACCGCTACCGCAAGGCGCTGCTGTCCGGGGCGTCGGTGCCGGACGCCATCGCCACCGCGCTGACCACGTCGGGCCGGGCAGTGGTGTTCGCCGGCGTGACCGTCATCGCGGCCCTGCTCGGCATGCTCGTCGTCAACCTCAGCGTGCTCACCGGGATGGCGGAGGCAGCCGCGCTGACGGTGCTGTTCACGGTGGCCTCGGCTACCACCCTGCTGCCCGCGCTGCTCGCCATCCTCGGCCGGCGGGTGCTTTCCCGGCGCCAGCGCCGGGCGCTGGCGGCCGGCCAGCCGGCCGAGCTGCCGGGCGCGCACACCCGGGCTGGCCAGGGCCTGGCCGCGCGCTGGTCCGGGCTGGTGCAGCGGGCGCCGCGGCGCTCCGCCGCCCTCGCCCTGCTCGCGATCGTCGCGCTGGCCGTCCCGGTGCTGAGCATGCGGGTCGGCGCGGCCGACGCCAGCAGCGACCCGGCCGGCTCGTCCACCCGGGCGTACTACGACACGATGGCGGCCGGCTTCGGCCACGGCTTCGACGCCCCGCTGCTGCTGGTCGCCCAGGCACCGGACGCCGCCTCCCAGCACGCGCTGGCGAAGCTGGCCACCGAGCTGCCCGGGGCGGCCGACGTCGCCGCGGTGACCGCCCCGGCGACGGTCAGCAAGGGCCTGGAGATGATCACCGTGGTGCCGCGGACCAGCGCCCAGGCCGCGGCGACGAGCGACCTGGTGAACTCCTTGCGGCACGACGTCATCCCGGCGGCCGAGGCCGGCACTCACCTGCACGTGTACGTGGGCGGGACCACCGCGTCCACCATCGACCTGTCGAACGCGCTGATGAGCAAGCTGCCGCTGTACCTGGTGCTGCTCGCGCTGCTCGGCTTCGTGCTGCTCGCGCTGGCCTTCCGCAGCGGGCTGATCGCGCTGACCGGCGCCCTCACCAGCCTGGGCTCGATCCTGGCGGGGCTGGGCGCGATCACCGCGATCTTCCAGTTCGGCTGGGGTTCGTCCCTGTTCGGGGTGGGCTCGGCCGCGCCGATCTCCTACATCATCCCGGTCTGCATCATCGGCGTGGTGTTCGGCCTGTCCACCGACTACCAGGTGTTCCTGGTCAGCCGGATCCGCGAGGAGTGGCAGCGCACCGGGGACAACCCCGGCGCCATCCGGGCCGGGGTGGCCGAGACCGCGAAGGTCATCGTGATGGCGATGGCGATCATGGCCTGCGTGTTCGGCTCGTTCGGGTTCAGCGGCCAGCGGATCGTGGCCTCGATCGGGGTGGGCATGGCCAGCGCCGTCATCATCGACGCCCTGCTGGTCCGGCTGACCCTGGTACCGGCCCTGATGCAGCTGGCCGGGCGCTGGAACTGGGCCTACCCCGGCTGGGCGGAGCGGCTCACCCCGCGGCTCTCGGTCGAGGGTCCGGCCGCGCCGGCGCACGAGATCACCCAGCCGTCGGAGATCATTAGATCGTGAGCGTGCCCGTCAGCCCGCAGCCGCCCGCGGCTGCCGCGACCGCCGCCCGGCGCCGGGGCCTGCCCCCCGCCGCGGCGGCGGCCGTCGTGGACGCGGTCACGCTGCTGACGATGCTCGCGGCGCTGGCCCTCCGGCGCGGCGGAGAACCGGCCTACCAGGGAACGGGGGTGCTGGTCCTCACCCTCGCCGCCTGGCTGCCCCTGCTCGGCCGGACCCGCTGGCCGGTGCCCGTGCTCGCCGCCACGACAGCAATCGAGTGCCTGCACCTGGCCGTGCTCCCGTTCGTCGGCTCCTATACCACCGCGCCGGTGGCGATGGGCGCCTACCAGCCGGTGCCGGTCGCGACGATGGTGGCGGCCTGGACGGTGGCCAGCCGCCGCCACTGGCCGGTCGGCTGGACGGCGGGCGGCCTGGCGGCGGTCGCGCTGCTCGTGGTCAGCGTGATCGCCCAGCCCGGGTTCCTCATCACCACCGACATGGTGATGTTCGACCTGGTTATCATCGCCACCGCGGCGGGCGTGCTGGTCAGCCTGCGGCGCGAGCGGGTAGCCCGGCGCCTGCGCGAGATCGGCGAGGAAACCCGGCGGCAGGTGACCGGCGAGCGGCTGCGCATCGCCCGTGACCTGCACGACCTGGTGGCCCACCACCTGACCCTGGTCAACGCGCAGGCGAGCGTGGCCGAGTACCTGACCCGGGACGACCCCAAAGCGGCCGCCGCCCTCAGCGGCATCAGCCGCCACTCGCGCCAGGCGCTGGATGAGCTGCGCGCCACCGTCGGCCTGCTGCGCGGTGACGGCGACGGCCCCGACGGGACCAGCGCCGGGCACTCGACCCCGGGTACCGACGAGCTCGGCGAGCTCGCGGCCGGCTTCCGCTCGGCCGGCACCGACGTGTCGCTGGCCGTGGCGGGCGGGCCGGTCGAGCTGCCGCCCGGCGGGAGCCTGGCCGTCTACCGCATCGTGCAGGAATCGCTCACCAACGCGGCCAAGCACGCGCCGGGCGCCGCCGCCGCCGTCACCCTGCGCTGGCACTCCCACGGGCTCGACCTGGCGGTCAGCAACGGCCCCGCCCCCGGCCGGGACCCCGGCTACCGCGGGCCGGGCACCGGCCACGGCATCATCGGCATGCGGGAGCGGGCGGCTAGCTGCGGGGGGACGCTGACCGCGCGGCCCGCCCCGGGCGGCGGCTTCGAGGTCCGGGCCGCCATCCCGGCGAGAGGGAGTGCCCAGTGACGGTCCGCGTCGTGCTGGCCGATGACCAGGCCCTGCTGCGGGCCACCTTCCGGCTGCTGCTTGACTCCGAGCCTGACCTGGAGGTGGTGGCCGAGGCCGGCACCGGGGCGGGGGCGGTGACGGCGGCCCGCGATACCCGCGCCGACGTGGTGCTGATGGACATCCGCATGCCGGACATGGACGGGATCGAGGCGACCAGGCGGATCACCGGCGACGAGGCACTGGCCGGGGTCAAGATCCTCATCCTGACCACCTACGAGACCGATGACCTGGTGGTGGCCGCGCTGCGAGCCGGGGCGAGCGGCTACCTGGGCAAGGGGACCGAGCCCGCGCTGCTGCTGGACGCGATCAGGACGGTCGCGGCGGGTGAGTCGCTGCTGTCACCGGCCGCGACCACCGCGCTGATCGGCCGGTTCCTGACCCGGGCGGACCCGCCGCCGGGACGGCTGACGGCCGGCCTGTCGGAGCTGACCGCGCGCGAGCGCGAGATCGCCACGCTGGTCGGCACCGGCCTGTCCAACGAGGAGATCGCGGGCCGGCTGTTCATCAGCCCGGCCACCGCCAAGACCCATGTCAACCGGGCGATGATGAAGGTCGGCGCCCGCGACCGCGCCCAGCTCGTCGTCTTCGCCTACGAGGCCGGCCTGGTCGCCCCGCGCCGCCCCTGATCCCGGCCGACCACCCCACCCTCACCGCACCCCGCACCCCCACCCCCACCCGCACCCCGACCCCGCACCCGCACCGCTATCGGCCAGATTCCCCAGACAGCGAAATTATTACGGAAATCTTTTGCAGCGCGGAAATAAATTGGTGCAATAGCACCAATTTATTTCCATAATAAAGTCTTGGACTGCATCCATGTGGCTGGAGTGGTTACGGTGCTACTGCCAGCGCGCAGCCGAGCGTCCGCAGGCTGGCGACGGTTATCCCCGGCCGGGTCCGCTTCCAGGCCGTCAGCTGGTGCCCCGGCACTGAGCAGGTTGGCCGCCATCGTGCGCGCCCGTAGCCGGCCCAGGACCGCGTCGTGTCCGCACGCAGGCCGAGCGGCGGTCTGCGTCAGGGAAACCGACTCGCCCGCCCGGCGGCTCCAGCGCGACCCGCGGCCGCGGCCGACGAGCCGGGACCAGGCATCTGGGAGACCTGGTCGGGGAGAATGGCTGGCAGGCGTTCGGTCGACGGCATACCGCTTGGCCGCCCGCAGACCGCCGAAGACATCGGCCACGCCTGCGCCTACCTGGCCAGCGAGCTCGCCGCGAACATCACCGGGGAGGCACTGAACGTCAGCGGCGGCCAGCAGATGCACGGACCGCTGAATGAGGCCAGCACGCCATGATCGCGCTCGCCATCGCGACCGCCGTCAGGCCGGTGATTGATCAGGGCTGGCGGTGGGCTGCCTGCGCGGCGACGGCCTGTCCCCAGGAGTGGATGCGGTCCCAGAACGCGTGGCGCATGGGAGAGAAGTTGTGCATGTGCGCCATCCGGGGGCAGACGTAGACCGTGATGTCGGAGCTGCTCCGGTAGGCGATCGGCTCTAGCGCCGGGTTCGGCACGACGTCCCGCGCGCCCACGGCGATCAGGATCGGGGTGGTGACGGACGCCGCCTCGGTCGCCACGACGCCGGGCGACGCTCCGTAGACGGCGTACTCCGGGATGCTTGGCGAGCGCCACGGTGCGCTGGCGCGGTCCGCTGCCGCCGGGTCGCCGCGCATGTCGTACTCGACGACGTCGGCTGGCTCGCTCTCGTCGTGGTAGGCGTAGGTGAGCTGCCCCATCGTCGCCTCCGGGTCGGGGGCGAAAGACTCCAGCGCGATGCCGTTGGTGACGACCGGGGCCCGCCCCTCGCTGCTTCGCAGTAGCCACGGGAAGCGCTGCTCTTGCACGTTGGGTCGTTCCGGCAGTGTCGTCTGCAGGGCGCTGAAGCCAAGTACGGCGATTGCGTCGAAGGTCGCGTGCACGCCTTGCAGGGCAATGGTTACCAGGCCGCCCATGGACTGGCCGAGCCCGAGGACAACCGGGTGCGCGACCGGGCTGAGACCGGGGTGCAGGCCCCCCGTTCTCAGCATCCCGAGTACCGCCTCGACCGCTGCCTTGTTGGCGGCGGCGGCCCGGGCGATCGTCAGGGTGCCGGGGCCGGGAATCGTCGAGTCCCCGACTCCCAGGTGATCGCACTCGACAAAGATCCATCCCCGGTCGGTGTGCCAGGCGGCCTGCCCGCCGTCATCGTCCGGCATGGAGAACGAGTAGTACTTGCGCCCGTCGCCGGCCCCCGGGAAGGCGAAGCAGACGACGGCAGGATCCGGGTGCAGGTCACCATCGGGCAGGTAAACGGTCACCCGGACCTGGCCCTTGATATCCGGGGCAAGGGCTGCGGAAATATCGACGTCGATATCTATCGAAGTCACTGTGCGGCGAGCACCTGCGTTCGTCGACGGCATACCGCTCGGCCGCCCGCAGACCGCCGAGGACATCGGCCACGCCTGCGCCTACCTGGCCCGCGACCTCGCCGAGAACATCACCGGGGAGGCACTGAACGTCAGCGGCGGCCAGCAGATGCACTGACCCCCTCGATGGGCCGGCCACAGGGGCCTCCGCCCTAGGCGGTGCGGTCCCTGGATCAGCTCCCCGCTCCGTTGAGGTAGCGCTCGGCCTCATCAGCCAGCAGCCGGGCGCGCTGGTCGAGCTCGGCCTCGGTGACGTTCTGCATGGGGTGCGGCAGGATGATGGCCGGCAGGTCGCGGTCGGCCGGCTGGTAGGACATCGCCCGGTTGACCTGGTCCTTGAACGGCTCGGTGAGTACCGCCAGCGCGGTGGCGCCGCGGCCCTGCAGCACCACCGAGTCGACCGCGCTGCTGGCCGAGCAGCTGCCGCAGTCGGAGATGCCGCACAAGATAAGCCCCTCTTCCGCCGCCAGCTCGTCGAACAGCGCGGCCGCCATCGGGATCCCGGCCCGGGTCTTGGCCCGCAGCTCGGCGACCTCGATGCCCCGCTGTTCAAGCAGCTTCTTGGCCCGGGTGAGGATCTCGATCGAGTTGGGCTTCCAGTTGTCGATCATGACGACCCGCCGCTGCCGGGGCTTGACGCTGATCGTGATCGGCGGCGGGGTCGGCCGCGGAATCGGGTTGACGAGCAGCTCGCAGCTGACGTCCCCGCAGCTGGGAATGGCGGCCGCGGGCAGGATGGTGTTTTCAGCGGGCATCGGTCTCCTCCTGGTTGCCCTGGTAGTGGCTGCTGACGGACCAGTCCACCGGGCGGTGGATGTCGTAGCGGTTGCCGGCCCAGTAGGGGATCACCGCGGAGAACTTCCCGCCGGGCGCCCCGGTCTCGATGAAGTGGAATCGCTCGGGACGCCGGTTGAGCGTCCGCATGGTGCCGCGGTGGACGTCCAGTTCCGGGCGGAAGTCGACCGGGACCCGGCCCATCCTGATCAGCTCCTCGGTCGGCCGGACCGCACGGCTGTGCAGGAACTGCTGTGCCTCGGCGCGGGTGAACTCCGCGGTGACCAGGGCCGCGTGGTCGGGCGCGAGGACGATCAGGTAGCCCGCGTTGCGGTAGTAGAAGTTGGTCGAGCCCAGGTGGGCCAGGCAGCTGGCGATGGTTTCCAGGATGACCACGCCGGAGTCCGCGTAGTGGTTGTTGACGCTGTTGGGACCCTCGGCCGCCATCACCGACACCGCGTCGGCCCCGGGCTGGTACCCGAACTGGGTGTGGAAGTCGGGCCAGGTCGTCTCGGGGTGCTCGGCGACGCAGAACGAGATCCGGCCGGGATGGCCGACGGTGCCGTGCTCCTGCAGCCCGCCGCCCCCGCTGCCGCAGAACAGCCGCACCATTTGCGCGAACCGGCCGACGGTAGCGTTCGGGCGGGCGTTCGCCCCCAGCGCGTTGGCGGTGTGCGCGAAGCCGAGCCGGGCCGCGACCGAACCGCTCACCACCACCAGCGCGCTGACGCCGCCGGTCGTCACCTGGATGCCGCTGAGGTTGAACTTCGGGGTCAGCAGCGCCTCGGCGACCGCCCGCAGCACCGGGCCGTAGGACGTCTCGCAGCCGGCCATCACCGCCGTCGCGGCGATCTGCTCGGCCCGGATCTCCAGTGACTGGGTGGCGATCGTCCCCACCACCTCGGCCCGGTCCCAGCCCAGCGCGTCCAGCATCGGCGTGACCAGCGAGTCATAGGGCGGGATGACGGGCAGCCCGTCGGACCAGCCGCCCGCGAAGCAGTTCTCGATGTCGGTGATCACGTCAAGGCTTGCCATCAGGCGGGACTCCCCGGGTCGGTCCGTTCGGGACGCTCAAGAATTTAAGCAAGTAACATAGTTATATATCTACCTATTATAACTGGCAACACCCCGGCGACGAGGCGAGGCACCGTGTGCGAGGATCCGGGCATGGGGTCAGATGCCACCGCGCAGCCGAACGGCACCGCGCAGCCGATCGGCTCAGTGCGGCTGCCCAAGCTGCCGACCGTCGTCGCCGACGCGCTGCGCCGCCGGATCCTGTCGGGGACCCTCCGGCAGGGCGACAGCCTCCCGCTTGAGCAGGAGCTGAGCGCGCAGCTCGGCGTGTCCCGGCCCACGCTGCGCGAGGCGCTGCGCGTCCTCGAGGCGGAGTCCCTCATCCGGCCGCGCCGCGGTTCCCGCGAGGGGGCCGAGGTCACCGCCCCGACCGTCGACTCGGCCGCCCGTTACGTGGGCTACCTGCTCCAGTACCAGGGCACCACCCTGGAAGACCTGGCCCGCACCCGCCTCATGCTCGAGCCGCCGCTGGTCGGCCAGCTCGCCGTCACCCGCGACCCGGCGGTGCTGGCCCAGCTACGGGACGCGCTCGAGCAGGAGGAGGCGGCGATCGCCGCGCCGGGCGAGTTCCAGCCCGCCCAGGCCAGGTTCCACCAGCTCGCGTGCGACCTGGCCGGCCTCGAGACGATGGCCGTCTTCGTCCGCCAGCTCAACTGGGTCCTGGCGCGGCTGACCGAGGAGCACCGCGCGGCCTCCCGCCGGGACCGCCGCCGCCAGGCGACGAAGGCGCACCGCGCCCACGCCCGCCTGTTCGCCCTGGTCGAGTCCGGTGACAGCGCGGCCGCCCAGCAGTTCTGGCATGAGCACGTCGCCGAGGTCGACAAGCAGCTGCTGTCGGGCCGCGAGGGCCAGCGCGTCGTCGACCTGTTCGCCTGAGCGCCCGGGCGGGTTCACCAGGCGCCGTCTTCCGCGTCGTCAGAGTTCGCGGCTGGCCAGGCGTGCGCTGCCGTGCTGTCGAGTGGCCATGACCTGCTGGTTGAGGGCGGCGCGGTCGCGGCGCGCCCAGCCTTGCGCGGCTCCGGGATCGCCGCGCCGGGCGGCGGCGCGAGGCTGAAGCCGGTGTAGACGACGCGGCGCTCGGCTGAAACCGGCGGGCGGCTCATGTGCAGCGTGCAGGAGCAGTGCACGGTGACATCGCCGGTGCGGGTGGGCAGCGGCAGGCGGGGCAGGTCGAGGCCGTCAACGCCGAGGGCCGCGACGTTGGCGCGGTGCGAGCCCGCCACGACGCCGAGTTCGCCGTTGCTCGGCCCGGCGCCGGTAACCGAGATCCCGACAACCAGGCCGCAGCACAGCCGGCTGTGGCCGCCCAGGGCGCAGTCCTTGTGCCAGCTGACATCAGACGTGCCTTCTACCACGCCGGCCTTCTTCCACAGTCCTTCGGCCATGTCGTCCGCTTCCGGGTCGCCTTGCTGGTAGCGGTCGCCGGTGAAGGTGCCGATGGTGGTGAAGCGGTCGCTGCCAACCAGTTCCCGCAGGGTTGGCGCCACCAGGTTGAAGCCAAGGACGCGGGCCGGGTACCAGCCGTCCTGCTCCGTGCGGGCCCACCAGGACGCGCCGTCGTCGCGCCGCGCGGCCGCCATCGCCGCGTCCAGCTCAGCCGACACCTGGGCCATCTCGCCTTCGCTGAAGACGCCTTGCAGGTGCAGGTAGCCCGCCTGGGCGAGGAAGTGGCCGATCTCCCGGTGGTCGTCCTTGAGGGTGAAGGACCGCCGCAGGTCCAGCGGCGAGCCATCGGGGGCACGCAAGCCGATCGTTCCCGGCTGGTAGACCGCGCGCCCGTCGAGCAGGCAGCGAAGTACCGGTTCCCATTCCACGAAACTGTCGGCGCTGCCGTCCTTGATCTCGGCGCGGCCGGTCACCTGCAGGCCGAATGCCGAGGCCGCGTCCTGCATGAGGTCCGCGAACGCGGACCGGTCCAGCGCGACGACGAGCGCGCCGGCCCCGCCTGGCCGGATGACAAGCGCGCTGTCGCCCGGCCGGAACGTCAGCCGCTCGCCTTCGACGTCGAGGGTGAGCGGCGGCAGGCCAAGGCGGCGGGCGGCCTTGCCCGCCTCGGCTCCGTTAGCGTCAAGCAGCTGCGGCGCGAGCTCACCGAGGAACCTGCCCGGCTCGAGCGGCGGCTGGTCGCCGGCCATCCTGGTGCGCAGGTCAACGCTGACCGCGGGAGGGTTTTCACTGATCATGGTCACGTGGGAGCCCTTCATGGGGTGAACCGGATAAGGCGGGCGGGCAGTAGGTGTCGATGAACCGGCCTACCTGCGTGTCGAGTGCCTGGTCTTCCGGGGTGCTGCCACCGAAGAACCCGTGCGGCGCTGCCTCCAGGACGTGCAGGTCGGCGTCGATCCCGGCCGCGCGCAGCGCCTCAAGGACCGGCCTGTCTCCATTGGTACTCACGGGCGTTGTTCCTTTCCCAAGCCGCCTCCCAAGCTGCGTTGCGTGGTACGGGCGGGTGCGATGCTCAGCCGGGGAGAACCTCGTAGTCGAACCAGTCGAAGGAAGCGGTCCCGGCGGCGGCGTAGACGCCGATGACGCGCCCGGTGAACCCCCCGGTGACCTCGGTCGAGAGGTACCGGCCGTCCAGTTCGGCCAGCACGGTGAACTCGTCGCCGGCTTCGAAGCCGAGCCGGACCCGGTCCGGGCTCAGCGTCACCGGGTCGGGGCGCGCGGCGAGGTCCAGCGGAAGGACCTCCAGGCGCAACACCACCGTTCCGGCTGGGCACGGCTGCTGCCCCAGGACCGGCCGCAGCTCGCCGACGCGGGCCCTGGCGCGGACCTGGCCGTCGCTGACCTCCACCTCGTAATGATGCCGCTCGTCCATCCGCACGACCAGCCCGCCCGCCCCCTCAATCTCCGTCCGGGCGCGGACGTAGGGATGCTGCTGGCGGCGGCCGACGAAGGCGGGCAGCCGCGCGTCCATGCCGGCCCCGTCGGGCACCGACAGCACGAGCCTGCTGTCAGCGAGCCGCAGCGCTGGCCGGGACCGGACCGAGATCCAGCGCGGGTGCAGCTCGGCGGCGGCGAAGTCCTCGCGGACCGGCTCGGTCCAGGCCGGCCCGCTGGTGATCTCACCCACCACCGGCCAGCCGTCTGCCCAGCTGACCGGGGCGAGGAAGGTTTCCCGCCCGAGCACGTGATACCCGGGGGAGCCGCCCTTCGGCCGCACCGCGAGGAACACCAGCCACCAGGATCCGTCGGGGGCCTGAACCAGGTCGCCGTGGCCGGTGTTCTGTACCGGGTCGGGGGTTGAGCGGTGCGTCAGGATCGGGTTGGCCGGGCACGGGGTGAACGGGCCGGCCGGACTGGGACCGCGGGCGACGGAAACGCAGTGCCCGCGCTCGGTGCCGCCCTCGGCGATCAGCAGGTACCAGCGGCCGTCGATCTCGTACAGGTGCGGTGCCTCGGGAAAGCCGAGGGTGCCGGACCACAGCCGGCACGGCTCGCCCAGCAGCGCGCCGGTGCCGGGGTCGAGGCGGGCCTGCTCGATGCCCGCGACGGTGAGGTAGCAGGTGCCGTCGGCGTCCCAGGCCAGGTCGGGATCGTACCGAAGGTGCCAGCCGATCACCACCGGGTCCGACCACGGCCCCTCGGCCTTGTCCGCCGTGAACAGCAGGTTGCCGCCACCCCAGAAGTTGGTGGTGACCAGGTAGAACCGGCCGCCGTGGTAGCGCAGGGTGGGGGCGAAGATGCCGCCCGAGCGCGGCACCGATTCCGGCAGCCGTAGCTGGGAGGTGCGCTCGAGGGCGTTGCCGACCTGCTCCCAGTGCCGCAGGTCCCGGGAGCGGAAGACCGGCACGCCGGGGAAGTACTCGAAGCTGGAGCAGGCCAGGTAGTAGTCGTCGCCCGCCCGGCAGACGCTCGGGTCGGGGTGGAAGCCGGGGATGACCGGGGTCGCGCCGTCCACGATGACGTCCTCTCACTGTGCGAACCGGTCCTTGCCGGAGTGCTGGTTGTTAATGTACTAATACGCATTACTAGCCGTCCAGCACCGAGGCACTCAAGGACCCCGCATGCGCGAACAGACCAGTAACGCCGATGTTCTGGCCAGCCTGACCCTGGAGGAGAAAGCCTCGCTGCTGTCGGGCGGCGGCGCCTGGGAGACGGCGGCCGTCGGCCGCGTGGGCATCAAGCCGGCCGTGCTCACCGACGGGCCGCACGGCGTCCGCCGGGCGGCCGACGCCCAGGGGTTCAGCCTGGACGCGAGCCTGCCCGCCACCTGTTTCCCCACCGCGTCCGCCCTCGGCTCGTCGTGGGACGTCGACCTGCTCACCCGGGTCGGCCAGGCGCTCGGGGCCGAGGCCCGGGCGGCCGGGGTGGCGGTGCTGCTCGGCCCCGGGATCAACATCAAGCGCTCCCCGCTGTGCGGCCGCAACTTCGAGTACCTGTCCGAGGACCCGGTCATCAGCGGCCACCTCGGCGCCGCCCTGGTTCAGGGGGTGCAGAGCCAGGGTGTGGGTGCCTCGGTGAAGCACTACGCCGCCAACAACCAGGAAACCGGCCGCATGCACGTCAGCGCCGAGGTCGACCAGCGCACGCTCAGGGAGGTCTACCTGGCTGGCTTCGAGCACGTCGTCACCACCGCCGCGCCGTGGACGGTGATGGCCGCCTACAACCGGGTCAACGGCGTGCACGCGGCCCAGCACCCCTGGCTGCTCACCCAGGTGCTACGGCGGGAGTGGGGCTTCGACGGACTGGTGGTCTCGGACTGGGGCGCGGTCCTTGACCCGGTGGCGGCGGTGGCGGCCGGCCTCGACCTGGAGATGCCCGGCAGCGGCGGCGCCAGCGCGGCCCGGCTGGTCGAGGCGGTCAAGGCCGGGCGGATCGACGAAGCGGCGCTCGACCAGGCCGCCACCCGCCTGCTGAGGCTGCTCGACCTCGCCGCCCGCGTTCCCGGGCCGGCCGCCGGCGTCGACTTTGCCGGGCACCACGCGCTGGCCCGGCTGGCCGCCGCCGAGTCAGCCGTGCTGCTGAAGAACGAGGCCGCCATTCTGCCGCTGGACCCGGCCGCGGCCGGGTCCGTCGCCGTCATCGGCGAGTTCGCCCGCTCGCCGCGGTTCCAGGGCGCGGGCAGCTCCCAGGTCAACCCCACCCGGGTCGACAACGCACTCGACGCCATCAGGGCGGCAGCCGGGGAAGGCCTCCAGGTGTCGTTCGCACCCGGCTTCGCCCTGTCCGGCCAAGACGGCCAGGACCTGCTGGCCGAGGCGGTCGCGGCCGCCCGGGCAGCCGATACCGCCGTCGTGTTCCTCGGGTTGCCCGACGGGACGGAGTCAGAGGGCTTCGACCGCCCGGACATCGACCTGCCGGAGGTCCAGGTCCGGCTGCTGTCGGCCGTCGCCCAGGTCAACCCGGACGTGGTGGTCGTGCTGGCCAACGGCGGCGTGGTCCGGGTCGACCCCTGGGAACAGCACGCGCGGGCGATCCTGGAAGGGTGGCTGGGCGGGCAGGCCGGCGGCGGCGCCGTCGCCGACCTGCTGTTCGGCCACGCCAACCCGTGCGGCCGGCTGGCCGAGACGATCCCGCTGCGGCTTGCGGACACCCCCGCCTACCTCAACTTCCCCGGGGACGGCGACTCGGTCTGGTACGGCGAGCGCGGCTACGTCGGGTACCGCTACTACGACGCCAGGCGGCTGCCGGTCAGTTACCCGTTCGGCCACGGCCTGTCGTACACCTCGTTCGAGTACTCCGGCTTGCGGGCCGAGGTCGACGGCGCCGGGGAGGACGCCGTGGTCCGGTTGCGGCTCACCGTGACCAACACCGGGCCAGCCTGCGGCAAGGAGGTCGTCCAGGTCTATGTAAACGACCTTGCGGCCAGCGTGGACCGGCCGGTCCGCGAGCTCAAGGCGTTCACCAAGGTCCCGCTCGCGCCCGGCCAGTCAGCCGAGGTCGGCTTCGAGCTGCGGGCGCGGGACCTGTCGTTCTACAGCCCCGCGCACGGCCGCTGGGTGCTGGAGGGCGGCGACTTCGAGGTCAGCGTCGGCGCCTCGTCCCGCGACCTGCGGCTAGCCGCCACCGTCAGCGTCACCGCCCCGCCGCTGGCCCGGCCGCTGACGCTGGCCTCGCCGGTCGGGGACTGGCTGGCACACCCGGACGGCGGCCCGGTGCTGCGGCAGGCCATCAGTGCCATGCCGGGGTCGGCCCTGGCGAGCGACCCCACCGTGCTGTCGATGGTGGAGTCGCTGCCGCTCGACCGGCTGATCGCGATGACCGGCGGGCGCCTCAGCACCGCTGGTATCAGCGAGTTCCTGACCGCCGGAGGCGAGCATGCCGCACCCGTTCGATGATCAGGTTTTGCAGGTCCTGATGGGCATGTCGAAGGCGACCGGCCGGGCCCCGCTGGCGCCGGCCGCGCGCGACGACTGGCAGACCCTGCGCGCGAACCAGGCCACCGCCGCGCCGTACTTCGAGCCGGCCCGGCCCGCGCAACCGGAGGTTTCCCGCACCGACTTCGCGGCCACCGCCGAAGACGGTGCCCCGGTGCCGCTGCGCTGGTACGCACCGGAAGGACACGACCCCACGCGAGCCGGGCCCGCCGCGGTCTACCTGCACGGCGGCGGGATGATCATGGGAACGGTCGACCAGAGCGACCGCGTGGTGGCCGGCTACGTCGCCGGCAGCGGCGTGCCGGTGCTCGCGGTCGACTACCGGCTCGCACCCGAGCACCCGCACCCCTACCCGGTGGAGGACTGCTACGCCGGCCTGGCCTGGCTGGCCGCGCGGGCCGCCCAGCTCGGGGTGAACCCGGCCCGGATCGCGCTGATGGGGGAGAGCGCCGGCGGCGGGCTGGCGGCCGGGACGGCGCTGCTGGCCCGCGACCGGGGCCTCGCGGTGGCCAGGCAGATCCTGATCCAGCCGATGCTGGATGACCGCAACATGGTGCCGGACCCGCTGCTGGCGCGGCTCGCCCTGTGGTCCTACGACGACAACTACACCGGCTGGCACGCCCTGCTCGGTGACCGGCTCGGCACCGATGACGTGCCCGCCGCGGCCGCCCCCGCCCGCGCCCGCGACCTGGCCGGCCTGCCCGCGGCCTACCTGGAGGTCGGCGGGCTGGACATCTTCCGCGATGAGGTCATCGACTACGCCCGGCGGCTGGCCGCGGCCGGCGTCCGGGTCGAGCTGCACGTCCACCCGGGCTGCCCGCACGGCTTCGACCTGATCGCCCCGGACGCCGACGTGACCCGGCGCGCCCGCGCCGACCGGCTGCGCACCCTCACCGGCTACTGACCCAATTAAGGGGCAAGACGATGACGTTTCCCGAAAACTTCCTCTGGGGTGCGGCGACCGCCGCCCACCAGGTCGAGGGCGGCAACGTGAACAGCGACTTCTGGGCGCTGGAGCACGAGCCCGGGTCGATGTTCGCCGAGCCGAGCGGCGACGCCTGCGACCACTACCGGCTGTTCCGCCAGGACATCGCCCTGCTGGCGGAGCTGGGCCTGGACGCTTACCGTTTCTCGGTCGAGTGGGCGCGGGTGGAACCCGCCCCCGGCCGGTACTCGCGGTCGGCGCTGGCTCACTACGGCGAGGTCCTGCAGGCCTGCCACGACTACGGCATCACCCCGATGGTGACCCTGCACCACTTCAGCAACCCGCGCTGGCTGACCGAGCTCGGCGGCTGGGAGGACGAGGACACCCCCGGCCGGTTCGCCGCCTACTGCGGCGAGGTGCTGGGCGAGCTTGGCCCGCTGATCCCGTACGCCTGCACGATCAACGAGGCCAACATCAGCGCCATCATCCGGCGGCTGATCGACTCGGGTGCGGGCCGCCGGCTGCACCGGGAGACGGTGGTCGGGCTGGGCGACGACCCGGCCGCGGCCATGACCACGGCAGCCGGCTCCGGCCGCAGGCCACCGGGGATCTTCCTGTTCACGTTCAGCGAGACGGGCCGCGACATCATCCTCCGGGCGCACGCGCTGGCCCGCGACGCCATCAGGAAGGCCAGCCCGGCCACCAAGGTCGGGATCACCCTCGCGCTGCAGGACGTGCAGGCCCGGCCCGGCGGCGAGGACGAGGCCGAACTAGTCTGGGCCGGGCAGTTCACCGACTTCCTGCCCGCCCTCGACGGCGACGACTTCCTCGGCGTGCAGAACTACTCCCGGGTTGTCATCGGACCGGACGGGGACGTGCCGGCCGCCACCCTCGGCACCGAGGTCACCCAGATGGGATACGAGTTCTACCCGCGGGCGCTGGAAGACGTGCTGCGCCGGGCGGCCAGCGCCGGGCTGCCGCTGTTCGTCACCGAGAACGGCATCGCCACCGCCGACGACAGCCGCCGCACCGAGTTCATCCGGCTCGCCCTGGCCGGGGTGGAGCGCGCGCTGTCCGACGGCATCGACGTGCGCGGCTACTTCTACTGGTCCGCCCTGGACAACTTCGAGTGGATGCTCGGCTACCGGCCGAACTTCGGGCTGATCGCGGTGGACCGCGACACCCAGCGCCGCACGGTCAAGGACAGCGCCAGGTTCCTGGGCGGCGTCGCCCGGCGCAACGGCCTAGCCTGACCGCGGCCAGCGGGAGATCATCAGTCATGCTTCGCCCCCAGGACAGCGCCACCCGCGAACGCAAGTCCCTGGCCGGCCTGTGGCGGTTCCGCCTCGACCCGGACCGGGAAGGCCGCCCGCGGCAGTGGTGGCGCGGCCCGCTGCCCCAGGCGCGGGACATGCCGGTGCCCGCCAGCTACAACGACATCGCACCGGAACCGGGCCTGCGCGGCCATGTCGGCGACGCCTGGTACCAGACGACGGTGCGCGTCCCGGCCGGCTGGGCCGGGCAGCGGGTCGTGCTCCGCTTCGACGCCGCCACCCACCGCGCCGTTGTCTGGGTGGACGACACCCAGGTGGCCGAGCACGAGGGCGGCTATACCCCGTTCGAGGCGGACCTGACCGGCCTGGTGCGCCCGGGCCGGGAGGCCCGGGTCACGGTGGCGGTCAGCAACGAGCTGACCTTCGCCTCGATCCCGCCCGGCGAGCTCCTGCCCACCGAAGGCGGGCGCGAGCAGAACTACTTCCACGACTTCTTCAACTACGCCGGCCTGCACCGGGCCGTGTGGCTGTACACGACGCCGAAAACCCACATCAGCTCGATCGCGGTGGACACCGGGCTGGACGGGCCGGACGGCAGCATCTCCTACTCGATCGCGCACGCGGGCGACCCGGACGCGGCCTCGGTCGAGGTCGTCGTACTGGACGCCGCGGGCCAGCAGGTAGCCGTCGCCACCGGGCCGGAAGGCCGGCTGGTGATCCCCGGCGTGCACCGCTGGGCGCCCGGCGACGGCTACCTCTACCAGCTCGAGGCGCGGCTGACCGATTCCGGTGGCGGCCTGCTCGACAGCTACCGGCTGCCGGTCGGGATCCGCACGGTGGCCGTGCGCGGGACGCGGTTCCTGGTCAACGGGGAGCCGTTCTACTTCAAGGGCTTCGGCAAGCACGAGGACTCCCCGGTGCGCGGCCGCGGCCACGACGACGTGCTGATGGTGCACGACTTCGAGCTGATGAAGTGGATGGGCGCGAACTCGTTCCGCACCGCCCATTACCCCTACGCCGAGGAGGTGCTCGACTACGCCGACCGGCACGGCGTGGTCGTCATCGACGAGACCGCCGCCGTCGGCCTCAACCTCAAGATGACCATCTCGCCCAGTCCGTCCGGCTCGCAGACCTACGGCCCGCACGCGGTCAGCGAGGCCACCCAGCGGGCGCACGCGCAGGCGGTCCGCGAGCTCATCGCCCGCGACCGCAACCACCCCAGCGTGGTGCTGTGGAGCATCGCCAACGAGCCCGAGTCGGGCCTGCCGGCCGCCCGGGAGTACTTCGCGCCGCTGTTCGCGCTGGCCCGCGAGCTCGACCCGGCCCGCCCGGTCACGTTCGCGAACGTGATGGGAGAGACACCGGACCGCTGCCAGCTAGCCGGGCTGGCCGACGTGATCATGGTGAACCGCTACTACGGCTGGTACGTGCAGCACGGCGACCTGGCCGCGGCCGAGGCCGCACTCGAGGCTGAGCTGCGGCAGTGGGCCGCCCGGCACGGCAAGCCGGTCATCGTCAGCGAGTACGGGGCCGACACCCTGCCCGGGCTGCACGCGATCCTGGACGTGCCCTGGTCGGAGGAGTACCAGGTGCGGTTCCTGGAAATGTCCCACCGGGTGTTCGACCGGGTCGAGGCGGTCGCGGGCGAGCACATCTGGAACTTCGCCGACTTCGCCACCCGGCCGGGGATCAGCCGCGTCGGCGGCAACCGGAAGGGCCTGTTCACCCGCGACCGGCAGCCCAAGGCGGCCGCGTTCGCCGTCCGCCGCCGCTGGACGGGGGAGCCGCCCGGCTGACCAGGCCGGGCAGAAAGCAGATCATCCCGAACGGGTGCTGCTTACTCCCGCTCGCGCCCGGCCGCGTCCACCAGTTCCGTGACCTCGCTGGCGGGTACCGGGACGCCGGGGGCGGCCAGGTACCAGCGGTAGGCGTCTTCCTGGCTCAGCCCCTCGGGGCGCTGGGCGGGGAAGTACGGCTGCACGTAGACCGGGGTGCCGGGCTGGCAGCGCCAGCTGCCAGCGAGGGGGCCGGTGTCGACCGCGTCGTACCCGAGCACGTCGAGCAGCCGGGCCACCGCGGCCTTGGCGGCCGGGTCGTCGCCGGCGATGGGCAGCGCGCTGCGGTCGGGCGCGCCGGCCGGGCGGGCCAGGATGAGCAGGCGGTGGGCGTCGATGTTGTTGAACGCCTTGACCACGGCGGAGCCGGGCAGGTGCCGCTGGATCAGCTCGGCCGAGGTCAGCGGGCCGGCGTCCAGCTCGGCGATGTGCCCGTCGCGGTCGGGGTAGTAGTTCATCGTGTCGATGACGGTCTTGCCCGCCAGGGCCGCCGCCGGGAGGGCGGTGTAGGCGCCCATGGGGATGGTCGCGACCACCAGGTCGCCCGCCTGCGCGGCCTCGGCGGGCGTGGCCGCGCGGGCCCGCGGGCCGATCTCGGCGGCCAGGGCGGCCAGGGTCTCGGGCCCGCGGGAGTTGCTCAGGACGACGTCCAGGCCGGCCGCGGCGGCAAGCCGGGCCAGCGTGCGGCCGATGTTGCCGCTGCCGATAAGCCCGAGGGTGCTGCTGGTCATAATGCCTTGCTCCTAACGCTTGCGGTTGTCGATGTCGCGGGCGAAGCGCTCGATCTCGCGGACGATCGGCACCGCTCTTTCGCCCAGGGCGTCCAGCGAGTAGCTGACCGCCTGCTTGTCGGTCTCGTGCTCGGCGCGCCGGATGATGCCCTGGGCGGCCAGCCGCTTCAGCCGGCTGGTCAGGGTGACCGGGTTGGCGCAGGTCAGCCGCTCCAGTTCCTTGAACCGGCGGGGCCCGTCGGCGAGGAAGTGGATGATGGCCAGGGTCAGCATGTCGCCGAACATGCGGAACGCCGCCAGGTACTCGGCCGACGGGCCGGGCTGCGCGTCACCGGCCGGCCGCTTACCGGGCGGCAACGACCTCACCCCCGACGTGCTCGCCGCGCTCCGCCGCGCGGAGCACGGGTCCCGGAACGGTGCGCTTCACCCGCGGGCCTCCGGTCTACTCGCTTAACTCAGCTAAGTGCTTTGTAGAATATAGCACTTAGTGAAGTATAGCGGTTTGCGGGCTGGCGGCGGGCCCAGTGCCCCCGAGCTGAGCAGATGCTCGGGTCGGGATAGAACCCGGCTCTCCGGTTACCCTGCGGTCTCGTCGCGCACCGTCGCGGCGTTCCGGGAATCCGCTGATGCCCTCGTTGTGCACCAGCGCGCCGATGCCGAACGGCGCGACCTTCTGCTCCAGGCTCATCCGGGCAACCAGCCGCCCGATCTCATCCTGGTCCCACGACCGTCCGGTCACGGTACTGCTCGTCATCCGGTGCCCCTTTGCCTTCCGGTTGTCACTGGCCCGCGGTGCCAGCGCGGTTACTCGGCGGTGATCAGGACCTCGGCCGGGTCGCAGCCGGCCGCGCAGGCGGTCAGCCGGATCTTGCCGGGGCCGGCGGGCCGCAGGACGGCGAGCGCCCGCCCGTCGTAGGTGCGCCGCTCGGCCGCGTCGAACCGCTCCTCGGTCGACGGGTTGGCGCTGCCGAACCCGAGCAGCACGCCCGCCCCGGAGACCTCGACCCGCACCGGCCGGTCGGCCGCGGTGCAGCCGGTGCCGGACGGGTCGGTCAGGGTGAGGACGACGTACGCCAGGTCGCCGCCGTCGGCCGCGATGACCGGCCGGTCGGCCTCGGCCCGCAGCAGCACCGGGCCGGCCGCCGACCGCAGCCGGTCGCGCCCGGTCTCCGCTCCGCCCGCGTAGGCGACGGCGACCAGTTCGCCCGGCTCGTAAACCGCCTCGAACTCCGCCCGGAAGCGGCGCTCCTGGCCGGCCGGCTGGCGGCCCAGGGAACGGCCGTTGACGAGCAGCTCCACCTCGTCGGCGTCGCTGTAGACCTCGACCGTGACTGGTGCGCCCTCCGAGCCCGGCCAGGACCAGCTGGCGACCGAGTCGCTCCACGCCCACGGTGACCCGGTGAACGCCTGGCCGTGGTGCTCCGGTCGCTGGACGGCCAGGTAGGGCCGGCTGCGCAGGCCGAAGACGATCTCCCGGTAGTAGGAGGCCGGGCGCCGGTAGCCGGTGATGTCGATATCGCCGCAGCCCGCCAGCAGGTGCGGGAACGGCGCCGCGAAGTCCGGCCGCCGGCCGTCCGCGGTCGCGTACTGCGGGCGGCCGATGCCGGCTTCGCCCAGGTAGTCCCAGCCGGTCCAGGTGAAGTCGCCGATGACGTGGCCGTACTGCTTGACCAGCCGCCAGTTGCCGTCGATGCGGGTGGGGAAGGTCTCGCTGCCGACGATGACCCGGTTGGGGAACAGCTCCCGGTCGAGCGCGTAGCGGGCCTCGGCGTAGTTGACGCCGGCCACGTCGAGCACGCTGAACGACTCGGCGGTCCGGCGGCTGACCAGTTCGGACGCGCTGATCGCGTTCATCGCGTCGCCCGCGTCGGCCATCAGGGTGTTGATGCCCGCCCCCTCGCTGGCCTGCGCGCGCAGCGCGGCCAGGTCGCCAAGCACCGCGAGCATGCCGTTGACCGCGTTGGTGACGAAGCGCGTGCCGTCCAGGGCGCGCACCTTCTCGGCCAGCTTGCGCCCCCAGGCCGCCCCGGCCGGCGACCCGGTCTCGGGGATCTCGTTGCCGATCGAGTAGAGGATGACGCTGGGGTGGTTGACGTCCTTGGCGACCATCGCCTCGATGTCGCGCTCCCACCACTGGGCGAAGTCCAGGCTGTAGTCGAAGTCGCTCTTGGCCCCGGTCCACATGTCGAACGCCTCGTCCATCACCAGCACGCCGAGGCGGTCACAGGCGTCCAGCATCGCCCTGCTCATCGGGTAGTGGGACATCCGGATGGCGTTGAAGCCCGCGTCCCGCAAGATCTCGACCCGGCGTTCCTCGGCCCGGGGGAAGGTCGCCGCGCCGAGGACCCCGTTGTCGTGGTGCACGCAGGCGCCGCGCAGCTTGACCGTCTTGCCGTTGACCCGCAGGCCCCGGTCCGGGTCGAGCTGCAGCGAGCGGATGCCGAAGGTCACCGTCTCCGCGTCCGCCGCGCCGTCGTCGCCGGCCAGCGTCACGCTGGCGGTGTACAGGGCGGGGGAGTCCGGGCCCCACAGTGCGGGCGACCGCACGTACAGCCGCTGCCGTACGGTGGCCGGCTCGCCCGGGAGCACCGAGACCGGCGCGGTATCGGCCGCGACGACGTTCCCGTCGGCGTCGCGGACCTCGGTGGCGATGTCCGCGCTGCTGATCGCGACCGAGTCGTTCTCCACCCGGGTCGCGACCTCGACCACGGCCCGCTCGGTGTCGATGTCGGGCGTGGTGACCCGGACGCCGTCCGGCCCGATCCGCACCAGGCCGCCGGACAGCAGCCAGGTGTCCCGGTAGATCCCGGCGCCGGTGTACCAGCGCGCGTCCCGGTGCGCGCGCGCCTCGACCCGTATCTCGTTGTCCGCGCCGAACCGCAGGAACCGGCCCGCGTCGATGCGGAAGAGCGAGTAGCCGTAGGGGCGCTGCCCGGCGTAGTCGCCGTTGACGTAGACCATCGCGTCCCGGTACACGCCCTCGAACTCGAGGAAGATCCGCCTGCCCCGGTGCTCCTCGGGGACGGCGAAGACCTTGCGGTACTCGAAGGCGCCACCGGGGAAGTAGGCGGCAGCCGCGCCTTCCCGCGCGGCCGGGCCGTCCGCGGCCGCCCGCGGCTGCCCGATCATCGCATCATGGGGGAGCGTCACCGGCTGGTAGGCCGCGGTGACGCCGCCCAGCTCCGCGAACGGGTTCACCCGGGGCCGGAACTCCCAGCCGTCGTTAAAAGACTCGCGGATCATGGACCCTCACCGTGGTAGGTAATACGCTTTACCAATACGCATTACCTACCACGGTGCGCCTTGCCCTAGCAACATCAGGCAGGCGGAGCGGTGTGCGTTGCCTGCGCCGCCGCGCACCCCGCTCGGCGGGGACTCCGATAAGGATCTGGCCAGGCATTATGCTGATAACCGCCGGCCTGGCCAGCCAGCCGGCATTCCCGTGGACAAGAGGGCCATGACGCGACCCGCGAAACGCATCACCAGCACCGACGTCGCCCGCGCGGCTGGCGTGTCGCAGACCACGGTCAGCTTCGTGCTCAACGACAAGCCCGGGCACTCGATCCCGGAGGCGACCCGGCTCCGCATCCTCGAGGTTGCCCGTGAGCTGGACTACCGGCCGCACGCGTCCGCCCGCGCCCTGGCCGCCGGGCGCAGCGACGTGGTGCTCCTCTCCGTCCCTGACCTGCCCATCGGCAGCGGCATCAGCCGCTTCATCGAGGAGATGGCGGCCGCGCTCGCCGACCAGGGCCTGACGCTGGTCACCCACCTGGCCGGGGCGCACGGCCGCCCGCTGGCCGACGTGTGCGCGACGGTGAACGCCGCCACCGTGATCGGGCTCAGCCCCTTCGACGAGGACACCGTGCAGGCGCTCTACCGGGCGGGCGCGGACGCCGTGCTCCCGTCCGGGCAGGAGCATGCGGTCGCCGCCGCCGCTGTCCCGGTCGGGCGACTCCAGGCCGAGTACCTGGCCGGCCAGGGGCACCGGCGGATCGGTTACGCGCTGCCCGCCCACCCGGGCCTGCGCGAGATGGCGGAAGGCCGCCTGGCGGGCGCGGCGGGCGCCTGTGCGGCGGCCGGCCTGGAGCCGCCGGTGGTGCTCAGCACCAGCCTGGATATCGAGGCGGCGGCCACGGCGGCGGGGGAGTGGGCGACCCGCTCGGTGACCGGCGTCTGCGCCTTCAACGACGAGACCGCGATCGCGGTGCTGGCCGGGATGCGGGAACACGGCCTCACCGCCCCCGGGGACCTGGCCGTCATCGGCGTCGACGACATCCCCGTCGCCCGGCTGGCGGCCCCGCCGCTCACTACCGTCGGCATCGACCTGCGCGACGCGGGCCGCCGCCGGGCGGCGATGATCATGGCCAGCCTGGCCGGCCGCGAGGCTCCGCCGACGGCCCCGGACGAGTGGCGCGTCATCCGGCGCGCCTCCGCCTGAGCTACCGCCGGTTGAACAAGTCCCCCAGGGGGCTGGGCGGCCCTGATTCCGCCGTTGCCGGCCGCCTGGTTGCCGCAACCAGGGCGCTACAGCCGCCTGGTTGCCGCAACCACGGGGGTGCGGGTCGGCCGCGGCGACCGCCAATTCGCGGGCGTTAAGCGCGGCTGAAATCCGCGTTAAGCCCGTTACCCAGTTGTTGCCCGGCTTGCCCTTGCGTTCACCCGAGCGGTCGTCTATTGATGAGTAATGCGCATTGGTAATGCGTATTACTCATTGAACGGAACGACCGCACGAGGGCTGCGGCCCTCTAGGAGGCTCAACGGTGAGCACGCCACCGGACGCCGCCCGGCCCGGACCGCGTCCGGCCCGGCCGGACGACCTGCCCGCTGACCCCGGCCCGCCCGCCACCGCGGCTGGCCTTGCGGCCGGGCTGATCGAGGCGGAAGCGGACCGGCGGGCTCGCCAGGCCGAGGCCCGGCGGGAGGTCTTGTTCCCTGACGACCTGCTGCCCGGGGTCGGCGGCGAGCCGGTCTCGCTGCGCACCGCGCTGGCGGCCGGCGGGGCCGCGACCCTGCTGCTGCTCACCGTCCTGGGGGCCTTCGACAACCTGCAGGGGGCCACGCTGAGCGTGCTCGCCCCCAACATCAGCAGCGCGTTCCACGTCAGCAACGGGGTCATCGTCTTCATCTCCGGTGCCTCGTCCGGTTTCCTCATCGTCGGCGCGCTGCCGATGGGCTGGCTGGCGGACCGGTTCCGGCGTACCCGGATCGCGGGGGTCGCCGGGCTGGTGTTCGCGGTCATGGCCACCGCGTCCGGTTTCGCGGCCAACGTCTTCCTGCTGTTCCTGGCGCGCTTCGGGGCGGGCATCGCGCAGTCGAGCACGGTGACGGTGCACCCGGCGATGCTGGCCGACGCCTACCCGATCGGGGTGCGCGGCCGGCTGTCGGGGGTCAACATGATGGCGACCAGCGTCATCGGCGCGCTGAGCCCGCTGGTGGTAGGCGGCATCGCGACCCTCGCGGGCGGCCCGAACGGGTGGCGGGTGCCCTTCCTGGTCCTCGGGCTGCCGGCCGCGGTGGTGGCGGTGTTCGTGTTCCGGCTGCCCGAGCCCCGGCGCGGCCAGCAGGAGATGACCGCGGTACTGGGCGAGGTGATCGAGGATGCCGACCCGCTGCCGATCTCGGTCGAGTCCGCCTTCGCCCGGCTGCTGCGCATCCGCACCCTCAAGGCGGCCGTCCTCGCGTTCTCCGCCCTCGGCTTCTCCCTGTTCACCGGGAGCGTGCTGACCAACCTGTGGCTGAACCAGCGCTTCCACGCCGGCGCCTTCGAGCGCGGGGTGCTCGGCACCGTCGGCGGACTCGGGGTGGTGGCGGTGCTGCCGTTCCTCGGCCCGTACTATGACCGGCTGTACCGGCGGAACCCGGCCCGGGCGCTGTCGCTGATCGCGGTGCTGATCCTGTCCTCGGCGGTGCTGCTCCCGGTTCAGTGGGTGATGCCGGACGCACTGGCCTTCACCCTCGCCGGCATCCCGGTGCAGATCCTGCTGTACGCGGCGTTCACCATGGTCGGCCCGGTGGTGCAGTCGGTCTCGCCCTACCGGCTGCGGGCGATGGGCGTCGCGCTCGGCGCCATCTACACGTTCTTCATCGGCGCGACCGGCGGGGCGGTGCTGTCCGCGCTGCTGGAGAGCGCCTACGGCCCGCGCACGGCGATGCTGTCAATCGGCATCCCGGCCGCCCTGGTCGGCGGGTTCTTCCTGTTCCGGGGGGCCGGGTTCATCCGCGGCGACCTGTCCCTGGTGGTCGCCGAGCTGCGCGAGGAACTCGAAGAGCGCGACCGGCGGCGGCAGGCGCCCCAGGACATCCCGGTGCTCCAGGTGCGCGACGTGGACTTCGAGTACGGCCACGTGCAGGTGCTGTTCGACGTCGGCTTCGAGGTCAGCCGGGGGGAGGTGCTCGCCCTGCTCGGCACCAACGGGGCGGGCAAGTCGACCATCCTGCGGGTGATCTGCGGCCTCGGCACCCCCTCGCGCGGCGTCATCCGGCTGAACGGCCAGACGATGACGTTCGTCGCCCCCGAGCAGCGCGGCCGCCACGGCATCCACCTGCTGCCGGGCGGGGCCGGCACCTTCCCGGGCATGTCGGTGCGCGACAACCTCGAAGTGGCCGCGTTCGTGCTGCGCGGCGACCACGCCGCCCGGGAACAACGGTTCCGTTACGTGCTCGGCCTGTTTCCCGACCTGGCCGGCCGCTGGACCAGCGGGCAGGGTCGCTGTCGGGCGGCCAGCAGCAGCTGCTGGCGCTGGCGATGGTGCTGCTGCACGAGCCCGAGGTGCTGCTGATCGACGAGCTGTCGCTCGGGCTGGCCCCGGCCGCGGTAGCCGGGCTGCTGGCGGTGATCGAGCGGCTGAAGGCCGACGGCCTGACCATGATCATCGTCGAGCAGTCGCTCAACGTCGCCCTGGCGGTCGCCGACCGCGCCGTCTTCCTGGAAAAGGGCCAGGTCCGCTTCACCGGCCCGGCCCGGGAGCTGGCCGAGCGGGACGACCTGGCCCGCGCGGTGTTCCTCGGCGCCGACGGAGGCTGACCAGTGACCTTCCTTACCCCCCAGCTGCTACTCAACGGCGTGGTCGACGGCCTGATCATCGGCGTGCTGGCGATGGGCATCGTGCTGATCCAGCGGACCACCAAGGTGATCAACTTCGCGGTCGCCAACATGGGCCTGGTCGGCTCGGGCCTGCTGGCTGTCCTGGTGCTCAACTACCACCTGCCGTTCCTGGCCGCGCTGCCGGTCGCGCTGGCCGCGGGCACCGTGTTCGGGCTGCTGGCCGACCGGCTGGTGATCAGGCGGCTGTTCTACGCCCCCCGCGTCATCCTGCTGGTCGCCACCATCGGCATCGCGCAGCTGGCGGAGACGGTGGCGGCCCTGCTGCCCAAGATCGGCAACCAGGCGGCGGCCTACCCGGTCATCTCGGCCGGGGTCTGGCGGCTGTCCGCCACCGTGCAGATCACCGGGACCCAGATCGCGATCGCGGTGGTGGTCCCGTTGATCGCGCTGGCGCTGTCGCTGCTGCTGAACCGGACCGTGCTGGGCAAGGCGGTGCTGGCCTCGGCCGACAACCCGGCCCTGGCCCGGCTGCAGGGCATCAGCCCGAAGGCTGTCTCGGCCGCGGTCTGGGCCGGGGCCGGGCTGGTTTCCTCGGCCTGCCTCATCCTCATCTCCGGCGAGAACCAGCAGACCGACCAGCTCTCAGCGGTCGGGCCGCATACGCTGACCGCCGCGCTGGCGGCCGCGGTCCTCGCCCGGATGGTCTCCTTCCGGATCGCGCTACTGGCCGGGGTCGTGCTGGGCGTCCTGCAGGACGTGGTCCAGTTCAACTGGCTCGACCAGGGCGGGCTGACCGACGCGCTGATGCTGGTGCTGATCCTGGTCGCGGTGTTCTTCACCAGCCGCGGCGGCAGCGCTGAGCGCGGCTCGTTCTCGTTCGCGCCCAACGTCCGGCCGGTGCCGCGGCGGCTGCGCGAGATCTGGTGGGCGCGTAACATCGAGCGGCTCACCCTCGGGGTGCTGGCCGTCGCCGCGGTCTTCGTTCCGCTGGTGGTCACCCTGCCGTCCCGGCAGCTGCTCTACACCATCATCCTGGCCTACGCCATCTGCGCGGTGTCGGTCACCATCCTGACCGGCTGGGCCGGCCAGCTCTCGCTGGGGCAGATGGCGTTCGCCGGCATCGGCGCGCTCACCGCCGCCCTGCTTGCCCGCGGCACCAGCCTCGGCTTCGGCAGCAGCGTGCTGGTGGTCAACCCGCTGCCGTTCCCGGCCGCGGTCGCCATCGCCGCGCTGGTCACCGCGGTGCTGGCCGCCCTGCTTGGCCTGGGCGCGCTACGGGTCCGCGGGCTGCTGCTGGCAGTCACCACGTTCGCGTTCGGCGTGGCCTGCCAGAGCTACCTGTACGGGCGCCCGTTCTTCCTGGACAACCCGGAGTCGAGCACCGCCAGCTTCCCGGTCGGCACGCTGTTCGGCCTCAACATCAGCTCGCAGCGGGCCTACTACTACGTGGTGCTGGCCGTCCTGGTGGCGGTGATGGTCGTGGCCGGGCGGCTGCGCCGCAGCGGGATCGGCCGCGTCACCATCGGGGTACGGGAGAACCCGGACACCGCCGCCGCGTACACGGTGGGGGCCGCCCGGGTCAAGCTGCGTGCCTTCGCGCTGGCCGGCGGCATCGCCGGCCTGGGCGGGGCGCTGCTGGCGGGGGCGCTGCAGACCGTCCCCTACGGCAGCTCCTACTTCCTCCCCGACGACTCGCTGTCGCTGGTCGCGCTGGTCGTCATCGGCGGCCTCAGCTCGGTTTCCGGACCGGTGATCGGCGCGCTGTGGGTGGTCGGGCTGCCCGCCTTCTTCCCCGGCAACGACGTCGTCCCGCTGCTCACCTCCAGCCTCGGCCTGCTGGTGATGCTGCTGTACTTCCCCGGCGGCCTGGTCCAGGTCGGCTACGCGGCCCGCGACGCGCTGCTGGCCTGGGCCGACCGCCGGCTCGGCCCCGCTCCCGCCCGGTCAAGCCCGCTGCCGCCCGCGACGGTCACCGCGACCACCCGCGAGCCGCTGCCGGCCAGCCACCGGCGCTCGCCGCCAGCCAGGTCCTGGTCAGGTTCGGCGGGGTCACCGCCGTCGACCAGGTCTCCCTGGAGGTACGGGCGGGCGAGGTGGTCGGGCTGATCGGCGCCAACGGCGCGGGCAAGTCCACCCTGATGAACGCCATCGGCGGCTACCTCCGCGGACAGGGCGAAGTCACCCTGCTGGGCCGGGACATGACCGGCCAGGCCCACCAGCGGGCCGCGGCCGGCCTGGGGCGCACCTTCCAGGCGGCCACCCTGTTCCCCGATCTCACCGTCACCGAGACGGTCCAGATCGCGCTGGAGGCCCGCGGCCGCACCGGCCTGCTGTCCACCGCCCTGTACCTGCCGCGGTCGGTGCGCGGCGAGCGGGCGAAGCGGGTAGCCGCGGCCGAGCTGATCGACTTCCTCGGGCTCGGCCGTTACGCGACAGCCTCATCAGCGACCTGTCCACCGGCACCCGGCGCATCGTCGAGCTGGCCGGCCTGCTCGCCCTCGACGCCCGGGTGCTGTGCCTGGACGAGCCGACGGCGGGCGTGGCCCAGCGCGAGACCGAGGCGTTCGGCCCGCTCATCCTCCAGATCCGCCGCGAGCTCGGCGCGGCCATGCTCGTCATCGAGCACGACATGCCGCTGATCATGAGCATCAGCGACCGGGTGTACTGCCTCGAAACCGGCCGGGTGATCGCCGAGGGTACTCCGGCGGCGGTCCGGTCCGATCCCCGTGTCATCGCCAGCTACCTCGGCACCGACGAGCGCGCCATCGCCCGCAGCGGTGCCACCCCGCCCACCGCACCCACCGAATCCCACTGAAACTGAAAAGGAACTCAGCCAATGACGCCACGCAGATCCTTCGCCCTCGCGCTGGCGCGCCGCCGCCGTTGTCACCGCGGCAGGCTGCTCGGTCACCTCGAGTAGCACCGCGGGCACCTCTTCATCGTCGGCCGGCACCGCGTCATCATCGGCCGGCACCGGCTCCCCGGCGCCCGCTGCCACCCAGTTCGGTAACGCCGCCCCCGGCGTCACCGCCAGCACCATCAAGATCGGCGTGGCCTACCCCGACTTCGCCTCGCTCGCCCAGTACGGCCTGAACATCAACCAGGGCAGCTACCCGAACGCGTACACCGCGCTGATCGCCAAGATCAACGCGGCCGGCGGCGTCGGCGGCCGCAAGCTGGTCCCCGTCTTCGCTAAGTACGGCCTGATCAACCCGGCCGCCGCGACCCAGACCTGCGTCCAGCTGACCGACGACGACAAGGTCTTCGCGGTCCTCGGCCTGTTCGAGAGCGACACCACGGCACTCTGCTACGCCCAGACCCACAAGACCGCGGTGGTGGGCAGCTCGCTCTCGAACGCGGACTACGGGCTGGCCAAGGCTCCCTGGTTCGCGATCGACCACGGCAGCGACGACGCCGCCGCGGCGGTCGACACACTGGACGCCACCGGCCAGCTGACCGGTAAGAAGGTCGCCGTCATCGCGCTGCAGCAGGACGCGGCCTCCATGCAGCAGTCCGCCATTCCCGCGCTGAAGGCCAAGGGCATCACCCCGGCCGCCACCGCGGTGATCACCGCGTCCCCCAGTGACGCCACCGCCCTCGGCACCCAGGTCTCGGTCGCGGTGCAGAAGTTCCAGGCGTCCGGCGCCAACGTGGTGATCATCGTGGGCGGCCTGGCGACCGAGTACCCGCCGATCGAGGCGCGGACCACCTACCGGCCCACGCTGATGTTCACCTCCGCCTCGGACGTCAACTCCGGGTCCGCCGGCACGCGGGTGAGCCCGGCCGTGTTCCAGGGCGCGGTCGCGGCCGATGTCGCCACCGACTTCGCCGACCCGGCGCAGCAGGCCTGCCTGCAGACCATGGAGGCCGCTTACCCGAGCCTCAACGGCAAGCTGGTCGACCCGACCACGGTCAAGTCCGGTCAGCCGACGCTGGCGAACTCGGTGATGAACGCGTGCACCGAGCTGACCCTGTTCGACGCCATCGCGGGCAAGGCGGGCAAGGACCTCAACTACAGCACCTTCCAGCAGGCCGGCCTGACCCTCGGCAAGACCCACATCCCCGGGCACAGCGCCGATGCGAACTACACCCCGTCAACGCCCTACGGCGACCTGCCGTTCGGGCTCTTCACCTTCAACCCGTCCACCGCTGAGTTCGTCCAGCAGGCATAGGAGCGCCAAGGATGACGCCTGTTCCTGACAGCCTGCGGGTCGAGCACGGACCGCGCCCGCTCGGCCTCGGCGTCAGCCGGCCGCGGCTGTCCTGGCGGCCGCCCACGGGCCAGCTCGGGTACCAGGTCGAGGCGGAAATCGACGGGATCACGCACACCGCCGGGCCGAATGACGACGACGCCCCGTTCCTGCGGCCCTGGCCTTTCCCGCCCCTGGGATCACGGTCCCGGGTGTCCTGGCGGGTCCGGGTGCGCTCGGACGCTGGCTGGAGTGGCTGGTCGCACGCCGCCGGGTTCGAGGCCGGCCTGCTCCAGCCCGCCGACTGGAGCGGCCGGTTCATCGGGATCACGCAGGCGGGCCCGCTGCCGCCGCGCGGCGAGCGCGGCGCGGTGTACTTCCGCCGCCGGTTCACCGTTCCCGCCCCGGGCCCGCTGCGGGCCCGGGTGTACGCGACCGCGCACGGGCTCTACGAGCTCCACCTGGACGGCACCCGGGTCGGTGACCTGGAGCTCACCCCCGGGTTCACCGCCTACCAGGCGCACCTGGAGGTGCAGGCCTACGACATCACCGGCCTGCTCACCCCGGGCGAGCACGAGCTGGTCGCCACGGTGACCGACGGGTGGTGGCGCGGCGCCACCGGCACGCCCCACCTGGACTGCTGCTACGGGACCGCCCTGGCCTTGCTGGCCCAGGTCGAGTTCACCGGCCCGGCCGGCGGCCGGATCGTGATCCCGTCCGACGAATCGTGGCAGGTGTCGGCGGACGGGCCGGTCCGCGCGGCTGACCTCATGGAGGGGCAGCGAGTTGACCAGCGGATCCAGGTCCGCGGCTGGACCGGCGCGGCGGTCGTCGGCGAGCCCGGCCCTGAGCTGACGGCGTCACCCGCCCCGCCGGCCCGCCGGGTGCAGGAGTACCGTCCCCGGTCGATCACCCGGGTGGGCTTCGGCGCCCAGGTGGTCGACCTGGGCGCGAACATCAACGGCTGGGTCAGGCTGTCCGGCGCGGTACTCGGCCCGGCCGGCCACCAGGTCCGGCTGCGGCACGGTGAGCGGCTGGGCGAGGACGGCGACGTGGACACCACGCACCTGGACACGGACCTGCCCGGAGCCGGCACCGTCCTGGTCGGGATGACCGACCAGGTGACCAGTTCCGGGCCGGAAGCAGCGGATTTCGAGCCGCGGCACACCACCCACGGCTTCCGCTACGTCAGCGTCACCGGGGCCCGCGACCTGAGCGAAGACGACGTGACCGGCGTGATGGTGCACACCGACCTGCGCCGCACCGGCTGGTTCGCCTGCAGCGACGACCGGCTGAACGCCCTGCACGAGGCGACCGTGCTGTCGTTCCGGGGCAACGCCTGCGAGATCCCGACCGACTGCCCGACCAGGGAACGGGCCGGCTGGACAGGCGACTGGCAGCTGTTCGTGCCGACCGCCGCGTTCCTGTACGACGTGGCCGGGTTCAGCGCCCGCTGGCTGCGGGACCTCGCCGCCGACCAGTGGGACGACGGCCGGGTGCCCAACTTCGTCCCCGACAGCTTCCGCAAGGTGCGCGACGGGCAGCTCGGCCGGCTGACCGGCTCGGCCGGCTGGGGAGACGCCGCCGTCTACGTCCCCTACCAGCTCTGGCAGTCCTACGGCGACACCCAGGTGCTGGCCGACCAGTACGACTCGATGCAGGCCTGGGTCCAGTTCGCGCTGCGCGCCGCGGCCGGCGGGCGGCATCCCGCCCGCGCCGCCGCCCGCCCCGAGCCGGCCCCCTACGAGCAGTACCTGTGGGACACCGGATTCCACTGGGGCGAGTGGCTTGAACCCGGCGCCGACATCTACGCCGACCTGCGGCCCGAGAACGACAAGGCCGACGTCGCCACCGCGTACCTGTACCGCTCGGCGGCGACGCTGGCCCGGGTGGCCGAGCTGCTCGGCAAGACGGCCGACAGCACCCACTACCGCATCATCGCCGCCCGGGTGCGGGAGGCGTGGCAGGCCGAGTTCTCCGCCCCCGACGGGACGGTCAGCCCCGCCACCCAGGCCAACCTGGCCAGGGCGCTGGCCTTCGGGCTGGTCAACCAGCAGCAGCGGCCGCAGGTCGCGGCCGACCTGGTCAAGCTGGTCCGCGCGGCCGGCAACCACCTGGGCACCGGGTTCCTCGCCACCCCGTTCCTGCTGCCGGCGCTGGCCGACCACGGCCACCTGGACGTCGCCTACGACCTGCTGCGGCAGACCAGCGCCCCGTCCTGGCTGCACATGATCGAGTCCGGCGCCACCACCGTCTGGGAGAACTGGGAGGGCCTGGACGCCCAGGGCAAGGGCTCGCTCAACCACTACAGCAAGGGCGCGGTCATCTCGTTCCTGCACTCCCACGTAGCCGGCCTGCGCCCGGTCCCGGGCATCCCCGCCTGGCGCGAGTTCGAGGTCCGCCCGTGCCCCGGTGGCGGCATCACCACGGCCGAGGCCCGCCTCGACACCCCGTACGGCCTCGATCGGCGCCGAGTGGCAGGTCGAAGACGGCACGTTCACCCTGCACCTCCAGGTCGCCCCCGGCACCCGCGCCCGGATCACCCTGCCAAACGGAACCCCAGTCACCCGCGGCCCAGGCAACCACACCCTGTCCGTGCCTATGACCTGAGCAACCAGCCGCTACCGTACCAATCAGCCGTCCGAAACCAGCCGTCCGAACCAGCCGTCCGCGCCGCGCCGATCCGGACGCCACAGCAGCCTCGCCGGTAACGCCAACCAGCCGCCCAGCGGAACGTTTTCTCATTGTGGTAATAAAGGGGCGTGGTAGCGCCCCTTTATTACCACAATAGTTTCTCTACCTGCACTTATGTGACCGCAGTGGCTGTGGTGGTGCTGCTAGCGCGCGCCGGTAAAGCGGCGCGCCGGCCAAGAGGATCGCGCGGGTATCCCGGGCTGAGCCAGCGCCCCCCGTTCGGTATGCGCCCGCCCCGGCCCGGCCGCCCGCCCCGGCCGCCCGCCCCGGCCGCCCGCCCCGCCCGCCCCAGCCGCCCGCCCCGCACCGGCCCGGCCGCCCGCCCCGCCCCGACCCGCCGCCGCGCCCCCTCCCGGCCGGTCACCGCGGAGTTACATACCGCCCCGGACTTTACATACCGGTCATGCGACCGAAAACCAGCCGACCCCGCCCCCGGGGAACCTGATGGCAATTACCTGTCAGTTGACAGGTATTAACCGCCAAGCGGCCGTGCGTAAGGACCCAGGGGCCCTCATGACCTCCATCACTGACCAGCCCGTCGAGCGTGCCGACCTGGCCCGCTTCGGATACCCCCAGGAGCTCCACCGTCGGGTCGGCGCCTTCGCCTCCTTCGCGGCCGGGTTCTCCTTCGTCTCCATCCTCACCACCGTCTTCCAGCTCTTCTTCCTCGGCTACGGGTTCGGCGGGGCGGCCTTCTTCTGGACCTGGCCGATCGTGTTCGCCGGCCAGTTGCTGGTCGCGCTGAACTTCTCCACCCTGGCCGCCCGGTTCCCCATCTCCGGTGCGATCTACCAGTGGTCGTCGCGGCTGGCGGGCAGCACCTTCGGCTGGTTCACCGGCTGGGTCATGATCATCGGGCAGATCCTCACCGTGGCCGCCGCCGCGATCGCGCTGCAGGCGGTGCTGCCGAGCATCTGGACCGGCTTCCAGATGGTGGGCGGGTCGGCCGCGAACTCCTCGCCGACCTCGTCCCCGGGCGCGCAGAACGCGGTTATCCTCGGCGTGATCCTGCTGGTGATCACCACGGTGATCAACATCATCGGGATCAGGCTGATGTCGATCGTGAACAGCACCGGCGTGGTGCTCGAGCTGCTTGGCGTCGTCGCGATCGTCATCGCGCTGTTCAGCCACACCAAGCGCGGCATCTCGGTGCTGACCGACACCTCCGGCGCCGCCCCGACCCCGGGCTCGCCCTATATCTGGGCGTTCCTCGCCTCCGGCCTGATGGCGGCCTACGTCATGGTCGGGTTCGACTCGGCCGGCGAGCTGTCGGAAGAGACGCACGAACCGCGCCGGGTCGCCCCCCGCACGATCATCCGGGCGCTGGTGGTCTCCGGGGTAGGCGGCGCCCTGCTGCTGATCGCGGCGCTGATGGCCGCGCCCAGCCTGACCGACGGCAAGCTCGCCACCGTGGGCATGCCGTACGTGGTGGAGGCCGTGTTCGGCGGCACCGCCGGGCGGATCATGCTGGTGGACGTGGTCATCGCGATCTGCGTGTGCACGCTGGCCTGCCAGACCTCCGGCTCGCGGATGATGTTCTCGATGGCCCGGCAGGGCGCGCTGCCGTTCCACCGCTTCCTGGCCCGGGTCAACCCGCGCACCGGCACGCCGATCGCCTGCTCGGTGGTGGTCGGCGCGGGCGCGGTCATCGCCCTGGTGGTGAACCTGCCGCAGACCGCCGTCTTCACCGCGCTGTCCAGCCTCTGCATCGCGATGCTGTACCTCGGCTACCTCGGCGTCACCGGGCCGCTGCTGGTGCACCGCATCCGCGCCGCTCGCGGCAGGCCGTCCCCGGCGACCGCCGACGGCGTCGACGAGCAGGGCAAGAAGCTGTTCAGCCTGGGCCGGTGGGGGCTGCCCGTCACCCTGGTGGCCGTCGTCTACCAGGTGCTCGCGGTGGTCAACCTGGCCTGGCCGCGCTCGCTGGTGTACGACCTGACCGGGCACACCTGGTGGCTGCAGTGGAGCGCGCCGCTGTTCATCGGCCTCACCCTGCTGGTCGGCTTCCTGGTTCACCTGCGGCTGCGCGGCGGGGTGATGCGCAGCCCGGCCGACGAGCCGGCCGGGGCGGCCGAAGCCGAAGCGGCCGCCTGAGTATGGCGACCCCAGCCGGGCAGCACGTCACCGACACCGTCGGCAACGCCCGGGCCGACGCCCGGGCGCAGGCCGGCCTGCTCGCCGACGCGATGCCCTACGTGCCCGCGGCCAGCACCCCGTACCCGCCCCCGGGGGTCGACCCGAGCAGGCTGACCTGGGCGGAGACGGTGGCCGGTGGCAACTACGGCCACAAGGTCATCGCCCGCGGCACCCGGGTCAGGCTGCAGGACGTCACCGGCGAGGCGTGCGCGCACCTGCTGCTCTACAACGCGCTCGAGCCGTGGGAGCGGCTGAACGTGGCCGACACGGTCAAGATCCCGTGGCAGGCCTACCTCAGTAGCGGGCACCCGCTGCTGTCCGGTGACGGCCGGGTGCTGGCCACCATCGCCAGCGACGACTCGGGCCGGCACGACGCGCTGTGCGGCACGTCGACCGCGAGCGCCAACCGGGCGAAGTACGGCGGCTCGGCCCCGGAGGGGCCGAGCCCGTCCGGCCGCGAGCTGTTCACGCTGGCGGCGGCCAAGCACGGGCTGGCCCCGCGCGACCTGCCGCCGTCGGTCTCCTTCTTCAAGGGTGTCCGGGTGGGGCCGGACGGCGCCCTCGCCTGGGTCGGCGGGGCCGGCCCGGGCAAGGCGGTGGAGCTGCTGGCCGAGCTGCCGCTGATCGTGCTGATCGCCAACGTGCCGCACCCGGTGGACCCGCGGCCGGCCTACACCTGCGGCCCGCTGCGGGTGCACGCCTGGCGGTCGGCGCCGACCGCACCGGGCGACCAGTTCTGGGACGCCAGCCCGGAAGCGCACCGGGCCTACCTGAACTCGGCCGACTACTGCACCGCGAGGGGCCTGTGAGGGGACTGTGACCGAGACCATCGACCTGAAGGCCGTCCTCGACCCGGCCAACTACGCCGACGGTACCGTCTTCGACCTGGCCGGCCCGCTGGCCGGCGGCGCGATCGCGCTGGACGAGATCGTTCCCGCCCGCGCCCCGTGGTCCGCGGTCGTCAAGCGGGGACAGGTGCTCACGATCGTGGACGTCGGCGGCAACCAGTCCGGCGACTGCCTGCTCTACAACGCCCGCGACACGGCCGAGCGGTACAGCGTGCCGGACACCGTCGTCGGCGGCGGCAACCTGTACGTGCGGGCCGGCACGGTGCTGCGGTCCTGCCTCGGCAACCCGCTCGCCACGGTGGTCGCCAACGAGATCGACCGGCAGGACACCATCGGCGGTGCCTGCGGCAAGGAGTCCAACAGCCTCCGCTACGGCCACCACACGACCGCACAGCACGGCTGCCGGGAGAACTTCCTGGCCGAGGCGGCCAAGTACGGGATCGGGCGCCCGCGACATCGTGTCGAACCTCAACTGGTTCATGAACGTGCCGGTGGAAGCGGACGGCGCGCTCGGCATCGTCGACGGCATCTCCGGCCCCGGCAAGCGGGTCGCCATCCGGGCCGAGACGGACATCCTCGTCCTGGTCTCCAACTGCCCGCAGCTCAACAACCCGTGCAACGACTTCAACCCCACCCCGCTGCGGATGATCGTCACGGAGCCGGAGTGACCGGCTGGGCCTTCGACACGGTCCTGGTCGCCAACCGCGGCGAGATCGCCCGCCGGGTCATCCGCACCGCCCGCGCCCTGGGGCTGCGCACGGTCGCGGTCTACTCGGCCGCCGACATCAGCGCCCCGCACGTCCGGGAGGCGGACGAGGCGGTCGCGATCGGGCCCGCCCGGCCGCAGGAGTCCTACCTGAGCATCCCCGCCATCCTGGCCGCCGCCAAGTCGTCCGGGGCGGGCGCGGTCCACCCGGGGTACGGCTTCCTGTCGGAGGACGCCGGGTTCGCCCGCCAGGCGGCCGACGCGGGCCTGGTATTCGTCGGCCCGACGCCGGAGCAGCTGGCGGCGTTCGGCGCCAAGCACACCGCCCGCGAGCTGGCCCGGGCGGCCGGCGTGCCGCTGATGGCCGGCACCGGGCTGCTGGCGACGGCCGCCGAGGCGGTCGCGGCGGCCCGCGACATCGGCCTGCCGGTGATGGTCAAGGCGACCGGCGGCGGCGGCGGGATCGGGCTGCAGGCCTGTTTTTCCGAGTCCGCGGTGGCTGAGGCATTCGACCGGGTGTCCCGGATCGCCGCTGCCCATTTCGGTTCGAGGAACGGGTGTGCGGTTCCCGCCGGCCGCCCACGGCGTCTTCCTCGAGCGGCTGGTCCGCCCGGCCCGGCACGTCGAGGTGCAGGTATTCGGCGACGGGGCCGGCCAGGTCACCGTGCTGGGCGACCGTGACTGCTCGCTGCAGCGCCGCAACCAGAAGGTGCTGGAAGAGGCGCCCGGCCCCGGACCTGCCGCCCGGGCTCAGGCGCCAGTTGCACGACTCCGCCCGGGAGCTGATGCGGTCGGTGTCGTACCAGTCGGCGGGCACGGTCGAGTTCGTCTATGACCCGGCCCGCCAGGAGGCGTCGTTCCTCGAGGTGAACGCGCGCCTGCAGGTCGAGCACCCGGTCACCGAGCAGGTCTACCGGGTCGACCTGGTTGAGCAGATGCTGCGGCTGGCCGGCCAGGGCCCGGCCGGGGTGGCCGGGTTCCTGGCCGCCCGGCCCGTGCCGCGCGGCCACGCGGTGGAGGCCCGCGTCTACGCCGAGGACCCCAACCACGGCGGTGCGCCCAGCCCCGGCCTGGTCACCGCGGTCGCCTGGCCGCCCGGGCACGCCACCGGGATCCGGGTGGACGGCTGGATCGAGGCCGGCCTGGAGGTCTCCGCCCACTACGACCCGATGCTGGCCAAGGTCATCGCGCACGGCGCCGACCGCGCGGCCGCGCTCGACACCCTCGCCGCGGCCCTCGGCGAGACCCGGGTGGACGGCGTGACGACCAACCTGGGCCTGCTGCGGGCGGTCCTGGGCCGGGCTGACGTCCGCGCGGCTGAGCACAGCACCGGCACGCTCGACACGGTGACCGACCCCGAGCCGCGCATCGAGGTGCTCGAGCCGGGCGCGCTCGACCACCGTGCAGGACTGGCCCGGGCGGCTCGGCTACTGGCACGTGGGTGTCCCGCCGAGCGGCCCGATGGACGAGGTGTCGCTGCGCGAGGCGAACCTGGCCCTCGGCAACCCCGAGGGGGCGCCCGCCCTGGAGTGCACCGCGACCGGGCCGTCGCTGCGGTTCTCGCACGACACCGTAGCCTGCCTGGCCGGCGCGGTGTCGGCGGCGGTGCTGCACCTGCGGGCAGCCGGGCCGGGAGAAGGACCGGCAGCCGACCCGGGAAACGGACCGGAGGCGGCCCCGTCCCGGTCCCGGTCCCGGTTCCGTGGTGGGAGCCGTTCACCGTGCCGGCCGGCGCGGTGCTCGAGCTCGGCCCGATCCCGGGCCCGGGGCTGCGCGCCTACCTGGCGGTGGGCGGCGGCTTCGACCTGCCCGAGTACCTGGGCAGCGCGTCCACCTTCACGCTGGGCCGGTTCGGCGGGCACGCCGGCCGCGCACTGCGTCACGGGCGACGTGCTGCGCGCCCGTCCCGCCCCCGCC
>CAWGIM010000019.1:0-127340 GCA_963822615.1 uncultured Actinomycetota bacterium | reverse complement strand
CGTCAGGACGCGGCCGGCCTGCCCGGTGCCGGGGCGGCTTCGGTGTCCATGCCGGTGACCAGCGCGGCCACGATCAGACGGACCTGCTGCTTGAGGTCCGGCGCGCCGTCTCGGTGGGTGATGACCAGGTGGTGGACGGTGCCGAGGAGGGTGAAGGCAAGCGTTCCGGTGTCGGCGCCGGGTCCGATCCGGCCTAGTTCCTGCTCGGCGCCCAGATAGTCGCGGAAGTAGCGCTCGATGTCGCCGAGCCCGCCGGTGGCGTGCTCGACCGCCGGGCCCAGGTCCGGTTTCGCCGCCGCCAGGCTCATCAGCGCCTGGGCGTTAGCGCCGAATACCGCCACCGTGGCCTCGGTGAGGTTGCCGGCCACGCTGCCCTGCCCGGCCCGGCCCGGCAGGGCCGCCGCACCGTCCGCGATTCCCCCGAGCCTGCTGGCGAGGAACGACGTAAGGAAGTCGTCGAGGTCGCGGAAGTGCCGGTGCAGCATCCCGTTGGAGACCCCGGCCTCGGCGGTGACCGCCCGGGTCGTGAGGCCCGCCGGCCCTTCTCGGGCCAGTACCCGGTCCGCCGCGGCGAACAGCTGCTCGCGGACCTCCGGTATCGCGACTCCGCGTGCCATCTGCCTCGTTGTCCTCCTGATCCGGGCCCAGCCGCAACCGTACCCCAGGCAGGCCGGTTGCGAGTTTGGACGCTCGTCCATTATGGTTTGGACAGTTGTCCATACTAGTTCCGGAAGGGAAGCCATGGGTGGCAGCGGAAGCGGCGGCGAGGCCGCGATGATGATGGTCTGGGTGATCCTGGCCGTGGCGGCGGTGGGCGGGATCGGCCTGTACTCGCTGGTGCGGCGGCGCCGGGCGCGGCGGCCATGACCGTGATCGAGGTCCGCGGCCTGGTGAAGCGGTTCGGTCCGGCCACGGTGGTGGACGACCTGAGCTTCGCGGTCGGGGCTGGCACGGTGGCCGGGTTCCTCGGGCCGAACGGCGCGGGCAAGACCACGACCCTGCGGATGCTCCTTGGCCTGGTGACACCGGCCAGCGGACAGGCGCTGATCTGGGGCAAGCCGTACCGGGAGCTGGGCCAGCGACGGCACCGGGTGGGGGCGGTGCTGGAGGCGGCGGGCTTCCACCCCGGCCGTACGGTCGCCGATCACCTGCGGGTCCGGTGCGCCGCGACGGGCGCCGCGCGGTCCCGGATCGGCGCGGTGCTGGCCGAGACCGGGATGGGTGAGCTGGCCGGGCGGCGGGCCGGCGGCCTGTCGCTCGGGGAGCGGCAGCGGCTGGGCCTGGCCGGGGCGCTGCTCGGCGAGCCGGAGGTGCTGGTCCTGGACGAGCCCGCCAACGGGCTTGACCCGGCGGGCGTGCTGTGGCTGCGCGGCTTCCTGCGGCAGCTCGGCGAGCAGGGCCGCACCGTGCTGGTGTCCAGCCACATCCTGGCCGAGGTGGCCCAGTTCGCCGACCAAGCTATCGTCATCGACCGCGGCCGCCTGGTCTCCGCCGGGCCGGTGACCGAGCTGGTGAAGGCCGCGGGGCAGGCGGTCACCCTGGAGGAAGCCTTTCTCCGGCTGACGGCGACGGAAGGGAGGCCGGGATGACCGCGGCGCTGCGCGCGGAGCTCCTGAAGCTGCGCACCACCCGGCTGGTGGCCGCGATGACGGGCCTCGCGGTCGCGCTGACCGGGCTGATCGGGGTGCTGGAGGCGGTCACCGCCGGCACCGGGAAGGGGATGGCGATCCCGTCGCTGGCCACGGCGGGCGGGCTGCGCGACAACCTCGCCAGCACCGGGTTCGCGCTGCTGGTAGCCGCACTGCTCGGGGTGGTGATCAGCAGCAGCGAGTTCCGGCTCAAGACCGCCACCGACACCTACCTCGACCAGCCGGGCCGCGGCCGGGTGCTGGCAGCCAAGGCACTAGCGGCGGCGGCCGCCGGGACGGTGCTCGGGATCGCCGCCGCCGCGACGGCGGCCGGCATCGCGCTCGGCTTCGCCGCCTCCCGCGGCTACCCGCTGGCGCTGTCCGGCCCGGCCATCGCCGGCTACGCCGGCGGCACCGTCATCGGCTCGGCGCTGCTGGCCGCGGCCGGCGCGGGCGCCGGGTCACTGATCCGCCAGCAGACCGGCGCGATCATCGCGGTGGTCGCCTGGGGGCTGGTTATCGAGCTGGTCACGGGGGCGACACTGACCACGGTAGGGCGCTTCCTGCCCTACACCGCGGCCGCCATGCTGGCCGGGGACACCAACGGCGGCGGCATGCCCCAGATCCCGCGCGGCGTGACCGCGCTGCCCTACCCCGGCGCGATCGCCGCGCTCGCCGCCATCGCCGTGGTGCTCGCGGTGGCCGCCGCGCTCACCACCGTCCGCCGCGATGTCAGCTGAGCCCGGCGAGCGTGCTTTTCCGGCTGGCCTGGAAGCTCGGCAGGCGCGTCCAGTCGACCGGGATGTCTCCGGTACCGAAGTCCCACAGTTCGAGCGTCTTGGTCAGGGAGAGGTCGATCCGCTCGCTCGATCCGCTCTGCTCGGTCTGGACCCGCCGGATGTGCTCCCCGTCGATCCATACCGTGTACTCGGCCGAGCCCACGCTGGCCGCGATGATCTCGCACGGCGTCCCGCGCACGGTCTCGTGGCCGGCCGGCCGCGCGTCCGTCACGTCACGCAACCTCCGCAGGAGCTTCAGCGGCGCGTCCGCGTCCGGATACCCCTCCCAGCGGTGCTTCTCCTCCAGCGGCGCCCCGGGCGCACCGCGGTAGGGCTGGCCGTTGAACTCCATCACGGCGATCGCGCCGTAATCAATCTGGTAGCGGCCGGCGGCCGGCTCGATGAAGCCCTCGCCGGCCGGGTGGAAGAGGGCGGCGGCGAGCTTCTCGCGCACGCGCGCGAGTCCGGCCTCGGCGGCGACGCGCCGCCCCACGGCCCTGGCGGCGGACGCGGCCAGCTGCTCGACCCGCCCCGGGCGATGCCACGGCGCCCTTCCCAGGCCCCACCGGCTGCCCCAGTCCGCCCGGATCCCGATCCGGGCCGCCGGCGACGCGAGCGTCCTGTTCACGCAAGCGATGAGGACCGCGTCCGGCCCCGCCGGGCCGCCGCTGGCGGCATCGAGCCTGCGGGCGGCAGTACTGTATGTTTCCCCGCTGGCGCTCATCCGGGCGCGGATCGCCTTCTTGCGGGCATGGTCCCTGGTCACTGCGTATCCTTCCGGCGCGGCCCCACGCACCCGCCAGCGCAGCAACGACGCGTTCCGGGAAGGCGCGCGAGTCAGGGACCCTTGTCCTCGTCGCCGGGCCCAGCGTGGGCGGGCCCCGGCTCGGAGCGGGCAGGCGCGGCTGCCGCTGGTTCATGTTAGCCCGGATTTACTTCAGGAGGCGGCGGTCCGGCGTCGGTGCCGTGCCCAAAATCGGGCTGACTTCCCGGGCCCGCGCACAATGCGGCGGACGCCATGCTGGGCAGCAGGGAGCTGGGCCGGGTTGCCGCGGCCGGCTTGCCCGCTGCCGTACCGCGATGAAGGGATGAGTCCATGGCTAGCGCGCCGGACACGATCGTTTTGATTCATGGCCTGTGGATGACGCCGCTGGCCTGGGAGCACTGGGTCACCCGCTACGAGGAGCGGGGGTTCCGGGTGCTGACGCCCGGTTACCCGGGGATCGGCCAGGGCGAGGCCGGGCTGCTGGCGCTGCGGGAGGACTCCTCGGCGCTCGCCAATGTCGGCGTCCGCGAGGTGATGGATCACCTGACCGGCATCGTGGAGGAACTGGACGCGCCGCCGATCATCATGGGGCACTCCTTCGGCGGGACCTTCGCCCAGCTGCTGGTGGGCAGCGGCCTGGGGGCGGCCGGGGTGTCCATCGACGGCGCCGCCGTCAAGGGCATCAACGCTATGCCGCTATCGGAGATCCGCTCGGTGCTGCCGGTCCTGAAAGACCCGGCCAACCTGCACCGGGCCGTCCCGCTTACCCCCAAGCAGTTCCATTACGCCTTCACCAACACCCTCGACGAGGAAGCCTCCCAGGCGGCCTACGACCGCTACGCCGCCCCCACGCCCGCCAAGGTCCTCTTCCAGGGCGGCTTCGCCGCGGTCACCCCGCACGCCTCCACGACCTTCAACTTCGCCGACGACGACCGCGCCCCGCTGCTGTTCATCTCCGGCGGCAGCGACCACATCCTGCCCACCGTCGTCCAGCAGCACAACTACGAGAAGAACGCCAAGCACTCCACCGCGATCGCCGCGCATGCCGTCTTCGACCGGCGGGACCACTACACCTGTGGCGAGCCCGGCTGGGAGGCGGTCGCCGACTTCGCCCTCGACTGGGCGCTGGCCCCGGTATCCGGGGAACTCGTCCCGTGACCGGAAGCGCTCGGGCATGGAAAGATCGTGCCCGTGAACGCGCATCTCGCTTCCGCTTCGGGCAAGTCACGCGGTGCTCTCCGGCGGGTGCTGGAGCGTTTCGACGTCGGCGTCGTGGTACGCCGGATGGAGTCAGGATTCAGCCAGCTCCCCGCTTACACCAGCTTCCCGTGGGAGGTGGACCGCGGCGCGGTGGTGCGCTGGAATGTCGACCTCATACTGCGGTGGGTCATCAACGGGACCGCGCCGGACGAGTACGTCCGGTCTGAGCTGCATGAGCTGCTGCGGGCCCGGGCCATCGCCGCCCAGCCGATCGAGGACAGCATCCTGGTCTACCGGCGCGGCGCCCGAATGTTCTGGGAGGCGCTGCTCGCCCTGGCGAACGACCAGGACCGAGCGGTGCTGATCGCGGAGTCGGAGACGGTCTGGGGCTGTCTTGAGGACTACCTCGACATGATCGTGGACGTGTTCGCGCAGGCGTACGCTGACCAGCGGGACGCACCGTCCACGGCCGGTGACCGGCGCGCCCGGGCGCTGTTCGACCGGCTCTGCGCCCGGCTGCCGGTCACCGTCGAGGACCGGGACCGGGCCGCCCGGCTCGGGTTTGACCTGGCGGCGCCATACTGCCCGTTCACCGCGCAGCTGGCCGCGGCCTCGGCTCTCGGGCACGCCGACCTGGCGTCGCGGCTGCGCGCGGCGGGGGCGCTCGCGTTCACCGAGGGGGTCTGCGTCACTGGGCTGGCTCCGCCCGGGTTCCGCTGGAAAGCCTTCCTGGACGACCCCCGGCTGCTGCTCGCCCAGGACCCGCCGACCGTACGCACCCAGCTCGGAGCGGCAGCCGACCAGCTGCGCGCACTCGTCTCGATCGCGGCCCGGTCAGGACGCCGGGGCCGGGTACAGGCCGAGGACTTCCTGCCCGAGCTGCTGCTCGCCGACGCGCCAGAAATCGCCGGCCGGATCGCCGCCCGGGTCTTCGGCCCGCTCGATCAGGCCGATGCGGCGGACCTGGCGGCCACCCTGCGGAGCCTGGCCGCCAGCGGTTTCGACAGCGCGGCGGCCGCAGCCGCGCTGCCGGTGCACCGCAACACGCTCCTGTACCGGGTCGCCCGGATCGAGAAACTGACCGGCCTCTCACTGAAGGACCAGCGGGACCGGACGCTCGTCCTCCTGGCCGTCACCTGGGACGCGCTCGCCAGTGACGTGCCGCCAGCTTCTGCGGCGGGCTAAGCGACTACCGGGGCCCCGGGGAACCGCGACCAGTCGGGTGCCTCGGCGGCAGCGCCGAAGTCCCACAGTTCGAGTGTCACTTCTATCGCGACCCTCCCCCAGAGGCTGGGTATCGCCGTTGTCTCGCTGACCCGCCTGATGTAGGCATCGTCCACGCAGACCGTGAACTCGCGTGAGCCCGTCCCGGCGGTGATCACCTGGCATGGCGTCCCCCGGACCACGTCATCACCGCTGAACCGGGCGCTGGCCGCGCCGCGCATTTCCTCCAGCGGTTCCATGATCGAGTCTTCCCCTTCGTCGCTGTCCGGCGCGGGGTGCTCCTCGACCGGCTCGCCGGGGCGCCCGAAGAATTGCCGGCCGTCGGTGACGACCGTGGCATATCCGCCCCAGTAAATCTGGTAGCGGCCGGCTAGCGGCTCGATGAGACCTTCACCGTTCATGCCGCCGGCCGACCATTCCAGCCCGGGCGTCATGCGCTTCATCACGGAGGCGATGACAAACCGGGCAAGCCTCGCGCGTATGTCCTTGCGTGTTCCCAGGTTCGTTTCAACGCGAAACCGGATCCGCGCGTTCGGGGCGGCCAACGTCGCGGCTATGCGGTCGCGCAGCAGTGAGACGACTGCCGCGCCAGGCTCAGCACTGTCGGTGAGCTTGCGCGCGGCGACGCTGTAGGGCTCTGCGCTGGCTGCCATCCTCGCGCGGACCGACCGCTTGCGGGCACGATCCTTCGTCATGGGGATTCCCTTCGGCAAGGCCCCACGCACCTCGCCGCGACAAGACGAGTGTGACCGCTACCTCGCGCGAGTCGGTGACCCTTGTCCTCGTCACCGGGACCAGCGTGAGTGGTCTCCCGGTTCGGAGCGGGCGAGCGCATTCGCCACTGCGCCCATAGTACATAAGTCCCCGTCACCACCGCCGACGTCGACGCTGCCGCCGTCGTCTCCGCCGTCGTCGGTTCCGCCGCCGTCCCCGGTACCCGGCCCGCCTCCGGAGCCGGCCGATCCGTTGCTGTCGGGCTGGCTGATCTCACCGGAGGCCGCCGCCTGCTCGGCCGGGGCAGGGTTGAGGGCCTGCTCGGCGCCGGGGCCGGCGGAACCGGCCCCGCCGAGCCGCCCGGCCAGCCCGGCCAGGGCGTCGGCGACCGGGCTTTCTTCGGTCAGGCCGCTCAGGTACTCCTGCAGTAGCTGGACGGCACCGCCGCCGGGCGCGACGGACAGCAGCGTGGCGATGGCGGCCGCCGCCGAGGCCCCCGCCTTGTCGGCGTAGCTCTCGGCCTCTTCCGCGTCGTCTTCCTCCGCTTCCACCTGAGCCGCGACGGTGGTCGCGCGGCCGGCCGACAGCGGCGGCGGGGCAGGCCCGGCGGCCGCCCTCGCCTCGCCCGCGTGCACCAGGTACGCGCCTTCCTCCTCGCCGAGGCCTGCCGCCGGGGTGGCCGCGGTGAACCAGGCGCCCCCGCCGCCGCCGTTCACCGAGCTGCTGATGTCCGCTACGTCCTTCCGCAGGGCCGCGCGCTGGCCCGGTGACGCGGCGGCGACTTCCCGGGTGAGCTGCCGGTAGGCGAGAACCTGAGCCTCGGCCGCGCGCTCGGCGTCGTAGGCGATGATGTACCGGGGCCGCTGCGGGCCGAGCACGGCCTGCCCGAGCAAGGCCGGCCCGGTCATCCCGACCAGGGGCACGAGCAGGAGGCCGACGTGCAGGAACTGCGTCAGGCGGCGGGAGGAACCGAACGCCGCGACCGCCATCCGCGGCCGCAGCGCCCCGATCCCGGGCAGCGCGCGGGCCAGGCGGACTGCCCGCTGGCGCTGCGCCCAGGCAGCGAACCCGGCCAGCCGGCTCTCCCAGCGGATGATGGCCACGTAGCCGGCCGCCAGCAGCAGCAGGGGGGCGGCCAGGTACCACCACGCCGGGTCGTTCCCGGCCGCGACCTCGTTGAGCAGGCTTGATACCCGCAGCAGGGTGAGCGCGGGCAGGCCGGCGATGTTGCCGATCCAGACCACGAGCAAGTCCAGGGTCGCACCGAGCAAGAGCGCGGTGGCGACGTCGGCGCTCCCCCGGACCACGCGGTTATCGGAGGCGGCCATTGACCGCCAGATGTGGCTGGCCAGCCAGGCGATCGCGATAAAGAGCAGGGGGGCCGCGGGGTCGTCGGCGACGATCCCGGGCCGGAAGATGGCGGCCAGGCCGATGCCCACCGCGCCGGCTATGAACAGGTTCGCCCACCGCCCGGGGCGCGGGTTGTCCCGGTAGGTCAGCCCCCCGACGTAAGCCGCGCAGCCGAGCGGCAGCAGGGAGGGCAGCGCGGACGCGACCCCGGCGGCCGCGGCCAGCGAGGTCCACCAGGCCAGCAGCACCACGACGGCGACGGCGGCGATGACCACCACGGCACCGGCCCGCCGGACTACGCCAGCCGACTTCCGTGCCAGGATCATCACCACGCTGGCCACGCCGACGGCCAGGCTGACGGCCATCGCCGAGGCCAGCAGGCCAACCAGCAGGCCGAGGACCACGATGCCCAGGGTCACGAAGGCCGCCAGCCAGCCGGGCAAGCTCTGGGATGCCAGCCCGTAACCAAGGATCGCGGCCATCAGCGCCACGCCAAGATCACAACTCTCCAGCACCCGCACGGGACCGCTGTCGTCGGGTGCGCGCCGGGCAGCCACAGCATTCGGGTGATTGCCGGTACTCACAGCCTGGCCGCTCCCACAAAGAGGATAATAGTAGAATAGGCCCCGCTAAAGCAGTCGGGAAGATTCCTCAGGCATTAAAATTATTGCGCAAGCGTCCGGGCGGTACAAGAATTAAGTGGCGCCATTGCGCCATTTAAATTCCGAAATACTCCCTGAACCTGGGGCTATGCGAAGGGTGGACGCGGCGCTCAGGAAGATCGGTGTCTCGGCCGCCGACGCGGTGTTCGTCGGCGGCACGGTCTGGGACACGCAGGCCTGCGGTGGACGGCAATGACGATCGGCCGGCACTCCGCGCCGCGCGATCGTCAGCCGTGTCGGCGGCGCTGCTCGATGAGACGCCGTCCGCGCTCGTAGTCGTGGTCGGCGTCGTGAGTGAGGACGCCGACCGTCACGCCATCGCGTGCGTACCAGACGGTGAACGCTCCGCCACCGTGATTGACGAGGTCAGCGTGGTCGAAGCCGTCTCCCCAAGCCGTGTACTTGAGTGTCCGGTCACCGATGGTGGACCAGAATCCCGGCACCTCGGCCCACCAGGCCTCCGCGCCGGCGGCGGTCTGGCCGGCCACCTGGCCCATGGCCAGCGCCTCGCCCCAGTGCTCGACGGCCAGGTGGCGTCCTGCTGCGGCATTGAAGGCGAAGGCAACGTCGCCGGCGGCAAGAACGTCCGCGGCACTGCTGCGCATCTGCGCGTCGACCACGACCCGCCCGGCCTCGACGATCAGGCCGGCCTCGACGGCAATGCCGGCCTCAGGCTGCACGCCCCCTGCCACCAGCAGCAAGTCGCCTTCGGCACTGGTCCCGTCGGCGAGGCGGACCCGACCGCCCTCGATTGCTTCCACCTCTGCCCCCAGGCGCAGCGACACGTTCTCGTCCTCCAGCCAGGCCTGGAGGATCCGGCTGGCGGCGTCACCGAGCCGGGCCGCCTGGGGGGCGTCTTCCATACTCACCAGCGTGACGGCGAGGCCCCGGCGGGCTAGTGACGCCGCGGCCTCACAGCCGATGAAGCCCGATCCGATCACTACCGCCGACCTGGCCGCGGCGGCGGCTTCGCGCAGCTCCCTGGCCTGGTGCCGCGAGCGCAGGTAACGAACACCGGACCCCTCGGCGCCGGGGACCGGCAGCGGCTTCGGTGAAGCCCCGGTGGCCAGGATGCACTGACCGTAGCCGAGTGCCTCGCCGTCGGAAAGGGTGACCACCTGGCGGGCAGTGTCCAGTGCCTGAGCCCGGGTCCGGAGCCGGACCTCGATGTCGTGGTCACGGTAGAAGCCCACGTCTTCGAGCGGCAAGGCGTCCTCTTCCGACTCTCCGCGCAAGAAGTCTTTCGACAGCGGCGGCCGGTCGTAGGGCAGGTGCTCGTCGGCGGACACGAGCACGAGCTGCCCGCCGCCCCCTGCTTCCCGGTAAGCCCGGGCTGCTTCGAGCGCGGCGGGCCCTCCGCCCACCACAACGAGCCGCTGCGCGGTCACCGTCGGGACCACGGAATGCTCCGAGCGTGGCGTATCATTTTTCCGGCACCTCCGCAGCCGACTCGGCCGGCGCCGCGCTTTCCAGCTCATGCAGCCAGCCCGCGTGTTCGGTGCGCGCCCACGATCGCGACACCGATCCAATTCGCATTCCGCGACGCGCCTCCGGGTCTTTCAGCGCGAAGATGACATGCCCGACAACTAGCAGGCCGAGGGCAAGCGAGAACCAGTCGTGCACGAATGTGGCGCCGCTACGCCAGGGCAGCGGGGCGAGCCCGACGAAGTACATGAGCACTCCGGTACCAAGCAGGACGAGGATCGAGCCCGAGACCAGCGATGCGTTCAGCTTCTGGCCCGCGTTGAATTTCCCGACCGCTATGGTCCCGTCCCGGCGGGTACGCGAGCGCAGCCAGCGGCGGTCGGCGGGAGTGAAGCGGCCGAGGCGTCGCAGGTCGGCCCGGTAGGCGAATGACGCGATTCCGAGCAGCATGGGGACCGGCAGGGCGAAGCCGCAGTACACGTGGATCAGTTCGACCAGGTGGCGGTGGCCTACCTCGATGGCGATCGGGCCGTTGTAGAGGACGGCGGCGGTCAGGATGCACGTCGTCATCAAGACCGCCGTTACCCGGTGAACCATGCGCTCGGCGCGACTGAACCTAGGTACCGCGCTATCCCCTGATGATCCCGTCGATGTCATAGCCTCGTGTCTCCCAGTAGCCGGGTGTCTCGGTCCCGGCGAGTTCGATGCCTGACAGCCATTTGGTGCTCTTGTATCCGTACATCGATCCCGCGTACATGCGTACCGGGCCGCCGTGGTCATGGGTCACCGGCGCGCCGAGCATCTCCAGCGCCACGATGACGTCGGGGCGACGAGCCTCGGCGAGGGTCAGGCTCTCGGTGTAGGTGCCGTCGAAGGAGGTGAACCGCACGGCGCGCGCCTGGCTGGCCGGCCCGGCCGCCTCGAGCAGCACCGACAACCGCACGCCGACCCAGTGCACCGCGGGGACGTGCCATCCGGTGACGCACTGGAAATCTTGGATCAGTGAGGTCTGCGGCAGCGCTTTCAGGTCCGATACCGAGTAGGTGGCCGGGTGATCGACGAGACCGGAGATGCTCAGCCGGTAGTCGTCCGCTGTCTCCGCACGGACGGACCCGGTGACCGAGTAGTACCGGAAAGTGTCGCCCAGCGGAATCAGCGAGAGCAGGCCCGTGGGGTCGTGGTCAGCGACCGGCCCGATCACCTGGGCCAGCGTGTTCTGCACGCGCTGGCCGGTGACGGTCCCGAGCGCGCCGAGGCCGAGCAGGCCCAGGATGAGCCGTCGGCCGACGGGTGCGCCCTCCGGTTTGCTCGGCATAACCCCAAGTATCTCAGCCCCGGCGCGCGGTCGTCCCCCGTCCCAACCGCGGAGCTCGCAGCGCGTAGGCTTCGAATTCGGCCTTGGAGCTGCCCTGGGAGGCATTCATGGCTGCAAGTCAGCGGGCGTTCTCCGCGGTCCGGCTCTGGTGGCTGGTGGTCGTCCTCGCGGCCCTCGCCCTCGCCGCGGCGGTGATCGCGGTCGAGGTCGGGGCCATCGTGCCGGGCCTCGGCCTGTTCAGCGTGGTCGGCTCCTACGTCGTCCCAGTCCTGGGCCCCGTGCTGGTCGTGGCGGCATTGCCGGCCATCGGCCTCGGGCTGTGGCGGAGGCGGCGCGGCCCGCGGCGCACCGCTACCGCCACGGCCGCGGCGGGCGCCGCGGGGGCGGTGACGGGGGTCGTCGTCATCGCCGTCATGGTGTCCGCGGTCAGCGCGGCCGGCGGCTCGGTCAACGTCTTGCGGGCACTCGCCCCGTCCTCGGTCGCGGCGGCCAGTCCCAGCGCCAACGCCGTTTACCGCACGGTGAACGGCCAGGCGCTGTCAGTCGCGATCTACCGGCCGTCCGGGCAGCCGCGCGCGTGGCCGACCTTGTTCTACATCCACGGGGGCGGCTGGAATGGGGGCGGGAACGACTCCGCCAAGACCGATTTCCGGTGGTACGCCGACCACGGCTGGCTCGTCATCAGCGCCCAGTACCGGCTGGCCACCGGCGCCGACCACACCTGGAACCAAGCCCCGGCCGACGTCGCCTGCGCCCTGGCGTGGACCGACAGGAACGCCAGGCGGCTCGGCGTGAACCTGAACCGCCTGGTCGTGGCGGGCGACTCGGCAGGCGGCAACCTGGCGATCAACCTCGGCTACGCCGCCGCGGCCGGGACCGCCCGGTCGGGCTGCGGCCCCGTCCCGGTCCCCGCGGCCGTGGTCGCCAGCTATCCCGCGGTCAACCCGGTCAGCGTCTACAACGGCGACTTCACCCTCGGCTCATTCAGCGTCGGCCAGGCGGTCACCGAGTACACCGGGGGCTCACCGCAGCAGTATCCCGGCCGCTACCGGGCGATCTCTTCCGCGACCTACATCACCGGCAAGGCCCCGCCGACGCTGGTCATCGAGCCCGAGCACGACTCGCTGGTCCCGCCCGCCGGGGTGTACGCATTCGTCGGCCAGGCGCGCGCGGCCGGCGTGGACGTCACCCTGGCGGCGATCCCGTTCGCGAACCACGCCTTTGACTTCTACGCCGCCGGGACGATCGGCGACCAGGCCCGGCTCACCATCACCCAGAATTACCTGGCCCACCGCGTCCCGGCCTGACGCAGGTGCGGCCGCTGGGTGGCGGCGTGGGGCCTGGCTAGCCGATCAGCTGCGGGTCAAGCCCCTGGCCGTTGGTGATCGTCAGCACCACCATGCCGGGCGAGCAGGCCGACGACAGGCCCGGGATCTGCTTGCCGTCGCAGGTGAACGTGAGCCCGTCACCGGCGGGCAGCGGCACGTCCTTGGCCGCCTTGATTGCCGCCGTGATCGAGGCCGGCGTCACCGCCCCGGACAGCCCGGCCGTCGCCCGGACCAGGCCCAGCATGCTCTGGTAGCCCGTCACCGTGTAGCCGCTGGTGTCGGCGGAGGGGTAGTACTTGGCCATCACGTAGCGGTAGAGCTGCGCTTCCGGGTCATTGGTCTGGGTGGAGGAGAAGCCGAACTCCTTCACCCCGTTCATCCCGCTGCCCACGGCCGCCAGTACCGCGCTGTCCAGGCAGGAGTTGATGACCATCTTCGGGATGCCCGGGTTAACCACGTTCAGCGCCTTGAGCATGGACTCGCAGGTGCCCGCGTCCGCTACCAGCGCGACCGCATCGGGCTTGCCGGCCAGGCCGGACACGATCTGCGAGGTGGCGTCCGCGACCCCCGCGGTGACCGGGGTGACGCTGTAGCCGACGTGGGCGGCCTTGAACACCGGGGCACCAACGGACTTGGCGCCCAGGATCGCGGCCGGGGCCTCGATGACGTAGGCCGTCACCTGCTTGTAGCCCTGCTGCGCGGAGTACTTGGCCATCGCGGCGAGGGCGGAGAAGAACCCGCCCACGAAACTGAACGCGCCCGGCGTGGTCAGCTCGGCGGCCGCACTGCCGATGGTCGTCACGTAGGGGATGCCCGCCCGGGTGATGATCGGGACCATCGTCTGGCCGAAGCCGGTCGCCCCGATCACGACGGCGTCCACGTTATCCGCCACCATCTCGTTCGCGCAGGCGGTGGCCGAGGCGCTGTCCTCCTCCTCGGCGCACCGGACCACCTGGATCGGATGGCCGCCGATGCCGCCGAGCTCGGCGTTGGCATAGTCGGCGGCCGCGACCGCGGCGTCGCCGGTCGCCGACTGGGCGGTCGGCGAGCTGCCCTCGTTGTTGATCAGGCCGATCTTGACCGCGGCCCCGCTGGCGACCGTGCCGGGCAGGAACGAGGCCAGGGCAGCCGGGGTGGCGCCGCTGCCGCCGGACGCGGCCGGGCTCCCGGCCGTCCCGGTGCCGGCCGGGGAGCCACTGGCGGAGGAGGCGCTGCCCGGGCTGCTGGCGGAACTGCTGCAGGCGCCAAGGCCGATGGCGATCGCGATCGCGAAAACGGCCAGCGGCGCCCGGCGCCAGCTAGGTCTGCCCGGGCTGCCGTGCTCGGTTGCGTTCATTTCCTGTCCTTTGCGGTTCGGGCGGCCGGGCCGCGCGTCCCAGACCTGTCAACGCAGACGTTAACAAGGGTTCGCGCGGCGGCCGGCCCGGCTGTCCGGTGACCGGGACCGGCGCGCTGGGCCACCACGGTTACTTCGCCTACCAGTTGACAGCCGGCGCGCGGGCATCTCATTTTGAACGCATGTTCAGAACAGGCGTTCAAATCATCGCGCGGGCTTAGATGGCGCCCCTGACCGGAGCCGGGCGTTCGCAGACCCGCGAGAAGATCCTCCAGGCCGCCGTCGTCACGCTGGCCAGGCAGGGGTTCAGCCGGACGACGGCTCGCGCGGTCGCCGCTGCGGGCGGTTTCGCCCCGGGCGTCATCTACTACCACTTCGAGAGCCTCGATGACCTTTTCGTCGCCGCCGCGCGGTACACCAGCACCGAGCGCCTGGCCCGCTACCGGGAGCGGACCGCGGGCGTCAGCGGCGCCGTCGCGCTCATCGACCGGCTGCGGGAGCTGCACCAGGAAGACCAGTCGAGCGGTCACGTCGCCGCCGTCCAGGAACTCGTGGCCGCTGCCGCCTCCTCGCCCGCGCTGGCCGAGCAGGTGCGCGAGCAGAGCGAACAGTGGCAGGCGCTGGCCGAGGAACTGATCCGCGAGCAGATCCGCGGGCAAGTGTTCGCGGCGCTCGTGCCGGTGCGCGAGCTGGCCGCCGCCGCCGTCGGGGCCTATCTCGGACTGGAAATGCTGTCGCGTCACGAGGCCAGCAGCGTGACCACTGAAGCGCTGCTTGAGGCCGGCGCTGGCCGCGGAGCTGGTCGACTCGTTCCGCTGGCCACCGGCGCGCCCGTCCCCAGGCGATGCTGACGATGACCGACGGTGACGACTGGGTGCGCAGGTTTCACGCCGGCCCCGTCTCCGCGACCGCGGCCGGAACGGTGGACATTGCCCCCGGACGCTCCGGGCCGGTCCGGATGCTCGGCCGGCTGCTGCGACTGCCGCCACCAGCCGCCGGGCTGAAGGCACGACTGGGCATCGTCCGCCAGGACGACGGGACCGTCGTTCACGAGCAGTGGATCCGCGCCTTCGGGGCCAGCCGCCTCGTCACCCGGCTGATCCGCGCGGGCGAACGGGCCGCCGAGCGGTTCGGCCCGGTGGAGCTGCGGATGCGCTGCCTGGCGGCGGCATCCGACGTCTGGTTCACGCCGGACGGCGCGGCGGTCATCCTCGGCCGGCTCAGCGTCCGGCTCCCCTGGCTCGTCGCGCCGCAGGCTTACGCGCACGCCTGGTCAAGCGGGGATCGGGCCTTCGACGTCGAGGTGTCGGTGCGGATACCGCTGCTCGGCGTCCTGATCTCTTACCGCGGTCATTTCCTGGAGGCAGATCAATGAGGACCGTGCTGTGGCTCCTGGGGGCGCTCGGCCTGCTCGGCGCGTTCGACACCATCTACTTCCACGAGATCCGCGGCCAGTTGCCGGCGCGGCTGCCGGGCCTGAGCCCCGAGCTCAAGCTCCACGCCGGGCGCAGCCTCGTCTACGTGGCCGTGTTCGGCACCCTGCCCTGGATCGCCTGGCGCGGGGCGTGGGCGCTCGCGCTCGGCCTGCTGCTCGCCACCGAGATCGGCATCACCCTGGCCGACTTCATCGTCGAGGACCAGGTCCGCAAGCCCCTCGGCGGCCTGCTCCCCGGGGAACGGGCAACGCACAGCATCATGGCGATCATTTACGGCGCGATGCTCGCCAACCTCATCCCGGTCCTGCTCGCCTGGCAGCGGTCCGCCACCGGCCTGCGCTGGGAGCCGGCCAACGTGCCGCTGGCCTACCGGATCGCGCTGACTGCCCTGGCCGCCGGGACCTGCGCGTCCGCGGTCAGGGACGCCTACGCCGTCGCGGGCTTCCCGCGGCCCGCCGCCCGCTGGCCATGGCCGAACCCGTCCCGCCCGCGGCCGGCCAGCACGGCAGGCCCCGCGCGATGAAGCACGAGAAGGCCTACCGGGCAGTCTTCCTCGCCGCCGGAACGTACAACATCCTCTGGGGTAGCTACGCCGTCCTGAACCCGCAGTGGTTCTTCCGGCTGACCGGTCTGCCGCCGAGCAACACCCCGCAGATCTTCGCCACCCTCGGCATGGTGCTCGGCCTGTACGGGATCCTCTACCTCGACGTCGCCCGCAGCCCGGCCCACGGCTGGCTGATCGCCGCGGTCGCGCTCACCGGCAAGATCCTCGGCCCTCTCGGCCTCGCCTGGCTCATCCTGACCGGCGCCTGGCCTGCGGACACCATCATCCTCGTCGCGACCAACGACCTCATCTGGTGGATACCGTTCGCCTGCTACCTGCGCGACGCGTGGCCGGCCTTTGTCGCAAAAGGCTCGTCTGGTCTCCCGCCGCCCGCAGCCGGAAAGAGCGCCTGAACGCTGCGCACGACGGTAGCGCGGCGCTCGTCGACGGCGCGTTCGGTGGCGGCGGGCCTGCCAAGGCTGGCAACCTCTGGCAGGCCGATCCAGGCAGTGGCGATCTGGGAGACCAGGGCGCAGATGTCAGCCGGATCCCAGGACGGGTCCAGTTCTCCGGCCTCCTGCGCACGGCGGATTTTCTCGATCTTTCCCGCCATCGCCTGCCCGTAGGGGTCGGGCGCGTCGCCTCCGGCACCGCCGCTGCCCAGCTCCAGGTGTCCCCAGCTGACGAACCGGAACCGGTCGGGATGGCCGGTGAAGTAGTCGAACAGGCCTGCGGCGTAACCGGGCAGGTCGGCCGGGTCCAACGGAACGGCGTCGCCGATCTCGGCCAGTACCCGCGCCGCGACAAAGCGGTAGAGCTCATCCTTGCCGCGGAAGTAGGCGTACACCCGTTCCTTGCTTGTGCGTGCGGCCGAGGCGATCCGGTCGACCCGGGCACCCGAGATCCCGTACTGGGCAAACTCGGCCTGGGCAGCGGCGACGATGCGGTCGCGGGTGGAGTCGGTACCAGGCATCCTCTGACAGTACCAAACCGAACGGTTCGGTTTTGATTGTCGAAGCAGGCCGGGTAGCGTGAAGGGGCACCGAACCGAACGGTTTGGTTTGTCGTCCGACGAGAGGATTCCGCCATGCAGCAGCGCACCTTGGGTCGTCAGGGCCTGGTCACCTCAGCGATCGGCTACGGCGCGATGGGCATCTCGCTCGCCTACGGACCCGGCGACGACGCCGAAGGGGCGGCCGCCATCCGCCGCGCCCGCGAGCTCGGCGTCACTCACTTCGACACCGCTGAGCTATACGGATGGGGCGCCAACGAGAAGATCGTGGGCGCGGTCGTGGCGCCGTTCCGTGACGAGATCACCATCGCGACCAAGTTCGGCTTCACCCGCGAATTCGGCACCGACAGCAGGCCGGGGCATATCCGCGAGGTACTCGACAACAGCCTCCGCTACCTGGGCACCGACCACGTCGACGTGCTGTACCAGCACCGCGTCGACCCCGACGTGCCGATTGAAGACGTGGCCGGCACCGTCGGGGAGTTGATCGCCGCGGGCAAGGTGAAGTACTTCGGCTTGTCCGAGGCCGGGCCGCAGACCATCCGCAGGGCGCACGCCGTGCACCCGGTGTCGGTCCTGCAGACCGAGTACTCGCTGTTCGAGCGCGACGTCGAAGAACTGTTCCCGGTGCTGCGTGAGCTCGGCATCGGGTTTGTCGCCTACTCGCCGCTCGGCCGCGGCTTCCTCACCGGCACGGCCAAGCCGCCGGCCAGTACGACGCCAGCGACATGCGAAACAACGACCCCCGCTGGCAGCCCGGCAACTTCGAGCGGAACGTGGATGCCGTCAAGCAGCTCACCGAGCTGGCCCATGACAAGGGCGCGACCGTGTCCCAGCTCGCCCTCGCCTGGATCCTCGCCCAGGGACAGGACATCGTCCGCGATCCCCGGCACCCGTAGCGCCGCCCGGGTAGCGGAAAACACCGCCGCCGCCGAGCTGGTGCTTGCCCCGGCGGACCTGGAGGCGATCGCCGGCCTCCTGCCCACCGGCGGCTTCGGCGCCCGCTATGCGGACGGAAGGGTCCCTTCCTGGACGTGACCGCCTCCCCCGGGATCGCCCGGCCTGCCGCGCACTGTCTCCGCCTGAAAATTAGCCTCGGGTAGGGTTAAGGGGCGTGGGAGTACGGCAGCGGGCAATCCCGGGCGCTTTTCCCATCGGCACGCCACCCATCGGTACTCAGGCCCCCGGTAGCGATACGTGCTAGACGATCGCTCACTGGGAGGTCACATGGCTCAGCCCACCGCTTCACCTGGTTCCCGCGAAGCGCCAGGCAGGCGCGCCGACCGGCGCTGGCTGATCCTGGTCGTGGTGGCCCTGGCTCAGCTCATGGTGGTGCTGGATGCCACCATCGTGAACATCGCGCTGCCGTCGGCGCAGCACTCGCTCGGGTTCGCCGATAGCGACCGGCAGTGGGTGGTGACGGCCTACGCCCTCGCCTTCGGCAGCCTGCTGCTGGTGGGCGGCCGGCTTGGTGACATGTTCAGCCGCAAGTGGGTCTTCATCACCGGGCTGATCGGATTCGCTGCCGCCTCGGCCATCGGCGGCGCCGCGGTCTCGTTCCTGATGCTGGTATCGGCCCGGGCGCTGCAGGGCGCGTTCGGCGCTATCCTCGCCCCGGCCGCCCTCGGCACCCTGGTCAGCACCTTCCGCGACCCGGGCGAGCGGGGCCGGGCATTCGCCGTGTTCGGGTCAGTCGCAGCCGGCGGCGGCGCGGTCGGCTTGCTGCTGGGCGGCCTGCTCACCCAGTACCTTTCCTGGCGCTACACCCTGTACGTCAACCTGATCATCGCCGCCATCGCCGTGGCCGGCGCCCTGGCCTTCATCCGCTCCAGCCGGCCGGCCAGCCGGCCGCGGATGGACTGGGCCGGGGCCGTGCTCGCCTGCGCCGGGCTGTTCCTCATCGTCTTCGGCTTCTCCCACGCCGACACGGCCGGCTGGGCCGCCCCGCTGACCATCGCCTCCCTGGCGCTGGGGGCGGTCCTGCTGGCGGCGTTCGCCATCGCCGAGCTACGGGTCAGCCACCCGCTGCTCCCGCTGCGCGTGCTCCTTGACCGCACCCGGGGCAGCTCCTACCTGGCCATCGGGGTTACCGGGGTGGCGATCTTCGGCGTCTTCCTGTTCCTCACCTACTACATGCAGCAGGTCAAGGGCTACAGCCCGGTGACCACCGGGCTGCTCTTCCTGCCGATGGTCGGCGGCATCCTGATCGCCTCCACGCTGTCCAGCGTGGTGCTGCTGCCCCGGGTCGGACCGCGCGTCCTGATCGCCGGCGGCCTGCTGCTGAGCGGCGGCGGAACCGCCTACCTGGGTCAGCTCACGGTGACCTCCGGCTACCCGGGAGACATACTGCCCGCGCTGCTCGCCATGGGCCTGGGCTTCGGCATGATCTTCGCCCCGGCCACCAACACGGCCACCGCGGGCGTCCCGGCGGCCGATTCCGGCGTGGCTTCGGCCCTGGTCAACACCATGCAGCAGGTCGGCGGATCGATCGGGGTGTCCATCCTCAGCACCGTCGCGGCCAGCGCGACGACCAGCTACCTGCTCACCCACCACACTGGCACGCAGGCGGCCGTGGCGGCGGCCGCGGCCACCCACGGGTACACCCTGGCGTTCACGATCTCGGCCTGCCTGCTCGGGCTGGGCGCGCTGCTCGCGGCCCTCATGCTGCCGTCCCACCGCCGGTCGAGGAACCTGAACAGCGAGGACACCATCCTGGTGGCCGCGCCCCCGGCCACGACGGCGACCGCTGACGCGGCAGCCGAGACCGGGCCAGCGGCCAGCCGGTGACGGGGAAGGCGTCGCTGGGTGGTCGCCCCGTACGGGCGCTGGTCGTCAGGCAGCGGGGCTAGCCGGTACCCGTACCTGGCTTTGCCGACAGTACGCTGGAAGTTCTGAAGATCGTCGTGTTTTCCCGGGTGCACCACAACCGCGGCCCGTTTCACCTGCCTGCTAGGCGTCACGCACCGCGTCTCTGGTAGCCGCCTCGTCCTCAGCCTGGCCCAGCAGGTCACCGACCATCCGCCTGAACAGCAAGGCCAGCTGGTGCAGGTCCTGCGGTGACCAGTCCGCCAGGGCCATCTGCATGCCCTGGTAACTCGCCTCGCGGATCCGGTCGACCGCCTCCTGGCCGGCCGGGGTGAGCCGGACGCGCTGCGCGCGGTGGTCATCCGGGTCAGGGACCCGGGTCACATAGCCCGACTTCTCCAGCCGCTGGACCTGACGGGTGACATGCGAGCCCTCCACGCCGAGCCGGGCCGCCAGCTCGCTGGGGCGCAACGGGTCGGAATCGGCGATCTGCCGCAGGAGGGCCACGGCGGCGCGGTCCAGCGGCACCGCGGCCATGGCCATGAGGCGCTCGTGATTCCGGACCCGGCTGGTCAGGTAGGAGACGCGGGTGAGGGCACGCTCGATCTCGGTCACGTCCGCCGAGACGGCACTGGCTGGCGGTATTGCGGGCATGCTCGCATCCTATCAGCCGCTTGCCTAAGTCAAGCAATTTTAATAGTTGCTTGACTTAGGCAAGCTAAATATGATTGCCTAAGTCAAGCAAGCAGCCGCCCGGGCGAGCCGGCCGGCCTACCCTCCAGAACCGCAGGAGTCCTCATGAAGCGCACCACCCCGGTCCAGGCCCGGTCCAGCCACTCCGGCCACTACACGCCCGCCGCCCCGGTCCCCCCGGTTGGCCGCCCCGCCGTCCGCGGGCAAGCGCGCAGGAAGTCGCTGGCCCCGTCCCGGCCGGTGCTGTGGTTCCTGTTCCTGTTCAACCTCGCGGTCGCGGTGGCCGCCGTGGCGGCCGGCAACCACCTCCACGTCCACGGTCACGTCATTCACGGCGCCCAGGTCGCCGCGGGCATGGGCGTCGTCGCGGCCGGGGCGGGCGCCGGCCTCCTGCGACGGCGCGGGCAGCGGGCCTGACCGGCCCCTGATCACCCGGATCCGGGGACACGACGAACTCGAACGGCTAGGCGCACGGAAATGAGGACCTGATGGACACCAAGACAACGCCCCCGGCGGTGGCCGGGCGCGCCCCCGCACCCGGGAAGGACGGCCCGGTCGCCCGCTGGCGGGGCAGGCCGGGCCTGACCCTGCTGACGGTCGCCGCGGGCGTGATGATGGTCGGCCTCGACGGGACCATCATCGCGGTGGCCAACCCGGCCATCCAGTCGCACCTGCACGCCTCGCTGGCCGGCATCCAGTGGGTCAGCAACGCCTACCTGCTGGCCCTGGCCGTCAGCCTGATCACCATCGGCAGGCTGGGCGACCGGTTCGGTCACAAGAAGGTGTTCATCACCGGCGTGGCCGGGTTCGCGGCCAGCTCGGCGGCGATCGGCCTGTCCGGGAGCATCGCCGGCAGCATCACCCTGGTCATCGCGTTCCGCGCGCTCCAGGGCGTTTTCGGCGCCATGCTCCAGCCCACGGCCCTGGCCCTGCTGCGGAACACGTTCCCGGCGGAGAAAATGAACGGGGCCATCGGCGCCTGGGGCGCGGTCATCGGCGCGTCCACCGCGGCCGGGCCGATCGTGGGCGGCCTGCTGGTCCAGCACATCGGCTGGGAAGCCTGCTTCTACGTCAACGTGCCGGTCGGGATCGCCGCCCTGGTGATGAGCCTGCTCGTGCTCAAGGAAACCCCCGCCGCGCCCGCCAGCTCGTTCGACATCCCCGGCATCGCCGCCTTGGCGGGCGCCCTCTTCCTGCTCATCTTCGGCCTGATCAAGGGCCCGGACTACGGCTGGACCGCTGTTCCCACCCTGGCCCTCCTCGGCGGCGCCATCCTCGCAGGCGCGCTATTCGCCATCCGCGAGTCCCGCGCCCGTCAGCCGCTGCTGCCGCTGAGGCTGTTTCGCTCGGCTTCCCTGTCGGCCGGGGTGGTGCTGGTCGTCCTGCTCATGTTCGCCATGTTCGGGGCCATGTTCTTCATGACCTTCTACCTGGAGAACGTGCACGGGCTCGACCCGATCGCGGCCGGCGTGCACCTGCTGCCGATGACCGCCATGATGATCATCGGCTCCCCCATCGCCGGAACGGTGATCGGCAAGCTGGGCCCGCGGATCCCGATCATGACCGGGATGGTCCTGGCCGCGGTCGCCATGCTCGGCCTCTCCCGGCTGGGCGCCGCGTCCAGCCCGAACGACACCATCGCCTGGTTCATCCTGCTCGGCCTGGGCCTGTCCCCGGTCATGGTCGGCTCCACCGACGTCATCGTCGGCAACGCCCCGGTCGCGCTGGCCGGCGTGGCCAGCGGGCTGCAGTCCACCGCCATGCAGCTAGGCGGCACCCTCGGCACGGCCGTGCTCGGCGCGCTAATGTCCGCCAAGATCAGCAGCACGCTGCCGGCCAGCTGGCACGCCGCGCACCTGCCAGCGCTCAGCACCGCCGAGCTTGCCCAGGTGCAGAGCGCGGTCTCGGTCGGGGCGGCGCCGGTCAGCCCCGGCACCCCGGCCCGGGTGGCTGCGGTGATCACCCAGATCAGCCACGACACCTTCGTGGCGGGCATGCACAACGCCTTCATGGTGGCCGCCGCGGTCGCGCTGGCCGGAGCCCTCATCGCGCTGATCGCCAAGCGGGGTAACGGCGCCGCCGCCCACGCGGGCAGCTGACCTGCCCGGGGCCCGGACCGGGCGGCGGCCCGGGTGGTCGGTCAACGGAAGCCCGCGCAGCGGTGGCCGGGCGGGGTCAGCCGCACCCGTTCAGAATGGAGGGACGGTGCCGGTCGGACCGGTGACGGGAAGGACCAGCAGGCAGGGAACCTGGACCGGATGGGCCGGGTCGAGGGCGTTGAGCATGTCCGCCAGCGCCACCGGGTCGGAGCCGATCTCCAGGTGGTCGCTGTAGTCCTGGGCGCACTGGTCGTTGACGGTGATGTTGGTGACGTTAGGTGCCGCGGGCAGGAACGCGTTGGTGTAGGGGGAGATCACCTCGTCGTCCTTGGTCTCGATGACGGTGTAGTTGACGCCGCTGACGGTGGGGGTGGCGTTCAGGTGGGTGAGGAAGGCCGAGCCCGCTACCTGCTCCGCGCACGCCTCGCAGGCCGAGCTGCCGGTGCCCGACGAGCCGCTCCCGGAGCCCGTTCCGTAGTTGGACGGGGCCAGCGCGACCAGCGTGTGCACCTTGGCCGCGCCCCCGAGGAAGTTGATGTAGTAGCGCGGCATCATGCCGCCCTCGGAGTGGCCGACCAGGTCGACCTTGGCCGCCCCGGTTGCTGCCAGGACCTGGTCGACGAAGGACGACAGGGTGGCCGCGGAGGCCGCGATCTCGCCGGTTCCCTGGGTGAGCGAGGTGGGGGACGAGCCGCCGTAGTTGAAGGCGAAGGCGCAGTAGCCGTGGTTGACCAGCACCGGCGACTCCGCCTGCATGTCGTCGTCCATGTTCGCGAGCGTCCCGTGGACGAGGACGACCGGGTACGGGTGCTCCGCGCTCGGCCGGCAGGACCAGTTGTTGGCCCCGGGCGGCGGGACGGTCGGGTCGGTGTTGGCGACGGCCCCGGTGATGAAGTCGTAGTTCACCGGCAGGGGGGTCGCGGCCCGGGCCGTCCCCGACAGCGACGTGGCGGTGATCGTGGCGGTGGCGGCGGCCGTCAGCCCGATGGCGGACAGCAGGCCCGCGCGCGGGCGCCGGGCGGACTTTCGGCGGACGGGAAGGAAAGGCATCTTTGCCCCCTCATTCTGGAGAACAGGATGACCTCATTAGACGGGCGGCCAGGCAGTCAGGCTACTGACGAGGGCAACGAACCGCTCCTATCAATTTGTCCGCTCGTTATAAACGGCATTATTCAAAACCTTTTCATTAACTTGGCTGCGCCTTAGCGCGCGACCTGACGGGCCCGCAGGGCTATCTCCAGCGCGAATCGCTTATCGGGATCCTGCAGGTCTCCGGGGAACAGCTCGTTGATCTGGCGCAGCCGGTACCTGACCGTCTGCGGGTGGACGTGCAGGCTGCGGGCAGCCGCGATGGCGTTGCCCCAGTTCTCCAGCCAGGCGAGCATGGTCTCGGCGAGCCGTTCCCGCTGCGCCGGATTGAGATCGCTCAGGGGCTTGAGCAGCCCGGTGGCGAACCGGCGGAGCAGCTCCTCGTCGGAGAACACCAGGAGCTGGGTCATGCCCGCCACGCACCAGACCACGCCGCCGTCCCAGTCCAGGATCCCCCGCTGGGCGAGCGCAAGCGCGTGACTCGCCCAGCGCAGCGAGCTGGCCGCCATGTCCAGCGGTACCGCCGGGCCGACCGCCGCCCGCCAGCTCCGCAGGCTGTTCTTGATGACCTGCGCCCGGCCGGGCCCGTCCGGGTCGGGCACCAGCAGGCACGGCTGGCGCCGGTCCAGGTCGGCCAGCGCGTACGACGGCAGCGACGGCAGCGGCGGGAATGCCTGCCCGGCCTTGCTTTCCAGCACCACCGCCGCGACCTTGGCGGGCAGTTCCCAGCCGGCCATCCTGGACAGTTCGACGATCGCGTCCGGTGAGACCGGAGGGGTGGTGATGAGCAGGTCGAGCAGTCGCCGCCGCCTGCGCTCGAGCTCGCCGACGACCTCGGCTTTGGCCTGCGCGAACCCCTCCGCGCCGGCCGCCACGATCTCGTCCAGGTGCAGGAAGATGGCCTCCCCGGCCCAGGCGAAGCCGGCCAGGTCCATGCCGGCCCTGGTCGCCATCTCATGCAGCCGGTTCCATACCACCCGGGCACCGATCCGCACGGCTGCCTGCAAGGGCTCCAGGGTGCGGCCCTCGGCCGCCTCCATGCGCCCGATCCGCCGGAAGAGCTCCACCGTCTCGCCGCGCGAGGCGGCGGGATCCGCGACGCGCTCAACGAACTGGCCGACCGCTTGCGAGACGCCCCGGCGGATTCCCGCCATGTACACGTCGTCCAGCGGCCGGCTGTACTCGGGGACCTCCAGCCTGATAGCGGCCACAATCTCCTCGACCAGGCGGTCGACGTCGGGCCGCATCTCAGTGGCTATCTCCCGAGGCACACCTCGCCAGAGGTTGTCCTTCTCAGCGACACGTCTCATACCATTCACCATCGAATTTCTGGAATCGTGAGCCCTATCAGCACGCTAACCCAGAAAAGCCCGGCGGTCCGGATAACACGCTTATCAATGCGGGATCCTTAAAAAGATTCAGCCGTGCCTGGCCGACCCGCTCCCGGGCCGCCGGGTCGGTTACACCCGAGCCCTCCGACGGCGCCAGGCACAGCACGGAGGTCTTGCCGACGCCGCGGCCCTGCTGAAGCGCCCTGACCGCCTCGCCGACCTGGGCCAGCGGATAGGCGCGGGACAGGATGGGCGCCAGCATCCCCCGTTCCACCAGGCGGTTCATGTCCCACGCCTCGCGGTAGTTCGCCCCGTGGCTGCCGACGATCCGCTTGACCTTCATCCACAGGTGCCGGTTGTCGTACTGATGCCGGTAGCCGCTGCTCGATCCGCAGGTCACGACCGTCCCGCCGCGGCGGGCGACGTAGACGGACGCGCCGAACGTCTCCTGGCCGGAGTGCTCGAAGACGATGCGCGGGTCCTCGCCGGCCAGCCGGCGGACCTCCTCGCCCAGCCGCCGCCATCCTTTGACCGCGGCCAGCCCGCCGTCGGCTGCCAGCTCCTCCCGGTTGATGACGCCGACGCAGCCCAGGTCCCGTGCGAGCTGCTCCTTCCTGGCCGAGCCGACGACGCCGACCGGGATCCCGCCGCCATTGCGGACGAGCTGCACCGCGTAGCCGCCGAGGCCGCCGGTGGCTCCCCAGATAAGGACCACGTCGCCCTGCTTCATGCCGGCGCCGCGCTGGCTGACCAGCATCCGGTACGCGGTCCCCGCGCACAGCGGCACGGACGCCGCTTCTTCCCACGTAAGGTGCTTCGGCATCGGCAGCAGCTGGCTGGCCTTGGCCACCGCGAAATCGGCCAGGGCACCGAAATTGGTCTCGAAGCCCCAGGCGAGCGCCTCCTCGGCGCCCATCGCGTCGTCATGGGCAGCCGGGTCCTCATGGTCGATGTAGGCCGGGTGGACCACCACCGACTGGCCCACCGACCAGCGCCGCACCCCCGCGCCGACGCGGACGATCACCCCGGCGGCATCGGAGCCCACCACGTGATAGGGCAGGTCGTGCCGGGCCGCCCACCGGCCCTGGCGGCCGTACCGGGCGAGGAACGAGAACGTCGGCACCGGCTCGAAGATCGCCGACCAGACGGTGTTGTAGTTGAGTCCGGCGGCCATCACCGCGATCAGTACCTCGTCCGGAGCCAGCTCCGGCATCGGGACCTCGCCCAGGTGCAGCGACTTGCGGACGTCCTTATCGGCGGTGCCGCCGTCAGGGGTGCCGCTGAACATGTCGGTCTCCGACCGCAGCAGGTGCGCCGCGCGGTAGGTCTCCGGGACCGGGCAGCGAGCCAGCTCGCTGGCGGGCGCGCCGGAAAGGACGGCTTCGATCAGGTCACTCACGGACATCTCCCTGGTAGGTGGGTGGCGCGACGGCGAGCATGGTCCGCAGGTGGTCGGCGATGGCGCCGACGGCCGGCGGGTCGAGCAGGTTGAGGTGGTGCGCGTCGACCGGGACCACCTCAAGCCGCGAGCACAGCGGCCCCCAGCCGCGGGCCGGGTCGGTTATCTGGTAGCGGGGATCGCGAACCGCCCACGGGGTCTCGTGCTCGGCCCGGTACAAGACGACCCGGCCGTCGTAAGGTCTCGCCGTGTACCGCTCGAGGGCTCGCGTGTCCTCGTGCGAGGTGAGCTGGTGGCGGAGGATGGCCGGGCTCAGCTCGGCCGTCAGGCCCGACTTGGCCATGCGGTCGGTGAGCAGCGCCAGCTGTTCCTCCTCCGCCAGGCCGGACAGCTCCTCCTCCAGCAGGGTCACCGCCCGCCCGTAGGTCCGGGTCAGGTAGTCCGCGAACGCGGCGAACCGCCTCGCGAGGGCCCGCTCTTCGGTCCCGGCGGGCACTGGCAGCGGCAGTCCCGCGTCGAGCAGGACGACCAGCTCCGGTTGCCGCCCGGCGGCGGTCAGGCAGCGCGCGGTCTCGTAGCCGAGCACGCCGCCGAACGACCAGCCGCCGATCACGCTGGGCGCGGCCGGAAACTCAGCGACGATCTCGGCGCAGTAGCGCCGGGCCCGCTCGGCCACCGAACCGGTGCGCCGTTGGAGCCCGTACACCGGCCGGCCGGGATCGAGCAGCCCGGCCAGGATCTTGTACACGTCGGTGTTCCCGCCAGCGGGATGAGCCAGCAGGACCGGCGGCCCGGCCGCGGGCCCGGCCGCGGACGACGGCCGGGCAGCGGCCGGGCGGAGCAGGCTGATCAGGCTGGCCGCCGCCTCGTCGTCCCCGCGGAGTTGTTCCGCCGCGGCCTCGACGGTCGGCACCCGAAGCAGCTCGTCCGGGTCCACCGCGCGACCGGTCTCGGCCGCGAGCCGGGCGGCGACCTCGCGCCGCGCGGAGCCGTCAAGCCCGGACGCGCGCAGGTCGTGGGTCACGCCGAGGCCGGCAGCACCAAGCACGTCGGTGACGATCCGCAGCACCTGGCGCTCGGCGGCGTCCCTGGCTGCTACCGGGCGGTGCGGCGGCGCCGGCTGCGCGGCGGGGCCGGCCGGGGTCGCGGATGACACGGCCAGGTGCGCCAGGGCGGTCAGGGTGGCGCCCGTGCCCAGGATGTCGGCCGTATCGACGCTGACGCCCAGGTCCTGTTTCAGCAGGCCGACGATGCGCTGCGCGGCCAGCGAGTCGAGGCCGGCGTCGGCCAGGGTGAGATCGTCAGGGATGCCGTCCGCGGGCAGCCCGAGAACCGCGGCCACGATAGCGCGGACCCGTTCCGGGGTCGGCGCCTGCCCCGCCTGGCCTGCCAGGGCTGCCTCGGCCGGGTGACCGGACGCGCTTTCCGCTAGCAGCGGGCCGAAGTAGGGGATGGCGGAGACCTCGGGGAAGGCCGCCGCGACCCGGGTCAGGTCGACCCGGGCGACGGCGGTGACCGGGCTGCTGCCCGCCAGTACCCCGGCTAGGTCCTCGATGGCCTCGTCCGGGTCAAGGTGATCCAGGCCGGGGATGGCGACGTCCCTGGCCCCGCCCGCCCGCGCCCAGGTGCCCCAGCCAACGGCGAAGGTCGGGCGCCCCTGGGCGCTGCGCCAGGCCGCGAACCCGTCCAGCCACGCGTTGGCGACCGCGTAGGAGGCCTGCCCGGGTCCCCCGAGCACGGCCGCGGCCGAGGAGAACAGCACCATCCAGTCCGGCTCGGCGCCCGCCCGCTCGATGGCGTCGTCCAGTGCGCTGGCACCCCTGGCCTTCGGCGCCCACACGCGGGCCAGCGCCTCCGGCGTCACCTCGGTGATGAGGGCGTCGTCCAGGACCCCGGCCGCGTGCACGACACCGCGCAGGGCGGCGCCGCCTTCGCGGGCGGCCGCGACCAGCCGGGCGGCGCCGTCCCCGGTGGCCACGTCGGACCGCAGCACCCGGGCGTCGGTACCACCTGCCCGCAGCCCGTCCACCACGGCGCGGCTGGCCGGGGACGGGCCGGAACGGCCGCCGAGCACGATGCGGCCCGCCCCCCGGTCGGCCAGCCACCGCGCGACGACCAGGCCGAGGCCGCCGTAACCGCCGCTGACGATGTACGCACCCCCGGGGCGGACGACGGGGCGCAGGGGACGCCGCCGGCCGCGGGCGGGCCCTTCCTCCGCCCGGGCCAGCCGGGCCACCAGCCGCTGGCCGTCCCGCCAGGCGACCTCGTCGTCGGGCGGGTCGGCGATGAGCTCGGCCGCCGCCGCCGCGGCGGCGGCGGCCGGGTCCGCCGCCGGGTCGGTGTCAGCCAGCGTGGCCCGCAGGGCGGGCCGTTCGACCGCCAGTACCCGGACCAGTCCCTGGACCGCCGCCAGGCCCGGGTCGCCGGCCTCTCCCGGGCCGGCGGTGACCGCTCCCGCGGTCACGAACCAGAGCCTCGGCGGCGTTCCCGGCCAGCGTGCGAGGCTGGCCGAGACCCGGACGGCGTCGGCCAGGAAGCGCTCGGCGTCCGCCAGGGGCAGTGCCGGGCCGGCGCGACGACCACCAGGCCGGCCAGCGGCCCGGCTCGGTGATCCGCCAGTACGGTGCTGTCCACCCCCTCGGCCAGGGAGAGCGGTGGCGGGACCGTGTGCCCGGCCGCGGTGAGCGCCGCGGCCAGTTCCGCCGCCAGCCTTGCCTGGCCGTGCGTACCGGGGCCGCTGCCGGAGGCGGTGAGCAGCAGCCACCGCCGGGGTGCCGGCCCGCGCGCGGGCGGGACCTGCTGGCGTTCCCAGCGCCGCCGCAGGAGCTTGTCCAGGTGCGGATGCGGCACCTGGCCGGCCTCGACGCGGGTGACCGTGACCCCGCTCGCCTCCGGGGCCTCGCCCATCCGGAGCGTCCCGATCGCGGTGGGCAGGTCGGCCGGGTGACCGCAGGCCGCGGACAGGCACGCGTCGATCTCCGATAGCCGCCCCGCGCCCCGGCCGCCGTGCGCCGGGCGAGGCGTCGCCGTGCCGGAGGCAGCCGGCTCGCTGACCCGCGCCTCGGCTACTCGCGCCTCGGCTACCCGCGCCTCGGCTGAAGCGGCGCGGACCCAGTCCCCGCCCTGGTTTCGGCTGAAGATGCCGACCGTCGCCCGTAGCGGGGCGGTCTCCTCCAGCTGGGTAGCCAGGGCCAGGCCGGGGCTGACCGGGACCAGGCGGCCGAGGCGGACGTCGGTGAGCACGACCTGGCCGGCCGGCACCTCCCACGCCGCGCACGCGGCCGCGAGGGCCATCTCGGCCGCGGCGCTCAGCGGGAAGACAGGCCGGCCATGCCATCGCGTCCGCACGCCCGCCAGGGAACCCGGGTCAACCGTCGCCGACCAGGCGTGGTCGCGGCCGCTGGGCAGTTCGGTGTGCGGGCCGAGTAGCGGGTGGTGGTTTCCCGGCCGGGCCGGGGCAGGCGGGGCGGTCCAGTGCTGGCCGTGCTGCCAGGGAACCGGGGGAAGGTCGGTGATCACTCCGTCGGCGGTGGGCGGTGCGGCGATCCCGGCCGCGGTCAGCACCGCGAGCTGGCGGTGGAAGGCCGCGATGTCGTCGCTGCCGCGGCGCAGTGTCCCGGTCACCACGCTGTCGGCGGCACCGTGCTGGCCCAGTGTCTCCGCCAGCGCCCGGCCGACGAGCGGATGGGGGGATGCCTCCACGAAGGCACGGAAGCCGTCATCGGCCGCCGCCGCCACCGCGGGCGCGAGCCGCACCGGTCGCCGCATGTTCGCCGCCCAGTAGGCCGCGTCGCACGCGGGTTCCAGCCGCGGGTCATCGTACACGGTGGAGTAGAAGCGGGGCCGTGCTCCCTCATCGGCCTCATTGGCCTCACCGGCTCCGGACGGGCGGGGCTTCAGGCCGGCCAGCTCGGTCATCAGCTCCGGCAGGAGCGAATCGACCTGGGGTGAGTGGCCCGCGCCCTCCGCCGCCAGCACCCGGCCGGGCACCCCGCGCTCGGCCACCCGGCGCACCAGCTCGGTTGCCTGCGCCAGGTCGCCGGTGACGACCGTCTGCGCGGGCGAGGACATCACCGCGACGTGCACGTCGGGCAGGTCGCGGGTGAACCCGGTCAGCTCGGCGGCCGGGAGCCCGACAATCGCCATCCCACCGGAACCCGCGATCCGGGCGAGCAGCCGGGACCGGCAGGCGATCACCCGCGCGCCGTCCGCGGCGGACAGTACCCCGCTCACGACGGCGGCCGCCACCTCGCCCATCGAATGCCCGATGACCGCCGACGGCACGATGTCGTAGGCCGCCCACAGCCGGGCGAGGGCGACCTGAATCCCGAACAGCACCGGCTGGGTGTGCTCGACCCGGGTCAGCTCGGGCGTGTCCGCGCGGTGACCGGAACCGGCCTCGTCGCCCAGCACCGCCGCCCGCAGTGACACGCCCGCGGCCGCCCGGATGTCGTCCTCCAGTTCGTTGACGGCCGCGGCGAAGGCCGGCTCGGTCGCGGCGAGCAGCCGGCCCATCCCGTCCCACTGGGAGCCGTATCCCGAGAAGACGAACACCGGGCCCGGGCCCGGCGCGAGTTCGGTGCCGGACACGACGGCCGGATGCGGCCGGCCCGCGCTGAGCGCGGCCAGCCCGGCTGTCAGCTCAGCCCGGTCCCCCGCCACCACCACGCAGCGGTGCCGGCCGCGCCCCGCCCGGCGGGCCAGCGTCGCCGCCAGGCCGGCCGGGCTGTCCGCCAGCGCGCCGCCCGGGTCAGCGAGCCAGCCGGCTAGCTGGCCCGCGCGGTCGCGGATCCTGGCCGGGGAGACATCGGACAGCAGGTAAGCCTCCGGGCGCCGGTGCGCGCCGCGCGGGGCGGCGGCTGCCCGGGACGGCGGCTCTTCGGCGGCTTCAAGCACGATGTGCGCGTTCATGCCGCTGAACCCGAAGGCCGAGACCGCTGCCCGGGCGGGCGCGTCACCGGCTGGCCAGGGAACTGGCTTTGCTGGCACGGCCAGCCCCAGCCGGCCGAAGGCGATGTGCGGACTCGGCCGGGCGAAGTTCACCGAGGGCGGGACCTGCCGGTGGACTAGCGCGAGGACTGCCTTGATAAGGCCCGCGACGCCAGCCGCCGCTTCCAGGTGGCCAATGTTGCCTTTCACCGAGCCGATCAGCAGCGGCCGCTCGGCCGGCCTCCCCTGGCCGAGCACTTCGCCGAGCGCGCCCGCCTCGATCGGGTCGCCGAGCGGGGTACCGGTGCCGTGTGCCTCGACGTAGCCGACGGTGGCCGGATCGACCCCGGCCCCCGCGTAGGCGGCGCGCAGCAGGTCCCGCTGCGCCTCGCCGTTCGGCGCCACCAGGCCGTTGGAGCGGCCGTCGCAGCCGACGGCACTCCCGGCGAGAACCGCCAGCACCCGGTCGCCGTCGCGCCGGGCATCGGCCAGGCGCTTGAGCACGACGACCCCGCAGCCCTCGCCGCGCACCATCCCGTTCGCGGCGGCGTCAAACGGGCGGCAGCGCCCGTCCGGCGACGTACCGCCGCCGGCGTCGAACGCCATGGTGATCGCCGGGGACAGCAGCAGGTTCACGCCGCCCGCCAGCGCCAGGTCGCACTCGCGGGCGCGCAGGCTGGCCGCCGCCAGGTGCACGGCGACGAGCGAGGAGGAGCACGCGGTGTCGACCGCCAGGCTCGGCCCGCGCAAGTCGAGTAGGTAGGAGATCCGCCCGGCCGCGACGCTGGACGCCGCGCCGGTCGCGGTCCAGGCGTCGATCCGGCCCGGGTCGGCCACCGTCAGGTGCGCGTACTCGGACGTGCTGATCCCGGCGAACACCCCGGTCTTGGTGCCGGCCAGCGCCCGGGGCGGGAGCCCAGCGTGCTCGAGCGCTTCCCACGAGACCTCGAGCAGCATCCGCTGCTGCGGGTCCATGGTGGCCGCCTCGGCCGGGGAGATACCGAAGAACCCGGCGTCAAAGCCCGCAACGTCGTCCAGGATCCCGGCCCACCGGGTGACCTCGGGAAGCGCCGCCCCGGCGGCCGCGCGCTCCCAGAACCACGCCCAGCGCCGCGCCGGCACCTCGCTCACCGCGTCGCCGCCCGCGAGCAGGAACCGCCAGAACTGGGCTGGATGAGTGAGCGGCCCGGCCACGCCGCCGGGGAGCCGGGCAGCCGATCCCGATCAGCGCCACCGGATCGCCCGGTTCCGCCCCGGGTGCGCCGGCGGCCAGCGAATGGGTACCCGCCAGGGCAGCCGCAGGAGGCCGGCCAGTATCGCTCGCGGCCAGGCTGGCCAGGTCGGCCACGGTCGGCTGCTCCCACACGACCGTGGGCGACAGCGGCCGGCCGAGCAGGGTCTCCAGGTAGCCCGCCAGCGTCACGGCCTCCCGCGATGACAAGCCGTATTCCGCCAGCGGGCGGTCTGCCTCGACCTCTGAGTGGCGCAAGCCAAGCACGTCGGCGACGTGGGCCGTGATCAGCCGGCGGAGCTCATGCTGCGCGATCCGCGGTTTCCCGCTGGCTGGCTCGCTAAGACCCGATTCCATCGGCGGTTCCTCCTGACGGCGGGAGCCGGCACCTGATGTGCTTTGCCGCAAGGCCTCACGGTAACGGCGTTACGCGGGAAGCGATTGAGAGCAATCCGACAGTTGCCGGCCGCCCATTTGTCACCCCCATCACAATGTCGGGCAGAACTCGCTCGCAGATCAGCCGGCGGCGCCACGAATTTGCGAGGTGATGACAAGCCTTTTAGCGTCGCCGCCTGCGCTACTAAGGCATGCACATTTCCGGCTTTGACCGGCTACCGGCATGACCAGCCGGCAAAAGCGCTGGTCAGCGGCGACCGTGGCCATCGTTGCTTTCCTCACCACGGTCGACGGCACGATAGTCAACGTGGCACTGCCGTCCATTCAGCGGGACCTGCGGCTGTCGCTGCCCACGGCGCAGTGGGTCGTCACCGGTTACCTCATCACGTTCTCCGCCCTCATGCTGACCGGCGGCCGCCTGAATGACCGTTACGGGCGTCGCCTTGTCTTGTGCCTCGGGCTCGGGCTCTTTACCGCGGCGTCCCTGCTGGCCGGCCTGGCCGGCAGCGCCACGGTGCTGCTGGCGGCCAGGACGGCGCAGGGCGCTGGGGCGGCCCTGGCGCTCCCGGCCAGCCTGGCGGTGGCCGCGTCCGGCCCGACCGCGCGGGACCGTGACGGCGTGGCCGCCGTGTGGATGGCCTCGCTGGCCTCGGCGCTGGCGCTGGGCCCGTTCCTTGGCGGCTGGATCAGCCAGCACCTGAGCTGGAACTGGATCTTCCTGGTGAACGGGCCGGCCTGGGCGGGCTGCTCATCGCCGGGTTCGCGGTCGCGGATTCTCCGCATGACGAGACCGCGCGCACTGACTGGACGGGCCTGGCCTGCTCCGCCGTCCTGCTGGCGACGGCGACCTTCGTGCTGACCGACGGGGGCGCGGCTGGCTGGACGTCTCCCCCGGTCCTGCTGGCGGGGTCGTTGTCCGCCGTCGGCGCGGCGGGTTTCTGCTACTGGGAGCGCCGCTGTCAGCAGCCGATGATCGACCTGGCGCTACTGGGCAACCGGGTACTGCGCGGCGGGATCGCCGCGTCGGTGCTGTGGGGAGCCGGCGTCAACGGGGTCTTCTTCTTCACCTCGGTTTTTCTCCAGCGCGAGGCCGGGTTCTCCGCCACCCGCGCCGGCCTGGTCTTCGTCCCGATCGCCGTCCTGGTCATTGCCACCACCCCGCTCACCGCGGTGCTGGCCGGGCGGCTCGGCGCGGCCCGGACGGTGGCGACCGGGCTGCTCGTGGTGGCCGCGGGGCTGGCCCTGCTGGCGCTTGCGGTCAGGTCCGCACCCGCGGGGCGCCCCGGCATCGCCGTCCTGCTCATTCCAGCGGGGGTCATCGGGGCGGGCTCGGCCCTGACCGTGCCGCTGACCACCAGCGTGCTGACGGCGGTCCCGGCCACTCGGGCCGGGACCGCCGGCGGTCTCCTCAGCCTGGCCAGGGAGGCGTCCGGCATCGCCGGAATCGGCCTGATCGGCCTGGTGGTCGCCGCACCCGGCGCGGCGCCCGCCAGCCGGGCCGCGGGCGCCGCCTTCGCCCGCGGCTACGAGCGGGGGCTGCTCACCGCGGCGGCGCTCGCCGTCGCCGGCGCGCTCATCGCGTGGCGCACGCTGCCCGGCCCGTCTTGGGCGGCGCGCCCGGATCACGGCCGCGAACGGCCGCGGCACCGGTCACCGCGACGGTCACGCGCCGAGCGCCGCCGCGAGCATAGGCCAGGATCGCGTGAACGCGGCCTGCCAGTACGGCCACGAGTGGCACCCGCCGGAGTAGAAGTCCCCGGTGACCGGGAGGCCGGCCAGGCTGAGGGTGAGCGCGAGCGCGTCCGCCCCGGGCGCCACCGCCGACTCTAGGATGCCGCCGCCGCTGCCGCACGAAGTCTGGCCGCCGGCCAGGGTGAGCCCGGTGCCGACGGAAAGAAAGAGCTTCGGGCCGCGCAGCGAGCTGGCCAGCAGGCACGGGTCATGCTGCTGCCAGATGCCGATCTGGAGCAGCGGGTCCCCCCAGGCCGCGTCCGGGACGTAGCCCGCGCGCAGGACGGCGGCCTGGATCAGCGCGACAGCGGCGGGCTGCTGGGTGCAGTCGGTGCCGCTGTAGGAGGCCACCGCCGCGTACTGGCCGGGGTGGTGAGCCGCGATGAACAGGGCCGCGCCGCCGCCGGTGGAGACCCCGCCGATCGCGCTGAGCGCCCCCGCGCGGAAGCCGCTGGACAGGATCTGCGGCAGCTCGGTGGCGGTGAAATCCTCCCAGGCGGCACCGCCCTGTCCGAAGTTCCACCAGTTGCTGTACAAGCCGACTGGCCCGCCGTCCGGCAGCGCGACGATGACCGGTGCGCCCGCGGTGACCTGGGCGACATCGGTGTTCTGGGTCCAGCCCTGGTACGTGTCGCAGCAGCCGTGCAGCAGGTAGAGCACCGGCCAGGTCCGGCTGGCCGAGGGCGACCACCCCGGCGGCAGCAGCAGCCGGACCGTGGCGCTGGCCCTCGCGGCGGGGGATGAGATGGTGAGGTCAAGCGTGCGCGCGTCCACCTGCTGCTCGGCGGTCACGTGCGCGCCGTCAGCAGCGGTGCCCGGGTAACCGGCGGCGCCGCTGGCCGGGTGGGCGCCGACGGCGAGCGCGAGCGGGAGCAGGGCCGCGGCGAGCACCGCGGCCAACCGAGCTGTTCGCATGAAAGTACCTTCCGGTGATTCGCGGGATGGCCGGGGGCTCGGGGACGATGGCCGGCTGACCGGCGGAACGCGCCCGCCAGGTAGCGGTCCCGGCTCGCGGAGCGGGAGATCTTGCCGCTCGACGTGCGCGGCACGGCACCCGGTTTAACCAGCATGAAGTCATGCAGGCGGACATTGTGGCGGACAGCGACGGCGCCGCGGACGGCCCGGGCCACCGCGGCCAGATCCGGGAGGTCGCCGCTGCCCTGACGGGCCCGCTCGGCGACCACGACCACGCGGTCACCCTCCTCGGTCGCGATCGCGAAGGCGGCGACCCGGTCCTTGCGGATCGCCGGGTGCGCAGCGTGCACGGCCGCCTCGATGTCCTGCGGGTAATGGTTCCGGCCGTCGATGACGATCAGGTCCTTCAGCCGTCCGGTCACGAACAGCTCTCCGTCGTCGACTACCCCCAGGTCCCCGGTGCGGAGCCAGCCCGCGGCCGGCAATCCGCCCGGCGGGCTCACCAGCGCCGCCCCGAATACCTGGCCGGACGCGGCCTCGCCGCCGTTGCGGGCGGCTGACCGCGCGGCCGGCGCGAAGTACCCGGGGGCGACGTTAGGTCCGTTGACCCAGATCTCGCCCACCTGGCCCGGCGGGCACACCGTCGCCGTCTCCGGTTCCACGATCGCCACCTGCTGCCCCGATGGCACCCCGCAGGACGTCATCGCGACGGCGGACGGCGCGTCCTCGGGCACCGCGCGGGCGCGCCCGCGCGCCAGCTCCTCGCGGTCGAACGCCAGGATCCGGGCGGGGGTCCGTCCGGCCGCCGAGGCGACGTACAAGGTCGCCTCGGCCAGGCCGTAGGCGGGAACCAGCGCGGTCGCGGCCAGGCCGCAGCGGGAGAACACGCTGGCGAACTTGCGCATGGTGGCCGGCCTCACCGGCTCCGCCCCGTTGATGAGCGCGCGAACGCGGCTGAGGTCAAGGGACGCGATGTCGTGCTCGTCAATCTTGGTCGTGCAGTACTCGTAGGCGAAGTTCGGGCCCGCGCTGATCACGCCGGGGTAGCTGGCGGCCAGCCGCAGCCACCGGGCCGGCCGCATCAGGAACGCGGCCGGATCGATGAAGACTGCCCGGTTGCCGGTGGCGATCGGCATCGCGACCGTCATCAGCAGGCCCATGTCGTGGAACAGCGGCAGCCAGCTCACCGCGGTGACCGCGCCCGGGGCGACGCGCAAGGCGGCCGCGATCTGAGCGGCGTTAGCGGAAAGGCAGCCGTGCGTGATCATCACCCCGGCCGGCGACCGCGTCGACCCGGACGTGTACTGCAGGTAGGCGACGTCATCGGCGCGGCTGCGAGCTGCCCGCCAGTCCGGCCCGGGCCGCAGGCCGGCCGTGTCAACCGGGAGAACCTCGCGCAAGGAGGACGACTGGCGGCCGCCCAGGAATTCCGTCACCGAGGCCAGGGCCGACTCGGTGGTCAGCACGTAGGACGGATCCGCGTCCGCCACGATCGCGTCGAGCCGGTCGCGGTGCCCGGGCAGGTCGGGCAGGAACAGCGGGACGGCGATCACGTTGGCGTAGAAGGCGCCGAGCATCGCGGTGACGTAGCCGAGTCCCTGCGGGGCGAGGATCGCTACCCGCTCCCCCGGCTCCGCCCCACCGAGCAACTCGGCCGCTATCGCGCGGGCGCGGGTGTCGAGGTCACGCCAGGTGAGGGTGACCGGCGTCCCGTCAAGCTCGGCCGAATAGTCGACAAAGGTATACGCGGGCTCGTCCGGGCGAGTTTCCGCGAGGCCCGCGGCCGCGGCGGCAATAGATTGAGCAGGCGGGATCCCGGCATTGCCATCCACTCTTATGATGTTCAGCGCTGAATCGTTTTGCGGCAAGGCTGGCGCTCCTATCCGAACGAGGGTTTCCTGCCGGAAGTATCGGCCAGACGAGAAGCTACCTTAGATCATCCTGCAGTTCTCCTACCGGACACACACAGCCTGGAGAGCTGGTTTATCATCGCGATGCTAAACCAGAATTTCGGAGCTGCGAACTTCGTTTTTTATACGGTTACGCTATGAACTAGCAGCTCAAGCCTGCCCTATTTTTCGCCACTGACAGTACTCAGCGACAGATGCCAGTGAAGTATTGCTTCCGAACGACCCACGATATATACATACCGGTAAAACGTTGACGACGATTTCCGACCGGATCTCGCGGCTACCGTAAAGCGTGACACCTTCCCGACTAAACGCTAATCAGGATAGCGCTGTCGATGATCCAGAAAGGGAATCCAGTGCCCATAATCAGCCGTCGGTCATTCCTGGCCGGGGCCAGCGCCGTCGGCGCCGCCACCGCGGCGTCAACGGTCGCCGCGGCGCGGTCCGCGCAGGCCAGGACGGCCTCGGTCCCGGTGGTGACCGTCTGCGACCTCGAGGGCCGGGTGCTGGGCCAGCGGGGCCTCTACGTCCTCGACGGCGCGCTGACGCCGGGCACAACCGCCGCCTGCAACCCGTCGATGACCATCGCCGCCATCGCGGAGCGGGCGCTGGACCAGATCGTGCGGAACGACGTGGGCACGCTCTTTTAATGGGCCGGCGCCTGCCCAGCCTGGTGCCGACCGGGGCTGCAGGCCGCGGCAGGACGGCGAGGCCAGAGCGCAGCGGGCTCATCCCGTCGGCCTCCTGGAGCAACTGGCTGAGGAAGTAGCTGGTGCCCGTACAGGACGGCGGGCCGTCGCGGCGCTGCCGCGGTGCCGTCGGGCACGGTTGCGCGGCCGGCCCTACGGCCGGTACCGCCAGGCAGTCAGCACATGTATCGAATATGCATCAGCTCCCCATCTCGGCGCGCAACCCTGAACCACCCCCCGGGGATGACTCAGTTCGGTGCGCCGGGGCACCCGGACTCGGAATGCGGAGGACGTGGACGGATGACGGGGATTTCCGCCTTGGCTGAAACAGGGAAGGAACCGGCGGTGGCCGCCCGCCCGCCAGGGCGACGGCAACGACGAGGCCGCCGCCGCCGCACGGTGCCGCGCGGCTGGAATGACTGGCCGGTCTCCTGGCGGCTGATGGCGGTGGCGATCATCGCCGTCCTGGTCGACCTCATCTTGGGCGGGTCGCGCGTGGCGGCCACGGCCGACAGCACCGCTGCCCTCGGCCGCGTCACCCAGCTGGCGGTGCTCGGGCAGCGCGTCACCGGCCTCGCCCAGGCCCTCGAAGACGAACGTGACCAGCTCGCGGGCTTCATCGCGGCCGGCCGTCCGGCCCAGGGCATTGGCCCCGTCAACAGCAGCCAGGCCCGCACCGACACCGCCGCCACCGCGGTGACGGCCGCCGCGCTGGGCATCGGGGCGGGCTTTCCCGCCGCCACCCGGGCCAAGGTCACCGCCGTGCTTGACCGCATCGCCGACTTGCCCGGCCTGCGCAAAGCGGGCTCCGGCACGCAGTTGCCCTCACTCCCGGTCATCATGGACTACTCGGCCGCCATCGCCGACCTGTTCTCCCTCAATGACGAGATCGCCCAAGGCGGTATCGACCCTGCGGTGGCCGACGGAGTCCGCGCCCTTGGCGACCTGTCGCGGCTGGAAGAGGCCGCGTCCAGGCAGCGCGCCATCCTGTTCGCCGCGCTCACCGAGCAGCATTTCGAGCCGGGCGCGCTCGCGGCGCTGACTAGCGCCCAGTCCGCCCAGGCGGGCTACCTGCAGACGTTCCAGGCCACCGCGGCGCCCGCACTGCAGCAGGCGTTCAGCGACCAGGTAACCGGCGCGCAGGTCGACCAAGCGCAGCTCATCGAGCAGCGGGTCACCACCACCGGCAGCCCGCAGACGGCCGGGCTCGGCCTGCCCGGCGGAAACCCGGCGGCCGAGTGGTACGCCGCCATGACCGGCACCCTTGCCCCCATCCGTACCGTCGAGGACCGGCTGACCAGCTCGATCATCGCCCAGAGCCAGGCCCTCCAGTCCGGGCCGCAACGGTCGGCGCTGCTCACCGTGTGCTTCATGATCGCCGTCCTGATCTTCGTCCTGGCCGCCACCCTGGTCGTCGCCCGGTCCCTCGTGCTGCCCCTGCGGCGCCTTAAGACAGGCGCCCTGGAGATCGCCTCTGCCAGCCTCCCCGCCCGGGTCAAGGAGCTCACCGAGCATCCCGGCGTGAGCCACAACCTGGAGGTCACGCCGATCAGCGTGCGCTCGGCCGACGAGATCGGCCAGGTCGCCCGCGCCTTCGACCAGGTGCACGCCGAGGCCCTGCGGCTGGCGGGCAACGAGGCCATCCTGCGCGGTAACGTCAGCGCGATGTTCGTCAGCCTCTCCTATCGCAGCCAGAGCAGCATCGACCGGCTGGCCGCAATGCTCACCGCCGCCGGCGGCCGCCAGCTGGACGAGGCACTGCGATCCGACCTGGCCGCCATGGACCGGCTGCTGGCCCGGATGCGCCGCAACTTCGAAAGCCTCCTGGTGGTGGCCGGCTACGAGGCGGTGCGCAAGCGGAGCGGGCCCGTCCCGCTGACCGAAATTGTCCGTGCCGCCGCGTCCGGCATCGACCCCGGCCGGCACCTGTCGGTCTACCTCCCCCCCGAACTCGCCGTGCTCGGCTACGCCGCCACCGACGTCACCCACCTGCTGGCCGAACTTATCGAGAACGCCGCCAACTTCTCACCGCCGCGGACAACGATCAGGCTCAGCGCCAGCTACACGCCCGACGGCGGGCTCCAGCTAGACGTGGCCGACGAAGGCCTCGGCATTCCCGCGGACCGCCTGGCGGAGATGAACGCCCGGCTGGCCGACCCCCCGGTGGCCGACGCGCTCGTGTCCCGGCACCTGGGGCTGTTCGCCGTCGCCCACCTGGCCGCCCGCCACGGCGGTCAGGTCCGCCTGCGACTTCCCACCAAGGGCACCGTCGCCCAGGCCTGGTTCCCGGCCGCCATCATCACCGACGGCGCCCGAGCGGAGGCGGCCGGCCGGCCGGATCGGCTTGCCGCCACCGGTCCGCAGCCCAGCAGCCCCCGCCACGGCCCCCGCCGGGCCGGCTCCCCGCCACCGACGCCTCCCCTTCCACCGCGCCGACCGGAATAACGCGCCCGCCTGAAGGGAACCGCCAGATGGAAACTTCCTGCCTGACATCTCCACGCGGGCACCGAGATCGCCCGCGATTCCGGCATGCCCGCAGGTCGCTGGCCCTGGGACTGAACATCGCGACGGCTATCGCGGTGCTGGCCGGCTGCACCGCCGCGGCCGCCGGGCCGCCCGCTGCGAACGGGAACGGGAACGGACTGACGCACATCAACGTGGGCGTGCTGCCGATCGTCGATGACGCCCCGGTCTACGTCGCCCTGCAACACGGGCTTTTCGACGCGCACGGCATCGACGTCACGCCGGTGATTGTGAACAGCGGCGAGCAGGCGACCGAGGAACTGCTGTCCGGCCAGCTTCAGTTCACCTTCAGCAATTACGAGACGACCATCCTCGCGGCCAGCCAGGGGGCACGGCTGCGGGTCGTCGCGGACGGTGCCCAGGGGCTGCCCAACACCAACGACCTCATGGTGGCGCGCAACTCGCCGATCACGAACATCACCCAGCTGCGGGGGAAGACCATCGCGGTCAACGCGATCGGCAACATAGCGACCATGATGACCGACTCGACCCTGCGGGCCGACGGCGTGCTCGTCGACTCGGTGCACTACAAGGTGATGCCGTTCCCCGACATGGCCGCCGCGCTGGCCGCGCACACGGTGGACGCGGCCTGGATGGCCGAGCCGTTCATCACCGAGTCCGGCGAGCAGACCGGGGCCGAGGAACTGGCCGACACCGCCAGCGGCCCGATGGCCGGCTTCCCGATCGGAGGCTACGCCACGCTCCGGTCCTACGCCCAGGCCAACCCCGCGGTGGTCGCGGAGTTCACGGCGGCGCTGCAGCAGGCGCAGGCGCTGTCGGCCAGCCGCTCGGTCGTCGAGCAGGCCATCACCAGCTACATCAGCGGTATGACGCCGTCGCTGGTGGCGGCGGTGCAACTCGACCAGTACCCGACCGCGCTCAGCCGCGCCCGGCTGCAGCGAGTAGCCGACACGATGCTCGGGGCCGGGCTGCTGGCCAGTCCCTTCAACGTCGGCCAGTTGCTGAGCCCATAGCGGTCGGACCGCCGCCGACCTCGCTGTGCCGGGGATCACGGGGGCTTCGCCCGGCGCGGTCCATCGCGGAGCCGGCTGCGGGACAATGAGCCGGTGCGATGTTCCGTCCTTCCCGGCCCGTGCCGTGGCTGCGACCGATGACGCCGGCCGCTCACCTGCGGGGCTGGCTGGCGCCGCTGATCCTGGTCGTCGCGCGGGGGCGGCGGCGGCCTGCCCGGTGGCTGCTGCCGGGGCTGGGTATCGCGCTGGCGGCGGCGTTCGCGGTCGGCGTGGCGGCAGAGTCCCAGATCGCGGGCGACCAGAGCGCCCGGTCGGTGCTCGCCGCGGCATCACCGCTTGACAGCCAGGTCCGGGTCACCTGGGCGGGCCCGGACAGCCCGGGGGTGACGAGCCGGGCGCGGGCCGTGGTGAACGGGCCTGGCCTGGGGTCGCCGACCGAGGTGCTGCTGATGAACCAGGTGCGGCTGGGCGGAATGGTGGTGCACCCGGCCGCGATCGCCCAGCTGGGCCGCTGGCTTCCCGGCCCCTGGCCTGGCCGGCTGGGCCCCTGCCGGCCGCAGCACTGCCCGATGCTGCTGGTCGGCGGCGGCCCGGCCCCTCAGGTCCCCTCGACCCTGACTTCGGCCGGGGTCAACATTGAGGTGGTCGGCTCCTCGCCGCTGCGCTCGGCGGTCCCGCTAGGGTTCGCGCCGCCAACCGCGGACGCCGGGCCGGTGCTTGTCACCTGGGACGTGGCCGGGCTGGAGGCACTGCCCGGACTGAGCGGCCTGTACCGCACGCATAGCTGGCTGGCTCCGATCACGCTCACCGGGCTGCGCTGGTGGCAACTGGCCGGCGTGGAGCAGCAACTGGCGCGCTCCCAGGCCAGCCTGCTGGTCAGCGGGGGCCAGTTCAGCCTGAGCGCTCCGTTCACCGCCCTGGATGAGGCACGTACCCAGGCGAGCCTGGTACCGCAGCGCCTGCTGCTCACGGGCGGAGGCGCCATCACCGCGCTGGCGATGTTCATCGTGCTAGCCGGCGGCGGACTCGGCCGCGATCAGCGGGCCGAGCTTGACCGGCTGCGCAACGCGGGCGCCCGCACGCGCCACTGCGTGCTGTTCGCCGCGGCGGAATCCGGCTGGCTGTGCGCCGCCGCGCTGGGTGCGGGCGCAGCCGCCGGGATCGGCGCGGCAGCCCTGCTGGCGGGCAGCGAGGGGGAACCAGCCGGCCCGATCTTGACGCACAGCGTGATCACGCGGGCTGGGTTCATCACGCTGGGCACCGGCTGGCTGGCAGCGACTTTGCTGCTCACCGCGCTGGCGCTGGTGCGCAGCGCCAGGCTGACCGACCTGCTGGCCGTCGCCGCGGCCTCGGCGCTGGCGGCGGCGCTGGCCGCGGGCACCGGGAGCGATCAGGCGCTGGCGTTGCTGCTCGCGCCGCTGTGCTGCGCCGCCGCCGGGGTGCTGACGTTCCGCCTGGCGGGAGCGGGGCTGCGGGCGGCCGAGCGGGTGGCCAGGGGCGGCCCCGTGCTGCCGCGGCTCGCGCTGGCCGGCCTCGCCCGCTCTCGCGGGATGCCGGCGCTTGCGATCGCGTTCATCGCCGTTGCCACTGGTCTGGGCGGCTTCGCCTTGGCCTACCGGTCGACGCTGATCCGCAGCGCGGCCGACCAGGCGGCGGACCGCGTCCCGCTCGACGTGCTGGTCTCGCCCGGACAGGATTTCAAGACCCCGCTGGAGCTGGCTCCGCTCCAGCGGTGGCAAGCGCTCGCGTCGGGCGTTGTGCTGCCGGTGCGTAGAACCGACGCGAACTACGCGGCTGGCGGGGGGACGGTGACCGTGCCCGCGCTCGGCATTCCCGCCGCCGGACTGGCCGGCATTCACGGCTGGCGGGAGGGTGACGGCTCGGCGCCGCTGACCACCCTCGCCCGGCGCCTGGCGCCGGCAGGCCCGGTCCGGACGGCCGGACCGGAGGTTCCAGCCGGCGCGCGGTGGCTGTCGCTGCGAGCCTCCGCGACCGGTTTCGGGGTCGAGGTCACCGCGGACCTGCGCGATCCCCAGGGAACGATCCGCCAGGTCGCGTTCGGAATGGCCGAGGCCGGCGGCGCGGTCCTGCGGGCCGCCGTGCCCCCCGGACGCTGGGAACTGGAGGCCCTGGAGCTTGACGAGCCCACCGGGCTCGCCATCACCAACGGCCATCAGAACGGTGAGAACCCGGCCGCCGCAACTCAGGCGGCTGCTCGCGTCGCGCTCGGGCCGCTGGTGGTCCTGCCCGCCCACGGGCCATCGCTGCCGGTCCCGCTCGGCACCTGGCACGGGGTGGGCGCCGCGGCCACCATCAGGCCGGCGGCCGGCGACGCGGCCGCGCTGGTCAGTTTCTCCGCCTCCGGATCACCCGGCGTGGTCCGGCCGGTGCAGCCAGCCGACACGTCGCCGGTCCCGGTGCTCACTGATCCAGCGATGGCCGCGTCCGCGGGGCCGGATGGGCGCATCGCCCTGACCGTGGACGGCCTCCCGGTGATCGCGCGCGTGGTCGGGGTGCTCAGCCGTTTCCCCACGCTTGACCCCGGCTCGGCCGGCTTCGTCATCGCCGACGAGGCGACGCTGGCGGGGGCACTGGACGCGCAGTTGCCCGGTCAGGGCCGGCCCGACGAACTCTGGATCAGCACTGGTCACGTCGACCGGGTGCGGGCCGCGCTCGGCCGCGGGACGCTGGCCCAGCTTGACTCCTCGTTCCGGGCCGACGCCGATCAGCGGGATCTCGGTGCGCCGGCGGCGCGCGGAGTGCTCGGCACGCTGGCCGCCGCGACGGCGCTGTCGGCGGTGCTGGCGGTCGTCGGGTTGCTGACGGCGCTGCTGGGCGAAGCCCGGGACAAGCGGGCCGAGTCAGACCTCACCGAGCAAGGCGTCGGCCCGCGCGGGCTGCGGGCCGAGTTGCGAACCCGGCTCGCGCTCGCGAGCGTGCTGGGGGTCAGCGCCGGCCTCGGGGTCGCCGTGCTGCTGACGCGGCTGGCGGTCGCCAGCGTCCGCGCGGCGGGGACCGTCGCTGATCCCCGGCCGCCGGTGGTTACCGTGGTGCCGTGGGCAGCGCTGGCCGCCTGGGGGGCCGGGCTGCTCGCGGCGCTGACCCTCGCGGGCTGGCTGGCCACCAGGGCCCTGATCGGCTGCGGGCGAGCGGCCTGGCGGTCGCGCGGGCCCGGTGCGGAAAGCGAGGTGCCTGGATGAGCGAGGCAGTCGTCGAGCTGCGCGACGTGTTCTGCGTTCATCGGACTAATGAGGGAGACGCCGCCGCGCTGCAGGGGGCGAACCTCACCCTGGGCCGGGGCGAGGTGCTTTCCGTGCTCGGTCCGAGCGGAGCCGGCAAGAGCACCATCCTGCGCCTGGTGGCCGGGTTCCAGCAGCCGTCGGCCGGGGTCGTCCGGGTGCTGGGGCGTGACATCGGGCGGATGCCGGCCCGCGCCCGGTCACGGCTCCGTCATGAGCTGATGGGCTTCTTCGGTCAGCACTCGCACACCGCCCTGAGCCCCGATCTTCCGCTGCGCGCCGCCCTGGCGCTGCCGCTCGCGCTGCGGGGGGTGCCCAGCCGCGCGGGCCTCAGCCGAGCCGCCGAGTTGCTCGAGGCCACGGCACTGGCCGACCGAGCCGGCGCGCTGCCCGGGGAGCTGTCGGGCGGCGAGCGCCAGCGGCTTGCCCTGTGCGCCGCCATCGCCCACCGGCCGGCACTGCTGCTCGCCGACGAGCCAACCGGCGAGCTGGACGACGACAGCGCCGGGGCCATCCGCGCCCTGATCGCCGACCTCGCCCGCGGCAACGGCGCGAGCGTCATCCTGGTCACCCACGATCCGGCGACCGCCGGGGTCGCCGACCGGACCCTCCGGATCCGGGACGGGCGGATCACCGGCGACCGGATCGACGGGCAGGAAGCGCTGGTGATCGACCGCGGCTGGGTACGGCTGCCCCTCGAGCTGCTCACCGCGGCGGGCATCGGGGACCGCGCCCGCGTGCAGGCCGCCCCGGGCGGCGTGATCGTGACCCGGGCGGGCGGCGACCCCGCCCCGGCCGCGCCGGCCGGGGCCGGCGCGGGCGGGACCGGCGCGGGCGGGACCGGCGCGCCGCGGGCGAAACGCTGGACCCCGGTCAAGGTCGAGTTCCGGGATGCGGCGCACGCCTACGGGCGCGGGCCAGCCCGGCGCCAGGTGCTCAGTCACCTCACCCACGAGTTCGCACCCGGTCAGCTGACCGCCGTCACGGGCCGCTCGGGGGCAGGCAAGACGACGCTGCTGAAGCTCGCCGCTGGTCTCCAGCGAGCGAGCTCGGGCCAGGTTGTGCTCGACGGGCAGCGCCTGGCTGACCTCGACGGCGAGCAGCTCGCGAGCCTGCGCCAGCAGCGGATCGGATACCTGTCGCAGGACCCGGCGCCGGTCGAGTTTCTGAGCGCCGAAGAGAATACCGTGCTCACCTTGCGGATCCGCGGGTGGGACGCGGGCGCCGCGGCCGAGCGCGCCGCCACCGCGCTGACCCAGGCCGGACTGGCCGGCCGGGCCCGCCAGCGGGCCGGCTCTCGGCCGGCGAAGCCCAGCGGCTGGCGCTAGCCCGCGCGCTCGCCAGCGCGCGGGGGCTGCTGCTCGTCGACGAGCCGACCTCCCGCCAGGACGAGGCCAACGCCCGGGCCGTCGCGGCCATGCTGGCGGCGGCCGCTCACCAGGAGGGCCAGACCGTGATCTGCGCCACCCACGACCCCGCGTTGATCGGCCAGGCCGACCACGTGATCACCCTGAACGGGTAGGAGCGGAGTCCACGCCGGGCGCAGATTTGTCATGCGGGCGGCACAATCTGGCGTGTGGCGTCATGATGGGACGTGTCGCATTTGGCCGACCGACCGACCGATCGGCCGGCGCGGGCGGTGGCCGGGGCGGGGGCGGGCGACACGGGGCGGCGCGGGGAGCGCCGGCTGATCTCGGCGGGGAGTATCTGGATGCGGGGAGAGCCGCGGTTCGCCGTTCTTGGCCCGGTGCGGGTCTGGCGGGACGAGGCCGAGCTCGAGCTTGGACAGCCCAAGCAGCAGGCGGTGCTCGCGGCGCTCCTTGTCCGCGCGGGCGCCCAGGTCAGCCTGGACGAGCTGATCGACGGCGTGTGGGGAGACGAGCCCCCCGCGACCGCGGTGGGGGTGATCCGCTCCTACGTCTACCGGCTGCGGCTCGTCCTCGGCCGGGACGGCCCCGGTGGTATCCGGGCGGCCGGCGGCGGTTACGCCCTCGACCCGGGCCCGCATTTTGACCTGGCACGGTTCACCCGCCTGGTCGCCCGGGGGCGGCTGGCCCGCAAGGACGGCGACCCGGCCGCCGCCGCGGCGTACTTCGCCGAGGGCCTGGGCCTATGGTCGGGGACCGCACTCGCGGGCATCCCCGGGCCCGGCGCCGCCGCCCAGCGCAGGCGGCTCGACGAGCTGCGGCTGACCGCCCGGGAAGAGCACCTGGCCTGCATCGTCGACCTCGGCCGGTACGACCACGCCGTCGCCGAGCTGTCCACCCTGGCCGCCGCCAACCCGCTGCGCGAGCGGCTGCGCGAGTTGCAGATGCACGCCCTCTACGGCGCCGGCCGCCAGGCCGAAGCGCTCGACGTCTACCGTCAGGCCAGCCGGCTGCTGCGGGACGAGCTCGGCGTCGACCCCGGTCCCGGCCTGCAAGTGGTGCACCAGCGTATTCTGCGCGCCGACCCCGCCCTGCTGCCCCCCGCGCGGCCGACGCAAGCCGTGCCCGCCGCCGCGGCCGCGCCTGCCGCCGTACCGGCCGCGCCTGCCGCACCGGTGCAGCTGCCGGCCGACATCGCGCACTTCACCGGGCGCGACCGCCACCTCGACACCCTCACCGCACTGGCCGCCGCCGCCGGCCGGGCGGTGGTCATCACCGCCATCGGCGGCACCGCCGGGATCGGCAAGACCGCCCTCGCCATCCACTGGGCGCACCGGCACGCCGCGCTGTTCCCCGACGGGCAGCTTTACGTCAACCTCCGCGGCTTCGACCCCGGCGGCACACCGCTGCCGCCCGAGGCGGCCATCCGCGGGTTCCTCGACGCCCTCGGGGTTCCGCCCGAGCGGATCCCCGCCAGCACCGACGCCCAGGCCGGGCTCTACCGCAGCCAGCTGGCTGGCCGTCGGATGCTGGTGGTGCTCGACAACGCCCGCGACTCCGCCCAGGTCAGGCCGCTGCTGCCGGGCGCCTCCGGTGCCCTCGTGCTGGTCACCAGCCGCAGCCAGCTCACCGGCCTGGCCGCCGTCGACGGCGCCCGCACCCTCACCCTCGACCTGCTCACCCCGGCCGAGGCCCGCGACCTGCTCACCAGCCGGCTCGGCCCCGACCGCACCGCGGCCGAACCGGGGGCCGTCGCGGAACTAGCCGAGCTGTGCGCCCGGCTGCCGCTCGCGCTGAACATCACCGCCGCCCGCGCCGCCGCCCGCCCCGCCTTCCCCCTGACGGTCTTCGCCGCCCAGCTCCGCGAAAGCCACGACCGCCGCACCACTTTCGACCCCCGCGGCGCCCTCGACGCAGGCGCCGATGCGACCGCCGACGTCCACGCCGTGTTCTCCTGGTCCTACTACGCCCTCACCCCCGCCGCCGCCCGCACCTTCCGCCTCCTCGGACTCCACCCCGGCCCCGACATCACCGCCCCGGCCACCGCCAGCCTCACCGCCACCAGCCGCCATCAGGCCCGCGCCACCCTGGACGAACTGGCGGCCGCCCACCTGATAACCGAGCACTCCCCCGGCCGCTACACCTGCCACGACCTGCTCCGCGCCTACGCCGCCGACCAGGCCCGCACCCACGACACCGACGACGAGCGGCACCAGGCGCGGCAGCGGATGCTCGACCACTACCTGCACACCGCCTACGCCGCCGACCGGCTGCTGCGCCCCGTGCGGAGGGACACGATCGCCCTGGCCCCGCCCCGGTCCGGAACCAGGCCGGAAGAGCTGGCCGACGACCAGCAGGCGTGGCAATGGCTTGAGGCCGAACGTCCGGTGCTGCTCGCGGCCATCGCGCAGGCGGCCGCCCACGGCTACGACCTGCACGCCTGCCAGCTGCCTGTCACCCTGGTGACCTTCCTCGACTGGCGGGGGAACTGGCACGATAACGTCGCCGCGCAGACCGTCTCGCTGGCCGCGGCGCAGCGGCTCGGCAACCTGGCCGAGCAAGCCCGTGCGCACAGCACGCTCGGCCTCTTCTGGGCGCTGCTTGACTCCTACCCGGACGCCGACGGCCACGCCCGCCGCGCCCTTGAGCTATACCGGCAGCTCGGCGACCACGCCGGCCAGGGCAACACCCACTACGATCACGCCACCACCTTTGAACGGCAGGGATGCCACCGTGAGGCGCTCGACCAGGCCAGGCAGGCCCTGGACCTGTACCGCCTGGCCGACCATCGGCCCGGCCAGGCGGATGCGCTCAACGCGGTCGGCTGGTACTGCTCCCTGCTCGGCGACCACCAGCAGGCGCTGGCCCACTGTCAGCAGGCCCTGGACCTGCAGCGCGAACTCGGCAGCCAGACCGGAGAAGCCGCAGCCCTGGACAGCCTCGGCCACGCCCACCACCACCTCGGCCACCACCGCCAGGCCCTCGAGTGTTACCACCGGGCCCTCAGCCTCCTCCGCAAGATGAGGCAGCGCTACGAACAGGCCGCCACCCTCACCCGCATCGGCGACACCCACGACGCCGCGGGCGACCACGACGCCGGCCGCGCGGCCTGGGAACAGGCCCTGGTCATCCTCGACGACCTGCAGCACCCCGACGCGGAACCGGTCCGGCTGAAGCTCAAGGCCGGCTCAGCCTGAAGGAAACCGGCCCGCACGGATGCTGGACGTCGCCGGACTTGCCCGCGGTCCGGCCTGCCCCGGCCCGGGTGCCCCGGGCGGCCGGGCCGGCGCACCCGGGTGGTGGCCGTTCACTGCCGCCCGCCCATTAGCCAAAGCCTAGCCAAAGCCTAGAAAGCCGGTAAATCGAAGAAATTCGAATTTACCAGCCCACTTTTAACGGCACCCCTCCGGGCAAATTCACAGGGATTTAATGCACTATTGTCGCGGTGAGGTGTAATGGTAGTTATCTCCCTGTTCTTTACCATCCGTAAATCACCTAGGCGGTGGTACGCGTGGCCGACGATCCGGTCAGGATCGCGCAGTTCTGGCAGGCAGTCGAGATTTTCAGCCCGCAGTCACTCCCCCGGCTCGACCAGCGGAATCATACGGTCGACTACCAGGATGGCGACCGGGTGCCCTGGGGGCCACGTTCCCTTCTCCCGGGGCCCGATGCCGGCCATGTCTGGCGGCACGAGGTGTACGGGGGACTTTACGACCTCAGCCGGGTGCGCGATGCCCTGGTCAGCCAGTACGGCCAGGACCAAGACGAGGAGCCGCCGCCGAAGGGCAAGTCAGCCTTGTTCGCGTGCACCGTCGACGAGAAAGGCTTCCTGGTCGAGGACTCCATGGTCGTCTCCGCCTGCGCCTGGGGCACCGGGCGGGTCGGCCGGGGCGACTCGCCCATCGGCGACATGGCGGCGGACACCGCGCACTACGCCGACCGCCTGGCCCGGCAGGCGAAGGTGCGGGCCGGGGTGCGGGTACTCGGCGCCGCTCTCCGGGAGGCGGCCCCCGAGGGAGTCAGCGGCGCGGTCAGCGCCGCGGCGGCCGGGGTACTCGGGCCGCTCGGCCCGATCGGGGTCGGCCTCGCCGCGGCGGCCGCGAAAACGGCCAAGTCGCTGGCCGAGTCGGCCGTGGGCAAGAAACAGGACGAGGCGCCCGACCAGCCGGACGACGCCGGCGACAGCAGCCAGCGGGAGACGCCGCGCCTGGACCTGATCGCCATCGCCGGCGAGGACCTGCACGCGTTCGTCGACGGCCTAGCCGACGGCCTCGGGGTCACCGACAGCCTGCGGCCGGCCGGCGTCCGGATCCGCAGCCACCAGATCAAGCTCGACAGCGACGAGGAGGCCAAGGCCGACCCGTTCCTGAACAGCTTCCTCGCCGACGACCTGCAGCGGGTCGCCCAGGCCCTGCGCGACGGCGACGCCGGCCAGGCGCTGGCCAGCTACCTGACGCCGGCAGACCGCGTCCGCACGGCGCAGCGCAGCGATCTCCGCCGCGAGCCGGAACTCGTGCTCGCCTGGTGCCGTCCGGACCTCATCCCGCCGGGCCGGTGGGTCACCGCCACGGACCGCCCGCTGGCCTTCAGCCAGCAGTTCGCGGTCAATCGCATCATGAACGAGCACGGCGAAGGCCAGCCCGGCCTGTTCGCCGTCAACGGGCCGCCCGGCACCGGCAAGACCACCATGCTCCGCGACGTAGTCGCGGCGATCCTGGTGCGGCGGGCGGTCAAGCTGGCGGCGCTGCGCAGCCCGCAGGACGCGTTCACCGGCGAGACGATGACCTGGGCGAGGTCGGCCTGGACGCACCAAATCTCGAGGCTGCGGCCGGAGCTGGCGGGCGACGAGATCGTGGTCGCGTCGTCGAACAACGCCGCGGTCGAGAACGTCACCGCCGAGATCCCCGGCCCCGGTGGCGTTGCCGACGAATGGCGCGCGGCCGCCGCGGACGTCGACTACTTCACCGCGACGGCCCGGCAGGTCACCGGCCCGGGCGCGTGGGCCCTGCTGGCCGCGGTCCTCGGCAACTCCGCCAACCGGGGCAGGTTCGTCACCAACGCCTGGTTCGGCGGCAAGGGGAGCAAGGGGAAGGGCAAGCGCGCCGGCAACGGCCTGCGCGACCTCCTCAAGACCACCCCGGCGCCGGACTGGCCCGGCGCCGTCCGCGACTTCCGCCAGGCCCTGGACAAGGTTCAGCAGCTGTCCGCCGAACGGGGCGTGGTCGCGGCCGCGATCAGCGACCTCCCCCAGCAGCGCGGCACCCAGGCGGCGGCCGCCACTGCCGCCCGGAACTCCATCGCGCAGCGGGAACGGGCGCAAGCGCGCCGCCCCGACCTGGCGGCCGCGGCCGAAGCGGCCGCCAGCCGGCAGTCCGAGGCCAACGCCAGTGCCAGCGCGTATCAGCTAGCCCGCCCGGGAATCCTCGCCTCACGCGCCCGCAAGCGCACCTGGGAGCAGGGGCGGGAAGAGCTGGCGGGGCAGGTGCGCCAGGCGGTGGCGGACACCGCTGCCGCGCGGAAGTCCCTCGCCGCGCTCGACCGGGAGATCGCCGCCGGGCGAGCGGCTGAGGCGGCGGCCGCTGAGGCCCGGTCCCGGGCCGACGTCGCCGTCCAGGGTGCGGAGCGCCTGGTCGCCGGCGCCCGCAGCCGCTGGGGTGAGCGGGTGCCGGACGGCCCCGAGTACGCCGAGACTGAGCAGCCCGGGCTGATCGAGCGGCGCGAGCTGTCCGCGCCGTGGGCCGACGACGAGTTCAGCCAGGCCCGTACCCGCCTGTTCCTGGCCGCGCTGGCCCTGCACAAGGCGTTCCTGCTGAACGCCGGGCCCCGGCTCTCGCGCAACCTCAGTGCGATGATGGACATCCTCGACGGCAAGGGCAGGCCGGGCCCGGAGCCCCTGCTCGCCGCCTGGCAGACCCTGTTCCTCGTGGTACCCGTCGTGTCGACGACATTCGCCTCCTTCGGCCGGATGTTCGCCGGCCTGGGCCGCGAGTCACTGGGCTGGCTGCTGGTCGACGAGGCGGGCCAGGCCGCGCCGCAGAACGCGGCCGGCGCGCTGTGGCGCAGCCGTCGCGCGGTCCTCGTCGGCGACCCGCTGCAGCTGGAACCAGTCGTCACGCTGCCCTGGGGCGGGCAGCGGGCCCTGCTGGAGCAGTTCGGCGTTGAGCCGCTCTGGGCGCCCAGCCGGTCGTCCGCGCAGCAGCTCGCGGACCGGCTCGCGGTCTCCGGCACCGCGCTGCCCGGCCCGGCGGGCGAGGACGTGTGGGTCGGCGCCCCGCTGCGGGTGCACCGGCGTTGCGACCGCCCGATGTTCGAGGTCAGCAACGCGATCGCCTACCACGGGCTCATGGTGTTCGGCACGCCAGGCGACCGCAAGCCGTTTCACGGCGAGAACGCCTGGCTCGATGTCCGGTCCAGCGTCCGGGGCAGCAACTGGATCCAGGCGGAAGGAGACATGCTGCGCTCGGTGCTGCTCGGGCTGCGCGACAACGGCGGGGTCCAGGCGTCACAGATCAGGGTGATCAGCCCCTACCGGGTGGTCGCGGAGAACGCCCAGGCGATCTTCCGTGGCGTCTTCCCCGCAGCGGCCAGCGGTGACCTGGACCAGTGGATCGGCACGGTGCACCGCATGCAGGGCCGGGAGGCGGACGCGGTCATCCTCGTGCTTGGCGGCGACCCCGACCAGCCGGGCTCGCGCCGGTTCGCGCGGGAGACCCCCAACCTGCTGAACGTCGCGGTGACCAGGGCCAGGCGCCGCCTGTACGTGATCGGCAACTACAGCACCTGGGGAAGCGAGCGCTACTTCGACAAGCTAGCCGACCCCGCCGTTCTCAGGCGGTACCGGCCTCAGCCGCCGGGCTGACCCGCACGCGACAGCCTGCCAAGTACCCGGTGAACCAGCCACCGGAATCAGGCCGGGGCTTCCGCTGACAAACTAGAACTTGTTATAGTTTGTCAGCGGAAGCCGCCGACCAGGGAGCTGAGCGACGATGCCGGTCAAGTACCTGTCCCCGGAGTGGATCGACGCCTACAACGCCGCCGTGGCCGCCGACGAGCCGGTCCGCAAGGCGCTGAAGGGCAAAAGCGGGGTCATCCAGATGGTGGTGGCCGGCGCGCCCGGCGGCGAGGTCCGCTACTGGCTCCGGATCGGCGACGGCACCGCCACGGTCGGCCTCGGCGACGCCGACAACGCCGAGGTGACGGTCAGCCAGTCCTACGAGACCTCGACCCTGGTCAACAAGGGCGAGCTGGACGGGGCGAAGGCCTTCACCCAGGGCAAGGTCAAGATCTCGGGCAAGATGATGAAGATGATGCAGCTGCGCGCGCCGCTGGCCGAGGTGCAGAAGGCGATCGACACCATCGACACCGAGTACTGAACCGAGGTCGACCCGGGGCGCCGGCGGTTTCCCTGCTCACCCACGTCGCGTCGGCCACCAGCCCTCCGGGCCCCGCCCTCAGACCATCGCGTCCGGCGGCACGTCGTGCCCGAACTCGCCCCGCCCGAACATCGACAGCGCCCGTTCCGGGTCGTTGATCGGGTGCACCCGCCCGGCGTGCGCGTCCCGCCAGAACCGCTGCATCGGCGTGCCCCGCCGCAGCGCCCGGCCGCCGGAGTTCTCGAACAGCAGGTCCACCGCCCGGATGGCCTGCCCGGTGCCGGTCACCTGGTCGCGCCGCACGCGCAGGCGGAGCGGCAGCGGCAGCTCCTCGCCCGCCCGCGCGTAGGTCATCAGCTCGGACAGGCCGCGTTCGAGGGCCAGCCAGGCGGCGTCGACCAGGCCAGCCGCCTCCGCGATCCGCACCTGGCCGAACGGGTCCTCGGCCGCCTTCTGCCTCGCGTAAGAGGCGCGTACCCGGTCGCGCTGGTAGGCCACGTGCGCCTGGTACGCCCCGGTCGCCATGCCGATCACCGGCGTGGTGATCGCGTAGGAGAACACCGCCCCGTAGGGGATGCGGTACAGCGGGCCCGGGTTGCGCTCCTGCCCGGGACAGGCGCACCGGGTGACGTCGGTGAAGCTCAGCGAGCGGTAAGCGGGGACGAAGGCCCCGTCGACCACGATGTCGTTGCTGCCGGTGCCGCGCAGGCCGACCGTGTCCCACACGTCATCGACCGTGTAGTCGCTGGCGGGCAGCAGGAACGTGCGGAAGTCGACCGGCTTGCCGTCGCCGTCGGCCGCGATCGCGCCGAGCAGCACCCAGCTCGCGTGGGCGCAACCGGAGGAGAAGCTCCACCGCCCGTCGAGCCGGTAACCGCCGGTCACCGCCGACGCCCGCCCGGTCGGCGCGTAGGAGGAGGACATCCGCGCGCCGGCGTCGGCGCCCCAGACGTCCTCCTGCGCCCGCTCGGGGAACAGCGCGAGCTGCCAGGGGTGCACGCCGAGGACGGACGCGACCCAGCCGGTCGACCCGCAGGCGCTCGCGATCAGCCGCACCGCGGCGTAGAAGGCGAGCGGGTCGGCCTCGAGTCCGCCGTAGCTGGCCGGCTGGAGCAGCCGGAAGAAGCCCGCCTCGGTGAGGGCCTTGACCGACTCGCCCGGCACGACCCGGTTGTCCTCGGTGTCCTGGGCCCGCTGCCGTAGCACCGGGAGCAGGTCGGCCACCGCGGCGACAACCGCCGGCTCGGCCCCGCGTACGCGCCGATTTCACCCACGAGCCGTCCCTTCCTGGTGGCCGCCCATCGCCACAAGACTAGAACATGTTCTAGTCTATGGGTATGGCTATGGGGATGAACGGCCCGCGGAACATCGACGCCGGGTCGCCGCCGGACCGGTTCGCGCGCGGCTGGCACTGCCTGGGACTGGCCGAGGCGTTCCGCGGCGGCGGCGGACCGGCGGACCGGGAGCCGGCGGGCAGCGGGCCGCACGCGGTGCAGGCGTTCGGCACCAAGCTGGTGGTGTTCGCCGACGCGGCCGGGCGGCTGCACGTGCTCGACGCGTACTGCCGGCACATGGGCGGCGACCTGAGCGCCGGCACGGTCAAGGGCGACCAGGTCGCCTGCCCGTTCCACGACTGGCGCTGGGGCGGCGACGGCCGGTGCGCGGAGATCCCCTACGCGCGGCGGGTGCCGCCCGCCGCCAGGACCCGGACGTGGCTCGCCCTGGAGCGGAACGGCCAGCTGTTCGTCTGGCACGACCCGGAGGGGAACCCGCCGCCCGACGACGTGACCATCCCGCGGATCGAGGGCGCCTACTCGGCGCAGTGGACCGGCTGGACCTGGGACTCGATCCTGGTCGACGGGGCCAACTGCCGCGAGGTGGTCGACAACGTGGTGGACATGGCGCACTTCTTCTACATCCACTTCGCGTTCCCGACCTACTTCAAGAACGTCTTCGAGGGTCACGTGGCCTCGCAGTACCTGACCACCCGCTCGCGGCCGGACGTCGGGGCCGCGTCCAATTACCCGGCCGGAGGGGAAACCACCCTCCGTTCCGAAGCCTCCTACTTCGGGCCGTCTTACATGATCGACTACCTGTGGCACGACTACCAGGGCATGACCGTGGAGAGCGTGCTGATCAACTGCCACTACCCGGTCACCCCGACGTCGTTCATGCTCCAGTGGGGCGTGATCGTCAAGCGGCCGCCGGGGCTGAGCGACGAGCAGGCGGCCCGGTTCGGCGCCCGGTTCGGCAAGTTCGTCGGGACCGGCTTCGAGCAGGACGTCGAGATCTGGCGGCACAAGAGCCGGGTGGACAATCCCCTGCTGTGCGCCGAAGACGGCCCGGTGTACCAGCTACGGCGCTGGTACGAGCAGTTCTACCGGGACACGGCGGCGGTCGAGCCGGAGATGACCGCCCGGTACGAGTTCGAGATCGACACCGCCCGGGCGGTGGAGGGCTGGGAGGCGGAGGTCGCGCGGAACCTGGCCGCCCGGCAGCCCTCGGCCGGGGAGGGCTAATGACCGGGCCCGCCGCCGGCCGCCTTGGTCACCGGACCGACGACCGCCGCGCCCGCCCGCAGCCGGTCGGCTGCGCCGCCTGCGGCGCGACCGTGGCGGTGGTGAAGTTCAGCCCGCAGCACACCTCGGTCCAGTGGACCGCGGCGGCGGCGGCCGGCTGCGCCGAGTTCCGGGACCTGGCCGCCGCGGGCACCGGCAGCGCGCCGGCCCGGGGCTGCGGCACGCTGCGGGACAGCATCGACGGCGCGCTGGCGGCCGGCCTGCTCGCGGTGTCACCGCCCGCGTATGAGTGAGCCCGCGGGCGAGCCGCGGGAAGCACCGGCGGCGCGCGACTACTACCAGGTGCCGGTGGCGGAGGTAATCAGCGAGACCGGCGACGCGTCCTCGCTGGTGCTGGCGGTGCCGCCGCCGCTGGCGGCCGCGTTCGCCTACCAGCCCGGCCAGTTCATCACCGTCCGCGTCCCCTCCGACCGGACCGGTTCGGTCGCCCGCTGCTACTCGCTGTGCTCCTCGCCGCACGCGGGCGACCGGACCGCGATCACGGTCAAGCGCACGGCCGGGGGCTACGCGTCCAACTGGCTGCTCGACAACGCCGTGCCCGGCCTGCTGCTCGAGGTGCTGCCGCCGGCCGGAACCTTCAGCCCGCGGTCCCTCGACGGCGACTTCCTGCTGTTCGCGGCGGGCAGCGGGATCACCCCGGTCATCTCCATCCTCAAGTCGGTGCTGGTCGGCGGGCAGGGGCGGGTCGCGCTGGTGTACGCGAACCGGGACGAGCGGTCGGTGATCTTCGCGGCGGAGCTGCGCGAGCTGGCGGCGTCGGCCGGCGAGCGGCTGACGGTCGTGCACTGGCTCGACTCGCTGCAGGGGCACCCCGCCGCCGCCAGCCTGGCGGCGCTGGCCCGGCCGTACGCCGGCTGGGAGCCGTACGTCTGCGGCCCCGACCAGTACCTGGCGGCGGTCAGGGCGGCCCTCGGGCAGCTCGGGGTGCCCGCCAGGCGGGTGCGGACCGAGCGGTTCGTCTCGCTCGAGGAAAACCCCTTCGAATCGATACAGAACGGGGGCGGGCTGCCCGCGACCCTCTCGGTGACCCTCGACGGCACGGCCACGACGCTGCCCTGGCCGCCCGGCAGCCGGATGCTCGACGTGCTGATCGCGGCCGGCCTGGCGGCGCCCTACTCCTGCCGCCAGGGGGTCTGCGGCGCGTGCGCCTGCCAGCTCACCGCGGGCCAGGTCGAGATGGCCCACAACGAGGTGCTCGAGGCGGCGGACCTGGCCGACGGCTACATCCTCGCCTGCCAGTCGGTGCCGCTGACCCCGGAGGTCGGCATCACCTACTGAGTGCGCCTCCGGCGCTTCTTGCTGTTATCCTGGATGGCTGCCCACCGGGGACCGGGTACATGCTCCAGCCGCCCGCAACCCTGGGCGGCAATCGAACTCTTCGAGCACCCTGGAAATTTTTACGTGTGATCACACGTAAAAGTTTCCGATGTCATGACTTGGGCTGAATCAATGGGACGAGAGTGGCGACCGGTGCCAGCTCAGACGAGATCACCAGGTCATCACCGGCTGGTACCTGGTGGACCCGCGTCACCCGGCTCGCTGCGCCGCCCCCGGCAAACTAACGGGCGCGCCTGCTCAGCCGCGTGGCGGCCCGCCCGCCGGCCGGAGAAGACGCAGTCGGCGATGGACAGCCCGCTGACGTAGGACCGCGAGCACAGGCCGACCGCGCTCCGCCCGGCCGCGTAGAGACCGGGGACGGCGGTTCCGTCGGCTCGCAGCACCTGGCCGGTTCCCGGGTCGGTGACCAGGCCGCCGAGGGTCAGCACCGGAGCCGGGTAGAGCGGGCGGCGCCGGATCGAGACGTCGATCAGCGAGTAGGGCGGCTGGTCCTGCGCGCGGACCAGGTCGGCCGGCTTGCCCGCCGGGTCGGGCGCGCGGCCGGGAACGCCGGCGTTACCCGCGCCCGCGTCGTAAGCGGCCGCGTCGTAAGCGGCCGCGTTGTAAGCGGACAGGGTGGCGGCCAGGCCGCCGGGGTCGACCCCGGCCTTGGCCGCGACGCCGGCCACCGTATCCGCGCTCACCCGGCCGCGGGTCAGCAGGTACCAGGCCTGCGGCCGCTGGAACCACAGCGTCGTGCGGCGTACCTGCCGCCGCGCGAGGGTGACGGTGGCCCGGTCCACCAGCAGCCAGGCCCGTCCGCCGCGGCGGACGACCTCGTCGCCGATCGCTGCCCCGTAGCGGGACTCGTCGCAGACCCGCTTCCCTTCCGCGTCGACCAGCACCCCGTGCAGCAGGGCGGGCGGCGGGCTGAGGAAGCGCCAGACCGAGGCCCGGTCGAGCAGCGCGGTCGCTCCCCCGGCCCCGGTCCCGAGCCGGATGCCGCTGCCGTCGTCGCCCGGCGTCGCCAGCGGCAGGCCGCCGCGGGCGGACGGCACGTGAGTGCGCAGCATGGGCCGGTTCGCGCCGAAGCCCCCGGCCGCGATCACCACCCCGCGCCTCGCGCCCACCCGCAGCGGCCGCCCGTACCGGCGCTCCAGCCAGTCGGCCGGCCGGTGCCCGAGCCGTCCGAGCTGCGGCGCGTACAGGTACGGTTTGCTGGCCGCCCGGTGCAGCGCGCGGTGCGCCGCCCGCACCCACCACGGCGCGCCGCGCAGCGAGCGGCAGGCGACCCCGGTCACCCGCCCGTCGTCGGTGAACAGGCGCTCGGCCCGGGTCTGGCCGGCCACTTCGACGCCGGCCGCGCGCGCGGCCGCGGCCAGCCGGGCGAACAGCAGGCCGCCGGAGGCACCGCGGCCGCGGGCCCGGTGTCCCCGGGGCGCGGGCGGGGCGGCGGCGCGGGCGGAGAACTCGCTGCCCGAGTAATACAGGTAGTGACGGTTGGTGGGGTACGACGTCTTGTCCGGGCACAGGCTGCCCTCGAACGGCACCCCGTGGCCCTCCAGCCAGGCGAGCATGGCCGCGCTGCCGTCGCAGAACTCGCGCAGCGTCCAGTCCGGCACCACGTCGCCCGCCTCGGTGCGCAGGTAGCCGAGCATCGCCTCGGCCGAGTCGCTGACGCCGGCCGCGCGCTGCTGCCGGGTACCGCCGCCCGCGTACACGATGCCGCCGGACAGCGCGGTGGCCCCGCCCCCGGTGAACCGGTCGAGGACCAGCACCGAGCACCCGGCCACGGCCGCCTCCAGGGCGGCGCAGGCGCCCGCCGCCCCGAATCCGACCACCACCACGTCGGCCTCGATGTCCCAGCCGGCCTCGATATCCCAGTCCGCCTCGTCATCCCAGTCCGCGGGCAAGCCGCCTCCTCCCGCTCCGGCCAAAAACTGTAACGTGTTCTAGTATGGAAGCCGGGAGGCGGCATGACAACTGAGCCGGCAGCGGGCGGAGGCGGCCGCGACGAGTTCGACGTCGTGGTGGCGGGCAGCGGGGCCGCGGGCATGACGGCCGCGCTGGCCGCGGCCCGGCTGGGCTTGTCGGCCGTGGTGCTGGAGAAGACGGGCGCGTTCGGCGGGTCCACCGCCCGTTCCGGCGGCGGGATCTGGGCACCGGGCAACGCGGTGCTGCGCCGCGCCGGGGTGGCCGACACTCCCGAGCTCGCGCGCGACTACCTGGCCTACGTCACCGGCGGCGACGTGCCGGCCGAGCTGCGGCGCGCGCTCCTCGAGCACTGCCCGGCCATGCTCGACCTCGTGCTGGCGGCAACGCCGCTGCGGTTCACCTGGGTGCCGGGCTACGCGGACTACTACCCCGAGGCGCCTGGCGGCCTCGCGGGCGGGCGCAGCGTCGAGCCGGTGCCGTTCGACGGGAGCCTGCTGGGCGGCGAGCTGGCCCGGCTGAACCGGCCCTACCTGCCGGTTCCCAGCGGCGTGGCCGTCACCCAGGCCGACTACCGCTGGCTCAGCCTCGGCCCCAGGCACCCGCGCGCCCTGCTGGCCGGGGCCAGGATCGCGGGCCGCCTCGCCCGCTCCCGCCTGCGGGGAAAGCGGACGCTCAGCATGGGGCAGGCGCTGGCCGCCGGACTGCGGGCGGGGCTGCTCGACAGCGGCGTGCCGGTCTGGCTGAACACCTCGCTGACCGCCCTGGAGCTGGCCGGCGGCCGGGTCACCGGGGTCCGCGCGACCCGGGACGGCCAGCCCCTGCTGATCCGGGCCCGGCGCGGCGTCCTGGTCGCCAGCGGCGGGTTCGAGCGGAACGCGGACATGCGCCGCCGGTACCAGCGGGCACCGGTCAGCGCCGAGTGGACGACCGGCGCGGCCGGGAACACCGGCGACGGGATCGTCGCGGGCCAGCAGCTCGGCGCCGCGACCGGGCTGATGGACGACGCCTGGTGGGGCCCGGCGATCGCGCTGCCCGGCGGGCCGTACTTCTGCCTGGCCGAGCGCAGCCTGCCCGGCTGCCTGCTGGTCAACGGCGCCGGGCGGAGGTTCGTGAACGAGTCGGCCCCGTACGTCGACGCCGTGCACGCCATGTACGACGGGCACACGGACGACAACCCGCACATCCCGGCCTGGCTGGTCTTCGACCAGCGCTACCGGGACCGCTACGTCTTCGCCGGCCTCCCGCCGGGCCGGCCGCTGCCCCGCCGCTGGTACGCCGCGGGGGCGGTCTTCCGCGGGCCGGACCTGGCCGCGCTCGGCGCCGCGGCCGGCATCGAGGCGGGCGCGCTCGCGGCGACCGTGGCGCGGTTCAACGAGTTCGCCCGCAAGGGCCGCGACGAGGAGTTCGGCCGCGGCGACTCGGCCTACGACCGCTACTACGGTGACCCCCGCCGCCGGCCCAACCCGAACCTGGCCCCGCTGGCCAGGCCGCCGTTCTACGCGGTCAAGATCGTCCCGGGCGACCTGGGCACCAAGGGCGGCCTGCGCACCGACGCACGGGCCCGGGTGCTGCGCGAAGACGGCACCCCGATCCCGGGCCTGTACGCCGCGGGCAACGCCAGCGCGTCGGTGATGGGCCACAGCTACGCGGGCGCGGGCGCGACGATCGGCCCGGCCATGACGTTCGGCTACATCGCCGCCCTCGACCTGGCCGCTGCCGGCGTTAGCTAGAACACGTTCCATTTCGGGCCTTAGGGCCCTACCCGGCCGCTACCGGAGCTGGGAGGGTAACGGCGTACCCCGGAAACAGGGGGTCGCGTGCCTCTGGCGAAGAGGCGGACACGAGGAGGCGAGGTCAGTGCTGAGCTTCGCAGCCGACTTCTGGCCGGCGTTCTGGGCAGTGATGGCGGTGGCGGCCCTGGTGACCGTCGGGCTGTGCTTCGCGATCGCGCTCGTTCCGGCCGGGCGGCCGGGCCAGCGGCACCGCCAGCGGTACCACCAGCCGCTCGCGCGGCCGCGCCGGCAGGTGCCGGGCGGGCCGCGGCGGCCCGGGCGTGGCGGGACGCGCGCCGGCGGCCTGCGGCCAGCGTAGCCGGGCGGCCCTTGGCCGCTCGGTTACGCCAGGATCAGCCCGCTGGTGGGGACGCCGGTGCCCGCGGTGACCAGGACCGGGCCGTCGCCCGGGACCTGGTTGACCGAGGTCCCCCGAACCTGGCGGACCGCCTCGGCGATGCCGTTCATGCCGTGGATGTAGGCCTCGCCGAGCTGGCCGCCGTGCGGGTTGAGCGGCAGCCGGCCGCCCAGTTCGATCGCGCCGCCGGCGATGAACTCGCGGGCCTCGCCGCGGGCGCAGAAGCCGAGCTCCTCCAGCTGGAGGAGCACGTACGGGGTGAAGTGGTCGTAGAGGACCGCGGTCCGCACGTCGGCGGGCCCGATGCCCGCCTGCCGCCAGAGCTGGCCGGCCACCACGCCCATCTCGGGCAGCGCGGCCAGCTCGTCGCGGTAGTAGCTGGTCATGATGAACTGCCCGGGCCCGCTGCCCTGGGCGGCGGCGGCGATCACGGCGGGCCGCCGGGCCAGGTCGCGGGCGCGGTCGAGGCTGGTGACGACCACGGCCACGGCGCCGTCGCTCTCCTGGCAGCAGTCGAGCAGGCGCAGCGGCTCGGCGATCAGGCGGGACCGCTGGTGGTCGTCCAGGGTGACCGGGCGCTGGTAGAACCACGCGGCCGGGTTGGCGGCGGCGTGCCTGCGGTCCGCGACCGTCACCCGGCCGAAGTCCTCGCTGGTGGCCCCGTAGTCGTGCATGTACCGGCGGGCGACCATCGCGACCTGCGCGGCCGGCGTGGCCAGTCCGGCCGGGTAGTGCCAGCCGTTGTCGGTCCCGGCGGTGGTCGGTACGCCCGCCAGGCCGGCCGCCACCTGGCCGAACCGGCGGCCTGAGCGCTCGTTGAGCGCCCGGTAGCAGACCACGACGTCGGCCGTGCCGGTGGCGACGGCCAGCGCCGCGTGCAGCACGGTCCCGCAGGCGGCGCCGCCGCCGTAACCCACCTGGCTGAAGAAGCGCAGCTCGCGCAGCCCGAGCTCGCGGGCGACGGCGATCTCCGCGTTGCCGTCCATGGTGAAGGTGACCAGGCCGTCGACGTCGGCCGGGGCCAGGCCGGCGTCGGCCAGCGCGGCGGTGACCGCCTCGACCGCGAGGCGCAGCTCGCTGCGGCCCGAGTCCTTGGAGAACTCGGTCGCGCCGATTCCGGCGATCGCCGTGGCGCCCGCGAACATCAGCGTCCCTGCTCGCGGGCCAGGCCGCCCGCGGCGGCCAGGCGAACCGTCGCGGTCACGTGGTCGCCGAGGCCGCAACGGCCGGTGACCGAGACCACCCGCTCTCCGGCCTCGCCGCCGGCCCCGTCTCCGTCCGCGCCTGCGTCCGCGGCAGCCGCCACCCCGGTGAAGGTGAGCGTGTCGCCCGCATGGCAGGGCACGCCGAGCCGGACCGAGATCGACCGGAAGGCCGCGTCCGGGCCGGCCCAGGCCGCGACGTAGCGCTGGACCAGGCCGGTCGTGGTCAGGATGTTCAGGAAGATGTCCCTGGCGCCGCCGGCCACGGCCCGGTCCCGGTCGTGGTGGACGTCCTGGAAGTCCCGGGTGGCGAGCGCCGCCGAGATCACGAACGTGGGGGTCACGTCGATGACCAGCGGCGGCAGGACCACGGAAGAGGCCGGCCGCCAGACCGGCAGCGTCAGGTCGTCGTCGACCTTGACGAACCCGGCCCGGACCGGCAGGCCGATCCGCACCTCGCCCGGTTTGACGCCAAGCAGCTCCCCGGTCATCCGGACGCCCTCGGGCAGCTCGACCAGCGCGATCACCAGCGGCAGCGTCTTGCCCGGGACCGGCGGGTGGTGGTGCACCACGTAGCTGTAGACCTCGCCGGTCCCGGCCGCGACGACGTACCCGGGGTTCATCGCCCCGCACGCCGGGCACCGCGGTCCCGGCGGGTGGCGCGGCGTCCCGCAGTCGCCGCAGCGCTGCACGCGCAGTTCGCTGGCCGCGGTGCCGGCCCAGAAATAGGCCGTGTCCTGGGTGACCAGCGGTCGCATGACCGGGGAACGCGGGGCAGGAGAGGCAGGCGCGGCTCCGCTGGACGGGGCGGGCCGGTATTTGAGCACCCGGAAGTCCATGGTGGCTACTGGTTCGCCGGCTGAGGTCCAGGTGCTCCTGGTGGTCACGAACCAGCCCTCGCCAAGCGCGGTCCGCTTCGGCCCGGTGACCTCGGTCAGCCGGGCGGAGACGGCCAGCTCCTCGCCCAGCCGGACGTAGCGGTGGTAGACCTGGTCGCAGTTGGTCGCGACGATCGCGGGGTACCCGGCCTGGTCGAGCAGCGCCAGCATCCCCCCGAGCGGGTCGTCGTCCGAGCGGGCCCCGTGCAGGCCCGGCATCGTCCAGACCTGGATCATCGCCGGCGGGGCGACCTCGAGGCAGTCCGGTCCTTCCTGGCCGCCGATCGCCTCCAGCCAGTTGCGGATCAGCGGGCGGTTGACCGGATCGCGGGCGGGCCGCGGCTTACTCAGCCCGGCGGCGGCGATCCGGTCGGCGGCGGCCCTGATCGCCGCCGCGGTCATCGCGGCGTCCCCGGGGCCCGTCATCGCGGCACCCGGGGCAGGCCAAGGCCGGCGGTGGCGATGAGCTCGCGCTGGACCTCGTTCACGCCGCCGCCGAAGGTCAGCACGGTGTTCCGCTTGAGCTGCACGTCCAGCCAGGTCATGAGCGCCGCGCTGTCCGGGTCGGCCGGGTCGGCGTGCCGGCCCACCACCTCGGCCAGCGCCTGCCCGATCACCTGGGCCTGCTCGGAGGAGAACACCTTGGTGACCGACGCGTCGGCGACGCTCAGCTCCGGTTCCGCCGCCACCTGCCAGTTGAGCAGCTCGTTGACCCGGGTGACGGCCTGCGCCCGGGCCAGCTCCCGGCGCACGTCGGGCTGCCCGAGCAGGGACCGCTCGGCGGCCCACTGGCTGACCCGGTCGGTCAGCGCGGCGAGCCGGCCGGCCGGGCCGAGCATCACCCGCTCGTGGTTGAGCTGCTGGGTGATCAGCCGCCAGCCGCCGTTCTCGGCGCCCACCCGCATGGCGGCGGGGACCCGCACGTGGTCGTAGTAGGTCGCGTTGACGTGGTGGGCGCCGTCGTGGGTGACGATCGGCGTCCAGGAGAACCCGGGATCGGCGGTGTCGACGATCAAGATGGTGATCCCCCGGTGGCGGGGCGCGTCCGGGTCGGTCCGGCAGGCCAGCCAGATGTAGTCGGCCGCGTGGGCGCCGGTGGTGAAGATCTTCTGGCCGTCCACCACGTAGCCGTCACCGTCAGCAGCGGCCACCGCCCGGGTGCGCAGCGCCGCCAGGTCGGTGCCGGCGTCCGGCTCGGTGTAGCCGATCGCGAAGTGGACCTCGCCCGCCAGGATCCGGGGCAGGAAGAACTCCTTCTGCCCGGGTGTGCCGTGCTCCTGCAGCACCGGGCCGACGGTCTGCAAGGTGACGGCGGGCAGCGGGACGTCGGCCCGGGCCGCCTCGTTCACGAAGATCTGCTGCTCGACCTGGCCGAAGCCGCGCCCGCCGTAGGCCGTGGGCCAGCCCACGCCGAGCCAGCCGTCGCGGCCCATCCGGCGGACCACGTCGCGGTAGACCGGGCCGTGCCGCTCGGTCAGCAGCTCGGCCCGTTCCGCGGGCAGGAGCAGGCCGGCGAAGTAACCGCGCAGCGTGTCCCGCAGCGCGGCCTGCCGCGCGGTCAGTTCAATGAACATGCCTGCCGCTCCAGTTGGTACTCGGCGCCGCCGAGGAACCGCACCAGATCGCTGATCAGGGCGGAGAAGCGGTGCAGCGGATAGGACTGGTCCATTCCCGTCCCCCCGTGCAGGTGATGGCAGGTCCGCACGGCGCGCGGCGCCTCGTGCGCGCACCAGTACCCCGCCACCGCGAGGTCGCCGGCCGCGTCCAGGCCCGCGCCAAGCCGCCAGCACGCCGACACCGTGGCCAGGTGCAGGGTGCGCGAGGCGATGTAGACGTCGGCGACCTGCTGGGCGACCGCCTGGAAGGCGGCCAGCGGGCGGCCGAACTGCCGCCTGGCCGCGATATGGTCCCTGGTCAGGGTCAGCGCCGCGGACAGGGCACCGTCGGCCAGGCAGCACGCGCCCGCCACCGCGAGCTGGTACAGGTCAGTCAGGCAGTCGCCGCGGCCGAGGACGTGCTCGACCGGAGTCCGGTCGAGCCGCAGCGTGTACTCGGGTCGGCCGGCCGCGGACGGGGTGCGGGTCACGTTCGCTCCTGGCGCCGCCGGGTCGACGATGACCACGCCGGTCCCGCCCGCCGGGCCGAAGCGCACCGGGAGCAGGACGCGGCCGGCTTGCGCGCAGTAGGGAACGCCGACCTTGGTGCCGGTGACGGTGCCGTCGGTGACCGTGGCCGCCGGCACCGGGGGCATCGGGTGCGACGGCTCGCGGATCGCGGCGGTGAGGATCAGCTCGCCCGCGGCGGCGGGCGGCAGCAGCAGCCGCCGCAGGTCCCCGTCGCCCCACCGGGCGACCGGCAGCATCCCGGTCATCAGCGTGGACAGCGCGGGTACCGGCGCCGCCCGGCGGCCGGCCTCGGTCAGCAGGACGGCCGGGCCGAGGACGGCCAGTCCGTCACCGGGCTGGCCGGGCTGGCCGGGCTGGTCCGCTGGCTCCTGGAAGCCGCCGAGTTCCGGAGGCAGGGACAGGCCGAGCAGGCCCGCCCGGGCGAGCTCTTGCCACTGGTCGGGTTTGCCCCCGTCGAGTAGCTGGCCAGCGAGGTGCGCTATCTCCCGCTGGCTCCGCGTCAGGCCGAAGTCCATCCGCGCGGCGGCCGCGTCGTAACAGCAGGCACCAGTCGCCTCCTCCCTGTTTCCTTAATAATTAGAACGCGTTACATCCAGCTGCATCCAGCGTCGCGTGCACATCTTCCGCGGTCCGGTGGGTACGCTGAGTACGGGTATGAGAGATGACGAGGGGCCCCGAATGCCAGCCACGAGAACGCGTGCCAGAACTCAGTCGAAAGCGATCGCCGACGCCGACGCGGGCTCGGGCTCGGCCGCGCAGCGAGAGCGGCGCAAGCGGATCCTGGACGCGACGCTGGCGCTCGCCTCCAAGGGCGGTTACGACGCCGTGCAGATGCGGGCGGTCGCGGAACACGCCGAGGTGGCGCTGGGCACGCTGTACCGCTACTTCCCGTCCAAGATTCACCTGCTCGTCGGCGCGCTGACCATGGAGATGGAGCAGATCCAGGACAAGCTCGACCGGAGGCCGATCCCGGGCGACACGCCCGCCGAGCGGATGCTCTACGTGCTGTCCCGGGTCACCAGGAACATGCAGCGCGACCCGATGCTGACCGAGGCGATGACGCGGGCGTTCATGTTCGCCGACCCGAGCGCGGCGGTCGAGGTGAACACGGTCGCCGGGCAGATGGTGCGGATGTTCACCCGGGCCATGCACGACGGGGAGCCGTCCGCCGACGACATCGCGATCGCCCGCGTGATCGGTGACGTGTGGCTGTCGAACCTGGTCGCGTGGGTGACCAGGCGAGCCTCGGCCGACGACGTGAGCAGCCGCCTGGAGCTCGCCGCCCGCCTGCTGCTCGGCTGACCGCATCCCGGTCACGTTCGGGTTGAGGTGGAACACGCCACCGTTCCTCCGGCTATCGCTTGTTCTTGGTTTCCGGGCCGTCGCCCGGCGGCGGCTCCGCGGCTCGCTCCGGCCCGTCCTCGCCCAGGCCGGGCGCGATGCCGGCGAACCCGCTCGGGTGCGCCGGCTCGGCGGTGGCGGGCACGGCCGGGTCGCTGGCCGCGTCGGCCGGCCGGTCCACGTCGCCGCGCGGCTTGCGGCCGAGGAAGATCCCGGCGATCAGCGCGACGCCGCCGACGATCCCGAAGACCAGCGGCAGGGTGGTGTCGAGCAGGCTGAGCTCGCTCCGCCCGCTGCTGTCGAGCCCGACGATCTGCCTGACGCTGGCCGGCGTCGCGATCAGGTCGGCGTCGAACAGCACCAGGACCTGCGCGCCGGTGGCGGGACTGCGCAAGGTGACCGTCTGGTGCTCGGTCACGTCGATCAGCGCCCCCGTCTGGGGGTCGACGTAGTAGGTCAGGTGCAGCTCGTCGAACTCGGGGGCCTGGACCGTCGCGGCGCTCAGGCCGACGAAGGAACCGGGCACGGTGATGGTGGCGGCCTGCACCGGCGCCACGTTCTCCTTGAACTCGTAGGCCGAGATCCCGTCCACCGTGGTCGTTCCCGAGTAGACGAACGGCACCGGCCGCCGCAGGGTGGTGTCGAAGACCTGGTAGGTCTGCTTCTGCGTGCCGATCGGGAACACGTACCCGACCAGCCCGGTCTGCCGGACCGACTTGTCGCCGTTGAGGCTGGCGCCGCAGCAGTTGACTAGCTGGCCGGTGTGCCGGTCGAACGCGAACGTGCGCGTCATCTGCTGGACCGGCTGGTGGTTGGTGCGGTCGTAGACGTAGCTGAACTCGTTCCACACGGCCGTGGACGAGTTGCCCTTGCTGGCGTCGCCCTTGATCGTGTACGTGGCCTCCATGCTGACGCCGGTCTTCTCGGCCAGCGCGGAGGCGCTGAAGTAGGACGCGTTGCTGGCCGCCAGCGTGGCGGTCTCGTACTCGTTCAGCGGAAACTTGAGCACCCGGCCGCTGACCCAGGTGGGCAGGAGGATCGCGACCAGGATGAGGAACGCGCCCAGTCCTGCCAGTACGACTCCGATAGCGCCGCGCATCGTCCCTCCCATTTGCCAGCCTGAATCCGGAAGACCAGCCGTGCGCTCAACGCGGGCCGTACACGTAGAGCGAGCCGTTGCTCGGGGTGCCGTTGGCCGCGTTGGCCAGCAGGCTCGTCGTGAGCACGACCGCCGCGACGGCAATCACGAGGCCGGCCACGACTGCGATAATCAGCCGCATCACGGGACTCCACCTCCGGGTCGCTGGAGTACTACCAGGCCGCGGCCGGCTAGCCGCGACCGTGGCTGAAACTGTAACAAGTTCTAGTCATCGTTACTAGGTCCCTGCACCTTGGCGATCACGTCGTCGGCGAACCGGCGGAGCTGATCGAGCTTCCGGCCGAGCGGCTCGGTGTCCGGGCCGACCGCGTAGGGCCAGCGGAAACCGACGATCACGTCGGTCACCCCCAGTTCCTCCAGCCGTCGCACGCCGTCCGCCGAGTAGCCGTCGAGCGAGATCACGTGGACCGTGAATTGGCCGGCCGGACTGACTGCCACCGGAGCCTCCCGCTGGCGCCACTCACCCAGCCGGGCAAGCAGGCGGGGCAGGTCGGCCGGGTCTCCCCCGCCGTGCAGCCAGCCGTCTCCCAGCCGGGCCGCCCGGCGCAGCGCGGCGTCCGAGTGACCGCCGATAAGCACCGGGATCGGCTCGGCCGGCACCGGCGCGATCTTGACCGGCGGCAGGTCGCAGGTCTCGCCGTGGTGCTCGAAGTACCCGCCCGCGGCGAGCCCGCGCAAGATGGCGATGGACTCGTCCATCCGCCGCCCGCGGCGGGCCCAGTCGACGCCGAGGATGTCGTAGTCTTCCCGCCACGGGCTGGTTCCGACGCCGAGGTCCAGCCGGCCGCCGGTGAGCACGGCGGTCGAGGTCGCCTGCTTGGCCAGCAGCAGCGGGTTGCGGACCGGCATCTTCACCACGAACGTGACGAACCGGATCCGGCTGGTCACCGCGCCGAGCGCCGGGATCAGCGAGAACGGCTCGAGGAAGGGCTTGTCCTCGAGGAACTCGCGGGTGCCGTCCGGGTTGTACGGGTACTCGCTGACGGCGTCGCGCGGATAGCAGATGCTGTCCGGTATCACCATCGAGTGGTAGCCGGCCTCCTCGGCCGCGCGCGCCAGCGGCGCGTAGAACGTGGGGTCGGTCATCGACTCCGCGTAGCTGAACCGCATCGCGCCTCCCGCCTCGCCGGGCCGGGCAGTACCCGCCGGGCAGTACCCACCGGGCCCGGACTCATGGTTAAAAATAGAACAGGTTCTTGTTTCATTCAAGCTGGCGCGCGAAGCTGGTGGGCATGGACCTTGCCCCGATCGAAGAGATCCGCCAGGTGAAGTACCGCTACCTGCGCTGCGTCGACCAGAAGCGGTGGGACGAACTCGCGGACGTGTTCACCGCGGACGCCACCGTCGACTACGGCACCCACGTCTACGAGAAGCCGCTGAAGCTGGCGGGCCGGGACGAGATCATCGCGTTCTTCCGGAAGAACCTGGGTCCGGACATCGTCACCGTGCACGCCGCCGGGCAGCCGGAGATCACCGTCGACGGGGACACCGCGGCCGGCCGCTGGCGGTTCGAGGACACCGTGATCGCGGCCGAGTACCGCACCGTGGTCGTCGGGGCGGCCTTCTACGAGGACCGCTACGAACGCGGCCCGGACGGGGCCTGGCGGATCGCCCACACCGGGTACGCGCGTCTCTACGAGGCGATGCTGTCGCTCGATGACCTGCCCAGCTTCCGCTTCCTGGCCGGACCCACCGGGACGAGCAGCGGCGGGGGCGGGACGAACGTTGCTGACGCACCCGTTCGCTGAGGCGCTGGCCGAGGCCGAGCAGATCATCGCGGCCGCCCCGCACGTCCGGTCGGAGCGCGACCTGGCCGAGGGGTACGACTACCTGGCAGGCGGCGTCCAGGCGTCGCTGCGCCTGGCCTGGGCCTACGAGCGCGACTTTCCCAGCTTCGTCCAGTCCACCGGCCCGTACACCAAGATGGGCCTGGACAACCCGGACACCCTGTACCTGCACGCGTACCTGCGCGATGACGCCGAGTACGTGGTGACCGGCACCCGCGGCACCACCGCCGACCTCAACTTCCAGGTGCTCAAGGGCGACTACACCCCGGCCGAGGTGCCCGACAGCCTGACCGCGTTCGACGACCGGGCGATCGAGATCGCCGCCGACGGCTCGTTCGAGTTCCGGCTCGGCCCGGGCCCGGCCCGGCCCGGCTACTTCACCCTGGGCCCGGGATCGGCGATGCTCATCGTGCGCGAGTGCTACAGCGACTGGGCCACCGAACGCCACGGCACCGTCCGCATCCACCGGGCCGGCCAGGAAGGCTGTGCGCCGCCGGCGGCGGCCGGCACCGCGACCGCGGCCAGGCGCTACGCGGTGGCGGGCAAGCTGCTGCTGTCCCGGATCAGGACGTTCCTCGCCTTCCCCGAGTGGTTCTACCTGAACGAGCCGGTCAACACGCTGACCCCGCCGCGCCGGACGCCCGGCGGCCTTGCCACCCAGTTCTCGTCGGCGGGCCACTTCGAGCTCGCGGACGACGAGGCGATGATCGTGACCGTGCCCGCGGCGGGCCGTCCGACCGCCCCGTACCAGGGGATCCAGCTCGGCAGCATGTGGTACGTGTCGCTCGACTACCGCAACCACCAGACCAGCCTGACCGCCGACCAGGCGCGGACCGACGGCGACGGGCTGCTGCGCTTCGTCGTCAGCGAGCGGGACCCCGGGGTCGCGAACTGGCTCGAGCTGACCGGCCACAGCCGCGGCTACCTGCAGCTGCGCTGGCAGCGGCTGACCCGGGACCTGGGGCCGGCCGACGGCCCGCGGGTCGAGGTCGTGCCGTTCGGCGCACTCCCGCGGCGGCTGGCCTGCTACGACAGCGCCCGGGTGGCGGCACCCGAGTGGCGGGCGCGCATCGCCGCGCGCCAGACCGCGATCCAGGAAAGGATGCTCGGCTGATGATGCTGCGGGACAAGGTAGTGGTGGTCGCCGGGATCGGTCCCGGCCTCGGCCGGTCCATCGCGCTGGCCAGCGCGCGGGAAGGGGCCGACGTGGTGCTCGCCGCGCGCACGTCGTCCCGGCTTGACGACGTGGCCAAGGAGGTGACCGCGCTCGGGCGGCGCGCGCACGCCGTGCCGACCGACCTGACCGACGCCGCGGCGGCGCAGCGGCTGGCGGACGGCGCCCTCGACGCGTTCGGGCGGGTGGACGCGGTGGTGTACAACGCGCTCGCGATGCCGCCGATCAAGGAACTCGGCGTGGTCGACCTGGACGCGCTGACCACCAGCTTCGACGCCAACGTGCTGGCCGCGCTCCGGCTGACCCGGCTGTTCGTCCCCGCCCTGGCGCAGAGCAAGGGCTCCGTTGTCATGATCAACTCGATGGTGGTGCGGTTCTCGCAGCGGACGATGGGACCGTACAAGCTAGCCAAGGCGGCGCTGCTGGCGATGGCGCAGAGCCTGGCCACCGAGCTCGGCCCGCAGGGCATCCGGGTTAACTCGGTGGCGCCCGGGCACATCTGGGGCGACTCGCTGAAGTGGTACTTCGGCTACCTGGCGAAGAAGCGCGGCGTCAGCACCGAGCAGGTGTACGCCGAGACCGCGGCCCCCATCGACCTGGGCCGGCTGCCGGAACCCGACGAAATCGCCGACGTCGCCGTCTTCCTGGCCTCCGGCCTGGCCCGGGCGGTCACCGGGCAGTGCGTGGACGTCAACTGCGGCGAGTACCACCATTGAACCCGGCCGGCCCGCCGAACCCGGTCGGTACCGCCGAGGACCTGCACGCGTCCGCGTCCCGGCGGACCGGCCTGACCGACTTCGGCCCGGACGACTACACCGACGGGCTCGCGGTGCTGCTCGACTCCTGCGCGGCCGAGGCCGGGCTTCACCCCGCTGGGCGCGAAGACGCAGCGGGCGCTGCTGCGCGGGGTGCTGAGCGCCCGGCTGTTCAGCCAGGCGGCGTGGGCCGCGTACCCGGAGTACGCCCAGGTCGCGATCGACCGGCCGGTGTTCATCACCGGACTGCCCAGGACCGGCACCACCGCCCTGCACCGGCTGCTCACCGCGGACCCGGCCAGCCAGGGCCTGGAGGTGTGGCTCGCCCAGCTGCCGCAGCCGCGGCCGCCGCGGGATACCTGGGCGGCTAACCCGGTCTTCCAGGCCGTCCAGGCGGGCTTCTCCCGGCACCATGACGAGCACCCCGAGTTCATGGGCGTGCACTACATGGCGGCCGACCAGGTCGAGGAGTGCTGGCAGCTGCTGCAGCAGTCCATGCGCTCGGTGTCGTTCGAGACCCTCGCGTACGTGCCCGGCTACTCGGCCTGGCTCCGCGGCCAGGACTGGACCGGCGCGTACCGGCGGCACCGGCGCAACCTGCAGCTGATCGGCCTGCACGACGGCGGACGACGCTGGGTGCTCAAGAACCCGAGCCACCTGTTCGCGCTGGACGCGCTGCTCGCGGTCTACCCGGACGCGCTGGTGATCCAGACGCACCGCTCGCCCCGGACGGCGATCGGGTCGGCCTGCAGCCTGGCCGCGCACGCCTCGGCCGGCTGGTCGCCGGTCTTCGCCGGGCCGGTGATCGGGCGCTCGCAGCTCGACCTGTGGGCCCGCGGCCTGGCCCGGTTCACCGCCGAGCGGGCCAGGCACGACCCGGCCCGGTTCTACGACGTGCACTACGACGACCTGGTGGCCGACCCCATGGGCACCGTCACGGGCATCTACCGGCACTTCGGGCTGCCGCTGACCGCCGCCGCCGCTGACGCTGTCGCGGCCCTGGCCAGCGCCGCGAAGGCGGGCGGGGGAACCGCCCACCGCTACGCGCTCGACGAGTTCGGCCTGACCGGCGAAGAGGTCGACGAGCGCTTCGCCGCTCTTATCAGCGGCCGAGGATGAGGCGGGCGGCGTGCTCGCCGATCATCATGGCCGGGGCGTTGGTGTTCCCGCCGGTGATGGCGGGCATGACGGAGGCGTCGGCGACGCGGAGGCCGTCCACTCCGAGCACCCGCAGGGCCGGGTCGACCACCGCCCGGTCGTCGGCGCCCATCCGGCAGGTGCCGACCGCGTGGTAAACCGAGGTCGCCCGGTTCGGCACCTCGCGCGCCAGCGCGGCGCGGTCCGCGTACCGCCGCCCGGGGGACAGCTCGAGCGCCACCTCACCCGCGATGAGCTTGCTGTCCATGGTCTCGCGGATGAGCTCGATGCCGTCGAGCAGCACCCTGGCGTCGTCCGGCTCGGTCAGGTAGCCGGGGTCGATGAGCGGGGCGGCGGCCGGGTCAGCCGACGCCAGGCGGAGGGTCCCGCGGCTCTTCGGGTAGATCAGGGTCGAGAAGATGGTCAGCGCGGGACGCTTGTCGACCTTGTGCCGGGCGGGCGAGTCCTGGTTGGGGAACGGATAGGACCAGGGCAGGGCGTGGATCTGGAGGTCGGGCAGCGGGCCCGCCTGGGAGCTGCGCACGAAGCCGACCACCTCGAAGACGCTGCGGCCCATCCAGGTGTCACCGCGGAGCTGCTCGCGCAGCATGCCGCCGGCGAAGTACGGGGTGGTACCGCGGTTGCGGGCCGTCTTCATGACGTAGGTCAGCGGGATGAGCAGGTGGTCGTGCAGGTTGTCGCCGACCGGCAGGTCGGCGACAACGTCGATGCCGTGCTCGCGCAGGTGCGCCGCCGGGCCGACGCCGGACAGCATCAGCAACTGCGGTGAGCCGAAGACGCCCGCGCACAGGATCACCTCCCGGGCCGCCCTGATCGTTTCCCGTCCGGCGGGGGTGGTGACCTCGACGCCGACCGCGCGGCTGCCCTCGATGAGGACCCGGGCCACGGTGACCCGGGTGCGGACGGTCAGGCCGGACTGGCCGTGCCGGTCCAGGTAGCCGACCGAGGAGCTGTAGCGCAGCCCGCCGCCGGCGTTCTGCTGCATGACCGAGACGCCGTCCTGGGTCTCGCCGTTGTAGTCGTCGTTCTTGCTCACCGCCGCGGTGCCCGCCAGCGCCTCGATGAACAGCTGCGACGCCACGGTCAGGTCCCGCTGCCTGGTCACCCGGACCGGCCCCTCCCCGCCCCGCAGCGCGCTCGGGCCGCCCTCCCAGTCCTCCAGCCGCTTGAAGCTGGGCAGCACGTCGCGGAACGACCAGCCCTGGCAGCCGGCCGCGGCCCAGTCGTCGAAGTTCCGCTGATTGCCCCGGACGAACACCATCCCGTTGATCGAGCCGGATCCGCCGAGTACCCGGCCCCGCGGCTGCGGGATCCGCCGGCCGAGCGCGGCCGCCTGCGGCGTGGTGTAGAAGCCCCAGTCCAGGCGCTTCTTCAGGGCCGGCACGTTATGGAAGATGGCGATCATCCCCGGCTTGCGCACCAGCCGGGTCCGGTCGGGGCCGCCCGCCTCGAGCAGGATGACGCTGGCACCGGACTCGGCCAGCCGCCGCGCGAGCACGCACCCGGCGCTGCCCGCTCCCGCCACCACGTAATCAGCGCTCTGTTCCATCCGGTCCTCGCAGTAAGCCTGGCCGGCCAGCGCGAAGGGCACGGTCGGCGATCACGGCGCGGCATAACCGCCGGTGCTCGGGACTCTACGTCGGGATCAGGCACAAAACAAGAACACGTTCTACTTTTGTGCTACCCTAATCAGGGTTTCCGAACGGGCGGTGGCTACTGTCACCGGCCGCCAACTGCTCCGGAGGCACCATGGGCCGACTCGACGGCAAGGTCGCGCTGATCACCGGGGGCGCGCGCGGCATGGGCAAGTCCCACGTGCGGCACTTCGTCGCCGAGGGAGCGCGCGTGGTCTTCGGCGACGTACTCGACGACCGCGGCGCGTACGTGGCCGCCAGGCTCGGCGAGCGGTCCTGCCGGTACCTGCACCACGACGTGACCAGCGAGGCGGACTGGGCCACGGCCACGGCGCTGGCGCAGGACGCCTTCGGCTCGCTCGACGTGCTGGTGAACAACGCCGGCGTGCTCGCGTTCGCGCCGATCGCCGAGATGACGCCCGCCGACTTCCGGCGGGTCCTCGAGGTGAACGCGGTCGGCTGCTGGCTGGGGATGAAGGCGGTGATCGACCCGATGACCAAGGCCGGCGGCGGCTCCATCGTCAACATCTCCTCGATCGAGGGGTTCACCGGCGCGGCCGGCCTGTCCGCCTACAGCGCGAGCAAGTTCGCGGTCCGCGGCATGACCAAGGCCGCCGCCCAGGAGCTGGGCCAGTTCGGCATCCGGGTCAACTCGGTGCACCCCGGCGGCGTGCTCACCCAGATGGTGCTCGACCAGGCCGACAGCGGCCGCGACGGCGAGCACTACCTGCGGAGCCTGCCGCTCGCCCGGTTCGCCGAGCCCGCCGAGATCTCCCGCCTGGTGGCCTACCTGGCCTCGGACGAGTCGTCCTACTCGACCGGCAGCGAGTTCGTCGCCGACGGCGGCCTGCTGGCCGGACCGGGGTACTGAGATGGCCGGGGGCCCGAACGCGCCCGGCGGTACCGACCTGCCTGGCGGTACCGACGCGAGGGGCCCGCTGGCCGGCCGGGTCGCCATCGTGACCGGCGCGGGCAACGGACTCGGACGCGCCGAGTCGATCGCCCTGGCCCGGGCCGGCGCCACCGTGGTGCTCAACGACCTGGCCGGTGATCCGGTCCGCGAGACGGCCGCCGCGATCACGCGCGGCCGGCGGCCAGGCCCTGGTCCGCGACGGCGACATCGGGGAGTGGGAGACCGGCGAGCGCCTCGTCCAGGCCGCGCTGCGCGACTACGGCCGGCTGGACATCCTGGTCAACAACGCCGGCGTGCTCCGCGACCGGATGATCTTCACCATGTCGGCCGACGAGTGGGACCTGGTCATGCGGGTGCACCTGCGCGGCCACTTCGTGACCACCCGCTTCGCCACCGCGCACTGGCGGGAGGCCAGCAAGCGGGCGGGCGGACCGGTCTACGCCCGGATCGTGAACACCGCGTCGGAGGCGTTCCTGCTCGGCTCGCCCGGCCAGCCCAACTACGCCGCGGCCAAGGCCGGCATCGCCGCCCTCACGGTCTCGACCGCCCGCGGCTGCGCCAAGTACGGCGTCCGGGCCAACGCCATCTGCCCGCGCGCCCGCACCGCCATGCTGGCCGGCCTCGCCAGCCCGCCGCCGGCCGGCCGCCCCGACCCGCTGGACCCCGAGCACGTCACGCCGCTGGTGACCTACCTGGCGGGCCCGGCCGCCGAGCGCATCAACGGCGAGGTGTTCGTCGTCCACGGCGGCGTCGCCGCGGTGCTGAACCCGCCCAGCATCCGCACGGTCTTCCAGGCTGACACCCTCGACGGCATGTGGACCCTGCAGGCGGTACACGACGCCCTCGACCCCGAGTTCGCCGTCAGCGCCCCCGACTCCCCCGGCTTCGCCTGCCTGGAGACGATGGCCCTGGCCAGCGAGACGATCGGCTTCAGCTAAGCCGCGCAAAAAGCCCGCGAGGCGCGGCCAGCACCGCGTGGTTGTGGCAGCCAGGCGGTAATAGGCCGCTGGTTGCCACAACCATGCGGCCGGGTGGGGCCAGGCGCGCCGTCACGGGATTTCCGCCAGGGCCGGGGTTACATCATCTCGTCGGTCGTCGGGAGCAGGACGGTCTTCAGCTCGGTGTAGGACTCGACCGCGGCCCGGCCGCCTTCGCGGCCGAGGCCGGAGCGGCCGAAGCCGCCGAACGGGGAGTTCGGCTCGAGCTGGTAGCCGTTGATGCCGACCGTGCCGGCCCGGATCGCCCGGGTCATCCGCATCGCCCGGCGCACGTCCGAGGTCCATACGGTGGCGGCGAGCCCGTAGTCGGTGTCGTTGGCCAGCCGGATGGCCTCGTCTTCGTCGCCGAACGGGATCACCGACAGGACCGGCCCGAAGATCTCCTCCCGGGCGATGCTCATGTCGTTGGACACGTCGGCGAACAGCGTCGGGGTGACGAAGTTGCCCGCGGCGAGGTCGCCCGCTTCCCTGGTGCCGCCGAAGACCAGCCTGGCCCCCTCTTCCTGGCCCCGGGCGATCAGCCCGAGGACCCGGTCGAGCTGCCTCGGGTTGATCAGCGGGGCCGAGGTGACCTCGGGGTCGAAGGGGTTGCCGTAGCTGACCATGGCGGCGATCATCTGGGCGGTCTCGAGAAACTCCTCGAGCACGTCCCGGTGCACCAGGGCCCGGGTCTGGGCCGCGCAGACCTGGCCGGACAGGCCGAGGGTGACCGTGCCCATGGTGGTCGCGGCGGCGGTGCCGACGTCGGCGTCGGCGAATACGACGGCCGGGCTCTTGCCGCCGAGTTCGAGGCTGACCCGCTTGCAGCCGCGGGCGGCGGCGGTCATGACCTTTTCCCCGACCGCGCGGCTGCCGGTGAACGACAGCTTGTCCACCATCGGGTGGCTGATCAGGGCGTCGCCGGCCGGCTCGCCCGGGCCGGTGACCACGTTGAGCACGCCGGGCGGCAGCCCCGCCTCCTCGATCAGCCGGGCCAGCCGCAGCACCGCGAAGGTGGCGTACTCCGACGGCTTGAGCACGATCGTGCAGCCCGCGGCGAGGGCGGGCGCCACCTTCTGGGCGAGCAGCGGCAGCGGGGCGTTCCACGGGATCACCGCGCCGACCACGCCGACCGGCTCGCGCAGGGTGAAGACCATGTGGTCGCCGCCCTGGTAGGGCGGCAGCGTCTCCCCGGCCAGCTTGTCGGCCCAGCCGGCGTGGTGGTCGAACACGTCGGCCACGAACGCGGCCGACGTCACGTAGATCTCGCCGAAGCTCAGCGGAACGCTGTTGTCGAGGGCCTGCAGCCGCAGCAGCTCGTCGCCGTGCTCCCGGATCGAGTCCGCGATCGCGTGCAGCACCCGGCCCCGCTCACCCGCCCGGACGCGGGGCCACGGGCCCTCGTCGAACGCCCGCCGGGCGGCCCGCACCGCCTGGTCCACGTCGCCCGCGGCGGCGACCGGAAACGCGGCGACCCGCTCGCCCGTCGCGGGATGAGTGTGACTCCAGGTCTCGCCCGCGGCGGCCGTGACCCACTCCCCGCCGATCAGCATGCGCCCGTCGCCGAGCGCCAGCTCGTCGGCGTAGGGCTTGATGGAAGCGACCATGGTAGCCTCTCAAAGTAGAACGAGTTCTATTTCTTGGAGCCTACACCTGAGCCGCCTGACGCGGCAGGTCCGAGGTTGGCGAGGAGGAGCCCGGATGGCCAACTTCGCGGCGCTGGGGATGACCGGCGAGGCCGCCGTGCGGGCCTGGGCGGCGTTCGCCCAGGAGCCGGAAGCGACCGTGGCATGGACCTGACCTGGACGGAGCGGGAGGAGGCGTTCCGGGCCGAGGCCCGGGGCTGGCTCGAGGCCAACGTGCCCCGCGACCTGGCGGCGGGCGATACCCGGGCCCGGCTGGACTGGGAGCGCAGGCTCTACGACGCCCGCTGGGCCGTGGTGTCCTGGCCCGAACGGTACGGGGGACGGGACGCCACGCTGTGGGAGTGGCTGCTCTTCGAGGAGGAGTACTACCGGGCGGGCGGGCCGCCGCGGGTCACCCAGAACGGCATCTTCCTGCTCGCGCCGACCCTGTTCGAGTTCGGCACCCAAGAGCAGCGGGACCGCTACCTGCCCCGGATGGCGGCGGCCCGGGAGCTCTGGTGCCAGGGCTGGTCGGAGCCCGGCGCGGGCAGCGACCTGGCGGCGGTGCGGAGCAGCGCCGTCCGCGACCGCGGCCGCGGCGGCTGGCTGCTGTCGGGGCACAAGACCTGGACCACCCGCGGCGCGGACTGCACCCACCTGTTCGGCCTGTTCCGCACCGATCAGGCGGCCGAGCGGCACCGCGGCCTGACCTACTTCCTGGTACCGCTCGACGCGCCCGGCGTGACCGTCCGCGGGTTCGCGCGGCTCGACGGCGAACCGGAATTCGCGGAGGTCTGGCTGGAACACGCGTTCGTTCCTGATGCTGATGTTTTGGGGGAGGTAAACCAGGGCTGGCGGGTGGCCATGTCTACGACCGGGTCGGAGCGGGGGCTGACGCTGCGCTCGCCCGGGCGGTTCCTGCGCGGCGCGGACCGGCTGATCGAGCTGTACCGTGAGCGGCCTTGCCCGGCCCGGCGGGACCGGGTGGTGCAGGCCTGGATCGACGCTCAGGCCTACCAGATGTACACGCTGGCGCAGGTCACCGGCATCACCGAGGGGCGGCGGGCGGGGGCCGAGTCGAGCATGAACAAGCTGTTCTGGTCCGAGCTCGACGTGCGGCTGCACGAGACCGCCCTCGCCCTCCTCGGCCCCGACAGCGAGCTGGACGGCCCGTGGACCCGCGGATTCCTGTTCTCGCTGGCCGGGCCGATCTACGCGGGGACCAACGAGGTGCAGCGGAACGTGCTGGCCGAGCGGGTCCTCGGCCTGCCGAGGAAGTAGGGACGGCATGCGCTTCGGGCCCGACGAAGCCACGCTCGCGGTGCGCGACGCCGCCGCCGGGGTGCTCGCGGCCGAGGTATCGGCGGACGTCATCCGGGCGGGCTGGCCCGGCGGGCAGGCCGGCCTGGTCGGCGCCGCCTGGCGCAAGCTGGCCGGAACGGACGTGCTCGGCGTCCTCGTCCCGCGGTCGCGCGGCGGCCTCGGCCTGGACGAGAACGCCCTGGTGCCGCTGCTGGAGGAGATCGGCCACAGCGGGCTGCCTGGTCCGGCGGCCGAGACCGTCGCGGTCGCGGCCCCGCTGCTGGACGGGCCCGACCTGGACGGCGTGCTGGCAGGCGAGATCACCGTGGCCGCGCAGCTCGGCGACGGTGACCTGGTGCCGCACGGCGGCCAGGCGCCGCTGACCGTGCTGCGGGCCGGCGACGGGCTGCGGCTGTACCCGCGGGCGAGCCTGGCGTTCGCGCCCTGCACGGCTATCGACGGCTCCCGCCGCACCGCGCGGCTGGCGTCCCGGCCCGACGGCGGCGGGACGCTGCTCACCGGGGACCCGGACGTCATCGCGACGGCCTGGCGGCGCGGGGTGCTGGCCACGTCCGCGCTGCTGACCGGGCTGTCGCGGCGGATGCTCGAGCTCACCGTCGGCTACGTGCGGCGGCGCGAGCAGTTCGGCGCGCCCGTCGGCAGCTTCCAGGCGGTGAAGCACGCGCTCGCCGACGCGCTGGTCGCGGTCGAATTCGCCCGGCCCCTGGTGCTCGCCGCGGCCTGGTACCAGGCGGCGGGCACGCCCGAGGCCGCCGCGCGGGTCAGCGCGGCCAAGGTGGCCGCGTCCGACGCCGCCCGGCTGGTCGCCCGGACGGCGGTCCAGTGCCACGGCGCGATCGGCTACACCACCGAATACGAGCTGCACCTGTTCGCCAAGCGGGCGTGGGCGCTCAGCGAGAGCTGGGGCGGCCCCGACTGGCACCGGGACCGGCTGGCGCACGAGCTTGGAGTGTCATCATGACCGACGAGGAATTCCGGCAGACGGTCCGGGACTGGCTGGCCGCCAACCTGGCCGGCGAGTTCGCCGCGCTGGCGGGCACCGGCGGAACCGGGCGGGCGCACGAGCTCATCACCGAGCGGGCCGCCTGGGAGCGGCGCCTGGGGCGGGACGGCTGGATCGGCCTCGGCTGGCCGGCCGCGGACGGCGGGCGCGCCCTGCCGTGGAACCGGCAGGTCATCTTCCACCAGGAGTACGCGCGGGCCAGCGCCCCCGGGCGGGTCGGTCACATCGGCGAGCAGCTGCTCGGCCCGACGCTGCTGATGTTCGGCACGGCGGCGCAGAAGGCGCGGTTCCTGCCCGGGATCCTGACGGGCACGCAGCTGTGGTGCCAGGGGTACTCCGAGCCGGGAGCGGGCTCCGACCTCGCCGCCGTCAGCACCCGGGCGCGGCTGCAAGACGGGGAATGGCACCTGGACGGGCAGAAGATCTGGACGTCGCTCGCCCACGTGGCCGACTGGTGCTTCGTGCTGGCCCGCACCGACCCGCGGGCGGAACGTCACCGGGGCCTGTCCTACCTGCTGGTGCCGATGCGCCAGCCGGGGGTGGAGGTCCGGCCGATCAGGCAGCTCACCGGGACGGCGGAGTTCAACGAGGTGTTCTTCGACGACGCCCGCGCGGACGCCGACGCCGTCGTCGGCGCGCCGGGCGACGGGTGGCGCGTCGCCATGGGCACCCTCGGCGTCGAGCGCGGCGTCTCCACGATCGGCCAGCAGATCGGGTTCCAGCGCGAGTTCGAGGCCGTCCTGGCGACGGCGCGGGCGAACGGGTCGGTCGACGACCCCGAGATCGCGGCCCGGATCGCCGACGCGTGGATCGGCCTCCAGGTGCTGCACTTCACCGCGCAGGCCACCCTGGGCGCCGTGCTTCCCGGTACCGGGCCTGCGGGGACCGGGCCTGCGGGTGACCGGGGCAGGCGCGGCGCCGGGCACCGAGGCCAGCATCGCCAAGCTGCTGTGGGCCCCCTGGCACCAGCGGCTCGGGGAACTGGCGGTGGACGTGGCCGGGGCTAGTTCCACCGTCACCGGTCCCGGCTACCAGCTGACCCCCGCGCAGCGGCTCTACCTGTTCAGCCGGGCCGACACGATCTACGGCGGCTCCAGCGAGATCCAGCGCAACATCATCGCCGAGCGGCGGCTCGGCCTGCCCCGGGGATAGGCGGCCATGGACGAGACGGACACCGCCGACCAGGCGGCACTGCGGGAAACGGTGCGGGACTTCTGCCGCAAGCACGCGGACCAGCCGGCGACGGTGTGGCCGCGGCTGGCCGGCGACCTCGGGCTGACCGCCCTCGCGGTCGGCGAGCGCTACGGCGGCGCGGGCGCGACCGTGGCCGAGGTGGCGGTCGCGGCCGAGGAACTCGCCCGGGTCCTGCTGCCGGCGCCGTACCTGTCCACCGCGCTGGCCGGCGCGGTGCTCACCGACGGCGTCCCGGCGGTGGCCGAGCTGTTCCTGCCCGGGATCGCGAGCGGGGCGCGCCCGGCCGCGTTCGCGTTCGGCGCGGAGGTGACGCTGGCCGGCGGCCGCCTGTCCGGTGCCGCCGGGCACGTCCTCGACGGTGCCGAGGCGGGCCTGTTCCTGGTCCCGGCGGGCGGCGAACTGCTGGCCGTGTCCGCCGCCGACACCGCCGTCACGGCGGCGGGCACGCTCGACGAGACCCGGTCGCAGGCGCGGGTGGTCTTCGACCGCTCCCCCGCCCTGGTGACGGGCGCGAGCCCGGACCGGGCCGAGGAGCTGATGCGGGTCCTGCTGGCGGCCGAGTCGGTGGCCGCGGCCGAGCACTGCCTTGACGTCACCGTCGCCTACCTCAACCAGCGCGCGCAGTTCGGCCGGCCGCTGGGGTCGTTCCAGGCGCTGCGGCACCGCTGCGCCGACCTGGCGGCCGAGGTAGCGGCCGCGCGGGCCACCGCGCAGGCCGCGGTGGCCGCCGCGGTGTCCGCGCCGGAGCGCCTGCCGGTCCTCGCGCCGCTGGCCAAGCGTTACTGCGTGGACGTGTTCGCGCACGTCGCGGGCGAGATGATCCAGCTCCACGGCGGCATCGGCTTCACCTGGGAACACGAGGCGCACCGCTATCTCAAGCGGGCCAAGACCACCCAGCTCCTGCTGGGCACGCCCGGGCAGCTCCGGCGGCTGACCGCGCAGCGGGCCGGCCTGTGCTGACGCCAGGCGGCCGCGGCGGGCCGCCGCGGCCGGGCGTCAGGCTTGGGCGGTGGCCGCGGGGCGGGCGGAGAAGCCGTCGAGGAAGACAGCGGTGATGGCGTCGGCCAGCTGCTCGGCGGAGTAGCCGGCGTCGGGATGGCCCCGCCCCGACAGCCAGACCGCGTCCCTGATCATCCGGTGGAAGAGCCGGGGCGCGATGTCGTCGCGGAAGGAGCCGTCCGTCACGCCCCGCTCGATGACCTCGAGCCAGACCCGCTGCACGTCGGCCGCCGCCGCCAGCACCTCCTTGAACTGCGGCGACTCACGCAGGTAGCGCAGCTCGTTCTGGTAGATCGCGGTGGCGTCGGGCTGCTCCCGGCCGACCCGGAGCGAGACCAGCACGACCTCGCGCAGGGTCCGCGCGGCGTCCCCGCCGTGCGACAGGACCTCGGCGTAGCTGGCCCGGATGGCGTCGAGGAAGCTCATCAGGATCTCCCGGACGATCTCGTCCTTGGAGCCGAAGTAGTGGTACAGGCTGCCGGACAGGACCCCGACCGCGTCCGCTATCTCCCGGACCGTGGTCGACCTGATCCCCTTGCGGGCGAACATCTCGGCCGCGGTGGAGACAATGAGTTCGCGGCGGTCGCGCGGCTCGGTCATCCCGGTAGCCTACCAAGCGCTTGGTTGGGAGGCGGCGGCGCCGGCCTCGCCCCTGTCACATCATCATCACTGTCACTTCATCGACTTGATCGTCTGGCCGCCGAGCGAGTCACCGCCGGTCTCGGCGTTGTGCGCGTGCGCCACGTGGTGCAGGCCGAACACCGAGTCCATGCCCGTGCGCAGCCCCATGATGTCCTCGACCTGGTTGACTGCCTTCTTGGCGAGCGCGAGTCCGAGGCGCGGCATCGCGGCGATCCGCCCGGCGAGCGCCATCGTCTCCGCCTCAAGCTGGTCCCGCGGGACCACGCGGTTGACCATGCCGAGCCGCAGGGCCCGCTCGGCGTCGACCCGGTCGGCGGTGAACAGGAACTCCTTGGCGAACCGGGGTCCCATCACGAAGGGGTGAGCGAAGTACTCCACGCCCGGTATCCCCATCTTGACCACCGGGTCGGCGAAGAAGGCGTCGTCGGCGGCCACCACCAGGTCGCAGCACCAGGCCAGCATCAAGCCGCCCGCGATGCAGGCGCCCTGCACCATGGCGACGGTCGGCTTGGGCAGCTCGCGCCAGCGGCGGCACATGCCGAGGTAGACCTCGGACTCGCGCGCGTACCGGCTTTCCGCGCCCGGCTGGCCGACGTGGTCCCACCACAGCCCGGCCCGGCGTTCGAATGACTGGTCGATGTCACGGCCCGGGGTGCCGATGTCGTGGCCGGCCGAGAAGTGCCGGCCCGCGCCGGCCAGCACGATGACCTTGACCTCGTCATCGTCGGCGGCCCGGTAGAAGGCGGCGTCGAGGGCGTAGGTCATCGCCGAGTTCTGGGCGTTGCGGTACTCCGGCCGGTTCAGCGTGATCACCGCGACCGGCCCGTCGGTGCGGTAGAGCACGACCGGGTTCTCGCCGTCCGGGGCGCCGCCGGAGCTGGCCGGTGGCAGGCCGGGGCCGGCCGCTGGTGTCGTCATGTCGCTGCCTCCTGCGCTGACCGGGCGACGAACGCGTCCCGGGCCCGGTCGCCCGCGCCCGCCAGGTTGAGTTCGAACGTGAAGCCCTGCTCGTAGCGGTAACTGCGGTTGACGTCCCCGGGGTCGATGCCGTTCAGCGACTCCTTGGCCCGGCGGATGACGAGCGGATCCTTGCCGGCGATCCGCCGGGCCAAGGCGAGCGCGGCCGCGCGGAGCTCGCCCGCCGGGACCACCGAGTACACCGAGCCGTAGGCGTGCAGCTCGGCCGCGGTGGCCCGGTCCGCGGTGTAGACCATGGCCCGGGCCTTGTGCTGGGGGACGAGCCGGGACAGGTGGGTGGCCGCGCCGAGGGCCCCCTGGTCGACTTCCGGCAGCCCGAACGTGGCGTCGTCGGCCGCGATGATCACGTCGCTGTTGCCCGCCAGGCCGATCCCGCCGCCGAGGCAGAACCCGTGCACGGCCGCGATCACCGGCACGGCGCACTCGTAGACCGCCTTGAACGCCTCGAAGCAGCCCCGGTTGACGTCGAGCAGTGCGGTGAAGCCCGCGGCGGCTTGCAGTTCCTTGATGTCGATGCCCGCGTTGAAGCCGCGTCCCTCCGCGCGCAGGATGACCGCGCGCACGCCCGGGTCACGGCCGGCCTCGGTCACCAGCCGGGCGACCTCGAACCAGCCGGCCACGGGCAGCGCGTTGACCGGCGGGTTGCTCATGACGATCTCGGCCAGGCCGGGCTCGGCGATCACGGTCCGCGCGCAGTGGGCAGGTTCGGTGGAGTTCACCGGGGCACCACCTTCCGTTCTGAATCGCATGTTCTTGATCTGTGTCCTTGGTCTTCCCGGGCCGGGTCACGGGTGCTGGCTGCTCACCGACACGACCTCGCCGGTCAGGTAGGAGGAGTAGTCGCTGGCCAGGAAGACCATGACGTTGGCGACCTCCCAGGGCTCGGCGGCCCGGCCGAAGGCCTCCTGGGAGACCAGCCGGGCCAGGTTCTCCTCGCTGGTGACCTTGGCCAGGAAGGGGTGCATGACGATGCTCGGGGAGACCGCGTTGACCCGGATGCCGTACGGGGCCACGTCCATCGCCGCGCACCGGGTCAGCGCCATGACCCCGGCCTTGGCCGCGGCGTAGTGCGCCTGGCCCGCCTGGGCGCGCCAGCCGAGCACCGACGCGTTGTTGACGATGACGCCGCGGCGGCGCGGCACCATGTGCCGCAGGGCGGCCCTGGTCGCCCGGAAGGTGGCGGTCAGCGTGACGTCGAGCACCGTGTGCCACTGCTCGTCGGTCATGTCGAGGATGCTCGCCTCGCCGCCGAGCCCGACGTTGTTGATCAGCACGTCGATGCCGCCGAGCTCGGCTTCGACCGTGTCGATGAGGCGGTCGACCTGCTCCTGGACCGTCCCGTCGCAGGCGATGGCGAGCGGCGGCCCGCCGCCGGCCTGCTCGGCGAGGCTCTTGGCGGCCTCGCCGAGCCGCCGCTGGTGCCGGTCGCTGATGGCGACCGTCGCGCCTTCGGCCGCGCAGCGCAGCGCCGTGCTGTAGCCGATGCCGGTTCCGGCGGCGGCGGTCACCAGCACCGTCTTGCCGGCCAGCAGCCGGTGCCCGGGCCCCGGGCCGGGCGGACTCGCGGTCACGGCCGGCCCGCCAGCCGGGTGAGCACGTCGCTGGCCTCGGCGACGATCCGCTCGAGCAGCTCGGCGCAGCTCGGGATGTCGTCGATGAGCCCGACGACCTGCCCGGACGCGCTGACGCCGACGTCGGTCCGTCCGTCCAGCAGGACCGCGCGGTACAGGACGGGCGCGTTCGCGGCCATGATCGCCTGGGTCCAGCGCAGGCCGTGGTCGCGCTTCATGTCGATGCCCTCGCGGATCAGGTCCGGCCAGGAAGTCCCGGTCAGCCGGCGCAAGAGCACGGCGCTGCGCACCGCGCGGGCCAACCGCCGGGGCGCCGACGTCGCCCGCAGCCGGTCGGCCGGCCCCCGGCCAGCAGCCGCTGCGGCACGCCGTCGATCTCGCTGGTGACGACGGTGTCGGTCACTTTCTTGGTCAGGTAGAGGCGCTTGACCGCGTCCGCGACCGGCGACTCCCTGGTCAGCAGGAAGCGGGTGCCCATGGCGATGCCAGCCGCGCCGTAGGCGAGCGCGGCGACCAGGCCGCGGCCGTCGAAGAAGCCGCCCGCGCCGATCACCGGCAGGTCCACCGCCCCGGCCACCTGCGGCAGCAGCAGGCTGGTGGGCACCGTGCCGGTGTGGCCGCCGCCTTCGGCGCCCTGGACGACGACCGCGTCCGCGCCCCAGTCCCTGACCTTCTGCGCGTGCCGGACGGCGCCGACCGACGGCACCACGACCAGGCCGCCTTCCTTGCACCGGGCGATGAGCTCACGGCGCGGCGCCAGCGCGAACGAGGCGACCTTGACCCCGGTGGAGACCAGCAGGTCGATCCGCTGCTCGACGTCGGGCTGACTCGCTCTCAGGTTGACGCCGAACGGCAGGCTGGTAAGCCGCTTGACGTCACCGATCGCGTCGGCCAGCTCGGCGTACGTCATCAGGGCGCTGCCGAGGATGCCCAGGCCGCCCGCGGCCGAGGTCGCGGCGGTCAGCCGGGCGTCGGACACGTACCCCATGCCGGTCTGCACGACCGGGTAGCGGACGCCGAACAGCTCGGTGACCCGGGTGCTGAGCGCGGGATGCGCGGTCACGGCGGTCATCGCGGCACCTCCTGGTAGCGCAGCCCCGCCGGGTCGATGACCTCCCGGATCAGGCGCAGTTCGGCAGCGGCGGGCGTCCTCGTGGCCGGCACCTCGCCGCCGATGACGAGCTCGAACCCGGTCGCCGCGACGACCTCGTCCACGGTCACCCCCGGGTGCACCGACAGCAGCCGCATCCGGCGGGAGCCCGGGTCCCAGTCGAAGGCGGCCAGGTTGGACACCACCCGGCGCAGCCGCATGTACCGGGTGGCGGCCGGACCGGCCTTGGCGGCGCTGTCCCAGCCGACGCCGGCCACCAGGTCGACCGCGGCGGTGAAGACCCGGGGCGAGTGCCTCGGCACCCAGTAGCTGGTGGGATGGGACACCGAGTTGCCGGGGGCGCCGCGGACGCCCAGCAGCTGGGCCCTGGGTTTCGCGTGGTTACCGATCGCGGAGATGTTGGCGTTGCCGAAGGCGTCGATCTGGCTGGGGGTCATCATCACGTGCCGGCCGCCCCGCCCGATGACGTCGAAGACGCCGCGGTAGGGCAGCCAGCTCTCCACCGGCCCGGGGGCCGGGGCGCCGACCGCCCAGGTGCCCGCCACCAGGTTAGCCTCGCCGTCGGTGAGCAGCAGCTCCGGCGCGAACGTGTGCCGGGCCAGGCGCACCGCGATCATCGGAATCAGGCCGATGGGGGAAGCGAGGATCTCCCCGTCGCCGCGGAACGCCTCGGCGCAGGCGATGACGCAGACCTCGGACCGGTCGGCGGTGGCCCGGCTCTCCGCTTGCTCCGCGGGCATCACGCCTCCCGTCCGGCCGCGAGCCCGGCCACCGCGCGCTGGTAGTCGGCTTCGCCGCCGGCCAGGAACCGCTGGCTGAACGCCGCCCACCGGTCCGGGTCGCCCGCCGCGCCGGCGTAGGCCCGCTGGAACGCCTCGTCCCGCTCGTAGTCGGGCACGCAGGAGGTGAAGTGGGCGCCGCCGCGCGCCTCGACGACCCCGGTCACCAGCATGCGGGAGATCCGGACGGTGGCCGGGTGCGCCGCCCTGGTCAGCTCGCCGGTGGCGACGATCCGCTCGCAGGACACGTAGGCCTGGTCGGCGGCCGCGCAGAAGAGGTCGTCGAAGTACGGGTCGGGCCCGAGGAACTGGGCGTTGCCCCGCTCGTCGGCCCGGTTCATGTGCACGAGGGCGGCGTCGAGCCGCAGGGCCGGCATCGCGACGAGTTCCTCGCCCTGGTACGGGTCGACGACGGTGCGCAGCCCGGGGTTGGTGTCCATGACCAGGGAGCCGAGGCCGGCCCTGGTCGGCAGGAACGGCAGCCGGGTCGCCGCCGCGTACAGGCCGAGCTGCAGCATGCCCTCGTCGAACTCGGCCACCTCGATGCGGCCCTGCTGGCGGGCGGCGCGGAACAGCGGGTCGAGCGGGATGCTGTCGAGCGAGACGAAGCCGAAAACCAGCTTCCTGACCTTGCCCGCCGCGCACAGCAAGCCGACGTCCGGTCCCCCGTAGCTGACCACCGTCAGGTCGGTCAGGTCAGAGCGCAGGATGGCGCGGACCAGCGACATCGGCTTGCGCCGCGATCCCCAGCCGCCGATGCCGACGGTCATGCCCGACCGGAGCCGGCCGACCACGTCCCGCTCGGTCATCCGCTTGTCAGTCATGCGCCTCCGCGCCTCTGGAACTGCACGCAGCGGTATCGTAACCTACCAATCAAGCGCTTGGTAGACGCTGATCGGGCGGACGGGCAGACCGGGAGCGGTGAGCCGAATGGCGGAGGCGATGCTGGTGGAGGCCGTGCGGTCGCCGGTGACGCGGCGCGGCGGGCCGCTGGCTGGCGTGCACAGCGCCGACCTCGCCGCGCACGCGATCGGCGCCCTCGTCGAGCGCTCCGGCATCGACCCGGGCGCGGTGGACGACGTCATCTTCGGCTGCACGGACACGGTCGGCTCGCAGGCGGGCGACATCGCCAGGACCGGCTGGCTGGCCGCGGGGCTGCCCGAGCACGTGCCCGGGGTGGTCGTCGACCGGCAGTGCGGGTCCTCCCAGCAGGCCGTGCACTTCGCCGCCCAGGCGGTGCTGTCCGGCACGGCCGACGTGGTGGTGGCCGGGGGCGTGCAGAACATGAGCGCGATCCCCATCTCGGCCGCGATGACGGCCGGCCGCCCGTTCGGCTTCCCCGACCCGTTCTCCGGGTCGGCCGGCTGGCGGCGGCGCTACGGCGACGTGCCCCTCTCCCAGTTCCGGTCGGCGGAGATGATCGCCCGCAAGTGGGGACTGACCCGCCTCGACCTGGAGCGGTTCGCGCTGATCAGCCACCAGCGGGCGGTGTCCGCCGCCGACGCCGGGCACTTCGAACGGGAGCTGGTCCCCTACGGTGACGTCGCCGCGGATACCTGCCCGCGGCGCGACACGTCCCTGGCGGCAATGGCCGGGCTGGCCCCGCTTGAGGAGAACGGCCGGGTGACCGCGGCCACCTCCAGCCAGATCGGCGACGGCGCGGCCGCGCTGCTGGTGATGTCCGAGCGCGCCGTGCGCGACCACGGCGTCCGGCCGCGGGCGCGGGTCCACCACCTGTCGGCCCGCGGCGCCGATCCGGTGTGGATGCTCACCGCGCCCATCCCGGCCACCGCGCACGCCCTGGCCAAGTCCGGCCTCACCGTCGACGACATCGACCTGTTCGAGGTCAACGAGGCGTTCGCCTCGGTCGTGCTCGCCTGGCTGGCCGAGACCGGCGCCGACCCGGCCCGGGTCAACCTCAGCGGCGGCGCCATCGCCCTCGGCCACCCGATCGGCGCGACCGGGGCCCGGCTGATGACCACGCTGCTGCACAACCTCGAGCGGACCGGCGGCCGCTACGGCCTGCAGGTGATGTGCGAGGGCGGCGGCCAGGCCAACGTGACCATCATCGAGCGGCTGGGATGAGCTCACTGAACGGCAAGGTCGCGGTCGTCACCGGCGGCACCCGCGGCATCGGCGCCGCCATCGCCGGCCGCCTGCTGGCCGAGGGCGCCGCGGTCGTCGTCTGCGGCCGCACCCGGCCGGAACGGCTCCCGGCCGCCGCGGGCGCGACCGCGGACTTCGTCCAGGCCGACGTCCGGGAGCCGGACCAGGCGGCCGCGGTGGTCGACCACGCGGTCAGCCGGCTCGGCCGGCTCGACATCGCCGTCAACAACGCCGGCGGGGCGCCGAGCGCGGACGCGGCGACGGTATCGCCCCGGTTCGTGGCCAAGGTCGTGGCGCTGAACCTGCTGGCGCCGTTTTACCTGGCCCAGGCGGCCAACGCGGTGATGCGGCAGCAGCCGGAAGGCGGCGTCATCATCAACATCGGCTCGGTGGCCGCCCAGAACCCCGCCCCCGGCGCGGCCGCGTACGCGGCCGCCAAGGGCGGCCTGGCCGTGCTCACCCGCGCCCTGGCGCTGGAGTTCGGCCCCCTGGTCCGGGTCAACCAGGTCACCGCGGGCCTGGTCCGCACCGAGGCGGCCGGCGCGGTCTACGGCGGTGACGAGGGCCAGCTCGCCGTGGCCGCGCTGATCCCGGCCGGACGCATGGCGGTGCCCGACGACATCGCCGACGCCGTGTTGCTGCTCGCGTCCCCGCTGGCCGGCTACGTCAGCGGCGCCGAGCTCCGGGTCGACGGCGGCGGCGAGGTGCCCGGCCGGGTCGCGGTCGCGCGGCCGGGGGGCGCCGGCCCGGACAAGCCCGAGTGAGGATGCGCTAGCCGGGCGAGTCGAACCATCACCCGCCAGCTGCCGTTCAGTCAAGGGAAGCCTCGTGCACGCTGTGAGAACTCGGGGGGCCAAGTGTGTTAACCGCGGACCGGTTCCTTCCCGCTGCCGGTAGGGCACCCAAGGAGATCATGTGACCGCACATGACCGTGAGCTGCCACGCCCCGGAGAGTATTCGGTGGATGCGCGAGGTGGCCTGGGAATCCAGGTCGGCGATGGCAATACACAGATCATCTACGCATACAGCGGGGGAACCTGGACGGACGGGGTCGCTCCGCCCCCGCTGGCTAGCTTGTCGGGAGTGGTTGAGTCACCGTACCGAGGGCTAAATGCGTACGGAGAGCAGGATGCGGCGTTCTTCTTCGGGCGCGAGGAGGCCTCCGACCAGGTTCTGGAACGGATGTCACGGCTGGTCGAAGGCCGGGGACTGCTGGTGGTGTCAGGTGCGTCCGGGGCCGGCAAGTCATCGCTGCTGCGAGCGGGGGTGCTGCCACGGCTGCGCACGGCGGGGCTGGCGTCTGTGGCGGCAGCGGCGTCGTGGCCGTGCCTGGTGCTCACTCCGGGCCGGTCGCCGCTTGACGAGCTGGCGGTGCGGGCGGCGCTCCTGGCCGGAACGGACGCGGCCGTCATGCGGCGCGAGCTGACCGCCAATCCGACCGCGTTTGCCCTGATTGCCAGGCAGGCAGCCCTCGTGCAGCCACCCAAGCCAGGCCAGCAGCCGACAGTCCTGCCTGCTCCAGGGATGCCTGGGGAACGGCGGCTGCTGCTGGTGGTGGACCAGTTCGAGCAGGTCTTCACCCAATGCGCGGATGAGGCGGAGCGCCGGGCGTTCATCACCGCCGTATGTGCGGCCGCCGGTGCTCTTCCGGAGCCCGGGAGTCCCCCGTCGGCACTGGTGGTGCTGGGAGTGCGCGCTGACTTCGAGGCACGCTGCGCGAGCTACCCGCCGCTGGCAGGGGCGGTCCAGGACCGGTACCTGGTGACCGCGATGACCGAGCGGCAGTTGCGGATGGCCATCACCGGCCCGGCCCGGGCGGCCGGCTCGCAGGTGGACGAGGAACTAGCCGGGGTTCTGCTCGCCGAAGTCCGGGCCCGGGAGCCCGGGGGTGCGGTGGCCGGGGTGCTGCCGCTGTTGTCGCATGCCCTGGACCAGGCCTGGCGCTCCCGGTCCGCGGAGGACCTGAACTTGGCCGACTACGAGCGGACGGGCGGCATCGAGGCGGCCGTGGCGACCAGTGCGGAGCGCGCCTATGGCAGGCTAACCGCGAGCCAGCAGGCGGCCGCCCGGCAGGTCTTCATTCGGCTGACGGCCATCAATCCCGATGGGGTCGACACCGTCGACCGCGCGAGCATGGCCGAGCTCGTCGAGGGCAGCGGCCCCGGCCGAGCCGCCGATGTGGAGGCGGTTCTCGAGGCGTTCGCCACCGAACGGCTGCTGACCCTGGCGGGTGACAGCGTGGAGGTCAGCCACGAGGCGCTACTGACCGCGTGGCCGCTGCTGCGCGACACCTGGCTCGCGGAGACCCATGCCGACCGGATCATCCTCACCCGGCTGCGCGCCACCGCAGCCGACTGGGACCGTCGTTCCCGCGATCCGTCCTACCTGTACCGCGGGACCTTGCTGCAAGCAGCCGCCGAGACCGCAGGCAGGTCCGCCGCCGACCCGCTCCGGAACCTCCCGCTAAGCCAGGCTGAACGTGACTTCCTGCGCGCCAGCAGTCGTAACCGCCGCCGTTCCGCGCGCTGGCGGCAGGTGGCGATCGCGGGCCTCGCCGCCTTCGCCCTGGCCGCTTCCAGCATGGCGCTCTGGGCCAACGAGCAGCGCTCCGCCGCCAACCGGCAGCAGGCAATCGCCACCCAGCAGCGCGATCAGGCCATCGCAAACCAGCTCGTGGCCGAGGCCGAGCAGGTCAGCTCGGCTGACCCGTCACTAGCGGCCCAGCTGCTGCTCACTGCCTACCGCCGAGACTCAACTCAGGACATCGCTTCACGACTGATCGGCACCGAGAACGAGCCCCTGTCAACCTCCGTCGCGGGGCTCGGCAGGGGCGTGAGCTCGGTAGTCTTCAGCCCGAAGGGCATGACGCTAGCCGCGATCAGCGGTAATACGGTCACGCTGCGGGATGTAGGCCACCCAGGCCAGCCTGTCACTAGCGCCGCCGGTGACATCAGCGTGACCGGCGGCGTGAACTCGGCGGCGTTCAGCCCGGACGGCACCATTCTGGCCGTTGGCGGCGACACCGTGACCCTGTGGAACGTCAGCAACCCCGCCCGCCCCCGCGAACTCAGCCGAACCGCCACCGCCACCGCCACCGGCACCGGCACCGGCACCGGCACCGCCCAGAATTTCATCGGCTCGGTAGCGTTCAGCCCCAACGGCACCACCCTGGCCACCAGCGGCGACACCGTCACCCTATGGAACGTCAGCAACCCCGCCCGCCCCCGCAAACTCAGCCAGCCCATCCCAGCCGCCGCCAGCACTTCGCTGGGCGCGGTGGCTAACTCGGTGAACGCAGTGGCGTTCAGCCCCAACAGCACTACCCTGGCCGTCGGCGGCGACACCGTCACCCTATGGAACGTCGCCAACCCCGCCCGCCCCCGCAAACTCAGCCAGCCCATCCCAGCCGCCGCCCCCGCTACCGCCGACGTCCAGAATTTCGCCAGCGCGGTAGCGTTCAGCCCCAACGGCACCACCCTGGCCACCAGCGGCGACACCGTCACCCTATGGAACGTCAGCAACCCCGCCCGCCCCCGCAAACTCAGCCAGCCCATCCCGGCCAGCAACGCCGAAATCAGCTTCGCGGCGGCCTTCGGCCCGGACGGCACGATCATGGCGACTAACAATGACGACGGCACCGCCAGCCTGTGGAACGTGAGCGATCCCGCCCACCCCCGCAAACTCAGCCAGCCCTTCCCCACCAGTGTCAACAACCCCGTGGCCGAATTGGCGTTCAGCCCGGACGGAACGATCATGGCCACCCTCTACCAGAACGGCTCGGTGCGGCTGTGGGGCATCCCTTCGACCTCTCTGCCAACCAGCACCTCAGCCGAGACGGTGGTGTTCAGCTCCAACGATAATGTCGTGGCCGCCGCCGGCGACACCGTCACCCTGTGGAACGTGAGCAACCCGGCTCGCCCCCGCCAACTCAGCCAGCCCATCCCCGCCAGCGCTGGTCAGTCGGTGAGCTCAGTGACTATCAGCCCGGACGGCGATACCTTGGCCGTCGGCGGCAGCGGCGGCAAGGTCGCGCTGTGGGACGTGAGCACCCCGGCCCGCCCCCGCCGGTCCAGCCAGCTCTCTCAGGCTGGGGCCGGATACTGGGTGACCTCGGCGGCGTTCGATCCCAAGGGCACTGTCCTCGCCGCCGCCAGCGACGACGGCACGGTCAGGCTGTGGGACGTCAGCGACCCCGCCCACCCCCGCCAACTCGGCCAGCCCATCAACAGCAGCACCAACACCATCGCAGACTCAGTGGCGTTCAGTCCCAACGGTCATATCCTGGCCGCCGCCGGCGACGACGGCACGGTCAGGCTGTGGGACGTCAGCGACCCCGCCCACCCCCGCCAACTCGGCCAGCCCGTCAACAGCAGCACCGCCGATCCCCTGAACGCAATGGCGTTCAGCCCAAGCGGTGGTGTCCTGGCCGTCGCCGGCTACGACGGCACGATCACCTTGTGGAACGTGAGCACCCCGGCCAACCCCCGCCAACTCGGCCAGCCCATCAACAGCAGCCCCAACAACCAGGTGTACTCGATAGCGTTCAACCCGAAAGGCGCTGTCCTGGCCGCCGGCGACGGCAACGGCACGATCACCTTGTGGAACGTGAGCACCCCGGCCAACCCCCGCCAACTCGGCCAGCCCATCAACAGCAGCCCCAACAACCAGGTGTACTCGATAGCGTTCAACCCGAAAGGCACTGTACTGGCCGCCGGCGACGCCAACGGCATCGGCCAGCTCTGGGACTTGGACGTCAGCTACGCGATCAGCCGGATATGTGACCTGACATCCGGAACGCTGCAATTGCCGCAATGGCGTCAGTACATTCCGCAGCTTCAGTACGACCCGCCATGCCCTGCTCTGCCGCACACATAGCGCAGGGCGAGGAGGCTGCAATGCTAGACGATTTCACCCCGCACCAGGGAACCGCCATCGTCACCGGCGGCTCGGGCGGCATCGGCGCGGCCGTCTGCCGGCGGCTCACCCAGGCCGGCTCGGGGGTCGCGTTCACCTACCGCACGGGCCGGGCCGCGGCGGAGGCCCTGCTCAGCGAGCTGGCCGGCGGCACCGTGGCGGTCAGCGCCCATCGGCTGGACCTGACCGACGCGGCCGCCACCGGGCGGTTCGTCGACGCGGTGGCCGCGCAGGCGGGCGGCGTGCACACCGTCGTCCACGCGGCCGGACCGGTCGTCGCGCAGGCCTACCTGTCCCAGGTCACTCCCGCGATGATGCTGGCCCAGCTCACCCAGGACGCGGCCGCTTTCTTCACCCTCGTGCACGCCGCGCTGCCCGCCCTGCGGCGCGGCGGCGGCTCGGTCGTCGCCGTCACCACCGCGGCGACGCACCGCCACCCGGCCCGCGACGGGCTCTCCACCGGCCCCAAGGGCGCGGTCGAGGCCCTCGCCCGCGCGTTCGCGGTGGAAGAGGGACGGTACGGCATCCGGGTCAACTGCGTGGGGCCGGGCATGCTGACCGACGGGATGGCGGCCGGGCTGATGGCCAGCGGGCAGCTCGACCAGCGGGCGCTGGAGGCCGCCCTGGACCGCATTCCGCTGCGGATGTTCGGCCGCTGTGCGGATGTCGCGGAGGCCGTCTGCTTTCTCGCCTCCGGGCGGGCCCGCTTCATCACCGGCCAGAAGCTCGACGTGGACGGCGGTTACGCCGCCTGACGAAGCGCACGGATGGAAGGATGGCGGGATGAGGTTCGTCGCGGCCAATGGCCGGGCGTCGCTGGTGCGGGGCAACGCGGTGTTCGACGTGGCCGAGTGCTCGGATGGCGCGATCCCGGCCGATCCGATGTCGGTGCTGCGCGACCACTGGGACGACCTCGCCGACCTGGCACTTGCGGGCAAGGGACGGCCGCTGGGCGAGGTGACGCTGGGCGCGCCGGTCCCCCGGCCGCCGCTGATCTTGTCGCTGATCGCCAACTACCCGCCTGCCAGTAAAGGCGCGTTTCCGATGCTCGTGGGCAAGGCGCCGTCCGCGGTCACCGGCCCCTATGACAAGATCGTGCTGCCCGACCCGTCGCGCCTGCCCCTCGGCCGGGCCTACGTGATCGCCGAACCCGAGCTGGCGGTCGTGACCCGGGCGGCGGGACGGGACCTGGGCCTGGACGCTGCCCGCAGCGCCATCGCCGGGTACGCCGTGGCGCAAGACATCACCGAGCGCGTCCACGAGTTCGGCCCTTCCCCGTCACCCTGGACCTGGGAGAACCTGCCGGCCAAGACGCTCGGCAAGAGCATCGACACTTTCTGCCCGCTCGGCCCGGCCCTGGTAACCCCGGACGAGCTCACCGCCGTCGGCGCTTTGGAGAAACGCTGCTGGATTAACGGCGAGCTGACCCATCATCAGCAGCACAGCGACATGCTGTGGAGCCCGGCCGAACTGGTGGCCCTGGTGTCCTGCTTCGTCACCTTGCAGGCGGGCACCGTGCTGCTGTGCGGCGCGGGAAACCGCCTCGACGGCCGCCCGCCAGTAGGCCTCGCCGACGGTGACGTGATCCGCACCGAGATCGGCGGCGTCGGCATCATCGAAAACCGCTGCCGAAATGAGCCCGGGTTCAAGCACACCTGAACCAACCCAGCGTCGAGGCAGCGGGTATTGCGCTCGGGGCAGCGGGCATCGCTTTCGGGATAGCGGGCATCGCGGGCGGGGTGGGAGTCATCCGCCCGTCGGCTGAGCCCGCCGCTCACCCGACCGCCCTCAGCTTCTCCCGCAGCACGTACAGGCAGCTCTCCAGCACGTCGTCACCGAGCGCCTCCGGGTCAGCCAGTAGCGTCTCCACCGCCAGCATCCGCGCCGCCGGGGCGCTCAGCCGGGTAAATGGCGTCACCGCAGCATCCACCGCAGCGTCCCCCTCCTGCTCATCTCCCGGTTCAAAGCCCGGTACCGGTCCGTCAGCGCCGCGATCAGGTCCGCGACCCGGGCCCGCTCCGCGATCACCTCGAAATCGTCCAGCCCGCTAAGACTGCAGTTGTCATCCATCGCCTTCCCCTTGCACTGGCGGATTTGTAACCAATGTGCGCCAGCCGGTGACAGGCGCGCAGAGGCTAGGCAAAATAGGTTCATGGTGGTAAACGGCGGGAGTAACCCGGCAACGCACTTCGGGCGGCAGCTGAAGAAAGAGCGGCTTGCCCGCGGCTGGGGGCTGCGCGAGTTCGCGGCGCTGACCGGGCTGAACGCCGGGCACCTGTCGCGGATCGAGAACGGCAAGCGGCCCCCGACCGAGAACGTCGCGACCGCGTGCGACGCCGCGTTCCCGGAACGGCGCGGCTGGTTCACCGAGTACTACGAGGAGCTGCGCGGCTGGTCCGAGGTCCCCGCCGCGTTCCGGAACTGGGCCGAGCTGGAGGAAAAAGCGTCCCGGCTGTGCGACTGGTGGCCCTCGATCGTGACCGGCCTGCTGCAAACGCCGGACTACGCCCGCGCCCTGGTCGACGCCGTGCCAGGCACCAGCCCGGAGGCCGCCGAGACCCGGCTGGCGAACCGGGCCGAGCGCCAGCGGCGGGTGCTGGGCCGCGACACCCGGCCCAAGGTCTGCTTCATCATCGACGAGCTTGCCCTGTACCGGTGCGTGGGCAGCCCGCAGGTGATGACGGCGCAGCTGCTGCGGCTGCGGGAGGTCGCGGCCGCACCGCTGGTCACCCTGCAGGTGCTGCCCGCCGGCGCGCACATCCCCAGCGGGTTCATCGTGGCCGACGACGCTGCCGCGTACGCCGAGCACCTGGCCGGCGGGTACGTGTTCACCGACGAGCAGACCGTTACGGCGCTGGCTGTCCGCTTTGATAGCCTGCGCGGGGAGTGCATGAAGGTGTCGCAGTCAGTGGCACTGCTGGAAGGGATGGCCGGGCAATGGGCGACTGGCGAAAGTCCTCTCACTCAGGCGGAGAGGGCGGCGCCTGCCTAGAGGCAGCCGCCGGCGACCACGCGATCCTCATCCGCGACACCACCGACCGCGCCGGGGCAACCCTCAGTGTCCCCGCCGCCGCCTGGCAGGCGTTCACCTCCTCGCTGAAGTAGCCTCCCGGACCACCCGCCCGGGTCGGGCCGGGCCCGGCCTGGGCCTGGCTCACCCGCGACGGCATGGCCGCGTGCGGGTTCTCCTGGCCGGCCCGCCCGCTGACGCTGTCGCGCCTGGCGCACGTCCGCGCCGTGCTGGCCGCCCGAGTTGACGGCCAGGTCGGGGCAGAACGGGGCTTGGGGCGGCCCGGCTCAGGGCAGGTCGGGCTCGGGTCGGGCGGCCAGGTAGGGGGCCGCCTCCGCTGGGCTAAGCGCGCTGCCGCCGGTGCCGCCGCGCGGTGTACGATACTAGAACATGTTCTAGTCACGGGGAGAGCGGATGCGGATCGCCTACACCCCTGAGCAGGAGAAGCTCCGGCTGGAGCTGCGGGAGTACTTCGGCCGGCTGATGACCGACGAGGTCCGCGACGCGCTCGAGGCCACGGCCGACGGCGACTACGGGGACGGGGACGCCTACCGGGCGGTGGTGCGGCAGCTCGGGGCGGACGGCTGGCTGGCGCTGAGCTGGCCGCGGGAGTACGGCGGGCGCGGCGGCACCATGCTCGACCAGCTCATCTTCACCGACGAGGCGGCTATCGCGCGGGTGCCGGTGCCGTTCCTGACCATCAACACGGTCGGGCCGACGATCATGCGGTTCGGCACCGCGGCCCAGAAGTCGTTCTACCTGCCGCGGATCGCCGCGGGCGAGCTGCACTTCTCCATCGGGTACTCCGAGCCGGAGGCGGGCACCGACCTGGCCTCGCTGCGCACCACCGCGACCCGGGCGCCGGGACCCGGGTCGGGGGCCGGGGAACGGGAAGGGGACGCGGACGGGGAGTACGTGATCGACGGCCAGAAGATGTGGACGAGCCTGATCCAGTACGCCGACTACGTGTGGCTGGCCTGCCGGACCGATCCGTCGGCGCCACGGCACCAGGGACTGTCGATCATCATCGTGCCGACGTCGGCCCCGGGCTTCTCCTGGACACCGGTGCGGACGGTAGCGGGCGTGACGACGAGCGCCACCTACTACTCGTCGGTCCGGGTGCCTGCCTCGTCGCTGGTCGGCGCGGAAAACCAGGGCTGGCCGCTGATCACCAACCAGCTCAACCACGAGCGGGTGGCGCTCACCTCGGCCGCGCCGGTGCAGGCCGCGCTGGCGGCGGTGCGCGAATGGGCGCAGCAGACCAGGCGGGCGGACGGGCGACCGGTGATCGACGCCGAGTGGGTACGGCTCAACCTGGCCCGGGTGCACGCCAAGGCGGAGTTCCTCAAGCTCATGAACTGGCGGATCGCCTCGGCGGGAGCCGTCAGCCCGGCCGGGGCCTCGGCCACCAAGGTGTACGGCACCGAGTTCGCGGTCGAGGCGTACCGGCTGCTGATGGAGGTGCTCGGCCCGCGGGCGCTGGTCCGCTCCGGTTCGCCCGGGCAGGCCCTTTCCGGGCGGATCGAGCGGCTGCACCGGTCCGCGCTCATCCTGACCTTCGGCGGCGGGACGAACGAGGTGCAGCGCGACATCATCGCGGCGGCCGGGCTCGGCCTGCCCGCCGCCCGCCGCTGATCTTCATACGGAGGGCTGCATGGACTTCTCGCTCACCGAGGCACAGGCCGAGCTCGCCGGGCTCGCCAGGAAGATCCTGGTCGAGCGGGACGAGCCCGGCCGGCAGTGGGCCGCCCTGGCCGCGGCGGGCGTGCTCGCGGCCGGGCTGCCCGGGGAGCTCGGCGGGGACGGCCTCGGCTTCCTCGAGCAGTGCGGCGTGCTGACCGAGCTCGGCCGGGCCGCCTCGCCGGTGCCCTACCTTCCCTCCGTCGTGCTCGGGGCGGGCGCGGTCGCCGCGTTCGGCCGGGCCGGCCAGCGCCGGTGGGCCGCCGCGGCCGGTGACGGCTCGGCGGTGCTCACCGTCGCCCTGGCCGAGGAGGACGGCGACGATCCCGGGTCACCGTCCGCGCGGGCCGAGCGGGCCGGGCCGCGGTGGCGGCTGTCCGGTGTGAAGACCGCGGTCCCGGCGGCCACGCGGGCCGACCTGGCGCTGGTCCCGGCGACCGTGGGCGGCGCGGGGGCCGGCGAGCGGGCCGGCCAGGTGCTGGTGTTCCTGGTCGAGCCGTCGGACCACGGGGTCACCGTGCAGCCGCAGGAGCTGACGGAAGGCGACGGCGCCGCGCGCCTGCTGCTGGACGACGTCCCGCTGGACGACAGCCGGGTGCTCGGCGCCGCGGGAGGCGGCCGGGAGGTAGCGGACTGGCTGGTGTCGCGGGGCACCGTGGGGGTGTGCGCGGTGCAGGCCGGGGTGCTCGAGCGGGCGCTCGAGCTGACGGCCGGCTACGCGCGGAGCCGGGAGCAGTTCGGGCGGCCGATCGGGTCGTTCCAGGCGGTCGCCCAGCGGCTGGCCGATGCCTACATCGACGTCGAGGCGGTGCGGCTGACCATGTGGCAGGCCGCCTGGCTGCTCACGGCCGGCCAGGCGGGCGACGCCGAGGTCGCCGCCGCCATCGCCAGCGCCAAGTTCTGGGCCGCCGACGCGGGCCACCGGGTGGCGCACACCGCCGTCCACGTGCACGGCGGGCTCGGTATCGACACGTCGTACCCGGTGCACCGCTACTTCCTGGCGGCCAAGGGAGCCGAGTTCGCCCTGGGCGGCGCCACCGCCCAGCTCCGCCTGCTCGGCGACGTCCTCGCCCAGCCGGCGAGCTAGCCGCGGACCAGGTCGGCCACCCGCTCCAGGTGGCGCAGCTCGCAGTTGACCGAGAACGTGGTCAGCACGGTCTGCCGCCAGCGCGGGAGCTCGCCGGCGATCTTGGCCCAGGAGCCGATCAGCGCCACGTCCTCCACCAGGCGGGTGGGGACGGCCGCGATCGCGCTCTTCTTGTCGCCCGACAGGTAGGCGTCCTGGATGGCCCGGGCCTCGGCCTGGTAGCCCATCCGGGCGAAGACCTCGTGGTGGTAGTTGAGGCCGCGGGCGCCCATGCCGCCGATGTAGAGGGCGAGCGCGGGCCGCAGGCGGTCGGCGGCGCGTTCGAGGTCGTCGTCGGGGATGACCGCCAGCGGGCCGCCGACCACGTCGAAGGTCGCGGGCGACTGCCGGGCCCCGGGGCGGGCGAAGCCCTCGGCGAGGGCGGCGGCGTAGAAGTCGTTCATCGCGGGCGAGAAGAAGATGGTGTTCCAGCCGTCGGCGATCTCCGCCGCCAGGGCCACGTTGCGCGGCCCTTCCGCGCCCAGGTAGATCGGAATCGAGGTACGGAACGGGTGCAGGATTGACCGCAGCGGCTTACCCGCGCCCGTTCCCGCGCGGTACGGGAGCGGGTAGTGCCTGCCGTCGTAGACCACGGGCTCCTGGCGGGCGATGACCAGGCGCACGATGTCGATGTACTCCCGGGTGCGCTCGAGCGGCCGCGGGTACGGCTGGCCGTACCATCCCTCCACCACCTGGGGGTTGCTGGTGCCGAGTCCGAGCAGCACGCGGCCGCCGGTGAGGTGGTCCATCGTCATCGCCGTCATCGCCAGGGTCGCGGGCGGGCGGGCGGAAAGCTGCGAGACCGCCGTGCCCAGGCCGGCCCGTGACGTCCGCGATCCCCACCAGGCCAGCGGCGTCCACGCGTCGCTGCCGTAGGCCTCCGCCGTCCAGACCTGGTCCAGGCCGAGCCGCTCGGCCGCGTCGAACAGGCCGGCCCCGTCCGGCGGCGGCCCGGCGCCCCAGTAGCCGGCCGTGACCGCGATCCTCACCGCAGCCGGTCCAGCGCCTCGCCGGTCTCGCGCACCAGCGTCGCGATCACGTCCGCGACCGGGCGGATCTCGGTGATCTGGCCCACCACCTGACCCGCGGGCATGGGCACCAGGTCCGGCTGACCCGCGCCCATGAGCCGCTGGTGCGCCCGCGCGACCAGCAGGTTCTGCAGCGGCATGGGCAGCGGCGCGGGCGCGCCGGGCTGGTCCCAGGCCGCCGTCCAGCGGTTCTTCAGCAGCCGGGCCGGCTTCCCGCTGTAGATCCGCGAGCGCACGGTGTCCGACGAGGTGGCCGCGAGCAGCGCCTGCTGGACCGCGGGGGCGGACGTCGTCTGCGCGTACTCCCGGGTCAGCAGCCAGGCCGACCCCATCCAGACCCCGCTGGCGCCGAGCGCGAGCGCGGCCGCGACCTGGCGGCCGCAGCCGATCCCGCCCGCGGCGAGCACCGTGGCCCGGTCGCCGACGGCGTCGACGACCTCGGGGATGAGCACCATGCTGCCGATCTCGCCGGTGTGGCCGCCGGCCTCGTAGCCCTGGGCGACCACGATGTCCACGCCGCTCGCCACCTGGCGGCGGGCGTGCTCGGCCTGGCCGGCCAGGGCCGCCACCAGCATGCCGCGCTCGTGCGCGCTGGCGATGACGTCGGGCGGGGGCGAGCCGAGGGCATTGGCGATCAGGCCCGCGCGGTGGGACAGCGCGACCTCGACGTGCTTGCGGGCGACCGAGTGCAGCCAGCCGATCACCCCCTCGCCGCCCGGCGCGCCGTCCGGCAGCGGCGGCACGCCGAGATCGCGCAGCGTCTGGTCGACGAACTCGCGGTGCGCGGGCGGTATCAGCGCTTCCAGGTCCCGGACGGCGCCCTCGGCGGGCACCCGGGCCGGCATCACCACGTCCACGCCGTACGGCTTCCCGTCGGTGTTCGCGTCCATCCAGTCCAGGGCCTGGTTGAGCTCGGCCGGGTCGTTGAACCGCACGCAGCCGAGCACGCCCAGGCCGCCGGCCCGGCTGATCGCCGCGGCCACCTGCTCGGACGGGGTGAAGCCGACGACGGGATGCTCGATGCCCAGCAGGTCGCACAGGGGCGTCCGCACGGTCAGTTGCCCCTTCCCGATTCCGCTTGGGTGGCGGGCGGATGCCCGGCGATGTACCGGCGGGCCCAGCCGTAGTCGGCCTTGCCCGACACGGTGCGGCCGACCGCGTCCACGAACCAGACGGTGCGCGGCGCCTTGTAGCCGGCCAGCTGGCCGGCTACGTGCGCCCGCAGCGCGGCCGGGTCGGGGACCGCGCCCGGGCGGAGCTGGACGAGCGCGGCCACCCGCTGGCCCAGGCGGTCGTCGGGCACGCCGATGACCAGCGAGTCGAACACGTCGGGATGCGACTTGAGCGCGCCCTCGACCTCTTCCGGGTAGACCTTCTCGCCGCCGCTGTTGACGCAGGTGTTGCCCCGGCCGAGCAGGGTGAGCGTGCCGTCGTCCTCGACCCGGGCCCAGTCGCCCGGCACCGCGTAGCGCCTGCCGTTCACCTCGGTGAACATCTGCGCGGTCTTGACCGGGTCGTTGTAGTAGCCCAGGGGGACGTGCCCGCCCCTGGCCAGCCTGCCGGTCTGCCCGGGACCGCACACGCCGCCGGCCTCGTCGATCACGATGACGTCGGGCCCGGCGGTGACCGTGGGACCGCCCCGGTGCTCGTCGCCGGCGCTGACGAACGCGAGGCCGGCGAAGCCGGTCTCGGTCGAGCCGATCGCCTCGCTGATGAACACGTTCGGCAGCGCCTTGGTGCACGCGTCCTTGACCGCGGGCGAGAACAGCGCGGCGGTGGAGTTGACCGAGACCAGCGAGGACGTGTCGTAGTCGGTCTCGGCCAGCGCCTCCATCAGGGGCCTGGCCATCGCGTCGCCGATGATCGAGAGCACGTTGACGCGGTGCCGCTGCACCGCCTCCCAGACCGCGTGCGGGTCGAACTTCGGCGTGATCACGGCCGTGTCCCCCACGAACAGGCAGGCCAGGGTGGCCACCATGGCGGCGCCGTGGATGAGCGGCGCGGGAGCCATGCGGACCAGGCCGGCGTCCCCGGCGCCCGCGCGGGACTGCGACCACTCGTCTTCCAGCCGCTCGCCGGAGATGAAGTCGATACCGCCCGCGAGGGTGCGCCAGATGTCTTCGTGACGCCAGATGACGCCCTTCGGCTGCCCGGTGGTGCCCCCGGTGTAGATGATGTAGATGTCGTCGGGGCTGCGCGGGCCGAAGTCACGGGCGCCCGATTCGGCCGCCAGCGCCGCCGCGTAGTCTCCGCCGATCGATACCCGCGGCAGTCGCGGCGGTACCACGGCGTCGACCACCGGCGCCAGGTCCTGGTCGTGGACGAGGGCGGACAAGTCGGCGTCCCGCAGGTAGTAGGCCAGCTCGTTTTCCCGGTAGCGGAAGTTGATGTTGATGGCCACGCCGCGCAGCTTGATCGCCGCGAGCAGCGTCTCCACCGCCTCGACCGAGTTGCGGGCGTAGAGGCCGACCTGCCCGCCGGGGCCGACTCCCCGGGCGGCCAGGTGGTGGGCCAGGCGGTTGGCCTCGTCTTCGAGCTCGCGGTAGCTGACCTGGCGGTCACGGTAGATGAGCCCGACCCGCTCGGGGAACGCGTCGGCGGCGTGCTCGAAGAGATCGGCCATGTTCAGTGCCATGGGTTGAAACTAGAACGTGTTACTGTTCCGGGCAAGAGGCAACCCGGTTTGCCGAGCGGCCTGATCGGACGAGCGGAGGGCGGGCGATGAGCGAGCAGCCTCATGCGCTGATCGAGCAGCGGGAACACGTTCTCGTCGTCACGATGAACCGGCCGGAGGCGCGCAACGCGCTCAGCGGGCCGATGCTGGCGCTGCTGCGCCAGGCCTGGGACCGGGTCGACGCCGACCCCGCCATCCGGGTGTGCGTGCTGACCGGGGCGGGCGGCGCGTTCTGCGCGGGCGCCGACCTCAAGGCGATGAGCGCCGACCACCCGGGGTCGCGGCCCGGCGACTTCGACCCGTCGGTGCTCGAGCCGCTGCTCAAGGGACGCCGCCTGACCAAGCCGCTGATCGCGGCGGTCGAAGGCCCGGCCATCGCCGGCGGCACCGAGATCCTGCAGGCCTGCGACATCCGGGTGGCCGGCCAGAGCGCGCGGTTCGGCGTCTCCGAGGCCCGCTGGGGGCTGTTCCCGCTCGGCGGCTCGGCCGTGCGGCTGTCCCGGCAGATTCCCTACACCCTGGCCGCCGACCTGCTGCTGACCGGACGGCACGTCAAGGCGCCGGAAGCGCTGTCGATGGGGCTCATCGGCCACGTCGTGCCGGACGGGCAGGCCCTGGCCAAGGCGCTGGAGATGGCCGGCCTGATCGCCGCCAACGGCCCGGTCGCGGTGCGGGCGATCCTGGCGGCGATGCGGGACACCGAGGGGATGGCCGAGAACGACGCGTTCGCGATCGAGGCCAAGCTGGGCGCCGCGGTGTTCGCGAGCGAGGACGCGAAGGAGGGGCCGCGCGCCTTCGCCGAGAAGCGGCGCCCGCAGTTCCGCGGGGCCTGACCCGGCCGCAGGCACCACCTCCCGTTCGGGATGAATGTCTGGAAACCGGCGGGGGCGGGGCGCACCGGGACCGCCGGACGGGGTGCTCTCAGATCGCGCGGCCGCGGCCGGCCCAGTACGGGTCGCGGAGCCGGCGCTTGTAGAGCTTCCCGTTCGGGTCCCGTGGCAGCTCGGTGACGTAGTCGATGGTCCTCGGCCGCTTGAACCGGGCGATGCGGCGGTCGAGGAAGGCGAGCAGTTCCGCGGTCAGCGCCGGGCCAGGGACCGCCCCGTCGGCCGGCTGGACCACGGCCTTGACCTCCTCGCCCCACTCCTCGTGCGGGATGCCGAAGACGGCGACGTCGCCGACCGCCGGGTGGCAGGACAGCTCCATCTCGATCTCGGCTGGGAAGATGTTGACCCCGCCGGAGATGATCATGTCTCCCTTGCGGTCGCAGAGGTAGAGGTAGCCGTCGGCGTCGAGGTAGCCGATGTCACCGACGGTGAACATGCCCCGGGCGCGGGAGGCGAGCGTCTTCTCCCGGTCCTGGTGGTAGTCGAAGGTGGAGGTCCCCATCCGCAGGTAGACGAGGCCGCGCTGCCCCGCCGGCAGCTCGTCGCCGTTGTCGTCGAGGATCCGCAGCTCGGAACCTGGCCAGGCGGTGCCGACCGAGCCCGGCCGGGCGAGCCACTCCCGCGCGGTGATGACGCTCCCGCCGCCTTCCGTCGCCGCGTAGTACTCGGTCACCACCGGTCCCCACCAGTCGAGCATCCGCCGCTTGACCTCCGGCGGGCAGGGCGCGGCGGCGTGGATCACGCAGCGCAGCGAGCTGACGTCGTACCGGGCCCGGACCGCCGCGGGCAGCGCCAGCAGCCGCCGGAACTGCGTCGGCACCATATGGCTGCTGGTCACCCGGTGCCGCTCGACCAGGGCGAGCAGGGTTTCCGGGTCGAAGCGGTCCATCAGCACGACCGGGTGGCCGAGCTGGAGGGAGATCGTCGCGAAGTTCAGCACCGCGGTGTGGTAAAGCGGCGAGCAGCACAGGTGGACGTGGCCATCGAACGGCTGGAGCCCGAAGATGCCGAAGAACCAGGTGGAGTAGGGCGCCACCGTGTCCGGGTCCGCTCCCGTCAGCGCCCGGCGCACGCCCTTGGGGCGGCCCGAGGTGCCCGAGGTGTAGAGCATGGGCGCGCCCGCCGTGCGCTGCCGCGGACGGCCGGCGCCGCCGGATCCCAGCTCGGCCAGCGGGGTGAACCCGGGGATGTCGCCGACGGCGAACCTGGCGGCCGGGGCGATTCCCGCCTGGCCGGCCGCGGCCGCGGCGACTTCGGCGAACCGCTCGTGGGCCACGAACGCGGCCGCCCCGCTGTCTTCCAGGATGTAGGCGACCTCGGCGGCGGCCAGGTGCCAGTTCACCGGCACCACGTACAGGCCGGTCTCCAGGGCGGCGAAGAACAGCGCGAGCGCGTCCGAGCCGTTCGGCAGCATCCCGGCCACCGCCCCGCCCGGGGCCAGCCCGAGGGCGCGCAGGCCCCGTCCGAACCGGTCGGCCCGCGCGGCCAGGCCGGCGTAGCTGACGACCGTGCCGTCCGGTTCGGTCACCGCCGTACGGTCCGGGGTCTGCGCCGCGATGTTCCACAAGCCGATGTCGCTCACGGGCTCAATCTAGAACGCGTTCTAAGTTCGGACAAGCAATTACTAGAACACGTTCTACACTGGAGGGCGTGAGTGATACCCAGCTCCGGGCCCCGATGGAGATCGCGTTCGACTACACGCGGTCGCTCGGGCCGGTACTCGGCCAGTTCATGACCGCGCTGCGGGAGCGGCGCATCCTCGGGGCGCGCGGCGCGGACGGCCGGGTGCACGCGCCGCCGTTCGAGTACGACCCGGTGACCGGCCGCCCGCCCGCCGAGCTGGTCGAGGTCGGCCCGGCCGGCACCGTGGTGAGCTGGTCGTGGCAGCCCGAGCCGCTGGACGGCCAGCCGCTGCGCCGGCCGTTCGGCTGGGCGCTCATCCGGCTTGACGGGGCCGACACCACGCTGCTGCACGCGGTGGACGCCGGGTCGGCCGCCGCGATGCGGACCGGCCTGCGGGTCCGGGCGCGCTGGGCGGCCGAGCCGGCCGGCGGCATCCGCGACATCGCGTGCTTCGAGCCGGGCGACGGCGGCGGGCCGGCCGCCGCCGCCGGGCCGGCCCAGGCGGGCGAGCACTCCGGTCCGGTCACCATGACGATCACGCCGGTGCGGCTGCGTTACCAGCACACCGCTTCCGCCGCCGAGAGCGCCTACCTGCGCGGCCTGGCCGAAGGGCGGCTGATCGGGCAGCGGTGCCCCGCCTGCGGGAAGGTGTACATCCCGTCCCGGGGGGTCTGCCCGGCCGACGGGGTGCCCGCCGACCGCGCGGTCGAGCTCGGCGACACGGGCACGGTCACCACGTTCTCCGTGGTCAGCGTCGGGTACCCGGGCCAGCGGGTCACGCCGCCCTACGTGGCGGCGGCGGTGCTGCTGGACGGGGCGGACATCGCGTTCCAGCACCTCATCCTGGGCTGCGACCCGGGTGAGGTGCACCTGGGCATGCGGGTGCGGGCGGTGTGGCGGCCGCGGGCGGAGTGGGACACCACGGCCGAGAACATCAGCCACTTCGGGCCGGCCGGCGAGCCGGACGCCCCGTACGAGACCTATGCGAGGTTCCTATGACCGAGGTGGCCGTGGTCGGCTTCGCGCAGTCAGCGGTCCGGGTCCGGCCGGACGCGACCACCGGCGGGGTGGAGATGCTGGTGCCGATCTTCGCCGACGTGTTCCGGGCGACCGGGCTGACCAAGTCCGACATCGGGTTCTGGTGCTCGGGGTCGTCGGACTACCTGGCCGGGCGCGCGTTCTCCTTCGTCCAGGCGGTCGACGCGATCGGCGCGGTCCCGCCGATCGCGGAGTCGCACGTGGAAATGGACGGCGCCTGGGCGCTCTACGAGGCCTGGGTGAAGATCGCCTGCGGCGAGGCGGAGATCGCCCTGGCCTACGGGTTCGGCAAGTCGTCGGGCGCCGAGCTGCGCCGGGTGCTGGCCCTGCAGCTCGATCCGTACCTGGTGGCCCCGCTGTGGCCCGACGCGGTGTCGGTCGCGGCGCTGCAGGCCCGGCTGGGCATCGAGGCCGGCCGGTGGACCGAGAAGGACCTGGCCCAGGTGGCCGCCCGCTGCCGGGCGGCGGCGGCCGGGAACCCGGCCGCGCAGGTGTCGGGCGACGTCTCGATCGAGGAACTGCTGGCCGCGCCCTACGTCGCCGACCCGCTGCGGTCGCACGACTGCGCCCCGGTCGGCGACGGGGCCGCGGTGGTGATCCTGGCCTCCGGCGAGCGGGCCCGCGCGCTGTGCGGCCGGCCGGCCTGGATCAGCTGGTTCGGGCACCGGATCGAGTCGGGCGCGCTCGGGGCGCGCGACCTGCTCGCACTGCCGCCGCTCGGCCCGGCCGGGGAGCAGCCGGTCGACGTGGCCGAGCTGCACGCGCCGTTCACCCACCAGGAGATCCTGCTGCGCCAGGCGCTCGGTCTGGGCGGCGACGTCGACGTCAACCCGTCCGGCGGCGCGCTGTGCGGCAACCCGATGTTCGCGGCCGGGCTGGCCCGGATCGGCTGCGCCGCCCAGGCGGTCATGTCCGGCCGCGCCGCCCGCGCGCTCGGGCACGCGACCAGCGGGCCCGCCCTGCAGCAGAACCTGGTCTGCGTCCTGGAGGAGAGAGCATGAAGGCGGCCGTCCTCGGGGTCGGGCAGACCAGGCACCGGTCCAAGCGCACGGACGTGTCGATCGCGGGGCTGTGCCGGGAGGCGGCCGACCGGGCCCTCGCGGACGCCGGGCTCACGTTCGCCGACATCGACGCGATCGTGGTCGGTAAGGCACCCGACCTGTTCGAGGGCGTGATGATGCCCGAGCTCTACCTGGCCGACGCGCTCGGCGCGGTCGGCAAGCCGCTGCTGCGGGTGCACACGGCCGGCTCGGTCGGCGGCGCTACCGGCATCGTCACCGCCAACCTGGTCCAGGCGGGCGTGCACCGGCGGGTGCTCGCGGTCGCGTTCGAGAAGCAGTCGGAGTCCAACGCCATGTGGGCCCTGTCGATCGCGCCGCCGTTCAGTATCCAGGTGGTGGCCGGCGCCGGCGGGTACTTCGCGCCGCACATCCGGGCCTACATCCGCCGCAGCGGCGCCCCGTCGCACATCGGCGCGCTGGTCGCGGTCAAGGACCGGCGCAACGGCGCCAGGAACCCGTACGCGCACCTGCAGCAGCCGGACATCACGCTGGAGTCGGTGCAGGCGTCGCCGATGCTGTGGGACCCGGTCCGGTACGACGAGACCTGCCCGTCCTCCGACGGCGCGTGCGCGGTGGTCATCGGCGACGAGCCGTCGGCCCGGGCCGCGGCCGGGCCGGTGGCCTGGATCCGGGCGACCGCGATGCGGACCGAGCCGACCATGTTCTCGGGCAAGGACCCGGTGAACCCGGCGGCCGGCCGCGCGGCCGCGGCCGAGCTCTGGGGAAAGGCCGGCATCACGTCCCCGCTCGACGAGATCGACGTGGCCGAGATCTACGTGCCGTTCTCCTGGTACGAGCCGATGTGGCTGGAGAACCTCGGCTTCGCCGCGCCCGGCGAGGGCTGGCGGCTGACCGAGGCGGGCGAGACCGAGATCGGCGGCAGGCTGCCGGTCAACCCGTCGGGCGGCGTGCTGTCCGCCAACCCGATCGGCGCGTCGGGGCTGCTCCGCTTCGCCGAGGCGGCGCTGCAGGTGATGGGCAAGGCGGGCGCGCACCAGGTCCCTGGCGCGCGCACCGCGCTCGGCCACGCCTACGGCGGCGGCTCGCAGTACTTCTCGCTGTGGGTGGTTTCTCAGGACCCGTCGTAGCTGACCGGGAGCCGCTTGATGCCGTTGAGCCAGCCGGAGCGGAGCCGCTCCGGCTCCCCGGCCTGGCGGATGTCCGGCATCGCGTCGGCGATGGCGTTGAAGATCAGCCCGATCTCGAGCTTGGCCAGGCTGGCGCCCAGGCAGTAGTGGGCGCCGAAGCCGCCCAGGCCGAGGTGCGGGTTGGGGTCGCGCCGGATGTCGAACCGCTCCGGGTGGTCGAAGACGGCCTCGTCGAAGTTGCCGGACCGGTAGAACAGGCCGACCCGCTGGCCCGCCTTGATCCGCTGCCCGGCCAGCACCGCGTCGGCGGTCGCGGTGCGCTGGAACACCGTCACCGGCGTGCCCCAGCGGATGATCTCGTCGGCCGCCGTCTGCGGCCGCTCCGCCTTGAACAGCTCCCACTGGTCCGGGTGCTCGAAGAACGCCGTCATGCCGTGCGAGATCGCGTTGCGGGTGGTCTCGTTGCCCGCCACCGCGAGCATGAGCACGAAGTAGCCGAACTCGTCCGACGAGAGCTGCTCGCCGTCGATCTCGGCGTTGACCAGCTTGGTGATGATGTCGTCGCGCGGCGCGGCCTTCCGGTTCTCGGCCATCTCCATGGCGTAGCTCAGCAGCTCCATCGCCGCCATGGTGCCGGCGTCGGCGAACTCCGGGTCGTCGTAGCCGATCATCTGGTTCGACCACTCGAAGATCTGCTTCCGGTCCTCCTGCGGCACCCCGATCAGCTCCGCGATCGCCTGCAGCGGCAGCTCGCAGGCGACATCGGTGACGAAGTCGCCGGTCCCCTGGGCGAGGGCGGTGGCCACGATGCGCTCGGCCCGCGCCTGCAGGCTGCCCCGCAGGCTGCCGATCGCCCGGGGGGTGAAGCCGCGGGACACGATCGCCCGCACCTTGGTCTGCTGCGGGGGGTCCATGTTGAGCAGGATCACCCGCTGCATGTCGATCGCGTCCCGCTCGATGCCCGCGTCGAAGCGGATCAGCGCGGTGTTCTCCCAGCTGGAGTACAAGTCGCTGCGCTTGGAGACCTCGACGATGTCGGCGTGCCTGGTCACCGCCCAGTAGCCCTCGTCGTCGAAGCCGGCCGAGCCCCGGGGCTGGGCGTTCCACCAGACCGGCGCCTTCGCGCGCAGCTCGGCGAACTCCCGCGCGGGGACCCGGACGGCGTACAGGTCCGGGTCGGTGAAGTCGAATCCGGCCGGGATGTCCGGTACGGCCACGGCTGCCTCCGGTTGTCCTAAAACTGGAACGTGTTCTAATTTAACTAGAGTACATGCGCCGGTTCCGGTGAACCAGGGCAGAACAGCACGTTCCACGAGCGAGAAGGTGATCCCGGTGGGAACTGCGGTGATCGTCGAGGCCGTGCGCACGCCGATCGGCCGGCGCGGCGGCGCCCTGTCGGGCTTGCACGCGGCCGAGATCCTCGGCGCCGCGCAGACGGCGCTGCTCGACCGGGCCGGCCTCGAGCCCGCGGCCGTCGAGCAGGTCGCGGGCGGCTGCGTGACGCAGGCGGGCGAGCAGTCGGGCAACGTCACCCGCACCGCGTGGCTGCACGCGGGCCTGCCCTACCAGGCCGGCTGCCTCACCCTCGACGCCCAGTGCGGTTCCGCGCAGCACGCCGTCCACCTGGTAGCGGGCCTCATCGCGGCCGACGCGATCGGCGTCGGCGTCGGCTGCGGCGTCGAGGCCATGTCCCGGGTGCCGCTGCGCGCCAACGTGGGCACCGGGGTCGGCACCCCGCGGCCCGGCAGCTGGGACATCGACCTGCCCAACCAGTTCGTCGCGGCCGAGCGGATAGCGCGGCGCCGCGGGCTGACCCGCGCCTCGGTCGACGCGTGGGGGCTGCGCTCGCAGGCGCGGGCGCGGGCGGCCTGGGCCGAGGGACGCTTCGACCGGGAGGTCACGCCGGTGAAGGCAGCGGACGGAACCGTCGACCGCGACGGCGGCCTGCGCGAGACGCACCTGGACGGCCTGGCCCGGCTCAAGCCGGTGGTCGACGACGGCGTGCACACCGCGGGCACGTCCTCGCAGATCTCCGACGGCGCCGCCGCCGTGCTGCTGGCCGACGCGGACCGGGCCCGGGCGCTCGGACTGCGGCCGCGGGCCCGGATCGTCGCGCAGTGCCTCATCGGCGCGGAGCCCTACTTCCACCTCGACGGTCCCGTCGCCGCCACCCAGCGGGTCCTGGCCACCAGCGGGATGACCCTCGCCGACATCGACCTGTTCGAGGTCAACGAGGCCTTCGCCGCCGTGGTGCTGTCCTGGCTGGGAGTGCTCGAGCCCGATGAGGAACGGGTCAACGTCAACGGCGGGGCGATCGCCCTCGGCCACCCGGTGGGGGCCACCGGCGCCCGGCTGCTCACCACCGCGCTGCACGAGCTCGAGCGCCGCGACGCGAGCACCGCCCTGGTCACCATGTGCGCCGGCGGCGCCATGGCCACCGCCACGATCATCGAGCGCGTCTGACGCTCCGGTGACCACGTTGACGATCCCGGCGGCGGTGGCCCGGGCGGCGCGGGAGTTCGGCGACCGCGAGGCCGTGGCTGAGCCATCCGGTCAGCGGCTCAGCTACCGCGAACTCGGCCTGCGGGTCAGCGAGGTCGCCCGGGCGATCATCGCCGCGGGCACCGCCCCCGGCGACCGGGTCGCCGTCTGGTGCCCCAACGGCACCGCCTGGGTGCTCGCGGCCCTGGGCGCGCTGAGCGCGGGAGCCACCCTGGTCCCGGTCAGCACCCGGTTTACCGGCGTGGAAGCGCTTGACGTGCTCAGCCGCGGCGGCGTCCGGGCCCTGTTCGTCACCGACGACTTCCTCGGCACCGACCGGCTGGCCGGGCTGCGGGCGGCCGCGGCCGCCCCGGGCGCCGGCGGCAGCCTGGCCCGGCTCGCGCTGACCGTGCGGGTCGGCCCTGGGCTTATCGGCACTGCCAGCTGGAAGGAATTTACCGAACGGGCGGTGGCCACTCCCCTCGCCCAGGCCGCGGCGCGGGCCTCCGCCGTGGGCGCCGACGACGTCAGCGACATCCTGTTCACCTCGGGTACCACCGGGCGCAGCAAGGGCGCGATGAGCAGCCACCGCAGCGCGCTCGCGGTCGCCCGCGCCTGGGCCGAACGCGGCGGGCTGGCGGGCGGCGACCGCTACCTGGCGGTCAACCCGTTCTTCCACAGCTTCGGTTTCAAGGCCGGCATCCTGGCCTGCCTGGTGACCGGCGCGACCCTGGTCCCGATGGCGGTGTTCGACCCGGTCCGGGCGATGCGGCTCATCGAAGCCGAGCGGATCACCGTGCTGCCGGGCGCGCCCACCGTCTACCAGACGATCCTGGACCACCCCGAGCGCGGCCGCTTCGACCTGACCAGCCTGCGGCTCGCGGTCACCGGGGCCGCCAACGTCCCGGCCGCCCTGGTGGAGCGGATACGGGACGAGCTGCGCATTCCGGTAGTGCTCACCGCCTACGGGCTCACCGAGGCGGTCGTCGCGACCATGTGCCGGCCCGGCGACGACCCCGGGACGGTGGCCCGCACCTGCGGCCCGCCGGCCGCCGGGTTCGCGGTCCGCATCGCGCCGGAGACCGGCGAGGTCCTGCTCCGCGGCCCCAACATGATGCTCGGCTACCTCGACGAGCCCGCGGCGACCAGCGCGGCCATCGACCCCGGGGGCTGGCTGCACACCGGGGACGTGGGCCGCCTCGACCAGGCCGGGTACCTGACGATCACCGACCGGCTCAAGGACATGTACATCTGCGGCGGCTTCAACGTCTACCCGGCCGAAGTGGAGCAGGTCCTCTCCCGGCTCGACGGCGTCGCCGAGTGCGCGGTCGTCGGGATGCCCGACCGCCGGCTGGGCGAGGTGGGCCTGGCCCACATCGTGATCCGCCGCGACCGGGTCCTCGACGAGGCCACGGTGCTGGCCTACTGCCGCGCGCGGCTGGCCGGCTACAAGGTGCCCAGGCAGGTGGAGTTCCGCGACGCGCTGCCGCGCAACGCCGCGGGCAAGGTCCTCAAGCGCGAGCTGCGCCCGGCGCCCCTGAACCCGGAGTCCTGACGGCCGGCGGCTCGCCTGCCGTCGTCCCGGCGTAGCAGCCGGGCAGGCACTGCCTGATAACTTAGAGTAGCTGGATGAATCGCAGGAAGCTCCAGGTCATCGAGCTGGTCCTGAACCGGCCTGAGGAGATGTTCTTCCTGGCCCAGACTGACCTGTTCTCCGAGTACCGCAACCTCCTCACCGGAGTCGAGTACTGCATCAGCTTGCTCCGGTCGCAGCCCGCGCGGCGGCCGGTCCGGCTGCAGCTCTCTTTGCCGCCCAGGGAGTTCGACGATGACCTGGGCGGCCAGCTCAGCGTGGCGCTGCGCCGCTACTGCGACCAGCGCATCAGCTACAACCAGCGCGAGCGGCGCGCGGTCCGGCTCGATGGCCTCTGGTCGCTGCGGGTCGGTGTGCCGATCGTCGTGATCGGGTACTTGCTGGTGATCTTCGAGACCAGCCTGGTGGGCTCGCGGGGCAACATCGTGCTCGACACCACCGGGTGGGTGCTGGTGTGGGTGGGAGTCTGGTTTCCTCTCGACACGTTGTTTTTCTCCCCGCTTGCCTACGGGCGGGAGAACCGCGCCCTCCAGCACCTGCGTGACGCCGAGATCGTGGTGACAACCTGGCAGCCCAGTAGCGCCTGACGCCCGACGCCGCCGCCGGCCATCTCCAGATCGTGGAGGTCAGGTGATCAGCGCGGTACTCGGGACCTTCCGGTCGACCACATCGCGGGCGACGTCGGAGAGCTTGCGGTTATGGTCACGCGCGTATTTCCGCAGCAGTTCGAAGGCGTCGCCCATCGTTACCTGCAGGTACTCGGCGAGCATTCCCTTGGCCTGCTCGATGATCACCCGGCTGTTCAGGGCGGCCTGGAGCTGCTCAGTCAGCAGGCCGTGCTCCCTGAGTGCCTTTTCCTGGATCAGCCCGATTGCCGCCATTTCCGCCATGGCCTGCGCTATGTCCATCTCGTCATCGGTGAACGGCTGGTCGGTGGCCCGGAACAGGTTCATTGCGCCGATGACGTTCGTTCGCACGCGCAGCGGGACCGCGCACATCATCTGGAAGCCCGAGTCGGCTGAACGTTGCGCGAAGACCGGCCAGCGGATGCTGCTGTTCGCCGCGCTCGCCTGCAGGGGCCGGCCGGTGGAGAACGCGTCCAGGCACGGGCCCTCCGCCCCCTGGAGCTCGAAGAGCTCAAGCAGCCGCATCCGCTCATCGGAGGATGCGATCAGCCGCAGCCCGCCGCGCGCGTCGGCCAGCATGACCCCGGCCGCGTCGGTTCCCAGGACCTCAACCGCGTCGGCAGACAGGCCATGCAGGAAATCGACGATGTCAAAGTCACTGGCCAGCGTGTCCGCCAGGCGCACGAAGACCCGGGCCAGCGCAGCCTCACGGGCCCTTCGGCTAGCCTGGAGATAATCTCCCGGCTGCTTAGCTGTGCCGCCGCCGGTCTCACTCATCGAATCGCACCCGCCGTTCAACGACATCCTGCGCGATGTCGTACATCGGGCGCCCGCTCGCGAAAGCCGCCGCACGCAGCCGGGCGAGCGCGTTGGACGTGGACTCATTCAGCTGCGCGGCGATCATCCCAGTCGCCTGATGAACCACGATCCGGTCCGCGTCGCCCGTATCCAGCAACTCCGCCAGGCTCTGCCCTCCCGGAACGTACTGCTGGTACAGCACGGCATCACGGGCGATGTCAGCGGCAACCAGGGCGTCCGCCAATTGCTCGTCGCTCAGCATCCCCGGCCTGTCTCGGCACAGGTCGAATGTGCCGATCCCGCCCCGCCCCGCCGTCAACGGCAGGGAGAACTCGGCGTGCACGCCAGCCGCCAGGGCCGCGGCCGCGAACGTCGGCCAGCGGTTCGCGGTCTCCGCCGCCAGATCCGGCAGGAGCACCGGAACCCCGGAAAGGTAAGCCTGCAGGCACGGCCCCTCACCCAGGTCCATCTGGAGCCCGGTAACCGTGGAGGCGTGCCGCCCGGCCCCGGCCAGCATGCCCGCCGACTCCGCCCCGCCCATCAGCACGAGGGCACACCCGGACAGCGCCATCTCCTCCACCGCAAACCGGCAGATCCCCGCTATCAGCTCGCCCGCACCGGCCGCGGTGTCCTGTTGGATGACCGCCGCCAGAATGCGAGCCCGACGCCCGCCGTCCCGCACGTCGCCTCCTTGCCTTGCCCTGTTGCGTTACTCCCACCGTATCCCCGAACTCGGGTTCAGGAGACGGGCACCAGCGCGCGCTCGGCGGTGTACCGGTTGACCGGGATCGGCAGTCCGAGGTTGCCGCGCAGGGTATCGGCCTCGTACTGGGTGCGGTAGATCCCCCGCTGCTGCAGGATCGGCACCACGGTTTCGATGAAGTACTCGAGGTCCTCGGTGAGCCGGAACGCCAGGTTGAGGCCGTCCAGGGCGCCGGCCTCGAACCACGTCTGGATAGTGTCCGCGACGGTCTGCGGTGAGCCGGTGAACGGGCCGGGCTTGTACTGCGACACGGCCTCCACCGTCTGCCGCAGCGTCCAGCGGTTGTCGGTTGCCTGCCGGACGAGGTCGGCGCCGCGCCGGGCGCTGCGCTCGGTGAGGTGGGTGAGGTCGGGGAAGGGGGCGTCCAGGTCGTGCTGGCTGAAGTCGTAGGCGCCGAACGCCCGGCCGAGGAACGCCAGCTTGCGGTCGAAGTCGTTGTCCTCCTCGAAGATCTCCCGCGAGCGCGCCCGCGCCTGCTCGTCGGTGCTGGCGACAATCGGGCTGCCGTTGGGCAGGATCACGATGTGGTCGGCGTCGCGGCCGAGGGCCCGGGCCCGCTGCTTGACGTCGGCGTAGTGCTCGCGCGCTGACTCGAACGACTCACCGGGGGCGAAGATCCCTTCGGCGATGCGGGCGGCGAGGTTGCGGCCGTCTTCGGAGACCCCGGACTGGAAGATGACCGGCTGGCCCTGCCGGGAGCGCGCCAGGTTGAGCGGGCCGGCGACCTTGAAGTGCTCGCCGTCGTGGTCCAGCGGGTGCAGCTTGGCGGGGTCGAGGAAGATCCCGCGCTCGACGTCGGCCGGGAACGCGTCGTCCTCGTAGGAGTCCCACAGGCCGCGGGCGACCTCGACGAACTCCAGGGCGCGGCCGTAGCGGGTGGCGTAGTCCAGGTGCTGGTCGAGGCCGAAGTTCCTCGATACCTGCGAGTCGAAGCTGGTGACCACGTTCCAGCCGGCCCGGCCGCCGCTGATGTGGTCCAGTGACGATACCCGGCGGGCGAGGTTGAACGGCGAGTTGTAGGTCGAGCTCGCGGTCGCGACCAGCCCGATGTTCGCGGTGTGGGTGGCCACCGCCGACAGCAGGGTGAGCGGCTCCAGCCGGTTCAGGTAGTGCGCGGGGTAGCCGGCGTTGATGAACTGGCTGTCGACGACGAAGAACGCGTCGAACAGCCCGCCCTCGGCCAGCTTCGCCTGCTCGATGTAGTAGCCGATGTCGACGCTGGCGTTCTTCGCCACCCGCGGGTCCTTCCACAGGCCGTCCTGACCGGGGCCGCCGACCCCGTACGGGTGCAGACCGAAGTGAAGCTTGCGGGACATCGCGTTCTCCTTGTTCTCCCGCCGCGGCTGGGACCGTCAGTGACCGGCCCGGTCAGCGCGACGAACTGGCTAGGTGACCACAACCAATCGCGGATCCGCACTATTGTCTAGTGATCAAGTAGACATTGTCCCGCGCTCCGGGCTCCCGGTGCCGCCCCTGGCGGCCGGGGGCGGAGCGCAGCCGCCGCGCGCGCTCCCCAGGTCAGGCCCGGGCACCGGGATCATTTTCGACTATTTCTAGCGGATAAGTAGACAATTATCAGGATTCGTGATCTGTCCTGATCACAAAGCGTCGTTGGACATGGCTCACCCGGCCTGGCAACCATTGAGCAGCCGGAGACCGCAGCGGGATGCGCCCGGCCACGGCCTGCTTCTCTGCAGCTTCCGCAGCTTCCAAGGAAAGAGTTAAGGGATACCCGGCATGAGGACGAAGACTTCCCGGCGCCTGATCCGCCTGCTCGCACTGCCGGCCGCCGCGCTGGCGACGAGCGCCGCGCTGGCCGCCTGCAGTAGTTCCGGTAGCAGCCCGGCGAGCACCACCACAGCCGGCGGGGCCGCCGCGTCAAGCGTCATCAACTGGGCGTACACCCAGGACAACCCCAGCTGGGACCCGGTGGTGGTCGGCGCGACCGGCGCCACCCAGTTGCTGTCGCTGATCTACGAGCCGCTGTTCACCCTGAACGCCGAGGACCAGATCGAGCCCGCGCTGGCGGCGGGCTACCAGTACAACCGGGCCGGCACTCAGGTCACCGTCACGCTGCGGCCAGGGCTGACGTTCCAAGACGGCTCACCACTGAACGCGGCGGCCGTCGCCTACAACGTGCAGCGGATCAAAACCCAGTCGAACTCGGCGCTCAAGGCGCTGTGGCAGGACGTCGCATCCGCGACCGTGCTCAACAACCTCCAGGTGCGGCTGAACCTGAGGGAGACGGACTACCAGATCCCGTACATCCTGGCCAACCGCTCCAGCCTGCTCGCCAGCGAGAAGGCCGCCAAGGCGAACGTGTCCGCGCTGAACACCAACGATCCGGTCGGGGCGGGCCCGTTCAAGGTGGTCAGCCTGGCTCCGGGAACCTCAGTCACCCTCGAGAAGTGGGACGGCTACTGGGACGCCAAGGACATCCACGTGAGCCGGGTCAACGTTACGCTCAACGTCGACCCGTCGACCGTACTGTCCGGGCTGCAGACCGGTGTCTACAACTTCTCCACCAACTTCCCGGCCCAGGATGTCGCGCTGGCAAAGGCAGACGGCCTGACCGTCACCACCGACACGGCCCGCGGGTGGGGCGCGTACTTCCTGAGCCTGAACGTCAACAAGGCCCCGTTCGACAACCCGAAGGTGTTCCAGGCCGTCCAGTACGCCATCAACCGCCAGCAGTTCGTCAGCCAGCTTACTTTCGGACTGGGGACGGCCTCGGGGCAGCCGTTCCCGCCGACCTCCCCCGCCTACAACCCGGCCCTGAACAGCGCGTACAGCTACAACCCGGCGAAGTCCAGGCAGCTGCTCGCCGCCGCGGGCTACCAGCCGGGCGCCATCACGGTGCAACTCGATGCCATCAGCGGCCTGCTCAACTCGGCCGCTGAGCTGCTGCAGCAGCAGCTGTCCGCCGTCGGTATCAACGTGAAGATCAACCTGCAGACCGTCAGCCAGTTCTACACCGGCTACTACGGCAAGACCGACGCCCTGACGCTCTACGGGTACGTGGGCCGCGATTCCAAGCTCGGCGCGCTCGACGATCAGTTCGGCCCCGGCGGCATCTTGAACCTGAGTGCGCCGACCACGTCGGCGGCGTACCTCACCGCCCGGAAGGCGGTCCTGGGAACAGAGCTCGACGCGCCCGATTACGGCACCGTCCTGCAGGCAGCGACCAAGGCTGCCGTCGAGGGCGGGTCGAACATCACGCTCTTCACGACTCCCGAGCCGTACGTCACGGCCAAGGGCTTCTCGACCTTCCCGGTCATCGACGGCTCCTTCCGCTGGATCGGCCTGACCGTCGGCGGTTAGCGCCACCCGCCCCCGGCGTTCAGCAACTGGACTGGACGGAGGGGGCCGGTGATCCGGTCGGTGGCGGGCTGGCCTGCCCCGCCACCGCCGCCGAGACTGGGCCGGGGACGGCTGGCGTCCGCGGCCGGGCAGCGGGGGAACTGGGCCGCGCGGGCGCGGGCGGGCGGGCGGAGGCTGACCCGGCGGTGGGCGGCGCCGCGCTGGTGGCAGCGGCGGACGTGGCCGCCGCCGACGGTGCCGTGCCGCTGCCCGCGCCGTACATCCAGGTTCCGGTCGACTGCACCGCACCGGGGCTCAGCGTGATACCCGCGACGGTGACCTGGTGGCCCTGGGTGTCGGTGGCCCGTACGGTGAACGGCCCCGGGCCGGCCCCCGACGCGGCGATCCAGTAGTTGTAGCTCGCCCGCGCCAGCGACAGCCACCCGGACGGGGTCTTCACCTGGACGGACGCGAGCGGATTGCCGGTGTTGTCGATCAGCAGCGCCAGCCAGTACGGCGACGAGCCCTGCTTGACCTCGGCGGAGAGCGGCCCGGGCAGTGCGGGATCGGTCACCGGCGTGTAGCTGACGCTGATCAGCCCCGTGCTCAGCGGCGCGAGCCGGGCGAACGCCGTCTCGCTCAGGTCGATGTGCCCGGCCGCGCACTCCGGGCACTGGTCGATCACCTTGACCCGCACGGCCCCCTGCGGGCCGCTGACCTGCAGGTAGCCGCCGCACTCGGCCGCGCTCGCGTACTCCGACGCCGGCAGCGCCACGTACAGCCCGTCGGCGGGCGGACTGTAGGAGCAATTAGGCAGGCCCGCCAGCACGTAATGGGTGGCTTCCTGCGAGCCGGCCGTCCCGGCAGGGACAGCGGCGACAGCGGCCGACCTAACGGCCGCGCAGGCCGGGGTCCCGGCCACCGACCCGATGCCGACCGCGAGCGCGACCGCGCCAGCGGCGACGACCCCGCCGCCCGCGCCGAGCGCGGCCAGCGGCCAGCGCGCCCTCCCGGGCCGGGGGCGGTGACGGCGATGCCCAGGAACCATGACACAGCAGTGTAGGAAGCGGCACTGCGCCGTCAGGCGGACTCGGGAGATTCAGCCCGTAACGTCACAATGCTTACGTTGCTCGCCCCCGGCCGCTACCGCCTCGCCCGGGCCTTAGGGCAAGTGCCAGATTTGCGTCGTGCAGAGCCAGAACACCAGCGCCGCGATCGTGAGGAAGCCGATGGAGGCGGCCGCGCCGATGAAATCGAGGCGTGCCCGACTCAGCTGATGGCCGGGCACCAGCCAGAACCGCAGGGCGCGGGTCACGGCCGGCATGACCAGCCAGGTCAGCAGGGACACGGAACAGATGTTGCCGACCAGCAGCGTCGCCCACAGCGGCCCCCCTGGCCAGATCTCGCTGATGGCCAGGGTGAGCAGGACGACGGTCGGGTACAGGCCGACCAGGACCGACAGGCCCGTCTTCCAGTTCGGCGGGCCGGACTGGTCCTCGTCCCCGTCCGGCGGCGCGAACCAGCTGCCGAACGGGGACGAGATGCGGTGCAGTGCGAATTCCTTGAAGCGCTCACCCTCCCGCAGCAACCGCTTGCGCTCGTCCGAATCGAGCCACGCGCTGGCATGCTCTTCGCTGTCATAGCGGTACAGCGCCGTCCACTCGTCCTGCACGCCGGGCACGGGCCGGTACAGCTCCGCCCCCCGGAAGCCGGGAAACTGCCGCTCGGCGTCGGTGACCCGGTCCTGCCAGGCCAGAAATTCATCCTGGTCGGCCGGATCAACGGGATGCGAAACGACGACCGTGACCATCGCGGCATCGCCGCCGCGGATGAGCACGTGCTGGGTCGCAGGCCCAGCGAACAGGTGCGCACCCCGGCTGAGGACCTCGGCCCGCTCCGGGCTCGCAAGCCACTTCATCAGGTGCGGCTTGGAGTCGAAACGGTAGAAGACCGTCCACTCGTCGTCGCCACCCGGAGCGACGTCATTGCCGAGGTACCCGGCGAACGCGCCGACGGCGTGGTTCACCTCTTCCTGCCAGCGCCTGAGTTCCTGGTCATGGCCACGCTCCACCGGCTGGGTGACGACCACCGTGGCCGGCTCGCGCTGGGCCGTGTCGGTCACCGAATGACTGCCCTCATGGTCCACGACGTCACCCTTGCTCAGTACGGGTGCTTGTCGTCCTTCTGCGCCCACGCCTGGTACGGCACCTCCGCCAGGTCTGGCCGGAACTGCCCGACCTTGACCCGGCGCTCGGAGTACGGCTTGGCGAAGTCCTCGTACTGGAAGGCGTCGTCGAAACCGATCTTGGAGGTCTCCTCAAGGTCGTTGCCGAAGTACACGCCGTCCATGCGGGACCAGTAGATCGCGCTCATGCACATCGGGCACGGCGTGCCGCTGATGTAGATCTCGTGGCCGGTGAGCATCTTCGCTCGCTCCGGCACCCGGTCGGGCGAGCCGGCCTGCCGCGGGATCAGCTCGAGTATCGACTCGTTCACGTGAGCGGGCGAGATGCTCGGCGCCTCGGGATTCAGCACCGCCGCCGCCTTGCGGATGGCCTCCACCTCGGCGTGGGCGGTGGGGTCTCCGGTCAGCAGGACGCGGTTCTGGCCGCGGGCGACGATCTCGCCGTTCCTGGTGATGACGGCGCCGAACGGGCCGCCCCAGCCGTTGTCCACCGACTCCTTGGCGAGACGGCACGCCTCTTCCATGAAGGCGTCACGGGTCATAGCCATCCGGTCCTCCTCGTAGGCATAGCTCAATGACTACTATTTGTAATTATATGATTACCCAGAGTGGTGGAACTCAAGCGGGAGGTGGCTCACGCCGATCGCCAAGTGCCAGCCGGGCGGCGCTCACGTCCTGCCGCCCGTGCCCGGCCTCCACCGCCGCGTGCCATTGCCGCGACAAGGCGGACAGCAGCGGCAGCGTGTCTCCGTTGGCGGCCTCGAGCGCCAGGTCCACATCCTTGAGCGCCCATTCGAGCGGAAACTCCGGCCCGAAATCGCCGTGCTCCATCTTGTGCAGCTTGGCGTCCGCGATCGGCGCGTCGAGCGGGCCGCCCTCGATCGCCTCGGCGAGCACGCCGGTGCTCACGCCCAGCTGCCCGGCCAGTTCGATCGCCTCGGCCACGCCCTCGATCATGGTCGACATGTAGGCGTTGACGACCAGCTTCAGCCGGCTGCCCTGGCCGGCTTCGCCCAGCCAGACCGTGCGACGGCCGACCGCGGCGAACGGCCGCTCGAGCACCGGGCGCGCACGCTCCGGTCCGGAGGCCAGGATGAGCAGCTGACCGCTCTCGGCCGGCCCCTTGCTGCCCGAGACCGGGGCATCGACGAATGCCACGTCGGGCCGCAGGCCCGCGAGCCGGCCTGCGATCCGCGCGGTGGCATCCAGGCCGATCGTGCCCATCTGCGCCCAGACGGCGCCCGCGGCAAGCGCATCCGCCACCCGGCCGTCGAAGACGACCGATTCCACCACCTCGGCGGTCGGCAGCATCGTGATCACCACCGGCGCCGCCCGCACCGCCTCGTCAGGCGACGGCGCGGCGACGGCGCCGAGGGCGGCCAGCCGCTGCGCTACCTCGCCCGAGCGGTCCCAGACCGTCACCGGGCATCCCGCCGCCAGCAGGTTGCGTGCCATCGCCGACCCCATGATCCCGGCGCCGAGCACCGCCACCCGGCCGTCATCTCCACGCTGCGCGTTCATCGTCGATACCGCCTCACCGCGATCGGGGCGGCAGCGCCGCCGCCTGACGTTTTCCCCGGGATAGACAGTGCCCGCCGCGGTCAGGAGTCAGCCGCAACCGTTCGGTGAAAAAGAATTGAATGAGCCGAACGGACGGTGCTGACTCGCGCCCGCAACCAGCACCTCCCGCGGCTCAGCCGGTGGCGGCAGCGGCGGCCTGGACGGTCAGGCCGGCTAGCCCGCAGCCGCCCACGGCTCGGTGGCCGCCATCTCCCGGCGAGTGGAGGTGGCCGGCAACCTCCCGGTAGGCGGCGTGCCGGCCACGCTCTGGCGGCGCGGCTGGCTGGCCGCGTGCCGGCCAGGAGCAGAGGCCTCTGGTACCGAGGCCTCCCTCGGGGGCCGCGCCGCGACCCGGGCTGCGGTTGCCACCTGGCGCAGCAGCGGCTCAGCCTCCGCCGCGGTCAGCCTCGTCGCCGGATTCTTGCGGAGCAACCCGCTGATCACCGGGCGCAGCCGCCCTCCGCGAACCGCTGCTACAGGCTCATCGCGAACGGCCGCCGCCAGACTTGCCCGCGGGTCACCGTTTCGGTCGAACGGGCTGCGCCCTTCCACCGCCGCGTACAGGGTCGCTCCAAGTCCCCACAGGTCGGCCGGAGGACCGGGCTCTTGTCCCCGGGCACGCTCCGGAGCGATGTAGGCGGGTGAGCCGATCAGCGGGCCGACCGACAGCGGCGCGGTCCCGTCGACCATCGCAATGCCGAAGTCCGTCAGCACCACCCGGTCGGCCGCTAGCAAGATATTGGCCGGCTTCACGTCCAGGTGCAGGATGTGCTGCCGGTGGGCAGCCTGCAGCGCGGCCAGTACCTCGAGGCCGACCGCCGCCGCGTGCTGCGGGCTGAGCGGTCCTTGCGTCTGCACCCGATGATGCAGCGACCGTGACGGCAACAGCTCGGTGACGATCCACGGGCAGCCGTCTACCTCAACCAGGTCAAAGACCTGGATCACGTTCCGGTGGGAGATCTGGGCGGCGATCCACGCTTCCCGGGCGGCGTGGCGGCAGGCGGCCTGCTGATCCCCAGCCGTGAAACCGTCCGGCCAGACCAGCTCCTTGACCGCCACGTGACGCTCGATGCGCTCGTCGCGGGCGCGCCAGACGACCCCCATGCCACCTCGGCCGATGACCTCGACGAGCCGGTACCTTCCCGCGAGCAGCAGTCCGGGCAACGTTGAGCTCATGCGGCCCCGATTACCCGGGCGCGGCCGAACTTAACAAGCAGCCCACACGGCAGACGGTCACGACTTCATACCGATCAAACACACTTACCCGCCTGCAGCAACAAAGGCGCGCATCAGTGGGCGCGACGGCCGCCGGTCACGGCGGTGGTCCCGCCAGGCGGCAGGCAGCCGACCTACCGGGCAGAAGGCATAGCGTCAATCGTGCCTTTGCACAGGGGGAATCCATCGCATCCGAGAAAGGGACCTCGTTTCCCCTGACGTCGGCGCATGATGCGTTTCCCGCACTTAGGGCAGACCACCGGCGTGATGTCGGCGCCCGCCGACGAACGCACGCGGAGCGCCCCGGCTTGAATGAGCTCAATCAGGAAAGGCGACTCTCGCCCGGCGCAGGTGAGCAAGAGCACGGATCGCCGCGCCCGCGTGAGCGCCACGTAAAACAAGCGTCGTTCCTCCGCGTGCGGAAACGAGTCTGGAGCAGCCATCGCCAGTTGCAGCAGCGGGTCGTCCTCTACCGCGCTCGGAAACCCCCGGGACTCAAGGCCAAGAACGATGACGTAGTCAGCTTCCTTCCCCTTCGCTGCGTGGATTGTGCTGAAGTCAACCGTGAGGCAGGAAAACTTCGCTTTCAGCACGGAGGGGACGTCGTCGCTGCCCCGCCAGTATCGGCTCAGTATCAGCAGGGTCGCCGGCGAATCGAGTTGTTCGTCGAGCTGCAGGCAGTACCTTCGGACCGCGCTATCGTATTGCGAGCGATCTTTCAGTGCCATCGCGGCAAGCGATTCCCCGGGTTCCGCCGCGGTGGACCGGACTCGCTTCTTCAGCTGTTCCCGGTTTCGCATCACGAACGACCCGGCGACGTCGCACAGCGACTGGGGTGATCGGAATGTCCGGCTCAGCATGATGGTCTCGGCTTCGCCGAACCACTCCGAGAAGCGGGTCAGCACGCTGAGGTCGGCGCCCGCGAATCGGTTGATCGACTGCCAGTCATCACCGACCGCGTACAGATAGGCGCCCGGACGCCTCAACAGCGCGCGTACCATTGCGGCCCGGGCAATACTGGCGTCCTGCATTTCGTCCACCATGACGATCCGGTACGGGCTGTCCCATCGCCCGGAGTCAACACAGTCGGTGGCGAGGTTGAGCATGTCCTCGAAGTCGATCTGGTCGTGCGCTCGCAGCTCGCGATCCCAGGCGCGGCTAACCGCGCTGAACAGTCTCAGGAACAACCGGTGGCGGAGTTGGGCCGTTCCGCCGCGGCGGGCCAGCGCGTCCTCGGTGACACGGTTTCCCTTGACGTGGATCATGAAGGAGCGCATCAACGACACCATGGCCCGGTCGTTGATCGGCGGCTCGCCGACCGCCTCGCGGTAGGGGTTCTCCTCAAGCTGAGCCCCGAACCGCCCCAGTTCCTCGGCCAGGTGAGTGAAACCAGATCCGTCCCTGATCTTCGCGGAGGTCGTCTCGATGAGCCGGGTGCCGAACTCGGCATGGGTCCGCCGCCGCCAATTCATGCTGTCCCGGTAGCCCTCGAACTGAGGCGGAGGATTCCCATCCGGGCCGACTGCCCAGTGCTCGTGGTACGCGTCAACGTCCGGGTAGAAGAAGTCCGGCTGATACTGGCGATGATGGGCATCGGCGACGTCGTGTTCGTACGGGCGCTCGTACTCATACCTGACGCCGTTGTAGAACAACCAGTTCGCGATCATCACTTCTTCCTGGCTCTTCACGACCTCGCCAGCGAGGGTCTTGAACCCATGAGAGCCGCTGCTGCGGTCCACAGCTTCTGGGGGCGGCTCGTCACCCAGGTTGGGAATGTGCCGTCCGAACACCAAGCGGAACAGATCCCAGTCACGCCGGAAACCGGGATCCTGCTCCCGGAGAGTGTCGACGATCCGCGACAACCGACCGATTCCGTTGTCGCTGGCCAGGTCATCTGGAACGCTGGGCCTGCGGCCCGTTGCCTCGCCGATGACCCGGAGCCCGAAGGCGTGAAACGTGCTCGTGGATACTGCGGCGCCCTGGTCGCCGAGCCGGGAGACAATCCGCTCCGACAGCTCCGCAGCCGCCTTCCTGTTGAATGCCAGCATCAGGATCTCTTCGGGCGCGGCGATGCCACGGCGAACGGCGTAACCGGCCCGGGCCACCATCGTGGACGTCTTTCCTGACCCGGCGGACGCGATAGCGCGGACACGATTGTCAAAGCAGATCGTCGCCAGGATCTGCTCATCGGTAAGCGGCGCCTTCTCAACGGTCCGGAAGAAGTCGGCGGACTCCGCCTTCTCTCGCTCAGCGAACGACTCGTTCTGGCGCGCAGCCCATTCACGAACGTCAACGTGTTGGCAGGCCTCGACCGCGGCCCGCTCGTCTGCGGGGCGGCTCGCAGTGAAGTCGGCGAGCCGCGGGTCGCCGTAGGCAGCAATGCTTGCGCTCACGTCAGGGCGGCTGCGATCGATGGCGGCAGCCGTTTCGCGGTCCATCCACCGCTGCCGCGCCCTAGCGTTGGCGTCCGACCACCACCGCCGCGCCGCATCGCCTTGAGCCACCGCACGCTGCGCAAGACCCGCCAAACGGCGCTGATCATCGACTTGTTCCAATAGCGCGGCGCTGGCCTGTCGAGATGTCCGCCGCGCAGCACCCTTAAGAGCCACTGGCGGCTGGTTCGCGACCTGGATAGTGAGCAGCTTCGAACCCGGCTCAGTTCGTATATCGACGATGTCAAGCACTCCGGCATCGATCTGCCCCGACTCACCGTGAACCTGGAGCCGCCCGTCCGCGATGACCAGCCGCCACCGACCAGCGCGACCGAAGGTACGGGCCCACCAACCGGGCTGCCATTCCGCCATGCCGCCCCGATTCTGGCCGCTGGCCGCTGGCCGCTATCAGGAATATCCCTTGTAGCGTATATATTACGTTTTGTCAC
>CAWGIM010000018.1:0-70793 GCA_963822615.1 uncultured Actinomycetota bacterium | reverse complement strand
CGAGGCCCGGCCGCGTAGCGGGGCCTGTCCGGCGAGTAGGTCCCCCATTACGGACATGGCCGACCCGCACAGCAGCAGCCGGACGGAGCTGCGCTGGCCTGAACCGCCGGGGCCGAGCTCACGCTGGATGATCGACGGCAGCGACGGGCTCGACTTGACCAGGAACGGGAACTCATCGATCACCGCGACCCGCGGCTGCCCGGTGACCGCGGAGAAAAGCAGCGCGATCGCGTCATCCCAGCTCTGCACCGGCCGGCTGACGCTGACGCCCTGACGCACCAGCGCCGCGGTGAACGCGCGCAGGCTGACCGCCTCGGTAGCCTCCACCGCTGGGAAGTACAACCCGCCGGTAGCAGAGGCGAGTGCTTCGAGGAGGAAGCTTTTCCCCTGTCGCCGCCGCCCGCTCACCACACCGAGCATGGCTCCCGGGTGCGCGTTCCGCGCGAAGGCGTCCAGTCCTGCCCACTCACGTTCCCGGTCGAAGATGTGCTCCGGCTTGACCGTCACTGTGCCTCCGTGCCTCTATGGCGCCACTACACATAAGCATAGTTTTCAAAACTGTACTTATGTGCGGTGTGGAGGAGTCGGCGCCGCCGTTACGCGTGCGCGGTGCCGGGCGAGTGCTCCGGGCACAGCCCGAACAGTTCGACCGTGTGGTTGACCGAGGTGAACCCGGCCTCGGCGGCGACCCGCTCGGCCCACTGCTCGACCACGCGCCCTTCCACCTCGACGCTGCGGCCGCACTCGCGGCAGGTCAGGTGGTGATGGTGGCCGGCTGAGTCGCACTGCCGGTACAGCGCCTCACCGGAGGGGTCGCGGATGGCGTCGATCGCGCCCTGCTCGCTGAGCACCTGCAGGTGGCGGTACACGGTGGTGAGGCCGACGGTCTCGCCCTGGCGGCGCAGCTCGGCGTGGATCTCCTGGGCGCTGCGGAAGCCGGGCAGGTTCGCCAGCGCGCCGGCCACGGCCGACGCCTGCCTGGTGCCCCGCACCCGGGTGCCGCGCGGCTGGTCCACTGTCACCCTTGGCACGGTAGCCGGCCTTCCTGCGGATCACCACGATCCGGTTGCTTACTGATAATAGAAACGATTATCATTAACAGCAGTGGTGGCCGGAACATGCCAGGAGGGGGAACTGATGCGCGGCGACGGACGGCGTCCCCTGGTGATCCTGCTGCTGGCCGTGCTAGCGGCGGTGATCGCCACCATCGCGGCCGCGCAGGCCGGCGGCGCCCTGGTCAGCCCCGGCGGCGGGAAGATCGTCGCGGTCGGGGCGGAGAACGAGTACGCCGACCTGATCAGCCAGGTCGGCGGCACGTACGTGCAAGCCGGCGCCCTGCTCTCGAACCCGAGCACCGACCCGCACACCTTCGAGGCGTCGATCGCGGTCGCCCGCGAGGTCGGCGACGCGCAGCTAGTGGTGCAGAACGGCCTCGGCTACGACAGCTTCATGGACGCGATCGAGTCGGCCGCGCCGAGCTCGGGGCGGACGGTCATCGACGTGCAGCGGCTGCTCGGGCTGGCGGACAGCACGCCCAACCCGCACCTGTGGTACGACCCGGCGACCATGCCCCGGGTGGCGACCGCCGTCGCGGACGCGCTGGCGCGCGTCCAGCCGTCCCACGCCGCCTACTTCCGGGCCAACGCGGCCGCGTTCACCGCCAGCCTGGGACCGCTGCACGCCGCCGTCGCCAGCTTCAGGTCGGCCTACGCCGGGGTCCCGGTCGCGGTCTCCGAGCCGGTGGCCAACTACCTGCTGGCCGCACTGGGCGCGGACAACCGGACGCCGTGGACGTTCCAGGCTGACGTGATGAACGGGGTCGACCCGTCGCCGCAGGACGTCGCTGCCCAGCGCGCCCTGTTCACCGGGCACAAGGTCAAGGCATTCCTCTACAACAAGCAGGTGACCGACGCGCTCACCCAGTCCTTCGTCACCCTCGCCGCCCAGAACCACATCCCGGTGGTCGGCGTGTCGGAGACCATGCCGGAGCCGGGCTACGACTACCAGTCCTGGATGCTGGCCACGGTGCATGACCTGCGGACGGCGGTGGCCGGCCAGTGAGCGAGCTTGCGAGCGAGCCGGCAAGCGCGACCGCGCTGCTCGAGCTGGACGGCGTCGGGGTGCGCCTGGGCGGCCGCCAGGTACTGCGGGACGTGTCCTTCTCGCTCGCCAAGGGCGAGTTCACCGGCATCATCGGGCAGAACGGCGCGGGCAAGACCACCCTGCTGCGGGTCATCCTCGGCCTGATCGAGCCGTCCGGCGGCCGGGTGCTGCTCGACGGCGAGCCGCTGCACGGCAAGGCCAGGGGGCGCATCGGCTACGTGCCGCAGAAGCTGGTCATCGACCCCGACATGCCGCTGCGCGCCCGCGACGTGGTGTCGCTCGGCCTTGACGGCAGCCGGCTCGGGTTCAGCCTGCCCTCCCGGCAGCGCCGCGAGCTGGTGGACCGGACGCTGGCCGGGGTCGGGGCGGACGGGTACGCCGACGCGCGGGTGGGCGAGCTGTCCGGCGGCGAGCAGCAGCGGGTGCTGATCGCGCACGCGCTGATCTCCCGGCCCCGGCTGCTGCTGCTCGACGAGCCGCTGGCCAACCTCGACCTGCGCAGCGAGCAGGAGATCGTGGCGGTGCTGGCCAAGCTGTCGCGCGAGCACGAGATCTCGGTGCTGCTGTCCGCCCATGACATGAACCCGCTGCTCGGCGTCATGGACCGGATCGTCTACGTCGCGGGCGGGCGCGCGGCCACCGGCTCGACCGACGAGGTGGTCACCTCGGCGGGCCTCAGCCAGCTGTACGGGCACCACGTGGACGTGGTCCGGGTGCACGGCCGGGTGCTCGTAGTGGCAGGCGAGTAGGCCGTGCACTACCTCTTCGAGCCGGGGCTGTTCAGCAGCGGCCCGGTCGGCACCGCCCTGCTGGTCGGCGCGGTGGTCGCGGTCACCTCCGGCGTCATCGGGGTGTTCACCGTGCTGCGCGGGCAGTCGTTCGCCGGCCACTCGCTGGCCGACGTGGCCACCACCGGCGGGTCGGGCGCGTTCCTGGTCGGTATCAACCAGTTCTGGGGGTTCCTGGCGGCCGGGATCGCCGCCGCGGCGCTGATGGAGGCCATCGGCGTGCAGCGGCGGCGGGGCCGGGACGTGGCCACCGGGGTGGTGCTCGGCGCCGCCCTCGGCGCGGCCGCGCTGTTCCTCTACCTGGGCACGCTGCACACCGCGACCACCGGGGCGGCGTTCACCGTGCTGTTCGGCTCCATCTTCGTGATCAGCCCGGACACGGTGCCCGCGCTGATCGCCTCCGGGATGGTCGCGCTGCTGGTGGTGGGGGTGCTCGCCCGGGTGCTGCTGCTCACCTCGGTCTCGCCCGACCTGGCGCGGGCGCGGGGCGTCAACGTCCGGCTGGCCGGCATCGCCTACCTGGCGGCGCTGGCCGTGTCGGTGTCCCTGGCGGCGGTGGCGATCGGCGCGGTGCTGTCCACCGCGCTGCTGATCGGGCCGCCGGCGACCGCGCTGCGGGTCACCAAGAGCCCCGGCCGGGCGATGGCCGTCTCCGCGCTGGCCGGCCTGGCCGCCACCTGGCTGGGCATCGTGCTCGCGTACGACTCCTTCTACTGGCCGCCGCACGGCCACGGCTGGCCGGTGTCCTTCTTCGTCGTGCTGCTGGTGCTGCTGGGCTACCTGCTGAGCTTCGCCCGGCCGCGGAAGCGGCGGGCGCCGCGCTCCCCGCACGAGGAAGACGACTGCGGCCCTGCCGTCGGCGGCTCGCAGACCGTCCTGGGGCCTACTCATGTTTAGCCCGCTGATGATGAACACCTGGATCGCCGCGTCGGTGGTGGCGGTGATCGCCGGCCTCACCGGCTTCTTCGCCGTGCTGCGCGGGTCCACGTTCGCCGCCCACGCGATACCCAACGGGGCGTTCGCGGGCGCGGCCGGCGCCAGCCTGCTCGGCATCAACGTCATCTGGGGGCTCGCGGTCTTCGCGGTCGGCGGCGCGCTCGGCATCGGTTTCCTCGGCGAGGGCCGCGGCCGGACCGGCCGGACCGACGTGGTGACCGCGCTCGCGCTGGTGGTGATGCTCGGGCTGGGCGGCCTGTTCGTCAGCATCAGCACCCAGTACGCCGAGGAGACCTACGCGCTGCTGTTCGGCGAGGTGTTCGGCGTCAGCCGGGGCGAGCTGCTGCCCATCCTCGGCCTCGGGGTGGCGTCGGCGGCCGCCATCGGGCTGGCGTTCCGCCCGCTCATGCTGACCAGCGCGCTGCCCGAGGTGGCCGAGGCCCGCGGGGTGTCCACCCGCCGCGCCGACATCTACTTCCTGCTGGTGATGGCGCTGGCTACCGTCGATGACGGTGCCGGTGGTGGGCGCCCTGCTGATGTTCAGCCTGATGATCGGGCCTGCCGCCGCCGCCCGCTCGGTCACCCCGCGGCCGGGCACCGCGCTGGCGCTGTCGGTCACGATCGCGCTGGCCACGGTGTGGCTGTCGATCGCGCTGTCCTACCAGACGAACTGGCCGCTGGGGTTCTTTGTCGGCAGCATCGGGGCGGCTTTCTATTTGATCGGCCTGACTGCACGGGGTCTGGGGGACAGGCGCATCCGTTCGGCGTGACAATTGACTTATGGCGAACCGGCTCAAGAGTGCGACAAGCCCATACCTTTTGCAACATGCCGACAACCCGGTTGACTGGTGGCCGTGGTCGGCGGAGGCGTTCGCAGAGGCGCGGCGGCGGGACGTGCCGGTGATGTTGTCGGTCGGGTACGCGGCTTGTCACTGGTGTCACGTGATGGCACACGAGTCATTCGAGGACGAGGACACCGCGGGCATCGTCAACGACCGGGTGGTCGCGATCAAGGTGGACCGCGAGGAGCGGCCCGACATCGACGCGGTCTACATGTCCGCCACCCAGGCGATGACCGGCCAGGGCGGCTGGCCGATGACGGTGTTCATGACGCCGGACGGCGACCCGTTCCTGTGCGGCACCTACTTCCCCCGCAAGCGCTTCGTGCAACTGGTCACGTCGGTCGGGGATGCCTGGAAGAAGGGCAAGGACCGGATCAGGAGCGAGTCCCAGACGATCAGGCACGCCCTGGCGGAGAACGCCGCCGCCATGGCCACCCTCGGCGACCGGGCGGGCCGGGTGAACGTGGACTACCTGACCGCGACGGCGGTGGTCGGGCTCGAGGCCGGCTACGACCGGCTGTACGCCGGCTTCGGCGGCGCGCCCAAGTTCCCGCCGTCGATGACGCTTGAGTTCCTGCTCCGCTACGACGAGCGGACCGAAGGGGAGCCGCCGGCCCTGCAGATGGCCCGGGCGACCTGCGAGGCGATGGCCCGCGGGGGCATCTACGACCAGCTCGGCGGCGGCTTCGCCCGGTACAGCGTGGACGAGACCTGGACGGTGCCGCACTTCGAGAAGATGCTCTACGACAACGCGCTGCTGGCCGGGGTGTACACCCACCTGTGGCGGCGCACGGGGGACCCGCTCGCCCGCCGGGTGGCCGAGGAGACCTGCGAGTTCATGCTGCGCGAGCTGCGCACCGCCGAGGGCGGCTTCTCCTCGTCGCTCGACGCGGACAGCGACGGGTCCGAGGGCGCGTACTACGTCTGGACCCCGGCTCAGCTCGCCGAGGCGCTCGACCCCGACGACGCGGCCTTCGCGGCCGAGGCGTTCGGGGTTACCGAGGCCGGCACGTTCGAGCACGGCCGGTCGGTCCTGCAGCGCAGGCGCGACACCGACGAGGCCGAGCGGCTCGACCGCATCCGCGGCGTGCTGCTGACCGCGCGCGAGGGGCGCACCCGGCCGGCCCGCGACGACAAGGTGGTGGCCGCCTGGAACGGCCTCGCGATCGGCGCGCTGGCCGAGGCCGGGGTGCTGTTCGACCGGCCCGACCTGCTGGAGGCGGCGGAGCGGGCGGCCGACCTGCTGGTGTCCATCCACCTGGTGCAGCCGCCCCGGTCGACGCCGCTGGTCGGGCGGACCCGGCTGCTGCGCACCTCACGGGACGGCACCGCCGGGCCGAGTGCCGGGCTGCTCGAGGACTACGCCTGCGTGGCGGCCGGGCTGCTGCGGCTGTCCGGGCTGACCGGCCAGGACCGCTGGTCGACGGTGGCGGGGGAGCTGCTCGATACCATCCTGGTCGCGTTCGCCGACGGCAACGGCGGCTTCTACGACACCGCCGACGACGGCGAGCAGCTGATCTTCCGGCCCGCTGACCCGACCGACAACGCGACACCGTCCGGTACCTTCGCCGCGGCCGACGCGCTGGTCACCTTCGCGGCGCTGACCGGCGACGAGCGGTACCGGACGGCGGCGCTGGACGCGCTCAAGGTGCTGCCGCCGATCGCCGAGAAGTACCCGCGGGCCTGCGGCACGGGCCTGGCGGTGGCGGAGGCGCTGCTGTCCGGGCCGACCGAGATCGCGATCGTCGGGCCGGACGACGACCCGCGGACCGGCGACCTGCTGCGGGCGGCGCTGCACGCGGCACCGCCCGGCGCGGCCTTCGCCCGCGGCCCCGGCTCGGGCGACCCGGCGGTCCCGCTGCTGGCCGACCGGCCGCTGGTGTCCGGGGCGCCCGCCGCCTACGTGTGCCACGGCTTCACCTGCCAGGCCCCGGTGACCACCACGGAGGCCCTGCGCGAAGCCCTGCGTTGACCAATCGCTGCAACGGTGTAATCATGATTACATGAGTACAGAGATAAAGCCTGGTTCCACGGGCGGCTGCCCGACGACTGGTTCACCGAGCCGGCCGAGGTCACCACCGACCGCGAAGAGATCATCATCGTCGGCACGCTGCCGCCGCCTGAGTCGGCGCAGGACGCAGTGCCACCGGACGCGATGGCCGAGGGGCGGATCAAGCGGTTCCGCGAGGACACCCGCGCGCGGCGGATCGACATCGCCGGCGAGGCCGAGCGCAAGTTCGGCCGCAAGGTCGCCTGGGGCGCCCGCTGCGGCAGCGTGACCGAGGTCTTCACCACGCTGTCGGTGCCGGTGATGACCCGGCTCCGCCAGTCCGAGCGGCGGGTGCTCGACACGCTGGTCGACGCGGGCGTCGCCCGGTCCCGGTCGGACGCGCTGGCCTGGTGCGTCCGGCTCACCGGGGAGCACGCCGACACGTGGCTGGCCGAGCTGCGCGACGCGCTGCGCCGGGTCGAGGAAGTACGCTCGCAGGGGCCGCAGGGCAGTTAACGGACCGCCCGGCTGATATCGGCACATCTCACCAGCCTCTCGGGTAAAGCGCCGTTCCACCAGAGCCAGGTCGGATACCGTGGCCTTGGAACTTCTGGCGCTCTGCTGCGAGGAAGGTCGGTTGATGGGATACCGCGACCTGGGCTACCGGCTGTACGAGCGCCGGCTGGAGTCCTACCTGGCGGGCAAGACCGTCCCCCGGCACGTCGGGGTGATGTGCGACGGCAACCGCCGCTGGGCCAGGTCCGCGGGGCACACCGACGTCAGCAAGGGCCACCGCAAGGGCGCCGACAAGATCTTCGAGCTGCTCGGCTGGTGCAAGCAGGCCGGCGTCGAGGTGGTGACGCTGTGGCTGCTGTCGACCGACAACCTCAGCCGCCCGGAAGCCGAGCTCGGCCCGCTGCTCGCGATCATCGAGGACACCGTTAACGGCCTGGTCGACGAGGGCTGGCGGGTCAACGCGGTGGGCGCGCTCGACCTGCTACCCGACCAGACCGCACGGGTACTCAAGTGCGCCGGCGAGGCGACCGCGGGCAACCCGGGCCTGCTGGTCAACGTGGCCGTCGGCTACGGCGGGCGGCGCGAGATCGCCGACGCCGTCCGGTCGCTGCTGTTCGAGCACGCCAGCCGGGGCACCACCATCGAGCAGCTCGCCGAGGTGCTCGACGTCGAGCACATCGCCGAGCACCTCTACACGGCGGGCCAGCCCGACCCTGACCTGGTGATCAGGACCAGCGGCGAGCAGCGGCTGGGCGGTTTCCTGCTGTGGCAATCGACACACTCTGAGTTTCATTTCTGTGACGCCTACTGGCCGGCGTTCCGGAAAGTTGACTTTCTGCGGGCCTTGCGGTCCTACGCGGAACGAAACCGCAGGTTCGGCGCGTAAGTACACAGAAAATTAGGGCTTTAGAAATGCCCTTACCGCGGGTACTTTCAGAGATGGCGGGCACCTCCCCAGGGTGCCCCCGCGGGAGGCCCCCTGAGCTCGCTACGTGCGACGAGAGGGCCGGCGCGGCCCTCGTTGCGGGGCAGCCCCGGTCCATCTGACACGTTTGTCCCCGGAGGACCCGGGGCGCGGCGTGTCCTGTCCGCGGCGCCGGCGGTTACGTCCGGTGCCCAGGGGAGTTTTGCGTGGCCAACTCTGTGCAGCGTCGTACGTACGTCCTCGACACCAGCGTCCTGCTCGCAGACCCGGCGGCGATCGCCCGGTTCGACGAACACCACGTCGTCATCCCGGTCGTCGTCATCACCGAGCTTGAAGCCAAGCGTCACCACCCTGAGCTGGGCTACTTCGCCCGTCAGGCGCTCCGGAACCTCGATGACCTCCGGGTCTCCCACGGCCAGCTCGACACCGAGGTCGTCGTCAACGACCTCGGCGGCACGGCCCGGGTAGAGCTGAACCACATCGACGCGGCGGTCCTCCCGGCCGGCTTCCGGCTGGGGGACAACGACACGCGGATCCTGTCCGTGGCGCGGTCTTTCGCCAACGAGGGCCACTCGGTGGTCCTGGTCAGCAAGGACCTGCCGCTGCGGATCAAGGCGGCGTCGATTGGCCTCGAGGCACAGGAGTACCGGGCCGAGCTTCCGGTCGATTCCGGCTGGACCGGGATGGCGGAGCTGAGCGTGACCTCGGCCGACGTTGAGGAACTGTACGAGCACGGCGTGCTGGACTGCGAGGCGGCGCGGGACCTGCCCTGCCATACCGGGCTGGTTCTGCATACCGGCAGCGCCAGCGCGCTCGCCCGGGTCCGGCCGGACAAGCAGATCCAGCTGGTGCGGGGCGACCGCGAGGCGTTCGGCCTGCACGGGCGGTCGGCCGAGCAGCGGATCGCGCTCGACCTGCTGCTCGACAACGAGATCGGCATCGTCAGCATGGGCGGGCGGGCCGGCACCGGGAAGTCGGCCCTGGCGCTGTGCGCGGGCCTCGAGGCGGTGATGGAGCGCAGGCAGCACCGCAAGGTGCTGGTGTTCCGCCCGCTGTACCCGGTGGGCGGGCAGGACCTCGGCTACCTGCCGGGCTCCGAGGCCGAGAAGATGGGCCCGTGGGCCCAGGCCGTCTACGACACCCTGTCCGCGGTCACCACCCAGGAAGTGATCGACGAGATCATCGCCAGGGACATGATCGAGGTGCTGCCGCTCACGCATATTCGCGGCCGCAGCCTGCACGACGCGTTCGTGATCGTTGACGAGGCCCAGTCGCTGGAGCGCGGCGTGCTGCTCACCGTGCTCTCCCGGATCGGCACCGGCTCCCGGGTGGTGCTCACCCACGACATCGCGCAGCGCGACAACCTGCGGGTCGGCCGGCACGACGGCGTCATCGCGGTGATCGAGAAGCTCAAGGGCCACCCGCTGTTCGCCCACGTGACCCTCACCCGGTCCGAGCGCTCCGCGATCGCCGCCCTGGTAACCGATCTGCTCGAAGACACCCAGCTGTAACCAAGCGAACGCCGGTCACCGGGTCATAAACTGCACCCTGTGACCGGCGTCGCGCATAAAGACCAGAACCAGTCAGCCGAACGGTTGCGGCTGGCTCCCCAGGCGAACGATTACTCTCCCGGGGAGGCAGCCGTGCTTCCCGCCGTTTCCGTCGTCATGCCGGTCCTCAACGAGGAAAGGCACCTGGCCGAGTCGGTCGCCGCCGTCCTCGCCCAGGAGTACCCGGGCGGTTTCGAGCTGGTCCTGGCGATCGGCCCGTCCAGGGACCGGACCGAGGCGATCGCCCGCGAGCTGGCCGCGGCCGACCTCCGCGTCACGGTGGTGCCGAACCCGTCCGGCCAGATCTCCTCGGCCATGAACGCGGCCGTGCGGACGGCCCGGTACGACATCATCACCCGCATCGACGCCCACTCCATGCTGCCCGACGGCTACCTCCGGACGGCCGTGCGGACGCTGCTGGAAACCGGCGCGGCCGACGTCGGCGGCTGGATGGCGGCCGAGGGCATCACCCCGTTCCAGCAGGCGGTCGCCTGGGCGATGACGTCGCCGTTCGGCATGGGCGCGGCCGCCAACCACACCGGCGGCGAGGCCGGGCCGGCCGACACGGTGTACCTCGGCGTGTACCGGCGGACGGAGATCGAGCGGGCCGGCGGCTACGACGAGACCATGCTGATCGCCGAGGACTGGGAGCTGAACTACCGGATCCGCGCGGCGGGCGGCCTGATCTGGTTCACCCCCGACCTGAAGGTCACCTACCGGCCGCGGGCCACCCTGCGCGCCCTCGCCGTGCAGCAGTTCAGGTACGGCCGCTGGCGCCGGGTGGTGGCCCGCCGCTACCCGGAGACGGTCAGCCCGCGCTACCTGGCCCCGGCGGCGGCCACCGCGCTCAACGCGGCCGGGGTCGTCATCGGGCTGGCGGGGTTCATCGGTGCGCTGACTGGGTCAGCCGCACCCGTTCGGTACCTGATGTTCGGGTTCGCGGTGCCGACGCTGTACCTGGCCGGGGTGACCGCGGTGGCGGCGGTGTTCGCCCGCGGCGTGCCCGCGGGCGTCCGGCTGCGGGTGCCGGGCGCGCTCGCCGCCATGCACACCTGCTGGGGCGCGGGCTACCTCACCAGCCCGCGGCGCCTCGCCCGACGCTAAGCTCTTGTTAAGCCTGACGCGCCTGTCGGTTTCTGACGGAAGCAGTGCCGAATCCGCGGCTAGTATGCGCCAATGGGATTCGATCTCGGCACTGAGCTGGCGGCCGTCCGCGGCCAGGGCTACGACCTGCACTCCAGGTACCTGAACCCGCAGCTCCCGCGAACGCTGCGGACGATCGGGTTCGACAAGGACTACGTGCGCGGCGAGGGCGCCTACCTCTACGACGCCGAGGGCAACGCCTACGCCGACTTCCTGTCCGGCTTCGGCGTGTTCGCCGCCGGGCGGTCGCACCCGGTGATCAAGAAGGCGATCGCCGACGCGCTTGACGCCGACCTCGCGGGCTGGACCCAGTTCGACTGCCAGCCGCTGATGGGGCTGCTCGGGCAGCGGCTGGTGGCCCGGGCGCCGGGCATGGAGCGGGTCTTCTTCTGCAACAGCGGGGCCGAGGCGGTCGAGTCGGCGCTCAAGTTCGCCCGGCACGCCACCGGCCGGGGCCGGGTGCTCTACGCCCGGCACGGGTTCCACGGGCTGACCACCGGGTCGCTGTCGGTCAACGGGGCCGAGGAGTTCAAGGAGGGCTTCGGCCCGCTGCTGCCGGACACCCAGATCCCGCTCGGCGACCTGGCCGCGCTCGAGGCCGAGCTGCGCAAGGGCGGCGTCGCGGCGCTGATCGTGGAGCCGGTCCAGGGGCACGGGGTGATGATGACGCCGCCGGGGTTCCTGCCTGCCGCCAAGGCGCTGCTGCACTCCCACGGGGCGCTGCTGATCTGCGACGAGGTGCAGGTCGGGCTGGGACGTACCGGCCGCTTCTTCTCCTACCAGTACGACGACGTGCAGCCCGACATCGTCACCGTGGCCAAGGCGCTGTCCGGCGGCTACGTGCCGGTCGGGGCGATGCTCACCACCGACAAGATCTTCTCCTCGGTCTACTCGTCGATGGACAAGCTCATGGTGCACTCCACCACCTTCAAGGGCGGCTCGCTGGCGATGGCGGCCGGCCTGGCCGCGCTGGCCGTCATCGACGACGAGGGGCTGGTGGAGAACGCCGAGCGGCGCGGGGCCGAGCTGATGCGCGGCATGGAGGGCCTGGCCGCCAAGTACGACCTGATCAAGGACGTGCGCGGCAAGGGCCTGATCATCGGGATCGAGTTCGGGCGGCCGTCCGGGCTGAAGGCCAAGGCGGGCTGGGCCATGCTGCAGAAGGCGCGGGTCGGGCTGTTCGCGCAGATGGTGGTGGTGTCGATGTTCCAGCGGCACCGCATCCTGACCCAGGTCTCCGGTGACCACATGGAGGTCATCAAGCTGATCCCGCCGCTGATGATCGGCGACACCGAGGTGAAGCTGTTCCTCGACGGCCTGGCCGACGTCCTGGAGGACGCGTCCAGGGGCAGCGGGCTGATGTGGGACTTCGGCCGCACCCTGATCAAGCAGGCGGTGCGCGCGTAGGCCGGCCTAAAGCTGGCTGAGCAGCACCTCGGCCAGCGCGAGGTCGCCCGGGTAGGTGACCTTGATGTTGCTCTCGCTGCCGGGGACGACGCGGACCGGCAGCCCGGGCAGGTAGCGCAGTACCACGCTGCAGTCATCGGTCGGGGTGAACCGCGGGTCGGCCGCCGCCAGCCGGTGCGCCTCGGCGATCACCGACAGCCGGAACCCCTGCGGGGTCTGCGCCCGGTACAGGGTCTCCCGCGGCGGCACGTGGGCGACCACCCCGTCCGCGACCGCGAGGATCGTGTCCGACGACGGGACCGCCACCCCGATCGCGTCGTCCCCGGCCAGCGCGGCGACGCAGTCGGCGATGATCCGCCTGCTGACCAGGGGCCGGGCGGCGTCGTGGATGAGGACCCCGGTCGACTCCGGGGCGTGCCGGGCGCCGATGTGCGCCAGCGCGGCGCGGACCGAGTCCGAGCGGGTTACCCCGCCCGCGATGATCCCGCTGACCGCGCCGCCCACCAGGCGGCGGGCCTCCTCGTGGTAGCCGGGCGGCATGACCAGCAGAACCTCGTCCACCTCGTCCACCTCGGCGAACGCCGCCACGCAGTGCTCCACCAGGGTCCGGCCGCGCAGGGTGAGCAGCTGCTTGGGGCGGTCGGCGCCGAACCGGGTGCCGGTGCCCCCGCCGAGGACAACGGCCACGATGCGATCCAATGTCACACCTGCGGACTTTACCCACACAAGCGTGGTTCCTCGAAGGAACCTCCGGTCCCGGGCTACCCTGAAATCATGGCCGGCCACCTGAGCGCTCGCCAGTCGGTCCTGTTCCGGCTTTCCCCGCTCACGCTATCGCGCATCTCGGTCGGCTTCGCGCTGATCGCGGGGCTGTGGCTGACCGTGGCATCGGTCCACGGGGAGGTCATCGCGCTGATCGCGGCGCTGGCGGTGTTCGTCTGCGGTCACGTCGCCCGGCTGCTGGCCGGGCTGCGGGCCACCGCCCCGGTCGAGTGGGGGCTGGCGGCCAGCGGCCTGCTGGCCGATTTCCTCGTCTACGCGGGGATCGCCACCGCGGGCAGCCTGCACGCCAACCCGGCCCCCGGGGTCATGTCCGGCTGGCTGAACGGCACCTTCCTGCCCAGCTTCGGCGGCCGGGGCAGCGCCGGGGTGTGGCACCTGGCGGTCGTCGCGGTGATCTTCGCGGCGCTGGCGGCCATGGTCGACCTGTGCGTGCACGGGCCCGCGCTGCCCGGCCGCCGGCTGCGCCTGTTCGGGCCGCCGGGCGACATCCGGCTGCCGCTCGCCTGCCTGGCCGTGCTGCTGTTCGGCGCCCGGACCGCGTTCCTGCTGGTGTTCGTCCTCGCGGTAGCGGTGCTGTGGGCGGCGGTAGCCGACGGCGCGCGGGTACCGGACCGCGGCGAGCTGCGCGGCTACCGGGGCGACGGCCGGATCGCGGTATGGATCGGCCACTGGGTGGACGGCCGCATCGCGCCGCTGCCGCCGCTGTTCGTCGGGCTGCTGGTCACCGCCGTGCTGACCATCCTCGGCCTGGGCAACCTGCCCGGCATCCTGCTGCTCACCCCGGCCGAGGCGATGCTGCTGGCCGCGTTCGCGTCCTGGCACCCGCACGACGGGCGCCACGACTGGCTGGTGCCGCCGCTGCTGCAGGCGGCCGAGTACGTGTTCCTGGCCGAGCTCGGGTTCGCCGGGCACGTCTGGCCGCCGCTGACGTTCGCGGTGGTCGCGTCGACCGGGCTCAGGCACCTGGACCTGGCCTACCGGGTGCGCGGCGGGCTGTCGGCCGGCGTCGACCGGCGCGGCTTCGGCTGGGAGGGCCGGATGCTGGTGGCCGGCATCGCGACCGCGGTCGGCATCGCCCCGCTGGCCTACCTCGCGCTCGGCCTCTACCTGTGGTGGCGGCTCGGCCGGGACTGGATGATCGGCTGGACCGCCCGCCGGGCCACTGCCACCCCGTAACCGGGCCAACCGCCAGCGCCACCCTGGTCACAGCCTGCTCTTACCGGACTCATGTCCCGTTTGTTACCGTGAGCGGCCGCCGGCCGCTCTGGACCAGCCGGTACTATGCCGCTATATGGGTGGCGTACGGCCTGGCGCCGGTTTCGAGTCACCGGCTGCCATGCGTCGCCGCTGGCTAGCCGGCATCTTTGCGGTTTCCGCGATCTGGGCGATCCTGGTCGCGGTCATCAGCGTTGACCACGTGCACCAGCTCTGGGGGGAGATGGCGGCGGTCGGCTACGGCCTCGCGCTCGCCGTCGTGCTCCTGGTCAGGCACTCGCGCAGCGCGGACCTAGCGCTCGGGCTGGCGTTCGCGGGCGGCCTGGTGGTACCGCTCGGCACGCTCGCGGCCAGGAGCCTGTGGCAGCCCGAGGTGTGGGTGGTGGCCAGGTCCGGCATGACGCTGCTGCACCAGGGCACGCCCTACGCCGACCCGGCGGCGCTGGCGGGCGCGACCGACCCCAACGCCTACAACCCCTACCTGCCGGTGATGGCGCTGTTCGGGGTGCCCCGGGCGCTGTTCGACCTGGGCCTGCTGACCGACCCCCGGGTCTGGTTCGGCGTGGTCTTCCTGCTGGTGTTCTGGCTGGCCCTGCGCAACGGCGGGGCCCGTGACCCGTGGCGCTGGACGGTCCTGGTCGCGGCGACCCCGGTGATCGCGTTCGAGCTGGCCGTCGGCGGCACCGACGTGCCGATGGTGGCGTTCCTCTGCCTCGGCTTCGCCTACCTGTGGGCGAGCAAGCCGGTGCTGGCCGGCCTGGCGCTCGGCATCGGCGCTTCGATGAAGGCCACCGCCTGGCCGGCCCTGCTGGTCGCGGTGGTGCTGCTGGCGGTGACCGAGAGCAGGCGCGCGGTGCTGCGGTTCGCACTGGCCGCGCTGGGCGTGATGGCGGTGTGCGTCGGCCCGTTCCTGGCCACCCACCCGCGGGCGCTGGTGATCAACACGATCAAGTTCCCGCTCGGGCTGACCAGCGTGATCTCGGCCGCCCGGAGCCCGCTGCCCGGGTACCTCATCGCGCACGCCTGGCCGCACACCGGGCACACGGTCGTGGTCGCGCTGCTGGCGGCGGCCGGCCTCGCGGTGGCGCTCTCGCTCGTCTTCAAGCCGCCGCGGTCGGTCCCGCGGGCGGTGATCCTGCTGGCCGGGGCGATGACGCTGATGTTCGTGCTGGCCCCGTCGACCCGGGTGGGCTACTTCATCTACCCGGCCGCGCTGGCCATCTGGGTGTTCGCCGTCCAGGCCGGCCGCCAGGCGGCGGAAGAGGAAGAGCTAGGCGAGATCTCGGTGGGCTTCCTGCCAGCTCGCATACCAGAGAGCCCACCAGCCCCGTGACGCCGCCAGCGGCATGATGTAGCGGACGGTCTGCGCGTAGTAGGCGCGCTGCCGCGGCAGGGCCAGGTTGCGCAGCGTCTGCACGTTGGAGCCGCGGTCGGCCAGCTTCACCAGGATCGCGTCGTCCGGCGCGCCCGCCAGCGCCTCCAGGTACGCCTCCTTGGCCGCCCGCTTGTCCTCGCCCTCGACCGGGTCCGGCTTGGTCACCCAGCCCACCAGCTCCGCCACCCGCGCGCCGAAGGCCGCCCGCACGTCCTCGATGGTGCACGGGGTGTCCTCCACCACGTCGTGCAGCACCGCCGCGCACAGCACCTCGGTATCGCGCACCCCGGCCCCCAGGACCAGGAATTCCAGTGCCTCGAGCAGGTGCTCGGCGTAGGGCACCCCGGTCGGCCGCCGCTGGTCGCCGTGATACCGCAGCGCGAACGCGACCGCCCGGGCCACATCCGCGAAGGCCGGGGCGGGCAGCAGGCGGCGCAGCCCGGGCTCGGCCTGCTCCCAGGTGTGCCAGCTGATGAAGAGTTCCACCCCGCTAGTGAAGCCCAAAACGGGCGGGCCGGCCGCCGATTTGCTTCTGCCGCCCGGAGTTCATAGAGTAATGACATCGCCGCGGGGTGGAGCAGTTCGGTAGCTCGCTGGGCTCATAACCCAGAGGTCGTAGGTTCAAATCCTACCCCCGCTACCAAGGCCAGGCCCGGTTCTCGAACAGAGAGCCGGGCCTTTGCTTATGCCTGTAAACGGATTTGTAAACGTCAGGTTCACCCGCCGGGCAGCGTAGAAGCCAGCGCACCGCCGATGATCAGCTCGGCCAGGGTGTTGGCAACCTGCCGGTCGGCTTCCAAGTCGGTCTGGACGCACTGCCTCATGGTGAACGCCACGTCGGCGTGACCGATCCGCTTGGACAGCCCTTTCCAGTCGATCTTGGCGTCGCGGCCCGCGGTCGCGTAGCTGTGCCGCACGTCGTGCAGGCCGATTTCCGGCAGGCCCGCGGTTTCGGGCAGCTTCTACTACGGCCGCCACCCCACCATCTTCTGGCACCCGCCCAGCGCCGAAGGACGAATCACTGGCGACGTCCAAACCGGGCAGCAGGCCGCGCCGGGCGCTTGAAGCGACCCTCCGGAATGCGACAAGAGCAGTGCTGCGGCACCGCTTCCAGTGCTCAGACGCTGCGTGTCCTGCGCTCCGGGCCGGCTTGCCATCGAGGCAGCGGGCGGGCCGCTGGTGACGGGCTGATCGGGCAGGCGGCCCGCGACTATTGTCGTCTCATGACGCACAAGATCAGCCACGGCGCGTCGGGGGCGGTCCGCCGGTTTGCTGGCTGGGTCGCAAGGGGGTCTGTCGGGCACCCAATGCTAGAGAGCATCAATTACTGGGACGAACTCAAGGACTCCCCGAGTCAGATGGAGATCTGCTTCGCGGTCTTCGTGAACGTCCTGGAGCTCGACGATGACGGCCAGCCGGTTAACGAGAAGCACGCGGAAGCGCGAGCCGCCACCTGGCTCTACAGGTACTGCACCAGAAGGTTGCCGCCCGGACAGCCTGACCTGGAGCCGTGGGAGGTCGAGCTGTACTGATGCCAGCCGTGCCATTAGCGTCCATGAACCCGCTACTCAGGGGGACTCACGGTCTCCCCCGGAACGGTGATGACAAGGCTTGTCAACCGGCCGCGCGGCCTTTCACCACCGCACAACCGATCCAGTGCCCGACAGGGGCGATGACGTGCCCGCTGCCGCCGCCGTTGCACCACCACACAGCCGCCTCCGGGTCCAGGCCGCCATCACGCAGGCCGGTGTATACCTTGCGGGCGAGCTGGCCGAACCCGGCGCTCCAGTCGGCGGGCGAGGGGGCGCCGGGCGCGCTGCGGTAAACCCGTCGATGTCCGGTACCGAGCGGTGTATCTCGGCCCGGTACCGATGAATTAGCCATGGCACCATGATGGCGCGACCAGCCAGCAGTCTCCACGCAAGGTCGGGAGAGCGTGAGGCAGGGCCGGATCTCTCACAGTCGTCTCACAAATCATCGGGACAGCGCCCGATTTCGGGCACCCCTGCCGGACAGCCAGGAGACCCTGACCGGCGCGACCGGATTCTGGTGGACTCACCGGACGCCCGGCACGAGACTACGGATGTAGTGGCGGTCACCTCCGGTCGGTCACGATCTTCGGGTCAATCCCCGCATCGTTGTTGCGCCCAGCACCCATATGCCCGCGTCGGTCGTCGACGGCCACCGCGAGCCATGCGGCTAGCTCTCGGGTGTCCACGTGGTGCTGGGCACGCGCGCCTTTCCGGCTTTCCTGGTAAATGCGGCGTGCTCGACCAGGTTCTTACCGACGCCGATAAGCAGTCGAGCGATGTTGGATGTCTTCCACTAGCACGGTGTGCTTGGATTCGTCGATCCGGTAGACGACACGCCATTGCGTGCCAAGCCGTGCGCTGTAAAGGCCTGTCAGCGGGTTGGCAAGCGGCTTCTCCCGCCGATGGATGATCGGTTCAGCGCACGGCGCGGTACCTATCGGATCATCTGCCGGATCAACGACAAAAACCGGAAAGTCACGGACGCCGCCGCGCGCTAGGCATCGGCGCTGGCCAGGTCGGGCACGCCAAGAGCGGTGAGCAGTGCGAAGAACAGGTCCTCGCAGAAGATGCCCCCGTTGCCGAGGACGGATATCACGGTAGTGGCGTTCGGCTTCAGGCCAGCAGCAGTCGCCCAGGCGACGGCCGCGGGCGCGGCGGCCGGACCGGGCGGCCCGGCGGCTGTGGACAGGCGGTTCACGACGGCCTGGTGGCGGGGCAGGTAGGTCTCGTCATCCTCGCCGTAGGGCTCGTCGTTGTCATCCCAGTAGGTGTATCGCCAGCCCCCGGAGTCGATGTGCCCGATGATGCTGTCCATCATGAGCCAGCCTCCCCAGCGGCCCTTCTGGGGACTGTATCCGATGAGCTGGGCACCGTCGCTGTCGAGCACAGCGGCGGCGAGGACAGGGCTTCCGGTCTGCTCCATGAGCGCCTGCAACGTCGCCTCCCACGCTGCGGGCAGGTCCGAGGAATCCCAGCCGTCGGGTCCGCGGTGCACCTGGACGGCCTGCCATCCGTCGGCTCCTCGGCCATGCCATGAGATGCCGCTCATCGACGGCCGAAGCGCGGCCAACTCAGTCAACGGGTTCGCTGCCCGTGCCACGATGTACGTGCCCCAGAAGCCCATTTCGTCCTCCTGCCGTGCCGTTTCGCAGGCACCCTAGCGGCGGGGACTGACACTCGGACCTTTGCGCAGCCAGGCAGGCACGGGCCGCCTACGGTGGATACCGGGCCCCAGCATCGAATTATCACATCACGAGGTGCGCACAACGCAGCCCGTGAGGTCCCGACGCTGGCCGAGCAGGACTCCAGCGTTGACGACGTACTATCAAAGTGATATCACTTTATTAGTACGGACGGGGTGCGTGACACCAGCCGACAGGAGGCATCCCGATGAACGCAGCCAGCGACAACAAAAGAAATCCGAAGGGCCTTCGCGGGTGGTGGTCGACCCCGCCCCGGCAAGGCATGCAGCGCCTGATCAACCCGTGGGAGTTCCGTCACCTGCGCGGCTGCGGAATCGCCCGGGTCGCCGGCGGCGCCGTCGCGGCCGTCCCTGGGCTCATCTGCCTCGGGTACGGCGTGTACGGGTGGGCCGCCTTCTTCCTGGCGATCGCGGCGGCTGACGTGGCGGGCGGCTACTGGTATCTCTCGATCGACCGCTCGCAGCCGGCCCGCACCTGAGCATAGAGGGCGAATCCGAATAAGGATCCGGCCTCTCGTGTTGTTGGGTCGCCACCATCCGCCAGCTCGCCTAACGGCAAGCAGGACGGGCTTACCGGGCTCGGCCTGGCGATGGCGGCAGTCTGTGCCGCACTTCCATCGGTGCTGCAGGAACTGGCAACTGCCGATGGGCAGCGGCTGGTGACCCTGAAAGGCCTCGATCCCGGACGTGATCATCGCTATGGGGTCCGCAACCCGGCAACGGATCCGCCAAAGTTCTGGCCGCAGAAGGCTGCCTGAGCTGGATTGCAGTGACTCGAAAAGCCGAATAATCCTCAATACTTCTGTGGCACCGTAGCCTGAGCGCCCGGGGAAGTAATCACTGGGCAACTGGCAGAATCCAGTGAGTGGGCTCGAGGCGATTCGCACCAGTGACCATTGAGGCCGCTGCCCCGGATCTTCCTGCGGCAGCGGAGATCTTGCGTGACTACCTGGGCGAGATGATCAGCCGCTACTACGGCCGGCCCGCCGACGACGCCGAAATCAGCCAGCACCTTGGCTCCGGTCACGGCAGCGACGATCTTGTCGAGCCGTCCGGTGTCCTCCTGCTCGCCCAGCGGGCCGGCGGTGATGCGCTACGTCCGCTCGGTTGCGTGGGGCTGCGCTGGCTCGATGCGCAAACCAGGGAGCTGACCCGCATGTTCGTCCGGCCGGAAGCGCGCGGGGCAGGCGTCGCAGGCCTCCTCCTCGCGGCGGCCGAACAATACGCTCGCAAGGACGGTGCGTCGCTAATCCGCCTCAATACGCGCAGCGATCTGGTCGAGGCGCGTGCCCTTTACGGTAAGCACGGCTACCAGAAGATTCCGCCTTACGGCGATGATCCGCTGGCCGAGCACTGGTTCGCGAAGCAGCTAGCTCCCGATGGCCTCCCGCAGGGCTGCTGAGCAAAGGTCGCGAGTCCGGTCCACTAGGTCGAGCAGTGCCTCGGGAGCCGATCGGCCGGCCGCGAAGAGTTCGTCTACCTCCCGCAGCCCGGCGCGGGTGAGCAGGATTTTCTCGTTGGTGACCCACTGGCCGCGGGCGGCCAGGACGGCGTGCGCCGCGTAGCAGGCGGCCTGGGCGGTGAGGCCGGCCGTCTGGGCATGGCGGCCGTGCAGCGCGTGAGATTTCCGCGCGTAGTCGAAGGTCCGCTCGGCCTTGCCCCACCAGACTTTCGGGGCCCGCTCGCGCAGGGCGCGGGGGTACTCAGGCGTGGGCAGAAGTCCCAGTCGCTGTCCGGCCGCTGCGTGCCCGCCGCGCGTGACCCGCCCAGGGTGACCGCGGTAACTCCGGGCAGCTCGCCCAGACGGTCGGCCACGTAGCGGGGGAAGGCGTCATCGTCCACCAGCGAAAAGTAGCAAGGCCGCCTGAGGTTAGTCTCCTGGTTTTGCCCGCTGCGCTCCCCGGCCCGTGCTCGGTCGGCCAGGTAGCGTTTGGGGCGTGACGGAGCCTCGGCGCGCGTACCTGATCGTCGGAAACCCGAGGACGGGCAGCACCGTTCTTGCCCGCGCGCTCACGCAGACCGGATGCATGGGTCGTCCCGAGGAGTACTTCTGGCGGTGGCAGGAAAAGGAGTGGGCGTCGCGCTTCGGCCTGCCAGCCCCGGACAAGGCTAACTACGCCGAATACCTCCGGGCAGCGCTCAAGCACGGCACTACTCCGAATGGGGTGTTCGCCGCCAAGGTGTTCTGGGCGCACGCGGAAGATCTCATCCGCCGGACAGCGCAAATCCCGCAGCTGGCCCGCCTTCCCGGGCATCAACGGTTCCGGCGAACGTTTCCGAACGACCTCAGGGCCGTCTTCCTCCGGCGCAACTGCCTGCGCGCGGCCGTTTCGCTGTGGCGCGCGGAGGTGTCAGGTACCTGGCGCCTGTCTCCGGGAGAAAAGGCGCCGCCGCCCCCGGCTGCCCTGGACCTCTGGCGAGTGACGCTGCTGCACGCGCGGATGCACGCGGGCGAGACTGGCTGGCCCCATCTGCTCAACAGCATCAACGTGGACTACCTGACGTTGCACTACGACGACGTCACGACGGGGCTTCCCCGGAGCGTGCGGCGCGTTGCTGACTTCGTCGGCGTAGGGCTTGCCGATGCCGACGTGCCGGTGGTGCCCGGGCTGAGCCGGCAAGCTGATAACGCGACCGAGCAGTTCGTCGCGCAATGGCGGGACGAGACCGGCGGCTGCCCAGCCTGCGCAGACGGAAGCGGAGGCTAATTCCCAGGCGGCAGCGGCCGGTAGGTGAGCACGAGGTTGCCGGACCCGAGCTGCCGGACGCCAAGGAGCGTTAGCGGCACGCGGCCGCGCAGGCGCTCGAAGAGGGAGCGGCCCTGGCCCAGCAGGACCGGGCAGATCATGATGCGCAGCTCGTCGAGCAGCCCGGCCTGGGCGAGCTCAGCGGTCAGCTCGGCACTGCCGAGGATAAGCAGGTCGTTGCCTGATCCAGCCTCGAGCGTCGGCAGGAGTTCGGTCGCCTCACCGTGCACGACGACGGATCCTGGCCATCTCGCGCGGGTGGCCGACCGGGAGAAGACGTACTTCGTCTTCTCGTTCATTCTCGAGGTGATGGCCGGGTCGTTCACCTCGGCCTGCTCGGTCGGCCAGTAGGCGGCCATGTGGTCGTAGGTGGCGCGTCCGAAGCCGATCGCGTCGAACTCGTCGAGCTGGTCAGCGGCGAACTTGCTGAACTCCGCGTCGATCACGGGCCAGTCGATCTCCCCGTCCGGGCCTTCGTAGAAGCCGTCGAGGCTGGTGAAAATGAATGACGCTACCGTTCGCATCAGTGGCCCTCCTCGCGGGTGCCTCGGTCAGATCTCGCCGGCCGCGAGGGCCGCGGCAAGGGAGTCGAGCAGCAGCCGGGTCCCGTGCTCGCGCTGAGCCGGCGTCTCGTGGCCGTCGAGGTACGCTCCCTGCTCGGTCAGCACGAGTCGGGTCGACTCGCCCGACCGGTGGAACTCCACCGTCGCGACGGTCACTGAAATGCGGGTGCCGTCGGCCAGCATCTCGGTCGTCCAGACGATCCGCTGTTCCGCGACGATGTCGCGGAACTCGGCGTCGTAGGTGTAGACCGGGCCGCCAGGCGGGCCGCCGCGGTTTACCTCTCGTCCGCCCACCCGGAAGTCGAGCTCGTAGCCCGCGGCGAGTGCGTCGGCCGAGCCGGCGAACCAGCGGGCCTTGCGCTTGGGGTCTGCCCAGGCACGGAAGACCGTGGCGACCGGGGCATCGTAGGTGCGCTCGATCACGAAGGTGTCGTGGGTGACGGTGGACGGGGTCACGGGTTCTCCTCCTGGTTAGCGGCTTCTTCGCCCAGCAGATCGCCGAGTCGGTCGAGCCGGGTTTCCCAGCTCCGGCGCCGGTCGACGATCCACTGCTCGACGGCGGTCATCGCCGCCCGTTCAATCCGGCACATGCGCGTCCGGCCGACCTTCTCGGTCGTCACCACGCCGCACGCTTCGAGCACTTGAACGTGCTGGAGCACCGCCGCTAGCGAGATGTCGAGGGGGCGTGCCAGGTCCCCCACGGAGGCGGGACCCGAGCACAGGCGCTCGACCATCGAGCGCCTGCTGCCATCTGCCAGCGCGTGGAACATGCGATCGAGGTCGGTCGTTTGGTCAAGCACATGCTTAACTATGCGGATCCGCGCGCTAATAGTCAAGCGTCTGCTTAACTGATTAGAGTTTCCCCAGGTCAGAGTGCGGACCGTGCCCGCCGGTGCCTTTCGGCTTGCCGGTCAAAGCGGCCAGGTCGTCGCGGGCCGCGCGGGTGTCGGGGTGGCCGGCGCCCAGCCTCCGCTCGCAGTCGGCCAGCGTCTGCTCAAGCAACGGGATCGCCTCGGTCGTCCGACCCGCGGCCCGGTAGGCCAGCGTGAGGTTGTTCCGCGTCGTGCGCGTGTCTGGGTGGTTAGCGCCACGCACCCGTTCGGAGTCCTCAAGCGTCTGTGCAAGCAACGGGATCGCCTCGGCTGTTCGACCCGCGGCGCGGTAGGCCATCGCCAGGTTGTTCCGGGCCCGGAGGGTGCTCGGGTGGTCGGCGCCCCGCACCCGCTCGCAGTCGGCGAGCGCCCCCCGGTACAGCGGGATCGCCTGGGCCATCCGGCTCTTAAGCGAGGTGTTCGGCTGGTCGGCGCCCAGCACCCACTCAAACAGCGGGAAGATAGTAATCAACGAACCTCCAGCGCTGCCATTGCCCGGTCACCTCTTCACTCAAGGATGGCACCGAACCCGGCGGCCGGACAGTGGTCACCGTCGCCCGGCCCGATGAAATCCGGCCCGCCGCGCCGTCCTAGTTCGCAGTTGGCGCCGACCAGGAGGCAGTGAATGCGGAAGCTAGTACTTTCGGCCTTTATCTCGCTCGACGGGTATAGCTGTGACCCGGGAACCGAGCTTTTCGACTACTTCATGCAGCTTGACGAGGGCGAAGACGGCGAGCAGGAAGAGTACGGCCTCGCCCGGCTGCGGCAGGTCGGCACGCACATCATGGGCCGGGTTACCTACCTCGCGTTCGCCGAGTACTGGCCGTCAAGCACGCACGTCAACGCCGCTCCCATGAACGACATCCCCAAGGTGGTGTTCTCCCGGACGCTGCGCGAGGCGTCCTGGCCGAAGACCACGATCGCGGCGGGCGACACCGAAGCTGAGGTCGCCAAGCTCAAGGCGGAGCCCGGCGGCGACATCCTCGCCCACGGCGGCACCTCGTTCGCCCGGTCGCTGATTCAGCTCGGCCTGGTCGATGAGTACAGCTTTCTGGTGGTGCCCGCCGTCGCGGGGAAGGGCGTGGCCCTGTTCACCGACTTCACCAGGCTCCGGCTGCTCTCCAGCAAGGCCTTCTCGTCCGGGCTGCTTGCGCTGGCCTACGCGCCCGCCGGGACCTAGCCGCTCGGGTGCCGCACTAATACGCTGCGTGGCGCATTGAATACTGAGGGTTTCAGCGCTTCGATATGCCTCATGAACCTACACATGCGGAGGGTCGCCGCGGCGGCCGCCGCCAGCGTCGCCCTGCTGGGAACCGGAGCCGGGGTGTCGCAGGCCGCGACGGTCCCGCCGGGCACGCCGTCCAAGGCGGTCGTGGTCGAGCGAAACGTCAACGACCAGGTCAAGGAGTACAAGCTGCAGAACGCCGACCCGGTGACCGGCCGGTTCGGCTACCTGCCGCTGGGGGACGGCGTGGTGTACGCGGTGCACTGGACCAAGGTCGGCCAGGACCAGGTCTGCGGCATCGGCAAGTACGACTGGGGCCGGATGGGCAGCTACCGGAACGGCCCCGTTGACATCTTGCTCACCGGCAGCAACTACAAGTACACCAAGATCAGCATCACGCTCACCCAGTCCTGGTACGGCTCCACCACGGGCAGCTACCCCGGGTACGGGCACGGCGCGCACCACACGACCGCGCACGCCCACGTCGCGGTCAACGATCCGACCACCAACCTGGTCCGCTTCTAGCGGTCAGCGGGATCGACGGCGGCCCGCCACCGGGTTGTCGTCAGGCACGCTCACTAGCCAGGCACACCCGTTGGCCGGAGACTGGGTAGAGATGGTGGGGGATGGACACGCTCACCGCCCGTTGATCAAGGGAGATCATCATGGCAACGGGATTCGACTTCAGGCACCCGCGCACGGTCATACTGATCCGGCTGGCGGTCACGGTCTGGCTGCTCGCCCTGACCGGCGTGCTGCTGGGCTATGGCTACTGGGGCTGGGCCTTGCTGACGCTCGCGGGCGCGGTGGCGAACGCGGTACTGGGCTATCGCGTCTTCCGGCGGGCAGCGCACTAGGCCGGGCACGCAGCCGGCCGGATGACGGCGCCGCTAGCTGTCCTGGGTCGCGTAGACGACGGTGTTGCTGAGGTAGGACTTGAGCTGCGGGTCGAAGGTGCCGCCGCAGGTGATGAGGCGCAGCTCAGCGTCGGGGGTCGGCCCGTACACGGCGAGCGTGGGGAAGTGGTCCTTCACGTAGGTCTGGACGGACCGGACCAGGAAGACCACCAGCGTCCCGTCCGACCGGCGCACGTAGACGCGATCGCCCGGCCGCAGTGACGCCAGGCGGAAGAAGATGCCGGGGCCGACGCGGGAGTCGATGTGCCCGGCGATGACGGCCGGCCCGATCGCGCCGGGCCGCGGGCCGCCGGTGTACCAGCCGGCCACCGCGGTCGACTTCGGCACCGCAAGCGCGCCGGCCGCGGTCAGGCCCAGGTGGACCAGGCTGGTCTGCACGCCGATGTCCGGGATGGTGAGCGTGACCGGCGGCGGGACGGTGGCGTCGTTCGCCCTGACGATGCCTGCGACCGGCCCTACCGGGGCCGGGATGACGTCGGCGGCGCCCGGCGGGGGAGTGGCCGCGGGGCGGGCCAGCAACAGCCCGGCGACGCCGCCCGCCAGCAGGAGCGCGCCCGCGGCGATTGCCGCGACCGCGAGGCGGCTCCGCGGCCGGGCCGTGTCATGCCCGCCGCCGTCACGGTCGAAGCCACGGCGCTCGGCCGCCCGGGCCAGGGCGAGCAGCGGTGCGAGGTGGACCGCCCAGCGGCCGGCGCGTACCGGGTGACGCTCCAGCCAGAGCCGCAGCGTGGTCGCGATGACCGTCGGCCAGGAAGGCTCGGGCGGCGTACGCGGTGGCGGGGCCATAAGACAGCCAACCACGTCCGCGGCCCGCCATTCTCCGACATTCATCGATACAAACTGTTTCGTTGCTATTTGCGTGGTTGGCTAGCGTCTGACGGCCAATGTCGTGCCAGAGGCCAAGGGGGTGGGGGTGTGCAGCGGAATGACGCCGCGCCCGCGGCCCAGCGCAAGCAGGCGCCGGGCCGGGCCTCCGCACGAGGCGTTTCCCGTGAACCTTCCTGGGGGCGCGTCCTGCTCACCACGGTGGAGCTGTGGGGCTCGCGGCGGCTGCGCCGGGCCGGCCCGGCCCGCGTGCTGGTGGCGGCAGGCGTGGTCGCGGCAGTGGTTGCGCTAGTTGCCTTGTACTTCGCCGGTACCTTCTCGCCAGCCGCGTCCTCAGCGGCCGCGCCCGCCAAGGCGGCCGAGCGGCCCGCGCCTTCCCCGTCGCTGCCCTCGTCGACCGGGGTGGCGTCGCCGCGGCCACCCGCGCCCGCCCAGGCGGCGGCCGCTAGCTGGATCGCTAGCCAGGTCAGTGACGGCGCGGTGATCGGCTGCTCCCCGGTGATGTGCAGCGCCCTGCAGGCGCAGGGACTTAACGCCAGCCGGCTGGTGACGCTGGCCCCGGGGATGGCGGGCCTGTCCAGGGCGGACGTCATCGCGACGGACTCGGCGGCCGGCCAGGGGCAGGCGGACAAGGTCGAGGAATACGCCCCCGCGCTGATCGCGAGCTTCGGATCGGGCGCCGCCCGGGTCGAGGTCCGGGCGGCAGCGCCGGGGGGCCCGGCGGCGTACCAGTCGGCCCTGCGGGCCGACCGGTCGGCCCGCGAGAGCGCGGGTGCCCAGCTCTCGCGCAACTCCCGCCTCGTGTTCAGCCCCGCCGACGCCGCGCAGTTGCGGGCGGGCGCTGTGGACACCCGGCTGCTGGCGACCCTGGCGGCCCTGTCGTCACAGGTCAAGCTGCGAGTGGTCGCATTTGGCGACGCCTCCCCCGGGGTCGCGCCGCTCTTCCGGGAGGTGACCCTGGGCAGTGGCGGCGGGAACCCGGGTGGCAGCCTGGGGACCGCGCTGGCCATGGTGAGCGCGCAGCAAGGCGCCTACCGGCCGATGCGCTCGGGCCTGGTCAAGTCGGGCCCCGGGCAGGACGAGCTGGTCATTCAGTTCGCCTCGCCGGGGCCGCTCGGATTGCTCACGCCGGTCCTCAGCGCCGACTGGCAACCAGCTAACGCGAGGGCGTGACCGGTGAATTCATTGTTGACGGGGCTATTGATCGGATGTCCGGGATGAGAGTCAAGTTGCTGCGGTTCGTTGTCAGGCTGGCCGCCCTCCCGCTGCTGCTGGCGGGCCTGGCCGGGGCCGGCCTCCTCATCGGCCCGGCGGCCGCGTCCGCGGCGCCGCTGGGCGCGCAGGACGGCTGGGTCAGGGTGGCTCACCTGTCACCGGAAGCGCCCGCGATGGACATCTACCTGTATCCGTTCGGCGATCCGGTTCACCCGACCGTGCTCAAGGATGTTGCCTACGGGGACGTCTCGGCCTACATGGCACTCGGCCCCGGGCAGTACACGGTGGCGATGCGGGGCTTCGATGCGCCCGCGTCGAGCAAGCCGGCGCTGGTCTCCAGCTTCATGGTGACTGCCAAGACGGCCTACACGGTCGCCGCGCTCGGGCCTGACCCGGGCCTGCGGGTCGAGGTGCTGAAGGACCAGATGGCTACGCCGCCGGGGAAGTCCCTGGTCCGGGTCCTGCAGGCGTCACTGAAGCAGGATCGGGTCACGGTCAGCTACGGCTCGGCCGGCTCCAGCGAGCAGCTGGCGTTCAGCTCGGTCACCCCGTACACGGCCGTCTCGCCGGGCAGCCACCCGGTGACGATCACCGCCGCCGGCCAGCACGCGACCATGCCGCTCACGCTGACCTCGGGCACCGTGCACACGATCGTCGTCCTCGACGGCTCGTCCGGGCTCAAGGCTGACGACGTGACCGACGCGGCCGGAGTCACGGCGATGCCCAGCGGCGGTGCGGGGACCGGGTTCGGCGGCACCGCGCCGCGGGCGGCTGCGAGCCTGACCCCGTGGCTGGCGGCCGTGCTGGCAGGCGCCGTCCTGCTCGCGGGCGGCGCCGCCGGGCTGCGGCGGCGCCGCCCGTCCGCGCTGTTACCTGCCCTCGCGCGTCAGCAGCCGTGAGGCGTCGCTGTCGCTGGTGGCCGGCCCGCCGGCGGCCGCGGACGGCCGGTTCACCACCCGGTCGAGTACCGCCGCGGCCACCGCGCCGAGCAGCGGGGCGACGATGAACAGCCACACCTGGCTGAGGGCCGGGCCGCCGACGACGAGGGCCGGGCCGAGGCTGCGGGCCGGGTTGACCGAGGTGCCGGTGAGCGGGATGCCGACCAGGTGGATGAAGGCCAGCGACAGCCCGATGACCAGGCCCGCGGTGCCGGAGCTGCGGTCCTTGCCGGTGACGGTGATGATGACGTAGACGAAGACGGCGGTGAGGATGACCTCGGCCAGGAAGGCGCCCCACAGGCTGAGGTGGACGAGCGAGGCCGCGCCCCAGCCGTTCGCGCCGAGGCCGGTGGTGGACCGGTGATAGAACGGCGAGCGGGCGACGACCGCCCACAGCAGCAGGGCCCCGAGTATCCCGCCGGCGAACTGGGCGATCCAGTACGCGGCGGCGTCGGCCGCCTTGATCCGGCCGGATAGCAGCGCGCCGAGGGTGACCGCTGGGTTGAGATGGCACCCGGAGACCGGGCCGAGTGCGTAGACGAGCGCGAGCAGCACCAGCCCGAACGCCAGTGCGGTGGCGACCACGCCGGCCGCGGTACTAGCGCCGGCGAAGTGGAAGCCGAACATGAGTGTCGCTACCCCTGCACCGAAGAACACCAGCACCCCCGTGCCCAGCGCTTCGGCCGTCAACTTGCGAACCACGACGTAAACCCCCCGTAACTCCCGTGCCCGGCTCGTGGCGCCGGACAGTAGCCCTCAACGTACTGAGGGTTAAGGGGTAGAACGTACGAGTGTGACCTATGCCTCTTTTCGAGGCAGAAGAGTCAGGCGTGCTGTAAGTGACCGAAGTTAGAAGAGGTCGCCGCCGGTCAGCACGTAGACGAAGGGCACCAGCGGGATGATCCCGAAGATGGCCCAGGCGACCTTGTTGAAGGTCGGCAGGTCACTGCGCGACGCCAGGTTGATCCACATCAGCACCACCGCGAGCGGGTGGATGATGCAGATCAGGAGTTCGACCAGCTTCTTAACCACGACGCCTCCACAGCTCGTTCCGGATCAGCCGTCTCCTGCCCGGAACAACTGCGGACAAACGGCTTTCCTGCTGCCACCGTCGGCATGTCCGGGCGTTGTCCCAGGTCGCTGGTGACAAGATGACGCCATGAGCGGAGCTGCCGTCCTCACCCGCACCCCCGCGCGCGGCCGCAGGCGGGCTTGCCGCGCGTGGCACGCTGTCCTGGCGCTGGTCGTCGGCGCCTCCATGATCACGCAGGTCGTGCTGATCATCCACGGCGGGACGGATGTCAACACGGTGACGACCGAGGGAAGCGCCGGGCTGGCGGTCCGCCTCGTCCGGCTGTTCAGTTACTTCACCATCCAGTCCAACCTGTTTGTCCTCGCGCTGGCGGTGAGCCTGGTCCTCAACCCGTCCCGGGACGGGCGCCTGTGGCGCGTGGTGCACGCGGACGCGCTGCTCGGCATCATCATCACCGGCCTCATCTTCGCCACCGTGCTGGCCCGGCTGGTCCACCCGCACGGCGTCGCCGCCTGGGTGAACGCCGGCTTCCACTACTTCTCCCCGGCCGCGGCGCTGCTCGGCTGGCTGCTGTTCGGTCCGCGCCCCCGGCTGGACTGGGCGACGCTCGGCTGGCTGTGGGTGTGGCCGGTGCTGTGGATCGGCTACACGTTCGCCGTGGGGGCCGCGACCAAGTGGTACCCCTACCCGTTCCTCGACGTGCAGTTGCACGGCTACGCGATCGCCCTCCGCAATACGGTCGGGGTCGTCGTCGTGGCGCTGGTCATCATCGCCATCCTGCGGTTTCTCGACCAGCGGCTGCCGACGATCGACTGGTAAGCCGGGGCGGGGCCGGCGGCGGAATGCCGTCCAGCTGTTGACTGTTCAACTAGTCATGAAGAAGATCGGGTTCCTTTCCTTCGGTCACTGGTCGGACTCGCCGGGCTCGGAGGTGCGGTCGGCGTCTGACGCGCTGCTGCAGTCGGTCGAGCTGGCGGTGGCGGCGGAAGAGCTCGGCGCTGACGGCGCCTACTTCCGCGTGCACCACTTCGCGCGGCAGCTCGGCTCGCCGTTCCCGCTGCTGGCGGCGGCCGGTGCGCGGACCAGCCAGATCGAGCTGGGCACGGCCGTGATCGACATGCGCTATGAGAACCCGCTCTACATGGCCGAGGACGCGGGCGCGGCCGACCTGCTCGCGGGCGGGCGGCTGCAGCTCGGCATCAGCCGGGGCTCACCCGAGCAGGTGATCGACGGCTGGCGGTACTTCGGCTACCAGCCGGCTGACGGCAAGTCCGAGGCCGACATGGCCCGGGAGCACGCCGCGGTGTTCCTCGAGGTGCTGAAGGGCGACGGCTTCGCCCAGCCGAACCCGCGGCCGATGTTCCCCAACCCGCCCGGGCTGCTGCGGGTCGAGCCGCACGCGCCGGGGCTGCGGGACCGCATCTGGTGGGGCGCCGCCTCGCAGGCGACCGCGAAGTGGGCCGCCGAGCAGGGGATGAACCTGCAAAGCTCGACCCTGATCAGCCACGAGTCGGACAAGCCGTTCCACGTCCAGCAGGCCGAGCAGATTCAGGTGTTCCGCGATGCCTGGAAGGAAGCCGGGCACCAGCGGCAGCCGCGGGTCTCGGTCAGCCGCTCCATCTTCGCGCTGACCGACCGGCGCGACTGGATGTACTTCGGTGCGCGCAACCAGGACGCGGACCACGTCGGCTTCATCGACGAGAACATGCAGGCGATTTTCGGCCGCAGTTACGCGGCCGAGCCGGACAAGCTGATCGACCAGCTCAAGGAGGACGAGGCGATCGCCGCCGCCGATACCCTGCTGCTCACCGTGCCCAACCAGCTCGGCGTCGAGTACAACGCGCACGTGATCGAGGCGATCCTGACCCACGTCGCGCCCGCCCTCGGCTGGCGCTAAGAGGATCAGCCCGAACGGGTGCGGCTGACCCCGGCCGGCTCCCGCTGAACCGCTAGTCCAGGCGGCCGTAGCGGCGGCCGTCGTGCCGGTCCCGCCGGGCGTCGAACCGCTCCCGCTTGTACTGCATCTTCGCTTCCAGCCGGGCTCGCCGGTCCTCCAGCCGGAGCTGCCGCTCCTGCCCGCGCAGCTCTTGCCGGTCCCGGAAGTCCTGCATGGTCGGCCGGCGCTTCACGTCCACCCCGCCCATGATGGCGACCCCGTTGATGGTGATCACCGGGCCGCCGGGCGTGCCGCTGCCGGCGTTGGTGTGGTCGAAGGCGCCCATGATGCCGATGCCGGTGACCCGGACGGTGGCGTCCTCGGGGACGATGATCTCGCAGCCGCCCATGACGGCGATGATGTGGATGGTCACCTCGCGCTCGGCGAACCGGGCGTCCCGCAGGTCGATCTCGCCGCCGCCCATGAACATGAACGCGGTGAACTCCCTGGGCACCACCCAGTCGCCCTTGCGGGTGAAGCCGCCCATGATGGCGAAGGCACCATTTGAGGTCGGCTCGCCGCCGAACCGGGCCGGGTCCGCCCCGCTGCCCGCGACCGGGACGGCGGCCGGCGGCAGGGCATCCCCGGCGGCCGGCAGGTCGTGGGTGATCGGCTCAAGCTCGGCGTAGGTCTTCGCCTGGTAGACGGCGTCGAGCCGCTCGTCGAGCTCGTCCATGGTCAGCCGGCCGTCGCCCGCGGCCTCGCGCAGCACCTCGGCGACGCGTTCCCGGTCGGCGTCGGAGGCGCGCAGGTTCCGCGGTTCCCGGGCGGCAGGCTCGCTACTCATATCAGTCAAGCCTAGGCGTACCCGCGCGCGTAGGTACAGGGCCCGCGTGCTCACGGGCGGGACTTTCTGCTGGATTCAGGCGGAAGCAGTGCCGAGCTGTGCCTCGGCGTCCGCCAGTACCCGGGTGATGTCCCGGCCGAAGCGGGCGTCGCACGGCTGCGCCAGCCGCTCGCCCGCTGGCCCGGCCCCGGCGATGAGCTCGGCCGCGGCGGTGCGCAGGGCGGCCACCGAGTCGACCAGCTCGACCGGCATGACCGAGCGGCCCGCCGCGCCCCAGACGAACACGGTGACCCCGGCCGCGGCCTCGGGGGCGCTCTGGGTGGTGGTCACGGTGGACGTGCCGCCGGCCTGGTGCCGCAGCACCAGGTGCGCGATGTCGCCGGTGCCGGGTACCGCGGTCACCTCGGCGACCGGCCCGAGGCAGGCCCAGAGCATGCCGACCAGGTGCGGGCCGAGGTCCCAGAGGGCGCCCTTCTGCTGGCGCCAGGGAGTGTTGAACGGGTTGCCTGCCTGCAGTGAGGTGCCGAGCCAGATCGCGGCCGCGCCCGACCAGCCCTCGCCTGACCAGCCGCCGCGGGCGCGGGCGTCGGTCAGCCAGGCGCGGATCTCGGGGTTGAACCGCCAGGTGAAGAAGACAACCGTGCTGACCCCGGTTTCCTCGGCGGCGGCGGCGACCTTGTCCGCGTCGGCGACGCTGAGCGCGACCGGCTTTTCCAGCAGCAGGTGCTTGCCGGCCTCGGCCGCGCGCACGGCCAGCGGCGCCTGGACGTGCGGCGGCACCGCGAACGCGACCGCGTCCACCTGGTCCACCAGGGAACTGAAGTCCGCGCAGGCAGTGGCGCCGTACTCGGCCGCCAGGGCGGCCGTGGCGGCGGGGTCGCGGCCCCACACGGCGGCTAGCTCCGCGCCGGGCGTGCTGGCGAGGGCGGGTGCGTGGGTGATCTTTGCCCAGTATCCGGTACCGACAAGGCCGAATCGCATGCCCTAAGGTTATGCGCCGTGCGCCTTGTTCTCGCTTCCGCTTCCCCCGCCCGGCTGGCCGTGCTCCGCGGGGCGGGCCTCAGCCCCGAGGTCATCGTCAGCGGGGTGGACGAGGAGGCTTACTCGGCGCCCAGCACCGGGGAGCTGACCCAGCTGCTGGCGACGGCCAAGGCGTCGGCGGTGGCCGCGGGCCTCGCCGACGGCCTGGTGATCGGCTGCGACTCCATGCTCGACCTGCACGGCCAGGCGTACGGCAAGCCCGCGACGGCGGCCGAGGCGGCCGACCGCTGGCGGCAGATGTCCGGCCAGTCCGGCACGCTGTTCACCGGGCACTGCGTGATCGACGTGGCGGCCGGCCGCCAGGTGACGGCGGTGGGCGCGACCACGGTGCGCTTCGGCACGCCGGCCGAGGAGGAGATCCTGGCCTACGTCGGCACCGGCGAGCCGCTCGGCATGGCGGGCGCGTTCACCATCGAGGGTCTCGGCGGCTGGTGGGTCGACTCGATCGACGGCGACCACAACAACGTGATCGGCATCTCCGTGCCGCTGCTGCGCCGCCTTTTCCTCGACCTCGGGTTTACCGTCCCCGGCCTGTGGTCGCAGTCCCGCTAGCACCGGGCTCAGTAGAGCAGGCCGGTGTAGTGCGCCTCGGCGTAGTGCTCCTCGAGTTCCCGCAGGCTCTCCGGCGGGTTCTGCACCACCTTGCACAGCTCCGCCACCGACGGCATCGCCTCGGCCGGCGGCCAGGACGCGGGCTGCCACAGGCCGGACCGCAGGAACGCCTTGGGGCAGTGCGAGAAGACCTGCTCGATCTCGATGAGCAGCGCCAGCACCGGCCGCTTGCCCTGCACCAGCAGCTGGTCGAACCAGGGCGCGTCCCGCACCAGCCGCGCCCGCCCGTTAACCCGCAGCGTGTCGTTGCGCCCGGGGATGAGCGCGATGAGCCCGACCTGCGGGTTGGACAGCACGTTCAGGTAGCCGTCGGCCCGCTTGTTGCCCGGCCGCTCGGCGATCACGATCGTGGTCGGGTCGAGCACGTGGATGAGGTGCCCGGCCGGGTCGCCCTTGGGCGAGGCGTCGCAGCGGCCGTCCGCGTCGGCGGTCGCGAGGACGCAGAACGGCGACGACTGCAGCCACTGCGCCTGCAGCGGGTGCAGTGCGGTCCGCTCCTTGGTAACCGCCCGCCCGGAGGCGTGGCCGCCGAGCGCCTCGCGCAGTTCCGCTTCGCTGGTGATCTCGGTGACCGGGGTGTCGGTGGCTGACATGCGCCTCACAATCTCGTGAATGCCTGGTCCGTCGCCTTCTCCGCCAGCGCCGCGGCCGGCCCGATGATCTTCCGGTCCGGCTTGCCGACGATCTCCTCGTCCTTGCCGTCGTAGTCGAACCGCTCAAGGATGTGCCTGATGGCCTCGAGCCGGGCACGCTTCTTGTCGTTGGACTTCACCACCGTCCACGGCGCGTCGGCCGTGTCGGTGTAGAAGAACATCGCATCTTTAGCGTCGGTGTAGTCGTCCCATTTGTCCAGTGACTGGATGTCCATCGGCGACAGCTTCCACTGGCGCACCGGGTCGACCTGCCGGATGACGAACCGGGTGCGCTGCTCGGACTGGGTCACCGAGAACCAGAACTTGGTCATGTCCAGCCCGGAGTGCACCAGCATCCGCTCGAACTCCGGCGCCTCCCGCATGAACTCCAGGTACTCCTCGGGGGAGCAGAAGCCCATCACCCGCTCGACCCCGGCCCGGTTGTACCAGGAGCGGTCGAACAGGACGATCTCCCCGGCCGACGGCAGGTGCGTCACGTACCGCTGGAAGTACCACTGGGTGCGCTCGCGCTCGGTGGGCTTCTCCAGCGCCACCACCCGGCAGCCGCGCGGGTTCAGGTGCTCGGTGAACCGCTTGATGGTGCCGCCCTTGCCGGCCGCGTCCCGCCCCTCGAAGACGATGACGATCCGCTGCCCGGTGTCCTTCACCCAGTTCTGCAGCTTGACCAGCTCGATCTGGAGCAGGCGCTTGTGCCGGTCGTAGTATTCGCGGGTCATCCGCTCGTCGTACGGGTAGTCCTCCCGCCAGGTGTCTACCGGTGTCCCGTCCGGCCACAGCAGGACCGGATCGTCGTCATCGTTGTCTACTACCCGGAGCCCGGCGAGGAGATCGAGATCTGCGGGGTCTTGCGACCCAGGCGATGGCAGCACGTTGAACACCCTCTAAATACAGCACATGGAACAGCGGTGGTCACGGGCGGGGCACGGGTGTTCACCCGCGCGTCGCCGCCCGGCTGCCGACCGGTCATCCCGAACGGGTGCGGGTTCTCCGGCCCGCCCGCCTCACTCGTCTCCGTGCACGACCTGGCCGGCCGCGATCGTCAGCGCGACCGAGGTATCGCCGATCTCGCCCGCCCCGACGGTGTAGAGGTCCTGGTCGAGGACCGCGAAGTCGGCGACCTTGCCGGGCTCCAGCGTGCCCGCGACCTGCTCCTCGTGGTTCACGTAGGCGACACCCTGGGTGAAGGCGCTGATCGCGGCGTCCAGGTCGATCTTCTCGCCCGGCAGCAGCGGCGAGCTGGTCTCGCTGGTGCCTGGTTCGCCGAGCCGCGCCGACAGCATCCGGTTGACGGCCACGTGCAGTTCCTGGACCGGGTCGGCGCTCGATACCGGCCAGTCGCTGCCGAACGCCAGGCGGGTGCCCATCCGCAGCAGCGTGCCGATCCGGTACTGCCAGTTGGCCCGCTTGAGCCCGACGAACGGCACCGTGAGCCGGTCGTTCTGCTCGTCCCGGCAGGCCCACAGCGGCTGGAAGTTGCCGGTCACGCCGAGCTGGGCGAACCGCTCGAGGTCGGCCGGGTGGATGAACTGCAGGTGGGCGATGTGATGCCGCCCGCTGACCCGTTGCGCCGCGGGCAGCGCGGCCAGGGCGTCGAGCGCGGTCATCACCGCGCGGTCGCCGATCGCGTGGAAGTGCATCTGGAAGCCGAGGTCGGCGAGCTGGGCCGCGATCTCGGTGAGCGCGTCCGGCTCGATGAACAGCGAGCCGGCCTGGTCGGTGTCGTGACCGTGGCCGTCCAGGTAGGGGGAGCCCATCGCGGCGGTGAACGTCTCGCACACCCCGTCCAGCATCAGCTTGACCGAGGTGGCGCGGAAGTAACCGCTGCCGTCGGCCTGCTCCCGGCGTTCTTGCAGCGTGCTGAGCTGGCTCAGGCCCCGGTGGCGGTCCCACCACAGGGCGCCGGTGACCCGGCAGGTGAGCAGCCGGTCGGCGGCGGCCCTGAGGTAGGTCGCGTGCGTGTCGGGGATGCCGATCTCGCTCGCGCTGCCGACGCAGGCGTCCTGGATGCTGGTGATCCCGAGCGAGTGCAGGTGCCGCTGCGCGGCCAGCAGCCCGGCGATGAGCTCCTGCTCGCTGGGGGGCGGCACGAGGTTGGCGACCAGCCGCATGGCGCCGTCGTGCAGCGCGCCGGACGGGTTGCCCGCGTGGTCGCGCTCGATCCGCCCGTCGACCGGGTCGGGGCTGCGCCCGGTGATGCCCGCCAGCTCCAGCGCCGCGCTGTTCACCCAGGCGGTGTGGTGGTCGCGGTTGGGCAGGAAGGCGGGCCGCCCGCCGGTGACCGCGTCCAGGTCGGCCGCGGACGGGGTGCCGCCGGGGAAGGCGGGCATCGACCAGCCGCCGCCGAGTACCCAGGCGGCCGGCGGGAGCTGCTCGCTGTAGGCGGCGACCGCGGCGAGGTACCCGGCCCGGGTCCGGTAGCCGGTCAGGTCGCAGCGCAGCGACTCGAGGCCGCCCTGGACCGGGTGCACGTGGGCGTCGCCGAAGGCGGGGATGGCCAGCCGGCCGCGCAGGTCGATGACGCGGGTGAACGGGCCGATGTGATCGCGGATCTCGTCGTCGGGGCCGAGCCGGGCGAGCTGCCCGCCGCTGACGGCGGCGGCCTGGGTGAAACCGGACGGGTGGGCAGGCGTCCGGATCTTGCCGTTAACGAGGACAAGCTCCGCGATGCTCATGAAACCGGATGTTACTGGCAGGCCGGCGGCGCGGCGGTAGCCTTCGCTCATGACTGAGGCAGCGGTCTCCCGGGCGAGCGACCCCCCGGTGACCATCCACACCGACGGTGCATGCAGCGGAAACCCGGGACCGGGGGGCTGGGGCGCGGTGCTCGAGTACGGCGGCACGGTCCGGGAGCTGCACGGCGGTGAGCGGTCAACGACCAACAACCGGATGGAACTGCTCGCTGCCATCTCCGCCCTCGAGGCGCTGACCAGGCCGACGCCGGTCCAGCTGTACACCGACAGCCGGTACGTGCTCGACGGGATCACCAAGTGGCTGCCCGGCTGGGAGCGCAAGGGCTGGCAGACCGCGGCGAAGAAGCCGGTGAAGAACGTCGACCTGTGGCAGCGGCTGGTGGCGGCGATGAAGCCGCACCAGGTGAGCTGGCACTGGGTCAAGGGGCACAACGGCGACCCGGGCAATGAGCGGGCCGACGAGCTGGCCCGGCTCGGCATCGAGGAGACGCTGGCGGCTTAGCTGGAGGGGGGTAGCCGGGCGCGGGGGAGTGCAGCCGCGCCCGGCTGGCCGAGCGGGTCAGCAGCGGCCGGAGTAGGCGCCGCTGGTGTAGGTGGTCCACGGGCCCCAGTTGGTGCCGTCGTCCGACATGACGACCGCCGAGCGCGCGTTCTGGAACGGGTTAAGGGTGGCGAGGGCGCCGTTGGAGGCGTTGATCTGCCACAGGCCGAAGTCGTCGGTCGGGCTGATCGCGTTCGGGTTGCCGCCGGACTCGGCCATCGCGATCTCGGCCGCCATGAACGCGTGGGACGGGCTGCCGCCCGCCTGCTCCCAGATCTGCTCGAGGCCCGAGCAGCTGTACTGGCCCTGCGCGGCCGCCTGCACGACGACCGAGCCGCTGCCGGCGGAAGAGCCGCCGCCGCTGGAAGAGCGCCCGCCGCCGATGGTGGAACCCCTGGCGGGGCCGGCGATGGCGGCTGACCCGCCTCGGCTGTGCCCGCTGCTGCGGTGGCTGGCCGGCTGGGCGGCGACCGGGGCGGCGGTGACCGGCTTGGCGTGCCGCGGCACGTAGTTGGTCAGCGTGAAGTGAGCGGGCACGCTGGCGGGGAGCATGAGGGTCTCGCCCGGGTAGATCAGGTCCGGGTCGGAGATCTCCTTCGCGTTCTCGTGGTACAGGTACTGCCACGCGGCCGCGTTGTGGTAGTGGCGGCTGGCGATCTGGGACAGCGAGTCGCCGCTGCGGACCCGGTAGACGGTGCTCCTGGCCGCCGCGGCGTGCCGGGCGGTGCTGGCCGCGGTGACGGCGACGGTGCGCGTCTGGAACGAGTCGAGCGTGGCCGCGGTCGCGCCGGGGCCGGCCGCCTGACGGCCCGCGGTCGCCTGGTGGGCGGTCGCCGTGGCGGCGGCCGGCTGTGCCGCGAGCGCGGGCAGCGCCTGCGGTGACATCACCACCGCGCCCGCGATGGCGACCGCCGGGGCGGCCTTGCCCGCCTGCAGTGCCACCTTCTCCACCTGCGAGGGGGTGCTGTGCCGTCCCCTGCGCCGAATCCCCACCGGCCCGCGGGCGGTGCGCCGAGCAGTCATTATCTCCCCGAGATTGGTGCCTCGCCCGGCCTACGCGGCTGTCTTGCCTCTCGGCGGGCCTACGCGCGGGCGAGCCAGATTGGCTCGCCCGTAGGATGGCGGTTTGCGGGGGTCTGATGCCTTTTCTGGTCATTCATCCCTGTCGAACCGCTGAGTGGAACTATGGCAGGGGCCGATTGCGCGCCGCAGGCAAACCGAGTTTTTTCCGTGACCGGGCCGTGATCGAATACGGACAGATGGGTAGCCAGGGGGACAGAAATTGGCCGCCTGGTGACGTCTGAACTGGCCATTGGGATACTGGCGGACGTGACTGAGCAACCTGAGCGGGTGATCCGGTACTTCGAGGACTACGTGCCGGGGACGGTAATCGACTGCGGCGCGTTCACGATGACCGAGCCGGGGATCATCGCCTTCGCGCGGGAGTTCGACCCGCAGCCCTTCCACGTCGACCCGGCGGCGGCTAAGGACGGACCGTTCGGGGGCCTGATCGCCAGCGGCTGGCACACCACCAGCATGATGATGCGCCACCTGGTCGACTACTACGTCAGCCCGGAGAGCAGCATCGGCTCCCCGGGGGTCGACGAGATCCGCTGGCCGCGGCCGGTCCGCCCGGGCGACACGCTGCGCGTCCGGGCGACCGTCAAGCAGGCCCGCCGCTCGGCCAGCAAGCCGGACCGCGGCATCGTGACCACGCTGGCCGAGCTGCTCAACGCCGATGGCGAGCTGGTGATGAAGGTGACCGCGAACAACTTCATCCTGCTGCGCGACCCTGGTCGCTAGCCGGCTTCAGCCGGCTGGACCGGGCCGGCCGGGATCACAATGAGGAGGCTAGCCGCGCGGCCCGCTCCGAGGCGGCGGTGGCGAACGCGCGGATCACCGGGTGCGGCTGGGTGCCGTCGCCCTGCAGTTCCGGCTGGAAGAGGGTGCCCATGAAGAACGGGTGCCCGGGCAGCTCGGCGATCCTGACGTCGCCGGTGTCGTCGAAGCCGCTGAACCGCAGGCCACGCGCGGTCAGCAGCTCCAGGTAGCGCGGGTTCAGCCCGTAACTGCAGTGGTACCGCTCGGTCCGCCGGCCCGGGCCGGAGATCTTCGCCGCCAGGGTGCCCGGGACTACCATCACGGCTTCCTCGTGGCCCTTGAGCGAGCACTCGAGCGGAACGATCAGGTACTCGGCGGCGCCCGGGGTGACCTCGGCGTTCTCCACCCCGGCGAGCCCGCAGACGTTCCGTGCGTACTCCAGCAGCGCGTACTGGAACCCGCCGCAGGTGCCGAGGAAGGGTATGCCGCCCTCGCGGGCGGCGCGGACCGCGGCGATGGCCCCGGCCGCGCTCTCGTAGGGGCTGCCGGGGGCCAGCCAGATGGCGTCGAACCGGTCCAGCTCGCACCCGGCCGCGTCCGGGGTCGCGATCCAGTAGGGGTCGAGGGCGATGGACTCGCGGCTGGCGAGGGCTTCGATGATGGCCGGGATCCGGGCGTGCGCGCTGACGTTGGCTGACCGGTCGCCGATGAGCGCGACCCGGGGAGTGTGCTGTGTCATGCCTTCATGGTCGCGGGTGCGCTTGGTTAAGCGCCAACGATGATTTGTTGTCGGTCCATAAGCAACACTTATCAGGTGGAGCTGCAACTGCTCAGGACCTTCGTCACCGTGGCCCGGCTCGGCTCGTTCTCCGCCGCGGCGGCCGAGCTCGGCTATACCCAGGCCGCCGTTTCCCAGCAGATCGCCGCCCTCGAGGGAGACCTGAAGACCCGGCTGCTCACCCGTCGGCCGGTCGCCCCCACCGAGGCCGGCGCCCGGCTGCTGGAGCACGCCGAGCCCATCCTGCTCCGCCTGGACGCCGCCCGGGCGGACGTGACCCGGCTGACCGGGGTGCCCGCGGCCGCGCTGGCCATCGGCGTCACCCCGCTGGCGGCTGCCGTCTGCCCCCCTGCGGCCGCGCTGGCGGCGCTGCGCGGCCGGATGCCCCGGCTGGCGGTCACCGTCCGGACGGTGACCCGCCAGGAGGCGGCGGCCGGGGTTGCCCGCGGCGACCTGGACCTGGCGCTGACCGACGGCCTGACCGCTCCCGGCGACCCGCTCCCGGAGCTGGCCCCGGTCACCGCCGTCGGCCTGGCCGAGGAGCCCGCCCTGGTCGTGCTGCCGGCCGGGCATCCGCTGGCCGGGCGCCGCGGGCTGCGGCTGCCCGACCTGGCGGACGCCCGCTGGATCGCGGCCGACGACATCGCCCCGCCGCTGGCCGAAATCGGCCGGCAGGCAGGCACGGCCGGGTTCCGGTCGGCCTTCCGCTACACCGGGCAGGACACGAGCACGCTGCTGCGGCTGGCAGCCGGCGGGCACGGGCTTACCCTGCTGCCGCGCCGGGCGCTGCCGCCGGAGGTGAGCGCCGTCCCGGTGCTGACGCCGCGCCTGGGGCACCGGGTGGAGCTGGTGCACGCGGCCCTGCCGGAGGACTCGCCGGCCGCCGTGCTGGCGGCCGTCCTCGCCCGGGGCTTACCGGCCGCCCCGGGCGTACGCGCGCCCCCGGGGCTACAGGGCGGCCGGGCCCTTGCCGTTGCTGTTGGCGGGGTCGCCGTCGACCCCGGGTACCCCAACCCCCCGGCGGACCGACTCGAGGATGGCGAGCCCCTGGCTGACCAGGCCGGCCGCGATCTCACCGAGGCCGTCGGCGCCGTTGAGGATCGAGACGTTGGCGCCCTGCAGGCCCCCGGCCGCCTCCTTGACGATCTGCGGCAGCTGGGCGATCAGCAGCTGGTCGAGCGCCACCCGGTTGTTGGACGCGGCCGCCTCGGCCGCGATCCTGGTGCGCTCCGCGTCGGCCTTCGCCAGGATCTTGACCTTCTCGGCCTCCGCCTCGGCCGGCCTGATCACCTCGGACACGAGCTGCTGCTGGCGTAGCTCGGCCTGGTGCTGTGCCAGCTCGGCCTGGGCGGCGATCACCGCGCGCTGCGCCCCGGCCTGGGCGAGCGGGCCGGACTGGGCCGCCTCCGCCTGGGCCTTGTCGATCTCCGCCTTGTACTGCGCCTGGACGACCGAGGTCTGCCGGGCGAACTCGGCCTGCTTGCGGATCGAGGCCTGCTGCGCCTCGGCCGCGGCCTGGTCGGCCGCTGCCTGCGCGATCTTCGCCTGCCGCTGGATGGCGGCGTTGTTCGGCGCGGCCATCGCCGCGATGTAGCCGGCCCCCATGTCGTCGATCGACTGGATCTGCAGCGAGTCGACGGTCAGGCCGATGGTGGCCATCTCCTGCTTCGACCCGTCGAGGACCTCGGTCGCCAGCTTCTGCCGCTCGGTGACGATCTCCTCGACCGTCATCGAGCCGATGATCGAGCGCAGGTGGCCGGCGAAGATGCGGCCGGTGAGGATCGCCATCTGGTCCTGGTCGGACAGGAACCGCTGCCCGGCGTTGACGATCGACTCGGCGTCGTTGCCGACCTTGAACGCGATGACCGCGCGGACGTTCAGCGAGATGCCCTGCTTGGTCACGCAGGTCTCCGCTACCTCGGCCTCCTGCATGGACAGGGTCAGGTAACGGGCCTTGCGGAAACCTGGCATGACGAACGCGCCGTGTCCGGTGACCACCCGGAAGGGCGCTTCCTTGAGCCCGTAACGACCGCCGGAAACCAGCATGGCCTCGTCGGGGGCGGGAACGCGGTAGCCCAGCATTGCTTCACTCTCCAGAGCGATTAATTCGGCCGATACCCGGGAATTCGGGGAGCCTCGCCCAGTGCATCGTCCCACTCGACGACGTCGACGGTACGCGGGCCCCTGCTGTTGGTGATAAGGACGGTCGTCCCGCGGTCCAGGGGACTTTCCGACCAGGCGAGGAACTTCTCGGAACCGCCGCGGACGCGCACCCCGACCTCGCCCGGCCCCGCTTCCCCGCGGGTGGCGACAACGATCATGCCAACCGTTCCGATGACGGATTCGTCGCGGGCCACAGCCTCGCCGCCCCTCACATGGGAGTGCCGAAACACAGCCTAGTCACGACGGCCGGAAAAGCTAGCGGACCCCCTACAGCCAGCCGTTCCTGATGCTGTCGGCCGCGTCGCCGGCCGGGGCGGTGCCCAGTTCCCCGGCCCGCACCTTGTCCAGCATCATGCTGGTGACCGCGACGATGGCGGGCGCCATCTCCTTGAGGCTGCCCGCGTCGGCCGGGTCGGCGGTGTCCGGCGGCAGGCCGGCCCGGTCGAGGATGGCGGGCAGGTCGGCGAGCTGGCCGGCCAGCCAGCCGAGCGGGTCCTGGGACAGCTCGCGGACGAAGACGCGCTCGCTCGGGTCCCACTGCCCGGTGAACGCCGGGTGGTGGTGGGTGCGGTTGTAGCTGCCGGGCTTGCCGTCGACCGACTCGAGCAGGTCCACCCGCCAGACCGGCTGGCCGACCGAGATCGGCACGGCCGAGTAGATGGAGCTCTTCGGCTCGCCCCGGTCGAAGGCGCGCAGCTCGAGCCGGACGCCGTGCTCGGGACCCTCCTGCCCGGGACGCGGGCTGGGGTCAAGGAAGTAGAGGTCGCCGACGACGACGCCGACCTTCTCGAACGCGAATGCCTGGAGCATGACGATCCCCATTGCTGCTGTCGCCGGCGCTGCTGCTGTCGCTGGCCGGGTGCGGGCCACCGGGCGTGGTGGCCCCGTATCCCACTATCACCCGGCCGGCGACGGGGCGTCTACCCGCGGCCGGGGCCGCGGCCTGCTACTCCCACTGCGGGGTGCCGTAGACGTGGACCTGGGTGCCCGGGGTCCTGACCATCTGGTGGAAGAAGGCGGCGATGTCCATCGGCACCCGGATGCAGCCGTGCGAGGCCGGCCCGACCGGGACGTAGGTGTCGCCGTGGATGGCGAAGACGGTGCCGATGAAGAACACCGGGTTGTACATCTCGCCGAGCGGCACCTGCACCCAGCCGGGCAGGTAGACGGTGGTGTTGTAGGTGCCGTTGGGGGTGACCGCCCGCGAGCCGCCGTTGTAGTAGTAGCCGCCGCCGCTTGATACGTGGCTGATCAGCATGACCTTGTTGTTCTCGAACAGCACCAGCACCTCCAGGTGCTGGTTGACCTCGATCCGGGTGGCGCGCTTGCCCGGGTACGACGGCGACTTGTACGCCTTGGGGCGTACCAGCCGCGCCTTGGTGGCCGCGTCCACCACGCCGGTCACCTTCACCCCGTTGATCTCCTGGAACGCCCACAGCGCGGCCTGCGTGTTGGGGCCGAACTCGCCGTCAGCCGTGCCCGGGTAGTACTTGAGCGCGGCCAGCCGCTGCTGCAGCGCCTTGACGTCGGCGCCCTTCATGCCCGGGCCCAGCGTCCGGGCGGGCGGTGCGTAGGCGGCGGCCGCTGCGTGCGCGGCCGTCACGGTGTGAGCAGCGGTCACCGCGGCGGTCCCGGGGGCGGCGGTCGCGGTCCCGGCGGTCACCGTGATCGCGGTCGCCGCCAGCGCGCCGGCACCGATCATTGCCCATCGTGTCCTGGTGGCTTTCAACGTGTCAGGTCCCGTCCTCATAGCTGAATCATCGTGCTATATGGACGCCGCAGCTAGTCCTGGCGTTGCGTGTCGTAGTCGTTACTGCAGGCCGCCGCGGACCGAGGTGACGCGCTGGGTGTTGAAGCCGAGCCAGTGCATCCGGCCGAGGTAGCGGGCGTGCTCCACCTTGATGCAGCGGTCCATGATGACGGTCAGCCCGCCGTCGGAGGCGATCTGCGCGCCCTCGGCCTGGATCACGCCGAACTGGCACCACAGGGCGCCCGCGCCGGCCGCGACCGCCTCGCGGGCGATGCCCGGCAGCGCGTCCGGGGCGCGGAACACGTTCACCACGTCGACCGGCACCGGCACCTCGGCCAGGCTCGGGTAGCACTTCTCGCCCAGGATCTCGGTCTCCCGCGGGTTCACCGGGATGACCTGGTAGCCGTGCCGCTGGAGGTAGTAGCCGACGAAGTTGCTGGCCCGGAGCTGGTTGCCGGACAGCCCGACGATCGCGACGGTGCGCATGTTGTGCAGCACCCGCTGGATGACGAGCGGGTCCTGGTACCGGGTGAGGTCGAACTCGGTCATGCGGTTACCGCCTTCTCTCCCGCCGCGCCGCGGCCGGGACCGCTCGCCGCCACCAGCGCGAAGCCCTGCTCCAGGTCCCAGATGAGGTCGTCAGCCGACTCGGTGCCGACCGACAGCCGCACGGTGCCCGGCCCGACCCCGGCCGCCCGCAGCTCGTCGTCGCTCAGCTGCCGGTGGGTGGTGCTGGCGGGATGGATGATGAGGCTCTTGGCGTCGCCCACGTTGGCCAGGTGGGACCACAGCGAGACGCCCCGGATGAGGTCCTGCCCGCCCGCCCGGCCGCCCGCGCAGTCGAACGAGAAGACCGCCCCCGCGCCCAGCGGCAGGTACTTCGCCACCAGCGGCTGGTACCGGCTGCCGGGCAGTCCCGGGTAGCGCACCTGCGACGCCAGCTCGTGCCGGCTGAGGAACTCGGCCACCGCGCGGGCGTTGCTGACGTGCCGTTCCATCCGCAGCGACAGCGTCTCCAGGCCCTGCAGGAACAGGAAGGCGTTAAACGGCGACAGCGCGCCGCCGAGGTCGCGCAGCGTCTCCGCGCGCAGCTTCATCAGGTAGCCGTAGGTGCCGAAGGTCTCGTGAAACTGCAGCCCGTGGTAGGCGGGCGACGGCTCGGCGATCACCGGGAACCGCCCGTTGGACCAGTCGAACAGGCCCGACTCGACCACCACGCCGCCGATGGACGTTCCGTGGCCGCCGATGAACTTGGTCGCCGAGTGGATCACGATGTCGGCGCCCCACTCGATCGGGCGGCACAGGTACGGGGTGGCGAACGTGTTGTCCACGATCAGCGGCAGCGCGTTGGCGTGCGCGATCGAGGCCACTGTCTCGATATCGAGCACGTTCCCGGCCGGGTTGCCGATCGTCTCGGCGAAGAACGCCTTGGTGTTCGGCCGGACCGCCTGCTGCCAGGCGTCCGGGTCGTCCGGGTCGACCCAGCTGAGCTCGACGCTCATCTTCCCCAGCAGGTGCTTGAGCTGGTTGACGGTGCCGCCGTAGAGCGCCGACGAGGAGACCACGTGGTCGCCCGGCTGCAGCAGGGTGAACAGCGCGGCCGCCTGCGCGGCGATGCCGCTGGCGAAGGCGACCGCCCCGGCGCCGCCCTCCAGGTTGGCCACCCGCTCCTCGAACACGGCCACCGTCGGGTTCATGATCCGCGAGTAGGTGTTGCCGTACTCCTGCAGGTTGAAGTACGCCGCCGCGGACTCCGGGTCCTCGAACACGTAGCTGGTGGTCTGGAAGATCGGCACCGCGCGGGCGCCGGTGTTCGGGTCGGGCCGCTGGCCGGCGTGCAGCTGCCGGGTCTCGAACCCGAACGCCCGGTCTTCCTCGGCGCGGGGGGCCCGCGCCTGCGCGCCTTGGTGGAACTGTGTCATGCGGGACCTTCCAGGAAGCGGCGGATGATGGGCGTCTGCCGCGCTTCTTCCAGCAGGAAGCAGTCGTGGCCGTAGGGTGCGTCGATCACGTGGAACTCGGCCTGCGGCGGCCCGCCGAGCGCGTCGGCGATGTCCTGCGACGCTGACGGCGGGTAAAGCCAGTCGGAGCTGAACGCTATCAGCAGCACCCGGGCGCGGACCGGCTCCAGCGCGGCCCGGAGCGACCCGCCGCCGTGCTCCCGGGCGAGGTCGAAGTAGGTCAGCGCGCGCGAGGTATAGAGGTAGGTGTTGGCGTCGAACCGCCGCACGAACGAGTCCGCCTGGTGCCGCAGGTAGCTCTCCACCTGGAACTCGGGCTCGGTGACGGTGTAGCGGATGTCGTCGCCTGACTGGAGGCGGCGACCGAACTTCTGGTCGAGGGCCTGCGCCGACAGGTAGGTGACGTGGCCTACCATCCGGGCCACCCCCATGCCCGCCTCCGGGGCGTGGCCGGTGCCGTAGTAGTGGCCGCCCTGCCAGGCCGGGTCGCGCAGGATCGACTCGCGGGCGATCGCGTTCCAGGCGACGCCCTGCGGCTGCAGTGCGTGCGTGCTGGCGATCACCGCGATGGCGTCAACCTGGTCGGGGTAGCGGACCGCCCACTCCAGCGCCTGCATCCCGCCGAGCGAGCCGCCCGCCACCGCGGCCAGCCGCCCGATGCCGAGCTGGTCGAGGAAGGCCCGCTCGGTCCGCACCATGTCGGCCACGGTGATCACCGGGAAGTCGGTGCCGTAGGGGCGCCCGGTGGCCGGGTTGTCGGCCGACGGCCCGGTGGTGCCGCGGCACCCGCCGAGCAGGTTGGTGGAGACGACGAAGTAGCGGTCGGTGTCGAACGCCTTGCCCGGGCCGATCATGCCGTCCCACCAGCCGAGCCCCCGGGCGGTGGCGCCGTCGCGGTCGGCCGCGCCGAACCCGTCCCTGGTGCTCTCGGCGGGCGGCGTCTTCGCGATGCCCGCCGCGTGGGCGTCGCCGCTGAGCGCATGGCAGACCAGGATGACGTTGTCTCGCGCAGGTGACAGGGTGCCGTAGGTCTCGTACGCTACGCGGACGGGGCCCAGCTCCCGGCCGCAGTCGAGTCGCACCGGCTCTGGCAGGTCGAGGTACTTGGTTTCGACCACCCCGGCCGAGCCGGCCGGGAGCGTCGACGCAGGCTGGGGCATACGGGCTATGTTAACTCCGCTTTTCCGGTGTATTGTCAAGCGACTCCATAGGAAATTCGGGGAAGCAAGTGAGAGGGGACACGACAGCCATGACCGCTGTTGCTGACAACGGTGTTAACGTCAAGGCGCTGCTGGACGCGCGCGAGGTACTGAAGGGGGCGCCCGAGGCGGCCCAGTTCACCTGGCGGGCGTCCGCCCGGTGGAACAACGGCGTGCACAGCACGATCAAGGTGCAGAGCTTCTTCGGTCTCGGCCAGGAGCAGAGCCACCTGCAGGAGTCGGTCTTCGAGGCCGACCACCCGGAGGTCTTCGCGGCTACCGACAAGGGCATCACGCCGATCGAGTACCTCATCGTCGGCCTGGCCAGCTGCCTGTCGGCCGGGGTCGCGTCGGTCGCCCAGAACCGCGGCATCCAGCTCCGCTCGGTCGAGGCGACCGTCGAGGGCGAGCACGACATCCGCGGCATCCTCGGTGCCGACAGCGACGTGCGCAACGGCTTCAACGACGTCAAGGTGACGTTCCACATCGACGCCGACGCGTCCCGGGAGGACATCGAGGCGCTGGTGGCCCAGTCGCAGAAGCGGTCGGCGGTGTTCGACGCGCTCACCAACCCGACCAACGTGACCGTCGAAGTGGCCTGACCAGAACGGTTCCTGGGAGCACTGTCATCGAACGCACCACCACGGTCGTCATCGGCGCGGGGCACGCTGGCCTGTCGGCCAGCCACTTCCTCAGCGCCCGGTCGGTCGACCACCTCGTGCTCGAGCGCGGTGAGGTGGCGAACTCCTGGCGCCGCGAGCGCTGGGAGTCGCTGCGGCTGCTCACGCCCAACTGGCAGAGCCGCCTGCCGGGGCTGCGGTACGACGGGCCGGACCCGGACGGCTACATGTCGATGCCCGAGGTGACCGAGTTCATCGACCGCTTCGCCAAGGCGGCCGGCGCCCCCGTCCGCACCGGCGTGAACGTCACGTCGGTGCGCACGGCGGGCGACCAGTTCCAGGTGACGACCAGTGACGGCGAGATCAGCAGCCGGTCGGTGGTCATCGCCAGCGGCGCCTGCAACCGGCCGGCCGTGCCGCCGCTGAGCGCGGCCGTGCCGTCGTCGCTGCTGCAGCTCACCCCGTTCGACTACCGCGGCCCCGGCCAGCTCCCGGACGGCGGGGTACTGGTGGTGGGCGCTTCGGCGACCGGCGTGCAGCTAGCGGCCGAGATCAGCCGGTCGGGCCGGCCGGTGACGCTGTCGGTGGGGGAGCATGTCCGGCTGCCGCGGCTGTACCGCGGGCAGGACGTGCTGTGGTGGATGGACGCGGCCGGCATCTGGGACCAGCGCTACGACGAGGTCGACGACCTCGACCGGGCCCGGCGGCTGCCGTCGCCCCAGCTCGTCGGCACTCCCGAGCGGTCCACCCTCGACCTCAACGCGCTGACCGGCCTGGGGGTGGAGCTGGTCGGACGGCTGGCGGCCGTCCGGGACGGCCGGGCGCTGTTCTCGGGCGGGCTGCGCAACGTCTTCTCGCTGGCTGACCTCAAGCTCAACCGGCTGCTCGACTCGTTCGACGAGTGGGCGCTGACCAGCGGGCGCGACGGCGATTTGGCCGCCCCCGAGCGGTTCGAGCCGACCCGGGTGCCCGCCGCCGGGCGGCTGTCGCTCGACCTGGCGGACGGGGAGATCCGTACCGTGCTGTGGGCGACCGGGTTCCGGCCCGACTACGGCTGGCTCGACATCCCGGTGACCGACCAGAAGGGCCGGCTGCGGCACGAGGGCGGCGTCACCGACTGCCCCGGTCTGTACGCGCTGGGCCTGCCGGTGCTGCTCCGTCGCAAGTCCACCTTTCTTTACGGCATCGAGGACGACGCCCGCGAGGTAATCGCCCACCTGGCGGGCTACCTTTCTTAGGTGCTCGCAGTTGCCGTCGTCGCGATCGTCAGCGCCGCCGCCTGGATCTACCTGGTGGCCGCGCACGGAGGCTTCTGGCTGACCGGGCAGCGGCTGCCGCCGGCCGGCCGCGGCCCGGAGCAGGGGAACTGGCCGGCCGTCGCCGCCGTGGTGCCCGCCCGCAACGAGGCCGGCACCCTCCCCGGCACGCTGCCCGCGCTGCTCGGCCAGGACTACCCGGGCCAGTTCCAGGTCTTCCTGGTCGATGACAACAGCGACGACGGCACCGGCGCGGTCGCGGCCGAGCTGGGCGAGAAGGAGATGAGGAACGGGGGCGCACCGCTGACCGTCGTCACCGGCGCTCCGCGGCCCGGCGGCTGGGCAGGCAAGGTGTGGGCGATGGCGCAGGGCATGGCCGCCGCGGAGCCGGACGCGGGCGAGGGGCCCGAGTACCTGCTGTTCACCGACGCCGATATTGCCTGGGCGCCGCACGCGCTGCGTGACCTGGTGCGCAGCGCCGAGGCGGACGACCGGGCGCTGGTCTCGCAGATGGCGCTGCTGCGGGCGGAGAGCTGGTGGGAGCGGCTGATCGTGCCCGCCTTCGTCTACTTCTTCGCCCAGCTCTACCCGTTCCGCACGGTCAACGACCCGCGGCGGCGCACCGCGGCCGCGGCGGGCGGCTGCATGCTGATCCGGGCGGCCGCGCTGCGGCAGGCCGGCGGCCTTGAGCAGATCAGCGGCGCGCTCATCGACGACGTGGCCCTGGGCACGCTGCTCAAGCGGGCGGGTAACCGCACCTGGCTCGGGCTCAGTACCAGCGTGGGCAGCGTCCGGCCCTACCCGGACCTGGCCAGCCTCTGGCGCATGGTCGCCCGGTCCGCCTACGTGCAGCTGCGCTACAACCCGCTGCTGCTCGCGGGCACCCTGGCCGGGCTGCTGCTGATCTACGCGGTGCCGCCCGCCGCCTTCATCGCCGGGCTGGCCCGGGCACTGGAGGACGCGGCCCCCCACTCGGCCACCGTGGCCAGCACGACGGGCCAGCTCACGGTCACCTGGGACGGCCGGATCAGCGCTGCCAGCGTGGCCGCGGCGGCCGCCGGGCTGGCCGGCTGGGCGCTGATGACCGCCAGCTTCGTCCCGGTGCTGCGGCTGTACCGGCTGTCGGTGCTCCGGGCGCCGCTGCTCCCGCTGGTCGCGCTGCTCTACGCCGCGATGACGGCCGATTCCGCTCGCCGCCATTACTCGGGCCGCTCCGTCTCCTGGCGCGGCCGGGCCGCCGACCGGGTCGAGCCGCCGGCCCGGTAGGGCCCGGGGCCGCTCACCCGCAACGGGTGAGCTGCCGCGGTGCCGGGCGGGTGACGATAGCGGTATGCCCGTCTTGCCCGCGGTAACCGGCGACGCGCCCCTGCCGGACACGCCCGGGCGGCGCTGGCTGGCCCGGCTCAGCTTCGCCCTCGCCTTCGTGGCGGTGGCGCTGGTGCTCGCCGTGGCCGAGTGGAAGAGCGTCGCCATGTTCGTGATCGGCCTGGTGGCGGCCGCGGTCAGCCTGACGACGGCCTTCCTGGTGCTGTCCCGCCGCGGCCCGCTGCGCTGGCTCGCGCTGGCGGCGTTCGTCCTCACCCCGGCCGCGGTGATGGCGGTGTACGCCTTCGCCGGCCTGCTGTGGGTGGCGGCGGTGTCGGCGGGCGCCTGGCTGCTGGCGGGCCTCACCGCCCGGGCGGCGCTGGCCGGGGACAAGGAGTACTGGCGGATGCCGGAGTTCCCGGCCGCCCCGGTGCGGCACCCGTTCCTGATCATGAACCCGCGGTCCGGCGGCGGCAAGGTCGGCCGGCTCGGCCTGCGGCGCAAGGCGGAAGACCTGGGGGCGGAGGTGTTCCTGATCGACGGTCCCGGCGTGATCGACGTGGCCGCGGTCGCCCGCAAGGCGGTGGCGGACGGGGCCGACCTGCTCGGGGTAGCCGGCGGTGACGGCACCCAGGCGCTGGTGGCCGCGGTCGCGGCCGAGCACGGCCTGCCGTTCCTGGTGATCACCGCCGGTACCCGGAACCACTTCGCGCTTGACCTCGGGCTCGACCGGGCCGACCCGGCGGCGTGCCTGGACGCGCTCACCGACGGGGTCGAGCTGCGGGTCGACCTCGGCCTGATCGGCGGCCAGGCGTTCGTCAACAACGCCTCCTTCGGCGCCTACGCCGAGGTGGTGCGGACGCCGGCCTACCGCGAGGACAAGCTCCGTACCACCCTCGACACCCTGCCCGACCTGCTGCAGGGACAGCGCGGGAGCCGGCTCAGCGCGGTCGCGGACGAGGAGCCGATCAGCGCGCCGCAGGCATTGCTGGTGGCGAGCAACCCTTACGAGACCGGCGACGTGGCCGGCCTCGGCCGCCGGGCCCGGCTTGACCGCGGGGTGCTCGGGGTGGTGGCGCTCAACGTGGGCAGCGCCCGCCAGGCGGTCGGCCTGCTGCGCGGCCGCGCCTCGCCCGGCCTGCGGGTGCTGACCGCGCGGACGGTGGTAGTCAGCAGCGACGCCGGCCGGATCCCGGTCGGCGTCGACGGCGAGTCGGTCTGGCTGCCGTCCCCGGTGCGGTGCACCATCCGCCCTGGCGCGCTGCGGGTGCGGGTGCCGCGCGACCGCCCGGGGGTGCCGCCGCCCGCCGCCGCGATCAGCCTGTCCCGGCTGCTTCGGCTGTCCCGGCTGCCCGGCCTGTCCCGGCCGGGCAACCTGGCCTGGTGGCGGGGAGGCGGGCCCGGTGCCGGCCGGTTACCAGCGGCTCACCGAGCTGCGCGGCGTGCTGGCGCGGGCCCGCGAGCTGTCGCTGCAGACCCTCATCTTCGACGTGGAGCCGCTGGTCGCCTGGTGGGGCAGCGGCCAGCAGGCGCTGGACGAGGGCATCGCCGGCCTGCTCGCCCAGCTCGACCAGGTCCCCGAGGTGCGGGTGGTGATGTTCGCGACCAACTCGGCCCGCCGCCCGTCGGCCGCCCCGCGCGCCCCCGGCGTCCGGGTGAGCTACCTCGCCTCGGCCGGCAAGCCGCTGCGGACGGCGCCGTACCGGGGGCTGCCCCGGCCCGGGGCGGTGATCGGCGACCAGGTGCCGACCGATGGCCTGCTCGCCCGCCGGCTCGGGTTCACCTTCCTGCACTGGGACCCGCGGCTGCCCGGGGTGCCGCCCGGGCCGCGGCTGATGCACCGGCTGGGGCGGCTGGCCAGGCCGCTGTTCTTCCGCCAATATGACAGCTGAGCTAACTGGGGAGAGGAGCCGCGGGATGGCGATCAGCGTGCACGGCGTGGTGGCGCGGGGCAAGGGCGAGCCGGTTCAGGTGACCGAGGTACTGGTGCCGGAGCCCGGCCCCGGCGAGGCACTGGTCGCCGTCCAGGCGTGCGGCGTCTGCCACACCGACCTGCACTACAAGATGGGCGGCATCGGCGACCAGTTCCCCTACCTGCTCGGGCACGAGGCGGCCGGGGTGGTCGAGGCGGTCGGCCCCGGCGTCTCCGACGTGGCGCCGGGGGACTTCGTCATCCTCAACTGGCGCGCGGTCTGCGGCCAGTGCCGTGCGTGCCTGCGGGGCCGCCCGTGGTACTGCTTCGCGACCCGCAACGCCACCCAGAAGATGACGCTGGCCGACGGCACGCCGCTCGCCCCTGCCCTCGGCATCGGCGCGTTCGCGGAGAAGACGCTGGTCGCGGCGGGCCAGTGCACCAAGGTCAACCCGGCCATCGCCCCGGCCACGGCCGGGCTGCTCGGCTGCGGGGTGATGGCGGGCCTGGGCGCGGCGATCAACACCGGCGGGGTGACCCGGGGCGACACGGTCGCGGTGATCGGCTGCGGCGGGGTGGGTGACGCGGCGGTGCTCGGCGCGCAGCTGGCGGGCGCGCGCACGATCATCGCGGTGGACATCGACGACAGGAAGCTGGAGTGGGCCCGCGGCTTCGGCGCCACCCACACGATCAACTCGCGCGACACCGACCCGGTGGAGGGCATCCGCGCGCTGACCGAGGGCAACGGGGCGGACGTGGTGGTGGAGGCGATCGGCCGCCCGGAGACCTACAAGCAGGCGTTCTTCGCCCGCGACCTGGCGGGGGTGGTGGTGCTGGTCGGCGTGCCGACCCCGGAGATGCAGCTCGACCTGCCGCTGCTCGAGGTGTTCGGCCGGGGCGGCGCGCTCAAGTCGTCCTGGTACGGCGACTGCCTGCCCTCGCGCGACTTCCCGATGCTGGTCGACCTGCACCTGGACGGGCGGCTGCCGCTGGAGAAGTTCGTCTCGGAGACGATCGGCCTGGGCGACGTCGAGGCGGCGTTCACCAAGATGGAGCAGGGCGGGGTGCTGCGCAGCGTGGTCACCTTCTGAGCGCGTAAATGGCTTGCCGGCCAGCCGGGCGGGTGCCGTAGCCTCGACTGATGGCGCGCGATGAACGCGGGGTGACACCGCAGAGCGAGGACTTTTCCGCCTGGTACAACGAGCTGGTGGTCAAGGCGGAGCTGGCGGACCGGGGCCCGGTGCGCGGCACGATGGTGATCCGGCCGTACGGCTACCGCATCTGGGAGCTGCTGCAGGCCGACCTCGACCGGCGGATCAAGGAGACCGGCCACGTCAACGCCTACTTCCCGCTGCTTATCCCGGAGAGCTACCTCAAGCGGGAGGCCCAGCACGTCGAGGGGTTCGCGCCCGAGCTGGCGGTGGTCACCCACGCGGGCGGCAAGGAGCTGGAAGAGCCGCTGGTCGTCCGGCCCACCTCGGAGACGGTCATCGGCGAGATGATGGCCCGCTGGATCAGCTCCTACCGGGACCTGCCGCTGCTGCTTAACCAGTGGGCCAACGTGGTCCGCTGGGAGCTGCGGCCGCGGATGTTCCTGCGCACCACCGAGTTCCTCTGGCAGGAGGGGCACACCGCGCACGCGGACGAGGCCGACGCGATGCAGGAGACGCTGACCGCGCTCGGCACCTACGCGCGGGTCGCCCGCGAGGTGGCCGCGATGCCGGTGGTGGACGGGGAGAAGACGGCGGCGGAGCGGTTCCCCGGCGCGGTCCGCACCTACACCGTCGAGGGCATGATGCGCGACGGCCGGGCGCTGCAGTCAGGCACCTCGCACTACCTGGGCAGCAACTTCGCCCGGGCCTTCGGCATCCAGTACACCGCCGAGAGCGGCGGGCAGGAGTACTGCCACACCACCTCCTGGGGGATGACCACCCGCATGGTCGGCGGCGTCATCATGACCCACGGCGACGACAAGGGGCTGGTGCTGCCGCCGCTGCTGGCCCCCTACCAGGTGGTGATCGTGCCGATCGGCCGCGGCGACCAGGCCGAGCAGGTGCTTCCGCCTGCCCGGGAGCTGGCGGAGCGGCTGACCCGGGCCGGCATCCGGGCGCACCTGGACGCCCGCACCCACCTGTCACCCGGGTTCAAGTTCAACGACTGGGAGCTGCGGGGCGTGCCGGTCCGGCTTGAGCTGGGGCCGCGCGACCTGGCGGGCGGGACCGCGCTGATGTCCACCCGGCTCGGCGCGGGCAAGTCCGCGGTGCCGCTGGAGGCGGCGCCCGCCCGGCTGGCGGCGGAGCTGGCCGCGTTGCAGGACCTGCTGCTCGCCCGGGCCACCGAGTTCCGCGACTCCCGCACCGTCCCGGTCGACCACTGGGCCGAGTTCACCGAGGCGGTCAAGGCCGGCTGGGCGCTCGCCTTCCACTGCGGCCAGGTGCAGTGCGAAGCGGACATCAAGGCCGCCACCACGGCCACCGCGCGCGTGATCCCGGCCGACGGGCCGCCGGAGCAGGGCCGCTGCGTCCGCTGCGACCTGCCGTCGGCCTACGGCAAGCGGGTCATCTTCGGCCGGTCCTACTAGCCCCGGGAGCCAGCCCGCGTGGTTGCCGCAACCAGCCGCCCAGGGCCGCCTGGTTGCCGCAACCATGCGGCCGAAGGCTGTTCGGGGATGGCGGATTACGTTGCCGGCGGGCGGCTGGAAGGGCAGTTACGCGCCTTTTGCGGTTAATTGTGCACGGCGGGTCGCCGCAGAGTTCCCCTCGCGGGGCTGCCTGACGCGCTACGTTGGGTGCCAGATGGGTCGCCCTGGCCGGAGAAATGTCCGGTAGTGAGTTGTTTTGCCGAGATGTTTACCCATTTGGCCAGCCGAAATGCCCGTTCAGGTAGCGAAGATGCGTTTGTGCCGAGATGATGTTGTGACCTTGCCGAACCGCAGGTACCACAGACAACACGAGGTGACCGCCATATGAGGAGCGGATGGCCGCATTCCGGGGACGGACAGGGCATGCACCCTTCCGACCAGGGTCATGTGCCGTTCGGGCCGGAGATCTCGTGGCCGAATGGTTTTCCCGAAATGGACTACCGGAATGGAGACCACCGCTACCCGGACCAGCGGCCGCCGCAGCTCCCGGCCGCCAGCCAGGGCGCGCACCCCTACGCCGCGTTTAACGGGGCAGGCTACGGCGACGACGGTTACAGCGACCCGGGTTACCAGGGGCCAGCCGCGCAGGACGCGGGCATCGCCGGCACCAGGACGGTGCGCGGCTTCGTCGAGCCGGGTCAGCCCGGCTACCCGCTCTCCAGCCCGACCGCGGCGGACTACGGCCAGCCCGGTTACCCCCAGGCCGGCTATCCCCAGGCCGGCTGGGAGCAGCCCGGATACGGGCAGGCAGGCTATTCCGGGTCAAGCTACGCCGGGCCCGGCGAGATCGAGATGGCCTACCCGCCGTCCCCCGCGGACGCCGGCCGCGGGGCTGACCTCTACAGCCAGCCGTGGGACTATGACCAGCCGCTGCGCTACGACGGCGAAGACGACGCCTACCAGCCGTCCGGCGGCTACCCGGCCGCCGGTCACGGCAACGCCGGCCCGGCCGACCCCGGCCCGGCCCGGTACCAGCCGGCCGCCTACGACCCGGGCGCGTACAACGACTACTCCATGCCGGGCATCAACGGCCCCGGCTACGACCTGTCGGGCATCATCGGCACCAGCGACTTCGAGGCAGTCGGCTACGACGAGCCGAGCTACGGCCGGCTCTCCTACGACGACCCCCGCTACGACGACCGGCGGTACACCGACCAGGGCGGGTATCCCGGCGGTGCCTTCGACGAGACCCGGCTGGACAACCGCTGGCAGCCCGGCGCCGACGGACAGCGCGATGGCGGCCCGGCCGGGTACGGCGGCAATGACGCGTTCGACGGAGGCAGCCGCCCCCGTTCCGAGTTCCCCTCGGCCGACTCTTCCAGCCGCAGCGCCCGGAACCGGGAAACCCGCTACGACCTGCAGGCCCTGACCGAGCCGGCCGACCACACCCGGTTCGACGTGCCGGTGTTCGACGAGACCAGGCTGGACAACCTGCGCGCCCTCACGCCGGGCGGCGGCCTCCGGGCGGCCGGGAACGCCACCGCGGTGCTCGCCCCGCCTGCCCGCTCGCCGCGCAGCTGGGCCGAGGACACCTCGCTGGACCACTTCGCCGACCTTGACCTGACCGACGAGCCGGTGCCGGCCGCGTTCACCCGCACCATCGACCGGCCAGAGCAGGACGAGGACACCACCGCCAGGCGCGCGGGCGGTCGCCGCCGCGGCCGCAGCGGTGACCGCCGGCAGTGGATGGCGCTCGGCGCGATCGCGATCGTCGCGGCCGGCGCGATCGGCGGCGTGCTGATGAAGTACGCGTTCTCCGGGCCGAGCGGCCCGGCCCACCAGGTCGTGGCGCCGCAGACGGTCGACAGCTACACCAGGTCGGCCAACCTGGAAAAGCAGATGAAGGTCGACAACCAGGCGCAGCAGATCGCCCAGGCCAGCTCCGGCCAGGCCAGCGACGTGGTGTCCGCCGTCTACCAGCAGGGCAGCCTCAGCGGCACGGCCGGCAGCAGCGCCCAGATCTTCATGTTCGTCGGCGGAAAGCTGGCCGGCGCCGACCCGAGCGCGTCGGTGGCCAACTTCGAGCACTCGTACAAGGGCGCCCAGGCCGTATCGCCGGGGTCGCTCGGCGGCCAGGCCGCCTGCACCACGATCACCCAGAACGATCAGAGCTCGTCGATGTGCGTGTGGTTCGACAACGACACCTTCGGCACCGTGGTATCACCGACGATGACCACCGCGAAGCTGGCCGCCACGATGGACACCGTGCGGCCCAACCTGGAGCTCCTCGCCAAGTAGGCGCCCGGCGTAAGCCGGCCCGGGCAGCCGCCCGGCCGGCTGACGCTCACGTTGGCATCCGGGTACCCCCCGGGTGCCGGAGCGGTTATCGGCCGCTCTCCCCGTCGGTCTCTTTCTTAGCCCGGCGGCGCGCCGGCAGGCGGGTCACCGCCGCCGCGACCGCCAGGGCGAGCACCGCCAGGCCGGCTACCCGCGTCCCGATGGCCTGGGTACCCGAGGGCAGCGCCGAGGAGTTGGCGACCTGCCGGGTGCCCGCCTTCCCGGTCGGCCCGGCCGGTTCCGCCTTCCCGCGCGGCGTGGCTGGCCCGGTCGGGGTGGTTGACCCGGCCGAGGGCGGCGGCGGGTCCAGGGTGGGGAACAGGCTGGCCGCGTTGCCGCCGGGTGCGAGGTCAGGACTGGTCGGCGTGAGTCCAGGCAACGCTGGCAGGGCCGCGGCGCTGGCAGGGAGCCCGGGCAGGGTGCCAGCCGACGGCGGTAGCGGCTTCCGGCTAGCGGGCGGCTGCTGGCTGGCGGGACGCTTGCTCGGGGGCTCTGGCGGGGGAGGCTGCTGGCTGGCGGGGAGCTGCTGGCTGGCGGGAGACTGCTGGCCGGCCGCCGATCGGGTGGGAGCGGGTGATCCGGTCGGGGAGGCCAGCCCGGCCGGGGCGGCGGCCGGCTCGCTCGGCGGCGCCGTTCCTGACGGTGCGGGGGAGGTTGGCGGGCTGGCCGCCGCCTGGCCGGGTACCGCGGGTGCCGGGGCGCTGGCCGGCACCGTCACGGATACGGCGCCCGGCGCCGCGGGTGCCGTCGCCCGCTGGCCCGCGCAGCCGGAGACCGTCAGCGTGGCCGTCCCGGCCCCCGCGGTGCCCGCAGGCTGCGCGAGCGTGACCCGGAGCTGCTGCCGGGCGGCCGCCGGGTCCACCGCGCCGAGGTCGCAGGAAGCGGTGCCGTCGCCGGTGCCGCAGCCGTAGCGGAACGTCGCCGTGCCGCCGCCGGCGGGAGTTACCCGCAAGGTCAGTGCGGCGTCGGGAACGACGCCGCCGGTGGCCCACACCGTGACCTTCCACTGCGCTGGCTGGCCGGGTGCGCTCGCAGGCCGCGCGCGGACCACCTCCAGGCAGAGACCGGGCTGCCCGGTACCCGTAGGGGCGGGAGTGGCGCTGGCGTCGGGGGCGGCGCTGCTGGCGGGGGCCGCGCTGCTGGCGGGTGCGGGGATAGCGGCCTGTGTGGCGCTCCCGGAGGGCGTGGCGCTGTCTGTAGGGGCGGCGCTGTCTGACGGTGCGGCGCTACCGCTGGCGGCAGGACTGGCGCTGTCGCTGTTGGCGATGCTGGCCGATGCCGATGCCGATGCCGATGCCGATGCCGATGCCGATGCCGGCGGGTCGGCCTGGACGGCGGCCGGTTCCGGCTGGCAAGACTCGTCGGCGAGCGGGCGGAAGCCCGCCGCCGCCGCGGGGCCAGCCGCTGCCGCGAGGCCCGCGCCGGATGCGGCGGTTACCAGGACACCCCCCGCCACCAGGGCCGCGGTCGCGGGTCGTGCGTGCGCCAGACGCATGAGAACGCCCTACCAGTGCTGCTCGTTACTGCTGCGGAACGATTTGCTCGGTATGGAGTGGCTTCATGAAGCGGGCCCGGCCCGCTTGTCGCGCTTCGCCTACCATTGCACCGCAAACACCGCCGGAGCGCTACCACCTCCGGGCCGCCTTCCGACCCGGCTTGGCTCGGTGCCCGCGCGGCCGGCTTGCCATCGTTGTCACGGTCGGTAACGCATTGCCTAAGGCGTGAGCTTGCCAACACGGCCTGTGCTCGGTAATCTTCAACCAGTAACGCTCTATGTGCGGAGCGTATTGTTCCCTGGGTCATCCCTGGCCAGCGGGCGGAAAAAGATTCGCGCACCGTTCCCGAGGGGTCGGGTCCCGGAACCTTTGCGGGCACGGGGATGCCGCTCGCGGTGGCGAACCTTGCTTACTCTGCGTGACATTGCTCACGGAGTGTTTTCGGCAAATCTTGGTATGAGCTGCCATCGCCTGGTGTTTACTCGTCGGTAGTTAAGCACCCCAGGTGTGTGATGGTTGCTCCCCCGCAACACGTCGCCTTGACCCGCGGCAACGTCCATGCCCCTGCCGTCGCTACGGTGCGTCGCACCGGCCGGCAGCGTGGAGGGTGAAATCAGCGCGCCTCCCGACGTAACAGGCGCCACCCCAAGGGCAATGTTTTGCAACACCATTCACATCGTGCTCGTTCACGCATGTCCACCACTTCCCTCACTCGTGTAGCAGCAAACACGTACACGGCCGCGAACTCTTTCGCCCGCTCCACCGGAACCGCGGCCCTCACCCAGGCCCGTGCCCAGGCCCGCGCCCACACCCGGGTCACCGCGCTGGCCGCCTCCGCCGCCACCGCGGGCGTGCTCGGCGCGGCGGGCTTCGCCGTTGGCGCGGCCCCCTGGGCGCAGGCGCTCGACAACGTCGGCCACGTCGCGCAGGGCGACGGGAAGGTGGCCGTCGGCCAGTCCGGCGCCTTCGCGTTCGCCCCGATCACCGGCAGCAAGACGGCAGGCGGCACCACCGAGCTGGACGCGCTGCACTCGGCCGCGACCTCCTCGCACAGCACCGCGGTGGCGCTGGGCAAGCACGCCGCCACGGTGACGGCCCCCAAGGCGCCCGCCGCGCAGCCCTACGTGGGCAAGCACGCCGCCGCGGCGACCACCACCCAGGCCGCCGCGGCCAAGGCGGCGGCGGTTAAGGCGGCGGCGGCCAAGTCAGCGGCCGCCCGGGTATCCGCCGCGAAAGAGGCGGCGGCCAAGGCCGCCGCGGCGAAGGCCGCTGCGGCGAAGCCTTACCTGATCTACGACTCGGTGCAGCCGGGCTCGCTGCCGGCCGGCGAGGCGGCCGCCGTCTACGCCACCGGCGCCTACGCGACCCAGCCGAACACGGTCGCCGGCCACCACACCGTGCTGTGGATCGACACCCAGGCCACCGACCCGGGCGCCAACGTCCTCGACGTCGAGCCGGGCGACGCCACCCCGCAGGCCGCGGCCCAGTGGGTGAAGCAGCGGCTGACCTCGCAGCCCCACTCGATCGCGGTCGTCTACACCATGCGGGCCGAGTGGCAGCAGGTCAAGGACAACGTGGCGACCCTCCCGGGGTGGATGCAGTCCAAGGTCAGGTACTGGATCGCCGACCCCACCGGCGTCAACCACGTCGTGCCCGGCTCCAGCGCCACCCAGTGGTACTGGGGGAGCAGCTACGACATCACCACCGCCAACCCGGACTTCCAGCAGTAACCGGGCAGCGGTCAGCAAGCTCCTGCGCGGGGCCGCCGTCCCCCCTTGCGGCGGCCCCGCGCAGGCTCCACTTCCCGATGACCGGCGGATTTCCGGATGACCTGCGGCGACAAAGCGCACAAAGGTAACGTAACCGCATGAATCACCCAGAGGGGATCGCCCCCGAGTACGCCGAGCGCCTGGTGGCGCTGCTGTGCATGATGGGCGACCTCAGCCGGGAAGGCCTGGCCTTCCTGGTCGGCCACATGGCCTCCAAGGACATCGACCTCGCCATCGAGGCATACGGCGCGCTGCTGGGGACCGAGTTGCCGGCCGAGGGCGCCTGAGAGCTAGCCGCGGCTGTCCGGTGCCCCGGCCGCCAGCCAGTCCTCGAAGGAGATGGGCGCAAGGCGCGCGTCCTGGCCGGGAAGCAGCACGTCGCCCGCCATCGACTGGTCGAACCCCGCGTGCCAGGTGGGGATCAGCGTGATCGGCCGTCCCCGGGCGGCATAGGAGCGGCGGGCCATGTCCACCAGGTCCTGCGGCTGCGGCCCGGCCACGTCGATCTTGTCCCGCAGCGGCGCCCCGGCCGCCACCTCGGCGAGCACGGCCGCCACGTCAAGCTGGTCGATCGGCTGCACCAGCAGCGGCGCGATACTGGCCACGCCGTCCTGCTCCAGCCACCCGGTCACCATGGCCGCGAAGTCGTGGAACTGGGTCACCCGGACGATCGACCACGGTGTGGGCCCCTCGGTGACCAGGCGTTCCTGTTCCCGCTTGCCCGCGTAGTGCGGCGAACGGGTCCCGCGGTCCAGCCCCACGATGGACAGCAGCACGTGGTGGCCCACGCCGGCCCGCGCCTCGGCCGCCAGCAGGTTCCGCGTCGTCGTGCCGAAGAAGTGCACTACTTCCGCCTCGTCCTGTGACGAGTTGTTGAGGCAATCGATGACGGCGTCCGCCCCGGCCAGCGCCGCGTCGAGCCCATCGCCCGTGAGCAGGTCGGTGCCGTCGCTGCGGCTGATGCGCACGGCCTCGTGCCCGGCGCCCTGGAGTGCCTTGATGGTGAGCCGTCCGATGCGGCCCGTGGATCCCGCGACTGCGATCTTCATGACTGCGAAGCTATCATGGAGCTTTAATATCCTCAATAGACATATCTGCTAGCCTTGGCGCATGAAGTTGCCGGAGAGCACCGAGTGGGTCTTGCACGCTGTTACCGCGCTGGCCCAGCTCGGACCCGGCGAAGCAGGACGGCCCGCGCAAGCGGTGTCGGCCGCGCAACTGGCCGAGCACTACGACATCCCGGCCGGGTACCTGGTCAAGCAGCTTCAGTCGCTCGTCCGGGCCGGGATTCTCAGCGCGGCCACCGGGCCGCGCGGCGGTTTCCGGCTGGCCCGCCCGGCCGAGCAGGTCACCATGCTGGAGATCGTCGAGGCAGTAGACGGCGCGGCGCCGTTCTACACCTGCAACGAGATCCGCCAGCGCGGCCGCGGTGCGGTCCCGGTGCCGCCCAACGTGTGCGTGCCGGCCTGCGGCATCGCCGTCCGGATGGCGGAAGCCGAGGCCGCCTGGCGGCAGTCGCTGTCCACCGTGACCGTCGCCGACATCGTCCAGTCGCTGCCTGCTGGGCTGCCGGAGCGGACCCGCAGGCTGCTCACGCGATAATCAACTGGTGAGCGACATCGACCGCCAGATACCCCCGCTGAACGCGGACGAGCGCACCACGCTCGAAGGCTGGCTTGAGTTTCACCGCACCACCCTTGCCATGAAGTGCACTGGGCTGGACGACGAGCAGGCCGCCTCCCCGTCGGCGCGGCCGTCTCCGTTCACGCTGACTGGCCTTGTCCAGCACATGGCGGAGGTGGAACGGAACTGGTTCCGGCGGGTGCTGGCAGGGGAACAGGCTCCGCCCATCTACGACCCGCAAGCGGACCCCGACGGGCCCGACGGCGGCTTCGAACTAGCGCAGGACGCCACCCTGGGGGACGCCCTCGCCACCTGGCGGGCAGAGGTCGACTGCGCCCGCAAGAACTGCGCCGACCGCGCCTTGACCGACACCGGCCGCTTCGCGCAGCAGGATGTCAGCCTGCGCTGGATCTACGTCCACCTGATCGAGGAGTACGCCCGGCACAACGGTCACGCCGACCTGCTGCGCGAGCGGATCGACGGCGTCACTGGCGCATAGCCCGGAGGCTGGCAGGCCGTCTGCGTGCCCTGTGCGCCGGGCACGGGCGCGGCCTCCAGCCCAAGTCACCAACACGTTGAAAGTACGGTAAGCTCATCGCCGTCGGCAGTTGCGGCAGGCCCCTTTAGCTCAGTCGGCAGAGCGTCTCCATGGTAAGGAGAAGGTCTACGGTTCGATTCCGTAAAGGGGCTCCCGAACGTAAGCACGAAAAATGCCACTCCATTAGGAAGAAAGCCGATCGGGTGGCGTTTTCGGTTTCCGGCTATCTGCGGTCTTAGCCGGTCCTCTACGGGTGTCTGCGTTGAAGACGCGTTGAAATCCAACTGGCTCGGATGGTGGCCTTACCGGCAGCATGCCAAGCGGCCCCGACCGGCGCACGCCGGTCGGGGCCGCTTGGAATCAGCCGCGGTGGGTTCCCCGGTTGGAGCTCGTCAGCTCGCGTCGGGCAGGCCGACCCGCTCCCGCAGCACCGCGATGACGTTGTTGCGCTGCTGGCGGGCGTTGAACATGCCCATCTTGGTGAGCCCGGTCTTCTTGTCCACGTTGGGCCGCAGGAACCCGGTCTCCCTCCAGATCGGGTTGGCGTAGGAGAAGAAGTCGACTACCTCACCCGCGCAGAAGCGAGGCACGATCTCGCCGTCCTTGTCGCGCACGGTCTCGGCCGAGTCGGCCTCCAGCGTGATGCTCCCCGGCAGCTTCTGGAAGTACTCCTCGGGCGAGCCGTCAAGCTCGCGGATCTCGCACATCAGGGCGATGTAGCCCTGCACCAGGACCGCGCTGCGGACCACACTGCTGTCACGTAGCTTCTGAGCCGCGGCCTCCCCAACCTTGCCAATCGGAAGGGCCCGCGCCAGGTCGTCGAAGGCGTCCACGACCCACTTGATCTCCTTGTCGAGGCTCGCCTGGTCGTTCAGGTCAATCCTCCAGCCGGTGTCGAACGCGGTGTGCAGCGTGTTGTACGCGACCAGCTTGGACGAGGACTTGCTGATGCTGTTCTGAACGGTCTCCACGTTGTCCAGGCCGAGGTGGGGCGACTGCTCGAAGACCCCCTATCCTCGCCGGGGTCACCGAGGGCTTCCTCGATGCGGCGCTTCGGCGCCCTGACACGGCACCGGACCGCGCACTCTCGGTTGCGGGTGCTCGGCCGAGCTGTCCGACCCGCACAGCTCGTCCCGCGCCCCCCGGGCTGGGGAACGAGGTCTTGTCCGGCGAAGGCCAATGATCACCAGTTTGCTGCAACGACTGCCGGTGTTGCGGGTAAGCGCGTAGCGTTCTCCGCGTGGCGATGGACAGCGACCCTGGCGAGGCGCCGCTGTTGGCCGCACTTGAGGCCGCAGGCCTGCCCAAGCCCGACACCTTGACCGTGGCCGGTGGCGATAACCGAGCGGCCAAGAAGAACTGGGCGCAGCGGTTCAGCAATGCTCTGGCGATGACGTTCGCCGATCACCTACGGCCGAGGTACCCCAGGGCCAGGGTGACGCCGCGGCCGGACGGGTCCGGCCAGGAGTTCAGCGTGGGTGCCAAGGTTGACCGGAAGCGCACTGACGTTGGCGTCTGGGATGACGCGGCGGGCCTGGTCGCAGGCATATCGATCAAGACGTATACGTTTCGCGATACTCAGCCCACTACGAAGACTCAGCCTGCCAGGGTGGGGCGCTACGTCAAGAACGTAAAGCGCAATGACATGGAGCTCCGTGACGAGGCTGACACGCTCCATCGGCGGCAGCCTTACGCGGTGCTAACCGGAATCTTCTTCATGAATGAAGATGCGGCTTGGGATGGCGTTGCGGGGCAGAGTAGTTTCGCCCATGTTGTATTCACGCTCCGTAAGCGCACCGGGCGAGGGTCGCCTGATTCCCGCTTCGACCTCTTCGAGCAGGTTTATATCGGCCTGTTTGACGAAGCCGGACACGTTCGTTTCTTCGATGTGACGCAGGCTCCTCGAAGAAATCAGCCGCCACCGGACACGCAGACGATTAGCCTCGCCGAGCTAATCGAGACCATCGACGATGCCGTGATTCTTAGGAATACGGGCGTTAACAGGCATGAGCGTTATGCCGAGGATGACCCTGGATGGGCGCCTCCAGAGGGTTCCCTACCGACTGGCCTCGAAGCCGAGCAAGAACTTACCCTTGACCAAGTAATTGAGAGCGCAGACGATACCCAAGACCTGGACACCTAGTTGGTGACCCGGACATGCTCGCAGACATCCGACTTGAACGCCTCGTTGAATCTGAGACCAGACCTGAGCATGCGGCTGTAGAACCCTGCGGCAGCACGGTGGCTGACGGGCCGCGCAGTGTCTGACGCCACGGTGTCCAGCAGGTGTCGGTAGGGGAGTCGGGTCGGCCACATCGATACATCGGCACGGTAGACCTTGCCGATGCCGCCCCATGCGGCGAGCGGCCATCGGCCGTTCGAAACGAGGGCGCCATTGTGCTGGTCATGCTGGCCGGGGTCGAGTAGCTTGCCGCCGAGCCACTGGCTGACGCCGACCGTCACCGCGTTTCCAACGAGTTTCCACCGCGGACCATTGGACTTCGAGGATTCGGCAGCGCTTGTCCAGCCCCGATCGAAGCCCTGGAGTTCCTCGGCTTCCTCGATGGACGGGACGATGAGCTTGCGGCCGGGCTCGGCTGACTTGACCCAGATTCCGGGAGGACTAGGGATGCCCACCGTGCTGCCGGGCTTGAGCGTCGGTATGGCGTCCTGCGCCCATCCGAGGCCCGTCAGCCCCTCGGTCCAGTAGAAGCCGAAGGCGGCATCCTGGTAGTGCTCTGCGGCGGGCTCTCCGGCGTCGTCAGCGAGAAGCACGTCAGCGGGGTTCTCGGTGCGACTGGCAAGCATGATGACTCGCTGTCGCCGTTGGGGGACGCCAGTGAAACGGCTGTCCACCAGCCGGTACGCCCACCTGTAGCCGCGCTCCTCCAGTTCTCCGACTAGGTAGCGCATGGCGTCACCCTTGTCGAGCACCAGCATGTTCCGGACATTTTCGAAGACCAGCCATGTGGGATTGGCGGACTCGAGCAGGTCGAACACGCACCTGACGAGTCCGCTGGCCTTGCCGGTGATACCGGCGGTACGGCCAGCCTGCGACAGGTCCGTGCAGGGAAAGCCAGCTGCCAGGAGGTCCACCTTGGGCAGTGACCTCACGCCGGTGACATCGCCCTTGAGCTTGGCGTCAGGGAAGTGGGCTCGGAGTACCTCTTGCGCCGGAACCCAGTTTTCTACTAGCAGTTCGGCTTCTGCTGCGTGGGCTCGGGCCAGTCCTTCCTCGACACCACCGATCCCGGCAAAGAGGCCGACAGCGGTCATAGGGCTAGCCATAACGGAATCCTCTCGCACAACGATGCGACGCGCTACCCGACACTCCGAAGGCCCGGCCGAGATTAGCATCTACGGCCTTATGCAGAGGTGCGCGCCTAAAGGTAAGCGCATATTTGCTCTGCGGAGTCAACGTAATGTCAGTCACACATACAATTTCATTGTACATCACGACTGCCTCGTTACGGTGCCTCTACTTGAATAAATTTTCTTCTCGGTCTGCTGACGCTATGTGCCATTCGGCGCGGGCTAGCAGCTCGTCAAAGGTGAGTATCTCGGGCTCAAGTATATTGCGCCTGAAAAGCTCGAAAGACTCGTATTTCTGCCTGTGGATTCCGTGCTCGCCTCTGAAGTCGGCAAGGTTCCCGAGAATGAGAAACTGGCGGGGGCGGACTAGGTACGTGTAATCGCCGGTTTCGATCCCGTGCTCATCTTCATCGGCAAGCCGGTCGCCGATCTGGCGAATAGCTAGCTGAACCGTTCGCTGAGCCTGAACCACGCCGCCCGCGAGTTCGGGTGACGGCGCCCAGCAGCTCGGGCGATATTCTGCGCCCAGCAAGGCTGTCTCATGGTGTTTGATCTCAGCGAAAACCATAGCCCTGATGCTGCCGTTGGTGCGCATGAGCGCATCAACTCGCTTTCCTGGCCCAGAGACAGAGAAACCGGCAACGATCTTCTCCAGTTTCTCCTCATCCCAGCTGGTCAGGAGCTGCCCGGCGAGACTGACGCCGAGAATCCAGGGATTCTCCTCTAGGAGGTTTTGCCAGACTGCCTCTTTGCCGCCGAGGGCCTCGGCGGCATCTTCGAAGAAATCGTGATCCTGAAGCAGGCGCCGAAAGCGGTCAACTACTGACTTGCGATGTGCGATAGCTACTACATCTCGCGCCGAGACATCGGTTTCAATCAATCTGGCAAATAGATTCGGCTCGATCTCATACAATGCCCTAGTTGTCTCTGGACGGGACAACATGACCTTCAGCAGTCGCGCCTCCTGTTTGGTGAGGGTAACGCTTATCCCGGCGTCCGACGCTTGTGCAAGAGGTGAGTATTCGTAGAGTTCGAAGTCTTCGATGTATCGGAAAAAGTAAGAAAGCCCTGCCCCGGAATCTGGCCGGTCTGCAGGTTCTGCCGCCCACGCGGGGCGCCATCCATTGGGCTGATCAAAAACTAGCAGCACGGAGCTGCCCGGGAACTTATCCCGCGCAAACCTCCAGGCTGCATTTTTTAGAGAGGCTAGATCTCGATCTGCAAAAAGGACAGCAGGGATGAGGGCGACGCGGAGCTTTGCTTCGCGGGCTCCTGGAGATTGGGTCATTCGGACATCGAAGTTACCGGCCTTGGCTATATGTGATGTGTAAATATCCTCTGGAGCTATATTCAATAGCTCGGCCAGTGCGCGATTGAAGATCCGGTATTTGTTATTTATCGATGCTCTATGCGGGACGTTGCGCAGATGCTGCTCGAATATCTCGCTTATCTCTGGTGGGTCCGTCACAAACGTCAAGCTACCAGCGGGAAAGCCCCTATACCAGGCAAATGCGCGGTACGTGAGAAGTATAGAAATGTCCTGGTAGATGGCAGTTTCGACCAGTAGCCTGACCGATGGAGGGGCCGAGATACGTTGGTGTCATGACCAGCGGTCAGCGGCCCTCAGCTTCTAGTCCCGAGGCGCTTGCCCGGATGACCAGGCAGCGGCGGCGTGACACTAAGCCGAGATGGCTATCCGCCGAATCCTCTTCAAGTCAGGACTGCGGTGCCGGGTCGATGCGCCGGTCATTCCAGGGATGCGGCGCCGGGCGGATCCCCTCTTCAGGGGTGCCAGGGTCGCGGTGTTCATTGACGGGATGTTTCTGGCACGGCTGCCCGGAGCACGGGACACAGCCGAAGAGCAACGGCAGTCATATGGTGGGCAGCACGAAACTCGCCGCGCAACGTCCAGCGTAGCGAGTCGCTGACACCGACCGGCGCCTCGCAGAGGCGCGATGGCAAGTCATACAAGTGTGGGAGCACGAACCTGCCGAGCAAGCCGCGTAGCGAGTGGAGAGACATGCCAGCGGCGCCGGATCTCGGGCTCCGCATGCGGACTCTTGCCGAATGCGCGCTGAGATCGAACGCCTGCCGGAAGTCTGTGCAGGTCGCGGGCCGGTTGCGCTCTCCCATGGTAAGGAGAAGGTCTACGGTTCGATTCCGTAAAGGGGCTCAGGAAATCAAGGCGGCCTGCAGGCGCGAGCTGTCAAGCCGCGCCGCGATCGTTGCACGCAGTCATCGGCTGCGGCTTTGGCTGGCGGCCAGATCGACTCTGCGTTGCCCGGAGGCGGGGTGGTGCCGCCTTTTCAGTCGCGCGGTAGCAGGTCGCCCTCGAGTCGTCCCGCGGGGACCGCGCGGCCGCACAGCACGAGGGCCAGGTCTTCGGCCGCGCCGCGCAGGACCGGGCCCGAGCCGTGCGACCAGTCGAGGTCGCTGGCCTGGAGTCGTCGGCTATTGATAACGATCCCGAAGCGGGCGTGGCGGCCACCCACCGTGAGGTCGTCGAGGACGACCCGGATGGTCTCGTCTGGGGAGCACCGGGGTGCGCCCAGCGGGACGGTGACGTCCAGCCCGTGGATCACCACGTGGTTGAGCGCGCGGTGGTAACCGCCGCTGGGCGGCGTCCAGCGCTGCATGATGTCGGAGCGCAGGTCGCCGACGAGCTGGTCCGTCGGCAGGCCCGCGTCCTGGGCGGCCATCTCGTTCGATAGCCTGGTGAAGTCGAACCCGCAGCGCCGGAGCCGGGTCATGAGTTCCTCTTCCGGGTAGCGCGCGGGCACCGTCATGTGCGCGACCACTTCGCGGACCCGCCAGCCCTCGCACATCGACGGGGTGTCACACTGGGCATCGGTGGCGCCCGCGAGCAGGCCGGCCAGGCTGGCGAACTCAGCGGCCACGGCCGGCTGCAAGTGGGCGTCGTTTTCCGGGGGTGATGCGGTCATCGTGAGCTTCCTAGCTTCTCGAGGTACGCGGTAAGGCGGTCGAGTGAGGCCGGAAGACAACGGGTAGCTCCCGGTAGCTGTCAGTGCGCACCATATCCTGGATACTGGCCTGCACTCATGACCACCGCGTCGCCTGGCGTCAGCCTTGTCGAGGCGGCCCGCGGGGCGGCGGGAAAGCAGAGGACATCGGGGTTGCCTAGATAATCCCTTTCACGGTGAAAATTAATAGTTTTCACCAGCTAATTCCCGCCACTGATGCTTATCGAAAATCAGGCCGCCAGTCGTTGCCGCCTTTAGAATGGGCGATGCGATGACCGCCCAGGTTCTTTACCGTGAGCGAACCGCGCCGGGCCGGCCGGGTCGCCGCATCCGCGTCGCAGCATGGTACGCGCTCGCTGGAATTGCGCTCTTCTTCTGCTTTCTGCGGCTTTCGAGCACTTACGCGGAAAACTCGGACATGGCGAATATCCTGCTGATGGGGTCCGACCTGCTGCACGGAAACCTGGTGCTGCACGGCTGGCACATGTCGGATGTCTCCTTCTACCCGACCGAGCTGGTGCAGTACGCGCTGCTCGAGTCGGTCTTCGGCCTGAGCATGACGACCGCCCACGTGGCGGCGGCGATGACCTACACGATCACGGTGCTGCTCACGGTGCTGCTGGCCCGGGGGACGAGCCGCGGCCCGGAAGCGGTCGTCCGGACCCTGCTGGCGGCCGGCCTGATGATCGCGCCGCAGGTCGGCACCGGCATTTACGCGGTCGACGTGGCGGTCGGCCACATCGGCACCGCGGTCCCGCTGCTGCTGTGCTGGCTGGTGATCGACCGCGGCGGACGCTGCTGGTGGGTGCCGCCGCTGGCGGCCCTGCTGCTGGCCTGGGTGCTGGTCGCCGACCCGGTGGTGGAGATCGTCGGCATCGCCCCGCTGGCCCTGGTGGCGGGGCTGAGCTTCGCCGTCCGGCTGGCCCGCCGCCGGCCCGACTGGTTCGATGCTGCCCTGGCCGGGGCGTCGCTGGCGGGCTTCGGGCTTGCCCTCGCCGTCGAGGCGCTGCTCCGCGCCCTGGGCGGTTACGTCGCCAGCCCGGTGCCGGTGCGGCCGCGCACCCTGGCCGAACTGCCCGGTGCGGCGTCCGCCCTCTGGCGGGTACTCGACCTGTACGGGGCCGACTTCCGCGGCCTTCCTCTCGGCTTCCCGCTGCTGGTGGCGGTGGCCCACCTGGCCAGCGTGGCGCTGGTGCTGGCGGCCCTGGGCCACGCCTGCCGCCGGCGGCCAGGCGTTTCCCTGATCGACCGGGTCCTGGCGGTCGGCATCGCGGCCAACCTGGTGCTGTACCTCGGCACCCTGGCCTCCACCGAGGGGGCGCACGAGATCGCCGTCGTCCTGCCCTACTCGGCGGCGCTGGTCGCCCGGCTGCTCGGGCCGGGGCTGACCAGGTACCGGGTCAGGCCCGGAGCGCTGGCGGGGCTGCTGGTGCTGTGCGGTTACCTGGCCGGCCTGGGCTGTGAGCTGACCCTGCCGAGCGAGCCGCCGCAGAACTCAGCTCTGGCTTCCTGGCTCCTCCGCCACCACCTGCGCTCGGGTCTGGGCGGCTACTGGCAGAGCAGCAGCGTCACGGTCGAGACTGGCGGCCGGGTAACGGTACGGGCGGTCACCGGCTCGCTCGAGCCGTACCAGTGGATGACCGACACGGCGTGGTACAACTCGCGGCGCCACTCGGCCAGTTTCCTGATCCTGCAGCAGCCGACGCGCGCTGAACTTGCCCGGCTGGACGAGCGGTTCGGGCCGTCCGCCCGCAGCTACCGAGTGGACGGCTACACCGTGGTGGTCTGGCCGGTCAACCTGCTCCGCGGCCGGTCTGCGGCGCGCCCCTGACGCCGGTTGAGGGCAGGGCGCGGGTTCGCGCCCGCAAACTGACTCAGGCCAAAATTCGGTGGTTGGGGCTGGAGCGGCGCTGTGAGCTGCCGATTTCCCGTTGGCTCATCTGCCGATGGCGAGGGCGAGGAGGGTATTGACCGCAGTTTCGAACGGGC
>CAWGIM010000017.1:0-194567 GCA_963822615.1 uncultured Actinomycetota bacterium | reverse complement strand
GCCCGAGGGCAGCGTGGAGCTGGGCGGTGCCACCGTCCAGGTGCGGTCGCTGGTGACCTCGGCCATCGCGCTGGTCCCGGCGGGCTGCGACTGCGGCACCGAGCTGCAGCGGCTGGCCGGCCAGGCGGTCGCCGCGGGCGTCAAGGTCTACTTCGCAGCCGCCGGCCAGGAAATCGCCCAGCTCGGCCCGCTCACCACCCGCTACGGCAGCGGCGCGGCGCAGGCGGCCGCGGACACCGGCAGCGTGCTCACCGCCGCCTACCACCCGAACGGGGTAACCGTGCTTCTCGTGTACAAGGACGCGACCGCCGCGGTGGCGCGCAACCTGCCGGCGAACTTCCAGCTCACGGCGGCCCTGCGCCAGCTGGGCCAAGGCTGGCCAGAGCGGGCTGGGCAGCCAGCCTGACACTGCCCAGCCGAGTACCACCTGACCACCCGCGAAATCCCCTCCCCGGCGTACCGGGCATTCCCGGGCCCGATACCATTTCTACGCGCCGTAGTGGACCAGTAGTCCGCCCAGTCGCACCGGGAGCGGACTCAACCTCCCGCACACCCGTAACAAGGAGGGCAATCCGCCGTGATCCGCGCAAGCTTCGGGAAGACCGCTGCTGGCCGCCTGCTGCTCGGCGCCGGCGCGATGGCCCTGCTGATCCCGGCCGTGGCCGGGTGCGAGGCCGGGAATGACGCGCCGACGCTGGAGTTCCACGCCGCCTCGTTCGGCGCGCAGACCGTCTTCAACGGGATCAAGATCACCAACGCCTTCGTGCTCGGCGCGCCTGCCGGCGCGACGGTGCCTGCCGGGTCGTCGGCGGGCCTGTTCGTGTCGCTCTACAACGGCGGCGCCGCCAACTACACGCTGCTGAGCGTTAAGGCCGGCGGGGCGGCGAGCGTCTCGGCCGCCCGGCGGGACGGTGGCGCTGCCCGTCAACGCCGCCCCGGTGAACCTGACCGGGCCGCAGCCGAAGGTGGTGCTGCAGAACCTGTCCGCGGCGCTGCGCGGCGGCAGCAGTATCCCGGTGATCTTCGATTTCCAGCACGCAGGATCGGTGACCCTGCAGGTGCCGGTGGAGGCGCAGTCCTTCCAGTGGGCGACGTTCTCCCGCCGGCGGCTGGCGCCTCCGCGACCCCGGCTAGCCGGGGCTCTGCCAGCGCCAGCGCCAGCGCCCCCCGTCCGGGTCCGGTTCCGCGACCAGCACCGCGACCGCGACCGCGACCCCCTGACCCGCTGGCGGGCCGTTAGCGGCCCGCCCAGAGCACCGCGGCCCGCCGCGCCAGCCGAGCACTGGCACGGCGGGCCGCCGTGTTGCTGTCCCCGGCCTGCCGCGGCCGGGGCGGGCGTCACCCGGCCGACTCGAACTTGTAGCCGAGCCCGCGCACGGTGACGATGTGCCGGGGCCGGGCCGGGTCGGTCTCGATCTTGGCCCGCAGCCGCTTGACGTGCACGTCGAGGGTCTTGGTGTCGCCCACGTAGTCGGCACCCCACACCCGGTCGATGAGCTGCATCCGGGTCAGCACCCGGTCGGCGTTGCGCAGCAGCACCTGCAGCAGCTCGAACTCCTTCAGCGGAAGCTGCACCTGGTCGCCGCGCACGCTGACCACGTGCCGCTCCACGTCCATCCGCACCGGCCCCGACTCGAGCGTGGCGTCGGCCGCCTCCTCGACGTCGCCGCGCCTGCGCAGCACCGCGCGCATCCGCGCGACCAGCTCCCGCGAGGAGAAGGGCTTGGTCACGTAGTCGTCGGCGCCAAGCTCGAGTCCCACCACCTTGTCGATCTCGCTGTCCTTGGCGGTCAGCATGATGACGGGCACGCTGGACCGCTCGCGCAGCGAGCGGCAGACCTCGCTGCCCGGCAGGCCGGGCAGCATCAGGTCGAGCAGCACCAGGTCGGCGCCGGTCCGGTCGAAGGTGTCGAGCGCGTCCGGGCCGGTCGCGCACACCGCCACCTCGAACCCCTCCTTGCGGAGCATGTAGGAGATCGCGTCGCTGAACGACTCCTCGTCCTCGACCACGAGCACGCGTGTCACTGAAGTTCCCCTCCTGATGGGGTCGATCGGGCGGTACCAGGCGCGCGCCCGGCCCGCTGGCGGCCGTCGTTCTCGCTCCGTAGTGGCAGCCACAGGGTGAAAGTGGACCCGGCGCCCTCCACGCTCCGCACGGTCACCCGGCCGCCGTGGGCGGCCGTCACGTGCTTCACGATGGCGAGCCCGAGCCCGGTGCCGCCGGTGGCCCGCGAACGGGCCGGGTCGACGCGGTAGAAGCGCTCGAAGATCCGCTCCAGGTCACGCTCCGGGATGCCGATGCCCTGATCGGTGACGCTGATCTCGGCACCGCCGTCGCCCGGCTTCTTCACGCACACGACTACCCGGGTGCGTTCCGGGCTGTAGACGACGGCGTTCTCGAGCAGGTTCCTGACCGCGGTCACCAGCAGGTCCTCTTCGCCGAGGACGCTGAGCCCGCGGACGCCGATCGACGCCAGGGTGATGCCGCGGGCGTTGGCCTTCATCCGGCAGCGGTCGAGGGCCTCCGCGACCACCGCGTCGATGGCCACCGGCACCGGGGCCGAGACCGGCTCGGCCCCCTGGATCCTGGACAGCGTGATCAGGTCCTGGACGAGGAAGGTGAGCCGGGCCGCCTCCTGGCGCATCCGCCCGGCGAACCGGCGGACCGCCTCGGCGTCGTCGGCCGCGTCCTCGATCGTCTCCGCCAGCAGCGCGAGCGCGCCGACCGGGGTCTTCAGCTCGTGGCTGACGTTAGCCACGAAGTCCCGGCGGACCTCCTCCACCCGGTGCCGGTCGGTCTGGTCCTCGGCCAGCACCAGCACCAGCCCGCCGCCGCCGACGGTGCCGGACAGCGGGGCCACCCGCACCGCGAAGGTAGTGGTGCGCCCGCCGAAGCGCGGCACCGGAACCTCGAACTCGGCCTCGCGGATCTCGCCGTCCCGGCGCACCTGCCTGGCCAGGGCGGCCAGCTCGCTCACCACCAGCCGGTCGCCCTTGACGATGCCGAAGGCGCGGGCGGCGGCGCTGGCCCGCAGCACGCGGTCCTCGCTGTCCACCACCACGGCCGAGGACGACAGGACGGAGAGGACCGACGCGATGCCCGGCGGCAGCTTCGCGGGCTGCTGCGCGGCCCGCGGGCGGGGGCTCCGCGGCTGCCGGGGGGTGCCTCCGGTGCGGGTTCTTACCGCCATGACGCGACCCGGACGGCGGCTAGCGCCCGGGCTCCGCTACGCGACTGCCGGGGCAGCGGCACGCACGGGCGTGACCAGTCCGTTCTCACATAGCTGATGGTATGCGGAGCCCACCGGGCGGCGACAATCGTGAGGTTGCCGGAAATTTCACTCTTTTCCCGATGTTCACCTCTCCGACAATTACCGGACACCTGCTCAGCGCGGGCCATTCACTACCCGCTCTGCCTAGCGACCCTGGTTCTTAACTGCCTCGGCGGCCGCGCTGGCCGCATCCGGGTCCAGGTAGCGCCCGCCGGCCACGACCGGCGCGTAGCTATCGTCGAGGTCGTAGCGCAGCGGGATGCCGGTGGGGATGTTGAGCTCGGCGATCGCCGCGTCGCTGATCTTGTCCAGGTGCTTGACCAGCGCCCGCAGCGAGTTGCCGTGCGCGACTACCAGCACCGTCCGGCCCGCCGCGAGGTCGGGCACGATCGCGTCGTACCAGTAGGGCAGCAGCCGGTCGACGACGTCGCGCAGGCACTCGGTGCGCGGCCGCAGCTCGGGCGGCAGGCTCGCGTAGCGCGGGTCACTCGCCTGGGAAAGCGGGTCGTCGTCGGCGATCGGCGGCGGCGGCACGTCATACGAGCGCCGCCAGGTCATGAACTGCTCGTCGCCGAACTCCTCGCGGGTCTGCGCCTTGTCCTTGCCCTGCAGCGCGCCGTAGTGGCGCTCGTTCAGCCGCCAGGAACGGCTCACCGGGAGCCAGCCGAGGCCCGCTGCCTCAAGCGCGCCGTTGGCGGTCGAGATGGCCCGGGTGAGCACCGACGTGTGCACCACGTCGGGCCGCAGGCCGGAGTCGACCAGCATCCGCCCGGCCGCCGCCGCCTCCTGGCGGCCCTTCTCGGCCAGTCCGACGTCCACCCAGCCGGTGAACAGGCCCTTAGAGTTCCATTCGCTTTCGCCGTGGCGCAGCAGTACGAGGGTTCCCATGCGGGCCAGCCTAGCTGTCGGCCCACCGCAGGCCCAGAGTGACGTCGGTCGCGGAAGATTTCGGCGGCCAGCGCGGTTGGTTACAGCTGTGTCCAGACTGCCAAACGGCCTTCCGCGGAGGATTGCCACGCTCAGCGTGCACACTTCCCCGCTTGACCAGCCGGGTACCGGCGACGCTGGCGGCCTGAACGTCTACGTGGTCCAGGTGGCCAAGCGGCTCGCCGCCCGTGGCACCGAGGTTGACATCTTCACCCGGGCGGTCTGCCGTGACACCCCGCCGCTGGCCGAGCTGGCGCCGGGCGTCCTGGTCCGCAGCGTCGCCGCGGGCCCGTTCGAGGAGCTGGACAAGCACGACCTGCCCGCCCAGGTCTGCCCGTTCACACTGGAAGTGCTGCGGGCCGAGGCGGCCGCCGAGCCCGGCCGGTACGACCTGGTGCACGCGCACTACTGGCTGTCGGGCAAAGTCGGCGCGGCCGCCAAGGAACGCTGGGGCGTCCCGCTGGTGCAGTCGATGCATACCCTCGGCAAGGTGAAGAACGCCGCCCTCGCGGCGGGCGACACCGCCGAGCCGGAGCTACGGATCCGCGGCGAGCTCGAGGTGGTGGCGGCGGCCGACCGCCTGGTGGCCAACACCGCGGCCGAGGCCCGGCAGCTCACCGACCTGTACGGGGCCGACCCGGCCCGCGTCGAGGTGGTCAACCCCGGCGCCGACCTGAGCGTCTTCCGGCCAGGCGGCCCGCTGGGCAGCGCCGCCGCCCGCCGCGCGCTCGGCATCGCCCCCGACGCGGTGGTGCTGCTGTTCGTGGGCCGGGTGCAGCCGCTCAAGGGGCCGGACGTGCTGCTCAAGGCGGCCGCCCGGCTGCTGCAGGCGGAACCGGGGCTGCGCCGCGTGCTGCAGGTCGTCATCGTCGGCGGCCCCAGCGGCCGTCAGCAGCGGGCCGACCCCGACCGGATGCGCGAGCTGGCGGCGCAGCTCGGGATCGGCGACCTGGTCCGGTTCGAGCCCCCGTGCCCGCAGGAAGAGCTTGCCTGCTGGTACCGGGCGGCCACGGTGATGCTGGCGCCGTCCCACTCCGAGTCGTTTGGCCTGGTCGCCCTGGAGGCGCAGGCGTGCGGCACCCCGGTGGTGGCGGCCAGCGTGGGCGGGCTGCGCACGGTGGTGCGGGACGGCGAGTCGGGGGTGCTGGTGGACGGGCACGACCCCGGCGAGTGGGCCGCGGTGCTCGGGCAGCTGGTGCAGGCGCCCGCCCGGCTGGCGGCGCTATCGGCCGGCGCCCGCCGACACGCGTCCGCTTTCGGCTGGTCCGCGACGGTAGACCGGCTGGCCAAGGTGTATACCGGTGTCATGGACGAGGTAACCGCGCGGGTCGGGGCCTAGCGTCGATGACGGCCGATCACGCTACCCCAGCCGACGCCATCCAGGCTGCCCTGGACGGCCTCGGCCTGAGCTACGAGCGGCCGGAGCCCTCCGCCTTCCTGGTCCGGCTCGACGGCGAGCACAAGCTCGCCACGATGACATGGCTGATCGCCGGGGAGCACAGCCTCCAGGTGGAGGCGTTCTTCTGCCGCCAGCCGGATGAGAACCACGCCGCGTTCTACCGGTTCCTGCTCGAGCGCAGCTCCCGGATGTACGGCGTCCACTTCGCCCTCGACCGGACCGGGGACGTCTACCTGACCGGCCGCCTGCCGCTGTCCGCGGTTTCCGAGCCCGAACTGGACACGCTGCTTGGCTGCGTGCTGAGCTACTCGGACGAGACGTTTAACGAGGCGATCAGGATCGGCTTCGCCTCCGCCATCATGCGGGAATGGGCATGGCGGGAGAAACGGGGGGAGAGCCTGGCTAACCTGCGTCCGTTCGCGGATCTCGTCGCTAGCCAGCAACAGCAGAAGAAGAACCCGGCGTGACTACCCTGGACGAGGCCAGCATCCACGTGCACCTGCACAGCATCGGCGTGCACACCGTGTTGTGTGTGTTCTTCGCCCTGCTTACCGCGGGCAGCAACGCCTGCGCGGCGGTGCTGCAGCGCAAGGCCGCCGCCCAGGTACCGCCCGAGCGCTCGCTGCACGTCTCACTGATCGCCGACCTGATGCACCGCAAGGTGTGGCTGGCCGGCATCGGCATGGTGGTGGTGGCCGCGGTGGCCCAGGCGGCCGCGCTCGCCACCGGCCCGATCGCGCTGGTGCAGCCCATCTTCATCATCGAGCTGCCGGTGACGCTGGTGCTGGCCGCCCTCGCCAACCACAACCGGGCGGCGCTCAGGCAGCTCCCGTGGAGCGCCATCATCCTGACCACGGCCGCGCTCGGGGCCGGGCTCGCGGCAGCGCAGCCGAGCGGCGCGATCGCCTCCGCCCGCGACAGCAGCTGGATCCTCGCGCTGTTCGCCACCGCCGCCTTCCTGACCGTGCTGATCGTCATCGCGTCAAGCACCCGCGGTGAGCCGCGGGCGGCACTGCTCGGGCTCGCCGCCGCCTGCGGCTACGCCCTGACCGCGGCGCTGATGAAGAACGCGATGGCCGACCTGGACCAGGGCGCCGTGCAGTTCTTCACCAACTGGCACATATACGCGACCGCCCTCGCGGGCGTGGGATCGCTCTTCTTGCTGCAGAACGCGCTGCAGGCGGGCAGCCTGGTGGCGTCGCAGCCGATGCTGACGGTCGGGGACGCGCTGATCAGCATCGGGTACGGGGTGACGCTGTTCGCCGAGGGCCTGCGGGGCGGCTGGTGGCTGCTGCCGGAGATCGTCGCGCTCGGTGCCATCGTCTTCGGCTGCGTGCAGATCGCCAAGTCCCCGCTGGCCGCCGAGAACTCCGGTCTGGTTAAAGAATCCGCCTCGACGGTACTCTTATCTGTGTGAACAGGCTTGGCGACCTCGAGCGTGCCATTATGGAAGTTCTCTGGCAGACCGATTCGGCGCTAACCGTCAGAGAGGTAAGCAACGGACTACCGCAGAGCCTGGCGCACACCACAGTGATGACAGTGCTCGACCGGCTGGCGAAGAAGGGCTTCGCGCGCAGGGAACGGGACGGCCGCGCCTGGCGGTACCGCCCGGCCGCTACCCGCGAGTCCTACGTGGCCGAGCTTATGCTGACCGCGCTGGCCCAGACCGGCGACCGGGACGCGGCGCTCGCCCGGTTCGCGCAGAGCGTGTCCGGTGAAGAGGCGGAAGTCCTGCTTGACGCGCTGTCCGCCGTCGAGCGGGAGCAGCAGGAGAACGAGGCCGAAGGAGACAGCGGAGTCAGATTATGGGGGAACTGGCCGACGCGGTACTTCTCGCCGCGGTCGCCACGGGAAGCGTGCAGTGCGCACGCGCGATGATGCGCGCGTCGTGGCCGCGTCGCTCCCCGGCGGCCGCGATTTTGCTGTGGCAGGCGCTTGGCCTGGCGGGCGGCCTGGCAGCGGTGGGCTCGCTGGTCGCCGTCGGCGTCAGCGGCGAGCCGCAGGCGGGAGTACTCGACGGCATGACCTCGCTCACCAGCCGGCTGGCGGCCGGCCAGCCGATGGCACCGCACCAGCCGGTCCTGCTCACCGGCATCCGGCTGGTCGCCCTGGTGGCGGGCTTCGCCCTGTTCTCCGCGCTGTGCGGGGTGCTGGTGATGGCGTTCGCGGACGCGGTCGCCGCCCGGCGCCGCCACCGTGAGCTGCTCACGCTGCTCGCGCACGGCGACCCTAAGGTCCCCGGGGCGCTGGTAGTCGACCACCCGGCGGCGGCGGCCTACTGCCTGCCCGGTATCCGGTCCCGGATCGTGGTCAGCGTCGGCACGCTCGACCTGCTCGCCCCGGCCGAGCTGAGCGCCGTCCTCGCGCACGAGCGCGCCCACCTGCGCGCCCGGCACGACCTGGTGCTGATCCCGTTCACCTCGCTGCGCCGGGCCCTGCCCCGGTCGCGCGGGCTGACCCAGGCCTGCCGCACGGTCGCGCTGCTGGTCGAGATGATGGCCGACGACCGCGCGCTGCGGGTCCGCGGCCTGCTGGCCAGGGAGCTGGCCACCGCGCTGGTCCGGTTCGGCACCGCGGGAGGCGATGGCGCGCCGGCCGGCGCGATGGCGGCCGCCGAAGGCGAGCTGACCGCCCGGGTTACCCGGCTGCTGACGCCCCCGCCGCCGCTGCCGAGGGCCGTGCAGGCCGCCGTGGTACTGGCGTCGGCCGTGATCGTCGCGCTCCCGCTGCTCCTGCTGGTAGCGCCCTGAGCCGCGTTACCAGGGGCCGTAAGGCCCCGAGGAACGGCCCTTGCGGTAGTCCTTGACCTTCGGCCGGACCGCCGTGAGGTAGGTCGCGGCGGCGACGAACGCCAGGACCGACAGCAGCCCGGTGACGCCGCCGTAGGCGGCCGAGTACAGCCCGAGCACGAACGCCACCCCCAGGATGATCAGCCAGACCGGCTTGGTCAGCTTCCCCAGGAAGGTATCCATGGTGCTGGCCGCCGCGATGAACGCCGGGGCGGGCCGCATGATGGCGTCGATGAACGCCCACGCCTCGACGATGAACGCCGCGATCGCCAGCGCCACAAAAAAGTAGTTCAGCGGCGTGTACACGTTGTTGCCTAGGACCGAGACCACGTTCTTAACCTACCTGTCCCGGGCCGCTAGGCGGGCCCGGTGCCCTCATCGGCTCCGGTGCCCTCATCGGGCGCGGCCTGCTCGGCCGGCCCGGTGTACTCGGCGGGCGCGGGCCGGTCGCCGCGGATGACCGCGACCACCTCGGCGGTCGGCGGCTGCTTGCTCTCCTTGCGGAAGGACTCGTAGATCTCGACCAGCACCTGCTTCTGCCGCTCGGTCAGGTGCGGGTCGGTAAGCAGGGCTGAGCGGACGCCGGAGTCGCCCGGCCGGTCCTCGAGGATGCCGGCCTGCACGTACAGGGCCTCGGCGGAGATGCGCAGCCCCTTGGCGATCTGCTGCAGTATCTCGGCGCTGGGCTTGCGCAGCCCGCGCTCGACCTGGCTCAGGTAGGGGTTCGAGACGCCAGCCTGGTCGGCCAGCTGCCGCAGCGAGATCTTGGCCTGCTCGCGCTGCTGCCTGATGTAGTCCCCGATGCTGTTCATGTTCGCCATACCAGCCATGCTAGCCCGCCTGCTTGCAGTTGCAAATTTCCAGCAAGCGCGCGCGGGCCGGCTGGCCCGTCAGGTGACCGGGACCGGAGCCAGGTGAGTGCGGGCAAAGGCCAGCGTCTCGGCTAGGTCTGCCAGCCGGTCGTCCCTGGTCACCGCGCGCCGGGTGTTGATCTCGGCTACCACCATGCCGCGGTAGCCGGTGGCGGCCGCCCCGCGCAGCAGCTCCGCGCACGGCTGGCGGCCCCGCCCCGGCACCAGGTGCTCATCCGGTGAAGGCCCGCTGGACACCCCGGTGCCGTCCGCCAGGTGGACGTGCGCCAGCCGGGCGCCCAGGTCGTTGGCCATCGCGACCGCGTCGGAGGCGGACGCGGCGGTGTGCGACAGGTCGAGGGTGACGTTCGGCACGTCGAGCCGGGTGGGGTCCCAGTGCGGGGTGTAACCCGACAGCTCGCTGGCGCCCGCCCGTATCGGGTACATGTTCTCCACCGCGAAGACCACGTCGGTCTCCTGCGACATCCGGGTAATGCCCTGCTCGAAGCCCCGGGTGTAGTCGCGCTGCCAGCGGAACGGCGGGTGCACCACCACGGTCTTCGCGCCCAGCCGCTCGGCCAGCTCCTTGGCCCGTACCAGCTTCGCCCAGGGCTCACGGCCCCAGACGAGCTGGGTCAGCAGCAGGCCGGGCGCGTGCACCGCCAGCACCGGCACCTGGTGGTAGTCGACCAGCCGGGCCAGCGCGTCGGCTGACTGGCTGACGGGATCGGTGTAGACCATCACCTCGAGCCCGTCGTAGCCGAGCCGCGCGGCGGCCGCGAACGCGTCGGGGGTCCGCTCCGGGTAGACCGACGACGTGGAGAGCACGACGGGAACCGCGGGTAGCCCGGCCAACGCCTCATCCTCCCGTCGCGCGACAGTCACTGCATCCAGCTTATGCGGTGCACGCGGCCGCCCGGCGAATGTCAGGGGGGGCCGGTATGGTGCGGCCATGGCGAAGTCGACGGCGGCGTTCAAGTGCAGCGAGTGTGGCTGGCAGGCGCCGAAATGGGTCGGCCGGTGCGGTGAGTGCCAGGCCTGGGGCACGGTCGCCGAGGCGGCCGTGCCGCGGCTGGTCCGGGCCGGGATCAGGGCGGCCGGCTACGGGCCGCGAAGCGGTCCTGGCACGGGCGGGGGACGGCTCGGCGGCGGCCCGGTCTCGACCGCGGCGATGCCGATCGGCCAGGTGGACGCGGCGCAGGCCTCGGCCCGTCCGACCGGCCTGGACGAGCTGGACCGGGTACTCGGCGGCGGGCTGGTGCCGGGCGCGGTGCTGCTGCTGGCGGGTGAGCCCGGGGTGGGCAAGTCCACGCTGCTGCTCGAGGCGGGCGCGCTGGCGGCGGCCGCGGGCCCGGTGCTCTACATCACCGGCGAGGAGTCAGCCGCCCAGGTGCGGCTGCGCGCGGACCGGATCGGCGCGGTGCACGAGAACCTGTACCTGGCGGCCGAGACCGACCTGGACGCGGTGATCACCCACATCGCCGCGGTGCAGCCGCGGCTGCTGATCATCGACTCGGTGCAGACGATCGCGGCGGGCGAGGTGGACGGGGTGCCGGGCGGGGTCACCCAGGTGCGCGAGGTGGCGGCCGCCCTGACCGCGGTGGCCAAGGAGCGGGCCCTGTCGACCATCCTGGTGGGGCACGTCACCAAGGACGGCTCGGTGGCCGGGCCGCGGACCCTTGAGCACCTGGTTGACGTGGTGCTCCACTTCGAGGGCGACCGCCACTCGCGGCTGCGCATGGTGCGGGCGGTGAAGAACCGCTACGGCCCGACCGATGAGGTCGGCTGCTTCGACCTGGGTGAGTACGGGCTTATCGGCCTGGCCGACCCGAGCGGCCTGTTCCTGTCCAGGCACCGCGAGCCGGTCCCCGGCACCTGTGTCACCGTCACCCTGGAGGGACGGCGGCCGCTGCTGGCCGAGGTGCAGGCGCTGGTCGGGCACTCGGTACTTGAGGTACCGCGCCGGGTCACCTCTGGCCTTGACGCGTCCCGGATCGGCATGGTGCTGGCGGTGCTGCAGCGGCGGGCAGACGTCAAGGTCGGCAAGTCCGACGTCTACGCCGCCACCGTCGGCGGCGTGCGGCTGACCGAGCCGTCGGTGGACCTCGCGGTGGCGCTCGCGGTCGCCAGCTCGGTTGCCAACCTGTCGCTCCCCCAGGGCGTCATCGTGGTCGGCGAGGTCGGCCTGGCGGGCGAGGTACGCAACGTGGCGGGTGTCCCCCGCCGGGTGGCCGAGGCCGAGCGGATGGGCTTCCGCCAGGCGATCGTCCCGGCCGGCTCGACCAGCGGGTCGGCCGCCAGCGCCAGCGCGATGGAGGTCACCGAGGTGGAGGATGTCCGCGACGCGCTGAAGGCCGCCTTCCGGGGCTAGCCCGGCCCGGGGACGGGCCCGGGGCCGGGTAAGCGGTGGCTACTTGGTGAGCTTGAAGGTGGTGACCGGGCTCGACTGCCCGGCCGGGCCGCCGCGCATCGCCACCGCGTCGAAGGTGCCTGATGCGCCGGCCGCCAGCGACCCGGCGCAGCCTGCCGGGCCGGCTGCCTTCGGGTTCCAGCTCAGCGCCAGCACCTGCGGCACGCCCAGGGTAAACCGCACCTTCCTGGCCGGCCCGGGCTTGCACGCGGCCGAGTTCCACACCACCTGCCCGTGCCGGGTCACCACCACCTGGACCGACCCGGGACCGTAGGGCAGCGTGCAGGCGTGGGCGGCCGTGGAGACCGCGTAGACGCTGAACTTCGGCTGCTCGCCCGGGGCATAGCTGGGCTGGTCGGTGAACAGGCTGAGCACGATGTCAGCGGGTGCGCAGGCAGCCCCGGCCGAGGCGGCCGGACGCGGCCGGTAGGTCGGGCTGACCTTCCCGTTGGCCTTCTTGGCGGCCGCGGCGAACTTGGCCGGGGCGGTCGCCGACGCACTCGGGGTGCTGCTCGGCGACGGTGTCGGCGGCGGCGGCTGCCACGCGCTGCTGGTGGCCGCGGGCGGCAGTGACTGCTGCCGGGCCAGCGCGGCCATGGAAGCGCTGGCGACGGCGGACGGCCGGGACGGCTGGTGGGTACCGGGCAGCAGCCAGGCGCACACCCCCAGCGCCATCACCCCGCCGCAGAGGATCAGGAAGCGACGCCGCCAGTAGGCTCTGGATTCACCCGGGTCCCAGGTGTCCTCATCCAGCTCGGCGTAGTACTCGTCGCCGTACTCCGTTTCATCACGGTCCGCATGCCTGAACATACGGAAAGTATGCAACTTGTTACGCTCGGTGCCCGGTAGCCGCGCCGGGGAGCGCGAAGCGCCCGTCCGGCAGCGGGTCGGCCAGGCCGTCCGCCACCAGGCCGTCCAGTGCCCGGGCGCGCTGCACCGGGTCGGGCCAGGCCGCGTCCAGCCGCGCCTGGCCGACCGGCTCGCGGGAGTCGCGCAGCACCGCCAGCAGGCGGCCACGGCACTGCCGGTCGGTGCCCTCGTACGCCTGCCCCACCGGACGGGCCGCGGCCGGGGGCCGGCCGCCGCCAGCCAGGCGCAGTCCGGCGAGAGCGGGCAGTCGCCGCACCGTGGCGCCGCCGCCGTGCAGGTGAGCGCGCCGAGTTCCATGACCGCGACCGACCAGCGGGCGGCGACGGCTTCCGCCGCGGGCAGCAGCGACTCGGCCAGCCGGTACTCCGCCACCGAGGGCTGCGGGCCGGGGAACTCCCGCCCCGACTCGACCCGGGCGAGTACCCGCCGTACGTTGGTGTCGAGGACCGCGTGCCTGCGGCCGAAGGCGAAGACGGCGACCGCGGCGGCGGTGTAAGCGCCGATGCCGGGCAGCGCGAGCAGCTCGTCCCGGCTGGACGGGAGCTGGCCGCCGTACCTGGTGGCCACGATGGTGGCGGTCTCGTGCAGCCGCAGCGCGCGCCGCGGGTAGCCGAGCCGCCCCCACTGGCGCACCGCCTCGCCCGCTGGCTCCGCCGCTAGCGCGGCCGGGGTCGGCCAGCGCTTCAGCCAGGCCGCGTAGGCAGGCAGTACCCGGCTGACCGGCGTCTGCTGGAGCATGATCTCGCTGACCAGGACCGCCCAGGGAGACGCGTCGGCCGCCCGCCAGGGCAGGTCGCGGGCGTTCTCCGCGTACCAGCCGAGCAACCGGTCAGCGTAGGGCGAGGACATGAGGAGCATTATGCACTCCAGACGCCAGAACGCGCGGCGGGCCGGGAACTTGCGTTCCCGGCCCGCCGCGCGCTAGTGCGCCTGCTAGCCCAGGGCCTGGGCGGTGCCCGGCCCGTCGCCTGACGGCGCGGCGGTCGGGTTGGTGGCGCTTATCGGCTCGCTGGCAGTGGCGGCGACGAGCTCCGACGCGTCCGGCACCGAATCCGGCTTCTGACGGCTGCCGAAGGTGAACTTCGCCTCGTCGCCGGTGCCCTCGGTGTCGACGATGACGATCGTCCCCGGCCGGAGCTCCCCGAACAGGATCTTCTCGGACAGCATGTCCTCGATTTCCCGCTGGATCGTCCGGCGCAGCGGCCGCGCGCCGAGCACCGGGTCGTAACCCCGCTCGGACAGCAGCTTCTTGGCCGCGGGCTTGAGCTCGATGGCCATGTCGCGGTCCTTGAGCCGCTCGTCCAGCTTGGCGATCATCAGGTCGACGATCTCGAAGATCTCGTCCTGCTCCAGCTGGTGGAACACGATGATGTCGTCGACCCGGTTCAGGAACTCAGGCCGGAAGTGCTGCTTGAGCTCCTCACCGACCTTCGCCTTCATCCGGTCGTAGGACCCGCGGGTCTCGCCCTGCCGGGCGAAGCCCACCGACACGCCCTTGGAGATGTCGCGCGTCCCCAGGTTCGTGGTCATGATGATCACGGTGTTCTTGAAGTCGACCATGCGGCCCTGCGCGTCGGTCAGGCGGCCGTCCTCAAGGATCTGCAGCAGCGAGTTGAAGATGTCCGGGTGGGCCTTCTCGATCTCGTCGAACAGCACCACCGAGAACGGCTTCCGGCGGACCTTCTCGGTCAGCTGGCCGCCTTCCTCGTACCCGACGTAGCCGGGCGGCGAGCCGAACAGCCGGGAGACCGTGTGCTTCTCCATGTACTCGGACATGTCCAGCATGATCAGCGAGTCTTCGTCGCCGAACAGGAACTCCGCCAGCGTCTTGGACAGCTCGGTCTTACCGACGCCGGACGGGCCGGCGAAGATGAACGAGCCACCGGGCCGCTTGGGGTCCTTCAGCCCGGCCCGGGTGCGCCTGATCGCCTGGGACAGCGCCTTGATGGCGTCGTTCTGGCCGATCACCCGCTTGTGCAGCTCGTCCTCCATGCGGAGCAGCCGCTGCGACTCTTCCTCGGTGAGCTTGAAGACGGGGATGCCGGTCGCGGTGGCGAGGACCTCGGCGATGAGCTCCTCGTTGACCTCGGCGACCACGTCCATGTCGCCGGCCTTCCACTCCTTCTCCCGGGTGGCCTTCTTCGCCAGCAGCTGCTTCTCGGTGTCGCGAAGCGCGGCTGCCTTCTCGAAGTCCTGGGAGTCGATGGCCGACTCTTTCTCCTTGCGCACCTGGGCGATCTTCTCGTCGTACTCGCGCAGGTCCGGCGGCGCCGTCATCCGGCGAATGCGCATCCGGGAGCCGGCCTCGTCGATGAGGTCGATCGCCTTGTCCGGCAGGAACCGGTCGCTGATGTAGCGGTCGGCGAGCTGGGCCGAGGCGACCAGGGCGCCGTCGGTGATCGACACCCGGTGGTGGGCCTCGTAGCGGTCGCGCAGCCCCTTCAGGATCTCGATGGTGTGCGCGATCGTCGGCTCGGCGACCTGGATGGGCTGGAAGCGCCGCTCCAGGGCGGCGTCCTTCTCGAGGTACTTGCGGTACTCGTCGAGGGTGGTCGCACCGATCGTCTGCAGCTCGCCCCGGGCCAGCATCGGCTTGAGGATGGAGGCCGCGTCGATCGCGCCCTCGGCCGCGCCCGCACCGACCAGCGTGTGGATCTCGTCGATGAACAGGATGATGTCGCCGCGGGTGCGGATCTCCTTGAGGACCTTCTTCAGTCGCTCCTCGAAGTCACCGCGGTAGCGGGAGCCCGCCACCAGCGCGCCCAGGTCAAGCGTGTAAAGCTGCTTGTCCTTGATCGTCTCCGGCACCTCGCCCTTGACGATCTTCTGCGCGAGCCCCTCGACCACCGCGGTCTTGCCGACGCCAGGCGCGCCGACCAGGACCGGGTTGTTCTTGGTGCGGCGCGACAGCACCTGCATGACCCGCTCGATTTCCTTCTCACGGCCGATCACCGGGTCGAGCTTGCCCTCGCGGGCGCCCTGGGTGAGGTTACGGCCGAACTGGTCAAGCACCAGCGACGTCGACGGCGCGGACTCGGTGGAGCCGGCCGCGGCTGAGGTCGGCTCCTTGCCCTGGTAGCCGTGCAGCAGCTGGATGACCTGCTGGCGCACCCGGTTCAGGTCCGCGCCGAGCTTGACCAGGACCTGGGCGGCTACGCCGTCGCCCTCACGGATCAAGCCAAGCAGGATGTGCTCGGTCCCGATGTAGTTGTGACCGAGCTGCAGCGCCTCGCGTAGCGAAAGCTCAAGCACCTTCTTCGCACGGGGGGTGAACGGGATGTGCCCCGACGGCGCCTGCTGACCCTGGCCGATGATCTCCTCGACCTGCTGCCGCACCGCTTCCAGGCTGATCCCGAGCGACTCAAGCGCCTTGGCCGCAACACCCTCGCCCTCGTGAATGAGGCCGAGCAGGATGTGCTCCGTGCCAATGTAGTTGTGATTGAGCATCCTGGCTTCTTCTTGCGCCAGGACAACAACCCGCCGCGCCCGGTCGGTAAACCTCTCGAACATGTCGTCGCTCTCCTCACAGCGGGGATCCGGCAGGTTTCGGCGTGCCTGCCTGCTCCGCATGGTAGCCGCGTGCCCGACCCTGTACGTAACGCGATTATGCGCCAACTACAGGAGACGTTCCCCGGACACTGCGCCTTCACCCCATCCAACAGCGCCAATTGGCGCCATAGTTCCAAGTACGCCACGGGCGAACGCGCAGAGTGCCGTAGACGGTACGCCACGGGCGAACACGGTGCGAGAGAGCGGAAGATCGCGGGCGCCCGGAGCGCGGCCAGGCTACGGCCCGCGGGCAGCGCCGTCCGCGGGCCGGCTGGCCGGCCAGCCGGCTGCCGTCGGCTGGGTTGCTCGCAGCGGGCGCGTCCTTAGGGGGGTCGGAGCGCGGGCCGTGCGACGCTTTTACTGGCGGCAACCGTTCTGGCGTTCCTGGCGCCTAGTGCGCCGCTTCGTACTCGGCAACGATGTTGGCCGGGATCCGGCCGCGCTCATTAACCTTGTGCCCGTGCGACCGGGCCCACTCGCGGATTCGCGCGCTCTGCTCGCGTCCAGCGCCGTTGCGCTGACGACGGCGGCGAACCTGCGCGCCACCTGATTTGCGCGCGTGCTCCAGATACGCAGCAAGCTCGTTACGCAGCTTGCCGGCGTTGCCAGAACTCAGGTCGATCTCATAGGCAACGCCGTCGAGGCCAAAGCTCACGGTCTCTGTCGCCTCACTACCGTCGATGTCATCGACCAGCAGCACCTGTACCTTCTGCGCCATCGGAGATTCAGCCCTTCTGCGGAGCAACCATTTTCGGATGCTAAACATATACCCAGTTCTTGACCAAGACAATTATCGGGTGCGCACTTTTCATCTTCTGGATAGGCTCAGCCGAACTGCAACGCCTGCGTTCAAGGGAACGTTCACGTCCAGTATCTGCCAAGTGACGTTTCGAACAATGTGTACAGACTTGACAAATCACTCAACGGCGGACGCCGGCGCATGTGCGCAAACTCTCACTGCGCTCTCGCGGCGGCAGTTATGTTGGGCCGGCCAGGCCCGGCTGGATAAAAGCGAAATTTCAGCTTCCATCGTGCGCGCCGTCTGCGTGCTCATGCTCAGCCTTGTCCGCGGCCGCAGTCGATTGCGCACGCGCCCGCCGTTTTGGCGCGAGTTCCCTGCGCACCAGCGCCCACGCCCCGACCAAGAAGGCGACGCAGACAATCACCGGCGGGGCGAGCGCGGCGAGATCCTGCAGCATGACAACTACCTCGGCCCTTATCGCCGGTCGCGGTTTCGCTGCGCCAGCGAGGCTGCGCCAGCGGGGGCACTGCGGCGACCGGACACTAGCTGGTGGCGTGCCCGCGCTAAGACTCTACCCGCAGCCGGCCGGGCGGCGGCGAGCGCGGCCTGGCGCGATGAGCGGCCCGGGCGGCCGGGCGGCAATTACAGCCGCAGCAGCATGCGCGTGTTTCCCAGGGTGTTCGGCTTCACCCGGTCCAGGTCGAGGAACTCCGCCACGCCGTCGTCGTAAGACCTGAGCAACTCGGCGTAGACTTCCGGCGCCACCGGAGTTCCGAAGATTTCGCTGAAACCGTGCCGCGCGAAGAAGGGCACCGCGAAGGTGAGCACGAAAACCCGCGATACGCCGACCGCCCTGGCCCGGACAAGCAACTCGTCCACGATGAGGTGCCCGATGCCCGCGCCGCGGCTGCGCTCATCAACCGCGACGGTTCTCAGCTCCGCCAGGTCCTCCCACATAACGTGCAGCGCGCCGCACCCGACAACGGCCCCGTCAGTGGCCGCCTCCGCGACGGTGAACTCAAGAACGTCCTCGTAAAGGTTCACCGTGTGCTTCTCGAGCAACCGCCGTGAGCCGACGTTCTGATCGATGAGCCCGCGGATTTCCGGTACGTCCCTGGTGCGGGCTTGCCTCACTATGTACTCCATCGCGGCACTACTGTATCGCCTAAATACAATCGGGCGGCCACGGCGAGTATCGGCCGGCGGCCGGGCCGAATAGGCTTCGCCACGCGGTCGCACCGTTACGATCCGGCGTCGGCGCGACACCCCTGATACCACATTTCGGGCAATCCGCGCGAGGGAACGGCCTGACCGTCAGAATGACAAAACTTCGCGAGAGTCGGTTGGCAGCGGCATGGCTATCTAATATCGTGCATCGACGTGCGTACAGACAGCCGGCGGCTCGCAGGAGTCGCCGTAGCCGCGACGGCAGTGACCGTGCTGCTGCTTGGCGGGTCAAGCCAGGCGCAGACCGTCCGCCCCCAGCCGTCCCTCGCCACCCTGGTCGCGCAGGCCAAGCAGCTGTCGAACGAGGTCGACTCGCTCGGCCAGCAGTACGACGGCCTGCAGATCCAGCTCGCCCACGCCAAGTCAGAGGTCAAGGTGGCCAACCTGGCGGCGCAGCGGGCGGAGGCGGCGATGGCGGGCAGCCAGCAGGCGGTCGCCCAGCTGGCGGCGATGGGCTACATGAACGGCGGCATGGACCCGTCGCTGCAGATACTCACCAGCGGCAACCCCGAATCGTTCCTTGGCCAGGCGTCCACCATGCAGCAGCTCGACAACGAGGCGGGCATGCGGCTGAGCACGCTGCAGCGCGAGCAGCTCGCCGCCACCCGGGCGCAGGTGACCGCCAAGGAGGAGATCGCCAGCGCCAACCAGATCCAGGCGGAGATCAACGGCAAGGTCAAGTCGATCAAGTCGAAGCTGGCGGTGCTGAACAGCTCCGCCATGACGCAGGCAATGGCCGTGTTCGACAAGACCGGCTCCTACCCCAACGTCGTGCTGCCCGAGGCGACCAACGTCGGCACCACCGCGCTGCGGGCGGCGCTCACCCAGCGCGGCAAGCCCTACGTGTGGGGCGCGGCCGGCCCGGACTCCTACGACTGCTCGGGCCTGGTGGAGTGGGCGTTCGCCCAGGAGGGCATCTCGCTGCCGCATTACACCGGGTCGCAGTGGGACTCCGGCATGCACGTGTCGCGGGCGGACCTCGAGCCGGGCGACCTGGTGTTCTTCTTCGCCGACATCAGTCACGTCGGTCTCTACATCGGCAACGGCCTGATGGTCGACGCGCCCAGCGCGGGCCAGGACGTCCAGGTGCAGCCGGTCTTCTGGGACGCCTACGTCGGCGCCGTCCGCATCGCCTGACCGCGCCGGAGGGGCGCGGTCAGGCCCCTAGGAGGGGCGAACGAACGGGAAGAGGATCGTCTCCCTGATGTTCTCCCCGGTCAGCATGATCAGCAGCCGGTCCATGCCCATGCCCATGCCGCCGGTAGGCGGCATGGCGTGCTCCAGGGCGAGCAGGAAGTCCTCGTCCAGCTGCATGGCCTCCGGGTCCCCGCCCGCCGCCAGCAGCGACTGGGCGGTGAGCCGCTCGCGCTGCACCACCGGGTCCACCAGCTCCGAGTAGCCGGTGCCGAGCTCGGCCCCGAACGCCACCAGGTCCCAGCGCTCGGCCAGCCGGGGATCGGTCCGGTGCTGCCGGGTCAGCGGCGACACCTCGACCGGGAAGTCGCGGTAGAACGTCGGCTCGACCGTCTTCTTCTCGACCAGCCGCTCGTACATCTCCAGGATGACCTGGCCGCGGTTCCACGACGGCTGCAGCGGCACGTCCGCCTTGGCGCACAGGCCGAGCAGCGCCGGCAGCTCGGTGTCCGGGGTGACCTCTTCCCCCAGCGCCAGCCCGATCGACTCGTGCACCGTCAGCGACCGCCACTGGCCGCCGATGTCGTACTGCGACCCGTCGGCCCGGGTGATCACGGTCGAGCCGTACGCCGCCACCGCCGCTCCCTGGGCCAGCGCCTGGGTCAGCTCGCCGATGGTGTTGTAGTCGCCGTAGGCCTCGTACGCCTCGAGCATCGAGAACTCGGGGTTGTGGGTGGTGTCCACGCCCTCGTTGCGGAAGTTACGGCCGATCTCGAAGACCTTCTCGATCCCGCCGACCAGCAGCCGCTTCAGGTACAGCTCAAGCGCGATGCGCAGGTACACCTGGGAGTTGTAGGCGTTGTAGTGGGTGGTGAACGGCCGCGCGTTCGCCCCGCCGTGCAGCGGGGTGAGGATCGGCGTCTCGACCTCCAGGTAGCCGCGGGACACCAGGCCGGACCGCACCGACTGGATCACCGCCGAGCGCAGCTCGGCCAGCTCCCTGGCCCGCGGGTTGACGATGAGGTCGACGTACCGCTGCCTGACCCGGGACTCGGGATCGGTGAGCCCGGCGTGCTTCTCCGGCAGCGGCCGCAGCGACTTGGCGGTGACCGCGAACGAGTCGGCCAGCACTGACAGCTCACCGGACCGCGAGGTGATCACCTCGCCGGTCACGCCCACGTGGTCGCCCAGGTCGACGTCCCGCTTCCAGGCCGCCAGCGCGTCCTCGCCCACCTTGGCCAGCGAGATCATCACCTGGAGGTCCCCGCTGCCGTCGCGCAGCGTCGCGAAGCAGAGCTTGCCGCCGATCCGGGAGAGGATCACCCGCCCGGTCACGCCCACCGTCTTGCCGGTGGCCTCGTCCGGCCCGAGCGCGCCGAACTCCGACCGCACCGCATCGATCGAGGTGGTGCGCGGGTAGCTCACCGGGTAAGGGTCGATGCCCGACTCGAGCATCCGCGAGCGCTTCTCCAGCCGGACGCGAACCTGCTCCGGAACCGTATCGTCTGCCACGACGGAAGGCTACCGGGGATCAGCCGTTACGGGCACATCATTAAGGCTTGTGCGAGCGCTCCCAGGCCAGCCGCAGGCCGATCAGCGTCAGCCACGGCTCGTGCGCGTCGATCATCGGCACCTCGTCGATCACCAGCGGGGCGAGGCCGCCGGTGGCGATCACCGTGACCGCGCCCGGGTCCTCCGGCGACAGCTCGAGCGCCATCCGCCGGGCGATGCCCTCGACCTGCCCGGCGAAGCCGTAGACGATCCCTGACTGCAGCGCCTCGACGGTGTTCTTGCCGACCACCCGCGGCGGCCGGGTCAGCTCGACCTTGAGCAGCTGCGCGGCCCGCCGGGAGAGCGCGTCGACCGAGATCTCGATGCCCGGCGCGAGCGCGCCGCCGACGAACTCGCCCTTGGCGCTTACCGCGTCGAAATTGGTCGACGTGCCGAAGTCGACCACGATGGCCGGCCCGCCGTACAGGTGCACGGCCGCCAGCGAGTTCATGATCCGGTCGCTGCCGACCTCTTTGGGGTTGTCCATCCGGATCGGCACCCCGGTCTTCACCCCGGGCTGCACGATCACGGTCGGCACTTCCGGGTAGTACCGGCGGCACATCTCGCGCATCTCGTGCAGCACCGACGGCACGGTGGAGCACAGCGAGATCCCCGCCAGGTCCTGCTCCTTGACCACGCTCGACCGGGCCAGCAGCCCGTACAGCAGGGCGGCGATCTCGTCCGCGGTCCGGTCCTGCACCGTCGCGATCCGCCAGTGCTCGACGATGGCGTCCCCCTCGAACACGCCGAGCACCATGTTGGTGTTGCCGATGTCAATCGTCAGCAGCATGCCGTTCCGTTCCGAGTTCCACCAGGACGTTGTCGATGAGGCGGGTGGTGCCGACCCGCGCGGCCACGGCGAGCACCGCGGTCCCGCGGAACTCCAGGTCATCACTCCGAACGGGTTCGTAGCTGCGCGCGTCGGCCAATGCCAGGTAGTCAACCTGGGGGGCCGGGACAGGGGGCCGCGCCCTGGCCGCGTCGGCCAGCACCGCGCCGGCGGCGGCGAGCACCGCGGCCGGGACCGCCCCGTCCGCGGCGGCGGCGGCTCCGGCCGACAGTGCCCGGTAGAGGGCCGGCGCCACCGCGCGCTCCGCCTCCGACAGGTACTTGTTGCGGCTGGACAGGGCGAGCCCGTCGGCCGCCCGCACGGTGGGCACCGCCTCGACCTCGATGCCGAGCCCGAAGTCGGCCGACATCCGGCGGACCAGCACCAGCTGCTGCGCGTCCTTCTGCCCGAACACCGCGATGTCCGGGCGGACCAGGCTGAACAGCTTGAGCACGACGGTCAGGACGCCGTGGAAGAAGCCGGGCCGGAATTCGCCCTCGAAGACCTCCCCGGTCGGCCCCGGGTCGACCGTGACCAGCTGCGGCTGCGGGTACATGTCGCTCACGCCCGGCGCGAAGACCAGGTCGGCGCCCTCGGCCGCGCACGCCTCCAGGTCCGCCTCCAGGGTCCGCGGGTAGCGGTCCAGGTCCTCGTTCGGCCCGAACTGGAGCGGGTTCACGAAGACCGACACGACGACCGAGCCGCCCGGCCCGGCCAGCTCGCGGGCCCGGCGAAGGAGCGCGTGGTGGCCCTCGTGCAGCGCGCCCATGGTGGGCACGAGGACAACCGGGGCGGTTAGCTTCTCCCGGGCGGCGGCCAGTTCCGCCCGGGTGCTGACAGTGATCATCGGCGGTCTCCAAGGATGTCGAGCAGCCGCTCGGCGTCACTGGCGCTCAGCAGGCCGGCTGCCAGCGCCCGGTCGGCGGTCAGCCGGGCCAGCGCGCGGTAGGCCGGCAGCGCGGCCGGCGCGTGCTCCGCCAGCGCGGTGACATGGGCGGTCACGGTGCCGTCATCGCCCCGCGCGACCGGCCCGGTCAGCCCCGCGTCACCGAAGCGGAGCGCGTTGTCCAGGGCCGCGCCGAGCAGCGGCCCGAGCATCCGGCCCGGGTTCTCCGCCCCCGCCAGGCTGAGCAGGCTGGCCGACTGGGCGACCAGGGTGACCAGGTGGTTGGCGGCGAACGCGAGCGCGGCGTGGTACAGGGCGCGGTTCTCCTCGGCGATGAACACCGGCTCGCCGCCCATCTCGATCACCAGGGCCTCGGCGGCCGGGCGGAGCGGGTCGGGCGCGGTCACGCCGAAGCTGACGCCCTTGATCCGGTCTACGTCGTCCTCCCGGCCGGTGAACGTCATCACCGGGTGCAGCGCCAGCGGCAGCGCGCCCGCCTGGGTGGCCGGATCAAGCACGCGGACGCCGTGCGCGCCGCTGGCGTGGGCCAGCAGCCGCCCCGCGTAGGGCGCGCCGGTCGCGGCCAGGCCCTCGATCAGGCCCGGCAGCACGTCGTCGGGCACCGTGCACAGCACCAGGTCGGCGGCGGCGAGCACGCCCGCCGGGTCGGTCAGCCGGGCGGCGGGGAAGTTGTCGCGCACCCGCTGCTTGGACCGTTCCGACACCGCCGACGCGGCGGTCACCTGATGGCCGGCCCGGGCCAGCGCCTGCGCCAGCGCGGTTCCCGCGCGTCCCGGCCCGATAATCCCGACCCTAAGGCGGGCGGGGTGCTCATTCGTTCCAGTCTCCACCAGTACCGGACCGCTCCCTTACCCTCACGCTGGCCAGTGCCCCGACAAGAATAACCACCTGCGCCCGCCCCGCTTCCCCGCCCCGCTCAGCGCCTCCGTCCCTCCCCCTCAGCGGCCCCACGCTCCCCACCTCCCCCAGCGCTTGCGGCCCTCTCCGCGTGGTTGTGGCAACCAGGCGCCCAGGGCCGCCTGGTTGCTACAACCATGCGCTCGGATTGCGGCGCGGCGCGGCGCGGGGGCGGGTCAGTGGTGGAAGGGGGACTCTGCGGGGGGCGGCGGGAGCGAGTCGTCGTCGCCGGAGTTCGGCACCCGGCAGCAGTACTCGAGGTAGAGGGCCGCCGCCAGCAGCACCAGGCAGGAACCGAAGGACAGGCTGGCGTTGACCAGGTCGGCCCGCGGCGTCGGGTCGCTGGTCAGGCCGGACAGGTAGACCATGAACCCGAGGCTGATCCCGCCGATCAGCGCCGCCGTCTGCGAGCTGGCCTTGGCCAGGGCGACCATCCGGGCGACGAACAGCGGCGGAGCCGGACGGCCGGGCCTGCGGCCGGCGATGCGGGCCCGCAGGTCGCGGCCCAGCCACGCCTCGGCGCCGGCCGCGATCAGCAGCGCGGGCACCAGCGTCCAGGTGAGCGGGGGCAGCCGGGAGTAGACGGCGGTGAGCACCGCCCAGGTCACGGCGGCCGCGACGACCGCGGTGAGCAGCAGCGCCCAGGGCCTGGTCGGTTTCACGAGCCCGCCTCCCGGATGACGAGGGGCACCGCCGAGCGGCGGATCCCCGCCTGGTCGACCTGGGCGAGCAGGCCTGCCACCGGGCCGTGGCCCGGGAGTACCGCGTCCGGGTCGGCGTCGTGCCACGGGGCGAGCACGAAGGCGCGCTCGTGCGCCCGCGGGTGCGGCAGGGTAAGAACCGGGTCATCGCTGCGCTCGCCCGCCACGGTGATGATGTCGATGTCGAGGGTGCGCGGCCCCCAGCGCACCATGCGGACCCGGTCGAAGGCCGCCTCGATCTCGTGCAGCTGGCCGAGTAGCTGGCCGGACGGCAGGCTGGTGGTGATCAGCAGCACCGCGTTCAGGTAGTCGGGCTGCGGCGGCCCGCCGACTGGGACGGTCTCGTAGACCGGTGACGCCGCCGTCACTCGCACCTCCGGGAGTCCCGCGATGGCGTCCGCGCCACCCTGGAGTATGTCTCGCCTCTCTCCGAGGTTACTGCCGAGCGCGAGCACCGCGGACCGGGTGCCCGGCCTCATGAGCGCCCCTGCCGCCCGGCCGCCCGGAAGGCAGCGGCCACCCGCACGGCGTCCGCGTTGCCGGGAACCTCGTGCACCCGCACGCACCACGCGCCTGCCGCCGCGGCCAGGGCGGTGACCGCCGCGGTGGCCGCGTCGTTGTCCAGGACCGAGCGGACGTCGCCGGCCCGGTACGACGGCGCCTCTCCATCGGGCCGGCCCTCGGGGGGTACCGGGGGTCGCTCCCCCGGGGGATAACCGTCGAACAGCCGGCTGAGGTGGCGCTTGCGGGAGGCGCCGACCAGGACCGGGAAGTCACGGCCGCCGATCGCGGCCACCTCCCCCAGGCCGGCCAGCAACTGCCAGTTGTGCGCGTCAGGACCCCACGCGGCCGGGTTCTTGCTGAACCCGAGGCCGGGGTCGAGCACGATCATCGACGGGTCCACCCCTTCCGCCGTCACCGCGTCGATCCGCTGCGCCAGCTCGTCGTGCACCTCACGGACCACGTCCGCGTAGATCGCCCGGGCGTGCATGTCGTGGCTGTGCCCGCGCCAGTGCATCACCACGTAGGGGATGCCTGCCTTCCCCACCAGGCGGGGCATGTAGGGATCGGCCAGCCCGCCGCTGACGTCGTTGACCAGGCTGACCCCGGCCTCCACCGCCCACTCGGCCACCTGCGCCCGCATCGTGTCCACGCTGACCACGGCGCCCGCCTTGACCAGCTCGGTGATGACCGGCTTGACCCGCCGCAGCTCCTCGTCGGCCGGGATGCGCTGCGCGCCCGGCCTGGTCGACTCGCCGCCGACGTCAACGATGTCGGCTCCCTGGCCGATCAGCTCAAGGCCGTGCGCGATCGCCGCTCCGGCACCGAACCACCGCCCCCCGTCCGAGAACGAGTCGGGGGTCACGTTGACCACGCCCATCACCAGGCAGCGGCCCGCCGGGGTGGACCCGGCCAGACCAGGCAGGTTGACCATACCGGGAATGCTAGGCCAGGCTCACCGGGCGTCGGTCGGCACGGTGTCAGCCTGCGCCGGGTCAGCCTGCGCGGTGTCCGCCCGCGCGGTGTCCGCCGTCGTGCTCTCGGCCGTCGCGGTCCCCGTGGTCACGGTCTGGGTGACGGCGACTTCGGTGGTCACCTGGGCCTGCTTGCCCTGGCCAAGGCCGAGGAGGCGGCCGACCCGCCGCACGTACCGCTTCACCCTGAACTTCGGCCACACCAGGAACGCCTCGGCCTCAAGGGCGGCGATCGCGATCCGCGGCGCGTCCCGGCCCCCGGTGAATACGAAGAAGCGCGGCTCCCAGACCGGGCAGAACTTAGCGTTGAACTTGTACAGCGACTCGATCTGGAACCAGCGGGACAGGAACACCAGCAGCCCGCGCCATGCCTTGAGCACCGGCCCGGCGCCGATCTTCTCCCCGCGCTCGAGGGCGGCGCGGAACATCGCGAAGTTCAGCGAGACGCGCTTGACGCCCAGGCCCGGCGCGGCCTTGATCGCCTCCACGATGAGGAAGTCGTTCAGACCCGCCTGGGCGGTCTTGTCGCGCCGCATCAGGTCGAGCGACAGCCCGTCGCTGCCCCACGGCACGAAGTGCAGTATCGCCCGCAGCACCCCGTCTTCCAGCGCCGTGACCAGCACGCAGTTCTCGTCGCCGGGGGCGCCGAGGCGGCCGAGGGCCATCGAGAAGCCGCGCTCCACGGTGGTTCCCCGCCAGCGGTCCGCCTCCCGGATGATCCGGTCGAGCTCCGGCCGCGGTATGTCGCCCACCCGGCGGACCTCGGCCGTGTAGCCGTTCTTGGCGACCCGGTTGACCATCTGCCTGACATTGCGCATCTGGCGGCCGGCCAGGCTGAACTCGCCTACGTTGACGATCGCCTCGTCCCCGAGCTCGAGGGCGGTCAGGTCACCTTCGCGGCACCACACCTCGGCCCCGAGCTCGCTGCAGCCCATCACCGCGGGCCGCCAGGCGTGCCGTCCGGCCTCGCCAAGGAACTCGGCGATCGCGCCCGGCCACGCCTCGGGGTCGCCCAGCGGGTCTCCCGCCGCGAGCATTACCCCGGACACCACCCGGTAGCAGATGCCCGACTTGCCGGACGGGGACCAGATCACGCTCTTGTCGTCGCGCAGCGCGAAGTAGCCGAGCGAGTCACGGTCTCCGTGCTTGTCGAGCAGCTCGCGGATCTTGGTCGCGTCGGCCGCCGCCAGCCGCGCGCGCGGCCGGGCGGAGCGCAGCAGCAGGTAGATGGTGACCAGCACCGTGAAGGCGCCGAGGGCGCTGGTGAGCACGTGGTACAGGTCGCCGCGGGCCTCGTTGGCCCACTGCACCGGGCCGTACACCCCGACCAGCTCGTACAGCACGTCCTGCACCCGCTGGCCGATCGGGTAGCTGCCGACCAGGGGACCCACCGCGAGGTAGCCGAGCCCGATTGCGAAGTCCATGGCGACGAGCCCCACGAACACCGGCAGCACCATGCGGCGGCTGCGCGGGTCGCCGACCGCGTAGAAGTCGTTGTGCCGGTAGAGCAGCGCGGCCAGCAGCACGACGGCCACGAAGCCGGAGGCCGAGACCAGGTGCGGGAAGTGCCTGAAGTGGAGCACGATGTCATAGGCGAGCAGCACCAGCACCGCCTGCCAGGCGCGCCGCTTGCGGCGGCGCAGCCCCCGGGCGAGCATCAGCAGCAGCAGGCCGATAATGACGTCCGAGGTGCGGGTGACGTTGGTCAGCGTGCCCGGCACCACCGCGTTGACCCGGTGCAGCCGCTCGTGCCAGTCCGGCTTGAACACCGCCAGCACGTCGGACAGGCCGATCAGGAACGTCAGCAGCGCGGCCACCACCGGAACCCACGCCTTCGGCGCGACATCCCGGCCGGTCAGCAGGCGGGCTCTGGAATTACGATCGGCTCGATCGTCAGGGGTGCTTTCGCTCATCTCAGATCTCTTGTCAGGCCCCGGATCACGGTCAAGCAGCGTAGTCATGACATGTCCGCCATGTACTGCCCGTTCCCTGATCTACAGGAGAACTTGATAATTCGCACGGCGGCACGCGCCGCGCAGGTCGGCGAGCTCCGCCTCTCCGCGTTCCCCGTACACACGGTACCTCCAAGCGTCCCTGGCTGACCTAAAGAGGATGAGAACAAGTCAGCAATTATTAGACGCGTGGCGGTCTCGACTGGTTCGAATAATTCCGACCGTTATTGCGTGCCCCGGCGTTAGGCCAGCTAAACCCGGGCGGCCTTAGCCCCGGGGTAAGAATACGGAGGAAACCTCCGAATTTAACCTCGCCTTACCTATTACCGAAGAGCAGGCTCATCGCCTCGGCACGGGTCCGTGCCTCGGCCCGGAAGATGCCCCGCACGGCGGACGTCACGGTCGTCGCCCCGGGCTTGCGCACCCCGCGCATGGACATGCACAGGTGCTCGCACTCGAGCACCACGATGACGCCCCGCGGCTCGAGGATCCGCACCAGCGCGTCGGCGATCTCGGTCGTCATCCGCTCCTGCACCTGCGGCCGCCGGGCGTACAGGTCCGCCAGCCGGGCCAGCTTGGACAGGCCGGTGATCTCGCCCTTCTCGTTCGGGATGTAGCCGATGTGCGCCTTGCCGAAGAAGGGCACCAGGTGGTGCTCGCACATGCTGTAGATCTCGATGTCGCGAACCAGCACGATCTCGTCGTGCTCGGCGTCGAAGACGGTGGTCAGCACGTCCTGCGGCTGCTGCCGCAGGCCCGCGAACTGCTCCGCGTACATCCGGGCGACCCGGGCGGGGGTGTCGAGCAGCCCGTCCCGCTCCGGGTCCTCGCCCACCGCGAGCAGGATCTCGCGGACGGCGCGCTCGATCCGCGCCTGGTCGACCGGCGGCTTGGCCGGCTGCTCAGCGGAGAGCCGGTCAGCCTGCGGCTGTCCAGGCGCGAACTGGTCAGCCACCGGCTGATCGGTCATTTACCCTGCCTAGTTAGTCGTTGTGCTCGCCGGGCGTGCCGCCGTCGAGACCGTAGCCGAGTACCTGTCCGTTGGTCGGCCCGGGGATGGTGTCGGTACCGGAAGCCGCCGCCAGGGCCAGCTCCTTGGGCGACATGACCGGGGGCCGGTCCGAGGGCAGCCGCTTGCCGTAGCCGGTGTAGGTGCCGCGGACGTGCCGCCGCTGCACCGGCGCGAACACCTCAAGCACCTGCTTGCGGTTCAGCGTCTCGTGCTCGAGCAGCTTCAGCACCAGGTTGTCGAGGACGTCGCGGTACTCGACGAGCACCTCCCAGGCCTCGTCGTGCGCCGCCTCGATCATCCGCTTGATCTCCTCGTCGATCGCGGACGCGATCTCCTCGGAGTAGTCCCGGGCGTGCGACTGGCTCATGCCGAGGAACGGCTCGCTGTCACCGTTGCCGAACTTGCGGGCACCCAGCCGCTCGCTCATGCCGTACTCGACCACCATGCTGCGGGCGATCTGGGTGGCCTTCTCGATGTCGTTGGCGGCGCCGCTGGTCGGCTCGTGGAAGATCAGCTCCTCCGCCGTCCGGCCGCCGAGCAGCATCGCCAGCTGGTCCTGCATCTCGGCCCGGGTGGTGAGGAACTTGTCCTCGGTCGGCAGCGCCATCGTGTAGCCGAGCGCGCGACCACGCGGGATGATGGTGACCTTGTGCACCGGGTCGGCGTTGGCCATCGCGTGCCCGACCAGGGCGTGGCCGCCCTCGTGGTAGGCGATGAGCTTCCGCTCCTTCTCCGACAGCAGCACGCTCTTGCGCTCGGGGCCCGCCATCACCCGGTCGATCGCGTCTTCCAGCGCCTGCATGGTGATCTGCTTGCCGTTGGCGCGGGCAGTGAGCAGCGCCGCCTCGTTGATCACGTTGGCCAGGTCGGCGCCGGTGAAGCCGGGAGTCCGCCGGGCGATGATGTCCAGGTCGGCGTCGGGCCCGATCGGCTTGCCGCGGGCGTGCACCTTGAGGATGCCCTTGCGGCCGGTCAGGTCCGGCTGGGCCACCACGATCTGCCGGTCGAAGCGGCCCGGGCGCAGCAGCGCCGGGTCGAGGATGTCGGGCCGGTTGGTGGCCGCGATCACGATCACGCCGCCCTTGGTGTCGAACCCGTCCAGCTCGACCAGCATCTGGTTCAGCGTCTGCTCGCGCTCGTCGTGGCCGCCGCCGAGCCCGGCACCACGGTGCCGGCCCACGGCGTCGATCTCGTCCACGAAAACGATCGCGGGGGCGTTCTGCTTGGCCTGCTCGAACAGGTCGCGGACCCGGGAGGCGCCGACGCCGACGAACATCTCCACGAAGTCAGAACCGGAGATCGAGTAGAACGGCACCCCCGCCTCGCCCGCGACCGCGCGGGCGAGCAGCGTCTTGCCGGTGCCGGGCGGCCCGTAGAGCAGCACGCCCTTGGGGATCTTGGCCCCGATGGCCTGGAACTTGGCCGGGTTCTGCAGGAATTCCTTGATCTCCTGCAGTTCCTCGATAGCCTCGTCGGCCCCGGCCACGTCGGCGAAGGTGGTCTTCGGCGTGTCCTTGGTCATCAGCTTGGCCCGCGACTTACCGAAGTTCATCACCCGCGAGCCGCCGCCCTGCATCTGGCTCAGCAGGAAGAAGAAGAACAGCGCGATGATCAGGTACGGGACGAACGTCTCAATGATGGAGAGCAGCGCGCTGGTCTTCGGGATCTGGACGTCGTAGCCGCCGGCGAGCTGGCCGTTGTCGAACTCGGTCTGCAGCAGGTCCTGCAGGTGCGCGCCCTGGCCGCTGATGAAGTCGGCCTGGTACTGCTGGCCGCTCTTCGTCGTGACCTGGATGGTCTGGTTCTTGTCGGTCAGCACGGCCGACTTCAGCTGATGATCCTGGATCAGCTGGACAACCTTGCTGGTGTCCACCGTCTGGTAGCTGCTGCCCGAGTTGGCCCAGCCCAGCGTGATCGTGATGACCAGCACCGCAAGCAGTACCAGCAATAGCGGTCCGCGGAAAAAGCGCTTCAATTCCATTGTGAGCGACCCCCTCGGCCCGGGGCCGTTCCCTCCTGACCAGCCTCATGTCCCGCCGACCACCGGCGCGACTGCCTGCCTGACCGCACAGCGATTACCTGACGGTACCTGAACGCTTTCATCAACGGGATGTGTTCCCCCCGTACACCTCGGGGGCCAGCGTCCCGATAAAAGGAAGGTTACGGTAGCGCTCCGCGTAGTCCAGCCCGTAGCCCACCACGAACTCGTCCGGCACCTCGAACCCGGTGTAGGCCACCTCCACTTCCATCTGCGCGGACGAGGGCTTGCGGAGCATGGTACAGATCTCCACCGAGGCCGGGTTACGCGACTTCAGGTTGCCCACCAGCCAGGACAGGGTCAGCCCGGAGTCGATGATGTCCTCCACGATCAGCACGTGCTTGCCGCTGATGTCCGCGTCGAGGTCCTTGAGGATGCGCACCACGCCGGACGACTTGGTTCCCGAGCCGTAGGAGGAGACCGCCATCCAGTCCATCTGGACCGGCAGGTGCATGGCACGGGCCAGGTCAGCCATCACCATCACGGCGCCCTTGAGCACGCCGACCAGGAGCAGTTCGCGGCCCGCGTAGTCCGCGTCGATCTGCGCGGCCAGCTCACCGGTCCTGCGGCTGATCTGCTCGGCGCTGATCAGTACCTCTTTCAGCCCCGGCCCCATGTCGGCAGCGTCCATAAGCCAGCTTCTCCTCACGGATAAGTGTTAGCCGTTAACGGTGCCGTTAACGGCGCCGGGAAGCTGGAGGACCGCTGGCTCGAAAACGACCGCGCCGGACCGCCTGGCCGCCCGGATGCCGCCCGGCAGGTCGACCCCCCGCTGCCCCCGCCAGCCGGTGACCAGCTCTTCCACCCGGGTGACATGCGCCGCGGTGAGCGCGCCGGCCGGGCAGCCGGCCGCCAGCGCGGCGGCGCGGAGCACCCGGGTGCGCACCGCCGCGGGCAGCGCCGCCAGGGAGCCGGTGGTCAGCGGAGCGTCCGCCCGCACCCGTTCGGCGGCTGCTATTTCCTCCAGCACCTCAGCATCATCCCGCAGCTGGCCGGCGGTCCGCGCCAGTGCCTCGGCTATTCCCGGGCCAAGCGCTGCCTCCAGCGCGGGCAGCGCGTCGAGCCGCACCCGGACCCGGGCGAACCGGCGGTCCGCGTTGTGCGGGTCCGGCCACGGCTGCAGCCCGAGCGCCGCGCAGGCCGCGGCGGTCACCGGGCGGCGCAGGCCGAGCAGCGGCCGGACGAACACGCCGCGCCGCGGCGGCATCCCGGCCAGCGACCGCGGCCCCGAGCCCCGCGCCAGCCCGAGCAGCACCGTCTCCGCCTGGTCGTCCAGGGTGTGGCCGAGCAGCACGGCGCTCGCGCCGGCGTCGGCCGCGGCCCGCTCGAGCGCGGCGTAGCGGGCGGACCGGGCCGCCGCCTCGGGGCCGCCGGGGCCGTCCACGGTTACCGCGACGGCCGTCACCGGGTCGAGGCCAAGCCCGCGCAGCGTCACCGCGAGCGCGGCCGCGCGGTCGGCCGAGCCCGGCTGCAGCCCGTGGTCCACCGTGACCGCGCCTGCCCGCAGCCCCGCCCGCGGCGCGGTGAACGCCAGCGCGGCGGCCAGCGCGAGCGAGTCCTGCCCGCCCGAGCAGGCGGCGAGCACCAGGTCACCGGGCGGCAGCCCGGACAGCGACGCGCGGACGGCGTTGCGGACCTCGGCCACCGGCGCCGGCAGGGCACCACCCACGGTCAGCCGACCCGCTCAAGCCATTCGCGTGGTTCCGACAGCTCGGCCCGGGTGGGGAGCGTCTCCGGCGAGGTCCACACCTTGTTGAACCCGGCCATCCCGGCCTCCGCCACCACGGTGGAGACGAAGCGCGAGCCCTGCTCGTACTGCTTCATCTTGAGGTCGATGCCGAGCAGCCGGCGCAGCACCAGCTCCGGGCGGCTGGTCGAGCCGCGGCGGTGCGAGAACTTCTCCCTGATGTCCTCGACCGAGGGCACCACCTGCGGGCCCACCGCGTCCATCACGTAGTCGCCGTGCCCCTCGACCAGGGTCATCACCGCGGTCATCTTGTCCAGCAGCGCCCGCTGCTCGGGAGTCTGGATCGCCTCCACCAGGCTCTCGCCCTCGCCGCCGCGCACCGCGTTGGCGACCGCGCCCGCGGCCGACCGCATCCGCTCAAGCAGGGCGCTGGTGTCCAGGTCGGATGCCAGCAGGAACTCCGTCATCATGCCCTGCACGTAGCCGCGCAGCCAGGGCACCGAGGTGAACTGGACCCGGTGCGTCTCCTCGTGCAGGCACACCCAGCGGCGGAAGTCATGCGGGTCGACGCCGAGCTCGCGCTCGATCATCACGATGTTCGGCGCGACCAGGGTGAGGCGGCCGACGCTGGCGCCGGCCAGGTTGACCGCGGTCGCGGTCGACGTGCCGTTGGCGCCGGGCGACCCGCCTGCCTCGGCCGCGCCGTAAGCGCCGCCGGTCCCGTAGGCCGAGCCCGCCCCGTTGCCGCCGCTGCCGGGGGCGCCGCCCTCGCCGGGCGGCAGGAAGAGCTCGTACTGGCCGAGCACCCGGGACGACAGGTAGGCCAGCACCAGGCCCATCTGGGCGCCGGTCACCCGCGACCCGACCGCGCCCATCACCGACCCGGCGGCGGGAATGCCCGCGCCCCGCGCGGCCAGCTTGTCCGCCAGCGGCTCGAGCACCACGCGGAACCCGCCTACGTTGGCCTTGATCCAGCCCGGCCGGTCCACCACCGCCACCGGGCCCGCCGCTCCCTGGCTGACCAGCCCGGTCAGCTCGCGGACGGGCTGCTGGACAACGGCGGTCAGGCCGCGCAGCTCCGCCACCACGGCCCGGGCGTCCGCCAGGCTGACCTGCGGCCCCTGCCGGGCGAACCTGGTTCCGGTGGAGATCGCTACGTCCCAGTCGATCATCTGTGCGCTGCTCACAGTCCTACCGTACGTGCTCGCTGTTGGTAGCGGGAGAGCGAGGCTCACGAACAGCCGCACGCGGCCAGGCCGGCCGCCGCCGCGTCGATCGCGTCGGCCGCCTGCTGCAGCTGGTAAGCGGCCGGCACCTGGGGGGCCATGATCGCGAAAAGCAGCAGCGTGCCGGACTTGTCGTAGGCCAGCCCGGCCAGGGTGGCGACGGTGGCGAGGTTGCCGGTCTTGGCCCGGACCACCCCGCGGGCGGTGCCGCCGATGCCGCCGAAGACGCTCTGGCCGGCCGACAGCGTGCCCGCGAAGCCGGCCACCGGCAGGCCGGCCAGGGCCCCGCGCAGCCGCGGCGTGTCCTGCGCCAGCTTGAGCACCCGGACTAGCGTCTCCGGGGCGATCGCGTCCTGCGGTGACAGGCCGCTGCCGTCGGACAGGCTGATCGGGGTGGTGATGCCGAGCCTGCGCAGCTCGGTGGTGACCGCGCTGGCCGCGCCGGCGAAGGTGGCGGGCAGGCCCAGCCGGAGCGCGAGCTGCCGGGCCAGGTTCTCGGCGATCACGTTGTTGGACTCGAGCAGCATCTGCCCGGCGACCTGCACCAGCGGCGGTGAGCTGACGCTGGCCAGCTCGGCCGCCCCGGCCGGGACGGCGGCGGGCTGCGGCGGGCTGCTGACGGTGATGCCGTCCCGGCTGAGCAAGGCGGCGAAGGCGGCCGCGGTCATCCCGGCCGGGTCGCTGGTCCGCGGCTGGAAGTTGACCGGGTCGTCGGCGTCCTGCAGCCCCCCGCTGGCCGTCAGCCGCCCCTGGTCGGCCTCGAGCGCCACGATCGGGGTGACGTTCCCGGTCTCCACGTCGTCGCCCCAGCCGGGCCCGAGATCAGGCCCGCTGTACAGGCTGGTGTCGTACCCTAGCCGGACGGAACGGCGGCCCTGCGCCTTGAGCGCGCTCGCGCTCGCCGCCGCGAGCTGGGCGAGGGTGGCCGGACGCGGGTAATCGGAGGAGGGGTAGGGATCGACGGCCAGGGTGGGATCACCGCCTCCGACCAGCACCAGGGTGCCGCCTGCCTGCCGCACGGAGGTAGTGAACCGGGCACCGGGGCCAAGCACCGCGAGCGCTGCCACCGCCGTCGCCACCTTGGTGGTGGAGGCGGGAGTGGCCGGAGTGCCGGCGTTGTCGGCGTAGAGGACCTGGCCGGTGGCGGCGTCGGCGACCTCGACCCCCAGGCCGGACCCGGTCGCGGCGGGTGGCAGCAGTCCGCCGAGCATGGCAGCGATACCACGTTCCGTAGGCAGAGAGGTACCCTGCGTGGAAGAAGTGGCGGTAACCGCGGGCGAAAGCACGGGTGTGGCGTTGACCACAGGGCGGTCCGCAGCGACGGCTACGTGCAGCCGCGCCAGCCGGGGCGGCAGCATGTGCGCGACCACCAGCCCGGCGGCGAGAACGAACACGTTGAGCAGGGCAAGTACTGCTATGGCGGTGGTCCGTGTGCGGCGCACGAACATACCTTTCGCGAGATCCGGGTGGGCCAAGCTTAGGGCCCGCGCCTGGCACCGGCCGCAGGACCCGCCGTCCCGGCGCACCTGGGCGACCCGCGACAATGGAGTAAATCAGTAGCTATGGGTGGAGTGAAAATGGACGTCGAAGTAGTCATCGAAATCCCCCGCGGGCAGCGGAACAAGTACGAGGTCGATCACCGGACCGGCCGGATCAGGCTTGACCGCATGCTGTTCACCTCGACCAGGTACCCGGCCGACTACGGGTTCATCGAGGACACCCTGGGCGGAGACGGCGACCCGCTTGACGCCCTGGTGCTGCTGGAGGAGCCGACGTTCCCCGGCTGCCTGGTGACCGCCCGGGTCATCGGCATGTTCCAGATGACCGACGAGAAGGGCCCCGACGACAAGGTGCTGTGCGTGCCCGCGAGCGACCCGCGGCAGGCGCACCTGCAGGACATCGAGGACGTGCCCGAGTTCGACCGGCTGGAGATCCAGCACTTCTTCGAGGTCTACAAGGACCTGGAGCCGGGCAAGTCGGTCGAGGGCTCGCACTGGGCGGGCCGCGCGGCGGCCGAGGTCGAGGTGGAGCGGTCGCGCAAGCGCCTTATCGAGCACGAGAACCAGTAACGCAAGACAAAGGGCCTTTTTTCAGCCCCAACGGGTGCTTATTCCACCCCGGACGCCAGCAGGCTCTGTCTAGGCCGCGGTGCGCTCGGGGTGCTTCAATTCCCAGGTGTCACGACGCCCGCGAGGCCTGCGCGGCACGGTCAATTATTTCTGCCGCCCGGGCGCTGATCGTCGTGTGCGCGCCGCTCAGCGTGTCACCGCCGAGGTCGGCCAGGCCGCCGGAGATCAGCACCGCCGTCCTGGCCGCGGTCGCGGCCAGCTCCAGCCGCCCGTCCTCGGCCTGCCTGGTCATGCACCTGACCGCGGCCGCCGCCCAGTCCGGCGCGGCCAGTTGCAGGTAGCGCGGCGCCCGGGTGAGCCAGCCGGGGGTGCCTGCCGGCAGCCCCAGCCGGTCGAGCACGTCGGCCGCGAGCTCGAGCCCGGCCTCCGTCTCGGCCAGGCCGTCCGCCTCCAGCCCGGTCTTGATCAGGCAGCGGCCCAGGTGGAAGCGCGCGCGGGCCAGGCCGAGGTCACGCTCCTCCTCGTCGGCCGCTGGCGCCTTCAGGAACATGCCGGCGACCTCGCGCAGCAGGCTGATCGCGTCGCCGGTGCGGCCGGCCGCGTCCGACGCCAGCGCGATCCGGGTGAGCACGTCGATCCGCGGCACCTCGTAGGCGGCCGGGTCGGCCTCCGCCAGGCTGGCGTAATAGCCGGCCGACTCCGCCAGCATCGCGATGGCCTGCCAGGCGCTGCCGCCGTAACGGGCGTGCGCGCACAGCGCCGCCGCCAGCTCCGGCTGGTGCCGGGCCGGGTCCGCCGCCGCGGCGCACAGCTCCCGGCTGATCAGCAGCGCGTGGGCGGAGTGGCCCGCCGCCTTGTCGTGGCTGCCCTCGAGCGCCGCCCTGATCGACTCGCCCAGGTGAAAGTCGTAGCGGCGTTCCAGGGTGCTCTGCCGTAGTGAGGGGCGGCGAGCTGACCGCTCGTGCCGGGCGATGAACATGCCGCGAACCTCTCCCCGGGTTAGACCGCTACCAACGACCCTCACCAAGATCGTGACATAACGCCGTGTAACAGGCAATACACGGTGAGAGACAATTTATCGGGCGGCCGGCGGCAGGCCGGGCTCTTCGGCGGCGACTTCGTCCCCGGCGGTGCCGGCGGCTGCCCGCGCCGTCGCCGCCACCAGGTCATGAAAGGCGGCCGTGCGACTGAAGGTGTCGCCGATCGTGTGGCCGGCCAGCAGGTCCTGGTACGCCTGGTAGCGGGCCATCTCCCACTCCTGGTTGCGGGCCGGCAGGGTCGCCACCGCGGGCGGCGGGAGCGGCCGCCAGTGCCACTCGGGGATCGGCGCGTCGCCGCCCGCGGCCCCCGCCTCCGGCTCCGCCCCGGGCGACCGGCCCGCCTCCGGAGCCGGCTCGATGAAGTCAGCGTGATCGGCGTAGTAGCCCATCCGGTTGCGCACGAAGCGCAGGCCGCCGAGCGTGGTCTCGGTCTCCTGCCGCTGCTGGCCGCCCAGGCCGGCCAGGGCGGCCTCGTACTCCTCGGGGTAGTACCGCACCAGCGTCGCGTCGACGATCGTGACCCACCAGACGGCCTCGCCGATCACCGCGAACGCCTGCGCCCGGTCACTCGCCTGGACCCGGCCCAGCCGCTCGGTGGTATCCCGCATGGCGGTCATCGCCCAGCTCAGCGCGCTGGTCCCGGTGCGCTGGGGTCCGCGCACCTCGTCCGCCCAGTTTTCGCTGCCCCACTTCTGCTGGTCGGCGCTGGCCTGGTGCCAGTTCTCCCGGTTCCAGGCGACCCGGCAGCGCGCGGAGCAGAAGCGCGCGTGCTCGCGCTTCGGCTCGAACTCCTTGCCGCAGCGCTCGCATCGCCTAGTCTCCGCCATCTGGTCATGTTACGCGTAACAGGGCGGTGCACCCAGCCCTGGCGATGGAACATCGGCGAAACAGCCGGTAACCAGATGGCATCCGGTGCCTAATCGGCGGCGGCCGGACGGGTGGTGCCGATCAGCCCCGGGTAGGCGTAAATGCTGTCGATCCGCACATCGGCACCGGTGTACGGCGCGTCCACCATCTTCCCGTCGCCCAGGTAGAGGCCGACGTGGTGGATGGTGGCCGGGTCGGCCACGTCGGCCGCGTAGAAGACTAGGTCACCCGGGCGGAGCTGGCTTACCGGCACGTGCGGCCCGGACACCCACTGGAACCCGGTCCAGTGGTCGAGGCGGACCCCGGCCCTGGCCCAGGCGGCCGCCACCAGGCCTGAGCAGTCGTAGCCGCCGGGCCCCGCGCCGCCCCACTGGTAAGGCCGCCCGAGCTGGGTGAGCGCCCAGCCAACGGCGGCCTGCCCCTGGTCCGCGCTGGCGCCGGCCGCGAGCGACCAGGCGGGCGAGACCACGCCAGGGGCCGCGCCAGGCGGGCCTCCCGCCAGCGCGCTCGGCGGGAGCACCGCCGCCCCGGTTCCGGCCCGGGCCAGCCGGGCCCTGATCTTGCCCCACGCGGCCATGGCCTGCCGGACCGCCGCCGTCTGCTGGCGGACCGCCGCCGTCACCGCCAGCCGCAGGTCGTCGGCCGACTGGGACTCGGCCTGCAGCCGGGCGAGCAGGGCCGCCGCCTGAGCGGCGAACAGCCGGGTGACCACCCGGTCAGCCTGACTGGCGGCGAGCAGCTCCGCCCGCTGGCCCGCGATCACCTGCTGCGCGCCCATCACCTGGAGGTACTGCTGCGGGCCGGACAGCCCGCTGAGCGTGACGGTGGCGACGGCGGGGCCGCCGTCGGCCTCATAGTCGGCCGCGGCGAGCTGGGCCAGGCGGCGGTCGGCCTGCTGCTCGGTCCGCCGGGCGGCGGCGAGCCGGGCGGCCGCCAGCCGGTAGGCCGCCGCGGCCTGCTGGCCGAGGACCACCGCGCGGTCGTAGTCCTCGGTCAGCACCTCGGCCCGGGACCGCAGCGCGGCCCGCACGGCGGCGAGCGAGGCGATACCGGCCGGGGTGTCGCGGGCCGGGACGGCACTGCTTACCTGGACGGCGCGGTCTACCTGGACGGCACGGCCGGCCGGGAGGGAACCGGGCCCGGTCGCGCGGGCGGGCGGCCTGGCGCCGGGGGCAGCCGGGCCGGTGAGCGCGGCGGCGACGAGCACGACGACGGCTCCGGCCGTGCCGGCGCTCCGGCGCCGGGGGCCGACCGCGGCCCGGCGGTACCCCCGGTCACCCATCCCGCCCCCCTGCGCGATCACGCTGTTACCTAGCGTATTCGAACTCCGCCAGAAACCTGGGCAGATCCGTGCACCTTTCTGGTCGCAGGCGGGAATACTTTGCTTGCCGTACGGTTGTCGGCACGGAGCACGGCGTCCCATGATTCACACTTGGTAATGCAAGGTTGGCAGCAAGGAGGACCGGTGGATAACACCGAAGGAGTGCTCAGGCGGGCGCCACTGTTTGACGCTCTCGACGACGAAGGCGCGCGCACGCTGCGTGTGCAGATGGCGGAGGTCAAGCTTTCCCGGGGTGAGCACCTGTTCATGGAGGGCGACGACGGCGACGCCCTGTACGTGGTGATCGACGGCAAGATGAAGCTGACCCGCGCCGCCGCGGACGGCCGCGAGAACCTGTTGAGCGTCATCGGCCCGGGTGAGATGTTCGGCGAGTTGTCCCTGTTCGACCCGCGGCCGCGCACCTCCTCGGCCAGCGCGGTGACGGACGCGCTGCTTGGCTCGCTGAAGCACGAGGCGCTGATGGCCTGGCTGCGCGAGCGGCCCGAGGTCTCGCTGCACATGCTGCGGGCGCTGGCGCAGCGGCTGCGCCGGGCCAACGACGTCACCGCGGACCTGGTGTTCACCGACGTGCCCGGCCGGGTGGCCAAGAACCTGCTTGACCTGGCCGACCGGTTCGGCAACCAGGAGCCGGACGGCCTGCACGTGCACCATGACCTCACCCAGGAGGAGCTGGCCCAGCTAGTGGGCGCCTCACGGGAGACGGTTAACAAGGCGCTGGCCGACTTCGCCGCCCGCGGCTGGCTGCAGATCTCGGCCCGCTCGGTGCTGATCCTCGACTCGGAGCGGCTGCGCAAGCGGGCCAGGTAACTCGCCCGGGCGGAGGTAGTCAAGCTGGGCGCGGACGGACAGCTCGGCCGCGCGCCACAGTGACTTGTCCACGTCGGCGTACACGATGGCCACCACCTCGGCCGGGGTCCGCGCGCCGGCCGCGAGCGCCGCTCGCACCTGGTCAAGGCGCTCCCGGCGGTGCGCGATGTAGTAGTCGAGAACCGCCGCCGGCTCGCGCAGCAGCGGGCCGTGGCCGGGCAGCAGCACCCGCAGCCCGGCTGAGTCGGCCAGGCCGCGCAGCTCATCCAGCGTCCGCAGGTAGGCGCCGAGCGACCCGTCGGCCGCGATCACCGTCGTACCCCGGCCGAGCACCGTGTCGCCGGTCAGCAGCGCGCCGTCCGCGGTCAGCAGCAGGCTCACCGAGTCGCCGGTATGCCCCGGGGTGGCGACCACCCGCAGCTCGCAGTCGCCCGCGGTGAGCACCGTGCCGGCGCTGAACCCGTCGCTGCCCAGCCGCTGGCCCGGGTCGAGCGCGGCGACCGGCGCCCCGGCCAGCGCGGCGAGCCGGGCCGCGCCCGCGGAGTGGTCCCGGTGCCCGTGCGTGAGCACGATCTGGGTTACCCGCCGGTCCCCGGCGGTGGCGGTCGCGAGCACCCGCCGCAGGTGCTCCTCGTCGTCCGGCCCGGGGTCGACCACCAGCGCCGACGACGCCCCGGGAGCGGCGATCACCCAGGTGTTGGTGCCGTCCAGGGTCATCGGCGACGGGTTGGGCGCGAGCACGCACCAGGCCTGGCTGGTGCCCATGCCGCTGACCGCGCGCCCCTCCTCGCCCGGCCTGACCTCGCCCGGCCTGATCTCACTCATCCGCTGGCCTCGCTTACCGGGGTCACAAGGGGTATTCGATCTCGTCAGGGACGAGCAGCCATACCACGCCGTCCTCGAGGACCATCCGCGGCGTCACCGGGTTGAACTCCCGCCGCCCGCCGACGATCTCGGCCGGGCCGCGGCCGGCCGCGACCGCGGACGCGAACTCGTGCAGGGTGACGGCGGTCGGCGGGAGCATCGAGATTTCTCCCGCCCGGGCCGACTCGATCGCGCCGGCCGGGCTCAGCCAGGCGACATGATCCGCCTCCGCCGCGTGCCCGGCCGCCTCCTGGCCGGGCGGCAGGACAGCCGCGAAGAACCGGGCGTCGAACCGCCGGGGCTCGGCACTCGGCGTTACCCAGCGCGCCCAGGGCAGCAGCAGGTCAGCACGGACCACCAGCCCGCGCCCGGCCAGCAACCCGGCCAGGGTGAGCTCGCCGGCCGTCAGCGCCAGCCGGTCCGCCTCCCACGACGGGCCGGACGGCACCGCCGGCTTGTCGTCGCCGGGCAGTCCCGCCAGCAGCACCCCTGACTCCTCGAACGTCTCCCGCACCGCCGCGCAGACAAGCGCCCTGGCCTGCTCGGGCAGCGCGCCGAGGCTGGCTCCGAACTCGCCCGGCGACGGCCCCTGCCAGCCGATTTCCTGGCTGTAGTCGGCTGGGTCGACCGATCCGCCGGGGAAGACGTAGGCGCCGGGGGCGAACTTCATGGCGGCGGTCCGCCGCAGCATCAGCACCTCGGCCCCCGGGCCGGCCTCCGTTCGCTGGCCGGCCGGGTCCCTGAGCACCATCACCGTCGCCGCGTCCCGCGGCGTCGCGGGGGCGGCTCGCCCCGCCTCGAGGTCGGCTATCCGCTCAGCCAGCCGGGGGCCGGCCGCGTCCAGCCGTATCCGCCTGATCCGCTCCACGTTCGCCGCTACGCGACTTCGGCGATCAGCTCGACCTCAACCGGGGAGTCGAGCGGGAGCACCGCCATCCCCACGGCACTGCGGGCGTGCCGCCCCGCGTCACCGAGCACCTCGATCAGCAGCTCGCTGGCGCCGTTGGCCACCTGGGCCTGGCCGGTGAAGGCGGGAGCGCTGGCGACGTAGCAGGTCACCTTGACGACCCGGGTGATGGCGTCGAGCCCGCCCGCGACGCTGGCCGCGGCCGCGAGCGCGTTGAGCGCGGCGGTGCGGGCGAACCCGGCCGCCTCGTCCGGGCTTACCGTGTCACCCACCTTGCCGACGCCCTGGAGCTTGCCGTCGGCCAGCGGCAGCTGGCCCGAGGTGTACACGTAGTTCCCGGTCCGCACGGCCGGCACGTAGGCCGCAACCGGCGCCGCCACCGGGGGCAGCGTCAGGCCGAGGGCGGCCAGCCGCTCTGCGGCGGCCGGCTCAGGCATCCTTGGGCCGCTTCAGGTAGGCGACAAGCTGCTCCGCGTTGGGCCCGGGCACCACGGCGACCAGCTCATAGCCCTCGTCGCCCCAGTTGTCGAGAATCTGCTTGGTCGCGTGCGTCAGCAGCGGCACGGTCACGTACTCCCACTTGGTCATGCCGCTCACCCTAATGGTCGGTAACCGGGATCTCCTCCCCGGTCGCGATCTCGGGAACGTCCGGCACCGGCGGCACCGGCGGAACCGCCGGAACCGCCGCCTCGCCGAGCGCGGGAGCGGAGGTGTGCGAGATGGCCGCCTCGGCCGCCGCGACCTCGGCGTCGCCCAGGTCTTCGGCCTCGGCGTCGGCCAGGGCGGTGGAGCCGGTCGGCGCGGCCTGCCCCGGCGCCATCTTCTCGAAGAAGCGCAGCAGCTCGACCGGGACCGGCATGACCAGCGTGCTGTTCTTCTCCCCGGCCACCTCGACGACCGTCTGCAGCAGCCGCAGCTGCAGCGCGGCCGGGTCCTTGGCCATCACCGCGGCCGCCGCCGCCAGCCGCTTGGACGCCTGGTACTCACCGTCGGCGGTAATGATGCGGGCGCGCCGCTCCCGCTCCGCCTCGGCCTGCCGGGACATCGACCGCTTCATGCCCTCGGGCAGCGAGACGTCCTTGATCTCGACCCGCTCCACCCGGACGCCCCACGGCTCCTCGGTGGGCTCGTCGATGATGCGGCGCAGCTCCCGGTTCACCGTCTCCCGCTCGGCCAGCAGCTGGTCCATCTCCGACTGGCCGATGATCGACCGCAGCGAAGTCTGCGCCTGCTGCGAGATGGCATTCATGTAGTTCTGCACGTTGACGGTGGCCTTGATCGGCTCGACGACCCGGAAGTACACCACCGCGTCCACCCGCACCGACACGTTGTCGCGGGTGATGCCGTCCTGGGCGGGCACCGTCATCGCGATGATCTGCATGTTGACCCGCTGCAGGCGGTCGCCGATCGGCCTGATGAAGGCCAGGCCGGGCTCGAGCACCTGCGGCTGCACCCGCCCGAAGCGGTACAGGACGCCCTTCTCGTACTGCTGTACGACCTTGAGCGACCGGCTGACGGCCGTTATGCCCGCGATAACCAGCAGCACGATGATGACAATGACCACACCCATGCCGAATGCGCCTCCTCATTAGCAGCGACCCGCTCGGGCTGGTTTCAGCCTAGTCCGCCTGCGACCGCGAGCGTAATGATCAGTGACTGCTACCGCGTAACTGTGCGGGTATGCCCACCGGCGGAGATAGCCTCGCTGTGAATGAGCGGCACGGCGCCGGACGCACGCGACCAGGGACAAGGACATGACGGCGAGGGACACGGACTGGGACGGCGTGCGCCTGCACGTCGTTACGGGCAAGGGCGGTACCGGCAAGACGACCGTCGCCGCCGCCCTGGCACTCGCCCTGGCCCACGCGGGCCGCAAGGTGCTGCTGATCGAGGCGGAAGGCAGGCAGGGCATCGCCCGGCTGTTCGACCGCCCGCCGCTGCCCTACGCGGAGCGCAAGATCGCCATCGGCCCGGGCGAGGCGCACGACGGGCGCGGGGCCGGCGGTGACGTCTACGCGCTGGCGATCGACCCCGAGGGCGCGCTGCTCGACTACCTGCAGATGTTTTACGGCATGCGCTCCGCCGGGGTGGCGCTGACCAGGCTCGGCATGGTCGACTTCGCCACCACGATCGCTCCCGGGCTGGCCGACGTGCTCGTCACCGGCAAGGCCACCGAGGCGACCCGCCGGCGGCAGCCGGGCTCGCCCAGCGGCTTCGCGTACGACGCGGTGGTGCTCGACGCGCCGCCGACCGGGCGGGTCAGCCGCTTCCTCAACGTCTCGGCCGAGGTGTCCGGGCTGGCCAAGGTGGGACCGGTCAGGGCGCACGCGGACAGCGTGGCCAACGTGATCAAGTCACCGCAGACCGCGGTGCACTTCGTCTGCACGCTGGAGGAGATGCCGGTCCAGGAGACGCTCGACGGCATCGCCGAGATCCGGTCGGTCCCGGGCATGCAGGTCGGCGGGATCGTGATCAACATGGCGCGCCCCGCGGTCCTCACCCGGCAGGAGCTCAAGAGCCAGCCGGACCAGGCGGCGATGGCCGCCGCGCTCGGCGCGGCCGGGCTGCACGACACCGAGTCGCTCGCCGCCGACCTGGCGGCGGAGATCGCCGAGCACGCGCGGCACATCGAGCTGGAAGACCGGGAGCGGACCGAGCTTGAGGGGGCCGGGCCGCCGATTTACGAGCTGCCGCTGGTGGTTGAGGGAATCGACCTGGCGGCCCTGCACCGGCTGGCGGCCGAGCTCCGCGAGCAGGGGGCGGCATGAGCCCGCAGCTGGACATCGACCGGATCATCGACGACCGGCGCACCAGGATCATCGTCTGCTGCGGCTCCGGCGGCGTCGGCAAGACCACCACCGCGGCCGCCATCGGGCTGCGGGCGGCCGAGCGCGGCCGTCAGGTGTGCGTGCTCACCGTCGACCCCGCCCGGCGGCTGGCCCAGTCGATGGGGCTCACCTCGCTGGACAACACGCCCCGGGTGGTCGACGGGATCGACGAGGCCGCCGACGGCAGCCTGCACGCGATGATGCTGGACATGAAGCGCACCTTCGATGAGATCGTCGAGGCGCACGCGGAGCCGGCCCGGGCCGCGCAGATCCTGGCCAACCCCTTCTACCAGTCGCTCTCCTCCAGCTTCGCCGGCACCCAGGAGTACATGGCGATGGAGAAGCTGGGCCAGCTCCGGCGCTCCGACGAGTGGGACCTCATCGTGGTGGACACACCGCCGAGCCGGTCGGCGCTTGACTTCCTCGACGCGCCTGAGCGGCTCGGCCGCTTCCTCGACGGGCGGCTGATCAAGGTGCTGACCGCCCCGGTGAAAGCGGGCCGCCCCTTCGGCCGGGTGCTCAACGCCGGCCTGTCGGTGATGACCGGGGCCATGACCAAGCTGCTGGGCGGACAGGTACTGCGGGACGCGCAGACGTTCATTACTGCCTTCGACACGATGTTCGGCGGGTTCCGCGAGCGAGCGGATGCCACCTACCGGCTGCTGCAGGCGCCGGGCACGTCGTTCCTGGTGATCGCCACGCCGGAGCCCGACGCGCTGCGCGAGGCGTCCTACTTCGTCGAGCGGCTGGCCGAGGAGCGCATGCCGCTGGCCGGCCTGATCCTGAACCGGGTGCACCCGGCCGGCGGCGGCCCCGGCGACGAGGGCGGCAGCCCGCTCAGCGCGGCCCGGGCGCTGGCCGCGGCCGAGACGCTGGAGGCCGCGGGGCAGCCCGGGAGCACGGCTGACCCGGACGCCGACGCCACGGCGGCACTGACGGCGGCGGCGCTGCGGCTGCACGCGGAACGGATGAGCCTGGCGATGAGGGAACAGCGGGTGGCCGGGTCATTCAAATCGGTGCACCCGGCCGTCCCCGTCATCGAGGTTCCCGCGCTGCCAGAAGACGTGCACGACCTCGAGGGGCTGCGCCGCATCGGCGGGGCGTTCGCCTGAGCCGGTCATCCCGGGCGGCGAGGGCCGGCAGAAGTTAAGGATGCCGGGCACGCCCGAGGAGGCCGCTAGCTAGCTGAACTGGCTTCGGTCGGCGCCATTGCCGACCCGGCTACCAGCGTGCCGGAGGGGAGGTGCCCAGGCGAGGGATGCCCGGGCGGTACTGCCTGTGCTCAGGCGCTCGCGACAAGCTCGTCGATGCCCTGGCGCTCGTAACGGTCGCGGGCCGTCTCGAGCAGTTCGCGCCACGACTTCACATCAGGCCGGCGGCGCAGCAGAGCGCGGCGCTCGCGTTCGGTCATTCCGCCCCAAACGCCGAACTCAATCCCGTTGTCGAGCGCGTCCGCAAGGCACTCGGTACGGACCGGGCAGCCCCGGCAGATGAGCTTGGCGCGGTTCTGGGCAGCACCCTGGACAAACAACTCGTCAGGGTCAGTCCCCTTGCAGGCGGCGCGTGTGGTCCAGTCGGTGATCCACATGTGCCCAACTCCTCTTGATCGCCGGGCACACGTGTCCCCGGGCGGTCTGCGATGACGGATTGCGTGTTCCGCGAGGGTGTGCGGCCACCCGATCGCGGTTACCTGTTCGTGATATCGGAATCTACGGAACCTAGTGCGTCCCTGCCTAGACCCCGGTATGGCCATTTCAGAGATAGTCCTGATGGGCTATGTACAGCGGGAGGCGTAGTCATTCTCCGGTCATTCGGGTACCCCGAGTGACGAAACGTCCTGCTTGCTGACGTGCGGTCAGGCCACGTTGCCGGCAGTACCGCGACCTCCCGCGTACGCTATGACGCGTGCAGCTCTTGAACTGGACAGCTAGCAAGACGAATTCTGTCTGGCGCATCCTCCTGATGGCGGTGCTCGGCGGGGTTCTCGTGGCAGCGATGGCGCTGCCTGTCGTGGCGGCAACCGGGATCCTGGTCAGGAACACGGCCGACAAGTTCACCACGTTGTCGGTCAATGCCTCCACCCTGCCGCAGCGGTCGGCGATCTATGACAGCAGCGGCCACCTCATCACCTTCGTGTACGGCCTGGACCTCGGCACCGGCAAGAAGGCCGACGGCATCAACCGGCAGCCGGTCGCCTACGACCAGATCTCCAAGGGGATGCTGGTCTCGATCGTCGGGATCGAGGACGACCGCTTCTGGGACCACGGCGCGCTCGACGTCAAGGGCACGCTCCGGGCACTGGTCAACGACCTGGAGCACAAGCCCATCCAGGGCGGTTCGACCCTGGAGCAGCAGTTCGTGAAGAACGTGCTGATCCTGCAGTCGCTTGACGACCCGGCGGCGCAGCAGGCGGCGGCCGCGGACACCATGTCCCGCAAGATCGACCAGCTGCGGATGGCGGTCCAGGTCGCGCACAGCATGTCCAAGCAGCAGATCCTGGCCGGGTACCTGAACGACTCGTACTACGGCAGCGGCGCCTGGGGCGTTGAGGCCGCCGCGGAGACGTACTTCAACACCACCGCGGCCAAGCTGACCCTGCTGCAGTCGGCCACGCTGGCCGGCATCGTGGAGAACCCGTCGGAGTACGACCCGCTGACCAATCCCACCGCCGCCGTCCAGCGGCGCAACACCGTGCTCGCCCGCCTCGCGCAGACCAACCCGGCCGCGCTGGGCGCCGCCGACGCCGTCCGCCTGGAGAAGCAGCCGCTGGTGCTGCACCCTGGCTCGGTGCCGAACGGGTGCCTGGACGCGGAGCAGCAGTACGCGTTCTTCTGCGACTACACGATGCACTCGCTGCTGCTCGACCCCCAGCTGGGCACCACTCCCCAGGACCGGGCCAAGCTGCTAGCCACCGGCGGCCTCAAGATCTACACCACCGTCAGCGAGAAGGACCAGGCGTCCGCCACTGACGCGGTCAACCACGTGCTGCCGCCCAGCTCCCAGGCATACAACCCGGCCCACAACGCGGCCGCCGAGGTGCTCATCCAGCCCGGTACCGGCAAGGTACTGGCGATCGCCGAGGACCGTAAGTACGGCACTGGCCCGGGCGAGACGATGGTCGACTACGCCGTCAACAGCCCGTACGGCGGCGGGGCGGGCGTGCAAACCGGCTCCTCGTCCAAGCTGTTCACCCTGATTACCGCACTTGAGCAGGGCGTTCCCTTCGGCTTCCAGCTCACCGTGCCCGGCACCGACACGGTCAACGGCTTCACCAACTGCGCGGGCGACTCAACCAGCCCGTTCAACGTGACCAACTCAGAGGGTCCGGGAAACACCACCGACTCGCTGTACACCGGCACCACTGGCTCTATCAACGTCTTCTTCGCCCACCTCGAGCAGAAGGTCGGCCTCTGTAACACGGTGAAGACCGCGGTCAACCTCGGGGTGACCCGCGTCGACGGCAAGTCGCTGCTGGCCAAGGACGGCAACCAGTACCCGGCCGATGACTTGCCCTCGTTCACCCTCGGCGTGGTCAACGTGTCGCCGATGTCGATGGCGGCCGCCTACGCAACGCCCGCGGCCAACGGCGTCTACTGCAAGCCGATCGTGGTCACCAGGATTGTCAACGACGAGGGCAAGTCGCTGCCGGTCCCGTCGGCCGGCTGCCACCAGGCGATCCCGGTGCGGGTGGCCGAGGGAGTGAACTACATCCTGCAGGGCGTGTTCACCTTCGGCAACGGGACCGCCTACGGCCAGGGCCTGGCCGACTACCAGGCGGCGGGCAAGACCGGCACGTCCAACGTGGAGAGCGGCAACGGCACCCCGTTCGCCGCCTTCGCCGGCTACACCACCAAGCTGGCCGGCTACGTCTCGGTGTTCAACCCGGCATCGCCGGTCAAGTACACGATGACCGGTTCGAGCGCCTGTTACCAGCAGGAATACGGCGGAGCTGACTGCCCGGGCGAGATGTTCGGCGCCAACGCGCCGCTGTCGGTCTGGCACACCACCTTCGACCACGTCAATCTGTCCGGGTCACACGACTTCACCCAGGTCCCGAGTGACAGCTCACTGTGGAGCCAGGGCGACGGGCAGACCGTCAAGCAGCCGAAGAAGAAGGCCAAGGGCGGCCAGGGCAACGGCAACACCGGCGGCGGCAACAACAACGGCGGAGGCAACGGGAACGGCAACGGCAACGGGGGCGGCAACGGCTTCCTGCCGATCGGGCCGGTCTCGCCCATCTTGCCGGCGGCCACCAACGGCCTCACGTCGCCCGGCGGTCACGTCGCCCGCGGTCACGGCGCCCGCCAGCACGGCGCCGGCCGTCACCGTGTCCGGCAGCCCCTGAGCCCGGCTGGCCGGGTAAGCGAAACGGCCGCCCGCCCCGTGCCGCGCACGGGACGGGCGGCCGTAGCCGTTCCGGGCCGAGAAGCCGCTCAGCACCCGCCCGGCCGGCCCGTCACCCGCCGCTAAGCTGGCGGCGCACCTCGGCCGCGACCCGGCCGCCCTCCGCGCGACCCGCGACCCGCGGGGTGACCAGCTTCATCACCGTGCCCATGGCGGACATCCCGGTCGCACCGGACTCTGCGATGGCCGCCATCACCAGGCCGGCCAGGTCGCCGTCGGGCAGTTGCGCGGGCAGGTAGCCGGCCAGCACGTCACCCTCGGCCCGCTCGGCTGCCGCCTGGTCCGTCCGACCCGCCGCCGCGTAGGCCTCCGCCGCCTCACGGCGCTTCTTGGCCTCGCGGGTAAGCACCTTGAGGATGTCCTCGTCCGACAGCTCATGCACCGAGGAGCCGGACACCTCCTCGTTGGTAATCGAGGTGAGCGCCATCCGCAGCGTGCGCAGCCGCACCTGGTCCCGCGAGCGCATCGCGTCGGTCAGGTCAGCCCGCAGCCGTTCCTTGAGTTCGTTCACGCCTCCTATCGTGCCCGATGCGCCCGCCGGGCACCCGCCAATAAGCGCTCCGCGGACCGCGCACCGCGTGGGGCATGGCACGATGAGGGGGTGCGAGCACGAACTATCGCCTCCGTCGCGGCCGTCACCGGCGCCGCGGCCATCGGCTACGCGTCCGTCATCGAGCGCAACTGGTTCGCCCTGCGCGAGCAGCGGGTCCCGGTGCTGCCGCCAGGGGCGGCGCCGCTCCGCGTGCTGCACGTGTCCGACTTCCACCTGACTCCCGGCCGGCACCGGCTGATGGCCTTCGTCAGGTCCCTCGCCGCGCTCCAGCCCGACCTGGTGGTGAACACCGGGGACTCGATCGCCTCGCCGGAGGCGGTGGGGCCGCTGCTCGACTCCCTCGGCCCGCTGCTCGACCTGCCCGGCGCGTTCGTCTACGGCTCCAACGACCTCTACTCGCCCAAGCCGCGCAACCCGGCCCGCTACCTGTGGCGAACGAGCGCCGGCGATCACCACCGCGACGAGCCCGACCTGCCGTGGGAGAAGCTCGGCGGCGAGCTGACGGCGGCTGGCTGGCTCGACCTCAACAACCGGCGCGGCCACCTGTCCGTCAACGGCCTGGACATCGCGCTGGCCGGGGTGCACGACCCGCACGCCGACCGGGACGACTACGACCTGATCGCGGGCACCGCCGACCCCAACGCGGCGCTCCGCCTGGGCGTGCTGCACTCACCCGAGCCCCCGGTCCTGGACCGGTTCGCCGCCGACGGCTACAACCTGCTGCTGGCCGGGCACACGCACGGCGGCCAGCTCCGCGTCCCCGGCTACGGCGCCCTGGTCACCAACTGCGGCATCGACCGGGCCCGGGTGTCCGGGCTGTCCCTCCACCCGACGGTGTCGCCCGAGGGCGGCAACACCGCCTGGCTGCACGTCTCGGCCGGACTCGGCACCTCGCCGTGGGCCCCGGCCCGGTTCGCCTGCCGCCCGGAGGCGACCATGCTCACTCTCACTCCCCGATCCGGCTGACGGATGCACGAGCGGGGCAAGTTATCCGCTAAACTAACGGAGGCTCCGCAGGGAGCCCGTGCAGCGGGGTGTGGCGCAGCTTGGTAGCGCGCTTCGTTCGGGACGAAGAGGCCGCAGGTTCAAATCCTGTCACCCCGACCAGTAGCTGCAGGTAAAGGGTCGTACCGCCAGAGATGGCGGTACGACCCTTTGTCGTTGCCAGGGGCGTAATCGGGCCGCGGAACGCCCTAGGGTCGTTCTCATGCGAGCTAACGGGATCTTCAGCGTCCAGGCGTTCAACCCGGCCACCGTCGCCCCGGTGCCGGCCGACATCACCACCGCCTTGCCGGTAGGGGTCGCGGTGATCGAGAAGAGCTACCAGGGGGACGTCGCGGGGCACTCGGCGACCCTCTTCACCGCCGCGTTCGACCAGGCGACGGGGGTGGGCACCTACGTGGCGATGGAGTCGTTCGAGGGCTCGGTCGGCGGGCTGGCGGGGGCGTTCAACTTCGTCCACTCGGCGTCGACCGGCGGCAGCGACCGCGCGGACGAGTACTTCGCCATCGTCCCGGCCAGCGGCACCGGCCAGCTGGCCGGGATCTCCGGCACCGGCGGCCTGGTCATCGACGCCGACGGCACGCACCGCATCTGGCTCGAGTTCGAGATCGGGTAGCACGCACCTGCGGACGGTTTTTAACCGGTTTACCCGCACCGGCGGGACACGGGAGCATTGGCCCCATGGAAATGCTGGGCAAGAAGCTGTTCAACTGGGCTTCGATCCTCGGGGCAAACACCAGGGAGCAGGCTGAGAAGACCGCGTCGATGCCGTTCATCTGGCCGCACCTGGCGCTGATGCCAGACGCGCACCTCGGCAAGGGTTCCACCGTCGGGTCGGTCATCCCCACCCTCGGCGCGATCATGCCCGCCGCCGTGGGCGTCGACATCGGCTGCGGGATGCTGGCCGTCCGCACCCGCCTGACCATCGCGGACCTCGAGGGCAAGCCGCTCGGCCGGCTCCGCGAGGCGATCGAGCGCTGCGTCCCGCTGTCGGCCGGCAAGTACAACGACAGCCTCCGCGACAGCGAGACCGAGCGGCGGGTCGGCGAGCTGTCCGTGCTTGACGGCGCCCAGGCCGCGGAGCAGGTCGCGCCCAACTGGAGCCTGCAGCTCGGATCGCTCGGCAGCGGGAACCACTTCATCGAGGTGTCGCTCGACGAGCTCGACCGCGTCTGGCTGTTCCTGCACAGCGGCTCGCGCGGGGTCGGCAACAAGCTCGCCACCCGCCACATCAAGATCGCGCAGCAGCAGTGCGAGCGGCGGTGGATCAGCCTGCCCGACCCCGATCTCGCCTACCTGGTCGAGGGCGAGCCCGAGTTCTGGACGTACCTGCGCGACCTGCGCTGGGCGCAGCACTTCGCGCTGCTTAACCGCGAGGAGATGATGCACCGGGTGATCGAGTGCCTGGCTGAGTTCATGGGCTGCGACATCACCCCCGCTGAGTCCATCCAGTGCCATCACAACTACACCGAGCAGATGGACGGTGACCTGCTCTCGCGGTGGAAGTACCCGAAGGGGCGCCGGGGCAGCGTCTGGCTTTCCCGCAAGGGCGCGATCGACGCCACCGCGGGACGCCCGGGCCTGATACCGGGGTCAATGGGCACCAGGTCGTACGTGGTGACCGGGAAGGGCGACAGGATGTCGCTCAGCTCCTCGCCGCACGGCGCGGGCCGCGAGTACAGCCGCGCCGCCGCCCGCAAGGCGTTCACCCGGGCAGAGCTGGACGCCGCGATGCAGGGCATCGAGTGGGGCGCGTCGGACGCGTTCCTTGACGAGATCCCCGGTGCGTACAAGAGCATCGACGTCGTGATGGCCGATGCCGTAGACCTGGTGCAGATCGAGCACACCCTGCGGCAGATCGTCAACGTCAAGGGCGACTGACGCGCTAGGCAGCGGATCTCGCTTGCGTTAGTGGCACTAACGACATAGGTTCGTTAGTGATATAAACGTTAGTGTCACTAACGCGAGAGGAAGTCAGCCATGCCTAGCACCGAGACCCTGGTCCGCGAGCTCGCCGACCGGGCCGAGCTGTCCGACCTGGTCGCCCGCCACAGCCTGTGGCTTGACGAGCGCCGCTATGACGAGACCAGCCGGCTGTTTACCGAGGATGTCGTCGTCGAGTCGCGGCGCGGCGCGGTGCGCGGTACCGAGGCGCTGATCAGCGTCGCGCGCTCGGGCCACGACCAGTACGCCCGGACCATGCACAGCAAGTCCAACCTGGTGATCGAGCTTGACGGCGACGTCGCCGCGGTCCGGGTGCACGACATCGCGGTCTACGTCATCGATGACAAGACGGAGGCCGTCGCGGCCGCCGTCCACCGCTACGGGGCGCGCCGCACCCAGGACGGCTGGCGCTTCGACCGCCTGGCGGTCTCCCCGGTCGCGCTGACCGAAGCCCTCGACCGGGCCCTCTGACCGCCAGCCCGCCGGGGCGGGCGGTGGGCGCCCGCCCCGGCGGCGGTCCGGCAGTCGGCACTGACTGGCGGAACGTGCTAGCCGGCGGTGATCTGCCGGGGACCGCCGAGCAGCCCCGGGCGGGCCACCGGCGGCGGGATCGCGATCGGGCCGGTCGGCGGGCTCTTGACGCCGCCCCGCTTCTTCGGGTCGGTGTCGAGGCGCAGCGCCAGCGCGGGGCACATCTGCACCGCCTGCTGCGCGTCCTTCTCCAGCCAGGGGGGCACCGGGATCGGCAGGATCACCGGGAAGCCGGTCTTGTCCAGGTGGATCAGCTCGGGCAGCAGGTGCGCGCACAGGCCGTGCCCCTCGCAGCGCACCCAGTCCACCATGAGCTGCCTGGCGTCGGCCGTCTCGGGGCCCTCCGGCAGCGGGAGCACGCCCCGGACCGGGCGGCCGCAGCTCGAGTGGAAGACGTGCGCGGCCAGGTCCTCGGTGAACACCTCAAGCGCCGACAGCACGAAGCGGGTGGTGCCGTCCGGGTGCGAGCAGGCGCCGCGGCCGTTGACCGCCGCGGCCGCGCGGCGGGCCACGTCAAGTGCCTCGATGCCGCCCGAGCCGTCGACGATGGCCGCGAGCGCGCGGGCGATCGACGGCAGCCCCAGCTTGCAGGGGCCGCACTGCCCGGCTGACTCGCCGGCCAGGTAGCTGGCCACCCGGGAGACCTCGCCCAGCGGGCAGGTGCCGTCGCCCAGCGGCAGCACGATGCCGGAGCCGAAGGTACCGCCGGCCGAGGCCAGGCCCTCCCGGCCGACCGGCACCTGGTAGGCGGTCTCGGCGTCCAGCCACATCCCGTGGTAGCCGCCGACGAGGACGCCGTCCCCGGCCGCGGCCTGGCAGATGTCCAGCGCCGCGCCCAGTGGCACGCCGGTGGGGCACTCCACCACGGCCGGGCGCTTGGCCGAGCCGCTGACGCTGAGCAGTACCGTCCCCGGCTCCTCGGGCAGCCCGACCGAGGCGAACCGCTCCGGGCCGAGCAGTGCCAGCACCGCCACCTGAGCGAACGTCGACGCGTTGGACAGCAGGGTCGGCAGGTCGTCGACCCCCTTCTCGGCCGCCAGGGTCTTGCGGCCGGGGGGCACCGGCTTCTTGCCGTTGATCCCGCGGACCAGCGCGCCCGACTCGCCGGAGATGAACCGCTCCGGCTGCTGGACGACGCGGGCCAGGTCACGCAGTCCCGGCTCGGCCGCGATCGCCGCCTCGACCGACCGGTTGGCAAGCTCGTTGCTGGTCACCCCGATGATGACCTCTTCGGCGGCCAGCGCCTCGGCCACCAGGGCGGCGCCGCTCAGGATCAGGTACGGCGACCTGATCATCAGCATCTTGTCCTTGAACGAGCCAGGCTCGCCCTCGGTGCCGTTCACCACCACGATGGCCGGCTGACCGGTCTTCTTGGAGGCGTCGATGACGGCCTTCAGCTTGCGCGCGAACGGGAAGCCGGCGCCGCCCTGACCGCGCAGGTCGACCTGCGTGGCCGCCTCGATGAGCTGCTCGGCCGACATCCGCGGGAGCGGGCCGAAGACCTCGGCGTGCGCGGCCAGGTCGAGCCGGCCCATCCGGTCAAGCCCGGCGGTCATCCGGGCCGCGCCGATCCGCGTGATGGTCGGGACGTCGAGCTCGGTCGCGTTACTCGGGTTCATCGGCGTCCGTCACCCCCGTACCGCTGGTCTCGGGGTCCCCGGTAGCCGGGCATACCCGGGCCCGGCTCGCGGTACCTGAGGCTGGTGTCTGCCTCCGGGAAGCTGCCGTCCCACGGCGGCGGCCCGGAACTCAAGGCGTCGTCGTGGCTCTGCTCGGTCCACCGCGGGCCCGGTCCCGGGCGCGAGCGCGGCCCGCGTGCGGCCGGGTACGGCCCAGTCCCGCCTGCGGCCGGGTACGGCCCGGTCCCGCCTGCGGGCGGGTAAGGCTCGCTCCCGCCGATGGCGGGGTACGGGCTGGTCCCGCCGGCGGCCGGGTAAGGCCCGGTCCCGCCCCTGGCCGGGTAAGGCCCGGTCCCGCCGATGGCGGGGTACGGGCTGGTCCCGCCGGCGGCCGGGTACGGTCCGCTACCCTCGCGCGGGCGCGGCCGGTCGCCCGGCCACTGGACTGGGCCGGTCACCCGCCGCGGCGGCGGGCCGTCCCAGCCCGGCTGGGGGCCGCCGCCCGCACGCGGCAGCGGGCCGGTCGCGGGACGGTAGCCCGGCGGACGGATGTCAGCGTCGCGGGGCGGGCCAGCCGGGATACGCGGCATCGGCCCGCTCGCGTAGGGCGGCAGGGGCCCGGTGCCGCCGCTCGGCCGGGGCCCGTTCGGCACCCGCGGCATCGGCCCGCTGTCGTAGGCCGGCTGCGACCCGGTGACCCGCGGCATCGGCGCGGTCCCGTAGGCCGGCTGCGGCCCGGTCATCCGCGGCATCGGCCCGGTGCCCGGGCGCGGCTGGGGCCCGGTCCGGTAGCCCGGCTGCGGCCCGGTCACCCGCGGCATCGGCCCGGTGCCCGCGCGCGGCTGCGGCCCGGTCCCGTAGGCCGGCTGCGATCCGGTGACCCGCGGCATCGGCCCGCTGTCGTAAGCCGGCTGCGACCCGGTGAGCCGCGGCATCGGCCCCGTCCCGAGCCGGGGCAGCGGGCCGCTGATGGTCGAGCGCGGCGCGCCCAGGTAGCGGGGCGGCCCCTCGTAACCGGGCTCGTAATACGGCTGGGCGTCGTCATCGGCCTGGTCACCGGGCGGCAGGGCGGTGGCGGTGATCACCGGGGCGCCGAGCGGGGTAGACAGCACCGGCTGGCCGCCGGTGATCGTACCGAGCCCGCCGCGCCCGCCGCGGCTCACGCTGAGCTGCGCGGCCATCGCCGCCGCGCGCAGCGGGGCCGATGCCGAAGGCGCCGACTGCGGCACCGGCGGGCCGCTCAGGGCCTCCTTCGGCCGCAGCGAGTTGCTGAGCACCCGGACTGCCAGCCCCAGCAGCACGAGCGCGACCAGGAAGCCGTAGCTCCAGTCCACGTAGGGCTTGCCGGCCCGGCCGCCGAGCAGCCCGTGCCACACGCCGAACACGAATGACGCGTAGGACGTGTAGTGCAGGGCCCGCCAGCGCCACGCTTTGCCACTCGCGTTGAACCGGCTGCGCAAGATCCCCGTTATAACCAGCAGGATGATCAGGTCAGAAGCGATCGTGCCGAGGCCGATGTAGAAGGTGCGAAACGGTGACAGGAACGGGACCACCGCGTCGATCACGTGGACGCGCTGCGCCAGGATCTCGGTGATGATGTGCACGACCAGGAAGGTCACCGCGCCGAAGGAGGCCGCGCGGTGAGCCGACTGGACCATAACCCGGTGGGATGGGTTAAGGAACATTCTGTCGGTGGAGACCAGTCCCAGGCCGACCGATGCGCACAGGCCGATCAGCGCGAAGACGCCGGCGTAAAACAGCATGAAATGCTGGGTGGCGGCGCTAATGACGTGACCGGTGCTGGTCAGCGCCAGGAATGCGATGATAACCACGATGCCGATTGACGCGATCAGGTAAATCTTCGACGCGTGCTCAGCGGCCACACCGCCGGTGTTCGGACGAGCGTGCTCACGGCCGCCGGGGCGGCTGCGAGTCGATGCCACGAGTTACCTCCTGGACAGTCAGTGAACGGGTGCCATAGCGGCTCCTCCACTGCGCGCCCGCCACCGCGCTGGAATTGCGTCTCTAGGCGGCTCTGACTGTATCAGCGTAGATAACCATTGGGACACGAAACGATATATATAACCTCTGTTGACTAGTTAGCCCCAGCAGAAACGGACATTCGACGCCTGAGAAGCATATAACGCCCGGAATAAGCCGGGCGTTATATGCACTGCGTAGCCAGCCGAGACTAGTCAGTAAGGCACTAGCCGCCTAGCCCGGCCGCCACCAGCTCCGCGATCTGCGCGGTGTTAAGCGCCGCGCCCTTGCGCAGGTTGTCACCGCAGACGAAGAACTCGATCCCGTGCGGGTCGTCGAGCGACTCGCGCACCCGCCCCACCCAGGTCGGGTCGGTGCCCACCACGTCGGCCGGGGTCGGGAACTCACCGCGCTCCGGGTCGTCGCTGAGCACCACGCCGGGCGCGGTCCGCAGCACCTCCCAGGCGGCATCCCGGCCGACCGGCCGGGCGAAGCGGGCGTGCACCGCGACCGAGTGGGTGGTCACCACCGGCACCCGGACACAGGTGGCGTTCACCCGCAGCCCCGGCAGGCCGAGGATCTTGCGCGACTCGTTGCGGATCTTGAGCTCCTCCGAGGACCAGCCGTCGTCCTTGACCGAGCCCGCCCACGGCACCACGTTGAGCGCCAGCGGGGCCGGGAACGGCCCCGTGTCGCCCACCACGCCGCGGACGTCGCCCGCCCGCTGGCCCAGCGTCCGGGTGCCCGCCACCTTGTCGAGCTGGTCGTAAAGCGTGTCGATGCCCGCCTGCCCGGCTCCGGAGGCCGCCTGGTAGGAGGCGACCACCAGCTCCTCGAGGCCGAACGCGCGGTGCAGCGCGCCGACCGCGACGATCAGCGACAGCGTGGTGCAGTTCGGGTTGGCGATAACGCCCTTGGGCCGTACCAGCGAGTCGCCCGGGTTGACCTCAGGCACCACCAGCGGCACGGCCGGGTCCATGCGGAACGCGCCCGAGTTGTCCACGCAGACCGCGCCGTGCGCCGCCGCGACCGGCACCCACTGCGCCGACACCTCGTCCGGCACGTCGAACATGGCCACCTTGACGCCGTCGAAGGCCTCCGGCGACAGCGCGATGACCTCGACTTCCTCGCCGCGCACGGTCAGCCGGCGGCCGGCCGAGCGGGGCGAGGCGATCAGCCGGATCTCGCCCCAGACGTCCGTCCGGGTGGACAGCAGGTCGAGCATCACCGTGCCGACCGCGCCGGTCGCGCCGACGACGGCCAGGGTGGGACGGGCCGCGCTCATCGCCCGGTCCCCCCGTAAACGACCGCCTCGACCTCGTCCGCCTCCAGGTCGAACGCCCGGTGGGTGGCGTTCACCGCGCCGTCCACGTCACCCTGGCCGACCACCACCGAGATCCGGATCTCGGAGGTGGTGATCATCTGGATGTTCACCCCGGCCTCGGCCAGCGCCGCGAAGAACTTGGCGCTCACCCCGGGGTGCGACCGCATGCCCGCGCCGATCAGCGATACCTTGCCGATCCGGTCGTCGTAGAGCACGTCCTGGAAGCCGACCTTGTCCTGGGCGGCCCGCAGCACCTCGAGCGTGCGCGGCCCGTCCGCTCCCGGCAGCGTGAAGGAGATGTCGGTGCGGCCGGTCGCGATCGCCGACACGTTCTGCACGATCATGTCGATGTTGACGCCCGCCTCCGCCACGATGCCGAAGATCCCGGCCGCCGCGCCTACCTTGTCGGGCACGCCGACCACGGTGATCTTGCCTTCGCTCCGGTCGTGCGCGACCCCGGAGATAATTGCCTGCTCCATACCGGCTTCCTCCGTCTCGTCCCCTGCGTGCCCGCTGACCCAGGTGCCTGTCTTGTCGCTGAACGATGACCGCACGTGAATCGGCAGGTTGTACCGGCGGGCGTACTCCACGCACCGCGGTATCAGCACCTTCGCGCCGCACGCGGCCATCTCCAGCATTTCCTCGTAAGTGATCCGCGGGATCCGCCTGGCCCCTCGCACCAGCCGCGGGTCCTCGGTGAACACGCCGTCCACGTCGGTGTAGATCTCGCAAACGTCCGCGCTCAGCGCCGCGGCGAGGGCCACCGCGGTGGTGTCCGAGCCGCCCCGGCCGAGCGTGGTGATGTCCTTGGTGTTCTGCGACACGCCCTGGAACCCGGCCACGATCGGGATCGCGCCCTCGGCCAGCGCGTTCGAGATCCGGCCCGGGGTGACGTCGATGATCCGCGCCCGCCCGTGCACGTCGTCGGTGATCACGCCCGCCTGCGACCCGGTAAACGAGCGCGCCTCCTTGCCGAGGGTCGCGATCGCCATGGCCAGCAGCGCCATCGAGATGCGCTCGCCGGAGGTAAGCAGCATGTCGAGCTCGCGCCCGGGCGGGGCCGGGGTGACCTGGTTGGCCAGGTCGAGCAGCTCGTCGGTGGTGTCGCCCATCGCCGACACGACCACCACTACCTGGTTGCCGGCCTGTTTGGTAGCGACGATGCGCTTGGCTACGCGCTTGATGCCCTCCGCGTCGGCTACCGAGGAACCACCGTATTTCTGCACGACAAGGGCCATTAGGCGCGCCGCTCCTCCCACGAATCTGATGGCGGACCGCCGTCGAGTTTACGCGGGCGCGCGACCGGAGCCCAATCAACTTTTCGCACCGCCCGGACCCCCTGTTCTTCCGCCGAACTGGCCGCTTACCAGGAAGATCTCTGGCGTTCCCGGGGGACGGGGGTCGTCCCCCGGGAGATGTCAGACGTCGAGCAGGCGACGTCCCTCGAAAGCGCGGCCGAGCGTGACCTCGTCCGCGTACTCCAGGTCGCCGCCCACCGGCAGCCCGCTGGCCGGCCGGGTCACCCGCACGCCCATCGGCTTGACCAGCCGGGCGATGTAGGTGGCGGTCGCCTCACCCTCCAGGTTCGGGTCGGTCGCCAGGATCAGCTCGGTCACCGTGCCGTCCGCCAGCCGGGTCATCAGCTCCCTGACCCGCAGGTTATCCGGGCCGATGCCGTCGATCGGGCTGATCGCGCCGCCGAGCACGTGATACCGGCCGCGGAACTCGCGGATCTTCTCCACCGCGGCGACGTCCTTCGGCTCCTCGACGACGCAGATCACCGCCGGGTCGCGCCGGGTGTCGCGGCAGATGCGGCACTCCTCGGCCTCGGCCACGTTCCCGCACACCCGGCAGAACCTGACCCGCTCGGTCACCTCGACCAGCGCCGCGGCCAGCCGCCTGACATCATCCGGGTCGGACGCGAGCAGGTGGAACGCGATCCGCTGGGCGCCCTTGGGCCCGACCCCGGGCAGCCGGCCGAGCTCGTCGATGAGGTGCTGGATGACGCCTTCGTACATACCGGTGTATCAGTCCTTGCCGTCTTTTTCCGCGTGCCCCGGGACGATCCCGCCCGGCTCCGCGTCGCCCTCGTCCAGCTCGTCGTCGTCGAGGTCGTCATCGTCCTCGTCGTCGTCCTCGGCCAGCTCGCCGCCGAAGCTCGGCAGGCCGAGCGCGGAAAGGTCGAACCCGGCCGGCGCGCCGCCGAACCCGGGCCCGCCGAACCCGCCGCCAAGCGCGCCGAGCTGGCGCTGCTGCAGGTCGACAGCCGAGTCCCACGCGTCGCGGACGGCCGCCAGCACCAGGTCGGCGATGGTCGACGCGCTCTCCGCGGGGTCAGCCGGGTCGATCGCGCCCGGGTCAATGGTGAGGTCGATCAGCTGGCCGACGCCGCTGACCACCGCCCGCACCGCCCCGCCGCCGGCCGTCCCGGTCACCTCGCTGTTCGCCAGCTCCTGCTGCGCGCTCAGCGCCTGCTGCGCCGCCGCGAAGATCTGCTGCATGTCAAAGCCGCCAGGTCCCATACCCGGAAGCCTACTTCCGCTCACCGACGGTTTAACCGCTTCGCCGCACAGGATGAGAAGTCAGTCTTCGTACTCGGCGATGACCTGGCCGCCAAGCTCCTGCCGGACCAGGGCCATCCCGGTGAGCTGGTTGACCGCCGGGACGGACATGTCCTCGTCATCCGGGTCGAACTCATCGTCGTCGGGGGCCGGGGGCGGCGGCAGCGGCGGCAGGTCACCGCCGCTGCTCATCGGGCTACCGAACGGGGGCGGCCCTTCGCCCCCGCCGTTACCAGCCGGCCTTCCCGGCCCGGCGGCCCCGGCGGCGGGCACCCTGCCTTCCTGGGCAGCCGGCCCGCCCGCCGGGTGGTCCGGTGGCGGCTGTCCCGGTGCCTGTCCCGGCGGCGGCCCAGGCGACGGGCCCGGGGCAGGCGGCTGGCCGTTAGGCGCAGGCGGCGCGGGCGGGCCTGGACGGCGGGCCGGCGAGGCGGCGTCACCGCCCCCGGTGACCGACCGGATCACCACGTTCACGCCGAACATGGCGTTGATCGCCTGCTTCAGCAGCTCCTCGTACTTGCTGCCCTGGAAGCCCTTGACGTCACCCTGGCGCGGGAAGCGGAGGGTCAGCACCCCTTCGTCAAACGAGGCCACGCTGGCGTTGCCGACCACGATCGCGGCCACCCGGCCCTTGGCCTTGATCGCCTCGACCACGCCGGGCCACGCCTGCCTGAGCGCGTCCAGGCTCACCGCGCCGCGCGGCGCGGCGGCCGCGCCCGCCGCCGCGGGGGCAGCCGGGGCCCCCGGGGACCCTGGGGCGTGCGAGAAGGGGGCCGCGGGTCGGCCCTGCGCGGCGGGGCGCTGCGGTTCTTGCGGGCGGGACGGCTCTTGCGGGCGCTGCGGTTCTTGCTGGCGCTGGGGTTCTTGCTGGGCGCTGGGGTTCTTGCGGGCGCTGCGGCTCCTGCGGGCGGGGCGGTCCCTGCTGCTGGGGCGGTTCGGGCTCCGCTGGCTGCGGCGCGGCCGGCGCGGGCCCGGCCGGCTGCGCCTCCCCGGCTGCCCTGGGCGGCTGGGCGGCACCCGGGGCCGCGCCGCCGTTGGGCGACGTGCGGGCGTCCGGGGTCAGCCGCACCCGTTCGGGATCATCCTGGTCGTGACGGCGGGCGGTGGCGGAGGCGGCGCCGGACTCGAGCCGCTCAAGGCGGGCCAGCACCGACAGCTCGTCGCTGGCGGCGGCGGGCAGCAGCACCTGCGCGCACATCAGCTCGAGCAGCAGCCGCGGCGAGGTGGCGCCGCGCATCTGGTCCAGGCCGGCCGCCACGATGTCGGCCGCGCGGGTGAGTGACGCCAGGCCGTACCGCCCGGCCTGGCCGCGCAGCGCCTCCGCGCGGTCCGGCGGCACGTCGAGCAGCCCGGTGCTGATCGCGTCGGGCACCGAGGCGAGCACGATCAGGTCGCGGAACCGGTCGAGCATGTCGGTGGCGAACCGGCGCGGCTCGTGCCCGCCCTCAATGACCCGGTTGACCGCCTGGAAGACCGCCGCCCCGTCCCCGCCCGCGAACGCGTCCACGATCTCGTCGAGCAGGCTCGCGTCGGTGAAACCGAGCAGCGACACCGCCCGGTCGTACCTGATTCCCTCATCGCCGGAGCCCGCGAGCAGCTGGTCGAGGATGGACAGGGTGTCCCGGGCCGAGCCACCGCCCGCCCGCACCACCAGCGGCAGCACCGCCGGGTCGAACCGCACCTGCTCGGAGTTGAGGATCTCCTCGGCCAGCTCGCGCATCACCGACGGCGGCATCAGCCGGAACGGGTAATGGTGCGTCCGCGACCTGATCGTCGGGATCACCTTGTCCGGCTCGGTCGTCGCGAAGATGAACTTGAGGTGCGGCGGCGGTTCCTCCACCAGCTTCAGCAGGGCGTTGAAGCCCTGCTGGGTCACCATGTGCGCCTCGTCGATGATGTAGATCTTGTAGCGCCCCGCCACCGGCGCGTAGAACGCGCGCTCCCGCAGGTCGCGGGCGTCGTCCACGCCACCGTGGCTGGCCGCGTCGATCTCGATCACGTCGATGCTGCCCGGACCGGACGGCGCCAGCGCGACGCACGAGTCGCATACACCGCACGGGTCCGGCGTCGGCCCGTTCACGCAGTTCAGGCTTCTGGCCAGGATCCGGGCGCTGGAGGTCTTGCCGCAGCCGCGCGGCCCGCTGAACAAGTAGGCGTGATTGATCCGCCCGCTGCGCAGCGCCTGCCGGAGCGGGTCGGTGACGTGCTCCTGGCCGCGGACCTCGGCGAAGGTGGCGGGGCGGTACTTGCGGTACAGGGCCAGGGACTGCTGCTTGCCAGGGGGGTCGTCCCGGCCAGGCCCGGTCGCTTCAGAGTCTGCCGCCATGAGACCTCATCCTAAGGAGAGGAGGGACCCCCCGCGCACCCGTCAGAGCCCGCGTACCCTTGCTGCCTTCCGGCCCTGGGGGGGTTGGCGAGGTAAACGCCGCACGGGGGGTCGGTAGGTAAGTCTAGCCACCCTCAGCACCGCTCGCGCCCGCCCCCGGCGATCTTCGCCCGCATGGTTGCCGCAACCACACGGTTATAGGCGCGTGGTTGGCGCAACCATGCGCCTGACGCCCGCTGCGACGGCGCGGCCGGGCGCCCGGATCGGGTAAGCTGCTCGACGGAGGATTCGCCTAGTGGCCTAGGGCGCACGCTTGGAAAGCGTGTTGGGTGCAAGCCCTCAGGGGTTCGAATCCCCTATCCTCTGCCCGCGCTGAACAGCGCAAACGAGAGAGCCAGCCCGGACGCCCGGGCTGGCTCTTCGGCTTCGTGGCCTCAATGCTGTCCCGCTGCGGCGATCACCGGGCGAGCCTCGCCAGTACCAGGTCGGTTACCGGCCGCCCGGTCCGGGCGGGCCGGTCGATGGCGGGGGTGCCCGCGTGCCTGACGATCTCGGTGACGTGGCGGTAGATGAGCGCGCGGGCTAGCAGCTGGTCGAGCTCCGGCTCGTCGGCGAGCTGGCCGAGCACCTCGGGCAGCGCCTGGTGCCACTGCAGCGCGTCCACCGCCGCGACGGCGAGCGGCAGCCCGGCCGGGCGCACAAGCGGGGAGAAGTCGATCACCGCGGGCGGGCTCCCGTCGGCGAACAGCACGTTTCCCGCCAGGTCGGCATGGACGAGCTGACTGGGCAGGCGCACCGGCCGCAGCCCCGCCAGCAGCAGCCGCACCTGGCCGGCCAGCTCCCCGGCGGCCGGGCCGAGCAGCGGGCCAGGATCACGCTCGCCCCACGCGACCTGATCGCCGATCAGCCACCGGTTCTCCTCAGCGGCCCGCCACGGCGGCACCGGAACGCTCGCCAGCGCGGCGTGCAGTGCCCGGCTGGCCGCGATCAGCTCCGGCCAGCGGGGCGAGACGCCGGACCAGTCAGCGGCGGCGCCTGGCACCCACTGCCAGCACGTCCACCCCAGCGCCACCCAGTCCCCGTTCACCGCCCGGACCGGCGGCGGGACGCGGAAGCCGGGTCCCGCCAGCCCGTCGTAGACCTCAGCCAACCAGCGGCCTGCCCGCACCGAGTCGGCCGGCTTGAGCACCACCGGCCCGGCCCGCCAGGTAGTTCCCTGGCCGCCCGGCAGCCGCACCGGGACGACCCCGGCCACCCCGAACGCGGCCAGCACCCGGTCAGGCACGGCATCGACTGGTTCCGGGGCGGTCACCCAGGCGACGATAACGGCCCCCGCGCGCGCAGCCAACCGGGTTACCGGCGCCGCGCACCCGGGCGCGGCGGTCCGCGGCCGGGCAGGCCACACTGTTCTTGTCAAGGGTGTCGGGTGCCACTGTCCGCTGCGGGTGAAGGCGGGACAGACGGGGTATCCCAGTGCGGGTCGTCTTTCTTACATAGATGAGCGTGGTAAGAAGTCACCGGCATGTTTTACGTAGAAAGGCGCGGATGGTGGCTATTCCCAAGTCTGCGGGAACGCTCGACGGCGGCGGCCAAGGTGGCCTGCCTCCGGTCCAGCCGCGCTCGGGCCTTCCGGACTCGTTCTGGTACACGGCGAAGACGCGCCTGCTGGGCCCGCCGCTCGTCAACGAGCAGCTAGGCGAGCAGCGGCTGTCCAAGCCGCTGGCGCTTGGCGTGCTGTCGCCCGACGGCATCTCCTCCTCGGCCTACGGCACCGAGGAAATCCTCATCGCGCTGGTGCCGATGGTCGGCCTGGCCGCGTTCACCCTGATCCTGCCGCTGACCCTGGTCATCCTGCTGGTGATGACGCTCGTGGTGCTCTCCTACCGCGAAGTCGTCATGGTCTACATCAGGCCCGGCGGCTCCTACGTGGTCGCCCGGGAGAACTTCGGCCCCCGGATCGCCCAGATCTGCGCGGTCGCGCTGCTGATCGACTACGTGGTGACGGTCGCGGTCCAGATCGCGGCCGGTACCGCCGCGGTGGCGTCCGCGATCCCGGCCACCGGCCCGTACAAGCTGGAGATCTGCGTCGGCGTGGTCGCGATCATGTGCTTCGGCAACCTGCGCGGGCTCAAGGAGGCGGGCAAGGCGTTCGCCGTGCCCACCTACCTGTTCGCCGGGTCGGTGATCCTGATGATCGTCGTCGGCCTGGTCCGCGAGGCGTTCGGCAAGCTGCCGCTGTACGACCCGGCCACGATGCACGGCACCTACACCCTCGGCCACAGCAGCGAGGGACTCATCACCGGCGTGATGATCTTCACCCTGCTGCGCGCCTTCGCCAACGGCGGCGCCTCGCTGACCGGCATCGAGGCGGTCAGTGACGCGGTCGGCGCGTTTCACCCGCCGGAGGGCAGGAACGCCCGCAAGGTACTGATCGCCGAGGGCGTCATCCTCGGCATCCTGGTGGCCGGGATCGGCTGGCTGGCGCACGCTACCCACTCCACTCCCTATGTCATCGGCTACCCGACGGTGCTGGCGCAGGAAGCCAAGATGGTCTTCGGCCACACGTTCTTCGGCCAGGCGCTGTTCCTGCTGGTGCAGCTGGCGACCATGCTGATCCTCTACACCGGCGGCAACACCAGCTTCAACGGCTTCCCGTTCCTGACCAGCTACGTGGCGGGCGACTCGTTCCTACCGCGGTGGCTGCTCAAGCGGGGTCACCGGCTGGTCTTCTCCAACGCGATCATCCTGCTCGCGGTCACCTCGGTGGCGCTGCTGATCATCAAGGACGCGGACGTCAACAACCTGGTGCCGCTCTACGCGATCGGCGTGTTCACCGCGTTCACCATGGCCGGCTTCGGCATGGCCAAGTACCACTGGACCCGGCGCGAGGCGGGCTGGCGGACCAAGTTCGGCATCAACCTCGCCGCGGGCACGCTGTCGGCCATCGTCGTGCTCATCTTCGCGGTGGTGAAGTTCACCGAGGGCGCCTGGGTCGTGCTGGTGCTCTTCGCGGTCCTGGTTCCCGCGCTGATCAGGCTCAACGCCGAGTACCGGGCCGAGGCCGAGGTGCTCGACACGGTCACCGGCGAGCAGCCGCCGCCTGCGCCGCACTATTCCCGGCGGGTGGTGTTCGTCCTGGTCGACGGCTTCGACCTGGCCACGCTGGCGGCGCTGCGCTACGCCCGGTCGCTGCGGCCCACCCAGATCCGCGCGGTGCACTTCGTCATCGACAGCGTGCGGGCGGAGAAGCTGCGGGACAAGTGGACCAGGGCCGACCGCGGGGTGGCGCTCGACTTCATCGACTGCCCCGACCGCCGCCTCACCAAGGCGGCCGTCGACCTGGTGGAACGCGAGGTGGCGGACCCCGGCACGCACGTCACCGTGATCTTGCCGCGGCGCAGCTACTCGCCGCTGCTCGGCCGGCTGCTGCACGACCGCACCGGTGACAAGATCGCCGCCTCGGTCAGCCGCATCCCGCGCTCGGCGGCCACCATCGTGCCCTACGACGTGCCCAGCCGGGTGGCGGTCCTGCAGGCTCGGCACGCGGCGGCCAAGGCCGGCGGGGCAGGCAAGGGCGGCGCGGGCAAGGCGGCGGCCGGCCAGCCGGAGGCGGCGACGGCGGCCGTCCAGGCGGAGACTCCCGCGGTGCCGGCTACGCCGCGGCCGGGCGGCGCGAGCAAGCCGGGCAAGCTCGACGGGAAGAGCGGCAGGAACGGGAAGAAGGGGATGGCAGCGGCCGACCTGGCCGCTACCGCCCAGGAGCTCGCGCGCGAGTCCGACGTGGGGACCGCCCACGGCGGCCCCCGCCCGCCGCGCACCCCCAGCGCGCCCGGGGTAGCCGCGATCGGCACCGTCACCGGGGGCAAGGTCACCGTGGAGGGCAAGGTCCGGGTGGTGGAGATCCGGCCGGTGGAGCGCAACTCGGTGCTCGCGGTGGAGATCAACGACTCGACCGGGAACCTCACCGCGATGTTCTACGGCCGGTCGCACATCCCCGGCCTGATCTGCGGCGCCCGCGTCCGGCTGACCGGGTCGGCGGGGATCCGCGGCGGCCAGCCGGTGATGATCAACCCCGCCTACGAGCTGGTCTCGCCGGGCGGCGCGGACTAGCGCGGCGCCGGCTAGCACCCCTACTCGCCCTTCGGCAGCAGCTCGTAGGCCGGGTTGATCATGGCCGGACCGCCTTCGGGCAGGGACACCTTGCCGGTGAGCCGGACCCGCGCCCCCGGCTCGAAGCCGAGGATGCTGGTCCGGCCGTAGAACTTGGCCGTCAGCGCCCCGGTCTCGTCGGTCACCACGGCCTCGAACACGCAGTTCTGCTCGACCGGGTGGATCTCGACCGCGCGTACCCTGCCCTCCACGGTCGCCTTGCGCGCGCCGTTCAGCTCGCCGATCGCCGACACGCCGGCCGGCAGGGGCGGTACGGCCCGGCCGGCCGGCCGGGCGCCGGCGGCCACCGCCTTGTCCTGGCCGCGGGCCCGTCCGGCCGCCGCGGGCCGGGAGCCGTTCCCGTTCCCGGCCGGGCGGGCGGCGCCCTGCCGGCCGTGCAGCAGGTGCACCCGGCTCTCCACGTCGAACGGGATGATGGTGGCGGCCGCGTGCGGTACCCGGCTGACCACCTCGGCGATCTTGTCGGCGGTGCGGTCATGCAGCAGCCGGGCGGTCAGCAGCGAGTAGCCGCGCCGCGGCAGGACCACCGTCACCTGCGTGCCGGGCGCCTGCGCGACCGAGTTGACCAGCTCCAGCGAGGCACGGGTGAGCCGCCGGTCCGGAGTGTCGATCAGCTCAAGCGGGATGTCCTGGCCGAAGCGCACCCAGTCCTGGTGCAACTGCCGGGCCCGGGCCCCGTCGATGACGAAGTGCACCGCGCGCAGCGTGGTCGGCCGCAGGCCGCGCGCGTACCTGATGGCCGCGAGCGTGGCCAGGTCTATGTCGTCCACGAAGATCAGCACTACCCGGCGGCTGTAGTTCGGCTGCCTGGCCGGGATGCCCGCCGCCCGCCGGTCCCCGATGTTCGCCAGCACCTCGGCCTCCATCCGGTACTCGCGGTTGAGCCGGATGAGCAGGTAGACAAGGGCCGGGAAGATGATCACGACCACCCAGGCGCCCTCGGTGAACTTCACGACGGCGAAGATGCCGACCACGATCGCGGTGTAGACGGCGGCGGTCCGGTTGATCACCAGGCGGCGCTTCCAGCCACGTTCCTTCACCCGCCGGTGGTACTTCGCCATGCCGAAGCCGGCCATCGAGAAGCCGGTGAACACGCCGATCGCGTAGAACGGTATGAGCCCGTTGACCTCGGCCCGCGTGCTGACCAGCAGGATCAGCGAGATGACGGTGAGCACGATGATGCCGTTGGACAACGCCAGCCGGTGGCCGCGCTTGGTCAGCCAGCGGGGCAGGAACGAGTCGCCGGCGACGAAGCTGGCCAGGAACGGGAAACCGCTGAAGCTCGTGTTGCCGCCGGTGAACAGGATGAGCGCGGTGGCCGCCTGGACCACGAAGTACATGAAGTGCCCGTCGCTGCCGAAGACGGCGTTCGCCTCCTGCGCCAGCACCGTCGGGTAGCCCGCGAGGTACGGGATCGCGTGCGTGACGTGGCTCAGCCAGGAGATTCCGGCGATCAGGAAGGCGACGATCGAGCCCTGGGTGACGAGGATCTGCCGGGCGTTGCGCCCCTCGGGGGGACGCAGCGCGCTGACCGCGTTCGAGACCGCCTCGATGCCGGTCAGCGACGACCCGCCGTTGGCGAAGGACTTCGCCAGCATGTAGATCATCCCGATGCTGATGAGGCTCTCGGTGCTGTGCCCGATGTGGTAGGCGCCGGCCTGCGCGGTGACCTGCGGCAGTCCGCCGACCGCCTCCCGGACCAGGCCGACGATGATCATCAGCCCGACCGCGCCGGAGAACAGGTAGGTCGGCAGCGCGAACGCCCGCCCGGCCTCGCGGATGCCCCGCAGGTTCCCGTAGCACATGATCAGGACGGCGACGACGGAGATGACGACCAGGATCCAGGGGCCGATCACCGGGATCCTCGCTAGCTGCGGGAAGGCCGACACGATGGCGGCGCTGCCCGCCGCGACCTGCACCGCGACCGTCACCGTGTAGTCGATGAGCAGCGCCACCGCGGCGACCTGGGCCACCCGCGGGCCGAAGTTCTCCCGGGCCACCACGTAGGAGCCGCCCGCCCGGGTGTAGACCGACACGACCTCCCGGTACGACAGCACGACGAGCGCCACGCCGGCCAAGATGACCAGCGTCACCGGCAAGATCAGGGTGAACGCCGCCATGCCGACGATCGGCACCAGCTCGATCAGCATTTCCTCGGTGCCGTAGGCGGCCGAGGAAATGCCGTCGCAGGACAGCACGCCGATGGCGAGCGGGCGGGACAGCCGCTCCTCGCCCATCTGCTCGTTCACCAGGGGCGGCCCGAGCAGCTTCCGCTTGAGCGTGTAGCCGAAGGTCTCCGGCAGGTCGCCCGCTCCCGCGCTGCCCGCCAGCTCGTCCGGCACCCCGCCGTCAGCGAGCCCGGCGCCCTGCGATACCGCCACTAGTTCCTGCCTTCGTCTGTGTCACAGTCAGCGACACGCCATCCTGCCCGTGACGCATCGTGTTCATCAGGGTCAGAAGTCGCCCGGATGCGGGCCTTATGACCGTGCCGCCGCACGTGCCCCGGTGGTTGGTTTCTGATTGCGCGCTCAACGCTAGGCGCTCCCCCGCCAGATCACCGCAAGTGCTGCGTTAAGCCTTTTGAGCTGGTCGTTAAGGATCCGTCAAGATTGACCGCGGACAGGCGGCCAGGGGTTGAAATGACTTCCAGGATGACTAGAAGCAAGGACTGGCAGACATCGGCCGGACGGCGCGGGACGCGGCCCCCGGTGTGGCGCCGTGACGCATCGCGACGGCCGCCCTGGCGCGGCGGCCTGCCGGCCCCCTACGCGCTGCCGGTCGGCTTCGCCGCCCTGCTCGCGGTCGGCACCGTGGCCGCCGCGCTCGGCGGACGGCTGGGGGCCACCGGGGTGCTGGTCGCCTGCGCGGTCGTGGTCGCCGTGGTCGCCGCGGCGGCCGATCCGGTCGCCGCGGTACCGCTCGGCATCATCGGCTGGCTGACCGTCACCGGGTTCTCCCGGCCGCCCTACGCCGAGCTGCGGCTGACCGGCGCCGACCCGGAGCGGGCGGCGGCGTGCCTGGCGGCGGTGGCACTGGCCGCGGCGGCGGCCGGCGCGGCGTTCCGCTGGCGCGCGGCAGGAGTCACACTGGAGAGCGTGGACGCACACGAGCAGAGCGGGCTCTCCGCGCGCAGGCAGCTGGCCGGCGCGGTGCTCGCCGTGGCCGGGCTGCCGACGCTCACCGCGCTGCTCGACGCCCTCCAGCATCATCTCAACTTCTCCGACGACCTGCTGATCTACCTGGTCGCCGTGGTAGCGGTCACGGTGGTGGGCGGCTTCTGGCCCGCGGTGTTCGCCGCGGTGGCCGCCTGCCTGCTGCTGAACTGGTACTTCACCGCGCCGCTGCACACGTTCACGATCGCCGAGCCGCGCAACCTGCTCGCGCTGGTGCTGTTCGTCACCGTCGCGGTGGCGGTGAGCAGCGTGGTGCACCTGGCGGCCCGGCGGGAGGCGGACGCGGCCCGCAGCGCGCGGGAGACCGATTCGCTGCTCGGCCTGGCGCAGACGGTACTCGGCGGCGCGGACACCCCCGGCGACGTGCTCGACCACCTGACCGGCAGCCACGGCGGCCACGCGGAGCTGCTTGAGCGGGTCGGCACCCGGTGGGTCACGGTGGCGTCGAGCGGCTCAGCCGTCCCTGAGCCGCGCAGCACCCAGGGCCCGCTGCGCTTCGAGGTCCGGCCCGACCTCGCGCTCGAGGTAACCGGGCAGGCCGCCAGCGCGACCGCCGCGCTGCTGGCCGGCTACACCGCGCAGGCGGTCGCCGCGCTCGACCGGGCCCGGCTGCGCACCCAGGCCGCCCAGGCCGAGGCGCTGGCGGAAGGCGACCGGATGCGGACCGCGCTGCTGCGCGCGGTCAGCCACGACCTGCGCACGCCGCTGGCGTCGATCAAGGCCAGCGTGTCCAGCCTGCGGCAGACCGACGTGCACTGGACCGAGGAAGACGAGGCGGAGCTGCTGGCGAACATCGAGCAGAACGCGGACCGGCTCGACACGCTGGTCGGCAACCTGCTCGACATGAGCCGCCTGCAGGCCGGGTCGCTCGAGCCGTTCCTGCGTGCCACCGCGGTGGACGAGGTCGCCCCGGTGGCGCTGCGCGGCCTCGACGACTCCGGTCACCTGCTGATCGCCGTACCCGATGACCTGCCGCTGGTCCGGGCCGACCCCGGGCTGCTCGAGCGGGTGCTTGCCAACCTGTTCTCCAACGCGCTGCGGCACTCGCCGCCGGAGCTGCGGCCCATGCTGCGCGCCCGGGCGGACGGGGCCTGGGTGGTGCTGGACGTGGTCGACCACGGCAGCGGGGTGCCCGCCGGGCTCAAGGAGCGGATCTTCGAGCCGTTCGCGCGGTTCGACGAGCGGGCGCCCGGGGTGGGGCTGGGGCTGGCCGTGGCCAAGGGGTTCGCCGAGGCGATGGGCGGCACCATCGCCGCGGTCGACACCCCCGGCGGCGGCCTCACCGTCCGGGTCAGGCTGCCCGCGCTCGCCAGCGGGGTGCCGGCCGCGCTGGGGGCCGACGGGTGACCCGCGTCCTGGTGATCGACGACGAGCCGTCGATCCTGCGGGCGCTGCGGATCAACCTGACCGCGCGCAACTACCAGGTGTCGACCGCCAGCGACGGCGCCTCGGGGCTGGCGGCGGTGTCCCGGGAGCGCCCGGACGCGGTCATCCTCGACCTCGGCCTGCCCGACATGGACGGCACCGAGGTGATCCACGGGGTGCGCGGCTGGTCAAGCACCCCGATCATCGTGCTGTCGGTCTGGGGGGCCGAGTACCAGAAGGTGGCCGCCCTCGACGCGGGCGCCGACGACTACGTGACCAAGCCGTTCGGCATGGACGAGCTCCTCGCCCGGCTGCGCGCGGCGGTGCGCCGGGCCGTCCCGGCGCCGGACGAGCCGGTCGTCAGCACCCCCGGCTTCACCGTTGACCTGGCCGCCAAGCGGGTCACCAGGGACGGGGCCGACGTCCGGCTGACCCCCACCGAGTGGCAGCTGCTTGAGATCCTGGTGCGCAACCGCGGCCGGCTGGTCACCCAGAAGCAGCTACTGCATGACGTGTGGGGGCCGGCCTACGGCTCAGAGTCCAACTACCTGCGGGTCTACGTGGCCCAGCTCCGGCGCAAGCTGGAGCCCGAGCCTTCCCGTCCCCGCTACCTGCTGACCGAGCCCGGCATGGGCTACCGCTTCCAGGGCTGAGCGCCGGTCACAACGGCAGCCGGGTGACGCTGGCCGGCCCGTCAGGTCCGGGCAGCGCCTGCGGCGGGTCGTCGTCCGCCTGCGGGGCCGGGCCCACGCTCGCGTTGCCGAACAGGCCGCCGAGCCCCTCCATGGCCTTGCCGAGCTCGCTGGGCACGATCCACAGCTTGTTCGCACTGCCCTGGGCGATCTCCGGCAGCATCTCCAGGTACTTGTAGGCGAGCAGCCGCTGGTCGGGCTTGCCCTCGTGGATCGCCTGGAACACGGTCGCGATCGCCTGGGCCTGGCCCCTGGCCCTGGTCGCCTGGGCGGTGGCGTCCGCGTCGGCGCGCACCACCGCCGCCTCGGCCTCGCCGCGCGCCCGCAGCACGGCCGCCTGCCGCTCGCCCTCGGCGGTCAGGATGGCCGACTGCTTGGCGCCCTCGGCCGACAGGATGGCGGCCCGCTTGTCCCGGTCAGCCCGCATCTGCTTCTCCATCGAGCCCTGGATGGACGCGGGCGGCTCGATCGCCTTCAGCTCCACCCGGCTGACCCGCAGGCCCCAGCGCCCGGTCGCCTCGTCGAGTTCCTTGCGCAGCTCCCCGTTGATCTTGTCGCGCGAGGTCAGCGTCATGTCCAGGTCCATGCCGCCGACCACGTTGCGCAGCGTGGTGACGGTGAGCTGCTCGACCGCGGCCACGTAGTTGGCGATCTCGTAGGTCGCCGACTTCGCGTCGGTGACCTGGAAGTAGATGACCGTGTCGATGCCCACCACCAGGTTGTCCATGGTGATCACGGGCTGCGGCGGGAAGCTGACCACCTGCTCGCGCAGGTCGATGAGCGGGCGCAGCCGGTCGATGAACGGCACGATCAGGTTGAGCCCGGCGTGCAGCGTGCGGTGGTAACGGCCGAACCGCTCGACGATGCCCGCCCGGGCCTGCGGCACGATCTGCACCGATCGCGCCACGGCAATCACGGCGAGGCCGACAATCAGGACAAGGAGGATTACCGCGATTAAAGTGCCCATCACCCTCATCTCCGCCCAGGAGCGCCGATACAACCCACGGTAACCCGCGTCGGCGGCATCTACCAAGAGCGGTCGGTGACGGTTAGCTCACGCTGGCCGGGGGCGCTAGCGGGCCCAGGCGCGCCAGCGGTTCTCGTGCCGCTCGATCGCCAGCGGGACGCCGAAGCAGCGGGAGAGGTTCTTGGCGGTGAAGACCTCATCGATCGGTCCCGCGGTGAGCACCGCCCCCCGGCGCAGCAGCATGGCGTGCGTGAACCCGTCAGGCACTTCTTCCACGTGGTGGGTGACCAGCACCATCATCGGGGCGTGGGGGTTGGCGGCGAGGGTCGACAGCCGGCGCAGCAGGTCTTCCCGGCCGCCCAGGTCGAGGCCCGCCGCGGGCTCGTCAAGCAGCAGGATCTCCGGGTCGGGCATCATCGCGCGGGCGATCTGCACCCGCTTGCGCTCGCCCTCGGACAGGGTGGAGAACCGGCGCCTGATCAGGTGCGCGCAGCCGAGCGCGTCGAGCAGCTCAACCGCCCGGGTCACGTCGGAGGACTCGTACTCCTCCTTCCAGCGGCCCAGGACGCCGTAGGAGGCGGTGAGCACGAGGTCGATGACCTTCTCCCCGGCCGGCACCTTCTCGGCCAGCACCGAGCTGGTCAGGCCGATCCGCGAGCGCAGCTCGAAGACGTCCACGTCGCCGAGCCGCTCGCCGAGCACGTCGACGGTTCCCTCGGTCGGGTAGAGCTGGGTCGACGCCACCTGGAGCATGGTGGTCTTGCCGGCGCCGTTCGGCCCGATCACGATCCAGCGCTCGTCCTCGTGCGCGGTCCAGTCAACGTTCCGCAGCAGCAGCGACGCCTCGCGCCGTACCGACACGCCACGCAGCTTGAGAACTTCGTCCGACACTGCCCCTCCTCAACTACTCTTCAAGGCAGACGGTACCGTGAGGGCGGGATGAATCAACCACGGACTACGCTCCTGATCACACTGACCGGACGTGACAAGCCCGGAGTCACCTCGCGGCTCTTCAGCGTACTCGCGCGCTTCCCGCTGAGCGTAGCCGACATCGAGCAGGTGACGATCAAGGGCCGGCTGGTCCTCGGCGTGCTGCTCGGCTGCGACGCGCCGCCCGACCTGACCGCGATCTACCAGGCGGTCACCGGGCTGGCGGGCGACCTCGGGCTTGAGGCGGAGATCACCACCGGCGGCGAGTCGCCGTCCCGCGCCCGTCCCGGCCCGGTCAGCGGCAGGCTGCACGTCACCGTGCTCGGCAGCCCGCTGCGGCCGGAGAGCGTGGCCGCGGTGGCGGGCCGGATCGCGGCCAGCGGCGCCAACATCGACCGCATCAACCGGCTCGCGAGCGACCCGGTGACCTGCGTTGAGCTAGATGTCTCGGGCGCCGATCCGGCCGCCCTGCGGACCGCGCTGGCCGTGGTCGCGGCGGACAGCGGGGTGGACGTGGCGGTGCAGCCGGCCGGCCTGCACCGGCGGGCGATGCGGCTGATCGTGATGGACGTCGACTCCACCCTGATCCAGGACGAGGTCATCGACCTGCTCGCGCAGCACGCCGGCTGCGCCCACGAGGTGGCCAAGGTCACCGAGTCGGCCATGCGCGGCGAGCTAGACTTCGCGGCCTCGCTCCGGGAGCGGGTCGCGCTGCTGGCCGGGCTTGACGCCGCGGTCCTTGACCAGGTGCGGGCCAGCCTGCGGCTCACCCCGGGGGCACGGACGCTGGTGCGGACGCTGCAACGGCTCGGTTACAAGACCGGCATCGTCAGCGGCGGGTTCACCGCGGTGATCGAGCCGCTGGCGCGAGCAGCTCGGCATCGACTACGTGGCGGCGAACACGCTGGAGCTGGCCGACGGCCGGCTCACCGGGCGGGTACTCGACCCGGTGATCGACCGTGACGGCAAGACCGCCGCGCTGCGCCGGTTCGCGCAGGCGGCGGGCGTGCCGCTGGCGCAGACGGTCGCGGTCGGCGACGGCGCGAACGACCTCGGGATGATCGGCGCGGCCGGGCTCGGGGTGGCGTTCAACGCCAAGCCGGTGGTCCGCGACGCGGCCGACACCGCCGTCAACGTGCCCTACCTGGACACCATCTTGTACCTGCTCGGCATCCCGCGCGACGCGGTGGACGCGGTCGACGACGACCAGCCGCAGCAGTAGCAACAGCCGGATTCGTCCGAACGGGTGCGGGTTACCCCTCCCCGGCAAACGGCGCGGCCGCCCGCGCCCAGGCGGTCCTGGGCGCGGGCGGCCGCGGCGTGTACGGCGGGCTTGCCTACTCGGGTGGCTGCCCCGGGCCCGGCTCAGCCGGCTCAGCCGGCGCAGATCCGCTTGCCAGCTGCCCGTTGGCAGAGCCTTCAGCGCCGTTAGCAGAGCCTTCAGCGCCGTTAGCAGAGCCCTCGCTGGCGGGCCTGGCCGGCGGGACCGGGGGCGCCGCCGGCGCTGGCGGTGGCTCGGGCGCCGCGCCCTGGGCGGGCAGCAGCACGGTGGCGGGGGCGCCGCCGCCCGGCGTCACCGCGTCCGGCCCCGCGGGCGACCCGACGCTGGCCGCGGGTGAGGTTGCCCCGCTGATCTCGGTGCTCTCCGGTGCGTCCTCGCCCATCCCGGACGCCCGGCGCTTGGACCAGACGATCGCCGCGACGATGATGACCACCGCGCCGACCGCGACCCCGACCCGCAGGCCGGTGTTGCCGCTGTACTTCACCACCGAGGTGGCGATCAGCAGCGACACCAGGTTCATCACCTTGATCAGGGGGTTGATGGCCGGCCCGGCGGTGTCCTTGAACGGGTCGCCCACGGTGTCGCCGATGACGGTCGCCGCGTGCGCCTCGGAGCCCTTGCCGCCGTGGTGGCCGTCCTCGACCAGCTTCTTGGCGTTGTCCCAGGCGCCGCCGGAGTTGGACAGGAAGACCGCCATCAGCACGCCCGCCGCGATCGCGCCGACCAGGAACGAGCCGAGCGGCGCGTAGCCGAAGGTGAAGCCGACCGCGATCGGCGTCAGCACCGCCAGCAGGCCCGGGGTGACCAGCTCGCGCAGCGAGTCGGCGGTGACGATGTCGACCACCCGCGAGTAGTCGGGCTTCTCCTCGTAGGTCATGATCCCGGGGTGGGTGCGGAACTGCATCCGCACCTCGAGCACCACCCGCTGGGCGGCCCGGCCGACCGCCATGATCAGCAGGCTGGAGAACAGGAAGACCACCGACGCGCCGATGATCACGCCGACGAGGACGTTCGGCTGGGCCACGTTGAGCGCGAACGAGCCGGCCGCGCGGACCGGCAGGGCCGATTCGACCGAGTCACGGAACGAGCCGAACAGCGCGGTCGCGGCCAGCACGGCGGTCGCGATCGCGATGCCCTTGGTGATCGCCTTGGTGGTGTTGCCGATCGCGTCCAGGTTGGTCAGCGCCTGGGCGGCGTCGCCCTCCACCTCGCCGGACATCTCCGCGATGCCCTGGGCGTTGTCGGTCACCGGGCCGAAGGAGTCCATCGACACGATGACGCCGACCGTGGTCAGCAGGCCGCCGCCGGCCATTGCCACCGCGAACAGCGCGATGGTGGCGTTGCCGGTGGCCAGCAGGTAGGAGCCGAACACGGCCCCGGCGATCAGCAGCGCCGAGTAGACCGCGGACTCCATCCCGGACGAGATACCGGACAGGATCACGGTGGCCGCGCCGGTCTCCGAGCTCTGCCCGATGTCCCGCACCGGCCGCCGCGTGGTCTCGGTGAAGTACCCGGTCAGCAGCTGGATCGCGGAGGCGAGGACGATGCCGATGACCACCGCGCCGAACGCGATCCACTGCGGGTTGCCGTTGTACCCGGCGATCGCCAGGCTGGTGATGCCGCGCAGCGCGCTGAACTTCGACGGCAGGAAGGTGAAGCAGAGGATGGCGACCCCGATGACCGAGATCACCGCCGAGATGAAGAAGCCGCGGTTGATCGCGCTCATCCCGTTGCGGTCACGGGCCAGCGGCCGGACCGCGAAGATCCCGATTACCGCGGTGATCACGCCGATCGCGGGGACCAGCAGCGGCAAGATCAGCCCCTTGTCGCCGAACGCGGTCTTGCCCAGGATCAGCGAGGCGACCAGCATCACCGAGTACGACTCGAACAGGTCGGCCGCCATGCCGGCGCAGTCGCCCACGTTGTCGCCCACGTTGTCGGCGATGGTGGCCGCGTTGCGCGGGTCGTCCTCCGGGATACCCTGCTCGACCTTGCCGACCAGGTCAGCGCCGACGTCGGCCGCCTTGGTGTAGATACCGCCGCCGACCCGCATGAACATCGCCAGCAGGGCGGCGCCGAAGCCGAAGCCCTCCAGTACGTCGGGCGCGCTGGCGCGGTAGATCAGCACCACGACGGCCGCGCCCAGCAGGCCAAGGCCGACGGTGCACATGCCCGCGACGCCGCCGCAGCGGAACGCGATCCGCATCGCCGTGCGCTCGCCGCCCTCGCGGGCCGCGGCCGCTACCCGGACATTGCCTCGCACGCACAGTGACATGCCGATGAACCCGGTGAGGGCGGAGGCGGCGGCCCCGATGAGGAAGAAGATGCTGCGGCCCCAGCGGACGCCGGTGCCGTCAGCCGGCAGCAGCAGCAGGATCCAGAAGATGAGGAAGACGAAGACGCCCAGCGTCCGGAACTGCCTCCGCAGGTAGGCGGCCGCCCCCGCCTGGACGGCGGCGGCGATCTCCTGCATCTTCGCGGTCCCCTGGCTTGCCGCCAGGACTTCGCGGACCAGGTAGCCCGCGACGGCAAGCGCACCCAGGGCGATGACCGCGACGATCACTACCCAGGTGAGGTTGCCGCCGCTGACGCTGACCGGGGTCACCGGCCCGCTCCCGCGAGGACGGAACTGAGCTTAGACATTCAATCTCCTTCGACATCTGGCTTGCGCCGCTAAGCAGTCGTTCGGCCTTACAAAGGTCATTTCCCGGCTGTGCCGCTAGGCGAGCGCCTAAAAGGCACAGCGTGGCCGGAGTCTACGCCGGTTACACCAGATCTTGAAGAGACCAGTTTTTTTGAACTTTCAAGATCTAATCCCGATATTAGGCACGAAGCACCAGCACCGTAAGTCCCACCTGCGACAAGTTCACGTCCGACCGTATTGTGATTTGCCCCAGTTGATTGCAGTTCACACGTTGCCCCCGACGCCTCGCGTGGCCTGGTTAAACGCGAGATAACCCGTGTGACAGGATGACATTAAGGAGACTTAAGTTAAAGGAATAAAGCGCGGCGGTCGCCGGCTAGTTCCGGTCAAGCGCAAAAAACCGGCCCGCCGCCCCCTGGCAGGGGCGGCGGGCCGGCTGATGCTGCTGCGCACCCGGTCCGGGTGCGATGACGGTTTTACTCCGCCCGGCGTTTCCAGCTCATGGTGACGCTGGTGCCCGGGCCGACCGCGGTGACACGGACGTCGTCCGCGAGCCCGGCGATCACCGCCAGGCCCACACCGTCCGGCAACCGCACCGGGACCTCACCGTCGAGCGCCGCGAAGTCCCCGCCGAAGCCGGCCGGAAAGGCCGGCCTCCGCGTGCCCCGCATCCGGCACCGCGTCGGTCACCACCACCTCGAACTGCTCGCCGTCGTCGGTAAGCGACACCCGGATAGGTTCAGCCGGGCAGTGCCGCAGGTGCGCCTCCACCGCGCGGGAGCAGGCCTCGCCCACGGCGAGGCGCACCTCATCGAGCAGGGACCCGGCAACGCCGCTACGCCGTGCGACCGCGGTGGCGACAAGCCGGGCGGTGCGCACGTTTACCGGCAGCGGCGTGAACGTGACTTCGACGGTAGCCATGGCGTAGCGGAAGGCTTACTTCTCCGCCTTCCTGGCGGCGATGGCCTGGTCCACAGACTCGTGGATGCCGAAGACCTTGGTGAGACCGGTGATCCGGAAGATCTTCAGGATGCGCTCCTGAGTGCACACCAGGTCCAGTGACCCGTCGTGCGCGCGCACCCGCTTGAGCCCGCCGACCAGGACCCCGAGGCCCGTGGAGTCGAGGAACTCGACCTTCTCCATGTTCACTACCAGCTGGTAGTTCTTCTTGTTGACGAGCTCGATGAGTAGCTCGCGCAGGCGCGGCGCCGTGTAGACGTCGATCTCACCTTCGACGTCCACGATCTCGATGCCGTCCTTGTTGCTGTGCGCCAGCTTCAGATCCACTAATCCTCCAGCGCCCCGAGGGCGTCTCTCGCGTCGTGGGGGCGACCCCTGCCCGGCATTCAACCACGCTCAGGCGTCATGTCTATACCAAAACATACTGCCCGCCATCCACCTAGCGGATGACACACTGAAAACCTATGCCCATCATCGCCCCGGGGAGAGCAGAAACCCGGCCAGACCGTGAGAGTCCCGCCTCGGACGCCCCCGCCCTTGACAGCGCGGCACTCGACGTCCTGCGGGCCGCGCAGCGGGCCGGGGAGCTTGTACACCTGGAATCACTACCCGGGCAGCCGGGTCTAACCACCTGCTGGCCGGAAACTGTCCGCCCCGAGGTGGCGGCCGCGCTCGCGGCGCGCGGCGTTGCCGCCCCGTGGGCGCACCAGGCCCAGGCGGCAGGCCTCGCGCTGGCCGGCTGCCACGTGATTATCGCCACAAGGGCCGCCTCCGGCAAGTCGGCCGGCTACCTGGCCGCCGCCCTGTCGGCGGTGCTCGGCGGCGGCACCGTGCTGTACCTCGCCCCCACCAAGGCGCTGGCCGCCGACCAGCTCCAGTCGGTCCGCGCCCTGGGCCTGCCCGGCGTCCGCGCCACCTGCTACGACGGCGACTCGACGACCGCCGAGCGCGCCTGGGCGCAGGCCCACGCCAACTACCTGCTGACCAACCCGGACATGGTGCACAGCGGCATGCTGCCGAACCACTCGCGGTGGCGCGGCTTCTTCCGCCGCCTGCGGGTGGTGATCATCGACGAGTGCCACGGCTACCGCGGCGTGTTCGGCTCGCACGTCGCCCAGGTGCTGCGCCGCCTGCGCCGGGTCACCAGTCATTACGCGGCTCCTGGCCAGGACCAGGGCAGGCCGGTGTTCATTCTCGCCTCGGCCACGATCGCCGACCCGGCCGAGTGCGCGCGCAAGCTCACCGGGCTCGACGCGGTAGCGGTCACCGAGGACGGCTCTCCCCGCCCCCCGGTCACCTTCGCCCTCTGGGAGCCGCCGCTGCTGCACACCTACGCCGAGGTGCGCGCCCGCAGGCCCGCCACCTCGGAGGCGGCCGACCTGCTGGCCGCCCTGGTCAAGGCGGAGGTGCCGGCCCTCGCCTTCATCCGCTCGCGGCGCGGCGCGGAGACGGTGGCGATGGCCGCCAGGGACGCACTGGACGAGGAGCACTCGGGCGGCGTGGCCGCCTACCGGTCGGGTTACCTGCCCGACGACCGCCGCGGCCTGGAGGCCGGGCTGCGGGACGGGCGGATCACCGGCATGGCCGCGACCACCGCGCTCGAGCTTGGCATCAACATCACCGGCCTGGACGCGGTGCTGATCGCCGGCTGGCCGGGGACCTGGGCCTCGCTGTGGCAGCAGGCCGGCCGCGCGGGCCGGGCCGGGCGGCACGCGACGGCGGTGTTCATCGCCCGGGACGACCCGCTCGACAGCTACCTGGTGCACCACCCGGACACGCTGCTGCACCACCCGGTCGAGCCCGCCGTGCTCGACCCCGGCAACCCCTACGTGCTCGGCCCGCACCTGGCCGCCGCGGCGGCCGAGCTGCCGCTGACCGAGACCGACCTCGACCTGTTCGGCCCCGGGTCGGCCAAGGCGGTCGGCGAGCTGACCGCCGCGGGCGAGCTGCGCAGGCGGCCGTCCGGCTGGTACAGCGCCCGGCACCGCCGCCCGGCCGGCCGGATCTCCATCCGCGGCGGCCACGGCCGGCCGGTGCGGGTGGTCGAGGAGGCCACCGGGCGGCTGGTCGGCACCATGGACGAGCCGTCCGCCCACCGCTACGTGCACGACGGCGCGGTGTACCTCCACCAGGGCGAGAGCTACCTGGTCAGCCGGCTGGACCTGGCCGACGCGGTGGCGCTGGTGGAGCCGGGCGACCCCGGCTACGGCACCCAGGCCCGTGACGTGACCGACATCGACGTCACCGGCGAGCGCCGCCGCCTGCCGTGGGGCGACGCCGACCTGCTGCTGGCCGACGTCCGGGTGACCCGTCAGGTGACCGAGTACGCCCGCACCCGTTCGGGGAAAAAACTGAGAGAGCCGGCCGTGCCGCTCGACCTGCCGCAGCGGACGCTGTCCACCGTGGCCGTCGCCTGGACCATCCCCAACGAGTGCGTGGAGCCGGCCGTCGGCCACGACCTCGGCGGGGCGGCGCACGCGGCCGAGCACGCCGCGATCGGGCTGCTGCCGCTGTTCGCCATGTGCGACCGCTGGGACGTGGGCGGCCTCTCGACCGAGCTGCACCCGGCCACCGGCCAGCTCACCGTCTTCGTCTACGACGGGAACGCGGGCGGCGCGGGCTTCGCCGAGCGCGGCTTCGCGGTCGCCGCCGACTGGCTGACCGCGACGCGGAACGCAATTCACAGCTGCCCCTGCGAGTCCGGCTGCCCCTCCTGTGTCCAGTCCCCCAAATGCGGCAACGGTAACTCACCGCTCAACAAACCTGGCGCCGTCGCCCTTCTCGACCTACTCCTGTCCCGTGCCCGCCGGTAACTCCCGGTGCCAATAGCCCACGCAATCTATCCGGCTGAATCTCTGTTCACGGCGAACCGAAATATGTTGTAATTCCATTACACCGGTTGTTCAGAGCCCATCTGCGGCTGTGCCTAGCCGAGTTTGCGGATAAGCTCTCTGTATGACGGACCCGGCCTACCCCCCCAGGGCCGGAGCCGTGTGATCCCCCTCGCCCTCCCCCCCGGCGAGGGGGATCACCTAACTAGCCATGTTCGGCGCCTGACGGCGCCTTCCCCGGTCGCTGTTTACAGCGGGGGGACGACCCCCCGCACCCCCCGGGCCGGCTTCGCCGGCATAGCGGCGGGGCCGGCTTCGCCGGCAAAGCTGGGGGTGGCTGAGCCTGCACGGCTGGCGGGGTGGCTTCGTCGGCACCCGCCGCAGACCAGAGTGGCTGCGGACCTGGGCCGCCACTGACCTGCTCGCTGGCGCAACCGCCTGCCTTCGGCCGGTTATAGCGCGATGTGGAATGTGTGCGGGGGCAACGATCAAGATCACGAATTGATCACGTCTGAAGGGTTGGCGGGGGCGGGGAATCGTCGTAGAACGGGACCACGGACCGGATGAACGTCCGGGCTCGACAACGAGGTACCCACGCGCGACCAGCCGCGAGAGGCGTGTCAGGCCAGGCCACAGCGGGCTGGCCGGCAAATGACGAGATGCGCGCATGGTAGCCAGGTTGCCGGAGCACACAGCGGCGGCGCCCCCTGTCGGGGCGCCGTTCGCATGCCGCCCCGAGCCGACGCGGGCGGGATGTCCGCGTCGCGCCGGATGACGGGCGCTAGCCTTGGAACACGCGGGCGGCGCGCGCAGCCCGCAGCGCTGACACGGGGAGGAACGCGATGGTCCGCAGCGGCAGACCGGATAGCACTGACGGGCAGCCGTCGCTCGGTGAGCTCGTCGCCTCCGCCCTCAAGGACGTATCGTCGCTGCTGCGGCACGAGATCAGCCTGGCCAAGAGCGAGCTGAAGATGGACGTGCGGCGCATCGGCATCGCCGCCGGGCTGGCCGTGGTCGGCCTGTTCGTCGGCTGCCTGCTGGTGGTGCTGCTCTGCTTCGCCTTCGCCTACGGGCTGGTGGCCCTCGGGATCTGGACCTGGGCCGCGTTCCTCATCGTGGCAGGCACCTGCCTGCTGCTCATCGCGCTGGCCGGGCTGATCGCCTACCTCATCGTGCGCCGGGTGACCGGCATGAAGATGACCAGGAAGACCGTGATGGACGACTTCGGCCTGCTGCGCCGGAGCGCGCCCAGCTCGAACGGCTCCGTCCCGGCCGCCGGGAAGCCGGCCGTCGGCGCCGGGACGCGCGCGGCGGCGGAGATCCCGACCGCGCGGTCCTGACCGCGGGGCAGGCAGCATGGCGGCAGAGCCGGTCATTCAGCTAGCGGGGCCGTGGACGCACCGTTCGGTGACCGCTAACGGCGCCCGCTTTCACATCGCCAGCATGGGCGACGGGCCGCTGGTACTGCTGCTGCACGGGTTCCCCGAGTTCTGGTGGACCTGGCGGCACCAGCTCGTCACGCTGGCCGCCGCCGGGTACCGGGCGGTCGCGACTGACCTGCGCGGCTACGGCGGAAGCGACAAGCCGCCGCGGGGCTACGACCTGATCACCGCCGCGGCCGACGCGGCCGGGCTGATCCGGGCGCTCGGCGAGGCCAACGCGACCGTCGTCGGCCACGACTGGGGCGGGCTCACCGCCTGGACGCTGGCCGCCTACTTCCCGAAGTCGGTGCACCGGATGGCCGTGGTCTCGGCCGCCCACCCGCTGCGGATGCGGGCCCGCATGCTGGCCAGCCCGCTGCGCATCTCCCGGGCGCTGGCCCACTCGGACCGCGCGGCCGCCGGGCACGGCGGCTACCCGCTCGCCTTCCAGGTCCCCATGCTCCCCGAGCGGCAGCTGCTCAGGAACGGCGGCGCGCTGGTGGGCGAGATCCTGTCCTCCTGGTCCGCGCCGGGCTGGCCTGACCAGGAAACCGCCCGGGTCTACCAGCGCGCGATGCGCATACCGCCGGTGGCGCACACCTCACTTGAGTACCACCGCTGGTTCGTCCGCTCCACCTTCCGCCCCGACGGCCTGCGCTACGCCCGGCAGATGCGCTCCCCGGTCACCGCGCCGGTGCTGCACCTGCACGGCGCGGCCGACCCCTGCCTGCCGCCGCAGGCGGCCCGCGGGGCCGGGCAGTACGTCGAGGGGCCCTACCGCTGGAAGGTCATCGAGGGGGCCGGCCACTTCCCGCACGAGGAACGGCCCGCCGCGTTCGACGCCGAGCTGCTCGGCTGGCTGGCCGACCCGGAGCCCGAGCGATGACCCGGTCCGGGCCCCGCCGGTGACCAGCCCGGCTGGCCGGGACCGCGACCCGGCCGGGCGGGCCAGGAACGCCCGGCCCCGGGACGAGCTCGGACGGCCGCTGCCCGCCGCGGCCGCGGCCGACGTGCCGCGGGTACCCGACGACCTGGTGCCCACCCCGGCCGAGGCGGCGGAGCTAGGCGGGCGGCTGCTGGCCGAGGGGCGCCCGTTTCACGCCCACGAGGTCTTCGAGGCGGCCTGGAAGGCGCTCCCCGCCCCCGACCGGGAACTGTGGCGCGGGCTCGCCCAGGTCGCGGTGGGGCTCACCCACGCCCGGCGCGGCAACGCCCGCGGCGCGGTCACCCTGCTGCGCCGCGGCGCGGGTCACCTGGCACCGTTCGCGGGCCCTGGGGCGGCGGTCGGGGCCGGGGGTGCGGTCGACCCGGGCTACGTGGCCGGCCAGGCCACGGCCATCGCGCTGCGGATCGAGCGGGACGGCCTGGCCGCCGTCCCCGCGGACGACCTGCGGCTGCGGCTCAGCCGCGGCGCCGGCTAGCCCGCCCGCGGGCTCAGTCGCAGCCCATGGTCGAAGTCGGGAACGTCTGCCCGGAGCCGGCGCTGGCGTCGGCCGCCACCTCGGCCGCGGTCAGCGCGAAGCCGGTGTCCGCGGTGTCGACCGCGGCCGCGAACACCACGCCGTAGACCGAGCCGGACGGGCTGAGCAGCGGCCCGCCCGAGTTGCCCGGCTCCACCTGCGCCCTGATCTCGAAGATCTGCCGGTTGACCTGGCCGGTCTGGTAGATGTCGGGGCCGACCGCGTTCTGCGTCCCGCCGATGCGCGCGGCCACCGCGGTGAACGAGTGGTCCAGCGGGTACCCCGCCACCACCGCGTTCGCCCCTGCCTGCGCGTTGTCGTCGAACTTGAGCGGGGTGAGGTTGAGGCCGGGCACGTAGAGCACCGCGATGTCCACCTGGGGGTCGTAGAGGACCACCTTGGCCTGCAGGGTCTGGCCGTCCGGCGTGGTCACCGTCGGCCCCTGGGTCACGCCCGCCACCACGTGCGCGTTGGTGAGCACATGATCGGGCGCGTAGACGAAGCCAGACCCCTCGATGCTGCGGTCACAGGAGGGCGCGGTGCCGTCCACCTTGAGCACCCGGCTGCGGGCGGCCAGGTAGCCGGGCTGGCTGAGCACGGCCGGGTCGGGCGGGCTCACCGCGAACAGGTGGGCGGCGCCGATGCCGCTGAACACCTGCGGGAACGGGCCGCTGGCGAGCAGCCGCCGGAACTCGGAGAACATCGTCTTCGCCTGCGACGGCATGATCCGGTCCATCGTGGTCAGCACGGCCGAGTCATCGACCTGCTTGACGATCACCGGGAACGACGACGCGGTGAGCACCGAGCCGATCGCCCAGGCGATCAGCAGCATCGACAGCACGCTGACGGCCGACCCGCCGACGCAGTCGACCGTCCGCGACGACTGGCTGGTGACCCCCTGCCGCACGTAGGCGCCGACCGACGAGGCGATGAACTGGCCGACGATCGCGAAGGTGACCAGGATGATGACCGCCACGACGTCCTGCTGAGTCTGGCCGCCCACCACGGCACGCGAGATGGACGGGCCGAACTCAGCCCCCAGTACCGCGCCGCCGACGAAGCCGATGAAGCTCAGCGAGCCAACGATAAAGCCCTGCCGGTAGCCGGACACCGCGAAAACGACGGCGATGGCGACGAGGGCGAGATCAAGCAGATCACCGCGCACGATGTCCAAGGTATCCGCTGTCGGCTAATAACCGGGCGCCATCGGAAAGCTGTGCACCTTACCGATGCGCGACGCGCGAGCGGGCGGCCACCGCTACGCCGCCCCCCGCGGGTCCTCGCGGAGGGTGGCGACGTCCCACGGGCGCTCCCAGCCGCCCAGCGCCAGCAGCCGGTCGGTCAGCATCCCGGTGAATCCCCAGATCAGCATCGAGTTGATGTGGAAGGCGGGACCACTGCGGCCGCTCGGGAACCGGAGCATCAGCCGGTTGGCCGGATCGGCCAGGTCGGCCACGCTGATCCGTTCCACCGCCGCGACCTCGCCCACGTCAGCCGGCCGGACCGCCGACGGCCGCCGCCACCAGGCGAGGACCGGCACCACCCGGTTGTGGCTGGCGGGCACGAACAGCTCGGGCAGGCTTGCCAGCACGTCGACCCCGGCCGGCTCGAGCCCGGTCTCCTCGGCCGCCTCGCGCAGCGCCGCCGCGACCGGGCCGTCGTCGCTGTCCTCGATCTTGCCGCCCGGGAAGGCGGGCTGCCCGGCGTGCCACCGCAGCCCCTCGTTCTTCTGGATGTACAGCAGGTCAGGGCCGCCGGGGCCGTCGCCGAAGAGGATGAGCACGGCCGAGCGCCGGCCGCCGGAGGCGGGCGGGCGGGCGATCCCCGGCACCTCCATCGCGGGAGCGGCCGCGGCCAGCCGCCGCAGCCACGCCGGAGCCCCGTCCCCCTCGCTGCCGTCGGCTCCCTGGCCGTCGCCGGTCACGAGAACGGTCCCGCCTTCACCAGCTTGGCGGCGGTGGCGGCGTCGGTCGGGCCGAGGCCGAACGAGGGGCACCAGTCCGCCACCGGGCAGGCACCGCAGGCGGGCTTGCGCGAGTGGCAGATCCGGCGCCCGTGCCAGATCAGCCGGTGCGAGAGCAGCACCCACTCCGTCCTCGGCACCAGGTCACCGACCTCGGCCTCGACCTTGACCGGGTCGTCGCTGGCGGTCCAGCCGAACCGCCGGGACAGCCGCCCGAAGTGCGTGTCGACGGTGATGCCGGGGATCCCGTACGCGTTGCCGAGCACCACGTTGGCGGTCTTGCGGCCCACCCCGGGCAGCGTGACCATTTCCTCCAGGGTGCGCGGCACCCCGCCGCCGAATCGCTCGACCAGGGCGGCCGACAGCCCCATCACCGACTTGGTCTTGGCGTTGAAGAACCCGGTCGGCCGCAGGATCTGCGCGACGTCCTCCGGGTCGGCGGCGGCCAGGTCCTCCGGTGCCGGGTACTTGGCGAACAGCGCCGGCGTGGTCAGGTTGACCCGCTTGTCCGTCGTCTGGGCGGACAGCACGGTCGCCACCAGTAGCTGGAACGGGTTCGCGAAGTCCAGCTCGCAGTGCGCGTCGGGGTAGGTCTCGGCCAGCACCCGGTTGATTTTTCTTGCCCGCCGCACCAGGGCCGTGCGCGTCTCGGGCGTCTTGACCGCCATGCGCTTTAGGGTACGGCCGGCCGCGCACCGCCGCGCCCGGCCTCAGCGGATACCGCGGGCCTGCCCCGCCGACGGCGCCACCGGGATTCCCGGCCGCAGGTCCGGAGCGCCGGCCAGGGTGGCCGGGGGCGGGCCGAAGCGGACCAGGCCCGCCCACGCGGGCCCCGCGACGTCGTCTTGCGGGTCCTCCGGCCAGCCGTCGGAGAGCCGCACCGACCACTCACCGATCGGCATCGCCAGCATCGTCGTCGCCGCCAGCTCCTTCGCCGTCGGCCTGCGCACCTCGGCCGTGCGCCCGGGCAGCAGCCGGTCGGTGAGCACGTCGAGCGCGGCCAGCTTCTCCTCGCCCGCCAGCGGCGTGAACGCGCCGAACAGCACCGCGCTGGCGTACAGCAGCGACGACGCGTAGGCCGAGCGGGCCACCACGATGCCGTCGACGGTTGCGACCGAGACCGCGACCGGGACGCCCGCCGCGATCCGGCGCAGCCAGCGGGACCCGGTCGAGCCGTGCGTCAGCACCCGGTCGCCCCAGCGCGCGATTACGCTGGGCAGCGCCACCGGGCGGCCGTCCTCATCGGCGAAGGCGAAGTGCCCGAGCACGGTCCGGTCAAGCAGCGCGTCAAGGTCGGCCCGGTCGGCTGACATCATCTCCGGCATGCGGGTTGCCGCGGTTCGACTCATGGCATCAAGTATTACGGGGTCCGGCCAGCAGGCTTCCGCCGCGGACCGGGGAGCCTGGTTGGATGGGGGAATGAGCCTCCCGCTGACCTACGCGGCCGCGCTGGAGCGGCCCGACCTGCTCGCCCCCGGGACCGCGGCGGCGCTGCGCACGCTGCCCTGGGCGGACCAGGTGCGGGTGGCCGCCATCGACCCGGCGCTGTCGGACACCGCCCAGTTCTGCGCCGCCTACGGGGTCGCGCCCGAGGACAGCGTCAACTGCGTGGTGGTCGCGGCCCGGCGCGGCGGCGCGGTCAGCTACGCCGCCTGCATGGTGGCCGCGACCAGCCGGGCCAGCGTTAACGGCCTGGTACGGCAGCACCTCGGGGCCCGCAAGGCGTCCTTTGCCCCGGTCGACGCGGTCACCGCCGCGACCGGCATGGAGTACGGCGGGATCACCCCGGTCGGGCTGCCGGAGTCATGGCCGGTGCTGGTGGACGAGCCGGTCACCAAGTCGGCCGAGGTGGTAATCGGCGCCGGCATCAGGGGCGCCAAGCTCTGGCTGCCCGGCCGCCTGCTGGCCGGGCTGCCCGGGGCGCAGGTGCTGCCCGGTCTCGGGGTGCCGGCCAGCTAGCCGACGGCCAGCTTCACCGCGATGCCCAGCATGGTCGCCGCGATCAGCAGGTCGAGTACCTGCCAGGCGCGCGGCGTCGCCAGCAGCCCGGCCGCGAGCCGGGCGCCGAAGCCGAGGCTGGTGAACCAGAGCAGGCTGCCCAGGCACGCGCCGGCCGCGAACCACCACCGGCCGCCCCCGCCGTGCGCGTTGGCGACCGATCCGAGCAGTGCCACCGTGTCCAGGTAGACATGCGGGTTGAGCCAGGTCAGGGCCAGGATCCGGCGAACCACCGGGGCGCTGCCCGCCGTGCCCGGTTCGCCGCCCGCCGCCGCCAGCGCGGTGGGGCGGCGTGCCCGCCAGGCGGACGACAACCCGTACCAGGCGAGGAAGGCGACGCCGAACCAGCGCACCGCCTGCAGCGCCCAGCCGGCGTGCTGGACGATGACCCCGATGCCGCCGGCCCCGGCCAGGATGAGCGCGAAGTCGGACAGCGCGCAGATCGCCACCACCCGGCCCACGTAGGCCCGGCGCAGCCCCTGCCGCAGCACGTAGGCGTTCTGAGCGCCGATGGCGATGATCAGCGAGAGGCCGGTGAGCAGGCCGTCAAGGGAAGCGTTGAACACGGACCTGACACTAGGCGCGCTTCCGAGTGAAGGCAAAGGATAGTTTCTTAAGATGCATTAGCTGTGCTTCACTTGGCTGGTGGACCTCAACCCGGGCCAGCTCGACGCGCTGGTCGCCATCGCCGAGCACGGCTCCTTCGAGGCGGCCGCGCGGGAACTGCACGTCACGCCGAGCGCGGTCAGCCAGCGCATCCGCGCCCTGGAGGCGGCCGCGGGCCAGGTGCTGATCAGCCGGGGCGCGCCGTGCCGCCCCACCCCGCACGGCGAATGGCTGGTCCGGCTCGGCCGCCAGACCCGGCTGCTTTACGCCGAGGCGAGCGCGGCGCTGACCGCGGCGGTCCCGGTGGAGCTGCCGGTCGCGGTCAACGCCGACTCGCTCGCGGTGTGGTTCCACGACGTGCTCGGCGAGGTGGCGGCCTGGGACGGGACCGCGGTCCGGCTGCACGTGGAGGACCAGGGCTACTCCCAGGAGCTGCTGCGCAAGGGAGACGTGCTGGCGGCGGTCACCAGCGACCCGGCCGCGGTCCAGGGCTGCACCGTGCAACCGCTCGGCGCGCTGCGCTACGTGCCCGCCGCCACCCCCGCGTTCGCCGCCCGCTGGCAGCGCGGCTCGGCGCCGGACTGGGCGGCGATGCCGGTCATCGTCTTCAACGGCAAGGACGACCTGCAGCACGAGCTGCTGCGGCGGCACGGCGCGCTACCGGGCCCGCCGGTTGTCCACCAGATCCCGACCACGGCCGACTTCTGCGCCGCCGTCCGCGTCGGCCTGGGCTGGGCGCTGCTGCCTGAGCCGCAGGCCCGCGGGCCGCTCGGCACCGGCGAGCTGATCCGGCTGTCGGCCGACGTGACCGACGTGCCGCTGTACTGGCAGCGCTGGCGCCTGGACTCGCCGCGGCTTGACGCCCTCACGGCGGCGGTCCGCCGGGCCGCCGCCCGGCACCTGGCGGCCGGCTGACGCGCGCCGGAGCGCTCAGCAGGCGGCGATCCGCCCGCGCAGGAACCGGCGCTCCGGCTCCGACCCGGTGAGCGCGAGCGCCGCCTGGTAGGCCGACCGCGCCTGGTCGGTCCGGCCGAGGCGGCGCAGCAGCTCCGCCCGCGTGGCGTGCCAGTACGGGTAGTGATCGAGCCCCAGCGAGTCGACGACGGCCAGCGCCGGGCCCGGCCCGTCGGCCTCGGCCAGCGCGACCGCGCCGTTCAGCCGGACCACCGGCGACCCGGTCAGGTCCGCCAGCTCCGCGTACAGCGCGGCAACCTGCCGCCAGTCGATCGGGTCGGCCGCCTGCAGCGACGCGATCGCCGCCTGGATCATGTAGGGGCCGCGGCAGTCCCTGACCTGCTCGAGGAGTGCCCGTGCCTCCTCGATCTGCCGCCAGTCCCAGCGACCCCGGTCCTGGTCGGCCAGCAGCACCAGGTCCTGCCCGTCCGGCCCGCCCAGCCGGGCCTGGCGCCGCGCGTCGTGCAGCAGCATCAGCGCGAGCAGCCCGCGCGGCTCGCAGTAGCCGGGCAGCAGCGCGGCGAGCACCCGGCCGAGCCTGATCGCCTCCGCGCCGAGCTGCCCGGCCTGCCCGGGCGCGCTGTAACCCTGGTTGAAGATCAGGTAGATGACGGCCAGCACCGCGGCCAGCCGGTCGGGGAGCCGGTCGGCGGGCGGGACGCTGAACGGGATGCCCGCGTCCCTGATCTTCGTCTTGGCCCGGCTCAGCCGCCGCTTCATCGTCTCGGCGGGCACCAGGAACGCGTGCGCGATGTCCTGCGTCGCCAGCCCCGCGACCGCCCGCAGCGTCAGCGCGACCTGCGCCTCCGCCGCCAGCGCGGGGTGGCAGCAGGTGAAGATGAGCTCAAGCCGCTCATCGGGGATCGTTGCCTCGTCCATCTCAGCCTCCGCGGGCAGCGCCGACCCGGGGGTCACCGCCTCCAGCAGCCGCAGCTTGGCGGCGAGCACGCGGTCGCGGCGCAGCCGGTCGATCGCCCGGTTCCGCGCCGTCGTCACCAGCCACGCGGCCGGGCTGGCGGGCGTTCCCTCGCCCGGCCAGCGCCGGGCCGCGACCGCGAATGCCTCCGCGACCGACTCCTCCGCCAGCTCGAAGTCGCCCAGGTAGCCGACGACGGCGGCCAGCACCCGGCCCCAGTCGTCGCGGAAGGCCTGCTCGAGCGGAGTCAGGAGGCCTTGCCCAGGACCGGCCGGATCTCGATGGCGCCGCCGAGCCGCAGCGCCGGGATCCGGGCGGCCAGCTCGGTCGCCTGATCCAGGTCTTCCGCCTCGATCAGGTAGTAGCCGCCGAACACCTCCTTGGTGTCCGCGAACGGCCCGTCGGTGACCAGCGGCTTGCCGTCCGCCAGGCGGACGGTGGTGGCGGCGGTGACCGGCTGGAGGCCGGCCCCGCCCAGCACTCCCGGCTCGTCCCGCAGCGCGTAGTACTCGGCGCTCAGCGCCTCCCGCTGCTGCGGGCTGAGCGCTTCGACCGTCCCCGGCTTGGTGTAGATCAGCAAGGCGTACTGCACGGCAGCCTCCCTAGCTCGCTGTGGTTATTGTCTCGCCCTCATGACGAGGAGGCACGCCCGAGGGGGACAGCCCGGCCAGAAATTTCGCCGACCGGGGATCGGCCGGGTTCACCTGCCGCCCGAGGACCACGATCGCGACCCGGCGGGCGCCGGACCGCTTCAGCGCCGCCGCCACCGACTGCGCGCTGCCGCCGGAGACCCAGGTGTCGTCCACCACCAGCAGGTCGGCGCCGGCCACCGGGGCATCGACCCGCGCCCAGGCCGGGTTCACGCCGCGCGCGTGCACCTGGGCCGGGCGCACCGCCACCCCGACCAGCGGCAGGCCGGCGCTCGCGAGGACCAGGCTAGCCAGCGGGTGCCGCCCGGGGCGTCCCTGACCGCTCGGCACCACCGCCGCGGCGGCCGGGCCGCCCGGCATGCCCGCCGCCCGCCACAGCCCCGGCCCGTGCTCGGCCAGGAACCCTTGCAGCGCCGCCCGCAGCCGGGCGGCGGCCGCCCGGGACGCCGCCGCGGGCACCCCCTCCGCCTTGTACCGGCGCAGGTCGCCGGCCAGCTGACCGCCCGGTACGGCGTAGCCGACCGCCGCGACGGCGTCCGCGAGCAGCCCGCCGACCTCGCTCACCGCCAGCTCGCACTGGTAACAGCGGGCGAAACCGGGCCCGGCGGGACCATGGCAGGTTCGGCAGAACACACACCGACGGTAAGCCGGCCCACCGACAACCCGGGAGGTCGGCAGGAACGTGGATTTTCCTGCACACCCCGGTGTGCAGGAAAATCCACGTTCGCCTTCGTCTGGCGGCCATCCCCGGTTTCGGTCACCTTATGTGTATGAGTGGTTCTCTTCCGTCAAACTTGGCGGCCGCCGAAGGCGAGTGGCGCATGCTGCTCAGCGTCCAGCACGGAATTGTCAGCCGTGACCAGGCGCGGCGGCTCGGCTGGTCCGATCGCCAGATCGGGCACCGGCTCAAGTCGGGCTGGTGGCAGCGCGTCTACCCGCGCACCTTGGCGACGTTCAGCGGGCCATTGCCGCGAGACGCTCGGCTGTGGGCAGCGGTGTTGTGGGCGGGCCAGGGCGCGGTGCTCAGCCATCAGACGGCGGCCGAGGTCCACGGCATTATCGACCGCCCCGCTGGCGGTGGCATCCACCTCACGGTTCCGGCCCGTCGCCGCCCGGCCCAGCTCGGGACGGTGCGGGGGGTCGTGGTCCACCGGCGCGACCGGAGTAACGACGAGCTCGCCGGGCCGTTCAGGCTGCCACGGACCAGCATCGAGGACACCGTGCTGGACCTCGCTACCGGCGCGCCGACCTTCGACCTGGCCTACTCGTGGATCTCGCGCGCCGTCTCCCGTCAGCTCGTCACCCCTGGCCGGCTGCGGGCCGCACTGGCCGCCCGGCCCCGGGCGCGCTGGCGCTCCTGGCTCGCCGACGCGCTCGCTGACGCGGCGGCCGGCTCCCACTCCTCGCTTGAGCGGCGGTACGTCGCGGACGTTGAACGCGCGCACGGGCTGCCCAGGTCCCGCCTCCAGGCAGGTCGCGTGCTTAACGGCAGAACGCACTACCGGGACAGCTGGTATGCCGAGTACCGGGTGGCGGTAGAGATCGACGGGCCCGCCTATCACCGGTATGAGCAAGTGCAGGCGGACAAGGACCGGGACAATGCCAACTTGGCCCTCGATGACGTGAAGACCTTCCGGTTCGGCCCGGTGGCGGTGACTGAGAACGTCTGCCAGACGGCGGCCATGGTCGCCGTCACGCTCCAGCGCAACGGATGGACGGGCCGTCCCCGTGCCTGCCGCCGGGCCGGCTGCGCTGTCCGCGGTCACAGCTCACAACGTGGATAGTCCCGCACACTGGGGTGTGCGGGACTATCCATGTTCTTTGGCTGAGCGTCGCTGGACCCGGGCACAATGTCGGGGTGAGCAGCGACCCGGACCAGCCTGAGATCCGCACCCTGGCCAGCAGCGTCATCTACAGCGACAACTGGACGCGGCTGCGCCGGGACGAGATCGAGCGCGCCGACGGGTCGCGCGGTACCTACGCGGTTTTCGAGCGCGACGACTTCGCCGTGATCATCCCGGCCGAGAACGGCGGGTTCTACCTGGTCGAGGAGTACCGCTACCCGATTGCCCGCCGGTCCTGGTCGTTCCCGCAGGGCAGCTTCCCGGCCGGCCAGCAGGGCACGCCGGAGGAGCTGGCGCGGACCGAGCTGGCGCAGGAGACCGGGCTGCGGGCCGGGCCGCTGGTCCGCCTGGGCACGCTGTCGGCCAGCCACGGCTCGTCCAGCCAGTACGGCCAGCACTGGCTGGCGACCGAGCTGGCCCAGGGCGAGCCGGACCTGGAGCCGGAAGAGCTCGGGCTGCGGCACGCGTGGGTTAGCCGGGCCGACTTCGAGCAGATGGTCGGTGACGGACGGATCGTCGACGACAGCACGCTCGCCGCCTATGCGCTGCTGATGATGGCCGAACGGCGGGGTGAGGTAACAGTTCCGTAGCCGCCAGCTGGCCGGACGGCGGTTCCGCTACGAGCCCGCGGTGACGCGGATACCGTTGCATTTATTATGTCGCGGACTTATCAGGGCAGCAGGCGAGCCCGCCGGAAGCTCGGACGGCTTTCCTGGATATTGATTTTCCTTGGATTGTGTTTGATTGCCGCAGGCATCATCATCCCGCTCTCATTGCGCGGAAGTGAGGGAAATCCGGTCGGGTTCGCGGCGCCGGAACTGCTCGGTAAGTCGCCGGCCGTGCAGGTCGAGGAGCTCCAGCAGATGAAGGACATGGGGATGACCTCCGTCCGGCTGGACGCCAACTGGTTCTACGGGCAGCCAACCGGCCCCGGCAACTACGACTGGACGCTGCTTGACCAGGCGATGGCGTCCGTCCGCCAGGTCGGGCTTTCGGCCGACCTCATCATCGACGGGTGCCCGCCGTGGGCGGCCGCCCCGGGCGGCCAGGGCCTGTTCGCCCAGCCCGCCTCCCCGTCCGCGTTCGCCTCCTGGGCGAACGCGGTGGCCGCGCGGTACGGCTCGCAGGGCGCCAGGTACTTCGAGATCTGGAACGAGCCCAACATCGCGCAGTTCTGGTCGCCCAAGCCGGACCCGGCCGCTTACACCGCCGACCTCAAGGCCGCCTACACGGCGGTCAAGCTGGCCGACCCGTCCGCGGTGGTGCTCAGCGGCGGCCTTTCCCCGGCCGGCGACACCCCCACGTCCTACGATCCCCGCACCTTCCTCACCGACATGTACGCGGACGGGGCGAAAAACAGCTTCGACGGGGTCGCCGACCACCCGTACAGCTATCCCGCCACGCCGGCCGGCAACCCCTTCTCGGCCTGGTCGCAGATGTCCAAGACCAAGCCGTCGCTGCGCAGCATCATGACCGCGCACGGTGACGCGGCCAAGAAGATCTGGATCACCGAGTACGGCGCGCCGACAACCGGCGCCAATAGCGTCAGCGAGGCGCAGCAGAGCGCTGAACTGGTGCAGGCGATAGCCGCGGCCAAGAAGGTCACCTGGATCGCGTCCTTCTACATTTACACGTGGAGCAACCAGTCCTCCCTCATGTCCGCCGACGACGGGTTCGGCCTGCTGAGACCCGACGGCAGCAAGAAGCCCGCCTACGCCGCGGTCTCGGCCGCCCTGCGCGCTTCCTCCTGAACAGCCGGTCCGCCGGCCGTCAGCCGGCGTCGCCGAGCAGCGGGGCGAACAGGTCGCCGTGCTCCCCGGCGCGGGCCAGCACGTCGCCCGCGGTGAAGAACAAGTCTTCCGGCCGCTCGCAGGCGGTCACCTCGTCCCAGGTGACCGGGGTGGACGCGGTGGGACGGGACCGGGCCCGCAGCGAGTAGGGCGCGACCGTGGTCTTGGCGCCGTTGTTCTGCGACCAGTCGATGAGCACCTTGCCGCCGCGCAGCGACTTCGTCATCCGCGCGGTGACCAGGCCCGGCTGGTCGTGTTCCAGCCGTTCCGCGAAGTCCTTCGCGAGCGCGCTCACCTGCTCCGCGTCCTTGCCGCTGACCTTGGCGTAAAGCTGCAGTCCCTTGCCGCCGGAGGTCTTCGGCAAGGCGTCGAGGCCGGCCTGCGCCAGCGCGGGCCGCAGCGCCTCCGCCACCCGGCAGCACTCAACGATCGTGGCGGGCGCCCCTGGGTCGAGGTCGAACACGATCAGGTCGGGCTCAAACCCGTGCTCCGGCGCGGGCTTGCCTGCTCCCGGGCCGCGCCCGGGGAAGCGCCACATCGGCACGTGCAGCTCGAGGGCGGCCAGGTTGGCCGCCCACATGAGGGTCGGCAGGTCGTCCATCACCACGTAGTCGACCGGCTCGCCGGGTGCGCGCGAACGGGAGCCAAGGGTCACGATCTGCTCGGTGCGCACCCAGCCGGGCAGCCCCGCGGGCGCGTGCTTGGCGAAGAACGACTGCCCGTCCACGCCGTCCGGGTAGCGCTTGAGCGTCATCGGGCGGCCCGCCACGTGCGGCAGCAGGACGGTGGAGATCCGCTGGTAGTAGTCGAGCACCTCGGCCTTGGTGAAGCCGTCGGCCGGGTAGAGCACCTTGGCCAGGTTGGTCAGGCTGATGTCCCTGCCGTCCACGTGGACCGCGATCTTGTCGCTCATCGTTACCGGCCTCCCGGCTGCTTTCCGCTTTTCCCGGCTTCAACTTACCCGCGTCTTTCCCCGCGGCGGCGGATCCCATCAACGGACGTGAATTCCCCAGCGGACAGGCGGCCTGATCCAGGCAGATATTGCAATTACGATACGAATCGGCCGCGATCGGGCTACCGTTGTCACCACTATGACACGGGATCATCAACGTGCTAAGCGAGCCGCCCGGAGGCTCCGCCGTAAGCTGATACTCGTGGGGTTCTGCGTGCTAGCGCTCAGCGCCATCGTTCCGTGGGTAACGGCCGCCAGCGGCGATCCCACCACCGCCGCCGCGCAGGTCCCGTCCGCCGTCCCCGACGTCCAGCCGCAACTCGCGGCCGGCCTGCCGCAGAGCGTGGCGGTCGCGGTCGTGCCCGCCGCCACCACCGCTGTCGTTCCCGCCGAGTGGAGATCCGCTCAGGCGGTGTCCGAGGCCAAGAAGGCCGCCGCCGCGGCCAACACCGCGCCCATGCAGCCGGCCGGGACCACGCCGACCGCGGCCGGCACTGCCCCGGGCAGCAGCGGCTCCGTGCCGACCGTCGGCTCCGGCAGCTCGGTCTCCGGTGTCATCGGGTTCGCGGCCGGCGAGCTGCTCGACCAGTCCGCGAGCGTGCAGTTGCAGCAGCTCGCGCAGATGAAGTCGATGGGCATGAACTCGGTCCGGGTAGACGCCAACTGGTCCGGCGGTGAGCCGAGCCAGGGGAACTTCAACTGGAGCACGCTTGACCGGATCATGGGGTCGGTGCAGGCCGAGGGCATGACGGCCGACTTCATCATCGACGGTTGCCCGCCCTGGGCGGCCGCGGCCGGCGCCACCGGCCAGTTCGCGCAGCCCGCCTCCGCGTCCCAGTACGCCGCCTGGGCGGGCGCCGTGGCCGCGCGGTACGGCAACCGGGGCGGCGGCTACTACGAGATCTGGAACGAGCCGAACATCCAGGAGTTCTGGTCGCCCACGCCGAACCCGGCCGCCTACACCGCAGACCTGAAGGCCGCCTACGCCGCCATCAAGGCGGCCGACCCGTCATCGACGGTGATCTCGGCCGGCCTGTCCCCGGCCGGCAACACCGGCAACACCGTCAACCCGGTCACCTTCTTCCAGGACATGTACGCGGACGGCGCGCACGGCAGCTTCGACGCGGTGGGCGATCACCCGTACAGCTTCCCCGCCACCCCCGACACCGACGCGCTGGGCGCCTGGGGCGAGATGGGCCAGACCAGCCCGTCGCTGCGCAGCCTGATGAACGCCAACGGCGACGGCGACAAGAAGATCTGGATCACCGAGTACGGCGCCCCGACCGGCACCGTCACCACCGACAACCAGACGCAGGAGCTGACCCAGGCGATCAGCGAGGCCAGGCAGTGCGGCTACGTCGCGTCGTTCTACATCTACACCTGGAGCGATCAGTTCGGCGGGGCGGGCTTCGGCCTGCTCGACGCGAACGGCAATCCCAAGCCGGCCTACTCGGCGGTCGTCGGGCTCAACCAGTAGCTGACCGCCGGCCGGCGGTCAGTCCTCCCGGACCACGTCCGCGGGCTCCTTGTCGTCCCGCAGCCCCTGGTAGGCGGGCGCGATCATCCGTCCGGCCTTGGTCCAGCGGTCGAACAGCACCTCGATCACCAGCCGCGGCTCGGCCCAGACGGCCGGCCGGGCGTACTCGGGCGGCACCGGCCCGGCGAACGGGCTGTCCGGCCGCCGCAGCGGCGCCAGCCGGCTGGTCAGCATGCGCAGGTCGGCGTCGGTGAACCCGGTGCCGACATGACCGCAGTAGAGCAGCCCGCGCCGCCCGTCGGCGGCGGTGCCGTAGTAGCCGATGAGCAGCGAGCCGACTAGGCCGGCCCGGTTGCCCTTGCCCGGCTTCCAGCCCGCCACCACCACCTCCTGGCCGCGCACGTTCTTCAGCTTGAGCCAGTTACCGGACCTGGCACCGGGCTCGTAGACCGAGTCCAGCCGCTTGATCACCACGCCCTCGAGCCCGGTCGCGACCGAGGCCGTCCGCACCGCGTCCAGGTCCTCGCCGGGGAAGGCAGGCGGCGCCTGCCAGCCGCCGCCGCTGGGCATGATGTCCTCGAGTGCCGCCCGGCGCTCCGCGTAGCGCAGGCCAGCCAGCGGCCGCCCGTCGAGCTGGAGCAGGTCAAACGCCAGGTAGCTGACCGGCGTGTGCTCGGCCAGCCGGGCGGCCTGGGCGGACGACGACACGTGCATCCGCGGCTGCAGGGCCTCGAAGTCGGGGCGGCCGCCGGACAGCGCCACGATCTCCCCGTCGAGCAGCGCCTGCTTGTGCCCGACGGCCCGGCCAAGCCCGGCCACCTCGGGGTAGGTGGCGGTGATGTCCTTGCCCGTCCGTGACACCAGCCGGAGCCGGCCAGCCTCGATGAACGCGAGCGCGCGGACGCCGTCCCACTTCATCTCGACCGACCAGTCGGCCAGCCCGCGTTCGGGCGGCTGCCCCGGCACGGCGAGCATCGGCGCCAGCCCGGCCGGCAGCGGCAGCCGCTCGCGGTGGATCATCCAGTTCTTGCCGCCGGTCGAGAACAGCGCGTAGCCGCCGGATACCCGGCTGCCGTGCAGGTTGACCTTGACCTCGCGGTCGGTCCACTTGACGACCTCGTAGGTGCCGTGGTCCCAGATGGTGACCGGGCCGGCCCCGTACTCGCCGCGGGGGATCTGGCCAGCGAACCCGGCGTACTCCAGCGGATGGTCCTCGGTGTGCACCGCGAGGTGGTTGACGGCGGGGTCACCGGGAACCCCCTTGGGCAGCGCCCAGGAGACCAGCACCCCGCCCCGCTCCAGCCGGAAGTCCCAGTGCAGGCGGCGCGCGTGATGCTCCTGCACGACGAAGATCCCGCCGCCGGCGGCGGGATCAGCCTTCGGCGGGACGGTCCCGGGGGCAGGGACGGGCTCGGTCGTGCGCGCCGGGTCGCGCTTGCCGCGGTACTCCGCAAGCGGGTCCACCCGGATGGAGGTACCCCGTTAGCGCCCGCGTACCCGCGGGCCCCGGCTCGCTACCAGCGGCGCCGGGTGGCGTAGGAGTGGTTCCTGATCGATTCCATGCCCTCGGGATGCTCGAAGATCGAGTTGACCGCCACCCGGCCCGGGCCGACCACCCGGACCATGATGTTGCGGTAGTCCCAGTTGTTCCGCCAGAACGCGAAGCCCCGGTTCCGCGGGTACTCCAGGTGCAGGTGAACCCGGACCGACACGTCGTGGTAGATCAGCGAGCTGGGCTGGACGAGCAGCGACTCGCCCTGCTGCAGGTCGCGGATGAACGCGTTGCCCGGAGCGTGCAGCAGCAGCAGGCCCGGCCGGTCGCTAGCGGTGAAGACGTCACCGTACTGACCCATCGGGTAGTGCCACTCCTGCTCGTCGGAGTCGCCGGTCACGAACCAGACGTCGTTGCTGGTCCAGTCGTAGCCGATGTTGCCGGTCGCGGCCAGGAACCGGTGCTCCTTGACCCACATCGACTGGCCGTGCTGCAGCGGCAGCGCGATGACCTCGCCCGCGTGGTTGTCCGACAGCGCGATGTGCCCGGGCCCGTGCGCCTCCAGCATGATCAGCGGCAGGCCCGCCCGCATCCGCTTCCAGCCGCCGCGCATCGACATGTTCCGCATCTGGGTGCCCGGGTCGGCCCACAGCAGCACGTGGTGCGAGAAGTAGACCATCTCGCCCTGCGCCAGGTTGAACTCGGCCGCCGGGACCACCGTGCCCGCGATCTGGCAGTGCGACTGGCCGAACTGCAGCTTGGCCATGTCCCTGATCGGCGGCTGCTCGATCCAGCCGGACGCGCTGATGCTGTCCCTGATGTCCACCGGGGCACCGCACAGCGGGCAGGTCGGCTGGCTCGGGTCGCTCGGCTGCCTGCAGTACCGGCACACGTACGTGTTCATCGCGGACTACTCGCCCGAGCCGTGATGGTGGTACATCGACTGGATGCCGATCCGGCCGGGCCCGGTCATCTCGGCCAGGTACATGCCGTGCTTGAACATTCCGGTCTTCAGCGGCATCTGCACCGCCTGCATGTTCACGGTGGAGTCCTTGTACAGGAACCCGCCCGGCTCGACCAGGATCTTCTCTCCCGGGCGGAGCGTCCGCTCGAGCACGTTGCCGTTGCCGTGCAGCATGAGCAGCCCGGGGTACTGGGCGGTGATGAACCGGTCCATGAACATGCCGGTACCACCGTGCAGCAGGTTCACCAGGCCCTTGATCCGGATGAAGGAGTAGGAGATGGAATGCGAGGCGAGCAGGAAGGCATGCTCCCGCACGTCGAGCTCCATCCCGGGGTGCAGCGGCAGGACCACCAGCTCGCCCGGCGCGTCGCGGGAGAACGCGATCCGGCCGGGGCCGTTGGCGACGGTGACGATGTGCGGCATGCCGCCCATGATCGTGCGCCGCGGCCCGTTGGTCGGCATCGACTGCAGCGGGACCGACTCGTCCTTCCACAGCAGGATGTGGTGCTCGAAGTAGACACCGTCCTGCTGGGCGAGGTTGATCTCGGCGACCGGCACCAGCTCGCCTTCGACCTGACAGGTGCTGGCCGAAAAACGGAACTCGGTCATGTCCCGCAGCCGTGGCGCCTCGCGCCAGCCCGAGTCGCTTACCTTGTCCCGGACGTCAAGCGGCGCACCACAAGTCATACACGTGGTGGTACCTGGAGGATTCTGTGCCTTGCACCACCCGCACGCGATTGCTTCCACGGGACGAGAAGATAGCAGTCAGGCCAAGCTTTCGCTGCAGGTAGACCCCTACTTGCCCTAAACCGGTATCGTCAGTGCTATGGCACTGTTCTCGCGGGAATTTATCGCGGTACCTGATGACCGGAAGGGTCAGATCGTCTTCAAGTGGCCGGATGTTACGATCCGTCGCTTCACGCACGCGATCGTCAACGCCGACGAAGTGGCGATGTTCGTCAACACCGGCCAGGTCGTTCAGACCATGGGGCCCGGCCGGCACCCGATCGACGCCGACGAGCTGCCGGGCCTGGGCGCGCTCGTCGACTTCGCCACCGGCGGCAACGCCTACCGGGCGGAGCTCTACTTCGTTGGCACCCGCGAGTACACCGGCTTCCGGTTCGGCGGCCGCGTTGACGACGTGCAGGACCCGCGCACCGGGCTGGTGGTGACGCTGCGGGTGTTCGGTGAGTACGCGCTGCGGGTGATCGACCCGGCCCGGCTGATCACCAACCTGACCGCGACGGTCGACGTGACCGACAACGAGCGGATCGCCGGCTGGGTCAGCGAGCAGCTGCTGAAGGTGCTGCGCACCAACGTCACCAACCAGGTGGTGGCGAACGGCTGGCCGATCCTCGGCCTCTCGGTGCACTCCCCGGAGATCGAGCAGGCCGCGATCACCTCGGCCAACGGCCAGCTCGAGGCCTACGGGGTGGCGCTGACCCGGATGGGCAACTTCGACATCAACCTCGCCCCCGAGGACGCCGCCCAGCTCAAGCAGCTCGCCAAGGACACTTCGTACTCGCAGCTGGCGGGCGGGTTCCAGCAGTACGCGGCGGGCGAGATGGCACTCGGCGCCGGGCAGGGCATGGCCCAGGGCGGCGGCGCGACCGAGGGCGCGTTCCTCGCGGCGGGCTTCGCGCTGCCGGGCATGATGGCCGGCGCGATGCAGCAGCAACAGCAGCGCCCCCCGCAGGCGCCGCCCGCGCCGCCCGCCCCGCCCGCGGCCGCCGCCGCGCCGCCCACGGTGGTAGCCGGCCCCGCCTGCGCCTCGTGCTCGACGCCCAACCCGGCGGGCGCCAAGTTCTGCATGGGCTGCGGCCAGGCGGTCGCGCCGGCCGTCAAGCACTGCACCGAGTGCGGGACCGAGCTGCCGGGCAGCGCCAAGTTCTGCGCCAACTGCGGTACCCCGGCCGGCTGAGCCGGCCTACTCTCCCACGGCACCGCGGGCGGCCGGCCTTCTCACGAAGGCTTGCCGCCCGCCTTCTTTCTCCCCGGGTCTCCCCTGGGCTGGCGCTTTCCCGCGGGGATTTTCAGCACTGCTGGCCACAGGAGTGGCATTGCTGCTCAAATCGGCCTTCCGGGCGCCGCGGTGCGGGTTACCTTCTTCAGGTGGCCGGCATCACCATGTACGACACCGCGTTCAACGACCAGTTCCCGGCGGGCGGCGCAGCCTACGCCGGGTACGTCGACGGCGGGGTCGGCAACCAGCCCAACTACGCCTACGTGGTGAGCGCCTTCCCGAAGGCGCAGCACCTCTCGATCACGCTGTCCGCCAGTTACAACGCCGATGTGCTCGACGTCGAGGCCGGAGCGGCGGCGTCGGCTGACGTGCCCAACTGGTACACCCGGCAGGTAGCCCGCGGCATCAGGCGGCCGGTCATCTACGCCAGCGCGTCCACCATGAACGACAGCATCCTGCCGGTCCTCAGCCAGGCTGGCATCGCCCGGGCGGATACCCGGCTGTGGACCGCGCACTACGGTGCGGGCGAGCACATCTGCGGGCCGGGGAGCTGCGGCTCACTCAGCGTCAACGCCGACGGCACGCAGTGGACCTCGAGCGCGCGCGGCCTCGTCCTCGACCAGTCGCTGCTGCTCGACAACTTCTTCACCACCCCCACCAGCAAAGAGCCGATCGCCACGGAGGCGGAATTGCAGTCAGGCCAGCTCAACACGGGCCACGGCGCGTTCACCGTGATCCCGGTACCGGAGGGCACCGCCCACCACATCGCGTTCGGCCTCGACAACCACGCGCAGAACGTCCCGGTAGCGTCCCTGCGGGTGGCGATCTTCGACACCGCCTGGCGCGTGCACCCCGAGGTCTTGCTCGACGGCAACAAGGGACTCGGGGTGCTGACCTTTCCGAACGCCGCCAAGACCGGCGTGATCTCGGTCCGCCGCAACGACGCCGGCAACGCCGCGATCGGCTACGTCGTTTACTAGCCGGCCGGCCTGGCCAGCGCCGCCGCGTACTCGGCCGGGCTGTTCACGTTGACCAGCGAGTCCAGTTCCGGGTCGGCGGCGGCGAGGCCCGGGTCGGCCAGCAGCCGGGCCGCGCCGACCCGGCTGACCGTGCACTGGCCGAACAGGTCGGCCGGACGCAGCCGCCCGGAGCCCACCAGCTGGTCGGCGGTCGCGCCGAGCGCCACCCGGTAGGCCGCGGCGAGCGGCTGCGGGTGCCCGCGGGCGACCGGGAGGGCGACGTCGGCCCGGTCCTCGGCCAGCACCGCCAGCACCCGCCGGACGAACGCCTGGTGCAGGAACGGCAGGTCGGTGGCGGCGGCGAAGGCGGCGCCGGGCGCGGCGCCCGGCAGCGACGCGAGCGCGGTCAGCCCGGCCGCGATGCCCTGCAGCGGCCCCCTGGCCGGGCGCGGGTCATCCACCACGATCGTGGCGGGCGGCAGTTCCGGCAGCGGCTGCCCGGACGCCCGGACGACCACCACGGGGCCGCCGGTCGCGGCGGCCAGCACCGTCACCGTCCGGTGCAGCAGGGTCTGGCCGTGCCAGGGGAGGCCTGCCTTGGCGGTCCCCATCCGGGACGAGCGCCCCCCGGCAAGCACAACGCCCGCGGCAGCCGTCACCTGGTCAGGATACGGCTACCGCGGGCGCGGGCTAAGCGGTGAAGCGTCAGGCGTACTTCTGCACCATCGCGCCCAGCGCCGGCAGCGCGGACTCGATGTTCTTGGCCGCGCTGCCGCGGACCATCTGGTAGGCCTTGACGACGGCGCCCTTGCCGGAGTTGCTGGCCATGTCGTCGGTCACCACCAGCAGCGACTGCGCGACCTCGTCGCCGCGCTTGGCCAGGTAGTCGCCGAAGTCAGCCCCACCGGAGGTGGAGAAGTCGGCCCAGTACGGCTCGAGCTGGTGCACCATGCCGGGCAGCATGGACGTGATCGCCTCGGTCAGGTAGCCGGGGGCGAACGCGGTGACAGCCTTGTAGGCGGCCTTGATCGGGGCCGCGGTGATGCCCTTGCTGGCGATCTCGTTGTCGACGAGCGCCTGAGTGTCGGCGATGAGACGCGGGCCGTTCTCCGGGGTGAGAAGCAGCTCCTGCAGCGTGGCCAAAGGGACCTCCTACGAGGTACGTGATAGAAGCAGACAAAGTTTCCGGTCGTTACCGTACTTGCCAAAGCGGTCCAAGAAGGGGCATTTGACCAGACGGTAACCCAAAGAACTGCGACGCGCGTGGCGCCGCTAACAAACCCCCGCAATGTGCAAGGCTTGCACCCGAAATTATCCGCTTTCCGACTTCCGGGAGTGCTTCGGCGATGATGGGCAGGGATCACGCGCTGAGCGGCGCGGTGGCTTTCGCCGCGCTGGCCACGTCGCTGCACGTGCGGGACGCCTACCTGGCGTCCGGGGTGGTGCTGGCGGCGGGGGCCGGGGTGCTGCCGGACATCGACCACCCGGACTCGACCATCTCCCGGTCGTTCGGCTTCCTCACCGAGTGGTTCGCCTGGCTGGTGGACCGGATCTCGGGCGGCCACCGGCACGGCACGCACAGCTTCATCGGCATCGCCGCGTTCACCGCCGCCGCCTACGGCGCGGGCCGGTACCAGCTCACCGAGCCCGGATCGGTGACCAGGCACCTGGCGTTCTCCTGGCACATCGTGCCCGCCACGCTCGTCCTCGCGCTGCTGTACTCGGCCGCCCTGCGGGCGCTGCACATCGGCGGCCACTTCGGCGACCTGCTCGGCATCGCGGCGGCGCTCGTCACCTGCTTCACCGGCGCGGACCTGACCCAGCTGCCGGTGGGGTCCTGGCACGTCCCGCTGCTGGCGACGACGGTGGCGCTCGGCTGCGCGGCGCATATCGCCGGCGACGAGCTGACGCACGGCGGCTGCCCGCTGTTCTGGCCGCTCAGCATGCACGAGTTCCACCTGCTGCCGCGGCCGCTGCAGATCACCACGGCCAAGCTGTGCGAGACCTGGGTCATCTTCCCGCTGCTGGTGGCCGGGCTGGCGGTCGCGGTCTGGCACGCGACCGGCCACCCGCTGTCCATCCCCCAGCCGGCTGGCAACGCGGCCGGGCGGTAACCCTAGCTACCGGGTCAGCTGACGACCTCGTGATCCCGGTCGTCTTCCTCCGCGCCGGCGATCTCCGCGTTCGGGTCGCCGGAGAAGGTGCGGCGCAGGCTGGCGAGGAAGCCCGGGGCCGGCTCGTTGCGCTCGTAGCCAAAGCGGTGCGACCAGCCGTCGGGCACGTTCAGCGTCTTGAGCACCCGGGCCGGGCTGCCGCCCGCGAACGAGTTCGGCGGGATGTCCCGGCTCACCACCGAGTACCCGCCAATCACCGAGCCCGCGCCGATCGTCACCCCGGGCAGCACCGCGACGTTGGCGCCGAGCCACACGTTGTCCTCGATCACGGTGGGGCCGCGGAAGAGCGGGGAGCCGGGCTCAACCTCGTGCCGGTTGTCGTCGATGATCGACACGTTGGGCGCGATCATCACCTTGCTGCCGATGCGCACCTCGTGCCGGACCTCGATCGACACCCCGTAGTTGAGCGCGACGTGATCGCCGACAACCAGGGTGGCTCCCTCGTAAACGGCGATGCGCACCGGGCCGGCGTCGCCCAGCGCGGTGAACCGCTCGCCGAAGACCGCGTCGCCGCGGATGTGGAACTGGACCTTGGCCCGGATGTTCGGGAACTGCCCGAAGCGGGCCGGGGTGCAGGTGGTCTTCACGTAGCCACGGGCGATCTGGGCGAGGAAGGTCGACGTGTCGTAGGCCCGGAAGTAAGAGCTGAGAAAAGTCTGCATCGTTGTCTCTGCCAGGTAGTAGTGTCACTCCGTCAGTGCAGACCATTATGACCTTTGTCCGGCCGGGTCGCTTCGGAACACCGCTTAGCCTGCACCTGACGCCCCAAGGTAACGATCAGGTCACTATCTGTCGCAGTGTTTCTACCTGCGAACACGCCACCTGTCGGGGAGGCTGCGGATAGCCTGATACCGCCATGAATGACCAGCAAAGCTCAGGACTGATGGCACGACTGCGTGGCATGCTGCGGGGAAACTCGGAGCTGCTGCGCAACGCCGGCAGCCTCGCCGCCACTACCGGCCTGACGTCAGTGTTCGGCTTTGTCTTCTGGATCATCGCGGACCGGGAGTTCAGCCAGGACGCGGTTGGCTACGGCGCCGCCGCCACCAACGCGATGCAGCTCCTCGGCACGGTCGGCATGTTCGGCCTGGGCACGATGCTGATCGGCGAGCTGCCGCGGCGCCGGGAGCGCGGCGGCCTGTTCGCCGCGTCGCTGATCACTTCAGCGGTCGGGTCGCTGGCCCTGGTCGCCATCTTCGTGCCCGTCATCATGGTGCTGCACGTCAAGTTCCCGGAGATCACCGGAACGCTGCCGCGAATCGCGCTCTTCGCGGCGGGCACGATGCTGGTGGGTACCACCCTGGTATTCGACGAGGGCACGATCGGGCTGCTGCGCGGCGGGGTCCAGCTATGGCGCAACCTCGCCATGTCCGGCCTCAAGCTCGCGCTGCTGCCGGTCACCACCATCGTGCTGCACGACCAGTTCGGGGTGGGCATCTCGGTGGCGTTCGTGGCCGGGATGGGCCTGTCCATGCTGCCCGCCGCCTACCAGCTGATGCGCGGCGGCTCCCGCGTCATGCACCGGCCGGACTGGCCGCTGCTGCGCAGCCTGTTCAAGACCGCGCTGTCACACAACTGGCTGAACCTGGCGATCAACACCCCGCCCCGGATCATCCCGGTCCTCGTGCCGATCGTGGTGTCGCCGTCGGCTAACGCGGTCTTCTACACCGACTGGATGATCTCGTCGTTCCTGTTCATGGTGCCGGTCCACCTGTCGACGGTGCTGTTCGCGATCGCGTCCGCGTCCCCCGAGCTGATCGCGGAAAAGCTCCGCTTCGTGCTGCGGGTATCGCTGATGATCGGGCTCCCGGTGATGGCGGCGCTCGCGATCGGCGCGCACTTCGCGCTCGGCTTCTTCGGTTCGGACTACGCCGCGGTCGGCACCGTGCCGCTGTGGCTGCTCATCGCCGGCTACATCCCTGGCATGCCCAAGGCTCAGTACATCGCGGTCTCCCGGGCGACCGGCAAGGTCGGCCAGGCCGCGCTGCTGCTGCTCGGGGCGGCGATCTGCGAGATCGCGGCGGTGGTGATCGGCGGGCGGATGGGCGGCCTGGACGGGCTCTGCACCGCCTACCTCGGCGTCATCGTCATCGAGGGCGCGGTGACGGCGCCGACGGTACTGCGCGCCGCCTACGCCCGCACCGCCGCCGCCACCGGGGCCTTCCCGGTGGTGCCGGCCGACGCGCGGGGAGCCAGGCCGGCCACGGCGAGCCCGCTCGCGCGGGTGACCGGCGAGCTGGTCAGGCTGACCGGCGCGCTGACCGAGCTGCCGGGCGGCGGCGCCAGGGACACCGGCGGCCTGGCGGCGCTGTTCGCGCTCGCCTCGGCCGCGGTGTCCGACGACCACACGCTGGACGTGGCGACCGAGGTCTGGCGGACCGGCGGCTTCCCCGTCGTGCCGGGCGGGGCCACCGGGCCGCGGCCCCGGCCGAACGCCGTCACCACGCTCGACCTGCTCGGCGGGCAGTCAGCGGCCGGGCTGCCGCCGCAGCGGCTCAGCTACCGGCACCGGCAGCAGGCGGGCATCGACGCGCTCATCGCCCTCGCCACCCCGGAGTCCCAGCCCCCGGAGCCCGCGGACCGCTGGACGCCGCCCGCCGAGCGCAGGCACCGGCCCGCGCGCCAGGACCGATGACGACGCATGGTAGCGTGAAGACTTCGGAAAGTACTAGCGGAATCTATAGGAAGCATTCAGGCGCTTCCCAGGTTCCGTGCCCTTGCCCCCGGTAGACTTGCCGTTCTAGTCACATAACGCATCTATGCATGTTGACCTAGCTCACGGAGGTCTGATTCGATGACCGCGGTTGCGCCCGTTCGAGTGCCGGTCCTCATGTACCACGAGATCGCCGAGGTCGCCACGACCGACAGCAAGCTCGCGGTGGGCCCGGAGGCCTTCGCCGACCAGATGGCCTACCTCGACGAGGCCGGCTTCTCCGCGGTTTCCGCTTCCCAGCTCGCCGCGAGCCTTGCCCCCGGCGGGGACGCGCTGCCGGAGCGCCCGGTGGCGATCACCTTCGACGACGGCTACGGCGACTTCTACGACTACGCGCTGCCGCTGCTCAAGCAGCACGGGCTGATGGCCACGGTGTTCCAGACGACCGGCTGGGTGGGACTGACTGACCAGGTGAAGCGGATGCTGAACTGGCGCGAGCTGTCCGAGGTGGCGGAGTGCGGCATGGAGATCGGCGCCCACACCTACCGCCACCCGCAGCTTGACCAGCTGCCGGAGAAGGCGGTGCGCGAGGAACTGCACGGGCCCAAGGCGCAGCTCGAGGACAAGCTCGGCATCGCGGTTCCCGGGCTCGCCTACCCGTACGGCTACTCCAACAGCATGGTCAAGCGGATCGCCCGGGAGACCGGCTACACCTACTGCTACGCGGTGGGCAACTCGCTGACGACGGGCGACAGCGACCCGTACGCGCTGCCGCGGCTCACCATCCAGCGGACCACCACCATGACCGAGTTCCGGGCACTGGTCAACGGCCAGGACACCCCGACGATGCGCCGGGCCCGGATGCTCAGCCAGGGCTACTCGGTCGTCCGGCGGACCAGGTCCGCGCTGCGCGGCCCGCGCCGGTAGCGGCCGCCCCGGGCAGCGTCACCGACGCCCGGTCCCCGAACCTGAAAGTGCCCCGCCAGGCTGGCCTGGCGGGGCACTTTCACGTTTTCGCGGCCGGCTAGGGGGTAGCCGGGAAGCTAGGAGGCAGCCGGGGAAGACGCCCTGGCGTGGCTGCGGCGCCGCACGATCTCCTCCAGCAGGTACCAGAAGTAGCCGGCCACCGCGAACGAGAAGGCCGTCGCGATGGCCCCGCTGCGGGCCAGTCCGGCGAAGTCGCCCCGGAGCGACTCCGCCAGGCCGCGCCGGATGCCGGCCGGCAGGGTCCGGATCGCGTAGGAGCGCTCGCTCGACGTGCTCTCGTCGAACCCGTCCATCCGCGCCATCGCGGCCTTACCCCAGCCCTGCAGGAAGCAGCGGCTGAGGACGTAGCTGAACGTGGCCCGCCCGGCGGGCACCCGGTGCTTCATCACCTTGGCCGGGTCCCACATCCAGATCGCGTTCTCCTGGACCGCGGCGATCCGCAGGCAGAGGTCGGTGTCCTCGGGCACCGACTTGTTGCCGATCTTCCCGAAGTCCTCGCGAAACCCGTCGACCACCTCGAACGCGCTCCGCTTGACCAGCATGGCGCAGGTCCAGACGTTACGCACCGCGGTCGGCTGCTCGGGCAGCCCGGCATAGGAGACGCCGATCGTCCAGCCGAACTCACTGGGGAACCAGGAGGGGCAGGGGTTCTCCCACAGTCCGTCGCTGTAGCAGCCGACACCGACGACGTTCGGCTTCACGATGTGCTGCAGCAGGGTGGCGAGCCAGTCCGGGGTGACGACCGCGTCGTCGTCGAGGAACGCCACCACCTCGCCCCGGGACGCCTTGACCCCGCTGTTCCTGGCCCCCGAGACTCCCCGGCCGCCGATGTTCGGTACCGCGACGATAGCGGGGAAATCGCTGACAATCCGCTCAAGCAGGTCCTGGTTATGGTCAACGACAACGATGATCTCAAGCGCAGGCACCGACTGGGCCTGTGCCGACTCAATACACTCGCGGAGCCAGTCCCAGCGGTCCATCAAGTAAGTCGTGATAATCACCGAGACGGTCGGGTAGGCCGTACCCTCGGCCGGGCCGCCGTCCCCGAAAGCTATCTCATCAGAGTTGTCGTCAAGCACGGCAATATCAGGCCTGTCGTCGCGAGTATCTTCGTTGCTTTTCAGGTCACTGCTCATAGCGGAGCTGCCTACCTCTTGATACTCAGAGTCCCTGCAGTTCTGCAGACTTAGCCGGGACGCTGGAGCGGTTCCGCTTGCCACCGGAACACGCGGGTCCGCATCAGGATCCACACGCACCAGACCGCGTCGCGCCAGTTGATCTTCTTTCCCTCTTCGTGCGAGCGGCTGTAGTAGCTCACCGGGACTTCGAAGGGGCGCACGCCATCGCGCAGCAGCATCGCCGTTACCTGGGTGTCGAGCCCGAACCCGGTCTCGGTCAGGTTCAGGTCCCGGAACATCGGGAGCGGAATGAGCTTGAGGCAGGTGTGCAGGTCATTCAGGTACGAGTTGTAAAGGACATTCGTGAAGTGAGTCAGCACCTTATTGCCGATGGCGTACCGGTAGGACTGGTACACCGTGTTGCAGCCGAAGAGCCGGACGCCGTACACCACGTCCGCGCGCCCCTTGATAACCGGGATAAGCATGTCGGCGATGTCTTCCGGCGCGTATTCCATGTCAGCGTCGAACGGGATGATGTGACTGCCCGTAGCCAGCGACGACGCGGTCAGGATGCTGGCGCCCTTGCCACTGTTCTTCACGTGGCGGTGCACGATCATCCGGGGGTCGTCGATCTCCTTCAGGATGTCGGGCGTGGCGTCCGCGCTGCCGTCATCCACGACGATCAGCTCAACCTCACAGGGAAACCTGGCCTGCAGAATCCCGTGGACCGCCTTGGCGATCGTGCGCTCTTCGTTGTAGGCCGCCATGAGAATTGACAACTTTACGGGCACTGGTCGCCCGTCATCACCGGTATGAGTCATATCATCCACGGAACGTAGCGTCCTAGTACCTTCCACCGACCCAACACGGAAAGACGACCCGGCGCGATCAGCCTCAAGGCCGACGCTAGGAGTCTCAATGCTTACCACGGCTATCCCCTTACCTCGGTCAGCCCAGACTCAGTTAGCCCAATCCGTTGCCATGCGCATCCGCACAGGCTGCCATAAGCGGAGTGTCTCAACTTCGCGCCCCCGCTGTCACGCGTCACGGCTCGTCTTCTGGGCGATACGTACAAAGTAGCGAGTTGTGACTTCAGTGTTAGACATTTCACCTGTGGCAGGAGTCTACACAGATCGGTCTCAGGTTCGCAGACGTTTAGTGCTCTGGACATAGATCGTGATGTCACTAATCCGAGATCAATTGACACGGTTAGTGACTGCTTTGCGCCGGGGGTGCCGGCACCAGGGGCCGGCCAGGGCAGACAGGCCGCCCGCGGCCGGCGCCACTGGAGTCTGGGCGTAGTCACCCGTCGTGCCTTCGCCAGCCGTCGGGGATGTCAAGCTCCTTGATTGGCTTCGCCGGGTTACCGGCCGCCAGCACCCGCGGCGGCAGGGTTCCCCGGACAACCGACTTGGCCGCTACCACCGTGTGATCGCCGATCTGGCTGCCCGGCATCACCAGGACGCCGGTGCCCAGCCACACGTTCTTGCCCAGGGTGACCGGCCGCGGCTTATCGGTGCTACCAGGCTCAAGCCCGTGATAATTCGAGTCATAGATAGTGCAAAAATCGCCGATCAGGGTGTCATCGCCGATCTCGATCGACTCCACCGCCGCGATCACGACACCCTGGTTGACGAAACAGCGGTCGCCGATCAGGATCTGCGCGTTTTCCTTAGCCGCGATCTCACTCGGGGCAACCATGCTGCGGACCACGAAGCGCTTACCGGTGCGGATCGTACCGCTGGCGTCGATTACCGGCAGCTTGCCGTAGCAGGCGACCGCGCCGCACTTAACTCCGTTAACGCGAAACCAGCCGGTGCAGATCGCCGACTTCCAGTAAAGTCTAAGGTTTTTTAGTAGTGCCATTGCCACTGCCTGCCAATCTCTTAACCACATACATAAATTTCAGAAACCTCATTTTGCGGTATATTTATTTCCTGGGGCCGTTATCCACATAGCGGTACACCGTCTTGGTGTCCGGCAGCATGTAAAGGTTGGCCCTAATCAGATACTTATCATCGGTGGTGTAAGGAATCGTCGTCTGCCAGGTCTGCCCGTTGCCAAGCGTGATAGGCCAGGTTTTGACCACCTTACCTTTCTTCAAAAGCTTCAACTGGTACTCCTCGGCGACGCCCTGGTTATTGATGACGCTGAGGACGGCCTGCGTCGGAATGCTCTTCTGCGGCGGAAGCCCTGCTTTCGCCACGACGTTTTTCTGGACCGGCGCCATCCCCAATTCGGTCAGGGCCGGGTACTTTTGCGCCTCGGCGTTCTTGACCGAGAAGGCAACTGTGCCCAGCCCGACCACCGCGGCCAGTCCGTAGACGAGCAGGTTCATCGCGGACAGCCCGCTCCGCGGTGCCCGCGGCGGGGCCGGCCGCCCGCCGCGCGGGTCCGGTGAGTCGCGCGGGTCAGGCGGGACCTCGCGCAGCCGCTGCACCGCGACCGCCACCACCCCGAGCAGGGTGAGCACGACCAGCAGGGCCACCCAGGAGGAGCGGAACAGCGGGATCTTCAGCCCGTAGAAGAGGAAGCCGCCCAGGATCGGCAGGATGAGCGCGATGCCGGCGCTGGTCATCACCCGCTCCAGGCCGGTCAGCCGCTGGCTCAGGATCGCCTCCGACCACAGGTAGCCGGGCGCGAAGAACAGCGCGATGCCAAGGACAACCTGGACCGGACCGGGCGCGTGGAGCTCGTAGGCCGCGCCGCCGAGCAGCGCGGTCGCCCCCGCTAGGAAGATGTCAAGGCTTCTGCGGTACATATCCCAGCGTCACCAAGTCGTAGTAGCGGATCGTCCCGTCGTCGAAGATGCGGGACACCCCGGGATGTTGTTGTACTTGTTCAGGTCGGCAGCCGTGAGCTTCTGGGTGGCGAACGTGATGTCACCGGGGAAGTAGTTGCCGGCCGCCGGCAGGAGCTGAGTCAGCCGGGTATCCGTCTCCACGTACTGCACGTTCTGCCCGGCCGCATGCCCGGCGACGGCCGGGCTCCAGGTCGGGCCGGTGTACAGGTAGGTGATCACCTGCAGCGCGTCCTGGTCGCCGTAGCCGAGGAGCACCGGGTAGATGCCGGCGTCGGCGGCGATGTAGTTGCCGGGCCCGAGGTACTTCAGCGTCCAGTTGGAGGCGGCGATCTCCTCCGGCCCGACCGAGCTCTCGAAGCTGGATACCAGGTGCGGCCCTGGCAGCCGTTCCCAGAACGGCGGCCAGCCGTTGGCGAGCCCGTCCACCAGCAGCGCCACCACCGAGGTCAAGATGACGGCGGTGACCGCCGAGCCCAGCCGCCTTACCGGGCCGCTGTTGACCAGCTTGGTCAGCGCCAGCGCGGCCAGCACGCTGACCGGGATGTAGACGAACGTCGCTGCCCGGCCAGCCAGTTCCTGGCCGTCCGGGGTGCCCAGCCGGATGCCGATGTCGACGAACCAGCCCAGCGACCCCAGCATCATGCCGAAGATCCACGGGTGGCGGCGGTGCCGCCGCCAGGCCTGCCAGACGCCGACCACGATCAGCAGGGAGATCACCAGGATGCCGATCGCGCCGATCAGCGTGTTGCCGAACGGTGAGGTCGCGGTCACCGGGGCGGCGCCTGACCCGCCCTTGCGCAGCGACTGGAGCCCCTGGGCGATGCCCTGCACGGTCGGCGCGAAGTAGGAGATGGTGTCGCGCGCGATGAAGAAGATCCAGCAGAACACGGAGACCGCGGAGATCGTCGCCAGGACGCCGAACCGGGCCGCGGTGTTGCGGGAGCCGGTCAGCCGGCTGGCGATCGCCACCAAGATGAGGAACCCGGTCAGCATGTAGCTGGTGATGTGGTGCGTGATCACGGTGGCCAGGATGCACAGCACCGCGATGATGAACCAGCGCCTGCGGTCCGACAGTGACTTCTCGGTCGCCGACCGCAGCGCCGCCACGATGCACATGCCGAGGAAGGCGAGCGCCAGCGTCTCGTACACGAACATCGAGTTGAACGAGGTCAGCGCGGGCGCGGTGAAGTAGATCAGTATCCCGATGCCGGCGATGCGGTGCGACCGGATGGCCACGCAGAAGGCCAGGTAGAGGAAGAGGATGAACAGCAGGTGGGCGACGCCCACCACGATCAGGCCAGACTCGAAAACCGGCAGCCCGGTTGCCGAGATGAGCGCCGAGGTGACCTCTTCGATCCCCGGGTAGTGCGTCCCGATCGGCAGCCCCAGGTTCGGCTCGAACAGCTTGCCCGAGGCCAGCATGTTGGTGGTGCCGCGATAGTGCAGGAACTCGTCGTTGAAGGTGAAGCCGAGCGGGCTGTAGTTGATCTTCAGCAGGTACTCGGCCACGGTGAGGGCCACGATCAGCGTGACCGTCTCCCCGTTGCTCATCTGACGCCTGCTGAGCAGCCGTCCGCCGATCGGCAGCAGGATCATCACCTGGCCGACCCAGTACAGCGCGACCCCGGGCCCGCTGCTGCTGCCCGCGCCCGCGCGGCCGTCCGCGTACGCCAGCGACGAGACGAGCACGCCGAGCGCCGCGATCAGCGTGATGACACTCACCGGGACGCGGGACAGCGCCGACGCCTCACGGGCCGGCTCGGCCCGGCTCGGCCCGCGAACCGCCGGCCGTGAGCTAAGTGATCCGCCCATTGCCACCACGCCCCGGGATCCTCCAACCGCCTAGGTGTGCCGGTCTACCTGCCGGGACGGTCGAAGCGCGCCCTCCGATGCAGCATAAGCGATCGAGGCAGGCATACGCGGCGACTCCGGCAAGTAGCTCATTTAGCTATTTACGTCACTTTTTTCGCGTTACCGGGTGCGGGCAGCAGCGGCGGCCCGCCGCTGCACCCGCCGGCTGCGCAGGTAGGCCCGCGGGCCGTTGAGCATGCCCTGCAGTGCCCGCCGGTCAAGCTCGGCCACCAGGGCCGGCGGCTCCGGTGACGGGTCCTCGATGCCGGGAGCGCCGCCGCTCGCCTCCTGGCGCCCGCGCAGGTAACCGCCCGCCATCGGCAGCAGCCTGAGCAAGCCGAAGAACGCACCCGGCCGGTGCCGCAGCAGGGCCGCGTAGAAGGCGGTGAGCCCGACGCTGTAGCCGTGCAGCTGCTTGTTGAGGCTCGGCATGTCCTTGCGGTGGTGGTGCCACATCAGGGCCGACGGCTCGTAGATGATCTCGAAGCCCTCGAGCAGCACCAGCGTCAGCGCCAGGGTGTCCTCGCCCGCCGAGGTCGGGGTCCCGGCTCCGAGCGCGACGTCGAAGCCGCCGATGCGGTCGAGCGCCGCCCGCCGGAACGCCATGTTGGCACCCACGCCGAACGGCGGCAGCGGGAACAACGGGCTCTGCGGGCCTGACTTGACGAACGTCTCGCGGGCGAAGCCACGCCCCTTGCTGTGCCCGCCGACCTCCTCGAACAGCTGCTCAACGGCGCTGTCGAGCCGGGCCGGGAGGACGATGCCGCCGACGCTGCCGATCTGCTCGCCGCGGGCGAAGCCGTCTGCCAGCGCGGCCAGCCAGTGGGCGTCCGGCTCGTCGTCGTCGTCCAGGAACGCGATGATGTCGCTGCTGGCCGCCGCGATGCCGGCGTTGCGGGCCCAGGACAGGCCTGGCCGCGGTTCCACGCAGTAGCGGAACTCGGCCCCGTTGCCCGACTGCGACTCGACCACCGGGCGCAGCGCGTCCGAGGCCGGCGCGTTGTCCACCACTACCACCTCGTACCGCGGGTACTGCTGCTCCGCGAGGCGGCCGAGGCACTTCCTGATCTGCTCCGGGCGGTCCCTGGTGCAGACGACGACGCTGATGAACGGCGCGCTGGCGAGGACCGCGGCGCGGCTGCGCAGGTACGGCCACTGCGCCGGGTCGGCGGTCAGCCCGTCCGCGGTCAGCGTGTCCGGGGCCGGCAGGCCCGCCGCCGCGAACCTCATCTCCACCGCGGCGCCGAACTTGCGCCACAGCAGGGCGGCCAGCTCCGCGGGGTCCATGCCCGGCGCGGTCAGCGGCGCCACGCAGATGCCGAGCGGCTCGGTGTGCAGCCGGACCAGCATCCAGGCGCGCCCGTAGCGGCCGTCGCCGTCCAGCCGCGGCAGCGGCTCGGTCAGCTCAACCTCGAGGACGCGGGTGGGCGAGAACCCGGCCCCGGACTGCTCAGCCCTGTCCGCGCCAACCGCCGTGACCGCCGCTGGCACCGTCATCGGACCGCCTCCTCATAGACCCTCGCTCTTCCGCCCGTCGAGTCGCTGAACGAGCAGCGGCCCTGCTCTTCGTTGGGGGCGGGCCGGATCGGACCCGCGGCGCGTGCGCCTGGCGGCGATACTCCCGGCCATGGTGACTAGCGGAGACTATACCTGCGCAAGGCAGGCGGCGCGGGCATACCAACCAAGCGAAAACGGCCTAAGCAGCGGGAACTTCCAATCACGTTGCGCAACCGTTACCGTCCGGCGGCAGTGATTGACCGGGACCTGGACGGCGTGGCCAGGCCCCGGCCGGCCCACCTCCGCGGTACGGTGTGCGCACGGGTTAGCGATGGTGCTGGTGGGTAGACGGGCGACGATCTTCCGAGTTAGCAGGAAAGGTCTCGTGCGGTTTAGGTAGGCTCGTACCAGTTTCTTGTTGCCCAGCCGCCCCACCGAGCCGACTACGTCGCTCGCGCAGCGGTGCTCCGCCCGCCCTGTCCGACGCTGCCTTCTTCAGCGGAGGTAAAGAGTAGACCCAGGTCTCAGCCGATGCGGTACGATCGCGCTTCCAGTCTGCCGCCGACGGCCGGCCAGCCAGCGACTCTGCATCATTTACTTGAAGTTAAAAATTTTTGTTGTGGTAATAGCATTGAAATATCAGCAGCAGAACAGGTGCGATGTGACTACTCGTGGACTTCAGCCGCCATCATTTGAGTCGACTAAAGTCGTGCATGCTGAAGATAATTTCATTGAGCAAAATTTGTCATCGAATGAGTCGGCTGGGATATCGCGCGGTCACAGCGCGCGCGAAGAAGTAATGGGCGCCGAAGACGGCCGGCCACCGCTGTCCGTTTGCCTCGTCGGACCCGGGTGGCGGTTCACGTCGGGCATCAGCTACTACACCTGCCGGCTGGCCAACTCCATGGCCGGCGACCAGTGCGAGACCAGCGTCATCTTGATCAGGCGGCTGCTGCCGCGGCTGCTCTACCCGGGCAAGCAGCGGGTCGGCCTGAAGCGGGCCAGCATGAAGTACCGCCCGGACGTCTCGGTCTTCGACGGCATCGACTGGTGGTGGGGCAGCTCGCTGCTGCGGGCACTGCGCTTCCTGCGCAAGCGGCGGTCCAAGGTGCTGCTGCTCGAGTGGTGGACCGCGGCCACGCTGCACACCTACCTGCTGCTCGCGATCGCGGCCAGGATGGCCGGCATGCGCGTCGTCATCGAGCTGCACGAGCTGCAGGACCCGGGCGAGGCCGGGCTCGCGCTCGCCCGCGGCTACGGTCACTGGGGGCTGCGCGCCCTGCTGCGGCTGGCGCACGGCTGCATCGTCCACTCCAAGGCCGACTGGCAGCTTTTCGAGACCAGCTACGGGCCGATTGACGTCCGGGTCGCCCTGGTGCCGCACGGCCCCTACGACCAGTACCGCGAGGTCACGGAAACGGCCGAGCCTGCCATTGCCGCCGCAATTTCCAAGGTGCGCTCGGCACCCAAGGATGGCATCGTCAACCTGCTCTTCTTCGGCTTGATCCGTCCCTACAAGGGCCTCGAGGACCTGCTGCGCGTCTTCAACGCGCTGCCCAGGGAAGAGGTCGAGCGGCTGTGGCTGACCGTGGTCGGCGAGACCTGGGAGGGCTGCACCGAGCCTGCCCAGCTGATCGCGAGCAGCCCGCACGCGGACCGGATCACCTTCGTCAACGAGTACGTGCCGGACGAGGTGGTCGGGGCGGCCTTCGGGCACGCTGACGTGGTGGTGCTGCCCTACCGCCGCTCGTCGAGCAGCGGCATCCTGCACGTCGCGATGAGCTGGGGCCTGCCGATCGTGCTGACCAGCGTCGGCGGCCTGCCCGAGGCGGCCAGCGGCTACGCCGGCGCGGTGTTCGTGCCGCCGGAGGACCCGGCCATGCTGCACGACGGCATCATGAAGGCGGCCGGCCTGGTCGGCCAGAAGTTCGCCGACCCGCGTAGCTGGCAGGACACGGTCGCCGCGGTCCGGCTGGCCGCCTACGTGGACGAGCCGCAGCCCTCACCGGGCCAGTAGGCAGCGCCGGGCCCGGCCCGCGCGCTGAGCGCGCTCAGCGCGGCGGGACCAGCCGCTTGTCGATGATGACGTACGGCGCCACGTCGTGCTTGTCCGCCCAGTCGCACACCCGGCGCAGGGTGATCGTGCGCAGCTCGACCAGCCGGTAGAACGCGGCCAGGTGATTGGCGAGGGTCCGGTCGGGGCCGCCGAGCCGCGGGAACCAGTCGGCGTCCCTGAACAGGCCGTCCCGGCCCGCGAGCACGTCGAACCGGTTGCGCGCCCAGCGCTCCGGCGTCGGCTCCTTCGGCAGCCGGAACTGCGCGGCGATCTTCTCCACCTCGGCCTGCTGCCGGACGTGCGGCGCGGGCAGCGGAGGCCAGGACAGGTGGTCGCCGAAGTAGGCGATCAGCGCCTCCTGCTTGGCGTCCGACAGGTAGCGCCGCGGGGCGGTAATCATCTTGGTCACCCCGGACGGGTCCTGCTTCTCCGGCCCCGACAAGATCAGCAGCCGGAAGCTCTCGCTCTTGCCCGGGGTGAGCCCGTGCGGCACCACCGGGATCCACACCGCGGCGTCCCGGCTCGCCATCGGCATCGAGGTCTGCGGCCGGAGCGGCACCGCCGACAGGCCGTACTGCTGTACCCGCAGCGTGTTGGTGCGGCCGGTGTTCTGGATCATCCAGAAGCCGGTGCGCTGGTCCATGCTGACCGTCACCGGGTCAGTCGACATGCCCTCCGCGGGCGGCGCCTTCAGGTACTTCCTGGCCGGGGTGTTCTGCCCGCCCTCGACCGACACCTGGAGCGTGCCGCCCGGCTCGATGGACACCACCGAGCGGCCCGACGACGTTCCCATCAGGTGGCTGGTCCCGTCGGGCGCGACCTCGTACAGCCAGGCGCGCAGCGCCGCCTCCGAGCCGTCCTCGCCCCCCGGCCGGAAGCTGGGTTGCAGTCCCGTCCCCGGCGGCGGTACGGGGGGCATGGCCATGCGGGTCTCCTCAGGCGGCGTCACTGGCTGCGCGGCGTCACTGGTAGATTAGCGCCTCCCGCTGGCCCGGGAGAACCAGCGCGACAAGGTGGCAGGGGAACGGCGGATGATGGTAGGCATGCGCTTCGTGCACGACACCCTGCCGCAACGGGTCTGCTTCGGCTCTGGCCAGGCGGCCGACAGCCTGGCCCGCGAGGCCGGCCGCCTCGGCGCCCGGCGGGTCATGCTGATCGCCTCGCCCGGCCAGCAGCGGCTGGCGCGGGAGATCACCCGGGACGTCCCGGTGGCGCTGCGCCACGACGAGGTGGTGATGCACGTCCCGGCCGAGGTAGCCGGCCGGGCCCGCCAGGCCGCTGCTGAGCACGCGGTCGACGCCCTGGTCAGCGTGGGCGGCGGGTCCGCCACCGGGCTGGCCAAGGCGGTCGCGCTGACCACCGGCCTGCCGGTGCTGGCGGTGCCCACCACCTACTCCGGGTCCGAGGCCACCCCGGTCTGGGGCCTGACCGAGGGCGCGCGGAAGACCACCGGCACCGACCCCCGGGTGCTGCCGGCCGTCATCGTCTACGACGCGTCACTCACCCTGTCCCTGCCGGTCGCCTTGTCGGTAGCGTCCGGGCTGAACGCGCTCGCGCACTGCGTCGACTCGATGTGGGCGCCGGGCGCCGACCCGGTCAACGCCGCCCTCGCCGCCGAGGGCATCCGCGCGCTGCGGGCCGGGCTGCCGCGGATCGTGGCCGACCCGGCGGACCTCGACGGCCGGGAGCACGCGCTGTACGCGGCCTACCTGTCGGCGGCCGCGTTCGCGTCGGCCGGCTCGGGCCTGCACCACAAGATCTGCCACGTGCTCGGGGGCAAGTACAACCTGCCGCACGCGCAGACCCACGCCACCGTGCTGCCCTACGTGCTCGCGTTCAACGGCCCGGCCGCGCCCGCCGCCGGGCAGCGCATCGCCGCCGCGCTGAACGACACCGCCGTCAGCGACACCGCCGCCAACAACACCGCCGCCAGCGACACCGCCCTGAACGACGCCGGCCGCGCGCTCGACCGGCTCATCGCCCTCACCCGCGAGCTCGACGCGCCGCGAGCCCTGGCCGACTTCGGCTTCAGCGCGGACTCGGTCGACGCGGCGGCCGAGGAGATCCTGCCGTCCGTCCCGCCGTCCAATCCCCGCCCGGTGACGGTCGAGGACCTGCGCAGGCTGCTGCGCGCGGCCTGGTCGGGGGCGGACCCGCGGTCCGCAGGCTGAAAGATAACAAAGCCGATCATTCCGAACGGGTGCGGCCAACCCGTTTCACCTGCAGCTTCTCGCAACGGCGCGGCTAACCAGGGTCAGCCGCCTCCGTTCGGCATACTCGGCTTGGTTCTTTTTCCCACGGACTTACTCAGGAGCCGCCATGCGCACCAAGCTCGTCGCACTCGGCTGCACCGTCGCCGGATCCCTCGGCGTCCTCGCCCTGCCGCCCGCCGCCGCCGGGGCGGCCAGCCTGCCCAAGGCGGCGATGAGCATCACCAGCAGCGCGGCCAGTTACGCCTACGGCACCCGGGTCTCGTTCACCGTCACCCTGAAGGCACGCGTTCCCGGTGCCTCGGTCTCGGTGTACGCCACCCCGGCCGGCGGCAAGCGCATGCTGCTCACGACGAGCAAGGTCGACTCCGCGGGCAGGCTCTACCCGCATTACCAGGTGACCAGGAACACCACGATCACCACGGTGTTCGCGGGTGACGCCAAGGACGCCGCCAACGCGGCCAGCCGCACCGTGACCGTGCCCGCCCAGGTCACCGATGCGCTGACCGGCTACCACCAGACCACCACGATCGGCGGCGTCACCTACCGGGTCTACCGCGGCGGCAACAACCTCGTCCTGAAGGCGACGGTCCGCCCGGGCAAGCCGGGCGAGTGCATCGAGCCGGAGACCGAGCAGTACGACAGCGGCGCCGGCTGGGACGCCGACAGCAAGTACGGCTGCGACCAGCTCGACCGCCAGAGCCACGACGCGGCGCCGTTCAGCCTGCGCCAGGCGATCGGCGACCGCTACCGGATCAGGGCCGACTACCTCCGCGGCAGCGACAGCAGCAACCTGAGCGCGAGTTCCCCCTGGCTGTACTTCGAGGTCAACCCTTAGCAACTACCCTGGCAGGATGACGCCGGAGAAGCTCGCCGACCTCGCCCGGCTGCGCCGGGCGCGCGACCTGATGGACCGCGAGTACGCGAGCCCGCTCGACGTCGCCGCGCTCGCCCGCACCGCGCTGATGTCACCCGCGCACTTCTCCCGCCAGTTCCGCGCGGCCTACGGGGAGACGCCGTACTCCTACCTGATGACCCGGCGCATCGAGCGGGCCAAGGCGCTGCTGCGCCGGGGCGACATGTCGGTCACCGACGTCTGCCTGGCGGTCGGCTGTACCTCGCTCGGCTCGTTCAGCGCCCGCTTCACCGAGCTGGCGGGCGAGACGCCGACCGCCTACCGGGCCCGCGACCACGGCGCGCTGGAGAACGTGCCCGGCTGCATCGCCCGCGACCTCACCCGCCCGGACCGCAGCCGGCCGGGCAGGATCAGAGAAGCGGACGGCCCGCCGCCTTACTAAGCTGGCGGTATGGCACTCACGCTCTCTACCTGCTTCGTCCTCGTCCACGACCCGGATCTCGCGCTGTCGTTCTACCGCGACACGCTCGGGCTCGAGCTGCGCAACGACGTCGCCCGGGGCGAGTTCCGCTGGCTCACCGTCGGCGCCCCGGCCCAGCCCGGGGTGTCGATCGTGCTGACCAACTACCTGAACGGCAGCCCGGCCGACATCGACGCGCTGGCCGGCCTCATCGCCAAGGGCGCGCTGAACGGCGTGCACTTCAACACCGACGACATGGACGCCGCCTTCGCCAAGGTGCGCGCGGCCGGCGGCGAGATCGTCCAGGAGCCGACCGACCAGCCCTGGGGCACCAGGGACTTCGCGGTACGCGACCCGTCGGGCAACATGGTCCGGGTCGACCAGCCCCCGGCCAGGTAGGCGGCTGCTGCTCTTGCGCGTCGGCCGCGCGCTCTTGCGAGCCTGAGCTAGGCGGGTGCCCACCGCACGAGGCAGCGCCACCACCGCCACTCTGGTCACGTAGCTGCAGGCCAGTGGCTTGGAGTGGAAATAATTTGTTGCCATGGCACTAAATTATTTCCAAGCTGCTAAAAAGTTCCGCAATAATACCGCTAACTGCGGGAACCTGGCTGCCCGCCCGCCTCGCTAGCTTCCCCGGCGGCTCCCTGGCACCTAAGTTAACGGCATTGCTAGCCGGCCGCGCGGCGGACGGCGATTGCCCGGGCCAGCGCGCTGTTCCCGGCCGGGGAAAGCTCCTCGGCCAGGAAGACCGGGGTCTGGGCCATGAACCGGGCTCCCGCCAGCCGCCCGGGTCGTCCGGCGACAGCCCGATCCGCTGCCACAGCAGGTCCCTAGCGGCATCCGCGGCCGCCCGGGGCGGCCTGCCCGAGCTTGACGAACCCGTCGGCCACGAACCGCTCGACATCCACGACGCTCACGCTGGAGACCCTAACCAGGCTGTCGACCGGATTTCGCGGGCGCCTGGCCCGGCCTAGTTGTTAGCGGGGGTAGTCCACGCCGTCGCCACCCAGGTCGTCGTATACGACGTATCGGATACCGTAAGCAGCTTGACGTAGACCAGGTTGTCGCCAGTAGCCCCGTCCAGGCAGAACTGCATACCAGGGCTAAGCCGCGAGAACGCAAACTGCGGGGATGTCGCCCCTGCCAGCGGATCTGAGTTTATTTGGCTCTCGCATGCCTGCGGGCTTGGGCTGCCCGATAGTACGGCCGCCTTCCCGTTGAACACTATGTTCCCGCCGGAGCAGTCCACATAGATATCCCAGGTATTTTGTGCGCCAAGGAGACCTGGCGGGTAATCGGAATTGTTAGGGTCGGTAACGTCAGGCCCCTGACCAGAAAAATAGACGAGTGGGTAGGTGCCGCTGGCGTTGCAGCCGTCCTCCGCGATAGAGAACTGCCGATCACTGTACTCCAACGTGTACCCGCCGTTGGAACTCGCGGAAGAACTCCCCGAGTTCGGCGAACCCGCAGCGGCCCCGCCTGAGGGAGTGCCCTGTGCTCGCGGGGTAGGCGTACCGCCCGCGCCGGTGGCGGATTGCGGCGTAGCCACCCGCGCTGCCACGACCGCCAGGCCAGCGAGACAGGAGAGCGCTACCCCGATAAATATCCACATGACGATGAACCGGCGAATGTCACGCCAAGCGCCAATACCTGCGATAATCGCGCCAGACAACCCGATCGCAGCGAAGAAGTTCAGCAGTTGCTCAGATAGCGAAGAATTCGGCAGTATTCCGAATCCTACGAGGAAGGCAGCAACCGTACCCGCGATTCCCGTTATCTGGCCTATAAAATTACTGGCCCGATCCGCCGGATCATCATCGCCACTGCCAGAACTTTTTCCGGGAACTTCACTTTCCTTCGATGTGGTACCCGCGTTCTCCATGCGTTCCGTCCAGTTGTATTTCGAAGACTGGGATGACACGGCGGATGGTGTACCACGATACAGGTTCAAAGGGGAAAGCCGTGCGAAATCGCCCAGTTCGAGGCTAGGGACCGGGTGATATATGGAACAGCTCGAGAGCGGCGCCGAAGCGACCTGGCCGACTCTGCTGGCAGCAAGGCCGCCGTGCGAGCCCCTCCGCACCGGACCGGTGACCGGGAAGGGCCTAACGTGGGAGCCGCCTTGGGGAATCGAACCCCAGACCTATTCATTACGAGTGAATCGCTCTGGCCGACTGAGCTAAGGCGGCGGGCAGTCCTCACGGACAGCGCTCCGTAAGTCTACCGGTCCTTTGGGGTGGGTTGGGCTCGCGCACCCGTCAACACGGGGGAGAATCAGTCGGGTGAGGTTGACCGAGGATGAGTCACGAAGACGACTGGCAGGCGCCCGGGTGGCGCGGCTCGCGACGGCGGGGGGTGACGGGCAGCCCCACCTGATCCCCGTCACCTTCGCGGTCGACGGGGACCTGATCTACACGGCGGTGGACCACAAGCCCAAGAAATCAGCCAACCTGCGCCGGCTCCGCAACATCAGGGAGAACCCGCGGGTGGCGCTGCTGGCCGACCACTACGAGGACGGCGACTGGGACGTGCTGTGGTGGGTCCGGGTCGACGGCTGGGCGAGCGTGGTCGAGGACGAGCGGGGGCTGCAGGACCCGCTCGACGTGCTTGCCGAGCGGTACGAGCAGTACCGCCAGCACCGGCCGCCCGGCCCGGTGATCGTGATCCAGGCGGACCACTGGAAGGGCTGGGCGGGCAGCCCCTGACCGCGCTCCCGGGTCAGCCCGGCTTGTGGGTGGCCTCGTAGGCCTGGCGGGAGCCGCAGACGCTGGCGACCGGGCAGGCGCAGCTGCTGCCGTCGGCGGACAGCTTCACCACCACGCTGTCGGCCGGGACGCTGTGCCCGATGACGGTGCCCGGGCCGTCCGGGGTGTCGACCTGGGTGCCCGTGCGCGGCGCCTTCTGCTTGAAGTCCGCGTACAGCGGGTGCTCGTACTTCAGGCAGCACATCAGGCGGCCGCACGCCCCGGCGATGCGCATCGGGTTGACGGGCAGGTCCTGGTCCTTGGCCATCCGCACGGAGACCGGCTCGAAGTCCTTGAGGAAGGTCGAGCAGCACAGGTCCCGGCCGCACGGGCCGATCCCGCCCTGCAGCCGGGCCTCGTCGCGCGGGCCGACCTGCTGCAGCTCCACCCGGGCCCGCAGCCGCCCGGCCAGGTCCCTGACCAGCGCGCGGAAGTCGACCCGGTGCGGCGCGCTGAAATAGATGACGAACACGTTGGTGGCGGAGACGAAGTCGACCGCGATGAGCTTCATCGGCAGGGCGTGCCCGCGGATCAGCCGCTGCGCGGCCAGCCGCCCCTCGGCCCGGCGGCGGCGGTTGCGGTCGTCGCGCTCGAGGTCGTCCGCGTCGGCCAGGCCCGCGCAGAGCGGCAGCCCGTCGACGTCCTCCGGCATCCACTGCGGCGCCCACACGCACTCGGCCACCTCGGGCCCGCTGTCGGTCGGCACCAGCACCTTGTCGCCGACCTTGGGCTGATGGCCGCCGGGGTCGAGGTAGTAGAGCCGACCGTAGCGCTCGAAGCTCACTGCCATCATCATGCCCACCGGCCTAGCCTAAATCGCCCAAGGCGGCAGCAACACCCCCGGCCGCCCACAGAAGCCGCCGGAAGCGAACAGCGAGGGGGCTAGCCGCGCATCAGCGAGATCGTCAGCTCCTCGACCGCGAGCAGCGGCGCCACGTTCTCGCCGACCCGTTCCCGGCACCGCATGACCGCCTCGATGCGGCGCAGGGTGGACTCCGGGGAGCCGGCCCGGGCCAGCCGCCGCAGGTCATCCAGGTGGTCGGCGTTGGCCAGCTCGACCTCGGCCCCCACCTGCAGCATGAGCACGTCGCGGTAGAACGCCGCCAGCTCGAGCAGCGCGCTGTCCAGCGTGTCCCGCTTCACCCGGGTGGCCCGGGACTTCTGCCGGTCCTCCAGGTCCTTCATCGCCCCGGCCATGCCGCGCATCGCCTTGGCGACTCCCTTGCCGGTCGAGCCCTCGCCGAACGCCTGCCGCAGCGCCGCCCGCTCCGGCTCGTCGAGCTGCTCGGTCGTCGCCTTGGCCTCGTCCTCGGCCGTCTTCACGAGCGCGGCCGCCGCCGCCAGGGCCGGACCGAGCGAAGCGGACTGCACCGGCACCCGGAGCACCGACTCGCGGCGCGCGGCGGCGGCCGGGTCGAGCGCCAGCCGCCGGGCCCGCCCGACGTGCCCCTGGGCGGCCCGGGCGGCCGCCAGCGCGCGGTCGTAGTCGATGCCGTCCCGCTCGGCCAGCACCCGCGCGACCGCCTCGGCGGGCGGCACCCGCAGCGTCACCACCCGGCAGCGGGACCTGATCGTGGTCACCAGGTCCTCGGCCGAGGGCGCGCACAGCAGCCACACGGTGCGCGGCGCGGGCTCCTCGATCGCCTTGAGCAGCGCGTTGGCGGCCGCCTCGGTGCACCGGTCGGCGTCCTCGAACAGCACCACCAGCCAGCGGCCGCCGGACGGCGCGCCCGCCGACTTCAGCACCAGGTCCCGGGTCTGCTTCACCCCGTAGGACAGGCCCTGCGGCCGGACCAGCAGCAGGTCGGCATGGGTGCCCGCGTGCACCTGGCGGCAGGACGGGCACTCACCGCAGCCGCCGTAGGGGCACAGCAGGGCGGCCGCGAAGGCGCGGGCGGCGACCGACCGGCCGGAACCGGGCGGCCCGGTGAGCAGCCAGGCGTGGGTCATCGCGCCCGCCACCGCGTGCTCGAGCTGCTCGACCACCGCGTCCTGTCCGGCCAGCTCGCCGAAGACCGGCGCGCTCACCAGTGGCGCTCGGCGGGGGCTGCGTCCGGCCGCTGGCTGTACGACGGCTGGCCGCTGGGCGGCCCGGCCCCGCTGATGGCCGGGAAGGAGCCGGTGACCGCCTCGGCCGTGCGCGGCACCGGGTCGGGCAGGATCTCCCTGATCTTGTCCTTGATCGCCTGGGTGATCTCGTCCAGCGGCAAGGTCGCGTCAAGCACCAGGTAGCGGTCAGGCTCGGCGTGCGCGAGGGCCAGGAACCCGGCCCGCACCCGGCGGTGGAACTCGAGCGGCTCGGCCTCCATCCGGTCGGCCGAGTGGGCGTGCCGGCGCAGCCCGGTCTCCGGCGGCATGTCGAGCAGCACGGTGAGGTCGGGCGTCCGGCCGTCGGTCGCCCAGTTGTTGAGCCGGGCGATGTCGGCGGTGGGGATGCCGCGCCCGGCCCCCTGGTAGGCGAGCGAGGAGTCGATGTAGCGGTCGGTGATGACCACCGCGCCGCGCTCCAGGGCGGGGTCGATCACGGTGGCGACGTGCTCGGCCCGGTCGGCCGCGTAGAGCAGCGCCTCGGCCTGCGGCGACATGGCGGAGTGGGAGGTGTCGAGCAGCAGCGCCCGCAGCCGCATGCCGATCTTGGTCGCGCCCGGCTCGTGGGTGGCCACCACGTCGTAGCCCTGCTCGCGGAGCCAGATGCGCGGTCAGCCGGGCCTGGGTGGTCTTGCCCGCGCCCTCGCCGCCCTCGAACGCGAGGAACAGCCCGGCCGCGCCGCGGGCGGGCTGGCCGTCCGGCTGCGGCGGGGCCGGCATCCGCCGCAGCGGCTCGTTGCGGACCGCGCTGAGCAGGTCCTGGAACAGCGGGACGCCCTTGCGGTCGTCGAGCTGGCGGTAGGACTGGATGCCGACGAACGCGACCAGCGCCGCCGACAGCAGCAGCAGCAGGTTGTCGCCGGGGGTGCCGTAGTGCACGTTGGCGATCCACACCCCGTTGGACGTCCCGGCCAGCGGCTGGATGGCGGCCGAGAAGCCGGTGGCGATGAACCCGGCCACCGCGATCACGAACAGCAGGATCGCCTGGATGGTGGACTGGAAGAACGCGAACACCCGGCCCCGGGTGGCGTCGTCCACCTCGAGGCCGACGATGGTGAACCCGGTCGGGTAGGCGATACCCGAGATGACCCCCATCAGGAACACGAACACGGTGACCACGGCCAGGTTGGGCACCAGCGCGATCATCGCCAGCGGGACCGCCGACGCGGTCAGGGTGACGCCGAACAGCCGTCGCCGGGAGAAGTCGCCGAACGGCCGCGAGCCGAAGCCCATGCCGATCGCCAGGCCGATCAGGATGACCGCGAACACCAGGCTGAAGCCGGCCGACCCGCCGTGCAGGGTGAGCTGGATGTAGGACGGCGCGAGGCCGATCACCACCCCGGCCGCGCAGAACGCGCCGAGCATCCCGATCACCAGGCCGCGCACGACCGGGGTGTGCCGGATGAACCGCCAGCCCTCCCAGATCGCCTTGGCGGTGGACGGGACCGAGATCCGGCCGCTGTGCTCCCGCTTCGGGATCATCCGCAGGAAGTAGACGGTGACGGCGGAGACGAAGTAGGACGCGCCGTTGAAGTACAGCGCCAGGTCGATCTTGTTGGTGTGCGCGAACGGGCCCCCCGCGTGGCCCAGCCCGGTCGCCGCCCAGCCGAGCAGCGCCAGCACGCCCGCCGCGAGCGGCGCGGTGCCGTAGGTCATGAGCTGGCTGAGCTGGTTGGCCCGCTCCAGCTTGTCCTTGGGCACCAGGTTGGGGATGGTGGCGGCAGCAGCCGGGTTCCAGAACTGTGACGCGATCCCGGCCAGGAACTTGGCGACGAAGATCCAGGTCAGGTTGGGGAACAGCGGGATCGAGATGAACAGCAGCCCGCGGATGACGTCGCCGACGACCATGGTGACCCGCCGGTCGAGCCGGTCGGCCAGGGCGCCCGCGATCGGCCCGAGCAGCAGCGCGGGCAGCAGCGTGGCCACCCAGACGCCGCTGATCGACGAGGTCTTGGCCAGGTTGCTGCCGTGCGTCACCGACGGGGCGAGCGCGACCAGCGCGAGGATGGACAGCCAGTCGCCCAGGCTGGACAGCGACAGCGCGATCCACAGCGCGCGGAAAGGCCTTATCGACAGAACCCCGTCCCCGGAGCGCGCGCGCCTGACCCGGCGGGTTGGCGGCTCCCCCGGGCTGGCACTACGGGACCTGGAGCGGTTATTCACGGCGTTAGGCTATCGATATATGGCAGTGTGGCTGGTCGCTACTGCTTGATCGTGATTTTACTTTCCTAGCTATCTGACGTTTTACGAGTGCGCGTGGTCTTCTTAACGGGCGCGGCGCCTGCCTTGGGAGTGCTGGCCTTGGCGGTGCTCTTAGCCGCGGGGGCCTTCTTGGCGGCGGGCGCCTTCTTGGCCGCCGGGGCCGCCTTGCGGGCCCGCGGCGCCGGAGCGGCCGCCCGCCGGTCGGCCAGCAGCTCGGCGCCGCGTTCCGGGGTGATCGTGGCCACCTCATCGCCCTTGCGGAGCGAGGCGTTGGTCTCCCCGTCGGTCACGTAGGGGCCGAACCGGCCCTCCTTGACCACCATCGGCTTGCCGCTGGCGGGGTCGTTGCCGAGCTCGCGCAGCGGCGGCGCGGCGGCCGCGCGGCCGCGCCCGCGCGGCTTGGGCTCGGCCAGCAGCGCCTTCGCCGCCTCGAGGGAGATAGTGAACATCTCGTCTTCGCTGGCCAGCGAGCGGCTCTCGTTGCCGTGCTTGACGTAGGGCCCGTAGCGGCCGTTCTGCACGGTCACCGGCTCGCCGTCGATCACGCCGAGTGTCCGCGGCAGCGACAGCAGCCGCAGCGCGTCGTCCAGCGTGACGGTGTCCAGGTCCATCGACTTGAGCAGGGAGGCGGTCCGCGGCTTGTCCTTGGCCCCCTCGGGCAGCACCTCGGTCACGTACGGGCCGAACCGGCCCGCCTTGGCCACCACCTCGTGCCCGCTGACCGGGTCGGAGCCGAGCGGCTTGTCCCCGCTCGGCACGCTGAACAGCTCTTCCGCCTTCTCCGGGGTCAGCTCGTCCGGCGCCATGTCCTCCGGCACGTTGGCCCGCTGCCCCTCGCGCTCCAGGTACGGCCCGTAGCGGCCGACCCGCACCACGATGTCGGTGCCCGCCAGGGGGAAGGAGCTGACGTCGCGCGCGTCGATATCGGTGATGTCGGAGACCAGCGCCTTAAGTCCAAGGCCGGGATCGTCCGAACGGTTGCCGCTGGCTGGGGACGGCCCGCCGTTGCCGTTGCCGTCGCCGCCGAAGTAGAAGTGGCGCAGCCACGGCACCCGCTCCGCCTCGCCCCGGGCGATCTCGTCGAGCGCGTCCTCCATCTGGGCGGTGAACGCGTAGTCGACGAGCTGGCCGAAGTGGTCCTCGAGCAGCTTGATCACCGCGAACGCGAGGAACGAGGGCACCAGCGCGGTGCCCTTCTTGAACACGTAGCCGCGGTCGAGGATGGTGCCGATGATGCTCGCGTAGGTCGACGGGCGGCCGATCTCCCGGTCTTCCAGCTCCTTGACCAGCGACGCCTCGGTGTACCTGGCGGGTGCCCGGGTGGCGTGCTCGGACGGCGCCAGCCGCAGCGCGGTCAGCGGGTCGTCCGCCGCCAGCGCGGGCAGGCGGCGCTCGGAGTCGTCCCGGTCGGCCGCCGAGTCGTCGTTCGACTCCACGTAGGCCTTGAGGAACCCGTAGAAGTGGATGACCTTGCCGGAGGCGCCGAACTCGGCCCGCTCGCCCGCGCTGGACGTGCCGGCCACCTTGACCGACACCGACTCGCCGGTGGCGTCCTTCATCTGGCAGGCGACCGTGCGCTTCCAGATCAGGTCGTAAAGCCGCAGCTCGTCGCCGCGCAGGCCGGCCGCGGCGACCTGCTGCGGGGTGCGGAACCGGTCGCCCGCCGGGCGGATCGCCTCGTGCGCCTCCTGCGCGTTCTTCACCTTGCTGGTGTAGGTGCGCGGCGCGTCCGGCACGTACTCGGCCCCGTACAGCTCGCGGGCCTGGTTGCGGGCGGCGTCGATCGCGGTCTGCGACAGCACGATCGAGTCGGTCCGCATGTAGGTGATGTAGCCGTTCTCGTACAGCCGCTGGGCCACCGACATCGTGTACTTGGCGGTGTGGCCGAGCTTGCGGCTGGCCTCCTGCTGCAGCGTGGTGGTGCGGAACGGCGGGTAGGGCGAGCGCCGGTACGGCTTGGTCTCCACGCTGCTGACCGCGAACGGGGCGCCCTGCAGGCGGCCCGCCAGGGCGCCCGCGGCGTCACCGTCCAGGTGGAGGATCTCCTGCTTGGCACTGGGGTCGCCCTTGAGCTGGCCGACGCTGCTGAAGTCGCGGCCCGAGGCCACCCGCTTGCCGTCGACCACCTGGAGGGTCGCGGTGAACGTGGTGGGGTCATCCGGCAACCGTTCGGTGCCGTGCGTTGCCGTGGCGAAGTCCGCCTCGAGGTCCCAGTAGCTGGCCGAGCGGAACGCGATCCGCTCGCGCTCCTTGTCCACGATGAGCCGGGTGGCGACCGACTGGACGCGGCCCGCCGACAGCCGCGGCATGACCTTCTTCCACAGCACCGGGGAGACCTCGTAGCCGTAGAGCCGGTCGAGCACCCGCCGGGTCTGGTACGCGTCGACCTTGCCGTCGTTGAGCTCGGTCGGGTTGGCGATGGCGCGGGCGATGGCCTCGGGGGTGATCTCGTGGAAGACCATCCGCTTGGTCGGCACCTTCGGCTTCAGCTCTTCCCGCAGGTGCCAGGCGATGGCCTCGCCCTCGCGGTCCTCGTCTGTTGCCAGGTAGAGCTCGTCGGCGTCCTTGAGCAGCGACTTGAGCTTGGACACCTGGCTCTTCTTGTCGGCCGGGACCACGTACAGGGCCTGGAAGTCGTTGTCCACGTCGACGCCGAGCCGTGCCCACGGCTGCGCCTTGTACTTCTCCGGGATCTCGGCTGCCTTGTCGGGCATGTCGCGGATGTGGCCGATGCTCGACTCCACCACGTAACCCTTGCCCAGGTAGCCGGCGATGGTCCGGGCCTTGGCCGGGGACTCGACGATCACCAGCCGGGTGCCGTGGCCGTCGCCGGTAGCGGCGGCGCCGTTTCCGCTCGCCGCCTTGCTGTCCCCGTTACCTGAGGCCGCCGCCTTAGCTGCGGCCTTGCTTCTAGCTGGCACGCTCTTTCCAACCTCGCATCCGCGCCACGGCCCGTCACGCACAGCCGGGCTTCCCGCCACGCTCCGACTAGCGCCTGCCGCAAGTACCATACGCGGCGCGGCCATGAATTGCCCGTCCCTGCCGTTATCCCTGCAACCCGCTGAGCCGTCCCGAGTGTTCCCGGCGTGCCTCATATCACCTGACAGCGCAACCCGGACCGGGAAGTTCCCTCTGCTTGTTGTACTCCTTGTCTTGCGCACTTCGTGAACGGAAGCACAATAAGAGGTGATGGCCGAGTATGACTACCTCGTCTTGTACCTGCCACGCGGGACGACTCGCGACGCCGCGCGGCGGATACTGACGGAGCACGCGGAGTACGGAGCGTGGGAACTGGCCCGGCTCCGGCTCTACGCTGACGGCAGCAGGAAGGCTACCCTCCGCCGTCGGATAATACGCGCGGTAAGAACTTTTTGACCCACCGCAGCTATAACTGTCTCACCTGGGCGGCTAGGCGATGTCGAGCAGCCGGTCCAGCACCCGAACCCCGAACTGCAGGCTGGTAACCGGCACCCGCTCGTCGATGCCGTGGAACATCCCGGCGAAGTCGAGCTCGGGCGGCAGCCGCAGCGGGCTGAACCCGAAGCAGCGGATCCCGAGCCGGGAGAAGTGCTTCGCGTCGGTCCCGGCCGACAGGCAGTACGGCACCACCGTCGCGTCCGGGTCCTCCGCCCGCAGCGCGGCCGACATTGAGTCCCACAGGTGACCGTCGGCGGTGGTCTCCACCGAGATGTCGTGGTGGATGAACTCCCGGCTCACCGCCGCGCCGAGCAGCCGGTCGACCTCGGCGAAGAACTCCTCTTCGCGGCCGGGCAGGAACCGCCCGTCGAGCTCGCCGAACGCGGCCTGCGGGATCACGTTGACCTTGTAGCCGGCCTTGAGCCCGGTCGGGTTGGCGGTGTGCTGGGTGGTCGCGCCGATCATCTTGCTCATCCCGCCCAGCTTGCCGATGATGCCGGCCGGGTCCTGCGGGTCGAACTCCACCCCCAGCGCCTGCGCCGCCTGCTCCAGGAACGCCCTGGTCGCGTCGGGCAGCTGGGTCGGCCACTGGTGCCGCCCCACCCGGGCCAGCGCCTCCGACAGCGCCGTCACCGCGTTGTCGGGGTGGATCATCGACCCGTGCCCGGCGGTGCCGGCCGCGGTCAGCTTCATCCACGCCAGCCCCTTCTCCGCCGTCTGCACCGCGTAGAGCCGCCGGTCGCCGACCGAGATGCTGAACCCGCCGACCTCACCGATCGCCTCGGTGACGCCCTCGAACAGGTCGGCGTGCTGCTGGGCGAGGAAGCCGGCCCCCCAGTTGCCGCCCGCCTCCTCATCGGCGGTGAAGGCGAGCACGATGTCCCGCTCCGGCCGGCGCCGCTCCCGCAGCCGCTGCCGGACCACCGCCAGCACGATCGCGTCCATGTCCTTCATGTCGACCGCGCCGCGACCCCACACGCACCCGTCCGCGACCTCCCCGCCGAACGGATGCTGCTGCCAGTCGATCGCGTTGGCGGGCACCACGTCCAGGTGCCCGTGAATCAGCAGCGCGGGCTTGCCGGGGTTGGTCCCTTCGATCCGCGCGACCAGGCTGGTCCGCTTCTGGTGCGACTCAAGAACCTCCGGCGTCACCCCTACCTCGCTGAGCAGCCCGGCTACGTACTCGGCCGCCTTCCGCTCCCCGGGCCCCGAATGATCCCCCGGATTCGTCGTATCGATCCTGATGAGGTCGCGGCAGATCGCCACGACCTCTTCTTCGGCCACGCTGGGGGCGCCACTCACCTGATTCTCCGTCACCCTTCCATCGTGCCACTGATCTTCCAGCAGCTACGGCTTCCCTGGTTGCCGTCCTTCTACCCAGCTCGCATGGACGGGTTCAAGTCCGTCGCAACTAAATACCTTGCGGTACCCGAGTCGCCATCCTTCGCGGATGATTCACGCGCTTCACCGCGGCACGCCGCACGGGTGCGGTCTGACTGCCACTCTGCGCCTCGGCCTGACTGGCCGGAAGACGAGCCAGGTTGACCCCGGCATTCTCGTCGCGGTCGTGGCTGGCACTGCACGCCGGACAGGTCCACCGGCGATTCGCCAGGGCGAGCGCGGCATTCACCTGACCACAGGCAGAACACGTTTTGCTTGACGGGTACCAGCGGTCAGCGATCCACAGCTCGCTGCCGTACCACCCGCACTTGTAGGCGAGCTGCCGACGGAACTCACCGTGGGCCGCGTCCGCCCAGGCCCGCCGGTGCCTCCTGATTCCGCGTCCGTGCGCTCCGGCCCCGAGGTCCTCGATGACGATCTGGCCGTGGGTCTTGGCCAGCTCGGTCGTCGCCTTGTGGAGCGCGTCAGTCCGGATTGCCACCACGCGCAGGTACACGCGCGCTACCTGCCGCCTGGCCTTGCGCCAGCGGGGTGAATCCTGCTGCTTGCGCTGGAGCTCCCTGGTCGCCCGGCGCAGGTCAGCGACGGAGGACCGCAGCGCCTGCGGATTGGGTACCCGCCGGACGAGCGTGCCGTCCGGACGCATGATCACCAGCAGGTCTCGCCCGATCCCGGCATCGACGCCAACAGTGTCCACACGCGCGCCCGGCTGCCGGGGCGTGACGATCTCCAGCCGGAGCGAGACGCTCCACCAGCCACCCTTCTCCCGGACGGTCGCCGACAGCAGGCGTCCCGTTCCCCGGCGGAGGTGACGCCAGACCGGGCGGAGGTTCTCCGCCGAGTGCACCCGGCCCACGCCCGGGAGCACTACATGGCGGACGTCATCGACCCGGAGCGCGCCTGTGGTGTAGGTGCAGCGCACCGGGTCCCTGCCCTTCTTCCGGAACCGCGGGAACCCCATCCTCGGCCCTTGCCTGCCCCCGGTCCTAGACGCCTGCCAGTTCTTCAGGGCAGCCACCGCGTCCGCGATCCCGTTCGAGTACGCCTCCTTCGAGCATTCCGCCCACCAGGGGGCGATCTCGGACTTAACCCGGTTCCAGCGCTTGCGCAGCTCGTAGTGCGACCAGACCGCCGCGTCGAACGGGGCCGCATGAGCCCCCGCGCTGAGCGCCTGGTGGATCTGCCCCACGGCCCAGTTAGCGGCGAACCGGCGCGCGCCGTCGTCCCGCTTGAACCGGGCCGCCTGCTCCGGCGTCGGCTCCAGGCGGACTGTCCAGCCCTTGACGATGCGGCCAGGCGGAACGGCGTAGCGCCCCATCAGCCCACCTCCCGCCGCACGCTCGTGATCGAAAATTTTGCTGTGTGTCTAGGCAGTGGAACACATCGATACGACATTCTGTGTTCGACCCGGTACGGTGGCAGGAAGCCGTCGCGCCGGGATCAAGCTGGCGAGTCGGCTGGTTCGCATCGGGCGCGAAGGTTTGCTACCCTTGGGCAGCCGATGCGATCGGCACAACCTCGTCCGGGTGGCGGAATAGGCAGACGCGCTAGCTTGAGGTGCTAGTGCCCTTTACGGGGCATGCGGGTTCAAGTCCCGCCTCGGACACAAATCCATGGCTCGGACCTGCGGTTATGCATCTTCAAGGTCAGATGGTCGCGCATATCCACAGGTCATAGGCGCGCAAGTTCGTGTTCCTCCCGAACACGAACCATTTGGACATGATGCGTACCGCCAGACCCGATGCACTCACGGGCTGCCTCGGGCTGTAGTAGAGCCTCCCGGTCAGGCACGGGGACTCGGGCTGCGCGATGGCGCTCGGCCCGCGCAGCCACGGCCCAGGCCGAGGGCGAGACCTCGCGCCTAGTGCCGGCCGGAGGCACCCACCAGCCCAACTGCACGTCCCGAGCTGCCCCCGGACGATGCAACGTCTCCTGTCCGGCTGGTGGCGCATCGCCACCCGCGCAGCCGCCGACGCGGCTGACTGGCAGCGCATGCACCAAGAGGCCGACCAACTTCAGTCCGGTGCGCGCCCAACAGGCCGCACTCGGCAACGATTCGGGTCATTCGGCACATAAATGCGTAATGCGTAGCTGTAGCATGCTCAGGCACCATCCTGGCCTGGACAATCCTTCGATGTTGCCTCTTTTACCGCGGTAGGAGCCATGAAGATTGCGTGCGTTGGCGGCGGGCCAGGCGGGCTGTACCTATCGATCTTGCTGAAGCTGCGCGACAGCGGAAACGAAGTCACGGTCTACGAGCGGAACAAATCCGGTTCACGCTCCGGCTGGGGCGTGACCTTCGGGCCTAGCCTGCTGGCTGAACTGTACCGGCAAGACCCCGGGACTGCCCGGCAGCTGGAGGCGGCTGCGGAGATCCGCTGGCAGGGCACTGCCGTCTGGCACCGCGGGGAGAGGCATGCGGAACCGGGCCATCCCGACTTCGTCGTCCACAGCATCAGCCGGCGGCAGATAATCGATATCTTCACCAGCAGGGCCGAGGCCCTGGGGGTGAACCTTGAGTACGACGTCTCGGTGACCAGCCCCGCAGAGCTGGCATGGGCGGACGTAATCGTGGCCGCCGACGGGGTAAAAAGCCAGCTCCGGTCAACGGCTGAGGGCCTGGGAACCCGTATCACCACCCGGACCTCTAAGTACATCTGGCTAGGCAGCACCACCGTTTACACGCCGCTGACCTACTTGTTCGTGGAAAGCGCGCACGGGTGGCTGTGCGGGCACACGTACGGCATCGACTCCGCGACGAGCGCCTTCTTCGTGGAGTGCGCGGAGCGGACATGGACCGGACTCGGCTTCAACCGCATGTCCACCAGCGAGGCACTTCCGGTGCTGTACAACCTGTTCAGCGAGTACCTCGACGGAGGCCGGCTCCTCGGCACGCTGCCAGACGGCAGCGACGCCCGGTGGCAGAACTTCACGACGGTACGCAACCAGCACTGGCGCTCCGGGAACGTCGTGCTGATCGGGGATGCCGCGCATACCAACTATCCGGCGACGGGCATGGGCACCACGCTGGCCTTTCAGGACGGCGTCTGCCTGGCCGACGCCCTGCACTCTGGACGCGATATTCCGTCGGCCCTTGAGTCATACGAGCGGCAGCGCAAGCGCGCGATGCTCCGGCCGACCGTCGACGCGGCGGTGAACGCCCGCTGGTTCAACAACGCTCTCCGTCACGCTGACTTCCTCAGCCCAGTGCAGTTGGCCACGCTGCTGTTCGCGCGTTCCTCGCCGCTGCAATGCATCCTGCCACCGCGTCTGGCTTATCTGCTGAAACAGCGGTCGAAACGAGCCACGATCCTCGCCGCCATCCGCAACCTTGCCACGCCAGTCCTGCGACCCTTCGTCCCCAGACGCCGGTAGCGGTCAGCCAGTATGAGGCGGCAGGCGCCGCCGAGAGCGGTGTCTGGCTCCCGGGGCTTCCGTCCGGGCACGGGGTGACGGGCTTACCGACCAGGGACGCCGCGCACTGGGCTGCACGCCTGGCATCCTCGTCCGCGGCCCGCTCGAATGTGCGAAACCGTCCAAGCCTGACCGAAAAACACCGCTGACCAGCGGGGGAAAGAAAGTTTTCGCAATAAAGCAACCGTTTTCCCCCGTCGGGAGTCTAATGACCGTGAGTTTTTTGCACCCGAGAAAATTGGAGCGATCACGGTCATGAGGCAGAAGCTTTTTCGCGTTTTCATGGTTCTCAGTACAGGGGGTGCGATAGCGGCAGCCGCGCTGTCGGGCGCCCAGGCCGCGTCGGCCGCCACCCCGTCTTGGCACCCTGTGTTGTCGGTGCCGGGCGGCGGGGTGACAGAGGCAGTCGTCGCCACCGGCGAGACCACCGGGTGGGCCTTCCTGCGCGACGGCGCCGCCTACCAGCGCACGGGCGCCACCGCCTGGAAGAACGTCGCGTTCCCCGGCACCAACGGCTTCGTGGACGTCGCCGCGGCTTCCTCGCCGTCCAACGTGTGGGCCGCCTTCCTGTCTGACAGCGGGTCGCAGGTTGACCGCTGGAACGGCAGGCAGTGGTCCACGGTGAAGTCTTTCCCCGGTTCGGTCACCAGCTTGTCGGTGCTCGGGCCGAACGACGTGTGGGCGTTCGGCGGGGCGACCTCCGGCGAGGGCGTGTTCCACTTCAACGGGCGCAGCTGGGCGGAGGTCTCCTCGACCCTGTCGGGCGGCTCGGCCACCAGCGACCGGGACGTCTGGGCCTACAGTGGCACGCAGCTCGCGCACTACGACGGCTATAAGTGGACTGAGACTAACGTCGCCGGCCTGTTCCCGCCCAGCAGCGGCGGCCGCGATGTCGTTGCCCCCTCCTTGACCAGTGTCCTCGCGCTCGCGCCCGGCAACGTCTTCGCGGTCGGCGTCGGCTGGGGCGGGACAGGCGGGGCAAGCGGCGGCCCCGCCGTCGTGCTGCACTTCAACGGGCACAACTGGAGCCGGGCGGCGACCGGCCCGTACGTCCTCGGCCCGAAGTCACTCGCCTCCGACGGCAGGGGCGGGCTGTGGATGACGTCCGACACCCACCAGAATTTCGAGGTGCTGCTGCACTACTCGGCCGGCCAGATTGTCAACGCCAACGAGCCGTTCACGTCGGTGGCTAGGATCCCCGGCACGGCCCAGGCGCTGGGCGGCAACGCAACCGGAGTCGCCACCATGCCGGTGGTCTACCAGTACTCCTAGCCGGGTCACCGGGCGCAGGCCGCGCGGACACCGCGGCCTGCGCCCGCCCGGATCTGATCGCCGACGCGCAGCGGCCGACGGGGCGCCGCTCGTGAGGTGCCGGCTGGCCCGCACGCGGGCCAGCCGGACGGGCATAAGCCGGGTACTTGCGCTCAACCCCCGCTGGCCGGACGAGCAGATCCGGAAGGACTGCGAGCACGGCGAGACCCAGGGTGCTCGCCTGATGGGAGAGGCCGGGCGCCGCCAAGAAGTCCCGCGCCGACGTGCTGACCACGAACGCTCCCGCTCCGTGCCGCTCATCGTGCATGGTCAACAGCAAGCGAAAGCTCCGTGGTCAGAGCAATGCCGATCATGTACGTAATTTGCGTGTCCGTCCTCGGACACGCTCCTACGTACATGATCGAAGCGGGTCGGGCTTCTGCCGTGACCCGCTTTTCTTTTGGGTGATAGGTCAGCGTCAGGATCGGGTTATCGTTTTAGCCAGCCGGCTCGAGCGCGCGGCAGCCGTGCTGCGACGCCGTCACGATCCTGGCCTGGCCAAGGTCTACAGTTGTTGCGTGTCCGGCAGCCCTTTTGAGCGTGCGTAGGCAATTCCTCAAATAGCTTGTGGAAGGCGGGCGAGCAGGGTGTCCGAAGTGGTCCTCCCGTCCGGGGCGCTGGCCTTCCTGGCCGAACGCCACCTGGCGTCGTGCACTACCCTGCGGGCCGACGGCAGCCCCCACGTGACCGCGGTCGGGGTTACCTACGAGGAAGGCCGGGGGCTGGCCCGGGTCATCACCAGGGCCAGGTCGCGTAAGGTGGCCCACCTGCAGGCCACAGGGGGGCGGGGCCGGGTGGCCCTGTGCCAGGTCGACGGGCGGCGCTGGCTGACCCTGGAGGGGTGGGGGAGAGTCAGCGACGATCCGGCCGAGGTGGCCGAGGCCGAGGCCCGTTACGCCGTCCGCTACCAGGCGCCCCGGCCCAACCCCCAGCGGGTGGTGCTGCTAGTGGAAGTCGACCGGGTGCTCGGCTCGGCCTAAGGCCGGCCCCTGTCTGGGGCTCTTCGAGCGGCGCCACCTCCGAGCTCGTAACGCGCCTACTTCCGGCGGCTGATCCTGGTCGGGCTCGGACCCCAGCCAGCGGCGGAATCTGTTCACCAGTGACGCCGTGCCGGGGGCGGTGGCCAGTTCGTAGCCGCCAAAGGTGGCGAACAGCTGGCTGCCCCACTCGCGGATGGCTGCCGTGGCAAGCGCCTGGCCCGTCGAGTCGAGGATCGCGGTCAGCGTGCGGTCAACGGTGGTGGCGTCAGGCTCCATGGTCGTGATCAGCTCGGCGAGGTGTACTCCGCTGGTCTGCTCGGCGGTCTCGATCACCTCGCCGACGGACCAGGGATGCGGGTCAGCGATATCGGGCTGGCGCCGCTGTCCCCGGCCGCCGCGAAGGCCAGGGGGCACCGAAAGCATGATGAAGTCCGGTGCCTGGTCCGTGCCGAGCCGGTACAGGAGGACCGCGGCCAGCCAGTGCGCCTGCTGCTCCTCCGGCGAGGCACCGACGCCGCGCAGGTAGCGGGCGAGACGCTGATGCGCGTCCGCGATCGCGTCCGGGATCGTCCTCGTATAGGTCAAGCCCAGCGCAGTGCGCGCGAACCGCACGGCGTCGTCCGGGTGGCCCAGCACCCTTTCCAGCTCCGCACGCGCGCTGAACACGTGGGAGAGATTGCCGGTGTCGCCTCGATCCTCGAATACCTGCTGGCACTCCACCAGCAGCCGGGCGGCCTCGCTCAGCCGACGCAGCCGGATGAGCGGATAGAAGTCGAAAAAGCGTGCTATTGCGAGTTTATGAGCAGACGCACCGCGCCGACGCTGGCTGTTGTGGATCTCGGCGCCGATGTCGAGCGCCTCCTGCCATTTCCCGAACGTCAGGGCACAGTCGCGATTGGTGTCGAGGATCGGCTCGCGGACCGCCCAGGGGACGATGCTCGGGTGTTCCCCGCCTGCGTTCTCCTCCGGCAGCCGGCGCATCCGGTCCCGCACAGCGGTCATCTCGGCCAGCACCTGCTCCCTCCGTCTCATCCGGGAAAGGATGACCAGGCGACGGCCCTGCCCGGCGAGTTCCGTCCACGGTCCTAGCCCGGCCGCCTGCGCGTACTGCTGCTGCCGGGCGGCGACGGCGAGGGCCTGGTCCAGGTGACCGGCGTCGCGGAATGCATCAGCCAGGTGGCCGGCGACCATCCAGGCGAGAGGGTAATCGCTGGCAGAGACAGCGCGGTCAAGACTTTCCTCCAGGAGGCGGCTGGCCTCGGCCTGGTCTGCGGGGCGCGTGACGAGCGCCAGCGCCGCGAACGCCCCCGGTCCAGCGGTGAACCGGGCGACCTGGCGCAGCTCAGGCAGGACGCTGTCTTGGCCGCCCGCCGGCCGGGCGCCATGCAGTATCGCGTCGTCGAGCAATGCGGCCGCGCCGTCCCAGTCCCGGCGGCGCGCTAGGTAAGGCAGGGCGGCGAGCGCCGTTCTGAACCGGTCTTCGGCCTCCTGGCCGGCTCGGCCGGCTGTCTGCCGCCAGTAGGCTCCGAGCTCGTCGTCGGCGGCATCGCGCACGTCAGCCGGTGTCTCGGGCCGGATCGCAGCCGCGATGACCGGATGCATGAGGACCGCGTGGCCTGGCGGCGCCCCTGGGCCAGCATGATCGTCGTGCCCGGTCAGCGTGACGGCGGACAGCGTGTCAAGGAGCGGCCCGGGCGCGGGCGGGGCGGCGGCCCTGCCCAGTCGCCGCCAGAGCGCGGGCCAGGTTCCGTTGATGACCGGCAGGCGGCGATCATCAGGTTCAAGTCCGGCCACCAACCAGGCCATGAGCTGCACGTCAAACGGCAGGACCGTCAGCGTGGCGACCGCCCACTCGCCTATCCCGCGTTCAGCCCGCGCCCGGGCGGCCTCCGCCAGCGGCGTGGCCTGAGCGAGCGGCGCGGTCGGCGCCGTTACCGCGGCATCGTCGAGTTCCAGCAGGCCCGGATGGCCCTGCGCGCGGACCAGCGCCTGCCGCACCCGTTTCCAGCCCGCCCCGTAGCGGAGGGCCCGGCTGAGCACTGGGGGCTGCCCGTCAAACATCAGCGCCCGCAGGGCGGGCAGTTCCCGGGCCAAGGCGGGTCCCTCCGCCCTCGGCAGCGGGCCGACCGGCAGCCGGAGGCAGGCCTGCGCAGGCGCCTGGTCGAAGGACGCCGGCGCGAAACGGCCAGCGGCGACCAGGCGTGACCCGCCGCCGTGCCGGGCCAGCGCAGCAAAAATAGTTGCTGACCGCGGATCGTGCCAGCTGCCGTCCGGTCTGAGGAGTTCCTCGAGGTTGTCGATGACTACGAGGACCCGGCCGTCGCGCATGCTGGCGCGAAGCCGTCGCGCGTAGGCGTTCCACCGTTGCCTCCCCCAGCGGGGCGGCAGCCCGAAACCGGGAGCGGATTCGCCTAGCTGCTCGCGCAGTGCGCCGGCCAGACTCTGCAGGACCAGATCGGGATCGCCTTCCCGCAGGCGGACGCCAGAACGCGGCGGCGCTGAACTGGTCCTGGCACAGGTAGGCCAGTTCCAGCAGGCACGCGGTCTTGCCGATGCCGGGCATGCCGTGCAGCAGGACCGCGGTCGTGCCGCTGTCGGCCCGGAGCGCGGCGCTAGCCGCGGTCATTATCGCGTTGCGGCCGACGAAACGGTCGGGCTGACCGGGAAAGCCGGCCAGCCGGCCGGCCGCCGTGCCGCTCCCTTTCCCGCCCGGACCCGGGTCCACCGGAGCCGCTCGCAGCACAAGGCCCGCGGCACTCGCGCCGAATACTCCGACCGTGGCAGCGGGTACGCCCAGCAGAGCCGTTTCGTCGGCGACGCCAGCAGCGGCTGACCCGCCGTCGGAAACCGGGCCGCCGCCCGGCACCCCGGCCAGCACCGCCGCGAGCGCTCTGGCGCTGGCCACCCCGGCTGGTTCTCCGCCGCTCAGCAGCCGATCGTAAAAGACCCGGTTGAACGCGATCGAGAATTCGTCATAGACCGGGTACCGGGTCGCGACCACGGCGCAGCCCAGTCCCTCGGCAAGCCCGCGCGCCAGACCGCTGAAATGCCCAGTGGCCCGATCAACGACGGCAACGGCGGCAGGCCCGGCCTCTTTCTCGGGCAGCCCAAGCAGCCGCAGCGTATCCGTCGCAGTTTCCGCTGCGGACCTGCAGGCGGAGAGCGTGGCGAGTTTCAGCCTCCCCTGCGTAGGACGCAGCAGGCTCACCAGGTCGGCCGTGCTCACATGGTCGCTGGATCCGTCGGGTCCCTCCAGCACGAACCGACCGCGGGTACCGTGCCCCGCAAAGTGCACCACGTCCCAGCCGCTGCCCGAGCCGATGACCTCGCTCAGCCGCTGCCTGGTCACCCCGTACTGCAGCAGCCGGAGTTCGACCGAGGTCCCCTGGCGGTTCACAATCCGGCGGATCAGCTCCGCCAGCTCGTGCCGCTCCCGGCGCAGCGCGACGGCCCCGGTCGCGGCGGGCAAGGAGAATACTGCCAGCATGCGCAGCGGACCCACCGGGTCACCCGGCACGGCACGGGAACGGCCCATGGCGTACACGAAGCTGACGTCTCCCCGGGCACTGAGCGGAGCGCCGTCCGCCCAGGCTAGTTCCAGCGGCCACAACAGGGCCTGGTCAGCCTGCGCCGGAACCGAGACCAGGACCGTCGCCGGGGCGGCGGCAGCGATCGCGTCGGTGATCGCGTCGCCGAGCACGGCGTGCCTCGCCCATGTCCCGGTCTGCCGGATGATCCGGGGCTCGTCGTCGCGCCTGAGCGGATCGGCGTGCCAGCGCACGTACTCGTACAGGTCGCCGAACGCAGCCAGCTGATCCGAATCCGCCCTGCTGTCCAGCGATACGTCGTGCTGGGCGACCAGCTCGCCGACCGCCTCGTCCCGAAGTTCCCAGCGCCATCGGTATGGCCCGGCCACATCGACCGCCGTGAGCGAGAGGAGGTTCACCAGTTCGATGATGCGCCAGCCGGTGGCCTGGCGCCAGATCCGCACCGGCCTGATCCGTCATGGGATGCCTCTATCCGCGTTTGACCTGGTATTTCGCGGACAGTAGATGTCGGCCAAGGGGGCACAGCAGTGCACGGCCCAGTGCCGCACTCCAGGGTTGACCTATGCAGCATGCCGAGACGGGGAGTCGCCATCAGTTACCGGCTGGTCTTGATTGCTCCAGCGCGATCACCGATCCGCCAGCCGTTCGCGGGCGGCACCGAGGCGCACGTGTGGGCGATGACGCTGGCGCTGCGCGAGCGCGGGCACACGGTTTCCCTGTTCGCCGCGCCCGGCTCGGACCCGCGGCTGGACAGCCTGCAGCTCCGGGTGAAGGCGCTCGCCCTGTCCGCGCAGGCCCGGGCGGATGTCTCGATGCCCTCGGAGGAGTTCATCCAGGAGCATCACGCCTACCTGTCCCTGATGCGGGAACTGGCCGGCCACTACGGCGCCTTCGACCTGATTCACGATCACAGCTTCCACTACCTGCCGCTGACCCTGGCCGCGACTGTCGGTGTCCCGATGATCAGCACGCTGCACACGCCGCCGACGCCGTGGCTGGAGTCAGCCCTGCAGGCCGGGTCGAGCTCGCCGGTGCAGTTCGTCGCGGTCAGCCGGCACACCGCGCAGAGCTGGCAGCACCTGCTTGGCCGGGTCCCGGTCGTCCACAACGGGATCGACCTGGCCCGGTGGCCCTGCGGGCCCGGGGGCAAGCGTGCGATCTGGTCCGGCCGGATCACCCCCGAGAAGGCACCGCACCTGGCCCTCGAGGCCTGTCACCGGGCCGGGACCGGACTGGATCTGGCCGGCCCGGTCGCCGACCGTCATTACTTCGACACCCAGGTCGCGCCCCGGCTGAGCGACAGTGACCGCTACCTCGGCCACCTGGAGCACGACCAGCTCGCCGCCGCCGTCGGCCACGCGGCCGTCGCGGTCGTCTCCCCCGACTGGGATGAGCCCTACGGGCTGGTCGTGGCCGAAGCCCTGGCCTGCGGCACGCCGGTGGCCGCGTTCGCCCGGGGCGGTATCCCCGAGATCGTCGACGAAAGCTGCGCCGTGCTGGCCCGTCCCGGCGACGTCGCGGAGCTCGCCGAGAGCATCGGCGCCGCCGCCCGCCTGGACCGCCGCGCCGCCCGGGCGCGGGCCGAGGCCCGGTGCTCGGTGCGGGCGATGGTGGACGGGTACGAGCGCGTCTTCGCCCAGGCCTGCGCCGCATGATCGGCTACTACGTGCATCATCAGGGGCGGGGGCACCTGGCCCGGGCGGCCGAGATCGCCCGGCGGCTCACCGAGCCGGTCACCGTGCTCTCCTCCCTGCCGCGTCCGGAGCGGACCGAGCCGTTCGCCGACTGGGTCGAGCTGGAGCAGGACGAGGACGGCCGCTCAAGCCCGGACCTGGACGCGGGCGGCGCCCTGCACTACGCGCCGCTCGGGTGCGCGGGCCACACGGCGCGGATGGCGCAGATCGCCCGCTGGCTGACGCGCACCGCTCCCCCGCTGATGGTGGTCGACGTCTCGGTCGAGGTCACCCTGCTGTGCCGCCTCCTGGGCACGCCGGTCCTCGTCGTCGCGCTGCCCGGAGTCCGCGACGACGAGGCCCACCGGCTCGGGTACCGGCTGGCCCGGCACATCCTGGCACCCTGGCCGCGCGCGCTCTACCAGCCCGCCCACCTGCGCGAATTCGACCGCAAGTGCAGCTACAGCGGTGCCTTCTCCCGCTTCGACGGCCGTGACCGCCGGCCGCCGCCCGGAAGCCGCCAGGTGCTGGCCCTGTTCGGCGCCGGCGGGTCGCATGTCTCGAGCGGCCGAGCTGCGGGCGGCTCAGCGGCACACCCCGGGCTGGACCTGGACGGTGGCCGGCGGCTCCGGCTCCTGCTGGCTCCCGGACGTCTGGCCCCGTCTGCAGGACAGCGACGTGATCATCACCCACGGGGGCCAGAACGCGCTGGCCGAGGTGGCCGCGGCCCGGCGGCCGGCCGTCATCGTGCCCCAGCCCCGGCCGTTCGGCGAGCAGGTCTCCAGCTCGCGCGCGCTGCACCAGGCCGGGCGTGGCCCAGGTGTGCCCCCGCTGGCCCGCGGCCGGCCAGTGGGAGCAGCTGCTCACGACGGCGCTGCACGGCGGCGGCCAGCGCTGGTCCCAGTGGAACGACTCGCACGGCGCCGACCGCGCGGCGGACGTCGTCAGCCGGTGCCTCAAGGATGAGTAACGCCGTCATCACGGTCGCGCACGGCCGCCACGACCACCTGCGGGCTCAGCGGCGAGGCCTGGCAGCCGGCCTGGTCCGGCCCGACCTGCACGTCATCGTGGCCATCGACGACCCGGCGATCGCCGAAGTGGCGCGGGACGGCACCGGGCTGGCCACCGTCGTGCTGCCCTGGCCCGCGCCTGCCGCCGGGCTGCCGCTGGCCGCGGCCCGCAACGCCGGGGCCCGCCGGGCCCTGGCGGCCGGAGCCGAGGTGCTCATCTTCCTGGACGTGGACTGCATCCCGGCCCCGGAGATGACCCGGCGCTACCTCGCGGCGGCCCGGTCCGTCCCCGGCTCGCTGCTCAGCGGTCCGGTGACCTACCTGCCCCCGCTTCCGGCCGCGGAGCTCCTCCCCGGCGCCCTGACGCGGTACCGCTCACCGCACCCGGCGCGACCGGACCCGCCCGCCGGGCAGGTCGTCAGCGGGCCCGCCGACCTGTTCTGGTCGTTGTCGTTCGCAGTCACCGCCGCGGCCTGGCGGCAGGCCGGCGGCTTCTACGAAGGCTTCGTGGGCTACGGCGCGGAGGACACCGACTTCGCCCGCATCGCCCAGGAGGCCGGAGTAGGGCTGCACTGGGTGGGTGGTGCCGACGCCTACCACCAGCACCACCCGGTGAGCACGCCGCCGGCCGAGCACCTGCCGGACATCATCCGCAACGGCTCGATCTTCGCCCGGCGTCACGGGAGCTGGCCGATGCAAGGCTGGCTGGAGGCCCTGCGCGAGCACGGCCAGGTTCGCCGCGACGACGACGGCTGGGCGCGCCTCGACGCGCCCCGGGTCGCCTCCGTTCCGCACGACCACCCCTACGTGGCCGCCGTCTGGCCGCACTGGCTCCGCGCCGCCCTGCCGGGACGGTCGCGCGGCTGGGACCCCGACCCGCTGTTCAGCCCCGCCTACCGGCGGCGCCACCTCCACGAACTGGACGCGGTCCACCTGCACTTCGGATTCGACCACCTGACGCCCGCTCAGCTGCGCGATTTCCTGGACGACCTCGGGCACGCCCGCGTCCCGCTGGTGTACACGCTGCACGACCTGCGCAACCCGCATCACGAGGACGGGCAGCGCCACCAGGAGCACCTGCGCCTGCTGATGGACGCGGCGGCGGAAGTCGTGACGCTGACGGACGCGGCCGCCCGCGCCTGCGAGCAGCAGTACGGCCGCCGGCCCCTGGTCGTCCCGCACCCCACCGTTCTGCCTGATGCCTGGGCACCGCCCGCGCGGGACCCGGCCGCGGACGGCGAGCGGACGGTCGTGGTCCCGCTCAAGGCACTGCGCCGCAACGTGGCCGACCCGGCCGGCCTGGTCGAGGCGGTGGTGCGGGGCGCGGCCCCCGCCGGGGCCCGGGTGACCGTGCTGCTGCACCCGATCGCGCTGGACCACCCCGACGTCGGCCGGCTGCGCCGCCTGCATGACCAGGGCCAGATCGAGCTGGACATCCGGCCTTACCTGCCCGAGCCGGAGCTGCTCGCGCTGCTGACCCGCGCCTGGGCCTGGGTGCTGCCCTACCAGTTCGGGACCCATTCCGGGTGGATCGAGCTCGGCCGGGACCTCGGCACCGCGATCATCGCCCCCGACTGCGGCTGCTACCCGGACCAGAACCCGGAGATCCTCACCTACCGCAACACCGAGGCCAGCGGCCTCGACACCGAGTCGCTGCGGTCGGCCGTGCACACCGCGGTCACCCGCGCGCGCCCCCGCCCCGCCCCGCGGGCCGGGCGGCTGGCCGAGCGCGACCTGGTCCAGGCAGAACACGAAGCGCTGTACGAACGGGTGCGGGCTTACTCCGCCAGGCCACTGGCCCGCCCAGCCGCGGGGCGGGCGTGATCAAGCACCTCGTCATCGGCCCGGACCGGCACGGCGTGGTCGCGCACGGCCAGCTCATCGCGGCCGCCTGCGGGCACCAGGTGCTGCGGGCGGCGACCGCCGACGACATCCGCCGGGACCAGCTGGCCGGGGCGGACGTGGTCCACCTGGGATTCACCGACCGCCTGTTCGGCGTCGCGATGCCGGACGCCGTCGCGGCGGTGTCACGCCTGGCGGCCGAGGTCCGGGCGGCCGGCGCCTGCTTGTCGCTGACCCTGCACGACGTCCCGCACGACGACAGCCCGCTGCAGCGGCGCCGCCGGGACGGCTACCGGCAGGTCATCGCGCTGGCCCGCGGGCTGGTGGTGAACAGCCAGGTGGAACTGGGACTGGTGCACGACGACGCCGGTCACGTGCACTCGCTGCGCGTCGCGCCCCTGCCCGTGCTGACGGCCGCCGAGACCGAGCCCGACGGCCCGGGTGCCGCGGCCAGCAACTCGCCTGTCGTGGCGGTCCTCGGTTACCTGTACCCCGACCGCGGTTACGAGGCCGTCATCGACGCCGCTCCGCGGGCCAGCCAGGTGCTGGCCCTCGGGCAGCCGTCCCAGGGCCACGAAGACCTCGCGGCGCGGTACGCCGCCCACGCGGCCGAGCGCGGTGTCGCCTGGCAGGTGACCGGCTACATTCCCGATGGCCAGCTCGCGCGGACCCTGGCCGCGGTGACCGTTCCGGTGGCGCCCAACCGCCGCGTCACCGCGTCGGCCTCGATCAACACCTGGAACGCGCACGGGCGGCGGGTGCTCGTCCCGGACAGCCCCCTCGGCCGGGAGCTGGACCGCACCCGCCCGGGATGCGTCCTGCTCTACGACCCGGATGATCCGGCCGCCCTGGCCTCCGCCATCGCGGACGCGGTCGCTGACCCGAAGCTGACCTGCCTCCCGGCCGGCGTCAGCGTCGGCCCCACGCTGGAGTCGGTGGCGCGGGTCTACCAGGAGCACCTGGACTGCTGCCGCCCGCCCCGGCTGGTCAGCACCGGGGCGGGTCAGGTGGCCGTGCCCGGTAACCGCTGGGACCTGCTCGCGCGCCGCCGGACCGCGGTCAGGCCACTGGTCAGCGTGATCATCCCCTACTACCAGAACCAGCCCGGCCTTGACCTGGTGCTCGCGGCGCTGGACCGCCAGTCGTACCCGCGTGAACGCCTTGAGGTGGTGGTGGCCGACGACGGATCCGCCCAGGCCCCGGACACCGCGGCCGCGGGCCGCACCGAGGTCCGCACCGTCCGGCAGGAGGACCGCGGGTTCCGGGCCGCCGCGGCTCGCAACCTGGGCGCGGCCAGCGCGCGCGGGGACGTGCTGCTGTTCCTGGACGGCGACACCGTTCCCGAGGCGGACTTCGTCGACTGCCTGGCCCGGCTGCCCGGGCGCTGCGCCGACGTCATCACCGTGGGGCGGCGGCGGCACGCCCGGCTGTCCGGATGGACGCCGGCCGAGGTCAGCGAGTGGTTCGCGGGACGGCGGCAGCCGGCCGAGCTGCCGGAGCCGGACTGGCTGCGCCAGGCCTACCGGCAGTCGGACGACCTGCTCCGGGTCGACCGGCGCTCCTACCGCTACCTGATCAGCGCGGTCCTGGGGATGAGCCGGACGCTGTTCGAGGAGCTGGGCGGCTTCGACGAGCGCTTTGTGAGCTACGGCGGTGAAGACTGGGAACTGGCCCACCGCGGGTACGTCTCCGGGGCTCTGCTGGCCCACGTTCGCCACGCGGTCGCCTGGCATGACGGGCCCGACTGGGCCGGGCGACCAGGCGACCCGGAGGCCAAGAACAGCGAGACGGCTCAGCTCGCCCGGCTGCTGCCCGATCCGGCCGCCCGCGGCCGCGGCCAGTGGTTTCCCTACCCGTCGATCCTGGTCTTCGCGCCGCGCCTGGGGTCAGCGGAGGTGCTGGCGCTGGCTCACTCCGCCTTCGCGGCGGGGGTCGACTGCGGAGTGTGGGCGGACGAGGACGTGGCCCGGGAGCTGGCCGACCCGCGGGTGCACGGCGGCGCCCCGGCCCCCGGCCAGTGGGCCCGGGCCGGCTCCACGGCCCGGCTGACCGCGGCGGCCGACCTGGCCGACCTGCCCCGGTGGTGCGAGCTGGCCGATCAGCACGGCACCGTGCACGCCGGGCCGGTCACCGTCCAGTCATCACGCGCCCGCAACCGGTCCCGCCGGCACGCGGCCGGCGCCGGCGCCGGCGAGCGGTCGCTGTCGGCCTACCTGTTCGGGTGGCACGATCATCCGGAGCCGCGCATCCTGGACACCTCCAGCCTCGAACGGCTGCTGCCCCGCCTGTAGCCCCTAGCCGGTGCGGCGCTCGTAGACCCCGACTTCCCGGCCGGTCCAGGACGCCCCGATCCCGGCGAACTGGGCCAGCACCTTCTCGTGGGACCAGTCCTCCTCGACGTGGACCTCATACGGGTTGTCTTCGATGGGGTGCTGCGGGTAGTGCACGATCGGGATGGACAAGTACACCGCCCGCCGCGCCGCCTCGGCGCACCGGCGCCACACGTCCTGGGCCTCCGCGGCGGTCATGTGCTCGGCGACGTCGCCGAGAATGACGACGTCGGTCGCCGGGATGGGCACTTCGCGCACGTCACCGAGGACGATCTCGTCGTAGTAGTCGTGCAGCCGGTAGGTCCGCACGTAGGGCTCCCAGACCTCGAGGCCGGTGATGCGCCGCACCGCCGGGCCGGCCAGCAGCTTGGCGTAGGTCCCGACGCCCGGGCCCACGTCTACCACCTCCAGCGGGCCGGTCACGGCCAGCAGGCCGACCCGCTCCTTGATCCACGACTTGCCTTCAGCGGAACTCATGGGCATTACCGCAGGCTACCGGGCTCGTCCTGATCGGCCGGGGTGGTGTTCAATGCTCGCAGAGCGAGAACTCACGCTCATAAATTTCCTCGTTGTGTTCGTCGACGAAGAACTTCCGCTCCTGCATCAGCTGGCGGCGAAATTCCCTGGCTTGCTCCAATGTCATGGTCGACGTCGCCGACCAGGGCTGCTGCGGCGGCACGTCCGAGGTCGAGACGATCGTCACCGAGGGATCGACCAGGAAGAACACCAGGATCTTGCGATACCCCGGCCGGGAGGGGTCCGCGAGGCGGAACGGGTCGACATAATGCTGGAGGATGTTCGGGAACGCCAGGGCGCGGCCGGCCTGGGTCTCGGCCGAGCCGAGCACCTGGTTCATGGCGTCTTCGTCGCCCACGCCGTAGACCGCGCGCACGCCCTTGCGGTCGTGCTGTTCGTATTCCGGCTCGCCGACCGCCGCGCGGAAGCTCAGCCAGCTGTCGGTGATGTTCTCGTTGTCCCAGTAGTAAATGCCGGTCGAGACGATGCGCTCGTTCATCATCCCCTCGACATGCCATGTGCCGCCGGGGTACGCGGGCTTGCCGGGTGTGAGGTGAATGCTGGCGAGCTTGACGATGACCTGCAAGCGGCGCCCGCGCAGGTCCACGCGAGCAGCGTCACCGAGCGGGGCCGGCGGGGTGAAGGCCGGCGCGTCCGGGGGTACCGGGCTGCGGTTTTGTGTCCAGTCGTCGGCGTACCAGGAATTGGCGCCGGCCTTAATCCGCGCCGGGCGCGGATTGCGCAGGTCTGTGAGTACGTTCTCGAACAGCGGGCGCATGCGCCCGAACAGGACCGGCAGGACGGACGCGAGTTCGCCATGGGCCACTGGGTGAAGATTGTTGACGTACGAAAGGAACACGGCCTCACCGTTCTCACCGACCTCGACGTCCGTGGGAAGCCACTGGAACTTGTCCGACAACGCGTAGCGCGCCTCGTCCGCGCCCAGGCTCGGCCAGCTGGAGTCGTTAGGGCGGCTCACCCCGCGCACCAGGCAGAACAGCGAAGGGTGGATCAGGTCCAGGACCTGTCCGTCCGATCCCGGATGCCAGTCCCGCTCCGCGTCGGGTACGTCCTCCAGGACCCGCACCGCCTCGCGCAGCCGGGACCTTAGCTCATCGTCGATCAGTGCATCCGACTGCCACACCCCGTCGACACCGGACACCTCGATGCCGGTTCGCTCGTCCCGGCGCTCGGCGTAGTAGGCCAGTTCCGCCAGCACGTATCGGATCTGAGCCTCCGTCATGCCATACTCGGCGGCGTCCCGCGTCCACTGGGCGACGATGTCTGCGTCGTTCATCTTGACCTGCCAGGCCGGCTTCGCCCGGATGACGGCGCTTAGATACATCATCTCCAGTTCCCGCAGCGTCCGGATGGGCGTGACGGCCGCCTTGCGCCCGGCGCGGAAAGGCAGCGGGAAGGCGGCTGTCTCAGTCATTCTTGGCTCTCCCCGAGATGATCGTGCAGCGCGGCATTCCGCCGGTAAGCGGTCGAGAGGAGACTCTACGGGCAACCGCCGACAAAACCAGGTCGGTGACTCAGTCGCTTCGCCGGGAGAGCCAGCCGCAGTCCCGGGGGTCCTGCCGTCAGCTAGCGGGGAAGTAGTGGCCGTTGTCCAGATCGGCGAGCAGGCGGGGCTGAACGGGTTCCCAGCCGAGGGTCCGGCGGGTGATGAGGCTGGACGCCGGGTAGCTCTGCGTCACTATGTTCGCGAGGAACCCGAAGTATCCCGGCACCATCAGCTCGTCCACGGGAATGCTCACGGCCGGCAGGCCCAGGCGGCTGCCGATAGCCTCGGCGAGCTCGCGGAACGGGATGCCCTCGTCCTCAACCGCGTGCCAGAATCGGCCGGCCGGGCCGTTCTCCAGCGCCAGGCGGAACAGGGCGGCGGCATCGCGGACGTGCACGGCGTTCCACCGGTTGGCGCCGTCTCCGGGGTAGCCGGCGAAGCCCTTCTCCTTCGCGAGCGCGATCAGCATCGGGAGGAAGCCGGCATCGGTCGTGCTGTGCATGATGGTGGCAATCCGCACGACCGAAGACCGCACTCCCCGCTCGGCGAGGTCGATGACGGCGGTCTCCACGGTATTGCGGACCCGGAGGGTGCCCTTGTGCTCGTCGCCGACGGGAAGGGCCGGGTCCTCCTCGGTGGACGGCCGGCCCAGCTTCCCGGACGAGCCTATGCTCCCCGCCGCGACCAGCGGCTTCCCGGTTCCCGCGAGTGCCTCGCCGTACGCGAGCATGACCGGGAGCTCCGCGGCGGACACGGCGTCCATCCCGCCAAACGGAAGCAGGTCCTGCCGGTGCGCGACGTGGATGACGCCGTCGGAGTCCGCGGCCGCCTCCATGAGCCCTTCGAGGTCCTGGAGGTCGCCGCGGCGGACCTTCGCGCCGAGCGCGGACACCGCCGCCGCGGCCCTGTCCGACCGGGCCAGGCCGGTGACCTCGTGCCCGGCGGCGATGAGCTCGGGGATGATGTAGGAACCGGAATGGCCGGTCCCGCCAGTGACGAGAACGCGCATGCTGCTGCTCCTTGTGAGTGATGCGGCGCGGGAAGCGGGGGTGCGGGTGCGCTCAGCCGGAGACGTTGACGCCGAGGCTGATGTCGAACCCTGCGCCGTGGCGGGCCAGGCCCATCAGCAGCGGGCCCACTCCCTCCAGCCAGTGCGCCATCGCCAGGTCTCCCGTGTCCAGCGGGCGCAGCCCGAGGCTCTCGATGAACGCCGACACGCTCGCCTTGGCTTGCCCGTCGTCGCCGGCGATGAGCACGTCCAGCGGGCGGCCCTGGGCCAGGACGTGGCCGAAGACGGTGTTGAACGCCTTCACGACGCGCGCGCTGGCCGGGACGGCCCTGGCGATCTCCTGCGCGCCGGAAGTGCCGTCCGGGGTGACCAGCCCGGTGGCCTCGGCGTTGAAGGTGTTGGAGATGTCGATGATGACCTTGCCGGCCAGCGCGTCCCCGTACTGGGTGACAACCTGCACGGCGCTGGCGTACGGCACCGCGAGGACGACGATGTCGCCGGCCGGGGCGGTGCCGAATGTCCCGGCTATGGCGCCGCCGCCGAGCGTGGCGGCCAGGTCCTTGGCCTTGGCCGCGTCGCGGCCGATGACCTCGACGGCGTTGCCGCCCTCGACCGCGCGGGCGGCTATGGCGCGGGTCATGCCCCCGAGGCCGATGAAGCTGATGCTGCTCATGGCGTGCCTGCTTTCTAGCTGTCGAATTCTTGTACCAAATTTGCCCCATTACCATCAGGTACATGTGAAGCATGTCATTGGCCTGAGCGGGTGTCCAAGACCCCTTTCGGCGGTGGCGATACCCTGAAGGCATCGCTGCACCTGGAGGCTCCATGGATCTGGACCTGCGCAAGCTGCGCTACTTCGTGGCCGTCGCCGACACGCTGCACTTCGGCCGCGCCGCCGATGAGTTGCACATCGCGCAGCCGGCGCTCAGCCGGCAGATCCGCGCGCTGGAGAAGGATCTGGGCGCCCCGCTGCTGACAAGGGACAGCCACGGCGTGGCGCTGACCGACGCGGGCCGGCAGCTGCTGACCGATGCCGGCCCGCTGCTGGCCTCCGCGCACGCGGTCCGCCGCCGGGTGACCGCGGCCGCGCGCGGCAGCCAGCGGCTCATGGTCGGCTTCCGGGCCGGCATCCCGGTCACCCCGGCGGTACAGGTGTTCGCCGCCCGGCACCCGGACGTGCTCGTGGACGTGCAGCGGATCGAATGGGACGACCAGGCCGCGATGCTGCTCGACGGCCGCATCGACGTCGGCTATGTGCGGCTGCCCATCGACGAGGCTGGCCTGCGCGTCGTCCCGCTGTACACCGAGCCGCGGGTGGCGGTGCTGCCCGCCGGCCACCGGCTGGCCGGCAAGGATCAGGTCACCGAGGCCGACCTGGCCGGCGAGCCGCTGATCTGGCATGCCGACACGAGCACGCAGCCCACCAGGCGCCCGCACCCTAACGCCGGGTACCTGGTGCGCGGGGTGGACGAGACGCTCGAGCATGTCGCGGCCGGCCGCGGCATCTCGTTCCTGGCCCGTTCGGCGACCGTGTTCTACTCACATCCGGAGATCAGCTACGTGCCCATCCCGGACCTGGCGCCTGACCAGGTGTGCCTCGCGGTGTCGGCATCGCGCAGCTCGCCGGTAGTCGACGACTTCTTCGCCGCGGCTCAGGCGACGGCCGAGACAACGGCAGAATGCGGAAACTACGAAATGTGGGAGAAGCAGGACGTGGATGCGGCTCTCCGGAGTACTGGCGGTACCAGCGCCCCGCGCTGAAGGCCAGCCGCCTGACCAACCCCACACGGGCCACAAATCGACGTTATTCTTCATTTCTTACAGAGAAGTCTCAGGAAGCATCCAAAGTACCTACAGGTCGCGTTAACATCTGCGCCTGGATGGGAGAATGCGATGTTTCAGCGGAGATGTACCTCGGCGCGGACGACTGGGCCGATTTGCCTGGCAGCGCCCGACTGCACCCTCCGGTGCGGCTAACGCGGACGCCTGCGCCGCCTTGAGCCTGACGTAGCCAAAAGCGTCGCCCTGCCGCAAACCTCAACCTGGCCGCGTCCAGCGAGCCGCGAGCCGTCGGCTCCGTACCGGCCTGTGCTCCGGCCAGCTAATTAGACCCTTTTAAGTTGAGTCAAGGAGAGATTCGATGTCTCTGAGAAAAGCCCGCCTCGCCCGGATTGCGTCGGCGGCCGTGAAGGGCGCGTCCGCCCTGGCCATCGGCGCGTGCCTCACCATCGGGGGCGGGATTGGGGTGGCGCACGCCGCTACCCCGCCCGACCCGCTGAAGAACTGGTCCGTGGCGCACATCGAGGCGACTTCCATCGCCAACGCCGAGGCGGCACCGTCCCTAACGCTGGGCGGTTCCTTCAGGCAGTCAGGCCAGACCGTCGCGCTGAACATCGGCATCAAGAAGGGCCAGGGCTGCAACGCCACGATAGTTGGCAGCAAAACGGGCACGATGAAGCTGATCGTCATAGGCAAGACCGTCTACCTGTACCTGGATAAGAAGTTCTGGACGAATGCCGCCGGGTCCAGCGGGGCCGCGATCTACGCGCAGATCAACGGCCGCTACCTCAAGGTGTCATCGGCCTCGCTCGCCAAGTCGCTGGCTCTGGTGTGCAGCCTTCAGGGGAATATCACTGAGAGCAGCTCAAAAATTACTGTCAGCAGAGGGGGCGTAAGCACGCTCAACGGCGTCCGCGTGCTCGAACTCAAGAACTCGGACGGTAGCGACGTCTACGTGACCGACAGCAGCAAGCCGGAGATCGTTGAGATCACCGCGACCAAGGGATCGAACGGTGCCGGCGCCCTCAGGCTGAAAGTCGGTGCACGGGTCACGCTGGCCGCGCCGCCTGCCAGCGACGTCATCAACGGTGCCAAGTACGGCTTCTGAGCCACCAGTGTTTGACCCGGGCTCTTGCCGCACCCGAACGCGACCGCAACGGCGCGGTCACGTGGGCCGCGCGAGAGCCCGGGGCGGTGGCGCGAATCGGCCGGGCCTGCGCATCATGGATGACGTCTAGGACGCGGGCCGCTCGAGGCAAGCTTGCAGCGATCAGTGCGGTGCCCGCCGCGCCAGATAACCAGGGGGGCCAGTGCTGTGACCACACCATCCGAGCCGGCGATGCCGGAAATCCCGGTAAGCGACGTAGACCTGTTCAGCGACGAGGCGCGGATCGACCCCTATCCGATCTACGAGCGGCTGCGCGAGACCGGGCCGGTGGTGCACCTGAGCCGCCATGACCTCTACGCGATCTCCCGCTACGAGGACGTGCGCACGGCCCTCATGGACTGGGAGACCTTCTCCTCCGCCCGCGGCGTTTTCGTCGACCCGCAGCTGAACGCGCAGCTGGAAGGCATCACCCTGTGCAGTGATCCGCCCGAGCACGAGGTGATGCGCGCGGTGCTGGGCCGGCCACTTCGCCCGGACCGGATGCGCGAGATCGCTCCGCGGATCGAGGCCGAGGCCGACCGCATCGTCACCGAGCTAGTCGGCAAGGGCCGGTTCGACGCCGCCACCGAACTAGCCGAGCACCTGCCGATGGCCGTGGTCTCGGATCTGGTCGGACTGGGCGAAGGCCATCGCGGCCGGATGCTGGAGTGGGCGGCGGCCATCTGGGACGTCCAGGGGCCGGCGAACGAGCGCTTCGTCGCCGCGGCACCCCTGGTGGAGGAGTTCCTCGGGTTCGCCGCGAACGAGGCGGTCCCGGGCAAGATCGACCCGGACGGGTGGGCGGCCCAGCTCTACCAGGCCGCTGACCGGGGTGAGCTGCCGCGTGACAAGTGCCCGGTGATGATGCTCGACTACGTCACCCCGAGCCTGGACACCACGATCCTCGCCATCACCAGCGCGATCGCCCTGTTCGCCGCCCACCCCGAGCAGTGGGACCAGTTGCGCGCCGACCGTTCCCTGATCCCGCACGCCATCAACGAGTCACTGCGCCTGGAATCGCCGGTCCCCCAGTTCTCCCGCGTCCTCACCCGTGACCACGAGGTCGGGGGCGTCCCGCTCCGGGCTGGCACGCGGGTGGCCCTGCTATACGGCTCGGCCAACCGGGACGAGCGCAAGTACCCCGACCCGACACGCTTCGACGTCACTCGCCGGCCGTCCGACCAGCTCGCGTTTGGCCGGGGCGAGCACGCCTGCATCGGCATGGCCCTTGCCCGCATGGAGATGACGGCCCTGCTCGAACGCCTGGCCGACCAGGTAAGCCGGTTCGACGTCGTGGCATCCCGGCCACTGATCAACAACGGCCTGCGAGGCCTGGAGCACCTCGAGGTCCGGGTTCACCGCGCCGGCTCCCCGGTACCCGCAAGCTCACACCCCGGTTAGGAAAGCACCCGGCGCCGGAAGTTGCGCAGCCCGATGGCCAGGAACAGCGCACCGAACCCGGCCACCACCGGGTAGATCACGTACAGGTGCATGTGCGGCCCGGTAGTGAACGCCGCCCGCATGCCCTCGTTCACGTAGATCAGCGGGTTGATCAGCACAATGGTCTGCAGCCAGTGCCACCCGCCCACGGTCACCGGGGCGAGCTTGTTCCACGGGTAGTAGGTGCCGCCCAGGAACGTGATCGGCAAGATGACGAAGCCGAACATGAGCCCGATGTTGCGCGGTTCGAAGCTGGTGCCGAGGACGAGGCCCAGGCCGGCCATCGCGATGCAGGCCAGCGGGACAAAGGTGAGGATGAGCAGCCAGTGCAGCGTCAGGTGGGCTGTTACCCCGGGGGCGTGCACTACCGAGGCGATCGGCAGCACGATTATCGCCGAGAGCACGCCCTGGGCCGCCCCCGACAGCACCTTGGCCAGGGCCACCAGCCAGATCGGGCAGGGCGCCTGGACCCGGTCTTCGATCTCCCGGGTGAACCCGAACTCCTGGGCCATCGACAGCGCGATGGCCTGCACCCCCTGGAACATGACCGAGATCCCGACCACGCCTGGCACCAGGACCGTGGCGAAGGCCGACTGCTGCGCCGCGCTCTGGCCGCCGATGCCCTGCCCGATCTTGGGAAAGACGAAGAGGAAGACGAAGCAGAGCAGGAACGGCTGGATGACCGTCCGCAGCACGAACTCCCACCAGTGCTTGCGCAGCACGACGAGGTCGCGCAGCAGCAGCGCGCCCAGCGCGGCGCGGCTCGCGGATGCCACCGAACGGAGGGGGGCACCTCCGATCGGGAGGACTTGGGCCTGCTCGGTCGCGGAGGTCGCCATCAGTCCCTTAGCTCCCTGCCGGTCAGGTTGATGAACACGGTTTCCAGCGTCGGCTCGGCGACCGAGACGTCGAAGAGCTCAAATCCGCTGTGCTCGGCCGCCAGCACGGTCCGCGGGATCAGCCGGTCGCCACCCTGCATGTGCAGTTCGACTCGGTCGTCCGCCACCCGCGTCCTGGTCACCTCGGGCATGTCCCGCTCGAGTACCTCGGCCAGCCCGCCGGCGTCCCCGGTGGTCCTGACCGAGACGACGGTGTCGGCGTCGATGGACTGCTTCAGGGCGGCCGGGGTGTCCAGGGCCAGGAGCCGGCCGTGGTCCATGATGGCGACCCGGTCGCAGAGCTGGTCCGCTTCTTCCATGTAATGCGTGGTCAGCAGGATCGTCTGGCCGTCGGAGTTCAGCTCGCGGAGGATGTCCCACAGCGCCAGCCGGCTCTGCGGGTCGAGCCCCGCGCTCGGCTCGTCGAGGAACAGCACCGACGGCCGGTGGAAGATGGCCCGCGCCACCATGAGCCGCTGAGCCATGCCTCCGGAGAGCGCGTAAACCGAGGCCTTCGCCCACTTGGACAGCTGGAACCGGGCGAGCAGGTCGTCCGCGATCTGCCGGGAGGCCTTCGCCCCGATGCCGAACAGCCGCCCGTGGAAGTAGAGGTTCTCCCAGACGGTGAGCTGGCGGTCCAGCGTGTTCTGCTGCGACACGATCCCGCTCAGCTGTTTCGACAGGGCGGGCTGGGCGGCAACGTCGACCCCGCCGAGGAAGGCCCGGCCCGACGTCGGAACGATGCGGGTGGTAAGTATCCCGGCCGTCGTTGTTTTCCCCGCCCCGTTCGGGCCGAGGAGACCGAAGATCTCGCCGACCTGGACGTCGAGGCTGAGCTTGTCTACGGCCGCAAAATCGGTACCGGGGTAGACCTTAGTGAGGTCCTCGGTATGGATTACCCCGGCCGCCGTACTGGCGGCCTGCGCCGGCGCTTGTGTACTGGTCATCACCGTCAGCCTATAAGCCGGCTGTTAGCGCGCTGAGGTAGTCCTTGATCAGGGGGAAAAAGGTGCGCAGCGCCTGGCCGAGCACCTTGGACAGCTCATCACCCGGCCAGTCACTTGGCAGGAGCTCGGTCGGCAGGTCGGGATCGTCGGCGGTCGCCTCGTATACCGGGAGCGTGGCCGCGGCGAAGGCGCGGAACGCATCGCTGCCCGGCGCGAGTTGGCTGGCGCCCGCGGTCAGCGTCTTCACCTCGGCCATAACCCGCCGGTACTCGGCAGCCAGCTTTTCCAGGTTCCACAATCGCGCTGCGACCGCCCGGCTGTCGTCGGTTCCTAGTGCTATCCGGGCCTTGAGCAGCTGGCTGCCGGGCGGCTGGGCAGGCAGCAGGGCGCTGAGCTCGGTCCAGCGGTCAGTGGTAGCGATCAGCAGGCCAGGACGCAAGATGGCATAGCCGAGCAGTTGAGCCGTGCGGCGCAGCTGGTCGCGGAAGGGGCGGTCCTGCTCGGGAACCTCGTACAAGATGCCGCTGAACGACCCTTCCCAGTGCGGCCGCTGGCCCCGCAGCTGGCGTTCGATCCTGGCCTGACCGGAGGAAACGGCCGCGGCGAGCCGGTACCGGGCCTCCCGGCCCTGCCGCTCGGAGTCCAGCCAGCCGTCGCGGCGCATTCGCAGCAGCAGCGAGCGCGCGGCGCCCGGCGACAGGCCAAGCTCGGAGAGCAGCCGGATCAAGGCCGACCCGGCCAGTGCGCCGCCAGGCAGCTGGCCGCCGGACGGCGCGGACGCCGCCCCGAAGGCAAAAACAACTAGCCTCATCCGCGGCGTCACCTCGCCACGATCACTGAACCCAGCCTCCATATTGTGTGTTCACGCATCCGTTCGTAAAGTAGAGTGCACCATATTAGCTTCATCCTGCTTCGGAGGAGGAAACGTGCACCTGAAGGATGATGAGCTCGTTACCGGGCTGGCCGGCCAGGAAGGTGGTCTTGACCTGCTGGCCGCAGCCTACGCGCGGGTCCCTACGGCAGTGGGTTTCACCCGGATGCTCGGGCCGCTGGGCAACTACCTCATCGCCCGCCCGGCTGCCCGCACAGCCGCGCAGACGATAACGGCGGAGACCGACGTCCCCCTCGACGCTGCCGTCGTGCTGGGCCTGACCAAAGACGCGCTGCACGTCTGGAAAGCTGACCCGATGATGGATCAGGTTCACGAGTACCTCGGCCAGGTCCCGGTTGACCGCATCACCGCCATGACGGTGACTCCTGGCCGCTCCTGGCAGGAGCTCGCCATCACGCTCGACGGGGGCCAGCAGGTCAACATCGAGGCGCGCGCCGCCAGCCACATCATGGCCAACGCCTTCAACCAGCTCAAGGGCCTGCCCGGCGACCGGTCCTAGCTGGTGACTGCCCCCAGTTGTCAGCTCTGCTGCGCTAGCACCGCCTGGACGGCGGTGTTGGTCGCGGCCTGGCTGAGGTCGTCGGAGAAGACGCCGCCGGGATAGGGGACGACCCACACGTGCAACATCTGCGACGTGTACTTGTCCTGCCAGGTGGCCGGGTTGCAGCCGTCCCGAAGCTGGACACCGAACCCGGCGATCGTCTGCTGCCCGTTGACGCAGGTGACGAGGTGGGAGTGCCACCGGGTAAGGCCGCCGCCGACCTGCGGGCCGTCCTGCGGGCCGCCCATGATGTACATGGCCCCGAGCAGGACCGGCGCATGGCCCGGCACGTTGATCGCGTACACCAGCGACGAGGGGTCCCGCGGGTTGAGGCCCTGGTAGGCGGGATCGGGCCCGTTGTACAGCAGGTGCTCCTCGCCGTTGGTCTTCAGCACGTAGGTGTAGCCTGCCGCGAACGCGGCCTGGACGTTCGCGAACCGCTTCAGGGTCGCGTCCGTCTGACTGATCAGCTCGGCGGCCGCGGTGACCTGGGCCGCGGTGGGCGCCGCGGCTGAGCCGTACATCTGCATGTCCGGATGGCCGTCGGTACTGCCCATGTCGCCCATGCCCGCGTCCAGCGTGCTGGACGATGGCTGGGAGGACATGCTCGATCCCGTTCCGGATGCCATGCCGGCCGGGCCCTCGGGCCCGGCCCAACCGGGCGTCATCACCGCGGTAGTCGCGGCGATCACCGCGACCGGAACCGCGGCCAGGGCGGCCGCGCGAGCAAACGCACCGCGGGGCTTCACCGGCCGGTCCGCCAGGGACGGCCGCCATAGCAGCGCTGCGCAGACGACGATCAGCCCGAACTCCAGCCCGCAGCTCACCACGTCGAGGGCGCCGGCCGATTCCGGGCTGTGCAGATCCGGACCGAACGGGAGGCCGACGGTCCGCGACACCACGTACACCGCGACGACGGCGGCGTTCCCGGCGATGCCGAGCCATAGCCACAGCCGTGACGGCCGCCAGAGCAAGATCACCGGCCAGATTATCTGCGCCCAGGAGATCACCAGGAAGAAAGTGCCGTAGAGCGTGTATTCCGCGAAATGCTCGAATACAACCGCAAAATGAATGGCCGCAGCACCCACAGAAAGGGAGGCCAGGCTACCCAGCAGGTACGGCCGGAGAGTGTCCGGCCCGGTGCGGGCTTCCTGGCCCGCAAGGACAGAGGTGCTCACAGCACAAATGCTAGGTTCGCGGTCACCGGCCGGCATCGGCCTACGGGGTGAATCCGAGATACATCGCGAGGATGACGCAGCCGCACGGTAAGCGTAAATCCCTTGGTCAGGACAACACTTATCTTGCGCCGGCTCCGGGCACGATGAGGCCGGACTCATAGGCGAGAACGATGGCTTGCACGCGGTCGCGAAGACCAAGTTTCGCTAGGACGCGGGTGACGTGGGTCTTGACCGTGGCTTCGGAAATTACGAGTGCTCCGGCGATCTCAGAGTTGGACTGCCCGCGCGCGATCGCGCGCAGGATCTCGACCTCGCGGTCAGTCAGGGCGTCGATCTCGGCTGGGCGACGCCCTGGCGGGGGGAGCCGGATGAAGGCCTCCAGAAGCCGCCTGGTGATTACCGGCGCGAGCAAAGTCTCGCCCGCGGCGACGCAGCGCACCGCGTGCACCAGGTCGGAAGGCCTGACATCCTTAAGGAGGAAGCCGCTCGCGCCTGCCTGGATCGCCTCGTAAACGTATTCATCGAGGTCGAACGTCGTAAGGATCAGTACCCGGGCAGGAGCTTCGGCGGTGATGCGCCGGGTGGCTTCGACGCCGTCCATCACTGGCATCCGCACGTCCATCAGCACGAGATCGGGCTTGAGTGTCCGGCAGGCTTCGAGGGCTTGCTGGCCGTTGGCAGCTTCGCCGACAACCTTCATGTCTGGTTCAGAATCAATGATCATCCCGAACCCGCCTCGGACAAGTGCCTGATCGTCGACGACGAGGGTCCGGATCATCGTTCCACCGCCATTGCCGCTGAGGGCAGTGTTGCCCGCACAGCGTAGCCGCCTTCCTGCCGCGGGCCGGCATCGAAGTCGCCTCCGTAGAGGGCTGCTCGTTCACGCATTCCGATCAATCCGTGGCGGGTTCGCGCGGTGTGATCCTGGCCAGCCGGACCGGGACCATCGTCGATGATCTCAACCTCAACGCCGTCGTGCCGGTAGCGGACGGCGACCTCGGCGGTAGTCGTGTTGGCGTGCTTGAGCACGTTGGTGAGCGCCTCCTGGACAATGCGATAGGCGGCCAGGTCCAGGCCCGATGGCAACGTTCTCGCCTCACCTTCGCGTGACAACCGGATTGCCAGTCCGGCAGTTCGGAGGCTCCCGGCGAGCTCGTCGAGGTCGGCGAGGCCGGGTTGCGGTGTCAAAGTGGCTCGCGCGGGGTCGTCAGGGCGCAGCACTTCCAGCATCGACCGCAGTTCAGTCAATGCCTGCCTCCCGGCATCCTGGATGGCAACCATAGAGCGGCGGGCACGGGGCGGGTCTGCCTCAACCATCCGTTCGGCGCCGCCGGCTTGCACGACAATGACGCCGACGGCGTGGGCGACCACGTCATGCAGCTCGCGGGCAATCCGCACCCGTTCGGCAGCGACGGCGGCCTGGGCGTTCTCGTCTCGGCTCACGGCGAGATCACGTGTCGTGGCCCTGAGCTGTTCGATGAGGATGCGACGGCTTCGCATCGCCCGGGCGGCGAGGAACGTGGCCCCGAGGAACAGCCACGCCCAGCCGTAGTTGAACACCCCCTGCTGGATCGCTGACAGTGCCACCATAACCAGCGCGTAGGCCAGTCCGGCGAGCGCTTGCCGCAGCGGGACCTGATTGGCCAGGCCGTAGACCGCCACGGTTCCCGCGACTTGCTCGTCGAGGAAATTGCGCTGTTCGAGGCTCAGCAACCGGGTGGCCACGATAACCGCGAACACCACAATCAGCACCGGCCACGGCTGACGGCGAACCCACAGCAGAGGCACTGACAACACGATGCCGCCAGCTACGCCGAGCCAGATCGGCCCCGTGATCTCTCCGGCCGCGAATTCGGCCTCAGCCAGGGCGAGCACGAGCACCGCAAGCGTGATATTGGCGAGGAAGGCCGACGGGCGCGGCAGCGGCATAACCGAGACGATACGGGACGGCAGGAGCCTGGACCATCGCCCGCAGGTCGGATGCCGCTCAACACTGCGATGTACCTGGGCTCTTCCATGATCGGCCCAGCGATGGACCGGAATCAACCGGGCGCCGGATGCCGGGCGACGGTCCCCCGGCCTACCTTTGCCTTTCGAACCCCGCTGGAAGGACCGTAGCCATGACCACCACGCCAACCCGCCCGGAGTCATCGACCGGCGCAACCGTACGTCCCGATCGCTGGGGCCCCTTGTGCGGCATTGCTACCGCCGCCTTGGCGATTGCCAGCGTCGCCGTCAATGTGCAACTGCCCAACGATTCCGCGAGCGGGCAAAAGGTTCTCGCGTATCTCACCGATCACCACAACACGGTAACCGCGGCCAGCTTTATCGGCGCGATCAGCGCCGTCACGCTCGTGCTGTTTGCCGCGTACCTTCGAGGAGTCCTCCTGCGCGGCCGCCAAGATCACGCCCTGCTGCCAAACGCCGCTTTCGGCGGTGCTCTCCTGCTCGCCGTCGGAATCGGATTTACCGCGATCGTCAACCTCAGTGCCGAACGGGCCGCATCCCACGGCTACTCCGTACCCGCGCAGACACTTAGCATCGTGTCCAACAACGGCTACTTCCTCAACACCACCGGAATCGCGGTCCTGCTTTTGGCGGCCGGCATCGCGACCATCCGAGTCCCCGTTCTGCCCCGCTGGCTAGGCTGGGCTGCGGTTGTCATCGGCATCATTTCCCTCGCCGGACCAGCCGGGCCCATCGCTGCACCAGTCGCGATCCTCTGGGTCCTCGTCACCGCGATCCTGCTAGCCATCAACCCCCCGCCCGCGGCCCGCGCTGACGCCGAGAGTCGGTTGCGTTCAGGCCAGGTGGGGTGACCGGTGGCGGGGCTCGTAGAGGGGCAGTTCGGTGCCGTCCGGCAAGCGGATGGCGGTCAGGCGCCCCCAGCGCTGCTCGGAGACGTCCCCGGTTGTCTCAACTCCCTTGTCCCTGAGTTGGGCCAGCGTGGCCTGCAGGTCGTCGCACATCAGGTAGAGCTGGTGGCGGCTGTCCCCGTCTGCTGGATGGACTGCGAGCTCGGCCGGGGGCAGGGCGAAAATGAGCCACCCTCCGCCCGCGTCCGCCGCCGGCAGGTCAAAGACGTCCGCGAAGAACGCGCGCACCTTCTCGGCGTCGGGAGAGAACATCACCGCGTGCAGCCCTGTGATCATGGGCCGATCGTAGTCTTCAAGGCCGGGCGACGTTACCCGCCAGCGTCCAGCCGACAAGTGCGTTGGCATGCCCGTGCCCGATCCCGTGCTCGGACTTGAGGTAACCCACGATCGCCATGTGCTTGTCCAGGCCGCAGTCGGCGATGACCCGCTGCCACTCCGCAATTGAGCGCCCGTACTTCTTCTCGATGGAAGGAAAGTAAGAGGCAGGCCCTTGCTTTGGCCACGGCGGCGCCTGTTCGGACATGCGCGTGCTCCTGTCTCGAAATCCGCCAGCCGGTCGATGTGGTGCTGGCGCACGCCCTCCCGGCTCTGCTACCCAGCTTAAGGACGCTGTCGTCCCGCAGAGCGGACGGGCCCTTTCGCTGATACGGTTCACTCCGGTGAAAGTGGGGGAAATCGACGATGCGAATCCTGATGACCCGGGTGCGCGTACCCGCGATAGGCGGAGTGCTTGCGGGAGCACTCTGGCTCGCGGCCTGCTCCAGCCCGGCAACCCAGCCGCCCGCGGCTAACACCGCGCCGGCGACGACACCGCCAGCCACCGCCACCTCCGCGGGCCTGCCTGCGAGCGCAAGCGCGAGCGCGAGCCCGACCGGCGCCGAGAACCTGGCGCTGACCGACTCAGTTCGCGGGCAACTCGTCGCCGCGGCGGCCAGGCTCAACGGCTTGCCCGCATCGGCCTACCTGGGACTGGTCAAGGGCGAGAGCTACTACGGTTTCGACCCCGCCACGAGCACTTACTGGGCGGGCGGAGCGCTGGATCCCAGCCCGTCCTCCGAGCGCGCCCAGGTCTCGGTCCAGGACGACGGCGGTTACTACGTCTTCGAAGAGCCGGCTGGCGGCTCCTGGACCGCGTCCTCTGAGGGCATGGCGGGGATCGAGGGCGCCAAGTGCTCGGTCCACATCCCGCCCGCGCTGGTGGCCTTGTGGCACTGGCCCGCTGGCGCCTGCCACCCGGCCGGCATCTGACTGGCCGTGCGGCTCAGGGCGGTTTCCTGCCCCATGCGCGACAGCTTCGCGGGATTGCGCACGGCGTACACGCCGGTGATGAGCCCGTTGGCCACGTGCAGGGCTATAACGGTGTCGATCTCGCCGGCTACCCGGTAGACCAGCGCCGGGTAGCCGTTGACGGGTGCCGGCCGCAAGGACCCGGAGGTGCCGATGGCGGGCAGCCCCAGGGCCAGGACCCGCCCCACCCGGGCGGCGCCCACGATCGGTGCCTGCGCCGCCTGCACAACTCCGCCGCCGTCGCCGAGGAACACCACGTCCGGAGCGAGGATGTCGAGCAGGTTCTGCAGGTCACCGGTTTCCACCGCCCGCTGGAAGGCCTGCAGCGCCGCCCTGGTCTCGGTCGCTGACACCATCTCGCGGGGCCGCCGCGCGGCGACGTGCTCCCTCGCTCGGTGCGCGATCTGGCGGACCGCGGCCGGGCTCTTGCCGACTGCCTGGGCGATCTCGTCGTAGGGCACGTCGAACACCTCGCGCAGCACGAAAACGGCCCGCTCGGCCGGCGTGAGCGTCTCCAGCACCAGCAGCATCGCCATCGAGACGCTGTCGGCCAGCTCAACGTCCTCGGCCACGTCGGATGCGGTCAGCAGCGGCTCGGGCAGCCAGGGGCCGACGTAGGTCTCCTTGCGACGGCCAAGCGCGCGCAGCCGCGCCAGCGCCTGCCGGGTGGTGATCCGGACCAGGTACGCGCGCTGGTCACGCACGATCCCGAGGTCGACGCCCGCCCAGCGCAGCCAGGTCTCCTGCAGGACGTCCTCGGCGTCGGCGGCCGAGCCGAGCATTTCGTAGGCGACGGTGAACAGCAGGTTGCGATGAGCGAGGAACGCCCCGGTGGCGGGATCTGGCGTGGTCGGCAGCGTGCTGGCCATGGGTGCACCCCTCTTCGCTCTCGACTGCGGCCTACCCACCAGACACCGCACCCCGGCGTTTTGTGACACGCCGACGCCGTCACAGGGACCAGGTCGCCGGCATCTTATGGTCATCCGGCCAACGACATGAGTGAGGAAACGGCATGGAACCCAGGTTCAACATGATGGAAAACGAGGTCGGCGCCAAGTTCGCCAAGCGGTTCGCCGCCGCGAGCATGGTGATCGCGCAGTCGACGCTGCCGGCTTCCACCCAGGAACTGGTATCCCTGCGCGCCAGCCAGATCAACGGCTGCGGCTGGTGCATCGACTTCCACACCAAGGAAGCCGCGGCTCACGGCGAGAGCGCGCTCCGGCTCAACCTGGTCGCCGCCTGGCGCGAGAGCACGGTGTTCTCCGCGGCGGAGCAGGCCGCGCTGGCTTTCGCCGAGGAGGGAACCCGGCTTGCCGACGCCTGCCTGGGCGTGTCAGACGAGACCTGGGCTCAGGTCCGTAAGCACTACGACGACGACCAGGTCGCCGCGCTTGTCGCCGCGGTCGCCTTGATCAACGCCGCCAACCGGATGGCCGTGCTCGTCCATCAGCAGGGAGGCTCCTACGAGGTCGGCATGTTCGGCAACCTGACGGCGAATTGACGCTAGCCGTTCCGCGAGCCCGGCCGGGGCCAGACGGTCCCGGCCGGGCTCGCGCGACGAGGTGCCGGCGTCCCGGTCAAGGTCGCCGGCTCAGGACGGCTGCGGCACGATCCGAATGTAGGGCAGGGGCGCTTCCCAGCTACCGAAGATGTCCTTGGCGGCGTCGTTGCTGACCGAGCTGGCGATGACCACGTCGTCGCCCTGCTTCCAGTTGACCGGGGTGGCCACCTTGTTCTTGGCGGTGAGCTGGAGGGAGTCGATGACCCGGAGGATCTCGTCGAAGTTGCGGCCGGTGGTCATCGGGTACAGCAGGATCAGCTTGATCTTCTTGTCCGGGCCGACTACGAAGACGCCGCGGACGGTCTGGTTGTCGGCTGCGGTCCGGTCGGACGGGTCGCCGCTGACGTCGGCCCCGAGCATCCCGTAAGCCTTGGAGACGGCAAAGTCGGCGTCGCCGATCATCGGGTAGTTCGGCGCGGTGCCCTGCGACTTCTCGATGTCCGCGGCCCAGCTCGCGTGCTTCTCGACCGGGTCGACCGACAGCGCGAGGATCTTCACGCCGCGCTTGTCGAATTCCGGCTTGATCTTGGCCATGTAGCCGAGCTCGGTGGTGCAGATCGGGGTGAAGTCCTTCGGGTGCGAGAAGATAACGCCCCAGGAATCGCCGAGCCATTCATGAAAGCTAACCGGGCCCTCGCTGGTCTCGGCGGTGAAGTCAGGGGCGGTGTCACCGATCGTCAAGCTCACGATGAGTCTCCGTTCAGGTAATGAGTAACGGCTGGAATGCGCAGACTGGCGGCATGCCAGTCCCCCAGTGCAAAGTACACCGCCGCTAGCCGGCCATCTCCTCCGGCCGCGGCACCGGCACGGCCGGCAGGCCGTTCCCGATGTCGCGGACCTCCCGGCGCAGCACGTTGTACATGCGGGTCTCGTCCGGCTCGCCGAACGACATGACGGCCAGGGACAGCACCTCGCCGTTGGGGCCGTCAATCCCCACCGCGCAGCAGCGCAGGAACGGCAGCACCTCGCCCCGCTCGACGTGCAGGCCGGCCCGCTCGCCGTGCTGGATCTTCCGGCTGACCTCGGCCGTGGTGGTGGGCGTCCGTGCCGTCAGCTTCGGGTACGGCCCGGTCGCGAGCAGTCGCGACCGGCGGGCGGGCGGCAGCCTGCCGAGCATCGACCGCCCGTTCGCCGTCGCCCAGACCGGAATGGTCGTCTGCAGCTCGGTGAGCCTGGCCCGCATCTCCTCCGCCCGCCGCCCGGGCGGATGCCAGGTGACGGGCACCAGCGAGTCGCCGATCAGCACGCTGAGCATCACGCTCTCACCGGTGGCCAGCCCGGCCCGGGCGACGGGCTGCTCGGCCGCGGCGCGCAGGTCGGCCAGCCAGTGCTGAGCCAGCGGCAGCGCGCGCGGGCCGAGGGTGAACCGGCGGTCGCCGGCCCGGCTCGCGTAGCCGGACTCGGCCATGGTCGCGAGCAGCCGGGAGCTCGCCGCGAGGCTGAGGCCGAGATGCCGGGCGAGGTCGGTAACGCGTGCTCCGTGTGGCGCGATGGCGACGAGGTAGTCCAGTGCGGCAAGGGCGCGCTCGACCGAGCGCACCCCGGACCGCGGGCCGGCCTCGAGCGGCTCGTCCAACCAGGGGCCCCTTTCCTGTTCCGGGTACGCCGGCCTTATACCCGTTTTGCCGGTTCTTCAGGCAATGCCCGCAGCGACCGGCGCCTCGTCACCGAGCGCGGGGATGACGTGCCGGCCGAAGAGCCCGATGGTGTCCATCAGGTGCGCGTGCTCGCCCGCACCGCCGTTCGGGACGAAGACGAGGTACTCCACGCCCGTGGCCTCGCGCAGCTTCACGATCTGCTGGCCGACCTCGTCGGGGGTGCCGACGACGGCCGCCCCCGCCGCCATGACCTGCTCAAGCGTTTTGGGCACCGGGCCCTGCTGCCCGGGCAGCCGCCAGGCCTCGAAGAAGCCGAACTCGCCCAGCCACTCGGCCGTGAAGTCGACCGCCTGCCTGGCCCGCTCCATCGCCGCCTCGTGCGTCGGTGCCACCACCAGCAGCCGGGCGAGCGCGACCCCGCCGTCCGGCCGCCACTGGCCGGGGCCGATCGGGCGGCCGTAGCCGGCGGCGGCGGCCGAGTAGCCGTGGAACAGCCCCGCGACCATGTCCGGGTCGGTGGCGATGGTCACGATCGTGCTGCCGACGCGCGCCGCCCAGTCGAGGGTCTGCGGGCTCTGCGTCAGCGTGGTGAACAGCGGCGGGTGCGGGGTCTGCAGCGGCTTGGGCACGGTCGCGATCGAGGTGATTACCCCGTCGGTGACGCCGGCCCCGACGCGGGCGGAGACCGGGTGCGGCCAGGGCAGTCCGGGCGGCGGAAGCTGGATCAGGTCGCTGCTGTGCGACCACAGGTCCTCCGTCCAGCTGCGCCGCATGATCTCGAACCACTCCTCGAAGACCTGCCGGTTGCGCGCCTCGGCCTCGGCCCGGTCGCTGCCCGCGTTGATGACGTTGTAGTGCTGGCCGAGCACGCCGCTGGACCGAGGCTGATAGCCGCGGGCGAGCCCGATGTCCAGCCGTCCGCCGGTCAGGTGGTCGGCGACCGCGATGTCTTCCGCCAGCCGCAGCGGATTCCAGTTAGGCAGCACCAACCCAAGCTGGCCGTGCCGCAGCCGTGCGGTGTGCTGCGACAGGTAAACGTTGAGCAGGAGCGGGTTCGGAGTGACCTGGTAACCCTCCACCTCGAAATGGTGCTCGGCCATCATGAACGAGGTCCAGCCCGTTTCGTCGGCGCATTTGGCCTGCTCGCGCAGTTCGTTGAGTGTCGCCTGGTAGCGGACCCGGTCGAGGCCTGACAGGCCCTGGCCGAGCGCGGCCGGGGTGTCCACCGCCACCGGGTAGAAGAGCGAGAACTTCACGCGAGTCCCTTCCTGACGGCCCATCTGCCGACACCATGCTGAAGGAGACGAGCAGGGCAGGCAACGAGGTAATTGCGCATAGCGCAATAAGACCGCACGAAACAGACAATTAACGCGACCGTCGCCGCGTGGCCGCGGGCCCCGCCAGGTCGAGGCGCCCGGCCGATCAGACTGGGGGCTCCACGACGCTGGCCATAGTCCCGATCAGCCGCCGGAACCGCCCGACCGCCGCCGTCTGGCCGGCGATGTCGAGGTCACCGTCCGCGCCCCGGAAGACCAGCGCCGTCAGCCCCTGCGCAGTCCCGGTAACGGAGACCTCGGCCGCCTGCCCCGGAGCCCCGGTGCTGAGCGACCACCGTTGCCCGTCGCTCTCGGCCAGGTAGTCCGTCCCGTCCAGCCGGAAGTGCCAGCGGGCCGGCTCGTGGTCATCGCCCGCCAGCTCGATGGCCTGGGTAACCGAGCGGAGCAGGTGCTCAGCGTGCATCTGCTCGCCCGGCCGCGGCCTGCGCCAGGCGTGCCGCAGCCCCCACTGGCTGAGCGCGTCGAGCACCGGCCGCAAGTCGGCTCCGGCCGGCGTCAGGCGGTACCAGACCTCGCGCCGGCCCGGCTCGCGGTCGGCGGTGACGAGGCCGGCGTCCTCGAGCTCGCGCAGGCGCTGGCTGAGCGTCTTGGGGGTGATCCCGCCGAGGCGGTCCATCAGGTCGGTGAACCGCTTGGCCCCGGTGAGCAGGTCGCGGATCACCAGCAGGCTCCACCGGTCGCCGACCTGCTCCAGGCTGCGCGCGGTCAGGCAGAAGTGGTCGTAGGTACGGACGTTCCGAGTCACGGCCCTCATAATACTAGTTGACAGAAACTATCTCCAACATAGTAGCTTGTAGATACTTAACTCAACTGGAGGAGGAGCCATGTACGACCCGCCTGACTACCTGTGGGTGCTCGCCATCGCCGGCGTCGCCGCGATGCTGGCCGCGACCTGTGCCGTGCTGTACGGCGGCGCGCTGCGGGCCGGCCTCGGCCGGCCGCGCGCGACGCTGCTGGCCGGGGGCGCGGCCGTCGTGCTGGGCGGCTGGTGCGCCGCCAGCGCGGTGATCGCCGGTCAGGGCTGGTATCACGCCAAGCTCGGCCACGGGGTGCCGTGGCTGCCGGTGGCCGTCGTCGGCTTCCTCGGCTTGCTGCTCGCGCTGCGCAGGATCCCGCTGGTGGCGCGGGCCCTGGCCGCGCCGGGAATGGTGAGCCGCCTGGAGCTGCCGCACACGTTCCGGATGCTGGACGGCGCGGCCTTCCTGATCATCATGGGCCTCGGCCACCTGCCGGCGCTGTTCGCCCTGCCCGCGGGCATCGGCGACATCGCGGCCGGCCTCGCCGCGCCGCTGGCCGCGCGCGGGCTCGCGGGCGGGTCCGGCCGCCGCGCCGCCCGGTGGTTCAACGCGTTCGGCGTCACCGACCTGGTCCTGGCGCTGGCCCTCGGCGCGGTGACCGCCTACCAGCTCATCGACGTCACCCCGTCCGGCGCGCCGATCAGCGAGCTCCCGCTCGCGCTGGTGCCGACGGTGGGCGTGCCGCTGCTGCTGGCCCTGCACATCACCTCGGTGTCGGCGCTGGCCAGGGACTCGCGCCGGCCACGGCCGGCCGCCGCCCGGGTACCCGCCGCCGCGGAATAGGCACCGGAGCAGAAACCCAGGAGAGGACCTCGTGCGATGACCTACGAAGAGACCGCTGTCGGCCAGGCGATCGGCCGGCTGCTGAACGAGCACCCGGGCGTGGACCCGTCCGCCGATGGCGCGCTGGACAACCTCGACCAGTTCCACCTCGGCGGCCCGGGCGCGACGGACCTGCTCATCGAGAGCCTTGCCCTCACCGCGGGCGACCGGGTGCTGGACATCGGCTCCGGATTCGGCGGTCCCGCGCGGCAGATCGCCCGCCGCACCGGCAGCCACGTCACCGGCATCGACATCACCCCGGCCTACGTCGACGCCGCCAGCGACCTCACCGCCCGGACCGGGCTGGGCGACCTGGTTGAATTCCGGCTGGCCGACATCGCCGCGTTCGAGCCTGACCCGCCGTTCCAGGCCGCGGTCACCATGCACGTGCAGATGAACGTCCGGGACAAGGCCGCCTGGTTCGCTCACGCCGCCCGCTGCCTGGCACCCGGGGCACGCCTGGCCACCTGGGAGGTCTGCCAGCCGCGGCCGGCCAGCCTGACCTGGCCCATGCCGTGGTCGCTTGACGGCACCGACAGCTTCGTCGTCCGCGCCGGCTCACTGCGCGCCGCGATCGAGCGGGGCGGCTTCACCGCGGCCGAGTGGACGAACGAGACGGCCTGGGTCCTGGAGTGGTTCAGCAAGACCTTCGCGGACGGGCCGCCTGCCGGCCCGGCCTTGCCGATGCTCCTCGACGACGGCTACACCCGAGTGATCAACGCCGCCACCGCGCTCGCCGACGGCTCGCTCGAGATCTGGCGCGGTACCTTCACCAGGAACCCCGGCTGACCCGCCGCCCTCGGCCGAGCGCGGCCGAGGTCGCAGTAACCGCGCCCCCGTTCGGGCTGATCTAATTGATTTTCCCGAACGGGTGGGCGGTTTGCTCACTTTCACGGAACTTGCACCGAGTTGCCAGGCGCCCTGGAGGCTGGCTAGAAGTCAGCCCGCCAGCATCGGCGCATGTCACCACGCAAGCGGCTCGACCAGGTCGACGCCATGCGGCCGATGAAGCAGGCCGGGGTGATCAGCACCCACGTGCTTACCTTCTTCGTGCCCGCGGCGGCCAGCGTGAGCACCGGCGCCGTGATGCTGCTGACGCATTTTTCCCGTGAGGGATTCTTCTTCATCTCCGCCTGCATGCTGACTTACGCCTACATGGACCTGGGCAAGGGCGGCCTGCGCCGCTTCTACGGGCGCCGGCTCGTCGCGGTGGCTGTCCCCTACCTGTGCTGGAGCGTCATCTATTTCCTGTACCTGCTGCCCACCGCGCACTACCCGAGCGCGGCCGCGGCGCTGGAGAATTTCGCCAAGGAGCTAGCCACCGGGTATTACCAGCTCTACTTCCTGCTCATCATCCTGCAGTACTACCTGGTGTTCCCGCTCCTCATGCTGTTCCTGCGGCGGACCCGCGATCACCACGGCGCGATCGTCGTCATCGCCGCGCTCGGACACGTGGCGCTGATGACCCTGATGCACTGGACGATCGTGCCCGTGCTCCGCACCGGCTGGATACGGGAATTCACGCCCTATGCGTTCTACCTGGTCGCCGGGAGCATCGCGGCGTTCCACCTCGACGCGGTGAATGAATGGCTGGTCCGGCACGTGCGCCTGGTCATAGCGCTGACCGTCGCGGCGGCACTCGGCGCGGAGGCGGTCTACTTCCTGGCCGACCAGGGCGTCACGACCGCCCTGGGAGCAGGCAACGACCCGTTCCAGCCGAGCGTGATCCCGTTTGACGTCGGCGCCATCGCCTGCCTGTACCTGCTGGGCGTAGCCCTGGTGAAGCCCGGGCGCTCGCGGCGGCTGCGGGCCGCGGTGCGCTCGGGATCGGATAACTCCTACGGCGTCTACCTGACCCAGATGCTGTTCATCAACGCGCTGATCTGGGCTGGCTGGGCCCGGCTGGACTCGGTGGTGTGGTGGCCCCTGCTCTGCGCGGCCACCGTCGTCCTCGTCTTCCTGGCCGGCCTGGCCCTGACCAGCCTGCTGGCCCGAACCCCGCTGGCGGTCCCGCTCACCGGCCGCCAGCAGCAGCCCTGGGCCGCCAGGAGGCAGCCGGCCGTCACCCGCCTCAGCCGCGAGCCGGCCCAGACTGCGCCACCAGGCCTGCCTGATCAAGGGCAGCCGGATCTTCGAGGTCAAGCGCGGCGACCAGAGGACGGACGTCGTCGGCTGGGCCGGCCGAGAATTCAGCATAGAGATCCTGGGCGCGCCGCCGGTGCTGTTGCGCCAGGCCAGTATCGCCGCTGGCCTGCAGTACTGCGCCGAGGCCAGCGTGCGAGCGAGCCTGCTCGTAGCGGTCCCCGGTCTTGGTAGCCAGGGTGAGGGCAGCGCTGTGCTCGATGCGGGCCTCGTCCGGCCGTCCGGCGGAAAAGAGGACCTCACCCAGGCCGTTGAGTGCCTCGGCTTCGCCGGTCCGGTCGCCGCTGACGCGAAACAGCGCCAGTGCCTGGTGATAGCAGCCAAAAGCCTGATCGTAGCGGCCCTGCCGGTGGTAGGCGACACCGAGGTCCGGCAGCGCGCTGGCCTCGCCGACCTGGTCTCCGCTCTCGCGGAACACCGCCAGGGACCGCTGGTACCAGCTGACCGCCTCCTCGTAACGGTGCTGCCGCCCGGCGACCGAGCCCAGGTTGGCCAGGGCCCGGCCCTCGCCGCTCCTGTCCCCGGCCTCGCGGAAGAGCGCCAGCGCCCGTCGGTGGCAGTCGGCCGCCCGTTCGTGACGGCCCTGCCGCTCGTAGACCGCGCCGAGGTTGGCCACCGCGACGGCCTCCCCGGTTATGTCGGCGATCTCCACCGATGCGGCCAGCGCCTGCTCGTGGTAGCCGGCTGCCTGCTGGTAGCGGCCCTGCCGCCAGCTGATGATGCCGAGGTTGGTGAGCGCGGTGGCCTCGGCCGCCCGGTCGCCCAGCAGCCGGGCGGCGTTGAGGGCATGGCCGTGGATGGTTACGGCCTCGGCGTAGTGGCCGCCGGTCTCGAGGTAGCGGTACAGGATGGCGGTCAGCCGGGTGGCGTGGCCCGGGGCTCCCCGGGTTGCCGTCTGCGCGGCCAGGGCGACAAGGGTCGCCCGTTCGGCGTCGAGCCATTCGCGCGCCTGGTCGGGGCTGGCCACCGGCGGGGCCGGCGTGCGGGCAGGCTGGACGCCGGGCCGGTAGTGCCGCTCAGCCGGGACGAGGGTATCCATCGCGCTGGCGGCAGTACCCAGGTAATAGTCGTACAGGCTGGTCAGGGCCGCGTCTCGGGCGGCCTCGCTGTCCTGCGCGGCGGCGAGCCGGCGGGCGTAGGCGCGTAGCAGGTCGTGCAGGCCGAACCGGCCCGGGCCGGCCGGGTAGACCAGGTGCGCCCGGGCCAGGGTGGCAATAACGTCCCTGGCCTGGACGGCAGTGGCGCCGGTGAGCGCGGCGATGGCGTAGGCATCGAAATGGGGGCCAAGGGTGAGGCCGGCCATCCGGAACGCCCGCGCGGCACCGGCCGGCAGATGGCGGTACGACCAGGAGAAAACGCCGCGGACCGCGGTCCGCCCGTCACCGCCCGCGTCAAGCAGGTCCAGCCGCCGCTGCTCGTCGGCCAGCTCATGGGCCAGCTCCGCCAGCGAGCTGGCCGGGTTCGCGGCCGCCAGCTCGGCCGCCACCCGCAGCGCCAGCGGCAGCCGCGCGCAGTGCCCGGCCAGCGCGGCGGCCGCGCGGGGCTCGGCATCGACCCGGGCGCCGATCAGCGTCCGCATCAGTCCGACCGCGTTCGGCAGCGGCAGGACGTCCAGGTTCACCCGTCGCGCACCGTGCCGGGCGACGAGCCCGGCCAGGGAGTCACGGCTGGTCACCACCGCCAGGCAAGACGGGCAGCCGGGCAGCAGCGGCCGCACCTGCTCCACGCTGGCGGCATTGTCGAGCACCACCAGCACCCGCCGGCCGTCCAGCAGGCTGCGGTAAGCGGCGGCCCGCTCCTCCTCGTCCGGCGGGATGTCCGGCCCCGCCATGCCAAGCCCCCGCAAGAACCCGGCCAGCACGTCCGCGGGCGGCACCGGGTGACCGGGATCGTAGCCGCGCAGGTTCACGTAAAGCTGCCCATCAGGGAACGATCCCGCGGCCTGCCGTGCCCAGCGCACCGCCAGCGCGGTCTTGCCCACGCCGGCCGTACCTGAGACGACCGCGATCATCACCGCCGCGCCGCCGGGGTCGCCCGGCTGGCCCGTCCGGCCGGTCGCCTCGGCCAGCAGGAGGTCAAGCTCGGCCAGCTCGTCCGCCCGCCCGGTGAACGCGGTCACGTCGCCCGGTAGCTGGGCCGGCCCGGGCCGCTCGCGCCGCGGGGGCGCGGGGCCGGCCGAGCCTCGCCCGGCGCTACCAGGTCGAGGCCGGGATCCGCGGCCAGGATCCGCGCCTGCAACTCCCGGAGCTGGGGTCCCGGCTCGATGCCGAGCTCGCCCACGAGGACGCGGCGGGCGTCGGCGAACGCGGTCAGCGCGTCGGCCTGGCGCCCGCAGCGGTACAGCGCCAGCATCAGCTGGCCGCTGAACCGTTCCCGCAGCGGGTGCGCCTGCACCAGCTCGACCAGCCGCTGCACCGCCTGGGCATGACGGCCAAGCGCGAGGGTGGTCTCGAGGTGCTCCTCCGTCGCGGTCAGCCGCTGCTCGGCCAGTCCAGCCCGGAGGATCTCCGCCCGCGGGCCGGGGATCCCGGCCAGCGCGGCGCCTTGCCATAGCCGCAGGGCGGCCGCGAACGACTCGTCCGCGCCGGCCAGGTCACCAGTCCCGCGCAGCTCGCGAGCGGCGGCAAGCCGCTGGGCGAACAGCTCCGCGTCGAGCTGGCCGGGCGCCAGCCGCAGCAGGTACCCCTGCTTGCTGGCCAGCAGCAGCTGCCCCGGTGCCCGGCGCGCGCGACCTGGCTCAAGCGCCGCCCGCAGCCGGGCGACGTGGACGTGCAGGGCATTGACCGAGCTGGCCGGCAGTTCCTCGCCCCAGATCCCGTCGATGAGCTCGTCCCGGGAAACCACCTGATTCGCCTGCGCCGCCAGCAACCCCAGCACCGCGCGCCGCCGCGGCGCGCCCAGCTCCAGCTCCTCGTCGCCCCGCCAGGCGCGGACCGGCCCGAGCAGCGCGACCCGCAACAGCCGTCCCTCATCGGCAGCCACGCCCGCCACCTCCACCCCGGCCGCTGTCCCGCTCATAGCTTGGCACGCCCGGTGCACTTTAAGTCGGCGTTAAGAGGACAGCAAGAGGCCCCGTTCGACCCTTGACCCGGCTGAATCGAACGGACAGGAGTCAACAGCGTGGGCATGATCAGGCGCATGAAGGACATGAAAGACATGGTCAATGCCGCTCCCGGCATGGTGGCGCAGGCACAGCAGCTGGGTGCCCAGGCCCAGCAGATGGCCGCCGCCCAGCAGGCCGCGATGCAGGCCCGCATGGGCCAGCCGGCCGGCGGCTTCACCGGCGCCGCTCCGGCTGGCCCCGATTTCGAGCCCGTCGCCGGCGTTTCACTGGATGAGTTCGCCGCGGTCAGCAAGGCGGTCGCCGCGTATAACTACGACCAGTCAATGCTCGCGCAGATCGCGGCCTCACGGGGGATCCAGGCGTCCGCCTGGGCAATCGCGTCCCAGGGCTGGAATGACCGGATCAAGCGGAACATCGCCGTCGCGCAGCGCTTTAACCAGATCTACCGGGCGAGCTGACCTATGGGCGTCTTCAAGAGCATGCGGGACCTGCAGAAGCAGGCCAGGGAGTGGCAGGACAACGCGCCGCCGGTCGCCGGCCGGCTCGCCGCCGCGCAAGCCCGGATGGCCGGCGTCAGCCAGCTGATGGAGCTGCAGACGCAAGCGGCCTACACGGCCGCGGCCGGGGCCGGCGGATCCGGGACGCGCTGCCCCGCCGTCATCGTCGGGATGCGGCAGGTCGGCAGCGTGAACTTCGACCTGCTGGTCGAGTTCGAGCTGACGGTGACACCGGAGGGGATGCCACCGTACCCAGCCACTACCCAGCAGCTAGTCAGCCAGTTCCAGGTGAGCCAGCTCCAGCCGGGCCGTACCCTGCAGGCCACGGTCAACGCGTCGAATCCAGCGGCCATCTGGCTGGACTTCGCGAGCCTGGGGTAGGCCGCCGGTGACTGTCAGCAAGATATCTGTCGCGTGCTGGATATTCTTCTGCGTGATGTCCCTGGCCTTCCTCCCGCTGGGCATCGGCATCATGCACCTCCACGCCATTCCGCTCCCCGCGCGCGCCGTGCTCGCGATCGTCACGGTGATCGTCGTGTGGTGGGGTCCTTTCGCCTACGCGATGTACCTGAGCATGGCGGTCATGCGGAATGGCGACCGCCGCCTGCTGCGGCGGGGAATCGCGGGAACCGCCGAAGTGCTCTCGGCCAAGGCCACCAACACGGTCATCCAGGAGGGCGAGTTCGCCTGGGAGGCGCCCCGGGTCTACAAGTACGGCCTGCGCGTCAGCATCCCGGGGCGGGCGCCCTACGAGACGAGCTGCTCAATCTGCGCCGCGGGCATCAGCGCCGGGTCGGTCGTCAACGTCGCGGTCAGCCCGCACAACCGCAAGCGGGTCACCATCGACGTGGGCCAGGCCGGCCGCGACGGCTCCGGCGGTGGCCGCCCGGTACCCGGCGGGGGCCGGGCGGACCAGCGCTTCGCGGCCGCCGGCCCGTTCCCGCCTGCCGCCACCAGTGACACGGGCCCCCCGTGGCAGCAGTACTCGCCGTCGCCGGACAATCAGCGGATGGCCGCCCTGGCCGAGCTGGCCCGGCTGCATCACCAAGGGGTCCTCACCGACGCTGAGTTCGCGGCGCAGAAGACCCGGATCCTGGCCGGGTAACCGCACCCCAACCTGCGGCCGCTGTCAACTGAACGGGTTGTCGTTGGCTGGTGCGAAGCTGGCGGTATGCGCCCGGACGATGCCACCGAAGCGAAACGCCAGTCCCTGCACGAGGAGATCCGCGGGGTTGTCGCCCGGCTGGCGCCGGCCGACGAGGTCGAGGGCCAGCACCGCCGCCAGGTGCTGGCCTGGCTGGACAGCACCCGCGACATCTTCCGCCGCGTCAAGCCGGCCACGCCCGATCCTCACCTGGTCTCCTACTTCCTGCTGACCGACGACCAGCAGGACACTGTCCTGCTGGTCGACCACCGCCAGGCGGGGCTCTGGCTGCCTACCGGCGGGCACGTCGAACCGGGCGAGCACCCGGCCGCGACCGTGTACCGGGAAGCCCGGGAGGAGCTGGCCATCGAGGCGGAGTTCTCCCCGGTGGCCGGCGGTGCGCCCCTGTTCGTGACGGCGACCGAGACCGCCCCGCCGGAGGGACGGCACACCGACGTCAGCCTGTGGTACGTCCTCGCGGGCAGCCGCGGCCAGCCGCTGGCACCCGATCCCGGTGAGTTCCGCGCGGCCCGCTGGTGGACCCGAGCCCAGATCGCGCGGGCCGACCCAGCGATCTTCGACCCCCACCTGAGCCGCATGCTCGGCAAGTACGACCGCGCCCGCGGCGCCTGACCGGATCTGGAGGGTACTGACATCACCCGCCGGGGATGAGGGCAGGCGGCCCGGGCCAGGCTTACGGTGCTTCCGTCGTCAACCCGCCGTGCTCGATGGAGGTTCCTGCTAATGCCCGCAACCCTTGACGCAACCGTGGTTGGTCCGGTCGACGTGGCCGTGATCTTGTTCGAGGGAAACAAGTTCAACGGCGAGGTCGCCCCGGCGCTGGCTGACCTGAATGACAGCGGGACCGTCCGCATCATCGACTTCGCGTTCGTGCGCAAGGAGGTCGACGGCTCCGCCTCGGTCGTCGAGGCCGCCGAGGAAGAGGTAGTCGGGCTGTCCGACTTTCACGCCAGCCAGTACGACCTGCTGTCGGAAGAGGACCTGGCCCTGATCGCCGACGGGCTGGACGCGGGCTCCTCCGCGCTGGTGATCGTGTGGGAGAACACCTGGGCCTCCCGCCTCGCCGAGGCGATCCGCGCCTCGCACGGCCGGCTGCTCTCCCAGGACCGGATCCCGCACGAGGATGTCATGCGCGCCATCGCCGCGCTTGACCAGAAGTAACAGGAGACCGTAATGCGCGGAAGAGGAGGCGCCATGCCCATGAGAAGAGGACGTCCGGGCCTGTTCGGCACCGTGGCCCGTACCGCCGTCATCGCTGGCACCGCCACCGCGGTGTCCGGCCGGGTGTCGCAGCACTCGGCGAACAAGGCCGCCCAGCAAGAGCAGGCGGCCGCATACCAGCAGCAACAGCAGGAGGCGGCGCGGCAGCAGGCAGTCCCACCGCCCGCCACGGCACCGGACGACCGCATCGCCAAGATCAAGGAACTGGGCGAAATGAAGTCTCAGGGCCTGCTGACCGACGAAGAGTTCGCGGCCGAGAAAGCCAGGGTCCTGGGCACCTAGGGCACCCTCTCGCTGTCAGCCCAGGCCTGACCACAGGTAGCGGGCACCGATAAGGACGACCAGCACGCCCATCACCCGCCGGATGAGCCCGTCCGGCAGGTACCGCTGAATCCGGGCGCCGGCGTACGCGCCCGCCAGGCCGCCGATGCCGAGCGCGATTCCGGTTGGCCAGTCGGGCGCGACCGACCCGTGGTGGTGGACCGAGAGGATCAGGAAGGTGATCACGCCTGCTACCGAGGTCACGAACGTAGCCGCCAGGGCGGCCGGGGCGACCTCCCGGGGCGGCCGTCCGGTGCCGATCAGCACGGGAGCCAGGATCGAGCCGCCGCCGATGCCGTAGATGCCGCCGACGCAGCCCACCACCATGGCGAGCGGGATCAGCAGGGGCAAGGAAACTGCCCGGGCCGGCTTTGCCTCCGCGGCTGGACGGGCCGGGCCCGTCACCGCCAGCCACAGCCCGAGCGGAAGCAGCACGCAGGCGACCACGAGATCGAAGACGCGGGCACCGGGCACCAGCTCCACCCGGATGACGGATCCCGCGATCACGCCGGGAAGCGTGCCGGCGATCAGGACTACGGCGAGCCGGCCGCCGGCCTGCCCCTGCCGCCAGTAGCGGTACAGCGCGCCCGGAGTCGCCACCACGTTGTAGAGCAGGTTGGTGGGGGTGACGGCCGGACTCGGCGTGCCCAGCACGCTCACCTGGAACGGCAGCAGCAGCACGGCCCCGGAGATGCCGGCGGGCGTCGCCAGGACCGCGATGGCGAACGCGGCTGCCAGCGCGACGACCTCTGTCCAGCCCGCACCCAGCACCCCGTCACGGTAACGACCTTCCCGGGGGCGCGGACAGCGATGACGGGCTATTTGCGCAGCGCAACCGGCAGACGCGGCCCGTTCGGCAACCCTCCGTTGCGATGATTTCGGCGGCTGCTTTCCGTCAGGATGTCAGCAGGTCCTGATGGTTGAGAGGAGCAGGCGTGAGCGGTGTTCGGGTACTGGCAGGCACGCGCAAGGGCGCGTTCATCCTCACCTCGGACGGCAGGCGGAAGCAGTGGGAGGTGAGCGGCCCGCACTTTGCGGGCTGGGAGGTCTATCACGTCAAAGGCTCGCCCGCGGACCCCGGCCGCCTGTACGCGTCCCAGTCCAGCGGGTGGTCGGGGCAGGTGATCCAGCGGTCCGACGACGGCGGCGCGACCTGGGCGCCAGTCGGGAACCAGTTCGCCTACCAGGGCACTCCCGGCACCCACCAGTGGTACGACGGGACACCGCACCCGTGGGAGTTCGAGCGGGTCTGGCACCTGGAGCCGTCGCTCGACGACCCCGATGTGGTCTACGCGGGGGTGGAGGACGCCGGGCTGTTCCGCTCCGATGACGGCGGCCGCCGCTGGCAGGAGCTGCCCCGGCTGCGCGGGCACGAGTCGGGCCCGTCCTGGCAGCCCGGTGCGGGCGGGATGTGCCTGCACACGATCCTGCTCGACCCCGTTCACGAGGGCCGGATGTTCGCCGCGATCTCGGCCGCGGGCGCGTTCCGCTCCGATGACGCGGGCCAGAGCTGGCGCCCGGTCAACCAGGGCCTGCAGTCCGCGGGCATCCCCGACCCGGATGCCGAGGTCGGGCACTGCGTGCACCGGCTGGCGATGCACCCGTCACGACCGGACGTGCTGTTCATGCAGAAGCACTGGGACGTGATGCGCAGCGACAACGGCGGCGAGTCGTGGCGGGAGATCTCCGGCAACCTGCCGACCGACTTCGGCTTTCCCATCGACGTGCACGCCCACGAGCCGGACACCGTCTACGTGGTCCCGATCACCAGCGATGCCCAGCACTTCCCGCCCGAGGGGAAGTTGCGGGTCTACCGCAGCCGGGCCGGCGGCGACGACTGGGAGCCGCTGACCAAGGGCCTGCCCCAGCAGAACTGCTACGTCAACGTGCTGCGCGATGCGATGGCGGTGGACTCGCTCGACTCGTGCGGGGTGTACTTCGGCACCACCGGCGGCCAGGTGTACGTTTCGGCGGATTCCGGCGATAGCTGGGAGCCGATCGTCCGCGACCTCCCCGCGGTGCTGTCGGTAGAGGTCCAGACGCTGCCATGATCCGGGTCGTTGTCCCCGCTCACCTGCGGGCCCTCGCCCGTATCGACGGCGAGGTGCACCTCGATATCAGCGGCCCGGTGACCCAGCGGTCGGTGCTCGACGCCCTGGAGGCCCGCTACCCGGTGCTGCGCGGGACCATCCGCGGGCATGACGGCGGCCCGCGGCGCGCGTTCATCCGGTTCTTTGCCTGCGAGCAGGACCGGTCCCACGACGCGCCCGACGAGCCGCTGCCGGACGCGGTCGCCGACGGCACCGAGCCCTACCTCATCGTCGGCGCCATGGCGGGCGGATAGCCGTCGACGAGCGGTGCCGCCACGGGAGCAGGGTGCGCTGGCATCCCGTGGCGGCACCACGACCCGAGATCACATCCCGGCGGCCGCCGCCAGTGCCCTTCCGGTCAGCACGCGGGCGAGATGCCGCCGGTAATCGGGTGCCCCGTGCAGGTCGCCGGGAGGGTTAGTGCCCTCGTCGGCATGGTCGGCCGCGGCCTGCAGCGCGCCCCGGCTGGCCTGGGCGCCGGCCGCGGCCGTCTCAGCCGCCGTCGCCCGCACCGGCGTGGTGCCCATGTTGGTGAGGCCGATCCTGGCCTCGGCGACCGAGCCGTTCGCGCGGCGGACCAGCGCGGCCACGCCCACGGTGGCCCAGGACTGCGCGGTGCGGTGGAACTTCTCGTAACGGAAACCCCACCCGGCCCCCAGCTTGGGTACCCGGATCCCGGTCAGGATCTCGTCCGGCTCCAGGCTTGACGTCAGGTAGTCCACGAAGAAGTCGGCCGCGGGAATCTCCCGCTCGCCGCCCGGCCCCCTGGCGATCAGCGTGGCATCCAGCGCCAGGGCCACCGCGGGCAGGTCGCCCGCTGGATCCGCGTGCACCAGCGAGCCGCCGAGGGTGCCCCGGTGCCGGATCGCGGGGTCGGCGACCGTGCTGGTGGCCTGCGCCAGCAGGCCGCAGTGCTCGGCCACCAGCGGGTCATGGACGATCTGGTAGTGCGTAGTCCGCGCACCGATCAGCAGCGCGTCCCCGACATCGGCGACCCCCTGCAGCTCGTCGAGGCCGCCCACGTCCACCAGCAGGTCCGGGTAGGCCAGCCGCAGCCGCAGCAGCGGCAGCAGGCTCTGCCCGCCCGCGATGACCTTGGCGTCGTCACCGCCGTCGGCCAGGGCCCGGACCGCCTCGTCGAGCGAGCCGGGACGGACGTAGTCGAACTTCCCCGGGATCATGCCGCGCCTCCGTCGGTGCCCTGCGGGCTGTTGCCCTGGGTCTGGTCACTCTGCCTGGCCGCGTGCTGTTCGGCCGCACTCGCCTGGCCGCCGCCGCGGGCGGTCTGCAGCGCCCGCCATACCCGCTCGGGCGTGCACGGCATCGTGACGTCGTCGATGCCGAACGGGCGCAGCGCGTCGACGATGGCGTTGACCACGGCGGGGGTCGAGGCGATGGTGCCGGCCTCGCCGACGCCCTTGACCCCCAGCCGGTTGGCGGCCCGGCTTTCTGTCCGGCCGGTGACATAGGACGGCAGGTCGGACGCCGACGGGATCAGGTAGTCCGCCAGCGTGGAGGTGACCAGGTTGCCGTCGTCGTCGTAGACCGCCTCCTCGTACAGCGCCTGGGCGATGCCCTGGGCGAGGCCGCCGTGGACCTGGCCTTCGACGATCAGCGGGTTGACGACCGTTCCGATGTCGTCGACGCACACGTAGGAGCGGATCTTGACGAAGCCGGTCTCGGTGTCGACCTCGGTCGCGCACAGGTGGGTGCCGTGCGGGAAGGAGAAGTTGTCCGGGTCGTAGGTGGCGTCGGCGTCGATGCTCGGCTCGACGCCTTCCGGCAGGTTGTGCGCGGCGAACGTGGCCAGGGCGATCTCGCCGATGGTGACGCCCTTGTCCGGGTCGCCGCGGACCTGGAAGCGGCCCGGCGTCCACTCCATGTCAGCGGGCGCGGCCTCGAGCATCGCGGCCGCGATCACCTTGGCTTTCTCGACCACCTTGTCGCAGGCCGAGACCAGCGCCATGCCGCCGACCGCGAGTGACCGGGACCCGTAGGTGTCCATGCCCTTGGGCGAGACCTGGGTGTCCCCGTGCAGGACGCGGATGTCCTCGAACGGCACGCCGAGCTGGTCGGCCACGATCTGGCTCCAGGCCGTCTCGTGTCCCTGCCCGTGCGCGCTCGATCCGGTGACGACCTCGACCTTGCCGGTCGGCAGCATCCTGATCGACGCCTGCTCCCAGCCGCCTGCCCCGTAGGCCAGTGAGCCGAGCACCCGCGAGGGGGCCAGGCCGCACATCTCGGTGAAGGTGGACACGCCGATGCCGAGCTGCACCGGGTCGTGGCCGGCCCGCCGCCGCTGCTGCTCCCGGCGAAGCCCGTCGTAGTCGAACAGTTCCTTGGCCTTCGCCGTGGCCGCTTCGTAGTTGCCCGAGTCGTAGGTCAGCCCGGCGATGGTCGTGTAGGGGAACTCCTCGTGCCTGATCCAGTTCCGCTCGCGCAGCTCGAGCGGGTCGAGACCGAGTTCGGCCGCCAGCTCGTCCATGATCCGCTCGATGGCGAAGGTAGCCTCGGGCCGGCCCGCACCCCGGTAGGCGTCGGTCGGCATCTTGGTCGTGAAGACCCCGGTGCACTTGAACCGGTAAGCGTCCATCTTGTAGATGGCCGGGAACATGAAGGCGCCAAGCAGCGGCACCCCGGGGGTGACCAGCATGAGGTAGGCGCCCATGTCGGCCAGCAGGTCGACGTCGAGCCCGCGGATCCGGCCGTCGCGGTCAGCCGCGATCCTGATCCGCTGCCACTGGTCGCGGCCGTGGTGCACGGTCATGTTGCCTTCGCTGCGGGTCTCGGTCCACTTGACCGGCCGGCCGAGCTTGCGGGCGATCAGCAGGGCCAGCACTTCTTCCGCGGTGACCTGCAGCTTGGACCCGAACCCGCCGCCTACGTCCGGCGCGATGACCCGGATGTCCTGCTCCGGGATGCCGGTGACCAGCGCCAGCATGACCCGCAGGACGTGCGGGATCTGGGTCGCCGACCAGAGGGTGAACTCCCCGCCCACGCACGAGCAGACCACCGAGCGCGGTTCCATCGCGGCCGGGATCAGGCGCTGCTGGCGGTAGTAGCGGTCGACCACGACGGGCGCGTCGCGGAAGGCAGCGTCCAGGTCGCCGTTGGCGAAGGGCCACTCGAAGCTCTTGTTGCCGGCCTCGTGGACCTTGGGCGAGTCCGCGCGCAGCGCGGTCCTGATGTCGAGCACCGGCGGGAGCGGCTCGTAGTCGATCTCGATCGCGGCCAGCGCGTCGGCCGCCGCGTAACGGTCGCGGGCCACCACGCAGGCGACGACCTCGCCGACATAGCGCACTTCCTCGGTCGCCATCGGCGGGTGAGCCGGGATGACGATGTCCGGCGTGACCGGCCACGCGCAGGGCAGGCTGCCCTGCTCAGCCGCGAAGTCCGGGCCGGCGTAGGCGGCGATGACCCCGGGTTCGGACAGCGCGGCGCTGACGTCGACCGAGTTGATCCGCGCGTGCGCGAACGGGCTGCGCAGGTAGGCCACGTGCAGCATGCCGTTCAGCCTGATGTTGTCCGTCCAGTTGGTCTGGCCGGTGATTAGCCGCTCGTCTTCCTTCCGGAGGCGGGCCCGCCCGAATTCCGGGGCAGGCGCCTCGGTCCGCTCGGCCTGCGCGGTCATGCGCTGACCCCCGACGCGGCGGCGCGCCGCACGGCGCGCACGATGTTCTCATAGCCGGTGCACCGGCACAGGTTGCCCTCGAGCCCCTCGCGGATCTCGTCGTCGCTCGGGTGCGGGTTCTCCCGCAGCAGGTCTGACGCCGCGATGATCATCCCGGGCGTGCAGTAGCCGCACTGGAGGGCGTGCTCGGCGTGGAAGGCCTGCTGCAGCGGGTGCAGCTCGCCGTTTCGCATGCCCTCGATGGTGGTGATCGCGGCCCCGTCGGCCTGCACTGCCAGCACGGCGCAGCTCTTGACGGACTCTCCGTTCAAAAGCACCGTGCAAGCACCGCAATTTGATGTGTCGCAGCCAATTGGCGTGCCCGTTTTTCCTACTATTTCCCGTAGGTAATGGACGAGCAGCATTCGCGGCTCTACCTGATCCGCGTATTTCACCCCGTCGACGCTGACGGTGATCTCGGCCATGCGATTCCTCCCATGCGAGCAGGACGTACTCCTCAGTCAAACCTAGGACGACCATGCTCCCCCGCACTAGTACCGGACGGGGTCTCGATGTTATACACGCCGGAACAACATTCCGCTGACCCGGTAGTCGCAATCTATGATTGCGCGGGTAAATTAATACTTGCTAGTTATTCTGTGACTTCCGCGTCGCGGGGCACCCGGCCGCAATGATTACAGTGTTACAGTTCCGGCATGAGCGAGTACCCGACGCTGTACGAGTGGGCGGGCGGCCGGCCCGCCATCGAGCGGATGATCGGCTGCTTCTACGACCGGGTCGAGCGCGATGACCTGCTCAGCCCGTTTTTCCCCGGCGGCGTGAGCGCCGCCCACCGCGAGCACGTCACCACCTGGTGGTGCGAGGTCTTTGGCGGGCCCAACGGCTACACCGAGCGGCTCGGTGGATACCCGGCCATGCTGGCTCACCACCGCGACCTGGGCATCACGGCCGACCAGCGGTTCCGGTTCGCCTCGCTGATGAGCCTGGCGGCCGACGACGCGGAGCTGCCGGCCGACCCCGAGTTCCGGGCCGCCCTGGTCGGCTACCTGGAGTGGGGCACCCGGCTGGCGGTGCACAACTCCCAGCCCGGCGCCGACGTCGTGCGGCAAGCACCGGTGCCGCACTGGGGCTGGGGAGTCGCCCCGCCGTATCAGCCGTGAACTCGCCGTGCGCGTCCCCCGGGAAAGCCCGGCCGGGACCGTGCTAGCCGTACCCCGGATTCGGGTGTCCCCACGGTAGATCTCGCGCTCCCCGGACGCGAAGGTTGAGGGGTAGGCGACGGAGTGGCCGGCGCCGCAGAGCACAGGGAGGCTCCCCATGTACGAACCGAACGAGCAGCCGTCGGCGGCCAGGTCAGTCCCGGCGATCATCCAGCAGGGCTGGCCCGGCACCTTCGGGTGGCGGCACGTCAAGGGCGTCGCGCTCACCCGCCTGCTCGTCGCCATCTGGCTGCTGGCCCTGGGGTCCTTCTTCTGCGCCACCGGGCGCTGGTGGGGAGCGCTCCTGTTCGCCACGGCAGGACTGCTCGGCTGGCTCGCCTACCAGATGCCACGCTGGAAGCTGGCCCTCGACGCCGTGGGCAACGGCCCGCACCCGCGGTAGGTCCCCAGTGCGCGAACCCACCGAGCAGCCCTCAGCGGCCAAGTCAGTCCCGGCGGTCATCAGGCAGGACTGGCCCGGCACCTTCGGGTGGCGGCACGTCAAGGGCGTCGCGCTCATCCGCCTGCTCGTCGCCATCTGGCTGCTGGCCCTGGGGTCCTTCTTCTGCGCCACCGGGCGCTGGTGGGGGGCGTCCCTGTTCGCAGCGGCAGGGCTGCTCGGCTGGCTCGCCTACCAGATGCCACGCTGGAAGCTGGCCCTCGACGCCGTGCGGAACGGCCCCCGGGTCCGTACGCTCGAACGGTCCCGGGCCCTGGTGGTGGACGACGCGGCCGCGCGGTTGCGTCGCATCGAACAGGACCTGCACGACGGGGCACAGGCGCAGATGGTCGCCGTCGTGATGAAACTGGGACTCGTCAGGGAGCATCTCGACAACGCCGTCGCCGGGTCCGGTCAAGGCGACCTGGGGCGGGCGCTCGAGTTGGTCGACGCTGCCCAGCACAGAGCCATGGCGGCGATCACCGAGCTTCGCGACCTGGCTCGCGGCATCCACCCGCCAGCCCTGGGCGAGGGGCTCGGCGCCGCCCTCACCGGCCTCGCGGCCGGCCACGACCCGCCGGTTGACCTGGTCGTCGACCTGCCTGAGCGCCCGTCCGCCGCGATCGAGGTGATCGCCTACTTCTGCGCGGCGGAACTGCTCACCAACGTGGCCAAGCACAGCCGCGCCCGGCACGCCGCGATAGAGGTCACGCACCAGTCTGGCTTGCTGAGGGTCCGGGTCAGCGACGACGGCGCCGGCGGCGCCTCCGTCCAGGCCGGCGGCGGCCTGGACGGGCTCGCACAGCGGGTGAAGACCGTAGACGGCAGGCTGCAGGTCACCAGCCCGGCCGGAGGTCCCACAATGGTCACCGTCGAGCTGCCGTCCCACGCCTAATCCACCGGAGAGTCGAATGCGGATCGTGATCGCCGAAGATTCCGCGGTTATCCGCGCCGGCCTGGCCGAGGTCCTGGCCTACCGGGGGGATGAGGTGGTAGCCGCCGTAGGCAACGCCGAGGACCTGGTGACCGCGATAAGCGAGCACCGCCCGGACGCCGCGGTGGTGGACGTGCGGATGCCTCCCGGCTTCACCGACGAGGGCATCCGCGCCGCGATCGCCATCCGCCGCGACCATCCCGGTACCGGGGTGCTGGTCTTCTCCCAGTACATCGAGACCCGCCACGCAGCCGACCTGCTCGGCGCGGCCCCCGGCGGCGGCGCGGCGGGGGTCGGCTACCTGCTGAAGGACCGCGTTGGCAATGTCGCCGAGTTCGTGGAGGCGCTGCACCGCGTGGCGGCCGGCGGCACCGCCCTTGATCCAGAGGTGGTGACCCAACTGCTGCGCGCCAGCCGCCGCACCGACGGCCTCGGCGCCCTCACCGCCCGGGAACAGGACGTGCTCTCGCTGATGGCGGAGGGCAGGTCAAACGGGGCGATCGCCGATGCCCTCAGCATCTCCGAACGGGCCATCGAGAAGCACATAGCCAGCATCTTCACCAAGCTCGGGCTGGCACCGTCAGAGGCCGATCACCGCCGGGTACTCGCCGTCCTCCGCTATCTGCGATCCTGACCGACGGCCCAGTCCGGCCGAAATATGACTGTAATCACGCGAATTGCGATTGTCATCAATTTGCTATCCGGCCCGGACACATACCTGCAGGTAGACGGGCCGTCAGCCAGCTAAATGCGCAATCTGCACATGAGCGGAAAATAATCCCATACCAGCAGCAATCTGCAGTAGGGATCGCCTCGAATAGAGCCCATAGCGCCGGAGAAGCCGCTAAAGGGCAGATTGATGCCGCAGCAGTCCCATCGTTAGGAAACCTACAATGAGGCCGAAGCTAGTGGCAGTGGCGCTCGCAGGGGGAATTGTCGCGCTCGGCGCGGGCAGCGCGGTGGCGGCATCGCTGCCGTCCTGGACTACGCACGCGGCAACTATGACCTCGGCGGCTGGCTCACCGCAGGTCAGCGCCACGCCGCTCACCGCGTCGTCATCACCCCCCGTGCCATCGAGCGCAGAGCCGTCGCGGGCCGGGACACCGACAGCGGCGGGCAGCCCGGCCGCGCGGGCCAGAATGCCCCATGCCGCCGGCACCATCACCTACACCGTCAAGCCAGGCGACACGCTCTCGGGGATCGCCGAGTGGTTCAGCTTGCACGGATACGGGGCGTTGTACGCCGCCAACATGTCTGTCATCGGTGCTAACCCGAACCTGATCATCCCGGGCGAGCACATCACGATCAGCCACGGCGTGCTGAAGCTGACTAGCACCCGTAACTAGCCCGGCCCGAGGCGCCCCGCGACGGCGTGCCATCCCCCTCCCGGAAGATCCTCATGAGCCTCAATAGCGCCATGCCCATCGTGTCGACTGACCCTCCCGGACCCGCGCTGGTCCTTATCGTCGGTGACTCTGCCGCCGCCGATCAGATTGCCCCCAGCCTGCGGAGTGCCGGCGTGACCACGATCTCGGCTGCTAGCGGCCGAGATGCACTGGAGCAGTTCACCGACCTTGCGCCTGACCTTGTAGTGGTCGGGAAGGCGGAAACCCGCGAGCCAGCCGTCGGCGACGTGATCCGCCAGCTGCGCGCCCGGACCGGGAAGCGGCCGCAACTCCTCGTAATCGGCCACCCGGCCGATGTGGATGTGGCCGAGTTGGTCAATCACATCCGCGCGAAGCTTAGCCAGTCATCCGCGCCGGCTGTTGCCGCCCGGCGCCCGGCACTACCGCAGCAGCGGCTGGGCGAGGAGATCGACCGGGAGCTACAGCGCGCCCAGCTGGCCCCGCGCCCGGGGATGCTGGCCGCGGTCAGCGTGGCTGAGCTGGGGCGGCTTTCTCAGCGGCTGGGGGCGCGGGCCGAGCAGGTGGTCGCCGCTGCGTTCGACGAGCTTTTCGCGCAGGACGCCCAGGTCCTCGAGCAGCACAGTACCCATCCTGGCGGCGGGTTCTGGTTGCTAATGCCCGAAACCGATCTGGCGGCCGCGCGCACCCGCCTCGGCAAGCTGGCCCGGCGGGTGGCCAGCACCGTCCTGGACGTGGGCGGGGAGCAAGTGCGCATGACCCCGGTCATCGGCTACGCCCCCTTCTCGCGTGCCGCTTCCGGGCGGGAGCTGCGCGATCAAGCCGACATCGCGCTGGAAGAAGCGGGCTTGCACCTTGACCTGATACCAGTGGGCTTCTCGCCCGCCCTAGCGGCCGCCTCAGTCCCCGCCGTCAAGCGGGACCGGCTCCTGCGGCTCATCGAGCGGCTGGCCTCCCCGCTTCAGATCGCCTTCACCACCGCGATGCTGCTCAGCCTGCCGTTCATCATCTACGTGCTGGCCTGGTATGCCGGCTTTGACCTGACCAGCGTGACCTACCCCTTGATGGCGGCCGCCCTGGCGATCACGGCCGCCGTAATCTGGGCCGAGAGCCTGCGGGCGGTGGGGACGGTTGAACTCCCGGCCGAGCGCGGCGGAGCGTTTCCGCCCGCAACCGCCATTGTCGCGGCCTACCTGCCCAATGAGGCAGCCACCATCATGGACACGGTCACGCATCTCCTCCAGCAGGATTACCCGGGGGATTTCCAGGTCATCCTGGCGTACAACTCTCCCCGGCACCTGCCCATCGAAGGCCCCCTGGCGGAGCTGGCCGCCGCCGATCCCCGCCTGCTGCTGCTCCGGGTCCAGACGAGCACCTCCAAGGCCCAGAATGTCAACGCCGCGCTGGCGCACGTGCGGGGCGAGTTCGTCGGGGTGTTTGACGCCGATCATCACCCGGAGCAGGGTTCCTTCTCGCGGGCGTGGCGGTGGCTGGCCGACGGGCACGACGTGGTGCAAGGTCACTGCGTGGTACGCAACGGGGAAGCATCTTGGCTGGCACGCCTGGTCGCGGTGGAGTTCGAGACCATCTACGCCGTGAGCCATCCCGGCCGGGCCCGGCTGTTCGGCTTCGCGATCTTCGGTGGCTCCAACGGCTACTGGCGGCGCGACGTCCTGCAGCAGATCAGGCTGCAGCGGTCGATGCTCACCGAAGACATCGACTCGTCCATGCGAAGCCTGCAGGACGGGTTCAAGATCGTCTCTGACCCGGGCCTGATCTCGACCGAACTCGCCCCCACCACGCTAAAGGCCCTGTGGGGTCAGCGGATGCGCTGGGCGCAGGGCTGGACCCAGACCTCCAGGCGCCACCTGCGGCCCGCACTGGCCTCGAAGCGGCTGAGCGGGCGGCAGAAGATCGGGGCCGGGTTCATCCTCGGCTGGGCGCAAGTGGTGCCCTGGGTCAGCATCCAGATCGTCCCTATTCTCGGCTTCAACGCCTGGCGTGACCACGGCCTCGCGCATCTCGACTGGCTCGTCCCGGTGTTCGTGCTGCTGGCCCTTTTCACCTTGACCGTGGGGACCGCTCAGACGATTTTCGCTTACCTGCTCGGCGATGCCAGGATTCGGCGCCACCGCGGATGGTTCGTGCTCTACGCGATCAACACGGTGCTGTGGTTCGGTGAATTCAAGAACGTCATCGCCCGGGTCGCCCAGCTCAAAGAGCTCACTGGCGAGCGGGTGTGGCGAATCACGCCGCGGACCGGGCCGCCGGCCTATCCGAGCGCCCGGGGCGACTAGTGCCGGCGGGAGGTCGGCCGCATCCGCCGCGCCCGCCGGCTCCCGCCGCCGCGGGAGCGGCCGTGGCTCCCGTCAGCGCGCAGCCCGCCAAGGGCCGCGAACGATACCGGGAACTTGACGGGCACCGTGGTATCGCCGCCGTGGCCATCGTGGTATTCCACGTCTACCAGTTCTGCAACGTGGCCCACTTCCTGTACCTGGGGACGCCTGCCTACACTGTGCTGAATTCTCTCGACGCGATGGTGCCGTGGTTCTTCGTGATCAGCGCCTTCCTCCTGTTCGAGCCAGTCGCCCGGTCGGCCATTGAGGGACGGGCGCCGAACTTCGCCCGGGGCTTCCTGCTCCGCCGGGCCATCCGCATTCTTCCGGTGTACTACGTCGCCGTGGTGGTGGTCTGGTTCTGCCGCCAGCAGGCCCTGCCCGGCGACTGGCGCGACCTTGTCGAGCACCTGACCTTCACCCAGGTCTTCGACGGCAAGCGCATCTTCTTCACCATCGGGCCAGCCTGGTCGCTCTCGGTTGAAGTGTTCTTCTACCTGGCCCTGCTGCTCCTCGCCCTCGGGCTGCCTCGTGCCTGCCGGCGCCTGGCCAGCCGCAGAAAGCGAATCGCCGTCCTGGCCTCCAGTACCGCCGCCCTCGCCGCGGCCTCCCTGGGCTGGAAGGCATGGTCGTTCTGGGGCCAGCACCGGTCAACCACCGGATCGCCCACGACCTGGTTCGGTCCCCTAGCCAGCCTGGACATCTTCTCCGTCGGCATGCTCATCGCCATCATCGCCGCAGCCCAGGGCGATCACCGGCCCCTCGGCCCACGGGCCCGGCTGGTGCTGCGCCTCGCCGCCCTCGCCGTGCTGTCCACGGCGTTCGCCATCCGGCAGGCCGACACCTGGTCGGGGGTGTACTTCGGCTCACTGTGCGCAGCTGGCTTCGGGTGCCTGGTAGCCGCCGCCGTGCTCGGACCGCTCGACGATCACTGGGGGCGCGCGCTGAGCGGCCGGCCGCTGCTCTGGCTAGGCGCCATCTCCTACAGCATCTACCTGTGGCATGAGCCGTCACTGCTGGCCCTGGCTGGACGGGACGGCCTGGTTCGCCAGAGCCCCGGCGCCTTCGTCGCCGATACTGCCGTTGTCCTGGTCGTCTCGATACTGGCCGGCTGGCTGAGCTATTCGCTCATCGAGCGTCCTACCAGTCAGCTCGGCCGGGTATTCGGACGCGACGGGCACTTGATCCGGCCGGACGTCGCGGCCTGCGACGATCACATCGAGTGGGAAAGCTTCCGCAGCGGCAGCCCCTTTTAACCGTTTTGCCACGGCTGCGACGGGGAGAGTGAAGCCGCATGACCGAGCGCTGGTACGAGAAGGCAATCATTTACTGCCTGGACGTCGAGACGTTCCAGGACTCCAACGGTGACGGCGTCGGTGACTTCGCCGGGCTCACCCGCCGGCTGGACTACCTGGCCAGGCTCGGCGTCGACTGCCTGTGGCTGAATCCCATCCATCCCTCGCCCGGCCGGGACGGCGGCTACGAGGTCAGCGACTACTACAACGTGCACCCCCGGCTGGGCACGCTGGGCGACTTCGCGGAGTTCCTGCAGGCCGCCGACAGCCGCGGCATCCGGGTCATCCTCGACCTAGTCGTCAACCACACCTCGGACGAGCACCCGTGGTTCCAGTCAGCGTGCTCGTCGCCCGAGTCGCCGTACCGGGACTGGTACGTCTGGTCAGCCCAAGAGCCGCCCGACCGGCACCAGGGCATGGTCTTCCCCGGCGAGCAGGACGAGACCTGGACGTATAACGAGACCGCGGGCGCCTGGTACTACCACCGGTTCTACCGTTTTCAGCCGGATCTCAATATCAGCAACCCCCGGGTCCGCGAGGAGATCAAGAAGATCGCGTCATTCTGGCTCCGGCTGGGGGTGGCCGGGTTCCGGATGGACGCGGCGCCGTTCGTCATCGAGGAAACCACGGTGGACAGCAGCGGCGACGACAAGGACTTCGGGTTCCTGACTGACCTCCGCCAGCACGTGCAGTGGCAGCGCCGGGACGCGCTGCTGCTAGCCGAGGCGAACGTCGACCCCGACCAGATCGTCAAGTACTTCGGCGACAGCGGCGGCTCGGCGAACCGGCTGCACATGCTGTTCGACTTCCTGCTGAACGCGCAGATCATGCTGGCGCTCGCCCGCCAGGACCCGGAGCCGGTCATCGATGCGCTGCGCGACACCCCGAAACTGCCCGACTGGTCACAGTGGGCCACGTTCCTGCGCAACCACGATGAGGTCGACCTGTCCCGGCTCACCGCCGACCAGCGGCAGGAGGTGTTCGCCGAGTTCGGACCGCAAGAGAACATGCGCCTGTACGGACGGGGGATCCGCCGTCGGCTCGCGCCCATGCTGGGCGGTGACCAGCGCCGTATCCGGCTGGCCTACTCGCTTCAGTTCACCCTGCGCGGAACACCGGTCCTCCGTTACGGCGAAGAGATCGGCATGGGTGACGACCTGTCGCTGCCGGACCGGGAGTCGATTCGCACGCCGATGCAGTGGTCACCGGCGCCTAACGGCGGCTTCTCGGCCGCCGCAGCCGACGAGCTGGTCCTGCCGGTGGTCACCGACGGCACGTTCGGCTACGAGAAGGTCAACG
>CAWGIM010000016.1:0-205349 GCA_963822615.1 uncultured Actinomycetota bacterium | reverse complement strand
TTTATAGGTGAACGCCCAGTACCTAGCCTTGGCGTTTGCACTCTCCCTAGGAGAGTGCTAAACATGGGCTTGGCACTCTCCTCGTGAGAGTGACAACCACAACGGCGGGATCGGGCGATGTGGTACCGCCAGGCGGCAGGAAGGGACTGCCGCGTGGCGTGCCGTCCGTCGCGGGCGTCGGCCGGTCCTAACGTACGCCACGGAGGACTGGTAACCAATGGCAGCGAAGATGATCGCGTTTGACGAGGACGCCAGGCGCGGCCTCGAGCGCGGCATGAACCAGCTTGCCGACGCCGTGAAGGTAACTCTCGGCCCCAAGGGCCGGAACGTGGTTCTCGAGAAGAAGTGGGGAGCCCCCACGATCACCAACGATGGCGTGTCCATCGCCAAGGAGATCGAGCTCGAGGACCCGTATGAGAAGATCGGCGCCGAGCTAGTCAAGGAAGTAGCCAAGAAGACCGACGACGTGGCCGGAGACGGCACGACGACGGCCACTGTGCTCGCCCAGGCGCTGGTGCGCGAGGGCCTGCGCAACGTTGCCGCGGGGGCCAACCCGATGTCGCTCAAGCGCGGCATCGAGGCGGCTGTCGAGGCGGTCAGCGAGCAGCTCACGCAGCTCGCCAAGGACGTGGAGACCAAGGAGCAGATCGCCTCCACCGCGTCCATCTCGGCCGGCGACCCGGCCATCGGCGAGATGATCGCCGAGGCGATGGACAAGGTCGGCAAGGAAGGCGTCATCACCGTCGAGGAGAGCAACACCTTCGGCCTCGAGCTTGAGCTCACCGAGGGCATGCGCTTCGACAAGGGCTACATCGCGCCTTACTTCGTCACCGACCCGGAGCGTCTTGAGGCTGTTCTCGAGGACCCTTACATCCTCGTGATCAACTCCAAGATCTCGGCTAACAAGGACCTGCTCCCGCTGCTCGACAAGGTCGTGCAGTCCGGCAAGCCCCTGCTGATCATCGCCGAGGACGTCGAGGGCGAGGCCCTGGCGACGCTGGTCGTCAACAAGATGCGCGGGCTGTTCCGCTCGGTCGCGGTCAAGGCCCCTGGCTTCGGTGACCGCCGCAAGGCCATGCTCGGTGACATCGCCATCCTCACCGGTGGCCAGGTCATCAGCGAAGAGGTCGGCCTCAAGCTGGACAACGTCGACCTGAACGTGCTCGGCCGGGCCCGCTCGGTCGTGGTGACCAAGGACGAGACCACCATCGTCGACGGCGCGGGCGACGCGGACCAGATCGCGGGCCGGGTCAACCAGATCCGGACCGAGATCGACAACACCGACTCCGACTACGACCGCGAGAAGCTGCAGGAGCGGCTGGCCAAGCTGGCCGGCGGCGTGGCCGTCATCAAGGCCGGCGCGGCGACCGAGGTCGAGCTCAAGGAGCGCAAGCACCGCATCGAGGACGCGGTGCGCAACGCGCGGGCCGCGGTCGAGGAGGGTGTGGTTCCCGGCGGCGGCGTCGCGCTGCTGCAGGCGGGCCGCAACGCCTTCGACAAGCTGGACCTGTCGGGTGACGAGGCGACCGGTGCGCAGATCGTGCGCATCGCCCTCGAGGCGCCGCTGAAGCAGATCGCTTACAACGCCGGCCTTGAGCCCGGCGTCGTGGCCGAGAAGGTGAAGAACCTGCCGGCCGGCGAGGGGCTGAACGCGGCGACCGGCGAGTACGTCGACATGTTCGCGGCCGGCATCATCGACCCGGCCAAGGTCACCCGCTCGGCGCTGCAGAACGCGGCCTCGATCGCGGCGCTGTTCCTCACCACCGAGGCAGTCATCGCCGAGAAGCCGGAGAAGGCTGCTCCCGCTGCTGCCCCCGGCGGCGGCGGCGAGATGGACTTCTAGCCAAGTCCGCAGTCGCAGTCTCGTTACGAAACGGCCCGGGTCCGTCAGGACCCGGGCCGTTCTCGTTTATAACTGGTTAGTGCCACACCCGGGTGCTGCGCCTGCGCAGCCAGGAACAGGTGAAACGATTCTCCCGTGACACCGTCCGCGATCCACGTCGACGACGAGCTGGAGCGCCGTATCCGCAAGCCGGTTGACGCGCTCCGCTGCGTTGTCTCCTGCGCCTGGATCGTCGTGCTCGGCCTGGCGGCGGTGGCCGCCAGCGCCACCACCAACGGGGTGGAGACCGATATCGTCGGCGCCAGCCAGCGGGTGCCGCACCCGCTGCTGGTCGTCGTGCCCCAGATCGTGCTGTTCGCGCTGCTGATCCTGCCGGTGGCGCTGGCCATCAGCCAGCTCGTCCGGCGCCAGGTGCGGCGGCTGGTCGAGGCGGTGGCGACCGGCCTGGTGGCCGGGGCCGCGGCCGAGGTTGTCAACGTCCTGCTGCCGCGCCCGGGCGGTTCCCGGCTCTACTACGCCATCATCATGTCCAACCCGTCCGGGCCGCGCGTCGACGCCCTCGACCCCTACCTGTGCGGCCTGGTCGCCTACGCCACCATGATCGGCCTGACCGGCCGGCCGGGCTGGCGCAACGCGCTCGGGCTGGTGGTCGGGGTGTACGCGGTCGTCCAGCTGGCCGCGTCGCACACCACCGTGCTGTCGATCCTCATCACGCTGCTGGCGGGCCGCGCCATTGGCCTGGCCGTCCGCTACGGGGCGGGCTCGGCCTCCCAGCGCCCGGCCGCGCTCGCCATCGCCCGGGCCCTGGGCGACAAGCACCTGCGGGTCACCGCGATCCGCCGGGTGCCGCAGCCGAGCGAGGGCGTGACCGGGTCCCGGCAGTACTCGGCCGACACCGAGGACGGCGGCGCCCTTGACGTGGTCGTGTTCGACCGGGACCAGCAGGCGGCGGGCACCTTCTACGGGATCTACCGCTGGGTCCGGGTGCGCGGCCAGGTGGCCCGGGGGGCGCCGCTCTCGGTGGACCGGGCGCTGGAGCGCCGGGCGCTGCTGTCTTACGCCACCCAGGACGCGGGGGTACCCACTCCGCAGCTACGCGCCCTGGTCCGGGTCGGGCCGGACGCCGCGGTGCTGGCGTACCAGCACCGCGCGGGGACCACCCTGGCGCAGCGCAACCCCGGTTGCACCGACGCGGAGCTGCGCGGCGTCTGGGACGCGGTGCAGCGGCTGCACGAGCATCACGTCGCCCACCGCGGGCTGACCGCCGACCACATCTTGTTCACCCCCGGCGGCGAGGTGATGCTGCTCGACCCGGGTGACGGCGACGTGGCCGCCAGCGACCTGCAGCGCCGCCTTGACCTGGCCCAGCTCATCGTCGAGCTGGCGCTGTACGTCGGCCCGGAGAAGTCCGCGCGGGTGGCGGCGGAGACCCTCGACGGGCACGAGCTGGGAGCGGTGCTGCCGCTGCTGCAGCCGGTTGCCCTGGTCCGCTCCACCCGGCACGCGCTGCGCCGCAACCGCGACGTGCTGCCGGCGCTGCGCAAGGCGCTCACCGCGGCCGTGCCCGACGAGGAGGTCGCCCCGGTCCGGCTGGAGCGCATCCGGGCGCGCACCCTGGTCACCCTGGTCGCCAGCGTGGCCGCGGTCTACCTGCTGGCCGGGGAGCTGGCCCAGGCGAGCCTGGGGCACCTGATCGCCTCGGCCGACTGGCGGTGGGCCCTGGTGGCGCTCGCGCTGTCCGTGCTGACCTACGCGGGCGCGACGCTGTCGGTGTCGGGCTTCGTGGCCGAGCGGCTCGGCTTCTTCCGCACCCTGCTGGTGCAGCTCGCGAGCTCGTTCGTCACGCTGGTGACGCCGGCGGCGGTCGGCGGGGTGGCGCTGAACGTGCGCTACCTGCAGCGCCGGAAGATCCCGTCGCCGGTCGCGGTGGCCAGCATCGCGGTCTCCCAGGTAGCGGCGCTTGGCCTGCACATCCTGCTGCTGGCCATCTTCGGCGCGATCGCGGGCACCGGCGAGGGCAGCTCCATTAAGCCCCCGACCTGGTCGTACTTTGTCGTCGGGGGCCTGGTGGCGCTAGCCGGGGCGGTGCTCGCGGTCCCAGCCGGGCGGCGGATGGTGCGGGCGCGCCTCTCACCCACCTTCGGTCAGGTCGTGCCCCGGCTGCTCGAGGTGGCGCAGCACCCGCGCAAGCTGGCCGAGGGATTCGGCGGCGCGCTGCTGCTCAGCCTGGCCTACATCGCCTGCCTGTCCGCCTGCGTGGCGGCGTTCGGCGGCTCGGTGCCGATCGCCAAGATCGGCGTGGTCTACCTGACCGGGAGCGCGCTCGGCTCGATCATCCCCACCCCGGGCGGCCTCGGCGCGGTCGAGGCGGCGCTGACGGCGGGACTGACCACCGCCGGGGTGCCCGGCGCGGTCGCGGTCAGCTCGGTGCTCGGGTTCCGGCTGCTGACCTTCTGGCTGCCGGTCCCGGCGGGCTGGGTGGCGCTGAACTACCTGGAACGCCACCACGACCTGTGAGCGGGGCAAGCGGCCAGGTTGGCCTGGGGGCTACTGGTCGTAACCGGTCGGCCCGACGACGTGCGTGCGGCCAGCGGGCGTGATCCAGGCGGCGGTGTCCGGGGCGAGCTGGGTGACTCTCCAGCCGGGTGCCTGCTTGACCCGGTGGTGCCGGCGGCACTTCGGGTTGAGGTTGCACTCGCAGGTTGGGCCGTCGGGGTACGGCACGGTGTGGTCGTTGTCGCAGTGGACCGCCTGGGCGTTGCAGGCCGGGGCGGTGCAGGTCTGGTTCCGGGCGCGCAAGAGGTGCCGGAGCCTGCGGCTGGGGACGTACCGGTTCTCGGCGTGCTGGTGGTCGCAGGTGTCCCGGGCGATGGGCTCGAAGGTGAGGTTGAGGCGGCGGAGCAGGTCGTGCAGCGGCGGGCCTGGCCCGTTTTCTGGTGGCGGGACGTTGCCAGCCCAGGGATGCCGGCCGTCGGCGCAACCGTGGGCGACCGCGGTGCCGTCGGAGCCGATCACGGTGACGCACCAGCGGGTGCGCGGGTGCCGGGAGGCGGCCCTGACGATGGTCTTGGTTTCGTCTGGGTCAAGCAGGTCCCAGGGCCCGGCCTGGGCGGGCGCGGTGCCCTGGCCGAGCAGGGTGTCGGCCGGGACCAGGAGGTTGATCAGCGCTGGCAGCGGGCCGGGCCCGGGATCCTGGGGGACTTCGCCGCTGCCGTCGGGCTTGATGCGGTCGAGGGGATCGCGGCCTTGGGTGAGGTCGGTCAGCACCAGGGCCCGCAGCCGGTTCAGACTGCCCTCGACCAGGCCGGAGTCGCGCAGCTTGACCGCGGTCGCGTCGATGTGCGCCTTGGCGGCCAGGGCGTCGGCGGTGCTGAGCTCCCGGCCGGACAGGCTCGCGTTGCCGGACGCCTCCGGACGCACCTCGACCCGCTGGTCGAGCTGCCTGGCCTGCTCCTTGCGGGCCTTGACGGCCTCGGCCGCGAGCTTCATTTCCAGTGCGGCCGCCTTACGGGCGAGCTGGTCCGGCCGCTTGCCGGCGGCGACAGCGGAGAGGACTTCATCGGCGTAAGCGGCGTCGGCGTCGCTGAGGATCAGGGTGCGCTGGGCGATGATCATCGCCCGCCCCAGGTCGAGCGTGCCGTCCGCCATCAGCGCCAGCGTGCGCGGCAGCCGGGTGGTCAGCTCGACCGCGGTGTCGGACCGCAGCCCGGCCTCCGCCTGGGTCTCGGTCAGCTCTATAGCCAGCTCCGCGCCCGGGAACTCCCCGTCCCGGCAGCCTGCGGGCTTGCCCGCCGCCAGCGCCGCCTCGAACTCGGCCCGCCGCCGGCGGGTGAACACCGCGATCATCACCGTCTGCTGGTAGTCCGCCAGGTTCGCCTGCCGCCGCGCCGCGTGCATTGTCCCGATGACCTCGTCATCGGACAGCTCATCCGCCCGGGCGACCTGCTGCGCGGTCAGCTCCGCCAGCACCGGCCCGGGCGGCAGCGTGTCGGCCGGCTCGTCCTGGCAGAACAGTGAGCCCAGTGTCTCCTCGCCCGGCACGATCGTCCCGCACAGGGCCGCCACCAGCAACGGATCAAGGTCTGTATCAGCCGCGACTTCCTGCTCGCGCATGCCGGCCCTCCTTCCGGGTGATCGTGAAACAGAATTGTCCGATGCGAATATTATAGCTAATCAATATAGGGGTTGGTAGAGCTTGAGCATATTTTTACAAGATCTTTTCGATACGGATAAGACCCTGGCGCACATGACCCATCGCCGCTTCGCGGGTCAGGCCACGGTTGCCCAGAACGCGCGCAGGACGGCCGCTGCCCGGGCCGGGTCCTGCAGCATCCACCAGTGTCCGAGCCCGTCAAGGGTGACCGTGCTGGCGCCGGCCCGCTCGGCCGCCGTGGCCGCCGAGGCCGCGTTCAGGAAGGGGTCCTCGCCCGGGATGATCGCCAGTCCGGGTGCGGGGATGGCCGCGAAGTCCGGGCCCCACTGCTTGCCGACGTCCACCGCCGAACGGTAGAGGTCGAGGATGCAGTGAGCCATGGTCAGGTTGATGCGCGATGCCAGGTCGAGGGCTGGCCCCGCGGGCACCCCGAACGCCTGGAAGACGCCGGCCCGCTCCTGGTCCGGCATCGCCAGCTGCTGGTCCCAGAAGTCTTCGCCTGCCTCTGGCGCCTGCCAGATCTTGGCGAGGTCGTGCCACTCGAACCCGGGGTCGCCGATGCCGGCCGCGTCGGTGACCCAGGACCGGACCAGGTCGGGCCGGAGCGAGACCACCCGGACCACGAACCCGCCGCCCCAGTCGTGCCCGACCAGGTCGACCGGGGCGTCGAGGCGCTCGAGCTGTGCCACCAGCCAGGCGACGTACTCGTCCATCGTCGCCCCGAACCCCTCCGGGCGGACACCGTCGAACCCGGGCAGCGCCACGACCGCGCTGTCGGGGTGGTCGAGCGCGGCCAGCAGGCCGCTCCAGATGGCGGGGGTCTCGGGCACTCCGTGGATGAAGACGGCGGTCACGCGTCCATACTGTCACAGCGGAGGAGCGCGTTCAGCGGGTAGCTAAGCCGGCTACCCGGCGCCCTTGTCCAAGGGTATTTCGAACCAGACGGCCTTGCCGTCGGCGGTGGGGCGGGAGCCCCAGCGGGTGGCGAGCTGCTCGACCAGGTACAGCCCGCGGCCGCCCTCGTCGGTGGCGCGGGCGGTGCGCAGCCGGGGCAGCCGCAGGTCGGGGTCGAAGACCTCGACCCACACGGCCGAGGCGCCCCGGCGGAGGCGGAAGGTGAACTCCCGCGGCCGGTACACCGGGGCGTAGTGGGCACCGAGGGCGAGGCCGGCGGCGGGGGTGAGCGCGCCGACGCTGACGCCGCCGCTGGCCGGCCCGTCGGGGGCGGCGAACGACTCCAGCTCCAGGTCAAAGCGGCGGCCGGCCGGGCTCGGGGTCACCGAGGCGTGCAGCACCGCGTTGGTGACCACCTCGGAGACCAGCAGCAGCGCGAGGTCGGCCTGGTCGGGGTCCATCTCCCAGGCGGTGAAGGTGGCGGTGGCGAGGCGGCGGGCCTCGGAGACCATGATCGGCTCGGCCGGGAAGGACCGCTCGAAGGTGGCCAGGTCATCGGGTGAGGAGCGGAACGCCAGGATCGCCATGTCGTCGTCGATCTCGCCCGGTACCGCGTTCTCCGCCGCCGCCACCAGCGCGGCCGCGGTCGGGTCGGACCGCAGCAGCGAGTCGCGGAGCATGGAGACCGCCTCGGCCTCGGTGTAGTGGCCGTCGCCGTCGGCCCGGCCGCGGCGGTCGGTCAGCCCGTCGGTGTACAGCACCAGGGCGGCCCCGGGCGGCAGGGTGACGGTCTGCTCGCGGTAGGTGGGCAGGCCGCGGATGCCGCGGCCGCGGACACCGAGCAGCACGCCCTTGTGCCGGACCTCGAGCGGCCGGACGGTGCCGTCGCAGGCCAGCAGCGGGGCCGCGTGGCCGGCGTTGGCGAACGTCAGCTCGCGGGACCAGGCGTCGTAGATGAGGTAGATGCAGGAAACGGTGGGCGGGTCGCCGCCGGCGCCGACCGGGGCGGTGGAGCGCACCCACTCGTCCAGCTTGCGCATGATGTCGGCGGGCGACTTCTCGTCCTGCGCGTAAGCCCGCAGCGCCGCCCGGAGCTGGCCCATGGTGGCGGCGGCGCGGGCGCCGCGGCCCTCCACGTCGCCGATGACCAGGCCGACCCGGCCCGCGGCGAGCGGGATGATGTCGTACCAGTCGCCGCCGACCTGGGTCTGGATGCCCTGCCCCTGGGTGGCCAGCGGCTTGGCGGGCACGTAGCGGAACGCCACCTCGAGGCCGTCGAGCTCGGGCACCGAGTGCGGCAGCAGGGACTGCTGGAAGGCGAGGGCGGTGCGGCGCTCCGCCTCGAACAGCATCGCGTTGTCGATGGCGACCGCCATCCGTGAGGCGATCGCGCCGATCAGGTCGCCGTCGGACAGGTCGTAGTGCGGGTCGGGCCGGTCGGTCAGCCTGGACAGGGCGAGCGAGATGCTGCCGAGCAGCTCGCCCCGGGCGTACAGCGGTGCTGCCAGCACCGAGGTGAGCCCGGCCTGGTCGGCGGCTGACATGGACTCCTCGCTGGGCGCGGGGTAGTAGTCCGCCTGCAGGTCGGGGACGACGATGGTCTCCAGGCGCGACATGGCCTGCTGCACGAAGTGGCCGGGCGGGTAGTGGATGGCCTCGCCGACCCGGGCCCAGGTGCCGGCCGGCGGCTCCCAGCCGGCCGCGTGGGCGACCGCCCGCCGGATGAGCTTCTCGCCGCTGAACAGGTCGATGAAGCAGTGGTCGCCGAACCGCGGTACCAGGATCTGCGCGACCTCGCGCAGCGTCGCGTCCAGCTCGAGGGTGCCCGCCAGCCGCTGGCCGATCCGCTCGAGCAGCCGCAGCCGGTCCGGCTCGCGCTGCGCGTCGCGGCGGCCGGCCTCGGTGATCAGCATGACGATGCCGTCGATCTGGCCGGACTCGCCGCGCAGCGGTACCGCCAGCTCACGGACGAACAGGAAGCTGCCGTCGGCCCGGTGGCCGGCGAAGGTGTCCTCCCAGCCGATTCCGCTGAGCACCTGCCGGGTGACCTCCGCGGCCCGGCCGGGCTCGGCGTCGGGCAGCAGGCCGAGGCCGAGCAGCGGCTTGCCGATGAGGGTGGCGGCGGTGCCGTCGAGCCGGAGCATCCGGGCAACGTACTCGTTCGAGAACACGACGTTGCCGGACCGGTCCGCGACGATCACGCCGATCTCGGCCTGGTTCAGCACCAGGTCCGCCGGCAGGCTCTCGCTCCAGCGCGTCATGGTCACGCTCCGGTCACCGAACTTGTCTCCTGGCTACTCCTTGGACACGAACACGTGCGAGGCGACGTCGGGCGGCAGGTCGACGGATGCGGCGGGCTCGGCCCCCTCCTCGCCACATACGCGCACCCCGTCGTTAGCCGCACCGAGCAACACCTCGCGTCCGGGTTGTATCCCGGCCCGCTTGAGTTTAAGCATCAAGTCCAGATCACTTTGCAACTGCTCGGTGATTCGAGTAACAGTGACCCGCAGCGTCTCATGAGTATCACGAGTCACATCGATCATGTTCGCATCACGCTCGGCGGCGGCGGCGCCGGTCTGGATGACCAGTTCGTCGAGGCCGGGGATGAGGTTGCCGTGCGGGCACCGGTCGGGCTGGCCGAGCAGGTCGAACAACCGCTTCTCGACCTGCTCGGAAATCACGTGCTCCCAGCGGCAGGCCTCGATATGCACCTCTTCCCACGGCATCTGGATAACGCTGACCAGCAGGCACTCGGCCAGCCGGTGCTTGCGCATGACCCGGGTGGCGAGGGCCCGCCCGGCATCGGTGAGCGCCAGCTGCCGGTCGCCCGCCACGTGCACCAGGCCGTCCCGCTCCATCCGGGCGACCGTCTGGCTGACCGTCGGGCCCGACTGGGCAAGGCGCTCGGCGATGCGCGCCCGGAGCGGGGCGACGCCCTCCTCTTCTAGCTCGAACACCGTGCGGAGGTACATCTCGGTGGTGTCGATAAGCCCGTGGGCAGTCATGGCAACGTTCCTCCTGACAGTGATGCTACGCGCTCGCGGCACACCATCATCTGAAACCTACGTGAGCAGGTTTCCATGCCTACGGCGACCATCTTTCGATGACCCAGCCGGCTGCGGCCCGCCGGTAGCTCAGCCGGTCGTGCAGCCGGCTGGGCCGGGACTGCCAGAACTCGACCCGGTCGGGCACGATCAGGTAACCGCCCCAGAAATCGGGCATCGGCACCTCGGTGCCCTCGGGCCAGCGGGCGGCCAGCTCGGCCACCCGGTCGTCAAGCTCGGCCCGCGAGCCGAGCACGGTGGACTGACGTGACGCCCACGCGCCGATCTGCGACTGCCGTGGCCGGGAGTGGAAGTAGGGCTCGCTCTGCGCGGTGGACAGCGGCCGCACGGCGCCCTCCACCGTCACCTGGCGGCCGAGCTGGTACCAGGGGAATACCGCGCAGCACCGCGGGTCGCCCGCCAGGTCGCGGCCCTTGCGGGAGGTGCGGTTGGTGTAGAAGGTGAAGCCGTCCGCGTCGTGCGCCTTGAGCAGCACCGTGCGCGCGTGCGGCCGGTCGCCCAGGGTGGTCAGCACCATCGCGCTCGGCTCGGGCAGGCCGGCTGCCGCCGCGTCGTCGAACCAGCGGCCGAACTGCCTCATCGGGTCGCGGTCGAGCGTCTCGGTAGTCAACTCGGCGTCCATATTCGTAGATCTTAGGCGGCTGCGCCGGCTGCGCCGCCGTCAAAGTGCAGGAGTTGCGCGTTCTGTAAATAATCGCGAATCTTCGCGCCATGACGGGCTATCGCCCTCCCGGAGGCGGCGTTTGAATGAAAATCCTTCCGTCGTGAGGAGCGCTGAACTAGCGATGAGTGACTTCAAGCCTGGTCTCGAAGGCGTCGTGGCCTTCGAGACCGAGATCGCCGAGCCCGACAAAGAGGGCGGCTCGCTCCGCTACCGGGGCGTGAACATCGAGGACCTGGTCGGCCAGGTGTCCTTCGGGCACGTCTGGGGGCTGCTGGTGGACAACGCGTTCCAGCCCGGCCTGCCCGCCGCCGAGGAGCTTGACCTCCCGGTGCGCAGCGGTGACGTCCGGGTCGACGCGCAGAGCGGGGTGGCCGCCCTCGGCGCCCGCTGGGGGCTGCAGCCGCTGCTCGACATCTCGCCCGAGCAGGCGCGGTCGGACGTCGGCCGGGCCTGCGCGCAGCTGCTCGACATCATTGCCAGCTCGGCCCGCGGGGCCGACCTGCCCGAGGTGCCGCGCAAGCTGGTCGACGAGGCCAAGAGCGCCGCCGAGGCGTTCCTCATCCGCTGGCGCGGCGAGCCGGACCCCCGGCACGTGAAAGCGCTCGACGCCTACTGGGTGAGCGCGGCCGAGCACGGCATGAACGCCTCCACCTTCACCGCCCGGGTGATCGCGTCCACCGGCGCCGACGTGGCCGCGTCGCTGTCCGGCGCGGTCGGCGCGCTGTCCGGGCCGCTGCACGGCGGCGCCCCCGCCCGGGTGCTCTACATGATCGAGGAAGTGGAGCGGACCGGCGACGCCGAAGGGTACGTGAAGTCGGTGCTCGACGGCGGCGGCCGCCTGATGGGCTTCGGCCACCGGGTGTACCGGGCGGAGGACCCCCGCGCCCGGGTGCTGCGGCGCACCGCCAAGGAGCTCGCCGCGCCCCGCTACGAGGTCGCGCTGGCGCTGGAGAACGCCGCCCTGGCCGAGCTGCGCGCCCGCCGCCCGGACCGGGTACTCGAGACCAACGTGGAGTTCTGGGCGGCCATCGTGCTCGACTTCGCCGAGGTGCCCGCGGAGATCACGCCGTCCATGTTCACCTGCGCGCGGACCGGCGGCTGGGCCGCGCACATCATGGAGCAGAAGCTGACCGGCCGCCTCATCCGGCCGTCGGCCCGCTACATCGGCCCGGGCACCCGCTCGCTGACGGAGGTGCCAGGGGCGGCCGCGGTCGTCGGGCAGTTTTAACGGGTCGTCTCGCCCGCCCGCCGCACAGTAACCTGGGGGAGTGACCAGCATCGTCATCCCCGACCAGCTCAAGCCGCGGGACGGCCGGTTCGGCAGCGGCCCCACCAAGGTCCGCGCCGAGCAGGTCGCCGCGCTCGCGGCAGCACCGGAACTGGGCACCTCGCACCGGCAGCCGCCGGTGCGGCAGGTCGTGCGGCGGGTCCGCAGCGGGCTGGCTGAGCTTTTCGGCCTACCGAACGGGTGGGTGGTGGCCCTCGGCAACGGAGGCACCACCGCCTTCTGGGACGCGGCCGCCTTCGGCCTCATCCAGGAGCGGTCGCAGCACCTGTCGTTCGGCGAGTTCTCCGCCAAGTTCGCCACCGTGACCGGCCGCGCCCCGTGGCTCAAGGAGCCGTCGGTGATCGCGTCCGAGCCGGGCAGCCATCCGCTCCCGGCCGCCGAGGCCGGGGTGGACGCGTACGCGCTGACCCACAACGAGACGTCAACCGGCGTGTGCATGGAGATCCGCCGCCCGGCCGGGGCCGACGACGGCTCCCTGGTCCTGGTCGACGCGACCAGCGCGGCCGGGGCGCTGCCGGCCAGCCCGGCCGAGTTCGACGCCTACTACTTCGCGCCGCAGAAGGTGCTCGGCGCCGACGGCGGCCTGTGGCTGGCACTGCTGTCGCCCGCGGCGCTGGCCCGGGTGGACGAGGTCGCCGCCAGCGGACGGTACATCCCGGATTTCCTGTCGCTGAAGCTGGCGGTGGAAAACTCGGTCAAGGACCAGACGCTGAACACGCCCGCGCTGTCGACCCTGGTGCTGCTGGCCGCCCAGGTCGACTGGCTGCTCGAGCAGGGCGGGCTGAGCTGGTCACAGGCCCGCACCACCCGTTCGGCGGAAATCCTCTACCGCTGGGCCGCGCAGTCGCAGTTCGCGACGCCGTTCGTGGCCGACCCGGCCATGCGCTCGCCGGTCGTGGGCACGATCGACTTCACCGACGCGGTGCAGGCCGACACGGTGGCCGCGGTGCTGCGGGCGAACGGGATCGTGGATACCGAGTCGTACCGGAAACTGGGCCGCAACCAGCTGCGGATCGGGCTGTTCCCGGCCATCGAGCCGGACGACGTGGCCGCGCTCACCGCGTGCATCGACTACGTGGCGGCCCGGCTCGACTGAGCCGGGGCGGACCTAGGACTGGCTGATTTTTTCCAGGATCGGGGCGGCCGCGCGCAGCGCCTGGCGGTCGTCGGCGCTGAGCTCCTGCAGCCGCTGCGCCAGCCACGCCTCGCGGCGGCGGCGGACCAGCACCACCAGGTCGCGGCCCGCCGCGGTGACGGTGAGCACCACCTGGCGGCGGTCGCTCGGGTGCGGCGCGCGCAGCACCAGGCCGCGCTCCTCGAGCACCGCGATTACCCGGGTCATCGACGGCGGCTGCACCTTCTCGTGCTCGGCCAGCTCACCCGGGGTCATCGAGTCGTGGCGCTCGAGCGCGGCCAGCGCCGCTAGCTGGATATCGGACAGCACGGTGTCGGTCCCGCCGAGGCCAAGGCGCTCCACCCGCAGCCGCCGCGCGAGCCTGCTGACCGAGATCCGCAGCGCGGTTGCCAGCCCGGCATCGGTCTGGATCTCGGCCGGATCCGGCTGGCCGGCCGTGGTCCCGGCCGGGGCGCCCGGGCTACTGGCCCCGGGGGTTGACTGCGTGGCTGCCTCTGGCATCCCTCAAGTACATCATGCCCGGGCGTATCGTGCCCGGCGGAGACACTAGCCTTGTGCTGTGAGCCAGAGTCGGCAGGTCAGTCCGGGGGGAGAGCGGCGCCCCGGGCCACCGCCCAGGGAAGCGAACGACGTTCAGGTGACAGGCGTCATCACGCTCGGCTGGCTGGCCGCGCTGGTGATCCTGGTCTCCATCGGCAGCGCGCTGCCCGCGGACGTGCACTGGTGGATCTGGACGTGCGTCGCCGGGGTCGCGATGGGCCTGTTCGGGCTGGTGTACGTGCCGTTCCTCAAACGCAAGCGGGCCGGGACGGAGGCGGACCAGGCAGCTCAGGACTCGGACGGGTACGTGTCCCGGGACAGCGGCTCGAACACGGTCTCCTCGACCGAGACGCCGGGCAAGTCCACCAGGTCGTAGCCGAACTCGTCGATCACCGGGGCGGTCGCCTGAGCGGCCGACCCGGCCAGGGCCGACTCGGAGTGCGCGCCGCAGCCGTGGTCGGCGGAGACCACCCGGCCGTCGTCGGGGGCGTAGGCGTTACCGCAGGCGCCGAACACGCGTCCCAGGCTCCCTGACAGCGGTACAAAGAACCCGCAGCTCAGGCAGTGGGCCGGGGCGGCGTTGGAGAGCGGCGAGCTCGGCCCGTGGTCGCTTTCGTACCAGCGCTCGGCGGTGTCGTCGCGGCCGAAGGCGGACAGCGTACGGGTCCGGCCGGGCGCGGGCAGCTCAGCCGGGTCGGACGGCCCGGCCTCGGCGTTCTCCGCGTCGGTGCGCGGCAGGAACCAGTCGGTCACCGCGTCGTCGCCGTCGAGCACCGCGAACGGGACCAGCCGCTCGTCGTCCGGGCTGGCCGGCAGCAGGTCGCCGATGCCGACGTCACCCGGCCGCAGCCGGTCATGCCAGGGCACCCAGGCCGGCGCGAGCAGCGCGTCCGGTCCCGGCAGGAGCACGCTCTCGTCCACCGTGACCAGCTTCGACCGGGGCGCGCGGGTCACCGTGACCGCCCACCGCCAGCCCGCGTAGGCCCGGTCGGTGCAGGCGAAGAGGTGCGCGACGACGCGGTCGCCCACCGCCTCGGTGCCCAGGTGCTCACCGACCGTGTCCGGGAGCACCCCGGCGTTCTCGGCCAGGGCCTGCCTGGCTACGTCAACGGCGTCCGCGCAGACCTGGTCTGGTTCCTTCGCGCGGTTCCTGATCGTGCTCACGACTGCCAATTCTCGTCTCCCGGACTCTTCCGGCGCGGCCGGCCCGGCAGGATCTCCCCCATAGGGCTCGTCGCAGTGCCGCAGACCAAGAATACTGTGAACATGGGGATGTCGGATGCGGTGCGACGCGCGGGCGGTGCTTTCCGCTCCGGCGGCCGCGCCTCGGGCCGGGCCGGGCGGCGGACGGCCGCCTTCGTGCACCGGCTAACCGGTGCGCAGGGCGCGGACCGCACCGGCCTCGGCACGCTCTTCGAGATGACGGCGGTCAGCGGCGCCGCGGACGCGTTCGTGACCGTGGCCCTGGCGGGCTCCATCTTCTTCAGCACCTCGGTTGACCAGGCCCGCGGCCGGGTGGTGCTGTTCCTGATCATCACCATGGCGCCGTTCGCGGTGCTGGCCCCGTTCATCGGGCCCGCGCTTGACCGGATACAGCAGGGCCGCCGGTTCGTGCTCGCGGGCACGATGCTCACCCGCGGCCTGCTCTGCTACGCGATGTCGGCCAACGTCGCGAGCTCGGTGACGCTGCTGCCCGCGGCGTTCGGCATCCTGGTGCTGCAGAAGGCGGGCGGGGTGGTCAAGGCGTCGGTCACCCCGCGGCTGCTGCCCGCGGAGATCACGCTGGTCACCGCCAACGCGCGGGGCGGGCTGATCTCACTGGCCGCCTCAACCGTGGCGGCCGTGCTGGCGGCCGGGGTGCAGTACGCCGGCGGCGCGGCCTGGACGCTGCGGGTCGGGGTGCTGATCTACCTGGCGGCGATGCTGCTGGCGTTCCGGCTGCCTGAGCAGATCGACGTCCCGGCTCCGGCCGGTCCCGCGGCTGGGCCCGCGCCCGCGCCCGCGCCGGTGGGCGAGCAGGCGACCCGGCCCGATATGCCGCGACCCGATATGCCCCCGCCCGATATGCCCCGGCCGGGTAGCACGCTGCCGCTGCCGCCTGCCTGCCGGCCACGCTTCCGGGGGCCAGCGCCGTGGCCGGTGGCGCACGCTGGGGAACGTCGGCCCGGTGGTGGCCGAGGCGATGACGGTCAACGCGGTGCTGCGCGCGTTCTCCGGCTACATCCTGTTCCTGCTCGCGTTCCTGCTGCGCAGCGTGAACCTGGGCACGATTTTCGGGCACCCGGTATCGTCCAACTTCGCCCTCGGCGCGCTCGCGCTCGGCCTGTCGGTCGGCAGCCTGGGCTCGATGATCCTCGGGTCGTTCTTCCGCGGCCGGGCGCCGCAGTTCATCATGTACTCGGTGCTGGTCCTGGCGCCGGTGGTGACCGGCCTCTGCGCCTGGGGGTTCGGCCTGCTGGCGGCGGTGCTGGTCGAGGCCACCGCGATCTTCTGCGCCAGCCTGGCCAAGCTTGGCCAGGACTCGATCGTCGGCCGTGAGATCGGCGACGAGATCCGGTCGTCGACCTTCGCCGTCTCCGAGACGCTCAACCAGGTCGCGAACGTGGCCGGCGGCCTGGCGGGCGTGCTGGTGTCGATGCTCGACAACGGGCAGGCGGGGCTGGCCATCGCCGCGGGCGCCCTGGTGGTGGCGGCGGTGCTGGTCGCCGATCGGCGCCGCAAGCGGATGCGGGCCGAGCCGGCTCCGCCTAAGGCGCCCTGCCGTCTAAGGCGCCCTGCCGTCTAAGGCTCGATGTCCTTGGCCACCGCGGTGAGGAGGCTGGCGATCTGCCGGGCTTCCTTGGCGTCCGGGTGCTTGCCCCGGCGGTAGGCGTCGGAGATCCCGTCGAGCAGCTTCATCAGGTCCTCGATGATCGGGATCATCTCGTCCGGCTTCTTGCGGGCGTGCTTGGCCGCGGCGGCGGTGACGTTGGGCGGCGCCTCGAGCAGGCGCAGTTGCAGCGCCTGCGCCCCCTTGCGCCCCTCGACGATGCCGAACTCCACCCGCTGGCCCTTGGCCAGGGTGGTCGTGCCCTCCGGCAGAGCGGAGGAATGCATGAAGACCTCGCCCCCGTCATCGCGGGCGAGGAAGCCGAACCCCTTTTCGGCGTCATACCACTTGACCTTGCCGGTAGGCACGAGCAAGACCTCACGTCAGTAGAAGCTGGATCCCGCCTGGCGTCGCCGGCCGGATGTAATTGGCGCTTTCTAGGCTATCGGTACCGCACGGGTAATAGCAGCAGGGTTATTTCGCCGTCAGCGCAGCCGCGGAGCGGCCGCACTGCGGGCCCTGGCCTGGTTGCCCTGCTCGCGGTGACCTGGCCGCGCTGGCCCGCTCGCGCGGGCCCGTCCGGGGGAATGGGGGTCACGGCCTCACACGTTCGGATGGTGCTGGGACGGGATCGCGTGCAAGGCCGTGAGCTCTAGTCTGACCTGCGGAAACCGTTCGTTTCCCGGTCATGCTGTGGCTATACCCGGACGCTGTGCACGAAAACCCGTAGCCCGCACTAGCCTCAGTGGGACGATACGTGACCGCTCGCCCCGTAGGCGATAGCCAGCAACACGAACACCGCGAGAATGGTGAAGCCGTAGTGCTTCGCGGTAACCGGAAGCTTCATCCGGCGCCTGACCCGGCCGAAAATCCAGGCGGCAAGCACGCCGATGAGCAACTCCAGGATAATTCCGCCCACCTATCCGTCTCCAGCCTCGTCTGGCGGGCCCTGCGGCCCGCGACTGAACTTTCGCCCGTCCTGCTCTGAGACTACGCGAAGACGCCGGTTTCGTCGCGAACTGGCTTACGCATGGCGCATCCACAGGTTGGTCTCCGCGTAGGTGCCGTGGCCCCGCTCGGCGTCGATCTCGAGCAGGTCCAGTGCCCCCGGCACGACGTAGCGGCCGCTCTCCGGGAAGGCCAGGCCGGTCCAGTCCTGCCACTCGGCGACGGTCCCGGTTACTACCATCGACCTGACGGCCGGGCCGATGATGGTCGCGCCGAGGCGCTGGTGGGTGCGGATCCACGGGTCCAGGTGAGTGCCGTCCGGGCGGGTCCAGCGGGCGAAGCGCGCCATCGGGGTCAGCGGGTAGCGGCTCTTCAGCACCGGGCGCACCGGCGCGATCATCCGGTCCAGGCCCGCCCGGGCGGCGCGCGCCCGCAGCTCGCGCAGCAGCGTGCCGCCGAGGCCGGCCCCCTGGCGGTCCGCCCGCACGGCGGCGGCCATCGCGCACAGCGTGTCCGGCCGCAGCGCGCTCTGGTGCTCGGTGACCGACCTGACCAGCGCGCCGTCGTAACCGCCGGGGAGGCTGCGGACGGTGCCGTCCCAGCGCAGCGCGACCGCCCAGGCGCCCGCCACCACCTCGCCGCCGGCCACCAGCCGCACGTCGAACTGCGGGAAGCACTCACCCGCGCGGTCGATAAGGTCGGCGCTCACCTGGTCGTGGAAGATGAACTCAGGCCAGCCCGGCAGCAAGGCCGCCTTGCCCTGCTCGGCCAGGTCGGGCCGGTCCGAGGTGGTGACGGCCTGCGGCTCGGCCGCGTTCACGGGGTCAGCGCTCACTAGGTCAGCGCCCGCGGCTCGGGCACCAGGGGCGCGGCCGGGAAGCCGGCCCGGGCCAGCTCCACCGCCTGGCTGGCGGGCATCGGCATGGCCAGCAGGTAGCCCTGGCCGTAGTGGCAGCCCATGGAGGACAGCAGGTCGCGCTGCACCTCGGTCTCGATGCCCTCGGCGACCACCTCCAGGCTGAGCGTGCGGGCGATCTGCACGATGCCCTCGGCCAGCGCGAGCCGCTGGTCGGACTCGGCGATGCCCTCGACGAACGACCGGTCCATCTTCACCACGTCGATCGGCAGGTCCCGCAGGTAGCTGAGCGAGCTGTAGCCGGTGCCGAAGTCGTCGATCGCCAGCTTCACCCCGATCGACTTCAGCTCGCCGAGGTCGGTGTGCAGCTGCTCGTCCCGGCGCAGCAGCGCGGTCTCGGTGAGCTCGAGCATCAGCGCCTGTGCCTCCAGCCCGGACGACGCCAGCACCTGCCGCACGTTGTCGGCGAAGCTCGGGTCGGCGAACTGCCGGGCCGACACGTTGACGCTGACGTACAGGTCGCGCCGGCCGGCCAGGCCCCGGTTGAGCTGCCCGGCGGCGGCAGGCCCGGGTATCCCGGGAGCAGCCCGGCCCGGCGCGGGCAGGTTCACCGCGCCGGGCGCGTCGCCCGGTCGCGGCGCCAGCTGCGCCGCCTGGCGGCAGCGCATGATGTCGGCGGCGGCCTGGCCGAGCACCCAGGCGCCGATCGGGATGATCTGCCCGGTCTCCTCGGCCAGGGTGATGAACTGGCCGGGGTGCATCATCCCCCACTGCGGGTGCGGCCAGCGGATCAGCGCCTCGAACCCGGCTAGCTGCCCGCTGTCGAGCGCCACGATCGGCTGGTACACCAGGGAGAACGCGGACTTGACGACGGCCTCCGCCAGCGCTTCCTGGATCTCCCGCCGCCTGATCAGGCCGGCGCTGAGCACCGGCTGGTAGCGGCGCCACTGCCGTTTCCCGGCCGACTTGGCCGCGTAGAGCGCCAGGTCGGCGTGCCGGAGCAGCTCGTCCGTGTCGGTACTGTCCTCGGTGGTGGCGACGCCGACGGTGACGCTGGTGGTGACGAGCCCGGCCGACAGCGCGAACGGCTCGGTGAACGAGCTGACGATGCGCTCGGCGGTCCCCTCGACCGCCGCGGTGTCCTCGGCCGAGCCGATGAGCAGCGCGAACTCGTCACCGCCGAGACGGGCGGCGGTGTCAGACTCGCGGACCAGGCCGGACAGCCTGCTGGCCACCGCCACCAGCAGCTCGTCGCCCACGCTGTGCCCCTTGGTGTCGTTGACCACCTTGAAGTCGTCCAGGTCGACGAAGAGCACGCCGGCGATCGAGCCGTCGCGCGCCGACGCCGCCGTCCGCTGCGCGATCCGGTCCTGGAACAGCAGCCGGTTGGGCAGGCCGGTCAGCGCGTCATGGAACGCCCGGTGCTTCAGCTCGGCCTCGAGCTTGTGCTGCGCGGTCACGTCGCGCAGGGTGAACACCAGGCCGGCCACGTTCGGCTCGGCCCGCAGGTCGCTGCACCGGGCCTGCAGGTAGACGCGGATGCCGTCCTTGCGGGTGGTCTGCTTCTCCACCACCCGCGGGCCGAACCGCGCCCGCTCGCGCAGCCGCATGAAGGTCCGCGCGAAGTCCTCCCGGTCCGTCTCAGCCACCAGGTCCCAGAGGTACTCGCCCTCGGTCGGGACATCGCCGAAGATGGCGACGGTGGAGGGCGTCGCGTACTTGACCATGCCCTCGTCGGAGACGATGACGATGGCGTCCGAGGCGTCCTGCACCAGGGCACGGAAGTAGGCCTCGTTGCGCCGCTGGATCGCGTCCTGGCGGAGCATGACGCTCTCCAGGGTGAGTGCCACCTGGTGGGCGAGGATGTCCAGGGTGGCCGCGAGGTCGGACAGCGCCCGCTTCTCGCCGAACGCCGCGATCAGCCCGATGACCGTGTCCCCGGTCGGCCGGTCCTGCAGGGACAGCGGGCACAGCAGCATCCACTCGGCCTCCGGCCGGGCGGTCCTGGCCTGCCCGGGGAGCTGCTGCATGGAGGCCAGCACCGGCGCCGGGCCGTGCACCAGCGCCAGCCAGGTCTCGGCTAGCTGCCCGAGCCGCCGGGCCTCGGCCGCGTCGGTGTCGCCGTCGACCGCGCGCAGCGCGCCGTCGATCCGCACCCCGAGCAGCGCGTCGCCCCGCGCGTGGGAGCCGAGCAGCGCACCGACCGCGTCCTGCACCACGTGCGCCACCTGCGGCACGTCCGCCTTGGTGACCAGGGACAGGCCGGCGTGCCGCAGCACCCGCTCGCGGTCGAGCGCGCGCCGGTGCGAGGCGGCCGCGTCCCACAGCCTGGTCAGCACGAGCAGGTAGAGCACGGCCGAGAACACCGCGATCACGCTCACGTCGGAGGTGACGCCGCCCGGCAGGGTGGTGAGCAGCACCACCGGGGCGATCAGCGACGCCAGCATGAGCAGCGCCAGCCGGGTCGGCGAGACCTCGACCTGCTGCCGTGGTACCGGCTCGGTCAGCCGCTTCATGCTGGGGTGCAGCGCGGCCGCGCCCCAGGCGGTGTAGAACAGGGCCCACCCGAGGTCGATGAGCGTGCCGGTGTGGAACAGCGCGTGGAGCTGCACCGCCGTGTAGGCGGTGTCGGACAGCAGGCAGGCGACGGCGCCCAGGGTGAGCAGCTGGACGCTCCTGGTCCGGCCGGTGCCCGGCGCCAGCAGCCGGGCGAGCAGCGCCAGCATCAGCACGTCGCCCAGCGGGTAGGCGACGGCGACGGCCTTTTGCAGGCCCGACAATTCCGGATTGTGCACGTACGGCCGGATTAGGAAGGTATAGGAGAGCAGTGCGAGGCCGGCCGTGAGCGTCAGGGCGTCGATCAGGCTGCGCCGGTCGCCGTCCGGGGTGCGCCAGTAGACGAAAATCAGCAGCCCCGCGGACACCAGCGGGTAACAGGACAGGTAGAGCACGTCGGCGAACGACGGAAACGGCAGGACGACCTGGACCTTGGCCGCGATCAGGAAGCTCAGCTGGCCGGCCGCGAAGCAGGCGAGCGCGGCCGCCAGCAGCAGCCAGGGTGCCTTGCGGGCGGGGCGGTTCAGCCGCAGGCCGGCCAGGATGGCGACCACCCCGCTGAGGCTGATCAGGCCCCACGTCTCGATCCGCAGGCCGCTCCACTGGTAGTACAGCGCGACGAGCAGCGCGACCCACACGGCATAGCCGCTGAGCAGGTACCGTTTCGTTTCCAGGGCATTCCTCCCGGTCCGGCTGCATGACCGCCGAATCCGATGATCACTTGAATGCAATCTACCTACCCCCGTTCGGTACGTAGGCTAACTGCCGGTTTAATGGGGTTATGCCACGAATTATGCCAATTGAGTGGTGTGTTGCCGGCGGGAAACGGGGGCAGGAAATGGGATAGCCGGGCCGTTTTGCCGGCGAAATTTGCGACATTTACCTAGGAAAAACATCGTGCGCATCGCGGACCAGCCCGGACACCTACCGGGCAGCCTGCTTGTCGTCGTCAACCACCTGGGCCAGTACTCGCTGTGGCCGGCGGCGCGCGAGGTCCCGCCTGGCTGGGACCGCCAGGGCAGCCCGATGTCCCGCGGCGAGGCCCTGGCCGCGGTCGCGGCAAGCTGGACTGACCTTGCCCCGGCCACTGTCCGATCCGTCGCCGGGGCCGGCGGGCCCGACGCCCCGGGCAAGGCGCCGTATGCGCACGAGCTATTCACCGAGCAGGCGGCCAGGCACCCGGAGGCGACCGCCATCGTGGCCGGCCGCACACGGGTGACCTACCGTGAGCTTGACCAGTCAGCCGCCCGGCTCGCACACCGTCTCACCCGGGCCGGAGCCGGACCGGAGACGGTGACCGGCGTGCACCTGGACCGGGGCGTCGACTGGATCACCGGCCTGCTCGCCATCATGCGCGCGGGCGGCGGTTACCTGGCGCTCGATCCCTCGCTGCCAGCCGACCGGCTGGAGCAGATCTGCTCCCAGGCCGGCCCGGTGGCGGTGCTGACCGCCCGCGCGGACGACTTCCCGGTGGCCGGCCAGCGACTGCTGGCGGTGGCCGGGGATGACGAAGGGCCGGCGGCGGGACCAGTGACCCGTCCGCACCCGGACAACCTCGCCTACGTCATCTACACCTCCGGGTCGACCGGTGACCCCAAGGCGGTCGCGGTCAGCTTCGGCAGCCTGGCCGGCGTTATCGCCGCGATGACCGCCGCCTACCAGCTCACCCCGGGCGACCGGGTGGCACAGGTCGCCGCGATGGCCTTCGACACCTCCATCGAGCAGGCGCTCACCGCCCTGACGGCCGGCGCGACCCTGGTCTTGCCGCCGCCCGGCACGATGGCGCCCTCGGAAGTGCTGCGCGGCATCGAGCGCAGGCGGGTGACGGTCATCGACCTGACGCCCGCCTACTGGCACCCGGTGCTGGCGCTGGCCGAGCCGTCCGACCAGCGGCTGCGGTCGGTGCGGCTGATGATCACCGGCGGCGAGCAGGCAGACCAGGACGACTGCCGGGCCGCGCTGCGCGCGGCCCCCTGGGCACGGCTGGTCAACGCCTACGGGCTGACCGAGACCACCATCACCTCGGCCCTGTTCGAGGTGGGGCCCTGGCTGGCCGCGGCTGGCCCGCGGGCGCCGGTCCCGGTCGGCCAGCCGGCCGGCGGCGCGCGCGCGATGGTGCTCGACGACCAGCTCGACCCGGTGCCCGCGGGCACGCCGGGGGAGGTCTTCATCGGCGGCCCGGTGGTCGCCCGAGGCTACCTGGGGCAGCCGGAGCTGACCGCGGAGCGGTTCCTGCCCGACCCGGGCGGCGCTCCCGGCAGCCGGATGTACCGTACCGGGGACCTGGGCCGGTGGCTGGCGGACGGCAGCCTCGAGGTCGCGGGCCGGGCGGACCGGCAGCTCAAGGTGCGCGGCTTCCGGGTCGAGCCCGGGGAGATCGAGGCGGTGCTGGCCGGGCACCCGGAGGTGGGCGAGGTGCTGGTCAAGGCGACGCACCGCAGCTCGGGGGACACCCGCCTGGTGGCTTATTACACCCCGCCCGCCCGCCCCCGGCCAACCTCCACCCCGCCCGCCCGCCCCCGGCCAACCTCCACCCCGCCCGCCCGCCCCCGGCCCGCCTCCACGCAGGCCTCGTCCGGCCAGGAGCCCCGCGACCATCCGCCCGCCGCCGTGCTGCGGCGTTACCTGGCCGAACGGCTGCCCGGGTACATGATCCCGGCGGTGTTCGTCGCCCGCCACCACCTGCCGCATCCCGAGTCGCCCGGTCACCCGCCCGAGGGGGCGCCGCCGGGCGTCGCGGCGGGCGGCATTACCGCGGCCGGCGACCGGCTGCCCGCGGCCGAGCGGCAGACGCCGGTGCAGGCCGGGCTGGCGGCGCTGTGGGGACGGCTGCTCGGCCGGGGCGGCGTCCGCCTGGACGACGACTTCTTCGCGCTCGGCGGCAACTCGCTGCTGGCGGCGGAGATGCTCGCGCACACCCGGGCGATGCTCGGCATCCCGGCCGACTCGGTGCAGCCGCTCACCCGCCGCCTGCTCCGCGACCCCACCCTGCGCGGCTTCGCCGCCGCCGCGACGGAGGCCACCGCGGGGAGGCTGAGCCCGGACGGCGACCAGGGCGAGATCGACTTCGCGGCCGAGGCGCGGCTCGGCGGGGTCATCCGGTCCGGGGCGGACCCCGGCCCGGCCTGGCGGGCCCCCCGTGAGGTGCTGCTCACCGGGGCGACCGGGTTCCTCGGCGCGCACCTGCTGAGCGAGCTGACCGCGGCCACCGGTGCCCGGGTGCACTGCCTGGTCCGGGCGGACGGCGAGGCGGCCGCGCTGTCCCGCATCGCCCGGGCGGCCGCCCGCTACGAGCTGCCCGCCCCGCCGCCGGGGCGGGTGGTGCCGCTGCCGGGCGACCTGTCGGAGCCCCGGCTGGGGCTCACCGAGCCTGCCTTCCGCCGCCTGGCCCAGCGCATCGACGTGATCTACCACGCGGGCGCGCTGGTCAACTTCATTTACCCCTACCAGGAGCTGCGGGCGGCCAACGTGGCGGGCACCCGTGAGCTGATCCGGCTGGCCGGGCGCTCCCGCGGCATCCCGCTGCACTACGTGTCGACCACGGCGGTGCTGGCCGGCCTGGGCATGTCCGGTGTCCGCGCGGTGACCGAGGAAACCCCGCTGGCCCATCCGGAGCTGCTGCGGATGGGCTACGTGGAGACCAAGTACGTGGCCGAGGAGCTGCTGCGGGCAGCGGGCCGGGCGGGGCTCCCGGTGGCGGTCTACCGGCCGCTGGACATCGTGGGCAGCATGCGCACCGGCGCGTGGCACACCGCGACCGAGATGTGCGCCCTGATCAGGTTCATCACCGACACCGGCCTGGCGCCGGACATCGACCTGCCGCTTGACTACGTGGCGGCCGACGTCTGCGCGGCCGCCATCAGGCACATCTCGGTCACCGCGGGCGCCACCGGGCGCACGTACCACCTCGCCAGCCCGGCCAGCGCGCCGCTGGGCACCCTGGTCGAGCGGCTGCGCGGCCGCGGGTACCGGATCGAGCAGATCCCGTATGCCGACTGGGTGCGCGCGCTGGCGGAGCAGGCCGCCCGCGACCCGTCGCATCCGATGGCGGCGTTCCTGCCGTTGTTCGTGAACCGCGGCCCGGCCGGCATCACGGTGGCCGAGATGTACTTCAGCGGCGTCTTCCCGGACTACCAGCGGACCAACACCGAGGCCGCGCTGCGGGGCAGCGGCATCGCCTTCGCGCCGGTCGGCGGCCGGCTGCTTGACCGCAACCTCGACCGGCTGATGCGCACCGGCTACCTGACGGCGCCACCCGGGCAGCGGCCGGCCCATGTCGCCTAGCCGCTACCCGGACTGGGACTCGTTCCGGTTCGCGGCCGGAACCGGCGCGGACAGCCCGGTGGCCTTCTGCGCCGACCTCAGCCCGGACAGCCTGCTGGCCGCCTGCCGGCGGGGCATCGTGCCGCTGCCCGCCCCGGACGACTTCTTCCGCGGGCTCAACGAGATCCGGTACGAGGACCAGGTGGCGTCGGGGGCGATCGCCCTGGTCGGCGAGGAACGGGACGACCCGTACTGGGCGGCCTGGTGGTCGCCTGACCCGCGCCCGGTGGTCGGCGCGGCCAGCCTGCACCTGGGCCGCAACGTGCGCAAGCGGCTGCGCCGCGACGGCCTCTGCACGACCGCCAACGCTGACTTCCGGCGGGTCGCCGAGGAGTGCCGGGCCGGCCGTGAGCCGCGCTGGCTGACCGACCGGCTGCTCGGCTCGCTGACCGAGCTGCACGCCGCGGGCTGGGCCCACAGCATCGAGGTGTGGCTGGGCGATGACCTCGTGGGCGGGGCCATGGGGATCGGCATCGGCACCCTGATCAGCGGGGACTCGCTGTTCGGGCGGCACCCGGGCGCGGCCGCGATCGCCGTCGCCGACCTGGGGGCGCGGCTGGCGGCGGCGGGCGGCACGGTCATCGACGCACAGTGGGACGGCCCGTTGCTGCGCTCGCTGGGCGCCGAGCTGCTGCCGCGCGAGCGTTACCTGAAGCTGCTGGCGGAGTCGCTGGCCAGCCGGCCGCCGGAGCCGCTGCCGCTGGCGGGCGGCAGGCTCCCGGCCCGGCGGCTGCTCGGCCCGGAGGCCTGACCGGCTGGCGGTGACCCCGCGCTACATGCGCTCGGGGAGCGGCACCCCGAGCAGCCCGAGGCCGGTGGTCAGCACCCTCAGCACCGCCGCGCACAGCGCCAGCCGGGACTGCCTGGCCTGCTCGTCGGCCGCCTTGAGGACCGGGCACTGCTCGTAGAACCGGGTGAACAGGCTGGCCACCTCGAACAGGTAGCCGCACAGCCGGTGCGGCTCGGCGGTCTCCGCGACCAGGGCGACGACCCCGCCGAAGTCGAGCAGCTTGCGGGCCAGTTCCCGCTCGGCCGGCTCGGTGACCAGGATCGGGCCGTGCAGGTCCGACTCCGCGATGCCCGCGTTGCGGAAGATGGACCTGATGCGGGCGGTCGCGTACTGCAGGTAGGGCCCGGTCTCCCCCTTGAAGGAGATCATCCGGTCCCAGTCGAAGATGTAGGCGCTGTCCCGGGCGGTCGACAGGTCGGCGAACTTGATCGCGCCGATCCCGACGTCCTCGGCGATCGCGTCCAGGTCGAGGCCGTCGTCGTCCCGGTCCGTCTCGTCGAGGATGGCCCGGGCCCGCTCAACGCCCTCGGTCAGCAGGTCGCTCAGCTTGACCAGGTCGCCTGCCCGGGTGCGCAGCCGGTGCCCGTCCTTGCCCTGCACCATGCCGATCTGCGCGTGCTCGAAGTCGTCCCGCTCCGGCAGCCAGCCGGCCTCCCGGGCGACGGCGAACACCATGCGGAAATGCAGCGACTGGTCGGAGCCGACCACGTAGATCGCCCGGTCGCAGTTGACCTTGTCCACCCGGTACCTGATGGTGGCGAGGTCGGTGCTGGAGTAGTTGTAGCCGCCGTCGCTCTTCCTGATGATCACCGGCAGCGGGCTGCCGTCCCGGCTGGCGAACCCGGCCGGGAACGCGCACAGGGCGCCGTCGCTGATCCGCGCGAGGTTCTGCGCCGACAGGTCGTCGGCCACCCCCGCCAGCATGTCGTTGTAGAACGACTCGCCCCTGATGTCCGCGTCGGTCAGCGTGACCCGCAGCCGGGCGTAGGTGTCCCGCAGGTAGGCCTTGGACATGTCCACCAGCTCGGCCCACAGCGCGATGGTGGCCGGGTCGTTGCCCGACTGGAGCTTGACCACCCGCTCCCTGGCCCGGTCGGCGAACACCGGGTCGGAGTCGAACTTCACCCGCGCCGCCTGGTAGAAGGCGTTCGGGTCGGTGCGCAGCAGCCCGGCCTCGGGCGAGTCTTCGCCCACGTCGATCAGGTGCTCGATCAGCATGCCGAACGGCGTGCCCCAGTCGCCTACGTGGTTGTCCCTGATCAGGTGGTCGCCCATGAACTCGGTGACCCGGGCGATCGCGTCGCCCACGATCGTCGAGCGCAGGTGCCCGACGTGCATCTCCTTGGCGATGTTGGGCGAGGAGTACTCGACGATCACCGTCTTCGGCGCGGCGGTGACCGGGACCCCGGCCCGGGGGTCGTTGAGCACCCCGGTCGCCTGCTGGCCGATCCAGGCGTCGGTGAACCGGAAGTTGATGAAGCCGGGACCGCTCACCGTGGGCGGCTCGGTCACCTCGCCGGCGTCGAACCGGGCGACGATCTCGGCGGCGATGTCCCGCGGGGCCCGGCCGAGCTGCCGGGCCAGCGGCAGCGCCACGTTGGACTGCGCGTCGGCGAAGGCCGACGGTCGGATCAGCGGGTCCGCGTCAGCGTAGCCCGCGCCGTAGGCGGCTACCAGGGCGTCGCGTACCCGCGCGCTGAGGACCTGCTGTGGATCTGGCATGCATTAAGCCTATCGAGGCGGCGGAATTCAATTACCGCTCCCGGCGCAGGAAGTGGGTGCCGCGGCGCTGGTCGCTGGCGCCGATCCGCTCCCGGATCTTCTCGGTGATGTCGCCCCGGGTCAGGTTGGCGGCGAGCGCGCAGGCGGCGGTCACCGCGCGCGCGGTGGAGGCGCCGTGCGCGATTACCACGGTGCCGCCCAGGCCGAGCAGCGCCGCGCCGCCGTAGGTCTCCGGCTCCAGGCGGTGGCCGAGCTCGCGCAGCCCGCGACGCTGCAGGGTAGCGCCCAGGCGGGCGACCCGGCTGCTGGTGAGCGCGAGCCGCAGCTCGCCCGCGGCGAACCGCATGGCGCCCTCCAGGGTCTTCAGCGCTACGTTGCCGGTGAACCCGTCGGTGACGATCACGTCCACCGCGCCCGCCATCAGGTCGCCCCCCTCGACGTTGCCGGCGAAGTTCAGCGGCAGCGCGCCGCCCTGCGGCTCGGCCGCCAGCAGCTCGTGCGCCCGCCGGGTCAGCGCGTTCCCCTTGCCCGGCTCCGCCCCGATGGTGAGCAGGCCCACCCGGGGTTCCGCGATGCCGAGCGCGATCTGCGCGTAGGCCACCCCGAGCTGGCCGAACTGCACCAGCATCTCCGGCTTGGGGTCGGCGGTGGCGCCCGCGTCGATGAGCACGGTCGGCTTGGGGTGGGTGGGCAGCAGCACCGCCAGTCCGGGACGCGGCACCCCTGCCAGCGGCAGCAGCCGGTGCCTGGCGCTGGCCACGATCGCGCCGGTCGACCCGGCCGAGACGACGGCGCTGGCCTGGCCGCGCCGGACCAGCTGGCAGGCGACGGCGATGCTCGACCGGGGCCGGCGGAACCCGGCCAGGGCGCCCTCGCCCATGCCGACCACGTCCTCGGCGGGCACCACCCGCAGCTCGGAGCCGGCCCCGAGCCGGGCGATGACCGGCCGCAGCCGGGCCGGCGGCCCGGTCAGCAGCGTGGTGACGCCGTTCTCCCGCTGCGCGGCGAGCGCGCCCGCGACGATCTCGTCCGGTGCGTAGTCGCCGCCCATCGCGTCGACTGCGATCACCGGCTCGCCCGCCAGGGCTTGCAGCGCCAGGGCAGGCAGGGGAGGGGCTAGCTCGTGGGCGTCATCATGATCGGGGGGCACCTGGCTCACGCCTGTCTCCGTTGGCCGTTTCTCATACGTAGGCCCCTTCTGTGGCCAGGCGTTGACGGCTTGCGCAGTCATTATCGCCAAGCTGGCAAGCACTCCCGGCAGGCGGTGGAACTATGCTCGCAGCCATGCAGCTGAATGGATCTTCCGCGATTGTCACCGGCGGCGCCAGCGGCCTGGGCGAGGCGACGGCTCGCGTGCTCGCGGCCGCGGGCGCTTACGTCATCATCGCCGACCTCAACAGCGAGGCCGGCCAGCAGGTCGCGGCCGAGACCGGTGGCGAGTTCGTCAAGGTGAACGTTACCGACGAGAACGACGTGCTGGCGGCACTGGCGGCGGCCGAGTCGTCCGGCCGGCCGCTGCGGTCGGTGGTGAACTGCGCCGGGATCGGCTACGCGGCCCGCACCGTCAACCGCGACGGCTCGCCGCACGAGCTGGCCGGCTTCGCGAAGGTCATCGCGGTCAACCTGACCGGGACCTTCAACGTGCTGCGGCTGGCGGCCTCGGCGATGGCGAAGACCGAGCCGGCCGACGAGGACGGCCAGCGCGGCGTGATCATCAACACGTCCTCGGTGGCCGGCATCGAGGGGCAGACCGGGCAGGTCGCCTACTCGGCGTCCAAGGGCGGGATCATCGGGATGACCGTTCCCGCCGCGCGCGACCTGGCGGTCATCGGCGTCCGGGTTAACACGATCTGCCCGGGCGTGATCTACACGCCGATCTACAAGTCCATCGCCGGCGAGGGCCGCGACGCGGACGAGTTCCTTGCCAGGCTGGCGGCTCCGGTGGTATTCCCGAAGCGGCTCGGGCGGCCGGACGAGTTCGGCCACCTGGTCCGGTCGCTGATCGAGAACGACTACGTTAACGCGGAGGTAGTGCGGTTCGACGGCGGCATCAGGTTCCAGCCGAAGTGAGCTGCCCGGGGGTGACATGTGTCGGGGATCGCGGGGTGCCTCGCACTGGCTGGCGGAACACGGTCCAGGCCGGACGCGGAGTGGGTTCTCCGTGCGCTGCGCCGGATGGCGCACCGGGGGCCGGATGACGAGCACCTGATCTCGGACGGCCCGGTAACCCTCGGCGCCCGGCGGCTGGCGGTGATCGACCCGTCAGCCGCCGGGCGGCAGCCGATGCGGTCGGCCGACGGCCGTTTCACGATCGTCTACGACGGCGAGATCTACAACTACGCCGAGCTGGCGCAGCGGCTGCGCGAGCGCGGGGTGGCGCTGCGCGGCCGGTCGGATACCGAGCTGCTGCTCGAGACCTACGCGGCCGAGGGCAGGGAGGCGCTGCGGCGGCTGCGCGGCATGTTCGCCTTCGCCATCTGGGACGCCCGCGCCGGGGAGCTGTTCTGCGCGCGGGACCCCTTCGGCATCAAGCCGCTGTACTACACGCTGGCCGAGGGCGGCCGCCAGTTCCGGTTCGCGTCTGAGCGCAAGGCGCTGCTGGGGCCGGGCGAGGTCTCGGTGATCGACCCGGACGCGCTGCGCCGGTACCTGTCGTTCCAGTACGTGCCGCCACCGTCGACGATGACGCCCCCGGTGAACTGCCTGGCGCCGGCCAGCTACCTGGTGGTGCGACCGGGCGGGCCGCCGGACCGGCCGTCGCGCTACTGGCGGCCGATGCTGCGGCCGGCCAAGTCGCCCGCCGCCGACACCCCGGAGCGGGTGCTGGCCGCGCTGCGCGGCTCGGTCACCGCCCACCTGCGCAGCGACGTGCCGGTCGGCGCGTTCCTGTCGGGCGGGGTGGACTCGGCCGCGATCTGCGCGATCGCGGCCGAGACGAAGCCGGCCATGCCGACGTTCACGGCCGGGTTCGCCCGGCCCGGCTACAGCGAGATCGACGAGGCGCAGCAGACGGCGGCGGCGCTCGGGCTGCGGAACTTCTCGTACCTGATCACCCCGCAGGAGCTCGCCGCCAGCCTGCCGCAGATCATCTGGCAGCTCGACGACCCGCTGGCGGACGCGGCCGCGGTCGGCCTGTGGTTCGCCTCCCGGGAGGCGCGGCGGCACGTCAAGGTGGTGCTGTCCGGCGAGGGGGCGGACGAGCTGTTCGGCGGCTACGGCGTGTACTACCAGCCGGGCGTGGTCCGGGCGGCGACCCGGATGCCCGGCTCAGGCCGGTCGATCGCCCAGGCGATGGCCGACCGGATGCCGTCCGGGCAGCGGGGCAAGGGGCTGCTGGCGCGGATCGCGATCCCGCTCCGCAGCCGCTACATCGGCAACGCGAACGTGTTCCCGGCCAGCCAGGTCGACCAGCTCGCCCGGTACGGCGGCGGCACCGCGTACGACGTGACCGGCCCCGTCTTCGACCAGGCGGAGGCGGCCGGGCTGGACGACGTGGCCACCATGCAGCTGGTCGACATCAACACCTGGCTGCCGGGCGACATCCTGGTGAAGGCGGACCGGGCGTCGATGGCGCACGGCCTTGAGCTGCGCACCCCGTTCCTCGACCGCGAGGTGATGGGGGTGGCCAGCCGGCTCGCCCGGGCGGAGAAGACGGCCGCCGCCACCACCAAGTTCGCGCTGCGCGAGGCGGTCGGCAGCCTGCTGCCGCAGGAGAGCGCGGAGCGCCGCAAGCTCGGGTTCCCGGTGCCGATCGGCCACTGGTTCCACGGTGAGCTTTCCGGCTACGCCGAGCACGTGGTAAACGCCGCCCGGACCGAGGAGTGGCTGGACCGTGACGCGGTGGCGGACCTGCTGCGCCGGTTCCGCGACGGCGACCCGGGCGTCCGCTGGCGCCAGGTGTGGTCGCTGGTGGTGTTCTCCCTGTGGCACCAGATCTACCTGGAGAACGCGTTCGACCCGGTGGCCCTGGGGTGGGGAGCCGACCCGGGCGGTAACCCGGGCGGCCGTTAGGCCCCGGAGCCCTCCGGGGCGGGCGGCAGCAGGCCGCTGTCCGCGAGCTGCTCGCGGATCTTGCGGCGGCCGCGGTGCAGCCGGGACATCACCGTGCCGACCGGGGTACCCATGATCTCGGCGATCTCCCGGTACGGGTAGCCCTCGATGTCGGCCAGGTAGACGGTGGTGCGGAACTCCTTGGGGAGACCGCGCAGCGCGCGCAGCAGGTCGGAGTCGGTCATGTGGTCGAGCGCCTCGGCCTCGGCCGAGGGGACCGGCGGGGCCAGCCGGTCGGCCGACATCTGCCACTCCTGCAGGTCGCTGCCGAGCGCCTGCTGCGGCTCGCGGCGCCGCTTGCGGTAGACGTTGATGAACGTGGTGGTGAGGATCCGGTTGAGCCAGGCCCGCAGGTTGGTGCCCGGGCGGAACTGGTGGAACGCCGCGTACGCCTTGACCGACGTCTCCTGGACCAGGTCCTCGGCGTCGACGGGGTTCCTCGTCATCCGCAGCGCCGCCGGGTAAAGCTGGCTGAGCTGCGGCAGCACGTCGCGCTCGAACCGGGCGCGACTGTCGTCGCCGGCGTCTTCGTTCGGGCTCATCTCTGGCTCCGGAGGGTTGTCGGTTCCTGCTCACTCACTCATATAGACGTACGGCAGGGGGCCGACGGTCCAGTTTGTGACCGAGATCACCTCAAGATATGTCGCGTCGTCGCGAGTAAGCTTAACCTACCCTCTAAAAACGCTCATAAGCGAAAACCGCGGATACGCCCAGACGGTACGGACGCGCCCAGAGGGTGACAGTGTGCCCAGAGGGGTGACCGCGGGCTCAGATCCAGCGTGAGTACCACATATGCTGCAGCCAGTCCGAGTACGGGATGATCTTCCCCGCCAGGATCGGGTAAAAGTACCAGAACACGATCAGGACCGCAAGGACGTAGACGCCGACCAGTAGCGCCCCGGCCACTCTTCGTGCCGGGGTGGCGGACAGCGACCCGAGCATCAGCCCCAGGCAGAGCACGATGCAGATGATCAGGAACGGCTCGAACTCGAGCGCGTAGTAGAAGAACTTGGTCCGCGACACGTACGGCAGCCAGGACGCCCAGCCCGCCGCGACGCCCAGCAGTGCCGCCCCCGCCCGCCAGTCCCGGCGGGTCAGCCACCAGTACAGGCAGAACGCCACCGCCGGGACGGACACCCACCAGATGGCGGGGTTCCCGAGTGCCAGCACCTCTTGCACGTACGGCCCGGTGGTCTTCGGCGCGGCCACGTGCAGCCCGGCCGAGTCGGTGTAGCTGTTCCAGAAGAAGGCGACCGGGCGGGTGAGGAAGAACCAGTCCCACGGCTGCGACTCATACGGGTGCGGGGTGCTCAGGTTCACCCCGAACTGGTACATCTCCTTGTGGTACTCGAACAGGGAGTACAGCTGGGAGAGGATCGGGATGTTGTTCCCGTGCTGCTGGGCGTAGTCCCGGTCGTAACCGGTGTTGGTAACCAGCCAGCCGGTCCAGGTGACCACGTAGGTGACCAGCGGGATCAGGCCGAGGGTGAGCGGCAGCCACTTGCCGTCGCGGACCAGCGCGCCCCGCACGTAGCCGCGCAGCCCGGCCGTCCGCCTGGCGCCGATGTCCCAGGCGATGCACAGGCAGCCGAAGCCGATGATGTACCACACCGCGTACTGCTTGGACGCGCAGGCGAGGCCGATGAGCACGCCCGCCAGCACCCGCCACTTCCTGATGCCGAGGCCGGGGCCGCCCTCGTCGCCCGGCGCCAGCACCACCAGCTCCGCCAGCCGGGCCCTGGACACGTCCCGGTCGACCAGCAGCGCGCCGAACGCGGCCAGCACGAAGAACATCAGGAAGATGTCGAGGATGCCGGTCCGGCTGAGCACGAACTCCAGGCCGTCAAGCGACAGCAGCAGCCCGGCCGTGCAGCCGAGCAGGGTGGACCGGGTGATCCGCCGCGCCACCCGGCACATGACCAGCACCGCCAGCGTGCCGAAGATGGCCGGGGCGAACCGCCAGCCGAGCGTGGTGAGCCCGAAGAACCACTCGCCCACCGCCATCAGCAGCTTGCCGACCGGCGGCTGGACCACGTACTCGCCGCAGGCGGTGCCCGAGCAGGCCTGGAAGATATTGGTGTGCCCGGCGATGATCAGGTTGTTCAGCCACTCGGAGTTGCTGGCCGGGTTAGGCAGCAGGTTCCACTCGACCCCGTGCTTGAGGATCGACCAGGCGTCCTTGGCGTAGTACGTCTCGTCGAACATCACCGCGTCGGGAACCGATAGCCTGTTGAACCGGAGGAAGGCGGCGAACGCCGTCACCAGCAGCGGGCCGATCCAGCCCCACAGCCGGTCGCCGGGCATCGGCGTGATCAGGCGGGCGCGCAGGGCCGCGATCCGCTCGGTCACCCCGCCGTCGGCGGGCAGCGGGGCATCCTGGCCCTCGGCCAGCAGCCCAGCCGTCACCGGCTCGGCCGCACCGGGACCGTCCGGGTAGGCGCCGGTCGCGGCGGGGCCGCCGTCTTCTGGATCCTTGGCCGGCTGGCTGGCCTGCGTAGCGGTCATCGCTCGTAATGCTATGTGGAGGGAAGCCCGCGTGGGGACCAGAAACGTACCCGGTGGGGCACGCGCTGATAACGGCCCGGCCGGGGTGCTGACCCTCGCCGGGGCGCCGATCGGCCAGGCCGGCGACGCGCCTGCCCGGCTGGCGGCCGCGCTGGCCGCCGCCGACGTGATCGCGGCCGAGGACACCCGCCGGGTCCGGCAGCTGGCGGCGGCGCTTGACACCACCCTGGGCGGGCGGGTGGTCTCCTACTACGACGTGATCGAGGTCCGCCGGGCGGCCGAGCTGGTCGCCGAGCTCCAGGCGGGCAAGGACGTGCTGGTGGTGACCGACGCGGGGATGCCGGCCATCAGCGACCCCGGCTACCGGCTGGTGGCGGCGGCCGCGGCGGCCGGGATCAGGGTGACCGCGCTGCCCGGCCCGTCCGCGGTGACCACCGCGCTGGCGGTGTCCGGCCTGCCCACCGACCGGTTCTGCTTTGAGGGCTTCCCGCCGCGCAAGCCGGGGGAGCGGGCGCGCCGGTTCGCCGAGCTGGCGGCCGACCCGCGCACGCACGTGCTGTTCGAGTCGCCCCGCCGGGTGGCGGCGACGCTCGGGGAGCTGCGCGCCTCGCACGGTGACGAGCGCGCCGCGGTCGTCTGCCGGGAGCTGACCAAGACGCATGAGGAGATCGTCCGCGGCTCACTGGCCGAGCTGGACGGCTGGGCGGCCGGGCAGGAAGCCTCAGGTGGCGTCCGCGGTGAGATCACGCTGGTCGTGGCCGGCGTCGGCCAGGCTGCCGTCCGCGCCGCCGCCCGCGCCGTCGCCCGCGAGGCGCGCCGGGCGCAGCGCCATGGCGGCGGCTAGGCAGGCGAACGGCACCGCGGTGGTGACGTAGCGGTAGTCGAACTCCGCTGTCGCCGCGGGCACCACGATCAGCGCCAGCGAGCACAGCCAGGGCAGCAGCGCTGCCCCGCCGTGTTGACCAGCACCGCGCTGGCGCCAGCGGCGGGCGATGCCGTAAAGGCCGGCCAGCAGGATCAGCCCGTAGACCGTCCCCGGCAGCCACACGTACCGCTGGTAGTCCCGGATGACCTGTGCGAACGGGCTGACAACGACGGTCTCCGGGTTGCCCTGCCGGTAATCCGCGGCGGGCGACTGGTAGCCGCCGACCGGGCTGACCGGGATGGCGGGCGACGGGCCGCCGAACAGGTAGGCGTCGTAGGTCTGCGGGTTGGGGAAGACGGACCGGTTCCAGTCGAACGAGGCCGCGGTGTCGTCCCACACGGCGCGGGCGTAGTCGAGCGGCTGCGCCTGGATCGCCCGGAGCGCGAAGCTGCGCGCCAGCCGGTTGGTCGCGGGCGAGAACTCGGCCGACGGCAGCCGCAGCAGCGGGCTCGCCGCCGTCCACAGGTAGGCCTGCGCGATCGGCCGCTGGTCCGGCGGCACCGTGGTGCACAGCGGCAGCAGGTCAGCCGGCAGCGACATGCGGGAGCAGTCGGCGAACGTCATCACCCGCGAGTAGAGGAACACCCCGGACGAGTCGGTCAGCGCGAACTCGCCGTGCGCGGACTGGTACCAGCCGGCGTACCCGGCCAGCGGCAGCGCGCAGGCCAGCCCGCAGGCGGCCAGCCCGGCGAAAAGCGCGCGCCAGCTACCGAACAGCCGGATCAGCAGGTACACCGCGAACACCGCCAGCAGCGGCAGCCCGGTCGGCCGGACGGTGGCGGACGCGCCAAGCAGCAGCCCGGCCGCCAGGCAGGCGCGCCACGAGGGCCGCTCCCGCCACAGGACGACGGTGACCGCCGCCATCACCAGGAACAGGAACAGGGTGTCCGCCATCACCAGGTGCTCGAGCTGGATCTCGAACCCGTCGTAGAGCACCGGCACCGCTGCCAGCACCGCGGCCCAGGCGGGCACGCCGAACCGGTAACGCGCCAGCGCGTAGATCATCACCGCGACGGCCAGCCCCATCAGGTGCTGGGAGGCGGTCACCAGGAGGTAGCTGTGCGCGGGCGACAGCAGCCACAGGTACACCGGGTAACCCGCCGGGCGGGTGGTGCCCGGGGTCAGCGTCACCGCGGCCCGCAGGTAGCTGAACGAGTCGTTGAACCACGACTGCCAGCGGTAGCCGAGCTCGGCGTCCACCCGCAGGAGCAGGGCGGGGAGCAGCGCAGCGGCGAACAGGCGGTTCCCGGCGATCAGCCGGGTAGTCCGCCGCCATATCACCGCAGGCATTACCCTCAAGCCCGTATCCTCCTGTTCCTAGGCCCGGCGCTGAGCAATGTACGGCAAATAGGGCGCAACCGGTCCGAGTGTCACCGTAATACGGCGAATGGAGTCCACGTGGAGTTGACCATTGTCATGCCCTGCCTCAATGAGGCGGAAACCGTGGCAACCTGCGTGCACAAGGCAGTTCGGTTCATTGCCGACAACGGTGTCGACGGCGAGGTCGTGGTGGCCGACAACGGCTCGACCGACGGCAGCCGGAAGCTGGCCGAAGAGGCGGGCGCCCGGGTGGTGCCGATCCCCGACAAGGGCTACGGCAACGCGCTGATGGGCGGCATCCTGGCCGCCCGGGGCGAGTACGTGATCATGGGCGACGCCGACGACAGCTATGACTTCACCAACCTGATGCCGTTCATCAACGAGCTGCGCCAGGGCTACGACCTGGTGATGGGCAACCGGTTCAAGGGCGGCATCGCCCCCGGGGCGATGCCGCCGCTGCACCGCTACCTGGGCAACCCGCTGCTGTCGTTCATCGGCCGGCTGTTCTTCCCGTCGGCGGTCGGCGACTTCCACTGCGGGCTGCGCGGCTTCCGCCGCGACAGCGCCATCGCGCTCGGCCTGCAGGCCACCGGGATGGAGTTCGCCAGCGAGATGGTGGTCAAGGCCACCCTGGCCAAGCAGAAGATCACCGAGGTGCCGACCCCGCTGGCCAAGGACGGCCGCAGCCGCAAGCCGCACCTGCGCAGCTTCCGTGACGGCTGGCGCCACCTGCGGTTCCTGCTGCTTTTCAGCCCCGGCTGGCTGTTCCTGGTCCCCGGCCTGGCGCTGCTGCTGGTCGGCCTCGGGCTCGGCGCGGCGGTCGCGACCGGCCCGCTCACCGTCGGCGGGGTCTCGTTCGACGTGGACACCCTGGTCGCCTGCGGCGCCTGCGTGGACATCGGCTTCCAGGCGATCCTCTTCTGGCTGTTCACCCGGGTCTACGCGGGCTCGGAGGGGTTCCTGCCGGCCGAGCCGCGGGTGCAGACGCTGCTCGGCAAGCTGTCACTGGAGCGCGGGCTGCTGACCGGCGTGGCGGTCGGGGTGGCGGGCCTGGTCGGGCTGATCTTCTCGCTGACCTACTGGCAGGGTCACGCCTTCGGGCACCTCAACTACGAGCACGCGCTGCGGCTGATGGTCCCGTCGGTGACCGCGCTGGTGCTGAGCTGCCAGCTCATCCTGGGCACGTTCTTCCTGTCCATCCTGGGGATCAAGCAGACCAGGCACGTCCCGGTGGGGGCGAAGGCCGAGCTTAATGTGAGCGACGACCACGCCACTGCCCGTAGGCTTTAACCATGTCCTCAGCCAATCCCGCCAAGCACATCCTGACCGCGGCGGCGTGGCCTTATGCCAACGGCCCGCGGCACATCGGCCATGTCTCCGGCTTCGCTATCCCCAGCGACATGTTCAGCCGGTACCAGCGGATGGCGGGCAACAAGGTGCTGATGGTTTCCGGCACCGACGAGCACGGGACCCCGATCCAGGTGCAGGCGGACAAGGAAGGCGTGAGCGTCCGCGAGATCGTGGACCGCTACAACGGCGTCATCGGCCATGACCTGGCCAACCTGGGCGTGAGCTACGACCTGTTCACCAGGACCACGACCCGCAACCACTACTCGGTCACCCAGGAAATCTTCCTGACCCTGCTGAAGAACGGGTACATCTTCCCGAAGACCACCCTCGGCGCGATCTCCCCGTCGACCGGCCGCACGCTCCCCGACCGTTACATCGAGGGCACCTGCCCGATCTGCAGCTACCCGGCCGCCCGCGGCGACCAGTGCGACAACTGCGGCAACCAGCTCGACCCGACCGACCTGATCGACCCGAAGTCGCGGATCAACGGCGAGACGCCGGTGTTCGTGGAGCAGGAGCACTACTTCCTCGACCTGCCGGCCTTCACCGAGGCCCTCGCGGCCTGGATGAAGTCCAAGGAAGGCCAGTGGCGGCAGAACGTGCTGCGGTTCTCGCTCAACCTGCTCGACGACCTGCAGCCGCGGGCGATCACCCGCGACCTCGACTGGGGCGTCCCGGTGCCGCTCGACGGCTGGCGGGACCGCAACGACAAGCGGATCTACGTCTGGTTCGACGCGGTCATCGGCTACCTGTCGGCCTCGATCGAGTGGGCCCGCCGCAGCGGCGACCCGGACGCCTGGCGGGCCTGGTGGAACGACGAGAACGCCGAGGCCTACTACTTCATGGGCAAGGACAACATCGTCTTCCACTCCGAGATCTGGCCGGCCATGCTGCTCGGCTACAACGGGCAGGGGGCCAGCGGCGGCCAGCCGGGCCCGCTGGGGCCGCTTGACCTGCCCTCGGAGGTGGTCAGCAGCGAGTTCCTGACCATGGAGGGCAAGAAGTTCTCCTCCTCGCGCCAGGTCGTCATCTACGTGCGGGACTTCCTCAGCCGGTACGACGTGGACGCGCTGCGCTACTACATCGCGGTGGCCGGCCCGGAGGCGCACGACACCGACTTCACCTGGAGCGAGTTCGTCCGCCGAAACAACGACGAGCTGGTCGCCACCTGGGGCAACCTGGTGAACCGCTCGGTCTCGTTCGCGGCCAAGAACATCGGCTCGATCCCGCCCGCGGGCCCGCTGACGGACGCCGACCGGGCGCTGCTCGCCACCACCAGCGGCGCGTTCGCGACCGTGGGCGAGCACCTGGCCCGCTCCCGGTTCAAGGCCGGCGTGAACGAGGCGATGCGCGCGATCGGCGAGGCCAACAAGTACTTCTCCGAGCAGGCGCCGTGGAAGCTGCGGGGCAGCGACCCGGAGCGGATGGCCACCGTCCTGCACGTCACCCTGCAGGCCGTCTCCGACGCGAAGACGCTGCTCACCCCGTTCCTGCCGCGCTCATCGGAGGCGGTCGCGACGATGCTGGGCGGCACCGGCGAGTGGTCGGGGATGCCGCGCATCGAGACGGTGGACGAGGAGGGCGGCCCGTCCTACCCGGTGATCACCGGCGACTACGACTCCACCTTCCGCTGGGAGTCCCGGCCGGTGACCGCGGGCACGCCGCTGGCCGTCCCCGCCCCGCTGTTCGCCAAGCTGGACCAGTCAGTGGTGGACGAGGAAGTAGCCCGGCTCGAAGGCAATGAGTAGTCCGAACGAAGGAGTGGGCCTCCCTGACCCGGGCGGCTTCGACGCGCATACCCACCTGGACATCGTGGGGGAGCCGGTCGACGGCGTCATCGCCGCCGCCCGCGCGGCCGGCATCGGCCGGATGGTGAACGCCGGCTGCGACCTGGCCTCGTCGCGCTGGTCGGTGACCACGGCGGCGGAGTTCCCTGAGGTGTACGCGGCGGTCGCGATCCACCCGAACGAGACCGCCAAGGTGGCCGACCGCCGGGACGAGGTGCTGGCCGAGCTGGCCTTCATGGCCGGGTCGGCGGACGTGGTGGCGGTGGGCGAGACCGGGCTTGACTACTACCGCGACTGGTCGCCGCCGGAGCTGCAGCGCGACTGGTTCCGCGCGCACATCGAGATCGCCCGGGCCGCGGGCAAGCCGGTGATGATCCACGACCGGGAGGCGCATGACGACGTGCTGTCGATCCTGGCCGAGTACGCGCCCTGGCCGCCGTCCAGCGTGATCTTCCACTGCTTCTCCGGTGACGCGGCGATGGCGGCCCGCTGCGCCGAGGCGGGCTACCTGATGAGCTTCGCCGGCAACGTGACGTTCAAGAACGCGGGCGCGCTGCGCGAGGCGGCGGCGGTCGCCCCGGCCGGGCTGCTGCTGGCGGAGACCGACGCGCCCTACCTGACGCCGGTACCGCACCGCGGCAAGCCGAACTCCCCGGCCCTGACCGCCTACACGATCCGGTTCCTGGCCGAGCTCAAGGGCCTGGACCTGGCCGGCTTCTGCGCGACCCTGCAGGCGACCGGTGCCGGCGTCTTCGGCTGGTAGGCGGCGGTGACCGTCCGGCTGCTTGGCGCGGGCGACGTGCGCGAGCTGGCGGGGCGGCTGGGGGTGCGGCCGACTAAGCGGCTCGGCCAGAACTTCGTGATCGAGCCGGGCACCGTGCGGCAGGTGGCCGCGCTCGCCCGGATCGGCCCGGCCGACACGGTCCTCGAGGTCGGGCCCGGCCTCGGCTCGCTCACCCTGGCGCTGCTCCAGGCGACCGGCGAGGCCGGCCACCTGGTGGCCGTCGAGATCGACCCGGTGCTGGCCGCGGAGCTGCCGAAGACGCTGGCGGACCGCGCCCCCGACGCCGCCGGGCGGGCGGTGGTGCTCACCGCCGACGCCCTCACGGTGAGCGCGGCCGAGGTCGGCGCGCCCACCGTGCTGGCCGCCAACCTGCCCTACAACGTCGCCGTCCCGGTGCTGCTCAACCTGCTGGCGGCCCTGCCGTCGCTGCACCGCGGGGTGGTCATGGTGCAGGCCGAGGTGGCCGACCGGATGTGCGCGGGCCCCGGCAGCCGGGTCTACGGGGTGCCGTCGGCCAAGCTGGCCTGGTACGCGGACGTCCGGCCGGCCGGCCCGGTGCCGCGCACGGTCTTCTGGCCGGTGCCGAACGTGGACTCCAAGCTGGTGGCGTTCACCCGCCGCGAGCCGCCCGCCCTGACTAACGGCGGGGTGAGCCGGGAAGCAGTCTTCGCGGTGATCGACGCCGCCTTCAGCCAGCGCCGCAAGACGCTGCGGGCCGCCCTGGCGGGCTGGGCGGGCTCACCCGCCGCGGCCGAGCGGGTGCTGCGCGCGGCCGGGGTCGACCCCGGCGCCCGCGGCGAGACGCTGGCCGTCGCCGACTTCGCCCGCATCGCTGCCGCTAGGCTTCCTGCTCGTGACTAGTGTGACCGTGCGGGTCCCAGCCAAGATCAACTTGCAGCTCGCGGTGGGCCCGCTGCGCCCCGACGGCTACCACGGCCTGGTGACCGTGTTCCACGCGATCTCGCTGTTCGACCAGCTGACCGTCACCCCAGCCGACCAGGACGCGGTGACGGTAGCCGGCCAGGGCGCCGACCAGGTGCCGGCCGACGCCGACAACCTGGCGCTGCGCGCGGTGCGGGCCCTGCGAGCCGAGCAGCAGCGCCGCGGCACCGCCCCCGGTGACCCGGTCGCGGTGGCGATCAGCAAGCACATCCCGGTGGCGGGCGGCATGGCCGGCGGCAGCGCCGACGCCGCCGCCGCCCTGGTCGCCTGCAACCAGCTCTGGGACGCGGGCCTGTCGGCCGACGAGCTGTGCCAGGTCGGCGCGGCCGTCGGCAGCGACGTCGCCTTCGCGGTCATCGGCGGCACCGCCGTCGGCCGCGGCCGCGGCGAGCAGCTAACCCCCGCGCTAACCGCCCCCGCCCGCTACCACTGGGTCCTGGCCCTGGCCGACGGCCACCTCTCCACCCCCGCCGTCTACCAAAAGCTAGACCAGCAACGCAGCAGACAAGCCCGTCCCCGAACCAGAGCTGAGCACAGAGCTCATGACCGCCCTAAGAGCCGGCGACATCACCAAGCTCAGCGCGGCCATCTCTAACGACCTGCAAGCCCCCGCCCTAGCGCTCTTCCCCGCCCTGGAGAAGACGTTGACAGCCGGGAACGACCTGGGCGCCCTGGCCGGCCTGGTCTCCGGCTCCGGTCCCACCTGCTTCTTCCTCGCCCGCGACGCCCCCCACGCAACCGCCCTCGCCGCCGCGCTCTCCGGCGCGGGTGTCTGCCGTTCGGTTAAGACCGCCACCGGGCCAGCCTCCGGCGCCGCACTGGTTACGCGAGCTGAGCGCCGGGGCGCGCCCCACTCAGCTCAGCCCGATCTAGCTCGAGTTAGCTCGAACCAGCGCTCTTCAAGGCCGCTCACCTCGGACTCAAGCGACTTGATGTCCTGCATCCGCTTGGTCAGCCCCTGGTAGTCCGCCGGGTCATGCTCGGCCAGCTTCAGGTTGGCCGCGTCGATCTGCGACTGCAGCCGGGCCATCCGCCGCTCGACCGCCGCCACCTCCTTCTGCGCGTCGCGCAGGGCCGCGCCCGTCAGCCCGGCCGGGGCGCCCTCGCCCGCTGCCAGTGCGCCCTTGGCCGCGGCGGTCATGCTCCCGCCCGCGGGCGCGGGCGGTTCGCCCGCCCGTTCCCGCTCGCGCAGCCGCAGGTACTGGTCGATCCCGCCGGGCAGGTGCCGCAGCCCGCCGTCCATGACCGCGTACTGCTGGTCGGTGACCCGCTCGATGAAGTAGCGGTCGTGCGACACCACGATCAGCGTCCCCGGCCAGGAGTCGAGCAGGTCCTCGATCACCGCCAGCATGTCGGTGTCGAGGTCGTTGGTGGGCTCGTCGAGGATGAGCACGTTGGGCTGGTCGAGCAGGATGAGCAGTAGCTGGAGGCGGCGCTGCTGGCCGCCGGACAGGTCCCTGACCGGGGTGGACAGCTGGGCGGCGGCGAAGCCGAGCCGCTCGAGCAGCTGCCCCGGGGTCAGCTCCTGCGCCTTCGACCCGCTGCCAACCGTGTAGCTGGTGCGGAGGCGGCCGATGATCTCCCTGACCGGCTCGCCGAGGTGGTCCTCGAGCTCGCCCAGCCGCTGCGACAGCGAGGCCACCCGCACCGTCTTGCCCCGCCGGACGGTGCCCGCGGTGGGCGGGACGGTGCCCGCGATGAGCCCGAGCAAGGTGGACTTGCCGGCCCCGTTGACGCCAAGCACCCCGGTGCGCTCACCCGGCGCGATCCGCCACTCCACGTCGTGCAGCACCTCGGTGCCGTCGTAGCCGGCCGACACGCCGAGCAGGTCGACCACGTCCTTGCCGAGCCGGGCGACCGCGAGCGACTGGAGCGACACCCGGTCCCTGATCTCCGGCACGTCGGCGATGAGCGCGGTGGCCGCGTCGATGCGGAACTTGGGCTTGGAGGTACGGGCGGGGGCGCCGCGGCGCAGCCAGGCGAGCTCCTTGCGCGCCAGGTTCTGCCGCTTCGCCTCGGCCGAGGCGGTCATCCGGTCCCGCTCCACCCGCTGCAGGATGTAGGCGGCGTAACCGCCCTCGAACGGCTCCACCAGCCGGTCGTGCACCTCCCAGGTGGCGGTGCACACCTCGTCAAGGAACCAGCGGTCGTGGGTGATGACCAGCAGCCCGCCGGCACTGGACGGCCAGCGCCGCTTCAGGTGCCCGGCCAGCCAGGTGATCGCCTCCACGTCAAGGTGGTTGGTCGGCTCGTCAAGCAGCAGCACTTCCCACTCGGCGGCGAGCAGCCCGGCCAGCGCCACCCGGCGCCGCTGGCCGCCGCTGAGCGTACCGACCGGGGCGTCCCAGGCAATGCCGGCCAGCAGCCCCCGGATGACGTCGCGGACCCGGGGGTCGCCTGCCCAGACGTGCTCCGGGGTGTCGCCGACAACCGTGGCGGCCACCGTCAGCGTGCCGTCGAGGGTGTCAGCCTGGTCGAGCACGCCGATCCGGACCCCGCCGCGCACGGTGACCCGTCCCGCGTCGGGCTGCTGGCGGCCCGCCAGCATGGCCAGCAGGCTGGTCTTGCCGTCACCGTTGCGGCCGACCACGCCGACCCGGTCGCCGTCGTTCAGCCCGAGGGTGACCGCGTCGAAGACGACCTTGGTGGGAAACTGGAGGTGCAGGGCCTCAGCCCCGAGCAGATGCGCCATATCGCTTCCAGGCTAGGTCCAATGCCGGGTAGTCGAGCCGGGACTAGCTGACGTCGTCGAAGGGGACGAGCAGGGTGCGGAGCAGGCCCGCCAGCTCAAGCCGCTGCCCCGGGCCGAGCCGGGCGAGCAGCGCGTGCTCGCGCTCGAGCAGGTCGGCGAATGCCGCGTCGACCGCCGTCTTTCCTTCCTCGGACAGCGTGACCAGCACGCCCCGGCGGTCGCGCGGGTCCGGCTCGCGGGAGACCAGCCCGGCCGCCGCGAGCCGGTCGATGCGGTTGGTCATCGTGCCCGAGGTGACCAGCGTGGCGCGCAGCAGCGACCCCGGGGTGAGCTGGAACGGCGGCCCCGCCCGGCGCAGCGCCGAGAGCACGTCGAACTCCCAGGGCTCGAGGCCGTGCGCCGCGAACGCGCCCCGTCGCGCGATGTCCAGGTGCCGGGCCAGCCGGGACACCCTGCTCAGTATCTGCAACGGCGCGACGTCGAGGTCCGGCCGCTGCTGCCGCCACGCGGCGACCAGGTCGTCGACCTCGTCGCGTTCCTCGCCGGTGAGCTGTCCCATCCGGCTAGCTTATCTCTTGACGTCAAGATGCTTGATATGCTAGATATTTCTTGATATCAAGATTCTTTACATCAACAAACTAGTGCGGGAGGTCGGCATGTGGGACGCCGGGCAGTACCTGCGGTTCGGCGGCGAGCGCGCGCGGCCGTTCTTCGACCTGGTCGCGCAGGTCGGCGCGGCCAGCCCGCGCTACGTGGCCGACCTCGGCTGCGGCCCCGGCAACCTCACCGCGGCGCTCGCCGCGCGCTGGCCGGCCGCCCTGGTGACCGGGGTGGACAACTCGCCGGAGATGATCGACGCCGCCCGGGCGGCCCAGGCGGCGCCGAACCTCATCTTCGCGCTCGGCGACGTGGCCGGCTGGCAGCCGGAGCGGCCGCCGGACGTGATCGTGTGCAACGCGGTGCTGCAGTGGGTGCCGGGCCACCAGGAGCTGCTGCCGCGCTGGGCGGACTCGCTCGCCCCGGGCGGCTGGCTGGCCTTCCAGCTACCGGGCAACTTCGACCAGCCGAGCCACGCGATCGTGCACGAGCTGGCGCGCTCGCCCCGGTGGCGGGACCTGCTGGCGGCGGCGGAGCTGAACCGGCAGGGGGGCGACCCGGCCGACTACGTGCGGCTGCTCGCCCGGCCCGGATTCCAGGTCGACGCGTGGGAGACGAGCTACCTGCACATCCTGCCGGGAGACAACCCGGTGCTCGACTGGACCAAGGGCACCACGCTGCGCCCGGTACTCGCCGCCCTCGGCCCGCAGCAGGCGGACGGCTTCCTGCGCGAGTACGGGGAACGGCTGCGCGAGGCATACCCGCCGCACCCGTTCGGCACGATCTTTCCCTTCCGCCGCGTGTTCACCGTGGTGCACCGCACTGGTTCTCAGCAGTTAAACAGACTATTCCAATTGAGTTACTAGGAAAAGCATGGCATGATCTTCCCGTGGACCACACGATCACCACTTCTGAGCAGCGGCTTCTTACGCCGCGGGAGCTCGCCGCCGAAGTGCGGCGGCTCACCTCTTCCCCGGCCGAGTGGGTGGCCCGGGTCCGACTCGATCCCGAGGGACGCTGGTACGAGCAGATCCACATGGGTGACTCGTACGAGCTGTGGCTGATCAGCTGGCTGCCCGGCCAGTGCACCGGGTTCCACGATCACGGCGGCGCCAACGGGGCGTTCGGCGTGGTCTGGGGCCAGCTTGACGAGTACCGGGTGAGCGCTGGCCCGGACGGCAGCACTGCCGTCGGCCCGGCGCCGGTCACCGCCGGGTCGGTGCGCTCCTTCGGCCCGCACCACGTGCACGACGTGCGCAACTCCGAGGCCGGCTCGGTGGCGGTCAGCGTGCACGCCTACTCGCCGCCGCTGTCCGCGATGACCAGGTACGACCTCACCCCGGGGGGCCTGGTGGCGGTCGCCACGGAAGGGACCGGTGACTGGTGAGCGCCGCCAGCCCGGGGGACGACCCCCCGTACCCCCTGCGGACGCCAGCCCGGGGGACGACCCCCGTACCCCCCGCGGCGGGCGCGCCGGCCGGCGCGCGCTCGGTCGACCAGCTGCTGGCGGCCGCCCGGGCCCGGCTGTCCCGGCTCAGCCCGGCCGAGGCGTTCGCCGCGGCGCAGGCGGGCGCGGTGCTCATCGACATCAGGCCGGCCGGGCAGCGGGCCGCCGACGGCGAGATCCCCGGCTCGGTGGTGATCGAGCGGAACCACCTGGAGTGGCGGCTCGACCCGGCCAGCGGCGCCCGGCTGCCCTGGGCGGACCGCTACGACCTGCGGACGATCGTGTTCTGCGAGGAGGGCTACACCTCCAGCCTGGCCGCCGCCGCCCTGCAGGACCTCGGGCTGGCCCAGGCGACCGACGTCGACGGCGGCTACCGGGCCTGGCAGGCAGCGGGCCTGCCGACCGCCCGCCCGGACGAGAAGACGGTCACCATCGCGCCCAAGGCATCGCCCGCCTGGTAACCGCCCGGCCCGGCCGCGCCTGCCCGGCTAGGCGCGCCTGCCTGGCTAGGTCAGCGGGTCCAGCTCGGCCAGGCCATTCCAGGCGAGGTCGATGAGGTTGGCGGCGACCACTTCCAGCCTGGGCTTGCGCGCGTCCAGCCACCACTGCCCGGTGAACGCGACCATGCCCACCATCATCTGCGAGTACATCGGGGCCAGGCCCGGGTCCCGGCCCCGCGAGGTGAGGAAGTCGGCCATGATGTTGTCCACCTGGCCGGCGATGTCGGCCAGCAGGGTGCCGTAGGTGCCGTTGCCTGATCCCGGGCTCGAGTCGCGCACCAGGATACGGAAACCGTCGGCGTTCTCCTCGATGTAGCGCAGCAGCGAGACCGCCGCCGCCTCGAACTTGGGCTTGGTGTACGGCCGCTCAAGCAGCACCATCGCCGCCGCGGTGAGCCGCTCCACCTCACGGTCCACCACCACCGCGTACAGGCCTTCCTTGCCGCCGAAGTGCTCGTACACGACCGGCTTGGACACGCCTGCCTGGGCGGCGATCTCCTCGATGGAGGTGCCCTCGAATCCCCGCTCGGCGAACAGCCGCCGCCCGATGTCGAGCAGTTGCTGCCGCCGCTGCTGGCCGGTCATGCGCCTTCGGCTGGCTTTGGGGGACTGGTCGGTCACCAGAGCATCATCGCGGTTACGCCGCCGCCTTGTCTGCTTCGTTTACCGTGTTGTTCGCCTGTTCGTTACGCTTGGTGATCCCGCTGAGGCTGCGCGTCTGGTCGCCGGCCCGCTTGGCGTTCAGCCGTGCCTCGTCCGGCCAGCGCACGTTGGAGGCCCAGCCGAGCTTCTCGAACCACTGGATCACCCGGGCGGACTGGTCGATCTGGCCCTTGAGGGCGCCGTGCCGGGCGCAGGTCGGGTCGGCGTGGTGCAGGTTGTGCCAGGACTCGCCGAACGACGCGATGGCCAGCCAGGCGACGTTGACCGAGCGGTCGCGGGACTGCCAGTCGGTGTTGCCCCAGGTGTGGCAGATCGAGTTGGTCGACCAGGTGACGTGGTGCAGCAGGGTGACCCGGACCAGGCTGGCCCAGAAGAAGGCCTCGATGGCGGCGTGCCAGGACCAGACGCCGGCCCCGGTGGTCCAGAAGCCGCCGATCACCGCGGGCGCGAGCAGCGTGAACGCGACGATGGCGGGGAACAGCCGGTTCACGGTGTGGATCTTCCGGTCGGCCAGCAGGTCGGGCGCGAACTTCTCCTGCGAGGTCTGGTTGGGGTCGAACAGCCAGGTCACGTGCGCCCACAGCAGCCCCTTGGCCAGGGCCTTGGCGTCGTCGCCGTACTTCCAGGGCGAGTGCGGGTCGCCTTCCTTGTCGCTGTACTTGTGGTGCCGCCGGTGGTCGGCCACCCAGGTGACGACCGGCCCCTCGAGCGCGAGGCTGCCCGCGACCGCCAGCGCCACCCGCAGCCCGGTCTTGGCCTTGAACGAGCTGTGCGTGAAGTACCGGTGGTAGCCGACGGTGATGCCGAGGCCGGATACCCAGTAGAAGACGGCCCCGATCACGAGGTCGTGCCAGTTCAGCCCCCAGCCCCAGGCGAACGGGATCGCCGCCAGCAGCGCCAGCATCGGGACGAAGACGAAGATGCCGACCAGCAGCTGCTGCGCCCGGGACATCGGTTCCTCGTCGATCTCCGGGAGCGACTTGCGCAGCAGCGGCGCCGCGCCCGGGTCGAGCGAGAGCGCGGTGTCCTCGCCGGGGGCGAGCACGCTGGCTTCCTGGAGTGCGTCTGTTGTCCTTGGCATGTTCTCCCCTGAGCTGAGGCGCCCGCAGGCGGTTGCCTTATACGCTTACGTAACCGTAGCCTACGAAACCGTAGGTTGCGCAAGGTTCCCAGGTGAATTCTTCAATATTCCCAGGTGAAGGCGGCGTGTAGAGCGGCTACCCAGGCTGGCTCAGGTCATGCTTCCGGGCGACGCTCGACAGGAGCGCGGTCGGCTCGGTTCCCGGTACAGTTAAGTTGGCGATCCCGGGTCGTCTAGTGGTAGGACAAGTGACTTTGGCTCACTTTACGGAGGTTCGAATCCTTCCCCGGGAGCCTAATTAGGTTCGGGTCATTCCCTGGTCATGGCGGCCGCGGCCCAGCCCTCGATTTTCCGGTACAGCTCCGCGCTGTTACGGACCGCTACCCGCAGGCAGCCGTGGTAGTCCTCCTCCACGTTCTTCCGCACCGTTTTCGGGTTGTGGCGCTTCAGGTTCGCGGCCCTGAACTGGCTCGGGTGCACGCCGGTGACCTCGGTCCAGAATTCGCTGGGCGGCCGCGACGTCCGCGCTTTCGTGGATGCTGAGACTGAGAGATCAGATCCTCCCGGCCGACCCCGGCCGCAGCCAGGAACCGCTGGAAGAACCTGATCAGCCCGGGATCGCTGTTCATGAAGATCACCCGGTGGCAGTGGCGGTAGGGCTTGCTCTTGGAGCCCTCGCACCAGTAAGCGACCGCGCCGGCGATGAGCAGCTCCCGATTGCTCAGCTCGCCGATCTCGGCCGTTGCCGCGGCGGTCTCGGCGGAACGCTGTGCCGCCCGGGACTCGTGATACCGGCGAAGCCCAGACTGCCGCCGTTCGTTGAGGACGTACTGAGCCCGCTCGGGAACCGGCAGGTCGCGCACCCAGAGCGAGACCGAGCTCTTGGAGACGCCTAGCTCGGCCCGGATCTCGTTGTAGGAAGCCCCCGCCAGGCGCAGCTGGCGGGCCCGCTCGCGCAGCTCGTCCTTGGCGTTCGGGCGGCGCGTCCATTCGGCGGGCGGGGTGCCCTCTGAGGGCCGCGCTGAGCGTGCGGCTACCGACCGGGCCGAGCGCGTCCTTGATCTGCCGGACGGACTTGCCCGCGCGGCGCAGGGCGATTGCCTGCTCGCGGAATGCGGGGTCTGCTGATCTAGTCACCATGTTCTAATGCTACATAAACAGTCTGACATTTTCGGATAAGACACCCGGCGGGAGCGTGATTTCGGCCTCGGCGCTATGTGGAGGCGGGCTCCGGTGAGTTATCTTTGGTTTGGGTTAAGCAACTTAACGATCTTGCCGGCAACCTTCCGTAAGCCTTTCTGACCAGGTGGGGGGCATTTCCGTCCATGACGGGTACTTCCGCGAGCGTTCCCGGGCGGTCTGCTCGCCCGCTCGGGCCGCATTACAAGTGGATCGCGTTGTCGAACACCACCCTCGGCGTGCTGATGGTGACGATCAACTCGTCGATCGTGCTGATCTCGCTGCCGGACATCTTCCACGGCATCGGCCTCGACCCGCTCGGCCCCGGTAACACCAGCTACCTGCTGTGGATGTTCATGGGGTTCATGGTCGTCACCGCGGTGCTTGTGGTGTCGTTCGGCCGGCTGGGGGACATGTACGGCCGGGTGCGGATGTGGAACATGGGCTTCGCGATCTTCTCGGTCGCGTCGATCTTCCTCACCGTGACCTGGATGCACGGCTCGGCCGCGGCCCTGTGGCTGATCCTCTGGCGGGTCGTGCAGGGCATCGGCGGCTCGTTCCTGTTCGCGAACTCCACCGCCATCCTCACCGACGCGTTCCCGGCTAACCAGCGCGGCACCGCGCTCGGCCTGAACTCGATCGCGGTCATCGCCGGCTCGTTCGTCGGCCTCATCCTCGGCGGCGTGCTCGGCCCGGCCAACTGGCACCTGGTCTTCCTGATCTCCGCCCCGATCGGCGCTGTTCGGCACCGTCTGGGCCTACTTCATGCTGCGCGACGTGGGGGAGCGCAGGCGCGCGAAGATGGACTGGTGGGGCAACATCCTGTTCGGCGTCGGCCTGGTCGCCATCCTGGTCGCCATCACCTACGGCCTGCAGCCGTACGGGACCAGCGCGATGGGCTGGACCAACCCCCTGGTGCTGGCCGGGCTGATCGGCGGCGCGGCGCTGCTGGTCGCCTTCGTGTTCGTCGAGAAGCACGTGGCGGAGCCCCTTTTCCGCATCTCGCTGTTCAAGATCCGGGCGTTCACCTGGGGAAACATCGCGAACCTGGCGCTCGCTATGAGCCGCGGCGGCATGCAGTTCATGCTCATCATCTGGCTGCAGGGCATCTGGCTGCCGCTGCACGGGTACAGCTACAGCCAGACCCCGCTGTGGGCGGGCATCTACCTGGTCCCGATCACCGTCGGCTTCCTGCTGTCGGCCCCGCTGTCCGGCATCCTGTCCGACCGGATGGGGTCCAAGGCGTTCACCATCGGCGGGTCGCTGCTGGCGGCGGTCACCTTCCTCGCCCTCGCCTTCATCCCGGTGAACTTCCCGTACTGGCTGTTCGCGATCCTCATCGCGGTCAACGGCTTCGGCTCAGGCCTGTTCGCCTCGCCCAACCGGGCCTCGATGATGAACGCGGTGCCGGCTGACGCCCGCGGGGCGGCGGGCGGGATGATCGCCACCTTCCAGAACTCGGCCGGGGTGCTGTCCATCGGCGTCTTCTTCTCGCTGATGGTGACCGGCCTGGCCGGCTCGCTGCCGCACAGCCTTTTCTCCGGGCTGACCGCGCAGGGGGTGCCGTCGGCGTCGGCGGCGACGATCTCGCACCTGCCGCCGATCGGGGTGCTGTTCGCGGCCTTCCTCGGCTTCAACCCGATGCAGCAGCTGCTCGGGCCGGCCCTGGCGCGACTGAGCCCGGCCCATTCCGCCTTCGTGACCGGTCGCCAGTTCTTCCCCAACCTGATCACCGCCCCGTTCCACAGCGGCATCGGCATCGCCTTCGGGTTCGCCGTCGCCTGCTGCGTCGTCGCCGCGGTCGCCTCGGCGCTGACCGGCCGCCGGCCCCGGGCGGGGGCGTCCGAGTCGCTCGGCTCCGAGCTGGCCGCGACGGCGGGCGAGGGCGGGTTCGGGCCGAGCGAGCTGGTGGTACCTGACGTGGCGGAAGACACGTCGCGCCCGGCCGGCAAACCGGGCGTATCGGGCTAAGATTTCCAGCCAGCGGGTGGCGTCCCGCCCCATGGCACGTCCGGCGCGGCGCATGCGCGGTACCGGATGCGGGTCCTGCGGGCGCCGCCTCGCGGTCTTCCCGCCCGGTGCCTCTGACCAGCCCCGTGCCCCGGCCGACGTCGGCAGGTATCCTGCCGGTAATAGGCGGGTAACAAGTGCCTGTCGTTCCGCGTCCGCGCGTAAAGGCGGGCTTCGGGGTACGAAGGTCCCGGCCGGAGGGCGTTGCCCCGGGACCGTGGCCACATCGGTGTTCGGCGCGATAACCGAGGAGATGCGTTTACCCGTGAGTGATACGTCCCCGGCCGCGGTGGTGATCCTGGCCGCCGGCGAGGGCAGCCGGATGAAGTCCCGCACCCCGAAGGTGCTGCACCCGCTGGCCGGGCGGACGCTGCTCGGCCACGCGCTGGCGGCGGCGGACGAGCTGAGCCCGCAGCGGCTGGTGGTCGTGGTCGGTCACGCCAGGGAGCAGGTTGGCGCGGCCGCACTGGCGGCCGCCCCGCAGGCGGCGATCGTCGTCCAGGATCAGCAGCTCGGCACTGGCCACGCGGTGCGGATGGTGGTCGAGTCGGTCGGTGCGATGCCCGGCACGGTGGTGGTCAGCTACGCGGACATGCCGCTGCTGCGCGGCGCGACGCTGCGGCAGCTGGTCGACCAGCACCGCGAATGCGGGAACGCGGTCACCGTGCTGAGCGCGCGCGGTGACGCGGCCGGCTACGGGCGGATCGTCCGCGACCAGTCCGGGGCGTTCCTGCGCATCGTGGAGGAACGCGACGCGACGACGGACGAGCGCGCCATCGACGAGTACAACTCCGGCTGCTACGCCTTCGACGGCGCGCTGCTGGCCGACGCGATCAAGCGGGTGACGACCGACAACGACCAGCAGCAGGAGTACCTGACCGACGTGGTGGACATCCTGCGCCGCGACGGGCACCCGGTGGGGACGATGCTCGCCGCCGACGCGGGCGAGGTCGCCGGGGTCAATGACCGGGTGCAGCTGGCGCAGGTGCGCCGGGCGCTCAACGACCGGCTGCTGCGGGAGTGGATGCGGGCGGGCGTCACCTTCGTTGACCCCGGGTCGAGCTGGGTCGACGTCACCGTCACGATCGGCCAGGACGCCGAGATCGGCCCGCAGACGCAGCTTGAGGGCGCCACCGAGATCGGTCAGGGGGCCAGGATCGGGCCCGGCTGCCTGCTCGCCGACACCACCGTGGGCGAGGAGGCGGTGCTGCTGCACGTGGTCAGCCGCCAGGCCGAGGTCGGCCCGCGGGCCACCGTCGGCCCGTTCGCCTACCTCCGGCCGGAGACCAGCATCGCCGCCGACGCCCACATCGGCGCCTACGTGGAGATCAAGAAGTCGAGCGTGGGCAGCGGGGCCAAGGTGCCGCACCTGACCTACGTGGGCGACGCCACCATCGGCGCCGGGGCGAATATCGGCGCGGGCACGATCTTCGCCAACTACGACGGCGTGCACAAGAACCACACCGAGGTCGGCCAGAATGCCTTCGTGGGCAGCAACACGGTGCTCGTGGCACCGGTTAACATCGGCGACGGGGCCTATACCGCGGCCGGGTCGGCCATCGGCGAAGATGTGCCGGCTGGCGATCTCGGGGTAGCGCGAGGGCGTCAGCACAACTCGGACGGGTGGGTGCTCCGCAACCGGGAGCAGACGCGGTCGGCGGAGGCAGCGCAGCGCTCCCGTTCGGGAAAATCTCAGTAAGTCACACGGCCGGTAAGGCCTGAGGGAGACCAGTACGCGGTGAGCGGCATGACGGCGCCCAGCCAGAAGAAGATGGTGTTGCTCGGCGGGCGGGCGTTCCCCGAGCTCACCGCCGAGGTGGCCGACTGCATGGGGATCGAGCCGGCCCCGTCCCGGCTGTACGACTTCGCCAACGGCGAGATCATGGTCAGGTTCCTTGAGTCGGTCCGCGGCTGCGACGCGTTCGTGCTGCAGAGCCATACCTCGCCGGTCAACCGGTGGATCATGGAGCAGCTCATCATGGTCGACGCGCTCAAGCGGGCGTCGGCCAAGCGGATCACCGTGGTCATGCCGTTCTTCGGCTACGCCAGGCAGGACAAGAAGAGCCGGGGCCGCGAGCCGATCACCGCGCGGCTCATCGCTGACCTGTTCGCGACCGCGGGGGCTGACCGGCTGATGTCGGTCGACCTGCACACCGCGCAGATCCAGGGCTTCTTCGACGGGCCGGTCGACCACCTGTTCGCGCTGCCGATCCTGGCCGGGTACCTGGAGGGCAAGCTCAACGTGCGCAACGTGACGGTGGTGGCGCCGGACGCGGGCCGGGTCCGGGTGTGCGAGATGTGGACTAACCGGCTGGGCACCCCGCTCGCCATCATCCACAAGCGGCGCGACCCCGATGTGCCCAACCAGGTCAAGGTGAACGAGGTCGTCGGGCACGTCAAGGGGCGCACCTGCATCCTGGTCGACGACATGATCGACACCGGCGGGACGATCGTGAAGGCGGCGGACGCGCTGTTCGAGCAGGGGGCCGAGCGGGTGATCGTCGCGGCCACCCACGGCGTGCTGTCCGGGCCGGCCGTCGACACGCTGAAGAACTCGCGGATCAGCGAGATCGTGATCACTAACACCCTGCCGGTGCCGCAGGAAAAGCAATTCGACAAGCTGACCGTGCTGTCCATCGCGCCGTTGATCGCCCGGGCGATTAACGAGGTATTCAACGACGGATCGGTCACCAGCCTGTTCGACGGCCAGAGCTGAGGAGCGGGGAAACAGGGCCCCGCCCCGCCATTCCCCGGATTGGCGGGACGGGGCTTCTGTGACGTCCGGGACCGGCCACCCCTGGGTCCCGTTCGTCAGCTCGGCTGGCCTGAATTGCGTCGCGGGGACCGTTTTCACGGCCCCCGCGGCCCCCGCTGCGTTCCGGCGCTGAGCAGAGCATGCCAGCCGGCGATTAAGCCCGGATTGAGCCGAATCGCGGCGTCCGCCTGCCGTCGGCGGCTTGCGTGGCCGGAGGCCCCGATGTTGCCGTCCGGCCCGTAACGGAAACACATAGACGGCTATACTCTGCGCTAAACAAGACGCAAGTACCGCACATCATGCCGCCTCCGATTTACCGTGTACTTGAGCCGTGATTGAGTAGTCGGCAGCGGGACTTGTTGTTTGCCGAGAGCGGGGTAACGCGTGCGTTCGGACGGGCGGGCCTGATGCGTTTCCGCATCCTGGGACCGCTCGAAGTGCTGTCGCCGGACGGCTGGGCGCCGATCGGGGCCGGCAAGTGGCGCTCGCTGCTGGCCGCCCTGCTGCTGCGGCGCGGCCAGCTCGTCCCGACCGACACGCTGATCGACGAGCTGTGGGGCGACAGCCCTCCGGGGACCGCCAACAACCTGGTCAGCATCTACGTGCACCGGCTGAAGAAGGTCATCGGCGACACCGGCGGCCAGATGCTGGTCTACCGGGCGCCCGGCTACCTGCTCCGGCTTGACCCGGGCGACGTCGACATCGACCAGTTCGAGTCGCTGGCGGCGGCTGGCCGGGCCGCGCTCGCGGCCGACCCGCGGCGGGCGGCCGACCTGCTCGGCCAGGCGCTCAGCCTGTGGCGGGGACCGCTGCTGGCCGACGTGCCGCCGACGCCGCTGGTCACCAGGCAGGCTGACCAGACCGCCGAGCTGTGGCTGACCACCATCGAGCACCGGGTCGAGGCCGACCTGGAGTCCGGCCGGGCCGACCAGGTGATACCCGAGCTGCGCGGCCTGGTGGCCGGGCACCAGCTCCGCGAGCGGCTGTGGGCGCTGCTGATCCGGGCCCTGGACGAGGCCGGCCGCCGGGCCGAGGCGCTGGACGTGTACGCCCAGGCGCGCCAGGTAATCTCCGACGAGCTCGGCGTGGACCCCGGGTCCGAGCTGCAGGCGCTGTACGCGGAGCTGCTGGCCTCGGACGCCGCTCCCGCCCGGCCGGCCGGGCGGCCGCGGCGGCCCCGGGCGGCCCCGGTCCCGGCGGCCGCCGGGCCGGACAGCCCGCGGGACCCGGCGGCCGCCACCGAGGCGGCGCCGGCCGCCGTGGCCGACGCCGACAAGCCGGAGGCCGAGGCGGCCGGCAGCATCGCGATCGGCACCTTCGCCGAGGCCGCGCTGCCGGGCACGCCCGAGTCGCTCTCGGCCGGCCCTGGCGCCGGCCAGGCCGGGCAGCAGGCGGCCGGGTTTTCGCCCAGCATGCTTCGCCCGGCCCAGCTGCCGGCCGACATCGGGGACTTCACCGGCCGCACCGCGCACGTTGAGTACCTGTGCGGCCTGCTGGTGGCGGCCAATTCCGAGACTAGCCCGGGCGCGGTCCGGATCGCGGTCGTGAACGGGGCCGGCGGCCTGGGCAAGACCACGCTCGCGGTGCATGCCGCCCACCAGGTTGCCGCGCAGTTCCCGGACGGCCAGCTCTACGTGGACCTGCTCGGCGCCAGCCCGCAGGCCGCCGCACCGGGTGAGGTGCTGGCCCGGTTCCTGCGCGAGCTCGGCCTTGAAGGCGACAAGATCCCGGTCCGGGACGACGAGCGGGCGGCCCTGTACCGCTCGGCCCTCACCGGCCGCCGGGTGCTCATCCTGCTCGACAACGCCAAGGACGCGGCCCAGGTGCGGCCGCTGCTGCCAGGCAGCTCGTCCTGCGCGGTGCTGGTCACCACCCGCAACCGCTCCGCTGACCTGGCCGCCATGCGGTTCGTCGACCTGGACGTGCTCGAGGACACCGAGGCGCTGGCACTGTTCTCCCGTATCGTGGGCGAGGAGCGGGCGGCGGCCGAGCCGGACGCCACCGCCGAGGTGCTCGTCGCCTGCGCCGGGCTGCCGCTGGCGATCAGGATCTGCGCAGCCCGGCTGGCCAAGCGCCGGCAGTGGCCGGTCGCCACCCTCGCGGGCCGGCTGCGGGACCAGCACCGCAGGTTGGACGAGCTCACCACCGGGGACCTGGCGGTGCGGGCCAGCTTCCAGGTCAGCTACGACAGCCTGCAGCCGTCGGCCGGGCGGACCGCTTCCGGTCAGGTCGCCCCGGCGCAGGCGTTCCGGCTGCTCGGCTTGTGGCAGGGCGCGCGGATCAGCCGGGCGGCGGCGGCTGCGCTAGCCGGGGTCCCGGAAGACGACATCGCCGACGCACTGGAGACGCTGGTTGACGTCAACCTGCTGGAGTCGCCCGCGCCTGACCGCTACCGCTTCCACGACCTGCTGCGGGTCTACGCGATCGAGCGGGCGAAGGCGGAAGAGACCGACGCGGCCAGGGACGCTTCGGTGCGGCGGCTGCTGTACTGGTACCTGGATACCGCCCAGGCGGCCGCCGACACGGTGTCGCCGACGCGTTACCAGGTACCCCGTAAGCCGGCTACTCCCGCGCCGCCGCCGCTGGCGTTCGCCGCCACCGACGCCGCCCTCGGCTGGTACGACGACGAGCGCGCGAACATCGTCGCGGCGACCAGGCAGGCAGCCGAGGCTGGCCTGCACGAGGTCGCCAGCCGCCTCCCGCCGACCGTTTTCCCGCTGTTCAACCGACGGGGCAACTGGGCTGACTGCGTGACCACGCACCGGGTCGCGGTCAGCAGCGCGGCGAGCGCGGGCGACCTCGCGATCGAGGCCTGGGCGCTCAACCAGCTAGGCTTCGCGCAGGTCAGCCTGGGTGACCGGGAGGCGTTCGGGCACCTTGAGCGGGCGCTGTCGATCAGGCAGGAGTCCGGCGACACCCGCGGCGAGGCGCAGACCGCGATCTCGATCGGCGAGGGCCACCTACGGGTGCGCCGGGCGGCCGCGGACGCGCTGCCCTACTTGCGCCGGGCGATCGGCCTGCTCGAGCCGATGGGCGCGGTCTCGCTGCGCAGCGTGGCGCTCAACAACCTCGGCGAGGTGTACTCGGAGCTTGGCGACCTCGATGCCGCCGCCGAGTGCTACCAGCAGGCACTGGACATCGTCCGGGCGATCGGCGGCCACTGGGGAGGGCACATGCTGCACAACCTCGGGCGCGTCCACCTGCAGCAGGGGCGTCTTGACGAGGCGATCGCGCGACTCGTCGAGGCGCTGGCCGAGCACCAGGCGGCGGGTGACCTCGACGGCGGAGCGTGGGCGCTCAGGCACCTGGGCGAAGCGCAGGCGGAGACCGGTGAGGGCGCTGCCGCGCGGGCGTCACTGACCGAGGCGCTGCGCATCTTCGAGCAGGTCGGCAACCAGGAGCAGGTGGCCGCGACGTCCGCGTTGCTGGCTGCGCTCCCGGTCGGCTGATCAGGTCAGCCCGCCCGCGGCTTGATGGCCTCCGGTGCCATATCACGGCATTAGCCGGACCGGCGCCGCTCGCGTCACTAAAATCCCAAATGCGCGAGCACGCGACCATTCCCTTTTGCAAGGGGATGAGGGGAGCCCGGTACGGCCGGGTTAAGAAAGGACGGGAAATCAAATGAGCGAATTTACACCAGAGACATCGGTCGCTCCTGAGACAAGTGTGGCCCCGGAGACGAGCGTTGCCCCGGAGACCTCAGTCGCTCCGGAGACCAGCGTTGCCCCGGAGACCTCGGTGGCTCCGGAAACGAGCGTTGCCCCGGAGACCTCGGTCGCTCCGGAAACGAGCGTTGCCCCGGAGACTTCTGTTGCCCCGGAGACGTCCGTTGCCCCCGAGACCTCGGTCGTGCCCGAGTAGCAGGCCTGGGCCAGCTGAACCTTAATTTCAGCTGATTCCGCGGGGACGTGCGTGCGGACGCGAGCGATCGCGTTCGCACGCGCGAAAACACTAAATCACGGGAGCGTACGGTCAATGGCTCAGCGTGAATAGAAATACGTCACCGGGATTACCCGGTACCCTGATGGCAGTGCGCGGCCGCGCGGCCAGCGGGGGCGGGGGCCGCGGGCGGTCCCGGGGCGCTCTCATCCGCGCGCATCGTGTTTGCCGGCTAGACTTCGCTGGCGCAATGAATACCCGACGAGGAGTGACTGACCGTGCCTGAGGTCCGTATCGAAGCCGAGCCGCGTACCGAGTTCGGCAAGGGGGCGTCCCGCCGTACCCGCCGCGCAGGTCGCGTGCCCGCCGTGATGTACGGCCAGGGGGCGGAGAACCGGCACTTCACCCTGCCGGGCCATGAGCTGATGATCGCGCTGAAGACGCCGAACGTGCTGATCAGGATCGAGGGCGTGGGCAAGTCGGCGCTCGTGCTGCCGAAGGCCGTGCAGCGCCACCCCATCAAGGGCGAGCTTGAGCACGTTGACCTGATCGAGGTCCGGCGCGGCGAGAAGGTCACGGTGGAAATCCCGATCCGGATCAGCGGCGAGGTGTTCTCCGGCGGACTTCTCGACCAGCAGCTCGTGCAGCTCTCGGTCGAGGCCGAGGCGACCCACCTGCCCGACGGCGTGGACGTCGACGTCGAGGGCATGGAGATCGGCACCGCCGTGCACGCCAAGGACATCGCCCTGCCGTCGGGTACCACCCTGATCACCGACCCCGAGGCCCTGGTCCTGCACGTGCTCGCGGAGAAGACCACCGAGCAGATGGAAGCCGACCTGGGCGACACCGCTCCGGCCGCCGAGGAAGCGGGCGCCGAGCCGCCCGCCCCGGCCGCCGTCCCGGCCGCCGAGGAAGCGTCCGAGTAAGACCCGCGGTCCGGCGGGGCGCGGCGCTGGCCGTCGCGCCCCGTTGGCACGCCGGGAGCCCGCCGCATGTCAGACGAGCGCTGGATCATCGTGGGCCTCGGCAACCCGGGCCCGCAGTACGCGGGAACCCGCCACAACGCCGGGGCGATGGTGCTTGCCCAGCTCGGCGAGCGGATCGGCGCCCGCTTCAAGGCGCACCGCACCCGTAACGACGTGGCCGAGGGCCGGCTGGACGGGCAGCCGGTTACCCTGGCCCGGCCGCACTCGTACATGAACCTGTCCGGCGGGCCGGTGGCCGCCCTGGCGGGGTTCTACAAGGTCACCGCCGCGCGGATCGTGGTGATCCACGACGAGCTCGACGTCCCCTTCGACGCGGTGCGACTCAAGCTCGGCGGGGGCGACAACGGGCATAACGGGCTGCGCTCGGTTACCGCCTCGCTCGGCACCCGCGACTACTACCGGGTGCGGTTCGGCATCGGCCGCCCGCCGGGCCGGATGGACCCGGCCGACTTCGTGCTCAAGGACTTCAGCCCGGCCGAGCGCAAGGAGCTGCCGTTCGCGCTGGACACCGCCGCCGACGCGGCGACCGCGCTGATCGGCGCCGGGCTGGCCGAGGCGCAGAACCAGTTCCACCCGGTCGCGGGCCAGTAGCCTTGAGTGGCCGTCCCGCGCACCGACAAGGAGAGCATGTGCCGTCGCCCGACGACCACGCCCTGGCCGCCAGCCTCGCCGAGCGCGCCGGGCAGCTGCTGCTCGACCTGCGAGCCGGCGACGAGTTCGCCCGCGACCAGGAGGCGCTGCGGAACGCGGGGGACCGGCGGTCGCACGAGTTCCTGATGGCAGAGCTGGCGCGGGAGCGGCCGGGTGATGCCGTGCTGTCCGAGGAGGGCCTTGACGACAAGGCCCGGCTGACCGCCGGCCGGGTGTGGATCGTTGACCCGCTGGACGGCACCCGCGAGTTCGGCGAGCCCGGTGCGCCGCGGGCCGACTGGGCGGTGCACGTGGCGCTGTGGGCCTGGGACGGGCCGCCAGGCGCGGGCGGCCTGGTCGCGGGCGCGGTGGCGCTGCCCGCGCAGGGGAAGGTGCTGTCGACCAGGCGCCATCGCGCGGCGGCTGAATCACAAGCGGTGGCACAGGCGCCGCCGCACCGCCCGCTGCGCCTGGTGGTCAGCCGCAGCCGGGCCAGCGACCTGGTGAAGGACGTGGCGAAGCGCGTCCAGGCGGAGCTGGTGCCGTGCGGCAGCGTGGGCGCCAAGGTCGCCACTGTGATCGAGGGAGAGAACGACGCCTACCTTCACTCGGGCGGTTTCTACGAGTGGGACACCGCGGCCCCGGTGGCGGTGGCGCGCAGCCGCGGCTTCCACGTGAGCCGCATCGACGGCAGCGAGGTCAGCTACAACGCCGACGACCCGCTGCTGCCGGATATCCTGGTATGCCGGCCGGCAATTGCCGGGCTGCTGCTCAACGCGATCAGGGAAGCGACCGATGCGATCTGATTACCTGCTGTCCCAGCTCGACGTGCTCGAGGCCGAGTCGATTCACGTGATGCGCGAGGTAGCGGCCGAATTTGAACGGCCGGCTCTCTTGTTCTCCGGCGGCAAGGACTCGATCGTGATGCTGGCGCTGGCGGCGAAGGCGTTCCAGCCGGCCCACATCCCGTTCCCGGTGATGCACGTGGACACCGGGCATAACTTCCCCGAGGTGCTCGACTACCGTGACCGGCGGGTAGCCGAGCTGGGCGTGCGGCTGATCGTGGCCAGCGTGCAGGACAGCATTGACGCGGGCCGTGCGGTGGAGGAGACCGGCCGCTGGGTGAGCCGGAACCGGCTGCAGACCGTCACCCTGCTCGACGCGATCGAGGAGCAGCGCTTCGACGCGCTCTTCGGCGGCGCGCGCCGGGACGAGGAGAAGGCGCGGGCCAAGGAGCGGGTGTTCTCGTTCCGCGACGAGTTCGGCCAGTGGGACCCGAAGAACCAGCGTCCCGAGCTGTGGAACCTGTACAACACGCGGATCAGGCGCGGTGAGCACATCCGGGTGTTCCCGCTGTCCAACTGGACCGAGCTTGACGTGTGGGCGTACATCGAGCGGGAGAACCTGGAGATCCCGTCGATCTACTACGCGCACGAGCGTGAGGTGTTCGAGCGGGACGGCATCCTGCTGGCGGTCAACGACTACCTGCCGCGGACGGCCAGCGAGGAGCCGTTCACCGCCACCGTGCGGTACCGGACGGTGGGCGACATGACGATCACCGGCGCGGTGCTGTCCACCGCGAAAACCGTCGCCGAGGTGATCACCGAGGTCGCCGCGACCCGGGTCACCGAGCGCGGCGCGACCCGGGCCGACGACCGGACAAGCGAGGCGGCGATGGAAGACCGCAAGCGGGAAGGCTACTTCTAGACATGGACATCTTGCGCTTCGCGACCGCCGGCTCGGTCGATGACGGCAAGTCCACGCTGATCGGGCGGCTGCTGTTCGACTCCAAGGCGATCTTCGAGGACCAGCTGGCCGCGGTGGAGCGCACCTCGCGCGACCGCGGCGAGCCGGCCACCAACCTGGCGCTGCTGACCGACGGCCTGCGGGCCGAGCGCGAGCAGGGCATCACCATCGACGTCGCCTACCGCTACTTCGCGACGCCGCGGCGGAAGTTCATCATCGCCGACACGCCGGGCCACATCCAGTACACGCGGAACATGGTGACCGGCGCGTCAACCGCCGACCTGGCCATCATCCTGGTGGACGCGCGCAACGGGCTGAACGAGCAGTCGCGGCGGCACGCCTTCCTCACCACCCTGCTGCGGGTGCCGCACCTGGTGCTCGCGGTCAACAAGATGGACCTGGTGGGCTACGACCAGGCGGTGTTCGACGGTATCTGCGCCGAGTTCTCGAAGTTCGCGACCAAGCTGGAGATCCAGGACCTGACGTTCATCCCGATCTCGGCCCTGAACGGCGACAACGTGGTCGAGCGGTCGGTCAACATGCCGTGGTACGACGGCCCGTCGCTGCTGCACCACCTGGAGCACGTGCACATCGCCTCCGACCGGAACCTGATCGACGTGCGGTTCCCGGTTCAGTACGTGATCCGGCCGCACGCCAGCAGCGACCCGGCGCTGCACGACTACCGCGGCTACGCCGGCCAGGTGGCGGGCGGCGTGCTCAAGCCGGGCGACGAGGTGACGCACCTGCCGTCCGGGTTCAGCACCCGGATCAGCAAGATCGAGCTGGCCGGCCAGCAGGTGGCGGAGGCGTTCCCGCCGATGTCGGTGACGCTGCTGCTCGACGACGACGTGGACATCTCCCGCGGTGACATGATCTGCCGCCCGAACAACCGGCCCCGGGCCGCCCAGGACATCGAGGGCATGGTCTGCTGGATGAGCGCGGAGCGCCCGCTGACCGCGCGCAGCAGGCTGGTCGTCAAGCACACCACCCGTACGGTCAAGGGCATGGTCAGCGACCTGCTGTACCGGATCGACGTGAACACCCTGCACCGGGACGAGTCGGCCACCCAGCTCGGGCTGAACGAGATCGGCCGGATCAAGCTGCGGGTCACCCAGCCGCTGTTCGTCGACGCCTACGCGCGCAACCGGCAGACCGGCGGCCTCATCCTCATCGACGAGGCCACCAACACGACGGTCGGCACCGTCATGGTCACCGAGGCTAGATAATCTCCGGGGGGACGACCCCCCCGAGGACCCCCCCGCGTACGGGGGAGTCCCTCCCCCGTTGCCCCCTCGCCGGGCGGGCCCGGGGCGGCACCTGCGGTGCCGGGCGGCGTGGTCGGTGGTTGCGGTTGCCGCGTCGGCGCTCCGGTGGTTGCTGCTGGTGGTCCACGCGCGGCGCCGCCATAGGCTGTCGGCATGACGCGCGCAGATCTTGACAAGAAGCCGGCCGAGGTGGCGGCGATGTTCGACGCCCTGGCCGGGCGCTACGACCTGATGAACGATGTCTTGTCGATGGGCCAGGTCCGGCTGTGGCGCCGCCGGGTGCAGCGCATCCTGCAGGCCGGGCCGGGTGACCGGGTGCTTGACCTGGCGGCGGGCACCGGGACGTCGTCGGCCAGTTTCGCCGCGGCGGGCGCCAACGTGGTCGCGTGCGACTTCTCGCTCGGCATGCTGCAGGCCGGGCAGGCGCGGCTGGTCAAGTCGGACCCGTTCCAGGCCAGCACCCGCGGCCGGGTGGCGTTCGCGGCGGGCGACGCGCTGCGGCTGCCGTTCAAGGACGGGGCGTTCGACGCGGTGACGATCTCGTTCGGGCTGCGCAACGTGCACGGGACGCGGGACGCGCTGGCGGAGATGCGCCGGGTGACCCGGCCCGGCGGGCGGCTGGTGGTATGCGAGTTCAGCGAGATCACGGTCGGCCCGCTCGATATGCTTTACCGGCGTTACCTGACCGGCGTCCTCCCGGCGATCGCCCGCCGGGTGGCGCGCAACCCGGTGGCCTACGAGTACCTCGCGGAGTCGATCAGCGACTGGCCCGCGCAGCGGGAGCTGGCCGACGTGATCCGCGCGGCCGGCTGGTCGTCGGTGCGGTGGGCTGACCTCACCCTTGGCGTCGTCGCGGTGCACGTCGCCAGGAACCTGTGACATCCCCGGCGCGGCGAGAGTAGAATAGGCGGCCGCTAGGGTAGGGTCGGCGATTCGCCAAGCGCGAGTCGAGGATTAAACTGACGGCAAAGATTTTGTGAAGCCGTTCACAAGAAACCCAGGATCTGATCAAGTGACCGATCACGCACGCAGCCAGCGGGAAGACGACGCCGACGTCATCGTCGTCGGTGCCGGGCCGTCGGGCTCGACCGCGGCCTATTACCTGGCGCAGGCGGGGCTGAACGTGCTGCTGATCGAGAAGTCCCGGTTCCCGCGGGACAAGGTGTGCGGCGACGGGCTGACCCCGCGCGGGGTAAAGTCCCTGGTCGCGATGGGTGTGGACGTCAGCGAGGAAGCGGGCTGGCTGCGCAACAAGGGCCTGCGGGTCATCGCCGGCGGCATGCGGCTCGAGCTGGACTGGCCCGAGCTGAGCAGCTGGCCGGGCTACGGCCTGGTGCGCCCCCGGTCGTCGCTGGACGAGCAGCTCGCCCGGCGGGCCCAGGCGGCGGGCGCGAAGCTGCTCGAGGGCACCACCGTCACCGGCCCGGTGCTGGACGACGACGGCCGCATCGTCGGCGTCGAGGCTGCGCTGGCTGAGCAGCGCGGGGCCGAGCATCAAGAAAAGATAAAAGGTAAGTCAAAAGAGGATAACGCCGAACGGGAGCCAGGTGACCGCCGGACGTACCGCGCCCGCGTGGTCGTCGCGGCCGACGGTAACTCGTCCCGGCTCTCGGTCGCGATGGGGCTGCGCAAGCGGGATGACCGGCCGATGGGCGTCGCGGTCCGCACTTACTACACCTCGCCCCGGCATGAGGACGACTACCTGGAGTCGTGGCTCGACCTGTGGGACGAGGACCGGCTGCTGCCCGGCTACGGCTGGATCTTCGGCATGGGCGACGGCACCTCCAACGTCGGCCTGGGCATGCTGAATACCTCGGAGGCGTTCGGCAAGACCGACTACCGGGCGCTGCTGAGGCGCTGGCTCAAGTCGATGCCGGAGGAGTGGGGCTACACCGAGGAGAACCGCACCGAGCCGGTGCGCGGGGCGGCGCTGCCGATGGGCTTCAACCGCACCCCGCACTACCACCGCGGCCTGCTGCTGGCGGGCGACGCGGCCGGCATGGTGAACCCGTTCAACGGCGAGGGCATCCCCTACGCGATGGAGTCGGGCGAGATCCTGGCCCGGGTGGTTGCCCAGGCGCTCGCCCGGCCGACCCGGGCGCAGACCGAGCGGGTGCTGCGCGGCTACGGCGACGAGCTGCAGGCCGCCTACGGCCGCTACTACACCCTGGGCCGGGTTTTCGTGGAGCTCATCGGCCGGCCCAAGCTGATGCGCTACGCGACCAACCGGGGCATGCACCACCCGCAGCTGATGAAGTTCGCGCTGAAGCTGCTGGCCAACCTGAGCGACCCGCATGACGGCGACGCCAGCGACCGCATCATCAGCGCGATGACCCGACTCGCACCAAGCTCCAGGTGACCTGATGCCTAGGATGACTCACCACAGGAAGGGGGCGGATCCCCGGTGAAGGTCTACATACCGATCCTCGTGCTGGCCGTGCTTGCCTTCGGCTTCGCCGCGTTCTCAGTCACGATGGGCACCCTGGCGGGGCCCAAACGCTGGAACAAGGCCAAGCTGGACGCGTACGAGTGCGGTATCGAGCCGACCCCGCTGCCGCTCGGCGGCGGGAAGGTCCCGGTCAAGTACTACCTGACCGCGATGCTGTTCATCGTCTTCGACATCGAGATCGTCTTCCTGTACCCCTGGGCGGTGACCTTCGGCAAGCTCGGCACGTTCGGGCTGGTCGAGATGGTCACCTTCGTGATCACTGTGCTCGTCGCGTACGCCTACGTCTGGCGGCGCGGCGGCCTGGAGTGGGACTAGCAAATGGGCATTGAAGAGAAGCTGCCGAGCGGCGTCCTGCTGACCTCGGTCGAGAAGATCGCCGGCTGGGCGCGGGCCCGCTCGGTCTGGCCGGCCACCTTCGGCCTCGCCTGCTGCGCGATCGAGATGATGCAGACCGGCGGGCCGCGGCACGACATGGCCCGGTTCGGCATGGAGAAGACCGGCTCGACCCCGCGCGAGGCCGACCTGATGATCGTGGCCGGGCGGGTGAGCCAGAAGATGGCCCCGGTGCTCCGGCAGATCTACGACCAGATGCCCGAGCCCAAGTGGGTCATCTCGATGGGCGTCTGCGCGTCAAGCGGCGGCATGTTCAACAACTATGCGATCGTGCAGGGCGTGGACCACATCGTGCCGGTCGACATCTACCTGCCCGGCTGCCCGCCGCGCCCGGAGATGCTGCTCGACGCGATCTTCAAGCTGCACGACAAGATCCTCAACATGAAGCTCGGCCCGGACCGCGACGCGGAGATCACCGAGCTGGAGGAAGCACGGCTGAGCATGCTCCCGCTCCGCGTCAGCTCGGTCAACGACCTCGGGAGTGAGCTATGACGACGACCCCGGGAGGGGACGAGCCGGGACTGCCCGCCCGGCCGGACGCGGCCGAGGCGGAGGCGCCGGTGGTGCGCACCGGCATGTTCGGCGCGGCCGGCACCCCGGACACCTCCGGCTACGGCCGGCTGCAGGTGCACCGGGCACCGCCGCTGGTGTCCGAGCCGCCCTACGGCGGCTACTTCGACGAGGTCGCCCAGTCGCTCAACAGCGCCCTCGAGGCCGACGGCGGCAGCGGTTTCTCTGCCGCGGTCGAGCGGGTGGTGGTCGATCACGGCGAGCTGACCTTCTACGTGCGCCGCGAGCACCTGCTGACGGTCGCGGACAAGCTGCTGCACGACCCGGCGCTGCGGTTCGAGATCTTCACCGGCGTGTCCGGCGTGCACTACCCGCTGGAGACCGGGCGGGAGCTGAGCGCGGTGTACCACCTGCTGTCGATCACCCACAACCGGCGGCTGCGGCTGGAGGTGCGGGCGCCCGACGCGGACCCGCACATCCCGTCGGTCACCCCGGTCTACCCCGCGGCCAACTGGCACGAGCGTGAGACCTGGGACTTCTTCGGGATCGTGTTCGACGGGCACCCGGCGCTGACCCGGATCGAGATGCCCGACGACTGGCTGGGGCACCCGCAGCGCAAGGACTACCCGCTTGGCGGCATCCCGGTCGAGTACCGCGGCACCAAGGTGCCGCCTCCGGATGAGAGAAGGTCCTACACGTGAGCACGGACACGCACGCGACCCCTGGTGCGACCGATGCCGAGGCCGACGCGGCCGAGGGCCGGGTCTACAACGTGGCCGGCGGGGACTGGGACGAGCTGGTCACCGGCGACGACGACCGCGGCTCGAACGAGCAGATCGTCGTCAACATGGGCCCGCAGCACCCGTCCACCCACGGGGTGCTCCGGCTGGTCCTCACCCTGGAGGGCGAGACGGTCACCGACGCCCGCGCGTCGATCGGCTACCTGCACACCGGCATCGAGAAGAACATGGAGTACCGGACGTGGACCCAGGGGTCCACGTTCATCACCCGCGCCGACTACCTGATGCCGCTGCACAACGAGGCGGCCTACTGCATGGCGGTCGAGCGGCTGCTCGGCATCGAGGACAAGCTGCCGGAGCGGGCCAAGCTCATCCGGGTACTGCTGCTCGAGCTGAACCGGATCTCCTCCCACCTGGGCGGCGTCGGCCCGTTCGGCATGGAGCTGGGCGCGACCACGATCTTCCTGCACGGCCTGCGGATGCGGGAGTACATCCTCGACATCTTCGAGGCGTTCACCGGCCTGCGGATGAACCACGCGTTCATCCGGGTCGGCGGAGTCGCCCAGGACATCCCGCCGGGCGGCCTCGAGCAGGTCCGCGACTTCCTGGCGAAGTCGAAGGGCTGGACCCGGGACCTGCACAAGCTGATCGACGCCAACCCGGTGTTCACCGCCCGCACCAAGGGCATCGCCTACCTCGACCTGGAAGGCTGCATGGCCCTCAGCGTCACCGGGCCGATGCTCCGCGCCACCGGGCTGCCGTGGGACCTGCGCAAGTCGCAGCCCTACCTCGACTACGAGACCTACGACTTCGACGTGCCGACGGTGGACACCTGCGACACCTACGGCCGCTACGTGGTCCGGATGGCCGAGGTCGACGAGTCGCTGAAGATCGTCGAGCAGGTGGTCGACCGGCTGGCCGAGCGGTCGGGCATCGAGAACGACCCGTGGATCATCCAGGACGCCAAGATCGGCTGGCCCGCCCGGCTGTCGCTCGGCCCGGACGGGCTCGGCCCGTCCCCCGAGCACATCGCGCACATCATGGGCCAGTCCATGGAGGCCCTCATCCACCACTTCAAGCTGGTCACCGAGGGCTTCCGGGTCCCCGCGGGCCAGGCCTACGTGCCGATCGAGTCGCCCAAGGGCGAGCTCGGCTGCCATGTGGTCAGCGACGGCGGCACCCGGCCCTACCGCGCGCACCTGCGCGATCCCTCGTTCCACCACATGCAGGCCGTCTCCGTGCTGTGCGAAGGCGGCAACCTCGCGGACGTGATCCCGGCGATCGCGTCCATTGACCCGGTGATTGGGGGCGTTGACCGGTAATGCCGTTCAGTGAGGAAACGCTGACCCGGCTGAAGGCGGACGCCGCGGAGATCACCGGCCGGTACCCGCGGGCGCGCTCCGCCCTGCTGCCGCTGCTCTACCTGGTGCAGGCCGAGGACGGCTACGTCACCGACGAGGGGATGGCGTTCTGCGCCGAGGTGCTGGGCATCACCCAGACCGAGGTCCGCGGCGTCGCCACCTTCTACACCATGTACAAGCACGAGCCCGCGGCCGAGTACCAGGTTGGCGTGTGCATCAACACCACCTGCGCGATCATGGGCGGCGACCAGATCTACGCCGAGCTGGCCGAGCACATCGGCGGCGCCGCCGCCCATGCGGACGCGGTGCCAGTCGAGCAGGGGGGGCACGCCGACGCGCTCGGCGGCACCCACGACCACGGCGACATCAAGTCGGCCGACGGCAGCGTCGCGCTCGAGCGGCTGGAGTGCAACGCGGCCTGCGACTACGCCCCGGTGGTGATGGTCAACTGGGAGTTCTACGACAACCAGACCCCGGCCTCGGCCAAGCAACTGGTCGACGAGCTGATGGCGGGCCGCCCGCCCGCGCCGACCCGGGGACCGAGCCGGCTGTGCACCTGGAAGCAGGCCAACCGGATCCTGGCCGGGTTCGGCGACGGCCTGGCCGCCGAGGGCCCGTCGGCCGGGCACGCCAGCCTGGTCGGCCTGAAGCTGGCGCACGAGCGCGGCTGGAAGGCCCCAGGGACGGACCGCCCGGATTCTGCTGACAGCGCTTCGTCCGACAGGGAGACAGAGTCGTCATGACCGACCCCCTCACCCCGGTACTGACCGCGATCTGGGACCAGCCGGACTCGTTCACGATCGAGGGCTACCGCCGCTTCCACGGCTACGAGGCGCTGCCGAAGGCCCTGGCGATGGAGCCGGACGACGTGATCGCCACCGTGAAGAGCGCGGTGCTGCGCGGCCGCGGCGGGGCCGGCTTCCCCACCGGCATGAAGTGGTCCTTCATCCCGCAGAACGACGGCAAGCCGCACTACCTGACGGTCAACGCGGACGAGTCCGAGCCGGGCACCTGCAAGGACATCCCGCTGATGATGGCCAACCCGCACGTGCTGATCGAGGGCATCATCATCACCTGCTTCGCCATCAGGGCCAGCCACGCGTTCATCTACGTGCGCGGCGAGGTGCTGCACGTCATCCGGCGGCTGCAGTACGCGGTGGCCCAGGCCTACGAGGCGGGCTACCTCGGCACCGACATCCTCGGCACCGGCTTCGACCTCGACCTGGTGGTGCACGCCGGGGCCGGCGCCTACATCTGCGGCGAGGAAACCGCGCTGCTCACCTCGCTCGAGGGGTACCGCGGGCTGCCCCGCAACCGGCCGCCGTTCCCGGCCGTCGAGGGCCTGTACGCCAGCCCGACGGTGATCAACAACGTCGAGTCGATCGCCAGCGTGCCGTCCATCATCGCCAACGGGGCCGACTGGTTCGGCGACCTCGGCAGCGAGAAGTCGAACGGGTTCGGCATCTTCTCGCTCTCCGGGCACGTGAAGAACCCGGGGCAGTACGAGGCGCCGCTCGGCATCACCCTGCGCGAGCTGATCGACCTGGCGGGCGGCATGCTCCGGCCGGGGCACCCGCTCAAGTTCTGGACCCCGGGCGGCTCGTCCACCCCGCTGCTCACCCACGAGCACCTGGACGTCCCGCTCGACTTCGAGGGGGTCGGCGCGGCCGGGTCGATGCTCGGCACCCGGGCGCTGCAACTGTTCGACGACACCACCTGCGTGCTGCGGGCGGCGCTCCGCTGGACCGAGTTCTACCAGCACGAGTCGTGCGGCAAGTGCACCCCGTGCCGCGAGGGCTCCTACTGGCTGGTGCGCGCGATCCAGCGGCTGGAGGACGGCACCGGCAACGACGAGGACCTGGACACCATCCTGGACGTGGGCAGCAACATCATGGGCCGGGCGTTCTGCGCGCTCGGCGACGCGGTCCCGGTGCCGATCAACTCGGCCATCAAGTACTTCCGGGATGAGATCATCCAGCACAGCAAGCAAGGCGGCTGCCCGTTCGACCCGGCCGCCTCGACCGCGTGGGCGGTGTAACCCGATGACTGTTCAGCCGGTAACCGACACGGTGACCGTGACCATCGACGGCTACGAGGTCAGCGTGCCCAAGGGCACCCTGGTCATCCGGGCCGCCGAGATGATCGGCGTCGCCATCCCCCGGTTCTGCGACCACCCGCTGCTCGACCCGATCGGCGCCTGCCGGCAGTGCCTGGTGGACATCGAGGGGCAGCGCAAGCCGCTCGCCTCGTGCACCACCGTGTGCACCGACGGCATGGTGGTGAAGACCCAGTTCACCTCGGCGGTAGCGGACAAGGCGCAGCAGGGCGTGATGGAGCTGCTGCTGGTCAACCACCCGCTCGACTGCCCGATGTGCGACAAGGGCGGCGAGTGCCCGCTGCAGAACCAGGCGATGTCCAACGGCCGGGGCGAGTCCCGGTTCCGCGAGCCCAAGCGCGAGTTCGACAAGCCGGTGCCGATCTCGACCGAGGTACTGCTCGACCGGGAGCGCTGCATCTCCTGCACCCGCTGCGTGCGGACTTCGGAGGAGATCGCGGGCGACGACTTCATCGAGTTCCTCGACCGCGGCCCCCGGCAGTACATCGGCACCGCCAACGGGCTGCCGTTCAACTCCTACTTCTCCGGCAACACGGTGCAGGTCTGCCCGGTCGGCGCGCTTACCGGGGCGGCCTACCGCTTCCGGTCCCGCCCGTTCGACCTGGTGTCCACCCCGAGCGTCTGCGAGCACTGCGCGTCCGGCTGCCACCAGCGCACCGATACCCGGCGGGGCAAGGTGCTGCGCCGCCTGGCGGGCGACGAGCCGCTGGTCAACGAGGAGTGGAACTGCGACAAGGGCCGCTGGGCGTTCAACTACGCGACCCAGTCGGACCGGCTGACCACCCCGCTGGTGCGGGACGCCGACGGCGTGCTGCGGCCCGCCTCCTGGGCGGCCGCCTACGCGGCGGCGGCCCGTGGCCTGGTGGCCGCCCGCGACGCGCGGGCCGGCGGCGGTGACGCGGGCGACGAGCCGTCCGGTGTCGGCGTGCTGACCGGCGGCCGCCTCACGCTGGAGGACGCCTACGCCTACGCCAAGTTCACCCGGCTGGCGCTGAACACCAACGACATCGACATGCGGGCCAGGCCGCACTCGGCCGAGGAGGAGCAGTTCCTCGCCTCCCGGGTGGCCGGCCGCGGCATCGAGGTCAGCTACGCCGACCTGGAGGCCGCGCCGGTGGTGCTGCTGGCCGGGTTCGAGCCGGAGGACGAGTCGCCGATCGTGTTCCTGCGGCTGCGCAAGGCGGCCCGCAAGCACGCGCTGGCCGTCTTCTCGGTCGGCGCGCTGCCCACTCCGGGCCTGGCGAAGGTGTTCGGCACGCTGCTGCCGACGGTGCCCGGGGCCGAGCCCGCCACGCTGACCGCGCTGGCCGCGGGCGGCGGCAGCGACGCGGACATCGCGGCCGCGGCCGACCTGCTGGCCAAGCCGGGCGCGGTGATCCTGGTCGGCGAGCGGCTGGCCGAGGTGCCGGGCGCGCTGGCGGCGGCGGTGCGGCTGGCCGACGCGAGCGGCGCCCGGCTGGCCTGGGTACCGCGGCGGGCGGGTGAGCGCGGCGCCGTCGAGGCGGGCGCGCTGCCCGGGCTGCTGCCGGCCGGCCGCTGGGTGGGCGACCCCAAGGCCCGGGCCGAGGTGGCGCTGGCCTGGAACAAGGCGGCGCTCCCGGCCGCGCCCGGACGGTCCGCGACGGCCCTGCTCGAGGCGGCCGAGGCGGGCGAGCTGGCCGCGCTCGTCATCGCCGGGGTCGACCCCGGTGACCTGCCCGACCCGGCGGGCGCGCTGCGCGCGCTCGACCGGGTGCCGTTCATCGTCTCGCTCGAGCTGCGGGCGAGCGCGGTGACCGACCGGGCCGACGTGGTGTTCCCGGTGGCGGCGGTGGCCGAGAAGTCGGGGACTTACCTGAACTGGGAGGGCCGCGGCGGCGCGTTCGCCACCGCCCTCAGCGTGCCCGGGGTGCGCACCGACCTGTACGTGCTCGGTGCCGTGGCCGACGAGATGGACGTGCACCTGGGGCTGCCGGACGCGGCCGCCGCCCGGGCCGAGCTGGCCGCGCTCGGCGCCTGGCAGGGCGCCCGCCCGGCCGCCCCCGCGGTGCTGTCGGCTCCGGCCGCGACGCTGACCGGCGGCCGGACGGTGACCGGCAGCGGGTCCGGTTTGCGGCTGGCCACCTGGCACCAGCTCATCGACGCCGGGCGGATGCAGGACGGCGAGCCGTACCTGGCGGGCACCGCGCGGACGGCGGCGGCCCGGGTGTCGGCGGCCACTGCGGCCGAGGCGGGCCTGGCTGACGGCGACAAGGTGACGGTGGCGGCCACGGCCGGCGCGGTGACGGTGCCGCTGGTGGTCACCGCCATGGCCGACGGCGTGGTGTGGCTGCCCACCAACAGCCCTGGCTCGGCGGTCCGGGCGGACCTCGGCGCCGGCCACGGTAGCAGCGTGACCCTGAGGAGGGCCGAGTAAATGTCCCAGCCGCTCGCGGTGGACTCCACGCTGGCCGACTTCAACCAGCTCATCTGGTGGATGGTGCTGCTCAAGGTCGTCATCGTGTTCGCGTTCCTGCTGCTGACCACGATCTTCATGATCTGGTTCGAGCGCCGGGTGATCGGCCGGATGCAGAACCGCCCTGGCCCCAACCGGGCCGGCCCGTTCGGCCTGCTGCAGCCGGTCGCCGACGCGCTCAAGCTGCCGCTGAAAGAGGACATCGTCCCCACCACGGTGGACAAGCTGGTGTTCTTCGTCGCGCCGATCATCGCGGCCGGGACGTCCTTCATCGCCTTCGCGATCATCCCGTGGGGCCCGGTGGTGTCGATCTTCCACCACCAGACACCGCTGCAGGTCGCTGACCTGCCGGTGGCGGTGCTGCTGGTGCTGGCGATGAGCTCGATCGGCGTCTACGGCATCGTGCTGGCGGGCTGGGCGTCCCGCGGCCCGTACTCGATCCTCGGCGCGCTCCGCTCCACCGCCCAGGTGATCAGCTACGAGATCGCGATGGGGCTGTCCTTCGTGGCGGTCTTCCTCGACGCCGGCTCGCTGTCCACCACCGCGATCGTCAACGCCCAGTCGCACTACTGGTACTTCTGGGTGCTGGCCCCGTCGTTCATCATCTACCTGGTGACGATGGTCGGCGAGACCAACCGGATACCGTTCGACCTGCCCGAGGGCGAGGGCGAGATCGTGGCCGGGCACATGACCGAGTACTCCTCGATGAAGTTCGCCATGTTCTTCCTGGCCGAGTACATCAACATGACGACGGTCTCGGCGCTCGCCACCACCCTGTTCCTTGGCGGCTGGCGCGCGCCCTGGCCGCTGACCATCATCGGGCCGAGCGTGAACAGCGGCTGGTGGCCGGTGCTGTGGTTCCTGATCAAGGTCTTCTTCCTGCTGTTCTGCTACGTGTGGCTGCGCGGCACGCTGCCGCGGACCCGCTACGACCAGCTCATGGCGCTGGGCTGGAAGATCCTCATCCCGTTCTCCATCATCTGGCTGCTGCTGGTCGCCACCGTCCGCGCGCTGCGCAGTGACAACCACTCCGCGGTGGTCTACGTGGTGGCGGTCGTCGTCCTGATCCTGTTCGTGCTGCTGATCACGTTCTGGGACAACGGCTACCAGAAGCACCTGGCCCGGATCGCTCCGGCCGGGCCCGCGGCGGCCGACGAGGAAGAAGAGTGGGACTACGACGAGGACGGCGAGCTGGTCAAGGTGGAGAGGCCGGCGGTCCAGGCGAGGTTCCCGGTGCCGCCGCTCGACCTGCCGCACTACCACGGCCTAGAACCGAGCACGGCCGCCGGATCGGTGCGCGGCGACGCGACCGGCGTGACAAAGGAGGTCACCGGTGCCGATTCCTGATTACTTCGGCTCCGTTAAGGGGTTCGGGGTCACCTTCCGCGAGATGTTCAAGAAGGTCGACACCGTCATGTACCCGGAGGAGAAGCGGCCCACCGCCCCCCGCTTCCACGGCCATCACCAGCTCAACCGCTGGCCCGACGGCCTGGAGAAGTGCATCGGCTGCGAGCTCTGCGCGTGGGCCTGCCCGGCCGACGCGATCTACGTCGAGGGCCGGGACAACACGCCGGACGAGCGCTTCTCGCCCGGCGAGCGCTACGGGCACGTGTACCAGATCAACTACCTGCGCTGCATCCTGTGCGGGCTGTGCATCGAGGCGTGCCCGACCCGGGCGCTCACGATGACCAACGAGTACGAGATCGCGGACGACGAGCGCGAGAAGCTGATCTGGACCAAGGAGCAGCTGCTGGCGCCGCTGGGCGAGGGCATGGAAGCGCCGCCGCACCCGATGGTCGCCGGCTGGGACGAGAAGAGCTACTACCTCTCCCGGGGCGAAGGGGTGCCGCCCGCCGCCCGCACGACCGGCGGCGAGCAGGCCAGCGACGGCGGCCAGGAGGCAGAGCTGTGATTCAATACCTCGCCAACGGGGGATCGGGCGGTACCAACCTCGACCCGCTCTTCGACGAGTCGCTGTTCTGGATCCTGGCGGTGCTGTCGGTATCGGCCGGGCTGGCGATGGTCCTGGTGAAGCAGGCCGTGCACTGCGCGCTGATGCTGGCGGTGGTGATGCTCTGCCTGGCGGTCATGTACGCCATGCAGGGGGCGCCGTTCCTGGCCTTCGTCCAGGTCATCGTGTACACCGGCGCGGTGCTGATGCTGTTCCTGTTCGTGGTGATGCTGATCGGCGTCAACTCGGCGGAATCGCTGAAGGAGACGATCAGGGGGCAGCGGCTGTGGGCCGGGCTGGCCGCCGTCGCCCTGGCGGTGCTGCTGATCGTCGGCATCGGTCACGCCGCCATCGGCACCGCCGCCCCGACTACCAGCGCCGAGGGCAACGACAACCTGACCGGCCTGGCCAGGCTGATCTTCACCACCTACGTCTTCCCGTTTGAAGTCACCAGCGCCCTGCTGATCACGGCCGCGCTCGGCGCGATGGTGCTCGCGCACCGCGAGCGGACCTCGCCCAAGCTGACCCAGCGGGACGTCGCCGCGCGCAAGATCGCCAGCGGCCAGGTCGCACCCGAGCCGCCGCCCGGGGTGTACGCGCTGCACAACGCGGTCGACATGCCGGCCATGCTGCCGGACGGCACGACCACCAACCGTTCGGTATCCGACGCGGTCGTCCGGCGCGACCTCGACCTCGGCCGCGACCCGGCCGGCGACGTGGCGACCGACCTGGCCGCCGAGGAGCGGATCGTGACCGAGCGCGCGCTGGAATCCGGCGCCCGGGGGAGGGATGAGCAGTGAGTCCCGCGCACTACATTTTCCTGGCCGTCATCCTGTTCGTCATCGGCGCGGTCGGCGTGCTGGTCAGGCGCAACGCGATCCTGATCTTCATGTCCGTCGAGCTCATGCTGAACGCCTGCAACCTGGCGTTCGTCACCTTCGCCCGGATGCACGGGAACCTGGACGGGCAGGTGGTGGCCTTCTTCGTGATGGTCGTCGCCGCCGCCGAGGTAGTCGTCGGGCTCGCCATCCTGATGGCCATCTACCGTGCCCGCAAGTCCGCGTCGGTCGACGACGCGAGCCTGCTCAAGTACTAAGGGGATTACTCGCGATGACGACGCTCGCCGCTACCGGCGTGTTCCGCGCCTCGTGGCTGCTGCTCGCGTTCCCGGTGTTCGGCGCGGCGGTCCTGCTGCTCGGCGGCCGGTTCACCGACAAGTGGGGACACCTGCTCGGGGTCCTGATGTCGCTGGGCTCCTTCGTCTACGGACTGATCGCGTTCTTCGCCCTGCTCGGCCAGACCGGGGCGGGGCGCAGTCAGGACCTGCACATGTTCTCCTGGATCCCGGTGAACGGGTTCCAGGCGAACATCGGGATCCTGATCGACCCGCTGTCGATCAGCTTCGTGCTGCTGATCACCGGGGTCGGCTCGCTGATTCTGATCTACGCGACCGCCTACATGGCGCACGACCCCGCCCGGCGGCGCTTCTTCGGCTACCTGAACCTGTTCCTCGCGTCGATGCTGCTGCTGGTGCTGTCGGACAACTACCTGGGCCTGTACGCGGGCTGGGAGGGCGTCGGCCTGGCGTCCTACCTGCTGATCGGGTTCTGGCAGTTCAAGCCGACGGCGGCGGTCGCGGCCAAGAAGGCGTTCATCGCCAACCGGGTCGGTGACGTCGGGCTGTCGCTGGCGATCATGCTGATGTTCGCCGAGTTCGGCACGTTCAACTTCCCCGGGGTGTTCGCTGGCGCGAAGCCGGCCGGCTCGGGCATCGACTCCGCCCTCGGCCTGCTGCTGCTGCTCGCCGCGTGCGGTAAATCGGCCCAGGTGCCGCTGCAGTCCTGGCTGCTCGACGCGATGGAGGGCCCGACCCCGGTGTCGGCCCTTATTCATGCGGCGACAATGGTCACGGCTGGCGTTTACCTGATCGTCCGTTCCAACCCCATCTTCAACCTCGCGCCTACCGCGCAGCTCGCGGTCACCGTGGTTGGCGCGGTGACCCTGCTGTTCGGCGCGATCATCGGGTGCGCCAAGGACGACATCAAGAAGGCCCTGGCCGGGTCGACCATGTCGCAGATCGGCTACATGACGCTGGCGGCGGGCCTCGGCCCGGCCGGGTACGTGTTCGCGATCGCGCACCTGCTGGCGCACGGGTTCTTCAAGGCCGGGCTGTTCCTCGGGGCCGGCTCGGTCCTGCACGGCATGGACGACGAGGTGAACATGCGCCGCTTCGGCGGGCTCCGCAAGTTCCTGCCGATCACCTTCGTCACCTTCGGCCTCGGCTACCTGGCCATCATCGGCATCCCGCCGTTCTCCGGTTTCTTCACCAAGGACGGCATCATCGACGCCGCCTGGGAGAAGGGCGGCACCTCGGGCTGGATCCTGGCCGCCTGCGCGATCATCGGGGCCGGCGTCACCGCCTTCTACATGTCCCGGGTCATGCTGATGACCTACTTCGGCCGCGCCCGCTGGAAAGAGGACGGCGTGCTCGGCGGGGCCGGCGCGCACCCGCCCTACACCGAGGCCGACCGGCACATCCCGCACCCGCACGAGTCGCCGTGGGCGATGACGGTGCCGATGATCCTGCTCGCGATCGGCTCGGTCGCGGCCGGCTGGTTCCTGATCGTCAACTCCCGGTTCGCCGGCTTCCTGGCCCCGGTGGTCGGGCTGCCACCGGACAAGCACGGGATCTGGTCCTGGCCCGGCATCATCGCCCTCGTCCTGGTGGTGCTCGGGGTCGGGCTCTCCTGGGCGATGTACGGGCGGGTGCCGGTGCCCGCTACCGCCCCGCGCGGGTCGGTGCTCACCCACGCCGCCCGGGCCGACCTGTACGGCGACGCCTTCAACGAGTCCGTGCTGATGCGCCCGGGGCAGTGGCTCACCCGGCTGTCCGTCTACTTTGACAGCCGGGGGGTCGACGGCCTGGTCAACGGGCTCGCCGCGACCATCGGCGGCACGTCGGGACGGCTGCGCAGGCTGCAGACCGGGTTCGTGCGCTCTTACGCGCTTTCCATGCTCATCGGCGCCGTGCTGCTGGTGGCCGGCCTTCTGGTGGTGAGGCTCTAATGAACCCTGTGGCCGTGCTTACGGCGGCAGCCGCGAACAGCGGGACGCCCTGGCTGACCGTCGCGGGCGGCATCCCGCTGCTCGGCGCGATCGTGGTCGCCCTGCTGCCGATGCGGCTGGCCAAGGTCACCGCGCTGCTGTTCTCGGTGGTCGACCTGGTCTGGATCATCGTCATGGCGACCCAGTTCAAGACCTCCGGCCCGACGTTCCAGTTCACCGAGCAGTACTCCTGGATCCCGCAGTTCGGCGTGCACTACGCGGTCGGCGTCGACGGCATCGCGCTGGTGCTCATCGGCATGACCGCGGTGCTGATGCCGGTGGTCATCCTGGCCTCCTGGCACGACGCCGAAACCCCGGTCAGCGGGAACGGCGAAGAGCCGGAGCCGCCTGCGGCCGCTCCTGGGGGCGGTCGCCCAAGACCTACATGGCGCTGATGCTGGTGCTGGACACGATGATGATCGGGGTCTTCGCGGCCACCGACGTCTTCCTGTTCTACGTGTTCTTCGAGGCCATGCTGATCCCGATGTACTTCATGATCGGGTCGTTCGGCGTCGGGCCGCGGCAGTACGCGGCGGTCAAGTTCCTGCTCTACTCGCTGCTCGGCGGGCTGCTGATGCTGGTCGCGGTGATCGCGCTGTACGTCTACGCGGGGCAGTCGGCCAGCACCGGGCACCACGGCACGTTCCTGTTCTACTCGCTGGCGCACCTGGCGCTGTCCTCGACCGTGCAGAAGTGGCTGTTCCTCGGCTTCTTCATCGCGTTCGCGATCAAGGCGCCGCTGTGGCCGTTCCACACCTGGCTGCCGGACGCCGCCGCCTCGGCCCAGCCGGGCGCGGCGGTGCTGATGCTCGGCGTGATGGACAAGGTCGGCACGTTCGGCATCATCCGGTACTGCCTGGAGCTGTTCCCCGACGGGTTCCATTACTTCACCCCGGTGATCCTGGTGCTGGCGGTGATCTCGATCATCTACGGCGCCATCGTGGCGATCGGGCAGACCTCGATGAAGCGGCTGATCGGTTACACGTCGATCTCGCACTTCGGCTTCATCGTGCTCGGCATCTTCGCGCTCACCTCGCAGGGCGAGTCGGGCGCGACGCTGTACATGGTCAACCACGGCTTCGCCACCGGCGCGCTGCTGCTGCTGGCCGGCTTCCTGATCGTGCGCCGCGGCTCCGACCGCATCGCCGACTACGGCGGCGTGCAGAAGGTCGCCCCGGTGCTGGCCGGGCTGTTCCTGGTCGCCGGGCTGGCCGGGCTCTCGCTGCCCGGCCTGTCCACCTTCGTGTCCGAGTTCCTGGTGCTGGTGGGCACGTTCTCCCGGTACAAGGTGGCGGGCTCGTTCGCGGTGGCGGGCATCGTGCTGGCGGCCATCTACATCCTGTGGATGTACCAGCGGACGATGAACGGCCCGACCGTCGACGCGGTCTCGGCCATGCCCGACCTGCGGCTGCGGGAGCTGCTGGCGGTGGTGCCGCTGGTCGCCCTCATCATCGCGATGGGTGTCTACCCCAAGCCGGTGCTCGACGTGATCAATCCCGCCGTTAACGCAACGATGTCCCAGGTGCATGCCACCGACCCGGTGCCTGCCCACCCGGCAGCCGCCCAGAAGGGAACCCAGCCGTGAGCCTCGCTGCCACTGCTGCCGTGCCCGGCGCGATCACCGCCCCGAGCATTGAGTACAGCCAGCTCGCGCCGATGCTGGTCGTGTTCGGCGCGGCCATCGTCGGCGTCCTCGTCGAGGCCTTCGTGCCCCGGGAGCTGCGCCGCGCGATCCACCTGCTCGTCACCTTCGGCTCGCTGGTGGCGGCGTTCGTCTGGACCTGCGTGATCGCGGCGTCCGCGACGATCTTCGCCAAGGGCTCGGCCGGGCACTCGGCGGCGATGGGCGCGGTCGGGGTGGACCGGCCGACGCTGTTCATCCAGGGCACGATCCTGGTGCTGGCCGCCGTCTCGGTGCTGCTGATCGCCGACGCCTCGCATGACGTGTCGACCTTCGCCGGGCAGGCGGCGGCGGTCCCCGGCTCGACCGAGGAGCGCGAGAGCCTGCTGGCCGGCCTGGTGCACACCGAGATCTACCCGCTGACGCTGTTCGCGGTCGGCGGCATGCTGCTCTTCCCGGCCGCCAACGACCTGCTGACGATGTTCGTGGCGCTGGAAACGCTGTCCCTGCCGCTGTACCTGCTGTGCGGGCTGGCCCGGCGCCGCCGCCTGCTGTCGCACGAGGCGGCGATGAAGTACTTCCTGCTCGGCTCGTTCTCCTCCGCCTTCTTCCTGTTCGGCATCGCGCTGCTGTACGGCTACTCGGGCTCGGTGTCGCTGGCCTCGATCGCGGCCGAGGCGTCAAGCGGGGCCGCTCGGACACCCTGCTGTTCGGCGGCATCGCCCTGACCGGGCTCGGCCTGCTGTTCAAGATCGGCGCGGTGCCGTTCCACAACTGGAAGCCGGACGTCTACCAGGGCGCGCCGACCCCGATCACCGCGCTGATGGCGTCGTGCGTGGTGGTATCCGCCTTCGGCGCGCTGCTGCGGGTGTTCTACGTCGCGTTCGGCACGCTGAGCTGGGACTGGCGCCCGGCCCTGTGGGTGGTGGCGATCCTCTCCATGGTGATCGGCGCGATCGTCGCGATCACCCAGACCGACGTGAAGCGGCTGCTGGCCTACTCCTCGATCGCGCACGCCGGGTTCATCCTGACCGCGGTGGTCTCCTCGTCGGTCCAGGGCCTCTCCTCGTCGCTGTTCTACCTGGCGACCTACGGGCTGACCACGATCGGCGCGTTCGCGGTGATCACCCTGGTCCGCGACGCCGGCGGCGAGGCCGACCACCTGTCCCGCTGGGCCGGCCTTGGCAAGCGGTCGCCGCTGGTGGCCGGCGTCTTCGCGCTGTTCCTGCTGACGTTCGCGGGCATCCCGCTGACCTCCGGCTTCGCCGGCAAGTTCGCGGTGTTCCAGGCGGCGATCGCGGGCGGCGCGACGCCGCTGGTCATCGTCGGCGTGGTCGCCTCCGCGATCGCCGCGTTCTTCTACGTCCGGGTGATCGTGCTGATGTTCTTCAGCGAGCCGGTCCCCGACGGGCCCGTGGTGGCGGTCCCGTCGGTGTTCACCGGGACCGCGGTCGGCCTCGGCGCGCTGTCCGCGGTGGTGTTCGGCATCGTCCCCGAGCCGGTGCTGTCGCTGGCCAACCACGCGGCGACCCAGCTCTTCGTCCGCTGAGCCGGTTTCTCTTGACCCCCGCTGTACGTCACCCTGGAGCGCCTTCCGTATCCTGGATTGTTCGTACGCTTTCGGTCAAGAGCAACGACATGGAGAACGCGTGACGATCGCCCTGCCCGTGGACCTCGCCGACCCGGCCCTGACCGCGGAGATGGCCGAGGACCTCGCCGTCGTCGAGGCTGTCCTGCTCGACAACTCCTTCGGCGGCGACGAGATGTTCGCCGAGGTCTCCCGGCACATGATGGAGGCCGGGGGCAAGCGCTTCCGTGCCATGCTGGTGCTGCTGGCCGCCCGGTTCGGTGACAGCCGGGACAAGCGGATCACCTCCGCCGCGGTCGCCATCGAGCTGACCCACCTGGCCACCCTGTTCCACGATGACGTGATGGACAACGCGTCCATCCGGCGCGGCCACGAGTCGGCCAACTCGCGGTTCGGCAACTCGGTCGCCATCCTGGCGGGCGACTACCTGTTCGCCCGCGCCTCGCGCATCCTGGCCGAGCTGGGCCCGGCGGCGATCAGGATCCAGGCGGAGACCTTCGGCCGCCTGGTCGACGGCCAGCTGCTTGAGACGGTCGGGGTACGGCCGGGCGAGGACCCGCTCGACCACTACATGCACGTGATCACCGAGAAGACCGGGTCGCTCATCGCCACCTCCGGCCGGTTCGGCGCGATGTTCTCCGGGCTGCCGGACGAGACAGCGGACCTGATCGCCGAGGCCTGCCTGCGCATCGGCGTGGCCTGGCAGCTTTCTGACGACGTGCTCGACATCGCGTCGACCGAGGCGGAGTCGGGCAAGGAGCCGGGCACCGACCTGCGCCAGGGCGTGCGGACGCTGCCGGTGCTCTACGCGCTGCGCGGCACCGGCGGCGACCCGGACGCGGTCCGGCTGCGCGAGCTGCTGCGCGACGGCGACCTGGCCGACCCGGGGCTGAACGCGGAGGCGCTGCGGCTGCTGCGCGCCTCGCCCGCGGTGGCCGAGGCCAGGCAGACGGTCCGGACCTGGGTGAGCGAGGCGCGGGAGCTGCTGGCGCAGCTGCCCGAGGTGCCCGCCCGGGGCGCGTTCGAGAACCTGTGCGACTTCGTGAACACCCGTACCGTCTAGCGGTCTGCGGTTCTCGTAGCCGGGCGGCCGGCCGCCGTACTGTGGATACAGGCGGACGAGGAGGCACGGTGAGTATCTGGGATTCGCTGCGGCCGCAGCAGATGGTCAGCCCGGGCAGCGCGCTGCCCGGCCGGGAGACCCCGGTGCCGGTGCCGGAGCAGCACGCGGTGCTGCGCACCCCGCTGGCCGGCCCCTACCCGGAGGGCACCGAGATCGCGGAGTTCGCGCTCGGCTGCTTCTGGGGCCAGGAACGGCTTTTCTGGCAGTTGCCCGGCGTGTTCACCACCGCCGCGGGCTACCAGGGCGGGTTCACCCCCAACCCCAGCTACGAGGAGGTCTGCACCGGCCGGACCGGCCACGCGGAGGCCGTCCGGGTGGTGTTCGACCCGGCCGTGGTGTCGTACCAGGAGCTGCTCCGGGTGTTCTGGGAGAACCACGACCCGACCCAGGGCATGCAGCAGGGCAACGACATCGGCACCCAGTACCGGTCGATGATCTCCTACCACGGCGAGGCCCAGCGGGTGGCGGCCGAGCAGTCCCGGGCCGACTTCCAGGAGCGGCTGCGCAAGCTGTACTTCGGGGACATCACCACCGAGATCGTGCCCGCGGGGGAGTTCTACTTCGCCGAGGAGTACCACCAGCAGTACATGGTCAAGGTGCCCGACGGCTACTGCCCGGACCACAGCACCGGGGTGACCTGCCCGGTCGGGCTGAAGCTGGACTGACTCCGGAGGAATCGACAGCGCACTGGGACGGCCGCGGCGCGCAGCGGTGAGGCCGAGCCCGTACGGCCGAAAGTCAGTAGCAGGTCGTACTATATGTATAACAGAAAGTCACGTCGTTCTTGCGCTCGTGCGCAACCTACCGGCACCGATAAATTGCCTTAACTAGGGGCTCTTGTGTCAAGATGCGAATACTAGTGAAACCTGCGGAGGGAGGATCCGGCCGTGCAGGACAACTCCGAAATCTTGCTCAGTGTTCACGCGGAAGGTCCAGCAGCGGACGGCGGACGGCTCCCGTTGTCCGAGCTCGCGCGGATCGCGGCGGGGCTGCAGGTGACACTCGAGCGTATCGCGCTAGCGCTCGCCGGCACCTTCGTTGCCCGCGGTCGCCGACCACGGGATGTCGTGGAGGCCGTCCGCCTGGACTTGGTCGGCTTCAGAGCTGGCTCGGCAATCATCGACATTATCCGGTCGGACCAGCCGCAACAGGTCATGCTCGAAAGCGATTCGCTGCTTGCCGACTCGCTGCAAGCGCTCGAGGACGGAGTGACGGCGATCCGCCAGGGCGGCCATCTTCCGCCCCATTTCACACCGCAAGTCGTGACGGGACTTCGTGAGATCGCTGGAGGCATCAACGTCCGCAACCTCACCAGGATTAGCTTTGACCGTCCTGGTGGGCACGTGTTTGTGATCGATTCCGTGTTCCGGGATCGCCTGCGCAATGTGTCAACCCTGGGACCGGAGACAGAAGCTACGGTCGTGGGGAGGCTTCAGATGGGCGACTTTTCGCCGGCCGCGCTCAGGTGCCGCATCGACACCTTCGCCGGCAGCGTCCTCGGTGATTTCGGCGACGAACTCAGGGACTCGGTCTTGGACGCCATGGATCAGATGGTGATGGCTACCGGCACTGCGGAACTCCAGCCTGACGGTTCAACCGTCCGAGTCCTCCATCTCTCCGCACTCGAGCGCTTGCCTAGCGCGCGGATGCTGCCGCTCGCGACTTTGCAGCGACAGCAGGGCGTTTCGGCGGTGAACGATATTGCAGAGCTGCAGGGCAGAGCCGAAGACGGGGGCGATTTCGGAGCCTTCATGGAGGCGATCACCTCAGCCCGCCGGGGTGACAAATGAAGTATGTAGTCGTCGACACTGATGTCTTCTCGCTGCTGTTTCGCGGTCAGGATGTTGATGTATACCGTCGCCACCTAGACGGCACGGTTCCGGTCCTGTCCTTCGTGTCTGTAGCGGAACTGCACTATGGTGCCACGTACGCCGGCTGGGGCCAGCGGAAGCAACAGGCCCTCGAGGAAGCAATCCGCCGGTACGTGATTGCCCCTTACGACGAGGAGATGGCCAAGCTTTGGGGGACGCTCAAGGCGCAGGCTGTCAAAGCGGGACACGCACTCGGGCACAACACCCAGGCCAATGACCTGTGGGTATGCGCCACCGCGATCTACCACGACGCTCCGCTAGTGACCGCCAACAGGCGGCACTTCGAAGGTTTTCCGGGGTTGTCTCTCCTGAACTAACGGTCATGATTCGGCTGATTCTGTCGCAGTCGGCGGCATTAATGCGTAAGTTTCGAAAATCAAGTAAACCTGGTGGTGCTATGACCGGCCTCTGACCACCTCGGTATCCTCGCGGTGATTACGGGTCTTTCGCGTGGCCTGTTCCGCCGGGTCAGTTTGCGGGCGGAATCGCCGGATAACCCGGGATCAGTGACGGCCGCGGTCCCTCATGCGACCCTGGCGGCATGACGACACTGGTACGCCTTTCGCCCCGCCTGGTGACGGCTGACCGGCTCCACCAGGAGGCGGGCCTGCTGGCCCGGGCGGCGCAGAAGGTGCGCGAGCGGGGCCGGGCGGGTGACGAGGAGCTTGCCCGGCGGCTTGAGCACTTCATGCTCGGCCTGTGGGCGGGCTCTGGTGACGAGACGGAGCTGCTGACGGTGCTGGCCGACGTACTGGCTGCATAACTGGGCATAACTGCTGGCATGGAGCGGGGACGCGTTGTCGAGGCGGTCACGCGGCCAGCGCGGCGCCGCCGGGCTGCCCGGGCCGAGACCGCCCGCCGGACGGCGGAGACGCGGGACCGGGTCCGCCTGCTGATCGGGATCACCGCGCAGGACGGCGCCTACCGCAAGGGGCTGCTGGCCGCGGCCGGGCAGCTGACCCCGGAGGAAGCGGCGATCATCGCCGACCTGGAGCGGCACGGGCTGCAGGTGCCGCAGCTGCGGGACGTGCTGTGCGGGGGCCACGTCATCGTCGACGACACCGGCCTGTACGAGCGCTGGCGGTTCCCCAAGGTCAGCCACCAGCGGCTGTCCAGCCACCACCGGGACATCGACAAGAAGCGGTACCCCGACATCGGCATGCGCGGCCTGGTGGTGCGGGAGAAACTGCACGGCCGGACCGCGCAGGGCACCTGGGTGCAGCTGGAGAAGACCCCGGCCGCGTTCGGTAGCCGCAAGCTGCCCAGCCTGGACGACGTGCGGCACCTGATGGACTACGTCACCTACCGGGTGACGCGGAGCAACGTGGGACCCTGGGGGCTGTCCCGGTGGACCGAGCGGCGGCCGATCTACTTGTCGCCCGAGGTGGCGGTCCCGGTCCAGCTCGCCCCGCCGGTGGCCGCGTCGCTGGCCACCGCGCTGCGCCGGATCGAGGCGGCCGACGACGTGACGGCCGCGTCGGCCGACCTGGCCCCCTGGTTCCCGCCCCCGGAGCGGGCCGACCCCTCGCGTGAGCTGGGCGCGGCGCTGCACGGCCGGGGCGGGCGCGGGCTGTTCGGCAGCTCGGGCGTGTGGGTGTCGGAGACCCTGTCCCCGGCCGCCACCGCGATCCTACGGGGAGGAACCGCATCATGAGCGTGATCGGCACCGCGGCCGTGCCGGAGGGCCTGGTCGCGTCGATCGTGAGCCTGGTCGCGACCGGGCCGGTGGAACTGGGCGCCTATACCGTGGCCGAGCTGACCGCGGTAGACGCGATCGTGGACTTCCTGGCCGAGCGCCCCTCGGACGCGGTGCTGGCGGAGGCGGTCCGCTCCCTGGCGGCGCGGAAGCTGCTGGTCGCCGGGGCCGCCGCCGAGCAGGTCGAGGTACGCGGTGACCTGGGTATCGCGGCCGCCTTCCAGCAGCGGGCGCGGCTGGTGCTTGACGCCCGGGTGACCGGGACGAGCCCGGGGGAGCCGTGGCGGGTGCTGCTGCTGCCGCAGCCGGAGCCGATCACCATGATGGTGCGCATCGACGCGCTCGGCGTGCACGAGATCAGCCTGCGCAAGCGCGGCGAGGCGCTGAAGCTGCTGGCCGAGTGGCTGCCGCGCGGGCGGGCGGCTGACCCGGGACGCGAGGCCGGCCTGGACGCGGTGCTGGCCGCGGCCGAGCGCTCGGCGCTGGTCACCGTCACCCGGTACACCGCCGTGGGTACCGCGGAGACCGCCGACAGCAGCACCGACCTGGTGCTGGCGCGCCGGGACGGCCAGCTGCACGCGTTCTCCCGGGCCGACGCTAACGGGGAGCTGGCGCCGGCCAGCCTGCGCGGCCGGGAAATGACTGAGGTGCTGGCCGGGCTCCTGGCCTGACCAGCACCTCAGCGGTGCAAGCTACGTGCGGTGCGAGCTACTTGCGGACGACCTTGTTCTTGACCGCGTTGAGGTCGGTCCAGTACTTGGCCAGGGTCTTCTTGACCACGCCGCCGTCCTCGGGCGCCCACGAGGTGGTGCGGGTCTTGAGGCTGCCGACCGGGATCAGCTCGTAGGCGTAGCCCGCGATCGACTTGCGGGTGACGCCCTCAGGCAGCGACATCTTCCGGTAGCCGTGGAAGGTGTTGTCGCTGGTGAGCATGAACACCGCCCGGTTGAACAACGGGGCGATGGCGCGCGGCTCGTTGGCCGGGTCGGTGCGCAGCAGCAGGGCGCCGTCCCACTCGGGCTGCCAGTCCTTGTTCAGGTACAGCAGCACGTTCAGCACCCGCAGCCAGTCATCGTGCTTCGGGTGGATGTTGAAGTCCACGTGGGTGTCCAGGTGGCTGCCGTCGCCGCCCTGGTGGAAACCGCCGCCGTGGAACGAGGTGTCCATGAACAGCTTGCGGCCGCCGGTGATCGTGCTCACGACCTGGGCGAACTCATCCGACAGGAGGTAATCGTGGTAGGCCTTGGCGGCCGGGCCGGCCTTCGCGAAGTCGGCCTCTTCCCGCTTGTCGCCGAAGATGTAGTCCTTCGAGTGGGCCATGTCATCAACGGACGGGAACTCCGCCACCAGCTGGTTCGCGAAGTCCTCCTCGAGGAACCCGTCGATTACCACCAACGGGAACGGGTCACCGTTCTTGTACTCCTCGGCGAGCGCCGGTACGTCTTTTGACCAAGGTCCGAGCATCGCATCTCCGTTAAAAAAAGGCTGTCCTTGTCTCTGGCACCGCTCAGAATACCCGCACCGTGGTCGCAAACGGGGCAAGTTGAGCAATGGCGACAAGCTGCTTGTCTCTTTCTACTTATTACCCAAAGTGATGATCCAAACACGCACAGGTATAGCCGCGAACGCACAGCGGCCCCGCGCGGTGTTACCGCGCGGGGCCGCCGAGGTGCGGTTGAGTAGCCGGGGTCAGCTCACTTCCCAGGTGTCGCTGCCCGCCAGCAGCTTGGCCAGGTCGCCGACCCCGTTGGCGCGGGCGGTGTCAAGCTGGGCCGCCATCGCGTCGTCGTAGGAGCCCCGCTCCACCGCGCGGAACACGCCCACCGGGGTGTGCGTGAAGTCGTAGCTGTCCAGCCGGGACAGCGCGAACGCGTAGGAGGGGTCGTCCAGCGTCGCGTCGTGCACGATCAGCTCGGACTCCGGCACCGAGGAGGCGATCACCGACTGGATCGACCCGTGGTCACCGTAGGTCAGGCCGAGCGAGCCCTCGGGGCCGAACCTGATCTGCTCGCCGTGTGCCAGCCGGATGAGGCCGGGTGCCTTCGGCTCCTTGATCGGCGCGAACGCGTCGTCGTTGAAGATCGGGCAGTTCTGGAAGATCTCGATGAAGGCGGAGCCCTTGTGGTCGGCCGCCGCCCGCAGCACCGACAGCAGGTGCTTGCGGTCGGAGTCAACCGAGCGGGCCACGAACGAGGCCTCGGCCCCGAGGGCGAGCGACACCGGGTTGAACGGGTGGTCGAGCGACCCGAAGGGGGTCGACTTGGTGACCTTGCCCTGCTCCGAGGTGGGCGAGTACTGGCCCTTGGTCAGCCCGTAGATCCGGTTGTTGAACAGCAGGATCTTGATGTTGACGTTCCGCCGCAGCGCGTGGATCAGGTGGTTGCCGCCGATCGACAGGGCGTCGCCGTCGCCGGTGATCACCCACACCGACAGGTCCTGCCGGGACGACGCCAGCCCGCTGGCGATGGCCGGCGCGCGGCCGTGGATGGAGTGCATGCCGTAGGAGGACACGTAGTACGGCAGCCGGGACGAGCAGCCGATGCCGGAGACGACGACCACGTTCTCCCGCGGCACCTGCAGCTCGGGCAGGAACGCCTGGAAGGCGGCCAGGATCGCGTAGTCACCGCAGCCGGGGCACCAGCGGACTTCCTGGTCGGACTTGAAGTCCTTGGCCGCCAGGCCGGCTTCCTGCGGGACCAGCGTGAGGGAGCGGAAGCGGTGCCCCCCGTTCGGGATGTCCTTGACTTCACTCATGGGAGAGCACTTCCTCGATCGCCTCGGCGAGCTCGGCCGCGGTGAACGGCAGCCCGCGGACGCGGTTGTAGGAGATCACGTCGACCAGGTACTTGCCGCGCAGCAGCAGCGCCAGCTGCCCCAGGTTGATCTCGGGGACCAGCACCTTGTCGTACTTGCGGAGCACCTCGCCCAGGTTCGACGGGAACGGGTTGAGGTGGCGCAGGTGGGCCTGGGCGACCTGGTGGCCTTCCTGGCGCGCCTTGCGCACCGCGGCGCCGATCGAGCCGAAGGTCCCGCCCCAGCCGAGCACCAGCAGCCGGGCCGCGCCGGACGGGTCGTCCACCTCGAGCGGCGGGATCGAGCTGGCGATGCCGTCGACCTTCGCCTGCCGGGTGCGCACCATCAGGTCGTGGTTGTCCGGGTCGTAGGAGATGGTCCCGGCGCCGTCGGCCTTCTCGATGCCGCCGATGCGGTGCTCGAGGCCGGGCGTGCCGGGGATCGCCCACGGGCGGGCCAGCGTCCGCGGGTCGCGGGTGAACGGCAGGAAGTCCGAGCCGTCGGCCGGCTTGTCGGCCTCGGTCGCGAAGGCGGGAGCGCCCGACAGGTCGGGCAGCTCGGCCACGTCGGGGATGCGCCACGGCTCGGAGCCGTTGCCCAGGTAGCCGTCGGACAGCAGGATCACCGGCGTCCGGTAGGTGACCGCGATGCGGGCCGCCTCGATCGCCGCGAAGAAGCAGTCGGACGGGCTCTGCGCCGCGATCACCGGGACCGGCGACTCGCCGTTGCGCCCGTACAGCGCCATCAGCAGGTCGGTCTGCTCGGTCTTGGTCGGCATGCCGGTCGACGGGCCTGCCCGCTGCACGTCCACCACCAGCAGCGGCAGCTCGACCGAGACCGCCAGGCCGACCGTCTCCGCCTTGAGCAGCATGCCCGGGCCGGAGGTGGTGGTCACCGCCAGCGAGCCGCCGAACGCCGCCCCGAGCGCCGACGAGGCCGCGCTGATCTCGTCCTCGGCCTGGAACGTGCGCACGCCGAACTTCTTGTGCTTGGACAGCTCGTGCAGGATGTCCGAGGCCGGGGTGATCGGGTAGGAGCCGAGGAACAGCGGCAGCCCGGTCAGCTGGCCGGCCGCGATGAGGCCGTAGGCGAGCGCCAGGTTGCCGGTGATGTTCCGGTAGCGGCCGGGCTTGATCGGAGCCGGCTTGACCTCGTACCTGACCGCGAAGTCCTCGGTCGTCTCGCCGTAGTTCCAGCCAGCCTGGAAGGCGGTGACGTTCGCCTTGTAGATCTCCGGCTTCTTGCCGAACTTGGCCTCGAGATAGGACAGCGTGCCGTCGGTGCCCCGTCCGTACAACCAGGACAGCAGGCCGAGGGCGAACATGTTCTTCGCCCGCTCGGCGTCCTTGCGGGTGACGTCCTGGTCTTCCAGCGCCTTGACGGTCAGCGAGGTCAGCGGGACCGGGTGCAGGGCGTACTGCTCAAGCGAGCCGTCCTCGAGCGGGTTCGCCGCGTACCCGACCTTGGTCAGGTTGCGCTTGGTGAACTCGTCGGTGTTGACGATGAGGTCGGCCCCGCGCGGCAGGTCCTTGAGGTTGGCCTTGAGCGCGGCCGGGTTCATCGCCACCAGCACGTCGGGCGCGTCGCCCGGGGTGAGGATGTCGTGATCGGCGAAGTGCAGCTGGAAGCTGCTCACGCCGGGCAGCGTCCCGGCGGGGGCGCGGATCTCGGCCGGGAAGTTGGGAAAGGTCGACAGGTCGTTCCCGAAGACCGCGGTCTCCTGGGTGAACCTGTCCCCGGTGAGCTGCATTCCGTCACCGGAGTCTCCGGCGAACCGGATGATTACGTGGTCAAGCTCCTGGACCTGCTTGGTCACAGCGCAAAGCCTCCTATGGCACGCCGGGCCGGCGCCCTTGCTTCAGCACCACCCCTACGGCCGGGGGCGTGAGTTAGGACGAGTTAAAGTTTACTGGTTCACGGGTGCCCTTGGATCGTGTGATGCGTCTCACCCGCGCATACTTTATGCCTGTTTCCCCCTGCCATCAGCGACTTCACGGTAGCGGCAGGATCGGCCGGGTTGCCGCCGAAACGCGTTGTGACGTGCGGAAACCTGACGGCGTGCCCGTCCGTTGAACGGGGTGGCAGGCCTGCTCCGCGGCGTTGCGGAAGGCAGCAGGTGCGGGGCGGCGCAGGTGACGTTAGTGTCATGCGGAGGAGGGGTCGAGGTGCGCTGCTACGTACTGCGCTCGGTGGCGTTCGCCGCCGCGCTGTGCGCGCTGCTGCTCACCGGCGCCTCGCTGTGGCTCGGGCTGGTCGGCGCGGCCACCCTCTGCGCGCTGCTGGCCGCCCTCGGCTGGATCAGTTATTTTCATTCCGAACGGAAGGTGCTTGCTGCCCTCCGCGCACGGCCCGTCAGTGAGGTGGAGCGCCCCGGGTTGTACCGGGTGGTCCGTGAACTGGCCCGGTCGGCCCGGCTGCCGGTGCCGCGGCTGTTCGTGTCCCCCGCCGCCCAGCCCAACATCCTGACCATCGGCTACAGCGCCCGCACGGCCGCCGTGTGCTGCACCGAGGGGCTGCTGAGCCTGCTGTCCGCGGCCGAGCTGCGGGCGGTCCTCGCCCACGAGCTGGCCCACGTCACCCGGCGGGACGTCGCGGTCGCGTCCTGGTCGGCCGGACTGGCCGCACTGCTCGCGTCCTGCCCGCTCATCGCCCTGCAGCTGCGCATCACCGCGCCGGCCGGCCGCGAGTACGGCGCCGACATCGACGGCGCGCTGCTCACCGGCGACCCGCTCGCGCTGGCGAGCGCGCTGCGCAAGATCGACGCGGCCGCCACCGCGCACCCGCTGCGCCCGCGCGGCACGCTGGCCGCCGCCAGCCTCCTGATGATCGCCCACCCGTTCCCGCCCGACGGGCTCGGCGGGATGCTCAGCACCCACCCGCCGACCAGCGAGCGGGTCCGCCGCCTGGAGGCCCTGTCCGGCCGCTAGCGGCCGGACAAGAATTCTTCGCCCCGGGGGCAACCGGCGGCACCGGGCGGCATCTTTCAATCGTGGACTTCTTGGACACCAGCACATCACCTGCGCACCCCGGGCCGCGCACCCGGGCCGACGAGGGCGTGACCGCGTTGTACGCCGCCCAGGGCGTCAGCCTGATCAGGATGGCGTTCGTCATCCTGCGGGACCGCGGCGCGGCCGAGGACGTCGTGCAGGACGCGTTCGCCGGCCTCTACCGGAACTGGGGCCGGCTCGACGACCCGGCCAATGCGCTTCCTTACGTCCGGTCCAGCGTGCTCAACGGCTGCCGGGGCGCCCGCCGCGCCCAGGCCCGCCGGGACCGCCGGGACCGCGCGGCGGCCGCCCGCGACGGGTGGCCGGCCTTCGAGTCGGCCGAGTCGGCCGTCCTGCTGTCGGAGGAGCACCAGGAGGTCATCGACGCAGTCCGCGGCCTGGCCGGGCGGCAGCGGGAGGCGCTGACGCTGCGGTACTACCTCGGCCTCAGCATCGACGAGACCGCCCGCGTGATGGGCGTCAGCCCCGGCACCGTGAAATCGTCCGTGTCCCGCGCCATCGCCGCGCTCGGCCGCGTACTCAAGGAGGAATCATGAGCCCAGTCGAAGACCGCGTGCGGGCGGCCATGGCGGCGGCGGCCGACCAGAACCTGGCCGCCCCGGAGATCCGTTCCGCGCCGCCGCTGCGCCTGCCGTACGGGCTGGTGCCCGGTGTCCGTTCCCGCCGCGGGTTTCGCGGCCCGGTCCGCTGGGCGGTGCCGGTGGCGGCCGCCGCGGCGGTCACCGCCGTCGCCGTCTCCCTGGTGCTCGCCCAGGGGGCCCAGCACGGCGGGTCCCGGTCGCAGCCGGCCGCTTCCGCCAGCCCGGCGGTCCCGGCCGCCCCGACCGGGCCCGGCGGTGCGCCGCGCTACTGGGTCGCGGCCGGCCCGAGCACCAACCACATCTCGGCGGGGGACGACGCCACCGGGAAGGTGCTGGCGAACCTCACGCTGCCGGGCCCCAGGGACTCCACGAGCTTCGTCACGGGCATCACCGCGGCCGACGACGACCAGACGTTCGCCGCGGCGGTTGTCACGTACCCCGGCACCGGCCAGCACCTGAACCAGGCAACGGGAACGGTTCACTGGTACGAGGTCCGGCTCGCCCCCGGGACCGCGGCCCCCGCCCGCATCAGTTCCCTGCCGGTCAAGCCGCTGACCGTGCATGGCGGGGTGGCGTACGAGCTGGCGGTCGCCTTGTCCGGGTCGGGCCGGGAACTGGCGCTGACGATGCCCGCCGCGTCCGGCCGGCTGGCGGTGCAGGTCGTCTCGACGGCCACCGGCCAGCCGGTGCGCAGCTGGACCGCGAGCGGCCTGTCCGGCTCCTGGGTCGCCTTGACGTGGGTCAACCAGGACCGGCAGCTGGCCGTCGAGACCCTGGCCGAGCCCCACTCGGACAGCACGGACATCGTGCGCGAGCTGGATCTCTCCGGGTCGGCAACCGGTAGCCTGCTGGCCGACGGCAAGGTCGTCTGGGACGTGACGACCCCGTACCCCTCGCAAACCCGGCTGCAGGCCTGTGCCAAGATGCCCGTTGAACTGGGCGTGACAGCCCGCCAGATCAGCGCGGACGGCACGAGGGTGGGCTGCGAGGCGATCTTCGGGCCGCCCGGCAACCCGACCATGAGCTTCGTCACCTACCCGCTCGCGCGGGCGACGACCGACGCCACCAAGGCGACGGTTTTCTACCAGGAAACGAACACCGCCACCAAGGGCGTGGACGATTCGAGAATCTTCTGGATCAACCCGTCTGGGGACGCCCTCATCGGCGGGTGGCTCACCAAGGCCAAGGGGAACCCCTTGGCGGCCGATCCCAACAGCCTGCGCATGCTGGTGATGAGCCACGGGAAGAACACCCCTCTGCGGTTCCCGCCGGGTTTTGGATTTGCCTCCTACGGCTTCGTCACCTTCTAGTGCCCGGGCCTGAACCCGGGCCGGGCCGGGCCGGGCCCGGGTTCAGCGGTAGTTGACGAACTGCACCGCGAAGTCGAAGTCCTGGCCCTTGAGCAGGCTGATCACCGATTGCAGGTCGTCACGGCTCTTGGACGACACCCGCAGCTCCTCGCCCTGCACCTGGGCCTTGACGCCCTTCGGCCCCTCGTCCCTGATGATCTTGGCGACCTTCTTGGCGTTGTCCTGCGAGATGCCCTCCTTGAGGGCGACCGCGATGCGGTACTCCTTGCCGGACACCTTGGGCTCGGCCGGGTCGAGGTGCTTGAGCGAGACGCCCCGCTTGACCAGCTTGTCCTTGAACACGTCAAGGACGGCGCTCGCCCGCTCACCGCTGTTGGCCCGGATCTCCACGCCGTCCTCGCCCGACCACGCGATGGAGGCGCCCACGTTCTTGAAGTCGAACCGCTGGCTGATCTCCTTGGCGGCCTGGTTGAGCGCGTTGTCGGCTTCCTGCCGGTCAATTTTCGAAACAATGTCGAAGCTGGACTCGCTAGGCATGACCCACAGCGTAGACGGGTAGGGTGCCCACCGTCACATCGGACGCACCGGCGCGCCCCCGGCCGGAGCGTCGCGGACCGCACGTCGCGAGCAGTCGCGTTGTCCGCTATATTTCTCTCTGCTGCCCTGATGGGGCAGTACCCCGGCAGGTTGCCCGAGTGGCCAAAGGGAGCGGTCTGTAAAACCGTCGGCTCAGCCTACGTTGGTTCGAACCCAACACCTGCCACCCTGTTTCCGCAGGTCAAAGCCGGTGTCATCGGATGATGGCACCGGCTTTTGCGTGCCGGCGCGAGCGGTTCGCGGACCGTCTGTGGGCCAGCCGTGGGCCAAAAAACGATGGCGGGCCATCGTTCTAAAATTTGGCTTTGAGCTGGCTAAACGTCTATCGACAGGGTTGCTGCGGTGTGCGGTCGGCGTGGTTTGTGGGCCGTCGGCGGGCCGGGCGGGGAAGTTACGGACGCATGGCGGACGGCGTCCGCAGTCGTCGCGCGGCTGTCGCTCGGTCGGCGTAACCGCTGGCTTCCGCGTAGTCGCGCGGTCGGTGTACACCGCTGGCTCTTCCACGGACGGGCACGGACCAGGCCCCGAGCGCGGCTTGAGGACGTGGTCGATCTGCTGGTTGAGGAGGTCGTCGCGGCCGTGGATGCAGTGGGTGTAGATGGTGAGCAGGACCGCGACGCTGTTCCCGGCCCGGGCGGCGATCTGGGCGGGGTCTCCTCCGGCGTTCAGCCACAGCGACAGGGCGGCGTGCCGCAGGTCGTAGGGGCGCCGGGCGAGCCCGGTGGCACCTAGCTCGGGCCCGAGGGCGATGGTGCGGGCGGATTGCCAGGCCCGGCCGTAGAGCGATCCGCTGAGCGGCCCGCCGCGTGCTCCGCGGAACAGCCGGCCGTCGGGGGCGGTGCCGTAGGCCGTGAAGTGCGCGCGGAGCATGGCGACGAGCACCGGCGGGGCCGGGACCATCCGGACCGCCCCGTCTGTCGGGTGCTTGAGCCCTCGCTGTTCATAGCTGGTGCCGCTGCTGGTCCAGGCGGCAGCGGTCCTGGGCGCGGCCGCGGCCAGCCGGAGCACACCCCACCCGGAACTGGGCAGAGCGCAGTCGGCGAGGCGTAGGGCGACGGCTTCCTCTGGGCGAAGCGCGGCGTAGTACAGGCACCCGAAGAAGGCGGTCAGTTCCGGCTGGTTCCGGGCGATCACATCCAGCAGCGCACTGACCTGGGCGGGGCTGGCCACGACGGCGGGGTTGAGGGCTGCTGACGACTGCGGTACCTGCCAGCAGAAGCCGTCCAGCGGGTTGTCCGGTAGCAGCCCGGTCTCGGCCGCGTAGCCGAGCGCGCCGTGCAGGACGGCGCGCTTGCGGATGATGGTGTTAGCCGCTGCGCGGGTGCCGTCCAGTCGGTGTCAGCGCCTCCAGCGCGGTCCGCAGCACCCCCGGTTCGCTGAGGCAGCCGACGGGCAGCGACGCCTGCCGCGCCCAGTCCAGGATCTGCGCGGCCGGGCTGCCCGGGTCGGCTGGGCGGGCGGGGTTGAAGGCGTGCTGGTACAAGACCATGCGCAGCTCACGCGGGTCCGGTCGTTGACGTGCATCCGGCCGGACCAGCACGGGCGTGACCGTGGCCAGCGCCTCGGCCACGCTGGCCCGGGAGTGGGCGGCCAGGGACGGCCATTTCATGGCGGCGTACTCGGTGGCCTGCTGGTACCAGGTGACAGTCGCGGGCTCCGGAAGGTTCCATGCGGCCGCTCGCCGGTCAGCGGATCGAAGTCCAGGCCCGTCCGGGCAGCGCGGACCAGCTCGGCCCGGTAGCAGTCGGCTAGCTTCCTGGTGATGAACGACTTTGACCGGCTGCGGCCCGCCGCCTGCCAGCGGACCTCGAACGGCCGACGCCGCCCTGGCCGCCGCCTGATCGCGTACACGCTCACATCGAACCTGTTCACCGATGCCCCCAGTCTTAAAGGGCGCCCGGTCTCGCGCTGACCATCACACGTGGATCAGGCGCAGCTCCGCTCTCATAGCCATGATCGCGGATCCCTGTTCCACGACGTCCTGATCGGGGTACGGCTGGGCAGGTCTATATGAAGGTTGCCCAACGGATTCTCGCCCGGCAGCTGATAGCACGAGGGATCTCCAGGGCGCTGAACTGCGGAGACTGTCTGCGAGCGAGCTTTGGTTCGCTGAGCTTACTGGAGCAGGAGCGCCAGCAAGGGAGCCGGCACCGCCCAGATGCTTCCGGTGGTGTCCAGGACTGACTTGGTGGCGAGGATGCCGCGTCCGAACTTCGCGTCGATGGTTCGGGCCTCGCCCTTCCAGCCTTGCTCGACCCACTTGGATTCCAGGGGGACGGTGGCGACCGGGCCGTTAGCGGACGGGACGGTGACCGGGCCGAGGTCGACCTCGCGGTCGCCTGATGTGCGGGCGTAGCCGATGGTGTCGCCGGTGACCCAGCGGCCCTCCTCGAGGTCGTCGATGGCGCGGGCCAGCGCGACGCCGATCGTCATCTCGGTCAGCCTGGTCATGTCGGGTCCGGGCAGGCCGGTCCGGAGCCGTGAGGGGAGGGTAGCCAGGAGCGGGTCGGTCAGGTACAGCTTGGCCTGGGCGCCCGCGACCAGGTGTTCTCCCTCTCGGCGCGGGCACCAGATCGCGGCGTGGCTGGATACCAGCCGGTTCAGGCGCCGGACGAAGATGTCCCGCGAGGGGTACCCGAGCGCGGTGCTCGCCGCGGTGATGTTGAGCGGGCTGGTAGCGCGCTGGGAGATGCCGTCCAGCAGGCGGGGGACGGAATCTTGGGGGCGGTCTGGGTCGACGTCGGCGCGCAGCCAGGACCTCAGGTCGTTGAGGTAGGCGGTGGAGACTGCCCCGGCCCGGGTGTGTTCCGCGACCGCCCGGGGGAACCCGCCGCAGGTGAGGTAGTCCTGCCAGGCGAGGTCGTATCCGTCTAGGTCGAAGGCGACGGAGTCCAGGACGTCTGCGGTACCGGGGTCCTGCAGGCCGCTCACGTGGACCGGTGCCGGCCGCGCCAGCTCTGGCCGGGAGGCGGCCAGGTAGTCGCGGAATGTCATGGGCAGCAGTAGCCGGGTCCGTCTCCCGGGGCCGGTCCCGGCGCGGCCGGCGAGGAGGTTGCCCTCGATGTCCTCGTCGGCGGCCCACCTGCTGCCGGTGGCGATCACCGTGTCGCCGCCGAACGCGGTGTTGTCCCGGGCGAGCTTGAGGACCGAGGTCCAGCCGGTCACGCCGCTGACCTCGTCCAGTAGCCAGACCCGGGGATGCGGCTGGTCCCGGTCGACCGACCGGGTCAGTTCGCGGCCCAGGACCAGGCAACGGTGCACGTCCTGAGCGGCCATGCCGTCACACGGCAGGTAGATCACCTGGCGGGCGTCGACGTCGCGCCGCGCGCACAGCGCAGCCGCTGTGTCGAGAAGTGCCACCGACTTGCCGATGCGCCGAGGGCCGGTCAGGACCGCGAGCTGGTCCGTCACCGGGCCGGCCTGGACATCATCGAGGACAGCGGCCCGGAATCCCAGGTCATGCGCGGCCCGCCCCTTCAAGACCGGGTGGTGTCCGGTCCACGCGGTGGGATCCTGCCCGCCGGCAACGGCCCGCCACCACGGGTTCGCGTCCGTGAGACGCTGGCGACGCTGATCATCTCGCATACCTCATGTTACAGGTCACCTAACAAAACATGGGGTAAAATCAAGTACTGACCTAACAAAATGGCGCTCTCTTGTGGATGGTAACCTAACAAAACTTGGATTCAGACACGCGGTGAACCTGACAAACATCCGGCTGTCCGGCCCGTGGGTTGCGGCGCTGGACGAAGATGAAAACGCACGGACCGAGGTCGTCAAGGACGCGGGCGGCTCGGGGGGTGCGGGCTAGCCGGCCGGACGGCGGAAGGCTGCACCGTAGGTCCGCTGGTCCTCGATCGGGAGGACCGGGATGCGGACGCGGCGGGGGTCGAAGCGGACGGTGTCGCTGACTCGTTACAGGCCCTGGCTGCGCAGCCAGGCGAGGGTCGCGTCGGCCAATTCGCGCCAGCCGTGATCGAAGACCAGGGAGTGACCGCGGTCGGGAAACGCGAGGTAGTCGGTGGTCGCCCCGGACTTGGCGTAGAGCTTGTAGGCGGCCTTCGCGACAACTTCCGGGACGGTGTGGTCCTTGCCGCCGGCGATGATCAGCAGCGGCCCCCGATCGCTGCGCCGGGTGTCGACGCTTGCGGGTGACGTCTTCTTGAAGTTCGCTGCCACCGCCTCGAACAGCGGCTTACCGGGACCCGGAATGGTCCACTTGGCGAACAGCTCGTCAGATTCAGCTTCGGTGATCGCGTTCCCGAAGCTGTAGCGGAACTGCTTCTTCGTCAGCGAGACGGCCTTCTTCTTGTTCCCCGGCTTCGACAGGAAGGGAAACCCCGCGCGAAGCTGGGCGAATGGGAGCGGCTTGACTCCTTTGATCTGACCCGGATCAATCCCCACGGCGGCGGCCGCGTGCCCGTCGGCCAGCAGCTTCTGAGCGATCAGGCCGCCGAAGGAATGGCCGATCACGATCGGCTTGACTGGCAGGTTATTGATGATCTTCACGTAACTGGCGGTGATGTCGTCGATGCCCTTGTTCGCCACGGCCGCGGCATTGCTCCGGGTGGTCGCGACGTCCGGGGCGTCGCCCGGCCAGCCAGGCGCCAGGGTGTCGTAACCCTCCGAGCGGTACAGCTCGATCCAGGGTTGCCAGGCGGCCGCGTGAATCCAAAGGCCATGGATAAAGACGAGAGGGGTTGGGACGGACATCTGAACCTCCAGGTAGGACGCGGTCTTGGTGCGAGTTTTAGCGCCTCAGCTGGCGCCACGGCCGGCCGTCATCGCCAGGCAGGGCCGTCGTTGTGAACCGCCGGTCCACCTCGGCCGTCTGCTCCGTAGACGCGGCTGGCCCCAGTCGGCCGAGTTCGCGGAAAAGTTCCTCGTTCCCGGCGGGCGTGCTGACGAACAACAGCCGGCCGCCGGTCGCGGTGACGAAGGTGTGGTACGAGCCGCGGGGCACAACCACCGTGGTGCCCGCGTCACCGGAGAATTCGGCGTCGCCCACCCGGAAATGGTAAGTACCATCCAGCACGTAGGCGATCTTCATCCAGTCATGGTGGGCATGCGGCGGGTTCTCAGTGATGACATCGTGATGGAAGATGAACGCACCCAGCACGTGCTGAACGTCAGCGCCGCGGACGAGAATCTCCGGCTGATGCGGGCCACCGAGGTCGACGATCTCACCCTCGCCGGGCTGGACAGCCCATCCGTCCTCGCCCCACGAGGACCCATTGTCGAGCATTTTTGTCCTTTAATCTGCGCGAGTAGCGAGTAGCGAGTAGCAAGAAATGTGCTATCACGGGTCTCCCGGGTGGCGGCGGGCAGCGTTGCGTCCTGTCTCAACGTGCCGCGCGTTAAGCGCGTCCCGCAGCGCCGCGCGCGAAGTGATGCCGAGCTTAGGGAAGACGCGGTATAGGTGCGCGCCGACGGTACGGTGCGACAGGAACAGGCGGCGGCCGATCTGCTTGTTGCTCAAACCAACAGCGGCGAGCTCGGCGATCTCGAGTTCCCGCAGCGTCAGCGCCCCTGAGGCGCAGCGCTCGCCGCGCGGGCGGGCCAGTTTCGTTGCCCGCAATTGCGCCGCTGCCCGGTCGGCCCAGGCCTGGGCCGCCGTCGCCTCGCTTATTCGGCTTGCCCGCAGCGCCGCCTCAACGAGGTCGAGCAGCAGCCATATGGCATCGGGCTCGCGCTCGCTGGCGGTCGCGGTGATGCCCTGATGGAGTCGGGCCAGCGGGTCGTCGGCCGCGAACCCCGCAGTTGACTCGATTATGACGCTCATCACCGGCCCCTTCCATGGCCTGGACTTCGTGAACTAGATGTTGAGTGGTTCAACGACGTCGTCGCCACAGCCGTGGTCGATACGCGTTCAACGACGATTCACGCGTTTTTCGTGAATGGCCGTCGCGAGCGATCAATAAGCGGGTCACAAACCGTCAAGTCGGCTTCAAAGCAACACGGGCCTCACGACTCCTCGATGTTCGAGAACAGAATCCGTACGCCTCCGGTCCCCAACTCGAAGATGGTCGGGAAAAATGCGCCGGCCTCTGGAGTCGTGACCGCCTTACTTGCGGTTTCGTAGCCGTCGAAATAGAGGTCGAGCGTGCGGTACGCCGGCGTTGGCGTGCCGTCCTCCTTCGGCCATACCTTCGCGCTCTCGAGTCGCTGCAAGCCGGGTAGCGCGCTGGCCAGCGTGAGCTGCGCCGGGCATCCCTCCTCGAACACTGCCGGGTCTACGGGGTTGTCGTAAATGACCGTGATCTTGGTTGGCATCGTCCGCTCTTTTCGTCGCTTGCCACGTGGGCGGGTCGAACGCAGCTAGCATCCGTTGTTTTCCGGACGCGCCGCATCACCTCGACAGGTGATTTCTTTTGAGCGGGCTACGGGTGCGCGTCGCGGGCGATGCGGGCCGCCAGTTCCGTTCGCGACCGCACGCCGAGCTTCTCAAACACATGCCGCACGTGGGTACCCACCGTGTTGGGCGAGACGAACAGGCGCTCCGCGACCGCCTTGTTGGTCAGTCCTTCTCCAATGAGCTGCGCCACCTGTGTCTCGGTGGGGGTCAGGGCGCCCCACCCGTCGTCGGGCCGGTCGGTGGTCGCCAGCCGGCGGCGGACGCCCAGTGCGCGCAGCCGCTGCCGTACGCGGCGCGCGTCCCAGGTCGCCCCGCAGCTGGCATACGACTCCAGAGCGCGGCCAAGCGCATCAACTGCCTCGTCTCGGCGGCCCTCGCGGGCCGACAGCGCGCCGAGGTCCTCCAGCGCCGATGCCAGCACGAGCGGTCGCGGGCCGCCGGCGAAGTGTCGTACCGCGGAGCGCAGCTCCGCGGCGTCCTGGTGACGGAGCCCGCGAGCGTGCGCGGCCGACCCCTGCAGCGACGCTACCGCCGGATTCCTGGCCGCCCGCGCCTCCGCCTCGCCGATTACGTGATCGGCGATGTCAATTGCCTGGATCCGCAGGGCGGCGCGGACGACGAGTGGGTCGTCGCAGTTCTCGCGGCCGACGATGGGCAACACGTAATATGGGCGGAACTCGTCGAGCAGGCCGAAAATTTGTCCCAGGCTCTTGTCATCGCTCCGGCCAAGCGCGAGGACGATGAGCACCAGCGCGAGATCGCAGCGCATATCGTAATCGTGCATTACGACCTGAAGCGTGGCCCGGGCCATCTTCTCGCAGTTGCGGGCGAGCTCGTGGTCGTCGGTGTGCAATGCGACGCGGGCAAGCGTTAGCAACGCAAGGCACTCTGGGGTGTCGACTACCTCGTGCTGCAGGATCCGCTCGGCCGCCGCTCTCGCGTCGGCGAGCCGGCCCGCCTGGGCGAAGTAGCGGCCGCGGATGATCTCCCAGCGCGACAGGATCCAGGCCTGACGGTCGCGGTGGGCCGTCCGGATGCCCTCGGTGAGCACCGCGATGGCCTCGTCGAGACGGTCGAGCCCGCTCAGGGCGGTAGCCTCGCACGCCTCGATAACCCGCAAGTGTCCTTGGGCCTCCGGATCATCGCTGGGATCGCCGAAGCCCCGGGCTCGTGCTAGAAACTCGCTGTAATCGCCATCAACCTGGGCCATCATGCAGCCGGCTGAGCGCGAGCACCTTGGCGGCCTCCGCGCTCCCTGTGTCCTGCATCATCCGCTCGGCCCTCGCCATCGCGAGCCGAGCCTCACCGGGGAGTCCTACGCAAATGAGGTTGTACGCCACAACCGCCGCGAGTACGGCCCGGAGCGCGTCGGGCACCCCCTTCAGTGACAGGGCTTGACGCGCGACCCTCAGCCTCGTCTCACTGGCGGCGGATTGCATGGTGGCGACGGTGAGTGCCAACGAGGCCTGCTCGGCGACCGGAAGTGCCCGCGCCGCCCGGTCGGCGAACTCACGGGCCGCATCCGTATCGCCCCCCAGATGCATGAGCAAGACGACTTCCTTGACCAGGGCTCCTTCCCGAGGATCCCCGCCGGGGAGCAAGTTCAGGGCGCTGCGTGAGAGCTGGCCGGCCATCCGCGGGTCTGTTGACGCGACCGTGCGGCTCGCGCGCCGCAAGATGTCGATCGCGACCTCGTCGCCCGCCTCTGCGCTGCGGGCCATCCGCGTGGCGATCTCGACGGGCGCGGCGCCGGCGGCCAGGAGAACCCCGGCCGCCTGACGCTCAAGTCCCCGCACGCTCGGCGCGGGCAGCGTCCGCAGGACGGCCTCGTGTACCAGGTCGTGCCGGAACGCGAACTGCGGGCCGCGCGCCACCAAGATGTCCGCCCGCTCCAGCTCGGCCACCAGCCGGTGCGTCTCAGCCGCGGGCCGCCCCAGCAGCGTGGCGAGGTCGCCGAACCGGAAGCTGCGGCCGAGCACGGCCGCGACCCCGGCGGCATGACGCGACAGGGAGGGCAGCCCGGTCAGCCGGCGCTGTACCGACCACTGCACGCGCTGGGGCAAGACCGACTCACGCAACCCAGCGCGCCCCGCGACGACCTCGATCGCACCCTCCTCCGCGAAGCCGTCAAGGAGCTCCCGCAGCAGGAACGGGTTGCCGCCGGCGGCATCGGCCGCACCTGACAGCGCTTCATCCGGGCTTGCTCCCACGACATCCGCAACGAGCGCCGCCACCGCCGGGGCTTCGAGCGGGGCCAGTTCGAGACGTGCCGCTCCGGCGTCCACCAGCGCATCGATTAGCCGCAGGCGATCGCCTCCCGCTTCGGCGTGGCGCAAGGCGATGACCCAGGCGATCGGGCTCCCCGCTGTCTGGCTCGTCAGTCCCCGGACGGCCGAGAGCGTACTCAGGTCAGCCCACTGCAGGTCGTCCAGGCAGATCAGCAGCGGCCCGCTCTTGGCCCGCGCCTCCAGCAGTTCGCACAGCTCGAGCAGCAGCCAGTAGCCCTGGTCGTCCATGTTCTCTAGCGTGGCTGAGCGCTTAAGAAGCGGGCGTTTGCCCTGGAACAGCGCTTCCAGCAACGGCGCCAGGTACACGGCGAGCTTGGCCTGGTCGCCGTCACCGCGCCCCGCGGCCACCGACGACCGGCCCGCCATCGCAATGGCTTCCTCGATGAGGCGCGTCTTGCCCAGGCCGGGACCCGCCTCTATCACCGAAACCGAACCCGCCCCCGAGTGAGCGGCGGCTAGCTGCCCGCGCAAAACCCCGAGCTCGTAGTCCCTGCCGCGCAACGGCAATCGGCGTGGCCGGGGATTCACAAGGCGACTCTACGTCCGTCCGGGTATCGGCGTATAGCAGTCCAGCGCCCCGTGCATCGCTCGAAAGAAATCACCTGTCGAGGTGATGCGACGCGCCCGGAAAACAACGCACGCTGGCTCCGTGCTACCGGCCCGAGAAGAGGTAATTCACCAATGACCAGCACTCAGCCCACTGTCATTCTTGTGCACGGCGCGTTCGCGGATGCGTCCAGTTTCCGCGCCCTGTACGACGAGCTTCCCAGCGACCTGACCGTCATCGCGCCGCCGAATCCGCTGCGCGGCCTGACCAACGGCGACGGTGCGTACCTGAGGGGCGTGATCAAGGAGATTGGCGGGCCCGTCCTGCTCGTTGGCCATTCCTACGGCGGTGCGGTCATTACCGCCGCGGGTACGGCCGACAACGTGGTTGGCCTCGTTTACCTCTGCGGCCTCGCCCCGGACGAAGGCGAGAACGCGAACGACCTGCAGTCCGCCTTCCCTCCGCCGGGAATCGTCCCCTACGTCGTCGCGCACCAGCTAGATCCGGACGCCGGCCCCGAGTTCACGCTCGCCCCGGAGGGCTTCCACGAGTCGTTCTGCGCCGACATCCCGGCCGGGGACGCGAGGTTCATGGCCAGGGCCCAGCGTCCCCTGGCGGGGATCGCGCTCGCTGAGGCGGCGCCGGCCCCGGCGTGGCGCAGCCGGCCGTCGTGGGGGGTGCTCGGGACCGCCGACCGCTGCATCGACCCCGGGGTCCACCGGTTCAGCTACAAGCGGATGGGCGCGCAGGAGGTCACCGAGCTCGAGGGCGCCTCGCACGTCGTGATGCTCTCCCGTCCCCAGGAGGTCGCGGCGGTCGTGATGACCGCGGTGCGCGGCACCACGGTCTGACCCGCCTGAAAGGACTACGGCCCGGCCCGTGCCTTTGGCGAGAAAAAGGCACGGGCCGGAAACGAGAGCAGGAGCAAAGGAGCCCAGGGATGAAGATCGGGATTATCGGCGCGGGACGGGTCGGCCAAGCGGTCGCCGGTCGACTGGTCGCGGCCGGACACGAGGTCATGCTTAGTAACTCCGACGGTCCGGAGTCGCTTAAAACTGTCAAGGAGGCGCTGGGCCGGGATGCTCATGCTGGGACGGTGCAGGAGGCCGCGGCTTACGGCGAAGTCGTCTTCCTGGCGATCCCGGTGGCTGCGATGTACGACCTGCCGGCGGCTGAGCTCGACGGCAAGGTCGTTGTCGACGCCACCAACTACTACCCCCAGCGCGACGGGCAGATCCCGGAGCTCGATGACGGGTCGATCGGCTCCAGCGAGTTGCTGGCCCGCGATCTGCCGGGATCCCGGGTCGTCAAGGCCATGAACACGATGTCTTACGTGCGACTCGCCAGCGAGGCCAAGCCCCCCGGCGCGGCGGGGCGGCTGGCCATCCCGCTCGCCGGCGACGACCTGGTCGCTAAGGACATCGTGAGCGGCCTGATCGACGACATGGGATTCGACCCGGTCGACGCGGGGACCCTCGCCGACGGGCGCAACCAGCAGCCCGGCACGGCCGTCTACGACCGCCCGCTCGAAACCGCGGGAGTACGGGCGGCGCTAGCCCGCCCGTAGACGATCCATGGCGGTTCTCCGTGCTTCGCCGCGCCCCGCATCCGCTGGTGCTGGCCGCCAGAGGCGGTAAATGGCGGCCTGGTCCGCGTAATCCCTGCTTGCCCAGACGAAGCGAAAGAGCAAAAAAATGCGCAAAATGCACAAAGGGCTGCTACTCGCCGCCGCCGTGATCGCGAGTGTCGGCGCGGTCTCCTCCGGCGCTGCGCGCGCGGCGACGCCGGCCGCGGCGACGGCCGCGCCGGTCCGCTGCACGGTGCCAGGCCGCGCGCCGATCACCGTCGTGCTCGTCCACGGGGCGTGGGCGGACAACTCGAGCTGGTCCGGCGAGCTCAGCGCGCTGCAGCGGGACGGCTGCCCGGTACGGGCCGCCGACGTCGCCGTCCATGACCTCGCGGCCGACGCGGCAACGGTGGCCGACTTCGTGCGCGCCATCCCCGGGCCGGTACTGCTCGTCGGCCACTCCTACGGCGGCGCGGTCATCAGCAACGCCGCGGCCGAGGTGCCCAACGTCGTCGGGCTCGTTTACGTCGACGCCTACGAGCCCGCAGTCGGAGAGGCTGCAGGCAACCTCGGCGGAACGACGTCGGCCCTCGCCACCCACCCCGCCGCCCAGCTCTTCGAGCAAATTCCAGGAGCACCCAATGGCACCGAGAACCTGATCCTCAGCCAGAACACGTACCTCCGCTACTTCGCGAGCGACCTGCCGCGAGCCCGGGCGCTCGCGCTCTGGGCCTCGCAGACGATAGCCGGATCGGGCGCCCTTTACGCGCCGTCGCAGCACGCCGCGTGGAAGACGCTGCCGTCCTGGGCCTTCATCTCCACCGGCGACCAGATCATCACGCCGCAGTCCATGCTCGCGATGGCCCGCCGCGCCCGCTCTCACATCACGATCTTCAACGGCGGGTCGCACCTCACCCTCATCTCCCACCCGGCCGCCGTGACCGCGGTGATCGGCAAGGCACTGTCATCCCTGCTGGCGGACGGCAAATGAGTGTCGAGCCGCTGCTCTCGCGATCGGCGGCTGATCGACGGTGTCCCAAGCAGGCGTACAGCAGTATCAGGCCAGTCAGGAGAAACGCGACACCATGCCTAAGTTCGCAAAAGCTGTCATTTACACATCGCACGGCGGCCCGGAGGTGCTCCGGGTGGTCGACCGCGAGGTGCCGACGCCGGCGGCTGGCCAGGTCCTCGTGCGGATCGTCGTATCGGGGATCAACCCGACCGACTGGAAGAACCGCCAGGCCTCCAGCGGGACGCGGACAGCCGAAACGGTGCCGCACCAGGACGGGGCGGGATTCGTGGAAGCCGTCGGCGACGACGTAGCGGGGTTCGAGGTCGGGGAGCGCGTGTGGGTGGTGCTGGCTGCCTACGGCAACCCGGGAGGTGGCACGGCGCAGGAATACGCAGCCGTCCCTGCGGACCGGGTCTTCCACCTTCCCGACGAGGCATCCTTCGACCAGGGCGCCAGCGTCGGAATTCCCGGCCTGACGGCCTACCGGGCGCTCACGGTGTCGGAGGGCTGGCCATCGCGACTGTATCCCGGGGCACTGGACGGCATGACCGTCCTCGTCGCCGGAGGAGCCGGCGCTGTCGGGCACGCGGCAATCCAGCTGGCGAAGTGGGCTGGCGCTTACGTTATCGCGACTGTCAGCTCGGCCGAGAAGGAGCGGCTGGCTCTCGCGGCGGGCGCGGAATACGGACTGCGGTACAACGACCCCGGGCTCGCGCGGACGATTCGCGACGCGGCTCCGGCCGGAGTCGACCTTGTGGTGGAGGTCGCGGCCACGGTGAACTCCGCGCTCGATCTGGCCGTCCTCGCGGACCGGGGAACGATCGCGATCTACGGCAATGACCGCGGCGGCCCGTTCAATGTCAACTTCGGGCACAGCGTTTCGCTGAACCTCCGCTATCAGTTTGTCTTGCTGTACACCGTGGGCAGCAACGCGATCTCCACGGGCGCCGAAGATATCAACGCGGCTTTCGCGGCGGGCGCGTTGCCGATCGGAGCCGACGCTGGCCTCCCGTTGCACCGTTTCACCCTTGCGGATACGGCTCAGGCGCAACTTGCGGTGGAACGCGGGGCTGTCGGGAAGGTTCTGGTCGACGTGACCTCGCCGGTGCTTTAGCAGGTCGCGCAGCGACGTGCCGAGCTATAGCAAACCGGGTACGGAGCGTGTCTGGCAGACACCCAAGCTCCGCGATGACGACCCGGGCCGGCACCACCCCGTCGGTTGGGCTGAGCTCTTCTTCGACCTCGTGTTCGTCGTCGTAATCGCCGTTCTCGCCGAGAATCTAGCAGCCCATGAAAACCTGCTGAAATTCGCCCTTCAATTTACGGCCATCTTCTGGGTGTGGAACGGTTTCACGTACTACAATGAACGTTTCGAGTCGCACGGACTCGACAACCGGCTGTTCACCTTCATCGCCATCCTCGCGGTTGCCGGCTTGGCCATCTGGGGACGGAACGGGCTCGGCCGCAACTACGCGCCGTTCGCCGGCTCGTACCTCCTCGCCCGCCTACAGACCATCGCTCTCTGGCTGCGGGCCGGCTACCACGTGCGGCGCGTTCAGCGCCCGGCCCTCAGTTTCGCGGGTGCGTTCACCGTATGGACCGCACTCATCAGTGGGAGTGTGCTCGCTCCGACGACGTGGCGCCTCGCACTGTTCGCCGCCGCGATCTTGATCGAGATCGTCACCCCCGTGATCACCGGTCAATTCCAAGCCGGGTTGCCGCCTCTCACCCGGGACAAGTACCCGGAGCGGTTCGGCCTGTTCACGCAGATCGTGATGGGACAAACCGTGACCGAGGTCATCCTCAGCGTCGCGGCGGCCAACTCAGTCTCGCGGATCTCGGTACCGGCCATCGTTCTGGCCGGGCTCGGGCTTCTCGTGGGCTTCGGGTTGTGGTGGGTGTACTTCGATTTCGTCGCACGCAGACCTACATCGCAAGTCATCCGGGTGGTGCTGGCCTGGATCTACCTTCACCTGTTGATGCTCATCGGAATCGTCGTGATCGGAGTCGGACTCTCCGACGCTCTGGCTGTGTCCGCAGAGGCCGCACTGCCCGCCAGCGCACGAGACTTCCTGCTGTTCGGTACCGCCGAAGTGCTTGCCGCAGTCGCCTGCATCGAGCTGACTCTGGAACGCGAACCCGACGAACCGACGTCTCCTGTCCTAAGCCCAGCCATGAAACTGGTGACCGCAGCGGCCGTAGCCGGTATCGCGCTAAGCCCGCTTCAAATGGACGCGTTCGCGACCTTGGGGATCCTCATCGCGGCTCTCGGCGCTCAGGCCGCATATGCCGCCCGCGTCTACTACAGAAAACACCAGCGTTGACCAGCGGGTCATCCCCGCTCAGACCGAGACGCTTCTAGACACCGTCGGGCGACCGGGGCCGGGCGGGGAGAGCACCTGAAGGCGCTCTTTCCGGGATGCCCGCCAGCAACTGAAATGCCAGGTCAGGCCGGTAATTCAGGTGGAATCGGTCCGCATAACCGCTCCCACCGGCCCCGTCCGTAGCCTTTCCCGCCCTCGTCCGTGGGCCGGTCCGTGGCCGTCCGTGGGCTGGTCCGTGGCCGTCCGTGGGCCAGCCTGCGACGGTCGGTCGACCGCGCGGACCCCAAAACCCGGCACCCACGGACGCATAGCGGACGGCGGCAGCCCCAAATCCCGCCTCGAAGCGCATAACCGCAGGTCAGCGGCATATGCCTCGAACAGGAGGATAGGTCGGTACGCACCGTCGGCTTCCACGGACGGCCACGGACGGGCCGGTTTTGCGGCGTGTTCCGGCGATGGTCATGCGGATACGTGTCCGCTTGCGCGCGCCGCTCGGTGACGCAGAAAGTCTGGCCTAGTTCAGGCGCAGCCCGGCGTGGCCGCGCATAGCACGACGACTCCGGAAGCTCTGGCCGGGCGCTGCCACGGCGGCCAGCCGTGCCTAGGGGACCGCACTGGTGTATGACACGGCGCGCGGCGCGCTGAAGGCGCTGACCGACGACGAGCTACGCGAGCGTGTGGCGGTCAAGGTCCTGCGCACCCGGTATCCCGGGCTCCGGATTACCGGCCCCAGCAGCGACCTCAACCGCGACGCTTTCAGCCGCCCGCTATTCGGCCTTGTCCGCGGCTGGGCCGCGGGCAACACGGCCGACCGAGCCCGTGCAGCCGTCGCCGTCAGGCATCGCTGGAAGGACCCGATCTGGCAAGAACTCGTCCCCGGGCTACTCGACAGGGGGCTAAGCGAGGCCGCCCAGGGCCTGAACTCATACCTATCCCTACCGAGAGGCAGGAAGACATGAGAAACAGTGCCAAGTCGCAGCGCCTGCTTATGAGCGGCGGTGGCGGACTGTTTAGCCGTGCCGCGTGATGCGGGCTTACGCCGCCTGGCAGCGCGTCCGCGCTGGCGTCGTCTCTGCCGTCATCCGGCTACTTCTCGGGAACGACCGCGCGGTTACGGGGTTCCTCAGCTTCGGGCGCTGTCGAGCTTTGCCCGGGTTTGCGTCCAGACCTGGTGGGCGAGGGCCGCGTCGCGTGAGCTCTTCGAGGAGTCTGCCAACTTTCCAGCAGTGACATATCCGGCGGTGTTGGCGCCCAGTTCCGGATCTGTCGCGATAGCGACGCTGCTAAGCGCGCCTTTCGCCGGGCTGGCCAACGTGGGACCCATGGCCTTCATGATCATGCCCATGAAGCCGCCTGCTTTCTTTCCGAATCCGGTTCTGACTGACCCTGGGTTGGCCGCGTTGACAGTCACGGTGGTCTTGTCGAGCTGTGCGGCGAGGGCGTAGGTGTAGATCAGGCTGAGAAGCTTGGCGTCGGCGTAGGCACTCATCTGCGAGAACTTCTCGGGGTACGTCCAGTCCGTGACCGCCTTGCCTTTGCTGTGGATAAATGAGGTCAGGTTGACCACGCGAGAGGGCTGCCCGGAACGCTTGGCGCCTTCGGTGAGCAGGTCCAGGAGGTCGTCGGTGAGCGCGGCGACCGCGAGGTGGTTGAGCGCGATGGTCCGCTCGACCCCGTCGGGTGAGAGCCTCCGCTCGCTGAAGGCGGCACCCGCATTGTTGATCAGGACGTGCAGCCCGCTCGGCGCGGCTTCCCGGACCTGGCTGGCGAGTTCGTGTACGCCGGCGAGGGACCCTAGGTCGGCGTGCACAGGGGCGAAGGTGCCTCTCGGGCTGTCTCCCCGCGATGCCCGGGCGGCCTCCGCTGCTGCCTGCGCGGAGCGGGCATGAACGAGGACCGTCGCCCCCGCGTCGCCGAGCGCGACGGCGGTGGCAGCGCCGATTCCGGCGGCGGCACCGGTGACGAGGGTGGTACGTCCTTCGAGGGACCCGAAAGCGGGGGTGTGTTTGGTCATGGTGGGACGGCCTCCTGGAATGGCAATTCTGCTTGAATGATGGGGAAGGTGCGGTGTGGTGCGGATCCCCGGCGCGCCCCGGTCGGTCCGGATTGCGCCATGGCGCCGAGCGCCTGCGTGCGGTCGGTCCCCTCGCTGAAGATCGTGGTCACGAGCGAGATTGCGGCCGGCAGCATCGCCGCAGCCCCAATGCGTTGGACCAAGCGGGTCAGCGCAGTGCCGTTGAATTAATGGCCAACCCTGCGGTTTTGGATGGACATGTGAAGGTTGGGTCAGCCGTCTGTGCCGGCCGCATCTTCCGCCGGCGAGACTTCGGCCGGTCCGGCGGAGATGAGCACGGCACTGGCGATCGCTCCGAGTGCGAGGAAGCCCGCGCCGGCCGCGAAGGCCACGGCGAAACCGTGCACGACGCCAGCCTGGGAGGCCGCCGCGCCGTGGGCGACGATGTAATTCGCGGTGGCGGTCGCCGCCAGAGTGTTGAGCAGTCACGAAGACGAACATGGCGAAGAGCCCGGCGCTGGTGAGCAGGGAGGCCAGGAACGCGCCGCCCGGGTTCCGGTCGCGCGCCACCCGCAACGGCAGCAGTGGATGGCTGGCCTTCGTCTCCCGGTACACGAAGGCCGTCACGAGGATCACGGCCAGGACTGCCCAGCGTCTCGGGTCGGGGCCGCCGGCGTTCAGCGGCTCAGGGGACGAAGCCCTCGCCGTCTTGCTCGGTTCCACGATCTCCCATTTCTAGGTGAACCCGAAGTCCACCCATATCAAAATCCTGGCAAAGTAAAAAGGAGAAGACCTTGATTCCTGAAGCCGTCTCATGGAAGGCTCCGAGCTAAATATCATTAAGCTCATCCAGGTAAGCTTGCAGTACGTCCCGTTGCAAGTGGAGGATGCCGCATCTTCCTTCGCGGACGATCTCGATGAGGCCGGACAGCCCCAGTTCGTGCACATGGTGCGACAACGTCTGGCTTTTGACGTTGTGCAACGTAACCAGTTCGCTGAACGCGATGTGCCCTCCGTTCGCGCCAATTTGCTTGAGGATCTCCACACGACGCGGCTCCGCAAGCACCTTGGCCACGTGGGCAAACTGCTTTGCGGGCAGCCTGTGTTTTGAATCGTCCGCATTCTTTGTTGACATCTTCTTCGTTCGCCCCTCGCTACATGCCTGCGCACTTAAACATGCTCACCTTTTCATTGTATGCGCTCCGGAGCATTCGCAAGAGGGAGGGCGCCCGTCCCCGATCCGCGCGGGCTGCTCTGCAACTGGCGCTTACCGCTGCTGCATCTCGTCGATCCACCCCAGGGCGGTCGATGGTTCCAGGCGGCGGGTGTAGTCGGGGTCGAGGAATGCGTACCGGATCATGCCTTCACTGTCAACGAGATAAGACGCGGGAAACGGGACCTCATAGCTGTCATCTCCGTTTCGCGCCTTCAGGTCAACACCGTGGGCTTCCATGACGGGCCGCAGTGTGTCTGGCTGCTGGAACACGATTCCGAGCTTGCGGGCGAGGTTGTTGCCCGCGTCGGACAGGACCGGGAACTGAAGTTCGTGCTTCTCCTGCATGGTGAGGGACCGGTCGGGCAGCTCGGGACTGATGGCGACCAGCGTCACACCTCTGTCTTCGATGGCCGGGAGGCTGCCTTGAAGGGCTTTCAGGGCCATGTTGCAGTAAGGGCACCATTCTCCCCGGTAGAACGAAATGAGCAGGGGCCCCTTTGCGAGCAGCTCCTTCATGGACACCTGCTTGCCGGTCGCATCCGGCAGGCTGAAGTCCGGGAATGGCTGCCCGACGTTGATCGCGTTCGCAGGATCCCATGTTCGCACGAAATCTTCTATGGACTGCGAAATTGCGCGGGAATGCTCCTCGGGCATCCGCTCGTTGGCGCGGACTGTGAAGGTCGAGAGATCAATTTCGAGACTCATCCGACTGGTTACCTTTCTGAGGCGAGGCTGATTACCGGACCTCGCGCGCGTGCGCGTGACAAGGCCCGGTAAGTGGCTGGCAGAGTATTCCGGTACGTGCCGCGCGCGGCGTGCGATCTGCGGAGACATGGAACTGGCAGAGGGAGAGGAGCTAGAAGTGCTGGCCGCCCGCCACCTGAATGCGTTCCCCTGTAATCCAGGAGGAGCTGTCAGAGGCGAAGAAGAGGACGGCCTGGCCGATATCGGCGGGCTGGCCGACGCGCCTCAGCGGAATCCCCGCGGCGACCTGCTCCAGCACTGCCCCGCTGAAACCCACGGCAGCGATGCCTTCGGTCTCCACCGCCCCCGGCGCGACGGTGTTCACGCGGATCTTCCTCGGCGCGAGTTCCGCGGCCAGCACCCGGGTCAGGGAATCCACTGCGGCCTTGGTGGCGGCATAGACGGCCATCGTCGGAGCGCGGCCGGTGGCTGCGCTCGCGCCGATGTTGATGATGGTTCCCCCGTCCGGGCCGAAGAGCTTGAGCGACTCCCTGACTGTCAGCAGCGGACCGAGAACGTTCGTGTCGAACTGGCGGTGGAATTCTTCCTCTTGAAGATTCTCAAGGGGGAAGAACGAGTATACGCCGGCATTATTGACGAGGATGTCGAGCTTTCCGAGCCACTTCTCCGTTTCCGCGAACAGATGCTGAACGTCAGTGGCCCTGGCGACGCTTCCCTGGACAGCGATGGCCTCGCCTCCCTTCGCCACGATGTCCGATACGACCGCGTCCGCGCCCTCCTGATCGGTTGAGAAATTGACCACGACGGCCGCCCCGGCTTCGGCGAGCGTCCTTGCGATGCCAGCGCCGATTCCCTTGGAAGCACCTGTCACCACGGCAACTTTGTCTTTCAAGCTCACGTCCATGCTGGCTCCCCTGATCGATTGGTAGATACGTATCTACATATCGTACCACGGCGGAGCGTGTCAGTCGGTCCGGCCCCTGGCTTCGATGGAGGTGAGCATGAAGGGGTGGCTGGGGCGCCTTGAGTTGGCCCCACGATGACGGCTGACGGTGGCTCCGCCCCAAACCGGCCGACGAGGGCAACGGCGAGGACGAGCAGGCAACATGAAGCCACAGGTCAGAGGGCAAGAATCGGGCCGGACGGTCAGCGTAACCGCTCCCACCCGTTCGTCCGTGGATTTTGGCTTTGAGCTGGTTAAACGTTTGCCGATAGGGCTGTCGGGATGGCCCGTGGTCGGCGTGATTTGTGGGCTGTAGTTTGGCCGGGCGGGGAGATCGCAGACGTATAGCGGCAAGGCCGGTAAGTTAGCCGGCTTGCGCAGCTGTCAAGGTGTGTCGGTTGGTGCGATGGCAGCGGGGCTCCGGGTTGTTGAGCCGCGGTGTCATCGTGGTTACTCTCCGTGCATCAATGTTGCGGCGGATGCAACGGGGGGTTTGGGGTGAGTGCTGCCGGGTTGCCGTGCTGCGCGCGGCTGGAGCTGGCGCAAGGGCCGCGACTGGACCGTCTACCTCGCCGAACGGTTAAGGGCAAGCACTCCCGCACCGGCGGGCACCACGGGATCCGGATAACCTGACTTGGCTCACGCCATGGTCTTCAGGGTGATGCATCCCGCTGACCCGCAGATTCTTGGACCGCAGTCGGCGGATTTACGGACTGGCTCCGGATCGCGGAGTGGCCTGAACGCCGTCATCTTGCTACTCAGAAACGGCACCCCCGATACCTGTGCGCCCTTCGGGAGTGGCGACGAGCTCCACGCTGGTGCCACTGCGCGCCTGCTCGCCAAGGACGCTGGCCACGGCGTCGGTCAGCCCGGCGACGAGCCGTGCCGCGACCTGCTTGCCGTCGGGGCGCGACAGGGCCGCCTCGCGGATGCCGAACGTGATCGCCGGCGCGGCGTCATCGGCGGCCCTCCCGCCGATGCCCCAGCGCCCCCTGGGCACGCCGTCGAGGTGGACGACCACGATGTCACGCGCCCACGGGCCGTATACCTCGACGACGGCATCGGTCAGGGCGGAGATCAGCGCGGGCTCGCGCCCGGTGAGCTGCGCCTCGGGCACGCGGGCGGTCAGGTGTGGCATCGTTGAATTCTCCCTTTGCGTCCAAAAAGGCTTTGACTACAAAGATAACAGGGCGGGACAGATGAGCGCCAACGAGGAGATGACCACGGCTCAGGCCGTGCGGTCGATGCTGCTCCTGATGCCGAGGCTGGTCGGACGGGCGAAGCGGCTGCCGGTCCCGGGTGCCCTGCACGGTCTGGACCTCGCCCCCCGCCACCTCGCCCTGCTGGCCCACCTGCAATACGACGGGCCCCTGACGGTTAGCGAGCTGGCCGACCGGCTGGAAGTGGCGCCCACTACCGTAAGCCTCATGGCCGGCGACCTGTCCCGCCGCGGCATCCTGACACGGCAGGAGGACGACGCCGACCGGCGGCGCCGGATCGTCGCGATCGCACCGGGCTACGCGGCCCCGATCACGCAGTGGCTATCCGGCAGCGCCGCCGCCTGGACGGAGGTACTGGCCGCCCTCACGCCTCCCGAGCGAGCAACGATCGTCGCCGCCATGCGCGCCTACGAAGCCGCCCTGGAGAAGCACGTGCGAACCTGACCCGCGTTGAGCGAGCCCTGCCTCCAGGGCCAAGACAGGGGGCGCACCTGATTGAGCCGAGGCCGAGTCGGGAGATCCTGACCCGGCAGACTCCGCCAGCACGAACCGAGCCCGGCAAACTCGCAACGCTGCGCTCGCCGCATGAGCGTCCGGCCTGCCCGCGGTACTGGACCACCCGCGTCGCCGACCCGTAAGCGCCCCCGCGCCAGGGAATACCGCACGATCCGAATAAGTACTCTCCCCCAGTACTCCAGGCCAAGTTTCATTAGATGCAGCACGTGATTTGACCGCCTGGAGTAGATAGTGCCTGGTGGGGAGGGTGCCCAGGGCGGTGTCGGCCGCCGGCGCCCAGGTATTTCCCCTGGTGGCGGTGCTGTTGCCGGGTAGTCACAACAATGTTGCACCTGATGCAACAGAGGTGTGGCCTGGCCGGAACGGGCGGATGTGCCTGGTGCGGCACGTTTCTGCTTCGAGCGCTGAGCCAGGCCGCAGGACGAAGTCCGCCTCCTGGGCCGGCACGGCCTCGCCGGGCCGGCCGAGGAGACCGGCCCGTCAGGCCAACTGGGCGAAGGTAGCCCGGATGTCGCGGACGAGGGTCTCGCGGCTGTTCGAGGGCGAAGAAGTGACCGCCCGCAGCGGGCTCGTTGAAGAAGACGACGTTGGAGTAGCGGCGCTCGAGCTGCCGGCGTGACTTCCTGACGGCTTCTTTGGGCGGCATGGTGAACCCCGACCGGGACGGTGATCGGGTCGTCGATGGTGGCGGGTGACGACCATCCGCTTTGCGTCATCTCCCAGTAAAGGCGGGCGGAGGAGGCGCCGGAGTTGGGGAGCCAGTACATCATGATGTCGTCGAGGATCTCGTCCAGGGTGAAGGAGGCTTCGGCGTCGCCGGGGGTGCCGCAGGTGTCCTGGAACATGGCGTAGATCCAGGCCGCCTGGCCGGCGGGTGAGTCGGCGAGTGAGTAGCCGATTGTCTGCGGCCTGGTTTGCTGCTCTTTGGCGTAGCCGGACAGGTTGTCCCAGAAGTACTTGGCGTCACCGAGCGCGGCCCGTTCCTCCGGTGTCGCGTTCTGGACCTCGTCGGGGGTCGGGGGGAACATCGCGAAGTTCAGGTGCGTGCCGATCAGGCCGGCCGGCCTGCGCTTGGCGATCTCGTCGGTGACCGCGCAGCCGAGGTCGCCGCCCTGGGCGCCCCAGCGCTCGTACCCGAGCCGGCCCATCAGGGTGATCCAGGCGCGGGCGATGCGGGGGATGGTCCACCCGGCCTCCTGCGGCTTGGCCGAGAACCCGAAGCCCGGAAGCACCGGGATGACCAGGTGGAATGCCTGGCTCGCGTCTGCGCCGGTGGCGGCCGGGTCGGTCAGCGGCCCGATGACCTTGCGGAACTCCAGCACGGATCCGGGCCACCCGTGGGTCATGACCAGGGGCGTCGCGTTCGGCTCGGGGGACCGGATGTGGAGGAAGTCGATGTCTAGGCCGTCGATCGTGGTCCGGTGCAGCCCCCATCCGTTGATTTCGGCCTCGACGTTGCGCCAGTCGTAGGAGTCGCGCCAGTAATCGGTGAGGGCCTTGAGCTTCTCCGGCGTGGGTCCCTGGCTGGTGTCGGTGACCGTGCGGCCTGCCGGCCAGCGGACCCGGCTCAGCCTCATCCGCAGGTCCTTCAGGTCGGCATCGGGGACCGCGAGGTGAACGGACTCGATGTGCTGTGACATTGAGGTTGCCTTTCGTAGTGGGTTAGCTGGCCGTGCGGGTGTCGGGCAGGTCGTCGCGCCCGGCCCGGATGAGCAGGAGCGCGGCCACCGCGCCGGCGGGGAGCACGATGGCGCTACGGCGAAGGCCAGCCGCTAACCGCCTGGACGGCCCCGTGGCGGGTGATGAGGTACTGAGGGCCGCTGTAGCCGCGATGGTTAGGGTGCAGGCGGTGACGACCCACTGCCGGCTCGGCGTCGGAGATGTTCAGCGCGCTGGGCCTGTGGCAGGGCGATGTTCACGATCGAGGCGTCGAGCACGATCCTCAGCTGGCGGACCGCGATCACGGCCAGTCCACTATCACCATCTGTTACTGCCGGGGCTCGATTTTTGGCATGGGTCATGACGACTCCTTGCTGAGACTGACGAGGAATTGGGGCGAAGCGGGCGTGCGCTTCCGGGAGCCGGCGCGGTTACGCCGGGGCGTTCATCAGGGGCAGCAGAACCTGCTCGACGAAGTCCCGCTGCTCGGCCTCGCCCGGCGGCGCGCCGCCCAGCAGGGTCCGCAGGAACAGGTGGGCCAGGGCCAGCCCGACGACCGCGGGGCCGCGGGACGCGTCCACCTTCTCGCCCCGGGCCGAGGCGCGGGCGCATACCAGCGCTCCGTCATGCTGGCTGCGCTCCTGGATCTGAGCATCAACGACGTCACGCAGGACCGTGTCAGCCCGGATCGCCTCTACCAGGCTGACAAGCGACGGGCCGCCGTCGGCGCTGGTGAAGGTCTGCGCGATACTCCGGACGATCCACAGCAGGTCGCCGTGCACGCTGCCCGTGTCCGGCAGCTCAGCGGACTGGTTCTCAGCCTGGCGCCGCAACGCGTCGGCCACCAGCTCGGCCTTGCCCGGCCACTTGCGGTACATCGTGGCTTTCGAGGCGCGGGCCCGGGCTGCGATCGCGTCCACGGTGACCCGCTCGTACCCGATCTCGGCGACCAGTTCCGCGGCAGCGGCCAAGATCGCCTGCTCCCGTGCCGCGCTGCGCGAACCCGGCCTGGACTCGGCTGCCGGCGGCCGGTTTTCGGAGACTGTGGTGGCGTCGATCTCGATCATTAACAGAACTGTACCGTACAGTTTCTTTTCTGTCGATGTAGTCGAGCCAGCAGCCCCGGCGTGACCCGCGGGCTCCGCCAGCACGGAATCGAGCCCCGGCAAGCCCGCAACTCCGCGCTCGGCGCATGGGCATCCGACCTGCCCCCCGCGGTACTGGCCAGCCTGCTCGGCGTCCACATCCAGACCGCCGTCAACTGGGCCAGCCACATCAGCCGAGACAGGACCACCGCCATCGCGCAGAGCTGGCCACCTCACCCGTTGATCGGCTCATGGGAACGTGGGAACCGCCCGCGGTCCCCGTCCCGGCCCGCTTCCCAGGCGGGTCCGGGCGGGAAGGCACGTCGTGTGCTGACGGCCGCGGGGCGGGGCGGAGGGCCCGTAGTAGTCCGGGCGCGGGAAAGCCGCGTACACGGCGAAGGGGCCCAGCGGGTTCGCGCAGATGAGGAACTGTAATGACTGGCGGCACTGGTGAATACTGGTGAGCCGCTGGCCTGGCCGGACTTGTTCTCGGCGCAGCACCGGGTACGGCGGATGCAGGCCAAGCTGTACCAATGGGCGCCCCGGGAACCGGGCCGCCGGTTTGATGATCTGTTCTCGCTGACATCGCGCTGTCGGTGCTGGACGAGCACTTCTCCGTTAAGTGGGATGCCCACGGCGGGGACTGGCGGCGCAGGGCGCACCGCAAGCGCGGCGGGGCCACCTACCGGATTGTCCGCTACGCGGATGATTTCGTGATCATGGTGCACGGCTCCAAGGCGCACGCGGAAGCGCTGCGGGAAGAGCTCTCCCAGGTAATCGCCCCGCTGGGGCTGCGCCTGTCAGAGGCCAAGACCCGGGTCTGCCACATCGACGAGGGGTTCGACTTCCCGGGCTTCCGCGTCCAGCGGAGGACCAAGAGGAGAACCGCGCGTAAGGCCGTCTACACCTACCCGTCGAGGAAATCGCTCAACGCGATCCTAGACAAGGCACGGGCAGCCACGCGCCGATCACGGCACAAGACGCTCGCCGACCTGCCGCGCCAGCTCAACCCGATCCTGCGGGGCTGGTGCAACTATTTCCGGCACGGCGTGTCGAAAGCGACCTTCGGCTACCTCAGCCACTTCGCCTGGTGGCGGGTAGTCGGCTGGCTCCGCAAACGGCACCCGCGCCTGAACAGGGGAACGTTCAGGCGCCGCCTGCTGCCTGACTGGCAGATCAAAGACGGCAACGTCGCGATGTTCTGGCCGGAATCGGTACCGGTTACCCGGTACCTCTACCGGGGCACTCGCATCCCCACGCCAGGGGAGGGCATCCTGGCCGAAACCGCTGAGCCGGCGGGAACCCGTGGAGCGCCGGATGGGGGGAGACTCGCACGTCCGGTCCGACCCTACCCTCACTCGTACCCGGCTCGTGCCGGCGGTCGGCGTCGTCGGGAGGGACGCCGCGGTCTGGCTGAGCTCGGAACATTCGTTCTGGCGCCTTGGTCGGGGTGGCGTTGCAGGCCGGCAGACCTGGCCTGTCCGGTGTCTCAGGTGCGGTCTCGGGCGGCGATTACGTGAGTTAGCCCTTGCTGGCAGCTCCGGGCGGTGCTGGCAGCGTCTTCGCCGGGCTGATTACGCCTGCTGGCGCAGCCGCGGGATGGTGGCGAGCAGGGCGCGGGTCTCGGTGACGACGCGCTGCTGGAACTCCGGGTCCCGCACCTGCTGGGATCCGGTCATCGGGTTGCCCTTCTCGTCGTAGTAGGTGCCGGTGGCCCCGGAGGGGTTCAGCGCGGCGTCGGATATGACCGTGGCGGCCCGGTCCGGGGTGGTGCTGCCCGGGATGAGCCGGACTAGCGGGGCCATGGCGTACCTGGTCAGGAACTGGATGAAGGGCCCGGCGTCGCGGGACAGGCCGGTAGCCGGGCTGAAGCCGGGCTCGACGGCGTTGAAGCGCAGCCGCGGGGTCTCACGCGCGAAGGCCAGGATCGTCGCCAGTGCGCACTGCTTGGCCGTCGCGTAGGCGTCCAGGCCGGCCCGGGAGGACCCGCCCGGCTGCCACTCGCCGCGCGCGCTGGCCGCGGCTGAGATGTAGCGGCCGCCGCGGAACCCAGAGGCCCGGGCCTGCCTGCGGGCAGGGTCCTCGACCGCCGAGCAGACGGTGACCACGGTGGCGCCGTCGGGCAGGTGCGGGATGAGGGCCTCGGTCAGCGCGAACGGGCCGAGGTGGTCGGTGGCGAACGTCATGTCCCAGCCCTGGGCGTTCCGGGTGGGGTGCGCCTGCATGATGCCGGCGTTGTTGACCAGGGCTGCCAGCGGGAGGCCGAGCGCGGCGATCTCGGCCGCCGCCCGGCCGGCAGCGACCGGGTCGGACAGGTCGCACGCCACCGGCACCGCGCGCCCGCCCTGGCCCGCGATCGTCTTGCTGACCTCATCCAGCTTGCCCGGGTTGCGGCCGACCAGGATCAGCGGGCCGTGGCCGGCCAGCTTCTGTGCCGTGCGGTAGCCGTAACCGGAGGTCGGGCCGGTGATGATGTAAGCCGGGCGCGCGGAGTTGAGCGTTGCCACGAGTGCTCCTTGTTGTCTGTCTAGTCAGTCATTTAACGTGAAAAAAATTACTCGCCGAGCATCGGCCCGCCGAGCAGCCGGCACAAGGCGCCGAAGCCGGCCTGCCGGTACTCGCCGGCCCGGGCGGGGTCGCTGGCGATGAAGTCCATCGTCGCCTCGGCCAGCGAGTTCATGGCTGCCTCGGCGAACCCGGCCGGAGCGTCCTGCAGCGGGCCGCGAGCCCGGGCCTGTCCCACCAGATCTGCGATCTCGGCCATTGCCCGCTGCGCGGCCGCCTTGGTCGGCCCGGTGATCTCGTCGCAGACGCTGAGCAGGGCCAGGACCCGGCGCTTGTCCGGATTAGCCGTCGCCCAGGTCATCCAGTTGTCCCACAGGAGGCGGAACTGCTCGCGCAGCGGCGCCTCTGCTGCCCGTCCCGCCAGGGAGGCCGCGGCCATGTCCGTTTTCAGCTTGAGGAACAGCTCGTTGAACAGGTCAGCCTTGGTCTCGAAGTACGTGAACAGCGAGCCGTTGGCGACGCTCGCCTCCCGGGCTATGAGCGCGGTCGGCGCCCCTAGGCCCCGGGCGGCGATGACGCTGGTCGCCGCCGCCAACAGCCCGTTCCTCTTGTCCTCGCTCTTCAGCCTGGCCATGACACAAGCTTAATAATGAGTGGCTAGTCAGTCAAGCTGCTGGCGTCGCCCGGCGATAAGGCGCGGCCGGCCTGTCCGCCGACAACCCGGTTATGAGCGGTCAGCGCATCTCCGGGTACAGGAAGACAGTGGGGCCGGTGCGCGTGGCGCCGGCCTTCCGGTGCCACGCGCACCGGGAGGCTAGGCCAGGCCGAGCTGCCGGGCTTGCAGGGCGGCATCCCAGAAGGCGGAGATAATGATCAGCTGGTCGCCCTTGAACTTGACCGTCTGGGCGAACTCGACGTCGAACGACTTGCCGGTCGGGGGAATGACGGTGCCGTCGGGCAGGGGCATCTCCCCGGTGAAGGTTCCGGTGACGTTGGTGACGACGGTGATCCAGTCGCCGCTGCCGAACTGGACCGGATAGGGGTCGCAGTGCACGTGGATGTCGGGGAAGGAGCCGAGCAGCCCCTGCATCGCGGCCGTGTGCGCCGCGCGCCCGTAGACCGGCTCGGCGCTGCCGGTGATGTGCGCGGTCATGTCCGGGTGGTGGGCCGCCTCGATCGCTGCGAAGTCGCGGGCGTTGAATGCGTCGTCGCCCTTCTTCATGAGCGCGAGCAGGTGAGCGGTCCGGCTGGTGTCCTGGTGTGTGGTTGTCATGATGACTCCTTTTGTCAGGCGGTGAACGCGGTGGCGTACTCGGTGGCGAACTGCTCGAACGAGCTCACGGCAACCTCGGCGCTGGACAGCGCCTCAGGGCCGGTGGGCCAGTAGGTCCGGCCGGCGTGCGCGGCGGGAGCGGCCGCGATCGCGGCGGCGACCGCGCCAGCGTCGCGGGCGTCGCTGTGGCCGGCGCGGCCGTCCCCGGTCGCAGCGGCGAAGCTGTCCGTCGCGGCGATGGCGGGGGCCATCATGAGGAAGTTCTGCATGTAGCCGTTGCTGCGGAGCAGGGTCCAGCCGAGTCCGGAGGCGGTCAGGGCTGCCTCGATGGCGGCCTGCCCGCGACGGCGAGCGATGGGCGAGTCCGCTGAGGCCTTGCTGGTCACCTTGCCGACGTGGCTCGCGCCGGCCCGGGCCGCGGCTTCGATGACGGCGATCTCCTGGGCCGGCACAGCCGGGCTGACCAGGATCACGGCTGTCACGTCCTGCAGCGCCTGGTCGAGGGTTCCGGGTACGGCCAGGTCACCGATGGCGACCTGGATGCCCGCCTGCTGAAGGACTGGTGCCTTAGCCGGGTCGCGGACCAGGACGCGTACGGGCTCGCCGCGCTCGGCGAGCAGGCGCGACGCTTCCCCGCCGACTTTTCCTGCGGTGGTAACGAGGATCACGGCACTCTCATTTATGTAGTTCACTCTAAGTTTGTTACTCGCTCCAACGTTCGCCGCCTGCGCCGTTATTCCGCATCCGTGGATTCAGATCCAACTTTGGGGTGAGGTCTAACCCGGTGGTAGAATAGGCGGATGGCCGACGGCGGACTGCGCGAGATCAAGAAGGAGCGGACCCGGCGGCACATCGCCGCGACGGCCGCCCGCCTGTTCGCCGAGCGCGGCTACGAGCACGTCTCCGTCGCCGACGTGGCGCGCGCGGCAGAGGTCGCCGAGCAGACCGTCTACAACTACTTCCCGGCCAAGGAGCAGCTGGTCACCGACCTTGAGGTGCAGGTCCAGGACCAGCTCTGTGACTTGATCCGCTCCCGGCCGCCCGCTGTCACCCCGGCCGCCGCCATCCGCGGCTTCGTCCTGGAGTACGCGGACGGAATCCGCAAAATCCGGCCCGAGGTCTGGCGCGGCGAGCTCGGGTACCTCGCGGCCGTCAGCCCGGCCGTGCGCCGGCTCGCGCTCGAGCTGACCGACCGCCAGGCCAGCGCCATCGCCAGCGCCATCAGCGACACCACCGCCGTCGCGCCCGAGATCGCCCGGCTTCAGGGCATCGCGCTGGCCGGCGTGTTCCACATCCTCATCAGCGAAGGCGGCCGTCGCGCGGCCGACGGCGAGAGCCAGGAGCATGTCGCCGACGAGGTACTGCTGATGATGGAGAATGTCCTTGACGAACTCGACCGCTGGCTCACGCCGCTGTAGTCACGTCAGCCCGGCCCAGGCCGTGAGCATCGCACCTGGTGATCCGGGCAGGCACTTACCCGTGAGCGGCTGGAACTGCTGCGGTTGATCGGGATCGAGGAGTTCTCGGTGCGGACGACGGGCTCACCGGCGCGCTGAGCGCGGTTCACCCGCGGTGTCGCGAAACTCCTGCATGCGTCCCCAGAATGACTCGACCGCCCGCTGCCGGAACTCCGGCGAATACGGCCTCGGCCTTGCGACCACTTCTTCTCCTCTCAGAAGCAGCCACACCCTCCCAACGAACTGTTCCGGAGAACCGGGGCATGAGCACGTGCTATTTGCGTCCGCGGGCGACGTGTTCGCGTACGGCGGGCATCGTTTCGGCGGCGAAGCGTCCGAGCACGTCCGGGTCGTCGCTGGCCAGGATGAAGATGCTGACGCCGTCCTCGAGGGTCATCTGGGCTAGTGCTTCCGGTGTCTGCTGGTCCGGGAAGATGTTGAGCAGGCGGGTGATCTCGCGGGGGTCGCGGCCCGCGGCGCGTGCGGCGTCGTCGATGATCGCGTTTCCCTTGGGCAGGCCGCCAGGCTCCATGACCGGCAGCGACGGCAGCCAGCCGTCGGCCTTGCGTCCCACCAGGTCCTGCATCCTCGGCTTGTGGGCGCCGAGCCAGATCGGGATCTCGTGTGCGGGCGCGGGTCCGCGCTCGGCGCCGTGGACCTGGTAGAACTCGCCGTCGGCAGTGAGGGTGCCGGGCCTGTCGGCGTCCCAGGTCCCGCGGATCACGTCGATTGCCTCGCCAAGCGCCGCCACGCCCTGCAGCGGTGTTAGCCGCCGGCCGCGGCCGCCTGCACGGCGTCCCAGTAGAAGCCGGCCCCGATCCCGAGGCTCGTCCGTCCGCCGGAGAGCAGGTCGAGGCTGGCCGCCGCGCGGGCGAGCACGGCGGGGGGCTGGCGCAGTGGCAGGTTCAGCACGTTGGCGGACACGCCGATGCGCTCGGTCCGCGCTGCCACCCAGCTCAGCAGGGTCCAGGTATCGAGGAAACTCGACTTGTAGGGATGATCCTGGAAGGTGACGAAGTCGAAACCGAGCCGCTCGCTGAGCTGCGCCAGCTCGACCGGACGGTGCACCGGGGAGTTGGCGGGAGAGATGAACGTCGCGAAACGCAGAGGATGACCGTAGTCAGGCACGGGTGGCTCCTTCAGTCTTCGGGTGTGGCCACCCACGATGAGGTGCTGTCGCCGACTTGCTTGATGAGGTCCTCGCCGGTGCTGGACGCGGGCAGTCCCTGGTGCCGTCTTGCAGGGATACGGGGCCGGCTGAGCGTCAAGATGAGGCACTCCTCCGGCCGTAGCTGCCTACCGGAACGGAGGGGTGCCTCACTTTATTCCGGAGGGGTGCCTCAAGCTGGCAGGAGTTTCGCGGGCGGCCCGCCGGGATCGTCAGCCAGATGGCGGGCGCCATCTCGCTTGCCGTCGGCCGCGTCGCGTACGGCCATGCCGGCGCTCACCGGGGTCAGCCGCGCTCTGCCGGGCTCCAGAGCGACGCAGAAAGGGGAGGGTGCCCTCAGTATCACCGGTAAACTGACGAGGTGAGCCGTAGCGACGTTGCGCAGACGCGCAGGCCCCTGCGCCGCGACGCCCAGGAGCGCCGAGACAAGCTCCTCGCCGGGGCGCAGCGCGAATTCGCCGCACACGGCGTGGATGCCTCCCTGGAGAAGATCGCCCGCGACGCCGGCGTCGCCATCGGCACCCTGTACCGCCACTTCCCGACGCGCCTGGACCTGCTCATGGCCGCCTTCCAGCCCCGGCTTCAGCAGTTCCTCGACGGGGCCAACAAGGCCCTGGAGATGGACGATCCGTGGGAAGGGCTCGTCTACTACCTGGAGCACCTGTTCGGCATGCAGGCGGGAGACCGAGGTTTCAACGACTTCCTCTCCCGCCGCTTCACCGACAGCGCCGAGACCGAGCGCATCCACGATGAGATGTGCCAGCAGATCGTGGACATGCTCACCCGGGCCCAAGAAGCCGGCCAGGCTCGCCGCGATATCACCCTGGCCGACATCGTCAACCTCATCTGGTCCAACGGCCGCATCATCGAGGCCACCAGCGCCACGGCGCCCAACGCCTGGCGGCGTTACCTCTACCTCATGCTCGACGCCTACCGGGCCGAGCGGGCACATCCGATCCCCGAGCCGCCGATGACCTACGAGCAGCTGTACGACGCCATGGTCCATCTCAGCGAGGCGGAGTAGGGGCGGCCGGGCTGCTGCCCGGTCTGCCGCTACATTGCGAAGAGGCCGAGCCCAGTGTCATTAGCAAGCCGCCGTTTGGATAGACCTGCTTGTGTCCGTGCCGCCAGTGCGGCGCACGAATACCGGAACGCGGGAAGCGGCTGGCCCCGCGGACGGTTGCCGCTAATGCGGCAGGCCTGAGTGCGGCGCACCCGAGCCAGGACCGAGAGGAGACACCCGTGAGTGAGTCCCGCCAGCATCTTGTGGAAGTGCTTCGCCGAACTGGGTTGACGGAGGTCGCTGCCGAGGCACAGCGCACGCTTCCCGACCCGGTTGAACGACCGGAACTTGACCGCTTCTGCCAGGCCCACGGCCTGTCCAGCCAGTCGCTGATGGAGCTCCTCGGCGGCAGTCCCTGAGGACCTGGGGTCTGCAGGCCGGAATTACTCCGCCACCGGCCGTCAGACTCCTTCGTAGGTGTCGGGGTCGGGCCCGGCCCGGCCCGCCTCGCCCCGGTCGAGCGCGTCGATGGACGCGATCTCCTTGGCGGACAACTCGAAGTCGAGCACGGCGAGGTTTTCCGCCATCCGCTCGGGGCGCGCCGACTTGGGGATGACGATCGTGCCGTGCTGGAGGTGCCAGCGCAGGATGACCTGCGCGGGCGTTTTCCCGCGGGCGGCGGCGATGCCGGTGATCGTCTCGTCGGCCAGCGGCTTGCCGTCGTGCCCGAGGGGGCTGTGTGCTTCGATCGCGATGCCGTGGCGGGCGGTGGCGGCGTGGACGGCGCGATTGGTGAAGTAGGGATGCATCTCGACCTGGTTGACGGCCGGGGTGATGCCGGTCTCCGCGATGATGCGGTCCAGGTGGGCGGGCTGGAAGTTGGAGACCCCGGCGGTGCGCAGCCGTCCCTCGGCCACCAGGCCGGCGACGGCCCGCCAGGTCGAGACGTAGTCGCCGTCGTACAGGGTGGGCAGCGGCCAGTGGACCAGGAACAGGTCGAGCTGGTCCAGGCCGAGGCCGGCCATGGTCTCGTCGAACGAGCGGCGGACGTCGTCCGGTGCGTGGTTGCCGTTGGCGAGCTTGCTGGTGACGTACAACTCGTCGCGGGGGATGCCGGAGGCAGCGATCGCCCGGCCCACGCCGCGCTCGGTGCCGTAGGACTGGGCGGTGTCGATGTGCCGGTACCCGGCTTGCAGGGCCAGCCCGACGACCTCGGCGGTGACGTCGATGTTGGCCTGTGAGGCATCGCGGCTCGGCTGCACGCGCAGCGTGCCGAAGCCGATCTGCGGGATTCCGGTCCCGTCCCGCAGCGGGACCACCGGGACCGGGGTGTGGACTGTCGGCATTGCTAACTCCCTTGCTGGTGGTGGCTTGATGTTCCGTCGGCGCGCCGTCTTCCATATAACCGGCGACCGGGCGGGCGCGGGGGGTCGAGGTTACCGGGGTACTGCCGCAACCCCCCTGCCTGTGAAAACCCGGCGTAACGTAACTGGTGTGGACAACCGAGCCGAGATCCGCGAGTTCCTGGTCACCCGGCGCGCCAAGATCACCCCGGTGCAGGCCGGGCTGCAGCCCGGCGGCGGGCGGCGCCGCGTGCCCGGCCTGCGCCGGGAAGAGGTCGCCGTCCTGGCCGGCGTGAGCACCGAGTGGTACGTGCGCCTGGAAAAGGGGCACATCAGCGGGGTCTCGGACGGGGTCCTCGGCGCTGTCGCCAGTGCGCTGCAGCTGGACGAGGCCGAGCGGCTGCACCTGTTCGACCTCGCCCGGGCCGCGAAGCCCTCCCGGCCGCCGCGGCGCCGGGCCCGGCAGGCCGTCCGGCCCAGCGTGCTGCGCATCCTGGAGTCGATGGACGGCACGCCGGCGTTCGTCCGCAACGGAAGGCTCGACGTGCTGGCCGTTAACCCGCTCGGCCGCGCCCTGTACGCGCCCGTCTTCGACGACCCCGGCCGCCCGCCCAACCTGGCCCGGTTCTGCTTCCTCGACCCGGTCTCGCGGGACTTCTACCCGGACTGGGACGAGGTCGCCCGGTCCACCGTCGCACTGCTGCGCACCGAGGCGGGCCGCGACCCTTACGACCGTGAGCTGAGCGGCCTGGTCGGCGAGCTCGCCACCCGCAGCGAGGAGTTCCGCAACCTCTGGGCCGCGCACGACGTGCGCCTGCACCAGCACGGGAGCAAGCACTTCCGGCACCCGGTCGTCGGCCTCGTGGACGTCGCCTTCGACTCGATGCTGCTGCCGGCCAGCGAAGACCACGGCCTCACCATGACCTGCTATACCGCCGAACCCGGCTCGCCGTCCGGCGACGCGCTGAAGATGCTCGCGAGCTGGACCGCGAGCGCGGACGGTGAGAGGCGCCCAGGACCCGTTCGGATAAATCCAGGTCTTTGACTTCAAGATCCTTTTCCGAACGGATCCTGGTTTTACCTGGTCAGGAACTGACGCGCACCAGGGACAGCTCCGCGTGCGTCCCGTTCACGCCGCTCGCCTCGATGACCGCCTGGGCGGGCCCGTTGAGCAGCTGATAGGCGCCGGGGGTGCGCAGCGCGCCGGTCGTGCCGCCGGTGGCCACGTTAAGCCTGCCGACGGTCGTTGACGAGCAGGGGAACGCATTGCACGGCTGGGCGAGCACGAGGAGCCCGGCCGCGGTGCCCGCGATCCCGTCGTCCGCCCCCTGCACCCGCTTGGACGACACCAGCGCCAGTGTGTTCGCGTTATAGCTGTTGACGGCTTCTGCCGTCGTGCCGAACACCAGCAGGTCAACCCGGCCGCTGGCGAGCGCCAGCGGTGCGTCGACCGGCCCCTTGCGGTACTGCACCGCCGGTGTCGCCGGGTTCGCGTGGGCGAGGTCATCGCTTACGCCGTGCACGGTCTCGAAGTACAGTCCGGCGGCGTCGGCGGCCATGTCGCCGGGGAAGGCCGACTTGTCGACGACGTGCACAGCCGCGCTCGTGGTGTGGATCCGGCTGATCTCCGCGTACTGGAAACCGCTCTTGTCAGTGGCCCAGTCGGTCCACGCCCAGAGGGTGTCGCCGACGACGTACAGGCCGGCCGAGGTGATCGACTTGACCGGGCTGGTGAGCGTCCAGTGCCGCAGCTGCCTGCCGTTGGCGCGGCTGTACTCAGTGACCAGCAGCCCGGTCTCCACGAAGAGGCCGGAGTTGCTCGCGGCGAGCCCGAGCACGGTGCGGCCGGGGTGCAGCGCGGTCACCGGCGTCCGGTTGCCGTGGACGACGTAGACAACGGCGCCGCGGGAAAAGAACACGGCGCCGTTCGGCGCCTCGGCGAACGCGTTGGCGTACAGGTTGGCCGTCGGCCCGAGTGCGATCCTGGTGCCGTGCAGCGCGGAGGTGGCGGGCGTTGCCGTGGCGCGGGTGGCCGCCTGAGCGCCGGGCACGGTCGCCGTCAGGCCCGCCAGCGCGAGCGCGGTGGCCGCGAACAGGGCCCCAGCCTGGGATTTGATCTTCATTGACGTGTCTCCCTTAGTCATGCGATGCGGGAGCTCAGTCTCGACCAGCGACGCCCCGGCGCATCGGTAACGCGTGCCCGGGCGTGTCGCGCCCCCTGAGACTTGCGGCCAGGACCCGGGATGTCAGATCCTGCTAAAATCGCCCGATGCTGGTCGGCGTCCCGGATTCTCAGCCCTCGACCGAGTCCGCTGGCACCGCCGCAGGGCCCTTTGCCGAGGTCAGCCCCGCCCGGTCACTGTGGCCGCACCAGGAGCGGGCGGTACAGGCTTTCGACGCCGATCAAGCCGCCGGGGACCGCTCGACGTACCTGGTGGTGCCGCCCGGTGGCGGCAAGACCATCATCGGGCTGGAGTGCGCCAGGCGGGCCGGCCGCCCCGCCCTCGTCCTGTGCCCGAACACCGCCATTCAAGCGCAGTGGATCGGGCAGTGGCACGCGCGGTTCGAGCCCCCGCAGGAAGCACGAGCGACCGCCAGCCGCGATCTGCCGACGCCGCTAACCGTCTTGACGTACCAGGCCGTCGCATCCTTCGACCCGGCCGGACTCGACAGCGACGGCAGCGCGGACGCGAGGGGCACCTCCGACGGCACGTCCTTGTCCCCTCTTAATGGCAGACTCTCCGACCGGGAGCTGCTCGCCTCGCTGAAACCGAACGGGCAGCGCCTGCTCGCCACCCTCAAGGCGGCCGGCCCCGCCACGCTAATCCTTGATGAGTGCCATCACCTGCTGGAGATCTGGGGACGGCTGCTGCTGGCGGTCGTGGGCGAACTGCCCGACCCCAGGATTATCGGGCTGACCGCCACCCCGCCGCACATGATGACCACCGAGCAGGCCGGGCTGCACCGGGAGCTGTTCGGCGCCGTGGACTTGGAGGTATCCGCGCCCGCGCTGGTCCGGGACGGGCACTTGGCGCCGTACCAGGAACTGGCGTGGTTCACCACGCCGACCCCGTCCGAGGCCGACTACATCGGCGGGCAGGCGCTGCGGTTCGCCGAGCTGCGGGCCGGGCTCCTCGACCCGGGGTTCGCCTCCCGGCCGTTCCTGGCGTGGCTGCAGCAGCGGGTGGTCGAGCGGCGCGCCGCCGACACCGGAGCGCAGTTGTCCTGGGAACACTTCGCCAGGGATGAGCCCGCCCTCGCGGACGCCGCGCTGCGGCTGCATTGCGACGGGATGCTGCCACTCCCAGACGGCGCGGCCGTCCGCGAACAGCACCGGCACCCGCCGTCGGCCGAGGACTGGGTCGCACTGATCGGCGATTACTGCAAGCACTGCCTGCTGCCCGGCACGGACGCGGAAAACCAGGATGCGGCGGCGCTCGACAAGGCGGCGTACGAGGCGATCCGGACGGCGCTCCCGTCCATCGGGTACCGGCTGACCCGGGCCGGGATCCGGGCGGCCGAGTCACCAGTGGACCGGGTGCTAGCCCGGTCGGCGAGCAAGGCCACGGCGGCCGCGGAGATTTTGCGGGCTGAACACAGTGAGCTCGGCGACCGGCTCCGCGCGCTGGTGCTGACCGACTTCGCCGAGGCGGGCGCGACTATCCCGGCCACGCTCCGCGGGACGCTCGACGAGGGCTCGGGCGGGGCGTTGCTGACTCTGCGGACCCTGCTGGAGGACAAGGTCACCGCGGGCCTGGATCCGGTGCTGATGACCGGCCGGCGGGTGGCCTGCGGAGCCGACACGGCGTCGGCGCTGGTCGCCTGGCTGGGCGTGGTGGCACCGGGCCTGGCGGCCACCGCGGGCGCGGTCGATCCGGCTGGGGTCGCGACCGTCAGCGGGGCCGCGGGCTGGGAGCCGCGCCGCTACGTACCGCTTATCACCAGATTTTTCACCGAAGGCGGGACGCGCGCCCTGGTGGGAACGCGGGCCCTGCTGGGCGAGGGATGGGACGCCCCGGCGGTCAACGTGACCGTCGACCTGACGGCCGCGACCACTCCGACGTCGGTGGTCCAAGCGCGCGGCCGGGCGCTGCGCCGGGACGCCGGCTGGCCGGAGAAGGTCGCCGACAACTGGGCAGTCGTCTGCGTCACCGACGCGCATCCCAAGGGCGCGGCCGACTACGACCGCTTCGTCCGCAAGCACGATCACTACTTCGCGCTCGCCGGGACCGGCGACATCGCCTCCGGCGTCTCGCACGTGGACCCGGGCCTGTCGCCATTCGAGCCGCCGGCCGCCACGGCGATCGCCGAGTTGAACGCGCGGATGCTCATCCGGGCTGGCGAACGGGCGTCCTCGCGGGCGCGGTGGCACATCGGAGCGCCGTACGCCGACGAGCCGGTCGCAACCGTGGTCGTGGCCTGCGGCCGCCCGCTCGGGCTGGGGCGCGCGGCGGTGCCGACGCTCTTCGACGACGCGGCCGCGGCCGGCGTGCTGGCCGGCCGGCCCGTCACCAGCCGGCACCGGTGGCTCACGCGTGTCTTCCTTAGCGGGGCGTGGTTCGTGCTGGGCGTGACCGCCCGGCGAGCCCGCGCCGCGATAGGGGCGCCGCCCTCCGGGAGCTTTGCCGACATAGCCGCGGCGACGGCCGACGCGTTGCGGGACGCCGGGCTGGTGAGCCAGGGGGCTGCCGCCCTGCGGATCGAGCCGTTGCCGGACGGGGAGTACCGGGCGCGACTGGCCGCCGGGCCGGCCGCCGAGTCCGCCACGTTCGCCGCCGCGCTGGATGAGGTCCTCTCCCCGCTTGCGCACCCGAGATACATCGTGCCCCGACTGTTCGTCGCGCCACCGGCCGACAAGCGCGCCGCCCGGCGACTGGCCCGCGGCACGACTGCTGCCGACGGCGTGCCGGCCACGGTCGTCTACCACGCGGTGCCCACCGTGCTTGGCGGGAACGCCAAGCTGGCCAGGGCCTTCGCCGCCGCGTGGAACGCACGGGTCAGCCCGGGCGAGATGCTGTACACCGGTTCCCCGGAAGGCACCGGCATCCTGGTCGCCCAGCGCGGCGATGACCCGTTCGCAGTGACGACGCAGATCCGCACGCTCTGGCGCTAGCCCAGGTCACGCGGGCGGGCGTGACCCGGCGTCAGGTTCCGGGCAGCAGCAGGAGCTTGCCGCGGGCGTGCCCGGCCTGGCTGATCTCGAGCGCGGTCCTCCACTCCTCCAGGGGAAAGGTCGCCGCGACCGGGACCGTGAACGCCCCGTCGGCCGCGAGCTGCCCGAACTCCGGCAGCGCCTCCGCCAGGTTGCCGCGGTCCTCGTGGAACGTGTCGCGGACACCGAGCTCAGCGGCAGCGGCGAAATCGGAGATGGTGAGCACCCGCTTCGGGTCACCCCCTGCGATCTTTACCAGGTCCGGCAGGGCGCCGCCGACCGGGGCGGTGTTCAGCACGAGGTCGACCGGGCCGCCGTTGATCTCCGTTACGCGTCCGACCATGCCGTCTCCGTACGCGGTGACCTGGGCGCCCAGCGCGCGCAACCGCTGCCCGTACGTCTCCCCGGCGGTGGCGATCACCCGCATCCCGCGCAGCAGCGCGATCTGCACGGCCGCGAACCCGATGGTGGTTCCCGCGCCGTGGACCAGGATCGTCTTCTCCGGGTCGAAGCCCAGGGCGCTGAGGTGCCAGAAGGCGGTGTCGACGGTCATCGGCAGCGCGGCCGCCTGCACGAGGTCGAGGCCGTCAGGGACCCGGAACCAGCGGTTCATGACCGCCCGGTCGGACGCACCCGCGGATGAGCAGTGCGCCCAGTCCGCGGTCCCGAACACGGCGTCACCGATCTTGACGTCGGTGACGCCGTCGCCGACGGCGTCGACGGTGCCTGCGACGTCGCACCCGATACCCCGGGGCAGGCGGCCGGGAAACAGGCCGCGGCACAGCGCCCAGTCGGCCGGGGCCAGCCCGCACGCGTGCACCGCGACGCGGATGCGGCCTGGCCCTGGGTCCGGCACCGGCACCGTCTCCAGGTGCAGGACGTCGCCGGGGGCACCGTACTCGTGGAAGCGCACCGTGCGCATGGCGCTGGTCGCAGGGTCGTGTTCGGTCATAGGTGCCTCCCGGGCCGCTTTTTCGTCAGTGACTGACGTTCAAATGCGTCAGTCACTGACAGTACAATGCGTCAGTGACTGACGCAAGTCTGTGTCAGTCACTGACGCTTGTGGTAGGGTCGAGGCCGTGCCACGGAACGGGGATGAAGTGCGGCTGCTGCTGCAGGAGGCCGCGCTCGAGCTGTACCTGGAGCGTGGCTACGACAAGACCACGGCCGGGGACATCGCCGCCCGGGCCGGCTTCACCGAGCGGACCTTCTTCCGCCACTTCGCCGACAAGCGTGAGGTCTTCTTCGGTGGCGAGGCGCAGCTACGGGACCTGCTGGCCGGCGCGGTCGCGGCGGTGCCGGCCGGCACCAGGCCGCTGCCCACCCTGCGGGCCGCGTTCCACCAGGCCGTGCCGCTGATCGAGCGCAACCTCCCGGTCACCGAGCGGCGGATGCCGGTCATCGTGGCCACGCCGGCCCTGCGGGAACGGTCGCTGGCCAAGAGCGAGGCCCTGGTCGCCGCGCTCGCCGGCGCCCTGCAGGCCCGCGGCGTCGCCGAGCCGCTGGCGGGCCTGTGCGCCCGGGTAGGCATGGACACCTACTCGATCGCCATCCGCCGGTGGTGGACTGACCGTACCGACGACCTGCATACCCACCTCGACCGGGCCTTCACCGATCTGCGGCTGGCCGCGAACGCCCTGAAGTGAGCGGCCGCGGGGGCGCCGCGAGGTCACGCAGCGCGGCCAGCTCGGCCCGCAGCTGGCGGGTCTCCTCCTGCAGTTCCAGGATGCGCCTGATGCCGACCAGGTTCAGGCCGTCGGCGGTCAGCGCGCAGATCTCCTGGAGCCGGCTGATGTCGTTGCGGGAGTACCGGCGGGTCCCGCCCGCGCTGCGGGCCGGGTCGATCAGCCCTTCCCGCTCGTAGATCCGCAGCGTCTGCGGGTGCAGCCCGGCCAGCTCGGCGGCGACCGAGATGCTGAACAGCCCCCGGTCCAGGTCTCCCCACCCGGGACTCACCACGGCCAGCCCCGGTCGCCGGCCAGGTACCGCACCGCCTGCTCCACCCGAACCGGGCCGGCCCGGAGCGGCGGCTCGGGCGCTCGCCCGGCCCGGCGAACGATAACCGGCACGCCAGCGCCCGGCGGTGGCTGGTCGCCGCGTGAGCGGTCGTAGGCGGCGCGCCGGGCCGGGTCGCCCAGCACGTGATAAGCCTCGGTCAGGGCAAGGAACCGGGCCGGGGCGGCGGCATCGCCCGGCCGGCGGTCCGGGTGCTCGGCCGCCGCCCGCCGCCGCCACGCCCGGGTGATCTCCCGGCCGGAGGCCCTCGGGGGCACCCCGAGCAGCTGGTACAGGTCCGGGACCGGGACTCCTCCGCCTTGCCCTGCCGTGACCATCACTTACCTCCTGCCTGGCGCGGCCGTACGTCGTCCTGCTCCCAGTATGCGACATGAGGAAATCTGAGTCGAGTCTTGTCAGATATCCGCGAGCGCTGGTATATAGATCTTGTGAGCGTGCATGACACCAACACGGCAAGGAGGCACTGATCATGCTCATGCGCACCGACCCGTTCCGCGAGCTGGACCGGTTCACCCAGCAGGTCTTCGGCACTACTGCCCGGCCCGCCGCGATGCCGATGGACGCCTACCGCCAGGGCGACAACTTCTACATCCACCTGGACTTGCCCGGCATTGACGCGGACTCCATCAGCCTGACCGTCGAGCAGAACGTGCTCACCGTCCGCGCCGAGCGCGCCCCGGCCCAGCCCGGCGGCGCCGAGCTGCTGATCGCCGAGCGGCCTTACGGCACCTACACCCGCCAGGTCTTCCTCGGTGAGACCCTCGACGCCGACAAGGTCGCCGCCGACTACGCCGCGGGCGTGCTCACCCTGACCATCCCGGTCCGCGAGGCGGCCAAGCCGCGCAGCATCCAGGTCACCAGCAGCGACCACCAGCAGGCGGTCAGCGCGTAACTTCCCCGTGCCCAGGATCACCTTCGGCCCGGAAATCAAAAAATCTATGGTTGCCGGAGTAGACATTCGGTGGCAGCGTGGGTATGGTTTCTCGCGTAGCACAGAGAGACAGTAGGGCCTGGCAGGGATGAACTGCCGGGCGGCAGCGAAGCGAGTGAGCAGTACCCCGGTGAAGGCGTCGGCTGCGGGCGCGCGCACCGGGAAGTTCGGCAGTGACTGATAGCCGGCAGTAACTGATAGCAGAGGGAAGAACGGAGGAGCCAGGCACCGTCAGGATCGCCCGGGCGGGACTCTCGAGCCCGGGTACCGCAGGACATCGATAGTGAGGTGGTCTCCGGTCAAGCAACCGCGATCCCCGCGCCCCCGGCAGCATCACGGCCGGGCCCGCGGAAATAAAGGGCCGACGCATGAGGGTCGGCCGATGGTGTAGCAAGTTCCTTCGGGGCCCTGGTGCCGTACGGCACCAGGGCCCCTCCACGCGTTACAGAGAGGTGCGATGACAGCAGGCGACTCCTACGGACGACTAGACGACGACGATTACCCCGCCTACACGATGGGCCGGGCGGCCGAGATGCTCGGCACCACCCAGGGCTTCCTCCGCGCGATCGGCGAGGCCGGCCTGATCACCCCGCTCCGCTCGGCGGGCGGCCACCGCCGCTACTCCCGCTACCAGCTGCGCATCGCGGCCCGCGCCCGTGAACTGGTCGACCACGGGACCCCCATCGAGGCCGCCTGCCGCATCGTCATCCTCGAAGACCAGCTCGAAGAGGCCCTGCGCATCAACGCCGACTACCACACCGCCGAATCCGAGAACCCGCCGGCCGCGCCCTGAGACGACCGGAACCCGCGCGAGCGCGCCGGCCCGTGGTTACTCCTGGACAAGTTCCTGAGCAGGGGCAGCCGGCTGGTGAAGTTCACCCACAGCCCGTGGATAACCGCGGCGGGCCACAGCGCCAGCAGAAGGCAAGCTCCGATGTCGTTAAGCACAGCCAGCGATCCGGTGCTGGGGTCTGGCCCGACCGCCGTGATCGTGAACGCCGTCGCCGACAGTGCCAGGTAGGCGACCGCGGCCGCTAGCCAGGGCAGCCGCTGATGGCGGGCCGCGATATAGCCGAACGACAGCCACGCTCCGAGTCCGCCCAGCAGGAGGGTCGGCAGCAGCCACACGCTGTGCCGGATTGTCCAGCCCGCATCGCCGCGGGTGGCCGGGCCACTCGTGGTTAGGCGAGGGCTGGCGATGAAGGGTCCGCTCGCGCCGGCTCCGCTGGGTCCGGTTCCGGAAAGCGGCCCGGTTCCGGAAAGCCTTGCCAGCAGGCGCGCGTAGAGCTGCATGCCGGTCCCGCTCCAGGCCTGCGGGTCGATGTCACCCAGCCGGCCCGGCGGCGAGACGAAAGGCAGCAGCAGGTCGTAGGCCTGCCGGGCATCGGCTGGCCGGCCGGCCGGGTCCTTGCCCAGCAGTCGCGCGAGGAGCGACTCCAGTTGCGGCGGCACGTCGCGGCGGCGCAGCGGGGCCGGAGCCTGCTCCAGGTGCATGCGGATCAGCGCGGCGGGCGACGTCGCGGTGAACACCGGCTCGCCCGCCAGCATCTCGTACAGCAGGCAGCCGAGGGCGTACAGGTCGGTCTGCGGGGTTGCCGGGAGGCCGTGCAGCTGTTCGGGCGCGATGAACCCGGGAGTGCCGACGGTCACGCCCGTGCTGGTGATCCGCTGGCTGATGATGCCGGCGACGCCGAAGTCCAGCACCTTCGCGGTGCCGTCCCTGGTCAGCATGATATTCTGCGGCTTGATGTCCCGGTGGAGGATCTCGCGCTCGTGGGCGATGGCGAGGACCGCGGCGACCTGGCCGGCGATCGCCGCTGCCCAGCCGACCGGAAGCGGCCCTTGCTCGGCGACCAGGTCGGCGATCGTGCAGCCGTCGACCAGCTCCATGACCAGGTAAAGGCCGCCGTCGTAGGTCCCGGCGTCGAAGATGGCGGGCACGCTGGGATGCACCAGCCCGGCGGTGACCGCGGCCTCGCGGGTGAACCGGCGGGCGTCCAGGCCGAAGCCCGGGCTGGACGCGAACGCGCCCGCGGTGAGCAGCTTCACGGCCACCCTGCGGTTGAGCCGGGTGTCCAGGGCCTCCCAGACCTGGCCCATGCCACCCCGGCCAAGCGGGCTGACCAGCGCGTAACGGTCGGCGAGGAGCGCTTCCTGGCCCACCTTCCGCCTCCTTGGCTGCAGCCAATTCGAATGCCCGACTTTAGCGTGGTTAGCGGGAGTTCGCCTGGCCGACGGAAGGTTCCAGCGTCCCGTCGGTGATCCCGTCGGCCAGCAGTTGCGCGAGGCTGGCGCCCATCGCCGCCGCCAGGCGGCTGGCCGACTCGAGTTCGTCCGCCTGCCGGAGGGCTGCACCGTAAGACCGCTGCTCCGGCAGCGGGAGCTGCGCGATCAGTGCCCGTGAGATGTCGGCTCGCCCGCTGCTCCCGGCCTGCCTGGCAGCAACCTGGCCGTTGGCCGAGCTGCGCAGCGTGCCGGCGACGAAATGCGCGTCGAGCCGCTCCGGGTCCACCCGCAGCAGCGTCAGCCCGGGACCGAGGATGGCGCCCTGAGTGGTCACGACTCGCGCGGTAAGGCGGTCAGCGGCCGCGGCCGCCACCACGATGTCCCCCGCCCGGGTGGTGATCCAGCGCTCGCCAGGCTGCCCGCGGCCGGAGGGCGGGCGGCCCGCGGCCACGTCCTCCGCGGTGAGCAGGGGCGCGGACCCGTCACCGGAGTCCGGCCGGAGCGGTGCGTGGTGCACCTCGACCTGCCCGGTCCTGGCCAGTTCCGCCACGGTGACGAAGGTGAGCGGCCGGGGGTGGTCGGCTGGCCGCAGGTCGGGCAGCAGCCGGGGGAGCCGGGTCACCACCGCCGCGAGGCCTTCCCTCGCCTCGGCGAAGCGCTCGGCGGTCCGCTCAGCGGGCAGGGCGGACAGGTGCCGCGCCGGGTTCAGGTCGACCTCGTCGTCGAGCAGGTCGATGACCGGCACCGCGCGGCTGGCGCCGGGCTGTTCGTGCTGAGGATCGCGGTTGAACCGTCGCCAGGTGGCGATGACCGCCGACGGGTCGGCTGCCGCCATCATCAGCACGGTCGGGGGCACCTGGCCGGCCGGACGCCGCAGCAGCCACAGGTGGTTCGCCTGGCTGGCGGCGGGCAGCGCGATGACCGCGCGGAGCGCACCCTTGCGCAGCAACTGGGCCCGGATCCGGCGACCGGGGCGCCGCGCAGCCGCCGCCTGGGGCATCAGGACCGCCGCCAGCCCGGCCGGCGACAGGTGGGCAAGCGCGTGCTGTACCCAGGCCAGCTCCGGCTCGGTTCGCGGCGGGACGCCGTACACCCAGCGCTGGTCCGCGGTGCTCAGGTGCTGGCCCTCGGCTCGCGGGTAGGCCGGCGGACAGCACAGCACGGCATCGGCCGCCAGGCCGGGGAAGGCATCGCGGAACAGCGCGTTGCCTGTCCGCACGATCGCTTCGCTGGTTTCTGCGGCCCCCGCTGCCGTGCTTGCCTGGCCTGACTCGTCACGGTGGACGGGGCCGAGCCGGAGCCGTATCCCGGCCAGCCGGGCCAGGTCGGCCCCGGCGTCCTGGCCGAGCAGCCGCCGGGTCCCGTTGTCCCGGGCGGCGAGCAGCAGCTCGCCGGTTCCGCAGGCGGGATCGAGCACGGTGCCGGCCCCTTGGACGAGGGCGGACATGAGTCCTGCGATCTCCGCGTCGGGCAACGCCGTGCTGCGTGCTCGCGTCTCATGGAAGCGAGAGAGCAAGGCCTCGAAGGTATCGGCCAGGCCGATCGCCGCGGCCAGCTCCGCGACGGCGGGCGGCTCGGCCGCCTGCCCCGCTACCAGTCGCTCGCCCGCATCGGCCAGCGCCGACGCGAGCCGGTGGTCATCTCCCGCGTGGACCCGCAGCTCCTGCCAGGCCCGTTCGACCAGCGGGACCTCCAGCAGCCTGCCCTGGCCGCGCAGCCATCCCTCCACCTCGGCCAGCGCGAACAGCGGGCTGGCGGCGGTGCCGGCCACCGGCTGCGGGAAGCCCGCGTAACGCCGTCGCCAGTTGCTGACGGCGGACCGGCCGACCCCGGCCAGCCGGGCGATGTCACCGGCCGCCACCAGGGTCTCCTCCGCCATGACTAAATGATCTCTTTACGGGTGACCACAGTCAAATCACTTGTGTACCGAGTTCACATATGATTGGCTTTCGCCGATCGCCACGAATTATCCCCCTTTGGACGTAAACCCGGAGCTCTCATGCGAACCAGTTCACCTGCCGCCAGCTCTAGTTTCCCCCTGCGCCACGGCCTCGCGGCGGCACTGACCGCCCTGCTCGCAGGCGGCCTGCTAGCAGGCTGCTCGGCCGCTGGCCCGTCCGCCGCGACGGCGTCGCTGCCCTCCGCGACACCCTCGGCGACGCCACTCAGCGGTCCGCAGCTAACCCGCGTCCTGCTGCCGGCCGGCTCGATGCCGAAGGGCTACAAGGTGGGCTCGGCGACGCGGAACACGGGCAGCCAGTTGCCGTCCGACACCGCTCAGCCGATGCCCGCCAGTCAGGTCTGCCCCGCTTTCACGCAGACGTCATTTATTCGGGCGGCCGGCATCTCTACTGGTGACTGGGCGGAGGGCGACTACATCAGTCCCGACCAGTCCCAGGAGGTATTTGAGGAGATCGATGTCTTCACCGGTGCCGACGCGCAGAAGGCGATGGCAAAGCTGTGGCAGGAGCTGGGCAAGTGCTCGTCCTTCAGCTATGCGTCCAACGGCACAACCGCGGTGAGCAAGCTGACGCGGAGCCGGCTGCCAGGCGAGGGCAGCGACGCCATCAAGGCGGTCATCGTGTCCCCGGTCTTCGAGGGCGGAGAGACCCTGGTGGCCATCCGGATGGGCTCGCAAGTCATCACCACGCTGGACTCGGCGACCAGCCAGGACCTGGGATCGCCAGCCGTCGGTTACGCCGAGCGGATCGCGCAGCGACTGCGGGCCGCCGGGTAAGGCCCCGGTCCGGGGTCAGCCCAGGACAAGCTGAATGGGCAGGGCCGGGTTGCCGGCGGCCTGCCGCGCGTGGGCGAGGGCCTCGGTTTCGATGCGGTGATGCAGGGCGTGCAGGTCGGCGGCCTGGGCGGTGACGACGGTGAGCACCACTTCGGGGGCCCGGCCGTCGCCGATCACCCGGCCCCTGGCCGAGTCGACGCCGTGATAGGTACTCACCTCGCTGGTCAGCGCGTCGACCAGGGCGGCCGGCCGGAGGACGGTGGTGCCCTGGTCGACACTGCTGCCGATGACGATGTCGCCGGCCCGGTCGGTTGACGCCAGCAGGGCCAGCAGCCAGCGCAGGCAGGCCAGGGCAACGAGCAGGCAGCCGACCGCGATGGCCGGCCACAGCCAGCCGCCGTGCTGGCCGAAGTAGTCGCTGACGCGGTTACCCAGCAGGGCCTGCCGGGCGAAGGACGCACCGAACAGGCCGGTCGACGCGGCCATCGCGGCCGCGCCAGCGATGAGGACGAGCAGGCCGAACAGGGTCAGCATGACGCGGTTAACGCGGTCGGCGTGCATCAGCGCCTCCGGGGGAGTACCCGCACGCTCAGGCGCGGTGCGTGCTCCAGCTCGAGGTCCGCCAGCCGAGCGTCCAGCGCCCGGGTGACCGGCTCGGTCATGGCACTGGCGGCGACCCGGCCGCGGGCGCCGGAAGCCGCCGTGACCCGGGCGCGCCGGCGCCGGACCCGGACCGTGGCCCCGCTGATCCCGTCCACCCCGGCCGCTTCCGTTCGCAGCATCCGGGCCAGGCCGCGCTGGGTGATGGTGGTGTCGGTGGCCTGGTCGGCCCCGCGCAGCGGCAGGCGGGTGACGCGGCCGGGCTTGAGCTCAAGGGCCACCAGGACCAGCCCGATAACCATCAGGACGGCGGCCCAGAGCCGCACCGCGAGGGCATTCCAGTGGGTTGCGCTGCCCCAGGCATGCCAGGTAGCCCAGGGCACCAGCAGGGGGCTGTGGTGCGCGGCGAAGCCGATGACCTCGGCGATGATCACGACGCTGCAGGCGAGCAGGGCCGCGGCCAGGATGAAGGCCAGCGGCCGGTTGGCTACGCGCATAAGGGTTCCTTCCCTAGCTGACGCGGGGTGGCGGGCTGACGTCGGTGGCAAGGCCGGCCACGACAATGTGCACCTCGTCGACGTCGAGGCCGGCCAGCTCCAGCACGCGGTCCCTGACGTGGCGGCGAACCTGCCCGGTCACTTCGGCTACGGAGGCGGTCCAGCGGACGGCGATCTCCAGGGTCACGTAGGCCTTGGCCCCGTCCACCTGCACCGTGGTCTTGGGCAGCGCGTCGAGGTCCGTGCCGCGCACGCCCAGGTGGCCGCCGCCGGGTACGGCGCGCCCGAGCACCCGCGCGGCCGCGGCGCCGGCGTCCGGGTGCTCGGCCGCTGCCTGCGCGGCGATCTTGGTTACCACGCCGTCGGCTACGGTGATCCGCCCCATCTCGGTGCGGCCCGCCAGCGCTGCGGGCCGGCCTTCGGCCACGGCGGTCACTGGTTGCGACGGGTGCGTGAGAGCCAGCCCTGCGCGTCGACGCTCCCGTCGAGGACCTTGGCGGCGCCGAAGCCGATCGCGCCGAACAGCGCCACGATCAGCATGTCACCGAAGTTCCCGAACACCAGGGTCAGGCCGAGCACCAGCCCGGTAACAGTGGCGAGCACGGTTCGGTTCATATTTCACCTCCAGGTTGCGGAACGAGCGGTGCGGCGGCCGGGGGATCGTCGATGTCGGCGATGGTGACGTCGACCGGGCGCGACCCTGCCAGCGGGGCGAGCGCCGCGGTGACCAGCGCGGCCAGTTCCGCCGCCGGGACTCCCCACCTGGACCGGACCTGCACCCGGATCCGGTGGTCATCGATGGCCACGCCGGGGACGGTCCGGCCGGGAAGGTAGGACGTGACGTCGCCGAACCGGCCGCCGTCCAGCCCTGCTACCCCGTCGCAGCCCAGGACCAGGGCGGCGACGGCGTCGGCGTCGGCTGGCAGCACGCTCCCGGGCCGGTCCTGCCGCTGGGCAGCGGTCACGACACCCGCGCGACGGTCGTGTCCTGGGCGCCGTCGACCGGCAGGAAGACATCGTCGACGGCGATGTTGACCTCCACCACGCGCAGGCCGGTCATCCGCTCGACCGACTGCTTGACGTTGCGCTGGATGCTGCGGCCGAGCTCGGCGATCGCTACGCCGTAGTCGACCACGATCGCCAGGTCGACGGCCGCTTCCCGCTCCCCGACTTCCACGCCGACGCCCTGGGCGACATTGGGTCCGGTGCTGCCGGGGATCCGCTCGCGGACCGCGCCGAACGCGCGCGTGCCGGAGGTACCCATGGCGTGCACGCCGGCGATCTCCCGGCAGGCCTTGCCGGCGATCTTCTGCACCACGGTCTCGGCCACGGTGATCTGGCCTTCGCCGGTAACCAGGCGGTCACGGGCCGGGGTTGCGACCGGGTGGCCGTTGGCCGCGGTGTCGGTGGTCTCAGCTGCATTGGGCTGGCTCATGGATGGTGCTCCCTCGGGTGCAGGCGGTCCCGGTACCAGGTCGGTCACCCAGGACGTCACCTGCTTAGACACCGCCGGCCGGAAATCCTCGCACCCTTTTCGCCGCGATCTTCCTGACCGGTATATCGACCGCCCGCCCGGGTAACAGGGAGCGGCCTCGGATATCCGGGGCTGTACGCAGGGGGTAAGAAGTGACGGCTGCAGCGCAGGCGGCCGAGTCGGCGGTGGGGGATGCCTACCTGGTGGCCCGTGCCCGCGAGGGCTTCCTGGACGCTTACGAGATCCTGGTCCAGCGGCACTCGGCCATGGCCTACCGGGTCGCCCTGCGGCTGACCGGCAATCACCACGATGCGCAGGACGTGGCGCAGGAGGCGCTGATCGCCGCGTGGGAAAACCTGGGCCATTTCCAGGGCGAGGCGGCGTTTTCCACCTGGCTGTACCAGATCGTCACCCGCCGGGCGATGAACAAGGTCACCAGGGGAGGCGACGTCCGCTCCCTCGACCTGCTGCCCGAGCAGGCCGACCGGGCCCTGGGGACCGCCGACAAGGCCGAGCGTGATCTCGCCGCCGACGCGGTGACCGACGCGCTGCTCGCCCTGCCGTTCGCGCAGCGGGCGGTGATCGTCCTTCATCATTTCGAGAGACTGTCTTACGCTGAGATCGCAAGCGTGACCGGTGCTACCGAGCCGGCCGTCCGCAGCCACCTTTTCCGTGGGCGCCGGGCGCTGGCTAAAACGCTGCAAGAATGGAAGTGAGCAGCCCGATGCCAGCCAAGCCCCCGCTGGACACCGCCATCCTGCCGTGCGGTGCCGACGTCGACCTCCTGCTGGAACAGGCCGCCGCCGACCGCGGTGCCGACTGGGACGCGCACCAGCGGGGTTGTGTGCACTGCCAGGCTGCCCTCGGCGAGTTCACCGCCTTGTGGACGCCGGTCGCCCAGCTCGCGGTTGCCCGCGTTTCCGCGCCCCCGGGCTTGGTCGCGGCGGTGATGACGCAGGCGCGCCGCCTGGTCCGCGACGTCTGGCACACCCTGGAGGTCACCGAACTCGGCACCATCCGGATCGCTGCCCGCACCGTGGCCGCGCTGGCCCGCGACAGCGCCCGGATGGTCCCCGGGGTCCGGGTCGCCCTCGGCCGCGGACCGGGCGGCGACCGCTACCCGGACGCCGCGGCCGGCGTACTCGGCCGCACCGCGGTTGTGGACCTCGCGGTCGCGGTCGGCTACGGCGACCAAGGTCACCGGGTCGCCAGGGAAGTCCAGCGTCGGGTGGCGGCGACCCTCCGCGATCAGATCGGGCTGCGGGACGTCACGGTCAACGTGACCATCGCGGACGTCGTCGAGTAAGGCTGACACCGACCGGACCCGCCCGGCGGGTGCGTTTGGAACGGGAGCAAAAGGGGAGTAAAGGATCGCGGCAGTCGCCTGCCGTGCCGTTCCCGGACCCCGACGGCTCCGCGGCCACCCGGGCCGCATACGAGGCCGAACGGGAGTTCCCTAGTGCCGCCTGCGCCTGTATCCCCGGCTGTGCCCGGCCCGCCTGCCGAGCCGGCCGCCCGCGGCAGCGAGTACACGCTGTTGACGCGGCAGATCCGGCAAGCGGGCCTGCTGGCGACCCGGCCGCGCTACTACGCGTGGAAGTTCGGGCTTACCCTGGTGGCCCTGGCGGCCGGCTGGTCGGCGTTTTTCCTGGTCGGCGATTCATGGTGGCAGCTCGGGGTGGCCGGGTTCCTGGCGGTGGTCTTCGGCCAGATCGGCTTTCTCGCCCATGACGCCGGGCACCGGCAGGTTTTCGCCACGCGCCGTTCCAACTACGTTCTCGGACTGCTGTGCGGCAATCTCGCGATCGGGCTGAGTTACGGGTGGTGGACCAGCAAGCACAACCGGCATCACGCTCACCCCAACACCGAGGGGGCGGACCCCGACATCGCTCCCGGCGCGCTGTCCTTCACCGCCGCCGGCGCCCGGGGGGCGCGGGGCATCCAGCGGCTGATCTTCCGCTACCAGGCCTACCTGGTCATCCCGATGTTCTTCCTCGAGGCCGCCAGCCTGCACGCATCCAGCATCGGTTCGCTGCGGCGGCGGGCGGGTGCGCCGGGCAACGGCAGGCAGTGGGCCTGGGAGGCGGGGCTGCTGGCGTTGCACGTCATCGCCTACCTGGGCGCCGTTTTCCTGGTCCTGTCCCCGCTCCGGGCGGTCCTTTTCATCGTCGTGCAGCAGGGCCTGTTCGGCTTCTACCTGGGCTGCTCCTTCGCGCCCAACCACAAGGGCATGCCGGTGCTCGCGGCTGACGACAAGTCCGGCTTCCTGCGCCGTCAGGTGCTTACCTCGCGCAATGTCAGGCGGGGCTGGCTCACCGACTTCGCCCTGGGCGGGCTGAACTACCAGATCGAGCATCACCTGTTCCCGTCGATGCCCCGGCCAAGCCTGCGGCTGGCCAGGCCGCTGGTCGAGGCGTTCTGCGCCGAGCGCGGGCTGCCTTACTGCGAGACATCCCTGCTCGAGTCGTACGGGCAGGCGCTCCGGCACCTCAACCGGATCGGCAAGCTGACCCGGCCGGAGGCGCCAGGTAACGTGTGCCTCCCAGCGACGGCGGGCTAGCCGATCAGCCGGGCGATCGCGGCGTACTGGCAGGCGGCGGCGGCGCAGACGTACACGTGGAAGGCCTCGTGGTAGCCGAACACCGACGGGTACGGGTCCGGCCAGCGGCGATGGTAGGAAACCGCCCCGACTAGGTAGAGCAGGCCGCCGGCCAGCATCAGCAGGCCGGATGCGGTGCCGGTGTGCATCCACAGCCATGGCAGCGCGAGCCCGCTCGCGCAGCCGAGCCCGATGAACAGCGCGCCGGACACCAACTCGGGCGCGGCCGGCCACGCCAGCCTGACCGCCGCCGCGGCCAGCGTCAGCGTCCACAGCACGGTCAGGCAGGCCAGCCTGGCGCCGGGCGGTGCGGCCAGCAGGAACAGCGGGGTCGCGGTGCCGGCGATGAGGAAGAAGATCATCGCCTGGTCCAGGTGGCGCATCCGCAGCCGCCAGGCGGCGGTCCAGTTGCCACGGTGATAAAGCGCGCTCGTACCGAACAGGGCGCTGAGGCTGGCTGAGTAGACGGCGGCCGCGGTGAGCTGCGCGGGATCGTGCGCGCGGACCAGCAGTAGCGCGCCGCCGGCCAGCGACGCGCAGAAGAACAGCAGGTGCAGCCAGCCGCGCAGGGCGGGACGGGCGTAGTAGACGCCGCGACGGGCGTCGTAAAGCAGGCCCGCCCCGGTTGGGCCCGCCTCCAAAATCGCCCGTCCCGAGGCGGGACGGTTCGCCGTCCCCGCCTGCCCTGCTAGCCGGTCAGCGCCTGGCACCGCTGGTCCTCGCACCGCACATGAAAAAACTCCGGTCCCCGCTGTGCTCCCGCGGGTCTCGCGGGGCTGCAGCTGCCAAGGGTCCGGAGCGCTACTCAGGCCACTTTAGCAGCTTGCATCGGCCTGTCCTAGCCTGCTTTCCTGCCGCGCCTGGCCGCCGGCAGCGTGCCCGCTAGCCCGGTTAGCAGGATGTCGAGGCCGCTTTCGAGCTCGGCGGCGCCGTCGTAGGCGGCCAGGGCGTGGGCGAGGCCGCGCAAGAGCGGGAACTCGCCGATGGGCAGCCGGTGCAGGCCCAGCCGGAGCAGGTCGTCGGTCTCGTCGGGGTTGTCGACAAGCTCTTGCAGCTCGTTGAGTACGTGGCCGTTGAGGAAGCCGAAGAAGGCCCGGTAGACGTGCAGCGCCTCCGGCCCGCTGAACCCGGCCCGGGTAAGCAGCTCGAGCAGGTCCTCCAGCGGGCGCAGGGTGCCGCGCGGCCGGAGCGCGAGCGGGGTGGCCAGCGGCCGGGTGACGAGCAACGGCACCACGTGGGGGTGGGCCACCGCGAGCGCGCGGTAGTCGCGGGCGACGGCGCGCAGCTGGCCGGTCCAGTCGGGGTCGGCCGGGTCCACGCTGAGCTGGCTGAGCACGACCTCCACCACGCCGTCGAGCAGCGCTGCCTTGCCGGGCGCGTGCCGGTAGATGATCATCGGGTCCCGGTCCAGGGCAGCCGCGAGGCGGCGCATGGACAGGGCGTCGCTCCCGTCCCGGTCGATGAGCTCGAGCGCGGTCGTCAGCACGAACTCCCGGGTGATCTTGCCGTCGCCGCTGCCCGCGGCGTCCGGAGTGGCTGGGGGTGAACTCATCGCGCTGGCGCCTGCTCCCTGGTCGATCGACTGTCGATCGACTAAAGCTATCCGCTCGTTCAGTGTAGGTCTACGTCGTTGACACGACTTCCACCGGCACATTTACTGTAGGTCTACGGTGTAGTCACCGTCACCGACCATGAGAGAAGAACTGACATGAACGTTCAACCGAGGATCGTGGCCGGCGGCACGGGACCGCGGCTGTCCCTGCGGCCGGACCACTCCGGCCCCGCCCCGCTGGACGGGGGCTGGTGGCCCAGGTCGGCTGACCCGGCGGCGGAGCTGCCGGGGCTGGTCCTTGCCCTGGACGAACTGCACGGCCGGGTTACCAGGCTCATGGTCGGAACCGCCGGGTGGGATGCCAGCAGGCCCCGCCGGATGCGGGTCGACGGCCGGGCGGGCAGCCGCGTCGTGCGGATCGGCTGGTTCGCCACCATGCCGGCCGGGCTGCTCACCGCGCTCTCGGCCGCCGGCCAGCGAACTGACCTGGTCACTGTCCCCCCGGGCAGCGGGGAGCAGGAAGCCGCCGCGGCGATGGAACAGGCGGCCAGGGCTGGCAACCGAGAGCACGCCCCGGCGATCCTGGCCGGCCTCGCGGCCCCCGGCGCGGGGGAGGCGGCGGAGCGCTCGCCCGCGCTGACGGGCGCGTAGCGCGGGCCGGGGCGCGGGGTCGCCCCTTACCGCGTCCGGCCGGTCCCGCTGCGGTAGGCGATGACCAGGTCCGGCCAGGTGCACGCCTTTCCGCAGGGCTGGCCGAGTCGCAGCCGCGGCGTGTTCTCGGCTGACAGCCACGACCGGTCCCGGACATGGTGCCGCGTGTCCGGGTCGTGCTCGTCGCGGTGGCAGCGTTCCCAGCCGCGGTCTGTCCGCGCCATCTCCCGGCAGCGCAGCCGGCTGGCCTCCCGGCCGGGTGCGGCGACAAGCGTGTCCTCTGTCATCTGCGTGATCCTCTCCGCTGCCGTCTGGCCATGCACCCCCCGGCGTCCTGACTGCAGGCTATGCCTGCAGTCTAAAACTAGCGAAATTTTTCTAGAATATCCTTGCCATTGCGCCTGAACGTTCGACCCCTGGCCCTCCCCGGCCGGCGGCCGGGCGAGGGCCTGCCCGGGGGCGGGAATGAACGGGGAGCCGAACCGGCTATATGATGCGGTCGCAGTTGTCTGGTGTGCTCGGTTTATCCGCCCGCTCGCAGTCAGCGTTGTCGCGGGCGCCCCCCTTCAGGGGACCTGGAGGATTCGCGTCGAGAACCGGCCCGGGTCCCGCACCGTGCGGATCCTGAATCCAGCCCCTTGAGGACCCGCGCTGACGTAGCGTGGCCCCGGGGCGCAACCCAGTGCGGGAGTAAGCAATTGGTGCTGTTCAAGCAAGGTGGCTGTTCATGACCGAGGACAACGGCGGGAGTGCGAGCGGATTCGACGGCCTGGCGCTGGCCCCGGAGCTGTGCCGCGCCCTGTCCGGGCTCGGCTATGAGGAGCCCACACCGATCCAGCTGGCCGCCATCCCGCCGCTGCTCGCGCGCCGCGACGTGGTCGGGCAGGCCGCGACCGGGACCGGGAAGACGGCCGCCTTCGCCCTTCCGGTGCTTCAGCGAGTGCTGGCCCGCGGGCCGGTGGACGCGTCGTCAGGGCCGCTCGCCCTGGTGCTGGTGCCCACCCGCGAGCTCGCCGTCCAGGTCTCCGAGGCAATGCTCAGCTACGGCCGTGACCTCGGCGCCAAGGTGCTGCCGGTCTACGGCGGCGAGCCGATCGGGCGGCAGCTGGGGGCGCTGCGGCGCGGGGTCGACGTGGTCGTGGCCACCCCTGGGCGCGCGCTCGACCACATCAACCGGGGGACGCTGCCGCTGGGCGGCCTCGACGTGGTGGTGCTCGACGAGGCGGACGAGATGCTCGACATGGGCTTCGCCGACGACATCGAGGAGATCCTCGGTCACACTCCCGATGACCGGCAGACCGCGCTGTTCTCAGCCACCATGCCGCCCAGGATCGACGGCATGGTCCGCCGGCACCTGCGCAACCCGGTGCGGGTCGAGCTCGGGCGCCGCGCGTCGTCCGCGCCGGACGAGACCCGGCTGGTGCGGCAGACCGCTTACCTGGTGCCGCGCGGGCACAAGCCCGCCGCCCTGGCGCGGGTGCTCGACCTGGAGGCGCCAGGGGCGGCGGTCGTCTTCTGCCGTACCAGGGACGACGTGGACACGCTGACCGAGGTCCTCAACGGCCGCGGCCACCGGGCCGAGGCGCTGCACGGCGGGATGGACCAGCAGCAGCGCGACCGGGTAATGGGCCGGCTGCGGGCTGGCAGCCTGGACCTGCTGGTGGCCACCGACGTGGCCGCCCGCGGCCTGGACATCGATCAGCTCACCCACGTGGTGAACTACGACGTGCCCAGCGCGCCCGAGTCGTACGTGCACCGCATCGGGCGCGTAGGCCGGGCTGGTCGTGAGGGCACCGCCATCACGCTGGTCGAGCCGCGCGAGCTCAAGCTGCTCAAGGCCATCGAGCGGTCGACCGGCCACCCGGTCACCGCCGAGAAGCTGCCGACGGCGGCTGACCTGCGCGCCCGGCGCCTTGAGGTGACCCGCACCTCCCTGCGGGACAGCCTGCTCAAGGACGACCTTGATGCCTTCCGTGACGTGGTGGAATCGCTCAGCGCGGAGTTCGACCCCTTCGAGGTGGCGCTGGCGGCGGTCAAGCTGGCGCACGAGGCAAGCGGAACCTCCGCCGAGTACGAGGAGATTCCCGCGGCCGAGCCGGCCGAGGACGACCGCCGCGGCCGCCGCAAGACCGCCGAGCGTGACCGTCCGCGCAGCCGGCCGGGCGGATCCCGGGACACGACTCGCCTGTTCGTGGGGACGGGACGGTCAGCCGGGGTACGGCCGCAGGACCTGGTCGGTGCCATCACCAACGAGTCGCGGCTGTCCGGGCGGGACATCGGCGCGATCGAGATCGCGGACCGGTTCTCCCTGGTCGAGGTGCCTGAGTCAGCCGCCGATGACGTGATCGCGGCGCTCCGGCAGGTCAGCATCAGGGGCCGTCGGGCCGCGATCAGGCGCGAGCGCTACCCCGCGCGGTAGCCCGGGTTCCGGGCGGCTGGCGCGTGCGTCGATGTGGCGGCAGCCCAGGCTATGGTGTTAGATGAGAGTGGTTGTAGTCGAATTTCGTGCTCGTGTGACAGCGCCTGCGGATTCTGACGGCGGGTGCCTGCATTCCCACGTCCCCCTGCTAGGGGAGCGGGGAATGCGGCCGCGCAGCCCGGGATGCACGTCTGTGGGTCCTGATGGTCATCCCAAAAGGAGAGCGCAGTGGCTCAGGGAACAGTGAAATGGTTCAATGCGGACAAGGGTTACGGCTTCATCGCCCCCGACGACGCTACGCCGGATGTCTTCGTCCATCACTCGGCGATCGAGACTGACGGGTATCGTAGTCTGCAGGACAACCAGCGCGTCGAGTACACCACGGTTCGTGGTGACAAGGGGCCGCAGGCCGAGCACGTCCGGCCCCTCTAGGCGCACGCGAGCCGGACATTCGCCGTCCGCACGCTCGATGTCGTGTGCGGACGGCGCCAGCCGCCCGTTGTCGGCCCCCATGAGGTACCGGCCCCTGCTGGCAGGGGACCGCAGGAAGGCGCAGACTGATCATAATGAGTAATGCCAGCGCCTGGAACCGGCGTCATCTGCCCACCAGTCCGTTCAAGCCGCCGCCGGAGGCTCCTCCGGTCGAGCAGTATGAGCTGGGTGACCTGGTAACCCATGACAAGTACGGCCTGGGACGGGTCATCCTCGTCGAGGGCGACGCCGCGGTGGTGGTGGACTTCACCCCGCGGAAGGTACGGATCGCGACACCGTTCGCCCGTATGTCGCGGCTCTGACCGCTCCCGTGTGGTTCAGCGTTGGCCGGGAGTGCGGGCCGACGCGGCCACGCGGTGACCGTGCTGAAGCACGGCGATCATCGCGCGCGTCGACTCAGCCCCCTGGTTTCGGCTGCGCCCGGTCCCGGTGAGGCTGTCGCTGCACCCTCCGGTGCGGTCGTCGAGCAGCGGTACCCCGGCGTCGTTGTCGCCGAGGAACCAGTCAACGCACATGCGCACGCCCGCGAGCCACCGCTGGTCGCCGGTGACGGTGGCGGCGCGCAGGCAGGCGTCGGCGAGCGCGGCCACCTCGGCCGGGCGCTGATCGGCGGCGGGCAACCGCTCCTCGTCGGGCCCCCAGCCCTGCGGGGGCACCACCGACAGGTGGCCGTTCCTGGTCTCGGTGGCGAGGAGCCACTCGAGCATCCGCAGCCCGCTGCCGAGCAGCCGGTCCTCGCCCAGGTAGTGCCCGGAGACGATGACGGCCTCGGCGATGGCCCCGTTGGCGTAGCTGAGCCTGGGCAGCGGCCACGGCCAGCTGGAGTCCGCGGCGGGAGCGCCGATGGCGACGTGGGCGCGGTACAGCAGTGCGAGCGCGGCGTGGTGGCCGGGACGCGAGTCGAGTATCTCGGCCGCGCCGAGCGCCGCGAAGGCCATCGCGTGCGGTTCAGCCGAGGAGGCCTGCGCCCCGCGGTTGAACCGGGTGAGGGACTCCTCGCGGATCCCCGCGGTCGGGCCGCGCCCGGCGGCGGTGCCGAGCGCCCAGAGGGAGCAGCCCCAGCCGTCCTCGGTACCCGGCTGGCCGTGCCACTGACGGTCGTAGCCCAGGCGGTTACGGAACTTTCCCCCCACTACCTGGGCTTGCGCGAGGAAGTACAGGTACCGGCGGCCGAGGACGACGAGTTCCGGCGGCGGTGACGGCTCACGGCAGACCACCAGCAGGCCGTGCGCGACGTCTTCGACCCGGTAGCCGTCCGCGTACCGCGGGACAACGCCTTCCGCGTGGCTGACCAGGCCGATGTTGTCTGTCAGCCGCTGCAGGTGCCTGAACGGTGGCTCGGGATACCTCATGCGCACCAGAGGCTGGCTAGAACGGCCTGGCGTGCCCTCCAGCGTCCGGGGCAGTAGCTGAGCACTGGTCGTGGCCTCGCATGACCGGCGCGCCTCCAGCCTAGCTGAGGCGTCCGTTACCCGGGCGGTGCCGGGTCGGCGAAACTAGCAATGGTATTCCGGAAAAGAAATGTGATATTTTCCGCGCATGCCGACGTGGGGCTTCCTAACCAATCACGCCCTGGTGCTGCTGTGCATCGCCCGGGACCCGGGGGCGCGGCTGCGTGACATCGCCGCGGACGTCGGGATCACCGAGCGCAGCGCCTTCGGGATCGTCAGCGACCTCGCTGAGGCCGGGTACATCGTCAAGGAGAAGGGCGGCCGGCGGAACCGCTACCGGGTGGAGACCGAGCTTCCGGTGCCGGAGTCGGCCAGCCGCCGCCTCGCCATCGGTGACCTGCTCGGGCTGCTCGGCGGGGAGGAGGCCGGGCTGGCCGGCGCCGAGCCGGGGCCGGGCTGAGGTGACCGTCAGTAGTCAGTTGCTAGATTCTGGAAAATTATTGCTAGTTTCCCCGTGCCAGCATAGACTGACAACGCTGAGCGTCAGTGGCACTGTTACCCCTGGGTGTACCGGGTTGTGTTGACGGTAGCCCGGTTCGGCCGATTGCACTGAGGCGCAGCTACCGCGCGCCGGTCGTACGCTGCTGAGGGCGAGCTGGTTTCCACGGATGTGGTGGCCTGCAAAAAATGCGGCCACCCTACTCCGGAGGTTTCTCTTTGTCTGCTCTGCCCACCGAACGCCAGCCGGCTCCGCGTGGAAGGCGCCGCCGCCCCAGGCCCGCGGCCGTTCCCCAGGCGGCCGGCCAGCAAGCCGCACGCCCGCAAGCGGTCCGCTCGCAAGCCCTGAGCACTGCCAGCGCCCCTGCCAGCCTTGCCCCGAGCATCGCGCCCGCCACCTCTTTCGCCGCCGCCGGCGTTCCGGAGCCGCTGGTGGCCGCGCTCGCGGCGGCGGGCATCACCACGCCGTTCCCCATCCAGGCCGCCACGCTGCCAGACGCGCTGGCCGGCCGGGACATCCTCGGCCGCGGGCAGACTGGGTCAGGCAAGACCCTCGGCTTCAGCATCCCGCTGGCCGCGCGGCTGGCCGACGGCTACACCAGCGCCTGCCGCCCGCGTGGCCTGGTGCTCGTGCCCACCAGGGAGCTCGCCAGCCAGGTGCAGACCGTGCTCGCGCCGCTGGCCGAGTCGATGGGGCTGACCGTGGCGACCATCTACGGCGGGGTGCCGCAGAAGCCGCAGGTGGCCAAGCTCCGTGACCGCGCCGACATCGTCGTCGCCTGCCCCGGCCGGCTGGCTGACCTCATCGAGCAGGGGCACTGCCACCTGGGCGACGTGGAGATCAGCGTGCTCGACGAGGCTGACCACATGGCCGACCTCGGTTTCCTGCCGGTCGTCCGGCGGCTGCTCGACCTGACCCCGCCCGACGGCCAGCGGATGCTGTTCTCGGCGACCCTCGACGCTGCCGTCGACGTCCTGGCGCGGCGCTTCATGGACCGTCCGGTGCACCACGACATCGGCGTGGTCGCGGCGCCGGTCGAGATGGTCCACCACCTGCTGACCATCGCCCCCGCGGACCGGGTCGGGGTGGTCACCGCCCTCGTGGGCGGCAGCGGCCGGTCGCTCGTCTTCACCCGGACCAAGCATGCCGCCCGGCGGCTCGCCCGCCAGCTCACCGCCAGCGGTATCCCGTCGGCCGAGCTGCACGGGGACCTGTCGCAGGGCGCGCGGGAACGGAATCTCGCCACCTTCTCCAGCGGCGTCCTGCGGGTCATCGTGGCGACCGACGTGGCTGCCCGCGGTATCCACGTGGAAGGCATTGACCTCGTCATCCACGCTGACCCGCCGTCTGAGCACAAGGCCTACCTGCACCGCTCGGGCCGGACCGCCCGGGCCGGGGCGTCCGGCACGGTGATCACCCTGCAGACGCCGGCTCAGGCGGCCGACGTGCGGGCCCTGATGCGCAAGGCGGCCGTGGTCCCGCTGACCGCGACCGTCACCCCCGGGTCAGCGGTGCTGCGGTCGATCGCGGGCGAGCCGGTCGCCCCGGTCATGCTGCCGGTTGCCCGCCACGTCGCCATCACGGCCGCCCCGGGTACCGGGCGCAGCGCGGCCGCGGTGTCGGCCGGCTTCCGCGGCCGTCGCCGTCGCTGATCGGCGCAGGCCTTAAGCCGTGGTGACGGCGTTCAACGAGGTGTACCGCGCGGCGTCGGCCGCCGCCGCGCGGTCGCCCGCGGCGCGCGGGTAGCTGCGCACCAGTGAATGGATCAGGCTGTCGCGGGTGGGCGCGCAGATCAGGCCGTGCGTATTGGTAGCGCCTGGCACCGCCGCCCACCACGCCTTGGTCAGGTGGCCCCACCAGATCGAGGTCCCGGGGAATGCCCGGCGGACGATCGCGTTGCTGGCGATGGCCGCGTCCAGGCCGCCGGGCGCCGCGAGCAGCGAGCCGCCCCGGTCCTGCCACCCGATGTCGGCCCACACCCAGCGCCGGTTGGGGCGGCTGGCGGTTCCCCAGTCATCCGCCACGTCGTCGACCAGCAGCAGCCCGCGCCCGGACTCGCCGAGCGGGACCGCGTCGCCGGTTCGCGCCGCCACGGCCGGCGACTTAGCCGAGCCCTGGTCCCCGATGACGACCCGGGCCAGGGCAGGCGCCCAGTCGATGTCCACGCTGAACTGGCCGCCGGCCTCGCCGCTGCGGCTGTGCACCACGGCGTTCGTGCACAGCTCGCTGGCCAGCAGGAGCAGGTCCGCCCGGGCAGCGCAGTCCGGCAGCAGGTCCTCGAGCCAGCGCCGTACCTCGAGTACCTGGTCTGGCCCGCCCCGGAAGTGGCGGGTCCACCAGGCGATGAAGGAGGACGGCGGCGGGGAAGCGCCGCCGGTTCTCCGCTGGGCCGTGTCACCGCTAGCAGGCGCGTTCATGGTGCCGCTCCCTGATGAGGGTAGGGTTGCCGCCGCGGTCCTGATCGAGAACCGGACTTCTCCCAGGAAGCCATAGCGGGCGGGGGTTGCGCGCGGCTGCAACGAGCCGTTGCAAGCGTTGGCAACACTTTCCGGTTCAGGTGCTGACGGCGTGCGATAGATCACGGATGATGGAAATATGCCCGAGATATCCCCTCTGCCAGCCTCTGCCCTGAAGCCGCTGGATCCTGACCTGAGGCCAGAGGTGCGGGTATGGGTGGATGAGCTGCGAGAGGTCTGGCAGGCGACCGGGTTGTCGATGGGCCAGTTCGCCGTGCTCCACCCGTTTGACAAGGGCACCATCTCCCGGTATCTCAGCGGTCACCGGGTCCCCGGCGAGCGTCATTTCCTTGACACGCTGCTGACCACGCTGGAGAGCCACGGGCGGCCGGTCACCCCTGACGTCCGCGAGTACCTGACCGGCCTGCAGATGCGCGCCCTGGAGGCCGCTCACCCGCACGAGTACCGGGTGCGGCTGGTCAAAGACGAGCTGGAGAGCGCGCTCACCGGCCGGCTGGAAGCCGAGCGCTACGCCCGCGCGCTCGAGGAGCAGCTGTCCGAGCGCAGCCGTGAGGTCCAGGACCTGACCGAGGACAGGAACCGGCTGCGCGCCACCATGGACACCGAGTACGCGCGGTTGCTGCAGGAGATCGACCGGCTTTCCAAGGACCTTGACCTCGCCCGGTCCCGTTCCGTCCGCGCTGACCAGCGCTGCGCGGAGCTCGAGGCGGTGCTCGACGTCATCGACCAGGCATATCCCGACCAGGACCAGGGCGCGGTGGTCACCCCGGTGGTCCCGTACGCGGACTGGGGCGGCATCGCGGCCCGGGTCCTCCCGCTTGACGACCCGTACGCGGTGGCCGACTTCCTGAGCCTGCTTGACCGCCTTGGCCTGCGCGATCATGCCGAGCAGCTCGCCGACCGGGTCATCGCGCACTTCGGCGACCGGCGCCATTCCCCTGACGACATGATGAAGCAGGACGGGCTGCTCCCGCTGCTCGCCACCATGAACCGGCTGCGGCTCTACGACCAGGCTGACCGCTTCTCGGCCCTGCTCGGCTACGCCAGCTACCGCTACCTCCGCCGCAACTCGCCGGTGGCCGGCCGGTTCTCCTGACGAAATCGGCCTATAGGCAGCTCTAAGCGCGGTAGCAGGCCACGGAACCGCGCGATGGTGTTAGATGGAAGCGGTTGAAGTCGAAGTTCGTGTACGTGTCACAGCGCCTGCGGATTCTGACAGCGGGCGCCGCATTCCAGGCTCCCTCCGGTAGGGAGGGCCAGGTGGCCGCGCAGCCCGGGACGCACGCTTGTGGGTCCTGATGATCGTTCAACGAGGAGATCACAGTGGCTCAGGGAACAGTGAAGTGGTTCAACGCGGACAAGGGTTATGGGTTCATCGCCCCCGATGACTCCACCCCGGACGTCTTCGTGCACCACACCGCCATCGAGACCGACGGCTACCGCAGCCTGGAGGAGAACCAGCGCGTGGAGTTCACCTCGGTCCGCGGCGCCAAGGGCCCCCAGGCCGAGAGCGTGCGGCCGCTCTAGGCCGTAGTTCTGATGCGCCCCGCCGGGGCAGCGGGGGCTCGCGTAGCACCCCGCAGCCCCGGGGGTGCCCGGTGCGTTTCACCCCGGCCGCGCTGCCGCAGTGCCGCGGCCCGGGATGTCGCCGACCCCCGTTCAGTGGAAAAGAGCACTGCCTTCATCCGAACGGGTGCGGCCCGCTGTACCCGGCCACCCTGCTGCCGGTGCTCTTAGACTGATGGGGTGGCCATCGCCCTGACCCTGCTCGCGGACGTGCGCTGGCGGGGCCGACCGGTCGCGGGCGAGCGCCCGCGGGCGCTGCTGGCGGCGCTGGCCGCCCGTGACTGCCGCCCGGTCGGGCCGGCCGAGCTGGTCGAGCTGGTCTGGGGCGACGAGGCACCGAGCAACAGCCTGAAAGGCCTGCAGGTGCTGGTGTCGCGGGTGCGCAGCGCCTGCGGGGCGGACGTGATCGTCCGCGACGGTATCGGCTACCGGCTGGGGGCGGCGCCCGCCGAGGTTGACTGCGTTCGGCTTTCTGCCCTGGTCAGGGAGGCGACGGCAGCGCTGGAGGCAGACGCCGCGCGCGCCTCCGGGCTCGCCGCCGAGGCGCTGGCGCTGGCCGGCGGGCTGGCCCGGGTCACCGCGGCCGAGGCCGGGCCGCTGGCGGAGGTCCGCCGGTCGGCCGCGGCCGGCGCCGCCGCTGCCCGGGTGATCCTGGCCCGGGCCGCCAGCCGGACCGGCGCGCACGCCGAGGCGCTGGCCGAGCTGGAGCTTGCTCACGGCGCCGCCCCGCGGGACGAGGGGCTGCTGGCGGACCTGCTGCGCAGCGAGGCCGCCGTCCGCGGCCCGGCGGTGGCGCTTGAGCGCTTCGAGCGTTACCGGCGTGACCTGCGGGACCGGCTCGGCGCCGACCCCGGTGAGCCGCTGCGGCGCGAGCACCGGGAACTGCTGGCGCTCGACCGGCCGGTGCGCCGCGGCGTGCGTTACGACGCGACCGAGCTGATCGGCCGGGACCACGACCTCGGCCGGCTGCGGGCGCTGCTGGCCAGCGCCCGGGTGGTGTCCATCGTCGGCGCGGGCGGGCTCGGCAAGACCAGGCTGGCGCACGCGCTCGCCCGCGGGGCCAGCCAGCCCGCCGTCCACTTCGTCGAGCTGGCCGGCGTGACGTCGCCGCAGGACGTGGCGGTGGAGGTCGGCTCGGTGCTCGGGGTGCGCGACTCGGTCAGCGGCCGCAGCGCGCTGACCGCGCAGCAGCGGGCTGACATCAGGTCACGCATCGCGCAGCGGCTCGGGCAGTCGCCCGGCCTGCTGGTGCTTGACAACTGCGAGCACCTGATCGAGGCCGCGGCCGAGCTGGTGGCGTTCCTCATCGCCGTCACCCCTGACCTGCGGGTGCTCACCACCAGCCGGTCGCCGCTGGCGATCGCGGCCGAGCGGGTGTACCCGCTGGGCGAGCTCAGCCTGGCCGACGCGGCCGCGCTGTTCCGCGAGCGGGCGCTGGCCGCCCGGCCGGGCGCGCGGCTGGCCGATGAGGTCGTCACCAGCATCGTCAGCCGCCTCGACGGCCTGCCGCTGGCCATCGAGCTGGCCGCCGCCAAGGTGCGGGTGATGTCGGCCGAGGAGATCGACCGCCGCCTTGAGGACCGCTTCACGCTGCTGCGCGGGGGTGACCGGAGCGCCCCCGGCCGGCACCAGGCGCTGCTCACGGTCATCGAGTGGTCGTGGCGGCTGCTGGACGCGGCCGAGCAGCGGGCGCTGCGCCGGCTGGCGCTGTTCCACGACGGGTTCACCCTCGAGGCGGCCGGGGCGGTACTCGGGACGGACGCGGTCGACCCGGTGCGCGGCCTGGTCGACCAGTCGCTGCTGACGGTGCGGGAGACCGCGGCCGGCGGGCTGCGCTACCGGATGCTTGAGACGGTCCGCGAGTTCGGCCGGCTCCAGCTCGGGCGGGCGGGCGAGGACGCGGCCGCCCGGGCCGCCCAGCGCGACTGGGCGGTCGGCTACGCCGGCGCGCAGCAGGCCCGGGTGGCCGGGCCCGGCCAGCTCGCGGCCATGGACGCGCTCGCGGCGGAGGAAACCAACCTGGCCGATGAGCTGCGGGCCGCGTTCGCCGAGGACGACCGGGGCTCCCTGGTGCAGCTGCTCAGCGTGCTCGGGCTGTTCTGGACGCTGCGCGGTGAGCACATCCGGGTGCTGGTGCTGGCGGGGGCGGTGGTCGACGCGCTACGGGACTGGCAGCCGCCGCCGGAACTGGCCGCCGCCGCCCGGTCCGCGGTCGCCGTCACCTTGAACAACTCGGTGATGACGGGCGGTGAAAGCAGCGGCGCGCTGCTGGAAGTGCTGCGCCGGCTTGGCCCGGACCCGGGCGACAACGCCTACCTGTCGGGGATCATCCGGGTACTGCTCGAGTGGGACCCGCACGACGCCGAGGCGACGCTGAAACGGCTGGAGCGGTTCAGCGCCGACCCGGCCGACCGCCACCTGGCCGCCGCCGCCAGCCAGTGGCTCAGCCACGAGCGGGAGAACGCGGGCGACCCGGCCGGGGCGCGGCAGGCGGGCGAGCGGGCGCTGGCGCTCGCCCGCGACGAGGACGGCCCGTGGCCGCGGGCGATGGCCCACGGCCTGCTGGCGCAGCTGGCCATGAACGTGGGCGACTACCCGGCGGCGGTCGGGCATGCCCGGGCGGCGCTGCCGGTGATGCGGCGGCTCGGTGCCAGTGACGACGAGTTCCAGCTGCGCGCCCTGCTGGTGCTGGCCGCGATCGCGGACGGCCGCCTCGCCGACGCGCGCGACGAGGTGGACCGGATGGACCGGCTCGATGACCGCGCGGCGGTGTTCAGCGGCCTCGTCTACCGCCGGCTGTGCCGGGCGGAGCTGCTGATCGCCTCGGGGGACCCCGTTGCCGGCCTGAGCCTCTACCGCGAGTCCACCGCCCGGATGCGCGAGATCGACTGGCCCGGCCTGGTGCGGAACGGCCGGGAGCCGTGGGCCCTGTTCGGCGAGTCGATGGCACTGGCCGCCCATGCCTACTACGCGGCCGACGGCGCGGACCAGGCGCACGGGCAGGCGCTGTTCTCGGTGGTCCGCGACGGCTCGCTGAACGTGTTCAGCGTCGAGGACGCGCACCTGGACCACCCGGCCGCCGGGCTGCTGCTGTTCGCCCTCGGCGCCTGGTGCCTGCTGCGCGGCACCGCCCCGGCCCAGGACGCGCTGCCGCTGCTGGCGCTGGCCGACCGGTTCGCCTACAGCCAGGCCAACCCGACGATGCGCTGGGAGCGGATACTTCCGGCGGCCAGCCAGGCGGCGCCCGGCCTGCTGGCGAGCCTGCAGGCCGGCTACCGGGACTGGCCGCGGCTGGCCCTGCAGGCGGAGGCCTGGCAAGCGGTGCGGCGGCTGGCCGGCTGAGCTGACCGCTCGGCCGGCCAGCCGCGCACTGCCGGGTGCACGGGCGGCCGCGGCTACATCCGCCGCCGGTAGCTGCGCACCGACAGCGGTGCGAAGACCGCGATCACCGCCAGGCCGGCCAGCAGCGTCCACCCCACCTCGCTGCCGATGGTGCCCTGGTTGGCCAGCTCGCGCATGGCCGACACCATGTGCGAGATCGGGTTGACCTTGACGAAGGCCTGCAGCCAGCCGGGCAGCGTGGTGACCGGCACGAACGCGTTGGACAGGAAGGTCAGCGGGAACAGGATCAGCATCGACATGCCCTGCACGCTGCGGGCGCTCTTCGCGATCGTCCCGAACCAGGTGAAGATCCAGGCCAGCGCCCAGCCGGTGAAGATCGCCAGCACGATCGCGCCGAGCACCCCGAGCACGCCCCCGCCGGGCCGGTAGCCGATGATCACCCCCATCAGGAACGTGAGCCCGGCCGCGATCAGGTAGCGCACCAGGTCGGCCACCATCGGGCCGGCCAGCGGGGCGATGCGGGCTATCGGCAGCGCCTTGAACCGGTCGAAGACGCCCTTCTCCATGTCCTCGCGCAGCTGCACGCCGGTGGCCATGCAGGTGGTCAGCACGGTCTGGGCGACGATGCCGGTAATCAGCGTCGGCAGGTAGCGGTGCACGCCGCCGGCGATCGCGCCGCCGAAGATGTACGCGAACATCGCGGTGAACAACAGCGGCTGGAGCGTGACGTCGAAGAACTGCTCCGGGTTGCGGCGCATCTTCTTCAGCGCCCGCCAGGCCATGATCAGCGTCTGGCCGAGCGTCTCGGTGATGCCGTTGCGCGCGCGGGTGCGGGCGACCGCCGCGTCGGCGTCGACGACCCGCCGCGACGCGGCGCCCGCGGGCGCGGTCATGGTGCTCACTTGACCTCCGTAACGAGTGCGGTTTCCTGCTGCTGGTCAGCGTTATCCTCCGGAGCGCCCTGCGCCCCGTGACCGGTGATCGCGAAGAAGACCTCGTCCAGCGTCGGCTGGGCGACGCTGACCGACGCGATCCCCACCCCGGCCTCGCGGAACCCGATGAGCACGTCGGCCGCGCGGTCGGCGGTGTCGAGGGGCACGTTCAGCCGCCCCGACTCGGGGGTGAGCACTGGCTCGGCCCCGGCTATCCGGCGCACGACCTGCCGGGCGGTCTCCTGGTCGGCGCCCGCCGCCAGCCGTAGCTGCAGGGTGGAGTTGCCGACCGACGCCTTCAGCTCCTCGGGCGTGCCCTCGGCCACCTTGCGGCCCCGGTCGATGACCGCGATCCGCCCGGCCAGCTGGTCCGCCTCGTCCAGGTACTGGGTGGTGAGCAGCACCGTGCAGCCGTCGTAGACCAGCTCGCGGATGGTGTCCCACATCTGGCCGCGGGTCCGCGGGTCAAGGCCGGTGGTCGGCTCGTCAAGGAAGATCAGCGGCGGCCGGGTGATCAGGCTGGCGGCCAGGTCGAGGCGCCGCCGCATGCCGCCGGAGAACTGGGCGATCGGCTTGTCGGCCGCTTCCTCCAGGCTGAACTGCGCCAGCAGCCGCCTGGCGGCGGCGCGGGCGTCGGCCGGGCGCAGGCCCTGCAGCCGGCCGAACATCCACAGGTTCTCGGTGGCGGTGAGGTCCTCGTCGACCGACGCGTACTGGCCGGTGATGCCGACCAGCTGGCGGATCCGGTGGGGCTCGCGGGCGACGTCCACCCCGAACACCCGGGCCTGGCCGGCGTCGATCGGCAGCAGGGTGGCCAGCATCTGCAGCGCGGTGGTCTTGCCGGCCCCGTTCGGTCCGAGCACGCCGAAGATCTCACCCTGTCGTACTTGCAGGTCGATGCCGTCGACGGCGCGCAGCTGGCCGAAGTTCTTCACGAGGCCTACGGCGTCAACGGCGGCGGTGGCTGTCATCTGCATCGCCTTTCCTGGCAGTAATGGGGGTCATGTTCAGCACCGTAGGCGGCGGCGGCTTCACCGCGGCTACACGGCGGTATCACCGGCTGCGCCCCCGGAAACTGTGCCCACGGAAACCGGGCCGGGGCGGCGGTAGGGAAAGCCCCGAGGCCGAATGGGGGGTTTTCCTGATGGCACTGACATTTGTCACCGGCGGATGATGAGACGCGACACTACGCGAACGCGCTGGGCTGCGACATCGTAGGTCATCAGTCGCATTACCAGCCGGACCGAGATGAAGGGGACGACACGTGTCCGAGACGACGGGGACCTACGGTCGCCGCACGGCAGGGGCGCACGCCGCTCGAGACGACACCGGCCGGAACGGCAAGGCCCCGTACGGCACGGGAGGCGGCTTCTTCGCCGCGCTCGGCCGGATGGTGGTGCGCCACCCGTGGCGGGTGATCGCGCTGTGGCTGATCGCGGCCGTCGCGGTCATCGCCACCGCGCCGGCGCTGCCCACCACCAGTGACGAGTCCAGCTTCCTGCCCAGCAGCTACGAGTCGATCCAGGCCGCCAACCTGCAGGACAAGGCGTTCCCGCAGACCGGGAACGTGACCGCGGACGCCGCCATCATCGTGTTCGCCCGGGCCGACGGCGGCAAGCTGACCAGCGCCGACTCGGCCAAGACGGCCTCGGTCGCGGCACAGCTGAACGCCCGCCACATCCCGGGCATCCTGGCCGTCACGGCCGGGCCGCCGTCGTCGAACCGGCTGGTGCAGACGGCGCTGGTGTCGATGAAGAACAGCGTGCTCAACTCCAACGGCAACGACGCGGGCGACGCGATCAAGGTGCTGCGGGCTGATATCACCCCGCTGGTGCACGGCAGCGGGCTGACCGAGGGCGTCACCGGGACGGCGGCGCAGCAGCTGGACAGCCAGCAGTCCGGCAATAACGCGGAGAAGATCGTCACCATCGCCACCCTGGCGCTGATCCTCATCCTGCTGCTGCTGATCTTCCGCAGCCCGATCATCGCGCTGCTGCCGCTCATCGTGATCGCGATCGTCTCCCAGGTTGCGACCGGGCTGATCAGCGACGTGAACAGCGCGCTGCACCTGAACGCCGACAGCTCCGTCACCACCCTGCTGATCGTGGTGCTGTTCGGCATCGGGACCGACTACATCCTGTTCCTGATGTTCCGCTACCGGGAGCGGATGCGGGCAGGCGAGGACGCCAAGCAGGCGATGGTGTCCGCGGTGACCCGGGTCGGTGAGGTCATCGCCTCGGCGGCCGGCGTGGTCATCGTCGCCTTCCTCGCCCTGCTGCTGTCCACCCTGAGCCTGTTCCGCTCGCTCGGGCCGACGCTGGCGATCGCGGTCTTCGTCACCCTGGTGGCGGGCCTGACCCTGGTCCCGGCGATCGTCTCGCTGCTCGGCCGGCGGGTCTTCTGGCCGTCGAAGGCGTGGCAGCGTGAGCCCACCGGAACGCGCTTCGTCTCCATCGGCAACGCCGTGGGACGGCGGCCGGCCCTGTTCGCGGCGGCGTCCGGGCTGGTCCTCATCGCCCTGACGATCGGCGCGCTCAACTTCAAGCCGACCTTCGACCTCGCCTCGGCCGGCATCCCGTCCACCGCCGAGTCGGTGACCGCCCTGAACACCCTGGAGCGGGGGCTGCCGCCGGGCGCGACCGACCCGACCGAGATCTACCTGCACGCGGACTCCGGCCCGCTGTCGGCGGCCGAGGTCGCCGGCTACGGGACCAGGCTGAAGACGATGCCGGGAGTTGGCGCGGTGGGCCAGCCGGCGGTGAGCAAGGACGGAGCCACCGCCGCCTACACCGTGACGCTGTCCTATAACCCGGACTCCACCCAGGCGGTCAACGTGCTCAAGAACGAGCTGCGGCCGGCCGCGCACGCGGCCGCCCCGGCGGGCAGCTACGCGCTGGTCGGCGGGACCACGGCGGTGTTCGCCGACATCCAGCGGGCGGTCAACCACGACTACGCGGTCGTGTTCCCCGTCGCCGCGGTGATCATCCTGCTCATCCTCGGCCTGCTGCTGCGCAGCGCGGTGGCGCCGTGGTACCTGATGCTCTCCGTCGGCCTGGGCTTCGGCGCCACCCTGGGCGCGACCGTGCTGGTCTTCCAGACCTTCGCGGGCCAGCCGGGCCTGGTGTTCCTGCTGCCGATCTACATGTACCTGTTCGTGGTGGCGCTCGGCACCGACTACAACATCCTGATGATCGCCCGGCTGCGCGAGCAGGCCAGGGAGGGCATGAACCCGCGCGAGGCGGCGGCCCACGCGATCGGCCAGTCGGGGCCGACCATCGGGGCGGCCGGGCTGATCCTGGCGGGCACCTTCGCGTCGCTCACCCTGGCCGGCAACAGCATCCTGTCCCAGGTCGGGTTCGCGGTCTCGGCCGGCATCGCGCTGGCGGCGTTCGTCATGTCGATGTTCTTCTCGCCCAGCCTGACCGCGCTCATCGGCAACCGCGCCTGGTGGCCCGGGCACTCGGACCGGCACCCAAGCCGGGAGCGCCCGGCGGTCACCGGTTCGGCGCCGTAGGGTCCGGCCCGGTGGCACCCGCTACGGTGGCGCGGGTGCCGCCGGGCGGGTGCCGCCGTTTAGCAAGCAGCCGTCATGGTGAGACTGACCTGGGGGAACGGCAACGACGGCGGCCAACGGGGGAGCGTTCATGTGTACTCGCGTGCTCTGGAACGACAACAAGCTGGGCGTGCTGGCCGGCCGGACGATGGACTGGCCGGAGTCGACCGAGCCCAAGCTCATCGTGGCCCCCCGCGGCCACCCGCGGCACGGCGGCCGGGTCGGGCCGCTCACCGTCGTCAGCGACAACGCGCTGGACTGGGACAGTCGCTACGGCAGCCTGGTGGTCTCGGTCTACGGCATCGGCACGGTCGACGGGCTCAACGAGAAGGGGTTTTCCGCTAACGCGCTTTACCTGAAGTCGACCGAGCTCGGCGACGGCGGACAGGGCAAGTCGGGCTTGCAGATCGCGCTGTGGGCGCAGTACCTGCTGGACAACGCGGCCACCGTGGCCGAGGCGATCGAGCTGATGCGAAACGTCCAGCTGGTGATGGTGGAGGCGCACGGGCACCAGGCCACCGTCCACCTGGCGGTGCAGGACGCCGGCGGCGACTCCGCGATCATGGAGAACCTGGGCGGGGAGCTGGTGGTGCACCACGGCCCGCAGTACCGGCTGATGACCAATGACCCGAGCTACGACGAGCAGCTCCGGCTGCTCGACAAGCAGGACTTCAGCCAGCCCGGTTGCGACCTGCCGGTCCCCGGCAACGTCAACCCGGTCGACCGGTTCCAGCGGGCCGCTTACTTCAGCGCGCTGCTGCCCGAGCCGGGCGACGAGCGGGAAGCGGCCGCCAGCATCCTGTCGATCATGCGCAACGTGTCGGTGCCGTTCGGGGCGCCCTACGGCGATTTCGGTATCTACAACACCGAGTACCGGACCGTGGCCGACCTGGCCAGCCGCCGCTACTTCTTCGAGCTGTCCACCGCGCCGAACCTGATCTGGGCCGAGCTTGACCAGTTCAGGCTCACCCCGGGGGAGCCGGTGCGGGTGCTCGACCCCTACGCCGACATCACCCTGTGCGGTGACGTGTCCGGCCGGTTCACCCCGGCCGAGATCGCGTTCTAGCGCTGCTTGCCCGCTAGGAACAGCGCGACCGCCTTCTCGATCCGGCGCTGCCGGGTCTGCGCGGTCTTGGCTCCGTTCACGTTGTCCACGTGGTACCGCCGCAGGCTGCCGGGGAGCCGGCCGAAGAACGCGGCCGCGGCCGCGTCGGCCGCCAGCGCGGCGGCGAAGTCCTCGGGCACGGTGACCTCGCGCGGCGCGTCGGCCACGGTGAGCACGACGCTGATCGGGTCGCCGCCCTTGAGGCCGGTGTCCTTGCGGACCGCGGCGCTGATGCTGATCATGGCCCGGCCGCCCATCACCCCGACGGTGTTCCGGTACTCGTAGCCGTTGACGCTCACCACGACGGCCTGCCGGCGGCCCGCGCCGAGCCGCTCGATGAGCTCGTCGGGCACCACGATGCCGGTGTTGTTGCCGGTCGCGGTGACCGTGGTGTCGAACGCGACGCTCGCTGCCATCACTGCCCCCTCGCTGTCGTCGCGGCGATCGCGGCCGCGCCCCTCCCCGGGCTTCCAAGTATCGTCAACCGGAACTAGACTGTCCAGTACTCATCGTGGAAGGGGAGCCGTGACAGCCGGGACGGCCGCGCCGGGCGAGGCTGGCGTGCCCAGCCGGACGGCGCGCAAGCGCGAGGCGATCATGGCGGCGGCTACCGCCCGGTTCCTCCGCGAGGGTTACCAGGGCACCAGCATGGACCAGGTCGCGGCGGACGCGGCGGTGTCCAAGCAGACCGTCTACAAGCAGTTCGCGGACAAAGAGCGGTTGTTCCGCGCGATCGTGCTCGGGGTGACCGCCAGCGCCTCCGCCATCATCGCCGAGCTGACCGCGGTGCTGCCCGGCGCCGCCGTGGCGACCAGGGACGAGCTGCGGGCAGCGCTGACCGAGCTGGCCCGCCGCTACCTCGACGGCGTGCTGCAGCCGCCCGTGCTGGCACTGCGGCGGCTGGTCATCGCGGAGGCCGAGCGGTTCCCTGACCTCGCCCGGGCCTACTTCGAGCAGGCGCCCGCCCGGGCCATCGGGGTACTGGCGGAGGCGCTGCGCGACTACCGCGCGCGCGGCCTGATCACGGCCAGCGACCCGGAGCTGGCGGCCGCCCACTTCGCCTACCTGACCCTGGCCATCCCGCTGGACCGGGCGCAGTTCCATCCCGGCGAGCGCCCGTCGCCCGCCGAGCGCGACCGGCTCGCGGCCGAGGCGGTCCGCGTCTTCCTGGCCGCCTACGCGGCCGCCCCGGCCGCCCCGGCCGCCCGCTGAGCCGCGCCGGTCAGCGCATGACGTTGTAGCGGTTGGGTCCGGGGGTGCTCGGCAGCACGTAGAAGATCAGGCTGATGATCCAGCCGACCAGCGGCACGAAGCCGATCCACCACCACCAGCCGGAGTGGCTGGAGTCGTGCAGCCGCCGGACCGCCAGCGATATCCCGGCCAGCACCATCGGCACGCCGACGATGATGTCGAGGATGATGCCCGCGACGGTGGACCGGTTGGAGATGATGCCCACGACCGCGTAGGCGATGAACTCCAGCAGGGCGAACCACCAGAACGCCGACCGGGAGGCCCGTCCGCGGTAGGTGAAGATGTGGCCGAAGGCGCCGCGCACCGCGTCGGGAAAGCCGACCGGGGCGCCCTGCAGGTAGGAGGCCGGGGCAACGGTGCTGCCGCCGTAGCTGCCGGCGGGCCCGTAGCCGCCGCCCGCCGGGTAGCCGCCGCCCGCCTGGTAGCCGCCGCCCTGCTGGTAGCCGCCGCCTTGCTGGTAGCCCCCGCCCTGCGGGTAACCGTTGTAGGCCGGCTGCTGCTGGCCGCCCCACTCCTCGCTGCGCGGGCGGTTGCCCCCCTGCCCTGGGATGTGCTCCTGCAACGGGTCCGGATACGGGCCGGAAACGGGCGGATTCGGCTCACCTTGGGGAGTGCTCATGTGGCACCTCCGATTCCCCGGGATCGGCGTGTCGCATGGAATATGCGCACATCGAGTTACCAACTATACACGGGTGGTAATTAGCGAGCTTTAGGGCGCATGTGCCCCCTGGGGTTCCTGCGCACCTTCGATGTCCAGCCGGGGCAGTACCTTGCCCAGCCAGCCGGGCAGCCACCAGGAGGCGGTGCCGAGCAGGTACATGACCGCCGGTACCAGCAGCAGCCGGACGATGGTGGCGTCAATGAGGACGCTCACCGCCAGGCCGACCGATAGCTGCTTGATGACCACGTCGGTCGAGGTGACGAAGGAGATGAACACCGCGATCATGATGAGCGCGGCGCAGGTGATGACCCGGCCGGTGCTCTCCAGCCCGGTGGCGACCGCCTGCTGGTGGTCGCGGGTGCGGTCCCAGGCCTCCTTGACCCGGGACAGCAGGAACACCTCGTAGTCCATGGACAGGCCGAAGACGATGGCGAACATGATCATCGGGACGTAGGCCTCGATCGGCACGTCCTGGCTGACGCCGAGCAGGCTGCCGCCCCAGCCCCACTGGAAGACGGCGACGATGACGCCGTAGGCGGCGGCGATGCTGAACAGGTTGAGTACCGCCGCCTTGACGGCCAGCGTCACGCTGCGGAACGCCGTCATGATCAGCAGGAACGCGACCGCGATGACCACGCCGATGATGACCGGGAGCTGCCCGGTGACGATGTCGTCGAACTGGGTCTGCGACGCCTGCAGGCCGGTCACGTAGCCCGGGAAGCCGGTGCCCTGCAGCGCCTGCGGCAGGGTGGTGTTCACCAGGGTGTGGAACAGGCCGGCGGTGGCCTGGTCCTGCGGCCCGGTGGCGGGGATGACGGTCCCGGTCAGCAGCGCCCCGTCGGTGGTGGGGCTGAGCGGTGACGCCTTGGCCACCCCGGGTACCGCCGCCAGGTCGGACTGGAGCTTCGACGCCAGCGCGGCCTGCCCGGACGCGTCGTGGCCGACGTTGACCACGATGGTGAACGGCGCGTTGTAGCCGGGGCCGAAGCCCTCGGTGATCAGGTCGTAGGCCCGCTTGTCGGTGTAGCTGGCGGGGTCGGCCCCGTCGCCCACGTGGCCGGTCTGGATGGACAGCAGCGGGATCGCGATCACGCACAGCAGGGCCAGCCCGGCCACCAGGAACAACCAGGGCTGGCGGCCGATCAGCGCCGCGTAGCGGTGCCAGCCGTCGCCGCCCGAGCCGGCCTCGGCGACCGGGGTGCGGCGCACCCGGAGCCGGTCGATGCGCCGGCCCGCCAGCCCGAGGAAGGCGGGCACCAGGGTGATCGCGCCGGCCGCGGAGGTGACCACGCCGAACACGGCGGCCAGGCCGAGCAGGCCGACGAAGGTGATCCCGGACGCGTAGAGCCCGAGCATGGCGACGGCGACGGTGCTGGCGGCGAACAGCACCGCCCGGCCGCTGGTGCTGGTGCAGAACCCCGCCGCCCGTGCTGGCTCTCTCGCTGGCTCCCCGCCGTCCATCATCTGCTGGCGGAACCGGGTGGTAAGGAAGACCGCGTAGTCGATGCCGACCCCGATGCCGATCATCGCGGCCAGGGTGGGCGAGGCGGTGCCGAAGGTGAGGCTGGCCGCGAAGATGCCGAGGATGCTGATCCCGGCGAGCACGCTGATCAGCGCGGTGACCAGGGGGAGCACGGCCCCGATGACGCTGCCGAAGATCGCCAGCAGCACGATCAGCGCCACCGCGAACCCGACCAGCTCCGACGCCAGGTCGCTGGCCTTGGGCCGGGTGAGCTGGTCGAGGCCGCCGCCGTACTCGACCTCGAGGCCGGCCGCGCGCATCGGCGCGACCGCCTGGTCGAGCTGGCCGACGTAGGACGGGCCGAGGTCGGCCGGCTGCACGTCGAACTGCATGGTCGAGTAGCCGATGGTGCCGCTGGCCGACAGGCTGCCGCTCCCCTGGGCGAGCGGGTTGCTCGCGGACAGCACGTGCGGCAGCTTGGCCAGGCTGGCGACCGAGGAGTTCACCTGGTCAGCGTGGCTGGCCAGGGTCCCCGAGCCGGACTTCATGACCACCTGGCCGGAGTACCCGCCGGCCGCCGGGTCGTGCTCCTGGAGCAGCGTGAAGCCGGTGTTCGCCTGCGTGCCCGACAGGTTCACGCTGTTGCTGTAGGTAGCGTCGAGCGCTCGTGCGGCGGCCAGCAGCCCGGCCAGCAGCACCAGCCAGACCGCGATGGCGCGCCACGGATGCCGGCCGCACGCCGCGCCCAGCCGGTACAGCAGCGGGCGCCCCCCCGATGGTGCGTTCATGGTGCAGGCTTGTCCATCTGGGCCCGTGACCCAAACGTCGGGCGGAAGCCACCATACCGGGACCACCTTCGCAATAACCTCGTCCCATGGACTCGTTGACCGCGGACGACCTGCGCACAGTGGGAGAGTTCCGGCTGCTCGCCCGGCTGGGCGCGGGCGGCATGGGGCAGGTGTTCCTCGCCTCGTCGCTGGCGGGCCGAATCGTCGCGGTCAAGGTCATCCATCCCGACCTGTGCCGGGACGCTGAGTTCATCCGGCGGTTCCGCAACGAGGCGGAGGCGGCGCAGAAGGTCAGCGGCTGGTACACCGCCCCGGTGGTGGCGGCGGGCCTGAACGACAACCCGCCCTGGCTGGCGACCGCGTTCGTGGCCGGGCCGTCCCTGGAGGACATGGTGTCCAGGCACGGGCCGCTGCCGCCGGCCGCGGTCTGGCGGCTGGCGGCCGGGCTGGCCGAGGCGCTGCGGGCAATCCACGCGGCTGGCCTGGTGCACCGCGACCTCAAGCCCGCCAACGTGCTGCTGGCGCTGGACGGGCCGCGGGTGATCGACTTCGGCATCGCCTGGGCGGCCACCGACACCCGGCTGACTGCCACCGGCGCGATCATCGGGACGCCCAGTTACATGGCGCCCGAGCAGGTGGAGGCGCTGCCGGCCGGTCCCGGGAGCGACGTGTTCTCGTTCGGCTCGGTGCTCGCGTTCGCCGCGTCCGGCGCGGTACCGTTCGGCGGCCGCGGTATCTCCGCCGCCTCGGTCATGTACCGCATCGTGCACACCGAGCCCGAGCTCGGCGCGGTTCCGGCCGACATCAGGGGGCTGGTCGCGGCCTGCCTCGCCAAGGACCCGCGCCAGCGCCCCGACCTGGGCCAGGTGGCGGCCTACAGCACGTCGGCGGCCGAGCGCCACGGGCTGTCGCCCGCCGCGTTCTGGCCGCCCGAGGTGGCCGGGGTCATCCAGGCGCAGCAGGCCGCGCTGACCGCGCAGATCGGGGCGCTCCAGCTCGCGCCGGCCACCCAGGTGCCCGGGGGCTGGTCGCGCGGGCCGGCCACCAGCCCCTCGCCCGGGGCGGCGCCCGGGACCACGGCGCCGCCCGGTCCCGGCGGGCCATGGCTGCCTGGCCCGGGGGGGCCGCGGTCGGGCCTGGAGGTGCTGCCGCCAGGCCCGGAGGTGCTGCCGGGCGGGGTAGCCCGCCCGCCGAGCCGCCGCGGCCTGCTGATCGGCGCGGCGGCCGGCGGGGTGGCGCTCCTCGGCGGCGGCGTCGGCTGGGCGCTCAGCTCACGGCCGTCCGTCGGCCCGCCGTCGGCCGGGGTCTCGTCGCCCGCGCTGGCCGGCAGCACCCTGGTACCCTCCAGCGGGTCGCTACAGCAGTACTACGGCGCGGGCACCCGGGTGTCCGCCACCTGGCGGTACCGCACCGGCAACGCGGTCGACGCCAACCCGGGGGTGGCCGGGCGGCCTGGTGTGCGCGGGCAGCACCGACAACAACGTGTACGCGGTGCACGTGGCGACCGGGCAGGCGGCCTGGTCCTACCCGGCCGGCGCGGTTTACTCGGCCCCGCAGGCGATCGGCGGCACGGTGTGCCTGGCCACCACCGCGGGGCACTTCTTCGCGCTGCGGGCTGCCAGCGGCGAGCACGCCTGGGACCTGGACACCGGGGTGCCCGCGGTCTACAAGCGGACCTGGGCGGCCGACGGCGGCAGCGTGATCGTGGCGACCGACACGACCGCCCTCCGGGCCTACCACGCGGACACCGGCGCGGCCGGGGTCACCTTCACCACCAGCGAGCCGTACGTGCAGGCGCTGGCCGCGGCGGGCGGCGTGCTCTACGCGCTTGACGCCCTCGGCAACCTGTACGCCTTCCGCACCGCGACCGGGGACCAGATCTGGCACCGCCAGCTGCTGTCGTCGGACGACCCGCCGGGTACCGGGCTGACCGTGGACGGCGGCAACCTCTACCTGGGCACCATCTCCGGGACGCTGTACGCGCTGGCGGCCGCGACCGGGCAGACCCGGTGGACCTACCACCCGGGCAGCGGCATCGACAGCGAGCTGGCGGCCGACGGCGGCCTGGTCTACCTGAAGGACAACAACGGCACGCTGCACGCCCTCAGCGCCGCCAGCGGCAGGCAGGCGTGGAGCCGGAGCGGGACGCAGACCGGACTGTACGGGGTGGCGGCGGCCGGCGGCCGGGTTTACTACAGCACGGTGCTGGCGGTGCAGGCGCTCGACGGCGCTACCGGCTCGCCGGTCTGGGCCTTCTCGCCGGGGGCGAGCGCCGAGTTCCTGTGCACCCCGGCGGTCGCCAACGGGCTGGTCTTCGTCGGCTGCCACGACGACAGCCTGTACGCGGTCAAGGCCTGACTGGCCGCCCCGGCCGAACCTCCGGCTCGGCCAGGCTGGACTGCGCGTCAGGGCGGCGCCGTCCGGGGCGCCGCGCGCGGAACTGCTGCACCGACAGGCCGGTCAGCGCGGTGCGTCCGACGGCGCGGGCGGACGCGCTGCGAGGCAGGTTCAGCATCGGCCCCAGCTCGCCGAAGTAACCGTCCGGCCCGATGAAGGTCACGTGCTCCTCGGCGCCGCCGCTGCTCTCGCGCAGGATCTCGATCTTGCCCGAGGTAACCAGGTACACCAGGTCGCTCGGGTCGCCCTGGTGGAACAGGAAGTCGCCGTCCGCCAGGGTCACCTCGGCCGGCTCCCGCTCGACGGCGGGGCGGTGCGGCGCCAGCTCGATGACCTCGTCCGCGAGCTGGGTGATGCGCTCGTCGTGGGTAGCCACGACCACCGTCCGGCCGGGTTGCGCCAGGTCCCTTAGTAGCCGCAGGATGCCCTCCACCTGGAGATAGTCCAGGTGGGCGGTGGGCTCGTCGGCCAGCACCAGCGGCGGGTCGTGCACCAGCGCCCGGGCGATCGCCACCCGCTGCTGCTGGCCGCCGGACAGCTGGCTGGGGCGGTGGTGCGCCCGCTCGCTCAGCCCGACGTGCTCGAGCAGCCCGGCCGCCCGGTCGCGAGCCTGCCTGAGCGGTACGCCGGCCAGCCGCAGCGGGACCATCACGTTGGACCGGGCGCTGAGGCTCGGGATGAGGTTGAAGGCCTGGAACACCACCCCGACGGTCTGGCGGCGGTAGGCCGCCAGCTCGCGGCCGCGCAGCGCGGTGACGTCGGCGCCGTTGAAGGTGACCGAGCCTGCGGCCGGCTTGAGCAGGCCGGCCAGGCAGGAAAGCAGCGTCGTCTTGCCACAGCCGGACGGGCCGAGCAGCACCACCAGCTGCCCGTCGCCGCAGTCGCAGGAAAACTCGTTGAGCGGCCGGATCTTATAACCGCCGGAATTGAACTCGACGGTCAAGTTATTAACGGAAAGAGACATCTTCATCACCCGCTGAAAGCCATCGCCGGGTCGGCCGCGGTGGCCCGTCGCAACCCGGCCAGGCTTGCGATGAGTCCGACTCCGACCGCTATCGCGGGAAGTGTCGCGAACGCGCTGCCGGGAATGGCAACTGGCTGCTTGAACAATCCGACCATGAAATTGGATGCCACCATCGCGAATGCGGCCGACAGCAGCGAGACGACGACCGCCTGCAGGGCCAGGCTGCCGAACAGGGCAAGCGAGGAGGAGCCGAGCGCCTTGATGACGGCGAAGTCGCGTACCCGCTGCAGCGCCGATACGTAGAGCAGCGCGCCCACGATCACCGCGGCGACCAGCCACATGATGAACTTCGCGTTCTTGAGCGTGCCGGCCGCACCCGCCAGGTTGTTCAGCTCGCTTGCCTCGATCGTCTGGTTGTCCTGCACCGCCAGGCCGGCCGGGACGGTGGCGGGCACGCCGCGGGTGACCACGGCGGTGATCAGCGGCCGGCCGCCGAGCGCCAGTGCCTGCGCGTCGTGCAGGGTCATGTAGAGCACCGGGACGCCGGCCAGCATGGTCCGGTCGGCTACCTGCCCGACCACCCGGAACGACATCGCGCCGACGGTCACCCGGCTGCCGGGCGCCGCGCCGGCCCCGGCGTCGGCCACCAGCTCCCCAGGCCGGGACAACGGCTGGCCCGCGGTCACCGCGGGGTCGCCCAGGCTGCCCGGCTGGACACCGAACACCTCGACGTTCTTGCTCTGGCCGCCCGTCCGCAGGGTCTGCTGCAGCAAGATCACCAGGGGCGCGGCGCTGCGCACGCCGGCCGTGCGGGCGACGACGGCCGCGTCGGACTGCGGGAACACCTGCTCACCGGCGATGCTGCCGTGCGCGTTGTCGGACAGCACCCAGGACTGGGCGCCGACTCCCCCCACCGTCCGGTCGATCTCGGCCGTGAACCCGCCCAGCAGTCCCGACATCAGCAGCGCCATCGCCAGGACCAGGCCGGCGCCGACCACGGCGATGAGAAACTGGCGGTACCGATAACGCAAGTCGGCAAATGTAATCCCCCACACCGGCGCAAGTGTAACGACAGGGAAGGTGTCCGCCTAGAGGGGGTAGGCGAAACAGGTAGGACCGCGTGCGAACATATTCGATAATAAGCAAATTAAGAATGCCATTAAGCATCAGGCTCACTGCTCAAGCTGGTCGTAGCCGCCGGAAGTGCGCAATAATCCCCGTGTGCGCGTCTATTTCCGCGGTACCCGCGGCTCGACGGCGCTGGGGATAGCGTGACGCCGCCGGTTCCGGTACCGGTACCGCCGGGCGCCGGCCCGCCGCAGGAGGACCGGCTGCGGGCCTACGTGCCCGGCGCGCTGGTCGACTGGCTGGCCCGCGGGCCGGCGACCGCCTGGCGAGCTGTCGACGGCACCCTGGTGTTCGCCGACATCTCCGGCTTCACCCGGCTGACCGAGCGGCTGGCCCGGGCGGGCAAGGTCGGCGCGGAAGAGATCAGCCAGGTTCTCGACACCGTGTTCGGCTCGATGCTCGACCCCGCTTACCGCCACGGTGCCGACCTGGTCAAGTGGGCCGGCGACGCGGTGCTGCTGCTGTTCGACGGCGCCGGGCACGCGGTCCGGGCGTGTGCGGCGGCCTGGGAGATGCGCGCCGCCATCCGCTCGGCCGGGCGGGTCCGCGGCACCTCCGCCTCGGCCAGCCTCACCCTTTCGGCCGGGGTGCACACCGGCGAGGTACTGCTGTTCCTGGCCGGGACCGGGCACCGGGAGCTGGTGGTGGCCGGGCCCGCGGCCACCCGCACCGCGCAGGTCCAGCGGGACGCGCCGTCCGGTCAGATCGGGATCAGCCCGGCCACCGCCGCCGCGCTCGACCCGGCGCTGGTCGGCGACCCGGCCGGGACGGGGCGGCTGCTGCAGGAGCCGCCGCGGGCGGCCCCGCCGGCCGGGCCCCGTCCGCGCGCCGTCGGCGTGGGCAGCCTGGCCGGCTACCTGCCCGCGCCGGTCGCCGAGCACCTGCGGGCAGGCCAGGCCGACGGCGAGCACCGCCGCGCGGCCGTCGGCTTCGTGCAGTTCACCGGGGCCGATGAGCTGGTCGCGGCGGACGGCCCGGCGGCCCTGGCGGCCGCGCTCGAACACCTCGTGGGCGCCGCTCAGCACGCCGCCCAGGCCAACGAGGTGACGTTTCTCGAGACCGATGTCTGCCCCGGCGGGGGCAACATCATGCTGGTGGCGGGAGCGCCGCGGAGCGTCGGCCGGGACGAGGAGCGGCTGCTCGCCACCGTGCGCGCCATCCTCGACCAGCCCGGCCCGCTAACCCTGCGGGCCGGGGTCAACGCCGGCCGGGTGTTCACCGGTGACCTCGGGCCGCCCTACCGCCGCACCTACTCGGTCAAGGGCGACGCGGTGAACCTGGCCGCGCGGCTGACCGCCAAGGCGGCGCCGGGCGAGCTGCTGGCCACCGCCCAGGTGCTCGGCCGGTCGGCCCAGGGTTACGATGCCCGCCCGGTGGCGCCGTTCCAGGTAAAGGGCAAGTCGGCCGCGGTCCGGGCATTCAGCGTGGCCGGGCGGGCACAGCGGATCGCGTCGCCCGCCGACGGCCCGCTGGTCGGCCGGGAAACCGAGGCCGCGGCGCTGCGGGACGCGCTCGACGCCCTGCGCCGCGGCCACGGCGGTTTCATCGAGCTGTCCGGCGAGCCCGGCATCGGTAAGTCCCGGCTGCTCGGCGAGCTGCTGAGACTGGCCGAGGGCATGCGGTCGGTGGTGGTGCGGTGCGACCCGTACGGCCGCCGCACGCCCTACGCGGTCGCGGGCACGCTGCTGCGCGAGCTGCTCGGCGAGCCGGGCGAGCCCGCGCCCGCGGCGGTGGCCACGGCGCTCGCGGCCGCGGTCCGCGACCGGGTACCGCACCTGCGGCCATGGCTGCCGCTGCTCGCCACCGTGGTGGGGGCCGACCTGCCGCCCACCGCCGAGGTTGCCCGGCTGGCGCCGGCGTTTCGCCGGCCGCGGCTTGAGCGGGCCGTCAGCGAGCTGCTGCGGGCGCTGCTCCGCGGCCCGGCGGTGGTCGCGATCGAGGACGCGCAGTTCGCCGACGAGCCGTCCACCAGCCTGCTCTCCCGGCTGCTGGGCGAGGCGGGGGAGCACGGCTGGCTGATCGTGGTCACCGTCGAGCCGTCGCAGGCGGCGTTCCGGGTGCCGGCCGAGGCTGGGACGCGCCTCGCGCTCGGGCCGCTGCCGCCCGAGGCGGCCCGCGCGCTGCTGCTCGGCCTCACCGAGCAGGCGCCGCTGCCGCCGCACCAGCTCGCGGCGATCGCCCGGCGCGGTGCGGGCAATCCGATGTTCCTGCGCGAGCTGGCCGCGCTGACCGCACAGGACGGCGACGCCGAGGCGCTGCCCGAGTCGGTCGAGGGCGTCATCGCGGCCGAGATCGACCGGCTCGCCCCGGTTGACCGGTCCACGCTGCGGGCGGCGGCGGTGGCGGGCACCTCGTTCGAGCCGGGGCTGCTCGAGGGGGCGCTCGGGAAGCCGCTCGACCCCGGCCTGCTCGGCCGGCTGTCGGCATTCGTGGTGCCCGATGCGGCCGGCACCTACCGGTTCCGGCACGCCCTGGCCCGCGACGCCGCCTACGAGGGGCTGCCGTTCGCGCGGCGCCGGCTGCTGCACGGACGGCTGGCCGAGGCGGTGGAGCGGCGCGCGGGCGACGCCGCCGCCGCCGAGGCGGCCACGCTGTCGCTGCACTTCTTCCACGCGCAGCGGTACCAGCCGGCGACCCACTACGCGCGCATCGCGGGCGAGCAGGCGGCCGCCGCCTACGCCAACCCGGAGGCGGCCGCCTTCCTCGTCCGCGCGCTTGAGTCTGCCCGGCGCCAGCCTCGCCCGGTGGCGGAGGAGCTGGCCAGGCTGGCCGAGGCAGTGGGCGACATCAGGTACCGGCTGGGCGAGTTCGCGGCCGCCGCCCGGTCGTTCGCCGAGGCCCGCGCGTCCGCCCGGCCGGACCCGGTCGCGGTCGCCCGGCTGTGCGAGAAGAGTGCCCTGGCGGTCGCCCGGACCAGTGGCTTCTCCGCCGCCCTGGGCTGGACCGCGCGCGGCCGGCGGCTGCTGGCGGGGCTGCCGGAACCGGACGTCGGCCGGACCGCCGCGCTGCTGCTCACCGTCCGCGCACTGCTCCGCTACCAGCAGGGCCGGTACGCCGAGGCGGCCCGGGGGTGCGCCGAGGCGATGACGCTAGCCGAGCGGTGCGGCGCGCGCGACGTGCTCGGCCGGGCGCTGTCCTTGCGGGACGCGGCCGACGTCGCGCTCGGCCGGTACCAGGGCGAGCGCTGGGCCGAGCAGGCGGTGGCGATCTGGCGTGAGCTCGGCAACCTTTCCTGGCTGGCGCGGGCGCTCAACCAGGTGGGCATGCGCGCCTACTTTGAGGGGCACTGGGACGAGGCGCTGAGCTACTACCGGCAGGCGGCGGATGCGTTCGAGCGCACCGGCGATCAGTGGAACGCCGCTATCGCGGCCAGCAACCTGGGCGAGATCCTGTCCAACCAGGGCCGCTGGGCCGAGGCCGAGCAGGCGCTGCTGCCTGCCGAGCGGGTGCTGCGCGCCTCGGGCGCGCTGTCGGAGACGGCCTTCGTCAGCAGTGTGCTCGGCCGGACCGCGGTCCGGGCCGGCCAGCCGCTGGCCGGGCTCAGGCTGCTCGAGGACGCCCTCGCCAGCTACCTGAAGGCGGGCGAGCGCAACGAGGTGGCGGCCACCGAGATCGGCATCGCGGAGGCGCTGACCGCCGCCGGGCGCCCGGCGGAGGCACTGGCCAGGACGGACGAGATGGCCGCGGGCCCGCTGGCGCGCCCCGGCCAGCCCAACGCCGCCGCGCTCGCCCGGGTGCGCGGCCAGGCGCTGGCGCTGGCCGGGCGGCTCGATGAGGCACGGCTTGCCCTCGAGCAGAGCCTGGCGGCGGCGCGCGCCCGTGACGACGCCTACAGCGAGGCACTGGCCGCGGACGGCCTGCTCCTGCTGGCCGGGCCCGGCTCCGCCGGCCGCGCGCCGGCGGCGGGCCTGGCCGCCCGCCGCGACGAGCTGTTCGCCCGCCTCGGCCTGGCGGCGGGATAGCCGCCAGGCCGAGGCCAGCGCCTAGAAGGTGACGTGCGGGTCACCCGGCGGCGCGGCGATCACGGCGGTCACGTTGCCGGGGCAGTCCTTCGTCTCCCGCTTGACGCAGGGCGACGGGCCGTCCGCCGAGCAGGCTGGCAGCAGCCCCTCGTACTCGCCGTTGGCCGCGTTGAACGCCGCCGTGGTGCCGCTCGCGGTGCTGAACGGGGTCGGCGAGCCGAGGCAGATGCCGAGCGACGCGTGACCGGACGCCGCCTTCGCCTGAGACTTGTCCAGGACGACGGTGATGACCTTGGCCCGGTCCTGCACCGAGAAGCTGACCACGCCGCCGTAAGCGGTGCAGGACAGCAGCGGGAATCCGCCGCCGGTGGCGGTGAGCTGGTCACTGCGGCCAGCCGCGGCGGCGGTAACCGAGCCCGAGGTGCCGCCGGAGCTGACCGTCTTGCTGTGACAGGGCTGGCCGGCCGCGCAGTGCACCAGCTGGCCGACGACGTCGAACGGGGCCGAAGCGGCGCTGACCGCGCCGGGGATCGACGCCCTGAGCGTGAACCCGAAGCCGACCGCGGTGAACTTCAGCCCGCTGAAGGTGGCCACGCCCTTGACCGCGTTGACGACCGCGCCCGACGGCGCCGGCGCGCCGGCCTGGTTGGCCGCGTAGCTGAGCGTCACCGGCCCGTTATAGCCCTGGTCGACCGACCCGCCCGGCTGCTCCACCTGCACCGTGACGGGAGGCGCGAGCACCGCGTCGACCTGCGTGGTGGCCGGCTGCACGGTGATCGCGACGGTATCGCACGTGCTGGCCCGCGCCGTTGTCCCTGACAGCAGCCCGGCGACGGTCAGCGCCAGCGGCACTACGGTCAGCGCCAGTCGTCTTGCCCGCTTCATCGTTTCGTTTCCTTCCCCCCAGGCGAAGATCCGCCCGGCGGTTGCGGCGGCGCGCCAGACGGCGGGATGTGCGCGCGGCGGCGTTGAGCGGATCGGTAACGATTGTGCTCTTCGTGCCCGGGCCGATGTCACGGTGTCAGGTAACAGTCGTGCGTCACCAGGGGCCAGCGTGGCCGTGTTTCCGCCGTCGCTTCCCCCCTCGCTTTCGTCTTCGCGTCTCTCGGCCCGGTGATCTCGCAGCTTGATGACCACCACCAGCAGCAGGCTGGCCAGCGGGGGGAGCAGCGCCGCCAGGCGCGCGTGCTCCACCAGCACCGCGCTGCAGGCCGCGCCCACGACCAGCGACAGCAGGCCGGCCACGGCCGAGACGTCGGCCGTGCGGCGGCCGCCGGTGGACAGCGCCTCCACCAGGGTGGTGAGCGCCCCGGTCATGTAGGTGGTGGACGGGTTGCCCTTGATCGCCCGGGCCGCCGCGCCCTGCATGCCGAGTGACAGCGCCGCTGCCACCAGCAGGGCGTCGGTGGCGGCCGCGGGCGGGGCGCCGTCCCAGCCCAGCCAGGCCACGTTGACCGCGGCCAGGATGCCGCACTCGGCCGCCATCACCAGCGTGGCCGACCGCGGCCAGGCGGCCTGCGGGCCCCGCCGGGCGAAATGCTGCCGCAGCCTGGCACCCGCCGCTACCCCGAGCACGTACCCGGCCACGGCCATGACGGCGTGCAGCGCCGGGCTGAGCGACGAGGTGCCGACGGCCCGCCCGATGAATATCAGGTTGCCGGTGATGACGCTGGTGAAAGCCCCGCCGATGATCATCAGGGTCACCACGTCGATACCGCCGCTGGTGAACGTGAGCAGGCCGACTAGGTGCGCGTGGCGGTGGCGTTCCGAGGGCTCAGGGGACGGCACGTTAGTTCCTTTTGGTACGCGTGATAACTGATCGGACGCTACACCCGGGCGGTCACCAGGGCGACAATGAGCACGGTGAGCGCCGCCCCGGCCGCGTGCAGCAGCAGCAGGCGGGGGGCGGGCAGCAGCGGGGCCGGGCCGCCGCCCGCGCGCTTGCGGGCGCGACGGTTGACCGTGAACCAGGACAGGCCGGCGCAGATCGCGCCGACCAGGACGCCGAGGCCGACCACGGCGAACAGCCGGTCGCCGCTGACCACGTAGCCGAGCCAGCAGCCAAGGCCGGCCAGCGCGAGGGCCGGGTGCGCGAACTCGGCCAGGTCGCGCAGCCCGGGGAGCTGATCAGCCTTGGCGTGCGGGCTGGCCGCGGGCCCGGTGCTGGCCGCGTTCCCCCGGCTGATCGCGTTGACCAGCAGGAAAGTGCCAGCGCCGGCCGTGGCTAGCCAGAGCAGGAGTGCGGCGACGGCCACCGGATGTCCCCTTTCAGTCCGCCCCGAATCTACTCGCCCGGCCTGCCGCCGCCTGCCGCCGGGCACCGCGAGGGCCCGCGAAGCTACCGCTGGTGACCTGCTAGCTACAATGCACTGCCGGACAGGTGCGTCGCGTGGAGGTGCCGGTGCCCAGGATGAGATGGCGGATGACGGCCGCGGCGGCGGCGTGCTGCCTGCTAGCCGGGTGCGGCTCGGGCGCGGCCGCTTCCTCCGTCACCGTCACGGCGTCCGGCTCCGGTCAGTGGGCCCCGCAGGTCGACGCGCTCAAGTCGGCCCTGGGCAAAGCCCAGGCGGCGGTGAGCGGCCTGGCCGGCGGCTCCGGCTCGCTGCCGGGCGTGGTGACCGCGATGGCCGGGGTAGCCACCGCTTCCGTTGCCCTGCTGTCGGCGGCCGCCGCGAGCTGCCCGGGCTAGGCGCCCACGCGCTCGGGCGGCACCTGGTCGAGCTGGGTGAGGTACTGGCTGAACCCGTGCGGGGCCCGGCCCTCGCGCCTGGCCGAGGTGAGGACGGAAAGCGCCCGGGTGCGCAGCACCCGGGCGCCGGCCGCGGTCAGCGCGGCCACCAGCGCATGATCCTCGGCCGTGGGCACCGGCTGGAAGCCACCCGCCGCCAGGTACGCCGAGGCGCGGAAGCCCAGGTTGGCGCCGTGCACGTGCGGGTGAGGGCCGGCCACCCCGGCGTACCGCTGGTGGAACCAGGCGGCGGTCTCCCGCCGGTAACCGGACCAGTCAGCCACCCGGATGGTACCCGCCACCGCGTCCCAGCCCTGGCTGGCGTAGCGCACCTGCTGCCGCAGCCAGGCGGGGGGTACGACCGTGTCGGCGTCCGTCGTCGCCAGCCAGACGCCGTCCGGGTCCCGCGCCCCGGCCAGGCGCAGTGCCTCGACCGCGCCCGCCGCCCGGGCCGCGCCGACGTTGCCGGCGCTGACCGAGATCACCGAGGCCCCGCCGCGCCGGGCCGCCCGCGCGGTCAGGTCGCCGCACGCGTCGGCCACCACCACCAGGTGCACCGGCAGGCCGCGCAGCGCCCGGGCCGCGCGGCGCAGGCTGGCCAGGCACGCGGGCAGCAGCTCCTGCTCATTGTGGGCCGGGATGAGCACGCCGACGGCCCGGATCACACGATCCCGTCGGCCTGGGCGACGGACCGCAGGTCCCCGTCCGCGCGGGCGTACACCTCGGCGGTGAAGTCCAGGTCACGGTAGCGGGCCAGCCGGGCCAGGGCCGGGCGGGCGGCCAGCGCCTGGTGCACCTCATCACCCGACCGCGGGTGGTCGGGGGCGGGATGCCGCCAGTGCACCGCGAGCAGCTGCCCGCCGGGCCGCAGCGAGCCGACGCCGAGGCTGAGCACCTGCTCAAGGTCGGCGTCATCGAAGTAGTACAGCAGCTCGGAGAACACCACCAGGTCGAATGACTGGGGCGGCCAGTCGGCCGGGATCACCCGCTGCTCCACCTGCACCCCGGGCAGGCCCGCCGTCCGCGCCCGGGCCGACCCGACCGCGTCCGGCACCGCGTCGCAGGCGAGCAGGCGGTCGCAGCGCGCGGCCAGGCGCAGCGTGAGCACGCCGATCGAGCAGCCAGGCTCGAAGGCGGTGCCGTACCGCGGCCGGGGCAGCAGCGCGACCGTTAGGGCGTACTTGCGGGCCTCGTACCAGCGTTCGGCCAGCCCGTAGGGGTCGGGGGAGGCGGCGTAGCGCTCGCTGAAGTAGCCCGGGTCAAGGGTCACGGCAGCAGCACCTCCATCGGCCGGGTGAAGTGGGCGATGACGCCGGGCGAGAGCACCGGCCCGAGGCCGTGGCCGCGGTCTTCGAGCTGGCTGGCGAAGGTGGTGATGGCCGCCCGCTTCCGGTTGACCGCGCGCGGCGGCAGCGGCACCCGCAGCGCCCGGTTCCAGGGCACCCGGCGGTCGCCGGGGGCAGCCCAGTGCCACATCCAGATCGGGAAGCAGTACAGGGACCTGGGGCCGGCCCGCCGGGTTGCCCGGCCGGTCGCCTCGTGGTCCGGGTGCAGGTCGCCGTCCCACGGGGCCAGGCACAGGTCGAAGCCGGCCACCAGCGGCGCCAGGGTCGCCGCGAGCTCGTCCTCGACCTTGGCCAGGCCGCTGTCGGGCATGCCGAGCCGGACCACCTCGGCCGTTCGCGCGCCCAGGGCACGCAGGGCGGCGGTGGTCTCCGCGGTCCGGCGGCGGCTGAGCGAGGCGGGAGACGCGTGTCCCTTGTGCGAGCGCTCGCCGTCGGTGACGGCGATCACCCGCAGCCGGGCGTGCGCGGCCGCGAGCATGGACAGCAGGCCGCCTGCCCCGAGCACCTCGTCGTCGGGATGGGCGGCCACTACCACCGCGCTCTTGATCGAGGCCAGCCCGGCCAGCCCGGCTCCCGGGAGCGTGCTCAGCCACGGCCACGCGGCCCACTCCCGCTCGTCGGTGCCGGCCGCGTCGATCGGGTGCGGGCCGGTCGTGCGCTGGCCGGTCGGGCGCTGGCCGGATGCCCGGCTCACCATGACGCCCCCTGGCCGGCGACTAGCTCGCCGAGCTGTGCCAGGTCCGCTTCCGCGTGATGCTGGCGCAGGTAGACCGTCAGGTCGGCGACCGCGCGGGAGTGCGCCCGGTCATGGCCGAGCGGCCCGGCGCCGAGTGCCCGGCCGGTCCGGCTGAGCACGCCGGCGGCGACCGCCTCGGTCAGCGCCCGGATCCGCAGCGCCCTCGCCGCGCCCTCGCCCCGCAGGTCACCGGGGTCGGCGTCGATCTCGGCGGCCGCCTCGCGCAGCGCGGACCGCGCGGTGCGCAGCCCCAGGTCGACCGCGCCCAGGTGGGCCAGCGCGTGCGGGCCGATGTCGCGCTTGGCCGCTGCCCCGGCCAGCGCCTGCCCGACCGCCCGGGCCCCGCCGTACCAGCAGGCCGCCACCCCGGCCCCGCCGTGGCTGAACCCGGGCCTGCCGGTGTAGCCGCCGGGCGGCCCGACCGGCTCGGCCGGGACGTCGGGGAAGCCGACGTCGAGGGTGTCGCTGCCCGCCATCCCGGTGGCGGGCCAGCTCCCCGCGCGCGGCTCGAGCTGGCCGGTGGTCACCGCGAACAACCGCGGGCCGTCCTCGGCGGCCGCCGTAACCAGGGCGTCGGTGCAGACCCGGGCGCCCGAGCAGTACTGCTTGACGCCGCGCAGCCGCCAGCCGCCGCGCTGGCGGCTCGCGGTCACGTTCGGTCCGGGCGGGTTGGCCGCCCACACTCCCCAGCGGCTGCCTGCCAGCGGCCGGGGGCCGCCAAGCTCGGCCAGGATCGCCACCGCGTCGGCGTGCCCCTCGCCCAGCCGCGCCAGTGACAGGTCTTCCCCGGCCAGGTCGGCCAGGGCGGCCCAGCGTTCCCAGGTCGCGCCCGACCCGGGCAGCGGCAGGTCGCACCGGCCCGCGTCGACCGCCGCGCGGAACGCGGCGGCGGCCTCCTCCCAGGCCCTCATCCGCCGGGCAGGTCGCGCGCCCGCTCGCTGGCGGCGGTATCGCTGCCCCTATCGCCGGCAAGGTCACCGACCGGGCTGACAGTGAGAGTGATGCCGGCCGTAAGAATGCCGTCGGGCATGCCTGGCCCCCGTTCCAGTCGTCGAGCAAGGCTGTCCCGCTACCCGGCCGACGGTGCTTCACACCTGGCCAGGGCGGTCATGGCGGTGACCTGATGCACATCGGGGCAATACGCCGGGCCTGCCAGCCGGGCTTGCCGGCGGCGGATTTGTTTCGTGATTAGGTTGGCATAGGACGTTCCGGCCGGGGTAGCAGAGGGCCGCTGGCGGGCCGCGGGGCGGTCCCGCGCTCCGGCTAGCGAAAGGAACTAACAACGTCATGGGAATCATCCTGCTGGTACTGCTGCTGGCGCTCATCCTGGGCGGCCTCGGCTTCGCCGTTCACATTCTCTGGTGGATCGCGCTCGTGGTCCTGGTCGTCTGGCTGCTCGGCTTCCTCGTCCGGGTGGGCGAGGGCGCGGGACGCGGTCGCTGGTACCGCTGGTAATCAGCCAACCGCGGCCTTAGCGGTCATAAAGGCCGCCTGCCCCCGCATACCCCGGCCTAGCCCGGGTAGCAGACAGCCGCTCTGGAACGCCGCGGGTCCCGCCCCGCGGGCCGGTCTTCGGAAGGAAAACGTCATGGGAATCATCCTGCTGGTACTGCTGCTGGCGCTCATCCTGGGCGGCCTCGGCTTCGCCGTTCACATTCTCTGGTGGATCGCGCTCGTGGTCCTGGTCGTCTGGCTGCTCGGCTTCCTCGTCCGGGTGGGCGAGGGCGCCGGACGCGGCCGCTGGTACCGCTGGTGACCGCTAGGTCTTAACGCGCCGGGAATCCGGGGCAGACCAGAAGGGCGCGGCCTCGGCCGCGCCCTTCTGCGTTGCGGCCGGCACTTCCTGGTCAAACGCGCATCCTGGTCAAACGCGCATCCTGGTCAAACGCTCTGCATGGCCTCGTCCACGCTGTCGTAGACCGCCAGTAGCTGGTCGGCGCCGGTGAGGCTGAGGATGCGCCGCACCGCCTCGGCCGGGGCGGCCAGGGCGAGGACGCCGCCCTTGGGTCCCATCGACCGGGCTGCCACCAGGATCACGTGCAGCACCGCCGAGTCCATGAACCGTAGTCCGGACACGTCGAGCACCAGCGGCGCGGTCAGGTCGCCCGACTCGGCCGCGATCAGTTCGCGCAGCGCCGCGCTGTCATTCAGGTCAGCCTCGCCGGACAGCTCCACCACGGTATGCGGGCGGCCGGACGAGGCCGGTGACCTGACCGTCACTAGCAGCCCCATAGCGTAGGTTTTAGCATCAGCGGAGGACCGCTTGCCGGACCGCCGGGGGTTTCCCGGCTGATGGCCGGCTTTTGTTGGCTAACCGTTACCCGGCTGCCCGGTGCCGTCGCGCCCGCTGCCCCCCGCCGGGTGCGGGCGACCAGGTTCGCAGCCGTAGCTGGAGCTGCGCGCCGCCGAGCGACGAGGTGCCGATCTTCAGCCCGCCGCCGGTGGACTCGGCCACCCGGCGGGCGATGTCCAGCCCGAGGCCGGTGGAGCCCGCGCCGCTGCTGCCGCGCAGCAGCGCGCGGGCGGGGTCGGCGATCCCCGGCCCGGCGTCGGCGACCAGCACCAGCACGGCGCCCTCGCCCCGGTACAGCGTCACCGCGAACCCGGTCCCCTCGGCGGTGTGCCGGAAGACGTTGCCGAGCAGCGAGTCCGCCGCCGCAACCAGGTCGGAACGCGAGGCCGGCACCGGCGCGGGCTGGTCGGCTCCGGTCAGCTGGCAGGGTCGCCCCTGGTCCTCGGCCAGCGCCGACCAGAAGCCGAAGCGGTCGGCCAGCACCTCGGCCGCGTCGCAGGTGGCCGGCTCATCCGGGGCCGGGCGCCGGGCGGCCCTGATGATCAGGTCGATCTCCCGCTCCAGCCGGTCGACCGCGAGCCTGGTGTCGTCGGCCGCCCGGCCGGGGCCGAGGGCGGCGGCGTTCATCCGCAGTGCCGTCAGCGGGGTGCGCAGCCGGTGCGGCAGGTCGGCCGCCATCACCCGTTCGGCCGTGATCAGCCGGCTGAGCCGCTCGGCCATCGCGTTGAACGCCTGGCCCACGGCGGACAGCTCGGCCGGCCCGCGGGCGGTGCTGCGGACGCTCAGGTCCCCGTCGCCGAGGGCAGCCGCGGCCGCCGCCAGCTCCCTGGCCGGCCGGGTGACCCGGCTCGCCAGCCGGTCCGCCACGATGACGGAGACGGCGATCAGCGCCAGCGCGGTGCCCGTCATCACCGCCCAGGACCCGGTCACGCCGCGGGACACCTCGGCGTCGGGCACGAAGACCTCGGTCACCGCCAGGCTGCCGCCGGCCAGCGCCACCGGCTGCAGCACGGTGTAGCCGCCGGGCACCGGGGCGATGAACGACCGGGCGGTGCCGACCGCGGTCCGCAGGTCGGCCGGGGATGCCTGCTGCGGGCCGCCGATCAGCGTGGCGGTACTCCCCGGGGAGGCGGTAGCGGGGGTGAGGTAGACCGCGAGCCGCCCGGCCGCGCCGTCCGGGGTGCTGTCGACGGCGCGTTCCAGGGTCGCCCGGTCGGTGGTGACCGCCAGCACCGGGTCGATCGCCGCCCCGGCGAGCTGGGCCGAGTTGAACGCCCGGTCCCTGGCCACGTCCTTGACCAGGATCGCCAGCGGGATCAGGAACGCGATCGCCACCATCGAGGTGACCGCGGCCGCGACCAGCGCCAGCGTCGTCCTGACCGATGACCGCAGCGGCCCGCGGCCCGCCGCCCTCACCGCTCCCTCATCGTGGAGCGTCGAGCATCACGCCCACCCCGCGCACCGTGTGCAGGTAGCGCGGCCGGGCGGCGGTCTCGCCGAGCTTGCGCCGCAGCCAGGACACGTGCACGTCGATGGTCTGGTCGTCGCCGTAGGCCTGGTGCCACACCTCGGTCAGCAGCTCGGCCCGCGGCACTACCGCCCCCGGCCGCGCCGCCAGGTAGGCCAGCAGGTCGAACTCGCGGCGGGAGAGCTCAAGCGGCCGGCCGTCGAGCACCGCCGCCCGCCGGGCCAGGTCCACGCTCAGCCCGGCCACCGTGATCACCGGGGCGGGCCCGCTGTCCGGCCCGGCCCGGCGCAGCAGCGCGGCGACCCGGGCGGCCAGCAGCTCGCCGGAGAACGGCTTCACCACGTAGTCGTCGGCGCCGTCGTTGAGCAGCCGGATGACCTCCGCCTCGGTGTCGCGGGCGGTGGCGACGAGGACCGGCATCGCCGCGACCGCGCGCATCATCTTCAGCGCCGCGCCGCCGTCCAGGTCGGGCAGCCCGAGGTCGAGCACCACCACCTCGGGCGGGTGGTTGCTGACTTCCCTGATGCCGTCGAGGGCGGTGCCCGCGGTGCGGACGGCGTGCGACCGCCGGGTGAGCTCGGCCGCCATCGCCGAGCGGACATAGGGGTCATCCTCGACGATAAGCACGCGGGCCATAACCCGAACCGTACGTATCCGGCGTATCGCTTGCGGCATTATTGCCAACATGGTGCGGGTCATGGCCGGCCTCGCCGCCTGGGCGGCGGGCACCGCCATCGCGGTCTGCGTCGCCTGGTTCGGCGCGAACGTCGTGGTCAGCGACGCCGGGGTACGGTCGGGGATGCCAGTGGTGAACGCGGCGGTACTCCCGCCGTCCGCTCTGCCGCCCGCAGTGCAGTCCTCAGTGCAGTCCTCAGTGAGGCCCTCCTCAGTGGGGCCCTCCTCTTCAGTGGTGCCGCCCTCGCTCGCCCCCGCTCCGGCGTCTCCTTCCACCGGGCCGGGGCCCGCGTCGTCACCGGCCGCGGGCCGTCGGCCGGCCGCCACCGCGCCGACCGCGGCCAGCCCGGCCAGCCCCACGCCGTCGGCCGGCGCGACCACCGTGCAGCCGCAGCCCGGGGTGAGCGCCTACACGCTGGCAGGCGGCCGGGTCACCCTGGACGTGTCCGGCGGCGCGGTCCAGCTCGTCACCGCCGTCCCGGATGTCGGGTACTCGGTCCAGACCTGGTCCGGCACCGGCTGGCTGCGGGTCGACTTCAGCTCCGGGGCGCAGGTTTCCTCGCTGATCGCGAGCTGGTACCAGCACGCGCCGGAGCTAACCATCACCAACTAAGCCGGGTACCCGCTCCGCCCGGTGGGCCCGGGCGGCCTGCGCGATCCTGGCCGCCGCCCCGGGCACCCCGCTCCAGTGCGTGTGCAGGTAAGACGCGTAGACCCGGCCCCGCACGAAGCCCTCGGTAACCGAGCGGTCAGCCTGCCGCCAGTGCCAGGCGGCGCCCGCGTCGCCTGCTGTCCCGTCGCCCGCTGTCCCCTCGCCTGGGGTCCCGTCGCCCGCGATCCCGCCGCCCGGCCCCCGCACCGTGGTGCGGTGGAACTCGTGGCCGTGCACCCGGGTGCCCGCCTGCGCCAGCGGCGAGGTGCTCGCGGCGACCGCGTCCCGGTACCCGAGGGTGAGCCTGCCGGTCATCACCGCGGTGGCGTCGAGCACGCCGCACATCGGGTGCCCGTCGAGCGACCGGGCCAGGTAGAGCAGTCCCGCGCACTCGGCCAGGACCGGGCCGCCGGCCCGGGCGAGCGCCGCCACCTCGGCCCGCAGCCGCTCGTTGGCGGACAGGCCGGCCGCGTGCTCTTCGGGGAACCCGCCCCCGATGACCAGCCCGTCCACGTCGGCGGGCAGCCGCTCGTCGCGTAGCGGGTCGAACGTCACCACCTCCGCCCCGGCCGCGGTGAGCAGCTCCGGGTGCTCGGCGTAGCCGAAGGTGAAGGCCGGCCCGGCCGCGATGGCGAGGCGGGGCCGGGGCTGGGTCAGCCGCACCCGTTCGGTACCGGTTTCTTGGGGTTGGTCCGGTGCAGGCAGCGTGCCCGCCGAAAGGGGGCCCGCGGTCCGGGCCAGCCGCATCACCGCCTCCAGGTCCACGCTGGCGCCGATCAGGCCGGCCAGCGCGGCGACCGCGTCGACGGCGGGGCGGCCGAGCTCCGCCGCCGGGATGAGGCCCAGGTGCCGCGAAGGGACGGTGAGCTGGTCGCGCCGGCCGACCAGGCCAAGCACCGGCAGGCCCACGACCTCGGCCGCGTCCCGCAGCAGCGCCTCGTGCCCGGGCGAGCCGGCCTGGTTGAAAATCACCCCGCCGATCCGGGTCCCCGGGTCGAAGCTGGCGAAGCCGTGCAGCAGGGCGGCGGCCGACGCGGCCATCCCGCTCGCGTCGACCACCAGGATGATCGGCGCGTCCAGCAGCCGGGCCACGTGCGCGGTCGACGCGAAGTCACCGCCGTGCTGACCTGCCGACCGGTGCCCGCCCGGCCCCGCTGACTTGCCGTCGAACAGCCCCATCACACCCTCGATGACCGCGATGTCGGCGGGCTCGGGAGTGGCGGCGCCGTGTGCGAACAGCGCCGCTACCTGGTCCTCGCCCACCAGCCAGGGGTCGAGGTTACGGCCCGGGCGCCCGGCCGCGAGCGCGTGGTAGCCCGGGTCGATGTAGTCCGGTCCGACCTTGTGCGGCGACACCTTCAGGCCGCGCTGGCGCAGCGCGCCGAGCAGGCCGGTGGCGACCGACGTCTTGCCGTGGCCGCTCCCGGGGGCGGCGATCACGACCCGCGGCACCGTCACCATTCGATGCCGCGCTGGCCCTTCTGGCCCGCGTCCATCGGGTGCTTGACCTTGGTCATCTCGACCACCAGGTCGGCCGCGGCGATCAGGTCCTGGTGCGCGTCCCGGCCGGTGATCACCACGTGCTGGTGGCCGGGGCGGCTGGTGAGCGCGGCGACCACGTCCGCGGGGTCAATCCAGCCCCACTTCATCGGGTAGGTGAACTCGTCGAGCACGTACAGGCCGAACCGCTCGGCCGCCAGGTCGCGCTTGATCTGCGCCCAGCCCTCGCGGGCGTTGGCGGCGTGGTCATCGGCGTCGCCGCGCTGTATCCACGACCAGCCCTCGCCCATCTTCTGCCAGACCACCTCGCCGCCCTCGCCGGTCTGCTCGTGCAGCCGGCCGAGCGCGCGGAACGCGGCCTCCTCGCCGACCCGCCACTTGGCGCTCTTCACGAACTGGTAGACCCCGATGCCCCAGCCCTGGTTCCAGCCGCGCAGCGCCAGGCCGAAGGCGGCCGTCGACTTTCCCTTCATCGCGCCGGTGTGCACGATAAGCAGCGGCCGGTTCCGGCGTTGCCTGGTGGTCAGCCCGTCGTCGGGGACGGTCTCCGGTACTCCCTGCGGCATTGCGGTCAAGCCACCTTTCCGTGCTGGCCCGGCTCGGACTGGCGGCGGCCGGCGGGCCGCGTCCGGTCGCCGCGGTAGGCGCGGACCGAGCCCGCCAGCAGGCCGGCCGACAGGCTGCCGGCCGGGCTGGCCGGGCTGGCCTGCCTGCCTGGGGCGGCCAGGCTGCCCAGGTCCAGGTACTGGGCACCCAGCGGCTGGGCCAGGCCGGCCGCCAGGCCGAGCCGTACCGGGCCCGACTCGCAGTCCACCACCACCGCCGCCACCCGGTCGCGGTGCAGGCCGGCGGCGGCCGCCGCCGGGTCACCGCCCGCGGTGTGCCGGCCGTCGGTCACCACGACCAGCAGCGGGCGGCGCAGCGGGTCGCGCAGCCGCTCGCGGCGCAGCACCGCGCGCGCCTGCGCCAGCCCGGCCGCCAGCGGGGTGCGACCGCCCGCGGGCATCTCCCGCAGCCTGCGCGCGGCCGCGTCGGCCGACCAGGTAGGCGGCAGCAGCAACTCGGCCCCGGCGCCGCGGAAGCTGACCAGGCCCACCTTGTCGCGCCGCTGGTAGGCGTCGAGCAGCAGCGAAAGCACCGCCCCCTTGACCGCCTCCATGCGGCGGCGGGCCGCCATCGAGCCGCTGGCGTCGACCAGGAACAGCACCAGGTTCGACTCGCGGGCCTCACGACGGTGCTCGCGCAGGTCAGCACGTTCAAGCAGCAGGCCGGGCGCGGTTCGCCCGCGCCGCCGCTGGTGCGGCGCGGCGGCGGCCAGGGTGGCCGCCAGGTGCACGTCGCGGATCCCGGCGGCCGAGGTCGCGGCGGGCGTCCGGGCGCCGACGCTCCGGCCGCTGTCGGTCGCGGCCCGCGACCGGCGCCCGGCCGTGCCCTGGCCCTTGCCCGGCACTTCCAGCCGCCGCGGGCGGAACGAGCCGGCCGGGGGCGCCACTGACGCCCGGCCTGGCCGCCCGGCCGGCTCCGGCCGGGGGTCGTCGTCTTCCTGGCCGGTCCCGTTCCCGTCGCCGTCACCGGCGTGACCGCGCTCGTCACCACCGCGCTCGTCACCACCGCGCTCGTCATCACCGCCCTCGCTACGACCGCCTCCGCCCCCGTCACCACCACCGCCGTCCGGCGGCGGGTCAGGCTCCGGCTCCTGGTCCGGGCCGCCGAGCGCGTCCTCCAGCTCCTGCTCGTCCAGCCCGGGCTCGTCGAACGGGTTGCGCCGCCGCCGGTGCGGCAGCGCCAGCCGGGCCGCGACCCTGATGTCCTCGCGGCTCACCGTGGTCGCGCCGCGCCAGGCGGCGTGGGCGGCGGCGGCGCGGGCGATCACGATGTCGGCCCGCAGCCCGTCCACGCCGAAGGCGGCGCACACCCCCGCGATCCGCAGCAGCGCCGCGTCGTCCAGCACTATCGCCGGCAGCCGCGCCGGTCGCGTCGGCGATCGCGGCGGCCAGTGCCTTCTCCTGCGCCGCGAACTGGGCGGCGAACGCGCCCGGGTCGGCGTCGTAGGCGATCCGGCGGCGGACGATCGAGGCCCGCTGCCCCGCTTCCCGCGGCGCGGCCGCCTCGACGGTCAGCCCGAAGCGGTCGAGTAGCTGCGGCCGCAGCTCCCCTTCCTCCGGGTTCATCGTCCCGACGAGCAGGAACCTGGCCTGGTGGCGGACCGAGACGCCGTCCCGCTCGACGTAGCTGGTGCCCAGGGCGGCCGCGTCGAGCAGCAGGTCGACCAGGTGATCGTGCAGCAGGTTGACTTCGTCCACGTAGAGCACCCCGCGGTGGGCGGCCGCGAGCAGCCCGGGCTGGAACGAGCTGACCCCTTCGGTCAGCGCCCGGCCGATGTCGAGTGACCCGGTGAGCCGGTCCTCGGTCGCCCCCACCGGCAGTTCCACCAGCCGCGCGGGCCGCCGCTGGCTGCCCCGGCCGTCGGGGTGCGGGCCGTCCGGGCACTGCGGGTCGGGTGCGTCCGGCGGGCAGGAGAACCGGCAGCCGGGCACCACGTCGACCGGGGGCAGCACCGCGGTCAGCGCGCGCACCGTGGTGGTCTTGGCCGACCCTTTCTCGCCCCGGATGAGGACGCCGCCGATGGCGGGCGAGATGGCGTTGAGTATGAGCGCCAGCCGCATGTCATCCATGGCGACGACCGCGCTGAACGGGAACTGGGTCAACAGCGAGCACCTTCACCCGGCGGGTGTCCGCGCCCGCCGACAGCGACGACCGCCGGGCGGACACCCGGCGGCACGGATGCCGATGGCCTGGCTTCCCGTGCTGTCAGGCCGACGGGGCCGACCTGGCAGCGGGTTACAGTGGCGGGACCGTCCCGGATTCGCACCGGAGTTCCTCGGCGGCCGTTCGCGGGTTATCTTCTCACAGCTCTACGGCAAACTTAAAGGCGTGTTCGCCCAGATCGTGACCGTGGCCGGGATCGGCGCCGAAGGCTGGCCGGGGCTGCCGCCGCTCACCCGCGACGCGATCAGCCAGGCGGCGGTGATCGCGGGCGGCCCGCGGCAGCTCGCGCTGCTGCCGGATGAGGTGCCCGGCTTCCGGGTTCCGCTGCCGAGCCCGCTGCTGCCCGGGCTGCGCGAGCTGGTGGCCGACCATGTTGGCCACGCTGACGCGCGCGGGGCGGGCCTGGTGGTGCTGGCGAGCGGTGACCCGATGTTCTTCGGCATCGGGTCCACCCTGGTCAGGCTGCTCGGCCCGGAGCTGGTGCGGGTGCTGCCGCACCCGTCGTCGGTGTCGCTGGCGGCCGCCCGCCTGGGCTGGCCGCTTGACGACACCGACGTGGTCAGCCTGGTCGGGCGTCCCCGTGAGCTGCTGCACCCGCTGCTGCAGCCGGGGCGGCGGGTACTGGTGCTCACCGCCGAGCCGTCGGCCGCGGCCGGCATCCGCGGGCTGCTCGACGCGCGCGGCTTCGGTGCCAGCCCGGTGACGCTGCTGGCCGACCTGGGCGCGGTGGGCGAGTGGGTGGCCCCGGTGCCCGCGGACGGCGGCCCGCCGCACAGCCGGCTGGCGATCGTGGCGGTCGAGTGCCGTCTCGACCCGGCCGCGGCGCCGCTGCCCCGGGTGCCGGGGCTGCCGGACGACGCGTTCGAGCATGACGGCCAGCTGACCAAGCGGGAGCTGCGCGCCTGCGCGCTGGCCGCGCTGGCGCCGGTGCCCGGCCAGCTGCTGTGGGACGTGGGGGCCGGCTCGGGCAGCGTCGGCATCGAGTGGATGCGGGTTCACCCGGCCAGCCGGGCGGTGGCGGTGGAACCGCGGGCTGACCGGCGTGACCGGATCGCCCGTAACGCGGCTGCGCTCGGCGTGCCCGGGCTGACGCTGGTGGCCGGGTCGGCGCCGCGGGCGCTGGCCGGCCTGCCCGCCCCGGACGCGGTCTTCATCGGCGGCGGCGTGACCGTTCCCGGGGTGGTGGACGCCTGCTGGGCGGCGCTCGGGCCCGGCGGGCGGCTGGTCGCCAACGCGGTCACGGTCGAGGGACAGGCGGTGCTGACCGGCTGCGGCCGGCGCCTCGGCGGTACGCTGACCAGGATTGGCGTCGAGCACGCGGGGGCGCTCGGCTCGTTCACCGCCTGGCGGCCGGCCCTGGCGGTCGTCCAGTGGTCCGTCCGCAAGCCGCCCGGCCAGGAACCTCAGGAGAGCCCGTGACCGTCCACTTCGTCGGCGCGGGCCCAGGCGCCGCCGACCTGATCACCGTGCGCGCCCAGCGGCTGCTGCGGGAGTGCTCGGTCTGCCTGTACGCGGGCAGCCTGGTCCCGGCCGAAGTCCTGGCTTACTGCCCGCCGGGGGCCCGCCTCGTCGACACCGCCGAGCTGACCCTGGACGAGATCGTCGCCGCGATGGCCGCGGCGGACGCGGCCGGCCTGGACGTGGTGCGGCTCTGCTCCGGCGACCCGGCCGTCTTCAGCGCGGTCGCCGAGCAGGCCAGGCGGCTGGACCGGGCCGGGATCGGCTATGACATCACCCCGGGGGTGCCCGCGTTCGCGGCCGCCGCCGCCGCGCTGCGCCGCGAGCTGACGGTCCCCCAGGTCGGGCAGACGGTGGTGCTCAGCCGGATCGCGCACCGGGCCACCCCGATGCCGCCGGGCGAGGACCTGGCCAGCCTGGGCGCGACCGGGGCGACGCTGGTGCTGCACCTCGCGGTGCAGCGGATCGAGCAGGTGACGGCGGAGCTGGTCCCGCACTACGGGGCCGGCTGCCCGGTGGCCGTGGTCGCCTACGCCAGCCAGCCGCGCGAGGTGATCCTGCGCGGCACCCTGGGCGATATCGCGGCCCAGGTGCTCGCGGCCGGGGTGCGCAGCACCGCGGTCATCGTCGTGGGGAAGGTGCTGACCGCCAGCGGCTTCCGCGACAGTCACCTGTACTCGGACGCGCGCGACCGTTCGTCGCGCTGAACAATCCCGGCATTCCGAACGGGTGCGGGTTCCTCCGCATCGTCATTCTTCGTTCTGGCCCTCCCCGGCCCCGGGCTTCGGGGTAGCCTCGGTCCCGCAACGCAACCGTTACCAAACGAGTGGGGGCGACGATGACCGGGCATGTCAGCTCGCATACCTGGCTCGTGGCGTCGGCTTACCTGGCGGCGGGCATCGTCGGCGGCCTGGTGCTGCGCCGGGTTCTCACCCGGCTGTACCGCAAGGCGGAGCAGACCGGCTGGCGCGGCGGCGACATCGTGGTGGCGTTCCTGCGGCTGGTCGCTCCCTGGTGCGTCGCGATCGGCTGCGCCTGGGCAGCAGTGCTGGCGCTTCCGCTGCGCGGTGGCAGCCGGGAGGACCTCGACCACCTGCTGCTGGCGGTCATCGTGGTGGTCGTCTCCATCGGCAGCGCGAACGTGGCCGGGGTGGCCGTGCGGGCCGGGGCGACCTCGCACGCGGGGACCTCGGGCTCGGCGACCATCTTCGTCAACATCGCCCGGGTGGCGGTGTGGACGATCGGTGCGCTGGTCCTGCTGGACAGCCTCGGCATCGCGATCACGCCGCTGCTGACCGCGCTCGGGGTGGGCGGCCTGGCGGTCGCCCTCGCGCTGCAGGACACGCTGAGCAACCTGTTCGCGGGCGTGCACATCCTCACCTCACGCAAGGTCCAGCCGGGGGACTTCATCCAGCTCGACAACGGGATGCGGGGCTACGTCGTCGACACCAACTGGCGCAACACGATCATCCGCCAGCTCCCGAACAACATCCTGGTGGTGCCGAACTCCACCGTGGCTTCCTCCATCGTCACCAACTACCACCTGCCCGAGCACGAGATGTCGGTGACTGTCGCCTGCAGCGTCAGCTATGAGAGCGACCTGGAGCACGTCGAGCGGGTGGCGGTCGACGTCGGCCGCCAGGTGATGCTGGAGGTTGAGGGCGCGGTCCCCGCGTACGAGCCGACCGTCCGGTTCACCGAGTTCGGCGGCTCGAGCATCAGCTTCAACGTGGGCCTGCGGGCGGGCGACGTCAGCGCTCAGGCGCTGATCACCCACGAGTTCATCAAGCGCCTGCATGCCCGCTACGCCCGGGAGGGCATCGACGCCTCGTCGCCCACCACGATCGCCTACGCGAGCGCTCCGGAGGAGCTGCCACTGTCGCTGTCCGGTGATCCGGTAGCGAGCTAGCGCCTGCCCGTTTTGCGGCCGGCCGGCGTCAGCCGCCCGGCGGCCGGGTGGCGAGGTCGAAGGTGGTGCCGAGCTCGCGGGCATAGGCGGCCAGGTCCGCGCCGGGGTCGGCCCGTATCGCCATCACCATGGTGTGGGTGACGGCGGAGCGCAGCAGCCCGGCCATGACCTGGACGTCGAATTCCCGCAGTTCTCCGGAGGCCTGGGCATCGCGCAGGACCTGCTCGAAGGGGACGCTGTGGACCTCCATGGGCATGGTCGCCCGCAGGGGCTGGCCGTCCGGTCCCAGCGCGTTGAACGCGATCTCCACGATGGCCAGGTTCAGGCTCCGGTGGGCGACCATGAACTCGGCCGAAGCGGCCAGGTAGCCGCGCACCTTCCCCGACGCGGTGGACTCGGCTGCTGTCCGGGTCTCGATGAGCTTGGTGTACGTCTCGATCCCGGTGCGGATGATCTCCTGCATGACCTCGCTTTTGTCCGCGAAGTGGTAGGAGATGACGCTCTTGGCGATCCCGGCGCGCTTGGCGATCTCCGCCATCGTCGCCCGGGCGTAGCCGGACTCGGCGATGACGTCCGCCGCGCACCCGATGATCTGGGCCCGCCGTACTCCCTCGATGAAGGTCCGGTCGGTTCCCTCCTTTTTCGCCGCCATGCCCGTACGCTACTGTAGGCCAGGTGGCCGAAAAATCGGCCATCTGGCCTACGGATGGAATGGGCGGTACCAATGGGCCTCGAAGAGCACCTGCCCGCCGGTTTCTTGCTGACCACGGTGGAGAAGTGGGCCCAGTACGCGCAGTCCCGGTCAATGTGGCCGGTCACGTTCGGCCTCGCCTGCTGCGCGATCGAGATGATGCAGACCGCGGGCCCACGGCATGACTTCGCCCGGTTCGGCATGGAGAAGATGGGCAACACCCCGCGCGAGGCCGACCTGATGATCGTCGCCGGGCGGGTCAGCCAGAAGATGGCGCCGGTGCTGCGGCAGGTCTACGACCAGATGCCCGACCCGAAATGGGTGATCGCCATGGGCGTCTGCGCCTCCTCCGGCGGCATGTTCAACAACTACGCGATCGTGCAGGGGGCCGACCACATCGTGCCCGTCGACATCTACCTGCCAGGCTGCCCGCCGCGCCCGGAGATGCTACTGGACGCCATCCTCAAGCTGCGCGACCAGATCCGTCACAGGAAACTCGGCGCTAACCGCAACCGCGAGATCGCCGAACTCGAGCTCGACGCGCTGCGACGGCCACCGCTGCACCATCACCGCACCGCCTAGCCGCGAGCCTGCCCTCATTCCCCGCTCTCGCCACTGGTCCGGTCACGGCGCACCAGGTAGGTGTCCATGATCCAGCCGTGCCGCTCACGCAGCCGCTCCCGGGTCTCGGTGATCTCGTCCGCCACCTCGGCCAGCGGCCCGGCGATGATCACCTCGTCCGGCGTGCCCAGGTAGGCGCCCCAGAAGACCGACAGCCCGGGCTCGGTGAAGCCCGCCGCGGTGAACCCGCGGTCGAGCATGACCACCGCGCTGTCGAGGCCGTCGGGCAGCCCTGGCTCCGCTGCCTGGGCCAGCCGCCGGGCCGGGGTGACGTGGATCGGCTCGCCCACCCGGTTGAGCGGGATGCGGTGCGCCGCCGCCAGTGCCTGCACGCTGGTCACCCCCGGGATCACGGTGCAGCTGAACTCGACCCGGCCGAGCGCGCGGACGCGGTCGACGATCCGCAGCATCGAGTCGTAGACCGACGGGTCGCCCCACACCAGGAACGCCCCGGTCCCGTCCGGCCCGAGCTCGGCCGCCACCGCCGCCGCGATGAGCCCGGCCCGGGCCGCGTGCCAGTCAGTCACTGCCTCCTGGTAGCCCGCGTCGGTCAGCGACGGCGAGCGGTCGCGGGGCGGCTCGGGGATGCTGACCACCCGGTACCCGGGCCGGGTGACGTGGCGGCGCAGGATCTCTTCCCTGGCCGCGTTCAGCCCGCCCTTGGCGTCGCCCTTGTCGATCAGGAAGAACACGTCGGCCCGGTTGAGCGCCTGGACGGCCTGGACGGTGATCTGGTCGGGATGGCCGGGGCCGATGCCGATGACGAGCAGTTCGCGCAATTTTATTGTCCACTTTGGTGCAGTTCAGCCATCCTTGAACTGCATTCCAGTCATAGTCAAGTCAGGGAGGGCTGCGAGGTCATGGCGCCGGCGGTGAACCGTAGCGGGACCATCCTCAAGAAGTGCGACAGGGCCAACCATCGTCCCAACTCCAACAAGGGCTGCGCAGCATCCGCGTGCCAGCATACGTGCGACAACCCGGACCGCTGCGCACCATGCTTGGACCCTGCGCTACTGGGTCAACGGCAAGCAGGTTGAGAAGTCGTTCGGGGACAAGAAGCACCCGACCATGGGGCGCGTGGACTACGGCAGCGGCAAGAAGCTTGCTCGGGACTGGCAGCTCAAGCTCACCGTGGACAAGCACTCGGGCGACATCACCTTTGCTGACCACAGCAAGGCTGGCAAGCAGAACTTTGGCGAGGCGTGCGAGCAGTTCATCGCGCGGATAGCGATCAACGTCGGACACCCGCCTCCTGTACGTCCGTGCCTACCGCACCTGTGTCACGACCTCTGTTCCGTGGTCAGGACGCTCGCCCAGGTAGCGCAGGACCGTGACGGCTTTACCGAACTTACTGACGATGACGATGGGGGACCTGAGCAACTCGCCGCGACAGCAAGCGCGCCTACTCATTGTCGGCACCTGCGACGAGGCAGTTAAGGCCACAGGCTGGCCAGGCATAACCTCACCGACATTCGGCTAGCGCACTCACGGCCCGAAGAACCTGCGTGCTGACTTCGTGTTCCCCGCCTTGAGCAGGTCAAGTTCGTCGCCGATGGCGGCTCAACGAGGCGAGCGGGCGCACGGTAGGTGGCACTGGTATCTGTGTCTGGCTCATGCGCGGCTGCGGTCTCTGTATCAAAGAGTCGCTTGCTCTTCGGCAAGGAAGACTTCATTGAGGACGGCGCGGTCCTCCGATGATGTGGCAGGCATCAAGGAACGGCCGCACGAGCGAGAGGCTGAAGCACCGCAAGGTCGGCGAGTACCGCGACGTGCCCGTACCGTCATGGCTCTGGGCGATCGTCAAGAACATGGGCACCTGCTGCCGTCCGCTGCTAAGCGGGCAGTGGCGGCACTCGATGCCGAATTTTCTGAGTGGAGCATGGGCCGACATTTCGCCTGCGACCAGCTACGAGCGCAGCTATGCTCTCCTGGTGCTGACTTTGTAAGAGCTTTCGAGTTCACATCTCATGGGGGAGCAATGAGGCTTCGGGCAGTTCATATTGAAAACTTTAGGGGCATCGAGTCTTTCGAGGTTAAAGACCTGCGTGACCTGGTAGTTATCGCTGAGCCAAATGGATGTGGAAAGACGGCAGTGCTCGACGGAATTCGACTACTGAAGTCAGCTTACGGAGGCTACGCTCTGAACGAGTGGGGAATGTGGTTCGGTGAGTTTCAAATAGATCCCAACCGGCCGGATGGGATGCTGCGCCTCCTGCGTGATAAAAATCGATCGTTGAAAATTAACGCCGATATCGAGCTATCAGAATCAGATCGCTCATACTTGCAGCAGAACGCGGAGGATCTTCTGAGAGCTATTGCCTGGCAAGCGCGCCTGGGGAGGTTATCGGCAACACTTGGCGGCGGAACGTGTCATCAATCGATTTCAACCAGCATGGCCGAGAAATCTAGCTAATGGTTCAGCGCGATATGCCTTCAATAAGAGCTGAGCTAGAAATGACATCCCACCGAGCCGGATTGACGGTCAATCCGACTGAGCAAATTATGGTGGATCCGAGTCCTTTGTTGGAACTTGTTTTCCAGACCTATAACCCGAGTGAGCTTGGTGTAATTGACTACCATGCTGCATCGCGAGTTTATGAACGCGAATCCTTGGGGGCTGTTAATCTAAATCTTGAGCAGGTGACGGAGCAGCGGCGCAATCAATCACTATACAACTGGCGAGATAAGTACAGAAATATTAAGTCTGAGCTAGCTGCAAGCTATGTGATAGCTATTATTGCAGAAAAAAGCGGAGCTGCTACCCTCCCAGATCTAAACAGTACGCTCTCTGACCTGTTCCGCACGTTTTTTCCAGGTAAGGAGTATCGCGGTCCGGTTCCGCAACCAGATGGTTCATTGACGTTTCCCGTCTACCTTGAGTCCGGTGGACAGCATGACGTCGATGAACTTAGTTCCGGTGAGAAAGAACTGCTATACGGCTACCTTCGGCTCCGTAACTCCGCGCCCCGTAGCTCCGTGATTCTCCTTGATGAGCCGGAGTTGCACTTGAACCCAAGGCTGCTGCAAGGACTGCCAGATTTTTACCATGCAAACCTAGGGCGCGCTCAAAATAATCAACTATGGCTGATCACGCATTCCTATTCTATCCTGCGACAGGTAGTCGGGAATGCTGAATACAGTGCAATTCATATGAGTGCCCCTCAGTCGGGATCCCCGCGCACCAGGCAGAATCAAGCCGCTCAGGTTACGGCGAAAAGTGAACTCGATCAGGCAGTCTTGGACATAGTTGGTGATCTGGCGGCTTACAAGCCGCGTGCGAAAGTCGTAATACTGGAAGGCGGAGGCGACACCGAAACAGATGTCGAAATCGTAAGCAGGCTATTCTCGGTCTGGAGTCAAAATGTAAACCTAGTTCCGGGCGGGTCAAGCTCGAGTTCGAGACCTGTATGAAATTCTGCAAACAGCGAGGGAGCGTGCAGGTCTATCGGAACGCTTTTTTGCTATAGTGCATAGAGACAGGGAGCCTAAGGGGATTCCGCTCACAGACAATGTCTACAAGTGGATCGATATCACATAGAGAACTATCTGCTGGAAAATGAGTTCCTGGCCCTGTCTTGCGGTTCAGTGCTGTGTAACAGCTCTGCCCTCAGTGATACCTCTCTAGAAGCATCGCTGCTAGCTTTCTCCTTAGAGCTTGTCTATACCCTAGTTCTGTAACATCTGCAATCTGTAGTGAACTATATCTTTGTGAATTCTATAGCCTTCTTATCATCCCCTATCACCCTTAACCCTGCTATCTACCTTATGCCATCCATTAGAAAGTCTCTATAGCATCTATCTTCAGCCTTTTTAAAATACTCTTTAGATTTCCTTCTCTATCTTCAATCTGAAATTAGTAGCCTGCTTTAGGCTTCTCTAACCAACGGGGAATATCTGAGAGAGTTCCCAGGCATAATCCTCAAGCGGTTTGTTCGCCGACATGTTCCTGTTGTAAATTACGAAGCATTCCTATATCTTATACTTGATAAGATCGTGTACGCCATCTATCCGCCTGCTGTGATGCTCTAGGTAATCTAAAAGATCAAATGATTATCTCTTAGCTGCTCTGTTCTCTATATACTATGCATATGTTTCCTTCATTCCCCATTCTCTCTATTCTCCTCTTACTTTTCTCTCTTTTAAAAATATAATTACCTTGTATTAGCTATGTAGTCATCCTTTTATATTCTCCTACCCTTTCCTTTCTTTAGCTTTACGGCTGCCACTTTATCACTTCCCCCTATCTCTGCTAGAGGTACAATCGTTCTTCCCTTCTGTCTCTTCCCACCTGTTACGTGCAGACTCCCTCTAGGATGTTACAACACTTGTCGTATCCGTCCCCGGCTGAGCGCGTTCTCCAGCTGTCCCTGTTGATCAGTTACGCTTATCTCCCTAACTATACCTTGCAGTTACCTTTAGAACCTTTTCCTCTTCATCCCTTTAATGTTATCAGCTCTCCTATTTCTCTTCCTTCCTCATGCGATTCGCAGCTTAATAACGGCGTTCCCGTCTAGCATCGGAGCGCGGAATAGATGTAAGAATATCAGGTTCACTCTATCTTTCCGCTGAGCTAGCAGAGATCCTATCCAGCCTCTTTATTTCTCTTTTTTAGCAGCTCCACTCTTCTTCTCTTATCTTCATAGCCTACCCTAATCTTTCTCCTTTATCTCTTACCCTTACCTCTTCTTCCTCTTTTTCCTCCTCTACTCAGTTATCTTTTTAGCCTTAGTATCTAGACTTGCTCCATGCGCTGTTCATGTGATCTCTTTCTCTTCCTTCTCTATGTATTACCTTTACTCTCGGGGGTACAGTGCTGCAGCACTTATCTAGTTCATAGTAGTCATCAGTTCTTCTACCTGCTCTGCCTTCTCTATTATCTTTTCTCCTCCTTTTCTTTCTTTTTATCCTTTCTATTTATCATCTTCTTATTCTTAAACTATTATATTCTCTTCTTTTCCTTTTTTTTCTTTTTCATATTACTTTATCACCTTTTTTACTATTTCTTTCTATTCTTTCTCTTCTTTAGCGGCCGAGTTGCGCTCTCATTATCTCCTTTTAGCCTTTCACTGGCGCAGCTCCCCCTCTTTTATCAGTGCCTATTACATCTTTTTCTTGTTTCCCTTGTAAATATCTACTATCTTTCCAGTCTTTACTCAATTTTCCTCTCTATCTTATCCTATCATATACTTATCTTACTTACCTTTATCACATTTCTCCTTCGGTCCGGGATGATCGCGTCTACTTCGAACTCGACCAGCCATTGCGGGTCGATAAAGCGTGACACCTCGACGAAGGTGCAGGCCGGCCGCACCTGGGCGAATCGCTGCCCGTGGGCGCGTGCGGCCGCCCGCCACTGGCCGATGTCGGTGAGCATTACCCGGGTCCGGACTACGTCGGCCAGTGATGCCCCCGCCTCCCGTAGTGCCTGCTCGGCGATGTCGAGGCAGCGGACCGATTGCGCGTAGACGTCACCGGGGGCTGCGGTGCCGCCGCCCTCGGCGATCGGTGCGGTGCCGGCCACGCAGACGTAGGGACCGGAGCGGACGGCCCGGGAGAAACCGATCTCTGGTTCAAGCGGCGAGCCCGAGCTCACCAGCCGGCGGGAGGAAGTCATGGGGGCAGCATGCCACGGCCTGGTCGGCGGCCAGCGTTTCCCGGTCGAACAAACGATCATCCGGTACGGTATTGATGGGAGTCGATCGAACTGATATGCTGTCCGGGTAGGTAGAGAAGCCCTGGGTGGCGGCCGGTAATCCGGCAATGGCGGACCAGCTTTCTGGCTGGTGCGGTGCGGCTAAGCCGAGCAAACGAGCTAATAGGCAGTGCGGGCATAGGCAGCGCGGGCACTCGCGTGCCCGCTGCCGTGTCCAGCCGTTCCAGCCGTTCTAGCCGTTCCAGCCGTTCCAGCCGTTCCAGCCAGGGAGGTGAGCCGCGTGGGCACTGCCGATACCGTGCCGGCGCCAGGCGACTCCTTCGGTGCCGCGCTGGACGCGCTGCGGTTGGCCAGCGCCGCGATCGACCACGTTAACCGCAACGCGGACAGCCTCGAGCCGGCTGCCTGCGGTGCGCTGCTGGTCGGCCTCGGGCAGTTGAAATCCAAGGTCACCGCCGCGCACGCGGGCGTGCTGCGCCGCTTCGACGCTGCCGACGCCCACGACGCGGACGGGTACGGCTCGTCGTCGGCCTGGCTGACGGCCAAGGCGGGCATGCCGAAGCGGGCGGCCCGGGCCGCCGTCCGCCAGATGCGCCAGCTAACCGCCCGCCCGCTGCTTGACGAGGCGCTGGCAACCGGGAAGGTCGACGACTCCCTGGCCTTCACCATCGCCGGCTGGACCCGCAAGCTCCCGGGCGAGCTGCGGGCCCACACCGACCGCATCCTGCTGGAAGCCGCCGCTGCCGGGGCGTCGGTTGATGACCTGGCTACCATCGCCGGCTGCGCGATCGAGAGCTGGCGGCGGCAGCAGCCAGACGCCGACGACCCAGACCCCGACGACCGGAGCCTGCGGCTCGGCACCACGTTCGGCGGCGCCGGGGTGATCCGCGGCGACCTCACCCCCGAGTGCGCCACCGCCTTCCGGGCGGTCCTGGAAGCCCTCGGCAAGAAGCACGGCCCCGAGGACGACCGTACCGAGCCCCAGCGCTTCCACGACGCCCTGCAGCTCGCCTGCACCTTGCTACTGCGGGCGCGCCTGGTCCCGGACCGGGCCGGTGCCGACACCCAGGCGGTGGTGCACATCCCGCTGTCGCAGCTCCGCCAGCTCCCGGGCGGACCGGAGCTTGAAGACGACTGGCTCCGCGCCCGCCTCGGCCAAGACGGTCCCGAGGGCCGCCTGGCCGGCCGGGACGCCGAGGCCGCCGCCTGCGACGCGCAGACCGTGCCGGTCGTCACCGGGTCGGCCGACCCCGCGGCCATCGACAAGATGATCGCCGTGGCCGCGGCCGGCCCCGGCGACGGCGGTTCAGCCGAGGCCAGGCAGGCGCACCGCTACGCGGTCGCCCGGCTCGCGGTCGACTTCGTATCCGGGCCAGCGGGCGTCGCCGCGGCGCTGCGCACCGGGCTGCTCGCGCACCCGTACCGCACCCGGTCGCTCCCGCTGGACATCGGGGTGGCAACGTCCATCCCGGCCCACATCCGCCGGGCGGTGGTCCTCCGCGACCGGCACTGCGCCTGGCCGAGGTGCGACCGGCCCGCCGTCTACTGCGACGTCCACCACCTGCGCCACCAGGCCGACGGCGGGGAGACCTCGGTCGCTAACTGCGCCCTGGTCTGCCAGTTCCACCACGACGTCTGCATCCACCGCCGCGGCTGGCAGCTCACCCTGCACCCCGACGGCAGCACCGAGGCCCGCAGCCGGGACGGCCGCCAGCTGCTGCGCGGCCACGGGCCGCCGGGCCCGGACACCGGCTAGCGCGGGCTGCCCGGCTCAACCACTCCTCCCCGCTCGGCTGTCGCGGGGATGGCGTTGTCGATGAGGACGGCGGCGATGGCGGCGGCGGTGGGGAAGGATTCGGTGTTGAGGACCCGGGTGCGGGCCGAGGCGCCGTCGAGCAGCAGCGCCAGTTGCTCGCCGAGCTGTTCGGGGTCGGTGGCGCCGGCTTCGCGGGCGGTCTCGGCGAACCGGGCGGCGAAGGCTTCCTTGTAGTCGCGCGCGTACTGGCGCGCGGGGTGCTGCGGGTCGTGGATTTCGATGGACGCCGCGATGTAGGGGCACATTGGCGTGATGTCCTGTGCCCCGGTCGCGGGGACCTCGAAGGCAGCGAGGAGTCGTTCGCGGGGCGTGAGGTCGGTGCGGTCGAACACTCCGCCCGTGACGTCGGGATCGAATCGGCGCAGGTACTCGGCGACGAGCTCGTCCTTGCCGGCGAAGTGCTGGTAGGCCGTGCGCTTCGATACCTGGGCGGCCGCGCAGAGCTGGTCCATGCCCGTGCGGTTGATGCCCTGGTCGCGGAACAGCTGCTGTGACGCGCTGAGGATGCGCTCGCGCGCGCCCCGGCCGCGGCGCCGGCCCTGAGGGCCCTTCTCCAGCTCCGTCATGCCTCCAGCATAGCCCAGGTTGGTAACGCCCGGTGTACATAGCTTGCGTTCAGGCCGGGCGGCGCGTAGGTTAAGTACACAGTTTGGTGTACATAACAGCCGGGCTGTTTCGCATCTCCGTCAATTCAAGGGAGTGATCATGGGAAAGCTCGAGGGCAAGGTAGTGGTGATCACGGGCGCTTCAACCGGCATGGCGCTGGCCGGGGCCAAGCTGTTCGTAGACGAGGGAGCGTACGTCTTCATCACCGGCCGGCGGCAGGAAGCGCTGGACGAAGCGGTCAAGTTGATCGGCCGGAACGTGACCGCCGTGCAGGGCGATGCGTCCAACCTGGACGATCTGGACCGTTTGTTCGACACGGTCAAGCGGGAAAAGGGCGCGATCGACGTGTTGTGGGCAAGTGCCGGGACGGGCGAGCCGCTCATGCACCACGAGATCACCGAGGAGCACTTCGACGCCGCCTTCGGGCTGAACGCGCGCGGCACGCTGTTCACCGTGCAGAAGGCGCTGCCGCTGTTCAACGACGACGGCTCGATCATCATGACCGGGTCGAACGCTTCGCAACGGGGCTACCCAGGGTGGAGTGTGTACGCGGCCAGCAAGGCCGTGCAGCAGGGCTACGCCCGCGTGTGGGCGGCCGAGCTGAAGGACAGGGGGATCCGGGTGAACGTGCTGACCCCCGGCCAGGTCGCCACCGCCAAGCAGGAGGAACTGTTCGACGAGGAGACGAAGCGGCAGTTCGAGTCCCTGATCCCGCGGGGAAAGATGGGCCGCCCCGAGGAGATCGCGACGGTCGCGCTGTTCCTCGCCTCGGACGACTCGAGCTACGTGAATGGCATAGAGCTGGTCGCCGACGGCGGCTCCACGGCAATCTGAGTTAAGACGGGACACCTCATGAGCAGCATCAGCATCATCGGCACCGGGAACATGGCCCGCACCATCGGCGCGCTGGCGGTAGCGGGCGGCAACACCGTGGAGGTCATGGGCCGCGATCAGTCCAAGGCGGCTGACCTGGCCAAGGCTCTCGGCAGCGCCACGACGGGAGAGTGGGGCACCGCCCCGGCCGGGGACATCGTCATCATGGCCCTCTTGTCCGACGGTGTCGTTCCGGTCGTCACCCAGTACGGAGATGCCCTCACCGGCAAGGTCATCGTCGACATCAGCAACCCCTTCAATCCCGCGGCCGACGGGCTGGCGCACCGCGAGGACACCTCGATCGCGCAGGAAGTCGCCAAGGCGGCCCCGGCCAGCGCCAGCGTGGTGAAGGCATTCAACACCATCTTCCGCCATGTCCTGGAGAAGGGCCGTCCCGACGTCTTCCTCGCTGGCGACAATGCGCAGGCCAAGGCGGGCGTGGCGGCGTTCGTCGAGAGCCTCGGGCTGCGCCCGCTGGACGTCGGCGGCCTGAACATGGCGTACTGGCTGGAGGGAGCGGGCGTGATCACGATGGGCCTCGCCCGCCACGGGGTGGGGAACTGGGACTTCGCCCTCGGCGTCACGGAATTTCCCGGCTGAGCCGC
>CAWGIM010000015.1:0-722592 GCA_963822615.1 uncultured Actinomycetota bacterium | reverse complement strand
CCACCCCGCGAACCAGTCGGAGCTGATCGTCACCGACAGCGCCGCTTACGTGGAGCACCTGGCCGGCGGGCTGGTCTACACCGACGAGGAGACGGTCGCGTCGCTGTCCCGCTTGTTCACTACGATCTTGAGTGAGAGCGAGAAGGCCAGTGACTCACTGGCCATGATCGAGAGGCTGGCCGAGACATGGGCGACTGGCGCAAGTCCAGTTTTTCAGGCGCGAACGGCGGCGCCTGCGTAGAAGTCGCACGGGCCGAGCACATCATGATCCGCGACACCACCGACCGCGACGGCGTCACCCTCACCATCCCGGCCGGCGCCTGGCAGGCGTTCACCACCTCACTCAGGTAGAGGCAGTAACCCGGAGGCGCCCAGTCCCGGCTGCACCCGACCACCGGCTAGCCAGCACCCGCAGTGCAGGTGCAGGTGCAGGTCCCAGCCGCCCGCGCGTCTGCACGTAAGGGAGACAAGCGCGCACCGCCTGCACTTGCACTACCGGGCACCCACGGCAACCATCTTTGTCTATGTCTACGGGGACGCTCGCGCGTCTGCACGTTAAGACGCGGCTGTAGCCATAGACAAAGACGTAGACAAGTTATCCACAGAAGCTGACGGAGAGTGATCGTCTCATTGTCTCGTCTCATCGTCCCAGTGCGCCTTTACGTGCAGACGCGCGTGAGGGTGGGACGAGACAAACTCGTGAGACAATCACAATGAGTAGCCTATGGATAAATTATTGTGATGCAGATCACAGGTACAAAACACTAAATAGGGCTACTCCGAGGGCATCCCCGGGCATATCCGCCGGGCCGTGCAGCTCCGCGACCGGCACTGTGCCTGGCCCGGCTGCGACCGGCCCGCCGTCTACTGCGACGTCCACCACCTTCGGCATAAGGCCGAGGGCGGGGAAACGTCCGTTGCCAACTGCGCGCTGGTGTGCCAGTTCCACCATGACGTCTGCATCCACCGGCGCGGCTGGCAGCTCATCCTCCACCCGGACGGCACCACCGAGGCCCGCAGCCCTGGCGGGCGCCAGGTACTGAGATCCCACGCGCCGCCGGACCCGCGGCGATTAGGTGCGGATCCTGGCCGACCTGACACTCGGCCGACTCGGCCCGGCGGGTGAGGCTAGTAGTACGGTGCTGATCATCCGTCCATTAAGGAGCAGTTGTGGCACTGACCGCGGTCCTTGATCTGCAGCTCAACCCCGACTCGCTGGAGACAGCGGGCCAGGTGATCCACGCGACGCTCACCGCCACCCGGGCGTTTCCCGGGTGCCTGGGCGTCACCGTGCTGGTCGACGTCGCCGACCCGGCCCACCTGGCCGTGCACGAGACCTGGGAGTCAGCCGAGGCCGACCAGGCCTACCGTGCCTGGCGGGCAACCCCGGAGGGAGCCTCCAGCCTGGGCTCCATCCTGGCCGCTCCCCCCAGGCTCACCCAGTTCACGGTGGCCGAGGGCGTCTAGGCCGGCCCAGCCGAGGGCGGAGTAGACCCGCGGGCCTGAGCACCGGTTCCCGCGGGGCGGCAGCGGTGTCATCGTAGGGCATGGCCTTCTTCGACTCATTTCCCCAGCCGGCCGCCCCGGAGCCGCCGCTACCCTCACCCCGGCACCGGTGGCAGCAGCCGGACGACGTCATCCCGGGGACCGTCGCGGTCGAGCTGCTGCTGTTGCGGACCGAATCGGCGGCGGTGGCACTGAGCAGCCTGCAGTGCTACCCGCACGGGTTCGCGTTCAGCCTGCAGGTGCGCGTGCGCGACCTGGAGGACGGCATGGACCTGCTCAGCGACCCGTTCGGGCGGCACCGCCGCTTCCGCCGCGAGGCGCCGGCCGACCAGCTGCTGCGCATCGGCATCGAGTACGCCGACGGGCGCCGTACCGCGACCAGCGCCGCGCACCACAGCTATCGCGACGACCTGCCGGCCGGCCAGCTGCTGCTGCAGGAGGGCAGCTCCGGCGCCAGCGACCGCCGGTGGGACGGCAATTTCTGGGTGTACCCGCTGCCACTGGACGGACCGGTCACCTTCGTCGCCTCCTGGCTGGCCCGGGGGGTGACCGAGAGCCGGGCGGAAGTGGACGCCGCCGCCATCCGGGCGGCGTCCGGCCGGGCGATCGTGCTGTGGCCGGACGACCAGGGAAACCCGGGCGGTGCGGGCGGCGCGGGCGGGCGGTAGCGGCTACCGTCCGGCCGGGTCCAGGCGGTCCACTAGGCCCCAGCCGAGGGCGGTGGCGGCGTCGAGCGGCTGGCCGCCGAGCGCGAGGAACAGCGTCCGCCAGCGGCCGATCCGGCGCGGGATGCTGACCGTGCCGCCCGCGCCCGGGATCAGCCCCATCCGCACCTCGGGCAGGGTGAACGTGGTGCCGCGGTCCGCGGTCACCGTGCCGGCGAAGGCGGGCAGTTCCACCCCGGCCCCGACGCACGGCCCGTGCACCCGCACCTCGGCCCGGTCGCGCAGCGCGTGCAGCAGCAGGGCCGCCCCGCCCTGAGTGCGGACGAAGTGCGCCGTCACCGGGTCGGGCGCGGTGCCGAACTCCGCCAGGTCGCCGCCCGCGCTGAAGCTGGGGCCGGCCCCGTCGAGCACCACCCGTTCGACTGACTGGTCGTAAATCGCGACGCACAGCGCGTCGGCCAGGGCGTCCCGCAGCTGGCGGCCGTAGGCGTTGCGCCGCTCGGGCCGGTTCAGCGTGATCAGCAGCCGGTCCTCGCCGCCCTGCGGTTCCCGGCGGACCAGCACCGGGTCGGCCGCCTGGGGCGGCAGCGGGCGGGCCGGGCGGGCCGTCCGCCAGCGGCCGAATTCCGCGCCGCCGAGCAGGACGGAGTAAGCCAGCGACTCCACGTCGAGTGCCTCGCGCACCGGGAGTTCCTCGGTTGCCCGCAGCACCTGGCGCAGCACCAGGGCCGCCCGGGGGCTGGCGGCGCTGGCCGCGTCCAGGGCCGCCAGCGCGGCTTCCGGGTCCGGCACCGGCACGCACTCGCGGGCCGGCTCGTCCCCGCCCGGGGTCACCGGGGTGAACGTCAGGTCGAGCGCCCGCAGCAGCTCGCCCGTACCCGTTGCCAGCGGGCCCGTTGCCAGCCCGATGAGCAGCCGCGGGGAGCCGGCCGCGCGGGCGGCGGCGCGCCGCAAGGTCACCGCCGACTGCTCGTCACCCGGGTGGCAGGCGGCGCCGTTGCCCAGGTCGACCGCCAGCAGCGGTCCGGACGGCTGCCCGCTGCCGTCAAGCAGCGGGGAGTCAGCGGCGCCGGCGGCGAGTTCCGCGACGGAGATACGGGGCGGGCCAGGCACCCGTGGAGTCTAACAACCGGCCGCCTGCTCGATAATCGGCCGCCTGCTCGATAATGAGGCATGCGCGAGGGGTGGGCGGCGGCGGCCAGCGCCGGCCAGGACTGTGCCGTCCTTGACTGGGCGGCGTCCGGGGCCATGATGCTGACCGGCCGGGCCGACGGGCCGCCGGTGGCGTCGCCCGCGGCCGGCCTGGCCTGGCTGGGCACGGTCACCAGCGAGCTGGCCGCGGTTACCGGGGCAACCGGGCACCAGGTCAGGGCCGACCCAGCCGAGCTGGTCAGCGGCCGGGCCGCGCTGGCCGGCTTCGCCCGGGGCGGCGCGGTCTCGGCTGGCCGCGGCAGTTTCCTGCTGCGCGCGGCCGACCGCTGGTGCGCGGTGACGCTGAGCCGGCCGGACGACCTGGCGGCGGTGCCCGCGGTCATCGGTGCCCTCGGCCTCGGCCCAGCCGACATGGACCCAGCCGACATGGACCCGGCCAGCCTGGACCGCCGGCCAGCCTGGACCCAGCCGCCGCGGGCGAGCTGGTGGCCGGCCAGGCGCGGGCGCGGGCTGAGCTGGCGCGGGCCGCGCGGGCCCGGCCGGCCAACGACGTGGCGGCGGCCTGCCAGCTACTCGGGATACCCGCCGCCGCCCTGCCCGCGCGGGCGGCGCCGTCCGGGGAACCCGCGGATGGCCTGACTACGGCCGGCGCTCCGTCCCCCGCGGCCGGGACGGTTCCCGCGCGGATACCGCCGCCCTGGCGGACCGCCCGCATCGCCCCGCCCCGGCCGGGGGCGGGGCTGGCCGGCGCGGTGGTGGCTGACCTGTCGTCGATGTGGGCGGGGCCGCTCTGCGCGCGGTTGCTCGGGCTGGCCGGGGCGGACGTGATCAAGGTCGAGTCGCCTGGCCGCCCGGACGGCGCCCGCTCGGGCAACCGGGAGTTCTTCGACTGGCTGCACGCCGGTCACCGCACCCTCGCCGCCGACTTCGGTACCCGGGAGGGCCGGGCCGCGCTGGCGGCGCTGCTGCGCACCGCGGACGTGGTGATCGAGGCGTCCCGGCCGCGCGCGCTGGCCGCGGCGGGCCTCGCGCCGGGAATGATCCCGCACCCGGACGGCCAGGTGTGGCTCAGCATCACCGGCTACGGCCTGCGGGCACCGGACCTGGTGGCGTTCGGTGACGACGCCGCGGTGGCGGGCGGGCTGGTCGGCTGGGCCGGGCTGACCGGGGCTGCCCGGGGCCCGCGCCCGAACCGGTGTTCTGCGCCGACGCCATCGCCGACCCGCTGACCGGGGCGTGCGGGGCGCTCGCGGTCGCGCGGTCGCGAGCGGGCGGCGGGGGCGAGCGGATCGACCTGCCGATGCGGGACGTCGCCGCCGCGTTCGCCGCCGTCCGGCTGGACCACGGCGGGCACCGCGTGCACCCGGACGGGTCGGTGAGCTGTCCGCGGGCCGGCCGCCGGCAGGCGGTGCTGCCGCCACGGCGGCCCGGGCCGGCGCCGCGGGCGGCGGACGCCGGCGCGGACACCGCCGCCGTGCTGTCCTGGCTGGCGGGGCGGGGCCAGTGCTGACGGCGGGGCCAGTGCTGACGGGGCGGGGCCAGTGCTGATCCGCGGCGCGCGCGCGTGGCCAGCCAGCCTGCACCCGGGCCGCCAGCGGGACGCGGGGACGACGGGGACGACCTGGACGACCTCCCCCGCATCGACGTGCGGCTGGCCGGCGGGCTGATCGCCGAGTGCGGGGCCGGCCTGCGCGCCGCGCCGGGCGAACCGGAGATCGACGCGGCGGGCGGCCTGCTGCTGCCCGGGCTGCACGACCACCACGTGCACCTGCGGGCGCTGGCGGCAGCGGCGGCCAGCGTGCCCGCCGGGCCGCCGGACACGCCGACCGCGGCGGTGCTGGCGGCCCGGCTGCGGGCGGCCGGCGCGAGCCTGCCGCCCGGCGGCTGGCTGCGCGCGGTCGGCTACCACGAATCGGTGGCCGGCCCGCTCGACCGGGCGGCACTCGACCGGCTGGTACCGGACCGCCCGGTCCGGGTCCAGCACCGCACCGGCGCGCTGTGGATGGTCAACTCGCCCGGCGCCGACCAGCTCGGCCTTGACCGCTGCCAGCTCGCCGGGGTGGAACGCGACGCCGACGGCCGGCCCACCGGACGGCTCTGGCGGATGGACCGCTGGCTGGCCGGGCGGCTGCCGCCCGGCGCGGCCCCGCTGGGCGCGGTGAGCAGCACCGCCGCCGCCCTCGGGGTCACCGGATTCACCGAGGCGACCCCCGGCGCGACCGCCGCCGACCTGGCGGCGCTGGCGGCCGAGCCCGTCAGCCAGCGGCTGCACTGCATGGCACCGCCCGGGGTCAGCCCGCCCCCGGGGGCCGGCCAGGCAGCGGCCCGGGTCACCGTCGGCCCGGAGAAGATCATCCTCGACGACACCGCGCTGCCGCCGCTCGACGACTTCGCCCAGCGCATCAGCCAGGCGCACGCGGCCGGCCGGGCGGTCGCGGTGCACTGCGTGACCCGGGTCCAGCTGGTCCTCACGCTGACCGCCCTCGGCCTGGCCGGGCGGCTGCCCGGTGACCGGATCGAGCACGGCGCCGTCATCGGTCCGGACTCGCTGGCTGAGCTGCGCGGGCTCACCGTGGTGACCCAGCCGCACTTCGTCGCCGAGCGGGGCGCGCAGTACGAGGCCGAGGTGCCGCCGGAGGACCTTGCTGACCTCTGGCGGCTCGGGTCGCTGAGCGCCGCCGGGGTAAGCCTCGCGGCCGGCAGCGACGCACCCTACGGCGCGGCCGACCCCTGGCACGCGATGCGCGCGGCGGTGCACCGCCCGGCCCGGTTCCAGCCGGGCGAGGCGGTCTCCCCCGCACAGGCGGTGACCCTGTTCCTGGGCGAGGCGGCGGCACCCGGCCGGCCGCGCCAGGTAGCCGCTGGTCACCCAGCCGACCTCACCCTGCTGCGCACGGGCCCCCGCGAGGCACTGGCCACGCTGGCGTCCGACCTAGTCGCCGCCACGCTGGTAAGCGGCGAGCTGACCTACGTCCGGGGCTAGCGCCGAGAACTCCTACGGACGGTCGCGTCTCTGGTCCGGCTACCAGCCCGAAGCTAGTAAGTGAAGGGGCTGCGGTTGCCGCTGTGGTTCAGGCACGGCTTCCAGGCGAGCTGATCCATAGCGATAATCGAAATTTTTCATGATCACGGAAACTTTTTAGTGTGATCACACTAAAAAGTTTCCGTGATCATGCTATTGGCCAGCGGCGATGCCATCGGTAGGTGACACCTAGGGGAGGGTGGGGCTTGAGGGGCAGCGCGGCCGAAAAGGGCTTGGCCGGGGGTCAGCGAGGCTTCAGGCAGATGGGCCTGGGGGAAGGTGCGGCTTGGGGCAGGTGCGGCCCGAGGCTGGTGGCATGGGTGAGGCTTGGGAGGGCGGGGCGGCCGGGGGCGGGGGGTCCCGGGGGCGGGGGTCCCGGGGGCGGGGGGCCCCGGGGGCGGGGCGGCCGGGGACACGGGGTCCCGGGGTGCGGCCGGGGCGGGCGGCGGTGAGGTGCCGGGGGCGGTTACTCGTCGGCCAGGCGGCGCAGCACCGGGATGAGCGAGTCGATGTCCTGGCCGGTGCGGAAGGCCACGATGGTGGCGCCCTTGCCGTCGGTGGCCGCCGTGGGGCCGGTGAACAGGCTGATCACCAGCTTGAGGGCGTCGTCGAGCTCGCGCACCGGGTCGGGGCTCTCGCCCCGCAGCCAGCGGCGCAGCACGTGGTTGTGGGCGGCGACCACGGCCGCCGCCATCAGCTCGGCGCGCAGCGGGGCCGGCTCGGCCATTTCGGCCACGCCCCCAGGTACTGCGCTGGTAGCCGACACTGGGCTGGCCGGTACCGGGCCGGCCATCCAGCCCGCGATGAACTCGCGGAACAGCCGCTGGTAGCGGGCCACGCTGGCGATCTCGCGGTCCCGCAGCGCGGGGACGCTGCTGGTGAGCGCGTACCGGCGGCGGGCCAGCTCGCCCTCCTCGAGGTAGTGCAGCAGGACCAGGCGGACCGCGTCCGAGACCGCGGCCAGGGCGGTGCCGTGGCTGGAGGTGCGCAGCCGCTCACCGATCTGGTCCAGCAGCCGGTCGTGGTCGGGGAAGATCACGTCGTCCTTGGACCGGTAGTGCCGGAAGAAGGTGGTGCGGCCGAAGCCGGCCCGCTCGGTGATGTCGTCGACCGTGGTTGCCTCGTAGCCACGCTCGTCGAACAGGGCGAACGCGGACTCGGCTAGCCGCTCCCGCGCCGTTGGCTTGCTCATGACCGCCCATCATCCCCAATCTTGGCCGCCACAGCCAGTCGCATTGCCGTTCCGCTCAGCAGCCCGACCCCCTTGTCAGCCGTAAAGGTACTCAGTACCATTCTGATGGTATTCGATACCAAATGACGTGATTCCCATTCACCGCGCCGGATTTCCGGCGGGGTGAGCATGTCCGCCAGGGAAGCCGGACCGCCCCGCCGGCCCCCGTGGCGCCGAGAGCCCCCTCGGCGGTGCATACGGCCAGCACCGCCGAGGGCTGGCAAAAAGGCTGGCAGGGCGCGGAAGGGAGAACCGTTGATCGGTCACCAGGTGCGCGCCTGCCCCTCGGCAACCCGGCTGGCGCGCGAAGAGCAACTGGCCTGGCGGCTGGCGGCGGTGGCGACCGACCCGGTCGAAATCCCGGCCGAGGTAACCGACATGGTGATCAACCGGGTGATCGACGACGCCGCGGTGGCCGCCGCCGCGCTGGACCGCCCGCCGGTCCGGGCGGCGCGGGAGCAGGCGCTGCGCCACCCGGCGGTCCCCGGCCGCTCCGGCCCGGGCGCGGCGGTGCTCGGGTCAGCCGCAACCGTTCGGGTATCACCGGAATGGGCCGCCTGGGCGAACGGCGTGGCCGTGCGCGAGCTGGACTTCCACGACACCTTCCTCGCGGCCGAGTACTCGCACCCGGGCGACAACATCCCCCCGCTGCTGGCGGTCGCGCAGCACACCGGGCGGCGCGGCGCGGACCTGGTGCGGGGCATCGCGGCCGCCTACGAGGTGCAGGTCAGCCTGGCCAAGGGCATCTGCCTGCACGAGCACCGGATCGACCACATCGCGCACCTGGGCCCGTCGGCCGCGGCCGGCCTGGGGGCGCTGCTCGCGCTGGACACCGACACCGTCTACCGGGCGGTCAGCCAGGCGCTGCACTGCACCACGCAGACCAGGCAGTCCCGCAAGGGCGAGATCTCGAGCTGGAAGGCCTACGCGCCCGCCTTCGCGGGGAAGACCGCGATCGAGGCGGTCGACCGGGCGCTGCGCGGCCAGGGCGGGCCGGCCCCGGTCTACGAGGGCGCCGACGGGGTGATCGCCTGGCTGCTCGGCGGCCCGGACGCGGTCTACACGGTGCCGCTGCCCGCCCCCGGCGAGCCGAAGCGGGCCATCCTGGAGACCTATACCAAGGAGCACTCGGCCGAGTACCAGGCGCAGGCGATGATCGACCTGGCCCGGCGGATGCGGCCGCGCAACGGCGACACGTCGCGGGTCGAGCAGATCGTCATCCGCACCAGCCGCCACACGCACGACGTGATCGGCTCCGGCTCCGGTGACCCGCAGAAGTACGACCCGGCCGCGTCCCGGGAGACGCTGGACCACTCGCTGCCGTACATCTTCGCGGTCGCGCTGCAGGACGGCGACTGGCACCACGTCCGCTCGTACGCCCCCGACCGCGCCGCCCGGCCGGACACGGTGGCGCTGTGGCGGAAGATCAGCACCGCCGAGGACCCCGACTGGACCAGGCGGTACCACGAGCCTGACCCGGCCAAGCGGGCCTTCGGCGGCCGGGCCGAGATCACCCTGGCCAACGGGACGGTGATCAGCGACGAGCTGGCGGTCGCGGACGCCCATCCGGCCGGCGCCCGGCCGTTCGGCCGGGCGCAGTACCTCGCCAAGTTCCGCGCGCTCGCGGACGGCGTCATCGCGCCCGACGTGCAGCAGGCGTTCCTGGACACGGTGACCAGGCTGCCCGAACTCGACGCGGACGAACTGGCCGGGCTGACGCTGCCCGGCATGACCGAAGCGACCCAGCCAACCCGAACCTGGGGGATCCTCTGATGCTGTCCAACCCGGCTAACTCCAACCCGGCCAACAACAACCCCGCCTACAACAACGCGCTGACCGACGACGGCCACCCGGTGCAGGAGCTGTGCCGCCGGTGCAGCTTCGAGCAGGTCGCCTACCTGCGCTGGCACGGCCGCCTGCCGACGCCGGACCAGCTACGCGGGCAGCTTCGGGCCGAGCGCGGGCAGCGGGCGCTCGCCCCCGACCTCGCCGCCCGGGTGGCCGCCCGCCCCGGCGACGGCCCGCTGGACGACCTGCGGACCGCGGTCAGCCTGATCGGCGCGGCCGACCCGGCGCCCGGCGACCGCTCGCCCGGCGGCACCCGGGCGAAGGCCCTGCGGCTGTTCGCGCTGCTGCCCGCGGTGGTCGCGGCCGGCCAGCGGCGCCGCCAGGGGCTCGAGCCGGTGGCACCGCGGCCCGACCTCGGGTACGCCGCGAACTTCCTCTACATGACCTTCGGCAAGGTGCCGGAGCCGCAGATCGTGCGGGCGTTCGAGGTCTCGCTGATCCTGTACGCCGAGCACAGCGTCAACGCCACCCCGGCCGCCCGGGTGGCCGACTCGACCGCGGCTGACCTGTACGGCACCGTCGGCGCGGTCGCCGGGTCGCTGCCGGCCAGCGCCACCGAGGCAGTCATCGACATGATGAACGAGATCGGCGTACCCGAGAACGCCCGGCCGTGGCTTGACGCGGCGCTGGCGTCGGGGCGGAAGATCCCCGGCTTCGGGCACCGGCTTGAGCGGAGCGGCGACCCCCGGGTGCCCGCGATGCGGCCCGCCCTCGGCATGATCGCCGCGCTGCGTGGCGGGCAGCGGCTGACCGGCGTCTACGACGCGCTGGCGGAGGCGGTGCACGAGGCGCGGGGGCTGCGACCGCACCTTGATTACCCGGCCGGGCCGGCCTATCACCTCATCGGGCTCGACACCGCCGCGTTCACCCCGGTCCTGTTCACCGCCCGGCTGCCCGGGCTGACCGCGCACATCGCCGGGCAGCTCGCCCGCCAGCGGCCCGCCCAGCTCGCCAAGCCCGCCCCGGCCGCCCAGCTTGCCCCGGCCACTCAGCTAGCCCCGTCGGCCCAGCGTGCCCCGTCGCCCCAGCTTGCCCCGGCCGCCAAGCTCGCTCAGCCCGCCGCCCGGGGGTAGTGCCCTGGCAGGCGGTCCCGGGAGTACCGGTAGACCTGGGGTAGTAATGGAATGCCGGGGAGCCCGATCCCCGGACCGGGCTGAGCGGAGCGGACTACCGATGACCCCACTACCGGCGGCCGGGGCATGGCCGGCTGAGCGGACCAGCCACTGGCGGGACTGGCCGGCGGCCGAGCTGGCGAGCAGGAAGCGCGAGCTCGGGCTGACGGTGAGCGTGGTGATCCCGGCCCGCAACGAGGAGCGGACCGTCGGCGCGGTCGCGGGCGGCATCGCCCGGCTCGGGGCCGACACCGGGCTGGTGGACGAGCTGGTGGTGATGGACTCCGACTCGACCGACGCGACCGGGCAAGAGGCCGCCCGGGCGGGGGCCACCGTGTACCGCGCCCGGGAGGTAGCGCCGCAGCTCGGCGGCTACCCCGGCAAGGGCGAGGCGCTGTGGAAGTCGCTGCTGGTCACCACCGGCGACCTGGTGGTGTTCGTGGACGCCGACCTCACCCAGTGGGGCACCCACTTCGTCACCGGGCTGCTCGGGCCGCTGCTCGCCGACCCGGGGGTGCTGCTGGTCAAGGGGTTCTACGAGCGGCTCTACGCGGGCGAAGACGGGTCGGTCAGCGCCGACGGCGGGCGGGTGACCGAGCTGGTCGCGCGGCCGCTGCTGAGCCTGTGGTGGCCCGAGCTGGCCGGCATCGTGCAGCCGCTGGCGGGCGAGTGGGCGGCCCGCCGGGAGCTGATGGAGTCGCTGCCGGTCCCGGTCGGTTACGGGGTCGAGCTGGCGGTGCTGCTTGACACCGCCCGGGAGCACGGGACCGGCGCGATCGCCCAGGTGGACCTGGGCAGCCGCGGGCACAAGCACCAGGCCAGCCACGACCTGGCGGTGATGGCGGCCGAGCTGCTGCTGGTGGCCGAGCGGCGGCGGCTGCGAGCGGCCGGCCTGGCCGCGGTAACGGCCGGCCAGGTACGGCTGCACCAGTTCGTCCGGTCCGACGGCGAGCTGCGGCCGCGCTCGCGGCCGGTGCCGGTGACCGAGCGGCCGCCCGCCCGGTCGGTCACCAGGTCCAGGGGGTGAACGGTGCCGCCGACCGATGAGGAGAGCCCGGCCGGCTGGCGCGCGCCCGGGCCGCTGCGGCTGCGGGACCGCGAGTTCGCGCCGGGGCAGCTGCTGGTGATGGCGATCGTCAACCGCACGCCCGACTCCTTCTACCGCCCCGGGATGACCTGGGACCCGGCCGCCGCCCTGGACCGGGTGCACGAGGTGGTGGCCGAGGGGGCGGACATCCTGGACGTGGGCGGGGTTCCGGCCAAGCCGGGCGGCGAGGTCAGCCCGGCCCAGGAGATCGAGCGGACGGTCGAGTTCATCGCGGCGGTCCGCGCCGCCTACCCCGACCTGGTGATCAGCGCCGACACCTGGCGCCAGGAGGTCGGCCGGGCCGCCTGCGAGGCGGGCGCGGACCTGCTGAACGACACCTGGGGCGGCTGGGACCCGCGGCTGGCTGAAGTGGCGGCCGAGTTCGGGGTGGGCCTGGTCTGCTCGCACGCGGGCGCGCTGCCGCCCCGGACCCGCCCGTTCCGGCTGTCCTACCCGGACGTGATGGCCGACGTGCTGGCGACCACGCTCGGCCTGGCCGGGCGGGCGGTCCGGGCCGGGGTGCCGCCGGACCGGGTGATCATCGACCCGGCGCACGACTTCGGCAAGAACAGCTGGCACTCGCTGGAGATCAGCCGCCGCCTGGACGAGATGACCGCGACCGGCTGGCCGGTGCTGATCGCCGCGTCCCGCAAGGACTTCGTGGGCGAGACGCTCGGCGCCGACATCGAGGACCGGCTGGCGGGCACGCTCGCGGTGACCGCGCTCGGCGCCTGGCACGGCGCCCGCATCTTCCGCGCCCACGACATCCGGGCCACCCGGCAGGCGCTCGACATGATCGCCACCATCAAGGGCGACCGGCGGCCGGCCCGGATCGTCCGGGGACTGGCCTAACCGGGCGGGGCTAGGCCTAACCGGGCGGGGCAGGACCTAACCGGGCGGGGCAGGAGAGGCTGGCCGGCCCGGGCGATGTTAATCTCAGGGCAGCTCCTCTTGCGGGCCATTCCGGTACTCAGTACCATCTTTATGGTATTGAATACCAAAGGAGTTCCGATGCCGCAGCCTGTCATCGTCGCCGGGGCGCGTACCCCGATCGGCAAACTTCTCGGCGCACTCGCGCCGCTGACGGCCCCGCAACTAGCCGGGACGGCGATCGCCGCCGCGCTGGAGCGGGCCGGGATCACCGGAGACCAGGTCGACTCGGTGATCATGGGGAACGTGGTGCAGGCCGGTATCGGCCCTAACCCGGCCCGGCTGTCCGCCGCCGCGGGCGGGATCCCGATGGGGGCGCCCGCGCTCACCGTCAACAAGCTCTGCCTGTCCGGGCTGACCGCCATCGCGCAGGCAGCCGCGCAGGTCGCGGCCGGCTACAGCGACATCGTGGTGGCAGGCGGCACCGAGTCGATGACCAACGCGCCGCACCTGCTGGCCGGCAGCCGGAACGGGATCAAGTACGGCAACGGCGTGCTGGCCGACGCGCTCGACCGGGACGGCCTGGTCTGCGGGTTCGACGGGGTTTCGATGGGCGCGGCGACCGAGAAGTACCAGACCGGGCTGGGCATCAGCCGGGCCCAGCAGGACGAGTTCGCGGCCGAGTCGCACGCCCGGGCCGCCACCGCGATCAAGGACGGGCTGCTGGCGGAGGAGATCGTCCCGGTCACCATCGCCGGCCGCAAGGGCTCGGTAACGGTCACCGACGACGAGGGAGTGCGGCCCGGCACCACCGCCGACAAGCTGGCCGGGCTGAAGCCCGCCTTCGCCGAGAACGGCAACATCACCGCCGGGTCGGCCTCCCAGCTATCCGACGGCGCGGCCGCGGTCGTGGTGACCAGCAAGGAGCGGGCGGCCGAGCTCGGGCTGCCGGTGCTGGCCGAGATCGGCGGCTACGGCACGGTGGCCGGCCCTGACCCGTCGCTGCTGTTCCAGCCGGCCAACGCGATCAAGGACGCGCTGCGCCGGGATGGCCGCGCCACCCTCAGCGACCTGGACCTCATCGAGATCAACGAGGCCTTCGCCGCCGTCGCCCTGGCGTCCATCCGCGACCTCGGGGTGTCGCCCGACCGGGTGAACGTCAACGGCGGCGCCATCGCCCTCGGCCACCCGATCGGGATGAGCGGCGCCCGCCTCGCCCTCACCCTCGCCCTGGAGCTGCGCCGCCGCGGCGGCGGCACCGGCGCGGCCGCGCTGTGCGGCGGCGGCGGGCAGGGCGACGCACTTATCCTCCGCGTTCCGGAAGGGGCCACCCTGTGACCGCCGAGGCACACCCGGCCGACGAGCCGCTTGACCTGCACACCACCGCGGGGAAGATCGCGGACCTGGAACGGCGGCGGTACGCGGCGGTGCACGCGGGGTCGGCCGCGGCGATCGAGAAGCAGCACGCCAAGGGCAAGCTCACCGCCCGCGAGCGGATCGCGCTGCTGCTTGACGAGGGCTCGTTCGTGGAGTTCGACGAGCTGGCCCGCCACCGGGCCCATGACTTCGGCATCCAGAAGAACCGCCCCTACGGGGACGGGGTCGTCACCGGGACCGGCACGGTGGACGGGCGGCCGGTCGCGGTCTACTCCCACGACTTCACCGTGTTCGGCGGGTCCCTGGGCGAGGTCTACGGCGAGAAGATCGTCAAGGTGATGGACCACGCCATGAAGGTGGGCTGCCCCGTTGTCGGGATCAACGACGGGGGCGGCGCCCGGATCCAGGAAGGCGTCGTCGCGCTGGGACTGTTCGCGGAGATCTTCTTCCGCAACGTGCGGTCTTCCGGCGTCATCCCGCAGATATCGCTGATCATGGGGCCCGCCGCCGGCGGGGCGGTGTACTCACCGGCGGTGACCGACTTCACCCTGATGGTCGAGGGCACCAGCCACATGTTCATCACCGGGCCCGACGTGATCAAGACCGTCACCGGCGAGGACGTCACCATGGAGGAGCTGGGCGGCGCCCACACCCACGCCACCCGCTCCGGCGTGGCCCACTACCAGGCCGCCGACGAGGAAGACTGCATCGAGTACGCCAAGCTCCTGCTGTCCTACCTGCCGTCGAACAACATGGAGGAGCCCCCCGCCCTGCCGGTGGTCCCCGACTACGAGGTCAATGCGGGCGACGAGGCGCTTGACACCCTGATCCCGGACTCACCCAACCAGCCCTACGACATCCACACGGTGATCGGGACGGTCCTCGACGACGGGGAGTTCACCGAGGTCAGCGAGGGCTTCGCGCGCAACATCGTGACCGGGTTCGGCCGCGTCGCCGGGATGCCGGTCGGGGTGGTCGCCAACCAGCCGATGCACCTGGCCGGCTGCCTCGACATCGACGCCAGCGAGAAGGCCGCCCGCTTCGTCCGCACCTGCGACGCCTTCAGCGTCCCGGTGCTGACGTTCGTGGACGTGCCCGGGTTCCTGCCCGGCACCGGGCAGGAATGGGCCGGCATCATCCGCCGCGGCGCCAAGCTCCTGTACGCCTACGCCGAGGCCACCGTCCCCAAGGTCACCGTCATCACCCGCAAGGCCTACGGCGGCGCCTACGACGTCATGGGCTCCAAGCACCTCGGCGGCGACATCAACCTCGCCTGGCCCACCGGGCAGATCGCCGTCATGGGCGCCCAGGGCGCCGTCAACATCCTCTACCGCCGCGACCTCGCCGCAGCGGAGAACCCCGAGGAACTACGCGCGCTGCGGACCCAGGAGTACGAGGACACCCTCGCCAACCCCTACGCCGCCGCCGAGCGCGGCTACGTCGACGCCGTCATCCGCCCGGCCGAGACCCGCGCCGCCGTCACCAGGGCGCTGATCTCCCTGCGGACCAAGCGGGAGACCCTCCCGCCCAAGAAGCACGGCAACATCCCGCTATGACCGCCCTGGACGACAGGCCGGCCCCGGTGATCACCGTGGTGCGCGGCACGCCCACGCCAGCCGAGCTGGCCGCGGTGGTGGCGGTACTGCTGGCGGCCCAGGCGGCCGGCGGCAGTACCGCGACAGGCCCCGCGACCGGGGCCGCGCGCCGTTCCTGGTGGGCCGAGCACGCATCCGTTCGGACTGAATTCCCTCGTCCCCGGCCCGGGGGCTGGCGTGCCTCCGCCCTGCCGCGCTGACCGCTTGGAGAAGAAATGACCATCGCCAAGGTACTCATCGCCAACCGCGGTGAGATCGCCGTCCGCGTCGCCCGGGCCTGCCGGGACGCCGGGATCGGCAGCGTCGCGGTCTACGCCGACCCCGACCGGGACGCGCCGCACGTGCAGGCGGCCGACGAGGCGTTCGCGCTCGGCGGCGACACCCCCGCCGCCAGCTACCTGGACATCGGCAAGATCCTGGACGCCGCCGCCAAGTCGGGCGCCGACGCGGTGCACCCCGGCTACGGGTTCCTGTCCGAGAACGCCGAGTTCGCCCAGGCGGTCCTCGACGCCGGGCTGACCTGGATCGGGCCGCCGCCGGCCGCCATCCGCGACCTCGGCGACAAGGTCGCGGCCAGGAAGATCGCCCAGCGGGCGGGCGCGCCGCTGGTGGCCGGCACCGCCGACCCGGTGGCCGGCGCGGCCGAGGTGGTCGCGTTCGCCGAGGAGCACGGGCTGCCGGTGGCGATCAAGGCGGCCTTCGGCGGCGGCGGCCGCGGCCTCAAGGTCGCCCGCACCCTGGAGGAGATCCCCGAGCTGTACGAGTCGGCCGTCCGCGAGGCGGTCGGCGCCTTCGGCCGCGGCGAGTGCTTCGTCGAGCGCTACCTGGACCGGCCGCGGCACGTGGAAACCCAGTGCCTGGCCGACCGGCACGGCAGCGTCGTCGTCGTCTCCACCCGGGACTGCTCGCTCCAGCGCCGCCACCAGAAGCTGGTCGAGGAGGCGCCCGCGCCCTACCTCAGCCCCGAGCAGGACGCGCTGCTGCGCTCCTCGTCCAAGGCGATCCTGCGCGAGGCCGGCTACGTCGGCGCCGGCACCTGCGAGTTCCTCGTCGGCCAGGACGGCACCATCTCGTTCCTCGAGGTCAACACCCGGCTCCAGGTCGAGCACCCGGTCACCGAGGAAGTGACCGGCATCGACCTGGTGCGCGAGATGTTCCGGATCGCCGAGGGCGAGGCGCTCGGCTACGACGACCCGCCGCAGCGGGGCCACTCGTTCGAGTTCCGGATCAACGCCGAGGACCCCGGGCGCGGCTTCCTGCCCGGCCCCGGCACCGTCACCGGCTGGCAGCCGCCGTCCGGGCCCGGTGTCCGGATGGACTCCGGGGTGAAGGCGGGGTCGGTCATCGGCCCGGCCTGGGACTCGCTGCTGGCCAAGCTCATCGTCACCGGCGCCAGCCGCGGCCAGGCGCTGCAGCGGGCGGCCAGGGCCCTGGCCGAGTTCGAGGTCAGCGGGCTCGCCACCGCCCTGCCGTTCCACCGCGCGGTCGTGGCCGACCCTGCCTTCTCCCCCGAGACGCACGGCAGCGACGGCCCGTTCACCGTGCACACCCGGTGGATCGAGACCGAGTTCAACAACGAGATCGCCCCGTACACGGCCGACGGCGCGGGCGGCGAGGACGAGGCCGGCTCCCGGCAGACGATCGTGGTCGAGGTGGACGGCAAGCGGCTCGAGGTCACCCTGCCCGCGGCACTGGCCGTCGCTCCGGCGGGCGCGCCCGCGGCCGGCGGCGCGGGGGGCACACAGCCACGGCGGCAGCGCAAGGGCGGCGGCGCGGCTGCCGTCTCCGGCAACGCGCTCACCGCGCCGATGCAGGGCACCGTCATCAAGGTCGCCGTCACCGAGGGCCAGCAGGTCGCCGCGGGCGAGCTGATCCTGGTGCTCGAGGCGATGAAGATGGAGCAGCCGGTCAACGCGCACAAGGCGGGCACCGTGACCGGCCTGGCGGCCGAGGCGGGCGCCACCCTCACCAGCGGGGCGAGCATCTGCGAGATCCTCGACTGAGGCTGGCTTCCGGGCACCTGCTTCGGGCCGAAACAATCAATCAGCCAGTTCGCAATACGGTCTAGTTAGCGTGATGCTGTTTATTATTGCTTCTATTACTATTAATGCTTTACAGGCCGGTAAGGTTGCCGGCTGGCCTGGTGCGCGTTATTAAATAGCCCTGTGAGTCTTGGGGGCGGGGATTCCCACTCGGGCCTGACGGGGATCTCCGGCGGTGAGGACGATGCCGCTTCCATCACGGCGCTCTACCGGGCCTACCGGGCGCCGCTGATGTCTTTCGTGCTGCGGCTGACCGGCGGCGACCGGCAGCAGGCGGAGGACATCGTGCAGGAGACGATGGTCCGCGCCTGGCGCGAGGCCGCCCGCCTCGACCACTCGGTGCCGTCACTGATGCCCTGGCTGACCGCGGTGGCGCGGCGCATCGTGATCGACGAGCACCGCCGCCGCCGGGCCCGGCCGGCCGAGAGCGGCGAGGGCACCCGCCCCGACCTGCCGGTGGACGACGACACGGCCGACACCGTGCTGCGGGTGGCGGTGGCCGACGCGATGCGCGAGCTGACCTCCTCGCACCGGCAGGTGCTGCACGAGACGATCCTGCGCGACCAGACCGCCGGCCGCGGCCGCGGCGGCCCTCGGCATCCCGGTCGGCACGGTCAAGTCCCGGGTGTACTACGCGCTGCGGGTGCTCGAGGTGGTGCTCGAGGAACGCGGACTGCGGCCCTTAACGGGATCAGCCCTGGACGATTGAGGTCCCGTCGACGCTGATGGCGACCGGGGCGAGCGGGCTGGTGGCCGGCCCGTTGACGACCGAGCCGTCCTTGATGCTGAACCGGCTGCCGTGGCACGGGCAGTTGATGGTCCCGCCCGAGACCGTGCTCACGATGCAGCCGAGGTGCGTGCAGACGGCCGTGAACGCCTTGAACGAGTCCGCCTGCGGCTGCGTGACCACGACGTTCTTGCCGGTGATGATCTTGCCGCCGCCGACCGGGACCTCGGCCGTGGTGAGCAGCGCGTTGGCCGGGGCGGCGCTGCTGGCGGGCGCGCCGCCAGCGCCGGCCGAGGCGGTGCCCGCGGGCGTGCCGGCCGCGGACTGGCTACTCGGGGCGGCGCTGGACGGGGGCGGGCCGGTTATCCCGCCGTTGTTGGCGTCGTAGGTGGTGCAGCCGGCCAGTGCCGCCACGCCCGCTACGCCCGCCCCGGCTAGCAGTGCCCGGCGGCTCGGTGATACTGCCTGGCTCTGCTGGTGGCCTGGTGATACTGCCTGGTTGCTGTCCCGCATGTCGCTCATCGTCTCGATTATCGCCTCAATTATCGCCGGAATCCAAAGAAGGAGAAGAACCAGAAGGCCGAGGTGAACCAGATCAGCACCAGCAGCGCGAAGGCGAGGCCGCCGAACACGGGCAGCACCCAGCCCGGCAGGCCGCGCTTGGTCAGCGCCAGCATCTTGACGGTGAAGACGCCGAAGAACAGGCAGCCGGCCGACCGAGTGCACCAGCACCCGGGCGCTGAAGGTCTGGAAACCGAGTGCGTACAGGCAGTGCACCACCACCGGCACCGTGAAGATGAAGGCGATACGGCCCGACCAGCGGTGCAGCCCGCCGATCCACGAGGGCGCGCTCACCCGCGGCACCTTGCCGTACATGACCAGCGAGGACACCACCTGGACGACCGCGAACAGGACCGCGACGGTGGCCAGCCACGCCTTGACCGTGGCCGGGCTCGAGAACCCGATGACGTCGACCGCCACCCCGGTCGGTGAGTGCAGCCGGCCGTAGAGCCCGAGTGTCAGCGCCACCAGGCAGCCGGCCAGCGCCGGCACGACCAGCAGCCGGGCGGACTGGTCGGGCTGGACCGGATCCATCCTGGTCGGCGCGGGCTCGCCATACTCTGCAGCCATTGCGGTTCCTTTCTCCGGGTCCGTCAGAACCCGCTGCCGGTCTCGCCGTCGATCGGCGTGGCGACGATGGTGACGCCGCCGTCGTCGGCGGTCAGCGTGGACAGGTTGAGCTTCGGCGCTGCCTGCGAGACCTGGCTGGCCGCGTTCACGTTCGGGTTCAGCGAGCCGACCTGGCTGCCGTCGGCCAGCACGATCCAGCCGGCCTTGACGGTGGCGCCGCGCACCACCGCGATCGACTGGAACAGGCCGGACGGCTTGTGCACGGCGATGATGGAGAACACGTGGCTGATGCCGTCGACGACCACCGTGCCGCGCGCGTGGCCCAGCGCGTAGTCGGCGGTCAGCCGGGCGCCGCCCTTGCCCGTCATCGACAGCTTCCCGTCGTGCGGCGTGCCGTTGAGCCATGCCTCCTGGGTGCTGCCGTTGCAGAAGTAGGCGACCGCGAAGGTGTCGTGCACCACGATCGCCACCGAGCCGAGGTTGCCCTGCACCTTGCCCACGTAGTTGGCGTGCGGCGGGATCACGAACCCGGCCGACGAACTCGGCGCCGGGGCGGCCGCCGCCGACTGGGTGGCGCTGGCGGCGGTGGCGGCGGATGACCCGCTGGCGGCCGGCTGGGTGGTGGCCGGGGCGGCCGCGGCCGCGCTGGCGGACGCGGCGGCCAGCGCCGCCTTCTTGGCGGACACCGCCGTCATGCTGGAGACAAGCAGCGAAACGGCCAGGGCGAGGCCGACGATCAGCGTGATGACCGGCGTCGGGATCTTCATGCCCGGTGGTACGCAGCGCGGCCGGGTGACGGTTCAACCGTTTTCGAGACGTTATGAAACGACCGGGTGAATTCTTTAATGCACGCCGCAATAGCCGGCAGGGCGTTTCCTGGGGAGCACGGTGCGTCAAGTTATCGCCGCCGCCAGGCAGCGGCCGGTATGGTCGCAATCGTGGAGCCATTGGCGGATTATGATCCGCGGCAGGTCGGCGGGTTCCGCCTGCAGGCACGGCTGGGCGCGGGCGGCATGGGACGGGTTTACCTCGGCTACTCGCCCGGCGGCCGGCCGGTCGCGGTCAAGGTCGTGCACCCCGACCTGGCCCGCGACCCGGAGTTCATGCAGCGCTTCCGGCGTGAGGTCGCGGCCGCGCAGGCGGTCAGCGACGCCTACACCGCCGCCGTGGTCGGCGCCGGGCCCGACGACAGCCCGCCCTGGCTGGCCACCACCTTCGTGTCCGGGCCGTCGCTGTCGGACCTGATCAGCCGGTCCGGTCCGCTGCCCGAGGACGCGGTCTGGCGGCTGGCGGGCGGGCTGGCCGAGGCACTGCAGGCGATCCACTCCCACGGGCTCATCCACCGGGACCTGAAGCCGGGCAACATCCTCATCGCCGCCGACGGGCCGCGGGTCATCGACTTCGGCATCTCCCGGACGACCGACGGCACCGTGGTCACCGCCACCAGGATGACGATCGGCACCCCCGCCTACATGTCGCCCGAGCAGGCCGAGGGCAAGCCGGTCGGCCCGTCAAGCGACGTGTTCTCGCTCGGCAGCGTGCTCGCCTTCGCCGCCACCGGCGGGCCGCCGTTCGGCAGCGGCGGCGAGATGTTCGCGGTCGCCTACCGGGTGGTGAACGGCGAGCCCGACCTCAGCCAGGTCCCGGCCGCGCTGCGCCCGCTGATCAGCGCCTGCCTGGCCAAGGACCCCGCCGCCCGGCCGGCCGTCGGCCAGCTGATGGACGACGTGGCCGCCAGCGCGTCCGCTTACCCGCAGGTCACCCCGGGGAAGTTCTGGCCCGACCGGGTGTCGGCGCTGCTCGAGTCGAGCGAGTACACCCCGGTGCTGCCCCCGCCCCCGGCCACCCCGGCCACCCCGGCCGCACCTGCCCCGGAGCGGGGAGCCGGAGCCCCCAGGGGAGCCGGCGCCACCCAGGCGGCCGGACCCGCCCTGGCGACCGAGGCGGCCAGGGGCGGCCGGCCCGCGCCGGAGACCGAGCTCAGGGTGCCGGCCTGGCGGCGCGGCCCCCGCTGGCTGCTGCCGTCCGTGCTCGGCCTGGCGGTCGCGGCCGGGGCCGGGGTGGCGATCTCGCTGGCGCTCAGTCCCTCGCCCAAGCCGCCGGCGTTCCTTGGCGGCTCGTCCAGTGCCACCGCCGGCGGCGGCACCACGGGGACCGGGGCCGCGGGCAGCGGGACCGCGGTGACCGTGTGCACCAACCCGCTGGGCGGGTGCACCGACAGCGGGACCGGGACGGACATGAAGGTGCAGCCGGCCGAGATCAAGCTCACCGCGGACGGGTCGCAGCTGGCCGGCGGGCTTACCTGGACCGGCTGGGGCGGCCAGCAGGCCACCGCGACCGGCTTCGTGCAGCTCAGCGGCTCACTCGAGCAGACCGCCACAGTGACCGTCACCGGCCTGACCGCGTTCGGCAGCAACGGCAGCACCGGCCACGCCTACTCCTCGATCATCGTTAAGACCGCCACCAAGACGTACCGGTTCACTGCGCACACGGTGCCCGCCTGAACGGGGTCACTGTCACCCATCCAGTCACATCTGTGCAGGCTGAGAAATCATTGTGGTAATAACGGGGCGCCATCGCGCCCCGTTATTACCACAATGACTGAAACGCGCAGCGGGTCGCCGGGGGTGGTGATGCCGGCGGGCGCGGGAGGTGGGTGGGGGCGGGAGGTGGGTGGGGGCGGGGGTGGGGCTGGTGGGCGGGGCTAGTGGGGGCGGGGCTAGTGGGGGCGGGGCTAGTGGGGGCGGAGCTAGTGGGGGCGGAGTTCGGTGGCGATGGCGGCGATGCCGCGGTCCAGCTCGGCGAAGCTGGTGCTGAGCGGGGACAGGCCGATGCGGAGGCCGCTGGGCGGGCGGAAGTCGGGGATGACGCCCTGCCGCCACAGCGACTCGGTGACGGCGGCGAAGCGGGGGTGGTCGACGGTGACGTGCGAGCCGCGCTCGGCTGGGTCGCGCGGGCTGGCCAGGACGGCGCCGAGGGGGGCGAGCCGCTCGTCGGTGAGCGCGACCGCCTGCTCGGTCAGCGCCACCGACTTGCGCCTGATGGCGCCCACGCCCGCCTCGGCGATCAGCTCAAGCATGTCCTTGAGCGGCTGCATCGCCAGCACCGGCGGGGTGCCGGAGATGAACTTGCGTATCCCGGTGGCCGGCCGGTAGGCGGGGCCCATCGCGAACGGGTCGGCCGCGCCCATCCAGCCCCAGACCGGCTGGGTCAGTTCCTCCTGCAGCCGGGCGGCCACGTAGCAGTAGGCGGGCGAGCCGGGGCCGCCGTTCAGGTACTTGTAGGTGCAGCCGACTGCCAGGTCGACGGCGCAGGCGTCGAGCCCGATCTCGACCGCGCCGGCCGAGTGGCACAGGTCCCACAGGATCAGCGCGCCCGCCTGGTGGGCGGCGGCGGTGACGGCCGCCAGGTCGGCCAGGAAGCCCGAGCGGTAGTCCACGTGGCTGAGCACCACCAGGGCGGTGCGCTCGCTGACCGCCGCCGCCACGTCGGCCGCCCGCACCCCCGGGCCGCCCGGGCCGGCCTGGTGCGGCCCGCCCAGCGGGCGGACCGACAGGCCGCACTCGGCCGCGATGCCGTCCACGATGAACCGGTCGGTCGGGAAGTTGGACCGCTCGATGACGATCTCGTCCCGGCCCGGCCGGGCGCCGACGGCCGCCCTGACCAGCTTGTAGAGCAGCACCGAGGTCGAGTCGGCCACGGTCACCTGGCCGGGGGCGGCGCCAAGGACCACCTCCGCCAGCCGGTCCCCCACGGTGAGCGGCTCCGCCAGCCACGCCTCGTCCCAGCTCCTGATCAGCCGGCGGCCCCAGGCGCCGTCCACGAAGGCGGCCAGCCGCGGCCCGGTCACCGTCAGCGGGCGGCCCAGGGAGTTACCGTCCAGGTAGGCGGCCACGGACGGGTCGTCCGCGGCCACGAACCGGGCACGGAACCGGGCCAGCGGGTCGGCCGCGTCCAGCTCGGCGGCGGGGGTGACGGTCACCGGGCGGCCTCCCCTGCTGGGCTGGTAACTTACCGGGCTGGTAACTGCCGGCTGGTAACCCTACTACCCCAGGGCGACGACGCGGGTCGGCTGCAGGGTGACCGCGACCCGTCCCTCCAGCGGCGCCTGGAACGAGGCCAGGTCGGTGCCGTAGGCGGCCAGCACCTTCTGCAGGGTCTCCAGGCCGGGGTCGGGCGCGATGGTGATGTCGCCGCGCACCTCCAGGGTGCGGAACGGGTTGGCCGGGTCGACCGCGAACACCGTCGCCTTAGGGTGCGCGGTGAGGTTCTTCAGCTTCTGCCTGATCCCCGCCAGCGAGGTGATGATGAGGTCCCCCTCGAGCACCGCCCAGATCGCGGTGAGCTGCGGGTAGCCGGTCGGGCCGAGGGTGGCGAAGGTGACCGGCGCGGGCGGCGCGAGCAGGTCACGGTGGGACGGCGGGATGAGTTGATCGGTCATACTGGCAACCTTGCCTTCCCGGCATCCGGCCCGTACTGAATTTAGACTCAGTATAGATTATGCCCGGGGCCGCGGCCCGGCGGGCACCCGGGCCCGGCCCCTCCGGCCGGCGGACGCCAGCGGAAAAGTCGGACTAGCGCACCAGCGGCTCACTTAGTTAGACTCAGTTGAAATATCGGCATAGTCGCCGGACTGAAAGGGGCCGCCGGGCATGCAGATGGACGACATGATCCTCGTCAGCATCGATGATCACTCGATTGAGCCGCCGACCATGTATGAACAGCACGTGCCGGCCCGGCTCAGGGACGTGGCACCGAAGGTCGTCCGCACGCCCGCGGGCATCGACCAGTGGGTCTTCCAGGGCGAGGCTACCTCCACCCCGTTCGGCATGGCGGCCACCGTCGGCTGGCCGGCCGAGGAATGGGGCCGTGACCCCGGCACCTACAGCGAGCTGCGCCCCGGCTGCTTCGACCTGCAGGCCCGGCTGGACGACATGGACGCCAACGGGGTGCTCGCCTCCATGTGCTTCCCCAGCATGGCCGGGTACAACGCGCGGACGTTCGCCGAGGCGCCGGACAAGCAGCTTTCGCTGACCATGCTCCAGGCCTACAACGACTGGCACGTCGACGAGTGGTGCGCGGGCTCCAACGGCCGGCTGATCCCGCTCGGCATGGTGCCGATGTGGGGCGCCGACCTGGCCGCGGACGAGGTGCGGCGGCTGGCGCGGAAGGGCTGCAAGGCGATCAGCTTCCTCGAGGCGCCGCACGCCCAGGGCTACCCCAGCCTGCTGTCCGGCTACTGGGACCCGATGCTGCAGGCCTGCGTGGACGAGGGCACCGTGCTCTGCCTGCACATCGGGGGCGGGATGAGCCTGATCCAGCTGCCGCCGGAGGCGCCGGCCGACCACTCGATCGTGGTCCCGACCCAGGTGATGGTGCTGGTCGCGCAGGACCTGCTGTTCAGCCACATCTTCAAGAAGTTCCCCACCCTGAAGGTGGCGTTCTCCGAGGCGGGGATCGGCTGGATGCCGTTCTACCTGGAGCGGGTCGACCGGCACGTGCAGAACCAGAAGTGGATGCCCAACGACTTCGGCGGCAAGCTGCCCTCGGAGGTGTTCCGCGAGCACGTGCTCGGCTGCTTCATCAGCGACCCGATCGGCCTCAAGATGCGGCACGAGATCGGCATCGACATCATCGCCTGGGAGTGCGACTACCCGCACACCGACACCACCTGGCCGGAGTCGCCCGAGGTGGTCTGGGGCGAGCTGACCGCCGCTTCGGTGCCCGACGACGAGGTGCACAAGATCACCTGGCAGAACGCGTGCCGGTTCTTCGGCTTCGACCCGTTCACCCAGATCAAGCAGGAAGACGCCACCGTCGGGGCGCTGCGCGCCCGGGCGGCGGCCAAGCACATCGACACCACCCGGATGTCGAAGCACGAGTGGCGGCGCCGCAACGAGGCGGCCGGGATCGGAGTGATCGCGGGATGAGCACCGACAGTGTCGAAAACGGAAAGCCGGCCCTGGTGCCGCCGCCGGTGGTCGGCACCGGCGGGGTGAGCGAGGGCGTCACCATCACCGGCTCCGCCAGCCCCGGCGAGCGGGACGCGGCCGCGGGCAGCGGGCGGCTGGCGGGCAAGATCGCCGCGATCACCGGCGCGACCAGCGGGTCCGGCCTGGCGGTGGCGAAGCTGTTCGCGGCCGAGGGCGCGTCGGTGGTGCTGCTCGCGCGGGGCGAGGTGCGGCTCAAGGCGCTGACCGAGGCGCTCGGGGCGAACGTGACCGGCATCCCCACCGACGTGAGCGACCCGGACAGCGTGCGGGCCGCCTTCGGCCTGATCGCGGCGCAGTTCGGCAAGCTCGACATCCTGGTCAACAACGCCGGGATCCAGCGGCCGTGCGCGATCGAGTCGCTGACCGACCACGAGATCACCGCCCAGGTCGGCACCAACCTGCTCGGCCCGATCTACACCAGCCGGGCGGCCATCCCGCTGCTGCGGGCGGCGGGCGGCGGCGAGATCATCAACACCTCGTCCGAGGTCACCCTCGAGGTCTTCCCGTACCAGTCGATGTACGCGGTGACCAAGGCGGGGCTGGAGGAGCTGGGCCGGTCGCTCAACATCGAGTACGACAAGGAAGACATCCGCACCAGCACCATCATCCAGGGGGTGGCCCTGGGCGAGGGCGGCGGACCACTCGACTGGGACCTCAACCATGAGATCTCGTCGGTCGTCTGGCCGCGGCTGCAGGCGGAGGGCACCGTGCAGCGGATCATCGGCAAGCACGGCGGGCAGCACGTCGACCACGTGGCCGAGGTCCACCTGTTCATCGTCACCCGGCCGCGCGGCCAGAAGCTCGACGTCATCCGGGTCCGCAGCTACTAGCCCGGCCCGCTTTTGTTAACTCATTCACCATCAGGAGAGGTAAGTGGCTGCTGAGTACTTCGACGCGATCCCGACGGACTTCCTTGACCCCGGCATGACCGTGTCGGTGGAGGTCGACGGGTTCCCGGTGGCGGTCGCCAACGTGGACGGCGAGTACTACGCCTTCCAGAACCTGTGCCCGCACCAGGGAACCAAGCTGGGCGGGCGCAAGCTGGACGAGGGCTGCTTCATCACCTGCCCGATGCACGCCAGCCGGTACGACGTCCGCTCGGGCGAGTGCGTGCGCCCGTCCAACGAGGACAACTTCGACCAGGACCTGATGATCTTCCCGGTGCGCATCACCGACGACGTGGTCCAGGTGGCGCTTTAGAAAGCACTGTTCCTAGAAAGCACTGCCTGGACGCAGGCCTGCCAGCACGATCGAGGTGCGCCGCTGCAGGGCCGGGTTGAGGTGCTTGAGCCGGTTCTGCGACCACTCCTGCAGCGAGTCCAGGTACAGCGCCTCGATGATCTGCGCCATCTCGGTCGGGTCAACCTTGTCGGTGACCTCGCCCTCATCCTGGGCCCGGGTGAACACGATCTCCAGCGCCTCGGCGAACGACGGGGAGAACTTCGGCAGCTCGTCCCCGGGCCGGCGCGGCCGCAGGAACTCGGAGATGGCCCGGCCGACCGCCGCCGGGGGGGCCGCCTTCACGCTGGCGACCAGCGCGTTGGTCACCCGGCGGAGCGACTCGTCGACACTCCGGCCGGCCGCCACGCAGCGCATCGCCTCCTCGGCCAGCAGCGAGGCGGTCTGGTACCCGAGCTCGAGGAGGATCTCCTCCTTGTGCGCGAAGTGGAAGTAGAAGGTGCCCTTGGTCACCCCGGCCGCCTGGACGATCTCGTCGACCGTGGTGTCCTCGATGCCGGTCTCGAAGCCCCGCTCGGTCCACAGCCGCATCGCGGTCCGCACCAGCCGTCGCCGGGTATCGCGGGAACGCTCCTGGGTCAGCCCGGCCCGGCGCCGCGGCACCATCGCCCCCGAGCTACCCGGCGGGCTGGCACCATCCGCTGCCTGCGTTACCTGCGTCGCCAAGATCCACGCTCCTTGCCTGTCATCGCCAACGGAAGTGCGGGCACCGAAAATCCCAGACGGTCCGACGCTGGCGATGGGTTGGCACCCCAGTACTTAGCCAGTTTATACTATGCCTAAATAGAGCCCAATCGTAATTGTGGCGCGCGTCTCTGTGTGAGACTGCACCTGCCTTACGTGGCGGCGGCCCGCGGGGACGGCGCCCAGGCTCGGCTTCGCTGGCCCGTGACCAGCGCTTACTTGATGAAGGGTGACGCAGCGTGCGCGTTGTCGTGGACTGGAACCTGTGCGAGAGCAATGCCCTGTGCGTGCTGGCCGCCCCCGAGGTGTTCAAGCTGCTGGACGACGACAACCTGGACATCCTGCAGGAGGAGCCGGACGAGTCGTTGCGCGGCAAGGTCGAGGAAGCGGTCCGCAACTGCCCCAAGCGGGCGATCAGCCTGCAGTAGCCCGGTCGGCGCGGGCCCGGTCGGGCGCCGTCAGGCGCTGCAGCGCCTGACGGCGGATGAGCTTGCCGGTCTCCGTCCGCGGGATGTCGGCCCAGACCTCGATGCGGTCCGGCGTCCGCGAGCCGCGCAGGCGGCCGCGGACGTGCTCGCGCAACTGGCCCGGCTCGACCGCGGCCCGCAGCACCACCGCCGCCTCGATCCGCTGCCCCCACTCGTCGTCGGGCACCCCCACCACCACCGCGTCGGCCACCGCCGGGTGCGCCAGCAGCACGTCCTCGATCTCCGCGGGGGCGATGTTCTCCGCGCCGCGGATGATGGTGTCGTCGGCCCGACCGCCGACGAACAGGTAGCCGTCGGGGTCGAGGTAGCCCTCGTCGCGGGTGTCGAACCAGCCCGCCGCGTCGACAGCCGGCCCGGTGCCCGCGTACTCGCCGGACACCTGCTCGCCGCGCACCCAGATCCGGCCGGCCTGGCCCGGCGGCAGCAACGCCCCCGTTCTGTCGTCCCGTATTTCTAGCTCTAGCCCGGGAACCGGGCGGCCGGCCGATCCCAGCCGGGCCCGGACCGCCGGATCGGCGCTGGCCAGGGCCGCGCGGTGGTCGTCGGGGCCGAGCACGGCAATCGTCGAGCTGGTCTCGGTGAGCCCGTAGGCGTTGACGAAGCCCACCTCCGGCCAGCGGCGCAGCGCCCGCTCGATCACCGCCGCGGGCATCGGGGCGCCGCCGTAGGCGAGGGTGCGCAGCGACGGCAGCCCGGGGTCGTCCGCCCCGCGGGTCTCAGCCGCCCGGTCTGCCTCGTCGATGACCCGCGCCAGCATGGTCGGCACCACCAGCGCGTTGCTGATCTCCTCGGCCCGCACCAGGTCGAGCCACTCGGCCGGGGTGAACTGCTCGAGCACCACCGTGCGGCGCCCGGCGTAGAGGTTGGTGACCGCGTTGGCGACCGCCGCGATGTGGTACGGCGGCACGCTGACCAGCGCTGCCTCCGACTCGGTGGCGCTGGCGAACTCGACCGTGCCGAACACGTAGGCGAGCAGGTTGGCGTGCTTGACCAGCACCCCCTTGGGGGCAGAGGTGGTGCCGCTGGTGTAGATGAGCACCGCGGGGGCCTGGGGCTCGTCTTCCGCCAGTCCGGGGCTCATCGCTGCCCCCGCGTCCGCCTGCTCGCCTGCCGCCAGCAGGAACTGGTCGAAGGTGAAGGCGGGCAGGCCGGCCGCGCGCAGCGCCCCCGCTTCGGCCGGGCCCGCCAGGCCGAGCGCGCGCGGGTGGTTGGCCAGCAGCGAGCCGAGCTGGTCCGGGCCGAGCCGGTAGCTGAGCGGGACCAGCGGGACCCCCGCCGCGGCGGCGGCGAACAGCGCGACCGGGAACGCGGGGCCGTTGACGCCCAGGTACACCACCGAGTCGGCCCCCGCCGCGCGGATCAGCCGGGCACCGCCGCCGCTCAGCTCGCGGACCCGGCCGGCCGTGAGTCCGGTCGACTTGCGGCCGACGACCACCCGGTCGGCGAAGCCGTCGGCCGCCATGTCGAGCAGCAGGCTTATCTTCACGATGCTCATCCTCGCTGGTGAGAACGGTAATGGGGGTTCGCTGGCAGGCAGGGGTGGAGATCGACGCTGACGATAGTTTAGACTAAGTATAAATACGGGTTGGCGCGCGGCGCCATGACCTCGGGAGGACCTGGTGACCGAAACGCCGAAGCTCGGAACGCGCGGTATCTACGGCGCGGAGCTTGAGCAGACCCTGTCGTACGGCATTTACGACGGCGACAACCACCTGTACGCACCGGACGACGCGGTGACCCGCTACCTGGACCCGGCGATGGTCGAGCGGGCGTGGCTGCCAGGCGAGCCGCGGATGTTCGACGAGGAAGAGCACGAGACCGAGGAGCAGGACCAGAAGGCCCGCACGCTGGGCGTGCACAGCGCCCCCGAGGGCGGCCACGGCGGGGTCGACCTGTCCGGCCTGTCCGGCATGGAGGGCAACATCCCGATCCCGGGCGCGATGCTGAACAAGCTCAACCCGATGAAGGGGCTGGACCAGCTCGACCGCGAGCAGCTGGTCGAGCGGTACAACGAGATGCGCCCGGCGTTCGAGAAGAAGGACCCCCGGCTGTCGCTGATGGACATCCAGGGCGTCGACGTCGCGATCCTGCACCCGGTCGGCACCGGCTGGGAGAGCGCCTTCAAGCGGGGCGACGTCGAGGCCGGCTACGCGGTCAACCGGGCCTACAACGACTGGCTGTTCGAGGACTGGGGCTTCGCCCACGAGAGCCGCATCCTCATCCCGGTGCCGATCCCGCTGCTCGACGTCGACCACGCGGTCAGCGAGCTGAAGCGCAGCCTGGAGCGCGGCGCCAAGTTCGTCGACCTGCAGCCCGGGCCGGCCTGGAACAACCGCTCACCGTTCGACCCGTACTTCGACCCGTTCTGGTCACTGGTCAACGAGACCCGCACCCGGGTGGCGGTGCACCTGGGCGGCTCCTACGCCCGGATGGGCGGCGAGTGGAGCGAGGACCCCAACGCCCGCTACTCGCAGTTCGACGGCTTCCAGTGGGTCTCCTACTGGGGCGACCGGCCGATCATGGACACCGTGACCGCGATGTTCTACCACAACCTGCTCGGCCGGTTCCCGAACATCAAGGTGCTGATCGCCGAGTTCGGCACCATCTGGCTGTCCTACCTGCTGCGCAAGCTCGACCACGCGATGATGCTGGGCCGTCGCGCGAAGTGGGGCACGCTGGCCGGGCGGCCGTCGCGGGTGTTCAAGGAGCGCTGCATCGTGGCCCCGTTCCCGGAGGAGAACATCGGCAACGCGATCGAGACGCTGGGCACCGACTGCCTGATGTTCGGCTCGGACTTCCCCCACTCGGAGGGCATCCCCGACCCGATGCAGTACGTCTCGCAGCTCAAGGGCCTGGACGAGACCACCGTCCGCAAGATCATGCGCGACAACCTGAAGAACTTCATCGACCAGGACTGACCCGGAATAATTAGACGTAGTACAATTAGTCTCCGGTTTCTAGTCCCGGGCTCAGCGTTGACAGGAGCGACATGACCGACATCAAGGATTTCGGCTACGAGGGCAAGCGCGTACTGGTGGTCGGCGGCGCGACCGGGATGGGCGCGGCGGCGGCCCAGGGCGCGGCCGCGCTCGGGGCCGAGGTCGTGGTGCTTGACCGCGCCGCGGTGGACTACCCGGCCGCCAAGACGATCACCGTCGACCTGCAGGACGTCGCCGCCCTCAACGCGGCCCTGGACCAGGTGGGCGGGCCGGTGGACGCGCTCTTCTCGGCGGCCGGGATCTCCGAGGGGCCCGGGACGATGCGGATCAACTTCATCGCCCACCGGCACCTCATCGAGCGGCTGGTGGCCGACGGGACGCTCGGCCGGGGCGCGGCCGTCTGCCTGATCTCCTCGGTGGCCGGCCTGGGCTGGCAGAACCACCTCCCCCGGCTGGTCGAGTTCCTGGCCACGCCCGACTACGAGGCGGCCGACAAGTGGGTCGCCGAGCACGAGGGCACCAACGGGTACATCTTCAGCAAGCAGGCGATGAACGCCTACGTGGCCCGGCAGGCCTACCCGCTGCGGGCCAAGGGCATCAGGATCAACTCGATCTGCCCCGGGCCGACCGACACCCCGCTGGCCCGCTCCAGCGGCTGGCTCAACGGCTTCGGCGCTGACTACCGGCAGGCGGTCGGCTCGGACCCGCTGGTGCCCGAGCAGATGGCCAACGCGATGCTGTTCCTGAACAGCGCCGCCGCCAGCGGCATCAGCGGGGTCAGCCTGCTGGTGGACGAGGGCCACATCGGCGCGTCGGCGGGCGGCTCCTGGGAGCCGGGTGCCGCCGTGCTGAACTTCCTGATGACCGACACCTCCCGCTGACCAGGGCCGGACCAGCTTGGACGAATACGGGCGGATGATCGAGTCCCTGCGGGGATTCCTCGACCGGATGGCCGTCGCCCGCCCCTCGGCGGCGGCCATCCGGGGCATCGAGTCGTCGCTGCACCGCTGGTTTCCCGAGCTCGAGTCCAGCCAGGTGGCCGAGGACAAGCGCCCGTTCGGCCGCCGGTCGGACCTGCCCGGCCGCGGCCAGGTGATGTCGCCCCGGCTGGAGGTCAGCGAGTCGGACGGGACGGTCATGCGGGGCACGGTGCGGTTCGGCCGCTACTTCCTCGGCAGCAACGGCGCCGTCCACGGGGGCGCGGTCTCGCTCATCTTCGACGAGGTGCTCGGCCAGGTGGGCACCTCGGCCGGACGGACACGTGCCCGTACCGCTTACCTGCACGTCAACTTCCGGTCGGTCACCCCGGTTGACCGGGACCTGGCGGTGTCGGCCCGCCTGGTGAGTCATGAGGGGCGCAAGCGGTTCATCGCCGGCGAGATATACGACGGCGAGCGGCTGTGCGCCGACGCGGAGGGGCTGTGGGTGGAGCTGAAGCCGGGCCAGCCCTAGGCGGTGACGTGGGCCCTAGGCGGTAGCGTGGGACTGGCGGTAGAGCTCGGCCCACTCGCTGCGGCTGCGGACGGTGGTGTCGACGTCGGCGGCCAGGGCGCGGAGGGCGCCGACGTTGGCCCGCTCCTCGCGGGATTTCGGCGAACGGGTCCCAGTGGTAGAAGCGGGCCGCGTTCTGCCAGGTCATCTTGTCGATCTCGGCCTTGGTGCAGCCGGCCTGGCCGAACTCCTTCTCCAGCCACTCGGGGGCGTCCGGCCAGATGGAGTCGGAGTGCGGGTAGTCGCACTCCCAGGCGATGATGTCCATCCCGACCTCGTGGCGCGACTTGACCGCGTGCGGGTCGGTGACGAAGCAGGCCAGCGACTGCTCAAGGAACACCTGGCTGGGCAGCTTGCCGCCGAAGTCGCGGCGCAGCCAGCGCTGGTTGGTGTAGTGGCGGTCGCAGCGGTCCAGGTAGAACGGCACCCAGCCGATGCCGCCCTCGGCGTAGGAGAACTTCAGGTCCGGGTAGTTGCGGTAGGCCGGGCCCCACAGCAGGTCCTGGGCCGCGAGGGCGGAGATCTGGCAGGCGAGGATCATCGTGTGGTCGCGCGGGGCGCCGGGGGCCATCGTCAGCGAGCGAAAGCCCATGCCGATGTGCAGCACCATGGCCAGGCCGGTCTCGGACATGGCGGTCCAGATCGGGCCCCAGTAGTCCTCGTCGTGATAGCTGGGCAGGCCGTCGATGTGCGGCATCTCCGGCATGGCGATGCCGCGGGCGCCCTTGGCCGCCACCCGGCGGATCTCCCTGACCGCCGCGTCCTGGTCGTAGATGGGCGCGATCGACAGCGGGATGAACCGGCCGGGGTAGGTGGCGCACCACTCGTCGATGTGCCAGTCGTTGTAGGCCCGGATCACCTCGGTGGTGAGCTCGTCCCTGAACTGGATCAGGTGGCCGCCGCTGAAGCCCGCGAACGTCGGGAAGCACATGGAGGCGAGGATGCCGTTGCGGTCCATGTCGCGCACCCGGGAGTGGATGTCGTAGGCGCCCGGCCGCATCTCGGCGAACCCGGACGGCTCGCTGTTCCACTCCAGCGGCGGCCAGCCCACCACCGCGTTGAGGCCGACCAGGCCGGCGGCTTGCCCCGGTACATCCACTGGTTGACGGTGCCCTCGGTGACCACCCGGGGCGCGTCGTCGGCGTACTTCCGCGGCAGGTGGCGCTGGAACATGTCCGGCGGCTCGATCACGTGATCGTCGACGCTTACCAGGATCATCTCGTTCTTGTCCACGAGGGCCTCCTTGCCGCGCTGAAATTTTTACACCAAGGCTAAATATACACCGATAGCGGTGAATATCGACCTAGATGGATACCGTAACCGGACATCGCCGGCGGCACCAGGCAGGCGGCCGCTGGGCGGGACGGGTCAGGTGCAGGCGCCGTCGATCTTCATCTGGATGATCTGGTCCTCGGTCCGGCCGAGCTGGCGCAGCAGCTCGTCGGTGTGCTCGGCGAACAGCGGGCCGCGCCTGGTGTCCGGCGGCGTCTCGTCGAACTGGACCGGGTTGGTCACCAGGCGGTGCGGGTTCCCGGCGACGTCGGCCACGCTGGCGATGTAGCCGTTGGCGACCATCTGCGGGTCCTCCAGGATCTCGAGCGGGCCCTGAACCGGGGCCCACTGGCCCTCAAGCGTCTGCAGCTTGTCCACCCAGTAGGCGTACGGCCGGGCCCGGAACGTCTCGGCGATGATCTTGCCGAGCTCGGGGCCGTTAGCCGCCAGCTTGTCGGCCGAGTTGAACCGCTCGTCGTCGATGAGCCGCTCAAGCCCCACGTGACGGCAGAAGTCGGGGAAGTAGCGGAACCCCTGCATGATCGTCAGGTTGATCCAGCGGTCGTCCGACGTCTTGTAGTTGTTGACCACCGGGTTGCTCATCTGGGCCATCAGGTCGTTGATGCGGACCGGCGGCTTGTCCGGTCCGAGCAGGTCGGCGTTGCCCACGTCGAGTGCGAACGCCCAGCCGCCGACGCTCATCAGCGACACGTCCACCACCGACGGCTGGCCGGTGCGGGCCCGGCCGAGCAGGGCGGCGGCGATCCCGCCGGCGATGGTCATGCCGCCCATCGAGTCGCCGTAGGCGCCGGCCGGCATGGAGATCAGCCGGTCGCTGTCGCGCGGGGTCACCCCCCAGGCGCTGCCCATCCGGCACCAGTACGACGAGCCGTCGAAGCCGCCGCGCTCCGCCCACGGGCCGCGCTGGCCGTGCGCGCTGCCGCGGACGTAGATGATGTCCGGGTTCGCCTTCCTGATGTCCTCGACCTCAAGCTTGAGCCGGCGGCGGGCCGCGGGCAGGAAGTTGGTCAGGAACACGTCCGCGTCCTTGCACAGCTCGAGCAGCACCTCGTACGCGTCCGGGTGCTCAAGCTTCAGCCCGATGCTCTTCTTGCCGCGGTTCGGGTGGTCCATCACCGGCTGCCAGGTGTCGGACTTCGGCTGGCTGCGCATGCCCCGCTGGGCATCGCCCATCTCCGAGTGCTCGACCTTGATGACCTCGGCGCCCCATTCAGTCAGCACCCCGCCCGCCGCGGGCGTGAAGGTGAACTGCGCGACCTCGACCATCTTGATGCCGGTGAGTGGCTGGTGCATATCGGCTGCTACGCCCTTCCGTCAGGCAAGTCCGCTCCCAGGCCGGCCGCGCTGTGCTGACGGCACTGCGGCGAGCCTCCTCGGGAAGCAACATCAGGCTATATTTTGCACTCAGACTAACTTGACCAGGCCGCTTGTCAAGGCGGCCGGCCGAGCGGCTGGGGCTGGCCAGGGCGCGCCGTTAAAGTTAGACTCCGTACAACTGATTTGTACTAAGTTAAAAGAATTACGGTGGCGCAGGACGCCATGACTTCAGGAGGACCCGGTGACCGAAACGCCGAAGCTCGGAACGCGCGGCATCTACGGCGCGGAGCTTGAGCAGACGCTGCCCTACGGCATCTACGACGGCGACAACCACCTGTACGCGCCGGACGACGCGGTCACCCGCTACCTTGACCCGGCGATGGTCGACCGGGCGTGGCTGCCGGGCGAGCCGCGGATGTTCGACGAGGAGCACGAAGAGGACGAGGACCACGACCGGCGCACCCTGGGCGTGCACACCCAGCCAGAAGGGGGCCACGGCGGGGTCGACGCGGCCGATCTGCCGGAGATGGACGGCAACATCCCGATCCCGGGCGCGATGCTGAACAAGCTCAACCCGATGAAGGACCTGGACCGGCTGTCGCGCGAGCAACTGGTCGAGCGGTACAACGAGATGCGCCCGGCGTTCGAGAAGAAGGACCCCCGGCTGTCGCTGATGGACATCCAGGGCGTCGAGGTGGCGATCCTGCACCCGGTCGGGGTTGGCTGGGAGAGCGCCTTCAAGCGGGGTGACGTCGAGGCCGGCTACGCGGTCAACCGGGCCTACAACGACTGGCTGTTCGAGGACTGGGGCTTCGCCCACCAGGGCCGCATCCTCATCCCGGTGCCGATCCCGCTGCTCGACGTGGACCAGGCGGTGGCCGAGCTGCGGCGCAGCCTCGATCGGGGGGCTAAGTTCGTCGACCTGCAGCCCGGGCCGGCCTGGAACAACCGCTCACCGTTCGACCCGTACTTCGACCCGTTCTGGTCACTGGTCAACGAGACCGGGACCCGGGTGGCGGTGCACCTGGGCGGCTCCTACGCCCGGATGGGCGGGGAGTGGAGCGAGAACCCGGACGCGCGGTACTCCGAGTTCAACGGCTTCCAGTGGGTGGCGTACTGGGGCGACCGGCCGATCATGGACACCGTGACCGCGATGTTCTACCACAACCTGTTCGGCCGGTTCCCCAACATCCGCGTGCTCATCGCCGAGTTCGGCACCATCTGGCTCACCTACCTGCTGCGCAAGCTCGACCACGCGATGATGCTTGGCCGCCGGCCCAAGTGGGGCACGCTGCCCGGGCGTCCCTCGCGGGTGTTCAAGGAGCGCTGCATCATCGCGCCGTTCCCGGAGGAGAACGTGGAGCGGGCGATCGAGACCCTCGGGGTGGACTGCCTGATGTTCGGCTCGGACTTCCCCCACTCGGAGGGGATCCCCGACCCGATGCAGTACGTCTCGCAGCTCAAGGGACTCGACGACGGCATCGTGCGCAAGATCATGCGCGACAACCTGAAGGACTTCATCGACGGCTAGCTTTGGATCACGGCCGGAATCAATGATGACTCGGGAGACGCGTTGACCGATACCGCACCGCCGCTGAGTAGCCCGCCGCCGAGTGCACTGCCGCTGGCCGGCCTGGTCGTGCTCGACCTGACCAGGCTGCCGCCCGGCGCGTTCTGCACCGTCCTGCTGGCTGACCTGGGCGCCACCGTGATCAGGGTCGAGTCGCCCAAGGGGCGGCCGTTCGACGGGCCGATCGGGCTGAACCGCGGCAAGTACTCGGTCGCGGTCGACCTGCGCCACCCGCGCGGCTACGAGGTGCTGCGGCGCCTGGTGGCGCACGCCGACGTGCTGGTCGAGAACGAGCGGCCGGGCGCGATGGACGAGCGCGGCTTCGGCTACCAGCAGGCGGCGGCCGAGTTCCCCGGGCTGATCTGGTGCTCGGTCACCGGGTACGGCCAGGACGGCCCCTACGCCCAGTGGTCCGGGCACGACCTGTCGTTCGCCGCGCACTCGGGGCTGCTGTCAGCGGTCAACCCGGAGCTGCCCTGGAACCCGCAGCTGATCTTGCCGATCCCGGTCGGCGCGATGATGGCCAGCGTCGGCATCCTGGCCGCGCTGCGCGAGCGGGACCGGACCGGGGCCGGCTGCCAGCTTGACATCAGCCTGTCCGAGTCCGCGACCTGGCTGCTCTCGTCATCCGACGGGATACTCAGCGGCCCGCCCCGGGGCATACCGTCCGGCCCCGACCGGCAGCTGTACGAGTGCGCCGACGGTACCTGGGTCGCGGTCACCGCGGCCGAGCCCCGCACCTGGGCCGCCCTGTGCCAGGGGCTCGGCCTGCCCGAGCTGGCTGGCACGCTGCGTCAGTGGGCCGACCCCGGCGCGGTGGCGGCCCAGCTCGCGGACGTGTTCCGCACCCGGCGGGCCGAGGACTGGGTGGCGTCACTGGGGCCGGCCGGCGCCAGCGTGGTCCAGGTTAACCGCGGCCCCGAGCTGCGGGACGATCCCCAGGTGACCGCGCGGAACCTGCTCCAGCAGGTCGGCGACGTGCTGGTGCCGCGCACCCCGGTCCGGATCAAGGACGCCGGGACTGGTGAACGGCCCGCCGCGCAGACGTTCCCGCCGCCGCCGTGCGGCGCCAACACCCGGGCCATCCTCGAGAAGACCGGGCTGGACGCCGCGGCGATCGACGAGCTGCTGCACAGCGGCGCGATCGGCGAGCCGCGCCAGGACTGAGCGCCAGCCGGTGCTGTCGCTAGCTGAGACAGCGGCGGGCCGCGGCCGTGCCACGATCGGGCTGTGGGCGATGACAACGGCACATCAGGCACTCTCCCCGGGCGGACCGTTGCCCTTGACATCCCGTCGGCGCGGGTGCTGGCCGGCCAGGCGGCGGTGATCCAGGACCTGCAGTTCGTGATGGACTGCTGCCAGCGGCTGCTGGCGGAGCTGTCCCGGCCCGAGGAGGACCGGGACGAGGTGGTGCCGCTCGCGCTGTGGTCGGCGGCGGTGGCGGCCTACGGGCGCTGCTTCGCACCCGGCGAGGGCTTCGGGCTGACCGCCGATGACGTGCAGCGGCTGCCCTTGCAGGGGGCGGTGACCAGCTTCCACCAGTGGGTCATCGGGGAACGCGACCGGTTCACCGCGCCCGGGGCGGACCCGTTCGAGGCGGCGCGGGTCGGCGCGGCCCTGTCCCCCGCCGGGCAGCGGCAGCGGGTAGCGGGCGTCGCCATCTTCGCCGTCAGCCGGGTGCTGATCGACGCCACCGGCGTGCGGCAGCTCGGCGGGCTGGCGTCCGAGCTGGCCAAGCAGGTCGCCGTCGCGGCCCAGGCACAGCAGGACGCGGTGCTGGCCGACGCCGGGAAGCTGGACGCCGGCGGCCTCTACGCGCTGCCGCCGCTGCCTACCCAGCCCGAGCCAGCCGCTGACCCGGCCTGAGCCGTCCGGTGGCGGCGCTGCCGCCGCCACCGGACGGCCTGAATCACACCTGGTAGTCGCTGGGCGGGCGGGCCATGCTGACCCCGGTGAAGGCGGCCGGCACCGGGTAGTTGCCGAGCAGGAAGTTCAAGATGGCGGCGTGCTGGAACTCCACCGGCTGGATGGAGGCCGCGGTCTTGATTCCGGCCGTGCTCTTGATCACCGACAGGCCGTTCTGGTAGGTCTGGCCGGCGGTGTCCTCCACCAGCAGCGCCAGCTTGGCCAGCCCGGTGACGTTGGTGACCTTGGCGAAGGCGGTGTTGATGGTCGGCTGGATCACCGGGTCGACCGCGGTGACCGGCTTCTTGCCGGCCGCGGTGAGCACCGCGTTCCAGGCCTTCTGGTGGTCCTCGTGCTGGCTCATCGCGGTCTGGGCGAAGGTGACCACGGCCGGCGGCACCGTGCCGAGCTTGCCCGCCGTCGCCGCCTTGATGCCGGCCGCGTAGGTGGCGACACCGGAGTTCTCCAGGCTGGCCGCCATCGCCACCACCCGCAGGTCGCCGGTGAGCTGCTGCCCCTCGCCGCCGCTCATCGCCGCCCCCGAGGCGGTTGCGCCGCCCGACGTGGTGGACGCGGCCGGGGAGGCCGTGGTCGACGAGGAGCTGCTGCAGGCGGCGAGCACCGCCGCGCCGGCGATGCCACCGCCCACGGCCAGGAACCGGCGCCGGGCGAAGAAAGCCCGCTGGGCCGGGGTGTCCTCGTCGGGAGCGTCGGCACCGCGCGCCTGGATGTCCTCGGCCCACTCGGTCAGGCTCGACTTCAGCGCGGGCAGGGCAAGGTCGTGGTGCATCGCGTCCAGGTCGGCGTTCATCGCCCGGAGCTCGGCCTCGGACAGGTGCATGGGTTCGCTGGCGCTCATGACGTTGCTCCCTGGGTGGCCGGGGCGGCCTTGCTGGTCGGGTAGAAGGCGTTCGGGAAGCCGACGGAGCCGGCCGCGGCCGGCAGCTTCGCCGCGGGCGGCGGCAGCGTGATGTCCGCCCCGTCCCCCGCCTTCAGCAGCGCCTGCACCGCGTACAGGATGGCGACGTGCTGCGCCTCGACGCCCATGACGCTCGCGGTCAGCTTCTTCGCGTTCGCATCGGACAGCAGGCTCATGTTGTTGACGTAGGTTTCCGCCGCGATGTTCTCCAGCTCCAGCGCCAGGCCCACCACCAGCAGCGCCCCGTTGGCGGCGTTCGCCTTGGTGATCGCGGCCACCGCCTTGTCGACGACCGGCACGAAGGCCGGGTCGGGCTTGGCCTGCTTGGTCCCGCCGAGCGCGGTGGTGGCCGCCTGGAAGGCCGCCAGGTGCTCGGAATGCTGCTTCATGGTGGTGGTCGCGAACGCCTTGATGACCGGGTTGGCCGTGCTGCCGCCGATGTAGGGCAGCCCCAGCGCGGTCTTGTAGGTGCTGACCGCCAGCACCTCGATCGAGGAGGCGGTCTGCAGCACCTGGACGTCGGTGCCCGAAGCGGCGAAGGCCGGGCGGCCGATGAACTCGGCCAGGGCGGTGACGATGCCGGCCCCCGCCAGCAGCCCGCCCGCGCGCCGGGCGCGGCCGGCCAGGCGACCGCTGTTCGCGCGGGCAAAGGCGCGGTTCTCCTCCGGGTCAACGGCGCCCCCGGCCCGCGCCTGCTGGCCGAGGTCGACCATGTCCCGCAGCGGTTCCCGGGCCGCGCGCAGCGCGTCGGCATGGGTATCTTGCGATTCCTCGATCAGGCCGCCCAGGGCGGTCTCGTCGAATTCCACGTGTTCTCCTGTTCCCCGGATCCCCAGTACGACGGCGCTAGCGGACGATGAGGGTGCCGCTCATGTACTGGTGGATCGTGCAGATGTACGGGTAGCTTCCAGCGCTCTTCGGAGCCTTGAACGACTCGGATTGGTTCGCTGCTATGTCGCCGGTATCGAACAGCTTTTTGTCCGACTTGTCGGTCAGCGTGTGCGTCACCGAGTCCTCGTTGCGGACCGTCACCACCGCGCCGGGAGCAACCGTGAGGCTGGCCGGCGAGAACGCGAAGTTCTTGATGATGATCGTGTCGGCGCTGCCACTGGCCGCCGCGGAAGCCGCCGGGGAACTAGCCCGGGCGGCCGTCGAGGAACCGGAACTGCTACTGCTACTGCTACAGGCCGCGAGCAGCAGAACCGCCGCCAGTCCGGCCAGCAGCGCCCACGCGCGGGTGCGACTCCTCGTAATGATCATTCACGGAGAGTATTCACGGGTCGGCAGCCAGGAGATGGGTTCAACACGCTCTGTCGTCACTTCGTTACTAAAACGCACTGCGCCCAGCCGGGAGCGGTCCCGGCTGGGCGCAGTCAGCGGCTAGCTGATGCCTGCCGTCAGTGCATGGCGAGGGCCGCCTCGGCCCGGGCCTGGTTGCCGGACACCATCCGCAGCGGAACCTCCTTGAGGCACAGCGACAGCACCACCGACGCCACCAGCAAGATCGCGGTGGCCGCGAACACCACGTCCCCGGCCGCCGAGAAGCCGGTGAAGAACGGGTGCACCAGCGGCTTGGCCAGCCCGTTGAGGAACGAGGTGTCCTCCAGGCCGCCGCTCAGGCCCTGCCGCAGCGACGCGACCTGGCCAGGGTTGGCCTTGGCGGCGGCCAGGTAGGCCGGGTTGGTCGCGGCGGCGGCGTAGGCGCCGCTGATCTTGCTGCCGGCCTGGGAGAACAGGATGGACAGGAAGATCGCGGTGCCGATCGTGCCGCCGACCGAGCGGAAGAACGTCGAGGCGGCCGAGGCGACGCCCATGTCGCCGGCCGGCACCGCGTTCTGCATGCCCAGCATCAGGCTCTGCATGTTGAGGCCGAGCCCGATGCCGAACAGGGCCATGAACAGGTCGGTGTGCCACAGCGGCGTGTCGGCGCCGACGGTCACCATCAGGCTCATCCCGCCCAGCATCAGGAACGAGCCGATGACCGGGAAGATCTTGTACCGGCCGGTGCGGGAGATGATCCGGCCGGAGACGAGGGAGGACCCCATCAGCCCGAGCACCAGCGGCAGCAGCAGCAGGCCGGCCGCGGTCGGCGTGGAGCCCTTGACGATCTGCAGGTAGAGCGGGACCACGGCCAGGCCGCCGAACATGGCCATGCCGATGATGGTCATCTGGGCCGAGGCGACCGAGAAGGTGGAGTTGCGGAACAGGCGCAGCGGCAGCACCGCGTCATCGCCCATCCGGTGCTGGACCCAGACGAACGCGGCCAGGCCCGCGGCACCGAGGAAGTAGCAGCTCAGCGAGGCGATCGAGGACCAGCCCCAGGACTGTCCCTGCTCCGCCACCACCAGCAGCGGCACCAGGCCGACCGCCAGCAGGGCCGAGCCGAGCCAGTCGATCCGCCGCCGTGCGCGGCGGGACTCGTCCAGCTTGAGCACCCGTGCCACCACGATCAGGGCGGCGATCGCGATCGGCACGTTGATGTAGAAGATCCAGCGCCAGCCGGCCACGCCGAGGAAGGAGTCCAGCCCGGAGAACACGCCGCCGAGCACCGGGCCGAGCACCGAGGCGCTGGCGAACACCGCGATCATGTAGCCCTGGTACCGGGCGCGCTCGCGGGGCGGGATGATGTCGCCGATGACGGCCAGCGCCAGCGGCATGATGCCGCCCGCCCCGATGCCCTGGAAGGCGCGGAAGGCAGCGAGCTCGTACATCGAGGTGGCCAGGCCGCAGAGCGCCGAGCCGGCCACGAAGATCACGATGGCGAGCATGAACAGCCGCTTGCGGCCGTAAATGTCAGACAGCTTGCCGAACAGCGGCGCGGCGATCGTCGAGGTAATGAGGAACGCGGTGGTGACCCAGGCCTGCGCGGTCAGGTCGTGCAGGTCGTTGCCGATTGTCTTGATCGCGGTGGACACGATCGTCTGGTCGAGCGCGGCCAGGAACATGCCAAGCACCAGGCCGGACAGGATCGTCAAGATCTGGCGGTGCGACAGCGCCCCGTCTGCCTGGTCTGCGTGCGCCGGGCGGACTGACATGGCGGTCATGATTCGGTTCCTTCTTTCACCGGCTGCGAGCCGGCCTGGCGGCGCGCGTACTTTTCCTTCATCAGGGCGGTGTGGTTCTGCTCGTAGGCGGCGGTGAACCGCTCCAGCTGCCGGGTGAACTGCCGCATCTCGGCTTCGTCCCAGCCGTCGAGCACGCCGGTGAAGAACGCCAGCCTGCCCCGCTCGTGCTGGTCGATGGCGGCCTGGCCGGCGCTGGTGACGGCGAGCAGGCTGGCCCGGCCGTCGTGCTGGTCGGCCTGCCGGGCGAGCAGCCCGCGGGCCACCAGGGTGGCAACCTGCCGGCTGATGGTGGACAAGTCCGACTGCACGCTGGCGGCCAGGGTGCTGGCCCGCATCGGCCCTAGCGCGCCGACCGTGTGCAGCAGCGCCTGGGCAGCCGAGTCGATGTCGTCGCCGGCCGCGGCCAGCAGCCGGGCCTTGGCCCGGCGAACCGTGCGCTGCAGGTCGGCGAACGAGTCCGCGGCCGCGGCCACCGTCTTCGCACGGTCGTTTTCAGTCATCCCCGCCATCCCGGTTGCTCTCACGCCTGTCTATTACTTGTATACGACAAGTGCTTGCCATAGCCAAATATTTCGGCGAGAAATGTGGCGCTCGTCACATCACGGGCCGATCGCGTGACCCGGCCGGTTCTTACGTGTGCGTGACGCCGGGTGCCGTGGCCCCAGTGAGGGGGATTAACTGGCTGGGAAGGTCATGCCAGGCAGCGGAGGTGCTCGTGTCACAGCGGCGGTGGCTTGTGCGGGGCGGGGCCGGCGTTGCGGTGGCGGCCGCGGCGGCCGGGATAGCGCTCGTGGTCGCCGGCGGCGGGTCCGCGGCCCCCGGAACGCCGAGTGGCCTGCTGAGCCCCAGCGTGCTGGGCACGCTGCAGCCCGCGCCGCCGCCTGGGCCCGGCGGCTACGAGGGCGTGCCCGTGCCCAGCGCGACGCCGCTGGCCGGCCGGGCGGCCATGGCCGCCGGCCAGGCGGTGGACGGCATCAGCTGCCAGTCGGGCTTCCACCTTCTCTTCCACTGGCACGCTGCCCTGACGGTGTTCGTCAGCGGTAAGCAGCGCCAGGTACCCGCCGGGATCGGCATCATCGACCCGGTAGCGGCCAGGAACTCGACCGGGCAGCCGTACGTCAAGGACGGGAAGTGCTTCTACTGGCTGCACACGCACGCCCCCGACGGCGTCATCCACATCGAGTCACCGGTCCAGCGGGGCTTCACGCTCGGGGACTTCTTCGACGAGTGGGGCCAGCCGCTCAGCACTGACCAGGCCGGCCCGGCGAAAGGGCACGTCACCGCCTTCTACGACGGCAAGGTCTACCCGGGCAACCCGCGCGACATCCCGCTCATGGACAAGGCCCAGATCCAGCTTGACGTCGGCACACCGCTCATCGCCCCCGACCTGATCGCGTTCCCCGGCAACCTCTAAGTCACGCCAGCCACGTCTTCACCACTGGTAGGGCAGGAACTTGCCGTCCAGCGTTACGATCACCCGGTCGCCGCCGGGATCTGGCTCGCGCCGGACGTCCAGCCGGAAGTTGATCGCGCTCATGATGCCGTCACCGAACTGCTCGTGGATGAGCTCCTTGATCGTCGGCCCGTAGACCTGGAGCACCTCGTAGAACCGGTAGATCGTCGGGTCGGCGGGCACCGCCGAGTCCAGCGCGCCCCGGGTGGGCTGCAACTGCAGGGCCTGGATGACATCCTCGCCCAGATCGAGCAGCGACCCGGCCGCCGCAGCCTGGGCGGCGGTCATCGGCTGCTGGCCCAGCAGCGCCGATGTCGTCCACGCGGCCGGTCGTCCCACCGCCTCGGCCAGCTGGGCCCAGGTCACGCCCAGCCTGGCCTTGGCCGCCCGGACCGCCTCGCCGGCCTCCCGCTTGGTCAGCATCATGTCCCTCCTTGCCAGGTGCACGGCGCGCCCCGCGCTGCCGCCAAGTTACGCAGTCAATGGTGCCAGCTCGCATGACCGGCGCAGCAGCGGGCAGTAGGGCCTGCACTTAACCGGATCCCCAGTGGCCGCAGGCGTGATAACTGCTGCCGAGGTGAGCGGTAACGCGGCGGGAGGATGCCTATGGGTGAGGGACTGTCGATCACGGTTCGCCAGGAGCGTGCGGCCTCGATCGTGGAGGTCACCGGAGATATCGACCTGACCACGGTGGCGGATCTGCGAGAACGCCTGTTCTCGCTGGCCGATGAGGGTCAGCCGTTGATCATCGACCTCGACCGGGTCACCTTCATCGACTCGACCGGACTCGGGGTCCTGATCGGCGCGGCCCGCCGCGTCGGCGGCCACGGCGGCACCCTGCACGCGGTCTGCTCGCAACCGCAGCCCCGCAAGCTGCTGTGGATGACCGGAGTGGACCGCCGGATCCCGCTGAGCTCCACCGTGGACGAAGCCCTGACGCTGTCCGCGACGCCTCGCCGCACCCCCGGCTGACTGCCCGCCTGGGGCTTGGAGGCGGCTCCGCTCAGTCGCCCTACCTGCGGGGCTGGGTGGCGTTCCTGAGGATGGCCGCGATGGCGTCGGCATCGTCGAGCTGCCCGGCGGCGACGCTGATCACCAGGTCGTAGGCCTGGTCGTTGGTCAGGGTCAGCCGCCGGCCGTTAAGGCCGTAGAACACGATGACCGCGGCGAGCGCGAGCCGCCTGTTGCCGTCGACGAGCGCGTGGTTGCGGGCGACGGAGTGCAGCAGCGCCGCGGCCTTGGCGTCCAGGTCCGGGTAGGCGTCCTTGCCGAACGCGGTCGCCTGGGGCCGCGCCAGCGCGGCCTCCAGCAGCCCGTAGTCGCGCACCGCGTAGCCTGCTCCCAGCGTCCGCTCCGCTACGTGAAGCAGCTCGGGGAGAGTCAGGTAAATCACTGGCCGAGCCGCTCCAGCGCCTCGGCATAGCGGGGCAGTTCCTCGTCGAGGACCCGGTCCAGCAGCTCGGTGCGGCTGTGGTTCTCCACGTACTCGCGGATCGCCTGCCGGGCCACTTCCTGCATGGACCGCTGCTCCAGTTCCGCACGCCGGCGCAGAGCGTCAGTTTCATCGTCGGCAAGCCTCAGGGTCATCGCCATGCACCCAATGGTATCACGGATGATACCGGACAGGGTTCCGGCGGAGGCTGGTCAGGTCAGCCGGACCAGGGTGGGCAGGTCGTCGGGCAGGCAGATCACCTTGTCCTCGGCTAGCTGCCGCACCGCGTCGCCGGTCAGGCCGAGCTCGGCCAGCACCTCCAGCACCTGGGAGCCGATCGGGCCCGGGCTGGCGCCGACCCGCGGCGGGGTGTCAGACAGCCACTGGCCGATGCCGGGCCGGGCCTCGTCGGTCCCCCGCGGGCCGCGCTCGAAGTACACCAGGTCGCGGTCGACCAGGTAGCGGATGGCTTCGTCGATGGAGGCGACCGGCTGCGCCGCGATGTCCGCCCCGGCCAGGGCGGCTGACCAGTAGACAGCAGGCTCGGCCGCGAACCGGGCCGCCAGCTCGCCCGCCAGGGCGCCGCCGGGGTCCGCCCAGTCCACGGCCAGCCCGGCCTGTTCGAGCCCGGTCGCGGCCAGCAGGGCCGGCACGTCCCCGTCCCGCGCGGCCAGGAAGAACCAGGTGTCGGCGGCCCGGTACAGCCGGTAGAGCGCGCTGCGGCCGTACTCAGTCCTGCTCTCGTCGGGCGTTTCGCCCTGCGCCTCGACCGCCAGGTAGGAGGCCTGGTGCAGGGTTGACCCCTGGCCGAGGGAGGTGGCCACCCGCTGGCCGGGGGCATCAGGGCCGGCCTCGCCCCGCGCGTACAGGGCGACGGCCGTCGCGAAGGTGCCGAGGATGCCGGTGCTGGCATCGTTGATCGGCGTCGGCTGGTACAGCGTCCAGCCGAACCGGGAGCCGTAGCGCCAGCTCATCCCGGTGGCCGCGTTGCACTGGTTCTCGTAGCCGCGACGGTTCGCCCAGGGGCCGGCCTGGCCGAAGGCGGTGAGCGAGCAGTGCACGATGCGGGGGTTGACCGCGCGCGCCCGCGTGTAGTCAAAGCCGTACCTGGCCTGGGACTTCAGGGTGAAGTTGGTGACCAGCAGGTCGGCCTGGCCGAGCAGGCTGGCGGTCAGTTCCCGGCCGGCCTCGTCGCCGCCGTTGACCAGCAGTGTCCGCTTGCCCCGGTGGAGCTGGGCGACGATCCCGTCGGTGACGCCGGGCACGGTGGGCCCGACCTTGATCACGTCAGCACCGTAGTCGGCCAGTAGCCGGGCGGCGGTCGGCCCGGCTACCGCCTGGCTGATGTCGAGTGCCTTGATGCCCGCCAGCGGCAGGTCGGCCGGCTTCCCTGGCCGGCCGGCGGGCACCGGCCGACCGGCACTGGCGGCCGGCGGCACTGGGCGGCCGGCCGCCGCCAGCTCGCTGAGCACCGCGTCCCGGTCCTGGTCGGGCAGGTGGCGCGGGCGCGGCGGCGGCACCGTACCGAACAGGTCGATGCTGGCGCCCGGCAGCACGATCCGGCCCGCCAGCGGGTCGGTCAGCGTGATCGCGGCGCCGGACTCGGCCGCCTGGTTGGTCGCCATCCACTCGGCGGGCGTCCGGACCCGGGCGACCGGCATCTCGGACCTGGTCGCCACCTCGTCCCACCAGGCCACCGGGTGGCCGCGGACCAGGTCGACGAACCGGGCGATGATCTCGTCGCGCCGGTCAAGCGCGAAGGTGCGGGCGGCGACGTCGATGAGGCCCGCGGCTTCCCAGTCGGCGGCCACCCCGGCCGCGTCCAGCAGCCGGATGACGAACTTGGCGTAGGGCGACAGGTCGATGGCCCCGCCGTCGGCGCAGCTGTAGGTGAGGTCGCTCAGCATCTGCCCGTCGCCCATCAGCGGGTTCTCGTACACCCGCATGCCGAGCATGGTGCTGTAGGCCTCGATGAACGCCTCCGCCAGCGGCAGCTGGATCAGCTGGCCGCGCCCGGACTGCTGCCGGGCGATCAGCGCCATGACCACCGCGACGGCGCCCATCAGCGCGCCGAAGTTGGACGCGGTCGTAATCGGGGTGAACAGCGGCGCGTCCCGGTCCTCGACCGTCGCGCGCTGGCGCCCCGACGGGTCCCAGTGCTGGCTCAGCGGCCGGTAGCCGGCCACCGCCGCGTGCACGATCCCGTCCCAGGCGGGGACGCCGGCCCGCTCGTCATCGGGCGCGAAGCCGGGCAGCGAGCAGTACACCAGCCGCTCGTTGGCCGCCCGCAGGGCCGGGGCACCGAGGCCGAGCCGCTCCATGACCCCCGGGCGGAAGTTCTCGATGAGCACGTCGGCCCCGGCCGCCAGCTCGCGGGCGACGGCCAGGTCGCCCGGTGACTTCAGGTCGAGGGTGATCCGCCGCTTGCTCCGGTTGAAGTAGGCGTCGGCCGCGCCGGGGGCGCGGGCCACCGCCGGGGAGTCGACGTGCACCACGTCGGCGCCCGCCTCGGCCAGCAGCAGGGCGGCCAGCGGGCCCGCGATGTAGTGGCCGAAGTCAACGACGCGGACGCCTGCCAGGCCCGTGGACACTTAGTTAACCCCCCGCTCGCGGCCCGCCCAGTAGGGCGCGCGGAGCTTGAACTTCTGCAGCTTGCCGGTTGCCGTCCGCTCCAGCACCGCACGCAGCTCGACCGAGGTCGGGCACTTGTAGTGGGTCATCCGGCTACGGCAGAACTCGATCAGCTCGGCCGGCTCGGCGGCCGAGCCGGGCCGCAGCACCACCAGGGCCTTGACCGTCTCGCCCCACTTCTCGTCGGGCACGCCGATCACCGCCGCCTCGGCCACCGCCGGGTGCTGGTAGAGGCACTCCTCCACCTCGATCGAGGAGACGTTCTCACCGCCGGTGATGATCACGTCCTTCTTCCGGTCGGTGATGCTGAGCTGCGGCCCGTCGAGGCGGCCGCCGTCCCCGGTGTGGAACCAGCCGTCGTCGAGCGCGGCCGCCGTCTCGGCCGGCTGCTGCCAGTAGCCCTCGAACACGTGGTTGGAGCGGGCGAGCACCTCGCCCTGGTCGTCGACCCGCAGCCGCACGCCGAGGGCGGGCACGCCCGCCTGGGACAGCAGCCGGGCCCGCTCGCCGGCCGGGAGCCCGGCCCAGTCGGCCCGGGTGCGGTTCACCGTCAGCAGCGGCGAGGCCTCGGTCAGGCCGTAGATCTGGATGAACTCCCAGCCGAGCTGCTCCTCCACCCGGGCGATGATGGCGCTGGGCGGCGGCGCGCCCGCCACCACGATGCGCACCCGGTCCCGGCCGGGTACCGGCTGGCCCGCGGCGACGCGGGCGGCGGCGGCGTCCAGGATCGACGCGACCACCGCGGGGGCGCCGCACATCAGCGTCACCCCCTCGTCCTCCACCCGGCGCAGGATCTCCTCGCCGTCGATCTTCCTGATCACCACGTGGGTGCCGCCCATGCCGGTCACCGCGTAGGGCATGCCCCAGCCGTTGACGTGGAACATCGGCAGGGTGTGCAGGTGCACGTCGCGGTCGGTGACGGTGGTGTGCCAGCCGAACGAGGCCGCGTTGAGCCAGCAGCTGCGGTGCGTGAGCTGCACGCCCTTGGGCCGCGCGGTGGTCCCCGAGGTGTAGTTGATGGTGCAGGTGGCGTCCTCGTCGGGCACCCAGCCGCGGGGCTGCGCGCCCGCGGCGGCCGGGGCGAACAGGGCGGCGTCGTCGGCGCCGTCGAGCACGATGCGCTCCTTGGCGGTCACCCCGGACAGCACCTCGTCGTACTCCGGGTCCACCAGCAGCACGCTGGTGCCCGAGTGCTCGACGATGTAGGAGATCTCGTCGGCCCGCAGCCGGTAGTTGACCGGGACGAGCACCCGGCCGTAGCCGCTCACCCCGAAGTAGCTGATCATGAAGCGGCTGGCGTTGGGCGACACGATCGCCACCCGGGCGTCCCCCGGTACCTGCATCGCGTCCAGCGCCAGGGCCAGGCCGCGGGCGCGCGCCGCCATCTCCCGGTAGGTCATCCGGCCGAGGCTGCCCGGGACGCCCGGCTCGTCCACCAGTGCCAGACTGTCCGGGTACACCGTCTCGGCCCGGTCCAGGAAGTCACTCACCGTCAGAGGAACCTTCATCGGCCTGACCTTCCTGTTCGTTCGGCACTGGGCTTGAAGCTACAGGAAATTAGACCTAGTGTAAATATTGCGCGAAGGATGCCTGGCAATGCCGCCAGGGTGGTGGGAAGACAGTGGGACGCCGCCCGGAACGGACTCGTCAGCGCATCGGGGATCTAGCTGAAGGGCTCCGATGACCGATCCCGAATACCGGTACCTCACCTGCGAGTCGCTCGACGACGGGGCGATCGTGCGGGTCATGCTCAACCGGCCGGAAGCACGCAACGCCCAGAACCGCGGGCTCCTGGTCGAGCTGGGTGAGGCGTTCGCCCGGGCGGAGGAGGACGACGCCGTCCGGGTGATCATCCTCGGCGGTCACGGGACGATGTTCTCCTCCGGGCATGACGTCGGCTCGCGGCAGGGCCGGGCGGACATGACCCCGGGGCCCGGCCTGCACCCCTCGGCCGGGGTGAACGGCGGGACCCGGAGCGGCGCGGAGAAGATGATGCTGCAGGAGTGGCACCACTTCTTCGAGAGCACCCGGCGGTGGCGGAACCTGCGCAAGATCACCATCGCCGCCGTGCACGGCCCGGTGTTCTCGGCCGGGCTGATGCTGATGTGGGCGTGCGACCTGATCGTCGCGGCCGAGGGCACCACGTTCGCCGACGTGGTCGGCACCCGGCTCGGCATGTGCGGCATGGAGTACTTCGCGCACCCCTGGGAGTTCGGCCCCCGCAAGGCCAAGGAGCTGCTGCTCACCGGCGACTCGATGGACGCACAGGAGGCGTACCAGATCGGCATGGTGTCCAAGGTCTTCCCGGCTGAGGAGCTGCAGGAGTCGGCGCTGGCGCTCGCCCGCCGGGTCGCCGCGGTGCCCACCATGGCCGCGCTGCTGATCAAGGAGTCGGTCAACCAGAGCGTCGACCAGATGGGCTTCTACAACGCGCTCAACGCGTGCTTCACGCTGCACGAGCTCAACCACGCCCACTGGGCCTGGGTGCACGACAACCAGATGCCGATGGGCCTGCCGGGTGACGAGGGGATCGTCGACTGGCGGACCGCCCCCGGCGTCCGGCCGTCGGTCAAGGACCAGGTGCTGGCGCAGGAGCCGAGCCGTTGACCACCTCGACCGCGCTCACCTCCGGGCACGGCCCCGACGCCAGGGTGCGGTGCGCCGAGTGGGCGCGCGACGCGTCGCTGTCGCCGGTCGGCACCATCGGCAGCCCGGCCGGCTACCTCCTGGCCGAGATCCCGCTCCCCTGGCCGCGGGACGCGGGCGAGACGGCGGAAGGCGCCGCCCTCGGGCCGCTGCTGCGCCCGCACCGCTACCGGCTGCAGGCGATCGCGCCCGCCAGCGCCCCCGACGGCAGCGCCGCCGACGGCAGCGCCGCCCGGCCGCCGGGCCGGCGGGTCATCCTGCACGCCAAGCCGCCCGGCGCGGCCGGCTTCGCCGGCTACCGCCGGTTCGAGGCGGCCGCGGGCGAGTCGCTCACCGACACGGTGGCGGCGCTGATCGCGGCGGCCGCCGACGAGGCGCCATCGCCGTTCGAGACGCCAGGGACCGACCTGCTGCTGTGCACCCACGGCAGCCGCGACTCGTGCTGCGGCCGCCTCGGCGCCAGCCTGGCGGTGCGGCTAGCGGGCCAGCAAGCGGGTCAGCAAGCGGGTCAGCCAGCACAGCCCGGCGTACTCGACGGGGTGAACTTGTGGCGCACCAGCCACACCGGGGGGCACCGCTTCGCGCCCACCTTCATCGTGCTGCCGCAGGGAACCGCCTGGGGCTTCGCCGACCAGGACGTGGTCACCCGGGTGCTGCGCCAGGACGGCGACTTCGCCGCCGTGGCCGGCCACTACCGCGGCTGCACCGGGCTGGACGGCCCGCAGGTGCAGGCGCTGGAGGCGGCGGTGCTCGGGCAGGTTGGCTGGCGGCTGCTCGGCCTGGCCCGCAGCGGGGCCGCCGACGGCCCGCACACCCGGCTGACCTGGCGCGACGGCGACCAGGAAATCAGCTACGAGGCCGAGGTCCGGCCAGGCCGGAGCATCCCCATGCCCGGCTGCATGACACCCGCCTCGTCGGCGGTCAAGCGCGAAACCGAGTGGGACGTCGCCGCGGTGCGCCGTGTTTTACGGAACGCCGGGCCCGCGCAGCTGGATTAGCAGCTGGATTATCAGGAGGAACTGGTGAGTATTTCATCCGTCAGCGTTGGCAAGCTCTTCATCGACGGCCAGCTGGTCGACGCTGAGGGCGGCGCCACCTACGACAACATCAACCCGGCGACCGAGACCTCGCTCGGCCCCGCCGCCGACGGGTCGGCGGGTGACATCGACCGGGCGATCGGCGCCGCCCGCCGCGCCTTCGACCAGACCCGGTGGAGCACCGACGTCGCCTTCCGGGTGCACTGCCTGCGCCAGCTCCAGGAAGGGCTGGCCAAGTACTCAGCCGAGCTCAAGGAACTGACCACGGCCGAGGTCGGCATCCCGGTGCAGCTCACCGACTCCACCGTGGACGGGCCGATCGAGGGCGTCGGCTGGGTGACTGACCTGCTCGAGAACTACGCGTTCAGCGCGGACTACGGCAACGGCGACCTGGCCGGCTTCGCCTCCCACCGCTGGGTGGAGCGGGAGCCGTTCGGCGTAGTCGGCGCGATCACCCCGTGGAACCAGCCGCTCCAGGTCAACCTGGCCAAGGTCGGGCCCGCCCTGGCGGCAGGCAACGCGGTCGTGCTGAAGGCCGCGCCGACCACCCCGTGGAGCGCCACCGTCATCGCCAAGGTGGTGGCCGAGCACACCGACATCCCGGCCGGCATCTTCAACGTCATCACCAGCAACACCAACAGCCGGGGCGAGGAGCTGGTCACCGACCCCCGGGTGGACCTGATCAGCTTCACCGGGTCGACCGCGATCGGCCGCCGCATCATGAAGCTCGGCGCCGACACCGTGAAGAAGTGCTTCCTCGAGCTGGGCGGCAAGTCGCCCAACATCGTGCTCGAGGACGCCGACTTCGAGCGCGGCATCATGATGTCCACCTTCATGGTCTGCCTGCACGGCGGCCAGGGCTGCGCCACCCTCAGCCGGCTGCTGCTGCCCGCCTCCCGGTTCGACGAGGGGGTGGAGATCGCCAGGCAGCAGCTGTCCCACATGGGGTACGGCGACCCGACCGTGATGGGCAACATCATGGGCCCGCTGAACAGCGCGCAGCACCGTGACCGGGTGGAGGCCATGGTCGAGCGGGCCAAGGAGGCCGGCCACCAGCCGCTGCTTGGCGGGCGCCGGCCCCCGGAGCTGACCACCGGCTACTACTACGAGCCGACGCTGTTCGCGGACCTGCCGGAGGACGCCGAACTCGTTAAGAGTGAAATCTTCGGCCCGGTGCTGGTGATCCAGAAGTTCACCGACGACGAGGACGCCATCCGGATCGCCAACGACACCATCTTCGGCCTGTCCGGGGCGGTGTTCTCCGGTGACCACGAGCGGTCCAAGGCGCTCGCGCGGCGGGTCCGCGCGGGCACCATGATCGTGGACGGCGGCATCTACTACGGGCACAACGTCCCGTTCGGCGGGTACAAGCAGAGCGGCATCGGCCGGGAGACCGGTCAGCTCGGGTTCGAGGAGTACCTGCAGGTCAAGGCTCTTTCTGAGCCGATCTAAGCGGAAAAGGAGACCTGCGTGAGCGCGACCACTGATATCTATTACGACCCCTACGACTTCGACATCGACGACGACCCGTACCCGGTATGGAAGCGGATGCGGGACGAGGCGCCGGTCTACTACAACGGCCGCTACGACTTCTACGCGCTGTCCAGGTACGTGGACGTGGAAGAGGCGTCGACCGACTGGAAGACCTACACCTCCTCCAAGGGCATCCAGCTCGAGATGGTGCAGACCAAGCACCCGGTCCCGCCGGGGCTGTTCATCGCCGAGGACCCGCCCGAGCACGACGTGCACCGGCTGCTGCTGAGCCGCGCGGTCACCCCGCGCAAGGTGCTGGCGCTAGAGCCGCGCATCCGCGAGCTGTGCGCGGAGTACCTGGACCCGCTGGTCGGCAGCGGCGGCTTCGACCTGGTGGGCGACTTCGGCGCGCACCTGCCGATGCGGGTGATCGGCGCGCTGGTCGGCATCCCCGAGGAGTCGCAGGTCGAGCTGCGCGACCAGATCGAGGAATCGGCCCGGCTGCAGTCGGCCGAGATGCCGAAGGAGTCGGCCATCGGCACCATCGGGCTGCCGTACGTCCAGTTCCTCGCCTACCGCCGGGAGCACCCGGCCGATGACTTCCTCACCACGCTGATCCAGGCCCGGTTCACCGACCCGGCCACCGGCGAGGAGCGCGGGCTGACCGACGCGGAGATCCTCAACTACGTCGGCATGCTGTACTCGGCCGGCAACGAGACCACCGCCCGGCTCATCGGCTGGATGGGCAAGACGCTGGCCGACCACCCCGACCAGCGGGCCGCCGTGGTGGCCGACCGGTCGCTGGTCACGGCCGCGGTGGAGGAGACACTGCGCTACGAGGTGCCGTCCCCGATCCAGATCCGGGTCACCACCCAGCCGGTCGAGCGGCACGGGCAGACCATCCCCGCGGGCAGCACGGTCGCCCTGCTGACCGGGGCGGCCAACCGCGACGAGCGGGCGTTCGACGCCCCGGACACCTACAACGTGCACCGGAAGATCGACCGCCACGTGACCTTCGGGGTCGGGCTGCACTACTGCTTCGGCGCGGCCCTGGCCCGGCTCGAGGGCCGGATCGCGCTGGAGGAGATCCTCAAGCGCTTCCCGACCTGGGACGTCAATGACGCCGGGGCGGACCTCATCCACACCAGCACGCTGCGCGGCTACCACAAGCTGCCCATCGTGCTCTGAAGCGCCGCTAGCGCCGTGCCCGGGAATGCGTTCCCGGGCACGGTTCCGCGAATACGGCTTCACAGAATCTGTGTTACTGTGAAACTGTGAAGAATATTACTGTCTCAGTACCCGACGACGTGTACCGCAATGCGCGGGTTGCCGCCGCGCAGCGGGACACCTCGCTCAGCGCACTGGTCGTGACGTACCTTGAACGCCTGTCCGGGCGAATGAACGAATTCGCCCGGCTTGAGGCCTTGCAGAACGATGTACAGGCCGAGATCAGTCAGTTCCGCGCGGCTGACCGGCTGGACCGCGACGAGGTTCACGACCGTGCAGTTCGTTGACACCAACGTCCTGCTCTACGCGATCTCCCGCGATCCGGGCGAGCAAGACAAGGCTAAGCGGGCCAACGAGATCCTCGCCCAGCGCGACCTGGCCCTGTCCGTTCAGGTGCTGCAGGAGTTTTACGTGCAAGCTACGCGGGCCAGCCGACGAGATCCCATCACGCACGAACAGGCCGTCCGGCTCATCGAGTCATTCCGCCGTTTCCCTGTGCAGGACATCACGTCGGCAGTGGTGATGGCGGCACTTGATACTCGCCAGCGGTTCCGGCTCTCGTACTGGGATTCCGCGATTATTGAAGCGTCCCGGGTGATGGGATGCGCGGAAGTCCTGTCTGAGGACCTTGGCGACGGCCAGGACTACGCGGGAGTCCGGGTTACCAACCCCTTCCGCTGAGGCCGCAAAAGTCCGGGGCCTGCCCGTCGGAGTTCGGGGCGCCCGGCCGACGATAGGGGTATGACGGACCCGCGGATGCGGCCCGACCCGGCGCTCGGGCTGCTTGAGCTGTACGAGGCGGCGCTGCCGCACGTCTACGGCTACCTGCTGGCCCGCTGCGGCGACGCCGCGCTGGCGGAGGACCTGACGGCCGAGTCGTTCCTGGCCGCGGTGGACGCTGCCCGCAAGCCGGGCGCGCCCGCGGCCTCGGTTCCGTGGCTGATCGGGGTCGCCCGGCACAAGCTGGCCGACCACTGGCGGCGAACCGAGCGGGAGGAACGGGTGCTCCGGCTTCTCGACGGCACCGCGGTGACCGCTGAGGACCCGTGGGACACCGCGATCGACCGGATCCGGGCCCGCGAGGTGCTCGGCCGGCTGGGCGCCCATCACCGGGCCGCGCTCACCTTGCGCTACCTCGACGGGCTGCCGGTACCCGAGGTGGCCGGGCTGCTTGACCGCTCCGTGCACGCCACCGAGGCGCTGCTGGTGCGGGCCAGGGCCGCCTTCCGCCGCGCTTACGCGGGAGAGGAGGGCGAGCGATGACCGATCCGTTTGACGCGCTGCGCGAGCCGGCCGTCCCGGCCGACCCCGATCCCGGCTTCGCCCGGCGGCTGCGGGAGCAGCTCACCCAGCAGGTAATCGGACCAACGGGAGGAACCATGTCACAGCCAGCCGCTACCGCCCGGGCCGGGCAGCAGCCCGTCCAGGCCCCGGCGCTTACCCCGTACATCATGGTGTCCGACGCCCGGCGCGCCATCGACTGGTACGTCCAGGTACTCGGCGCGCAGCGGCGGGGCGAGCCGGTCGTCAACCCGGACGGCACCATCGGGCACGCCGAGGTCAGCCTGGGCAACGCGGTGCTGATGCTGTCCGAGCCGTCACCGCTGTGGCCGGACGTGCCGGTGCGCGCGCCCGACTCCCCCGCCACCTTCAGCTCCAGCCTGCACCTGGAGGTGGCCGACGTCGACGCGGTGACCGAGCGGGCCAGCCGGGGCGGCGCCGCCGTCGAGCGGCCGCCGAGCGACCAGCCCTACGGCCGCCGGTCGGCGATCGTCGACCCGTTCGGGCACCGCTGGATCCTGCTCACGCCGCCGGTTACCTGAGTGTGGCACCGCCCTCGGGTCACCTCGTGTGCGCTGGCCTACTCTCGGGTATGATTGCGAAGGATTCGTTTGTTGCGGATAATGCGATTGAAGGGGGGTGGCAAGTATGGCTGTACGTAGTATCGGTTCGATCAACCCGGGCGATGTTGATGCTGAGATCGCGGATCGTGCTGCTAGGCGCATCAAGGAGTACCTCGAAGGACACCCAGATGACGACCTCATTGAGGCCGTCGGGGAAGTCGGGACAGAGGACGCTCTTGTCATCCCGCGAGCAACGGCGGTCATGTTCGCCCAGATCCTCGATCTGCTAGCGCAGGGACGCGGGGTCCAGATCTTTCCGAAGGAAGTGGAGCTCAGCACGCAGCAGGCTGCGGCCATACTCAACGTCTCGCGTCCGTACCTGATCGGCTTGCTCGAGAGCGGCAAGATCTCCTTCCGCAAGGTCGGGAGACACCGAAGGATCAGGTTCGAGGACCTGATGCACTACAAGCGCCAGGACGATCTGGACAGGCGCGTTGCGGCCGATAAGCTCGCCGAGCTTACCGAGGAGCTGGACCTGTACTGACCATGGCCTTCATCGTGATCTACGACGCCAACGTGCTCTATCCGAACACGCTGCGCGACCTGTTGATCCGAATTGCCCAGCAGCCCCACCTAGTGCAGGCGAAGTGGACTGAGCAAATCATTGACGAGATGCTCAGAGCATTGCAGCAGAACCGCCCCGACATCACAGATGAGAGGGCAGCCCGTTTGCCCGATCTCGTAAACGGCGCGGTACGCGATTGTCTGGTGACCGGCTATCAGCCTCTAATTGACTCGATTGACCTTCCAGACCCTGACGATCGCCACGTCCTAGCTGCCGCGATCAAGGTCAACGCCCAGCTCATCGTGACCAGGAACCTGAAGGACTTCCCGCCGAAGACTCTGGCTCAGTGGGACATCCGGCCGAAGTCACCGGACAATTTCGTACGTGATGTGGGACAGTCGATGATGTTCTTGGAGAACTTCAGCGCGACGGCCTGGTGGCGTCGGCAGCTGCATTGCGGAGCGGTCCTGGCGCACCATCAGGCATCTGACCTTTAGCGCTAGACAGCTTTTCCGCGCCACGTCCCGTCCGGTTAGCTGAAGGCGGGCAGGACCTCGCGCTCCAGCAGCCGCAGGCTGGACCAGGCCAGGTCGATCGGCATGCCGCCGACCAGCGGGTGCAGGTTGGCGAAGGGGACCGGGGCCGCCTTCAGCTCCGCGATGAGCTGGTCCGGGGTGAGTACCCGGTACTGGCCGGTGGCGCGCAGCGCATCCAGGTCGGCCACCGTGCGGTAGGGGGAAATGAGGTCCGAGTCGCCCCGCCAGGTGCCGTAGGCGTTGGCCTGGTGCAGGAACGACGGCGCCATCTGCTGCCAGCCCTGCTCGGCGTCTTCGGCCAGGGCGAACAGCAGCGGCCCGGCCGATGGCAGCGGGCACGGCCCGGGGTCAGGCCGCCCGAGCAGCTCCAGCTCGTCCCGGTAGAAGTCCCATACGTCCGGGCTGGTGGGAAAGAAGCCGTCGGCTAGCCGGGCGGCGCGCCGGGCGGCGCCCTCGCTGCTGCCGCCGAGCGAGACGCGGGGGCCGCCGGGCCGGAACGGCCCCGGCGTGACCTGGACGGTGCGGCCCGCGTACTCGAACGGCTCACCCGAGAAGGCGCCCTTCAGCGTCCGCAGCACCTCGCTGACCCGGGCCGGCCGCTCCCTCATCGGCACGCCGAACATCGCGAACTCGTCCGGCACGTAGCCGCCCCCGACGATCAGGTCCACCCGGCCGCGGGAGATGTTGTCCGCCACGATCAGGTCCTCGGCCAGCTTGAGCGGGTGGTAGAACGGTGCCACCAGGGCGGCGATGGTGAACGGGACCCGGCTGGTGCGCGCCGCCATCGCCGCCAGCATCGGGACCGGGCTCGGCAGGTAGCCGTCGGCCGACCCGTGGTGCTCGGACAGCAGCACGCTGGCGCAGCCGAGCTCGTCCGCCCACTGCACCATGTCGAGCGCGGCCGCGTACTGGTCGGCGGTCGAGGTGCCGCCCGCGGCCGGGTTGCGGAAGTCGAAGCGGAGCGCGAACCTCATCGTGCGTCTCTCCTATCGAGCCGGGTGAGTCAGGCGGCCGAGCAGCGGACGTAGGGCTTGCTCAGGATGTGCACTCCGCAGGCGCTGCCGAGCCCGATGACGTGGGCCAGGCCGACCCGGGCGCCGGGGATCTGCCGCGGGCCCGCCTCGCCCCGCAGGTGCTGGCAGATCTCCCAGATGTTGGCGATCCCGGTCGCCGCGATCGGGTGCCCCTTGGACTCAAGGCCGCCGCTGACGTTGACCGGCGTCTTGCCGTCGCGCCAGGTCGCGCCCGAGTTGAACAGGTCGACCGCGCCGCCCGGCTCGCACAGCTTCAGGTTGTCGTAGTGCACCAGCTCGGCGGTGGCGAAGCAGTCGTGCAGCTCTACCAGGTCCAGGTCCTCCGGGCCGACCCCCGCCTGCTCGTAGGCCTGCTCGGCCGCCGCCCTGGTCAGCGTGTTCACGTCGGGCAGGACCTGGCAGGCCTCCTGCCAGGGGTCGCTGGTGAGGATCGACGCGCTGACCTTGATCGCCCGGGCCCGCTGGGCGAGGGACAGCGTCTTCAGCTTGGCGTCGCTGACCACCACCGCCGCGGCCGCGCCGTCGCAGTTGGCCGAGCACATCGGGCGGGTGTTGGGGTAGGCGATCATGACGTCGTTCATGATCTGCTCCAGCGTGAACCGGCGGGAGTAGGCGGCCAGCGGGTTCAGCGTCGAGTGCGCGTGGTTCTTCTCCGAGATCCGCGCGAACAGCTCGAAGCTCACGTTGCCGTACTTCTGGCCGTACTCCAGGCCGATCTGGGCGAACACGCCGGGCATGTTCTCGGTGCCGACCCGGCCGTCCAGGGCGGCGACCGCCCCGACCCGGCCCTCCGGGGTCCAGGTGTCGCTGGCGGCCGGCCGGCCCTGCGCGCCCAGCAGCCCCATGCCGGACAGCTTCTCCACCCCGACCGCCAGGCCGTAGTCGGCCTCGCCGGCCTTGATCGCCATCGTCGCCACCCGCAGCGCGGTCGCCCCGGTGGCGCAGGCGTTGGCCACGTTGAACACCGGGATGCCGGTCTGCCCGATCTGCTTCTGCAGCAGCTGGCCGAAGGCCGAGCTGCCCGCGGTCAGGCAGCCGGCCGCGAGGACCCCGACGTCCTTCATCCCGATGCCCGCGTCGGCCAGCGCGTCAAGCGCGGCCCGCGACGCCAGGTCGAGGTTGTCCTCGTTCGGGTGCTTGCCGAACTTGGTCATCGAGATGCCAAGGATCCACACGTCTTCCGCCACTAGGGGGTCTCCTCTACTGCTATTACCCTGCGAGCCAAGCCTGGTCAGGCGGGCTCGAAGCCGTAACCGACGGCCAGCGTGCCGGCCGCGTCGGTGCCGACCGGGACCGTGGTCAGCCGGACCTTCATGCCCAGCGTCACGTGCCGCGGGTCGGGCTCCACGTTGACCAGGTTGCCGCGGACCACGGTGCCGCCGCAGTCGACCACGGCCGCGACGAACGGCACCGGGATGCCGGGGGCGGCCAGCGACACGATCGTGAACGTGTGCACGGTCCCCTCGCGGGGGACGTCAACCGTCCGGAAGCGGGTGCCGCTGCAGGACGCGCACGCGCTGCGCCGCCCGAAGTAGCGGGCCTGGCAGTCCTCGCACTCCTGGGCGACGAGGTAGGGGTCATCGCCGAGGACCAGGTAATCCACCAGCGGAATCTGCGCCACCGTGCCTCCCTTATTTGAACTGAGTATAACTCTGGGAGGGACGGCGTGCCACCCCGGATTTACCTGCCCCCGGAGCTACGGTGCGATGATCTCGTCCGCGACCCAGCGGGCGACCCCGGGCGGGTAGGGGGCCGGCAGCGACAGCACCAGGTGCCGGAAGCCCGCCGCCGCCTGCTGGCGGACCGCTTCCCGGGCCGCGCCGGGCTGGTCGTAGGCGACCCGCACGACGTTCGAGCGGGTAATCGACGCGGGGTCGCGGCCGATCTCGGCGCAGTAGCGGTCGAGCAGCGCGCTGCGCTCGGCGGCCGCCGCGGCGTCGCCGCCGGGCATGTTCCACACGTCGGCGTGCTCGGCCACCAGCCGCAGGGTGCGGGCCGCCTGCCCGCCGATGACCACCGGCGGCCCCGGCCGCTGGACCGGCTTGGGGTTGCAGAACGCCCCGGTCAGGTCGAGGTAACGGCCGTGGAAGTCGAACGGCTTGTCTTCCGTCCACAGCCGCCTGATCACCGTCAGCGCCTCGGCCAGGCCGCCGACCGCGTCCTGCGCGTCGTGGTAGGGCAGGCCGTAGGCGTCGTACTCGCGGCGCCCCCAGGGAATGTCCGTCCGCGAGCCCACGCCGATGCCGAAGTCGAGCCGCCCGCCGGACACGTTGTCCACCGTCGCCGCGATCTTGGCCAGCAGGGCCGGCGGCCGGATGCGGTTGCTGGTCACCAGCAGGCCCACCCGCAGCCGGCTGGTCCGCGCGGCCAGCGCCGACAGCAGGGTCCAGCCCTCCAGGATGGGCCCCTCGGGGTCGCCGCCGATCGGCAGCAGGTGGTCGAACGCCCAGGCGTGCTCGATCTCCGGGATCGCGTCGGCCTCTTCCCAGACCCGCAGCAGGTCCTGGTAACCGACCTGCTGCGGCGCGGTGCCGATGCCGAAGCTGATGGCGCCGGTGCCTGTCATCGCGTTCCTCCGTTCGGTAGCATCATGAATAAGCGGAACCTTGTTCCGCCAAGAACGATACGGAACTCGGTTCCGTTTAGCAAGGCGAATCAGGAGGCGAGCCGGTGCCCGAGGCGAAAGCGCCCGCGGCTGCCGGGGCAGCGGCAGGGGCAGGGGCAGGGGCAGGGGCAGCGCGGCCGTCACCGCGCAAGCGGGCCGACGCCCAGCGCAACCAGCAGGCCCTGCTCAGCGCGGCCGCTGAGGTCTTCGTCAGCGCCGGCGTCGACGCGCCGGTGCGCGACATCGCCGCCCGGGCGGGCGTCGGCATCGGCACCATCTACCGGCACTTCCCGACCCGGGCCGACCTCATCATCGCCGTGTACCGGCACCAGGTGGACGAGTGCGCGGCGGCCGGGCCGGCCCTGCTGGCGTCCAGCGGCTCGCCGCACGTCGCGCTGACCCGCTGGATCAGCCTGTTCGCCGACTTCCTGGTCACCAAGCACGGGCTGGCGGCGCTGCTGCGGTCGGGCCAGGCCAGCTTTGACGGGCTGCACGAGTTCCTCGACCGGCTGGTCCCGGTGTGCGACCAGTTGCTGCGGGCGGCCGTCGCGGCCGGGGAGGTGCGGGCCGACGTCGGGGCGCTCGAGCTGATGCGCGCGGTCGGCAACCTGTGCATCGGCGGCGACCCCCGCTACGACGCCCGCCGCATGGTCGGCCTGCTGGTGGCCGGGCTGCGAGCCGAGCGGGACTAGGCGGCGGCGAAGCCGGTGCTCACGCCGTCCAGTAGCCGCGCGCCCGCAGGTGATCGATGATCAGCCGGCCGCAGCCGTGCAGGTAGTCCTCGCTGACCGCGGACGCCAGCCGCTCGTCGCCCGCCTCGACCGCGGTCAGCAGCCGCTCCTGGTAGCGCGACTCGTGCTCCTCCCAGCCGGGCGACTCGAAGTAGAAGCTGCCCTGGAACATCCCGCCGATCAGCTGCAGCAGCGAGTCCAGGCGGGGCGAGCGGCCGGTCGCGGTGATCACGTTGAAGAACTGGCGGCCGAGTGCACGGTGCCGGGCCGGGTCGGCGGAGGCCGCCACCTCGCCGTGCAGCCGCCGCAGCTCGGCCACGTCGGCCTCGGACAGCCGGCTGACCGAGCGTCGCGCCGTCAGCCCGAACACCGACGCGACCACCTCGTAGTAGTCCTCGATGTCGGCCGCGGTCAGCTCGGCCACGAACGCGCCGCGGCGCGGGACCGCGTCCACGAAGCCCTTCTGCGCCAGCTCGATCAGCGCCTCGCGGACCGGCGCCCGGCTGATGCCGAGCGCCTCCGCGACCTCGTCCTGATCGATCTTGCTCCGGGCCGGCAGCTCACCGGAGACGATCGCCGAGCGGATGTAGTCGGCGGCCACCTCCTTGAGGTTCTCGTAGGCCCGCCGGCCCGGCGCGGTGCTGCTAACGGTCACAGAACTGCAGGGTAGTCGCTGGAGGCGGCCGTCTCCGCCGCCTCCCGCATGTACTTGAGCACGTAGTCGCCGAATCCCGCCAGCTTGGGGTCGCCCGCGGCGCGCTGGTAGCCCCGCTCGAGCACGATCGCCAGCTTCCAGCGGGCGAGCACGATGTAGTAGTCGAAGTCCTCGACCTGGCGGCCGGACCGCTCGGCGTAGAACTCGAGCAGCTTCGACCGGGGCGGCATCCCCTTCAGGTACACGTTGTCGGACGGCCCGTCCGGGTCCTCCGGCCAGCCGTGCAGCGCCCAGGCGAGGTCCAGCTTGGGGTCGCCGACGGTGCCCATCTCCCAGTCGACGACCGCCGCCAGCCGGGCGGGGGCGCCGTGGCGGAACATCACGTTCGGGAACTGGTAGTCGCCGTGCATGACGCCCGGCACGAAGTCGAGCGGCCGGTGGCAGCTCAGCCAGCGGGTCGCCTCCTCCAGGCCGGGGACCTCGCGGCCCTTGACCCGGTCGTAGAACCGGGTCCAGCGCTCGACCTGCCGGTCGTGGTAACCGTCCGGCCGTCCCAGGTCACCGAGGCCGCGCGCCCGCCAGTCGACGTTGCCCATAGCGACGATGCCGTCGATCAGCTCGTACGCCAGCCCTGCCCTGGCTTCCAGGTCGTCGTCGAACGGGGACGGCCACCAGCCCGGTGTACCCATCACCGACCAGCCGTCGACCAGGTCCATCAGGTAGAAGGTGCGGCCAAGCACGCTGGTGTCGGCGCAGGCGGCGATGGCGTCCGTGATCGGCACCCCGGTCCCGGTCAGCGCCTCGATGATGCGGTACTCGCGCAGGATGCCCTCGTCCCGCTCGGCCGGCGCGGCGGCCGGCGGCTTGCGCAGCGCGGCCCGGAAGTCACCCCGGCTGACCTCGAAGATGTGGTTCTGCATGCCGCCCGAGATTAGCCGGGCCTGGACCGGCAGGCCCGCCCCGGGCAGGTCCCGGCTGTCCATCCAGCGGGCGAGCGCACTGGTGTCGATGACCCCGGTTTCCGGGTCATGGGAGGTGCTGGTCATCGCACTCCCCCGTTCGGGCTGATGGTTATCTTCATTACTCGGCCGCCAGGAACTCGGCGTACTTGGCCCGGGCCGCCTCCTGCCGGGCCGGCAGCCAGTAGCTCGGCCACAGGCCCTCGGCCGGGGTGCCCCGCTTGAGCAGCGTGCGGGCGACGGTCACCCGGTGCACCTCGCTCGGGCCGTCGGCCAGGCCGAGGATCATCGAGCCGGAGAACATCTCGCCCAGCGGCAGCTCGTTGGTGGTGGCCAGCGCGCCGTGCACCTGGATCGAGCGCTGCGCGATGTCGTGCAGCACCTTCGGGGTGAGCACCTTGATGGCGGCGATGTCGTGCCGCACCGCCCGGTAGTCCTTGAGCTTGTCGATGCGCCAGGCGACGTACAGCACGAACAGCCGGAACTGCATCAGCTCGGCGTAGGAGTCGGCGATGTAGTTCTGCACCGACTGCTTGTCGGCCAGCCTGCTGCCCTGGGTGCTGCGGGAAAGGGCGCGCTCGATCATCATGTCGAGCGCCTTGCGGGCCTGGCCGACGGTACGCATCGCGTGGTGGATCCGCCCGCCGCCGAGCCGGGTCTGGGCAATCGCGAAGGCCTGGCCGGGGCCGCCGAGCAGGTTCTCGGCCGGCACCCGGACGCCGTCGAAGCGGACCAGGCCGTGCCCGCCGTCGCCCACTTCGTCGTGGCCGTAGAGGGCCATGTTGCGCTCGATGACGATGCCGGGGGTGTCGGCCGGGACGATGATCATGGACGCGCCCTTGTGCACGTCCACCTCGGGGTCGGTGATCGCCATCACGATGTAGAACGCGGCCCACTTGGCGTGGCTGGCGAAGAACTTGAGGCCGTTGATCACCCAGTCGCCGTTCGCTTCCTGGGTGGCCGTGGTGGTGAACACCTTGGGGTCGGCCCCGCCCTGCGGCTCGGTCATCGCGAAGCAGGTCACGATGTCGCCGTTGAGCAGCGGCTCCAGGTACAGCCGCTTTTGCTCCTCGGTGCCGTAGTGGGCCAGGATCTCGGCGTTGCCGGTGTCCGGGGCGGCCGCGCCGAAGATGTTGGCGCCCCACGGCGCGCTGCCGATGATCTCGTTCAGCAGGGCCAGCTTGACCTGGCCGTAGCCCTGGCCGCCGAGCTCCGGGCCGAGGTGGCAGGCCCACAGGCCCTGGTCCCTGACCTGCTGCTTGAGCGGCTCGATGATCTGGGCGAGAACCGGGTCGACCGGCCGCTCGAACGCCTTCTGCCGCCACAGCGCGTCAAGCGGCTCGACCTCCTCGCGCATGAACCGCTCGGCCCAGTCGAGCTTGGCCTGAAACTCCGGGTCGGTTTCGAACTCCCACATGCGGCGGCTCCCTGGTTGGGGTGACTCAGTTGCGATGCCTCTAGAAAGATAATCGACAATATATTATCTTTCTAGAGTGACTGACGCTAGCCCCAACCACCGTCCACAGCCGGCCGTGGACGACCTCAACGCCTTCTACTGGGCGTCCGGGCAGGACGGCACGCTGCGGTTCCAGCGCTGCCAGAGCTGCCAGTCCCTCATCCACCCGCCCCAGCCTTCGTGCTGTTACTGCCTGGGCACGGAGCTGGCCCCCGATGAGGTCAGCGGGCTGGGCACGGTCATCGGGTACACCGTCAACCACCAGCCGTGGGACCCCGCCTTCCCGCCGCCGTTCGTCGTCGCCTCGGTCGCGATCGACGAGGACCCCCGGGTGCGGGTGATCACCAACCTGGTCGACGTCGCGCCGGACGAGGCCGCGGTCGGCCTGCGGGTGCGGGCCCGGTTCGAGCGTTCCGGAGACGTGTGGCTGCCGCTCTTCGCGCCCGAGGATCCGGCCGAACGGGTGCCAGGTGACCCGGTGAGCGCCGCCGTCACCCCGCTGCCGTCGGACGCGATCGAGCCGGGCTCGCACGCGACACGGGTGCGGCCGATGGTGCGGGCGGACAAGTACGAGGACCGGGTCGCGATCACCGGCATCGGGATGTCCCCGGTCGGCCGGCGGCTCATGCAGCCGCCGCTGACGCTGGCGGTGGCGGCCGCCAGGGAGGCGGTAGCCGACGCCGGGCTCTCGCTGTCCGACATCGACGGGCTGTCCACCTTCCCCGGCAGCGACCTGATGGGCGGCTTCAGCGAGGGCGGGGTGGTCGCGCTCGCGGACGCCCTCGGCATCCGGCCGACCTGGTACAACGGCGGCTCGGAGACGTTCGGCCCGGGCGGCGCGGTGATCGCCGCGATGCTGGCGGTGTCGGCCGGCCTGGCCCGGCACGTGCTGTGCTTCCGCACCGTGTGGCAGTCCACCTTCGCCGCCCGGCAGCGGGCCCGGCGGCCCGGCGGTAGCAGCCCGTACGGCATCTCCGGGGTAAGCAGCCCGGCCCAGGGGTACCTGGCGCCCTACGGGGTCGGCTCGGTCGCCATCAGCCTGGCGATCGTCGCGTCGAACTACTTCCACCGCTACGGGGCGACCAGGGAGACCCTCGGCTGGATCGCGCTCACCCAGCGGGCCAACGCCGCCCTCAACCCGCGCGCGGTCTACCGTTCGCCGCTGACCATGGACGACTACCTCGGCGCACGGCTGATCACCACCCCGTTCGGGCTGTACGACTGCGACGTGCCGATGGACGCTTCGATCGCAGTGCTCGTATCGGCGGCGGAAATCGCGCCTGACCTGGCGAAACCCCCGGTCTACGTGGAAGCGGCGGGCACCCAGGTGACCGAGCGGTTCACCTGGCACCAGAGCACCATGAGCCACGAGCCGCAGACCCTCGGCCCGGCGGCTCACCTGTGGTCGCGGACCACCCTGCGCCCGTCCGACGTGCAGGTGGCGCTGCTGTACGACGGGTTCACCTTCAACTGCCTGTCCTGGCTGGAGGCGCTCGGGTTCTGCGGCATCGGGGAGGGCCCCGACTTCGTGGCGGGCGGCCGCAACATCGCCCGCTCCGGAGGCGTGGTCGCGCTCAACCCGCACGGCGGCCAGCTTTCGGCCGGGCGCACCCACGGGTTCGGCCTTATCCACGAGGCGGTCACCCAGCTACGGGGCGAGGCAGGCCCCCGCCAGGTCCCCGGCTGCCGGGTAGCGGCGGTCAGCACCGGCGGGCTCGCCCCGGCCGGCGCGATGCTGCTGCGTTCCGCGTAACGCCAGGGGCAACGGTGAAAGCGGTACGCAACACGCCCCCCAGCGGGGTCGAGGTGGTCGACGTCGACGAGCCGGCCGGCGACGGCGAGCTGATCAAGGTGGCGGCGGTCAGCATCTGCGCGTCCGACTTCCTCTACCTCCGCTACGGGAGCACCCAGGTGGCCGGGCACGAGATCGCCGGCACCCTGGAAGACGGCACCCCGGTCGCGGTCGAGGCGATCATGGGCTGCGCGGGGTGCGAGCACTGCTCGGCCCTGGCGCTGAAGGAGGTCGCGCTACGGCCCTCCCTGGGCTACTGCGCGCACGCCGGTCGGCGCGAGTTCGCCGAGGTCGCGGACATGCTGGCGGCCCGGCCCGACCTGCCCGCGCTGCTGATCACCCACCGCTACCCGATCGAGGACGCGGTCACGGCGTTCGCCACCGCCGCCGACCGCGCTCAGGGCGCGTTCCGCGTGGTGGTAGAGCCGTAGCGGCGATCTGGGCGGTTCGTGTGACACTGGGGACACGAACGCCCAGGCGAGAGGACTTTCACTGGTGAAAGCGGTACGCAACGCGCCCCCCGGCGTCGAGGTGGTGGACGTCGACGAGCCGTCCGGCGACGGTGAGCTGATCAAGGTGGCGGCGGTCGGCATCTGCGCGTCGGACTTCATGTACCTGCGGTGGGGCAGCACCTATGTCGCCGGGCACGAGATCGCCGGCACGCTCACTGACGGCACCCCGGTCGCGGTCGAGGCGATCATGGGCTGCTCGGAGTGCGAGCACTGCGCGGCCGGGAACTACCAGTACTGCGCCACCACGATGACCTCGTCGCTCGGGATGACCGCGGCGGGCGGGATGAGCGAGTACTTCCGCGCTCCCCGCCGGGTGCTCACCCCGCTGCCCGCGGGCCTCGCGGTCCGCGACGCGTGCCTGGTCGAGCCGGGCGCGGTCGCCTGGCACGCCGCCCGGCTAGGCCAGGTCGGCCCGGGGACGCGGGTGGCGGTGGTCGGCGCGGGCGGCATCGGCATGCTGGCCGCCGCCGCCGCGCAGGCGATGGGCGCGGCCGAGGTCTCGGTCGACGCGCGCCACCCGCACCAGCAGCGGGCCCGCGAGCGGATCGGCGCCACCGAGCCGTCCGGGATCTACGACGTGGTGATCGAGGCCGGCGGCAACGAGGGATCGCTGCACCGGGCGATCGAGCTGGCCCGCCACCAGGGCACCGTCGTCTACACGGGCGCGTTCTACGAGAAGACCGACCTGCCGCACATGGCGCTGGCGGTCAAGGAGGTCGCGCTGCGGCCGTCCCAGGGCTACGGCACGCACGCCGGGCGGCGGGATTTCGCTGAGGTCGCCGCGATGCTGGCGGCCCGGCCCGAGCTGCCGGAGCTGCTGATCACCCACCGCTACCCGATCGACGACGCGGAGGCCGCGTTCGCCACCGCCGCCGACCGCTCCCAGGGCGTGTTCCGGGTGGTGGTCGAGCCGTAGGCGGTCCGGGCGCTCAGGGCGGTCCGGGCGCTCAGGGCGGTCCGGGCTCTCAGGCGGGCAGCAGCTTGCGCCGCAGCGCGGCCCGGTCTTCCCCGGTCCAGCCGTGCGCGGTCAGCCAGGCGGCGGTGCCGCCGAACTCTTCGTCCATCACGTCGAGGAAGCGCTCCATGTTGACCGCGCGCGGCACGTGCTTCAGCGCCGCCGCGCGGGCCAGCTCGTCATCCTGGGTGGCCGGGGCGAGGCGGCGCAGCAGCGCGTCGTAGTGCTCGGCTGAAGCGGCGTAGTCGGCCACGATCGCCGCCCGCTCCACCCCCGCCTCGGCCAGCGCGAGCGCCACCACCACCCCGGTCCGGTCCTTGCCCGCGGTGCAGTGCACCAGGGCGGCCCCCTCGCCGTGCGCGATCAGCCGCAGCGCCGCCAGCACCGAATCTGGCCGCGCGGCCAGGAACCCCAGGTAGAGGCCGGAGAAGCCGCGGCCGACAGCGGACCGCCGCTCGGCCGGCGGCACGATGTGGTCGTCGTGCTCGGGGAACAGCGACAGGTTGACGATGGTCACCCGCGGCTCCGCGTTCAGCGGGCCGGGCCCGGTGGACTTCACCTCGATCACCGCCCGCAGGTCGGCCACCGTCCGGACGCCGTAATCGCCGACCAGGCGCTGCACGTCCGCCCGGGTGAGGTCCTGCAGGTTGTCCGAGCGCAGCAGCCGCCGGCTGACGGTCCGCTGCCCGCCGGCCGCGGGCAGCCCGCCCGTGTCGCGGGTGTTGTTCGTCCCGTCGAGGTCGATCCAGTCAGGTGTCATCCGTCCACTCCCCACCGCTCCCCACCGCACTTGCGCTGCCGGGCCGCCAAGGTTAATTTATACTGAGTCTAAACTCAGCCCAGCAGGAGGTGCCACGTGAGCCTGAAGCCAGGCACGCGGCTGTTCGCGCAGAACTCATCATGCCAAGTGGTCGTCGTGCGCAGCGCGGCGGCGGCGGACACGGTGCTCTGCGCCGGCCTCGAGATGCTGCCCACGGCGCCCACGGCCGCCGCCGCCGCCGCCACCGCCGCCGGTGCGGGCGCGGACGGGACCGCCCCCGCGATCGAGCTCGGCAAGCGCTACGTCGACGACGGCGACACCGTGGAGATCCTGTGCACCAAGCCGGGCATCGGCCCGCTCACCCTGGCCGGCCAGGAACTGTCGGTCAAGGCAGCCAAGCCACTCCCCTCCTCCGACTGACCCTCCCCTCCGAACGCATGGTTGCGGCAACCAGGCGGCTATGACCGCCTGGTTGCCGCAACCATGCGGGCCACGGGGGCAGCAGGGAGGACGGTGATGGGGAGCGGGGGGCGGTTGGTGCCCGCGCGGTAGGCGCTGCTGATCTTGGCGATGACACCGGCACCGTCGGTGCGTAGCTGGTGCGGGCTGAAATGCAGGGTCACGATGCCGTGGGCCGCGAACCTGGCGTGCCGGTCCATGGTGTGCTCCCACTGCTCAGGAGCCAGATGCCAGCGCTTCGAGTCCACCTCAGCGGCAAGGCCCGCCGCCGACCACCAGGCGTCCGGACAACCGAGGAAATCACCGCTCGGCAGGTAAAGCCGCGGGTTGAACAGCGGCGTTGGCAAACTCGCGCGGACGATGAGATCACGCAGCTCTCCCTCGGGAGCCGACCTGACGCCGTCGCTGACCTCGGCCAGCACCATGCGCAAGAGCGCCGAGTGCCGAACCGGGCCCGCACGGAGCTCGTCGGCGATCTCATCAGCCGTACAGCCCAGCCTGCTCTGTACTGCCCCCGCCACCACAGCTCGTACCTCTCGCAACTCCGTTAGCCATAGCGCGGTGTCCGCCGCGGCCCGGGCAGGCGAAACATACGGCTGGACCACGGGGCCGTGAACGAACGCCGGCATCCGCGCCGTCCGGTGAATCCGCACGTAGGAAATGCTCTGACGCTGAATCTGAAGTGGCACTAGCACGTCGATGAGGTCCGACTCAGGCGCCGTCAACCGGTGAAAACGCAGTGCGGAGGGTCCGGTGATCGCCGCTTGCGGGCCGGCATAGAGAACGGCTGCGACCTCCCGCTGCGCGCTGGTCGGCACACCGGTGACGGTCACGTAGACCCGGGGCAGTATTTGGCGCCAGGGGCCACCTGGGCGCAGGCGATGCCTGATCGCGTGCGGGGTTAACCCGCTATCGAGCGCCTGACCGCGCGAGATCACCTGGTGCTGTTTTTCTGCCAGCGCGTGCAAGCGCTGCGGCGACTGAGACATGGAGGCAGCGTCTCACCGCCAGCCGACATTTCCCTGCTCTGCCCGCAGCGCCCGCCGCGTGGTTGCGGCAACCAGGCGGCTATAGCCGCGTGGTTGCCGCAACCACGCGGGAAGGGCGGGGGCGGGGGCGGGGGCGGGGAGGGCTAGGCGGGGTTGCGGGAGGGGAAGGGGGGGAGGTCGGCCAGGGTGAGGATGCCTGGGGGGGCGGCGCAGACGCGGGGGATGGCGTTGACGACGCTCATGGCGGAGGCGACGGCTACCGGGTCGCCGGTGTAGCCCGGGGGGGCGGAGATGGACATGTCGAGGCGGACGGTGGGGGTGCCGGCTACCTCGGCCCGGTAGCCGTCGCCCTTGAACTCGAGCTCGGGGAAGTCCTGGTCGCGCAGGCGCTCGACGTGCTCCACGCTGACCCGGGCCTTGCCGCCGGACATGCCCTTCACCCGGTAGTGGATGCCGGAGATGGTGTCCTTGGGCACGTGGCCGGAGGCGATGTCGAACGCCTGGTCGGCGTAGATGAGGTCGTGGTCCTCGACGATCTCGTCGATGGCGACGCCGATCGCGTCCGCCAGCAGGTGCAGCGTGGTCTGGTGGTAGCTGGTGGTCACCCCCGGCGTCAGCATGTGCGACTTCGCGGGGTCGCGCTGGCCGAAGCCGTAGAAGAGGGTGATGCCCTCGCCCTCCCAGTAGGCGTTGTTCATGATCTGGATCATGCGCACCGACTCGACCTCGCGGGCCAGCGGGAGCGCCGCCAGCGCCAGCGCGGCGGTGCCGTAGCCAGGGTCCATGCCCACGGTGAGCAGCGAGCTGCCGCCTTCCAGGCACGCCTCCTGGAGCGGCTTGTACACCTCGTCGCCGAGCGGGCGCGGGTCCACCAGCGAGGGCCAGAACAGGTTGACCACGTTCTTCCCGGCCCGCAGGATCCGCTGCAGCTCTGGCAGCACCGGCAGCGGGTCGCGCACCCACTCGCGGTTGCGCATGAACACGACGCAGTCGGCGGGCATCGCCAGCAGGGCGTCGGCGTCGCCGGTGGCGGTCACGCCGAGCGGGTCAAGGCCGAAGATCTCGCCGACGTCCCGGCCGTCCTTCTCGGCCGCGTGGGTCCACGCGCCGACCAGCTCCAGGTCGCGGTGGCCGGCGATGCCGATCACCGCTTCCCTGGCCACCGTGCCCAGCGTCCACTGGATCACTTTGCAGGTCATGAGTTCCCCCAGTTCCTGGCGTCGCGGGTGACCTCACGGAACGGCTTGCCGCGGTCGAAGCTGGGCTCGCGCGGCAGGCCGAGTATCTGCTCGCTGATGGCGTTGCGCTGCATCTCGTTGGAGCCGCCCGCGATCGACCAGACGCGGCTGTTCAGGTACTCGTTGGCCACGTCGTCGCCCCCCTCGGCCCCCGGCTCCCAGGTGAGCGAGGTCCCCTGGCCGATCTCGAGCAGCAGCCGGGCCCGCTCGGGCACCCGCACGCCCTCGGCCAGCTTCCAGTAGGAGGCGAGGCCGGCCGGCGGCTTTCCGCCGGCCGCCATGAGGCCGCCGATCCGGGTGCCGAACTGCCCGCGGGCCCACTGGCCGGCGTGGATCTTGGCGATGGCCTGGCGGGCCACCGGGTCCTGGCGCCGCCCGGCCTCTTCGGCCACCCGCAGCAGCACCGGGTCGATCGTCTGGGGCTGGGTCGCGGGCATGTTCACCGGGTCCTCCCGGCCCGAGCCGCGCTCCGCCAGCAGCATCGTCTGGGCGACGGTCCAGCCCGCGTCGACCTCGCCGATCACCTCGTGCTGGCTCACCCGCACGCCGTCCAGGAACTCCTGGCAGAACTCGGCCCCGCCGGTGATCTCGCGGATGGGCTGCACGATGACCCCGGGGGCCCGCAGCGGCACCGCGAACCAGGTCAGGCCGCGGTGCTTGGGCGCGTCCCAGTTGGTGCGGGCCAGGCACATGCCGTAGTCGGCGTAGTGGGCGCCGCTGGTCCAGATCTTCGACCCGGTGATCACCCAGTCGTCGCCGTCGCGGTCGGCCCGGGTGAGGATGCCGGCCATGTCCGACCCGGCGGCGGGCTCGGAGAAGAGCTGCACGAACAGCTCGTCGGCGGCCAGGATCTTCGGCCCGTGCCTGGTCAGGAAGTCGGCCGAGGCGTGCTTGAGCAGCGTGCTGCCGACCGGACCGAACGTGGTCCCGCCCGCGTGGCCGAGTTCCGGGGTCTGGTAGGCGCGCGCCTCCTCGGCGAAGGCGCGGGCGTGGGCCCGGGTCAGCCCCTGGCCGCCGTACTCGGTCGGCCAGTCGATGCCGGCGTAGCCGGCCTGGTGAATCTTCTTCTGCAGCGCCCGGGCGGGCAGGTAGTCCTCGGGCGAGTCGTGCCCGCCGCCGCGCTCGCGGCTCGCCTTGCCCTCCTCGCGCGGCTCGAGGTTCTCCGACAGCCACTGCCTGGCCTGCCGGCGGTAGGTCTCCAGATCGGGTGCTGCGTTCATGGCGGAGCCACCTTCCGTTCGGATGAAAAATCAGACTCCGGCCAGCTGACAGACTCGTTCGCGGTGCCAGGCGGGCGAACCGTAGAGCGCGGCGTCGGTGCTGAGCCTGCGCAGGTAGAAGTGGAAGTCGTGCTCCCAGGTGTAGGAGATGCCGCCGAAGATCTGCCAGGACTTGTGCGCCACCTCCACCGCCGCGTCGCCGATGAACGACTTGGCCAGGCTGGCCGCCTCGCCCGCGCCGGGACCCCCGGCCTGGACCGCCTTGGCCGCGCCGGTCGCGCAGGCGTGGCTCAGCTCGACCGCCAGGCTGGTGTCGGCGAGCTGGTGCTTGAGCGCCTGGAACGACCCGATCGGGCGGCCGAAGGCGATGCGGTCCTTGCTGTACTGCAGGCTCAGGTCGAACAGGTACTGCATGGCCCCCGCGGTCTCGGCGACCGACAGCACGCAGGCCACGTCGAGCTGGGCGGCGATCGCGGGCCCGGCCGCGCCGGGCTCGCCGACCGCGGCCGCCGGGGCGGCCAGCACGTCATCGAAGCGGACCCGGCCGAGGCGGCGGGTCAGGTCGAGGCCCGGCATGACCTCTACCGTCAGCCCGGGCGCGGACGCGGGCAGCAGGAACTGCGCCGGGCCGCCCGGCGCGGCCGCGGTGACCAGCAGCCAGTCCGCCGCCTGGGCCTCGGTCACCAGGGCCTTGGCCCCCGACAGCCGGTAGCCGCCGTCGGCCTCGGTGGCGGTGACGCCGGCCGGGCCCGACCAGTCGCCCGCCGGGCCGGCCACCGCCCAGGCGGCGGCCGCCTCCCCCGCCACCAGCGCGGGCAGCACCGCTTCGCGCTGCTGGGCCGAGCCGTGGGCGGTGAGCGCGGAAACCACCACGTTGGTGTCGGTGAAGTTGCCCGGCTGCAGCGAGCGGCCGCGCAGCTCGGCGAAGATGGCCGCGTCGCGCAGCCCCTCGCCCGACACGCCGCCGCCGCCGAGGTCCTCGGGGGCGAGGAAGGCGAACCAGCCGAGCTCGGCCGCCTGCTTGCGGTAGGCGGGGCCCACCGCAAGGCCGGTGTCGCCTCCCCCGATGTCGCGGGGGCCGGCGTCGATCAGCTCGCGGACGCGCGCCAGCGGCAGGGCGGCCTTGATGAAGCTCTCGGTGGCTTCGAGCAGAAGCCGCTGATCGTCAGATAGCTCGGGATCCACGCTGTTCCCTTCCGGATCTGCTGGCCGCAGGCTTGCGAGCCGCACCGTATTTAGACGCAGTATAATTCTCCGGAGAGCCCGGCACCAGCCCCGGGACCACGTTGACCCCGAGGCTTACCCGAACGGGCCCAGGGTTTACCGAGAGGACAGAGTAGACGGCATGACCGACACCAGCACCGTGCCCGGCCCGGCCGGCGGGACCGCGGACGACGAGTTCGCGCGGATGATCGAGGCGCTGCGCGGGTTCAACGACGAGCTGCCCGGCGCCCGCCCCGGCCCGGAGCTGCTGCGCGAGATGCGGGCTACGCTGAGCCGCTGGTCGGCCGAGCTGGAGGCGGTCCAGGTGCCGGAGGGGCAGCGGGTGTTCGGCCGCCGGTCCGACCTGCCGTCCCGGGGGCAGACGATGTCGCCCCGGATGATCATCGACCAGCTAGACGCCGACGGGCTGCGGGCGACGGTCCGCTTCGGCCGCTACTACGTCGGCGTGAACGGGGCGGTGCACGGGGGCGCCGTGGCGGTGGTGCTCGACGAGCTGCTCGGCAGTGTCTCGCACCGGGTCGGCCCGGGGCTCGCGCGCACCGCTTACCTGCACGTCAACTACCGCTCGATCACCCCCGCCGACCGGGACCTGCAGGTCACCGCCCGGCTGGTCAGCATCGACGGCCGCAAGCGGGTGGTCACCGGCGAGATCCGCGACGGCAGCCGGCTGTGCTGCGACGCCGAGGGGCTGTGGGTGGAGCTGAAGCCGGGACAGCAGTAAGAACCAGGGCAGCCCGAACGGGTGCGGCTGGCCCGCTACGGGTGACCGGTCTCCGGCAGGTCGACGACGTTGCGGCGGTAGCTGATCTTCCAGCCGTCCGCGGTCCGCACGTGCCTGCTGTGGTGGTGGCCGAGGAAGATCACCCGGGTGAGGCCGTCGTCCTGGGTCTTGGCGACCGCGTAGAGCATGGTCGAGCTGGCCTGGTCGCCGTCGAGGGTGATGCGCGGGTTGATCTCCAGGTGCAGCACCGACTCGGTGCTGCCGGCGATCACCGCGGCCAGCATGTCCTTGATCGACTGGCGGCCCCTGGCCAGCCGCCCGGTGCTCATCTCGAACTCGCCGTCCTCGGCCCACAGCTCGGCCCAGGCGTCGAGGTCGCGGGTGTCGAGCAGCTCGCCGTAGTCGATCAGGCTCTGCAGGATCTCCTGGCGGTCCTCCAGCCGCCGGACGCGGTCCTCGAGGCTCTCCTTGGCCGGGCTCTCCTTGGCGGGGACGGTCGCTGTCATGCGCGGTGTTCCTTCCGGTGACGGTGGTGCCGGGCTAGCGCGCTAGCCGGTCGAGGACGGTAGCGGCCGGGGTGCCGGCGATGATGTCGGCCCGCAGCTTCATCACCGCCGCGGGGACCGAGAAGCCGACCACCCCAGTCAGCAGCCCCGCCCGCTCGTAGAGCGCCAGGGGGCGCTCCTTCGGCCCGTAGCGGAGCAGGTGCACCTGGTCGTCGGGGTGCAGGCTGCCCATGCCCTGCAGCTTGATGTCGTACTGGTCGCTCCACCAGTAGGCGGGGGCGGCGGGCGGCGGCTGCTGGCCGAGGATGGCGGCGGCCACCCGGTCGGCCTGCTCCCCCGCGTTGGTCCAGTGCTCGCCGCGGTGGCCGTCCCAGCGGGCCACGTCGCCGGCCGCGTAGACGCCGTCAGCCGCGCGGCCGCCGGCGTCGCAGGCGATGCCGTCGTCCAGGGTCAGCCCGCTGCCCGCCAGCCAGCCGGTATCCGGCACCCCGCCGACTGCCTGCAGCAGCACGTCGGCGTCGAGCCGGGTGCCGTCGGAGAGCGCCAGCCTTATCGCGTGGTCACTGCCTTCCGCGGCACCGTCGTCGACGCGGGTGGCGCCGGCGTTCATGTGCAGCCGGACGCCGTGCTCCCGGTGCAGGGCGGCCACCAGGTCGCACACCGGCTCGCCGACCACCCGGACCAGCGGCCCGGGCAGCACGTCGATGAGGTCAACCTCGACCCCGGCCGAGCGGGCGCTGGCGGCCACCTCGCAGCCGATGAGCCCGGCCCCGACCACCGCCAGCCGGCTCCCGGGGCGCAGCCGGGCGCGCAGCGCGCGGGACTCGTCCAGGGTGCGCAGCACGCTGCCGCCGAGACCGGGTACCCGGCGCGGGCTCAGCCCGGTGGCGATGACGAGCACGTCGTACGGCCGCCAGCCGTCCGGGCCGCGGACCGCCCGGCGGGCGGTGTCCAGCTCGGTGACCCGGTGGCCGAGCACGACCTCCGCGTCCAGCCCGGCCAGCCCGTCGGCGGGCAGCAGCCAGGGCTCGTCGTGCTCGCCCCGCAGCACCTGCTTGGACAGCGGCGGGCGGTCGTAGGGCAGGTGCGGCTCGGCGCCGATGAGGACGACCCGGCCGTGATAGCCGCGGCGCCGCAGGCTCTCGACGGTGCGCAGGCCGGCCAGGCCCGCGCCGACGACGGTGACCGACGCCGGGTTCATGGATGGAGCGGTTATCGGGGTGTCTCCTTCTCGCTCGGCTCGTCCTCCCCGAGGTACGCCTGCTCGATGCTGCGCAGGCTCGTCCGTGCCTCGGCGGCAGGCCCGGTCCATACGATACGGCCGCGGCGCAGGACGTAGGCCCGGTCGGCCACCGCGAGGGCCTGGCGGGCGTGCTGCTCCACCAGCAGCACCCCGGTGCCGCGGTCGGCCGCCTCGCGCAGCGCCCGCATCAGCCGGGTGACGATCAGCGGGGCGAGGCCGAGCGACAGCTCGTCCGCCAGCAGCACCGACGGCTCGGCCGCCAGCGCCCGCGCGGTCGCCAGCATCCGCTGCTCACCGCCCGACAGCAGCCCCGCCCGGCGCCGTTGCAGCGGCTTCAGCTCGGGGAACAGGTTGAGCGCGCGGTCCACCGGGCCCGGGCCGATGCGGAGGTTGTCCCGCACCGACAGCCGCGAGGTGATCGAGCGCTCCTCCGGTATCACCCCGAGGCCGCCCGCCACCCGGCGGTGCAGCCCCGCCTTGGTCGGGGCGCCCCGCCACAGCACGTCGCCGCCCAGGGTGGGCAGCGCCCCGGACAGGGTGAGCAGGGTGGTGGTCTTGCCCGCGCCGTTCGGGCCGAGGATCACCACGATCTCACCCGGGTTGACGTCGATGCTGACGCCGCGGACGCAGGGCACCCCGCGGTACCCGGCCTGCAGGTCCCGTGCCTGCAGGGCCGGCCCGGCGCCGCGATCAGGCGCGGTTGCCATGTCAGCGGGCATCACCGCCCACCTCCTCCTTGACGGCCTGGGGTGCTGGCGCGCCGTCCGCGTGCTCCTCGCCCAGGTAGGCGGCGATTACCCGCGGGTCGCGGCGGATGTCGGCCGGCGGGCCAGAGGCGATCACCGACCCGAAGTCCATCACCACGATGCGGTCGCATACCTGGTTGAGCAGCGGGACGTCGTGCTCCACGAGCAGGATGCCGATCCCCCACTCCTCGGCCAGCCGCCGCAGCATCCGGCCGAGTTCCTCGGTCTCGGACTCGTGCAGGCCCGCGGCGGGCTCGTCGAGCAGCAGGATGGACGGCTCGGCGGCGATGGCCCGGGCGATCGCCACCTGGCGGCGGCGGCCGTACGACAGCTCCGACGGCACCCGGCCGAAGTCCTCGCCCAGGCCGAACATCGCGATGGCCGACCGCGCGGCCGGGGTCAGCGCGGTGTTGCGCGGCCACACCAGGTCGGTCAGGTAGGCCCGGGTATCGCGCCGGTCCGACGCCGTGCGCAGGTTTTCCAGCACGCTTAGCTGGTCGAACAGCTCCAGCGACTGGAACGTGCGGCCGACCCCGAGCCGGGCCCGCTGGCCCGCGCTGAGGCCGTCGACGCGCTTGCCGTCGAGCCGGATCGTCCCGCCGCGGACCCGGGTGAACCCGGTCACCGCGTCGATGAAGGTGGTCTTGCCCGCGCCGTTGGGACCCATGAGGCCGACCACCTCGCCCGGGCGGACCTCGAGCGATACCTCGTTCAGGGCCCGCACCCCGCCGTAGCGGACCGAGATGCCCTCGACCGCGAGCACGTGCGGCCTGACCCGGTGCGCGACCGCGGGCGGGACCTGGGCCGGTATCGGCTGGCCGCCGACCGCCGCCGGGGCGGCCGGCTGACCGCCGGCAGCGCCGTCGCCGTCGCCGTCCGGCCGGGCCGCGCCGCTGCCTGCCCGCACCGGGCGGGCGCGGGTCCAGCGCCCGCCAAGCGCGGGCAGGCGCCGGCTGACCGCGGCCGGCGGCCGCCAGCCGACGACCGCCGCCGCCAGGCCGTTGGGGAAGCTGATCAGGGTCGGGATCAGCAGCACGGCCAGCGCCAGGATGACGTACTGGTTGATCGAGCCGCTGGAGATGAACTCGCCGAAGATAGCCGGGGTGACCCCGCCCGCCGCGCCCACGCCCGCCAGGATGCCGCCGACCAGGAACCCGATGCCGTTGATGACGGTGTTGATCACGACCGAGATCGAGGCGAACACGTTGAACTGGGTGAAGTCGACGTAGGTGGAGGAGAAGGCGAGCAGCACGCCGCCCAGGCCGGCGATGGCGGCCGACAGGGCGAAGGCGTACAGCTTGGCCCCGTAGACGCTGATGCCGAGCGAGGCGGCGGCGCGCTCGTTGCCGCGGACCGCCACCAGCCGGCGCCCGGAGCGCCCGCGCCGGATGTTGGCCGCGACCAGCGCGGTCACCAGCAGCGCGGCCAGGCAGATGATGGCGTAGTTCTTCGGGTTGATCGACGTGTCGATGTTCCAGCCGAAGAACGTGGGCGACGCGAGCACCGTCCCCTCGAGCCCGCCGGTGAGCGAGACGCTCTGGAACAGCACGCTCTGCAGCGAGTAGGCCAGCCCGAAGGTGGCGATGGCGAGCTGGATGCCGCGGGTGCGCAGCGCGGGCAGCCCGACCACCAGGCCGACCGGCACGGCGGCGACCACGCCGATGACGACGGCGGCCGGGAACGGCAGCCCGTAGACCGCCGCCAGCCGCGCGGCCACGTAGCCGCCGCAGCCGGCGATCGCGTACTGGGCCAGCGAGAGCTGGCCGGCGTAGCCGGTCACCACCACCAGGGACACGCAGATGATGCTGGCGATGATCGAGGTGGTGAACGCGGCGCTCCAGTTCGCGTTGGTGACCAGGATGAGCACCAGCATCACGGCCACGGCGGCGATGATGCGCACCGGCCGCAGCAGCCCGGTGCCGATCTCCGGCAGCAGCTCGTTCACGTGGCTGCGCAGCGGCAGTGCCTGGCCGCGTAGCACCAGCACCAGGATGACGACCAGGAACGGGACCGCCTGGTCCCAGCCCGGCGCGCTGACGTAGTGGGTGATCTCGGACTGGGCGATGCCGATGACCAGCGACGCCAGCAGCGCGATGAGGAACGAGTCGAAGCTGGCGACCACGCAGGTGGCGAGGGCGGGGATGATCAGCAGGATGAGCGTGCTGATGTTGAGCCCGACGATCGGGGCGACCAGCATGCCCGCCGCCCCGGCCAGCACCGAGCCGAGGACCCAGTTGGCGGCGGCGATGAGGTCGGGCGAGTGGCCGGACAGCTGCGCCGCCCGCTCGCTCTCCGCGACCGCGGTGGTGACCGCGCCGAACCGGCTGTAGCGGTACAGCAGGTACAGCCCGGCCGAGACCACCAGCGCGATCCCGAGCAGGATCAGCCGGTCCTCACCGACCGCCGTCCCCGCGATCCGCACGCTGGCGGACGGCAGGAACGACGGCACGGTGCGGATCTGGGTGCCGAAGATGATCGTCCCGGCCTGCTGCAGCGCCACCATCACCCCGAGGGTGGCGATGACCCTGGTCAGCGCGGGCGCGTTGCGCAGCGGGCGCATCACCAGCAGGTGCATCAGCAGCCCGGCCAGCCCGGAGACGACCAGGCCGGCCAGGAACGCCAGCGCCGTCGGCACCCCTGACTGCACGTGCAGCTCGTAGAAGGTGAGCGCGCCGACCGCGGCGAAGGCGCCCTGCGCGAAGTTGACTACCCCGGAGCCGCGGTAGACCAGGACGAGCCCCTGCCCGGCCAGGGCGTAGATCGCTCCGGTACCGAGGCCGAGCAGGGCAAACAGGAACATCAGTCTCAGCCCTGCTTGGTGAAGACCGGGACGTAGCCGGCTGAGGTCTGCACCAGCTGGCCGTTCTTGACCACGCCCTCCACCGTGTACTGGTTGAACAGGCGGGAAAGGCCGGGGAAGGCGAAGTCCTTGGTGGTGCTGAAGCCAGGCGGCAGCAGCCCGAAGACGTTGAAGTTGGTCAGGTTGCTGAACGCCGACATCACCGAGGCCCGGGTCACGGGGCCGGAGATGGTCCGTGCCACCTGCGCGAACGCCCAGGTGTCGAGCCAGCCGTTGAGGCTGATGGCGTCCAGTGTCTGGCCGGACGCGTACTGGCCCATCTGCTGCCGGAACTTCACGATGCCCGGCAGCGAGCTGGTAACCAGCGGCAGGCCGGAGGCGACGAGCAGGCCGTCGGCCTTGCTGCCGAGCGCCTTCAGCTCAGCGGGCGCCAGCGACGAGCCGCTGACGCCCAGCTTCTGCGTGAAGTTGCCGCTCTTGGCGACGGTCAGCCAGGACGCGAGCTGGGAGGGGATCACCGCCAGGGCCACCCCGTCGCCGCTTGCGGCCTTGCTCACGTAGGGCGTCAGGTCGGTGGTGGTGAGGTCGATCGGGATGCCGCCGAGCACGCTGGTGCCGGGGCGCGACACGCCGAGCACGGCCTTGGTGAACGGCAGCGCCGCGGCCGCCTCGGGCGAGTTGACGTAGGCGACCGAGATCTTCTTGGCGCCCGCGTCGGCCAGCGGGATGCCGATCGAAGCGCCCTCGGAGCCGGACAGCGGGAACGAGTTCGGCGAGCTGAGCACCGACTGCCCGTTCGGCGGCGGCCCGATGTTGGGCACCTTGGCCGCGTTGAGGACCGTGTTCACCTGGTCCTGGGCGATCTCGAAGTCGCCGACCTCGGCCAGCACGCTGGAGTTGCTGACCAGGCCGCGGGCGCAGTTGACGGCCTGGGTGACGCTCGAGCCGTCGCCCGCGTCACAGCTGATGACCTTGAGCGGGTGCCCGTTGATGCCACCGGACGCGTTCACCGCGTCGGCCGCCGCCTGCGCCGCGGCCACGTCTTCGGGAGCCGGGCTGACGCTGGTGAGCTCGGTGATCACTTCGACCGTGATCGGGGAGCCGGTGGGCTGGCTGGCGCCGGAGGTGGCCGCCGCGCTCGAACCGGCCGAGGCGGTGCTGCTGCTACTGCTGCTGCAGGCGGAGAGTGCAGTCGCGCTGACAAGGGCGACGGCGCTCAACGACAGTGTCAAACGCTTGTTCACGTGGGGCTACCTTCCGGGACACCTGCCGGCATTTGCGCAGGTGGGACTGGGCCGGTCTATAAGTTAGACTGAGTTTTATACTCAGTTCATTTTCTTATGTGTAACAGAGGGGGCCGGACCGCACAAGGTGCCGGCCGCAGTCTTGCAAATTTTGACTCAGCCTAACTATTGTCAGCTGACGGCGGGGTACTTCCCCTCGACAAAGTGCGACCAAGCGGACAAGTCAGCCAGCAGAGGGGCGGCACGCGTGCAGCAGCCGAGGACGGGCACGAGATGAGCTTCACCATCGACCTCACGGGCCGCACCGCCCTGGTCACCGGGGGCGGGCAGGGGATCGGGCGGGCGATCTGCCTGTCCCTGGCCGAGGCCGGCGCCGCCGTCCTGGTCAACGATTACGTGCCCGAGCGGGCCGAGTCGGTCGCCAAGGAGATCACCTCGGCGGGCGGCGCGGCCGAGCCGCGCCCGTTCGACGTCTCCGACTACGCGGCCGTGTCGGCCGCGCTCGGCACCGGGCCGCAGCCCGGCATCCTGGTCAACAACGCCGGGATGGCGGGACCGGTCCCCCAGGGGGCGCCGGCCGGGGTCAGCAGCGGCGCCTTCGCGCAGACCGACCCGGCCGACTGGAACAAGTACTTCGCGGTCAACCTGTTCGGGGTGATGAACTGCACCCATGCCGCGCTGCCGGCGATGATCACGGCCGGCCAGGGCCGGGTCATCACGATCGTGTCGGACGCCGGCCGGGTGGGCGAGCCGAACATGGCGCCCTACGCCGCCGCCAAGGCGGGCGCGGCCGGGTTCACCCGGGCGCTCGCCCGGGAGGTCGGGCGCAGCGGCGTCACCGTCAACAACGTCGCCCTCGGGACGGTGGACACGGTCGGGCTCGAGGACATGGCCAAGGACTCGCCGCAGTTCGCCGAGCGGCTGCAGCGGCAGCTCAAGCGGTACATCGTGCCGCGCTTCGGCCAGCCCGACGACGTGGCCGGGCTGGTCACCTTCCTCGCCAGCCCGCTGGCGTCATGGATCAGCGGCCAGACCTACCCGGTGAACGGCGGCTACTCGGTCACCATGTGACCGGGCAGCGCGTTGAGCACGGTCACCAGCTTGCGCTCGGTATCGCCGGCGACCTTCTCGAAGACCAGCTTCAGGGCCGGCGACAGCAGCGCCGCCGCGCCGTGCAGCCGCAGGTCGGCCCGGTAGGTGACCTGGCTGCCGGCCCCGTCGGGGCGCACGGTGATGGTGTCGGTCGAGGTGGCGCCCTGGTTCCGGCCGACGAACACGAGCGTGTCGCCGGTGAGCTGCTCCAGCGTGTAGTCCAGCTCGGTGGTGCGGCCCGCGAACTTGGAGACGTTGTGCCACGAGGCGCCGGCCGTCACCGGCCCGGCGTCGCTGCGGGTGCAGCTCACGGTGCCCGGGTCCCACTGCTCGGCGTGGCTGAAGTCGGCCAGGTAACCGAGGACTTCGGCCGGCGCCGGGTCAACCCGGAAGGTCCTGCTGACGACGGGCATCTCAGCGGCCCCGCTCGCTCAGTAGCTGGGCGGCCACGGTGACCCGCAGCTCTTCCAGCTCGTCTTCCTGCCTGGCGGCACGGGCCAGCAGCTCGTCCAGGCGGGCGGCGTCGATCCGGTGGTCGGTCCCGGCCAGCAGGCGCAGCGTCCGCCAGCCGGCCGCCTTGCCGGTCACGCCGAGCCGGAGGACCTCCGACTCCTCCAGGTCGCTGAGCGGGGACCGGGTCACCAGGTGGCCGTTGAGCTTCAGCCGGCCGGCGTGCTGGCCGGCCCACGCGCCGAACACCTTGTACCCGCTGACCTTGATGCCGAGCGCGCTCATGATCGAGACCAGCGCGCTGCGGTCGGCCGTGATCTCGGCCGCCAGCCGGCCGAGCAGCGCCGCCCGGGCGGACCCGGGCTCGGCCGCGGCGGCCATCCGCCGGGCCAGCCCCATGCCCGCGGTCGCGCCCGCCAGGTGGTCGTTGAGGTAGATGCCGAGCAGGTCGTGCCTGATCGGAGTGGTGATTATCCCTGCCGTGGTTGCCATTGCGCCCTATCCCCGTGATTGACGTGCGTCAAGGCAGTCGCTGCCCGCCCGGCGGCCGTTTACGCCTGCCGGGGAGGAGCGCGCCGCTTAAGGCGCATTTAAGGTTCTCATAATTCAAGAATAGGAAACTTTCCTATTTAATAATCGCGCAGGGGGGCCGGTCCGGCCACGTCATACATCCCAGGAGGAACGATGGATCCAGCCATCCCGCGCCGGCCGCGCGGACCCCGCCCGCGCTTGCTGCTCGCGGCCGCGGGTACCGCTCTGCTCGCCGTCGGCGGCATCGCCGCCACCGCGGCCGCGCAGCCCGCCCCGGCTGCCCAGCCGAACCCAGCCGTACGGCTCGCCCCGGCGGCCGATCAGCGAGCGGCCGCGGTCACCGCCCTCAGCACCAACTGGTACGCGTCCGCCCCCTACTACAGCGTGCTCGACGGCGGCGCGCCCGACCTCGGCACCGTGATGTCAGCCACCGGCGCCAAGGCATTCGACCTGTCGTTCATCCTCGCCAGCGGCAGCGGCTGCAGCGCCGCCTGGAACGGGACCGACCCGGTAGCGGGCGACACCCAGGTAGCCGCCGTCATCAACCAGGTGCGCGCCGCGGGCGGTGACGTGATCGTCAGCGCCGGCGGCTACAACGGGACCAAGCTCGGGCAGGTGTGCGGCTCCGCCGCCGCCACCGCGGCCGCCTACCAGCAGGTCGTCAGCGCCTACGGGCTGCACGCGGTCGACTTCGACCTCGAGGAGCCGGAGATCGAGGACTCGGCCGCGATCGCCAACGAGCTCGGCGCGGCCCAGATCCTGCAGCGCGGCAACCCGGGCCTGTACGTCTCGGTCACCATGCCGGCCGTCGCCGGCGGCGCCAACTACTTCGGCCAGCAGCTCATGAACGAGGCCAAGACGCTCGGCTTCACCCCCGACAACTACACCATCATGCCGTTCGACGGCGGCTTCAACGGCGGCTCATCGCAGGTCACCGCGCTGCAGGGGTTCAACTCGGAGCTGATGAGCACGTTTGGCTGGAGCAGCGCGCAGGCCTACGCGCACGAGGGCTTCTCCGGCATGAACGGCCGCACCGACAGCGCCGAGTACTTCTACCAGAGCGACTTCCAGACCGTGCTCAGCTTCGCGCAGAGCGTCGGCCTGGGCCGGTTCACCTTCTGGTCGGTCGGCCGGGACCGGGAATGCAGCCCGCCGGACAACAACGGGTCACTGTCGAGCGAGTGCAGCAGCGTCACCCAGAACCCGTGGGACTTCACCGCCTACACGGTCGCCTTCGCCCGCAGCGCGCCGGTGTCCACGCCGACGCCGACGCCCACCCCGACCACGTCGAGCCCGAGCCCGACCGCGAGCCCGACGCCGACCGGCGGCAGCTGCGCCGCCGCCTGGTCGTCAAGCGCCACCTACGTCTCTGGTGACACGGTGTCCTACGGCGGCCACCAGTGGACCGCCAACCAGTGGAACTACAACGAGGTGCCCGGCGGCGCGTCGGGCGCCTGGAACGACGACGGCACCTGCTAGCCCTGTCGCACCCGGTGGCCGGCGCTCTGAGCCGGAGCGGTTCAGAGCGCCGGCCCGCGCTGGGCTGAGCCTGACTACGATCAGCTGGTGGTGACCTTCCGGGACGCGCGGCCCGAAGACGTGCCCGCCATCGTGGCCCTGCTGGCCGACGACCTGCTCGGCGCGCAGCGCGAGACCGCCCCCGACGCGGCCTACCAGGCCGCCTTCGAGCAGATCGAGGCCGACCCGGGCAGCAGGCTCATCGTCGCCGAGGCGGACGGGCAGGTCGCCGGGACGCTGCAGCTGAACCTGGTGCCAGGGATGAGCCGCCATGGCCTGCTGCGGGCGCAAATCGAGGGGGTCCGGGTGGCGGCCGGCTACCGCCGTCACGGGCTCGGCCGGGCGATGATCGAATGGGCGATCGGCCAGGCCCGCAGCCAGGGCTGCGGGCTGGTTCAGCTCACGTCGGACAAGCGGCGGCCCGACGCCATCCGGTTCTACGAGTCGCTCGGCTTCACCGCCTCGCACGAGGGGCTCAAGCTTCCGCTCTAGCGGGGCCGGACAAGACAGCGCCCCCGGGAGCATGTGCTCACGAGGGCGTGCCATGGCCGGCGCGCAGGCCGCCTCACGGCGAAAGGCGCAACATGGCTCCAGCCGAACGGTATTCCATGAAGGCAGTAGTTAGAGCCCGGGGGACACTAACGCACCGACCGGAGGGATGAACGCGAGGCCGGCCGGTCCTATTCCAACGCGGCCGGGACATGTTCGCCCCTGCCCTGGGTAGCTGACTGGCCGGCGCCCGGCGAGCCAGCCGTCGCCGGCTGGGATCGCCGGTATGCTCCCAGGCGGGGATCGCCCGCCCGGGTTCGGCCAGGCGAGGTCGCACCACGCGGGAAACGGGAGGTCAGGATGCGCATCGGGCCGGCCCTGCTGGTCATCTGGCTCGTCATCGGCGTCATCGGCGCCGGGCAGCGCGGGTACTACGACGGGTCGATCGGCAGCTGCAACCGGGTCGGCACGATCGTGGTGACCATCCTGGCCGGGCCGCTCAACTACGTCGGCGTCAACCCGAAGGTCGACTGCAGCATCCCTAAGCCCAGCAACTAGCGGCACGCGAGTCCGTGATTCGCGCATGTCCGGGGCATTCGCGGGTAGCGATACGGTTAGAGCGCCGTTTCAGGACCCCGAACGCGTTCAAGTTTTTGAACGTGAGGCCGCCGTCGCGTGCCGTGCCGGGGCCGAGTCTGGAGATGGTGTCTGTGCCCGAGTCGTCCGCCGCTGAACTTTCCTTCGCCGTGCTAGACCAGCTGCCCGACGCCGACCTGCTGACTCGCTACCGAAACCACGCGCCGGACAGCCCGGAGCGCGTTGCCGCCTGCGACGTCCTGGTCCGGCGGTACGTGCGGCTGGTGCGGGCGTGCGTGCGCCCGTACCTGAACAGCCCGGAGTCGACCGATGACCTGATGCAGGTCGGGTACGTGGGACTGCTCAAGGCGATCCGCGGCTTCGATCCGTCGTTCGGCAACGAGCTGCAGGCGTACGCCGCCCCCTGCATCACCGGGGAGGTCAAGCGGCACTTCCGCGACAAGCGCTGGCAGGTCCGCGTCACCCGCCCGCTGCAGGAGCTGCTGCTTGAGATGCGCGGCGCAGCCGAGAGCCTGGTCCACGAACTCGGCCGTCAGCCGCTGGAATCCGAGCTGGCCGAACGGCTTGGCGTCACCCCGGAGGAGCTGCGCGAAGCCCGCCAGGCAGCCGGCGGGCAGACGCCGCTGTCCCTGGACGCGCCCGTCGGCGACGGCGAGGACTCGGCCGAGCTGGGCGAGTTGCTTGGCGGCCAGGATGCCGCCTTCGAGCACACCGTGGGCATGGCCGCGGTCGAGCGGCACTGGGAAGAGCTGCCCCGCCGTGAGCAGCAGATCCTGCTCATGCGGTTCTGGGGGAACGACACCCAGGAACAGGTCGCTGACAAGCTTGGCATCTCGCAGATGCACGTCTCCCGGCTGCAGGCCCGCGCCCTGGCCTCGCTGCGGGAACTGGTGGCGGACGAGGACGAGGAGACCGCCCCGGGCACCGACCGCTAACAGGCTGCGCAGGACGGCCGGCCGCCCGGTGCTCGCCCAGCCGGCCGCCAGCACGGCCTCGACCGTGCTGGCGTACACGGTAAAGGCAGGTGTCATCGCGGCCAGGGCGAGCGTGCGCCGTATGTTCGGGCCGGGCGCCGCCAGCAGCAAGTCGCCGCCACCCCGCTGGGCCTGCGACCGTACCCGGGCCAGCACGCCCAGGGCACAGCAGTCGATGAACTCCAGGCCGGCCAGGTCGACGACAACCCGCTGGCTGCCGTCCGCCGACGACACGAGCGCGGCGCCGACAGCCTCGGCGTCAACGGCGTCGAGTTCCCCGCCCAGCGCGGCCACGAGGTAGCCGCCGCACTGGCGGATGCTCAGCCGGACAGTGATCATGTCGTGCCTTCCTGCTCTCGCAGCAAGGCTGGGTCCGGGCCCGCGACGAACTTCGAACGAGCTCAAGCATACGCCCGGGCGCCGCAAAAGGCCCGCCCCCTCTGGTCCGGAATGCGCGGTCAGCCGGCGGCCGCGGGGCCGAGGGGACGCGGCAGCCGGAACACCGCCGTGACCTCAGAGCCTTCAGGGCGGGAGCGGACGCTGAGGCGGTCGGCGATGCGCCGCACGAGCCACAGCCCGTGCCCGGGCGTGAACGGCCACGGCTGGGTGCTGGCGGCGCTGCCCCGCCCGGCATCGCTGACCTGGCAGCGCAGTTCCCCGCCGACCACCCGCAGCAGGGCCCGCCCCGCCCCGGCGCCGTGACGGACCGCGTTGGCGGCCAGCTCGTGCACTGCCAGCATCACCTCGCCTGCCCGGTCGGCGGGCAGGCCGGCCGCGGTCGCGGTCGCCAGCACCGCCTGCCGCAGGCTGGACAGCGTGCCCGCGTCGAAGTCGCGGTCCAGCGGCTGAGCGCCGGCCGGCCGCCTTCGACCCGGCCGTCGGCGGCCGGGCAGGTTATCGGGCACAGCGACCTGTTACCACCGCACGCGCCCGCTAACCCCCGCCAGCGAAAGATTCGCGGCCTTGCCGTTCCCGTGCTGCGCCGCCCCCGCTCCGCGGCCCACCCCGGGTCCGGCTTAGACAGCGCGGGCCGCCGTGCGTGAGGCGTAGGGTGAGCGGTTACGTGACCTTGTCGTCTGGCTGCGGTTAGCCGGGTTTCGCCGGCGGCATCCCCCGACTCGGTTGCGGTCGCGAGGTGACCAGGCAACCGGAAAGGCGGGCGTGCGCATGCCGGACTCGGCCCGCCTGCCGGCGCGGCGCATGCTGGCCAGCCGTGCCTGATGAGCGGCGATCGCGGGTATGGGGGCTGATAGCCGAGCACGCCCGCAGGCGGGGGGCGGCGGCATCGGCCGCGGACGCGTGCGAGGTGGCGGTATCGCTGTCCGGGACGGACGGCGCGTGGCTGACGGTTATGAGCGACCCGGCCCGCCGGGTGCTGGCCCACGCGACCGGCGGGCGGGCCGCCGAGCTGGAAGAGCTGCAGTTCACCGTGGGCGAGGGCCCGTGCGTGGACGCTTTCACGGCCGGGACCCCGGTCCTGGTGGCAGACCTCGGGGCCGCGCGCTGGCAGGCCCGGTGGCCGGGGTTCACGATCGCCGACGGGCACCCGGGGGCTTCCGCGATGTTCGCGTTCCCGCTCGCCCAGGGCGCGATCCGGGTCGGCGTGCTCGGCCTCTACCGGGGCATCCCCGGCCCGTTGCCGCCAGAACGCCTGGCCGACACGCTGGTCTGCGCCGACGCCGCCCTGATGCTGATGCTCAGTGCCAGGTCAGGCCCCGGCCCCCAGCCGGGCCCGGACGGCTGGCCGGCTCACCGGGCGCGGGTCTACCAGGCCACCGGCATGGTGTCGGTGCAGCTCGGGGTCGGCCTGGAGGAAGCGCTCGCGCTGCTGCGCGCTTACGCGTTCGCGCACGACCGGCCGCTCGCAGACGTGGCGGCGGAAGTCGTAGCCCGACGGCTGCGGCTGGGCGCAAGCAGCACCGGGGAATCGCCGGGGTGACGCTGTCTCATCCCACCCCCCGCCGGGCCCGATCCGGGCCTAAGGTTAAGGCACGAACGAAGCGAAAGCAGGCACCATGAACGCAGGGCAAGATCGCGAACTGCAGCTGGCCGCCGCCTTCGTGGAAATGGCGGACACGCTGGTCACGGGTTTCGACGTGGCAGACTTCCTGCACGGGCTGGCCGACCACTGCGTCCAGCTGCTCCCGGTCGACGCGGCCGGGCTGCTGCTGGCCGACCCGCGGGGGACGCTTGAGCTGCTCGCCTCCTCTAACGAGCAGTCCCGGCTGGTGGAGCTATTCCAGCTGCAGAGCGACCAGGGGCCGTGCCTGGAGTGCTTCCGCTCCGGCACCCCGGTCGCCGAGTCGGACCTCGCCGCCGCCACCGAGCGGTGGCCGCTGTTCGCCCCGGCCGCTTCCGCGGCCGGGTTCGCCGCCGTGCAGGCCCTGCCGATGCGGCTGCGGGACGAGGTCATCGGGGCGATGAACGTGTTCATGTGCACGCCGGGCCGCCTCGACGGGACCGGGCTGCTGGTGGCCCAGGCGCTAGCCGACATCGCCACCATCGGGCTGCTGCACGAGCGCAGCTTCCGCCACCAGGAGGTGCTGGCCGAGCAGTTGCAGGGCGCGCTGAACTCGCGGGTGGCGATCGAGCAGGCCAAGGGGGTGCTGGCCGAGCGGTTCAGCCTGGACATGGACCAGGCCTTCCAACTGCTCCGCACCCAGGCCCGGAGCCAGAACCGGCGGCTGGCCGAGCTAGCCGGCGCGGTGGCCAACGGGTCGGAGAACCCGGCCAGCTGGGCGCTCGCGCGCCGCCCGGGCTGAGGGACCTGCCCGGGGGGTGGCTGTCAGCCCGGCCCGGCCGCGGGTAAGCCGCTGACCTCGGGGTAGCCGTCGGTCATGAGCGACAGCGGTACGGCAGGAACGACCTCCGGGCAAGGCGGAGCGGTGGTGACCGTGTACGAGGACGGCCCGCTGATCGTACGCGGCGACTTCGCGATCACCACCCAGGACGGGCAGCCGATCCCCCCAGGGCGGCGGACGGTCGCCCTGTGCCGGTGCGGGCACTCGGCGAGCAAGCCGTTCTGCGACGGTTCGCACACACGGACCGGCTTCCGCGCTCCTGGCGGTGCTCAGCGGCCGCGAGCGGCGGATCTCGACCAGGGGAGCAGCGACTTACTCAGGTCTGTCCGGCTGCCCCGTTTTCCCGTTTGAGTGTCCGCCCGGCAGGAAGTAGGAGCGACCAGGCCGGCTCCGCACCGGCCCGCGACAGGAAGGCGGTGCATCAGATGAGCCAGGCAGGCCTGAACGGCAAGACCGAGCTGACCGGGAAGACCGAGCTGACCGGGAAGACAGTGGTGGTCACCGGGGCCAGCGCCGGGATCGGCCGGGCGTCAGCGGAGCTTTTCGGGCGCCGCGGCGCCCGGGTGGCGCTGATCGCCCGCGGCGAGGCGGGGCTGCGCGGCGCGGCCGAGGCGGTCGAGCGCAACGGCGGTACCGCGCTGGCGCTGCCAGCCGACGTGTCCGACTTCGAGGCGGTGGACCAGGCCGCCAGCCGGGCCGAGGCCGAGCTCGGGCCGATCGACGTCTGGGTGAACGTGGCCTTCACCTCGGTGTTCGCGCCGTTCACGGAGATCAGCCCGGCCGAGTTCCGCCGGGTCACCGAGGTCAGCTACCTGGGCTACGTGTACGGCACGATGGCCGCCCTGGCGCGCATGAAGCCGCGCGACCACGGCACGGTAGTGCAGGTCGGATCGGCCCTCGGGTACCGCGCCATCCCGCTGCAGTCGGCCTACTGCGGTGCCAAGCACGCGATCAACGGGTTCACTGAGTCGGTCCGCACCGAGCTGCTGCACGACCACAGCCAGGTGAACATCACCGTCGTGCAGATGCCGGCCGTCAACACGCCCCAGTTCTCCTGGGTACGGTCGCGGCTGCCGCGTCACGCGCAGCCGGTCCCGCCGATCTACCAGCCCGAGGTAGCGGCCGAGGCGGTCGTTTTCGCCGCCGCGCATGCCGGCCGCAAGGAGTACTGGGCGGGCGGGTCGGCCGCCGCCACCATCTTCGCGCAGAAGTTCGCCGCCCCGGTGCTCGACCGCTACCTGGGCCGCACCGGCTACAAGTCGCAGCAGACCGGCCAGCCGGAGGCCCCCGGCCGCCCGGACAACCTGTGGGAGCCGCTTGACCAGGCACCAGGCACCGACCACGGCGCGCACGGCCAGTTCGACGACCGAGCCCGTGATCACAGCAACCACGACCGGCTGTCCGAGGCGGCCGAGACGGCGGGCACGGCCGTCACCCGCGTCTTCGGGTCGCTCATCACCACTGCCCGGCGCCGCTCGTGAGTCGACCGCCGGGGGCGAGGCATCGTCACGTTTACGGCCGGCCAGGCCGGACAGCCGACAGGCACCGCAGCCCGGAACCGGTCCGGATCGGTCAGCCGAAGGGACGGAAGATGAAGCTAGGACAGACGATCACCGCGCGCGGCCCGGCCCAGCGCCATGGCATCGACCGGATGGTCAGGGACGTCCAGACTGGCCGGTTCGAGCGCAGCCTGTCCGCCCTGACCGCGGCCGGGGCCCTGGTCACCGCGGCGGAGATCTTCTTCGAGCATGACAGCGCCAGCTTCGGCAACAAGATGATGTGGCTGCCGGTCGCCCTCGGCCCGGTCGGGGCCGCGGCGGGAGTGGCGGGATTCTTCAGCCAGCGGATGGCCAAGACGGCGCTGCCGGTCGCCTCGGCCGCGATCGTGGCTAACGGCCTGCAGGGGTTCTACTTGCACGCCCGGGGGATCTCGCAGAAGCCGGGCGGCTGGTCGAATGCCCGCTACAACCTGGAGATGGGGCCGCCGCTGCTCGCGCCCCTGCTGGTGACCATGGTCGGCGGCATGGGGCTGCTGGCCGCGGTGCTGCGCCGCGAGCAGTGAGCGGGCCGGCCAGCCGGTTCCCCGGCTTCGACGTGCTGGGCCAGTCCGGCCACTGGGACCCGGTGACGGCAGGCGTTGTCCTCGCCCGGGTCGGGCGGCCCCCGGACATCCGGTTTTTTACCCCGGCCGAGGAGGCGGCCGCGACGGCCCTGTGTGACCGGCTGCTCGGGCAGGATGACGAGCCCGGGATCCCGGTCGTGCCCCAGATCGACGCCCGGCTGGCCGAGCAGGAAACGGACGGCTGGCGCTACGAAGACATGCCCGAGGACGGGCAGGCCTGGCGGGACTCGCTCCGGTTCCTCGACGAGGACAGTCAGGCCGCCTGCTCGAGCGACTTCGCGCGGGCCGGGCGGGAAGACCAGCGGGCCGTCATCCAGGCGGTGCAGGACCTGGGCGCGAAGGACTGGCACGGCCTGAAGGCGGCCCGCGTGTGGAGCCTGTGGACGCGGTACGCCTGCACCGCGTGCTACGCCCACCCGTCGGCCTGGAACGAGATCGGGTTTCCCGGCCCCGCTTACCCCCGCGGCTACAAGAACCCCGGGGTGAACCGGCGGGAGCCGTTCGAGGTGGCCGACGCTCACCCGTCGGCTGACCCTGTCCGGGAGGAAGGCCGCTGATGGCGGGGGTACGCGAGCGCAACGAGTCGGCCTGGCTGCTGCCGGACGACGGCACCCGGACCAACCACCGGCTGCGGGCCGACATGCGCCGGTTCGCCGACAGCGACACGGTGGACCTGGTGGTGGTGGGCTGCGGGGCCGGCGGCTCGACCCTGCTGCAGCGGCTGGCCCGGCGCGGCTGGCGGGTAGTCGGCCTGGACGCGGGGCCGTTCTGGGACCCCGACGCCGACTGGGTCAGCGACGAGGCCGGCTCGCACCACCTGTACTGGACCGAGCCGCGGGTGATCAGCGGCACCGACCCGGTGCCGATGGGCTCGAACAACTCCGGCCGCGGGGTGGGCGGCTCGATGGTGCACTACGCGGGTTACACGCCCCGGTTCCACCCCAGTGACTTCGCGACCTGGACCAACGACGGCGTCGGGGCGGACTGGCCGATCGGCTACCACGACCTGCGGCCCTACTATGCCGACATCGAGGCGGAGCTGCCGGTCGCGGGCGAGCACTGGCCGTGGGGCGACCCGCACGGCTACCCGCAGCGGCCGCACCCGGTCGGCGGCAACGGCGAGATCTTCCTGCGCGGTGCCCGCGCGGCCGGCATCACCGCCAAGGTCGGACCAGTCGCCATTACCAACGGCCGGTTCGGCAACCGCCCGCACTGCATCTACCGCGGCTTCTGCCTGCAGGGCTGCAAGGTCAACGCCAAGGCGTCCCCGCTGATCACTCACATTCCCGACGCCCTCGCGCACGGGGCTGAGATCCGGGCCGACGCCATGGTCACCGGGATCGGGTTCGATGAGCGGACCGGCCGGGCGACCGGGGTGCACTACATCCGGGCCGGGGTGCCCCGGTTCCAGCGCGCGGCGGTGGTCGCGGTGGCCGGCTACTCGATCGAGACGCCGCGGCTGCTGCTCAACTCCACCTCGCGCCGGTTCCCGGACGGGATGGGCAATGACTTCGACCAGGTCGGCCGCTACCTGATGGTGCAGGGCGCGCCGCAGACAGCCGGCCGGTTCGACGCCGAGGTACGGATGTACAAGTCGCCACCGCCCGAGGTCAGCAGCGAGCAGTTCTACGAGACCGACCCGGCCAAGCCGTACAAGCGCGGCTTCTCCATCCAGACCGTCTCACCGCTGCCCATCACCTGGGCCGAGCACGTGGCCGCGCAGGGCCACTGGGGCGCCAGGCTCCGCCAGTACATGAGCGACTACGTGCACTGGTCCTGCCTGGGCGCGCTGTGCGAGTTCCTGGCCCAGCCCGGCAACCGGGTCACCCTGGCGGAGGAAAAGGACCGCTATGGCCTGCCGGTCGCGAACTTCGCCTACTCCCAGTGCGACAACGACAACCAGCTCATGCGGGCCGCGCAGGGGGTCATGGAGCAGATCCTGCACGCCGCCGGGGCCGACGAGGTCATCACCATCGACCGCTACGCCCACCTGGTCGGCGGCGCCCGGATGGCGGCGGACGCCGAGCACGGCGTGGTCGACCGCGACTGCCGCTCCTTCGCGGTCCCCAACCTGTACATCACCGACGGCAGCGTGCTGCCCACCCAGGGCAGCGCGAACCCGGCCCTGACGATCATGGCCGTCGCCGCGCGGGCCGCCGACCTGCTGGCCGGCGCTCGCTGACGCAACCTGGAAGGAATCACCATGGCTAAGCCCACCGTCGCCGACTACCTGCTCGAGCGGCTCCGCGCCTGGGACGTGACCCACGTCTTCGCCTACCCGGGCGACGGCATCAACGGCATCCTCGCCGCCTGGGGGCGGGCCGGCAACGACCCGGAGTTCATCCAGGCCCGGCACGAGGAGATGGCCGCCTTCGAGGCGGTCGGGTACGCCAAGTTCACCGGCCGGGTCGGCGTCTGCATGGCGACCTCCGGGCCCGGGGCGATCCACCTGCTGAACGGGCTCTACGACGCCAAGCTCGACCACGTGCCGGTCGTCGCGATCGTCGGCCAGACCAGCCGCTCCGCCATGGGCGGCTCCTACCAGCAGGAAGTCGACCTGCTTAGCCTGTACAAGGACGTCGCCAGCGAATATGTGCAGATGGTCACCGTGCCCGAGCAACTGCCGGGCGTGCTCGACCGGGCCATCCGGGTGGCGCTGGCCGAGCGGGCTCCGACGGCCATCATCATCCCCTCCGACGTTCAGGAGCTTGAGTACTCGGCGCCGACCCACGCGTTCAAGATGGTCCCCTCCAGCCTCGGCATCGACTGGGCCACCGCCGTGCCTGACAGCGGCGCCGTCGCCCGGGCGGCCGAGATCCTCAACGCCGGCCAAAAGGTCGCGATCCTGGCCGGGCAGGGAGCGCGCGGCGCGCGGGCTGAGCTGGAGCAGGTGGCCGACATCCTCGGTGCCGGGGTGGCCAAGGCGCTGCTCGGCAAGGACGTGCTGTCCGACGAGCTGCCCTACGTCACCGGCTCGATCGGCCTGCTCGGCACCCGGCCCAGCTACGAGCTGATGCAGGGCTGCGACACCCTGCTCACCGTCGGCTCCAGCTTCCCGTACACCCAGTTCATGCCGGACTTCGGCCAGGCCCGCGCGGTGCAGATCGACCTCGACGGCAAGTTCGTCGGGATGCGCTACCCCTATGAGCTCAACCTGGTCGGGGACGCGCGCACCACCCTGCAGGCGCTGATCCCGCTGCTGGAGCGCAAGCAGGACCGCTCCTGGCGGGAGGACATCGAGGCCAAGGTGACCCGCTGGTGGGAGACCATGGAGCGGGAGGCCATGGTCGAGGCCGACCCGGTCAACCCGATGCGGCTGTTCCATGAGCTGTCCACCCGGCTGCCCGGCAACGCCATCGTGGCCGCGGACTCCGGCTCCTCGGCCAACTGGTACGCGCGCCAGCTGAAGTTCCGCGGCGACGTGCGCGGTTCCCTGTCGGGCAACCTGGCCACCATGGGACCGGGCGTGCCCTACGGGATCGGCGCTAAGTTCGGCCACCCGGACCGTCCCGTCATCGTCTTCGAGGGCGACGGCGCGATGCAGATGAACGGGCTGGCCGAGCTGATCACGGTCAAGCACTACTGGGAGCAGTGGGCCGACCCGCGGCTGATCGTCGCCGTCCTCCACAACGACGACCTCAACCAGGTCACCTGGGAGATGCGGGCAATGGAAGGCGCGCCTAAGTTCACCGAGTCGCAGGTACTGCCGGATGTCGACTACGCCGCCTTCGCGACCAGCCTCGGCCTGCTCGGCATCCACGTCGACAAGCCCGACGACCTCGGCCCGGCCTGGGACCGGGCACTGGCGGCCGACCGGCCGGTGCTGCTGGACGTCCGGACCGACCCCAGCGTCCCCCCGATCCCGCCGCACGCGACCTTCGAGCAGGCCAAGGACACGGTCAAGGCCATCCTGGGCGGCGACGAGAACGCGCGCAGCGTGGTCGTCGAGGGCATCAAGACCAAGGTGCAGGAGTTCCTGCCAGGCTCCCGCGACTAAGGCCGGCAGCAGATGGGCGACACCCCGATCGAGTCGGTCGACGCGGCCGTCTACAGCGTCCCGACCGACGCGCCCGAGGCGGACGGCACGCTCAGCTGGGACTCCACCACCATGATCCTGGTCCGGGCCCAGGCCGGCGGTCACTGCGGGACCGGCTGGACCTACGGCTCGGCCGCCTGCGGGGCGGTGGTCACCGGCCAGCTCGCCGCGGTGGTCCGGGGCCGCGACCCGATGGACACCGGCGGCGCGTTCGAGGCCATGGTCCGGGCGGTGCGCAACAACGGCCGCCCGGGCGCGGTCGGCTACGCGATCTCCGCCGTGGACGTCGCCCTGTGGGACCTGAAGGCCAGGCTGCTCGGCGTCTCGCTGCCCCGGCTGCTCGGCGCGGTGCGGGCCGAGGTCCCGGTGTACGGCAGCGGCGGGTTCACCACCTACAGCGAGCAGCAGCTACGCGACCAGCTCTCCGGCTGGGCGCTCGAGCAGCGCATCCCCCGGGTGAAGATCAAGGTCGGCGAGTCCTGGGGCACCGCGGCCGGGCGTGACCTGGAGCGAATGGCCCAGGCCAGGAAGGTCATCGGCGACGAGACCGAGCTGTTCATCGACGCCAACGGCGGGTACACCCGCAAGCAGGCCATCCGGGTCATGGCGGCCGCTGCCGACCTGGACGTGCGCTGGCTGGAAGAGCCGGTCTCCTCCGACGACCTCGACGGGCTGCGGGAGGTCAGGAACGCCGTCGGGGCCGACGTGACCGCGGGCGAGTACGGCTACGACCTGACCTACTTCCGCCGGATGTGCGCCGCCGGGGCGGTGGACTGCCTGCAGGCCGACGTGTCCCGCTGCGGCGGCATCACCGAGTGGCTCCGCGCCGCCGCCGTCGCCGCCTCCTACGGGCTGCAGGTCTCCGGCCACTGCGCCCCGCACCTGCACGCGGCCGCCGCCACCGCGGTCCCCAACCTGCGGCACCTGGAATGGTTCCACGACCACGTGCGGATCGAGACCATGTTCTTCGACGGCGCCCTCGACCCGGCCGGCGGTACCGTCCGCCCGGACCCGGACGCCCCCGGGCACGGGCTCACCCTGCGCGCCAGCGACGCCGAGCGCTACCGGACCGGCTAGCGCCGGCCCGCGGCCAGCGCGGCGGGCCGGGGAAAGGATGACGGGATGAGGTTCCTCGCAGCGTCACCACCGCCACTCTGGCCACGTAGCCGCAGGCCAACTATTCAGAGTGGAAATAAGTTAGTGCTACTACACCAATTTGTTTCCAGACCGACAAAAAGTTCCGCAACAATACTGCTACCTGGCGGAATCTGGCGCCCGTCCGCCGCGTCGGCGGCTTTAATTAGCGGCCTGGACTATAGCGCGGCTCAGTTATCGTGGAATATATGGTTCAGGTTCCTGGTGAACGCCCGTCACCAACCCCGCGCTACTACAAAGTGCTGGGCCGGGCCGCGGAAATCGCCCGGGGCGCGGGCAGCCCGGGCATCAGGGCCGAGCACCTGCTGCTGGCGATTATCCGCGAGCCCCAGTCCATTCCCGCACAGGTACTCGCGAGCCTGGCGGATCTCAATCGAACGGAAGCAGCCGTCCAGGACGCGCTGCCGGAAAACGGCGAACCGCCAGCAGTTCCCGCTGGCAGCCTCCCGCCCGCGGCCCCCGCCACCGGAGCGTGGGGGGCCCGAACTGCTGCCGCGCTCGGGCACGCGCATATCGGTGTGGAACACGTGTTCCTCGAGGCAATCCAAGATCATGCGAGTCTGGCGGCGCAGGCACTGGGGCACTCGGTTGATCCCGGCCAGGCAGAATCGGCCGTGCGCTCAATCTTGAATTCACCCGGGTACCTGGGGCTGCCCGACCCTGGTAATGACCAGAAGCAGTTCCTGCCAGGCCGGACAGGAACTCGACGGTCCATTGCGCAGGGCCATCATCGACCGTCTCCCGGAGGGCGCGACTTTCGCTTTCAACTGGGAAAACGGCCGCCCTTGGATCTACCTGGGCGCTCCCGCGAGCAGTCGCGGCATCCTCGACGCGGCCCTTGCCAGCCTCGGGCGACCGGGCTTGAGCTGAACTGACCGCCGCGAGGCCATCAGGATTCCCCGGCGTCCGCCAGCCGCTGGTACACCGCCGCCAGCAGGTCGCGCAGCGGCTGCCCGCGGACCTCGATGTCGGGCGGGTCGGCCAGCCGCAGCAGCAGGTCGGGCGGGGCCGACGGGGCCTGCGGCAGCGCCGCCAGCCGGGCCGGGCTGAGGCCCGGGGTCCAGAACGCGTCCGGCTGGCCGGCCGCGGCGTCGGCCGGGCGGCCGGCCACGTCGGCCAGCACCGCCAGGGCGGGGCTGTCCCCCGGCCCGGTACCAGCAGACACGGTGCTAGCGGACACGGGGCCAGCGGACACGGGGCCAGCCGGGCCGGCCCCTGGCCGGCCGCGCAGCGCCGCCAGCAGCTCGGCGCGGCCCGTGCCGCGCCAGGCGAGCATCGCGAACGGGTCGTCGTCGAACGCCTCGGCCAGCACGTAGCAGACGGCGGCCAGGTGCTTGCACGGCACTTCCCAGTCCGGGCAGCTGCAGTCCATGTCCAGGTCGCTCAGCGCGGCCGGGAACAGCGGGGTACCGCAGGAGGCGAACACCTCCTCGATCTCGGGCGGCATCTCGCCCGCCAGCAGCCGGGCGCGGAACAGCGCCTGGGCGGCCAGCCGGGACTCGACCGCCCGCCACTGGGCGGGCGTCAGCAGCCGCACCATGATCGACACCCGGTACGGCGACGGCCGTGAGCCCTGTACCAGCGCCGTCACCTCGCCCGCGGCCAGCTCGAACTCCACCACCTGGCCGCGCCGGGCGTAGGCGCGGCCGCGCTGCAGCCGGCCGCCGACCCCGTAGGACTCGAGCACCGCGATGAACCGGCGCGACCACCACTGCTCCCCGATCGCGCCGCGCTTGCTCCTGGCCTTGACGCCGCCCTCGACCGCGATCGGCCCCGACGACTCGTACTCCCACCACTGCCCGCGGCGGCTCACGAGGACACAGCCTCGGGCGACAGCGCCAGCACCTCGCGCAGCGCGGCGGTGGACAGCTCGGTCAGCCAGCCCTCGCCGGTGCCGACGACCTGCTCGGCGAGCGCCTTCTTCTGCTCGATCATCGCGTCGATCCGCTCTTCGAGGGTGCCCACGCAGACGAACTTGCGGACCTGGACGTCACGGCGCTGCCCGATCCGGAACGCCCGGTCGGTCGCCTGGTCCTCCACCGCCGGGTTCCACCAGCGGTCCACGTGGATCACGTGGTTGGCCGCGGTCAGGTTGAGCCCGGTGCCGCCCGCCTTGAGCGACAGCAGGAACAGCACCGGCTCGTCCGCCGCCTGGAACCGGGCGACCAGCGCGTCCCGCTGCTTGCGGGACGTGCCGCCGTGCAGGAACAGCACCTCGCAGCCGACCCGGGCGGCCAGGTAGGGCCGCAGCATCCGGCCGAACTCGGCGTACTGGGTGAACAGCAGCGCCTTGTCGCCGTCGGCCGCGACCTCGGCGCAGATCTCCTCCAGCCGGGCCAGCTTGCCCGACCGGCCGTCCAGCCGGGAGCCGTCGCCCAGCAGGTGGGCCGGGTGGTTGCAGACCTGCTTGAGCCGGGCCATGGTGGCCAGCACCAGGCCCCGGCGGCTGATGTCGCTGTCCGCGCCGTCGACCCGGGCCAGCAGGTCGGTCACCGTCGCCTCGTACAGGCTGGCCTGCTCGGGCGTGAGGTTGCACCACACCTTCATCTCCAGCTTGTCCGGCAGGTCGGCGATGATCGACTTGTCGGTCTTCAGCCGCCGCAGCACGAACGGCTGGGTGACCTGGCGCAGCCGCTGGGCCGCGTCGGCCGAGCCGTGCCGCTCGATCGGCACCGCGTACGTGTCACGGAACGCCTTGGCCGAGCCGAGCAGGCCGGGGTTGGCGAACTCCATGATCGACCACAGCTCGGAGAGCTGGTTCTCCACCGGGGTGCCGGTCAGTGCGATGCGGGACGCGGCGGGCAGCGCCCGGACCGCCTTCGCCTGGCGGCTCAGGTGGTTCTTGATCGCCTGCGCCTCGTCGCACACCACCCGCGCCCAGTGCACCGTCGCCAGCGCCGTCAGGTCGCGGGCCGCGGTCTGGTAGGTGGTGATCACCAGGTCGGCGGCGGCCACCGCGCCCGCCAGCTCGGCCCCGGCCAGCCGGCTGGCCCCGTGGTGCACGTGCACCACGAGTCCCGGGGCGAACCGCTCCGCCTCCCGCTGCCAGTTGCCGGTGAGCGACATCGGGCAGATCAGCAGCGTGGGGAAAGCAGGATCATCCGCAACGGGGGCGGCTGACTCCTTCTCGGCCCACAGCAGCGACAGGAGCTGGACGGTCTTCCCGAGGCCCATGTCGTCGGCCAGGATGGCGCCGATCCCGAGGCGGCCGAGGAACGACAGCCAGGCCAGCCCCCGCTGCTGGTACGGCCGCAGCTCGCCGCGGAAGCCGTCCGGTGTCGGGGCCGGCCCCAGCCGCTCCTCGGCCGCGCCGGACAGCAGGTCACCGAGCCACCCGTCGGCCGCGACCTCGGTCAGCGGTAGCTGGCCGGCCTCGTCGCCGGCTCCCACCGAGAGCGCCAGCACCTCGCCCGCGGTCATCGTCCCGGTCCGGTCCCGCTCGAGGAACCGCAGCGCCGCCTTGAGCTGCCGGTCGTCCAGCTCGACCCACTGGCCGCGTACCCGCACCAGCGGCGCCTTCAGCCGGGCGAGCTCGGCCAGCTCTTCCGCCGAGAGCAGGTCGTCGCCGATCGCCAGGTCGTAGCGGAAGTCCACCAGGTCCTGCAGCCCGAGCTGGCCGGCCCGGACCGACGCGGACGCGGCGCTGGCCGAGCGGGTGGTCAGCTTCAGCTTGAGCCGGGTCTTGCGCGCCCAGTCCGGCAGCAGCACGCCGAACCCGGCCCCCGACAGCAGCGGCCCGGTCTCCCGCAGGAACTCGAGCGCGCCCGCGGTGTCCAGCTCGACCCGGTCCGGCGCGGCGGTGCGCAGCGGGCCGTCCAGGGCGGGGAACAGCCGGGCGGCGGTGCCCAGGCCGGCCAGCAGCTCTTCCTCGGGGTAGCTGGCGGCCGCCAGCCAGCCGCCCCCGGCCGCCCACACCTCGGCCGCGGGCAGCATCAGGCTGGGGTCGTCGACTGACTGCAGCGAGAACTCGACCTGCCAGGCGGCCGGGCTCGGGTCGGCCGGGCTCGGGTCGGCTGGGCTGGGCTCGGCTGGGCTGGGGCCGTCGCCGGCGTCCGGTTCGCCATCCGGGCCGGCCTCCGGGTCGGCGGGCGGCTCGACCAGGCGGAAGCAGGTGCGGACGGCGCTGGCCGGGACGGCCGCCTTGGCCAGCCAGGCGGCGAAGGCGGCGGCGGTGCCGGCCGCGTCGCGCTCGTCCCTGGCGTCGGCCGGCTCCACGGCGGGGTCGGGCGCGGTCAGGGCAAGCAGCATCCGTTCGGCGATATCAAGACGAGCCGGGCGTCGGCCCTTGCGCGCGGGCAGCACCGGGACCGTCAGCCGGGCGCGCACCGCCGCGTCGGCCAGCGCGTCGAGCAGCTCGGCCAGCAGCGGGCCTGCCGTCGTGTCGGCGGCTGCGCCGACGGCTGGCGGCAGTGCCGCCGCCAGCTCGCGGGCGTGCCGCGCGTCGGCGCCTGCCAGCACCGGCCGCCAGCGGGCCGCGTAGCCGCCGTCTGCCTCGCTGACCAGGGCGGGCAGCACCAGGCCGCGGGCTGCCAGGTCGGCCGCGAACCGGGCCACGGCCGCCAGGAAGCCGATCTCGGCGCCGGCCGTCACGTCCCCGGGCGGCAGCTCGGCCAGCCGCGCCAGCATCGCGGGCGCGGCGGGGGGCTCGACCGCCAGCACCGGGATCCGCCAGGGGGCGAGCGCGGTGCGGCCGGCCGGGCCGGGCTTTGCGCCGGGTGCCCGCGCGTCCGCCGCCGGGCGGGTCAGCTCCGGTGAGGGCAGCGGCCCGGCCGGCGACGACGGCAGCCGCAGCGTCAGCTCGTCGTCGGCCGCCTTGCCCACCAGGTCGGCCAGCTCGGTGTCGGCGAGGGTAGCGTCAGCCAGCACGGTGTCAGCCAGCACCGTGTCAGCCAGCACGGTGTCAGCCAGCACCGTCGCCAGCGGGCACGGCCGGGACGGCGAACGGGTGCGGGCGGGGCGCCCGGGCTGGCCGCCCGCCGCGCGGTGGCGCCTCGGCGGGCAGCGCGGAGTCCTCGGCCCAGGCGTACAGCGCGCCGTACGCCCAGGTCGCGTGGATCACCAGCATCGCGTACTCCTGCCAGGGCGAGGGGACGGCCGGGACTTGGCAGCGGCGCGGCCCGGCCGGAAATCGAGCGTAGCAGCAGGCCGGGACGGCGAAGCCGGGCTCCGGCGGCCCTACTAGGGTGAGGCGGTGGACGGATTCGATGCCGCTGCCGCCGCCGCGTCAGTGGTGGCGGCGCTGCGGCCGCTGGGCACGGCGGAGCGGGCCGAGCAGGAGAAGCGGTACCTCAAGAGCGACCTGGAGTTCCTCGGCGTCACCGTGCCGGAGGTGCGCCGCGTGGTCAAGGCCGCGGTCCGGGAGAAGCTGACGGCGGCTGGCCGGCCCGGCTCCCGGCCGGACCGGGAGACCGCGGTGGCGTGGGCGCTCGCCCTGTGGCGCGAGCCGGTGCACGAGCGCCGGGCGGCCGCGGTCGAGATCCTGCTGCTGGCCGGGCCGGCCCTGACCGCGGCTGACCTGGGGGTCGTCGAAAGGCTCATCCGGGAATCACTGACCTGGGCCTACGTGGACACGCTGGCCGGGAACATCGCCGGGGCGGTTGCCCGGCGCGACCGGTCCGGGTGGCCGCGCATCGACCGCTGGGCGGGCGACCCGGACTTCTGGGTGCGCCGCTCGGCCCTGCTCGCCCTGCTGCCGGGCGTGCGGGCGGGCGAGCTCGACCGGCCGCGGTTCGACCGCTACGCGGGCCCGATGCTGGCCGAGAAGGAGTTCTTCATCCGCAAGGCGATCGGCTGGGTGCTGCGGGAGGCCGCCCGCCGCGAGCCGGCCTGGGTGGCCGCCTGGACCGAGGAGCACCTGGGCGCGATGTCGGGCGTGACGTTCCGGGAGGCGGTGCGCCGCCTGCCGGAAGCGGACCGGGTCCGGCTGGAGCGTGCCCGGGCCAGCTGAGCCGCGCCAACCACCCCGCCTGACGTTGATAATAACGTCGGACCGCTTGACGTCATTATCGTAGTCGTTTAGGATGACTCCGATATCGGAGTCGGAGGTCTGCATGTCGTACAGCGGAAAGGTGACCAGCGCTGAGTCCCTGGGGCGCATCCTGCAGCAGGCCCGGCTGCTATCGGGATTGACCCAGCGGGAGCTGGCGCGGCGGCTCGGCACAACCCAGAAGTACGTCTGGGAGCTTGAGGCAGGCAAGCCGTCGATCCTGATGGACCGGCTGTTCGCCGCGATGCGGGAGACCGGGCTGGAGCTGACGGCGACCATCACCCCGCGCGACGAGCATGGCTGACCTAGTCGTCGAGCTATACGGGACACGAGCGGGGGTCCTCCGGGGGACCTGGCGGACCTTTGACTTCCTGCCCGACCCGGCGGCGGTGGTGCGCTTTGGCATCGACAGCCCCGTCCTTTCGGTCGCTATCCCGCTTACCGTGATCTCCGTGCGGTCACGCAAGGACCGTCGGCAGAATTTTTTCCGGGAGCTGCTGCCCGAGGGGCGGATGCTCACCCGGCTGTCGCAGCAGGCCGGCCTGGCCGAGCAGGACGTCATCGGACTGCTGCGCACCTACGGGCGCGACGTCGCTGGGGCCCTGCAGATCTGGGATCCGAGCATTGCGGGCGAACCGAGGGAGCCCGCGCTGGAGCCGTTGTCCAGCGCAGGCGTCGCCAGCATGCTCGCGCACGTCCAGGACAACCCGCTGGGGAACAAGCCATCCGGCGGAAAGACCTCACTGGCAGGCGTTCAGGACAAGATCGTCCTCGCCCGAACCGACGGCGGATGGAACCGCGTGGTCGACGGCTGGCCGTCCAGTCACATACTCAAGCCAGAGCCGCGCGATTACCCGACCTCCATCTACGACGAGGAGTTCGGGGCGCGCTTCACCCGCGCCGCCGGGCTAGCTGACCTCCCGACCTGGACTGAGGAGTTCGCCGGGGTTCCCGCCGTGGTCATCGAGCGCTACGACCGCTCCCCTGACGCGCCGCAGGGCCGCATTCACCAGGAAGACTTCAACCAGGCGCTCGGCGCGGCCGGGGACCAGAAGTACCAGAAATACGGGGGAAAGGTGAGCCTCGAGCGGATCGCCCGGGTGCTCGCCGCGAGCGCGGACCGGGATTCCCTGGAACGCCTGTTCAAGCTCGTCGTGGTATCCGTCGCCGTCGGCAACCTGGACCTGCACGCGAAGAACGTGTCGCTGCTGCACCGCAGCGACGGGTCGGTAACACTCAGCCCGGCCTATGACGTCGTGCCGCAGGCACACCTGCCTAACGACGGCGAGGTCGCCCTCGCCGTCAGCGGCGAGTACCGGCACGCCGCCATCACCCTAAGCCACCTGGTCACCGAGGGAGCGGGATGGGGCCTGAGCGCTGGCCGAGCTGGCCCGGGAGACCCTCAGCACCGTCTTGCACCTAGCTCGAACCGAGGAGCCCCACGAACGGGCCCACCCCGGCCTCGCCGCCGACATCGCCGGCTTCACCGAGAACCTCCTCAGTGGCCGGCCAGCCGGACCAGGGCGCGCGTCCAGCTGAGGCGGGTGCGCAGCTGCCCTACCAGGGTTATTGCAAGTCTTTTGCATTTATCCCTAGACTGGGCTGACCAGGGTCAACAGGGAGGCGGCGGCTGATGGCGTATGTACGCGCACGGCTAGCACGGATCAAGGGAGGCCTGACACCCCGCGAGTGGACCCGGGTGGGCCTGATGACCGCGGTGGTGGTGGGGCTGAACGTGGCCGGCTGGGCGCTGCTGGCGGCGGCCGTCGGCGGGCACTACCGCATCACCAACACCGAGATCTTCGGCTTCGGCACCGGGGCGCTGGCCTACACCCTCGGCATGCGGCACGCCTTCGACGCCGACCACATCGCCGCGATCGACAACACCACCCGCAAGCTGGTGGGGGACGGTAAGCGGCCGCTGTCGGTCGGCTTCTTCTTCTCCCTCGGCCACTCCAGCGTGGTGTTCGTGCTCGCGGTGCTGCTGAACTTCGGCATCCGGAGACTCGACGAGCAGGTCAGCAGCGGCAGCTCCGGGCTGCACAACGTCACCAGCGTGATCGGCACCGGGGTGTCCGGCACCTTCCTCTACATCATCGCCCTGCTCAACCTGGTCATCCTGCTCGGCATCGTCAAGGTGTTCCGTGAGATGCGGACCGGCCGCTACGACGACGCGGAGCTCGAGGCCCAGCTGGACAAGCGCGGGCTGATGAACCGCTTCCTCGGGCCGATCGCGCGCCGGGCCGACGCCTCGTGGAAGATGTACCCGCTGGGGGTGCTGTTCGGGCTCGGCTTCGACACCGCGACCGAGGTCGCGCTGCTCGTGCTGGCCGGGTCGGCGGTGGTCAGCGGGCTGCCGTTCTACGCCATCCTGTCGCTGCCGCTGCTGTTCGCGGCGGGCATGTGCCTGTTCGACACCATCGACGGCTGCTTCATGAACTTCGCCTACGACTGGGCCTTCGCCAAGCCGATCCGCAAGGTCTACTACAACATGACCGTCACCGGCCTGTCGGTGTTCGTCGCCCTCTTCATCGGCACGATCGAGATCCTCGGGCTGATCGGCCAGGAGTACGACCTGTCGGGCGGCTTCTGGACGTTCCTGGGCGACTTCGACATCAACAAGGCCGGCTTCGTCATCGTCGGCATCTTCGTGCTGACCTGGATCGCGGCCCTGGCGGTGTGGCGGTTCGGCAAGATCGAGCAGAAGTGGGACAGCCGCCAGGCGGTCACCGAGGGCGACGGCTAGCCCGGCTCCTCGCCGACCTGGTCGCGGACCCAGGCGTGGAACCCGGCGATGTGGTGCTCGTGCGGCACCAGCACCCCGCCGGCGGCGTAGGCGCGCGAGCTCATCGACGGCTGGGTGCGCTCGCAGGCGGCGAAGTCCTGCCGGTTGACCCGGTCGAACAGCTCGACCGAGCGGGACAGGTCGCGGCCCGCGGCCACCACCGCGGGGTCGAACAGCCAGTCGCACACCACCAGCGTCCGGTCCGGGCCGAGCGGGGTCATCCGGTGCAGGATCACGTGATCGGGGACCAGGTTGATGAACACCTGGGGCCGGATGGTGACCGCGTAGTAGCGCCGGTCCTGCTCGTCGGTCACCCCCGGAAGCCGCCCGAACCCCGCGCTGCCGTCCACCGTGAAGCCGTCCGCCCGGCCGGCGAAGGCGGCGCCGTGCCCGACGTAGTACTGGGCCGCGTAGCCGCCCGAGAACTCGGGCAGCACGCTGGTCAGCTCCGGGTGGATCGGGGCGCAGTGGTAGCACTCCATGAAGTTCTCGACGATCAGCTTCCAGTTGGCCGCCACGTCGTAGCTGATCCGCCGGCCGACCGCCAGCTCGGCGGGCGCGTAGGCGTCGACCGCGGCCGGGTCGCCCAGCCGGGCGGTCACCGCCCCGAGCACCGTTTCCTCGAACGACGGCGGCCGGGCGGCCAGGCACACCCAGGCGTAGCCCAGCCATTCCCGCAGCGCCACCGCGACCAGGCCGTAGGCGTCGCGGTCGACGTCCGGCATCTTAGCCAGGCTGGGCGCGGCCGCCAGCCGCCCGCTCAGCTCGTACGACCAGGCGTGATAGGGGCAGCGCAGGTAGCGCCCGCCCTGCCTTGACTGGTCAGCCTGTCCTGGCGGCTCAGCCTGCCCGCCCGCGTCCAGGCAGAGCCGGGCACCGCGGTGGCGGCAGACGTTCAGGAAGGCGCGCAGCCCGCCGTCCGCCTGGCGGACCACGAGCACGCTCTCCGAGCCCGCCTGCACGGCCAGGAACTGCCCGGGCGCGGGGATGTCAGCCGACCGCGCGACGCACAGCCAGCCGGCGTCGAAGATCGCCTGCCGCTCACGGGCGAAAACCGCCGGATCGGTGTACCACCGCCCGGGCAGCGTCGGGACCAGGCTCCCGCCAGGCACCTCAGCGGGCGAACCCGCGGCCGGAACCACCACGAACTAGTTCATACCCGCTCGCCCAGCCGGTTACGCGGCGGTTTGATCCGGCCCGCGGCGGCAAGTTGTGCTCGGTGACAAACGCCAAGCAGCACGTAGCCGAGCAGCACCGGGAGACCAGGCGCACCGTCCTGGTGGCCGGCGGCGCCAACCTCCTGGTCGGCCTGGTCAAGCTGGTGGCCGGCATCCTCAGCGGGTCGAGCGCGATGCTGGCCGAGTCGGCCCACTCGGCCGCCGACACCCTCGACCAGCTATTCCTGCTGACCTCGCTGAAGGCGGCGGACCGGCCGGCCGACGAGCGCCACCCGTTCGGCCACGGGCAGGAACGCTACTTCTGGTCGCTGCTGGCGGCGTTCGGCATCTTCGTGGCGGGCGGCGGCTTCTCCATCTTCGAGGGCATCCTGAGCATGTCCAGCACCTCCAGGGAGAGCCCGCTGTGGGCGTACGTGGCGCTGGCGGTGTCGATCCTGGCCGAGGGCACCTCCTTCGTGCGGGCGTTCCTCCAGGTCCGGGCGGAGGCCAGGCGCAGCCACGTCCAGGTCATCGACCAGGTGAACACCAGCCCCGACATCACCGTGAAGGTGGCGCTGTTCGAGGACAGCGCGGCCGTGATCGGGCTGCTGTTCGCGGCCATCGGGGTGGTGCTGCGCCAGCTGACCGGGTCGCCGGTGTGGGACGGCAGCGCCTCCATCGCCATCGGCGTGCTGCTCATCGTGGTAGCGGTCAAGCTCGGCATGGACAGCAAGGAGCTGCTCATCGGACGGGCGGCCTCCCCCGAGGTACAGCGGCTGATCCGCGCGGAGATCGAGTCCAAGCCCGGCGTGGACGCGCTGCTCGAGCTGCAGACCATGCACATCGGGCCGGACGCCCTCATCGTCGCGGCCCGGGTCGCGCTCGACGACAACCTGCGGGCCGACCAGGCCGAGGACCTGGCCGATGAGGTCGACCAGGCGCTGAAGGAGAAGCTGCCGGTGCAGCCGCACGTGTTCATCGACCCCACCCAGACCCGCCCGGCGGCCGCGCCGGGGCGATAAGGGTCACCTGGCACCCGTTCGGTAGCCCCTTGCAGCTAACGGTTGAAACGTCATCCGCTGGGACTATGCTGTCTGCACCGTGTGCACGTGTGTGGGAAGGCGAAGGGGATCTCCCCTCCGATTGGGTGTTAATGACAGATAGTGCTGAGCAGGTGCCGGTCCTGCTGATCGAGGACGACGACGGCGACGCCTTCCTGGTCGAGGAGCTGCTCAACGAGGCCGGCACCGGCGTCGCCCTGCACCGGGCCAGGCTGCTGGCGGACGCGGGCAAGCTGCTGCCCGACGCGGCCTGCGTGCTGCTCGACCTCGGGCTGCCCGACTCGCAGGGCCTGGACGGGCTGCGGCTGCTGCTCCAGCAGGCGCCCCAGGCGGCGGTGGTAGTGCTGACCGGCGTGTCGGATGAGTACCTGGGCGCGGAGGCGGTCCGGGCCGGGGCCCAGGACTACCTGACCAAGGGCGACGTCACCGGGCAGATGCTGCACCGGGTGATCAGGTACGCGATGGAGCGGCGGCGCTGGGACGAGGCGCAACGGCTGCTGCACGCCGCCCGGCTCAGCGCGCAGGAGAACGCCCGGCTGGAACGCGGCCTGCTGCCGTCGCCGCTGCTCGACGACCCCCGGCTGAGCGTGGCGGCGGCGTACCGGGCGGGCGGCAGGCAGCGGCTGCTTGGCGGAGACTTCTACGACCTGGTGCAGGCGCCGGACGGCTGGGTGCACGTGCTGATCGGCGACGTCTGCGGTCACGGGCCGGCCGAGGCCGCGCTCGGGGTCTGCCTGCGGGTGGCCTGGCGGACGCTGGTGCTGGCCGGCCATCAGCCGGACGACGTGCTGTCGGCGGTGCAGGGCATGCTCAGGCACGAGCAGCAAGAGGACGCCATGTTCGCCACCGTCTGCATGGTGTCGGTCGCGCCCGGGCGGCGCGGCGGCGTGCTCCGGCTGGCCGGGCACCCGGCCCCGCTGCTGATCACCGCGGACCAGGTGGCCGAGCTGGCCGTCCCCGCGTGCCCGCCCGCCGGGCTCAACGAAACCGGGAAATGGCCGGGCTACGAGGTGGAGCTGGGCGACCACTGGGCGCTTGTGCTGTACACCGACGGGCTGATCGAGGGACGGGTCGGCGACGGCTCGGACCGGCTCGGCACCGAGGGCCTGATCGAGCTGGTGCGCGACGTTCTCGGCGCCCCTCCGCTCGACCCCGGCCGGGTGAGCGACGAGGCACTGCTGGAGCAGCTGATCGACCGGGTCCGCGACCTCAACCACGGTGACCTGAACGACGACATCGCCCTCATCGGGCTCCGCTGCGGATGACCGCGCCCGACCTGGCCGCGCCACCGCAGGCCGCACCGCCGGCGGCGCCGGGACCGCCCCGGCCGCCCGGGCAGCGCCCGGGCGGGTCATCCTGGCCGCTGAGCCGGATCATCGCCGGCGCGGTGCTGCTGATGACGCTGTTCGGCGTGGCCGCGGTGACCGTCGGCGCGGTCGCCCTCAGCCACCTGCACGACGAGCGCAACCGGGTGGTGACCGTCATCGACCCGGCCGCGCTGACGGCCCAGCAGCTCTACAGCGCGCTCGTCAACCAGGAGACCGGGGTCCGCGGCTACGCGCTGAGCGGCCGGCCCGACTTCCTGGCCCCCTACAACCAGGGCCTGGCCGACGAGAAGAGCGCGGTCAGCCAGCTCCGCCAGCTACTGCCGCAGCTCCCCGCGGCCAGCGCCACCGAACTCAGCCAGGCCCTCGCCCAGGCGCGCGACTGGCGCACCCGCTACGCCCAGCCCACCATCAAGCAGATCCAGGCCAGCGGCAAGCCGGTGGTCAGCCCGGACATCCTGGCGGGCAAGGCCGAGTTCGACGCCCTGCGCAGCAAGCTCAGCGTCTTCGAGTCAAGCATCACCGCGACCAGGCAGCAGGCGCTGAACACCCTTGGCACCGCGTCGACCGAACTCGACGCGACCCTGCTGGCCATCGCGATCGGGCTGGCGCTGATAGTCGCGGTGCTCGCACTGGTGCTGCGGCGCGCCGCCATCCGGCCGGTGCACCAGCTGGCGGCGGAGGCACGGCGGGTGGCCGACGGCGACTTCAGTCACCAGGTGGCGCAGACCGGGCCACGGGAGATCCGCGGCCTGGCGGCCGACGTGAACTCGATGCGGCTGCGCATCCTGCAGGAGCTGTCGGCGGTCCAGGAGGCCAACGAGTCACTGGCCGGGCACGCGGCCGAGCTGCAGCGCTCCAACGCCGAGCTCGAGCAGTTCGCCTACGTCGCGTCGCACGACCTGCAGGAGCCGCTGCGCAAGGTCACCAGCTTCTGCCAGCTGCTGCAGCGCCGCTACTCCGGCCAGCTCGACGAGCGGGCCGACCAGTACATCGAGTTCGCGGTGGACGGCGCCAAGCGGATGCAGGTGCTGATCAACGACCTGCTGGCGTTCAGCCGGGTCGGCCGCACCGGGTCAGACCTGTCCCTGGTGGCGTGCGACGCCGCCCTCGAGCGGGCCAAGGCGAACCTGGCCACCCAGATCGAGCAGTCAGGGGCGGTGATCGAGGCCGGGCCGCTGCCGGTCGTGCGGGCCCACCTCACGCTGCTCAGCGTGGTCTTCCAGAACCTGGTCGGCAACGCGCTCAAGTTCCGCGGCGACCAGCCGCCGCGGATCACCGTGACCGCCGAGCGGGACGGTGCGCAGTGGAGGTTCTCGGTCACCGACAACGGGATCGGGATCGAACCGCAGTATGCTGACCGGGTTTTCGTGATCTTCCAGCGGCTGCACGACAAGGCCGCCTACCCCGGTACCGGCATCGGCCTGGCGATGTGCCGGAAGATCATCGAGTACTTCGGCGGCCGGATATGGCTGGACACCGAGGTCGCAGAGGGGACCAGGTTCCGTTTCACCCTGCCCGTGGTGCCGGACGACACCGGCCCGGGTAGCGCAGGGCCCGACGAGGAGGGGACAGATGGTGGACTACCCGGCTGACATCCAGCCGATCGACGTGCTCCTGGTGGAGGACGACGAGGGCGACGTGCTGATGACCAGGGAAGCGTTCGACTTCTACAAGATCCGCAACACCCTGCACGTGGTGAGCGACGGCGCGCAGGCACTGGAGTTCCTGCGCCGGACCGGCCCTTACGAGGACGCCCCGCGGCCGGGCCTGGTCCTGCTCGACGTCAACCTGCCGCGGGTATCCGGGCTGGAGGTCCTGGCCGAGCTGAAGCAGGACCCCGAGCTGATGGCGGTCCCGGTGGTGATGCTGACCACGTCGCAGGCCGACGAGGACATCCTGCGCAGCTACAAGCTGCACGCCAACGCCTACGTGAGCAAGCCGGTCGACTTCGAGGGCTTCACCGCGGCGATCAGGCAGATCGACGACTTCTTCCTGACCCTGGTGCAGCTACCGCGCTGAGCGGCGACACCCGGGTCTTGACTAAGGGAAGCCTTACCTTAATACTCCAGGTATGGGCACTGAACTGCAGGTTCGGCTGACCGGGCTGTCGGCGCCGGGCCCGCTACTTGACCTGGTGCAGCCGCATCCCGACCTGGAGTCGTGGTGGAAGGCGTGCCCGTCACCCGAGCTGCTGCTGTGGCTGGCGGCGCGGCTGTGCACCACCGACCAGCAGCGCCGCGTGGTGCTTTCCTGCCTGGCCGAGCTGAACCGGCGCGCCCAGCACGGTGCCCGGCGGCTTGACCCGCGGACCGGCCTGGCGGTAGCCGCGGCCGAGGCCTGGGCCCAGGGCAGCGCCAGCGACGAGGCCCGCCTCGACGAGCTGCTGGCAGCCGAGCGCGGCGCCCTGGCGGCCGCCGCCGCGGCCGACGTGCAGGCCATCCAGATCAACGCCCGGGCACGAGCCCTGTTCCGCTGCGCGCCGCGGGCACGGGCCGCCTCCTTCAGCAACAGCCGGGCGCTCGGCGCGCTGGCCGACTGGCGGGAAGCAGACCGCGCGCGGCGGCTGGCGCTGGCCGCGGCCGGCGCCGCCCGGGCCGCGGCGGAAGCAGCCCGCGCGGAGGCACGCGGCAGCGCCGAGGCGGGCTCCGGCGGCGCTTCCACCATGCTGACGGCCACCCGGCCGGACAGCTGGGCGGCTAGCGTCGGCGAGTCGGCTGGCTACGCGGCCGGGGCCCTCGCCCCCAGCCGGCCAAGCCCGGCGACCGCACCGCCCGGCACGCCGCCCGGCTGGTCCGGCGCCGCCTGCCCTGCCCCCAGCTCGACTGACTTGCGCCACCGCGCTCAGGGCGCCACCTTCCCGGGCAGTGGCGTGATCAGGTGAATCAGGCGGCGGGATACCGCAACACCAGTGAGTTAAGGGGCGTCGGGGACTGTTGCGGTTCCAGGTAAAAGCTCCAGATGCTGGAAATAAATCGAAATTCTTCATGATCACGGAAACTTTTCGGTGCTATCACACCAAAAAGTTTCCGTTTTTAATACTCTTTCTGCGTAACTGTGACTGGAGTGACGTCCGTGCTGCGTGGGCCTAGTGGTCTGCGCACGGGGATCCGCGCCGGGTCCCGCGGGATGGTGGCGCCCGGGGAACGCGGCGGGGCAGCGGCCGGGGGCCGGGCTCGGCTAGGCCGTGGGGTGCCCGCGGCGGCCAGCCACCCGGACGCTGACCTCTCGTTAAGCGCGGCTCAGCCGCGCATTAAGCCCTGCTTAACCGCCGCGGCGATGCCCGGCCCCGCCGTTACCGTGAGCCACGCCAGGCACCCCGTCGGCATACCCCGGGAACGAGAGGGCGGATTATGAGGATTTCCCGCAGGACCCTGCTGGCTGGATCGGCCGCCGTCGTCGCCGCCCCGCTGCTCGGCGTGGCCGGGGTCGAGCTGCGCCGCGCCGACACGCGCGCGGCCGGCCAGGCCACCCGGCTGGCCGCGTCGCAGACGCCGAGCACGGTGACGTTCAGCCTCAAGAACAACAGCGGCAGCGACACCGCGTACGCCTACGTCACCGGCCAGTCGCTCGGCAACGGCAACGCGCTGATGCTGCTGAAGTCAGACGGCGTGACGCCGTACTACCCGGCCTCGCCCGCGGCGGCCGGGGCCGCGCTCGGCGCGGACTGCGCGATACCGCTCGGCCCCGCCGGCGGGCCGCCCGTCACCGTCACGGTGCCGCAGCTAGCCGGGGCGCGGCTGTGGTTCTCGGTCGGCGCGCCGCTCACGTTCCAGCTCAACCCGGGACCCGCCCTGGTCGAGCCGTCGGTCACCAACCCGGCCGACCCCAACATCGGCCTGCCCTGGGACTTCGCCGAGTTCACCTTCAACCAGGCGCAGCTGTTCGCCAACATCTCCCTGGTCGACTTCGCCTGCCTCCCCATCGCCCTCACCCTGACCGACACCGCGGGCGGCACCCAGTCGGCCGCCGGGCTGCCGGCCGGCGGGCTCGACGCGGTATGCGCCGGCCTGACCGCCCAGCAGGCCGCCGACGGGCACCAGTGGACCGACCTGATCGTCACGGCCGGCGGCGCCAACCTCCGGGCGCTCAGCCCGCAGAACGGCCTGGTGCTCAACCCGTCGCTGCTGTCCGGCTACTACGACGACTACGTCGCCCAGGCCTGGCAGCGGTACGCCGCCAGCCCGCTGACGGTCGACACCCAGGCGTCCTACGGTGCCGTCACCGGGCAGGTGAGCGGCGGCCTGCTCACCTTCAGCCAGGCGGGCTCGTTCGCGGCGCCGACCACGGCCGACATCTTCAGCTGCTCGACCGGGCCGTTCGCCACCGCCGGGGCGAACGGCGCCGCCCTCGCGGTCATCCCCCGGCTGGCGGCCGCGTTCAACCGCAGCACGCTGCTCACCGACGCCGACCAGCCCAACGGCGAGAACCCGGCCGACTACTACGCGAACCCGGTCACCAACCACTACGCGCGGATCGTGCACGCCACCCTGGCCGGCGGCCTCGGTTACGCGTTCCCCTACGACGACGTGACCCCCGACGGCGGGGTCAACCAGTCCGGTGCGGTCTCCAGCGGCATCCCGGCCCAGCTCACGGTCACCCTCGGCCCGCTGCACTAACCGCCCGGGCGGGCGGATCCGCGGTTGAGCCGGTGAGCCAGCCGCACCCGTTCGGGATGATCTGGTGTTTCCCGGTCGCGGCCGAGTTCGGGCGGACCGCCGCGACACCGCCCGGGGACCTGCTACGCTCACCCCGGTTTGCGACCTGGAGCGGGCCTGGAGCCGGGAGAAAGCGCATGGACAAGTCATCGGGCAGGCGGCCCGCCGCGACCCTGGCGGCGGCCGGGGCCGCGCTCATCGCGGCCGCGCTGCTGGCCGGCTGCGCCAGCGGCGGCCAGTCGCCCGCGGCCAGCACGGCGGCACCGGGCAGCTCGGCCGCCAGCGCCACCGCGGGCGGCGCGGGGACCGCCAGCGCGGCGGCGGCGGCGTCCGCCGCGGCCGCGTTCGTGCCCATCACCGAGCCGTTCGACCCCGGCCACCCGGCCCGGGTACTGTCCTCCCCCGCTAGCTGCGGCCAGGGCAGCACGCTCGACATCGAGCAGTGCTACGAGCACAAGACCGAGACCGCGGACGCGGCCATCGACGCGATCCGGCAGGCCGCGTTCAGCGACGCGCCCGCCGCCGCCCAGGCCGTCATCAACTCCGCCGACCGGAACTGGCTGGCCGCCCGGCCGGTCGTCTGCCAGCAGGCGTTCCGCAGCGGCGGCACCCTCGACGGCATCAACGTGGCCGGCTGCCTGCTCGACGAGAGCACCGCCCGGCTGGACGCGGTCCGCGGCATCACTCCCCCGGAGGCGGCACTCAAGTCGACCGACAGCACCAGCCTGGGCGACGTGTCCTGGTACACCACCCCCGGCGGCTCCCGGATCGGGATGATCGACACCCAGGGCGACGCGGCCGGCGGCGTCATCATCGCGTGGGTGATCATCGCCGGCTTCGACGGCTTCGTCGTCAACCCCGCTCAGTTCGCCTACCGGGACGGGACGCTCAGCGACGCCGGGACGGCGGCGGCCGCCGACCCGGGCGGGCACCGGGTGGCGCCGGGGACCGAGTACCAGTTCAGCCTCGACTACCAGCACCTGCCGGCCGCGGCCGGCGGCCAGGGCGGCGGCTGGGTCTACGAGCCGGGCGCGCCGGTCGCCGTCTGGCGGTAACGCCCGAGCGGTCGCGCAGCCGGCCCGCACCGGGCCGGCGCCGTCCGGCCAACCTGGTCGTTTGCCGCCGGCACGACGTGGTACTTGTTGATTCATGCAGCAGGCTGGCTGGCAGCACCTGGTCTTCCCCGGAGACGGCGAGATGGTGCGCCGGATGCGTGACCACCGGTGGGAGGGATCGGCGCTCGGTGACCCGCGCGACTGGCCGTCCAGCCTCCGTACCGCCTGCCGGATCTGCCTCACCTCGCGCTTCCCGATGATCGTCTGGTGGGGACCGGAGCTGCGCTTCCTGTACAACGACGCCTACGCGCCGCTGCTCGGCGACAAGCACCCCGCCCTCGACCTGCCCGGGGAGCAGGTGTGGCCCGAGATCTGGGACACGATCGGCCCGATGCTGGACTCGGTGCTGCGCACCGGGCAGGCCACCTGGGAGGAAGACCTGCTGCTGCGCATGCGCAGGCACGCCTACTGGGAAGAGACCTACTGGACGTACTCCTACAGCCCGCTGCACGACGAGGCCGGCACCGTCCGCGGGGTATTCACCGCGGTCACCGAGTCCACCGAGCAGGTCGTCGGGCGGCGCAGGCTGGCGGTGCTGCAGGACGTGGGGGCGGTGGCCGGCCGCGGCCGGGACGTGACCGGCGTCTGCCAGGACGTGGTGCAAACGCTGTCCCGGGCCGCCCACGCGGTGCCGTACGCCGCGATCTACCTGCGGGCGGCGGCCGGGGCGGGCGGCGGCGGGGATGCGGGCGGGGGCACCGGCGAGGGCGCGGTGCTGGCCGCCAGCAGCGCGCCCGGCCCGGTGCCCGCCTGGCCCGCGGGCGAGGTGCTGCGCAGCGGCCGCCCGGTGCGGCTGTCGGCGGTGGCTGAGCAGTTCGGGCCGCTGCCGTCCGGCGGCTGGCCCGACCCGCCGGCCGAGGCGATGGTGCTGCCGCTGCCAGCCGCGGGCGGTGACGTGCCGGTCGGGGCGATGGTGCTCGCCGCCAGCGCCGGCCGGGCGCTGGACGCGGCCTACCAGGACTTCCTCGGCCTGGTCGCCCGGCAGACGGCCGGCCTGGTCAACGGGGCACTCGCCTACCAGGCCCAGCTGCACCGGGCGGAGGAACTGGCCGAGCTCGACCGGGCCAAGACGACCTTCTTCTCCAACATCAGCCATGAGTTCCGCACCCCGCTGACGCTGATCATGGGCCCGCTGGCGGAACTGCGGGGCAGGCTGGACCCGGCCGACGAGACGGCCAGGACCGAACTCGACGCCATCCAGCGCAACGGCCTGCGGCTCGGGCGCCTGGTCAACTCGCTGCTCGACTTCTCCCGGATCGAGGCCGGCCGGATGCGGGCGAGCTACCAGCCGGTCGACCTCAGCGCGTGCACCGCCGAGCTGGCCAGCGTGTTCCGCTCGGCGGTGGAGCACGCGGGGCTGCGGTACCAGGTGGACTGCCCCCCGCTGAGCGGCCCGGTCGAGATCGACCGGGAGATGTGGGAGAAGATCGTCCTCAACCTGCTCAGCAACGCGCTCAAGTTCACCTTCGAGGGCAGCATCACCGTCACCGTGGGCGAGCAGGACGGCATGGCGGTGCTGCGGGTGGCCGACACCGGCACCGGGATACCGGCGGCCGAGCTGCCGCGGCTGTTCGACCGCTTCCACCGGGTGGAGAACGCCCGGGCCCGGTCCAACGAGGGCAGCGGCATCGGCCTGGCGCTGGTCCGCGAGCTGGCCGGGCTGCACGGCGGGACGATCAGCGTGCGCAGCGAGGAGCAGGCCGGCACCGAGTTCACCGTCCGCATCCCGTTCCGGCACCCCGCGGACGGCACTGGGCCGACCCAGGCGGCCAGCGCTGACGGCAGGCCGGCGCTGGCCGCGGCCGACCCCTTCGTGCAGGAGGCGATGCGCTGGCTGGTCCCCGGGGACCCGCCCGGGGCCGGCCAGGACACCGGCGGCAGCACGCGGGAGGAGGTAGCGGCCCGCGCGGCGGACGGGAGCAAGCCCGCCGTGCTGCTGGCCGACGACAACGCGGACATGCGCGAGTACCTGGAGCGGCTGCTGCGGCCGGGCTACCAGGTGGCCGCGGTCACCGACGGCCAGCACGCTCTTGACGCGGCCCGGGCGCGACCGTTCGACCTGGTAATCAGCGACGTGATGATGCCCGGCCTGGACGGGCTCGGGCTGGTCGCCGCGCTCCGGGCCGACCCGCGGACCGCCGACGTGCCGGTGCTGCTGCTGTCCGCCCGGGCCGGCCAGGAGGCGGCGATCGAGGGCCTCGGCGCGGGCGCCGACGACTACCTGGTCAAGCCGTTCGCCGCGGCCGAGCTGCTGGCCCGGGTGCGCACCACCATCGAGCTGTCGCAGATGCGCGGCGAGCACGCCCGCTGGCGGGCCGCGCTTATCGAGTCGCTGCACGAGGCCTTCTTCCTGTGCGACTCGTCCGGCGCGGTGATCGAGGTCAACTCCGCCTTCGTCCGCATGCTCGGCTACGGGCCCGAGGGCCTGCCGTACCCTGGGCCGCAGCCGTGGTGGCCGGACCGGGAAACCGAGCCGGAGGAACGCCGGCTGGTGGACGACGCCTTCCAGCGGATCACCGAGCAGCACGGTGGCAGCTTCACCGCCCCGGTGACGCACCGCGACGGCCACCGGCTGTGGATATCCGGCAGCTTTAACGAGGTCACCGACCGGGAGGGCACGAGGCTGGTCGTGGGAACATTCCGTGACGTCACCGCCGAGCACTACGCCATTCAGCGGGAGACCGCGCTGGCCGCGCTCGGCCAGGCGCTGGCCCGGGCCGGCACCATGGCGGAGACCCTGAACGCGGGCCTGGGCGAGCTGCACCGGCTGTGGAACGCGCGGCGCGCGGTCGCGGCCATCTGGTCCGGCGCCGCCGAGCCGCTGGTATCGGCCAGCGACCCCGGCGTGAGCTGGGACTCGCTGCCGCCGACGACCCAGGCCGGGCTGACCCTGCTGCGCGAGCGGCCGCCGCTCACGCCCGCCGCCGAGCAGGGCGGCGCGGGCGTCAGCCTGGAGCACCCGCAGGGAACCCTCGCGATCTGGGTCGAGCTGACGGCCGGGCGCCCGCTCAGCACCGAGGACCAGACGCTGCTCACCCTGCTCGGCAGCCGCCTCGGCCAGGCGCTGCAGCGAGCGCACCAGAACGACGAGCAGCGCCAGACCGCCCTCGCCCTGCAGCGCGCGATCCTCGGGCCGGCCCAGCTGCCGGACGGCTTCAGCGCCCGCTACGAGCCCGCTTCCCGGCCACTCGAAGTGGGCGGCGACTGGCACGACATCACCCCGCTGCCGGACGGCCGGATCGCGATCGTGGTCGGCGACTGCGTCGGGCACGACCTGGGCGCCGCTACCGTCATGGGGCAGCTGCGCAGCGCCTGCCGGGCCCTGCTGCTGCAGGACGGCAGCCCCGCCCGCGCGCTGGCGGCGCTTGACCGGTTCGCCGCCTCCGTACCCGGCGCCGACGGAACGACCGTGTTCTGCGGGGTCCTCGACCCGGAGAGCGGGCGGCTCACCTACTCCGCGGCCGGCCACCCGCCCGGCATCGTGGCCGACCCGGACGGCCGCGCCGACCTGCTCGAGGGCGCCCGCGCCTTCCCGCTGGCGGTCACCCCGGACATCGAGCGGACCGAGGCCAGCTACCTGCTGCCGCCGCGGGCCACGCTGCTGCTGTACACCGACGGCCTGGTCGAACGGCGCGGGCGCGCGCTGACCGACGGCATCGCGCAGGCGGCGGCCGCGGTCGCCGCCGGGGGCGAGGACATGCTCGAAGACCTCGCCAGCGGGCTGATGACGCGCCTCGCGCCCGGCGGCGGGTACCCGGACGACGTGGCCATGGTGCTCTACCGGCACCCGGCACCGCTTGAGCTCGCCTTCCCGGCTGACACCGACGAGCTCCGCCCGGCCCGGGCCCGGCTGCGGAGCTGGCTCGACCGCAGCGTCCCCGGCACCCTGACCGCCCAGGACTCGCTGGTCGCGGCGGGCGAAGCGGTCGCCAACGCGATCGAGCACGGCCACCGCGAGCGCTCCGGTGAGGTCCGGCTGCGGGCCTCGGTGACCGCGCAGCGGCTGCGGATGACCGTCATCGACACCGGCCGCTGGCTACCGCCAGGGCCGGAGCCGACGCCGTTCCGCGGCAAGGGCATCGCGCTGATGCGCGCCATGATGGATAACGTCAGCATCGACGCCGGCCCGGCCGGCACCACCGTCACCATGGACGTGAGGATCTCCCGTGACGACGCCTCTTAAGCTGTCCGTCCGCCAGGAGGGCGACGGTACGGCCGTGATCAGCGCGGTCGGCGAGGTCGACATGACCAACGCGAACGCCTTCCGCAGCGCGCTCGCCCAGGCAGGCGCGGGGGACGGCCGGTTCGTGGTCGACCTGAGCGGGGTGGACTACCTGGACAGCGCCGGGCTGACCGTGCTGCTGCCGCACGCCTCCCGCATCAAGATCATCGCCACCCCGGTGCTGGCGCCGGTGCTGACCATCTCCGGCCTGGCCGAGGTGACCAGCGTGGTGCCCGTGCCCTGACCGGCAGGCAGCCGCTGGCCGGTCAGCCGGCGGTGAAGTAGTGCCCCTGGTCCAGGTCGGCGAGGAGACCCGGGTGCACCGGCTGCCAGCCGAGGAGCTGGCGGGTGTCATCACTTGGCATGGTGATGTCGAGGCTGATGAACGGGAAGCCCTGGAAGTGGTCCGCCGCCTGCCCGGCCGGAATGCTCGCGACCGGGATGCCGAGGTGGCGGCCGATATTCTCGGCGATCTCGCGCACCGGGATGCCCGCCTCCGCGGCCGCGTGCAGGCTGGCCCCGGCCGGGGCCGCCTCCAGCGCCAGCCGGTAGAGCACCGCCAGGTCGAGGGTGTGCACGGCCGGCCAGCGGTTGTCCCCGTCACCGACGTAGCCGGAGACGCCGGCCCGGCGGGCGATCCTGACCAGCGTGGGGATGAAGCCGCCGGTGTCCCGTGAGCTGTGGGTCACCGACGGGATCGCCATCAGGACCGTGCGGACGCCGCGCTGGCCGAGGCGGTCGATCGCGCTGGCCACGGCCGAGCGCGGGTTGGCCGCGATCGCCGCGTCCCGGCGCGCGTCGCCGGTCCGGGTCAGGCCGACGCCGATGAGGGTCTTGCCCGTCCCGGCCAGCGCGTTACCGAGTGCCTCGACGACCGCCAGGTCGGTGGCGACCGCGCCCGGGAAGTCGCCCGCCCACAGGGCGGCGTGGTCGAACGCGAGGTGGACGACCGCGTCCGCGCTGGCCGCGGCGTCCGCTAGCCCGCCCGGATCGGCCAGGTCACCGCTGTAGGCGGCGGCCCCCAGGGCCTTGACCGCGGCGGCCGACGACTGCGACCGGGCCAGGCCGGTGACCTCGTGCCCGGCCTGGACGAGCTCGGTAACCACGGCCGAGCCGATGTGGCCGCTGGCACCAGTGACGAAGACGCGCATGACTGCCCCTTTTGTTGATGTTACTCAGTAACGTCACCATACACGAGATGACGTTACCTAGTCACATCACCTAGGCTGTGCCCATGGGGCGATGGGAACCGAACACCCGGCGGCGGCTGGTGCTGGCCGCGCTCGACCTGTTCGCCGCGCAGGGCTACGACGCCGTCAGCGTCACCCAGATCGCCGAGCGGGCCGGGGTGAGCAAGATGACGTTCTTCCGCCACTTCCCGGACAAGCGCGAGGTACTGTTCGCCGGCCAGGAGCTGCACGGCCGCCTGCTGGCCGACGCGATCGCGGCCGCCCCGGCCGGCGCCACCCCGCTAGCGGCGGTCGGCGCCGCCCTTGACGCCACCACGGCCGCGTTCACCCCCGAGCAGCGCGAGCTCGGCCCCCGGCTGCTGGCGGTCATCGCCGCCAGCGGCGAGCTGCGGGAGCGGGCCGCCTACAAGCGGGCCAGCCTGGCGGCCGCGATGGCGGCCGCCCTGCGCGAGCGCGGGGTAGCCGGACCTTCATCCGACCTGGCCGCCGACCTCGGCGTCCGGGCTTTCTACCAGGCCTTCGAGCGCTGGGTGGAGCCGGGCGGCCGCGAGTCCTACGGCGAGCTGGCCCGGCGCGCCCTGGACGAGCTGCGGACCGCGGCCGCCAGCCTCGGCTGACCCTCTCCCCCGGGCCCGCGCGCAGCCGCCGGGTAAACGACCTTGCCGGGGGCCGGGCTGCGCCAGCCACGCATAATGCACAATTCGTACATTCTGCTATCACGCTCTTCATCGGGGCGCGCAGATAGTTCTAAATGCCGCATGCTAACCCGCCGGCCGCCGCCGGCGTGACGGCATTCGAGCGCGCTACGATTTCCTGCTGCCCAGGCGGCGGACCTCACCCTTGCCGCCGCACCGGCGGCAAGTTCCCCAGCGCTCGCTGTTACTACCCGCGTTCTTCTTACTCCCCTTGCACGAAGGGCATTTCCGGATCGGGTAGCGCTGCGTGGTGGCCCACCAGCCGACCACGACAGCGGCCCCGATGATCAGCACGACCGCGCTCATCGGGCACCCCCCGATCCCTGCGAAGCCTCATGCTCGCCCATGTCCGCTCCCCCGAGTACTCTCCCGCCGCCTAGAGATTTTAAAAATACTCCAGAAATCTCCGGCCGAGAAGAAGCCTCAGGGGTCATTAATGAATGCAACAAATATCAGACCCTAGGTACCGATAAACGAGGCTTTTTCGATTGGAGTACGACTCCGGTCGCCCGCCGCACGGGGTTGCTATCGGCTTGGGTCATTTCGGCGCGGCCGGAGAGCCGGCTCAGGCGGCGGCGAGCACGCCCACCCGGCGGTCGGCCGTCAGGCGGCCCGCCGCCGGGCCGCGGTAGCTGCCGGACACCGGGGCCACGTCGGCGTAGTCGCGGCCGGTGGCGACGGTGACGTAGCCGCCGTCGGTACGGCGGCCGTTGCACGGGTCGAACGCGACCGCCGCCGCGTGCCAGCCACGGGGCACGATCACCTCCACCCAGGCGTGGGTGCCGCCCTGGCCCAGCAGGTGGCCCGACACGTACCGGGCCGGGATCCGCAGCAGGCGGCAGACGGCCAGCATGACGTGCGCGTAGTCCTGGCAGACGCCGCGCCCGCCCGCCAGCGCCTCGGCCGCCGTCGTCCGCACGCTGGTGACGCCGTCGGCGTAGCTGAGCGCCCGCGCGACCGCGTCGCTGACCCGGGCGGCGACCTCCTCGGCCGGTTCGTCGCCCGCCTGCCCGCGGACCTCGCCGGCCAGCGAGCGCAGCCGTTCGTCAGGCTCGGTCAGCCGGGTGGCGCGCAGCAGCCGCGGGCTGTGCAGCGCGTCCGCGGGCAGCAGGGCCGGCCCGTGGTCGCGCACCCGGTCGATCACCGCCGCCAGCCGGAACTCGATCGCGCTGGCCACCTGGTCGGCCCGCAGCCAGGCGACCAGGTTGCCGTCGGCGTCCCGGCGGACCCGGCGGCTGACCCGGGCGCCGTCCACCTCGAGCCGCCAGCCGCGCAGGTACTGGCAGCCGTGCCGGGCGGGCGGGACGATGACCAGCCGCTGCCGCAACTGGCTGACCGGCCCGTCGTAGTCATAGCGGAAGCCCTGCTGCAGCACGTACCGCAGCCAGGCCGCGCCCAGGTCAAGCCCGCGGTGATCGAGCAGCGGGGCGCTCAGCACCGCCGGGTCGAGCATCACCCCGGCACCCCCTGCGCCTGCACGGTCAGCTCCTCCGCCTGGACGGTCATCGACTCAAGCAAGGGACCGCCGAAGGTGGTCGCCATGGCGACGTCGGAGGCGTCCCGGCCGCGGCCGATCACTACCCGGCCCTTGCGCGGGATGTTGTTGCGCGGGTCGAACGTCCACCAGCGGTCGCCCAGCCAGACCTCCATCCAGGCGGCGAAGTCCATCGGGGCGGGGTCGGGCGGCACGTCCATGTCCGGCAGGTAGCCGAAGACGTACCGGGCGGGGATGTTCAGCGCCCGGCAGAACGAGATCGCCAGGTGGGTGAAGTCGCGGCACACGCCGCGGCCGGCCAGGTTGACGTCGACCGCGCTGGACAGCGCCGTCGAGCTGCCGTACTGGAAGGTCAGGTGGCCGTGGACGTAGTCGCAGACCGCACGCACCCGGCGGTAGCCCGGCGGCAGGCCGCCGAACCGGGACCACGCCTCGCTGCCGAGCACGTCGGGCAGGCAGTAGCGGCTGGGCAGGGTGTAGATCAGCGTGTCGTCCGGCAGCGCGTCCGGTGCCAGCTCGGGCGCGTCCTCGTACACGTCCTCGGTCGCGTCGCGCACCTCCGCCACCGCCTGGTAGCGGAAGGCCGACTTGCCGGGCGGCAGCACCGCCCGCGTGCAGGGGTTTCCGTACAGGTCGGTGTAGCCCCGCATCACCATGGCCGGCTCGGCCGACCAGCGGGCGTCGTCGATCGACACCAGCGGCGACGGGGCCGGCTGCACCTGGAACACCACCGGCGTGGCGATCTCGGCGACGTAGGTGAACTCGCACCCGATCAGCAGCCTGCGGTTTTCCATGGATTCCATCATCAGCACCTAATGTTTCCGAGGGGTTTCCTCTACTTGATCGTGATCAGCTGCTTGGCGGCAGGCGGGATAGCCGGCTGTGCGATCATTACCGTATGGCCGATCCGCGCGCCGGGCAGCCCGCTGCCCCCGGTGACCTCGTCAATGTCGCCAAGCTGGTCACCGCCTATTACACGGTGCACCCCGACCCGGCCGAGCCCGCGCAACGGGTGTCGTTCGGCACCTCCGGGCACCGCGGCTCCGCCTTCACGGCGACGTTCAACGAGGATCACATCCTCGCCACTACCCAGGCGATCTGCGAGTATCGCGCCACCAAGGGGATCGACGGCCCGCTTTACCTGGGAGCCGACACCCACGCGCTGTCCGAGCCCGCGACCGCCAGCGCGCTCGAGGTGCTCGCCGCCAACGGGGTGCGGGTGCTGGTGGACTCCCGCGGCGGCTACACCCCCACGCCGGCCATCTCGCGGGCGATCCTGGCCCACAACGCCGGCGCGGGCAAGGAAGGCCCGCAGGCGGACGGGATCGTGGTCACCCCGTCGCACAACCCGCCCGCCGACGGCGGCTTCAAGTACAACCCGCCGGACGGCGGCCCGGCCGGCACCGACGTCACCAGGGAGATCCAGGACCGGGCCAACGAGCTGCTCGCGGGCGGGCTGAAGGCGGTCCGCCGGATGCCGTACGCGCGGGCGATGGCGGCCGACACCACCGGGGCATTCGACTTCCTCGGCAGCTACGTGGCCGCCCTCGACCAGGTGGTGGACCTGGCCGCGATCAAGGGGGCGGGCATCCGCATCGGCGCCGACCCGCTCGGCGGCGCCAGCGTCGCCTACTGGGGCGAGATCGGCGAGCGCTACGGCCTGGACCTGACGGTGGTGAACCCCGCGGTCGACCCGACGTTCCGGTTCATGACGCTGGACTGGGACGGCAAGATCCGGATGGACTGCTCGTCGCCGTACGCGATGGCCAGCCTGATCAGCCGGCAGCACGAGTTCAGCATCGCCACCGGCAACGACACCGACTCCGACCGGCACGGCATCGTCACCCCGGACGGCGGGCTGCTCAACCCCAACCACTACCTGGCCGTCGCCATCGACTACCTGTACCGGCACCGGGACGGCTGGCCGGCCGCCGCGGCGGTAGGCAAGACCCTGGTCAGCTCCTCGATGATCGACCGGGTGACGGCGGGCCTCGGCCGCCCGCTGCTCGAGGTGCCGGTCGGGTTCAAGTGGTTCGTCCCCGGCCTGCTCGACGGGTCGGTCGCGTTCGGCGGCGAGGAGAGCGCGGGCGCGTCCTTCCTGCAGCGCGACGGCTCGGTGTGGACCACCGACAAGGACGGCATCATCCTGGCCCTGCTCGCCTCGGAGATCACCGCGGTCACCGGGCAGACCCCGTCCCAGCTCTACGCGGGCCTGATCGACCGCTACGGCGCGCCGGCCTACGCCCGGGTGGACACCCCCGCCACCCGCGAGCAGAAGGCCGTGCTGGCCAAGCTGTCGCCGGAGCAGGTGCCCGCCAGCGAGCTGGCGGGCGAGAAGATCCTGGCCGCGCTGACCACCGCCCCCGGCAACGGCGCGCCGGTCGGCGGGCTCAAGGTGGTCACCGAGACCGGCTGGTTCGCGGCCCGCCCGTCGGGCACCGAGGACGTCTACAAGCTGTACGCCGAGTCATTCCGCGGGCCCGGGCAGCTGGCCGCCATCCAGGAAGAGGCGCGGGCGATCGTCGCCGAGGCCATCGGCGGCTGACATGCCGCGGGCGACTGGCAAGCCCGGTGTCAGCGTCACCTCGCGCGCGCTGGCGGTCCTCGGCAGCTTCGACGCCGGGCACCGGGCGCAGACGCTGACCGAGATCGCGCAGCGGGCCGGGCTGACGCTGCCCACCGCGCACCGGCTGACCGGGGAGCTGACCGCCTGGGGGGCGCTGCGGCGGGACGGCCACGGGCGCTACGTCATCGGGCGGCGGCTGTGGGACCTCGGGCTGCTCGCCCCGGTGCAGACCGACCTGCGGGACGTGGCGTCACCGTTCCTGCAGGACCTGTACGGCGCCACCCTGGCCACCGTCCACCTGGCGGTGCTGGACGGGGCGCGCGCCCTGTACCTGGATCACGTCTCCGGGCACGCGTCGGTCCCGGTGCTGAGCAAGACCGGCAGCCGCCTGCCGCTGCACTCCACCGGCGTGGGCAAGGTGCTGCTGGCGCACGCGCCCGCCCCGGTCAGGCAGGAGGTGCTGGCGGCGCCGCTGCAGCGGTTCACCCCCTACACCGTGATCCAGCCGGGCCTGCTGGCCAGCCAGCTCAGGCACGTCACCCGGGACGGCTACGCCACCACGACCGAGGAGATGAGCCTCGGCGCCTGCTCCATCGCCATCCCGGTCAGCGTCGGCGGGCACACGGTGGCGTCGCTGGGCATCGTGCTGCCCGACCTCCGCCGCCGCGCCCGCCTGGTGCCCGCGCTGCAGGTAGCCGCCCAGGGAATCGCGCGGAACCTGAGCCGCGACTGACTTCCGGTCAACGGAAGTGCCAGCTGGCGGGGCTGCGCGGGCCAGCTCTATAACATTGGCTATGCGCACTGACGTGGCCATCATCGGAGCCGGGCCGGCCGGGCTGCTGCTCGCCCACCTGCTGGCGGCCGACGGCATCGCGTCGGTCGTCATCGAGACCCGGAGCAAGGAGTACGTCGCCGCCCGGATCCGGGCCGGCATCCTGGAGAGCTCCAGCGTCGAGCTGCTGCGGGCGGCCGGGCTCGGCACCGGGATCGAGGCCCACGGCGACGAGCACCGCGGCATCTACCTGCAATGGCCGTCCGAGCGGCACCACCTGGACTTCACCGAGCTGGCCGGGCGCAGCGTCTGGGTCTACGGGCAGACCCAGCTGCAGGCCGACCTGGTCGCCGCCAGCGAGGCAGCCGGGCGCACGGTCCGCTACGAGACCTCGGGCGCGGCGCTGCACGACCTAGACACCGACCACCCGTTCGTCACCTTTACTGATGCCACCGGGACGCCGCAGCGGGTGGACGCGGTCGCGGTGGCGGGCTGCGACGGGTCGTTCGGCCCCAGCCGGGCCGCCGTGCCCGCCGCCCGGACCAGCACCTGGGAGCGGGTCTACCCGTACTCCTGGCTCGGCATCCTGGCCGACGTGGCGCCGTCGACCGACGAGCTGATCTACGCCTGGCACCCGGACGGGTTCGCCCTGCACTCCATGCGCTCGGCCACCGTCAGCCGGCTGTACCTGCAGGTCCCCAACGGCACCGACACCGCCGACTGGCCCGACGACCGCATCTGGGCGGCGCTGGCCACCCGGCTCGGCCACGGTCAGCACGGCTGGACCCTGACCCCCGGCCCGGTGACCGACAAGAGCGTGCTGCCGATGCGGTCCTTCGTCCAGTCACCGATGCGCCACGGGCGGCTGTTCCTGGCCGGCGACGCCGCCCACACCGTCCCCCCGACCGGGGCCAAGGGCCTCAACCTGGCCATCGCCGACGTCGCGCTGCTCGCCCCCGCCCTCGCGCGGCTGGTCGGCAAGAACGACGGCGCGCTGGCGGACGCCTACTCCGACACGGCGCTGCGCCGGGTCTGGCGCAGCGAGCACTTCTCCTGGTGGATGACCACCATGCTGCACATCTCGGGCGACCCCTTCGACGCCCAGCTTCAGCTCTCCCAGCTCCGCTGGGTGACCTCGAGCACGGCCGGCGCGACCGGCCTGGCGGAGAACTACGCGGGCCTGCCGATCGGGTTCTGAGGCGTTAGGAGCAGCAACATGACCATTTCTGAGCACGGGCTGTGGCGGGCCGACGCGGGCGAGTTCGAGCTGCCGGAGTACGAGCACCCGGCCGCGGGCAACCACCCGCCGCCGGACGACCCCGGCTACAAGTCGACCGCGCTGCGCCACCCGCGCCAGCCGCTGGTGCTGCTGCCGCAGCGGCTCACCGAGGTGACCGGGCCGCTGCTCGGCGACGGGCTGATCACCATGCAGGACGCCGACCTGACCACCCAGTGCGGCGGGGAGCCGATCGGGCAGCGGATCATCGTCTTCGGCCAGGTCCGCGACTCCGGCGGGCGGCCGGTCCCGGACACGCTGATCGAGGTCTGGCAGGCCAACGCGGCCGGCCGCTACCGGCACAGCCGCGAGCACCACCCGGCCCCGCTCGACCCCAACTTCGGCGGCACCGGGCGGGCCATTACCGACTCAGGCGGCCGCTACCGGTTCGTCACCATCCAGCCCGGCTCCTACCCGTGGGGCAACCACCGCAACGCCTGGCGGCCCGCGCACATCCACTTCAGCCTGTTCGGCCGGGCGTTCACCCAGCGGCTGGTCACCCAGATGTACTTCCCGGGCGACCCGCTGCTGCGCTACGACCCGATCTGGAACTCGGTACCCGACGCCGCCGCGCGGGCCCTGATGATCTCCGAGTTCTCGATGGAGGAAACCCAGCCCGAGTGGGCGCTGGCCTACCAGTTCGACATCGTGCTGCGCGGTCACCGCGCCAGCGTCTTCGAGGAGCCTCATGCCTGAGCTGGTTACCCCGTCGCAGACCGTCGGGCCCTACTTCTCCATGCGGCTGCCCTGGCCGGACGGCCCCTACGTGGTGCCCGCGGGCAGCCCCGGGGCGGTCACCATCTTCGGGCGGCTGTACGACGGGGCGGGCCAGCCGGTGCCGGACGGGCTGATCGAGACCTGGCAGGCCGACCCGGCCGGGCGGTTCGCCCACCCGGCCGACCCCCGCGGTCCGCTGCCCGGCGGCGACCAGGGCTTCCGCGGCTTCGGCCGCTGCCCCACCGGCCACGACGGCAGCTACCAGATCGTCACCCGCAAGCCCGGCCCGGTGCCGGCCGGCGACGGCCGCGTCCAGGCACCGCACGTCGACGTGTCGGTGTTCGCCCGCGGCATGCTCAACCGCACCGTCACCCGGGTCTACTTCCCCGATGAAGCCGCCGCCAACAGCGCCGACCCGGTGCTGCAGGCGGTCCCGGCGGGCCGCCGTGCCACCCTCGTCGCGGTGCCGGCCGGGGACGGGCTGCTGCGCTTCGACATCCGGCTGCAGGGCGAGGGGGAAACGGTCTTCTTCGACCTGTGACCGGAGCGGGGGCGCGCCGCCCGCACCCGTTCGGATGATCCCGGTTGACCGCTAGCCCGGGCCCGGCTCGCTGACCGGCGCGGTACCGGGCGGCGGGGCACCGTGGCGGATCATGTCGCGCAGCGCCACGGTGGCCGCCTGCAGCCGGTGCCGCTGGTCCACCAGCCCGGCCGCGTCCCGGGCCAGGGTCACCCACGGCTCGGCCGCCGGGTCGACCCGGCCCGCCAGCTCAGCCTGCCAGGCCGAGGGCTGCTGGCCGGACGGCGGCGGCAGGAACTGGACCGGGACGGGGCCGGTTCCCTGCCGGTAGAACTGCAGCGACGCGGTTTCAAGCTCGTCGCTGACCAGCACCGCCACCCCGCCCTGGACCGGCGCCGGGTCGGCCGTGTCGACCACCCAGCCGCCGGTGTTGACGACGTTGACCGCCGACTGGTAGCCCGCGAGCTGCCAGCGGCTGGTGAACGGCTTGTGGGTGTGCCCGTAAACGAACGTGGTCTCCTCCGGCAGCTCGCCCCACTCCTGCCGGAGCTGGTTGCGGACCGGGCCCTCCAGGTACCCGCGCAGCCCCGCCTGCCCGGCGGCCGACAGCGTCACCGACGGGGTGCCGCGCTCGCTGCGCGCTATCCGGTTGGCCTCCCGCCGGAAGATCGCGTTCAGCACCGCCCGCTCGGCCGGGTGCAGCCAGGACGGCCCCTTGCCCTTGGCCAGCAGGGCCGCGATCAGGTTGTGCACGAAGGCGTCGACGTCCTGCGGGCTGGCCAGGTCGGCGTAGATGAACCCCACGTCCGCCCCCACCTGGCCGGACCGGCCGAGGGTAGACCAGAAGAAGTCGATCCAGGCGAAGTTCTCCTGCTCAAGCTGCTCGATGTCCTGCGGCAGACCCCCCTGGCCCGGGTACAGGACCGAGCGCAGCCGGGACATCAGCGTGTAGATCGACTCGGTGAAGTGCCCGTGGCTCACCACCAGCGCGCGGCGGCCGTCCGGGGTGCGCAGCGCCAGGTTCGGGTAGGACATCCGCACCTCGATGCGGTTGTCGCCGCCCGCCTGCACCCGGGTCAGCCCGGTCAGCAGGGCCGAGCTGGCGGCCGGCCGCTCGTCGCCGGGCGCCAGCCTGGTGGTGTGCCACGGGGCGTCGAGCGGGGCCTGCGGCGGCTGCGCGCAGGCGTAGCTCAGGTACTGGCTCTCCCGGGCGATCTCCCACTCGTGGTGGTCGTGGTTGCCCGGCACGTAGTGCGCCACCCGGTCGAACACCGGCGGCCCGTCGTCGAACGCCAGGTGCGCGAACAGCCGGTACACCATGGTGGTGACCTCGTCCGGCGACAGGGCCAGGTCGAGGATGTCGCCCGCCAGGATCAGCGTCGGCGGCCGGTCCTGCCCCCTGGTGAGCTCACGCAGGCCGGCCACCAGGCCGGCCAGCACCGCGCTGGGCTGCTGCGGCAGCGCCGCGAACCCGGTCCCGCCGCTGCCCGGCGCGCGCTCGGACAGCGCCGTCAGCACGCTGTTCTCGGCCCCGAAGTGCAGGTCGGAAACGATCACGTAGCGGATCTCTGCCATGCCGTGCCTCCCGCCGCCTGGTCCCGCCTGGATCTTCCCACCGAGCGCGGTATTCGCGCACCTGGAACATCTTCCCCGCCCGCCAGATCGTAGCCACCCGGTAACATTTAGTTCAATTGGTGCGTTCAAGACTCATCAGGCTCTGCAGAGCGCGGGCGGGCACCGGACAGGGAACGGGGCAGGCATGGCAAACGCGGCGTGCGCGGTCGGCAGCGCGCTGCCGGCGAGCGAGCCGGCGCCAGGGACCACGGACGGGTACCGGCCGGGCGGTCACGGGGCGGACGCCGCCGCCGCGGCCGCCCTGCTCGCGCAGGTCGCCCGGCGCATCGCGGTGAGCCTCGACCTCCGGGAGACACTGCAGGTCGTCGCGCAGGCGGTGGTCGACCACCTGGGGTTCGGGGTCGCCGTGGTCAACCTCATCCGGCCCGACGACGTGTGCGAGGCGGCCGCGGTGGCCGGGCCGGACGACGCGGTGCAGGCCATGCTCGGCACCTGCGCGCCCGCCGACGACGTGCGGGCCCTCCTCGCCGCCTGCGAGCCCTGGGGCGAGCTGCGGTTCCTCGACCACCGCAAGGACAACGGGGTCAGCGACCCGGTCCCGGGCTGGACCCCGCCGGCCACGCAGCCCGACGAGCCGGGCACCTGGCACCCGAAGGACATCCTGCTGGCCCCGCTGAACGCCCCCGACGGCACGCTGATCGGCCAGATCAGCGTGGACCTGCCGGCCGGCGGCAGGCAGCCGGGGATGGCGCAGCGCCGGCTGCTCGAGCAGTTCGCCACCCACGCGGCGCTGGCGATCGAGCACGCCCGCATCCACACCCTGATGTCCGACTCCGAGCAGCTGTTCCGGGCCATGTTCGACCGCTCGCCGATCGCCATCGCGCTGATGACCGAGGACGGCTGCCTCACCCGGGTCAACCCGGCCTGCGCGCGCCTGCTGGGCCGGGACGCGGCCGACCTCCTCGGCCGCCCGGCGGCCGAGCTCAGCCCGCCCGGCGGCCCGCGCAGCCGCCCGGCGGACGCCGCCCCCGGCCAGTACGAGGTGCACTTCACCCGGCCGGACGGCAGCGAGATCTTCGGCCGGGTCAACCGCACCCCGCTGGTCCCGGAGACCGAGCCGGGCGCGCGGCTGATCCTCACCCAGGTGGAGGACATCACCCAGCTGCGCACCATCCAGGCCCGGTTCGCCCATGCGGCCACCCATGACCAGCTCACCGGCCTGGCCAACCGGGCGCTGGTGCTCGACCGGCTGACGGAGGCGCTCACCGAGTCAGCGGCCGGGCGGCCCGGGCGGTTCCGGTGACCCGGCCGGGGGCCGGATCGCGGTGCTGTTCTGCGACGTGGACCACTTCAAGCAGATCAACGACACGCTCGGGCACGCGGCGGGCGACCAGCTGCTGACCGAGATCGGGCAGCGGCTGGCGCAGGCCACCCGGTCCGGTGACATCGCCGGCCGGTTCGGCGGCGACGAGTTCGTGCTGATCGCCTACCCGGTGCCAACCGCGGACGAGGCGGGCCGGCTAGCCGAGCGGGTGCTGCGGTCCGTGTGCCGGCCGGTCATGCTGGACAGCGGGCCGCTGCGCCCGTCGGTGTCCATCGGGGCCGCCCTGGCGGCGGCGGGCGACAGCCCGGACTCGGTGATGGCAGCGGCCGACCGGGCGCTCTACCGGGCCAAGGCGGCCGGGCGGGGCCGCTGGGAGCTGGCGGAAAGCCGGTTAATCACGGTAATCACCCGCTAGCGGGGATGAAGATGATTAGCCGGGCCGTCCGGGGGCAGCTAAGCCGGATTACCCGCTTCTAGGAGGCGCGACATGGGATTCATGGACAAGCTCCGCAACCGTTTCACGATGAGCAAGGGCCAGGCCAAGCAGAACGTGGGCCGGGCCACCGGCGACCGTTCGATGGAGGCCGAGGGCAAGGGCGAGCGCGTCGAGGGTGCCGGACGCCAGGTCGGCGAGCAGGTCAAGGACGCCGGCAAGAACGTCAAGGACGCGTTCAAGTAACTAGCCGCCACTGCTCAGGCTGTGGCGTCGGCGCGGGGCTCAGTGTGACCACTGTTGACACGGTTCATCACGGTTGACATGGAACCGCCCGACCCGGGTAGCAGACCGCCGTACTTATTCACCAGGCGGCGGGGCTGGAACCAGGGAAGGACGCAAACATGGGGCTTTTCCGCAGGACACCACGGCCTGAGCGAGCCGGCCGGAAGCTGAGCAGGGGCGAGCGGCGAGCCGCCGAGCGCACCGCTGCCGCCGAGGCCAAGCTGACGCAGACCGAGCAGCAGATCCACCAGCTCGCCGACGAGGTCCGGCGCGACCTGAAGGCCTGACCACGGCCAGGCCGGCCGCCGGGCGTAGCATGCGCGCATGAGCGCACCGGCGGCACGGCCCGGCCGTTACGACGTGCCCGGCCGCTACGACGTCATCGTCGTCGGCGGCGGGCACAACGGCCTGACCGCCGCGGCCTACCTGGCCGCGGCGGGCCTTTCGGTCATCGTGCTGGAACGGCTCGGCCAGCCCGGCGGGGCCGCGGTCTCCGCACAGCCCTTCCCCGGCTTCCCTGTCCGCCTGTCCAGGTACTCCTACCTGGTGTCACTGCTGCCAGACAGCATCATCAGGGATCTCGGCCTGCCGCTGCGGCTCGCCTCCCGGTCGACCGCCTCCTACACCCCGGTGCTCCGCGCCGGGACGGCCAGCGGGCTGCTGGCCGAGCGGCCCGAGGGCGCCGCCACCAGGGCCAGCTTCCGCGCGCTGACCGGCTCGGACGACGAGTACGCGGCCTGGCGCGAGTTCTACGCCGAGGTCGGCCAGCTTGCCGCGGCGGTCGCGCCGACGCTCACCGGCCCGCTCCCCCGCCTTTCTGCCGTGCGGCGAGAGGTTGACGCGCCGATCTGGCGGGACCTGGTGGAGCGGCCGCTGGGCGAGGCGGTCGAACGCCGGTTCCGCGACCCGACGGTCCGCGGCGTGGTCGCCACCGACGCGCTGATCGGCACCTTCGCCCGGATGTCGGACCGGTCGCTGATCCAGAACCGCTGCTTCCTCTACCACCTGATCGGCAACGGCACCGGCGAGTGGCGGGTACCAGTCGGCGGCATGGGCGCGGTCAGCGCCGCGCTGGCCGACGCCGCCCGCGCGGCCGGGGCCGAACTGCTGCTGGACACCGCGGCGACCGCGGTCCGCGGCGGCCCGGGCGGGGCCGAGGTGGATGTGGCCGGCGCCGCCGGCCAGCGCACCCTGCGGGCCCGGTTCGTGCTCGCCAACGTAGCCCCCTGGGTGCTGTCCGGCCTGCTCGGCGAGCAGCCCGGCCCGGCCGCCAAGCCGGCCGGCGCCCAGCTCAAGGTCAACTTCCTGCTCAGCCGGCTGCCCCGGCTGGCCTCCGGCGCCGACCCCCGGGTCGCGTTCGCGGGCACCCTGCACCTGGGCGAGGACTACCCCGACCTGGACCGCGCCTGGGCGCAGGCGGCGGCCGGGGAGCTGCCGTCCCGGCTACCGGGCGAGGTGTACTGCCACTCGCTGACCGACCCCTCGATCCTGGGCGACGTGCCCGCCGGCACCCACACGCTGACCTACTTCGGGCTGCACCTGCCGGCCGCGCTGTTCGCCGACCCGGCCACCCGGGCCGCCCGCAAGGAGCTGGCGGTCACCCGGGCGATCGCGTCACTGGATGAGCACCTGCTCGACCCGGTGGCTACGGTGGTCGCGCGCGACGCCGACGGCCGCCCGTGCATCGAGGCCAAGATCCCGCAGGACGTGGAGGCCGACCTGGCGATGCCGGGCGGGCACATCTTCCACGGCGACCTGAGCTGGCCGTGGGCCCCGGACGAGGCCGCGCTCGACACCCCGGCCGCGCGCTGGGGCGTCGCCAGCGGGACCGAGGGGGTGCTGATCTGCGGCTCTGGCGCGGTCCGGGGTGGCGCGGTGTCCGGGCTTGGCGGCCAGAACGCCGCCCGGGCGGTGCTTGAGATGGCCTGAAGCTTACGGCGTTACGCAGTCGCCACCACGCCCACGGTCAACGCACTACCATCGCAGCGCTAAATGCGAGTTATCTGAAGTACCACAGCCACGTCGGCGTGTTCTCCGGTATCCACAGGCTCCTCACGTTTACGATCCCAGGATCGGTGCTGACTGCCGGGTTGGACGGTACGCAGACGGCCGGGAGGGCTGCCATGAGCCAGGGCAAGCTAGTGCGCGACAAGATCCCCCAGATCATCAGGTCCAAGGGCCTGGAACCGCTCATCTACGCCGCCGACGCCGACGAGTACGGCGTTCGGCTGCGGGACAAGCTCCGCGAAGAGGTTCAGGAGTTTCTGGATTCAGAAAGCGACCCGGAGGAACTCGCCGACATCCTCGAGGTGTTGTATGCCCTCGCCGAGCAGGCGGGCACTGATAGACAGCAGCTGGAAAAGCTTCGCGCAGCCAAGGCCGAGGAACGAGGCAGTTTCGGCGACCGGATCATCTGGTCCGGGAACCGCCCGGCAGGCACGTCTTCAGCAACGGCGTGAACCCGCCTGCCTCAGGCCTACAGCTGGTAGAGGTTGCCGGAATCGACCTCCTCGGCGAAGGCCTTCCACAACAGGTTTAGCGGGTGGGAGGGAGCGAAGGCGCTTCGCTCGCCGCGCCGGGCGAACGTGCCGGTCACGAGCTCCATCGCTGGGTCGAAATCGGGACCGAGGCTAACAGTTCGCAGCCCGGGTCCGCCGGGCAGGCGACCATCGACCGCAGCCTGGGCAATACTGGCTGAGGTCAGCATGCACCCGTAGGCCATCTCCGAACTCATCAGCGCAAGCCCGTAGTAGATGTCGTCGATGGTCGCGATGATGGTCAGACGGTTGCGGAAATCGTTACCGTACCACCGGCGCAGGTAGTCCGTGATAACCCCACCAGCTGCGGGGACGATAAGCGGCAGGCCGGGCAGGCGGTCCACGCTGACGGCCGGGATCGGCAGCTCGCGCCTGGGCAGGTTAGTGAGCAGGACGAGGCCCTCCCGCCGCCACTGTAGGAACTCATAGTCACCGGGAATGTCGCCCACGCCCGCGACGGACGCGAACCCACCGCACAGCAGGTCAATCTCCTTTGCCTCCAGCCGGGCAAAGGAGTCCTTCGTGCGCACATGCACCATGCTCAGCTCGATTTCCCTGGCCGCGAACTCCTCGGCGACCCGCTGCCAGGCCTGGCCGACGAACCGGAGGGTGAACTCAGTGGTCCCCAGCGCCACCGTTTTGCCGATCCGGCGGCGGGTGTCGTTCACCCTTGCCTGCCAGTCCGCGAGCAGGGCCCGGGCCTGAGCAGCGACCGCAGTACCAGTCGGGGTGAACATGAACGGCTGACCACGCCCCTGTTTGATCACCAGGAGCTCGCCGCACATCCGCTGGAAACCCCGGTTGAGCGTGTCCACCTGTTTCTGCACGCTGGATTGCTCGCGACCGAGGATCTGCGCGGCACCGTTCGCTGATCCTGCCTCCTGCACGACCACTAGGGTGCGGAGCTGATCGAAGGTGAACTCCAGCAGCATCGACGGACATGCCAGAAGCCGATTCAGCGAATCCGTGGCCGGCACCTGAACTCTCGCGCCTTGTCCATCTAGTAGTGGCTCACCGACCGGCGTGCTCGCCTCGCTCATAGGGCACCTGCTGTCGGATCAGGCGGACGCCTTGTCCTGTGATGCAACTGAATTGCACCAAATCACAGGTTCCGCAGTATTTATCCAAAATGTTCCTAGTTACACCTCGACTTTATTTGCTGTCCAACGGAACATCAAGACATAATGAACTTGTCACGCAGAGGAGAGCCATGCTGACAGGTAGTGAAATTGTGGCGCAGATCGGCCTAGGAGAGATCACTTGGCCGGGCGAGCTTCGGGGAGACGGGCTACTGCTGCGCCTTGGGTCACCGCTTCAGCTGCTCGCCGACCCCGGCCACATCGTTGACCTGGCCAGTCAGACCAGCATCGATACTCTCTACACCGAAGCGCTGCACGACTGGGACGAACTTGATCTGGCACCGGGCAGCTTGATGCTGTGTGCAGTCAGGCATCCGCTGCGACTCGGGGCCGGCTTCGCTGCAGCCATCGACAGTCTGTCGCACCTAGCCCGTGTCGGTCTTGCCGCCCACGTCGCGAGCCCGTGGATAATGCCCGGCTGGGACGGCCACCTCACCCTCGAACTCCTCAACGTCGGGCCTGCCACACTCAGGCTGCACCGGAACATGCCCGTCGCTCGGGCCGTCATCTGGCGAATGGACGGCGCCGCAGGCGCCCCCGCCCCGCACGCCCATTACGGCCAGCCCCAGCGCCTCGGCAGCAGGTACGCTGCCGAATTCGGCAGCGAGCTAACCACGAACGACACGAGGGCGTGATCACGTGGACTGCGCGTTCTGCACCGAATTCGCCGCCCTTCCCCGCCCAGGTCAGGGGAAGCGAATCATCTTCGAGACCGCCGGCTGGGTGCTGCTGTCCACGGTGGGCTGCTTCGTTCCCGGCTACTGCCTGTTCATGCCCCTCACCCACATCGACGCGACCGCGGACGTGGAACCTTACGAGCTCCCCGACCTCGGAGTGGCTGCTGAGGAGATGCGGACGCTGATCAGCGGCGTCTTCGGGCGGACCATCATCGCCGAGCACGGGCCCCGCGGTTGTGAGCTAGGCGCTGGCTGCTGCAGCCACGCCCACCTGCACCTGATCCCCGTTCCAGATCCCGAAGCGGTCACAGCCGCCTACCGGGCAGTCGGCGGGCCCGGCCGGCGAGTAGACGGCCTAGCTTGCCTCCCAGGCTCGATCGACGGGCCCTACCTTTACCTGTCGCCGAGGCCGGGCGAGCACCTCCTGTGGCCCTCGGCAGGATTCGCCCGGCAGTACGTCCGCCGCGTCTGCGCTGCCCAGCACGGGATACCGGACCTGTACGACTGGCGAGATCACCCCTTCCGCGAAAACCAGGCCTTCACCGTGAGCGCGCTCCGCGCCGCTGTCCGGGCGAGGGCAGCGTGACCCGCCCGGCGGCCGCGGCCAGGACCGGCCCGGTCGCTCTGCTTAGCGCACTGAGCGAGGAGGGGCTGGCGGCAGCCGACCACCGATACCCGAAGTGGGCGACGATGTGCCTGCTGCGCCGTCTCGGCCTGCCTGTCCTTGACGCCGCGCTGATCACCCCAGGCCGTGAACAGCAGGCACTGGAAGTGGCCATCGCTGCCCTGGCCGCCTCCACCGGCAAGGACCGGCTGATGGTCCGCTCTGACGGCGGGACCGAGACCCGTCGCTACTACAAGGGCGGCAACAGCTTCCCCCTCGACGCGGTGGCCTCCAAGGCGGCCGGGCTGCTGGAAGCTGGGCGAGCGGTCATCATCATGGAGCCGACCAATCGTTTCACCAATCGCCTGACCGCGTTGCTACGCATGGACCGCTTTGGCAGTGGCCGGGACGGGACCTTCACCATTGAGGCCCTCGGCCCCGGTTATGACGTCGCGGACCTGACCCGCGGCGGCATCCCGCCCCGGGTCACCGTCACCGCCCAAGTCGACTGGCAGTCCTACCCGGACCTGTGGTGGGCCGACCTGCGGCTGGCTGGCGACACCGGCCACGACAGCGAGCAGTACCGCCGCTCGCAGCGGCTGGCTCGGATCGCCGCCGACATCCTCACCGACACCGGCCACCTTGACGGTAAGCCGATGACGACCGAGAAGCAGACCGCGGCCGCCGAGGCATGGCTCAGGGAACGTGGTTATGACCAGCTCTGGCAGCTTTACGACCTTGAGTCGGCCGTCACACGGCGCGCCCGCCGCTGGTTCGACGATGCCTTCATGATCGCCGCCTGTCATCCCCGGCGCGACTGGACCTGCCTGGCCACGGCCACCTCAGACCTTGGGCACCGAGCTGTCTACTGGGACATCGTCGACGGCCGCCGCAAGTACGCCACCGGAGGGCTGGCATGACCAGCAGCGCCAGCCCGGGCGCAGAGCGGGTCATCTACCTCGATCATCACGCCACCACACCTGTCGACTCGCGCGTCCTCAAGGCGATGCTTCCCTACCTCACCGACGCCTATGGCAATCCATCCAGTCCACACGCCTACGGACGCGCAGCGGCTGATGCCACCCGCGCCGCTAGGCATCAGCTCGCGGACCTGATCGGGGCCAGCATCGATACCGAGATCGTGTTTACCTCGGGCGCTACCGAGGCAGACCATCTTGCCATCACCGGCATCTCCCGCGCGCTCCGCGGGGTCGGCAACCACATAATCACCACCGTGGTCGAGCACAAGGCCGTCCTCGCAGCCTGCCAACACCTCTCCGCGCAAGGCTTCAGGGTGACCGTCCTCCCGGTCAGCTCCGGCGGCCTAGTCAATCCTGCCGACGTTGCGGCCGCCATCACGCCGGCAACTGTGCTCGTGTCCGTGATGCACGCCAGCAACGAGATCGGCACTGTCCAGCCACTCGCAGAGATCGGCCAGATCACTCGCGCCCGCGGCGTCCTGCTGCACACCGATGCTGCCCAGTCGCTCGGCTCGGTGCCCTTCAACGTCGAAAATCTCGGAATCGACCTCGCGTCCTTCTCCGGCCACAAGATCTACGGCCCTAAGGGAATCGGAGCGCTGTTCATCCGGCGGGGCATCACCCGGCCCATCCCGCAAATCGACACCGGCGGGCAGGAATACAGCCTCCGACCCGGTACCCTCAACGTTCCCGGGATCGTCGGCCTCGGCGAGGCGGCCGCTATCCTGTCCGGAGAACGCCACAACGACGCCACCCGCATAGCAGGCCTGCGGGATGAGCTTCTCGCCCGGCTCCGTGAAGCGATCCCAGGGCTTGGGGTCAACGGCACACTGACTACTCGGCTGCCAGGGAACCTCAACGTCACCATCCCGGGCTGGGACGCCGACGAACTCATCGAGCGCCTGCCCGGCCTGGCCATTTCCACCGGCTCGGCGTGCAACACAGGTCAGCCTGATCCTTCCCACGTTCTCACCGCCATCGGCCTCGACCGGCTATCGGCACGCGCCAGTATCCGGATAGGGCTCGGGAGAAACACGACGCCGCAGGACGTTGCCATCGCCGCTCAGCAAATATCGGCGGCTGTCCGCCGGAACGCGCTGTCTCTGTGAGGCCGAAAGCCCACCCTCCCCGCAGGGAGGTGCCCCCACGGGCGGGCTACCCCGTGGTGCGGTTTCCGGCTGACTGTGACCGGCCCGAAACCGCAACCATCCGGGTCGGGGCAACGGCTCGGGTCTTGGCTGGCTCTGGGCCTGGCTGGCTCTAGCGGCAGCCGTGGCCGGCCGCGCGGGCCTGGTCGCGGAGGTGGGCGAGGGTTTCGCCGGGACGGCCGGCCAGCACCTGGACCTGGGGCAGGCGGTCGCGGACCTGGCGGGCCTCGCGGAGGCCAAGCCTGGCGCCCCCGGCGGTGGCCGCCGAGAGCACGATCAGGGTGGCGCCGGTGTCGCCGACCAAGTCCATCAGGTCGGCCACCGGCAGGTCGGCCGCCAGGTGATGCACCTGCCAGTGGTCCTCGCGCAGGCACGCGGCGGCCATCATGGCCGGCAGCGAGTGCCGCTCGCCCGGGGGGGTGGTGGTCACCGCGACCCCGCGTGGCCGGCCCTGGGGCTGGTGCAGGCGGGCGGCGACCAGCTGCTCGCAGATCGCGGTGGCCCGGTGCTCGGTCGCGATCGAGAGCTGGCCGGCCGCCCACTCGGCCCCGATCCGGTGCAGGGCCGGGGCGATCACCCGGTCGCACAGCGCGGCCAGCGGCACCCCGGCCGCCAGGCGGCTGAAATCCTGCCGGGCCCGCAGCTCGTCGCCCGCCAGCAGCGCCGCGTAGAGCCGGCCGGACTGGGCGTCCCAGTCCCTGACCTGGATCTCCCGCGGCGGCGCGGTCCCGTCGGCCCGCCTGGCCAGCAGGTCACGCACGTCGGACTCGGCCACCTCGTAGCCCTGAGGCAGCTTCCGGGCAGGCAGCGTCCCCTGGCGTACCCAGCCGTAGGCGGTCTGGTAATGCACGCCGAGCGCGTCGGCCGCCTCTCGCAACTGCATGGGGTCGCTCCAACCTCCTGGTTTTAGTAGAGCTTAGTATGGATTAAATCGTCGTGGATCGGAGAGGCTGCACGATCATGGGACTGACGTACTCAAGTGTTGTCGCCGCCGAACCCGATGAGGTGTTCGCCTGGCATACCCGCCCGGGAGCCATCTTCCGGCTGATGCCGCCCTGGCAGCCGGTCCGGGTGGGGGCGGAGGCCGCCTCCGTCCGCGACGGCACGGCGGTGCTGCTGATGCCGGGCGGGCTGCGCTGGGTGGCCCAGCACGACCCCGCCAGCTACGACCCGCCCCGGCAGTTCGCCGACGTGCTGCAGCCCCCGCTCGGCCGCGCGCTGCACTGGCGGCACACCCACCAGTTCGCGCCCGCGGTCACCCGCGGCACCCTGGTCACCGATGTGGTCGACACGCCGGTCCCGGGCCGGGCGCTGCGCCCGATGTTCGGCTACCGGCACCGTCAGCTAGCGGGCGACCTGGCCGCCCACGCACGGGCCCGCGAAGCCTGCCCGGAACCGCTGACCATCGCCATGACCGGCGCCAGCGGGCTCATCGGCAGGGTCCTGGGAGCGCTGCTGACCACCGGCGGCCACCGGGTCATCCGGCTGGTGCGGCACGCGCCGGCGCTCAGGGACGAGCGCCAGTGGCAGCCCGACGACCCCGATCCCGAGCTGCTGAGCGGGGTGGACGTGGTGGTGCACCTGGCGGGCGCGTCCATCGCGGGCCGGTTCACGGCCGAGCGCAAGCGGGACATCCTGCTCAGCCGGACCGGCCCCACCCGGGCGCTGGCGGCGCTCGCGGCCAAGAACCCGGCCGGCCTGCGGGCCTTCGTCACCGCCTCCGCCGTCGGGTTCTACGGGGCCGACCGGGGCGACGAGGTGCTGACCGAGGCCAGCGAGCGCGGCGACGGCTTCCTGGCCGACGTGACCAGCGCCTGGGAGGACGCCACCGACCCGGCCGCCGCGGCCGGGGTGAGGACCGTCCAGGTCCGCACCGGCCTGGTGCAGACGCCGGCCGGCGGGGTGCTGCGGCTGCTCTACCCGCTGTTCGCGGCCGGCCTGGGCGGCCCGCTGGCCGGCGGGGCCGGCTGGCAGCCGTGGATCGAGATCGACGACCTGCTCGACATCTACCTGCGGGCGGTCACCGACCCGGCCCTGTCCGGCCCGGTCAACGCGGTCGCGCCGAGCGAGGCCCGCAACGCCGAGTACACCCGCGTGCTCGGCCAGGTACTGCACCGGCCCGCGCTGATCCCGGTGCCCGCGGCCGGGCCGCGGCTGCTGCTCGGCGCCGAAGGGGCCAGGGAACTGGCCGAAGCCAGCCAGCGGGTGCACCCGGCGGTGCTGACCGCCGCCGGGCACCAGTTCCGGTTCCCGGAACTGGCCGGCGCGCTGCGGCACGTGCTCGGCAAGGACAACTCACCCGAACTCCCCCAGCCGACTCCCATCCGGAACCCGGCCGGCTCCGAATGAAGCCTGGAGACGGAAACGGAGGAACGGGTGACCGGACGCAGGATCGCCGTCATCGGCAGCGGCATCAGCGGGCTGACAGCCGCTTACATCCTGGCGCGGACCGACGAGGTAACCGTCTTCGAGGCCGACGAGCGACTCGGCGGCCATGCCGATACCCACCTGGTGAAACGCCCCGGCGCCCCGGCGGTGCCGGTCGACACCGGGTTCATCGTGTACAACGAGCGGACCTACCCGCTGCTGACCCGGCTGTTCGGCGAACTCGGGGTCGGCACCCAGGAATCCGAGATGAGCATGTCGGTCAGCTGCGCCGGCTGCGGCCTCGGCTACGCGGGCAAGCGCGGCCTGCCCGGGCTGGCCGCGGGCGTGCCCGGCGGCGGCCCGCGCTACCTGCGGATGCTGGCCGAGGTGCCCCGGTTCCACCGGGCCGCCCGGCGGCTGCTGGCGGAAAACCCCGGCAGCGAGGAGTCATTCGGCCGGTTCCTGCGGGCGCGCGGCTTCTCCCCCTACTTCACCGCGCACTTCGCGGTGCCGCTGGTGGCCGCCGTCTGGTCCTGCCCGCCGGGGACGGCGCTGCGCTACCCGGCCGCCTACCTGTTCGCCTTCCTGGCCAACCACGGGATGCTGTCGGTCACCGGGTCGCCGCCCTGGCGCACGGTGACCGGCGGCTCACGGCAGTACGTGGACCGGATCGCGGCCCGGGTGGCGCGGGTCCGCCTGTCCTGCCCGGTGCGCTCGGTGCGCCGCCACCCGGACGGGGTTGAGCTGCGCGACGCCTCCGGCGAGGCGCACGACTTCGCTGCCGTGGTGATCGCCACCCACCCCGACCAGGCGCTGCGGCTGCTCGAGGCGCCCACCGCGGACGAGCGGGCGGTACTCGGCGCGATCGGGTACACCCCCAACGAGGCGGTGCTGCACAGCGACGCCCGGCTCCTTCCGCCGCGGGCCTCCGCCCGGGCATCCTGGAACTACGCACTGGACTGCCGGGAGGTGAGCCGGGTGGTGAACGGCGCGAACCAGGAAAGCCCGAACCAGCACAGCCCGAACGGGGGCGGGGAAACTCCGACCCGGGTCAGCTACTCGATGAACCGGCTGCAGGGGCTGGCGGACGGCCGCGACTACATCGTCACGCTGGGCGGGCGCGACGACATCGACCCGGCTTTGGTGATCGCGGTGATGGACTACGCCCACCCGGCCTACACCCGTGAGTCGGTGGCCGCGCAGCGCCGCCTGCCCGGGCTGAACACCCCGGTCACCGCCTTCGCCGGGGCGTACCACGGCTGGGGCTTCCACGAGGACGGCTGCCGGTCCGGGACCGCCGCCGCCCTGGCCCTCGGCGGTTCCTGGTGAGCGGGCCGCTGGCGCTGGCGCCGGGGGCGGCACTGTACGAGTGCCGCGTCTTCCACGCCCGGCGCTCGCCGCTCCGCAACGCGTTCCGCTACCGCACCTACCAGTGGCTGGTCGACCTCGACCAGCTCCCCCGCCCGCGCGGCTGGCGGCACGGCTGGCTGCGGCCGCTGGCCGGGTTCGAGGCGCGAGACCACCTGGGCGACCCCGGGCGCAGCATCCGCGCCAACGTCGACGAGTTCCTCCGCGCGCACGACACCGACCTGGGCGGCGGGCAGGTGCTGATGCTGGCCCACGCGCGGGTGCTCGGCTACGTGTTCAACCCGCTCACCGTGTACTGGTGCCACCGCGCCGACGGGACGCTCGCCTGCGTGATCGCCGAGGTGCACAACACCTACCGGCAGCGGCACGCCTACCTGGTGCGAACCGACGAGCGGGGCCGCGCCCGGACAGACAAGGAGCTGTACGTCTCCCCGTACCACCCGGTCGACGGGTGGTACCAGATGAGCCTGCCGCAGCCCGGGCCGCGGCTGTCGCTCAGCATCACCCTGCACCGGCCGGGCGGCTACCGGTTCACCGCCGCCGTCCAGGGCAGCGCCACCCCCGCCACCGCGTCCGCGCTGCTGCGGGCGGCCGCCCGGCACCCGTGGTCCACCGCCCTGGTGTCCGCCCGGATCAGGTGGCAGGGGATCAAGCTGTACGCGCGCGGGCTGCGGCCGCTGCCCCGCCCCGCCCATGACCCGCAAGCAGAGCACCCGCAGCAGAGCGCCCGCCCGTCCACGTTTCTCAGTCGCCCGTTCCTCACGAGGGGGTTCAGTGACAAGCACACAGCAGGCCGCCACCGGGGTAATTGACCCCGGGCAGTGGCCCGACATCGCGGCGGCGCGGGGTTCGGCCGCCCGCGGGGAAGTCGCCCGGGTGCTATTCCGGGCGGCCATGTCCCGGCTGCCGGTCCGGGTACGGCTGCCCGACGGCCGCTGCCTGGGGGCCGGGGCACCCGGCACGCCGGAGATGACGGTGCACCAGCCGGCCGCCTTCTTCACCCGGCTCGGCAACGGCGGCCTCATCGGCTTCGGCGAGTCCTACCAGGCCGGCGAGTGGGACTGCACCGACCTGACCGGGTTGCTGACCGTCTTCGCCCGGCACGTCCGCGACCTGGTGCCCACCCCGCTGCAGCGGCTGCGCCGCCTGGCCGTGCGCAGGCAGCCCGCCGCCCACGACCAGACCAGGGACGGCGCCCGGCGCAACATCAGCCAGCACTACGACTTGTCTAACGAGTTCTTCGCCCTCTTCCTCGACGAGACCATGACGTACTCATCGGGCCTGTTCGAGACGGCCGTCCCGATGCCCGGCGACACCCGGCTGGCGGACCCGGCGGAGCCGCTGCTGGCCGAGGCGCAGCGGCGCAAGATCGACCGGCTGCTCGACCAGGCGGCGGTGGGACCTGGCTGCCGCCTGCTCGAGATCGGCACCGGCTGGGGCGAGCTGGCGGTGCGGGCCGGCCAGCGCGGGGCCGAGGTCCGCACGGTGACCATCTCCGCCCGCCAGCGCGAGCTGGCGGCGCGCCGGGTGGCCGAGGCGGGCCTGGCCAGCCGGGTCAGCGTCGAGCTGCGCGACTACCGCGACGTGACCGGCGAGTTCGACGCGATCTGCTCGGTCGAGATGATCGAGGCGGTCGGCGAGCGCTACTGGGACGCCTACTTCACCCAGCTCGACCAGTTGCTCGCGCCCGGCGGCCGGGTCGGCCTGCAGGCGATCACCATGCCGCACGACCAGATGCTGGCGAGCAGGCAGACCTTCACCTGGATCCAGAAGTACATCTTCCCCGGCGGCCTGATCCCGTCGGTCACCGCGATCGAGGACTGCCTGTCCCGCACCCGGCTGCGGGTCACCGGACGGCTCGACTTCGGCCCCGACTACGCGCAGACCCTGGCCATCTGGCGCAGCCGCTTCCTCGCCCGTGAGGAAGCGGTCACCGAGCTCGGCTTCGACGAGGTGTTCATCAGGATGTGGCTGTTCTACCTGTGCTACGCGGAGGCCGGGTTCCGGGCCGGCTACCTCGACGTCAACCAGTTCACCCTGGAGCGGTCATGACCGCGGCCACCCGAGCCCAGGCACCGCCGCCCCCCGCACCGCCGGCGACGCGCACCCGGCCGGCCGCGGCCGCCACCATCGCCTGGGCCGCCAGCCAGGCGGGCGTCGTGCTGCCAGTCCGGCTGCGGGCCTGGGACGGCAGTGAGTGCGGCCCGGCGGGCACGCCGGTCCTGGTGCTGCGCTCGCCCCGGGCGCTGCGCCGGATACTGTGGCGGCCGGGCGAGCTCGGGCTGGCCCGGGCCTACGTCAGCGGCGACCTGGACGTGGAGGGCGACCTGACCGAGGGGCTGCGGCGCGCCTGGGCCGGGATGCGCGGGGCAGGGGCAGCCGCGGTCCAGCCAGCCGGGGCACAGCCAGCCGGGGCACGGGCCGGCCGTGCCAGTTCAGCGGGCCTGCGCGGCTGGGGGCCGTCCCGGCTCGCCAGCACCGCCAGCGCGGCCGCGATCGCCGCCAGCCGGCTCGGCGTCTTCGGCCCGCCTCCCCCGCGCCGGCCTGCGAGCTGCGGCAGCGCGGCCGGGTGCACAGCCGGGCCCGGGACCGGGCGGTCATCGCCGGGCACTACGACCTGCCGGTCGCGTTCTTCCGGCTGATCCTGGACGAGTCGATGGCCTACTCCAGCGGCTACTGGAAGGGCAGCGGGACCGGGTACGGACTGGCCGACGCCCAGCGCGACAAGCTCGACCTGATCTGCGGCAAGCTCGGCCTGACGGCCGGCTCCCGGCTGCTCGACCTGGGCTGCGGCTGGGGCTCGCTCACCGTGCACGCCGCCCAGCACTACCAGGCCCAGGTGACCGCGGTCACCCTGTCGGCGGAGCAGGGCGGCTATGCCCGCGCGCGGGTCAGCGGCCTCGGGCTGGCGGACCGGGCGCGGGTACTCAACCAGGACTACCGGGACGACGCCGGCGACGGCTACGACGCCGTCACCTCCATCGAGATGGGTGAGCACGTCGGCGCGGCCCAGTACCCGGCGTTCTGCGCGTCCCTGCGCAGCCGGCTGCGCCCCGGCGGCCGGGTGCTGATCCAGCAGATGTCCCGGGCCGGCAACGCGCCCGGCGGTGGCCCGTTCATCGAGTCGTACGTGGCCGCCGACATGCACATGCGGCCGGTCGGCGAGACCATCAGCCTGATCGAGCAGGCGGGCCTTGAGGTGCTCGGGGTGCAGTCGCTGCGAACCGACTACGTGCGCACCATCCGCGCCTGGCTGGACAACCTGGAGGACAACTTCGCCCAGGTCGACCCGGCTTATCGGGGAGGAACGGGCCCGGCTCTGGCGGCTCTACCTGGCGGGCGGGGCGCTGGCCTTCGAGGAAGGCCGGATGGGCGTCGACCAGATCCTCGCGGCCAGGCCCGGATGAGGGGGCACTGGTGAGCTGGACCGCGTTCGGCTGGGCGGCGCTCGCGGCCGGCTGCTCAGTCCTCGCGCTGGTGGCCGCCGCCTTCGTCATCGGCGCGCTGACCAGGAAGCACACCGTGATGGACGTCGCCTTCGGCGCCTGCATCGCGGTGGCGGCGGTGGCCAGCTTCCTCGCGCCGCCCTGGCACGGCTCCCCGGTGCGGCGCTGGATGCTGCTCGTCGCCGCGTTCACCTGGGGCTACCGGCTGGCCTGGCACATCGCGGTTCGCGCGCGCGGCTCAGGCGAGGACCCGCGCTACCAGGAACTGCTCGACAAGGCGGCCGGCCACGTCAACTGGTACGCGCTGCGCAAGGTCTACCTGCCGCAACTGCTCATCCTCTGGGTCATCCTGCTGCCGCTGCCGGCCGGGATGACCCAGCGCGGCCGGCCGGCGCGGTCACCGCCGTCGGCGGCGCGGTCTGGCTGGCCGGGTTCGTCTTCGAGGCGGTCGGCGACTGGCAGCTAACCCGCTTCAAGGCCAACCGGGCCAACCGCGGGCAGGTGATGAACCGCGGCCTGTGGCGGTACACCAGGCACCCCAATTATTTCGGGGACGCCTGCATGTGGTGGGGGCTGTTCCTCATCAGCTACTACTCCCCCTGGCAGCTCATCTTCCTGGTCTCCCCCCTGCTGATGACGTTCGTGCTGACCCGCGGCACCGGGCAGGCGATGACCGAGCGGCGGATGTCGGGCGGCGACCGCCCCGGCTACGCCGAGTACGTCCGGCGGACCAGCGGCTTCTTCCCGCTGCCGCCACGCCGGGCCGCGCCCGGGCAGTGACCAGCTCAGTGCGGCACCGCGGGCCGCAGCCGCAGCGGGTCGTGCGCCAGCAGCTGCTGCCAGGCCCCGGCGAAGAGCGTGCGGGTACAGGCGAAGGCAAACACCCGTTCGGTAAACTCTCCGCTGCCTCGCTCACGACCTCACCCGTACCCAGGGAGCGTAATGGACACCGCCCTTGTGCTCTTCACCCGCGACCTGCGGGTGCACGACAACCCGGCCCTCGCGGGCGCCTGCGCGCGGGCCCGCCAGGTGGTGCCGCTGTTCGTGTTCGACCCGGCGCTCGACGTGCCGCCCAACCGGGCCCGCTTCCTGGCCGAGTCGGTCGCCGACCTGCGCGAGGGGCTGCGCGAGCGGGGCGGCGACCTGATCATCCGCACCGGCGAGCCGGCCGCCGAGGCGATCCGGCTGGCCACCGAGGCGAACGCGGAAGCCGTCTTCACGGCGGGCGACGTCTCCCGTTACGCCCGGCGCCGCGAGCAGCGCCTGGCGGCCGAGTGCGCGCGGCACCGGATGGCGCTCGAGGTCACCCCGGGGCACCAGGTGGTGCCGGCCGGCGACCTGCAGCCCGGCGGCGGTCAACCGGGCGACGGGGGCCACTACCGGGTATTCACCCCTTACTGGCGCGCCTGGAGCGCCGCCTCCTGGCGGAAGACCACCCCGGCGCCGGCCACCGTGACCCTTCCGGCGGGAATCGCGCCCGGCCGGCCGCCCGGCGACGGCAGCGCCGCCTCGCCCCCCGGCGCCTCGCGCGACCTGGCACCGGGGGGCGAGCAGGCCGGCCGGGAGCGGGCCCGCGCCTGGCTGGACGGGCCGATCAAGGGCTACGGCGACGAGCACGACAACCTGGCCGGCGACGACACCTCCCGGCTCAGCGCCTACCTGCGGTTCGGCTGCGTGTCGGCGCTCGCGCTGGCCCGCGACGCGCTCACCCGCCCGGGGGGCGAGGAGTTCGCACGGCAGCTTTGCTGGCGCGACTTCTTCCACCAGGTCACCGCGGCGTTCCCGGACATCGCGAAGGAGAACTACCGGCCGCCGGCTGACGACTGGCACGACAACCAGCGCGCACTCGACGCCTGGCGGGCCGGGCAGACCGGCATCCCGATCGTCGACGCCGGGCTGCGGCAGCTCGCGGCCGAGGGCTTCATGCACAACCGGGCCCGCATGATCACCGCTTCGTTCCTGGTCAGGACGCTCGGTATCGACTGGCGGCACGGGTACGCGCACTTCGGGGCGCTGCTGGCCGACGCCGACGTGGCCAACAACGCCGGCAACTGGCAGTGGGTGGCCGGCACCGGCAACAACCCGCGCCCTAACCGGGTGATGAACCCGCTGCGCCAGGCCAGCCGGTTCGACCACGACGGCGACTACGTGCGGCGCTACGTGCCCGAGCTGGCGGGCCTGAACGCGCCCGCCGTGCACACGCCGTGGACGCTGCCGGACGCGCAGCGGCGGGCGCTGAAGTACCCGGAGCCGGTGATCGACCTCAGCTGAGGGTGTCCGCGGGCGCGGGCGGCGGGCTCGTAGCGACGAGCCCGTTGAGTATGACGTCGATTTCCCAGCGCAGCTGCTGCCGGTGCTGGTCCGGGGTCGCCAGGGTGACCGGCACCCGGTCGAGGGCGGCGGCGGTCACGAACAGGCCGAGCAGGTCCAGCGCGGCCGGGACCGCGCTCTGCGCGATCCCGCCTTCGGCCAGCAGCTCCCGGACCCGCCCGGTGATGACAGCGGCGTTCGGCCCGTCCGGGACCGAGGTGAGCGCGACCCGGGCCAGGCCGCCGTGCCCGCTGGCGGCGGTGACGGAGCTCAGCAGCAGCCAGCTCAGCCGCTGCCGCCAGTCGCCCGGCGGGAGCGGGGCGCCAGCGACGTCGGCCATGGCCTGGTCGAACATGGCGCCGAGCAGGTCATCCCGGTTCCGCAGGTAGACGTAGAGCGCGGACGCGCCGGTGTCGAGCACCTCCGCCACCCGGCGCATGCTCACCGCGTCGAGGCCCTCCTGGTCGGCTACTCCCAGCGCCGCCTGCACGATGGCGGCGCGGCTGAGTGCGGGCCGGACGGGGCCGCCCCGGCGGCTGACGGGCTCTCGCGGACGAACGTTCACCTGCTTGAGTCTACGGGCGCCATTTCCTAACGTACACTGTTCGCTAGCGAACGTCGTACGTCGAGAGGAACCGAGATGACGGTTGAAGCCGTGTGCCCGCCGGCCGCCGGCTACCGCCGGCGCTGGCACGTCCTGGCCGTGGTGCTGGCGGCCGAGGCGATGGACATCCTGGACACCACCACCGTCAACGTGGCCGGGCCGGCGGTGCGCCGGTCCATCGGCGGCGGCATCGGCCTGGTCCAGTGGCTGTCAGCGTCCTACACGCTCGCCCTCGCGGTGCTGCTCATCACCGGCGGGCGGCTGGGCGACCGGTGCGGGCAGCGGCGGATGTTCCTGCTCGGGGCGGCCGGGTTCACCGCCGCGTCGGTAGCCTGCGGCCTGTCGGTAACTCCCGGGATGCTGATCGTCGCCCGGCTGGCCCAGGGCTCCTTCGGGGCCGTTCTGCTGTCCCCGGGGATCGGCCTGCTGACCAGCGCGTTCCCGGCCGAGGGGATCGGGCGGGCGTTCAGCTTCTACGCTCCCGCGCTGAGCCTCGCCGCCGTCAGCGGACCACTGTTGGCCGGCGCCCTCATCCGCTGGAACCTGCTCGGGGCCGGCTGGCGGCTGATCTTCTTCGTCAACCTGCTCCTCGGCGCCGCCGCCATCGCGGGCGGGTTCCGCTGGCTGCCGGCCGATAGACCGCCCACCATGAGCCGCCTGGACGGGCGGGGCGTCATTCTGAGTGGTACCGCCATGTTCTTGCTCATCTACCCGCTGATCGAGGGACGCCAGGACGGCTGGCCGTGGTGGACCTTCGCACTCCTCGCGGCCGGCCTCGGCGGTATCGGCCTGTTCGCCCGCCACGAGCGCCGCAGCACCGCCCCGCTCATCGAGCCCGCCCTGCTGCGCCGCCGCAGCTACCTGGCCGGGTCCGCTATCGCCGTCGCCTTCTTCGGGGCCTCGGCCGGGATCATCCTGGTGCTGTCCCTCTACGCCCAGTACGGCCTCGGCTGGAGCGCGCTCGGGGCCGGGCTGGCACTCACCCCGGTCGCGGTCGGCAACGCCATCGGCGCCCTGGCGGCGATGCGCCTGGAGCGCCGCCTCGGCGGCCTGGCCACCATCCGGGTTAACCTGGCGGTCGCGGCGGCCGGCCTGATCGGCATTGCGCTGCTGAGCGCACCCGCGGACGCGCGGCCCGGAGGGCTCATGCTGGCCGGGCCGGCCCTCGCCCTAGGCATCGGGCTCGGCGGGATCATCGCGCCCCTCTTCGCCACCATCCTCACCGGCATCACGGCCGCCGAGGCCGGCAGCGCCTCGGGCTCGCTCGGCGCCATCCAGCAGCTCGCCGGGTCAGCCGGGGTCGCCACCATCGCCACCCTCTACGCCGCCACCAGCCAGCCGGCCGCCCGCGGGCTGGCCATCACCGCCCTCGCCACGGCCGGGCTGCTCGCGGCCGGGGGCGCCTTGACCCTGCTGCTGCCGGGCGCCGACGCGGGTGGCGCGGTTTTACGCTGGTGGCGGTGCTTACGCTGGTGGCGGTGCTTACGCTGGTGGCGCCGCTCCGCGGCCGGTGAGGCGGGCTAGGTGGCGGACGTACTCGCCAGCGTCGAGTGGGTGGACCGCGGCCATGCCGAGCTGGTCTTGCAGTAGCACGAACGAGATCAGCGCGCCGAAGTACGCGCGGGCGGTCAGGTAGCCGGGTCCGTCGTCGCCGGGTACGTCGTCGCCACTGGTCAGCGTGTCGATCAGGCGGCCGAGCCGGGTAGCGGACTGGTCGATGAACTCGGCGAACCTGGTGTCGCCGGCCAGCGCCTGCCGCTCGCCGATGAGGATGGTGAGCAGGTCAAGGTTGGCCCGGGCGGCGTGCACGAACCCGGCCGCCGATCAGCTCAAGGAGCTGGTCCAGCGGCAGCGGCGCGCGCTCCGGTGGCTTCGGCAGCGCCAGGAACACCGCGATCGCCTCGTCCGCCAGCGCGGCCAGGATCGCCGGCTTGTCGGGGAAGTAGCGGTAGATCAGCGCGTCGTTGATGTCGGCCGCGACCGCCAGGTCGCGGGTGGTGGTGGCGTGGTAGCCGCGCTCGGCGAACAGGGTGCGGGCGGCGGCCAGGATCTGCTGCCGCCGCTCGGCGGCCGGCCGCCGCGGCCTGCGGGCGGCGGGGGCCTGGTCGTCCTGGCCCGGGTGGTTCGGGCCCGGCTGGTTCTGGCCTGGTGGGTCCTGCTCGGCCGGGCTGCTCACCGGGCGCGGTGCCGGATCACGGCCAGCAGCCACAGCCCGGTGCCCGCGTTCAGCAGCCCGAGCGGAAACCAGTCGAGCACGCCGTGCGGGCCGACGGGCGAGTGCGGCTGGGTGACCGCCCAGACGACCAGGGCGGCCGTTGCGACCTTGACCAGGGCGGCCAGCACGATAAGCACCACCACGCCGCTGCGGGGCGCAAGCGCGCCGACCGCGAAGGCGGTCAGCCACACCGCCGCCAGCGGGCAGAGCACGGGGACGGGCAGCGCCCGCAGCGAGGTGGCGAAGACGCCGATGCTGGCGGCGACGGCCAGGGTAACCGGGAGGCGGCGCGGCGACGGGACGGCGGGGAGGCGGCGCGGAGCGGAGGAGTACTCGGCTGCGGTCATGATTTGATAGTAGGCGCTTACTTACTTTTGTGTCCAATTACGGTGTGCGCCGCCTTCATCGCGCGGCCACGCCAGGGCGCCCGGCTGCGAACGACCAGTGCCGCCCGCGCGGCATGGCCGCGCGGCTCGCCGCCGTCGAGGACGACTAACGCCGGAGAACTGCTGCTGATAGTCGGCCCGGCAGCGCGATACTGGTACGCGGTAGCGCCAGTTCTGCGCTCCGGCAGGAGGTGGCGGGTCCCCGTCGCGGAATCGGGATACGGACTCACCGCTCGTCCTGGGCATCTGGTCGCGGAGCGGAGGATCGCAGGTCGCGGATGGCTGTTTACGGGCAACGGGCGGAGAACGTCCACGCCGCATGGCGGATGGCGGTAGCCAGGAGGGCTGTCGCCACCGGGTACGCGACGAACCCGAACGTGGCCGCGCTGGCCGTGGCTGGCTCAGTCGGCGCGGGCGTCGCTGACCGGTTCTCGGACCTGGAACTGGACTGCTACTGGCTCCGCCCGCCGGCCGACGCGGAACGGCTCGCCCCCGCGCGTTCGCTCGGCGGCGAGCTGACGGCCCTGTGGGACTACGACCAGGACGATGAGGAGTGGAGCGAAGACTACCGGGTCGGCGAGCTTGACATCACCGTGAGCAACTTCCTCGTCACCTCGGCCGAGCGGTTCCTTGACGACGTGGTACTGCGGGCGAGCACCGACCCGGTCCGGCACATGCGCCTGGCCGCGTTCCAGCGCTCCCGCCCGCTCCTCGGCGCGGAGATCATGGCGTCATGGCGGGCGCGGGCCGACGCCTTCCCCGCGAGGCTGGTCTCGGCCCTGGTCGAGCAGGCGCTTGCCCCGGAGGCGCTGAGAGGCTGGTCAGCCCGCGAGGCGCTCGTCAGCCGCGGTGACGGCCTGGCGGCCGCCGACCTCCTGGCCAGGGCCGGATACGCGGTCGTCAAGGTCGCCCTCGCCCTCAACCACGTCTACCTGCCGCACCGCCAGCTCAAGTGGCAGCGCCACCTGCTCGCCGGGGTCGTCCTGGCCCCCGAGCGGCTCGCCGAGCGGCTGGAAGCGATGACAGCCGGCCCGGCTGAGAAAGGGCTCCAGATAGCTGAGGCCCTGCTCGCAGAGATCGCGGCCCTGGCCGAGGCACACTCCGGTGCCGACATCAGCGGTTTCCGCGAAGTACTGCTGGAACGCCGCCGGGCAATCGGTCCGCCCAGTTAGGCGGTTCCGGCTCGCGCCGCGCTGCGGCGCTCAGGGCAGCGTAACGGCGCGGCCGGGACGGCTCATCGTCCCGGGCGGGCAGTACCACGTCATGATCTCCACCGCCAGCCGCCCGGCCTGCACCGGGTAATCGGGGGCGCTGGCCCGAGCCGGCCGGCACTCGCTACTGCCAGCGTCGTCGGCGTGAGTACCCGGTCCGGGACGGGTAAGCACGGGAGCATGGCTTCCCGGCGCGGGCACGTGGGCTTCCCGTTCACCAGGGTCGAGCTGCGGAGGATGTGGACGTACACCGATGGCGCTCGCACGGTCAAGGCATTGTGGAAACCGGGCGGCGCCGCCCGGCCCGGGAACTGGGTGCTAGCGGACCAGGAAACCGGGAACATCCTGAGCGTGGCCGGTGCGGGAGAGTTCTCCCGCCGGTTCCGCCCGGTGGACGAGTTCGCCGACGTGACCAGTTTCCCTACCTACCTGGGAACGGTTCACGCTGCCGACGGAACGGCGCTGGTCGACCTGCTGCTGGACCGCAATCCCTTCATGCTGGCTAACGGCCCTGGGCGGGTGGCCAGGCCGCACGCGCTCATCGTGCCCCGCAGCCACCGCGACGGGTGGTCATCGGCCACCGCCGCGGAACTGGCGGCTCGTCACTCGGCGATGACCCTGGTCGCCGCCTGGTACCGCAGCCTGGACGGCGGGCAGGTGATCTTCTGCGCCAACGACAGCCCGCCCAACCTCAACTACCTGCGTGACGTGGAAGGCGGCGCCGGCACCGGCCCGGCCGTGAGCAGGAATCCCCGGCAGGACGTGCAGCACGCCCACTTGCACGCCTTCTACGCGGAACACGACGAGACCGAGAACCACGAGTCGTCGGCGCCGGCCCAGGGGCAGCGGGCGTTCGCCGAGGCCTTGGGCGGCGCAGTCCTGGACGGCGCAGTCCTGGGCGGCGCAGTCCTGGGCGGCGACGCCGTCCGGGTCGAAAGCGGCGGCGGCTTCGCCGCCGGCGCCAGCGCGGCAGCGCGGCCCTGGGGCGGCAGCTACTGCTCGTACCAGCTAGGCCTGGACGGCCCCTGCTGGGTCATGCCCCCGCTCGGACGGTCCCAGGACGAATTCAACCAGCGCCTCGCGCGGGCCGACGGCCTCCGGGCGGACCCTGACCCGGAGCTAGGCGGCGCCGTCAACCTGGTGCGGCCCGGCCTCGGTGACCCGGCCCGGCGGCGCGCGGCGCAACAGGCCACGGCGCGGCAGCGGGCCAGCTTCGAGACCTTCGCGGCCCACCGCGGGCTGAACCCGTCGTCGCTGTCCTGACAGCAGTAGCGGGCTTCGGCCTCGTTGCTCCCGACGCTGCGGCAGGCCGGAGGGCCACCAGGATGCCGGCATTCGACGCTGCTAGCGACGTAAGGGACTCCGGGTGCCACCGAGGTGCAGGTGAAAGCTCGCAGTGAGCTGAGGATGGTCAATAATCGAAATTTGTCATGATCACGGAAACTTTTTGGTGTGATCACACTAAAAAGTTTCCGTGATCATGCTCTGACCATTGGCTAATGTGTTCTCCTGGCTACCCGGCTCACCAATTTGATGGCCTTGGCTAACAGACGGCCCAGCGACCACAACCATCCGGGGCGGGTCCGGGGCGACGGCGGGGGCGGGCTGACGGCGGTGGCAGCTGGCTCCGCACTGGTGAGGCTGACGGTGGCTGGGGGTGGGGCTGGGTCTGGGCTGGGGATGGGGTGGGGCTGGGGGTGGGAGTGGGGCTGGGGGTAAGGGTGGGGGTGAGGGTGAGAGTGGGGGTGAGGGTGGGGGTGAGGGTGAGAGTGGGGGTGAGGGTGGGGCTGGAGTGGGGGGCGGGGCTGGGGGCTGGGCTGGGGGTGGCGGGGGCTGGGCTGGCGGGGGCCGGGTGGAGCGGGCGGTTTAGCGAAGCGGGACCGACAGGTCGAAGGCGGGGGTGCCGGGGGCGGCGGTGCGCAGGTCGGCGATCAGCACCTGGCGGGGCGGGCCGGCCGGCTGCCTGCCGCTGTCTCGCAGCCAGGCCTCCAGGGCGTCCAGCGCGGGGGCGGTCCCTGACCAGGTCATGTCCTTGGCCGGCAGCCGGATGAACACCTCGTCGTGGGCGGCCTCGGCCCGCGACGCCAGGTCGCCGGGGCTGGCTGCGGGAACCCCGGTCGCCGGGGCGTTCGCTACCGGGCGGCACAGCTCGAGCGGGCCGTCGCTGTCCTCGCTGACCTCGCCGTAGAAGATGACGAAGGGGCAGCCGGCGATCCCGTCAAGGCCGGGGCCCGCCCCCCGCAGCCGGGCGAACGCGTCGGCGAAGAACTCGTCGGTCTCGCTCAGGTGCAGGTGCCGGATGACCGTCACCAGGGTGCGGCCAGGGACCGCGCGGGTCTTGATGTCGTAGCTGGGCACAGCTTCCCCTTTCAGGGTCGCCTGGATGTAAGAGACCAGGACGCGCCGCTGCGCGCTGGCCGACTCGGCCCGCGCCCAGAAGGCGGCGACCGCTTCGGCCGCCTCGTCCGGCGGGCGCTCCACGATGCCGGCGATTACCGGCAGCGGCATGTCGACCCGCCGCAGCAGCGCGATGAGCCTGGCCCGGCCCACCTGGTCCGCCTGGTAGCGGCGGTACCCGGTCACCGGGTCGGTCAGCGCCGGCGTCAGCAGCCCGAGCCGGTCGTACAGCCGCAGCGCCTTGGGCGACAGCCGGGTCCGGGCGGCGAACTCGCCGATCGTCATCAGGTCCATCGGTCTCCTCCAGGACCGGGCTCCGTGCCCGGTGCCCTGAGCCTGCGGCATGCCCCGAGGTCAAGGTCAAGGGACGAGGTCAAGGTCAAGGGGCGAGGTTACCGGGCGGCGGTGACCTGGCGGAGCAGCTGCGCGTTGGGAGCGGTGGTCTTGTCCAGCAGCAGCTCCAGGGCGTGCTGGCTGTCCAGGGCGGCCAGCGCGCGGCGCAGGGCGGTCACCGCGGCGTGCTCGGCCGGGTCCATCAGCAGGTCGTCGCGGCGGGTACCGGAGGGAACCGCGTCGACCGCCGGGAACAGCCGCTTCTCGGCCAGGTCGCGGCGCAGCCGCAGCTCCATGTTGCCGGTGCCCTTGAACTCCTCGAACAGCACGCTGTCGAGCTGTGAGCCGGTGTCGACCAGGACGGTCGACAGGATGGTCAGCGAGCCGCCCTCCTCCAGGCAGCGGGCGGCGCCGAGGAAACGGCGGGGCGGCTCGAGCGCGGCGGCGGCGACGCCGCCGGACAGGGTGCGGCCGCCGGCTGGCGCGGCCAGGTTGTAGGCCCGGCCGAGCCGGGTGAGCGAGTCGAGCATCACCACCACGTCGCGGCCGGCCTCGGCCAGCCGCTTGGCCCGTTCGATGGCCAGCTCGGCCGCGCGGACGTGGTCCGCGGGCGAGGCGTCGAAGGTGGACGCGATGACCTCGCCGCCGACCGAGCGGCGCAGGTCGGTGACCTCTTCCGGGCGCTCGCCGACGAGGACCAGCATCAGGTGCACCTCGGGGTGGGCGGCGGCGACCGCGTGCGCGATCGTCTTGAGCACGGTGGTCTTGCCCGCCTTGGGCGGGGCGACGATCAGGCCGCGCTGCCCCTTGCCGACCGGGGCGACCAGGTCGATGATCCGCGCGGCGGGCGACGGGTCGCCGTCCTCCAGCCGGAGCCGCTGGCTGGGGTAGACCGGGGTGAGGTCGTCGAACCGCGGGCGGGCCCGCGCCTGGTCCGGTGGCAGCCCGTTGACGGACTCGACGCCAGTCAGCGCCGCGGCGCCCTTGGCACCGGGGGCGACGGTGCCGTGCACCTCGTCGCCCGGGCGCAGGCCGTACTGGCGGACCTGGGCGGCGGTGAGCTGGATGTCGCTCGCGGAGCGGCGGTAGCCCGCCGTTCGCAGGTAGCCGCGCCCGTCGGTCAGGTCAGCGAGGCCGGACACGGCGACGGCGGGGCGATCTTGTTTTGCATATGAGATTTCGTCTGCGATTGCAGTCATGGGGTTCTCCTCTCGGGAGAGTGAATGGGCGCACGCCAAATTGAGGAAATGGCGGATGCGCGACGCAAGTGTGAGGTGGCCGTTCAGCTGGGCCGACGACTAGTTATGCACGTGCACGACGATTAGGAAATCGCCTGCGCGTCCGGTGACTTGTGCGGGGCGCTTGCCAGATGGAGCGCTCTCGCTGCCTGCCGGGCCGCTCAGATGGGCACCGGCGCTATTGCGGTCACTGTAGCGGCAAACACCCGAACACGCCAGCCGCATTCCCGCCGCCCGCGGGCAGGGGCCGCCGGGCGGCCGCCGCCCGGCCCGGCTGGGCCGGGCGCCGGTCGGGGCAGCCGGGGCGGGAACCGGTTGAATGGCCGGCCGCGGCTAGCTTCCCGGCCCGGTCTGGTCCTGCCGTCGCCTGGGTCCGCTCCGGGACCACGACGACGACCGGCCCCGGTACCATCCGGGCAGGTAGCGGGCCTGCCGGGGGGATGACCCCCGATTAGGGGTCATGACAGCGACGCCGGCCGCAAGTACCGTAATAAACGAAAGAGGGGCCGAGGACGGACGTTTCCTCTCCTTAGCCGCTGGGGGGGGAAGCGGTCTAAGAAGGTGGCTGGAGATGTCCGTCCTCGACGGCTCGATAATACAGCTCCAATTTAGTGGGCGAGGCACGTCCGGCAGAAGCGTATTTTTGTCGCACCCGTCCCAGATATTGTTTGACGGTCTCCTCGCCGATGTTCATCCTCCGCGCGACCGATTTTGCCGGCAGCCCGGTTGCGTACAGTTGCAGAACGCGTCGCTCCTGATTACTGAGCGTGGGCCGGTCGGCCGCCTCATCGGTGACGAGGATGTACGCCAGGCGGGCCGAGATCCAGTCGCCGCCCGCTGCGACCTGCCTGATCGCCGCGCGGACGTGGCTAGCGGGCTCGCTCTTGAGCGCGTAGCCGCGGGCACCCGCGCGCACCGCCGCCCGGACCGCGTCCGGGCGGTCGGACGCGGACAGCACCACCACCGCCGGGCCGGCCGCGCAGATCGCGGTCACGTTGCCGGCCACCGTGGTCCCGTCGCCGAGGTCGAGGTCTAGCAGCACCACGTCGGCCGCCCGGCCCGCCCCGGCCAGCAGGGCGGGCACGCTGGCCGCGGTGGCAGTCACCCGGATGCCCGGGTCGTCCCCCTGGACCCAGCCCGGCAGGCTGTCCAGGATGATCGGGTGGTCGTCCACCGCCGCGACGGTGATGACGCCGGTCACCGGGGACCACCGTCCCGCCAGCTGACCTCAAGGCAGCCGGCCTCGCCACCGGAGTCACCGTCACCGGAGTCACCGGCACCGGAGTCACCGGCACCGGAGTCACCGGCACCGCGGCCGGCCGAGGTAACCGCCGCGTGCCAGCGGGCGGCGGGCGGCAGCCCGGCGCCGTACCCGGTCAGGTCGGGCGGGTCAGGCAGCGGCGCGCCGAATGTCAGGTAGAGCTCCACCTCGTCGCCCGACCGCAGCACGGTGAGCAGCACCGGGTGCGGCGGCAGGCGGCTGAGCACGGCGTCAACCACGGCCGCGGCCGCCGCGCCGACCGGCGGCGGCGGGGTCCCGGGGTCGCCGATCTGCTGGAAGGTCACCGGCAGTCCCCGCGCCGCCGCGGCCCGCAGCGCGGGCGCGAGCGGGCCCGCCAGCCCCGCGGCCGGGACCGCCCGCGGGTCGCCGGGCAGTTCCTGCCCGGCCCGGCCCGCCGGGAACGCCGCCGCGCCGTCCGCGGGCCCGTCCAGGCGGTCGGCTTGCCCGCCGTCGATGGACTGCCTGAGCGCCGCCGCGTGCCGCTCGCAGCGCGACCTGACCTCCTCGTCGGCCGGGTCGAGGGTGCCGTCGGCGATGGCGCGCAGCAGCGGCAGCGCCTCCCGCTCGAGGGCCGCCAGGCGGGCACGCCGCTCCCGCTCGATCGCGGCCGCCGCCGCCCGCTCCGCCGCCGACCGGCTGGCCAGGCCCGACTGGCGGGCGGCGAGGGCGGCGCGGGCGTCAAGGACCGGGCGCAGCACGGTGAACACGATCAGCAGCGCGGCGATGATGTAGCCGGCCGCGCCCAGCTGCGACAGGCCGACCGGGTCGAGTCCCGCGCCGTGGATCAGCAGCGCGGCGTGCACCGCGAAGATCAGCAGCGCGGCGGGCAGCCAGACCACGACGGTGCTGCTCATCACCACCGGCCCCAGCAGCCAGGCGGCCCCGAGCACGGCCAGGTCGATCCCGCCCGCGGTGCCGTGCGCCCGGTGGTCGGCGTCGACCACGGCCACCGCGGCGACCGCGATCGCGATCGCGGCGGCCGTCTGGGCCCGGGACAGGCCGCCCGCGCGTACCCGCGGTACCAGCCACGCCCCGCTGCCGAACACCGCCAGCCAGACCACCGCCGCCACGGCCGGCTGGCGGTAGTCGCGGGAGTTGGCGAGCACCTGCAGCAGGGCGAGGACCGGCAGGACCACCGCCAGCGTGGCGACCAGGCGGGCCACCCCGGAGTCGACGGCCTCCCGCGCCGTCTGGAGGTGGCTCACCATGCCGGCCGCCCGGCCGGGTAGCTGGCCAGCGGCGCCGCACCGGGCAGGGCCGGCCCGGTGCCGCCCGGGGCCGGCCAGCGCAGGCGTACCTCGGTGCCCGCACCCGGGGCCGACCGGACGGACGCCCGGCCGCCGCACTCGGCCACCCGCTCGGCGATCGACCGGCGCAGGCCGAGGCGGCCCTGCCCGGCCCGTGCTGGATCGAACCCGGCGCCGGCGTCGCGCACGGTCACCTCAACCTGGTGCGGCCCGCGGTCCACGGTGACCCAGGCTTCGCCGGTCCCCGCGTGCTCGGCCACGTTCGCCAGGGCCTCGCGGACCGCCCCCGCGAGGGCCGCGGCCACCGGAGCGGGGACCGCGGAACCCGGCCCGGCCGTACCCGGGCCCGGCCCGGGCTCCAGGTGCACGGTCAGCCCTCGGTCACGCATGGCGTCGGCGACCGCCCGCACCCCGGCCAGCAGGTCGCCCGGCGGGCCGCCGGGACGGCCGTCCGCCGCCAGCCCGGCTCCGGCGGGGACCGCCGAGTCGCTGAGCGCCGCCTCGAGCAGCTCCACGTCCTGGCGGCAGCGGCGCAGGGCGCTGGCCCGGCCGTCCGCCCGGCCGGGCGGCCGGGCCAGCGCGGTCAGCGTGTTAAGGACGGTGTCGTGCACCAGCCGCTCGTGCTCGCGGCGCACCACGGCGCCGCGCAGCGCGGCGTACCGCTGCCGCGCTGCCTGGTCGGCACTGCCCAGGGCGGCGTCGGCGGCGGCGGCGTGCCGGGACAGTGACCAGTGGCCGGATACGTGCGCGAGCCCGCAGACGAGCAGCAGCGCGGCCGCCCCGAACACCGTGCGGGCGCTGGTCACCGGCAGCAGCAGCGCGCCGCCCAGGTACGCGGCCGGCGACGCGACCGCGAACGGCAGCCGCAGCGGGCCCGGCGCGTACCAGGCGGAGACCATGAGCTGGCCGGTCATGCCGACCACGAGCCAGCTGAACGTGTCGTCACGGACGGCCGGCGGCACGCCCGCCTGCGCGGCGGCCGCCAGCGCCGCGTAGGCCACGCCGTCCGCGCAGGCGGCCAGCGGGGTCGGACCGGACCCGCGCAGCGAGCTGACAATGGCCGCGGCCCACAGCACCGCCAGCACCGGGGCGGCGAGCCGCCACGGGGCCGATGCGTAGAACGAGTGCCAGATGACGACCTGGACCAGGATGTAGACGATGCCCGCGCAGCGCAGCATGGACGCGACCAGGGCAGCCGCCGACCGCAGGGTTGCCGTCGCGGGCCCGGTCGGCCCGGCGCTGGAATCGCGGGCCGCGGGCCGCCGCCGCGGGTAACCGGTCGGCCACATGCCGACGATGATAGGGGCGCCCTGCCGCCCGTTTGCCCGGTACGGGGCAAATGGACCTCTAGCGGCGCCGCAGGAGCGTGACCGCGGTCAGGATGAGCCCGTCGCGGGCCAGCCAGCGCCCGGCCAGCCGGTCAACCGGGCGTCCGCCGGCCATCGCGCCCGCCACCAGCAGCCTGGCCTCGAACGTGCCGTCGGCCGGGCTGATGGTGACGGCCGCGCCCGAGAAGCCGAGCCACCGCCCGGTGAGCGGGAACCACGCCTTGTAGACCGATTCCTTGGCGCTGAACAGCAGCCGGTCCCAGCAGGGGCCCGGCCCCGCCGCGGCCAGCTCGCGCAGCATCGCCTGCTCCGGCGGCAGCGCCACCGTGCCGAGCACCAGCTCCGGCAGCGGCTGGTCGGGCTCGGCGTCCAGGCCGACGGCGTGCACCGCCGCCGCGGGCGCGGCCGCGGCCGCCCGGTACCCCGCGCAGTGGGTGATGCTGCCGACGATGCCGGGCGGCCAGCCGGGCGCCCCGCGCTCGCCGCGCGGGATCGGGACGGGCGGCAGGCCGAGCGCGGCCAGCGCCCGGCGCGCGCAGTCGCGGCCGGTCGCGAACTCACGGCGGCGCTTCTCCACGGCGGCAGCGACAAGCGCCGCCTCTTCGGCGAAAAGGCGGATATCGGGCGGGTCGGCGAATGCCTCAGCGGACGCCACGCAGGCGGGCAGGATCTCCTCGATCACCGGCGCCTCTTAAACAAGCGCCTCTTGGAACACAGCATCGGTCGCATTAGCCCACGATTTCAGAAAAGCACGATTTCAGGAAGACAGTACAATCTCAGTGGCACAGCGGGCAAGCCGCCGAAATATGCCAATGATGCCGCCGCATAGGATGGAAAGCGCACGAACCGATCCTACCCGGCCTCTCACATTGGACATAAGCACTGGCCAGCGAGTCGTTACCGGCGGGTTCGGGCATCCGCTGGCCTTCTGTGATAATCGCAGCATTCAGCCGGATGACGCCTCCCGCGAATGTCTTGATGAAGCTTGCACAGCAATCCGCGACCCCTCTAAACTCGTCGCCCGGAGGCAGGCGGAGCTTCCTAATATCCGGTGGCTGCCATGATCGGACATAGGTGTCATTGTCCGAATAACGGGCTCCGGCCCCCAGGGGCACGCCATCGCCTCGGTTACCAGGCATTCCCCTTGCCCGCGTTCCGCCGTGTGCGGCTCTCCGATCGATAAACAAGGAGCAATGCGTGCCGAGCCCCAGCGCCCCCCGTGACCTCGTCCTGGCCATCACGCCTTTCCACGAGCCGAATGCCGACCTGGTAGTGGCCGTCACCCGGGCCGGGTACCTGGGCGTCCTCGACCTGGGGGACGACGCGGGCGCCGCCCGGGCCGCACTGGCCCGGGTCCGGCAGCGGCTGGGCGGGCGGCCGTTCGGTGTCCGCGCCCGCGGCGACCTCGCCGCCTGGGCGCCCCTGCTGCCGCCCGAGGTGGACACCATCGTGGTCGACCCGGTGCTGTGCCCGGGGCCGTGGCCGGCCGGCGCGGTCCGGGTACTGGCCGAGGTAACCTCCGCCGCCGAGGCCGCCGACGCGCTCCGCGGCGGGGCGGCCGGCCTGGTCGCCCGCGGCTTCGAGGCGGGCGGGCGGGTCGGCCAGCTCAGTACCTTCGTCCTGGTCCAGCGGCTGGCGGCGGCCTTCCCCGGCATCCCCTGCTGGGCGATGGGCGGCATCGGTCCGCACACCGCGGCGGCGGCGGTGGCGGGCGGGGCCCGCGGCGTCGCGATCGACGCGCAGCTCGCGCTGACCGTCGAGGGCGGGCCGTCCGGGACCGCCCCGGGACGGCCGTCGGCCGAGGTAGCGGCGGTCATCGCGGCGATGGACGGCAGCGAGACCCGGGTGATCGGCGGTTACCGGGTCTACACCCGGCCCGGCCTGCCCGCGATCGACCCCGCGGCCGGGACCGGGCGGCTGGGCGGCCGCGACCTGCGCCAGCAACTGCTGCCGGCCGGCCAGGACGCGGCGTTCGCGGCCCCGCTGGCCGCCCGGTACCGGACCGCGGGCGGCGTCGTCCAGGCGATCGGGGCGGCCATCGGGGCGCAGATCGAGCTGGCGGCGCGGACCTGGCCGCTGCGCGACAGCCGGCCCGTGCAGGGCCCGATGACCCGGGTGAGCGACCGGGCCGAGTTCGCCGCCGCGGTGGCCGGCGCGGGCGGGCTGCCGTTCCTGGCGCTCGCCCTGATGTCCGGCGACCAGGCGGCCGGGCTGCTGGCACGGACCGCGGACCTGCTCGGCGGCAGGCCCTGGGGGGTCGGCCTGGTCGGCTTCGCCCCGCCCGGGGCGCGCGACGCGCAGCTAGCCGCGATCCTGCGCTCCCGCCCGCCCTACGCGCTGATCGCGGGCGGGAGCCCGGCTCAGGCGGCCGCGCTGCAGGAGGCCGGGATCGAGACCTACCTGCACGTGCCGTCGGCCGGGCTGCTCGGCCAGTTCCTGGCCAGCGGCGCCCGCCGGTTCGTGTTCGAGGGCGCCGAGTGCGGCGGGCACACCGGGCCGCGCGGCAGCTTCGCGCTGTGGGAGGCGATGGTGACGCGGCTGCTCGAGCAGCCGGACCTGACCGGGGTGCACGCCTGGTTCGCGGGCGGCGTGCACGACGAGCGGTCCGCCGCCATGGTCGCGGCGCTGGCCGCGCCGCTGGCCGCCCGGGGCGCCCAGATCGGCCTGCTGATGGGCACCGCCTACCTGTTCACCAGCGAGATCGTGGAGACCGGGGCGACCACCGGGCTGTACCAGCGGACCGCGCAGCAGGCCACGGGCACCGCGCTGCTCGAAAGCTCACCCGGGCACCTGACCCGCTGCGCGGACACCCCCTACGTGGGTACCTTCGCCGCCGCCAGGGAACGGCTGGCGGCGGGTGGCGTCAGCCGTCAGGAGGCCTGGGCCGAGCTGGAGCAGCTCAGCCTGGGGCGGCTGCGGGTCGCCGCCAAGGGCCTGCGCCGGGACGGCGGCGAACTGGTCGCCGTGGACGAGGAGACCGCCCGCGGCGACGGCCTGTTCATGCTCGGCCAGGTCGCGGCGCTGCGCGAGCAGACTCTCACCCTGGCCGCGCTGCACCAGCAGGTCACCACGGGCGCGGCGGCCTTCCTGGCCGCCCGCGCGGCCGAGCTGCACGGCGGCCAGCCAGGACAAGGCCAGCCAGGACAGCACGAGCAGCACGAGCAGCCCGCCCAGCCGCGGGCGGTCAGCGCGCCGCGGCCGCTCGACATCGCCATCGTCGGTATGTCCTGCGTCTACCCCGGCGCGGACGGCCTCGGCCGTTTCTGGGCGAACGTGGTCGCGGGGACGGACGCGGTCGGTGAGGTCCCCGAGCAGCGCTGGCGCACGGAAACCGGCGCGGAGCAGTACCCGGGCATCCCCCCGGCCAGGGGCGGCTTCCTGCCGCCGGTGCCGTTCGACGCCCTGGCCTACGGGATATCGCCGTCCGCGCTCGCCAGCATCGAGCCGGTGCAGCTACTGGCGCTTGAGGTGGCCGCACGGGCGCTGGCCGACGCCGGCTACGCCAGCCGGCCGTTCGACCGCTCCCGCGCGTCGGTCATCTTCGGCGCCGAAGCGGGGATCGCCGGCCGCATCGCCAACCGGCTCGGCCTCGGCGGGGTGAACTACGCGGTCGACGCCGCCTGCGCGTCCAGCCTGGCCGCGCTCGACCTGGCCGGCAAGGAGCTGTCCGCCGGGACCAGCGACGTGGTGCTGTGCGGCGGCGCCGACACCCGCAACGGCATCCACGACTACCAGATGTTCGCCTCGGCCGCCCTGCCGCCGCACGGCCGCTGCGCCACCTTCGACCCGCAGGCCGACGGGATCGCGCTGGGTGAGGGCGTCGGCTGCGTGGTGCTGAAGCGGCTGGCGGACGCCGAGCGCGACGGCGACCGGATCTACGCGGTGGTGCGGGGCATCGGCGGGGCGAGCGACGGCCGCTCGCTCGGGCTGCCCGCCCGCCCCGAGGGCCAGCGGCTGGCGCTGGACCGGGCTTACGCGATGGCAGGCGTCTCCCCGGCCGAGGTCGGCCTGGTCGAGGCGCACGGGACCGGCACCGTGGCGGGCGACCGGGCCGAGCTGGCCACGCTCACCGCCGCGTTCACCGCGGCCGGGGCGGCGCCCGGCGGGTGCACCGTCGGCTCGGTCAAGCCCCAGGTCGGGCACACCAGGTGCGCGGCCGGCCTGGCCGGCCTCATCAAGGTTGCCTGCGCGCTGCACACCGGCACCCGGCCCGGCACCATCCACCTCAGCACCCCCAACCGGTACTGGGACCAGGAGACCAGCCCGTTCGCCTTCAACCCGGCCCGGGCCCGGCCGTGGCCGGCCCCGCCCGCGCGGCGGTACGCGGGACTGAGCGCGTTCGGCTGCGGCGGCAGCAACTTCCACGCGGTGCTGTCCGGCTACGACGGCGCCGACGCGCCCGCGCACGGGCAGCCGGACTGGCCGGCCGAGCTGTTCGCGCTGCGCGGCGACGTGACCGCGGCCGCCGCCGCGCTGCGCGAGCTGGCCGCGGCCAACAACGCCGCCGGGCGCCCGTGGCGGCTGGCCGAGCTGGCCGCCACCGCGGCCGCCCGGCCGGGCCCGGTGCGGGCCGCGTTCACCGCCGCCAGCCTGGACGACCTGGACCAGCGGCTGCGCGAGCCGCTGGTCGGCACCCCGGCTGAGCGGGCCGGCGGCGCGGTCGCGTTCCTGTTCCCCGGCCAGGGCAGCCAGCGGGCCGGGATGACGGCCGACCTGTTCACCGCGTTCCCCCGGTTGCAGCGGCTGCTCGGCCTGGCCGGCCCGCAGTGCGCGGCCGCGATGTTCCCGCCCGCCGCGTTCAGCCAGGCGGACCGCGCGCGGCAGGCGGCGGCGATCGCCGACACCCGGATGGCGCAGCCCGCCCTCGGCGTCGCCGAGCTGGCCGTCTGGGAGCTGCTGACGATGACCGGGGTGCGCGCGGCGATGGCGGCCGGGCACGGTTACGGCGAGCTGGCCGCGCTGTGCACGGCGGGCGCCTATGACCCGCCCGCCCTGCTCGAGCTGTCGGCCGCGCGGGCCGCCGCCATTACCGCGGCGGCAGGCGACGACCCCGGCCCGATGGCGTCCGGGCGGGGCGACGCGCCGCGGGCAGCGGCGGTCGTCGACGAGACCGGGGCGGCGCCGGTGGTGGCCCCCGCCGTCACCGCGATGGCCGAGGCACTGGCCGCCCAGGCCGTCGCCGCGCCCCGGATCCCGGTCTACGCCAACTCCACCGCCGCGCCCTACGGCAGCGACCCGGATGAGGTGCGGCGGCTGCTGGCCGCCCAGGTCGCCGACCCGGTCCGGTTCGCCGAACAGGTCGAGGCGATGTACGCGGCCGGGGCACGGACGTTTGTCGAGGCGGGCCCCGGCCGGATGCTGACCGGCCTGGTCGGGGAGATCCTGAACGGCCGCCCGCACACCGCGGTGGCGTGCGACGTGCCCGGCGAGAACGGCCTCCTGCGCTTCCTGAGCGCGCTCAGCGAGCTGGTGGCGGCCGGGGTCCCGGTCGAACCGGGACCGCTGTTCGCGGGCCGGGCCGCCCCGGTCGCGGGGCCGCCGCCCCGCGCGGCCTGGACCGTCGACGGCCACCTGGTCCGCGCCGCCGACGGCGAGCCGGTGGCGGGCGGCCTGCGCCCGGCGACCGCGGCCCCGCGGCTGCCGCTCGGCCCGGCCGGCGCCGACCACGCCGTCCCCGGCACCGGCCGGGACCGCGTGGTCGCCGACTTCCTGCGCACCACCAGGGAACTCATCGCGGTGCAGCGCGAGGTGCTGCTCGGCTACCTGGGCGCGGCGCCGCCCGCCGCCCCGCAGGCACCGCTCCCGGCCGCCGCCCCGGTCGCCCCGGCCGCGCAGGCTTCCGTCCCGCAGCCCCAAGGCGATCAGCCCGAACGGGTGGGGGGTGCCACCGACACCCGCACGCCGGCCGGGCAGGCGGGGCAGGCCGGGCAGGCCGGGCAGGCCGGGCCGGGCCTAGTGCCCGCGCCCGGCGGACCGCCGCTGCCGCAGCGGATCCCGGGCTGGCACCTACTCGCCCGGCCAGGCGGCCCGCGCTTCACCCCGCGCGGGCCGGCCGCCGCCGGGGAGCCCGCCGCCCGGGCGCCGCGACGGCTGGTGGTCGAGCCGGTTGCCCTGCCGCCGGCCGCCGCGTACGGGCCGGCCAGGCTGCCGGCCGGCCGGTTCCTGATCGTGGAGGACGGCCGCGGCATCGCCCTCGAGCTGGCCGACCTGCTCGAACAGCGCGGGGCGCAGTCGATAATCACCGAGACACCCTCCGCGGGCGACCTGCTCGGCGCGAGCGCCCTGGTCCACCTGGGTGCGCTCCGGCCAGGCGCCCGGCCGGTCCTGCCCTCGATGTTCGGTCTGGTCCGCGACGCGCTGGCGGTGGGCGCGGGCACGGTCCTGGTCGCCACCGGGGGCGGCGGCAGCTTCGGCTACCGGGTCCCCGGCCACCCCGGCCCGGCCGACCCCGCCGTCACGGTCACCGCCGCCGCGGGCTCGGCGGCGCCCGGCACCGCGGCGGGCGGCGGCACCGACGGCACCGGCAGCGCCGGCGGGCCGGACGGCTGGGCGGTGCCCGGCTGGGACGAAGAGCCGGCCGACCTGGGGCTGCGCGGGCTGATCCGCACCGTCGCGGCCGAGTACCCGGGCGTGCTGGCCCGGGCGGTCGACGTCGACGCCAAGAACAGCCCCCGGCAGATCGCGGCCCAGCTACTGGCCGAGCTGACGGCGCCGTCCGGCCCGCCGGTGGTCGGCTACCTGGCCGGCCGCCGCACCGGGCTGCGCGTCACCGAGGCCGCCCCCCTGTCCGGCCGGGACCGGACGGCCGGCCGGGGACTGGGCCTCGACTCCGGCAGCGTCGTCCTGCTCACCGGCGGCGCCCGCGGCATCACCGCCAGCGTGGCGGTGGCGCTGGCGCAGGCCACCGGCTGCCACATCGAGCTGATCGGGCGCACCCCGGCGCCCGGCCCGGCCGACCCGGAACTCGACGCCGCCGACCCGGTGGCGCTGCGCCGGCTCCTCATCAGTCGCGGCGCGCTATCCGGCCAGCGCGCGGACACCCCGCGTGAGGTCGAGGCCGAGGCCGCCCGGCTGCTGCGCGAGCGCCAGGTGCGACGCACCCTGGACAAACTCAGGGCGACGGCCGCCTCGGTCCGCTACCACGCCGCCGACGTCCGCGACGAGGCCGCCGTCGGCGGCGTGCTGGCCGACCTGTACGCCCGCTACGGGCGGATCGACGGGGTGATCCACGGGGCCGGCCTGGTCGAGGACCGGCTGATCGCGGACAAGACACCGGACTCGTTCGCCCGGGTGTACCGGACCAAGGTCGACGGCGCGCGGGCGCTGGCGGCCGGGCTGCGCGGCGACCTGAAGTTCCTGGTGCTGTTCAGCAGCGTGTCGGGGGTATTCGGCAACCGGGGGCAGGCCGACTACGCCGCCGCCAACGACGCACTCGACACGCTCGCCCGCTACTGGTCACCGGCCAGTGGCACCGCGGCGGTCCTGGCCGGGACCGCCTCCGGGACCGCGCCGCGGGTGGTGTCGGTCGACTGGGGCCCGTGGGCCGGCGGCGGAATGGTCTCGCCCGAGCTCGAGCGCGAGTACGCGCGGCGCGGCGCGCCGCTCATCGACCCGGCCGAAGGGGTCGCCTGCCTGCTGGCCGAGCTGGCCGAGCCGGCCGGGACCGCGCCGCCGCAGGTGGTCTACCTGTGCGGCGACGTTCACGGCCAGTCCCAGCCGCGGTCCCAGCCGCAGCCGCAGCCCCAGCCGAGCGGGCCGGGGATGACCGCCGATGAGCGAGCGGCAGGCACGCGAGCAGGCCGGCCACAGCGGCGCGGCCATCACCGTCGGCGAGCTAGCCCACTCCATCGCCGCCTGTCACCTGGAGAAACTGCTATGACAACGGAACTTGACTGGCAATTGTCGCTCGCGCCGGCCATCCGGATGGCGCTGCAGGGGTACGGCGCCGAGTTCGGCGGGCGGCCGGCCACCGTCTGGCGCGTGCCCGGCACGGTGACGCTGCTGGCCAGCGGGCCGCTGCGGCTCACCGTGGCGGCGCCGTGGAGCGCGGTCGCCGCGGCCGGGCCGAGCGGGGACGGGGTCATCGAGCTGGTGCTGATGGAACGGCCGGGCGAGCACGAGCGGGTGACCGCCGCGGCCGCGGCGGCCGGCCACGGGCCGGCCTGGGCCGGGCCCGCCCTGGCGCTGCCAGACCCGGCCGGCCGCCACCCGGCCGGCTGACGCCGGCACCCGGCTGCTGGTCCGCTCCGAGCTGCCAGACGGGTCCGGCGCCGGGATGAGTGCGGCGATCGAAACCGCGATCCGGCTGTGCCTGGGCCACCCGGCCGCGCGCGGGCCGGAGGCGGAGCACGCCGAAGGGCAGGCAGCGCTCGGCGCCCACCAGCTTTCCTGCGACCTCGCGGCCGCCGGGCTGCGGCTGATGCTGGTCGACACCCGGGTGCGCCGCGACGCCCGGCAGGCGCCAGCCGAGGACTCCCCGGTCGCCGACGCCGCCGCGGCGGCCGCCGCCGGCGACTTCGAATTGCTCGGCACGCTGCTCACCCTCGCGCACGAGCAGCACCTGGGCGAGGGCGTGCAGAACGCGGCGGTGGCGGCCGGGCTGCGGGCGGGCGCGCTCGGCGGCCGGGCGGTCGCCGACGGGCCCGGCCGCCCGGCCTGCCTGCTCGTCCCGGTCGACCGGGTCACCGCGGTGCAGGCCGAGATCAGCACCGAGTTCGACCGCGGCGGGGCCCGGCCGCCGCACTTCCTCACCTTCACCCCCGCGGCCGGCCCCGACCAGCCAGCGCCCCTGTAACCGGCCCGTCGCCGTTCCCGGCGGCCCCTGGTACGGTCGGCCAATGGAATCGCTACGGGACCGCGTCGCCATCATCACCGGCGCCAGCCGGGGCATCGGCCTCGGCATCGCCGCCGAGCTGGTGCGGCACGGTGCCCGGGTGTGCGTCACCGCCCGGCGCCCGGAGGCGCTTGAGGCGGCCGTGGCCGAGCTGGGCGGCCCGGACGCGGCCATCGCGGTCCCCGGCCGGGCCGATGACGCCGACCACCAGGCGGAGGCGGTAGCCAGCGCCATCAAGGCCTTCGGGCGGCTGGACATGCTGGTCAACAACACCGGCATCAACCCCGTCTACGGCCCGGTGATCGACACCGACCCGGCCGCCGCCGCCAAGATCCTCGCCGTCAACGTGCTGGCGCCGCTCGCCTGGATCAGGCGGGCGCGGGACGCCTGGATGGGCGAGCACGGCGGCTCGGTGGTGAACGTCGCCTCGGTCGCCGGGCTGCGCGCCAGCCCCGGGATCGGCATGTACGGGGTGAGCAAGGCGGCGCTGATCCGGCTCACCACCGAGCTGGCGGTCGAGCTCGGCCCCGGCATCCGGGTGAACGCGGTCGCGCCCGCGGTGGTGAAGACCAAGTTCGCCACCGCCCTGTACGAGGGCCGCGAGGAAGAGGTCTCCGCCGCCTACCCGCTCAAGCGCCTCGGGGTGCCGGCCGACGTCGCCGGCGCGGTCGCGTTCCTGCTGTCCGACCAGGCGAGCTGGATCACCGGGCAGACCCTCACCCTGGACGGCGGGGTGACCCTGGGCGGCGGGCTCTAGGTCATCCCGGCCGCTTGACGACCAGATAATCGCTCGCTGATGTATGATGTGGTGTATGAAGCGGACCAACATCTACCTGGCGGAAGGCCAGGCGGCCGCCCTGGACCGGGCGGCGGAAGCTGAAGGCGTTTCCCGTGCGGAACTGATCCGGGCGCTAATTGACCGGGCCATGGGCGGAAATCCTGGCGCCGACCTCACGGCCGACCTCGCCGCCATCAACGGTTCCTTCGGAGTCCTAGCAGACCGAGAGCAGTTCTCCCGTGCACGGGATGCGCGCACGGATTACCTGGACCGGCTGGCCGACGCTTGATCCTCGTCGACAGCGACGTCCTCATCGAGCACCTTCGAGGCAGGACCGCCGCCAGGGATTGGCTGGTGAGCGCGAGGCAATCCGACGGACCGCTAGCGATCAGCGTTGTCAGCCTGACCGAGGTCGCGGGAGGCATGCGTCCGCCGGAACGGCGCGAGGTGATGCGTCTGCTCGGCAGCATGCAGCGGTTCGAGGTCACCGAGCAGGTCGCCTGGCGCGCGGCAACGCTGATGCAGGAGTACCGCCGCTCCCACCAAGGGATCGGTCTCGGGGATTACCTGATTGCAGCTACCGCCCTCACTGAGGGGCTGGAGCTCGCGACGCTCAACGTCCGGCATTTTCCCATGTTTCCTGAGCTAGAACGCCCGTACTGATCTTGACCGACGCCCGCCACGTGCGCAACGCGATCGCCCGCTTCGGCCAGGTCGAGGGGGTCAGCGACGATGAGCGCGACCAGGCCTGGCAGCGGATCCTGGCCGCCGCCAGGCGCTACGGCGTCGAGGTCTCCGAGTCCGGCTGGCGCGACCTGGCCACGGGCGGTAAGGACCGCGGCTAACCCAGCGGCGGGGCCGCGGGCGGCCTGCGGCATACTGCCAGGATGATGCTTGGCGTCGGGCTTGATGCCCGCCTCGGCCTGCCGTTCGACCAGCTCCGGGTGGCCGCCCGGGAGGCGGCGCGGCTCGGTTACGGCAGCTTGTGGACCCCGGCCGGCGGCGTGCCGGACTCGTTCCACGTCTGCGCGGCGTGGTCGCAGGACACCCCGCTGCGGACCGGGATCTCGGTCGTGCCGGCCGCCCGGATGTGGACACCGCCCGGCCTCGCCGCCCAGGCGGCCACCCTGGCCCAGCTCTCCCGGGGGCGGTTCGTGCTCGGCCTCGGCACCGGCGGCTACGGTCCCGGCTTCTGGGCGTCGGTGGGCCTGCCCAACCGGCCGATCGCGGTGATGCGCGAGTACGTCACCGCGGTCCGCGGGCTGCTGCGGGGCGACACGGTCACCGCCGGGGAGCTGGTCGCCGACGGCGCCCCCGGCTGGCCGCGGTCGGCGTCGCTGGGGGCGGCCGGGCTGCCCGCCGCCCCGGTCTACCTGGCCGCGCTCGGCCCGCAGATGCTCCGGCTGGCGGGCGAGACAGCCGACGGGGCGCTGCTCAACTGGGCCTCGCCCGAGCGCATCGCCTACAGCCGCCAGCAGGTCGCCGCGGGCGCCGCCCGGGCCGGCCGTGACCCGGGCGACGTGCCGCTGACCATGTACATCCGCGTCTGCATCGACGACGACGTGGCCGCCGCCCGGCAGGCGCTCGGCGCCCAGGTGCTCGGCTACGCGCTCGGGCACCCCGGTATGCCGCCCGACGCGGGCTACCGCGGCCTGTTCGCGAGCATGGGGTTCGACCCGGTGCTGGCTGAGCTGGAGGCACGGCGTGACGCGGGCGCGGCCGTGGGCGAGCTGGTGGCCGCGGTCCCCGACGACATGCTGCGGGCGGTCGGCTACTACGGCCCGGCGGCGGCCGCCCCGGCTGCCTTCGCCCGGCTCAGCGCGGGCCTGGACGAGGCGGTGGTCCGGGTCATCACCGCCCGGCCCGGCCTGGAGCCGGTCGTGGCGGCGATGACCGCGCTGGCTCCCGCTAGCCCATGATCTTGAAGCGGGCGCCGAGCGGGTCGGCGGCGGCCGCCAGCCGGCCGTAGGGGGTGTCCATGGCCGGCTCGGTCACCGTCCCGCCCAGCCGGGTGACCGCGGCCAGGGCCGCGTCGGTGTCGGCCACCTGGAGGTACGCGTACCAGCGGTCGTCCTCGCCCGCGGGCAGGAAGCGGGACGCGTCCATGATCCCGGCGAACGTCTGGCCGCCGTCGGCCAGCACCGTCAGCCGGAACTCGTCGGTGTCGCTCACCTGCTGCCCGTCCCAGCCGAACACGTCGGCGTAGAACCGCACCGCGCGGCCGTAGTCGCGGGTCAGCAGCTCGAAGTAACCGGGCGTGCCGGGCTGGCGGGAGACCGCGGGAAGGCCGGGGAACGCCTTGGGCTGCCAGGCGCCGACCCGGGCACCCACCGCGTCGTTCAGGATCACCTCGGTGCCCAGGTCGGCGATGTCGAGCGGTCCCTCGCGGAGGGTGCCGCCATGCGCGATCGCCGCGTCGGCGGCCGCCTTGGCGTCGGCGGCCGACAGGTACACCGACCACCCGTCGGGGACGCCGGTGCCCGGCTGGTTGGGCATGCAGCCGGCCACCGGAACGCCGTCGTTCATGAACATGAAGTAGCCGCCGAACTCGGGCGACCCCTCCCCCGCGGTCCAGCCGAACAGCTCGCTGTAGAAGGGCGTCACCCGCCCGGCGTCGGAGGTCATCAGGTCGATCCAGCACGGTGCACCGGTCGGTCGGGTCATGGCTGCTCCCCCTCGGGATCTGAGTTCCGCGTGCACCAGGGCAGACGGCGTCAGCCGGGCAAAGTCATCGTGGCGGGCCGAGGTAGCGTAGCGGCATGGGAGTCCGCATCGGGGTGTCGTTCGGCCCGGCCGTGACGGCAGGCGAGTTCGGTGCGGCGGTCGAGCTGCTCGAGGCGGCCGGCATCGACTCGCTGTGGCTGCCGGAGACCGTCTACGGCCCGGCCGTGGAGCCGTTCACCGGCATGGCGTTCGCGCTGGCGAAGACCACCCGGCTGAAGGCGGGCAGCGGCATCTCGGTGCTGCCGGGACGGCACCCGGTACTCGTCGCCAAGCAGCTCACCTCGCTCGCCGGGCTGGCACCGGGGCGGGTGCTGCCGGTATTCGGCCTGCAGCCCGCCAGCGCCGCCGAGCGGGTGCTGTTCCCGGTGCCGCCGGGCCAGCGGGCGGCGGTCTTCGACGAGGCGCTGACGCTGCTGCGGCTGATGCTGGCCAACGAGGCGGTGACGTTCCACGGGAGCTTCTTCGACGTGCAGGACGCGTCGGCCGGGCCGCTTCCGGCCAAGCCGCTCGACATCTGGCTGGGCGGCTCGGCCCCCGCCGGGCTGCGCCGGGTGGGGCGGCTGGGCGACGGCTGGCTCGGCTCCTTCCTGACCCCGGCCGAGGCCGGGGACGCGGTCGCCGTCATCAACGCCGCCGCTGACCAGGCCGGCCGGGCGGTGGAGCAGGACCACTTCGGCATCAGCCTGGGGGTCGCCTTCGACGGCATCCCCGACGCGCTGGCGGCACTGGTCAGGCGGCGCAGGCCCGATACCGACCCGGCCACGCTGGTGGCCGACGGCTGGGCGGGCGCGCGGCGGCTGATCGAGGCCTACGCCGGCGCCGGGCTGAGCAAGTTCGTCATCCGGCCTGCCACCGCCGCGATCCCGCTAGCGGAGTTCATCGCCGGCTTCGCGGCCGAGCTGATGCCGCTGGAAGGCTGACGTCAGCCGGGGCAAGCCTGGCTGACCCGCTCGGCCTGCCGCTTGATGACGGCAAGCACCCGCTCGTCGCCTGGCAGGTCGTCGACCGCGGCCAGGACCCGGTCAAGAGTCTCGGCGACTACCGCCGCGGCCGCCCGCCGCCGGAGGCCCCAGGCCGCCCCTTCGTCCACCAGGCTGGCCGCGGTGACCTGCCCGATGTCGACCTGCCCGCCGACCCGCTGGCCGAGGTGGGTGTCCGCCCGCAGCGGCTGCCCGGCGCCGTCCTTCAGTTCTAGCGCGACCGTGGACAGCACGTCGTACAGCGGGGCGAGCCTGATCGCGCTACCGTCCGGGTCGTGCAGCACGGAGAAGTTCTTCGCGTGCGCGTCGGCGTTGCCGACGGCCATGTTGAAGGTGGCGCGTTGCAGCAGGCGGGCCAGGTCGGCCGGGTCACCGAAGTTCCGCAGCAGTTCAGCCAGGTCACGCAGCGCCGGGCCGCCCTGCTCTTCGTATTTCATCCCGGGCGGGCTGGCGGTGGCCTGGCAGCCGTCCTCCTGATGGAGCCGGCCTGGCAGCCCGCCGTCCGGCGGCGGGAGCCGGTCGTAACGCCGGACCGCGAGTACGGCCAGGCCAGCGACGTCCAGCAGTTCCGCCTGGGCCGCTTCGAGCCCGCAGGCGGTCGCGAGCAGCAGGCAGGTGGCCTCGTTGGCCGCCATCTGATGGGGCCCGTCGGGCTTGAGGATCCAGGTCGAAGGCGCGTCGCCGACCGGAAGCTGCCAGGTTCCGTCCGGGGACCGGCCGAGCAGCGCCTTGCGCTGGAAACCGGCCAGCGAGGGCCGGAAGCCGCGTTCCGGCGCGGCCGCCAGCGGCGCGACGTCGAGTGAACCGAGCACCTGGCGCAGGTCGCCGGACGTCATCGGGGTATACCCGCTGCGGGCGCCCGCCCCGGGCTGATCGCCTTCTGGCAGCAGCATGACCGCCCCGGCGCAATCGCGGCCGAACATCCTCAGGATGCCGTACGTGTCCGCTGGCCGGACCCCGGCCAGCTCAGCCATCCGGGCCAGGGCCGGCCCCTCGGGCAGGACGTTCTCGAAGAAGTCGAGCCCGCGCAGGTCCCTGGGACCGATAGGGGCGCCGAGCGGCAGCCCGGTCGACAGCACCGGGCTGCCCAGTCCCCACCGCCCGGTTCCCTCCGGCCGCCAGTCAAGCCGGATACGGAAGTCCGGCGCGCGGGACAGGGCCGCGACCGGCGTGCCGTAGAGCCACGCGACGATGCGGTCAGCCACGCGGTGCCCTTGGCCGGACGACGACTTCGCAGCCGACGAAGCGCAGCAGGCGCAGCGCGTGCCGCAGCGAGCTGCCGAACTTACCGCCCTCAAGCGAAGACAGGTACGACTGCCCGATCCCCATCGCCTCGGCCGCCTCCACCTGGGTCACCCCCGCCGTCCCGCGGAAGTGCTTCAGTGCCGCGCCCAGGTCACGCGGCGTCGTGACCAGGTACTCGTCGCGAGGCATCACCATAGAGCAATATTACCTCAGTATCAGTCATCGGCAATATCACCAAGAACCAATGCCGATCGCCTGCCGGGCCCCTCACGCCTGGGCCCGGGCGGCCGCCCGGGCCTGGTGCGGGCAACGCGGCGTCCGCGGCCGCCCGCTCCGGGGGCGCCCAACTTAACAAAATGGTTATGGCTCTTTCGCGGCCGTTAGGGAAGTGAAGGCCGTCTTTACCATTCCCAGGGATTTACCGCCCGGGAACTTACATCCGCCTTAAGCAACCGTCTGAGCAGCGGGGAGAAGAACAACGGCTGGTTAGGCTCAGGGCCGCAACGTCAAAGACCGCTGCTGGCGGATTAGTTTGGCTTGCCTTCCCTGAAAGGACCTCCGTATGAATATCGCAGACGAGCGGACGCGCGATCGGGCCGCCGCGCGCACCCGATTCATCCCCAGCGGGCTCCGCCCGCGCGTCACCGCCCTGCTGGCGGGGGTGCTCGCGCTCGGCGCGGCGGGTGCGCTGGCGGGCTGCTCGGCCGGCGGTGCCAGCGCGGGCGAGGGCCTGGCCCTGTCGGCCGCGACGAGCGGGGCGGCGCAGGTGACCGCCGGCCAGGCGGGCGCGTACCAGGTCATCACCCGGAACAACGACCGCGACCTCACCTTCAACCAGCTCCTCGGCATCAACAACGAGGGCCAGGTCGCCGGGTACTTCGGCAGCGGAAACGCCGGCCACCCGAATAAGGCGTACGCGCTCAGCGCGCCCTATTCCCAGGTTGACTTCGCCAGCCGGAATTTCCCCGGCTCAGCGCAGACGCAGGTCACCGGGCTTAACGACCGGGGAATCAGCGTCGGGTTCTTCTCCACCCAGAATGGCGCCACGCCGGCCGACGACAACAACTTCGGCTTCTGGCGCATCGGCGGCAGGTACCACGAGGTCAACTACCCGACCAGGAACAACTCCAAGCCGCCGGTGAACCAGCTCCTCGGGGTGAACAACGATGGCACCGCGGTCGGCTTCTACAACGACGCCAACGGCAACGCCCACGGCTACTCGTACAGCATCGGCAGCGGGCGGTTCAAGCTGATCACGGTGCCCGGCGCGACCGCGCTGACCGCGGCCGGCATCAACGACGAGGGCGCCGTGGCCGGCTTCTACACCAGCGCCAAGGGCGCCACGGACGCGTTCCTGAAGCTGCGCAACGGGCGGGTGATCACCATCGCGGTCCCGGGCGCCGCGATGACCCAGGCGTTCGGCGTGAACGACTCCGACGAGGTAGTCGGCGCCTACACCACCGGCAGCGGCAACAACGCGGTGACCCACGGCTTCACCTGGGTGAACGGGAAGATCCTGACCGTGAACTTCCCGCAGTCCAGCTCCACCACGGTGAACGGCGTGAACGACGAGGGTGACATCGTCGGCTTCTTCACCGACGCCAAGGGCAACACCGACGGCTTCATCGGCCTCCCGTAACTCCTGCCGGAATAACCCCTCAGCCCGCCGGGCGGCTCACCCGCCCGAGCCGCCCGGCGGCCCGTCATACTGGTACTCATGACCGAAATCACCCGGCACGTCGGCAGCCACCTGGTTCTCGACGTGCACCAGCCGCTCACCGCGGTCCTCAAGCTGGCAGTGCCCGACCTTCCGGGCGCCGACGTGTCGGGCGGGCTGGTCATCACCGCCGGCGACGACGACCCGCCGCCACCGCCGGACGAGGTGGACATCCCCGGCGAGGGTCCCGCCTACCTGCTGTCGCTGCGGCCGGGCCGGGTGGTGTTCGACTACACCGCCCGGGTCACCGGGCGGGCGAAAGAGCCGGTGGTGACCGAGGCCGAGCGCATCGTCTACCTGCGGCCAAGCCGGTACGCCGAGTCGGACCGGCTGGCCCCGGTCGCCCGGGCGGAGTTCGGCGGGCTCACCGACCCGGCCGAGCTGCTGGCCGCGGTGTCTTCCTGGGTCGGCACCCGGCTGAGCTACGTGCCCGGCAGCAGCGGGCCGACCGACGGCGCGGTGGATACCCTGCTGGCCCGGCAGGGCGTCTGCCGGGACTACGCGCACCTGGTCATCGCGCTGCTACGGGCGCTCGACGTGCCCGCCCGGCTGGCGGCGGTGTACGCGCCGGGACTCGACCCGATGGACTTCCACGCCGTCGCCGAGGCGGCGGTCGACGGCCGCTGGCGGGTGGTCGACGCCACCACGCTGGCGCCGCGCTCCGCCCTGGTCCGCATCGCCACCGGGCGGGACGCGTCCGACACCGCCTTCCTGTCCACCTACGGCGGCGCGGTCAGCCTGGCGGAAATGCGGGTCACCGCGGTGATCGACGGGGAACTGCCGGGCGACGACGTCACGCAGCTGACCAGCATCACCTGACCACTGCGGCCCGGCCACTGCCGCCTGGTCCACAATGGACGCCATGGTTTCTGAGATCTTCGATCCGGCGCAGCTGGCGGCCCGTGGAGGGGTTTTCCTTCACCGACATCACCTACCACCGGGCGGTGGACCACGGCACCGTCCGGGTGGCGTTCAACCGGCCCGAGGTCCGCAACGCCTTCCGCCCGCAGACGGTGGACGAGCTCTACACCGCGCTCGACCACGCGCGGATGTCCTCCGACGTCGGCTGCGTGCTGCTGACCGGCAACGGCCCGTCGCCGCGGGACGGCGGCTGGGCGTTCTGCTCCGGCGGCGACCAGCGGATCCGCGGCCGGGACGGCTACCGGTACGCGGACGGGGAGACCAGCGAGACCATCGACCCGGCCCGCAGCGGGCGGCTGCACATCCTCGAGGTGCAGCGGCTGATCCGGTTCATGCCCAAGGTCGTCATCTGCGTGGTGCCCGGCTGGGCGGCGGGCGGCGGGCACAGCCTGCACGTCGTGTGCGACCTCACCCTGGCCAGCGCCGAGCACGCCCGGTTCAAGCAGACCGACGCCGACGTGGCCAGCTTCGACGGCGGGTTCGGCTCGGCCTACCTGGCCCGCCAGGTCGGGCAGAAGTTCGCCCGGGAGATCTTCTTCCTCGGCGATACCTACGACGCGGACGCGGCGCACCGGATGGGCATGGTCAACGCGGTGGTGCCGCACGCCGACCTGGAGCGCACCGCGCTGGACTGGGCGGCCAAGGTCAACGGCAAGAGCCCGACCGCGCAGCGGATGCTGAAGTACTCGTTCAACCTCATCGACGACGGGCTGGTCGGCCAGCAGCTGTTCGCGGGCGAGGCCACCCGGCTGGCCTACATGACCGACGAGGCAGCCGAGGGCCGGGACGCGTTCCTGGAGAAGCGCGACCCCGACTGGGAGCGCTTCCCCTGGTACTACTGACCGCCGTCAAGCTCGCCGCGGGCGCGCAGCTCGGCCACGGTGTCCGCCACCGTCTCCGCCAGCGGGCGCGGGCGCCAGCCGAGCTCGTCCTTGGCCCGGTCGTTGCGGATCACCATCGGCGGCAGCTCGCCGCCCGGCTCCTGCTCGGTGGGCGCCTTGGCCGCCAGCGGGCCGAACTGCTGCCGCAGCAGCCCGGCGAATTCCAGGTAGCTCATCGGCGGCTGGTCGGAGACGGCGATGAACCGCTTGCCCGCCGCCCCGGGCGCGGCCATCGCCCGGATGTGCGCGTCGGCCGCGTCGCGGACGTCGACGATCGCCGAACCGGTGCCGTGGCGCGAGCTTCAGCTGCCCGCTGAACATCGCCTTCATCAGGTACATCGAGGAGCCGGTCTCGGCCGTCAACGGCGGACCGAGGATGAACGTGGGGTTGATGACTGTCAGCTCGGTACTCCCGCCCTCGGCCTGGATGAAGTCCCAGGCGGCGCGCTCGGCGATGGTCTTGGAGCGCGGGTACGGGGCCAGGCCGGGCATGTCCGGGTCGGTCCAGTCGTCCTCGGTGAACTCGCCCCCCGGCTTCGGGGTGTAGCCGATCGCGGCGAAGGACGACGTCAGCACCACCCGCCGGGCGCCCGCGTCACGGGCGGCCCGCAGCACCCGCCGGGTGCCCTCGCGGGCCGGGACGATCAGCTCGTCGGGGTCGTCCGGCTGGGCGGCCGGGATCGGCGAGGCGACGTGGTAGACCTCGTCCACCCCGTTCATCGCCTCCTTCCAGCCGTCGTCTGACATCAGGTCGGCGGTGACCACCGCCAGGCCCGCGTCGTCGGCCCCGCCCCGGCGGACCGCCGCCCGCAGCCCGTCCTCCTTGGCCGCGGTGCGGGCGACCGCCCGCACCGGCTGCTGCCCGGCCCGCAGCAGCGCCGCGAGCAGCTGCGTGCCCACGTACCCGGATGCCCCGGTCACCAGGATCTGACTCATGACTTGACCTCCATGTCCATGTCCATCCGGCTGAGTGCGGCGTGCACCCGCCGCTGCGCGGCCGCCTCGGCCGCGCTGTCGCCGTGCGCCCTGGCGTCCCACAGGGACGACTTCTCCCGCAGGTAGTCGAGCCGGGTATGCAGCGCGGCGATCTCCGCCTCGATCCTGGTCGCGTGCCGCCGCAGCAGGTCGCGCTGCTCGGCCGCCACCGCGCGGCCGGCCTGGCCCTGGCCGGCCCGGCCGCGGTTGGCCTGGTAGGTGCGCATGTCCTCGATGCCCAGGCCGAGCGCCCGCAGGCAGGCCAGCGCCTGCAGCACGTCGAGGTCCTGGTCGCGGTAGCGGCGGTGCCCGCTGCGCTCGTCCCGGCCGACCGGGCCGACCAGCCCGACCTCCTCGTAGTAGCGCAGCGTGGGCTCGCTCAGCCCGCTGCGCCGGGACACCTCTTGGATCGTCAAGGCGGTCATGGGCCCAGCCTCACATACCTCAAGCGCTTGAAGTCAAATGCGGTCGGCGCAGGTCAGGCTACGAGGGACAGGTCCGGGGCCGGCGCGAGCAACGGGAGCCCGGGTGGCGCGGTCCGGTAACAAGGCTGACTTCCTATCAGTTGCGGCCACTTTCTCGACCTCCTATCGGTTCTGACCATTTCATGTCCGGTTTGTCCAGATACTCGTGGTCGAAAGTGATAGGAGGTGGCACCGCGGCGCGTCCTGTCCGTCCTCGGCTGGCCTAGCTATTGCGGCTAGCCGAGCAGGCCTTCCAGTTGCTTGGCGTTGACGTGGGCGTAGTCGCGGTAGCAGTTGTTGAACACCACGTGGACCTGGTCGGCGTCCTGCGCCAGGTTCTGCACCTTGCCCGCCCAGTCCTTGAGCTCCGGGTCGCCGTAGCGGTAGTTGAAGCGTTCCTGGACGGTCTTGGCGTCCCAGTGGTCGGAGTGGCCGTGCAGCCGGACGACGGCCAGGTCGCTGGTGGCCGCGATTACCGGCGGGACCGAGTTCGGGTAGCCCTGCGGCTCGTCCACGCACACGTACGGGAGCTGGTGGTCAGCCAGGAACTTGAGGGTCTCCCGCTGGTTGTCGTCGGTCATCCAGGTGCGGTTGCGGAACTCCACGCACACCCGGTCCGGGGCCGCCCGCCCGGCGCAGTCGAGGATGTACTGCTTGTTCGCCTTCCCGATCGGGAACCAGGGCGGGAACTGCAGCAGGATCGCGCCGAGCTTGCCCGCCGCGCGCAGCGGCCCGAGCGCGGTGCGGAACCGCTGCCAGGCCTCGTCGGCCAGCTCCGGGCTGACGTCCTTGAGGTAGACGCGCTCCTTGCCCGCCTGGCCCGCCGCCTCCCGCAGGTCGGCCGGCAGTGACTTGACCGGGGTCGGATGCTGGGTGAACAGGCTGAACGCCTTCACGTTGAAGGTGAAGTGGTCCGGGGTGCGCTCGGCCCAGGCTTTCGCGGTCTGCTCGGCGGGCAGCGCGTAGTAGGCGGAGTCCACCTCGACCAGCGGGAACTGGCTGGCGTAGTACCGCAGCCGCTTCTCCGGGTTGCTGCCGCCGTCGGGGTACCAGCCGGACTCGATCAGCGACTTGTCGGTCCACCCCGCTGTGCCTACCCGGATCTCTCCCATAGGGGATCTCTTTCTCGGCCTAGGCCATGGAAACCCGGGGGCGGCTGCCGGGGCCCGGTTCAACGGTGACCCGCGGGCGGTCGCCCAGGTCGTGGCCTTCCGCGCAGGTGACCGCGACGCGGATGGACGCGCCGCAGCCGTCGGCGTGGCGGATCACCGCGGGTGGCCCGTCGGGGCCTGCCAGGTGGCGGTCGCCCCAGGCCAGGAAGGCGAGCAGGACCGGGATCAGCTCGCGGCCGGGGCGGCTGAGGCGGTACTGGTGGCGCTCGCGCTCGCCCGGGTCGCGGTAGGCGGTGCGCTCGACCAGGCCCGCCCGCACCAGGCGGGACAGGCGGCCGGAGAGGATGTTGCGGGCGATGCCGAGGTGGTCCGCCAGCTCGTCGAAGCGGGCCACCCCGTTGGCCACGTCCCGCAGCACCAGCAGCGTCCAGCGGTCGCCGACCAGCGCGAGGGTGCGGGCGATGGAGCAGGTGTCGCTGTCGTAGGCGCTGTACGGGCTCATGCCCGGCATTGTACGTATGCTAGGTTTTTTTTTGAAACTCATCAGTGAAAGGGGTGGCGATGACGACCGCACCGGAGAGCGAGCAGCTGCGGGAGCGGACCTTCAGCTGGGCCGACCCGACCGCCATCGCCGCCGCCGGGGCCGGGCTGAGCGGGGCCGACTTCCTGGCCGCGATCGCCGCGGGCGAGATACCGCCGCCCCCGCTGATGCAGGCCCTGGGCTTCGACGGGGTGTCCTTCGGCGACGGGACGGCCGCCTTCCAGCTCACGCCGCGGGAGTTCCACTACAACCCGATCGGCACCGTGCACGGCGGGGTGTTCGCCACCCTGCTCGACTCCGCCTGCGGCTGCGCGGTGCACACCAGGCTCCCGCTCGGCGTCTTCTACACCAGCCTCGACCTGTCGGTGAAGTTCCTGCGGCCGGTCACCGTCGGCACCGGGCCGATCACCGCCACCGGCACGGTGGTGCACCTCGGCCGGCGCACCGCGCTGGCCGAGGCAAAGATCACCGACGACCGGGGCAAGGTGTACGTCACCGCCACCAGCAGCTGCCTGATCCTGCGCCCGGAGCAGGCCGCCCAGTCGTAAGGGCCCGCCTCCGCTGGTCACCGGCTGTGTGCTTGCCCACAGTCTGATCACCGCTATTCGCGGCCCCAGTACTGTCGCCGACGGCAGGGGTAGGGCATCTTGTTAACGTAGGCAGTCCCTGTGGAAGGAGCGGGTACCGGCATGACGGTCTCCGACGAGGTGTTCGCCGTCGGCGCGGAGTTCCCGGCCGCGAGCCGGGAAGAGTGGCAGGCCCTGGTGGCCGGGGTGCTCGCCAAGTCCGGTAAGGCCGGCCTGGCCGGGCCGGAGGCCGAGCGGGCGCTGGCGACCGAGGTCGAGGACGGGCTATGGGTCCAGCCGCTCTACACCGCCGAGGACACCGCCCCCGACCCGGGCTGGCCCGGGTTCGCGCCCTACGCCCGCGGCGGCCGGGCCGCCGGGCCCGCCGTCTCCGGCTGGGACGTGCGGCAACGGCACGCGCACCCCGACCCGCAGCGCACCAACGAGGCCGTGCTGGCCGACCTGGAGAACGGCGTCACCTCGCTGTGGCTCACCGTCGGCCCGGCCGGCCTGCCGGTCGCGGCCCTGCCCGCCGCGCTCAACGGCGTCTACCTGGACCTGGCCGGGGTGGTGCTTGACGCCGGGGCGGACTTCGCCGCCGCCGCCGAGCAACTGCTTGCGCTGTACGCCGCGGTCCCCGCGGGCGAGGCGGCCGGCAACCTCGGGGCCGACCCGCTCGGCCTGCTCGCCCGCACCGGGCAGGACGCCGCCACCGACGAGCTGCTGGCCGCGGCGGCCCGGCTGGCGGCCCGCTGCGACGCGGAGTTCCCCGGCCTGCGCGCGCTGGCGGTCGACGCGCTGCCCTACCACGAGGCCGGCGCCTCGGCCGCGCAAGAGCTCGGCCTGTCGATGAGCACCGCCGTCGGGTACCTGCGGGCGCTGACCGCGGCCGGGCTGACCGAGGAGCAGGCGGCCGGGCAGCTCGAGTTCCGCTACGCGGCCACCGCCGACCAGTTCCTGACCATCGCCAAGCTACGGGCCGCCCGCCGCCTGTGGTCCCGGGTGGCCGAGGTGTGCGGCGTCACTGGGACGGGCGCGGCCCAGCGCCAGCACGCGGTCACCTCCACCGTGATGATGACCGAGCGTGACCCGTGGGTGAACATGCTGCGCACCACCGTCGCCTGCCTGGCCGCCGCGACCGGCGGGGCGGACGCGGTCACCGTGCTCCCGTTCGACAGCGTGCTCGGCCTCCCGGACGACTTCGCCCGCCGCATCGCCCGTAACACCCAGGCGATCCTGCACGACGAGTCCAGCCTGAGCCGGGTCACCGACCCGGGCGGCGGGTCCTGGTACGTGGAACGGCTCACCGACCAGCTCGCCCAGGCCGGCTGGGACTTCTTCCAGCAGGTCGAGCGGGCCGGCGGCCAGCGCGCGGCGCTGACCAGCGGCCTGGTCGCCGAGCGGGTCGCGCAGAACTGGGCCAAGCGCTCGGCCAACCTGGCCCGCCGCAAGGAGGCGGTCACCGGCGTCAGCGAGTTCCCCAACCTGGCCGAGCGGCCGGTCGTCCGCCAGCCGGCGCCAGCCCAGCCCGGTGGCGGCCTGCCCCGGGTGCGCCGCGCGGCGGAGTTCGAGTCACTGCGCACCCGTTCCGATGAAATCTTGACCGCCACCGGCGCCCGGCCGCGGCTGGTGCTGGCCGCGCTCGGCTCCGCCGCCGCGCACACCGCCCGGTCCAGCTTCGCCGCCAACCTGTTCCAGGCCGGCGGCATCGAGACGGTGCTGTCCGAGTCGGCCGGCGGCAGCAAGACCGAGCCGCCCGACCTGGCCGCGCTGGCGGCCGAGTTCACCGCCAGCGGGGCGAAGGCGGCCTGCATCTGCTCGACCGACGCGCTCTACGCCGCCTACGCGACGCAGGCGGCCGAGGCGCTGAAGGCGGCCGGCGCCGCCTACGTGGTGCTGGCCGGGCGGCCCGGCGACCAGCGGGAGGCCTACCAGCAGGCGGGCATCGACGACTTCGTGTACGCCGGCTGCGACGCGCTGGCGGCGGCGAAGACCGCGGGAGAGAAGATCGGAGCGGCACGATGATCCCGGACTTCGGTGAAATCGGGCTCGACGGCCCGGACAGCGGGCCGGCCACCGAGCAGTCCTGGCGGGACGCCTGGCAGGCCGAGACCGGCAAGGACGTCGACGAGGCGGTCTGGGAGACCCCGGAAGGCATCGCCGTCAAGCCGCTCTACGCGGCGGGCGACCTGGCCGGGATCGACTTCCTCGGCACCTACCCCGGCGTCGCGCCCTACCTGCGCGGCCCCTACCCGACCATGTACGTGAACCAGCCGTGGACGATCCGGCAGTACGCCGGCTTCTCCACCGCCGAGGAGTCCAACGCGTTCTACCGGCGCAACCTGGCGGCCGGGCAGAAGGGCCTGTCGGTCGCGTTCGACCTGGCCACCCACCGCGGCTACGACAGCGACAACCCCCGGGTGTTCGGCGACGTGGGCATGGCCGGGGTGGCGATCGACTCCATCTACGACATGCGGCAGCTCTTCGCGGGCATCCCGCTGGACCAGATGTCGGTCTCGATGACCATGAACGGCGCCGTGCTGCCGGTGCTGGCGCTGTACATCGTGGCGGCCGAGGAGCAGGGGGTGCCGCCGGAGAAGCTGGCCGGGACCATCCAGAACGACATCCTCAAGGAGTTCATGGTCCGCAACACCTACATCTACCCGCCGCGGCCGTCGATGCGGATCATCTCCGACATCTTCGCCTACACCTCGCAGAAGATGCCGCGGTACAACTCGATCTCGATCTCCGGCTACCACATCCAGGAGGCCGGCGCCACGGCCGACCTGGAGCTGGCCTACACCCTCGCCGACGGGGTGGAGTACCTGCGGGCGGGGCTTGACGCCGGGCTCGACGTGGACGCGTTCGCCCCCCGGCTGTCGTTCTTCTGGGCGATCGGGATGAACTTCTTCATGGAGATCGCCAAGCTGCGCGCGGCCCGGCTGCTGTGGGCGCACCTGGTGAACCAGTTCGCACCGAAGAACACCAAGTCGCTGTCGCTGCGCACCCACTCGCAGACCTCCGGCTGGTCGCTCACCGCCCAGGACGTCTACAACAACGTGGTGCGCACCTGCGTCGAGGCGATGGCGGCGACCCAGGGCCACACCCAGTCGCTGCACACCAACGCCCTCGACGAGGCCCTCGCCCTGCCGACCGACTTCTCCGCCCGCATCGCCCGCAACACCCAGCTTTTCCTGCAGCAGGAGTCGGGCACCACCCGGGTCATCGACCCCTGGGGCGGCAGCGCCTACGTGGAGCGGCTGACCGGGTCCCTGGCCGCCCGCGCCTGGCAGCACATCCGTGAGGTCGAGGCGGCCGGCGGGATGACCAAGGCGATCGACGAGGGCATACCCAAGCTGCGGGTGGAGGAAGCGGCCGCCCGCACCCAGGCCAGGATCGACTCCGGCCGCCAGCCGGTCATCGGCGTCAACAAGTACCGCCTCGACACCGAGGACCCGGTCGAGGTGCTCAAGGTCGACAACGCCGCCGTGCGCGCGCAGCAGATCGAGAAGCTGCGGCGGCTGCGGGCGGAACGCGACCCGGGCGCCTGCCAGCGGGCGCTTGACGCCCTCACCGCGGCCGCCTCGGCCGAGCCGTCCCGGGGCGGTTCGCTCGACAACAACCTGCTCGCGCTGGCGGTCAACGCCGCCCGGGCGATGGCCACCGTGGGCGAGATCTCCGACGCGCTCGAGGCGGTCTACGGGCGGCACGCCGGGCAGATCAGGACCCTGTCCGGGGTCTACCGGGAGGAGGCCGGCTTGTCCGGACCGGTCGAGGAGACCCGCGCCCTGGTCGACGAGTTCGCCCGGGCCGAGGGCCGCCGCCCGCGCATCCTGGTCGCCAAGATGGGCCAGGACGGCCACGACCGCGGGCAGAAGGTGATCGCCACCGCCTTCGCCGACCTCGGCTTCGACGTCGACGTCGGCCCGCTGTTCCAGACCCCGGCCGAGGTCGCCCGCCAGGCGGTGGAGGCCGACGTGCACGTGGTCGGGGTCAACTCGCTCGCGGCCGGGCACCTGACCCTGGTCCCGGCGCTGCGCCAGGAGCTGGCCGCGGCCGGCCGGGCGGACATCATGATCGTGGTCGGCGGCGTCATCCCGCCGGGCGACTACGACGAGCTGCGCGCGGCCGGCGCGGCGGCCATCTTCGGGCCGGGCACGGTGATCCCGGCCGCGGCCAACGAACTGGTACGCGAGCTGGCCGCCGCGCTGGGACACGAGCTCTGACGGCCGCGATGGCCGCCACCGGGACCGCGCCGGCCGAGCGGTACGTGCGCGGGGTGCTCGACGGGTCCCGGGCCGGCATCGCCCGGGCGATCACCCTGGTCGAGTCCACCCGGGCGGACCACCGGGAGCTGGCCCAGCAGGTGCTCACCGAGCTGCTGCCGGACACCGGCAAGGCGGTCACGGATCGGCATCACCGGGGTGCCCGGGGTCGGCAAGTCCACCTTCATCGACGCCTTCGGCAGCATGCTGACCGGCCACGGCCACAAGGTCGCGGTGCTGGCGGTAGACCCCTCTTCCAGCCGCACCGGCGGCTCCATCCTGGGCGACAAGACCCGGATGCAGCGGCTGGCGGCCGACCCGGCCGCGTTCATCAGGCCCTCGCCGTCGTCCGGCACGCTCGGCGGCGTGGCCCGGGCGACCCGGGAGAGCATGGTGATCATGGAGGCGGCCGGCTACGACGTCATCCTGGTGGAGACGGTCGGCGTCGGCCAGTCCGAGATCTCGGTGGCGGGCATGGTGGACACCTTCCTGCTGCTGGCCCTGGCCCGGACCGGCGACCAGCTCCAGGGCATCAAGAAGGGCGTGCTCGAGCTGGCCGACGTCATCGCGGTCAACAAGGCCGACGGGCCGCACGAGAAGGACGCCCGCGCCGCCGCCCGCGAGCTGGCCTCGGCGCTGCGGCTGCTGCAGGGCCCCGACCCGGCCTGGCGCCCCCCGGTGCTGACCTGCAGCGCGCAGCAGGGGACGGGGCTGGACGAGGTGTGGTCCCGTGTGCAGGCGCACCGGGCAATGCTCGAGTCGACCGGCCAGCTCGACCGGCGGCGGCGCGACCAGCAGGTGCAGTGGACCTGGAACCTGGTGCACGACCGGCTCCTGTCCCGGCTGCACGACGACCCGGCCGTCCGCGCCCTCGCGCCCGGGCTCGAGCAGCGGGTACGGGACGGGTCGGTCACCGCGACCAGCGCGGCCGAGCAGATCCTGGGCGCGTTCCGGGCGGCCGGCGGCTGAGGCCGGCCCCGGGCGATAATCCGTGGTCCGGCGCCAGGCCCGTTGTTAAGCTGGCGGCATGTCGGACACGGGGCCGGAGGACGACGTACGCGGGTTCGCAGTTGCCTTCCGCGCGTTCCTTGACTGGGTGAACGCCTCCGCCGACGGCGAGGACCGCAACGAGGTCGTCGCCCTCATCACCGGCTTCCTGGGAGCGGAGGGCGCGGCCCAGTCGGTGGTGACGCGCGAACTGCCCCCGCTCGAGCACGTCAACCTGCAGACCGCGCTCGATGCCTGGTGCGCGCGCCCCGGCCGCACGGCCGACATCCGCGGCATCGCCGTTCCGCCGCACTTCCAGCCGCCGAACCTGCCGCAGCTCCTGGCGGGCCGGTCGATGGCGCCGATCCGGCTGGCCGCGCCCGCGCTGGCTGACCTGCCGAACGGCCCCGGCTCGACCCTGGGCTGCCTGAGATCGGCCGTCCTGCTCGTCACCGACCCGCTTGGCCAGTACGCGCTGCTCATCCAGGGACCCGGCGAGCACCATCCCGGCCTGGAGCTAGAGGTCGCCGGGCTGCCGGTCGAGACCGCGCAGGGGGTCCTGGCCGAACTCGACGCGCTCCGCTCGGAGCTGAACGTGTACCGCGGCCACATGCTCGACGTGGCCCTCGGCCCGATGGGCAACGTCATCCTCGGGTTCGCCGCCCCGCCCGGGCTGAACCGCGACGACGTCGTGCTCCCGGGCGTCGTGCTCGACCGGATCGAACGGCACGCGCTCGGCGTGGCCGCGCACCGGGACGCCCTCCTCGCGGCCGGCCAGCACCTCAAGCGCGGCCTGCTGCTCTACGGCCCGCCCGGCACCGGCAAGACGCACACCACCCGCTACCTGCTCGGGCAGATGACCGGGTACACCCGGCTGGTGCTGACCGGCCGGTCACTGGTCGCCGTGGGCCCGGTCACCGAGCTGGCCAGGGCCCTGCAGCCCGCCGTGGTGGTACTCGAGGACGTCGACCTGGTCGCCGAGGACCGGACGATGGGACCGCGGTCAAGCCCCGTCCTGTTCGACCTGCTTGACTCGATGGACGGGGCGGCGGCAGACGCCGACCTGCTGTTCCTGCTCACCACCAACCGCGCCGACCTGCTTGAGCCCGCGCTCGCCGCCCGCCCCGGCCGCGTCGACGTCGCGGTCGAGATCGACCTGCCGGACGCCGCCGCCAGGGAGCGGCTGCTGACCCTCTACGGCCGGGGCGTGCCCCTGGCGCTGACCCCGCAGGACGTTCAGGCGGCGGTGGAGCGCACCGACGGCACGACCGCGTCGTTCCTGAAGGAACTGATCAGGCGGAGCGTCCTCGAGGCGCTGCACGACGACCCCTCGCTCACCGCCGTCACCGGCGCGCACCTGACCCGGGCCCTCGATGACCTGCTCGACGTGGCCCAGGCGGTTACCCGCACGCTGCTCGGCGTCGGCGTCGACCCGGCGACCCTCCCGGCGGGCGGGCTGCCGATGGACCCGGCGCCCGGGATGCTCATGGCCCGCCGCCGCGCTTCGGCCTACCGCATCGGGTACCCGCGGCGGCTCTAGGGTCACGCAGGCCGCGCCAGGGCTGACAAGGGGCATCCGTGGCTACGGGACGCTGGCGGCGGGCCCCTGGCTGACGAACGTGTAGGCAGGGCCGCCGCTAGCGGGATCGCCGTACACGTCGGCCAGCAGTTGCCCGTTGCGCGGGTCGATGACCAGGGCCTCGTCGTTGCGCTCGACGGCTGTTCCGGTCCGGCCGAGGGCGTCGGTGTACGCGCCCTTCACCACGACACCCGGGATATTGGCCGCGACCTGGTAGAGCGCTTCGCGCAGCGCGGGCGGCGCCGGGCTTTCCCGGAGCAGGTCGCCGACGACCACGAAAAGCTCCTGGGACTGGGTGACCTCTCCCGGGCTGGGAGCGGGGTCGGCGTCGGAGCCGAATCCCTGGGTGAACTTCGACTCGAGCACTTGCTGAAGCGAGGCCGCATCGGTTGGCAGCGCGTACAACTGCGCCCAGGTCAGGCCCTCGAAGGAGCCGGTTCCGATGTCCATCGGGCCCGGGCTGACACCGTTGTCCTCAAGCACGCCGCTGCCGTGGTGGGAGATCCAGATGTCGCGGTGGTACGTCTTGCCGGATCGCGTGTACACGGACGCGACGTGCCAGAAGGCAGCGTTCGGCCAGCCGCCCGGCTGCGCGCCGGCGGCCTGGCCGGCCGCGCGCAGCAGGACCGCCGCGGTCAGGCCGGCCCCTGAGCCGGGTGCGGCCGAAGTGGACGGACCCACCGGGCTGCCACCGGAATGACTCGCGAGCACGGCGACCGTGGTGCCCGCGACGGCGGCGGCCACCGCCGTCGCGCACGCGGCGAGCAGCCGGCCGCGCGTGCCGCTGCGCCGTGGCCGGCCCGGGCGGCGCGGCGGCTGGGGCGGCTGCGCCGCCGACTGCGCGTTCCGCGCGGCGGTGACCGCGGAGTCCAGCGCGGCGCGGCCCTGCCGCAGGCCCTCTGGCGTCACGTCATCGACCTGGGCGGCGGTGGACAGTAGCTCGTCAAGCAGGTTCACGATGATTCCTCACGGGTGACTGTGGTCATGAACGCCGACTGGCCGGCCGGGCCGCTGAGTGCCTGGAGCGCGCGGTGCCGGGCGCGGTGCAGCCGGCTCCGGGCCGCCACCTTGCTGATCCCCAGGACCGCGGCGGCCTCGGTCGGTGACAGGCCTTCCCAGGCCACCAGCAAGAGCAGCTCCCGGTCCGCTGCTGACAGGGTGCCCAGGGCGGCTCGTAGCCGCCTGCGCTGCGCCTCCGCGTCAAGCCGGGCATCGACCGCGTCCCAGTCCATCCCCTGGTCGGGCACCTGCGCCCCGGTCAGGTGGCTGCGCCGGAAGTAGCGCCGCAGCACGTTCATCCCTATCCCGTACAGCCACGGCAGCGCGCTGCCGCTGTCATGGGCGACGACCCGCTCCCGCGCGTCGAGGGCGGCGATGAAGACTTCAGACAGCAGGTCCTCCGCTGCCGTGGTCCCCGCCCGCCGGGCCAGGTAGCGGAACACGGCCAGCGCGTGCCGCTCGTAGAGCGGGCCCATGAGCTCCGGCTGGCGCGGCAGGCCGGCGAGAAGCTCGCTGTCTGACCACTGATTGCCTGTCATGACCTTCCTATGCCGCCGCGGCAGAAAGCGTTGCAACACTTTCTCACCCCGGTGCCAGGATGGTGGGGTGCGGCGGATCCCCCTTGGCGCGCTCCAGGAGCGCGAGTTCCGCCTGTTCTTCACCGGACAGGTGGTGTCGCTGCTGGGCGACGCGGTGACGCCCTTCGCGCTCGCCTGGGCGGTGCTCGACCTGACCGGGTCCGCCCGCGACCTCGGCTTCGTGATTGCCGCCAAGACCGCACCGCTCGTCGTCTTCCTGCTCGTCGGCGGCGTGTTCGCTGACCGCCTGCCCCGGCGCGGGGTGATGCTCACCGCCGACGTCGCGCGGATGGCGGTCCAGGCGGCGACCGCGGCCCTGCTGCTCTCGCACACCGCGCGCATCTGGGAGCTGATCATCTTGCAGGCGCTGGCCGGAACCGGGTCGGCGTTCTTCAACCCCGCGTCGACCGGGCTCACGCCGATGACCGTCAGCGCGGAGCGACTGCAGGAGGCAAACGCCCTGCGCGGGATGTCGATGGCCTCGATGCAGTTCGCCGGGCCGGCGCTGGCTGGCGTCCTCATCGTCACCGTCGGGCCAGGGTACGCGCTTGCCATTGACGCGGCGAGTTTCGGGGTGAGCGCGGTCTACCTCGCCCGCCTGCACCTGCCGCTGCACGTCAGCCTGCCGCCGCAGTCGTTCGCGCGCGACCTGCTCGACGGCTGGCGCGAGTTCACCGCCCGCACCTGGGTCTGGCTGATCGTGGTCAGCGCGTCCCTCGGGAACATGATGGCCGCGGTGTGGCTCGTGCTCGCCGCGGCGTGGATCAAGGACGGCCACGGCGGCGCCGGCGCCTGGACGGCGATCCTCGTCGTGTCGGCCGTCGGCGCGCTCGCGGCGGGCGCGACCGCGCTTCGCCTCAAGCCGCGACGCCCGCTCCTGCTGGCGTCCGTCGCGATAGTTCCGAATGCCCTGCCGCTCATCCTGCTCGCGCTGCAGCTGCCCTGGGAGACCCTGGTGGTCAGCGGGCTCGTCACCGGCTTCGGCAACATGCTCTTCAATACCCTGTGGGAGACGACGCTGCAGCAGCACGTCCCGCCGGCGTCACTGTCGCGCGTCAGCGCCTACGACTGGTTCGGTTCCCTGCTGTGCCAGCCGCTCGGACTCGCCCTGGCGGGTGTGGTGGCGGCCGGGATCGGGATGAGCCGCACGCTCTGGATCGCAGCCGCGGTCAACCTCGTCGCGGTCGCCGCGTTGCTCGCGGCGCCGAGCGTGCGGCACCTGCGGCGGCTTGACGAACCCGGGAGAACGGAGGAGCGATGCCAGTCTTCGCGGTGACCACGGCCAAGGACGCGAACTGGGACCATGCCCGCGATATCCGCCAGCAGCCCTTTTTCGAGCAGCACGCCGCATTCGCCGACGAGCTGGTTGAGCGGGGGGTCATCATCATCGGCGGCCCGGTAGCCAGCGATGACCAAGACGACATCGCCCTCCTGGCGGTCGAGGCCGCCGATGAGGACTCGCTGCGCTCGATCTTCGACGCCGATCCGTGGACCGTGCACCGGGTATTCCGCATCAAAGCCGTACGGGAATGGACGCTTTGGCTCAACGGACGATCCGTTTAAATCTGTTTGAATTAGTCTTGGTGCTGATCACGCAATTCGTCCTAGCGAGCCCTAAGGCACCGTGTTACCCTCTGGATAAATCCGTAGTCGCTTATGGGGGAAAGCGCGGTGATCGGATGGACGAGAAGACGGCACCCGGGGTCCGGCCTGATGTCAGCTACCAGGTCAGGTCCTACCGGTACCTGAGAATCGGGATCGTCGGGCTGCTAGTGGCCATTGGATCAGCCGTGATCTATCAGCGGGTCCAGCCTAATTGCAGCCTCAGCTCCGTTAGCGCCTACTTCTACACGCCAGCCCGGTCCGTGTTCGTCGCCGGGCTGGTCGGCCTCGGCGTGTGCATGCTCGCGCTGCGCGGCCTTAACCTGGCCGAGGACATATTCCTCAATATCGGCGGCATATTCGCCTTCCTGGTCGCGTTCGTCCCCACTGGCGGCGGCTCAGGACCCTGCCAGGATCCGGACACCCGGGTGAGCGCAAGCGTCCATGACAACATCACCGCACTGCTCATCGTCGGCATTGTGGCCATCGCCCTGTCGTTTATTTTGCTACGCATCGGCTGGAATGGGCTCCAGCAGACTCATCGCTGGTGGGCACTCGCGGAGGGAATCTTCGCACTGGCGCTATGGACGGCCACGCTGATCGTCACCACGTTCTACCTGAGCTGGGCCCTGAGCTACGTGCACTACATCTCCGCCATCTCCCTGGCCGTGTGCATTATCGCGGTGGCGGGCGCGAACGCCTACCGCCATGACCAGGCGCCAGCCCGGGGCAGCCGCCAGCGGACCGGCATGCTCTCGGACCCGGCAAAGTTCCTCTACACCTGGATCGCGGCCGGAATGCTCGTCATCTCGCTGGCCTTGCTGGTACTGGCAGTGGCCAGCGTGATCACCGTGTACTGGGTCGAGATACCGGTAGCCGCCATGTTCGCTATCTTCTGGACGGCGCAGACCATCCAGCTGGAGGTCGAGAGCGCCGCCCCCGCCGCCCGCTAATTCGCTTGACGCGCGGGCCTGCTGGCGGTGGGGTTAGCCGCGGTAACCCGATGGCGTGCGGTGCCGCGATGCGCCGCTGAGAGGAGAAGCGATGGCCGTGCTCCGGCACGTTGCAGCCCCCGAGGGGGTGGCCGCCGGGCGCGGCTACAGCCACGTGGTCACCGGCACCGGGCGGCTGGTGGTGGTGAGCGGCCAGGTCGCGCAGGACGAGCGCGGAGAGCTGGTCGGGGCCGGAGATGCCGAAGTCCAGGCGCGGCAGGTCTTTGAAAACCTGCGCCGCTGCCTGGCGGAGGCCGGGGCCGGCTTCGGCGACGTCGTGAAGCTGGGCTTCTTCGTCCTTGACGTCGCGTACCTGCCCGCCGTACGCGCGGCCCGCGATGCCGTCATCGACACCACCCGGCCCCCCGCAAGCACCGCCGTCCAGGTCGCCGCCCTGTTCGCCCCCGGCTACCTGATCGAGGCCGAGGCCTGGGCCCTGGCCAGCGACTGACCCCAGCGCGCCCCGGTCAGGAGAAGCTGTAAACGGCGTAACAGTTCCGCAAAACTTTTAAGTAGCTCTTGATGTTTTACGGGTAATACGCCAGCTTTGAGCAAGATCTGTGGCTTTGCCGGGCATTCAGAGCTGTTTCGGTTACGGAAGTGACCGTAAAGGTCAAGGGGACCACTATGCGGAAAATCGCTACGGCGATCGCAGCGGCCGTCGTCGCAGCCGGGGTCGGGTTCATCGCGCCGGCGGCGTCGTCCGCCGCGACGACCCAGGGAACCACCACCGCGCAGAGCGTCAGCGCGCAGACTAGTTCGATCACCTGGGGCACCTGCGCCGAAAAGGCACTGGCCCAGGCGGGCGCCAAGTGCGGGTACCTGTCGGTGCCGCTGAACTACAGCGACCCGGGGGGCCCGAAAATCAAGATCGCGGTGTCCAGGATTCTGCACACCTCAAGCGCCAAGAACTACCGGGGCATTATCCTCACCAACCCCGGGGGCCCGGGCGGCTCGGGCCTTGATCTCAACATGTTCCTGGTCGCGCAGCTCAAGGCGGACAAACTGAGCGCCGCGGCGGACGATTACGACTGGATCGGCTTCGACCCGCGCGGCGTCGGCAGCAGCATTCCGGCCATCTCGTGCGAGCCGAACTACTTCTCGGGTGACCGCGAGAGCTACGACCCGACGACCAAGTCCATCCTCAACTACTGGCTTACCCGCAGCGCGGGCTACGACCAGGCCTGCGCGACCAAGAGCAGCGCCCAGAGCGCGCTGCTCGACAACATGACCACGGTCGACTCGGCCCAGGACATGAACAGCATCAGGTGCGCCCTGGTCGGCACGGGCGGGAAGATGAGCTATTACGGCTTCTCTTACGGCACGTACCTGGGCCAGGTCTACGCGACGCTGTATCCGCACACGCTCAACCAGCTGATCCTGGACAGCAACGTCGACCCGCGGCAGGTCTGGTACCAGGCCAACCTCAGCCAGGACATCGCGTTCAACCGCAACATCAACATCTGGTTCGGCTGGCTGGCCAAGTACAACCGCGTGTATCACCTCGGCGCGACCGAGGCGGCGGTGAGCAAGCGCTGGTACGCGGAGCTGGCGACGCTGGCCAAGCACCCGATCAGCGGCGTGGTGGGGCCGGACGAGTGGACCGACATCTTCCTCGAGGCCGGCTACTACCAGCTGACCTGGCTCCAGCTCGGCAGCGCCTTCGCCGACTGGGAGAACACCCACAGCAAGGCCGCGGCCGCGAACCTGGTCAGCCTCTACCAGGGAACCGACACCCCGGGTAACGACAACGAGTTCGCCGTGTACAACGCCGTTCAGTGCACCGACGTGCAGTGGCCGACCAGCTGGCCGGTGTGGCAGGCCGACAACGACGCCGTCAACCGCATCGCCCCGTTCGAGACGTGGGACAACGCGTGGTTCAACGCGCCCTGCCTGAACTGGCCGGCGCCGGCCCAGCAGCCGGTGCAGGTCGCCTCGCAGGGGTCCGGCTACGCGATCCACAGCGCCCTGCTCATCGACGAGACACTGGACGCGGCGACGCCCTTCGAGGGCAGCCTCGAAGTCCGCCAGCTGTTCCCGAACTCGGTCCTGCTGGCCGAACCGGGCGGCACCACGCACGCGGACTCCCTGTTCGGGAACCTCTGCGTCGACGGCGCGATCGCCAGTTACCTGGAGACCGGCAAGACGCCGCCGCGCAAGCCCGGCGCCGAGTGGGACCTGACCTGCAAGCCGCTGCCGGTCCCCAACCCGACCGCCGCCGCGGGCGCCGCGGCGGCCAGCGCGTCCGGCTCGGCCCGCTCGGGGGTCGCGTCGATCCGCTGACCTACCCACCCCGGAGAGTAACGTCCCGGCCGGCCCGCAGCGGGCCGGCCGGGACGTCTCGCGTCTACGGCGAAGTCGTGGCTAGCCGTGCGCTCGCCTATGGTGGTGATCGTGCGGGGCGTGCCGTGGTGGGGCCTGGTCTCCTCAGCGGCGGCACCAGTGCTGCTGGTGGGTGGCTGGACGCTGGCCGCGGGGCTGCAGCCGGGCTCCTTCGACGCGGTAGCCGGGACGATCAGCTCGCTCGCGGCGGTGGGCGCCGCTGACCGCTGGGTGATGACGCTCGCGCTGGCGGGCGTAGGGGCCTGCTACGTGATCACGGGACTGGCGCTGCGGCCGGCCACGCCAGCGGGCCGGCTCCTGCTCATCGCCGGCGGGGTGGCCACCATGCTGGTGGCGGCGTTCCCCGAGACGGCCGGGGCGGGCGGGTCGCTGCCGCACACGTGCTCGGCGGCGGCTGGCTTCGTGGCCCTGGCGGCCTGGCCGCTCGCTGCCCGCAGGCGGGGCTCCTGGGGCGCGGCCGGGGTGCTGCTCGGGCTGCTGGTGTGGTTCGGCGCGGAACTGATCGGCGGGGGGCGGCAGGTCGGCCTGGCCGAGCGGGTGCTGGCCGGGGCAGAGGCGGTGTGGCCGCTGGCGGTGGTGCTGGCCTGCCGCTGGTGCCAGTCTCGCCGGTCCCCGGCGGCTACCGGGCCGCCTCGATGGACTCGTCTAGGATGTCGAGGCCCTTGGCCAGGTCCTCGTCGGTGATGGTGAGGGGCGGGGCGACGCGGAAGATGCTCGCGCCGGCGCCTGGGAGCTGGACGATGTTCATGTGCAGGCCGCGGTCGAGGCAGTTCGCGGTCACCTGGGCGCCCAGGGCGGGGGCCGGCTGCCTGGTCGCCTTGCTGGTGACAAGCTCGATGCCCTGCAGCAGGCCGCGGCCGCGGACGTCCCCGACGATCTCGTGCCTTGACCTCATGGCCGCGAAGCGGTCGGCCATGACCTTGCCGAGCGCCTGCGCGCGGGCGACCAGCCCGTCGCGCTCGATGACGGCTAGCACGGTGCGGGCGACCGCCGCCGCCAGCGGGTCGGAGGAATGGGTGGTGAAGAAGAGGTAGCCGCGGTCATAGCAGGCCTCCTCGATCTCCGCCGAGGTGACCACCATCGCGACCGGGAGGCCGGCGCCGAGCGTCTTCGACAGCGTGAGGATGTCAGGAGCGACGCCGTCGCGCTCGAAGGCGTACATCTGACCGGTGCGGCCGAGACCGGTCTGCGCCTCGTCGAGGATGAGCAGCATGCCGCGCTCGGCGCACAGCTGCTTGAGCCGCCTGAAGTAGCCCGGCGGCGGCTCGATGACGCCTCCGGAGGACAGGATCGGCTCGACCAGCACGGCGGCCAGGCGGCCGGCTGACTGCGCGTCGATCATCGCGAACCCGTAGGCCAGCTCGGCTGCCCAGTCGTAGCCGCCGTCCGGTTTCCGGAACGGCGAGCGGTAGGCGTCCGGTGTGGGGAGCGCGAAGCTGCCGGGCATGTGCGGGCCGTAGCCGGCCCGGCCGGCCGAGTAGGTGGCCGAGGCGGCGGCCGACGTCATCCCGTGCCACGAGCGGTCGAACGAGACCACTTCGTACTTGCCCGTCGCCAGCTTCGCCATCTTGAGCGCCGCCTCGTTCGACTCCGCCCCGGTGGACAGCAGCTGGATCTTGCTGAGGCTGGGCGGGAGCGTCGCGGCGATGCACTCGGCCAGCTCGACCAGCGGAGGGCTGATCATGCCGCTGTAGAGGTGGTCAAGGGTCGCGACGGAGCGGGCGACGGTCGCCACGATGTCCGGGTGCGAGTGCCCGAGGACGGCGCTCATCTGGCCGGACGTGAAGTCCAGGATCGCGTTGCCGTCGGTGTCGTACACGTACGAGCCCGCGGCGCGCTCGATGACCCGGGAGTGGAACCGGCCGGCGTACCTGATCAGGTGCTTATCGGCCGCTTGCCAGGTGCGCGCGTCGCTCATGGCCTGACGCTAGCCGCACCCGTTCGGAATCTTCAAGATTTATACCGAACGGGTGCGGCTGGCTCCCGGCACCGTCAGCGGCTGTCCGCGGCGACCTCGCCGGTCACCGCGGTCACCTCGGCCACCGCCGGCGCGGGCGCGGCCGCGCCGCGCGCGCGGGCGGAGGGTGACGTAGCTGAGCGCCACCCCGGCCGCCAGCAGGGCGATGGTCAGCCACAGGCCGGAGTGGTAGCCGTCGATGAACGCCTGGGCCGGGCTGCTGCCTGACCGCAGCGAGCTGCCCTCGGTGGTGCGCAGCACCGCGCCGATCACGGTCACCCCGAGCAGCCCGGCGACCTCGCGGGACGCGTTGATCAGGGCGGAGGCCATGCCCGCCTGGGCGGTGGGTGCGCCCTCGAGGATCGAGTTGGTGAGCGGCACGTTCATCAGGCCCGCGCCCAGGCCGAACAGGATGAACCCGGGCAGCAGGCCGCCGAAGGTGGCACCGGCGCCGAGCCGGGCGAACAGCACCAGCCCGACCGTCATGATCGCCATGCCGAGCGCCACCGTCCGGTGGCTGCCGATCAGCCCGGTCACCCGCGGCGACAGCACCGCCGCGACCGCCAGGCAGAGCGCCATCGGGACGAACGCCAGGCCCGCCTTGGTGGGCGAGAAGCCGAGGTTGCCCTGCAGGTAGAGCGAGGTGAAGAAGTAGATACCGAGCACGCCGAAGGACCAGATCATCATCGTGCCGAGGCCGCCGCTGAACGACGCCGAGCGGAACACCGGCAGCGGCACCATCGGGTGGGCGCTGCGCGACTCGATCACCAGGAAGGCGGCGGCGGCGACCAGGGCCACCGCGAACGAGGCGATGATCGGGGCCGAGGTCCAGCCCCGGTCGCCGCCCTCGATCAGGGCGTAGGTGAGCGCGAACAGCGCCAGCGCCGAGCTGACCAGGCCGGGGAAGTCCAGGCTGGTGCCGTTCTCGGCCCGGCCGTGCGACTCGGCCACCGACGGGATCGCGATCGCGGCGGTGATCACCCCGAGCGGCACGTTGATGAGGAAGATCCAGCCCCAGTGCAGGTGCTGGCTGATGACGCCGCCGACGGCCGGGCCGATGGCCAGGCCCGAGCGCGCCGACCGCGCCCCAGATGCCGATGGCGGCGGTGCGCTCGCGGGTGCTGGTGAACGTCGCGGCGATGATCGCCAGCGTGGTCGGCATCAGCAGCGCCGCGCCGAGGCCCTGCACCGCGCGGGCGGCGATCAGCACCCCGCCGCTGCCGGCCAGGCCGGCCGCCAGCGAGGAGAGGGTGAAGACGGCCAGGCCGGCCAGGAACATCCGGCGGCGGCCGTACACGTCGGCGATCCGGCCGCCGACCAGCAGCAGCCCGCCCAGCACGAGCAGGTAGCTGCTGACGATCCACTCGAGCCCGCTGACCGACAGGTGCAGGCTGTGCTGGATGGTCGGCAGCGCGACGTTGATCACGTTGTTGTCGAGATAGCTCATCAGCGTGGCGAGGCTGACCGCCGTCAGCGCCCACCACCGTGCGCGTCCTGGCATGGTTCCGGTCCTTCCCTGCGGTTCTTGTACGGCGTACCTGTAGGCCGTACCTGTATGACGTTCATATACGCTGTAAAGGTGCTCATTGCCGATGCTGCCCTGTACGACGTATAGTTGTCAAGTGAGCTCTTCAAGGCAGACAGCACCGCGCGACGAAGACGGTGAGCGCACCCGGCTGAACCGGGCGGCGGTGACCGAGCGGGCGCTCGCGCTGGCCGACGGGCTTGGCCTGGAAGCGCTGACGATCCGCAAGCTGGCGACCGAGCTCGGGGTCACCCCGATGGCGCTGTACTGGCACTTCCGCGGCAAGGACGAGCTGCTCGCGGCCCTTACCGAGCGGGTGTGGAGCGAGATCGACATCACCGTCGACCCCGCGGCGCCCTGGCCAGCGCAGCTGCGCGGGCTGATCGGCTCGTTCCTGGCGGTGCTGCGGGCGCACCCGGCCGCACCCCAGCTGCTGGCCAAGGCCGAGAAGATGAAGGGCGAGCACGCGCAGGCGGCGGTCGAGACCACCCTGGACGTGCTGCGCTCGGCCGGGTTCAGCCCGGCCGACGCGAGCGCGGTCGCCCGCTCGGCCCTGTGGACCGGCATCATGCTGGTGATGAGCGAGCCCGGCATCGAGGCGCTGGACGAGGACGAGCGGGTCGAGCTGCAGCGCCAGAAGCAGGTCACGCTGGCCACCCTGCCGTCGGGTAAGTACCCCCGGCTGGTCGAGTGCGCCGCCCCGATGACCGACTGCGACGACCCGGAGACCCACTACCAGTTCGGGCTCGACCTGTGGATGGCGGGAGTGACCGCGCTGGCCGCCGCCCGGGCGGCGCAGGCGGTCCGCTAGCGGTTACCCGGGCTCAGCCGTGGCCAGCAGCGCGTCTACCTGAACGGCGAGCGGCTCGGCCGCGCTGAGCCGGTTGTCGATCACCGCGTGCGGCGCCGCGGGCAGCTCCCCGGCCCGGATCCGGGCGGTGAACGCGGCGAAGTCCGCCAGCTTGCCGCCGTCGCGGCCGGAGCCGCGGGCGGTCAGCCGGGCGTGCAGGGTAGCCGCGTCCGACCTGACCCACACCAGCCGCACCGGCTCGCCCCCCAGGCCGGCCACCCAGGACCGCCACCCGTCCGCCTCATGGACCTGCCGGGTGAACGGCCCGGACAGCAGCACCGGGCAGCCGTAGCGGCGGATCTCCCGGGCGGTCGCCGCCATCCCCGCGTACTCGTGCGGCTTGACGTGCTCGTCGTACCACGGGCCCTCGCGCTCCCCGGGCGGCTTGCCCGCCGCCGCCAGCGCCGCGGCCACGAACGAGCCGTACATGGTGTCCTTGTCAAGCAGCGCGGGCACCGGGTCAAGCCGGGCCAGCAGCAGCCGGGCGACCGTGCTCTTGCCCGCCCCCGGCGGGCCCGCCACCACCCACGCGGTCGGTTGGATGTCAGGCCTCCCCGCCCGCCGACTCGACCCGCTGCTGCAGCCGCGACATGCCGCGCAGCCACCGGCCGGTATCGGTGGCGCGCTGCACGTAGTAGTCGTGGACCTCGGGATGCGGCAGGACCAGGAACCGGCCGTCGCCCATGGCCGCCGCCAGCGCGTCGGCCACCTGCTCGGGCTCGATCGCGGCGCCCGCGAGGACCACGTCCCCGGCCGGGCCGGAGCCGGCCAGCATCCGGGTGCGCACCCCCTGCGGGCAGATGCAGTGCACGGTCAGGCCGCGGTGCGCGTACGTCGCCGCCAGCCATTCGGCGAACCCCACCGCCGCGTGCTTGGTCGCCGAGTACGGGGCCGCGCCGAGCATGGTCAGCAGGCCCGCGGCCGACGCGGTGACCACGAACGTGCCCGCGCCGCGGTCCAGCCAGCCCGGCAGCAGCGCGCGGGCGGCGCGGACATGGGCCATGGTGTTGACCTCCCAGGCGCGCTGCCACTGGTCGTCCGGCGCCTCCGGCCCGGCGCCCGCCACCGTCCCGGCGTTCGAGCAGTAGACGTCGATCCCGCCCAGCAGCCCGGCCGCCGCCTCCACCAGCTCGGCGACCCCGGGCCCGGTACCGACGTCACCGGGGAGCGCGTAGCCGCCGGCCTCGGCCGCCACCGCCGCGGCGGCCGCGGCGTCCAGGTCGTTGACCACCACCCGGGCACCGTCGGCGGCGAGCCGCAGCGCGATCGCCCGGCCGATCCCGCTGCCGGCGCCGGTGACCACCACGCCGGCCCCGCTCACGTTCTTCATGCCCGAACCCTAGCGCGCAGGAATCCCGAACCCTAGCGCGCAGGAATGAGGCGGCAATCGGCGGGAACCTGAGCCACCGTGACGAAACGGACGATGGGCGTGGAAGAAGAGCTACTGCTGGTGGAGCCGGGAACCGGGGTCCCGCTGGCGGTCGCCGGGTCGGCGCTCGAGCCGGCCGAGCCGGGAGCCGACCAGGAACTCGACTACGAGTTGCAGCAGCAGCAGCTCGAAACCAACACCAGGACCTGCGACGACCTCGGCGAGCTGCGCGGCGAGCTAGGCCGGGGCCGGTCCCTGGCGGCGGCCGCGGCGGCCCGGGCGGGTGCCCGGGTGGCCGCGCTGGCCACGTCGCCGGTCCCGGTCGAGCCGGAGCTGGTGCGCAAGGGCCGCTACCTGCGGATGGCGCGCGCGTTCGGCATCACCGCCCACGAGCAGCTCACCTGCGGCTGCCACGTGCACGTCGGCGTCTCCTCGCCCGAGGAGGGGGTCGCGGTGCTCGACCGGATCCGCCCGTGGCTGCCGGTGCTGCTGGCGCTGAGCGCCAACTCGCCGTTCTGGCAGGGGCTGGACAGCGGTTACGCGAGCTTCCGCTACCAGGCCTGGGGCCGCTGGCCGACCGCCGGGCCGACCGATGCCTTCGGCACCGCCGAGGCCTACCAGGCGACCGTGCGGCAGATGGTCGGCAGCGGCACGCTGCTCGACTCCGGCATGGTGTACTTCGACGCGCGGCTGTCCGAGCACTACCCGACGATCGAGGTGCGCATCGCTGACGTGTGCCTCTACGCCGACGACGCGGCGCTGATCGCGGCGCTGACCCGGGGGCTGGTGGAAACGGAGGCCCGCCGCTGGCGAGACGGCGCGGTCGTCCCTGGCGCGCGCATCGAGATGCTGCGGCTGGCCTCGTGGCGGGCCAGCCGGTCCGGCCTGGCCGACGTGCTCCTCAGCCCGCTCAGCGGCCGCCCGGGGCCCGCCGTGGCCGCCGCCGAGGAACTGTTCGGCCACGTCAGGGACGCGCTCGACGAGGCGGGCGACACCGACACGGTCCGCGCGCTGCTCGACGCGCTACTCGCCCGCGGCAACGGGGCGGCGTTCCAGCGTGCTACCCGCCTCGACCGGGGGCTGTCCGCCATGATCGACCGGGCGGCCGCGGTCACCGCCCGGTAGCGGCTACCGGCGGCCGCCGCAGGCGGCCGGCTTCCTGCCTACCGCGCCGTAGAAGGCGACCTCGGCGGGCAGCGGGCGCGGGGCGGTCACGTCCTCCGGCCGCCACTCCGAGACCGGCACCAGGCCGGGCGGTATCAGCTCAACCCGGGTGAGGGCGATGTCGGCGAACTCCTCGGCGCTGCGGCTCTGGCGCCGCATGCCCGCCTTCTCCATTGCCGCCGCCCCGTCCGCCACCACCTGCGGGTCATTGAAGTCGCCGGTCACCGACGAGACGACCAGGTAGCTCCCCGGCGGCAGCGCGTCGAGCAGCGTGGCGACGATCTCGGCCGGGCCGTCCTCGTCGAGGATGTAGTCGAGCACCGCCACCAGCAACAGGGCGACCGGGCGGGTGAAGGCAAGCGTCGAGCGCACTTCCGGCGCGCGCAGGATCGCCTCCGGGTCGTTCAGGTCGGCCTGCAGGTACGCCACCTGGCCACCCGGGTGGCTGGTCAGCTCGGCCCGGGCGTGCGCGATCACCGCCGGGTCGTTGTCCACGTAGACGACCCGGCTGTCCGGCGCGACCGACTGGGCGATCTCGTGCACGCTGCCCTCGGCCGGCATGCCCGCCCCGATGTCGAGGAACTGCCGGATGCCCGCCTCGGCCGCCAGGTAGCGCACCGCCCGGCCGAGGAACGCCCGGTTCTCCCGCACCCCGGTCCGCGGGTTCGGCAGCGGGTACAGCAGGTCGGAAATGGCCTGCCGGTCAGGCTCGAAGTGGTTCTTGCCGCCGAGCAGGAAGTCGTACATCCGCGCGTGGTGTGCCTTCGCTGTGTCGTCGTCACGCACCGGCCGGCCCTCCAGTCCCGCGGCGGCCCCGTTACCAGTCCGCTTCGCGGCTAATTTAACCGAGTGCTACCGTCAGCGCCACTGCTAAGCCCCCGTGGCCGGCGCCGTCAGCGCCGGCCGCGCCGGCCGCACCTCACCCGCGGCCGCCGCAGGCGGCCGGCTTCCTGCCTACCACGCCGTAGAAGGCGACCTCGGCGGGCAGCGGGCGCGGGACGCTCGCGTCCTCCGGCCGCCACTCCGAGACCGGCACCAGCCCGGGCGGGATCAGCTCAACGTGGGCGAGCGCGACGTCGGCCAGTTCCTCGGCGGTCCTGGGCTGGAACCGCAGGCCCATCTTCTCCCGCTTGGCCGCCCCGTCCGCCACCACCTGCGGGTCGGTGAAGTCCGGGGTCGTCTGCGAGACGACCAGGTAGCTCCCCGGCGGCAGCGCGTCGAGCAGCGTGGCCACGATCTTGGCCGGGTCGTCCTCGTCGAGGATGAAGTCGAGCACCGCCACCAGCAGCAGGGCGACCGGGCGGGTGAAGACGAGCGTCTCGCGCACGGCCGGGTCACGCAGGATCGCTTCCGGGTCACGCAGGTCGGCCTGGAGGTACGCCACCCGGCCGTCCGGGTGACTGGTCAGCTCGGCCCGGGCATGCACGATCACCGCCGGGTCATTGTCCACGTAGACGACCCGGCTGTCCGGCGCGAGCGACTGGGCCACCGCGTGCACGCTGTCCTCGGCCGGCAGCCCCGCCCCGATGTCGAGGAACTGCCGGACGCCCGCCTCGGCCGCCAGGTAGCGCACCGCCCGGCCGAGGAACGCCCGGTTCTCCCGCACCCCGGTGCGCGCGTTCGGCAGCGAGTACAGGCTGTCGGATATGGCCTGCCGGTCGGACTCGAAGTGGTTCTTGCCGCCGAGCAGGAAGTCGTACATCCGCGCGGGCTGCACCTTCGACGTGTCGTCGTCACGCACGGTCAGCCCTCCAGTCCCCGCGGCGGCCCCGTTGCTGGTCCGCTTCGCGGTAAATCTAACCGAGTGCTACCGTCAGCGCCACTACCGGGCCCGGTGGCCGGCGCGAGCAGCGCGCGGATGGCCGGCACCAGGTAGCGCTCGAGCTCTTCCGGCGTGAGCTCAGCCAGGATGCCGGCCCGGGCGACGTAGCGGCCGAACAGCACGCCGATGAAGAGCGCGCCGAGCAGTCCGGCGTACACCTCCGAGCCGGGGCCGAGTACCTGGCGGAAGGCCGTGACCACCTCCTGCTGCAGGGCGGCGTAGAGCGGCATCGCCACCTGCTCGCCCGAGGCCGCGCTGCGGATCAGGGCGACCCCGGCGTGCTCGCCGCTGCCCGCGGCCTCCGTCTCCGCCACGAACGCGGCCGCGACCCGTTCCGCCAGCGTGCCCACGTCGCCGGGGACGGCGCCGGCGATGGCCCGCGGCCCCGGCAGCGCCTTGAGCAGGAGCTGTTCCTTGCTGCCGAAGTGCCGCATCACCAGTCCGTGGGTGACGCCGGCCCGGCGGGCGATCTCGCGGATGGTGGCGCGCGCGTAACCGCGCTCGGTGAACACCTCCCGGGCCGCTTCGAGGATCGCTGCCTGTGACGCCTCCGGGTCCCGGCGGCGCCGGGGCGCCGAACGGCCCGGCTCGTGCTGCGGTCCGTCTTCCATGCCGCTAAGTGTACAAGTGGTCATTAGTGCCGGGGCGTGGTAGCGTCGTTAGTAACCGCTTGGTCATTAGTGGCCGGGCGGACCAGCCCTGGGAGAATTCCCGTGCACGAGATCCCGCGGCCGCCCCGGCCGCCGTCCCCCCGCCGCCTGTTCGCGGTGGCCGCCGCGGCCGCCCTGGCCGCCTTCATCCTGACGCTGTCGTTCGGCTTCGCCGACCACGATCCCGCCCCGCACGGCGTCCGGATCGCGGTCGCCGCTCCGGCCGCGCTTGAACGGCAGCTGGAGGCCGGGCTCGCCCGGGCCGCGCCGGGCGGCTTCACCGTCGTGCCGGCGCCGTCACCGCGTGCGGTGACGGACAGCGTGCGCGCCCAGTCAGCGGCCGGCGGCCTGCTGGCGGGCCCGGCCGGGCCGCTGACGATCGTGACGGCCGGCGCGGCCGGGGCGAGCCAGCAGCAAGCGGTCAACGCCGCCTTCACCGCCGCCGCGTCCGCCCTGCACCGCGAGGCCCGCCCGCTCGACGTCGCGCCGCTGCCCGCCAGTGACCGCTCGGGGCTGTCGGTCTTCGTCTTCGAGCTCGGCCTGCTGGTGCCCAGCGTGATCGGGGGCATCGGGCTGTTCCTGGCCGGGCGGCGGTTCCGGCTGTGGTGGCGGGTCGCCGCCGCGGTCACCTTCGCCCTGCTCGCCGCGGGCGCGGGGGTGCTCGCGCTGGACGCCGTCTTCGGCGCGCTGACCGGGGCGACCGCCGCGCTGATCGGCGTCGGCTTCCTCGGCTCGTTCACCTTCGTCGCCTTCGTCACCGCCTGCCAGGCGGTGACCGGGCTGCCGGGCACCGGGCTGGCCGCGCTCGCCTTCGTCTTCATCGGCAACGCGGTGTCCGGCGGGACGGTGCCGTTCGCGTTCCTGCCCGACGGCTTCCGCCAGATCGCGCCGTGGCTGCCGGACGGTGCGATCGTGTCGGCCGCGCGCCACGTCGTCTACCTCCCCGACACCGACCTGGGGCACCCGCTGCTGGTCCTCGCGATCTGGCTGGCCGGGTCGCTGGCGGTGCTGGCCTGCGTGGACCGGCTGCACCTGGCCGAGCGCCGTCGCGACCCCGGGCGCGAGGCCGAGATCTACGCCACCCCCGGCGCCGCCCACCTCCGGCGACGACTCGAGCACCGGCGGCCCCCCGCCCTGACCGCGGGAAGATAGCCCGGCCGGCCGGACCCGGTTACCGTCCCCCGGTTACGGGAACCTCCTGAGGGCCGCTGCCGGTCACCCCAGTAGGGTTCTGAGCATGGCGGTACCAGCCGTACAGGGAGGCAGATGAGCCGCGGAACCGCGCGGGGTGCACTGGAGCTCGGCGCGCTCGGGGTCGTGTTCGGCGACATCGGCACCAGCCCGCTCTATACCGTGCAGACGGTTTTCAGCCCGTCCGACCCGCACCGGGTCTCGGTGACGACCGAGCACGTGTACGGCATCATCTCGCTGATCTTCTGGTCGGTGGTGACCATCGTGATGGTCACCTACGTGCTGCTGGTGATGCGCGCCGACAACGACGGCGAGGGCGGCATCATGGCGCTGATCACCCTGATCCGCCGCCGCGGTGCGCCCAGCAGGCGCCGGGTCGCGCTGGTGCTGGCGGTACTCGGGGTGTTCGGCGCGTCGCTGTTCTTCGGCGACAGCATGATCACCCCCGCCATCTCGGTGCTCTCCGCGATCGAGGGCGCGCAGGTGGCGGCGCCGTCGCTGGGCGCCATCGTGCTGCCGGTCACCGCGGTGATCATCATCGGCCTGTTCCTGCTGCAGCGGTTCGGCACCGAGGTGGTCGGGCGGCTGTTCGGCCCGGTGATGGTGGTGTGGTTCCTGGTGATCGGCGCCTGGGGCGTGCACGGCATCGTCGGCAACCCGTCGATCCTCAAGGCGCTGTCCCCCACCTACGCCGCCAGCTTCCTGTTCGGGCACTTCAGCACCGCGTTCTTCTCGCTCGCGGCGGTGGTGCTGGCGGTGACCGGGGCCGAGGCGCTGTACGCCGACATGGGGCACTTCGGCCGCGGGCCGGTCACCCGGTCCTGGCTGTTCGTGGTGTTCCCGGCCTGCATCCTCAACTACATGGGACAGGGCGCGCTGGTGCTGTCCGACCCGGCCAAGGTCAGCAACCCCTTCTTCCTGCTGATCTCCGGCTGGGCGCGGGTCCCGATGGTGATCCTGGCCACCGCCGCCACCGTGATCGCCTCGCAGGCGGTCATCTCGGGCGCGTTCTCGGTCACCCAGCAGGCGGCCCAGATCGGCTACCTGCCGCGGCTGCGGATCGAGCACACGTCCGAGGATCAGGCCGGCCAGATCTACGTGCCCTGGATCAACTGCGCGCTGCTGGTCGCGGTGCTCGCGCTGGTCTTCACCTTCCGCACCTCCACCGCGCTGGCCTACGCCTACGGCGTCGCGGTGACCGGCACCATCTCCATCTCCACGCTGCTGTTCTTCTACATAGCGCGCAGCCAGTGGCGCAAGCCGCTGTGGCTGGTGCTCCCCGGGGCCGGCCTGCTGCTGCTGGTCGACCTGCTGTTCCTGTCCGCCAACCTGACCAAGCTGCCGCACGGGGCGTGGCTGCCGCTCGCCATCGGCATCCTGGTGTTCGCCGTCCTGACCACCTGGCAGAAGGGCCGCGCCCTGGTCACCCGGGCGCGCGAGCGCGACGAGGGGTCGCTGCGCGACTTCATCCACCAGCTGCACGTCAAGAAGCCGCCGCTGCCCCGGGTCCCGGGCACCGCGATCTTCCTCAACCGGGGCAACGACACCACCCCGCTGGCGCTGCGCGCCAACGTCGAGCACAACCACGTGCTGCACGACCACGTGATCATCCTGGCGATCGAGACGCTGCCGAAGCCGCACGCCGACCCGGCCAGCCGCCTCGAGGTCGACGACCTCGGCTACAGCGACGACCGGATCTACCACGTCACCGTGCGGGTCGGCTACATGGACCCGCCCAACGTCCCCGCGCTGCTGCCGCTCATCCGCGAGGCCTGCTACGAGGGGCCGCTCGACACCGAGCAGGTCTCCTACTTCCTGTCCACCATCGAGGTCGTCAAGGGCAGCACCCCCGGCCTCAGCCGCTGGCGCAAGCGCCTGTTCATCGCCACCACCCGGCTGACCGCCGACGCGGCCGAGTACTTCCGGCTCCCCCGCGAGCGCACCGTCATCATGGGCTCCCGCATCGAGCTCTGATCGCGGCTCGGCTGCAGCGGCCGGCAACGATGGTTGGAGGATCAGGCCGGTCATAGGCGGCCCAGAGCGCCAACCATGCGGGGCAGCTAGCGCCCCGGCCTGCCCGGCGCTTGAATGGCAGCATGATCTCGTCCGGGCAGCTCGTCGGCTTCACGGTCGCGTCGCTTGTCATCATCGTCATCCCCGGCCCCGGGGTGCTGTTCGTGATCGGGCGGGCGCTGTCGCACGGGCGGCGGACCGCGGTCGCCACCGCGGCCGGCCACGCGGCGGGGAACTACCTGGTGGCGGCGTGCGTGGCGGTCGGCCTTGGCGCGCTGCTGCAGCGTTCTGAGCAGGTGTTCACCGTCGTCAAGGTCGTCGGGGCGCTCTACCTGATCTTCATCGGCGTCCAGGCATTCCGGCACCGGAACTCGCTCGAGGCAGCCATCGCCTCGCCCGCGGGCAGCCCGGCCGGAAGCTGGCGGGCGCTGCGGGACGGGGTGATCGTCGGCGTCACCAACCCCAAGGCGTACATCCTGTTCGGCGCGATCCTGCCCCAGTTCGTCAACCGGGCCGCGGGCGCGGTGCCCGCCCAGATGCTGCTACTGGCCGCGATCTCGGTCGTCATGGGGCTGGCCTGCGACAGCGCCTGGGGCCTGGCCGCCAGCGGCGTCCGGTCCTGGTTCGCCCGCTCGCCGCGCCGCTACGCGCTGGTCGGCGGCGCGGGCGGCCTGGCGATGATCGGCGTCGGCGTCACCGTCGCCTTCACCGGGCCGAGCAAGTGACGCGGCCCGCCGGGCCAACGGCGAGCGCCCGGCCGGGCTAGTCGGCGCCCGCGGCCTCGTAGTGGGTGACGGTGAGGTCCCGCTCGATGAGGTAGCGGTCGTCCTCGGGGTAGAAGACCGCCTGGTCGATGTCCTGGCCGGCGAAGCCCTCGATCGCCTCGCGGGACTCCCACAGGCTCATCGTGATGACCTCGGCCCGGTCGCCGTCGGCCCGCCACAGCAGCCAGGCGCCCCGGTTGCCGGGCGTGCGCAGGTAGCCCTCGATGCCGGTCCGCTCCACGTAGGCCACGTACTCGGCGGCGTCGGCGGCACGGACCGCACCGCGCCAGACCCTCGCGATCATGCCCGGTCCTCCCGTCAGCCAGCGGTGACGGTACGCGCCTACCCGGTCAGCGGCCGTCCATCCGGCACCCGGGCGACCAGTGCCGCCAGTGCGGCGGCGGCCCGGCCGAGCTGGGCCTGGGTGGCGGTTCCGTAGCCGAGGATGAGCCCGCTCATCGTGGGCGGGCCGGCGTAGTAGCGGTCAAGCGGGTAGACCCGGACGCCGCGGGCGGCGGCCGCCGCCGACCAGGCTCCCGGCCGGGTAGCCGTCCGGCAGCTGCAGCACCACGTGCAGGCCGGCCGTGTCGCCCAGCAGCCGGAACGGGACCCGCTCCCCCACGGCCGGGCCAGGCCGACCCGGCCGGCCCGGCCAGGCCGTCAACCAGGGCGGCGCGGCGGCGGGCGTACTCCAGGCGCATCCGGCGGACGTGCCGCTCCAGGTCGCCCGAGCGCAGCAGCGCCAGCACCGCGTGCTGCACCGGCTCCGGGATGCGGGCGCCGAGCCGGGGGCGCAGCGCCGCCAGCCGCTCCACCAGCGCAGGCGGCGCGACCAGCCAGCCCGCGCCGAACGCGGTCGCGAGCACCTTGGACGCGGTGCCCAGGTAGACGATGACGTCCGGGGCCATGCTGTGCAGGGCGGGCAGCGGCCCCACGTCGTAGCGGAACTCGCTGTCGTAGTCGTCCTCCACCACCAGCGCCCCGGTCGCCCGGGCCCAGGCGACCAGCGCCTGCCTGCGGCTCACCGGCAGGCGGCCGCCGAGCGGGTACTGGTGGGCGGGCGAGGTGTACAGCAGCCGCAGGCCGCCCGGCAGCTCCTCGGGGACGATGCCGTGCGCGTCCACCCGGCACGGCACCACCCGGGCGCCGGCCCGGCGCAGCACCTCGCGGGCGGTCGGGTAGCCCGGCTCCTCCACCCCGGCCGCGTCGCCCGGTGCCAGCAGCGCGTCCGCCAGCAGGGCGAACCCGCTCGACACGCCCTGGGTGACCAGCACCTGCGCGGGCGACACGACCAGGCCGCGGGACCGGCGCAGGTAGGCGGCGATCTCTTCGCGCAGCTCCGGCAGGCCGTGCGGGTCGGGCACCGCGGGACGGCAGGTGGGCGCCCGCCGCCCGCCAGGCCCGGCGCCAGGCGGCGGCGTCGATCCCCTCCGCCCAGGAGATGCCTGGCTGCAGGTCGATGAGGCCCGCCGCGGTGGCCGGCGGGCCCGCGGGAACCGGGGCGGGCCGGGCCGGTGCAACCCGATCCCGTTCGGGATAGCGGTGTTCGGGGGGCGGCCCGCCCGCGGGAACCGGCGTGACGTCGGCGACGTAAGTGCCGGAGCCGTGACGGCCCTCGAGCCAGCCCTCCGCGAACAGCCGGGCGTAGGCGTTGGTCACCACGGTCCGGCTGACGCCGAGGGTGACCGCCAGGTCGCGGCTGGACGGCAGCCGGTCGCCCGCGCGCAGCGCGCCGCCCGCCACCGCCGCCTGGAGCTGCGCCGATATCTGCGCGGCGAGCGGCGTCACGGCCCCGCGGTCCACTACCACCGGCAGGCCGGACGGCAAAGTGGTCATCAAGAATTCACCCTACGATTGGCTATTTGCACCAGTCCACTTCCCGCCTAGGCTACGGGATCATGAGCACCGAAACCACCCCGTTGTCCGGCCCCCCGTTGTCCAGTACCGAGCGCACCACCCTGCGCAGGCACCGCGAGCGCGGGCAGGCCGACCGGGCCGCGCTCTACGCGGTGCTCGACGCCGGCCTGGTCTGCCACCTCGGGGTGGTCGCCGACGGTGCCCCGGTCGTGCTGCCCACCGCCTACGGCCGCGACGGCGACACCCTCTACCTGCACGGGTCGTCGGCCAACGGGGCGTTCCGGGCGGCGGCCGGGCAGCGGGTCTGCGTCACCGTCACCCACCTGGACGGCCTGGTGGCCGCCCGGTCGGTGTTCAGTCACTCGGTCAACTACCGCAGCGCGGTCGTCTTCGGCACCGCGACGGTGGTCGAGGACGAAGACGAGCGCTGGCAGGCGCTCGGCTCATCACCGACCACCTGATCCCCGGCCGGTGGGCGGCCGCCCGGCAGCCCACCGGCAAGGAGCTGGCGGCCACCGCGGTGCTGTCGCTGCCGCTGGCCGAGGCATCGGTCAAGGTGCGGGCCGGGATGCCGGCCGACCCGCCCGAGGACCTCGGGCTCGACGTGTGGGCGGGCGTGCTGCCGATTTCCGTCACCTTCGGCCAGCCGGTGCCGGACCCGCAGCTCCGGCCGGAACTGCCGGTCCCGGCCCACATCCGCGACCGGACTAGCTGACCGGCTGGTCACCGCCTGACAGCCAGGTCGCCAGCCGCTCCGCCACCGCCTGGACGTGCGGCGGGTGCAGCATGCTGATGTGCGCGCCCGGCACGTCGATGACGTCCGTTGGTCCCGCGGTGACCGACGACCAGCCCAGGGACCGGCTGCCCAGCGCCATCAGGCGCCCCTGCCAGGTGCGCATGAGGGTGATCCGCCCTGGGTACGGGCGGACCCGGTAGGCCTTCTCGGCCGCGACGACGGACCGCAGGCTGCGGGCGTTCAGCGTCATCAGGTCATCAGCCTGCGGCGGCAGGGCGGCCGTTCCGCCGCGGCGGAACGGCTTGGTGACCGCCGACAGCAGTACCCTGGCGGCGATGCCGGGAAGCTCGCGCCAGCGCGGTGGCGCCTCGCCGCAGTAGTACAGCACCGCCTCACCCCAGTAGTGATCAAGCGGGGTGTACGGCCGGCTGGTGTCCATCAGCAGCACCCGCGGCTCGGCGTCGCCGGCCGCCAGCATCTGCCGGGCCACTTCCAGCACGATCAGCCCGCCGGCCGAGTGCCCGGCCAGCACCACCCCGGCCTGGCCGTCGGGCTGGATCGCACGGATCCGGCTCAGCGCGCTGGCGGCCATCTCGGAGATCGTGAGCTGGTCACCGGACCACGTGTCGTCGTGCACGTAGAGGCCGTACGCGGGCTGGCCCGGCGGCAGCAGCTCGGCCAGCCGCCGCAGGCCAAGCATGCTGCCCAGGTAGGAGTGGACCAGGAACAGCGGCGGGGCGCCGCCGTCGGGGTTGAACGCGAAGTCGGCCGCCGGGGCCGCCGCCTCCGCCCGCAGCAGGCTGGCCAGGCCGGCCACCGAGGTGTCGGCCAGGGCGTCGTTGAGGCGCAGCCGGCGGCCGCAGTACCGCTGGAGCTCCGTCAGCACCTGCACCACGCCGAGCGACGTGCCGCCCAGGTCGCTGATGAAGTCGTCGGCCGGGCTGACCTGGCCGCCGAACCCGGTCACGGCGGCGACGATCTCGATCACCCGGGCGGTGACCTCGTCCAGCTCATCCAGCGGCGCGAGCTGGCCCGCGGGCCGGCCCGGTGACCACTCCGGCAGCGCGGCCGTGTCCAGCTTGCCGTTGACCGTCTTGGGCAGCTCGGCCAGCACTACCAGGCCGGCCGGGATCATGAACCGCGGCAGGTGATCGGCCAGGAAGTCGCGCAGCCCGGCCAGGTCGACGTCGGCGCCCGCGGTGGCCGGGACGACGTAGGCGACCGCCCTGGCCCCGTCCTGGACGACCGTGGCCGCCTCGGCGACCTGCGGGTGGGACCGGAGGGCGGCGTCTATCTCGCCCAGCTCGATCCGGATGCCGTTGAGCTTCACCTGGCGGTCAGCCCGGCCGGCGAAGTAGACCGACCCGTCGTCGCCGCGGTACCCCAGGTCGCCGGTGCGGTAGTAGCGCCGGCCGCCCGCCGCCTCCTCCTGGCCGATGAGGAAGCGCTCGGCCGTCCCGGCCGGGTCGTTGACGTAGCCGTCGGTCACCTGCCCGCCGAAGACGCAGATCTCGCCGCGCTCACCGTCCGGCCGCCGCTGCCCGTCCGGGCCGAGGATGAGGATCTCCGTCCCCGGGACCGGGTGCCCGATCGGGATGACCTCCGGGACCGGGACGGTCACTTCCGCCATGCTGACGCAGACGGTGCACTCGGTCGGCCCGTAGCCGTTCAGCAGCCGCCCGACCCGGCCGGCCGCCAGCAGGCGGTCGGCCACGTCCGGGATCAGCGCCTCGCCGCCGACGATCAGCACCCGCAGCGGCGGCAGCTGGCCGGCCCGGAGCAGCTCGCTGGCCACCGTGGGGGTGGTGGCGGTGAGCGACACCGGCCGGGTGAGCTGCCCCAGCGCCAGCGCGTGCGGGATCACGTGGACCGTGCCGCCGGCCGACAGCGGCAGCAGCACCTCATGAAACGACGCGTCAAAGCTGAGTGAACAGGAGGTGGCGCTCGAATCGTCCTCGGTAATCCCGAGAAAACGCGCCGACCACTCATTCATCAGCGAGATATTCCGGTGGGTGACCATGACGCCCTTCGGCTGCCCGGTCGAGCCCGACGTGAAAAGGATGTACGCGTGGTCTTCCGGCCGCAGGCCGAGGTCACCCGGCAGCGTCGGCGGCTGCGCCCGCGGCCCGGGCAGCGGCGACCCGGGCAATGCGATCCACTGGTGCCGCGACCCGAACTCGGCGCCGTCACTGTCGTTCGATATCACTGCCGCCACGCCCGCCTGGTCCAGCATGAACAGCAGGCGAGCAGCCGGGTACGACGGATCAAGGGGAAGGTAGACGCACCCGTAAGCCATGATGCCGAGCATGACCGCAATCGCGTCAGCGCAGCGCGGAAGGTGCATTCCGACGACGCTGCCGCGAGCGACTCCGCGGTCGGCCAGTAGCCGCGCAACCGCGTCCGACCGAGCGCGGAGAGTGGCATAGGACCATTCAAGGTCCCCGTCCGTCACCGCGGTCGCGTCGGGCCTCGTTGACATCAGATCGAAAATGTCCTGAATGACGCTCGACCAGCACTCAGGTACCTCAGCCCGGCTGGCCGTTCGCGTCCGCTGACCCGAATCGGGTGCGTCATTGAAGCGCTGCACGATTTTCTCCTGTGGTGATGCTCTTCACCTCTGCCCCGGAGATCTGCACAAGATCCGACGGTGAGATCTCAATCTCAACCGCGGCCGCGCCGCCTCCGATCAGCACGGTCGGGTAGTCAAGGAGCAGGCTGTCCACGACCACCGCGATACCGCCGGCCAAGCCGAGCGGGGAGACCCCGTTGCCGGGGTACCCCGTTCTGGCCTGGAGGTCCTCCGCCGAGGCGGCCTGGACCCGCTTCACCCCGACCGCGCCCGCGGCCGACTTGAAGTCCAGCCGCCGGCTGGCCGGGCAGACCGCGGCCGCGTAGACCCGCCTGTCCTGACTGCACAGGAAAAGCGTCTTGGCGATGCGCTCGACCGGGTAGCCGAGGGCAGCCGCGAAGTCGGCCGGGCTGCTGATCTCGGCCGCGAAGTCGGCGTGGTCGTAAACCTTGTACTTAACATCCAGCCCGCTTATCGCGGCTCGCACATTTACATGAAGTTTTTCGACCGAGCGCATCTCAGCTAAACCGCGCCGCGATCGCGGTGCGCACTGACGGCGGAACGGACGGGGCAAATTTCCTTAGATACTCTTCTACCCACTGCGTCTTCGGCGCGAGAAACGGGAAATCGCTGCTGACCATATGACGGATGGCGAGAAGCGGGATAGGGGCCTGCAAGGGCCTGAACCCCGGATTCCTGATTCCCGGCTCTTCGCATCCCGGATAAAATTGACCGATCATCAGCCCGGTTGGAATCGACTTCTCTTTAAGGCGCCGCTGAGCCTCATCAATAATGCTGTAGTCGGTTACCCCGGGAAAGAGGACAAGGATGGACTTCAGCGCAGCGCCCGGTCCGTCCGCTGGCTGCAGGCTGTGAAACACTGGTATGACCCCGGCCGCAACTTCTTCGATTTCGTCCGCCGTCAGGTCCGGCCTGTTTACGCATCCGACCCAAAATATCTCTTTATTAACCGATGCGGCCGAGAACGGGCAGACCGGCCCGTCTCGTCCCAGATCGGGATGCGGGGCGACGAGATAGTCCGATACCCATTTGCGTATCCGCGCCTGGTAAGGCGCCAAAGGATCGGCCGGCTGGCAGTCTTCAGATAGTTTCGTCAGATTCACCCCCGGGTTTGTCTGAATTTCGCCCTCGAACTCTTCCATGTCATCCTCCAAGTTCTGAATCTCCTCATAACGAACCCTACCGAATGCACCGGCCGCAGAACTGGCGAACCGAACATAGACTTCCCGGTTCCGCCGGCTCCATCCGTAACGGCGGCGCTACCGGCCCGCGGGCGCGCTCCGGGCCAGGTGGCGGGCGGCTGCGCACCGAGCTGACCGCGTTCGTCTGCTACGACAAGCGCCTGAGCGACAGCGCCCGCGCGCTGGGCCTGCCAGTCGAAGCCCCGGCGTAACCGCGCCGGAGGCGCTCCGGGCTCAGCCGGGCAGGTCGGGGGGCGGCGGGGCGGCGGCGATGTTGTCGGTCAGCCGCCGCAGCAGGACGCGGAGCTGGTCGTACTCGGCCCGGCGGAGGCCCATCGCGCCGGCCGCGAACGGCGGGACGGCGCGGGCCCGCTGCTGCAGCGCGGCGCCGTCGGCGGTGAGGCTGATCAGCACCGAGCGCTCGTCGGCGGCCGAGCGCTCCCGGCGCAGCAGGCCGTGCGCCTCCAGCCGCTTGAGCAGCGGGGTGAGGGTGCCGTAGTCGAGGCTGAGCGCCGTGCCGATGTCCCTGACCGGGACCGGCCCGCGCTCCCACAGCACCAGCATCACCAGGTACTGGGGGTAGGTCAGCCCGAGCTGGTCGAGCACCGGGCGGTACAGGCTGGTGACCGCCCGGGAGGCGGCGTAAAGGGCGAAGCAGAACTGGTCGTCAAGCGCCATCGACCACTGCCCGTCCGCGCCGGCTGCCGTGCCCAACAGACCGCACCTCCTCCGGGACCGTGCCTGCCGCCAGCCTACAGTGTTACCTACGCCACAACTACATTGCTATCAACTAACTTGTGTGCGATGTAACTATCGGTTAACGTGAGCAGTGCCTAGCCGCCGGGGAAACCGGGGAGTTCCCGCGGCGCGGGGTGGGCTAGTGGATGCCTGGGCGGCGGGGGACGCTCAGGCATCCACTTTCTTTTGCCGCTGCCTCTGGTTCACCCGGCTGACATCCTGAGCCGGTATAGCTGCACACTAGGTGGCACCAGGCAAGACCGGGGCAGGACGACGAAGCGGGAGAAATCCGTGGATAGCACCATCAGGCTGCTGCTGGCCGACGTCGACGGCACGCTGGTCACGCCGGACAAGGCGCTCACCGACCAGGCGGTCGACGCGGTCCGCCGCCTGGGCAAGGCCGGGGTGCTGTTCGCGGTCACCAGCGGCCGCCCCCCGCTCGGCATGTCGATGCTGGTCGAGCCGCTCCGCCTGACCACCCCGATCGCCGCGTTCAACGGCGGCTGCATGGTGAACCCGGACATGTCGGTGATCGAGCAGCGGACCATTCCCGAGGAACTGGTCCGGCCGGTGGCCGAGCTGAACAAGTCCTTCGGCCTGGACACCTGGGTGTACCGCGGCGCCGACTGGTACATTCCCGATCCCAAGGGCGCCCACGTGGCCAAGGAAACGTCGACCGTGCGCTTCGAGCCGAAGGTGATGAGCAGCCTCGACGGGCTCACCAGCGACGTCGCCAAGCTGGTGGGGGTCAGCGACGACCTCGACGCGGTGGCCCGCGCCTCGGAAGCCGCCCACGACAAGTTCGGCGACCACGTGGCCGCCGCCCGGTCGCAGCCGTACTACCTCGACGTCACCCACCCCGACGCCAACAAGGGCGCGGTCGCCCGCGCCCTGTCGGCCAAGTACGGCATCCCGCCCGAGGCGATCGCCACCATCGGCGACATGCCCAACGACGTGCTGATGTTCGCCCACTCGGGGCTGAGCATCGCGATGGGCAACGCCAGCCCGGAGGTACAGCACGCTGCCCGCCGGGTCACTACCTCCAATGCCGACGAGGGGTTCGCCAACGCGGTCGACCGCTACATCCTGGGCCGCCGCTAGCGCCTTTCCCCGGCGCCCGTCCGGTCATCCCGAACGGTTGCGCGGCTGCGTCACCAGGCGTAACGGGCCAATAGCGCGGTTCACCCGACGCCACCGGCTCGATTGGGCATTATTAGGGCGAAATAATTTGCCTGAAGGAAGGCATTCCGACGATGCCGCAGTCGATCGTGCAGCCGCTGCGCCGCTGGGATCCCGACCGGATCGGTTCCTACTCGATCATCGGCCGGCTGGGCGCCGGGGCAATGGGCCAGGTATTCCTGGCCCGGTCGGCGGCCGGGCGGCTGGTCGCGGTGAAGACGATCAGGATCGAGCTGGCCGAGGAGCCCGGTTTCCGTGCCCGGTTCGCCCGCGAGGTGGCGGCGGCGAGCCGGGTGAGCGGCGTGTTCACCGCCGCCGTGATCGAGGCTGACCCCAACGCCGACCTGCCCTGGGTGGCGACCGCCTACGTGCCCGCGCCGTCGCTGAGCACCCTGGTCCACCACTCAGGCCCGCTGCCGGTGCCGGCCGTGCGCTGGCTGGCGGCCGGCTGCGCCGAGGCACTGCAGTCCATTCACGCCGCCGGGCTGCTGCACCGCGACGTCAAGCCGTCCAACGTGCTGGTGGCACCGGACGGGCCGCGGGTGATCGACTTCGGGATCGCCCGGGCGGCCGAGCGGGTCGAGCTCACCGCCACCCACGGGGCGTCAGGCACCCCCGCCTACATGGCGCCCGAGCAGGCGCGGGACGCCACCCGGGCCTCGCCCGCGAGCGACATCTTCTCGCTCGGCGCGACCCTGGTCTACGCCGCCACCGGCCACCCGCCCTACCAGGGTGACACGGTGATGGACATCCTGGTCCGGCTGGCCACCGAGCCGCCCGACCTGAGCGGCGTGCCCGGCGAGCTGACCGGCCTGGTATCCGCCTGCCTGGAGCGGGTGCCGAGGGACCGGCCGTCAAGCGCGGCCCTGCTCAGCCGCCTCGGCCAGTTCGACCCGCGGCACGGCCCCGGTCCGGGCCACGGCTACCTGCCGGACTCGGCCATGAACGTGATCGCCGGGTACCAGCAGGCCCCGCTGGCACCCGCCCGCGAGGGGGACGGCAGCGCGTCCTGGAGCGGGCCCGCCAGCGCCGGACGGCCCGGCCGCGACGGGCCCGGCAGCGACACAGCAGGCTCATGGGAGGCCGCGGCGCCGGGCCAGGACACCTCGGGGTCGCACACCGCGCTGCCCGGCTTCCAGTCGGTGGGCCGTTTCGTGGCGACGCCGCCGCGGGGGGCGGGCGCTGGCGGCCGGCGCCGTCGCGGGGCCGACCCGGGGACGCTGCCGCGGCACGGGGCGGCCAGCCGTGGCCGGCTTCCGGTCTGGGCTGTCGCGGCGACGGCGGCGCTGGTGCTGGTCGCGGCCGGCGCCGGGATCGGGTTCCTGGTCCGCGGGCCGGGGACGCAGGCGGCGGCCGGCCTCGGGCCGGTTCAGCCGCCCGTCTCGTGCGTGCAGCATCCCATCGGCCAGCCTGAGCTGTGCGTCAGCCAGCCCTACGGCGACGGCCAGACCGGCTTCGTCCTGCAAGGCAGCGGCTTTAACCCGGGCAACCCGGTCACCGTCAGCCTGGTTGGCTTCGGGGCCTCGCCCGACCGGCCGGAGGCCGACCAGGCGGGCCGGTTCGCCTACGCGCTCGACCAGGGGCACCACTTCTTCCACGGCGCGATCCCGGTCGGCAGCTACCGGGCGACCGCCAGCATGCCCGGCCTGCCCGCCGCCAGCTGCTCGTTCCGGGTCTACCCCAACGGCCAGGTCCCGCTGCTGCCCGTCCCGTCGGGAGCGTCCGGGCCGCCGCCTGGCGCCCCTTAACTCGCTGGTCCACCACAGGTCTTCCTGGCGGGAGCACCAGGCCGGGTCGGACAGCAGGCGCAGGTCGCCGGGGGCGACCACGCCGTGCTCGATGAGGACCCGGACGGCCACCTCGTCGGACAGGCGGACGTCGGGGCCGACCAGGCCGCGCTCGGTGATCTTGCGGCGCAGTACCTTCAGGTGCTCGGCCACCCGGGCGGACAGCCGGTCGCGGAACTCGGTATCGGACTCGAACCGCTCGAGCTCGTGGTGCGCGCCAGTCACCTCGAGCGCCGCCCGGGCGATCTCCGGGGTACGCGGCAGCGGGGCCGCGGCGCCCTGGTCGAGCAGCCACGGGCGGCACCACATCAGGGCGACCAGGAACAGCTTGGTCTTCGGGTCGAGGTAGAGCGGCAGCACGGTGCCGTCGCCGTCCGGCTGCGGCTGGCCCGCGTCGGCCGCGCCCGGCTCGCCCGCCTGGTCCGCGTCCTGCCCGGCCCGGGGGCGGCGGCGCCGCCCGGGGACGGTGACCGCGATCTGCAGCCCGTCGTCAAGCATCGAGCGGGAGCCGACCATCGCGGTTCCCGCGTGCACCAGCCAGCCGCCCGCCGGGTCGCCGTCGCCCTCCACCCGCGGCAGCCGGATCCGGTAGCCGTCGCCCGCCACGTACAGGGCGTGGGTCGTGCTGATGTTGGCGATCCAGGCGCCGTCCGGGGTCGCGGTGATCAGCCCGGCCCGGCGCGACAGGCCGCGCCCAGCCGAAATCGCCAGGTCGACCTCGGGCCCGCGCCCGAAAACCAGCTGGCCGCCTGGGGCGAGCCGGATGACCTGGCCAGAGGCGGTACTCACGTGCGCGGCCACCGAATCAGTGTAAAGACCGGGCGGCTGGCCGGGGCACCCCCGGATCCGGGGATGGCGCGGGTCGCCGCGGTGCGGTTAGCTCCTTTTTGTCGAGGCGCCGAGCGCCGCCTTGGGACCCGCCCGCGAGGGCAAGGGCCAGCACCGGAGGGTGGGGGCAGGACTACGGTCCTGAAGCGATCCGGTGCGATGGCCAGGCGGCGCCCGGCGTCTCGCCGTGCCCGCGTTTGGCGGGCCGGCGCGGGCCATTGGCCGGGATCGAAGCCGCAGCTAAATCTTTCCTGAAGATTCCTCTGTGTTTTCTCATAAAACACGCAGCGCGGCTGGCAACTGAAGCGAAGCACCGTCGAGGTGCTGACGTTTCAAGAATAATGATGATCTGCCCGGTTTACCGCACCAATGTCCTAGGCCTGAGGAGCGCCATGGCTAACCCCGGACGTTCTTCAGAAGGTCCTTATCCCGACCGCCAGCCCGGTCGCCGCCGCTCCGGCAACCCGTACCCCGACGACCGGCACCGGACCAGCGCTCCCCGGCCCGGCCCGGCCGGGACCGGCCCGCCGGGTCGCAGCCGTACCCGGAGCCGGGGGACCCGTCGCCAGGAGCCGTGGGCGGGACCGCCGTGGGGCCCGCTGTCCGCGCCGGTGCCCGAGCGGCCCGCCCCCGCGCCCCCGCCGCCCCCTGGCAGCCAGCTCCCGCCGCCGGAGTGGGCCGACTCGCCGATGGCCCACCGCTGGACCACCTCCTGGCGGGTCCGGCCGACCGCGGCCCAGCCGGTGCTGCCCGCCGACCCGCCCGCACCGCCGTCCCCGGGCACCCGGCCCACCACGGCGCAGCCCGCCCTGCAGGCCACCGCGATGCAGGCGGGCACGCTGACCCGCCGCGACACCGGCGGCTGGCCCGCCCCGGGCGACGGCCAGCAGACTCAGCAGCTACCGCCGTGGGAAGCCGGCGACCCGTCGGCCGGCCCCAGGACCACCGGCAGCATGCCGGCGACCCGCAGCACCGGCAGCTTCCGCGCCACCGGGGCGCACGCGACGGCGGGCGTGCGGGCCACCGGCGCCATCAGGACCACCGGCGCCATCAGGACCACCGGCAGCATGCGCACGGTCAAGCCGATCGCGCCCGGCACCGGCCAGGCGCGGATCGTGCTGCCGATCGTGGTGCTGGTGGCCATCGCCCTCGGCTTCCTCGGCGTCGCCTACCTGTGGTGGCAGCACACGGTCTTCATCCACTCCCCCGGTGCCATCCTGGTCGACATCGGCGAGATCCTCGGCCTGATCGCCGGGTACGGGATCGTCATCCTGGTCGCGCTGATGTCCCGGCTGCCACCGCTGGAGCGCGGCGTCGGCACCGACCGGCTGGCCCGCTGGCACGCCACCGGCGGACGGTGGATCATCAGCACGGTCACCGGTCACGTGGTGTTCATCATCTGGGGCTACGCGGTCCTCGGGCACACCAGCGTGACCCACGAGACCACCAGCCTGATCACCACCTTCCCGGACATCCTGATGGCCGTCGTCTCGTGGCTGATCCTGCTCGGCATCGCCGCGTTCTCGATGCGGGCCGCGCGCCGCCGGATGTCTTACGAGACCTGGTACTACTCGCACCTGTACACCTACCTGGCGATCGCGCTGGCGTTCAGCCACCAGTTCGCCGACGGCGGCACGTTCTCCACCAGCTTCCAGGCCCGGGTCGCCTGGATCGGGCTGTACGGGCTGGTGGGCGGGCTGCTGCTGTGGTACCGGGTGATCACCCCGCTGTGGAACTCCAGCCGCTACCAGTTCACCGTGCAGTCGGTCCGGCCGGAGGCGGCGGGCATCGTGTCGGTGTTCATCAGCGGCCGCGACTTCGACCGGCTGCGGGCGGAGCCCGGCCAGTTCTTCCGCTGGCGGTTCCTCACCCGCGCGCTGTGGTGGCAGTCGCACCCCTACTCCCTGTCGGCGATGCCGCAGCCGGACCTGATGCGGATCACCGTCAAGGCCCGCGGCGACCACAGCCGCTCGCTGTCCCGGCTGCAGCCGGGCACCCGGATCATCGCCGAGGGCCCGTACGGCGCGTTCACCCCGTCGCTGACCGGCCGGCGGGTGCTGTTCATCGCCGGCGGCGTCGGCATCACCCCGATCCGGGCGATGTTCGCCGCGCTGCCCAAGCGCATGTCGGGTGGCATCACCCTGCTCTACCGGGCCAGCCACCCGCGTGACGTGGTGTTCAGCCGGGAGCTCAACGCCATCGCCAGCGACCGGCAGGCCGCGCTGCACTACCTGATCGGCTCCCGCTCCGACCTCGGCTTCGACCCGCTCGACGCGGAGCACCTGCAGCAGACCGTGCCCGGGCTGCACCGTTACGAGGCGTACGTGTGCGGGCCGACCGGCATGACCGAGGCGGCGGTCAAGTCGCTGGTCGCCGCGGGCGTGCCGCGCCGCCGCATCCACCACGAGTCCTTCGATTTCTAACCCCCGACTGGCCATCCCCCGGAGGCTGCATTGCGCCGCGCTGTCCTGACCATCGGCGGCACCGTCGCCGGTCTAGCCGCGCTCTTCTCGTTCAAGACCCACTCGGCGGTGGACGCCGCCGCGATCAGCACGCCCACCGCGGGCGCGCCGTCATCCAGCGCGTCCGGCACCGCGCCGACCGGGCCCGCCTACCCGACCGCGTCCTCGCTCGCGCCGCCCACCAGCAAGCCGTCGGCCGGCTCGTCCACCGCGGCCAGCAAGGCACCCACGGCCGGCTCGTCGAGGTCGGTGCCCGCCTCGACCGCCCCGGCCGGCGCCCCGTCCACCTCCAGGGCGGCGACCGCGCCGGCCTCCAGCGCGCCCGCCACCAAGGCCCCCACGCAGGCGCCGAGCACCCCGGCCGCCCCCACCACCAGCGCGCCGGCCGGCAAGTCGGGCACCTTCACCGGCGCCACCAGCAACACCCAGTACGGGCCGGTGGACGTCACCGTCACGCTCTCCAACGGCAAGATCACCAACGCGGCCGGCAGCCTCGAGGGGCAGGGCGACTCGATCGGCCAGAACGCCCTCCCGGTGCTGAACGGCGAGGCGGTGTCCGCCCAGAGCGCCAGCATCTCGGCCGTCAGCGGCGCGACCTACACCAGCCAGGGCTACATCCAGTCGCTGCAGAGCGCCCTCGACCAGGCCGGGATCTAGCCCTCTGACCTCGTAACTTGCTGTTAATTTGGCAATTGTCCTATTTTGCCGGTTTTCGCCGTGATCATGCATTACGCTGCGGGTTTACCGACGGGGGGCGATTGCGTAGCCGCGCGCTCCCCTGATCAGGCTGATCCGTGGGGGGTCCATGGCTACGTTCACGACCGGCCGGCAGCCGGCCGAGGAGTCCAGAGACAAGGGACTCAAGACCGGCGCGCTCGGCCTGGCGTCAAGCATCGTCATCGGGGTGGCGTCCACCGCGCCCGCCTACAGCCTGGCCGCGACGCTGTTCTTCGTCGTGGCGGCGGTCGGGCTCAAGGCCCCGCTGATCGCGGTGCTGGCGTTCGTGCCGATGCTGCTCTGCTCGATCGGCTTCAGCGAGCTGAACAAGGCCGACCCCGACTGCGGGACCACGTTCATCTGGGGCACCCGGTCGTTCGGCCCGTCCATCGGCTGGGCGGGGGGCTGGGCCACGGTGGCGGCCGACGTCCTCGTCATGGGCAGCCTCGCCCAGGTGGCCGGGCAGTACCTGTTCTTCCTGGTCCAGGGGCCGGACAGCTCGATCGGGGCGAACGCCTCCGGGGGCTGGGTACTGCTGGTAGGCGCGGCGTGGATCGCGGCGATGACCTACATCTGCTACCGCGGCATCGAGGTCTCGGCCCGGTTCCAGCGGGCGCTGCTCACCATCGAGGTCGTCATGCTGATGGTGATGTCGGTGACGGCCCTGGTCCGGGTGTTCGCCAGCAGCCCGCCCGGGTCGCTGCACCCCAGCCTGAGCTGGCTGTCGCCGTCGCACCTGACCCTCTCGGCGTTCGTGTCCGGGATCATCTTGATGCTGTTCATCTACTGGGGCTGGGACACCGCCCTGTCGGTGAACGAGGAGACCGCCGACAAGTCAAGGACACCGGGCCGGGCCGGGATCATCTCGACCGTCCTGCTGCTGTTCACCTACGCGATCGTCATCGTCGCCGTGCAGTCGTTCGCCGGGGTCGGCGCCAAGGGCGTCGGGCTGACCAACCCCGGTCACCAGTTCGACGTGCTGTCGGTGACCGGGAGCGCGATCTTCGGCAGCTCCGGGTTCGGCACGGTGCTGTCCCGGCTGCTGATCCTGATGGTGCTCAGCTCGGCGGCCGCGTCCACCCAGACCACGATCCTGCCGGCCGCCCGCACCACGCTCTCGATGGCCGCCTACCGGGCCCTGCCGCAGCAGTTCGCCAAGATCAGTCCCCGCTTCCTCACCCCCACCGTGTCCACCGTGGTGGTCGGGGTCGCCTCGGTCGCGCTCTACGTCCCGCTGAACTACATCTCGGGCGGCAACCCGATCGCGGACGCGGTTTCCGCGATCGGGCTCTACATCGCCTTCTACTACGGGCTGACCGCGTTCTCGTGCGCCTGGTACTACCGGTCCACCCTGGCCAGCAGCGCCCGCAACCTCTGGCTGCGCGGCATCCTGCCGGTGCTCGGCGGCCTGATCATGTACGCGGCCGGGATCTACAGCCTGCAGAGCGACTGGGTGGCGTCCAACAGCTACACCAGCTGGACCGTGCCGCTGCTGCACTGGCAGGTCGGCGGGATCTTCATCATCGCCGCGCTGGCGGCGCTGGCCGGCGTCGCCAGCTTCGTCTACCTGCGGGTTACCGCTCCCGCCTTCTTCCGCAGGCAGACGCTCAGCCGCGGCACCACCGCCGCGCGCGTCCCTGAACTGGAACTGTGAGCGGGGCCAGCAGCGGCCGGGCACCCTGGCCGGTCCGCTCGGGCAACGTCCCGGCGCTGGCCGCCGGCTACAGCACCCGGCCGGAGACGGATCCCGGCCTGGCGGCCGCGCTGCCCGCCGGGTCCGCGCTGGCGCTGGTCCCCGACCGGCTGATCCCGGGCCGGGCGGCGGCCGGCCCGGCGGCCGAGGCGGGGCCGGGACCGGACTGGCTCAGGTCGTCGGGCAAGACCCAGCTCGCGGTGGCGTACGCCGAGTCGCTGTGGCTCGCGGGCGGCCTCGACCTGCTGGTCTGGATCCAGGCCGGCAGCCGGGAGGCGGTGCTGTCCGGTTACGCCGCCGCCACCGCCGCGGTGACCGGCCGGGAGCAGGCGATCAGCGCCGAGGAGGTCGCCGCCCAGTTCCTCAGCTGGCTGCGGGAAACCAGCCGCCGGTGGCTGGTCGTCCTCGATGACCTGGCCGACCCGGCCGGCCTTGACGGCCTGTGGCCGGCCGGCGCGACCGGACGGCTCCTGGCCACCTGCGCCGGCCCCGCGACGGTCCCCCGCGGCCTGCGCACCCTGCCGGTCGGGCTGTTCAACTCCCGCGAGGCCCTCGGCTACCTGCTGGAGCGGCTAGCGGGCAACCCGGGCCAGCGGCTCGGCGCGATGGACCTGGTCAGCGCGGTCGGCCTCGAGCCGGCCGCGCTGGCCCAGGCCAGCGCGGTGATCGCCAGCTCGACGATCTCCTGCCACCAGTACAGCGACTACTTCGCCGGGCGGCGCCAGCAGCTCAGCGACCCGTCCGGGCCGCCGCCGTCAAGCGCGGTCACCTGGACGCTCTCCTACGAGCGGGCCTGCCAGCTCGCTCCGGCCGGCTGGGTCCAGTCCCTGCTGGCGGTGACCGCACTGCTGGACGGGCAGGGCATTCCCGCCACCGCGCTGACCGCCCCCGCGCTGGCGGGCTACCTGGCCGAGGGCGGGGGCGGGGGCGCAGGGGCGGCCGGCCTCGATCCCGCCCAGACCACGCTGGCCGCGCTTGAGCGCACCGGGCTGGTGACCATCACCCCGGCGGGCACGCCCGGGGCGCCGCCGACCGTCCGGATCAGCCCGGTGCTGCAGGCGGAGCTGCGCGCCGTGCTGCCCGCCGCCCTGCTTGAACGGGCCGTCCGGCTGGCCGCCGACGCGCTGCTGCAAGCCTGGCCGGAAGCAGACCTGCCCGGCTGGCCCGCGGCCGGGCTGCGCTCCTGCGCGGCCGCCCTGTGGCAGGCGGCCGGGGACCGGCTGTGGTCCGACGGCTGCCAGCCGGTGCTGCTGCGGGCCGGGGACAGCCTGGACGCCGCCGCCCTCACCGGTCCCGCCGTCGAGCACTGGGGCGACCTGGTCACCACCAGCGGCCGCCTGCTCGGGCCATTGCACCCGCTCACGGTGCTGACCGGGCAGCGGCTGGCCGAAGCCCTGCTGGCGGCCGGGCGGCCGGACGAGGCCCTCCCCTGGCTCCAGCGGCTGATCGATGCCCGCGTCGCGCAGCTCGGGCCGGATCACCCCGACGTCACCGCGGCCCGCCAGCGGCTAGGGCACGCCCTGCTGGCGGGGGGGCAGTCCGGCCAGGCGATCGCCGTCTTCGAGCGGCTGCTGGCCGAGGCCGGCCAGGCGGACCCGTCCGGCCTGCGGGACGAGCTGGCCGCCGCCTACCTGGCCGCCGGCCGCTACGCCGACGCGGCGAACGCGTACCGGCAGGTACTGGCGGACCGGGAACGCGCGCAGGGACCCCGGCACCCGCAGGCGATGACCACCCGGCTGGGCCTGGCCGACGCCCTGCTCAGCGCGGGCCAGGCGAAAGAGGCGGTCAGCGGGTACAAGCGGGTGGTCGCGGACCGGGAGCGCGCCCTCGGCCCCGATCACCTGGACACCACCCGGGCCCGCGCCCGGCTGGGCGCGGCCTACCAGGCGACGGGCAAGACGGCGGCCGCCGAGCGGGTCTTCGAGCAGGCCAGGTCGGGCTTCGAGCGGGCCCTCGGCCCGCGCCACCCGGACGCGCTGCGCAGCCGGGCCGAGCTGGCCCGGGTCTACCACCAGCTCGGCCGCTACGGTGACGCCCGCGCGCTGCTCAGGGACACGGCCGGCCGCCTGGAGCGGGTGCTGCCGCCGGGCGACCCGCTGGTCGCCGAGTTGCACCAGCTGCTGGCCGACATCGGCGACGAGTGACAGCGGGCGGGGCTAGCCGCCCAGCCGGCGGGTGAAGCCGGGCGGCAGCACCAGGTCGTCCGGGGTCAGCTCGGCGATCGACTGGTGGCCGAGCCCCAGCAGGCAGGCGTCGATGCCGGAGCGCATCAGGTCGAGGACGTTCTCCACCCCGGCCTGCCCGTTGGCGCCGAGGCCCCACAGGTAGGCGCGGCCGATCAGCACCGCCCGGGCGCCGAGCGCGAGCGCCTTCACCACGTCGCCGCCGCGCCGCACGCCGCCGTCGAGCAGCACCTCCACCTGGTCGCCGACCGCGGTGGCGATGTCCGGCAGCAGCCGGATGGTGGCCGGGGTGCCGTCCAGGTTGTTGCCGCCGTGGTTGGACACCGAGATCGCCGACACCCCGGCGTCGACCGCCCGCTTGGCCTCGTCGACCCGGGTGATGCCCTTGACCATGAACGGCCCGTCCCACTGCGAGCGCAGCCAGGCGACGTCCTCCCAGGAGGCCGGCGCCGTCTGCATCCACTGCCCGTAGGCGCCGAAGAAGGTGGGCGCTTCCTGCCCGCCGACCGGCAGGTTGGGCACCGTCAGGTCGGGCACGACGCCGTTGCGCAGCCACTGGTACAGGTAACCGGGCCTGGTCACCACCGACGGCGCCTGCCGCAGCATCTCCTGGAACGTCATCTTCTCCGGGATGCGCGGCGAGCCCCAGTCCCGGCCGAAGGAGAACGACCAGTCCAGCGTCACGATGATGCCGGCCGCGCCCGCGGCCCGGGCCCGCTCCATCCGCGCCGCCATCTCGTCCCGGTCGCCCACCCAGTACATCTGGAAGAACGTCTTCGGGTTGGCCGCCATCACTTCCTCGACCGGCTTGGAGGCGAACGAGGACAGGCCCATCGCGGTCCCGCGGGCGGCGGCCGCCCGGGCCACCGCGACCTCGCCGTCCGGGTGCACCGCCTGCACCCCGGTCGGTGAGATCAGCACCGGCAGCGAGATGTCCTGGCCCATCACCCGGGTGGCCATCTCCCGGGTGGCGGACAGCCCGGCCGTCTTCGGCGCGAACCCGATCTCGCTGAACGCGTCGATGTTGTCCCTGATGGTGACGCCGGCCTCGGCGCCCGCGATCAGCGCGCCGTAGACCGAGGCGGGCAGCCGCCGCTTGGCCCGGCGCTGCGCGACCGCCACCGTCTCGAACCACTTGTTAGCCATGTGTCTCAACCTAACTGGAGAAGAAGTCACTGAGCGCCGGGGCCACGTCCCGGTAGCCGCGCGCCAGCCGGAGCCGGCCGCGGCCGAGCCGGACCAGGTCCCTGGCCAGCTCGGGGTCCTGCTCGCCGGTGGCGTCGAGCAGGACGTCAAGCCGGGGCAGCCGGGCCGCGAACGGCCGCGGGTCAGGCCCGGCGTTGTGCACGCAGTCTGACAGCAGCAGTACCCGCGCGTCCCTGGCCGGCACCCGGGACAGCTCCCGCCGCGCCACCTGGAGCGGGAACGCCACGTTGGTGAGGCCCTGGGCGGGAATCCGCAGCATCGTCTCCACCAGCCGCTCCGGCGGCACGTGCTGCCCCAGGCGGCTCAGCACCGCCGCGTCGGACCAGAACGCGATCACCGCCAGGTTGTCCCGGGTGAGCTCGGCCGCGAGGGCGCCGACGGCGGCCGCCGCGGTGCGCACCCGCTCGCCGCGCATCGACCCGGAAAGGTCAACCAGCAGTACCACCGAACGGGTGGTGGTGACCCGCTCGCGCACCACGATGTCCTCGTCCTCGGGCATCGGGTGCTCGGCCAGCGCCTCCAGGGTCCGGTCCAGGTCGATGTCGTCCGAGCCGCCCCGGTAGGGCACGCTGGCGACCTCGCCCGCGCCGCGGCGCGCGGTCCGGTCGGTGCGCGGCCGGGGCACCGCCATCCGGGCGGCGATCTCCCGGGCGCGGCGCAGCGTCTCGGCGTCGACCGCGGCCTGCCCGGGCAGTGCCCCCGGCTGGGCCTCGGCCAGCGTCACCACCGTGCCCTGGTCCTCGGTCACGGCCGGCCCGCCGCCGCCGCGCTGCGGCTGCTGTCCGCCCCGGTGCCGTCGGCCGGCCGGCGACCCGAGGACCGGGCCGCCGCCGCTGCCAGGCGTGGCGTCACGCAGTTCCGGCTCCTCGGTCAGGGTCTTGGGCTTGCGCCGCAGCGGCCGCAGGCCGCGGGCGGGGTCGTTGCGCCGAGGCCGCCCTGACCGGCGGGTCACCGGCGAGTCGGCCTCCACTGCTCTTCAACCGGGGGGCGCGGCCGCCGGGTCGAGGATGAAGTGGTCCTCCCAGATCTGCCGCAGCACCTGCTCCGGGGTCGCCTCGACGGTCTCGTCGAGGAAGATGCGGCCGGACAGCGCGACGATCATCGCGTCGTAGAAGGTCTCGCGGTACACCTGTTCGGCCGCGTCCTGGGGGTCACCAGTTGCCTGCTGAGTAAGCCGCACCCGTTCGGAATCCAAATTGAGGAGCTGCCCGGCGACCAGGGTCAGGTCGATCGCGCCGCGCACCGACGACCCCTGCCGGATGTCCTCGTGCTCGCGGGTGGCGCGGGTGACCGCGACCGCGTCGGCCACCAGGCGCTCGTAGACGGCGGGCTTCAGCTCCGGCAGCTCGGCCCGCAGGCCGACGATGCCGCGCTCGGCCGCCGCGTCCTGGTAGGTGATGGCCAGCCGGCACAGCCGGTCGTGGACCGAGGTGGACAGCCGGGTGGTGCCGATGTTGTCGTAGGGGTTCATCGACGCGATCACCCGGAACGTGTCGAGGGCGGCCACCTCGCCCGCCCGCGGCACCGCGATGCGCCGCTCCGCCATCGCCGTCAGCAGCGTGTTGAGCGTGTCCTCGGGCGCCCGGTTGAACTCCTCGATGTAGAGGAACCCGCCGCCGCGCATCGCCTCGAGCAGCGGGCCGTCGACGAAGTTGTCCGCGCTGTAGTCCTCGCGCAGCACCCGGGCCGGGTTGTGGTGCCCGACCAGCTTGGCCGGGGTCAGGTCGGCGTTGCCCTCGACGAACACCAGCGGGATGCCCCACTCGGCGGTGATCGCCCGCAGCAGGGTGGACTTGCTGGTCCCGGGCGGGCCCTCAAGCAGCAGGTCACGGCCTGCCGCGACCGCGGCGAGGACCAGGTCGAGTTCCCGCTCACGGCCTACCACCCGGGCCTTGATCCGGTCCCGGACCCCGGCCAGCCCGGACTCGCGGGCGTCGCTGCTAACGCTCAATTGGCCATTGCCCCCAGGTCGACCGGGAGTGCCACCCCGGTGATGAAACGGGCGTCGTCGGAGGCGAGGAACGCCACCGCGGCGCTGATGTCTTCCGGCTCCGCCCAGGGCGCGGGCAGCATCGTCGGCGACTTGCCGAGGATCGACTCGAACTGCTCCCTGGTCGGGTTCTCCACCCCGGGCATGAAGAGCTGGTAGGTGAACTCGTTCTGCACCATGTCGGTGTTCACGTTGCCCGGGTTGACCGAGTTCACCCGGATGGAGTGCTTCGCCAGCTCCAGCGCGAGGGTCTTCATCAGGCCGTTCACGCCGTGCTTGGCCGCGACGTAGTGCCCCAGGTTCGGGGTGCCCTTCAGGCCCGCGGCCGAGGCGGTGAGGATCATCGAGCCGCCGCGGCCGCCCGCGATCAGGTGCGGCACCGCCGCCTTGACGGTGTGCCAGACGCCGGTCAGGTTGACGCCCAGCATCGCCGCCCACTGCTCCTCGCTCAGGTCGACGACCGGCCCGAACGAGACGATGCCGGCGTTGGCGCACACGATGTCCAGCCGGCCGAACTCGGCCACGCCGCTGTCGAGCGCCTGCACCAGCCCGGCGTAGTCGCGCACGTCGGCCTTGGCCGCCACGATCCGCCGGTCGAGCGCCTCGACCCGCTTGACCGTTTCGGCCAGGTCAGCCTCGGTGGCACCGTGGAACGGCACCGTCTCGATGTCCGCGCACACGTCGACCGCGATGATGTCGGCCCCCTCGGAGGCCAGCCTGATCGCGTGGGTGCGGCCCTGGCCGCGGGCCGCACCGGTGATGAAGGCGACCTTGCCCTCGAGACGTCCTGCCATGTCAGCTCCCTTGCTGCGGCGACCTGCGGCCTTTACGACAGTGGATGACGTAATAGCACGGATGTTAATGTCAGAGACTGTCACATTCAAGTTGATTGTGACACAGGTCACCCGGTAAGGTCGGATCGTTAATGTCATTAGCTGACAAAAGGCGGGTGAGGTGACCGGGCGAGGCCCTGCTGACGAGGGCACGCGGCGCGGGCGGCCGCCGTCCACCAGCCGTCGCGAACTGCGGCTCATCGCGCTGCGGCTGTTCGCCGAGCGCGGGTTCGAGAGCACCACCATCGAGCTCATCGCGGCCGAGGCCGGGGTCAGCGAGCGCACCTTCTTCCGCTATTTCGCCAGCAAGGCGAGCGTGCTCTGGTCCGAGTTCGAGACCGAGGTGGAGACGATCAAGGCCGCGCTGCGGGCGGCGCCCGCAGACGTGCCGATGATGGACGCGATCCGCGGCGCGGTCGTCGCGGCCAACCACTACCACGCCGACGACGTGCCGGAGATGCGGCTGCGGATGCACCTGATCGCCACCGAGCCCGCCCTGTCGTTCGGCGCGGCCGAGCACTACGAGGCCTGGGAGCTGGCCATCGGCGAGTTCGCGGCCCGGCGGCTGGGCCAGCCGCCGGCTCGCTGTACCCCCTCGCGGTCGGCCGCGCCACCCTCGCCGCCTGCCGCGCCGCCTACGACCGCTGGTCCGACCGGGCCGACGACGACCTGACCGCCTACCTGGACATGGCGCTGACCGCGCTCGCGGCCGGCTTCGCGCCGGACGCGATGGCCGGGCGTTAGGTTCCGGGCGCTCGGGGCGGGCCGGGCGGGCGGGCCAGCCCGGCGACGAGGACGTCGACCAGGCGGCGCGCGTCGTAGCCGTGCTTACCGGACGCGCCCACGCAGAGGCCGCCGACGCCGCGCATGATCTCGAGCGCGCCCAGGTCAGGGCGGATCTCGCCCGAGCGGCCGGCCGCGGCCACCAACTGGGTGCACACCGGCACCAGGCGCTCGAGGAAGTAGTCGTGCAGGGGGTCGAAGCAGGAGTCATCCGACTGCAGCACCTCGGCCAGCCCGTGCTTGGTGACCAGGAAGTCGACGAACAGGTCGATCCACTGGCGCAGCGCCGCATAGGGGCTGCCGGACGCCGCCAGCAGGGCCGGGCCAGCCTGCGCGAGGCCGTCCACCTGGTGCCGGTACACGGCGATGATCAGGTCCGCCCGGGTCGGGAAGTGACGGTAGATGGTGGCCGTCCCCACCCCCGCCCGGGCGGCGATGTCGCGGACCGGCGCCTCCACGCCCACCGCCACGAAGGCCTCGGCGGCCGCGTCGAGCAGGGTCTTCTCATTGCGCCTGGCGTCGGCCCGCTTGACCCGGCCCGCGGGCGGGGCGGACTCCGCATCGCTCACGCGCACCCCTTCCGGCCGGGCGGTTGATAAACGGGACAATGTCCCGTATCGTCAAACGGGACGTTGTCCCGGTTCCAATGATAGCTGCCAGAAGGAGTTTTACCATGCCGCGAGTTGTCGTCTTCGACGAGACCGGCGCGCCCGACGTGCTGCACCTGGCCGACGAGCCCGCCACCGAGCCCGGCCCGGGCGAGGTGCGCGTCAGGCTCCAGGCGGCCGGGGTCAACCGGCTGGACCAGATGATGCGGTCCGGGGCCTACCCGCGGCCGTTCCGGCTGCCGCACGCCCGGCTCGGCTGCGAGGGAACCGGCATCGTCGACGCCGTCGGCCCGGGGACCGAGGGAATCGCCGCGGGCGATCCGGTCATCATCGCGGCCGTGCCCGCGATGGACCTGAACGGCACCTACGCCGAGTACACGGTGGTCCCGGCCAGCACCGTCATCCCGCGGCCGGCCGGGCTTGACCCGGCCGGCGCCGCGGCCCTGTGGGTGGCCTACTCCACCGCCTACGGCGCGCTGGTCGAGAAGGCCGGGATGCGGCCGGGCGACCGGGTGCTGATCACCGCCGCCTCCAGCTCGGTGGGCCTGGCCGCGATCCAGGTCGCCAACCAGGCCGGCGCGGTCCCGCTCGCGGTCACCCGCACCGCCGCCAAGAAGGACGCGCTGCTGGCGGCGGGCGCCGCCGCGGTCATCGCGGCCGACAGCGACGACATCGCCACCACCGCCCGCGGCTACACCAACGGGGCCGGGGTGGAGATCATCCTGGACTCCGTCATGGGGCCCGGCCTGGCCGCGCTCGCCACCGCCGCCCGGCCGGGCGGCACCCTGGTCACCGTGGGGTGGCTGGACCCGCGGCCGGCCCCGATGCCGATGAACGCGCCGCTCACCATCTACCGCTACATGAGCTTCGAGCACGTGCTCGACCCGGTAGTGGTGCGGCGGATGGCGGCGTTCCTGGCCGCCGGGCTGCGCTCCGGCGCGCTGCACCCCGCCATCGACCGGACGTTCGGCCTCGACCAGGCGGCCGACGCCCACCGCTACCTGGAGGCAGGCCAGCAGGTCGGCAAGATCGTCCTCACCATCGGCGGGTAGCCCGGCGCTAGTCGGCGGCCGACGCGATGGCGGCGTCGACCTCCTGCTTGCGGGCCGCCAGCTCCGCGGCGTGCTCGCGCTCCAGCCGGTCGGCGGCCTCCTCGTCGTCCCGGATGAGCGCTTCCAGGTCGTTGCCGGCCGCCTCGATCACGCCGAGGTCGGCGTAGGCCCGCTGCACCTTCGGGCCCCACAGCCCGATGTCCTTCACGCACGGCACGATGCGGCTGAACAGGAACCGCCGGAAGGCGACCTGGGTCGGGGAGCGGTCGGTGAACTCCACGCACTCGGCCACGTCGAAGCCGAGCCGCTCCCACACCTCACGGGCGATGAACCGGTCCCGCATCAGGTAGCAGCCCTCGACCACGAACTCTTCCCGGTCGGACCGCTCGGCCGCGGTCAGCCCCGCGTAGTAGTCGCGCAGCGCCAGCCGCCCGAACGCCACGTGCCGCGCCTCGTCCTGCATCACGTACGCCAGGAGCTGCCTGACCAGCGGGTTCCCGGTCATGTCGCGGTGCACGCCGAAGGCGGCGAGCGCCAGCCCCTCGATCAGCACCTGCATCCCCAGGTAGGGGAAATCCCAGCGGGAGTCGCTCAGCGCGTCGGCCAGCAGCTTCCCGAGGTCGTCGTTGATCGGGTAGAACAGGCCGATCTTGTCCTTGATGAACCGGTTGAACAGCTCGACGTGCCGGGCCTCGTCCATCACCTGAGTCGCGGCGTAGAACTTGGAGTCCATGTCAGGCACCGACTCGACGATCCGGGCCGCCACCGCCAGCGCGCCCTGCTCGCCGTGCAGGAACTGGCTGAACAGCCAGGAGGACAGGTGCTGCCCCATTTCTTCCCGTTCGGCCTGGTTGAGCTTGTCCCACTGGCGCGACCCGTAGATCGGGACCAGCTCGTCGCCGGTCTCCATCACCCGCACCGGGTTCACCGGCTGGTCCCAGTCGATCCGCTTGCCCGCGTCCCACTGCTTGTCCTTGCCCCGCTGGTACAGGTCAAGCAGGTACGGCCGGCCGTTGTCGTACTCCCAGGAGAACCGGGCCGCCCCGGTCGCGGGCACGTCCCAGGTGCCGGGCGCGACCGGCGAGCTGTAACTGTCGTAGGTACTCACGCGTTCCTCCTCATCAAGGACCCCGCTTTATTACTCATCAGTAGACTCTTCCTGGCCACTGTCAATAGGCGCTGCCAATCGAGCGATAGCGCTAGCGGCTGCTGTCCCGCCTCGTCCCGTTCAGGGCAGGACGGCAGTGGCGCGGCCGGCGTCGCGCAGCCGGGCCGCGTCCTGGCTCGGCGGGGCGCCGAACTGGCGGCGGTACTCCCGGCTGAACTGGGACGGGCTGTCGTAGCCGACGCGCAGGCCGACGCCGGTGACGTCGCCCGGCCGGCTGGCGAGCAGCAGCCGCGCCTGCTGCAGCCGGAGCTGCTTCTGGAACTGGATCGGGCTCATCGCGGTGACCGCCTGAAAGTTGCGGTGGAACGCGGACACGCTCATCCCGGACAGCCGGGCGACGTCAGCGACCTGGAAGGATTCCGCGTAGTGGTCGCGGATCCAGCGGACCGCGCGGGCGATGTGGGCCAGGCTGCTGTCGGCCAGCCCGAGCTGGCGGACGGCGGCGCCCTGCTCGCCGGTGACCAGGTGCCACAGGATCTCCCGCTTGACCAGCGGCGCCAGCACCTTGACGTCGCGCGGGCGGCTGAGCAGGCGCAGCAGCCGGGTTACCGCGCCCAGCAGCTCGTCCGGCGCGTCGCTGACCGCGAGGGCGGCCGGGGTGGCGTCGCGGCCGGGCGGGATGTCGCCGGGCCGGCCTGCAGCAGCAGCTCGGCGATGGCGGACGACTCGAGCACCAGCCCGAAGCCGAGCGCGGGCGCCTCGGCCGACGCCTCGGTGTACTGGCCAGTGACCGGCAGGTCGACCGACGCGATCAGGTACTGGCCGGCCCGGTAGGAAAGCACCCGGTCGCCCACCGCGATGGTCTTGGCGCCCGCGGCGATCAGCGCCAGCAGCGTCCCCGAGGTGGCTGGCAGCGGCGGCGACGGCCGGTCCGCCCGGCTGAGCAGCACGCCTTCCAGGGGCTCGGTCACCCCCGGGCGGGCGTGACGGGCGATGAGGCCGCGCAGCTCGTCGATGGCCATGGAGTTGATCAAGCAGCTGAGACTCTTTCGGCAAAGCAGGATCGTGCAAGAGGTTGCCGCAATGAGCTAACATCTGCTTGTTGACGGTGATGTTCTGGAGCTGTCATCGTCCTGCTTTCGATCGCAGGACTCCAGTTATGGGCAAGGAGTTAGGTCATGGAAGTGGCTATCGTCACCGGCGGAAGCTCAGGCATCGGCGCCAGCACGGCGGCCCAGCTGGCCCGGCGGGGCTGCGGCGTGATCCTCACCTACCACCGCAAGGAGGGCGCGGCCGACACGGTGGCGGTGATCGAGGCGGCGGCAGCGCGGTCGCACTGCCGCTCGACATCGGCGCGGCCGAGGGCTTCCCGGCCTTCCGCGCGGCGGTCACCGAGGTACTCGGTGACCGCTGGCAACGGGACCAGTTCGACTTCCTGGTTAACAACGCCGGCCTCGGGCACGGGGCCACGCCGTTCGCCGACACCACGCCGGACACCTTCGACCTGCTGACGCGGGTACTGCTGAAGGGACCGTTCTTCCTCACCCAGGAACTGCTGCCGCTGCTGGCCGGTAACGGCGCGATCGTGAACGTGGCCAGCGGCTCGGCCCTGCCGACCAGCGTCGAGGCCGGCTACTCGGCCTACGCGGCGCTGAAGGGCGGCCTGGTCGTGCTCACCCGCTACCTGGCCAAGGAGCTCAGCGACCGGGGCATCCGGGTCAACTCGGTGCTGCCCGGCGCGACCAGGACGCGGATCGCCGGCGACTCGTTCACCCGCTACCCGGAGGCGGTGCCGCTGATGGCGGCCAAGGCCGCCCTCGGCCGGATCGGCGAGCCGGACGACATCGGCCGCGCCATCGCGATGCTGCTGTCGGCCGACGCCGGGTGGATCACCGCGCAGGAGATCGAGGTGTCAGGCGGGTTCAACCTTTAGGCTGCGAGCCTGCCCTAGACAGGGAACGTGGATAGTCCCGCACACCGCGGATGTGCAGGATTATCCACGTTCTTCGATGATCAGCTGTCCCGCCGGCCAGCGTCCTGCGGGGCGAGCGACTCGGGCGACTCGGCTGCCGCAGCCGTCCCGACCGCCTCGGTCGCGTCGGCCGACTGAACCGCGTCCGCCAGCGGCGCCTCTGCCGTCGGGGCGGCCGGCGCCCCCGGCATCGAGCGGCGCAGCTCCACCTGCGGGATCAGCCAGCTGGCGAGGAAGCCGAGCGCGGCGACCGGCACCGCGACCAGGAACACCGTCTGGATCGACTCGGCGTAGCCGAGCACGAAGGCGTGCCGGACCGCCGCCGACAGGTGGCCGAGGGCGGCCGGGGTCACGTCGGAGGCGGTGAACGAGGCGGGCAGGCTCAGCCCGTGCAGGTGGCTGGCCAGGTTGCCGACCAGCACGTTGGAGAAGATCGCGCCGAAGATGGCGGTGCCGAACGAGCCGCCGATCGACCGGAAGAAGGTGGTCCCCGAGGTGGCGACGCCCAGCTCGCTGTAGGCGACGCCGTTCTGCACGATGATCACCAGCACCTGCATCACGCAGCCGACGCCGAGGCCGAGCACCAGCATGGACAGCGCGTCGGTGATAGCCGACGAGCTCGGCGTCATCAGCGTCAGCAGGCCGAGGCCGACGGTCATCACCGCGGTGCCGACGATCGGGAAGAACCGGTACTTGCCGGTCCGCGCGATGACCTGGCCGGAGGTGATGGACGTAGCCAGCAGGCCGAGCATCGTCGGCAGCAGGTACACGCCGGAGATGGTCGGCGAGATGCCCCGCACCACCTGGAAGAAGGCCGGCAGGTAGGTGATCGCGCCGAACAGGGCGAACCCGACGATGAAGCTGACCAGGCCGCTCACCGCGAACACCCGGGTGCGGAACAGGTGCAGCGGCAGGATCGGCTCGGCCGCCCGCCGCTCGGCCAGCACGAACAAGCCGATCAGGGCCACGCCGGACGCGCCCAGGATGTAGATCGGGGCTGACGACCAGGCGTAGGTGGTGCCGCCCAGGCTGGTCAGCAGGATGAGCGCGGTGACCGCCAGCGACAGCAGCAGGGTGCCCAGGTAGTCGATCCGGTGGTGCACCCGGCGCACCGTGCCCGGCACCTGCACCGCCACCACCGCCAGCGCGACCAGGCCGACCGGGATGTTGATGTAGAAGATCCAGCGCCAGCTCAGGTTATCCACGAAGACGCCGCCGAGCAGCGGGCCGACCACGCTGGCGATGCCGAAGGTGGCGCCGAACAGCCCCTGGTACTTGCCGCGCTCGCGGGGCGAGAGGATGTCGCCCACGATCGCCTGCGCGCCCACCATCAGGCCGCCCGAGCCGAGGCCCTGCACCGCCCGGAACGCGATGAGCATGAACATCGAGTTGGCCAGGCCGGACAGCACCGAGCCGATCAGGAAGATGACGATCGCGGCCTGGAAGAAGATCTTCCGGCCGTACATGTCGCCCAGCTTGCCCCACAGCGGGGTGGACACCGTGGTGGTAAGCAGGTAGGCGGTGACCACCCAGGCGATGTGCGAGCCGCCGTTCAGGTCGCCGACGATGGTCGGCAGCGCGGTGGCGACGATCGTCTGGTCCAGGGCGGCCAGCGTCAGGCCGCACATCAGCGCGCCCATGATGAGCAGGATGGCGCGGGGGCTGAGGGCCGGCCGCTCGCCTTCGGCCGGCGCGGGGGTGGCTGAAGCCATCAGTGCAATTCCTTCTCTTCGTGCTGTCCGGTCGGGAGGTGGCGCAGCGCCGCATTCTCCGGCAGCCCGGCCGCCAGGGCCTGGAACGCCTGGTCGACCAGCCGGCTGAGCGGGACGCTGCCGTCAGTGCCGGACCAGAAGCTCAGGCAGGCCCGGACGGTGGCCACCGCGGCGGCGGCCGCGATTCCCGGGTAGGGGTCGTGCTCGGCGTCGGCGCCGAGCCGGGTGGCGAGCCCTTCGGCGATCGCCCGCTCGGTCAGCGCCATCTGGGCCGCGTGCGCCGCGCGGACGTGCGGGTCGGTACGGGCTACCTTCATCCGGCGGAGCCAGTCGGCCGGGTCGCCGCCGAGCGCCTGCAGCTCGGCCGCCATCGCCTCGGCGTCCTGCGCGAGCACCGCCCGCAGTGCCTCCATCGCGGGCTGGCCGGGCCGGTAGCTGGCAACGCGGTCCCGCAGCTCGGCCGCCCGGTCCGGGTCGCCGCCGAACAGCACCGCTTCCTTGGAGGGGAAGTAGTTGAAGAACGTGCGGGGCGACACGTCGGCCGCGGCGGCGATGTCCTCCACCGTGACGTTGGCCAGGCCGCGCTCGGCGACCAGGTTGAGCGCGGTGCGGCGCAGCAGCCGCCGGGTCGCCAGCTTCTTGCGCTCGCGCAGCGAGGCGGGCGGGTCGGGCGCCAGCGGGGTCATGATGCACTCACCGAAATGTTGCATCCCCTTCACAATTGCGTTCTCAGCATCATTGCAGCGACTGCAACTATACCTGGCAGCGGGCGGAATACTTCCGGCCGGGTAGCCGGTTGGCGCAAGGCGTTGCAGGCAGTGAGGCCAACAATGCGGGAGGCATTCGATGAAGACGTGGTTTATCACCGGGACGTCGCGGGGCTTCGGCCGGGAGTGGGCGATCGCCGCCCTTGAGCGGGGAGACAAGGTCGCGGCGACAGCACGGAACCTCGGGTCGCTGGACGAGCTGGTCGCCAAGTACCGCGACGCCGTACTGCCGATCCAGCTCGACGTTACCGACCGGGCGGCCGCCTTCGCCGCCGTCGCCCAGGCGTACCACCACTTCGGCCGGCTCGACGTCGTGGTCAACAACGCCGGCTACGGCCACTTCGGGATGATCGAAGAGGTCACCGAGGAGGAGATCCGGGCGCAGCTGGAGACCAACGTGCTCGGGGCGCTGTGGGTCACCCAGGCGGCGCTGCCGTACCTGCGCGAGCAGGGCAGCGGGCACATCGTGCAGGTGTCATCGATCGGCGGCGTCTCCGCGTTCCCGGGCACCGGGGCGTACCACGCGTCCAAGTGGGCGCTCGAGGGCTTCAGCCAGAGCCTGTCGCAGGAGGTCGCCCCGTTCGGGGTCAAGGTCACCCTGGTCGAGCCGGCCGGGTACTCGACCGACTGGTCCGGGTCGTCGGCCGTCCGCTCGGCCCCGCTGCCCGCCTACGACCCGGTCCGCGAGGCGGCCAGCCGGGCCCGGGCCGGGCGGTTCCCCGCACCGGGCAACCCCGTCGCCACCAGGGACGCCATCCTTCAGCTAGTCGACGCGGAGAACCCGCCGCTGCGGCTGTTCCTGGGCGAGTCGCCGCTGCGCATCGCGGTCGCCGACTACGGGACCCGGCTGACCGCGTGGGCGCAGTGGCAGCAGGTCGCCGCCGACGCCCAGGGCGCCCCTGAGTAACCATGCGGGTCAGTCCGGCAGGGCGGTGCCGGTCAGCGCGGCCAGCGCGGCGGTCAGCTCGTCCTGGAACTGGCGGGAGCGGACCGCCGGGTGAACGGCGTGCGGCCGCTGGTGGTAGAAGTACTCGCCGCTGACCCGCGCGGCGGGGTCATCACTGACCGCCAGCCAGGCCTGGGTGACCGCGCCCGCCTCCAGGTCGTCGGGCGCCCCGGGTCCGCCCATCCGGGTCGCCACCCAGCCCGGGTCGACCGCGTTGCTGAGCACGTCCGGCCAGCGCCGGGCCACCGCGAACGCCAGCACCGCGTCGTAGAGCTTGCTGTCCGAGTAGGCCTGCATGCCGTTCCACCGCCGCCGGCTCCAGTCCAGGTCGCCGGTGCTCGCGGTGCCGCCCTGGTGCATGCCGCTCGACAGGTAAACCAGCCGCCCCGGGCGCTCGATCAGCGCGGTCAGCAGGTACGGCGCGAGCACGTTGACGGCGAGGGTGGCCGGGTGCCCGTCGGCGGTGCTGACCTTGCCGGCCTCCCGGTACCCGGTGCCGGCGTTGTGGATCACCGCGTCGAACCGGCCGAGCGCGTTCACCTGACGGGCGACCTCCCGGGTCTCGGCGTCGCGGCTGAGGTCGCCGACGGCGACCCCGGCCACGCCCGGCGCCCGCCTGCGCAGCACGGCCGCCCGATCCTCGTTGCGGGCATGGCCAGCCACGTCGTGGCCCTGACCGACCAGCAGCCGGACGGCCGCCAGGCCGAGGCCGTCGGCTGACCCGGTGACGAAGACCCGCGACACGTGAAGGCGCTCCTTACTCCGGGCGGGGGGCGATGAGCAGCGACTGCGCGCCCACGCCGACCGGGCCGTGCCGGTCGGACAGGACGGTGGTGGCGAGGCCGACGCCGCCCGGCGAGATCGTGGTGTGGGCGTCGAGGCAGATCCACTCCCCTTCGGCCTCGCGGTGCAGGTGCACGGTCAGCTCCGGGTTGATGAAGTGCCAGCGCTTGATGTCCAGCTCCCAGGAGGCGCCGTTGCCGCTGTCGGCTACCGTCAGCACCCGTTCCAGCGGCGTCAGGGCCTCATCCGGCAGCAGCGGGTAGCGCATCCGCGTCCAGACCACGGCCGGGCCCGGCTCGGTCATCCCGCCGATGACTGGACGCCACTCGATGGCGGACAGGTAGCCGTCCACCCAGTGGCTCGGCGCCTGCGTCGACGGGCCGTCCGGTCCGCGGCCGGGAACGGGCAGCCGGGACGGCACCGGGTCGGCCGCGGTCCGCAGCACCCGCCAGGCGCTGGCCCGGGCGACCTCCCGCCCGCCGGCGCTGATGCTGGCCTCGAGCAGCTCGACGCTGCGGCCGGGGCGAACCACCCGGGCGGCCACGGTCAGCTCGCCAACCGGCACCGGGCGCAGGATCTCGCAGGTGAACCGGGCGATCATCATCTCCGGGCGCGGCTGGCAGCGCTCCATCGCCCGGCCGAGCAGCGCGCTCGGCGGCCCGCCGTGCTGAGCGGTGGCATCCCACGGGCCGGTGGTGTGCACGGTCGCCTGGTACCGGTCGTCGCCGAGGGCGACGTAGAAGCTGTCTGCCACGGTTGAATGCTACTGGCGGGTCAAGGAGTGTCATCGGGGAACTCAATCGGCCGAGCCCAGCAGGTTCAGCGCCCGGGCCAGGGCTGGGTTGTCGGCGCCGTCGCGCCAGGCGGCGGCCAGCTCGACCGGGGGCGACTGGCCGTCGGCGAGCGGGACGAAGGCGACGCCGTCCGGGTGCAGCGCGGCCGCCGACTCCGGCACCACCGCCAGCCCCACCCCGGCCTGGACCAGGGCCAGCATGGTGTGCACCTGGGCCACGTGCTGGACGTAGCGGGGGCGGGCGCGGGCACGGACGGTCATCCCGAGCAGCAGCTCGTAGAAGTACCTGGACTCGACCGGGGAGTACATGACGAGGGCGCGGCCGTCCAGGTCGGCCGGGACGGCCGGGGTACCGCGCGCTGCCAGGTCGTCCCCGGCCGGGACGGCCAGCAGCAGGTGCTCGGCGTGCACCACCCGGGAGCGCAGGCCCGGCCGGGTGACCGGGGGCCGGACGAAGCCGAGGTCGGTGTCGCCCGCCGCCAGCGACTCCACCTGGTCGACCGTGACCAGCTCGCGCAGTACCAGGTCGACGTGCGGCAGTTCCTCGCCGATCCGGCGCAGGAACGACTGCACGTAGCCGTGGACCGACACCGCGGTGAAGCTGACCGTCAGCGTCCCGCCGTCGCCGGCCGGAATGCGGCGCACCGCGAGCGCGCTCTCTTCCGCCAGCCGCAGGATGCGCCGTGCCTCGGGCAGGAACACCCGCCCGGCTGGCGTCAACCGCACCGCGCGGCCGCTGCGGTCAACCAGGGTCACGCCGACTTCCTGCTCTAGCAGCATGACCTGCCGGGACAGCGGCGGCTGGGTCAGGTGCAGCCGCGCCGCGGCCCGGCCGAAGTGCAGTTCCTCGGCGACCGCGACGAAGCCGGCGAGCTGCGCCAGGGTGAACACCGAATCAGTTTATGAATCGGTGTTCAGCGGGCCAGGATCGCGGTGCGCAAGGCCGGGCCGGACACGCCGAGCCGGGACAGGATCAGCGGCACCGGCCCTTCGGTGGCGGCGAGGAGGGCCAGCGCGAAGTGCTCGACGTCAGCCTGGTCGGCCCCGTCGGCCCGGGCCGCGCCGCGGGCGCCGACCAGGGCCTGGTTGACCATGGGGCCGTGCGGCAGGAAGACGCCGGCCCGGGTAGCGCCGGAGCGGCGCCGCGGGTCAAAGCGGCTACGCCGACGCCAGCCCGGGCTGGCCGCCCGGGTCAGCGCGCCCGGGCTGAACGACGCCTCGGCCGCGCTGCGTACCGCGTCGACATCGATACCGACCACCGCCAGCGCGTCCGCGTCGAGGTCAGCGAACAGGCCCGCCCCGGCCAGCCGGATCACCTCCGCCTCGACTCCCTGGGGGGTAACGCCGTGCTCGCGCAGCACCTCGGCCGCTGGGTGGTCAGCGGCAGCCAGGGCGAGCAGGAAGTGCTCGGCCCCGAGGAAGGGGCAGCCGAGCCGGGTGGCGTGGCCGTAGGCCTGTGCGCAGATACGGCCGAGTTCGCGGTTCATCAACATATCGTCAGCATATGCTGACGAACGGATTAGTCAACATATGCTGACGAAACCGGCGGTCCGCGGCGTGACCGGCCGGGAAAACCGCGCGGCTGCGTGACGCCCGGGCTGGCCTGCAGCATGCTGGGAGGACGTGGACGCCGGGACGGGGAGCCCGGCGGTCATCGATTCATTTTCTGTATCAGAGGCAAGCATTTTCGAGTTAGACGTGAATCGAAGGCGAACCTAGCATGGGTGCCATGTTCAACGGACTGCTGTTCTTCCCTGTCACCCCGTACCAGGCCGACGGCGACGCCGACCTGCACGAGCTGGCGGCGCACGTCAGCCGGGGGATCGAGGCCGGCGCGGGCGGGGTGTTCGCCGCCTGCGGCACCGGTGAGTTCAGCGCCCTCGAACCAGCTGAGTACGAGGAAGTGGTGCGCACCGCCGTGCGCGCGGCCGCCGGGCGGGTGCCGGTGTTCGCCGGCGCGGGCGGCCCGGTGCGCACCGCCCGCCGGTTCGCGGACCTGGCGGCCGGGTCCGGCGCCGACGGGATCCTGCTGCTGCCGCCCTACCTGACCGAGGCCAGCGGGTCCGGGCTGGTCAGCTACGTGCGCGAGGCCACCAGGGAAGACCTGCCCGCGATCGTCTACAACCGGGCCAACGCCCGCTTCGACGAGCGCAGCGCGGTCGCGACCGCCCGGCTGCCGCAGGTCATCGGGTTCAAGGACGGGGCCGGCGACCTCGACCTGATGATCAGGATCGTCCGGGCGGTGCGAGACGAGATGGCGCGCGACGAGAGCCAGGGGCACCCGTTCCTCTTCTTCAACGGGATGCCGACGGCGGAGGTGACGCAGCGCGCCTACCGCGCCATCGGCGTGCCGCTGTACTCATCGGCCGTGTTCGCGTTCGCGCCGCGGATCGCGCTCGCCTACTACGACGCGCTGGAAAGCGGCGACGAGGCGACGCTGAACGAGCTCGAGCGCGCCTTCTACCACCCGCTCGCACGGCTGCGGGCGAAGGGCCCCGGGTACGCGGTGTCGCTGGTCAAGGCGGGAGTCGAGCTGGCCGGGCACAGCAGCGGCGGGGTCCGGCCGCCGCTCGCCCCGGTCGCCCCCGAGCACCGTGAGGAGCTGGCCCGCATCCTCGCCGCCGGGCTGGCGGCGGTCCCCGGCCCGCTGGCGTCGGCCGCCAGCTGACCCCCAACCGTTCGAGGAGACCGCAGGATGAGCCCGATCCGTATCACCCGGGTGACCGTCACCCCGGTCGCCTTCGCCGACCCGCCGCTGCTCAACGCGGTCGGCGTGCACGAGCCGTTCGCGCTGCGGGCGGTCATCGAGATCGAGACCGACGCCGGGCTCAGCGGGCTGGGCGAGACCTACGCCGACGAGCGGCACCTGGCCGCGCTGCAGGCGGTGGCCGAGGTCATCACCGGCGCCGACGTCTACCAGACGCAGGAGATCTACCGCCGGGTGCTGCTCATCGCCCCGCCCAGCACCACCATCGCCTCCGGGCTGATCGGTGACAGCGCCGCCGCCGACCGGGTGTTCTCCCCGTTCGAGGTCGCCTGCCTGGACATCCAGGGCAAGGCGGCCGGCCGTCCGGTGGCCGACCTGCTCGGCGGGGCGGTCCGGGACAAGGTGCCGTTCTCGGCCTACCTGTTCTACAAGTGGGCGGGGCACCCGGGCCAGCGCCGACCCGTTCGGCCAGGCGCTCGACCCCGACGGCATCGTCGCCCAGGCCAGGTGGCTGGTCGACCGCTACGGGTTCACCGCGCTCAAGCTCAAGGGCGGCGTCTTCCCGCCGGACGAGGAGATCGCGGCCATCCGCGCGCTGCGCGACGCCTTCCCCGGTCACCCGCTGCGGCTCGACCCGAACGCGGCCTGGACCCCCGGCACGGCCATCTACGTCGCCAAGGAGCTGAACGGGACACTCGAGTACCTGGAGGACCCCACCCCCGGCATCGACGGCATGGCCGAGGTGTCCAGGCACGGGCCGACCATGCCGCTGGCCACCAACATGTGCGTGGTGTCGTTCGCGCACGTGGCGCCCGCCGTCGCGCAGAACGCGGTCCAGGTGATCCTGTCCGACCACCACTACTGGGGCGGGCTGCGGCGGTCGGCCAGCCTGGCGGCGATCTGCGACACCTTCGGCCTCGGCCTGTCCATGCACTCCAACTCGCACCTCGGCATCAGCCTGGCGGCGATGGTGCAGCTGGCGGCGACGGTGCCCAACCTGACCTACGCGTGCGACACCCACTGGCCGTGGAAGTCGCCGTCCGAGGACGTGGTCGCGGGCACCCCGTTCACCTTCGACGGCGGCGCCCTGGCGGTGCCGTCCGGGCCCGGGCTCGGCGTGCAGCTCGACCGGGACGCGCTTGCCCGGCTGCACCAGCAGTACCTGGACTGCGGGCTGCGCAACCGGGACGACACCGGCTACATGCGCCGGTGCGCCCCCGATTACGAGCGGGTCATCCCCCGCTGGTGAGCCGCGCTCAGAGCGCCGTCTTCTTGTCGACCGACGCCTTGTAGATCTCCGCCACCGAGTGCTCAAGCGTCTCGGTGAACTGCGCGTCGGACTGCTGCTCGGTCAGCCCCTCCAGCAGCGCCCGGGAGAAGCTGGCGATCAGCGAGTCGTCCTTGGCCAGCAGCGCGCACGCCTCGTCCCGGCTGTAGCCGCCGGACAGCGCCACGATCCGCACCACCCGCGGGTCAGCGCCGAGCGACTCGTACAGGCCAGGCTCGCTCGGGATGGTGAGCTTGAGCATGATGCGGGCGTCGGCCGGGAGGTAGCCGAGGCGCCGGGCGATGTTGTCGCGCAGCAGGATCTCGGCCGCCGCCTTGTCCGGGGCGGAGATGCTGACCTCGGGCTCCAGGATCGGCACCAGCCCGGCCGCCCGGATCCGCTCGCCGTACTCGAACTGCTGCTCCACGATCGCTTCGATGCCCGCCTGGTTGGCGTCCTTGATCACCGAGCGCATCTTGGTGCCGAAGACGCCGTGCCGGTTCGCCCGCTCCAGCAGCTCGTCGAGCGTGGTGATCGGCTTCATCAGCTGCACGTCGTCCTGCTCGGCGGCCAGGCCCAGGTCCACCTTCAGGAACGGGACGACGTTCCTGGCCTCCCACAGGTACTGGGCGGTGGGCACGCCCTCGATGGTCCGGTCCATGGTCTGCTCGAACAGGATCGCGGCCAGGATCCGCGTGCCGTCGAACGCCTGGTTGGTGATCACCCGGGCCCGCATGGCGTGCACCAGGTCGAACATCTCTTCGTCGGAGTGGTACCGGTCCTTGTCGACGCCGTACTCGGCGAGCGCCTTCGGCGTGCTGCCGCCGCTCTGGTCGAGGGCAGCGAAGAAGCCGCGGCCGGTGCTGACCTTTTCAAACTGGGCAGTGTTCACGCTCCCGAGTCTGCCACTGCCGCCGCCTGCCCGTTCAGGTACCTAGGTCCTCGCTGGCGGGGCCGCAGGTCAGGCGTGCGGCATGCCGCCGGCCCGGCCGTCCTGCAGGTCGAGCGAGAGGGCGATGGTGCGGCGGATCTCGTCGTTGATCTTCCGGTTCCGGTACAGCTCGTCCAGCTTGGCCCGCTGCGCGGCGACCAGCTGGTGACGGATCTTGCTGGTGCTCCTCGGGGCACTGGCGTCCTGGTCCTCGTCGTCCTCGCCGAGGGCGGCCCGCACCCGTTCCAGCCGCAGCTCGAACAGCTGCCGGTACACGTTCGCGGTGTCCTCGTCCACGTCCCCGGCCTCGGCCAGCTCATCCAGCCGGGCCAGCCCGGCCTCGGTCACCCGCTGCCGGGCCACCGCCTCACGCCGCCGCTGCTCATCGCCGACCGCCAGGCCGAGGCGCTTCAGCAGCGGCCCGAGGGTGAGCCCCTCCCCCACCAGGGTCACCACGACCACCACGGCGGCCAGGAAGATCAGGGTGGCCCGCTCGGTGAACTCGTGGCCGTTGTACTTCAGCGGCAGGGTCAGCGCGATCGCGAGCGAGATCGCGCCGCGCATGCCGCCCCAGCCGATCACCAGCCGCTGCCGCCACGGATTGCGCACGTAACCGGAATGGCGGCCGGGGATGAACCTGATCAGCGGGGAGATCATCAGCTCCCAGGCCAGCCTGACCCCGATCGTCACCGCCACCACCGCGGCCGCCGCCCCCGCCAGCCACGCCACCGAGTACCCCCGCGACAGGTGGTCCACCACCGCCCGCAACTCCAGGCCGAGCAGCACGAACAGCGCCGACTCAAGCAGGAAGATCAGCGTCTGCCAGAACATCGCGCCGCTCACCCGGGACGCCGCCTGCAGCATGCCCTCGGTCCTGGTGCCCAGGTAGACGCCGGTCACCACGGTGGCAAGCACCCCGGAGAGGTGCAGTTCCTCGGCCGGCACGTAGGCCACGAACGGGGTGATCAGGGTAACCAGGATCTGCACCGAGGGATCGCGCACGTAGCGCCGGATCCGGCCGATGACCAGGGCGACGACCAGGCCGTAGCCGATACCGCCGAAGACCACCACGACCAGCCGGACAAGCCCGTGGGTAAAGGTGAACGGGTGCGCCATCGCCTCCACCGCCAGCCCGAACGCGGTCAGCGCGACGCCGTCGTTGATCAGGCTCTCGCCTTCGAGGATCGTCACGATGCGGGTGGGGGCGCCGAGCCGGTTGAGCACCGACGTGGCGGCCACCGCGTCGGTGGGGGCGACCGCGGCGGCGAACGCGAGCGCGCCCGGCCAGCCCGCCTCGGGCAGCAGGATCCGGGTCACCGCGCCGACCGCGATGATGGTGACCGCGGTCGCGCCGAACGCCAGCGCGGTGATCGGGACGGCGTTCTCCCTGGTCTCCCTGGGCGCGGAGAGGAACGCGGCGTTGTAGATCAGCGGGGGCAGGAAGAGCAGCAGGACCAGGTCGGGGGGCAGGTCGATGTTCGGCACCTGGGGAATGAGGCTGGCCAGCACGCCCAGCACGACCAGCACGATCGCGGCCGGGATCTCCAGGCGGCTGGCGACCGACCGGCCGACGATCATCACCACCGCGATCGCTACCGCGAGCGTGAACAGCTCGTACTCCCCCACGGGCCTCCCTCTGGTCGCCTGCCTTCAGCTTTTCATCCGAACGGGTGCGGGTGGCTCAGGCACGCCTCCTCACTCAACCTTCATCTACGTATCATTCATCCGTGTATCATTGATAGGTGGCAGACCAGGCGTTCTTCGGGCGCGGACGTGAGCTCAACGTCCTCGACGAGTTGCTGCGGCAGGTCGCCGAGTCCGGCCAGGGCCGGCTAGTCGCAGTTCGCGGGCGGCGGCAGGTTGGCAAGTCTCGTCTCGTTGAGCGTTTCGCTGCGCACAGCGGCGTGCCGTACGGGGTGGTGGCGGGCCAGAAAAGCACGCCGGTCGACATCCAGATGCGGCGAGCCGTCCAGACGCTGCGATCGTCCGCCAAGCCGCTGCCAGGCATTGACGCGGTGACCGCCGTCACGCCTGCCGACTGGCAGGACCTGTTGTCCAGGCTGCGGCTGGTGGTGCGGGACGAGCCGGTCATCCTGGTGTTCGATGAGTTCCCCTGGGCGTGGGAAACAAGCACGTGGCTCGACGGGCTGCTCCAGTCCCTATGGGACGGCGAATTCAGCAGGCGCCCAGTGCTGATGCTGCTCATCGGCTCAGACGAGGCGATGATGAACCGGCTGTTCGAGCACGACCGGCCGCTGTTCGGGCGGCTGGGCGATCAGCTGGTCGTCCAGCCGTTCAACCCGGCAGAAACCGCGCTCGCGCTCGGTCACAACCCGGATCCGCGTGAAGTCTTTGACGCGCAGCTTGTCACCGGGGGCTTCCCCGAGCTCATCGCGCACGCCAGGCGGTTCAGCAGCGTCGCCGCGATGGTCGAGAACTCGCTTTCCCGCCCGCACACCCTGCTGGCCGACATCGCGCAGCTCAACCTGGCCGGAGAGCTCACCGACAGCGCGAGCGCGCGCCTGGTGCTCGACGCCATCGGGGCAGACGAAGTCGGCGTCGTCAACTTCTCCGCGATCGCGGTGACCCTGGGCGGCGGCAAGGCCGCCGAGACCTCGGTGACCCGGGCCATGAAGCTGCTCGTCGACGTGAAGGGGATCGTGGCGGTCGACTTCCCGGGCGGGCGGCTGGGCAGCCGCCTCAAGCGGTACCGGATCGCCGACTCATACCTGCGCTTCTGGTTCCAGTTCGTGGAACCGCAGCTGCGCAACATCGAGGTCGGGCGACCAGACCTCGCCATCGACGCCTTCCGCCGTTCCTGGCCGGCCTGGCGCGGCCGGGCAATCGAGCCCCTCGTCCGCGAAGCGGTGCTGCGGCTCGCCCCCCGCCTAGACGGAGCCCTGGCGGGCATCGAATCGGTCAACCCCTGGTGGGAACGGAGCGGGACGCATGAGGTAGACCTCGTCGGCGCAGGGCACGACCGGCTTCCGGTAGCGGTCGGCTCGGTGAAGTGGCGGGAGAACCTGCCGTTCAGCGACCGCGACCGGGCGAAGCTCGCCGTTGCCAGGTCGGTCGTGCCGCACGCGGAGCGGGCGAGCCTGGTGGCGGTTTCACCCCGGGGTGTGGCGCCTGGGGTTGACGTCGATGTCGCGCTGGACGCGGCGGACCTGCTCGGGGGATGGGAAGCGTAATTGGCGGCGGCCGCTGCGGGATCTTCGACTCTTGATGGGCTTGCGGGTGGGTAGTGTCGGGCCGGTGATAGCCACGCTGGCGGTGGAGAACTACCGGTCCCTGCGGCACCTGGTGGTTCCGCTGTCCGGCCTCACCGTGGTGACCGGGGCGAACGGCACCGGCAAGTCCAGCCTCTACCGGGCGCTGCGGCTGCTGGCCGACGCGGCCCGCAACGGGGCGGTCGCCGCACTGGCCCGGGAGGGCGGCCTGCCGTCGACGCTGTGGGCCGGGCCCGGAGACGACCGGCCGTCCGGTGCGGGAGGGCACCCATCCGGTCCAGGGCACGGTACGGACCAAGGCAGTGGCGCTGCGCCTCGGCTTCGGCGGCGACGAGTACGGCTACGCCATCGACTTCGGCCTCCCGGTCCCGGGACAGCAGAGCGCCTTCGGGCTCGACCCGGAGATCAAGCGGGAGAGCATCTGGAACGGCCCGCTGCTGCGGCCGTCCGCGGCGCTGTGCGAACGGGAGAACCGCATCGTCCGCATCCGCGACGCCTACGGCTGGGCCGGGCCGTACCCGATCCGGCCCTACGACAGCATGCTGAGCGAGTTCACCGACCCCCGCCGGGCACCCGAGGTGCTCCGGGTGCGGGAGCAGGTCCGCTCCTGGCGGTTCTACGACCACTTCCGGACCGACGCCGACGCGCCCGCCCGCGGCAGCCAGATCGGCACCCGGACGCCGGTGATGAGCCCGGACGGGGCCGACCTCGCCGCCACGCTGCAGACGATCCGCGAGACGGCCGACGACGCGTGCTTGAGCAGGCGGTCGACCTCGCCTTCCCCGGCAGCCGCCTCACCGTCGAAGGCGACGACGACGGCTTCATGCGGCTGCGGCTGCACCAGCCGGGGCTGCTCCGGCCGCTGGGCGCGGCCGAGCTGTCGGACGGGACGCTGCGCTACCTGCTCTGGGTGGCGGCGCTGCTGGCGCCCCGCCCGTCCTGCCTGGTAGTGCTGAATGAGCCCGAGACCAGCCTCCACCCGCAGCTGCTGGGCCCGCTGGCCCGGCTGATCGCCACCGCGGCGGGGCGGTCGCAGGTGATCGCGGTGTCCCACTCGCAGGAGCTGATCGGGGCGCTGCAGGAGGCGACGAAGGAGTGCTGATCTGGGTTAGCGCGATCGAGCTGGTGAAAGAGCTGGGCGAGACGCGGGTGGCGGGGTGGGACCGGCTGGACGGGCCTGCGTGGCGGTGGCCTAAGCGTTAACCGTGTGGCTGCCGAGATTCCGGCCGGCGCATGTTATCCATTCCACCGCGTGAAGGGTTTTCCGGCGCCGAGATGAGCAAAACCCCTCACAATCTCGCAATTGACGATTATTGAAAGTTGATCCTGGTATTTAGGTGCTGTCATTGCTAGCCTCCAGATATCCGGGTTAAAGGAAGGGCGCGGCCGTAAGTGTGTTAATAGGAGGAGCAATGGAATGCCCCGCGTGCGGAAGGCAACAGGATTCGTCGAATAGATTCTGCGAGGCGTGCGGCCGCACGATCACGGCCGACGACACGGCGCCAGGCTCCGCGACGATGTTTGAGCAGTCGCCGCCGCCGGGTAACGGCAGCCAGGCCGCGGCCTGGCCAGCGCCGCCGGCCGCCCTGCCCCGCCCGGCCGCTCCCCCGCCTGGCCGAACCCCCGACCCGCGGCCGCTGCTGTTTCGCCTCGCGCACGGCGAGCAGGTACTCAAGGCCTATGACGTGGTGACCCTGCGCACCTGGCTGTTCAGGGCCCAGCGGGGCCACGGCACCTTGTACGTGACCGACGCCAGGGTGGTCTTCTACGCGCTGGCCTACCCGCGCGGGTCGCAGAAGGCGAGCTGGCTGTTCCAGCAGACCAAGCTCGAGGACATCAGCGGGCTGTCCGCCCACGTTTCGCGGCGGATAAGCCTCGGGCTGGCGGTGCTGACCTTGTTCGGCGGCCTGGCCACCCTGGCCGCGCTGCTCTTCGGCGCAACTGCCCCGGCGGTCTTGCTCGCCATCGTGACCGCGGTCTTCATCCTGGTGCTGATCCGGGACGTCACCCGCCGCGGCGACGTGGGCGTGACCATACAGTCGCGCGAGAACGGTAACAGCCCCATCTCGTTCGGGCGCGTGCCGCGGGAACGCGGATTCTTCGACAAGCTTCGCCGGCTGCTCATTTTCCCCATCGCCCTCTTCCTGCGTTCCTACAACGCGTTCGACGTCGTCGCGGGCGACCCGGCCGATAACTCCCACGAATTCCTGCACGAGCTCGGGGCGCTGATTATCGACCTGCAGACGAGGGGCACGATGGCCTATCCGGAGTGGAACATCCCCGTCCCGGCTGGCGCCGTAGGAGCGGCCAGCCTCCAGTGACCCCTCGCCAGGGACCGCCGGGGGCGGGCCCGCCCACTCCGGGAGCCGAGCACAGCACGATCACCATCCTGGAGGGGATGGACCTGCGCCGGGAGCCCCCTCCCCCGGACCGCATCTCGTTCAGCCGGCTGATCGAGACGAACATCCTTTTCCTCGGCGGGATCGGCTCAGGCAAGACCAACGCGATGAAGCACCTGGTCCGGGACTTCCGGGCGAAGAGCGGCCCAGACGACGTCTTCATCTTCTTCGACGCCAAGGGCGACTTCCTCCGGCAGTTCCACCGGCCCGGTGACGCCACCATCTCCAGCACGCCGGCCGCCGACCCCGGGGGCGTGGTGTGGAACGTCTTCCGCGACCTGGACGACGATCCCCGGCAGCTCTCCGAGCAGGCGTTCGAGATCGCGTCGACGATCTTCAGCGAGGAACTCGAGTCGGCCGGGCAGAACACGTTCTTCGTGGCGGCCGCCCGCGACCTGCTGGCCGGGGTAACGGAGCTGATGGCGGCCAGCCGGTCATCCGGCGCGGCCGTGTCCAACAAGGAGCTACGGGAACGGCTAGAAGGGTCTGCCGACGAACTGCTGGAGCTGTTCGAGGGGAGCGAGAGCCTAGCGGGAACGGCACGTTACCTCCAAGGCGGGCCCGCGGTCGAATCGATCCTGGCCGTCCTGCAGCTCACGCTGCGGAAGGCGTTCTCCGGGGTCTTCCGGGAGCCGGGAGACTTCTCGATCCGCGACTTCCTCCGGCGCAAGGGCGGCCGGGCGCTCTTCATCGAGTACGACATAGCCGTCGGCAGCAGCCTGCTTCCGGTCTACCGGGTGCTCATGGACATGGCGATGAAGGAGGCACTCGGGTCCGGCCGACAGCGCCTGCGCGCGGCCGGGAAGGTGCCCGACAACTACTACTTCGTGCTCGACGAGTTCGCCCTGCTCCCGCGCCTCGCGCACATCGGCGACGGCATCAACTTCGGCCGCGAGTTCGGGCTGCGGTTCCTGGCCGCGACCCAGAACGTCAACCAGGTATTCAACGGATACCCGGGCGGGGCCGGGGAGAGCATCCTGTCCGGGTTCGGCACCGTGCTGGCCTTCCGGCTGGCGGACGCGGCGAGCCGGACCCTGGTCCGCGAGCGGTACGGCGGCAACCGGAAGCAGGTTTCCACCTATGCGCCGGTCCGCCATGAGGGCGTGCGGCAGACCGTGGTCGACGGGAACGTCATCGAGGACTGGCACATGTCCGGCCTGCAGCGCGGGCAGTGCATCGCACTGCTGCCGCACGAGCCGCCTTTCCTGCTGAAGTTCAGCGAGTTCCACGGCCGGCCCGGTGCGGGGTACCCGGCGGGCTAGCCTAGCTTGGGTCCAAGCTGAGGCGGCGCGACCCGCAGGGTCGGCTGGGCGGCCTGCGCCGCGTGGTGGGTAAAGAGCACCTTGACCGCCTCGTGCCCCCACTGGGGGACATCATGGGCCAGCGCCTGCGGCGTGATCCCCACCATGATGAGGGCCGCGCTCAGCAGGAAGCCTTGGGCCGCCTTCAGGGCCGAGCGGGCGCGCGCCCGGCGCTGCCCGCGCGTCTTGCTTCCTTTCGCGAAGTCGGCGGCCGCCCCGCAGACGCTTGCCTGGAGGAGCTTGATGCTCTCGGTCGCCTGCTTGAACAGCTCTTCCCGGTCGAATCGGCGATAACGCCGCCCGGTCGCCTCGGCCTGCTCGATCAGCTGCCCGATATATTCTTGCGGGTCGCCAATCTGCGGCAATCCGTCGAGGCCCGGCTGGCGCTTGTCAATCCGGCTCAGCGTCACGCCGAGCGGCTCAAGGAACGGCCGTATCCGCTGCCACTCGGGAATGACATCGGCGATCGGGCCATGGCCCGCGGGGCGCAGTCCCGCCCAGACGGGGCCGTTAACCCACCGCTCGAGAACGTCACACGCCTCGGCGCACGCTTGCGCCAGCAGTTCGTCCTGCCTCTCGGGCGGGAGGGTTGACCGCGTGGAGCTGCCGAGAAGCGCATCGGCGATGTGCCGCCGAACCCCCTCGATATCGTCAAGGCTCACATTTTCCGGCATAAACATCTCCAGCCGCAAGGAAAGAAAGCTTGTGCAAGAGACAACAGATCATGGCATTAATCAACAGCAGATTTACGCTATTCCGACTTTACCCTTCCAGGTACCATTTGTGCTAAGTCATCGACGTGTTTACTGTCTTCTCCTGGCAGCGGTGGAGGTCGAGACGCACATGAGTTTCTGTCCGGACTGCGGCTGGCAGCGCACGAGCACCGCCCGCTATTGCGGCCGTTGCGGGCGCGACTTCGGCGAAGAAAGCTTGATCAGTAGTGTTGCCCCGGAAACGGAACCGGCCGAGCTGCAGGCCGCTGAAGACCGCGGGCGCCGGCAGACGACGTGGTGGATCCTGGTGGCCGTCATCGTGCTGATCGCCGCCGGGGGCGGCGCGTTCGCGGTGGTCAGGAACGCGAATAAATCGTCGGACGGCCAGAGCGCTGCCCTGACCACGACGCCTACAGCGCCGGCATCCGCGTCCGCCAGCTCGCTGCCCGCGGACTCCCCCGCCTCCGCTTCGGCAGCCCCGTCCGGTTCACCGGTCGCATCGCTCTCACTGCCGCCTTCGCCCTCGCCTTCGACGTCGCCCAGTGTCGTCAGCCCCGGCCCCGGGGTGGACGCGTCGCCGCCAGTTGAGGTGGTGCTGAGTGAATACTTCGAGGGGATCAACAAGCGCGACTACGGCGAGTACGCGAAGGCCGAGACCGCGCAGGGGCTGAAGGACCAGCCGAAGTCGTCATTCGACGCCGGCTACGCGACAACAACCGACTCAGGCATGACGCTGACGTCGCTGACGCCCACCGGGGGCGGCGACCTGACCGCGACCGTCACCTTTACCAGTCGGCAGTCGCCCGCGGACAGCATCGACGACAGCGCCTGCGACGCGTGGACGCTCAACCTCTACCTGGTCCCACACGGCGACGGCTACCTGATCGCGCCTGCCCCGCCCAGCTACGAGCCGAACTATTCGGCCTGCTAGGCGGCGGCTCCTGCTCACCGCTACTTGGGCACCACCTGGATCACTTCCCAGCCGGTGCTGATGTCGCTCTGGTTGTCGGCCGTCCACAGCCCGCCGTTGGCGGTGATGACCGGTGACGCCTGGCTGACCGGCACCGGCATGGTATCGCCGGGGACCGTGAACGGGAACGTCTTGACCGCGCCGCCCGGGCTCACCTCGACGTAGTACTGCTTGACGGGCGGCGGCCCGGCCGTGTCGAGGATCATCCAGACGTTGCCGGATGAGTCCATCACCGCCCAGTGCACCTGGTCGGTGTTGTAGCCGTCGTAGTCGGGCAGGTAAGCGAGCAGCGTCTCGCTGCCGTCCGCGTTCACCTTGTTGATGCACTGCCTGGTTTGCTCGCCCTGCGCGTTGTTGACGTTGCAGACGGCGTCGGCCTCCAGCAACCCGGTTCCGTTGCCCACAAGCTGGATCGCGTCGTCCTTGCCGTCGTCGAGCAACAGGGTCTCCTGCCCGCTGGCGGCAAACTGGACGATGTCGTTCGAGGAAAGCCCGTACATGGTGCCGTCGGGACCTTGCACCAGCGGGCCGGCGCCTTCCCCGGGGAGCTCCTCGTAGGCCAGGTAGAGCAGCGTGCCCGGCTGCGCGGTGTTGTCGATCGTCATGGTGGTGATGCCGCCGTCCGGCGTCATCCGGTAGTAGTCCTCGCCGCTGCCCGTGCTGGGCGGGCAGGCCACCCAGACGGCGCCGTCGTTCGCCTCGTAGACCTCGGCGGCGTCCAGTCCGCCGGTGGCGCACTCGGAGTCCTCGGCCACCGGCTGTACCGCGCCGCTGCCGGGGGTGTACTTGAGCAGGACCGCGGTCGTGGTCTGGGTGCTGCCGGCGCTGCCCGGCGCGGAGGTAGGCGGTGAGCCAGAGGTGGCCGGCGCCGTCGAACGCGGCCGCGCCGGAGTAGATCACGCTGTCACCGGTCAAGCTGGCGGGCAGCTTGTAGGTGGTGGTCGCGCGCGTGCTGGTGCTGGTCGCGACCAGCGTGGCGACGGTGCCGGTGGTGTCGACGGTCTCGTCCCAGAGCCGGCCGTCGGGGCCGAGCAGCGGGCCGGCCGCAATCGGACCGCTGGTCGGCACGGCCGCCACCTGGGTGGCCGCCTCGTTCGCGACCACCGACCCGGGGGCGGCGGAGGCGGAGTGAGAGGCTCCCGGGCCCGGCGGGACCTTGGCCGGCGGCGGAGTCGAGTTGCCGGTAAAGACGACGACTGCGGCGATCACCACCGCCGCCGCGACGCCCACGACGGCAGCCGTCTTCACCAGGCGGGGGCGCCGGAACCGGGAACCACCGGGCCCGTGACCGTTCCTCGTTGCCTGCCCGGCCCGGGTGCCTGACTGGCCGCCCTCGGCCCGCAGGTGAGCCAGGTGCTCCTGGTGCTTGACGTGTTCTAGTTGCTCTGCGTGCTGGACGTGCTCCATGTGCTGGACGTGCTGCACGTGCTCGGCGTGGGCCTGGCCAGCCTGGCTGCTGTGCGCCGCGTGATCGCCGCCCTGGGCGTTGCGGGCGGGCTGGGCCGCCTGATCGTGCCGCACCGGCGACCGGGCGTCGCGGGCCGGGGCGCCCAGCTGGGCATGCCCCGCCGCCGAGCCCCCGGCCGCCGGCGAGCCGCCCGCTGGCCACAGCAGGGCCAGCAGCAGGAGGGCCGCCTCGGCCAGGTGTGACCGGCCGCGCTCCGCCCAGTCCGCGCCGTAGCTGGTGGTCGCAGCGGCGCGCAGCTCGGCGGCGAGGGCGGCGGCGTCAGACGGCCGCCACTTCGGGTCCTTGGCCAGGCCGCGGGCGATCACCGGGCGCAGCGGCTCGGGGATGACATCCATCGGCACCGAGGCGGTCTTGTGCCTGGCGTACAGCTCCTCGGCGGTGCTGCCGTCGAACGGCACCTGACCAGTCAGGCACTGGTAGAAGGTGACAGTCGCCGCGTAGACGTCGCCGGCCGGGCTGGCCGTGCCGCCCTCGAACTGCTCGGGCGGCATGTAGCGCAGCGTGCCCGCCGCCACCGGCCGGTCGCCGGCCAGCGCGGCGATGCCGAAGTCGGTCAGCTTGCTCGCGCCTGCCCCGTCGACGAGCACGTTGGCCGGCTTGTAGTCGCGGTGCACCACGCCCTTGGCGTGGGCCGCGGCCAGGCCGAGAAGCGACCCGTGCAGCACGACCAGCGCCGACTCGGGGGTCGTCTTGCCGTTCCGCTCCAGCAAAGCCGCGACGGTGACGCCCTCGACCAGCTCCATGACGATGGCGGCGCCCGCCTGGTCCTCGACGTACTGGTACAGCCGGACCACGTACGGGCTGTCCAGGCTGGCCAGCACGCTGGCCTCGGCCCGGAAGCCGGCTACCTGCCCGGGGTCGCCCAGCAGGCCCGGGTGCAGGTACTTGATCGCGACCGCGGTGCCCGAGGCGTCGTGAACCGCGAGGACTACTTCCCCGAAACCGCCCCCGCCGAGCCGGCGTACCTCGGTGTACCCGGACACGCTCCAGCCGCGCCCCGGGGTGACCGGGCCGGCTGCGTTAGCAGCTGATGCTGACATGAGTTGATGCGCTCCCCAGCCCATCCGATCCAGTAAAGAAATACCGAGATCAGGCCCCGGGAAAGCATGGAGCAATTGACGGACTGATGTCAATTTGCCTGCTTCAAGCCTTGCGGATTTGCGTATTCGTGTAAGAATAAGCGCCAATCATCGGTCAGGTACGACCTGACTTGTTGCAGGGCGAGGTCGAGGCCGATCTCCATCGGGCGGACGTCGCGGGCGGTGCTGGCCAGGAGGTAGCCGCCTTGCAGGGCGGCCATCAGGCCGACGGCCAGGTCGTCGGGGTTGGCGTCTTGGCGTAGCTTGCCCGCGTCCTGCATGCGGCGCAGGCCGGCCGCGAGCAGGGCTTCCCAGCTCTGGAACAGGCCGGCCAGGCTGGTGCGGGCTTGCTCGTCGGTGTCGGCTAGCTCGTTGGCCATCGAGCCCAGGGCGCAGCCGTAGGCGCCGTGCTGCAGTGAGTTGACCTCGATGAGGGCATCGCGCCAGCGGGTCAGGCCGGCGAAGTCGCTGAGCTGGCCCAGGCGGTCGGTTTCCCGGCTGAGGATCTGCTCTCCGCGTCGTTCGATGACCGCGTGGACCAGGGCGTCCTTATCCGGGAAGTGCCGGTAGAGCTGGGACTTGCTGGCGCCGGCGGCGGCCCGGATGTCGTCCAGGGTGGTGGCGTGCACGCCCTTGACGTACATCAGCTCGGCCGCGGCGTCGACGATGCGGTCGCGGGTGACGGCGCCGCGGGGGGTGAGCCGGGTTGCGTTGCTCATGCTTCGCTGACTTCGGCTTCGCTGGTGTCGGTGGAGAAGTTCAGGCTGACGCGGGCCCCGGCCGGCTGCTTCTGCTTGGGGACCGAGTGCACGTAGTCCTTCTGGCAGCGGCCGCCCATGACCACCAGGTCGCCGCCGTGGGTGACGATGGTGGTGCTGGGGCCGCCTTCGGCCGGGCGGATGAGGAAGCGGCGGGTCGCGCCGAGGCTGAGGACCGGGATGACCGTTTCTTGGAGGCGGTTTTGCGGGCGGTCGGCGTGCCAGCCGGTGCCGTCCTCGTTGTCGCGGTACCAGTTCATCCACAGCCGCTTGTAGGGGCGCTCGTAGTGCTTGGACAGCACTTCTGTCAGGTAGTGGAGTACTGGCTGGGGGGCGTCTTTGATGGCCGGGTACTCAGCGGTGAGGCGGGGCTCGTCTACCACCCGGGTGTACATCCAGCGGGTGCGCTGTTCCCAGTCCCCTTCTTCCATCAGGGCGGTCATCAGCTCGGTGTCGCCGGCCAGCCAGCCTTTTACGTGGTCGACCCAGGAGGTGGCGTCGAGCTGGATGCGGGTCGCGGTGGCGAAGGTGTCGTCCGCTCTTACCCGCAGGCCGCCGGTGCGGTGCAGGTCGAATTCGGTTGTCCCGGCTGGGTCGGCTAGGTCGAAGAGGGGTTCCTCGATCATCGGGGGTCTGCCTGGTCCTGGGGCCACTGGCCGGGGTGGGCGGGGTCGATCAGCGGGAGGTACTCGGGGTTCTTCTGCAGGAAGCGGTGGACGACCGGGCAGAAGTTGGTGACGGTGACGTGGCGTTGCTTCAGGTCGTCGAGGGCGCCTTTGAGCAGGACCCAGGACAATCCCTGGTCACGGTGGCTGTCGGCGATGAAGGTGTGGGTGAGGACGTAACGGGAGCCGAACTCCTCGTAGACGATGAGGCCGGCGAACTGGCCGTCGACTAGGAGCTCGTAGAAGCGGTCTTCGGGGCGTCGGACGACTTCGGTGTCGGTGCTCATGGGGTGCTCCCTGGTGCGTCGTGGGCGAGAGCTCTAACTGGACTATATAGTCCTTTTCACTGTTGGTACAACCACGACTGGGGGCGGTTATTCCGCGGCTTGGCGGATGCGGTCGACGATCTGGGTGGCTTCGGCCTCGGTGATCGGGATGAAGGTCGTACTCGGTTCGCCGTGCTGTAGCTCGTACAGCAAGGACGAGAACTTCCACTCCAGGTCGCGGCCAAACGACTCATCGCGGCGGTCGCCGTCTGCGAAGCGGCGAAGAACCCCTGCGGGCTCTCCCTGCTTGAGTAGTCATCGACGATTGCGTAGTAGGTGATCGTCCTCAGCCATCGCGTTTCTCCGGCGGATAGTCCTCGATGGTGAATACGTCGGGCGGGATCGGGATCGCGGATTCACTCGCCGCTGGAATCCTTCAATCGCGTTCTCTTCCGTCTCGCTGGTGAGCGGATCCGGAGGCGCTCGTACGCTCCGATGCGTCAGTTCCTTGGCCTCCAGGCTGCCAGCGGTATGGAACTGCACTTCGAACAGCACCCCGGACTCCGGCTCTGCGCCAGCGGCTGTTGATGCCCTTGTACTGTTCTTTCGACCACAGTGTTGCGTCAGCTTCGACCTGGATTGAAGCCCTGCGTCTCTCAATCGCTTCACATCGCGTCGGACGCCAGTCTGCGTAGCTGCTCTCGCTGTACTGGAAGGTGAACCGCACAGCGTCGGGGATTTCAGCCAGCGGCTTGCCGAGGCAGGTCCGGGCCGCACCGCAGACCGCTCGGCGATCTTTTCCTTCAGGCGGTCCGCGCCCTTGAGCTGTGATCGAAGCCGGCAAGGTGGCGGCCGGGATCATCTGCCTCGATGCCGCGGAGCACCTTCGGGACGATGTCTCGTTCACCGCTCTCCCGGATGCTTGCGCAGCCGCGGTCGACTGCGATGTTCTGGGCTGGGGTTCAGCCTCCTCGGTCGCCGGAAGACCAGGAGTTGTCGGGGTGGGACTGGGGAGTTGGCTCGCCCCCGTTCGGGATATTGCTCTTGGTGTTTTTCCCAGGCGGCCCGCAAGGACGGGACTGACTCGGCCCAGGAGCGGTCGGCGGCGTATACCTGGTCGACCTTGGCGCGGTAGGCGTGGTGGGCGGCGGCGCGGTCGGCAGCATCCGCTGGGCGCGGGGGCTTTTCGGGTGGCTGGGGGGTGTCTGGTGGGCGGGGACGGTCGGGCGGGGCGGGATCGTCGGCCGGGTCGGCATGGTCGATCGGCACTGGTTGGCTCCAATGTCGGCGCCCAATGTCGGATACCTCTCAGATTGGGTAACGGGATGGGGCGACGGCTGGTTCGAAGTCGCTATCGCGGCCAGCGGCCTGCCGTAATTGTGCAACGCGGCGTTGCACAATCGCCTTGACCATGACGGCGACTCGGACGGTCTGTGAAGTGAGGGTCTCGGACGACGCGATTGCCGTGGGGCATGCCATGGCCGTTCCCGACGAATGCGCGGCCGGACCGTGCGACATCGGCCGTGGCCGATGGCTGGCACGTTTCAGGCGCCGCGGTAGAGGCGGTCGATGCTGATTAGCTCCACGTCGGGGCGGGCGGCGGATTCTTCGGTTAGGCCGGCGGTGAAGCCGGTGCGGCTGAACAGCAGGAGCTTCGGGGGCTGCTCGACGCGATGGCTGGGCAGCAGGCCGCGCAGGTGCTCAAGGCGGCGGAGCTGGTCGAGGCCGGCGGGAGCGGCGGTGGCCTTTGCCTCGCCGATCGCGCTGACCCGCCCGGCCGGGCTCGGGTCGTCGGCCACCACGATGTCTAGCTGGTGGCCGTGCTGGTGCTCCCGGCAGGCGATCTCAGTCGGGCGGACCGCGCTCGGCACCCCGCCCAGGGTGTCCTCGTCGGCGTAGAGCAGGCACCACTGCCTGGCCAGGTCCTCGAAGTGGGGGCCGTAGATCTTCTCCGCGACGACTGGCGCGCTGCGCTGCCACACGCGCTCGGCGCGGCCCGCTACCAGCTCCGGCTCGAACCGGGCGGTGATGAGCTGGTGCAGGCGGACGACCGGCTCGGTAATCCGGAACACGCTGCGCTTGCCGCGCAGGGCATCGTCCAGGTGCTCGATCAGCCCGATGTCCTCAAGCCCGGTAACCAGATGGGCCAGGGCGCTGGACGGCCGGGCGAGGGCCGCGGCGATCTCGGAGCGACGGGCGGCGCCGCCGCTTATCGCGGTCAGCACTGAGGCGTAGGACGTCGGGTCGGAAATGGACGGCTCCTCGCGCAGCAGCAGCGTGCCCTCGCGGAACATGGCGCTGGCCGGGCTGAGCAGCCGCCGCTGCACCCACTGGTCGAACTCGTCCAGCGTCCCCGGGCCGGAGCCGCTGCACATGTCCTTATAGGCCGGCGTCCCGCCGGTCAGCGCGTTAAGCCGAAAGGCGAGCTCGGGGTCATGTGCCACGTCCCAGAACTCGGCTGCTTCACGGAACCGGAACGGCCGCACCACCAGTTCCAGCCGCGCCCGCCCGCGCAGCGGGGCACCGCCGCCCAGGAGCTGGCTCATAGTTGTCAGCGCGCTGCCGCAGAGGATCAGCCGGGTCCTGGTCTGCTGCCGGGCGTGACCGAGCGGGGTCAGTGCCTGCTGCAGGTAGGACGGCAGGGCCGGGGTGGCTGCGACCAGGTACGGGAACTCGTCGATGACTACCGTGGTGGGCCGCTCTTCGCCCAGCCGGAAGAGCTCGGCGAAGGCCTCGCGGAATCCGGCGAATGCCACTGGCTGGCCGAGTCCTCGGTAGGCCCCGTAGGCCGCTCCGAGGTCGGCCAGGTTCTGCGCTTCGGTCTGCTGGGTGGCCCCGAACATGAAGCCGCCGGTTTGCAGGGCCAGCAGCTCGAGCAGCAGCGTTTTCCCCTGCCGACGGCGCCCGTAGACGAGCCCGAGCGTCGCGCCTTGCTCGTCCGAGCGGGCGAAGTCTGAGAGCTCGGCCCACTCGAGGTTTCGGCCGAACAAGCGCTCGGGCTTCGCGTCGGTCATGATCTCCTCGTTGATGTTGTTGATTTAACTATCATAGTTGTAGCTATCATAACCGACATAGGTATTGCTGGCTAGGCACGGGGGCGCGTCTCCGTCCCCAGCTCGGATTCCTGTTCGTCTGCCTGGCAGGAAGGACGCCTAGGAGGATCGTCATGAGCCGCGTTATCGTCATCGAGTTCCTGTCCCTGGACGGAGTCATGCAGGATCCGGACGGGAGGGAGGGAACCAGGCAGGGCGGATGGGCATTCCGGTATGGCCCGGAGGCGGTAGCCGGCGACAAGTTCGCCCTGGGCGACGTGCTCGACACCGGCACTATGGTGCTCGGCCGCCGGACGTGGGAGCTGTTCGCGAAGATCTGGCCGGGGCGGGACGACCCGTTCTCGCGCAAGATGAACGCCATGCCCAAGCTGGTGGTGTCACGGTCGCTGGCGCAGGCCGACGGGTGGCAGAACTCCACTGTGTTGCCGGGTGACCTGGTCGCAGCGGTGCGGGAGCGCAAGCGGACGCGGGACATCATGGTCACGGGCAGCGCCAGCGTGGTGCGCGCGCTGATGGCCGATGAGCTGGTGGATGAGTACCGGCTTATCGTGTTCCCGCTGGTGCTTGGCGAGGGGACGCGGCTGTTCCCTGCGGGGAGCGCGGCGGTCAACCTGGCGCTGGTGTCGGCTCAGACGGTTGGTCCGGCGGTTCGGCTCGTGTACAGCCGGGCTGGGAACGGGTGATCTTACGGCCGACCGGCAGGCTGTTCGGCCAGCAGCGCGTCGAGGACGTTCAGGGCGCGCCAGGTGCGGGTCATCCCGAACGTCGCGGTGGCGCGGACGGCGGCGCGGACCTCTTCTGGTTTCGCCCCCGCGCCTAGCGCGCGGCCTACGTGGGCACGGAAACTCTCCTGCAGGGTCTGGTAGAGGACGTCCACCGTCATCGTGGCAAACGCCCGCTCGCGGACGCTGAGCCGGGACATGTCGGCGCGCATCCGCGACTGCAGGTCCATGTAGTCGGCGAAGCCCGGGTCAAGGGCATGCACTTCGGCGCGCATCGCCGCGGGCATGGGGCTGCCCGTGCCGTCCGCGTTCACCTGGTGGGCCTGACCAGTCGGTCCGGGCAGGCCGTGCTCGCGCTCGATCTGGGTCAGCCGCTCCAAGGCGGCCAGCGCGGCCGGGTAGCCGCTGTCGTAGGAGATGAAGCGGAGCAGCTCGCGGAGGTCATCGGCGTCCAGGCCGTTATCCAGGGCGGCCAGCACGTGCAGTTCGAACGGCGCCCCGAGGACCTGCTCGCAGACGTCGGCAACGAGGCTGAGCAGGGCGAGCTCCCGCGGTGTCAGCTCCGGTCCCGTCCCGGCTTGCCGGAAGCTTGCGGCGGCCATCTCCGCGAACACCGGGTCAAGTTCGTCGGCTGCGGCCTGGGTTGGCGGCGTCATGACGGATCTCCTTAAGTGGACAACTGTAAGGCTACAAATGTAGCCCTACAGGTCGTCCCATACAATAGCGGGTCATGGATGCGACCACCCCGGGCCGGGAGACCGGCCGCGCCGCGGTGCGCGGTCGCAACCCGCGCGGCCAGGGCGAGCGGCTGCGGGCCGAGATCATCGACACGGCGCTGCGGCTGCTGGACGAACTCGCCGACGACCAGGCGCTCTCCCTGCGCGCGGTCGCCCGCGAGACGGGCATCGCCGCGACCTCCGTCTACATCCACTTCGCCGACCGCGACGCGCTGGTGCTGGCCGCACTGGAGCACTGTCATGCGGGCCTGCAGAGCGCGGCGGACGACGCCGAGTCGGGCGCCGCCGACCCGGTGGCCGCGCTGCGCGCCCGCGCGGCACTGCTCAGCGCCTGGTCCCGCGAGCACCCGGGGCTCTACAAGGTGCTGCACGAAAGCACGCTCAACCGGCGCGCTGACATGTCCTTCAAGGAGGAGATGGCCAAGCGCACCACCGCGGCGATCCGCCGCTGCATGGATGCCGGACTGGTGCCGCGCGGCGACGCGGAGGCCGTGTCCCTGGACCTGCGCACGGCCATCCATGGCGCGCTCTCGCTGCGCGTTAATCAGCCCGAGATGCCCTGGCCGCCGTTGGCGGAACAAGTGGACCGGTTCCTGGTGAAGCTGGTTGGCGTCCCGCCTGCGGAAGGGTGACGGGCGTGTTCTGCTCATGTCGGTTGGCCTATACCGCGCGCCCTGACGGGCGCGGTTCCCCGTCGGGGGTCGATTGCCGGTCAAAAACCGGGAAAGACGGCTGAGGCAGTCGCCGCGACGGTGGGGGCTGAGGCTGGTCGCGAACCTGCGGGCTCGCAGCGGCGGGCCCGCTGTTGGTTTTGTCTGTGCCTTCTGGGATCTGCGTTCCCGCAGTTGTTAGCGAGTTCTGATCGCGCTTGGCGGGTGAGGAGCCGTGTTCTTGCTCGTGAGAAGTGACCGCAACTCAGGGGCGGCGGATGGATGGGGCTTCAGGCCCAGGGGCTCAGTTGCGGCAATGGCCGGTCCCCGCCATTGCGGGCGGCCGTGAGGCCGGCTCCGCGGGGACTGGCCGCCCGATCAGCCAGGAAAGGACAGCGGATGCGGTGCCGCGGACGACCACGGGATCGCCCGATGCAGTTGCAACACGGTCCTGCGGCCAGCGGCGATCGATCACCTCCACCTGTACGGCGACCTCATCAGGCCGCCTAGCATCCAGAGTAGGCAGTACCCCGGGGAAGCATCAGGCCTACGAACTCGGCCGACCAGTGCTCGTGGGTGTAGCCGACGTCCAGGTCCACGTGATGGATCTCCGACTCACGCCACCGCGCCCATACCGACATCCAGGCAGGACGCTGCCCGACGCGGGCGCCCGTGGACCGCGTCCAGGCCTCCGGGGGCATGCGGCGCCAGGCGTCCTCGACCTGGTCAACGGCGGCCCGCGCGTCTTGCAAGATCAGCCGCGCAGAGCGGGCGGCCCCGGCCTCGACGTCAGCCCCGCGCTGGAAGGCCCCGGCCCCGGTCATCGCTGGGGTGCAGGCCCCAGCCAAGGTGGCGGGCGATCTCGGTTTCCGGCGCTGATGATCGCCTGGAACAGTTCGCGGGCCTGGTCGCAGAACCGCTCTACGTCAGCCAGGCCCGGCTCGTCGCCGCTTGCCAGCATCCGGGCCTGAAGCTGCTCGGATCGCAGGCCGCCGTACCGGGCCACCAGGGCAGCGGTGACCGGCTGGACGGCAATGTGCAGGTGCTTGCGCGTGCCAGCGCCGTGCGACCACAAGCTCACGTACGTCTGCTCAGGCTGGCAGAGCGCCTCCACGACGCGGGCCGTGTCGCGCAGCACCGGGCCGAGTTCCGCCACGGCGGCGTCGTCAAGGTCGGAGACAGCAACGACGTGCTCCCGCGGCCCCACGACCAGCGTGCCGAGATTCATCGGGCCGATTACGTGGTTCACCGCCCACGATGCGGTCTGGTGCACGAAGCCACCGGGCAGGTCCCGCCGCCCGGCCAGGAGATCGCACCCCAGGCATCCCGCCACGTCCACGCCTGCCAGGATCGGCGAGGTTCACCATCACGGTCAAGCAGACGCCGTCAGCGAGCGCTTCCATCCTCTCCGGTTTTCTTAGTTAGCGTTCTCGTGGGCCTTTGCGGTCAGGCTGGGTAGCGCCAGGGGCCTTGGACGTAGGTGTGGCCGGTGGGGGTCGTCCAGACGTGCCAGCCGGGTTTGGGCTGGGTGACTTGCCAGCCGGGGAGCTGTTTGACCTGGTGGCATCGTCGGCTTCGGGCGCCGGCGTTGCAGGCGTCCGTCCGGCCGCCTTGGTCGTAGGGGACGGCATGCTCGAAATCGCAGTCATGAGCGGGACGGGAGCAGGTCGGGAACGTGCACTCGTGGTCGCGGACCTGGACCAGGCGGCGGAGGCGGTCGCCGGGCAGGTAGGCGCTGACCTGGTAGCGGTGGTCGCAGGCGTGGGTGGGCACGACGTCGAAGCGCATGGTGAATTCCCGGCCGCCGGGGACGGTTAGGGTCCAGGTGCCGTATCCGTGGTCATTCTTCGTTTTGGGAACGAGCTGCCAGCCGGACGGTGGTGCTCCGGGGCGCGGTTGCTCGGCTGCTAGGTGGCGCAGGTGGGTTTCGGTGACGGTGATGTTGATACGGGCGGGCAGTACGGAGGATGGCGGGCCGGTCGCCTGCGGGCGTTCTCGCTGGCTGCGTTCGCGGGCGCGGGCGTGGCCGATGGCGTAGCCGTCTTCGTCGACGATGGTGACTTCCCAGCGGCTGGCCGGGGAGCGGGCCGCGGCGGCGGCCAGGTCGCGGACCAGGCTCGGGTCTAGGGGGCCGAGGAGCCGGTTTTCGCCTGGGCGGTCGGCCTGGCCGGTGAGGGTGGCGAGCGGGGCGGTGACTTCCGGCAGCGCGGGACGGGACGGCGCTTCGGGCGGCTGCGGGACGTCGGGGTCAGGGCCGCCGTCACCGGGATCATCGGGGCCGGGATCATCGGGATCCTCGGGGTCCGGGCCGCTGACGTCTTCCGGTTCCTTGACGGTGGCGCGGGCGAAGGAGATTCGCTCGTCCGCGCTGATGCCGTTGAGCAGGTCGAGGTAGGCCAGCGCTTGCAGGGCGCTGCCGCTGCGGCCGGGGAATGCCCCGGACGCCTCGTAGTGGCTGGCGCGGGCCAGGACGTTGGCGTGACCGGATAGCGCCTCAGCGGCCGGCAGGTCTCGGCCGGACAGGCCGACCGTGCCGGCCTCCTCCCGGAAGACGGTGACCCGGGCCCGGTTTCGCTCAGCCGACTTCCGGCGGCGCTCGGCTACGTCTGGGGCCACGGCGACGGCGGCCCGCCAGGCTAGCCGCTCGACCTGGAAGTAGGTCTTCCCCGCCAGCTCTGGCACTACTAGCGCCTCCGCCCGGGCTGCCTCGGCCTCGTTGAGCGGCTCGAAGATCTGGACGACGAGCTTGGTCTTGCCCTCGGTGAGGGTGCCGTCGGCTAGCAGCTGGCCGATCCCGGGCAGGCGGGTGCCCAGGGTCCAGGCCAGGACGGCGAGGTTGCCGGCCGACACCGGGCCCATCGCCAGCGCGCCCGCGACCTCGTAGGTCAGCGAGTCGTTCCAGCCCTCAGGCAGGTCGGGGCGGCGGCGCAGTTGGGGGGCTCCGTCGCTGTCCTCGCGGATCATTGAGCGCAGCGAGCCCAGCTTTTGCGCCGCCGCCCACGATTCGACCGCCGCCCAGTGGCGGGTGATCTCGACCCGGGCATCGGTGTCCGCGCCCTCATACAGGCCGTCCGGGCCGGCCGCCTTCACTAGGGCGGCCACCAGCTCGACCGACGGCGGTGCAGCCGCCCAGGCGCCGTCGTGGGCGAAGTCATGGGGCAGCCCACTGTCCCGACCGGGCGCGTCGCCCGGCCGGGAGGTGTGGTCTGGCTGCCAGCCCATGCCATGCTCCGTTCGACTAGAAGTTCTTTGTGACCTTCTAATCGAATACTACGGCGAGGGTCTGACATTCCGGCGTTTGCGGGGGGCGGCGGAGCGGGGCGGCTGGGTGCGCATGTGGTCGCGGACGCGGGTCATGATGTCGCTTAGGTGGTCCACGTCTTGGCCGGCGAGGGGGTCGAAGAGCAGGCGGCGGACTACCTGGACGTGGCCGGGCAGGATGCGGGCGAAGAGGGCCAGGCCGGCCGGGGTGATGGTGACCAGGGTGGCGCGGTCGTCGTCGGGGCTGGGGCCGCGGGTGACCAGGCCGGCCTGTTCCATCAGGCCGGCCTGGTAGGTCAGGCCGCTGCGGCTGTAGACGACGCCGTCGGCCAGGGCGGTCATGGTGAGCGGAGCCTGGGCGTCGGCTAGGCGGGCCAGCAGCTGGAACTGGACGTAGCTGATGCCGCCCTCGTCGCGGAGCTGCTGCTCGACCTGGTGCTGGAGCAGGCTTACGGACTCCATGAGGACGAAGTAGGCGTTCAGCTCGCGCGGGCCGAGGCCTTGGGCGGCCTGGTGGCTGTCGGTCACTGGCTTTACGTTACATGCTGCGAACTCAAAGCATTGTGGCGAGCGTCACCCCGTTGGGTCATTTGCTTCGAAGTCGAAGCAAGATATCGTTCGGAATATGCTTCGACTTCGAAACACTAGCGAGGAGCGGTCATGAAGGTCATGCAGTACCACTCGTACGGCGACAGCGACGTCCTGGTCTACGAGGACGCCGGGCGGCCGGCCGCGGGACCGGGGCAGGTGCTGGTGAAGGTGGCCGGCGCCGCGTTCAACCCGCTGGACGTCGGGCTGCGCGGGGGGTTCGTGCGGGAGGTGTTCCCGCTCTCGTTCCCGCACGTGCCGAACTTCGACGTGTCCGGCGTGATCACTGAGGTCGGTGAAGGGGTGAGCGGCTGGAGCGTGGGGGACGCGGTGGTGGCGTTCCTGCCGATAACCGGGCCGGGGGCGGCGGCTGAGTATGCCGTGGTGCCTGCTTCGGCGCTGGCGGCTGCGCCGGGTTCGGTGGAGCTGGCGGATGCGGCGGCGCTACCTTCGGCTGGGTTGACGGCTTGGCAGGCGCTGTTCGAGGACGCCGGGCTGACGGCGGGGCAGAGCGTGCTGATCAACGGGGCGGGTGGTGCGGTCGGCGGGTATGCCGTGCAGCTCGCTGCCCAGGCGGGGGCGAAGGTGACCGCTACTGCCAGCGCGCGCAGCGTCGACCGGGTCCGCGCTTACGGGGCGGGGCGGGTCGTCGACTATGTGGCCACGCCGCTGCTGGAGGCGGTGGGTGCGGAGCGGTTCGACGTGGTGCTGAACCTGGTGCGGACTGGTCATGACGAGGGGGTGGCGCTGGCGGGGCTGGCGGTGGACGGCGGGGCGTTCGTCAGCACTACCTTTCCCGACTTCACTGATGTGGGGCGCGGGGTGCGGGTGGTCGCGGTGTCGGTGCGGAGTGACGCTGGGCAGCTAGCTGAGCTGGTGCGGCGGGTGGATGCCGGGGAGCTGGTGATTGACGTGGCCGAGCGGCGGCCGGTGAGTGAGCTGGCGGTTGTGCATGACCTGGCTGTGAGCGGGGGGCTGCCGGGGAAGGTCGTGCTTATCCCCTAGCCGTCCACCTTCTCGTAGAAGGAGAGGAGGGCGTCGGCGAGCCGCTGGGGTGCTTCCATTGCTGGGTAGTGGCCGGTGCCGTCGAGGGATACGGCGGTGACGTCCGTTGCGACCTGGCGCAGGGTCGCGGGGGTGAACTCGCCCGATCGGCCGCCGACGGCCAGGACGGGGAGGGTGAGCTTGCGGGTGGCTAGCTCGCGGATTTCGGGTGCCTCGCGGAGCAGTGAGCGGAAGATGCCGGCTGCGCCGCTGAATCCGGCTGGGCGCGAGTAGCAGCGGGTCAGCTCGTCGAAGTCTTCGTCGGTGAACGCGCCGGGGGTGGCGCAGAGGGCGGGAATCGCGTACTCGGCGATGAACGCGCGCTCGCGCCCGGTCAGCAGCAGCTGCGGGATGCCCGGGGCGGCGAGGACGCCGATGTGCCAGGCGCCGCCGTGGGCGACGTCGGCTAGCGCCTCCCAGCCGAACCCGGGGAGGCCGGTCTCGATTGCCGCGTAGCTGCGGACTAGGTCGGGGCGGGTGGCGGCGACGCGGTAGGTCGCCGGGCCGCTGATGTCCTGGCCGGTTAGGTGGACGGGGCCGAGGTTGAGGTGGGTGATCAGCTCGATCAGGTCGGCGGCCGCGGTCGCGCTGCCTGGCTCTTCTGTCGCGGTGGCGGAGTCGCCGAAGCCGCGTAGGTCGACGGCGAGGACTTGGTGGCGCTCGCTCAGGCGCGGGATCAGCTTGCGGAAGACGCGCCAGGTCTCGGGGAAGCCGTGGACTAGCAGTACTGGGGAGCGCCGGCGGTTCCGGCGCGGACGTAGTGCAGCTCGGTGCCGTTCAGGGTGACGTGGTGATGGCTGATGCCTGGGGTGGTGGTGGCGTCTTGGGTGAGGTGCACTTTCTTCTCCTTCGGCCGGGCAGGTGGACAAGTTGCTTGTCTAACTGTACGGGTTGGACAAGGTACTTGTCCAACCCGCGGAGGATCCGGTACGGTTTCTCAATGCCGCGATCTCCAGGGGTTGAACTCGCGCTGCTGCTGCTTGACGGGTTCCATACGATGACCGACGAGGTGCGGGCTGAGCTGGCTGAATCGCGGGCACCCGGGGGTGCGGGCGGGGCACGAGTTCACCTTGCGGGCCATCGATGAGGGAGCGGACACCGCTTCGGAGCTGGGGCGGCGGCTGTCGGTTACCAAGCAGGCGGCGGCGCAGGGGATCGCGGTGCTTGAGCAGCTTGGGTACGTGGAGCGGGTGGGCGACCCGGGGGACGGGCGGGTTAAGCGGCTGCGGGTGACGGCGCGGGGGCACGAGATGATGACGTTCGGGGCGGCGCTGTTTGATGAGGTGCGGGAGCGGTGGGCGGCGCGGATCGGGGCTGGGGAACTGGATGTGCTGCAGGCGCAGCTGGGTCGGCTTACGAGGCGGCGGGCGTTGAGTGGGGATGAGCTGCCGTGAGTTGCCCCTGCGCTTCAGGCGGGTTCTGCGTCGGTTAGCTGCTCGCGCAGGATGTAGAGGTCTCCTTCGAGGGCGTCGTTGCGCAGCGCCTCGGGATCGGCGAGGAGGACCTCGACGGCCAGCAGCATTGCCCGGGTAGTGGCGGTCATTCGGCCTCCTTATCAGTGGTCATGGTCCATGCTTTACGGGCCCGCTGATCGATCTCGATCGTGGAAATGTCGTACCAGACGTTCAGGCGGCGGTGGGCTTCGGAGAACGGCGGCAGCTTTTCCAGTGCGGCCCGCATGGCTCGGCGGCGGCTGATCAGCGCCGAATCATCCAGGTGGCTGAAGTTGGTTCCTTCGCTAATGGTCATGGCTTGTTCCAGTGGCGGGTAGCGGATGTAACGACAACACTGCCCCGGCTGGATTAAGTTGGGAATGTAACTTTCCGCGGTGACAACAACACGTTTCGCGTCGCCAACACGACAACTCGGGAGGCCAGCATGCCGCGGGTCCGTGCATTAACGCCGGGAGCGTCGCCTGGACACTTCCTCGGCAGCGAGGTGCGGCGTGCCCGTGACGCAGCGGGCATGTCGCAAAGCGACCTGGGTGTCCTGGTGCCGTGCGACAAGTCGGTGGTGAGCCGGGTCGAGGCGGGGCTCGTACAGGCTGACGAGGCGTTCGCGCATGCTTGTGACGTGGCGTTCCCGGGGCTGGATGGGTTCTTCGCGCGGTTCTGGAAGGACTGCCAGACGTGGGGCGCTGCGTTCCCGCCTGCGTTCCGGGAGTTCGCGGCCTACGAGGCGGAGGCACTGACGATCTGGACGTTTCAGCATTCGCTGGTGCCGGGGCTGCTGCAGACGGAGGATTACGCGCGGGCGGTGCTTGAGCGGCATCCGAACGTTACTGAGGAGCAGGTGGCTGAGCGGGTTGCTGCGCGGATGGCGCGGCAGGTCGTGCTGGAGCGGGCGGAGCCGCCGTTGCTGTGGGTGCTGCTGGATGAAAACGTGTTGCACCGGGAGGTGGGGGGCGCGACGATCATGCGAGGGCAGATGGTGCATCTGACGGGGATGGCGCGGCGGCCTAACGTTACGGTGCAGGTGATTCCGCGGGAGGGGGCGCATGTCGGGTTGACCGGCGCGTTTTCGATGGCAGAGACGGCCGACGCCTTCGTCGCGCATGTGGAGCACATCGCGGACGGGCTGATGACTGACAGCCCCGCTATCGTGGCACAGGCGAGCACGCGGTTCGACTCGCTGAAGGCGGACGCGTACCGTCGCAGTGAGTCCTTGATCCTGATGGAAGAGACGGCGGAGAAGTGGAAGCCCTAGACAGCGCGCCTTGGCGGAAATCGAGTTACTCCGGCACCAACGGCGGTGACTGCGTGGAGGCGGCCGATTGGGCGGGACGCGTCCTGGTCCGCGACACGACTAACCGCGGCGGAGTGGTACTGAGCGTCCCTGCACTCCGCATGGCTGCGATTCATCGGCACGCTCACGACTGGCGGGCACCAGAGGGTGTGCGGCTGACGGCGGTTCTGCCATGCGTCAACAGCGGCCCAGCTCAGCGTAGCGCGCTCCGCCTCGCCTTCGACGCGAGAACGAGCAGCTCACGTTGCTATCGCCACCGGGATTCCGATCTGTGCTGCGATCGGGCTGTAAATGTCAGTCGCCACTGCGTCTGTGTTGAGGGACACGAGCAGGGCGTAGCGGACTGGTAGGTCGGCTCGGTCCCTGCGGTTATTCTCTTTCCACCAGCCACCGACCGGGGTGATCCCGATGTAGCCGCTAGCGGCGAGGTCTGCTCCAGTCCCTTCCCAGATGTCGGCGTGCAGTGAGCCAGAGTTCCGGAGTCGGCTGCCGATATACCAGCGGTTATCGGCCCCAGTTTCAGCCTGGGGCGCGTCCTCGCCCTCTTCCCTCGCTGCCGCGTTGCCCAGCCTTAGGCGGAAGTCGTCCAAGGTCTCGGTAGGTCGCTTCACGTCGAACCGGAGGCCGTGAGACGCGTATCTGTACCGGCCTCGCCAACCCTTGCTCGATGGGTTCGGTTCAACGAAGTAGGAGAGCGTAACGCGCAGCCGAACGGTCGCGCCAAACAGCTCACGCAGTTGCTCCCGTGGCCACGGGAGCTTGTGGAATCTGAACGCGCGCATCCCGAGGGCACTGCTCCTCCACTCGAACGGTAGGAACTCGTCCTGGAGCATGAGGGTGACGGAACTCGCGGCGCTACTGAGCACCCTGTCCTCTGTCGGCACGCCCCAGCCGTAGCGGCGCAGCAGCCGGAGACGTTCACTCTTGCTGCGGGCGGCATCAAAGTGCGCCTGCATGGCAGGGGTCCACTCGGCCGCGTGCACGAGTAGGCCGCGGATCGCCTCTGGCCACAGCTCTGGGTACCGATCCATCGCGACCGCGGCGAGTCTGGCGCCCTGCGCAGTGGCCGCGCTCGTCGCGTTTGCAGAGGTGAGCAGGCCGAACTGGGAATTCCTCGTCGTCAGAAGAGATACACAGTCATGCGAATCAAACTGAGTGCCTCCCGGGTCGACGATTACGTTGCCACCTTCCAAGACGATGTCGGGCTTGACAGGCCAGGATCGGCCGAACGTCAGGGACGTTCGGCTCAATGGAGACAACTCGCCCGCCTTCGCGACTGCGGTCCAGCCTTGAAACATCGCGGCAGTCGGCGGCGTAGCCTTGTCGGTGTACGCACCTACTGTGAGCGCGTTCCACGCTTGCGCCGGATTCTGTACTCGCGAGACATCGGAAACGGCTAGATGATCAGCCTTCCACTCAGTCCGGCTGACATTGCCTGCACTCACGACGAATAGCCGCGCCGCGCGCGGATCCGGCCGGCCGAGGAGCTCTACGCCACCATGCCTGCGCGCGATGTCCGTTCCGAAGGCTAGCGCGTCGAAGGACGCCGAGTACGATGTCGGCCGACCGTCCGAACCACCTGGGTCGTCTACCGTAATCGCCATTGAGAACGCGCGGCGCCGTGATTGGCTCTCGACCCGTGCGGTTGCCGTAGCAACGATCGTCGGGTACATCTCAGGATCGGTGGCCGTATCGTGGTTGCCAGGAATTACTCTGACCGATTCAATTCGGTGCCGAAGATCGATGCTCTCCGTCCCATTGATCTGACGATCCAGATCCCCGAAGAGGGCAAGCCCTGCCATCTGCGTGCCATGACCCGCGCTGTCAGGTATTTCGTCGCCGAGATGGCCGCTAATAGCGCACCGCGAGTAATCGACGGAGGCGCTAAGCAGCGGATGAGCGCGCATCACCCCGGTATCGAGAATGCACACCGCGGCTGCGTCTGCACGCGCAGGGACGATTCGAGATCTCAGGTCCTCGATCATCTCGTTTTGGAATCCTGAATCAAGATCGAGGATCTCCGATGTGACACGTGCGCGGTGTAGTTCGCTGGGGATAGCGCTCGTTGACAGGATCGCCCCCAGCTCAGCCGCTGTCGTCTGGACGAGCGCGACCACGTTCTCGGGGAACGTGAGAGTCTCAGGCACCATTCGCCAGGCACGCTGTTCCGCGATCGCCCGAAGCGCTGGATCTGGCCCACTACTCGCGAGATCGCGGTCAGTGAAGCGGCTGCTACCTGACTTTGCTCTGCGATTGGAGCGATCAGGCCCCAGACGAGCCAGCCACACTTCCCACCAGCGGACCTCGTTTGGGTCGGGGAACTGCTCTTCCTCCTGCCACAAGTCGCGCAGCACAGCGATACGCAGCTCGGCAATATTGGCTACGAGAGCCTGGTTTCGGGGGGTTCCATGGCTGGTGGTCTCATTAGCGAACTGGTCAATTTTGGTGAAGAACCTTTGGACTCTGTCAAAAGGCAGCCACACTACAGCTCGCTCGGCCGTTTCGGCGGTGCCCGGAACCACGCTGAGCAGCTTCGCTCCTGAGCTATCTAGGCTCTGCAAGGCCAGCTCATAGCCGGGCTCGTCAGACCAACTCTCGACCGAAAGCGGGAATCCCTTGGCTGCTATTTCCGGTGTTGCTGCCGCAACTCCAGCTACCCTGACCAGCGCCTCGTCTCGCGCAGTCTCGAGTTCGCCCGACAATCGCGCGGAGTGTGCCGCCCGGTCACCAATCGCACGCAGCGGCTTGGCTTGCCCGCCGCCTCGTCCGCGGTACTCCTGCTCCGAGGCGGCCCAAGGGACGAGGATATGGGGCAGTGACACGTGGTCGGGACGCTCGGGCGGCCCCTCAGCCACGGTGCGCCGAGCTGCGCTCGGCTAGCGACGCGACGAGAGCGGCAGTTGCTACCGAGTCACTGCCCTCCAGAATGGCTCGCTTGGCGGCCGATTCGGCGGCACGAACGAGTTCAGCTTGACTTAGGCCATTCACGTGATCGCCTACCTCATCCCATGAGACCCCGGACGTATTCACAGCACCAAGACGGCGCCGAAGCACATCGACGGCTTGTCTAGAATCAGGTAGAGCATATGCGATAACTGCGTCAAATCGGCGAAACAATGCGGTGTCGAGCAGGGTTTGATGGTTGGTTGCAGCCACCACGAGGCTTTCCGGCTGGGTATCGTCGAGAAACAGGAGGAACGTGTTAAGGATCCGCCGTGCTTCGCCGACGTCATTCCCCGCTGTCCGTTGTGCCCCAATTGCGTCGAATTCATCGAACAGGTATACGGCACGAGTACGCACCGTCGCGTCAAAAATCACGCGCAGCTTCCCCGACGTCTCTCCCATGTACTTGCTGATCAGCGCATCAAGCCGGATGGTGAACAGGGGCAGGGAAAGTTCGGCTGCTAGAGCCGAGGCGGTCATCGACTTTCCGGTGCCCGGCGGGCCGCTGAGCAGGAGGCGGTGAATGGGGGCAAACCCGTGCGACTCAAGCAGGTTGCGCTGGCGCTGCTCGTGCAGTACCCGATCCAGCTGTACCCGGGTGGCCTCACCCAGCGTCATATCAGAGAGCCGGACGTCCGGGTAGTCCGCTGTCACCAGGTCGGCAAGCTCGCCGCGCGGCTGGACAACCGGGGTCGGCGTCACCCGTGGTATGCGCTCGGCCTGCGCCGCGTCGATGAGATTCTTAAGGTCGTCTGCGAACCGGTTCTGGCCACGCCGCGCCGCGCCCGCGGCCATCTGGAGCGCGATGGAGTAGAACCCGCTCTCGTCACCGGCGGCGTGCGCACGGACGAGCGCCTTGATGTGGTCGGCGGAGGCTGCCATATCCTCCCCATCCCTTGGTAGTTGAAATCGAACCTAGCGTAACATGTTCGATAAAACGATCGATACCCTTATCAGGGGTGATTACGGCACAGGCCAGCCAGATCGCAAGCCTCGCACGTCGAGCACCAGGACGGCAGACGAGGTAGGTGGTTGGCGCGCAAGTCCTCGCCGGCCAAGGCGATCTTGCCTTTGATATCGCTCAGCAGAGCGTCGTTGACCATCTCCCTCTTGTTCTTGCCCTTTTCGTCGAGGTTGAGCACCTCTACGATGTCCGCGCGCCGCCCCGTCAGCTCCTGGTAACCGACAGCGTAGACATGAAGCTGGTCGCGAGTGATGTCCTCGGCTTGGGCGCGCTCCGTCGACTTGAAGTCAACGATCGACGTCTCACCGGTATCCAGGCGGGTAATCAGGTCGATTCGCCCGTCGACCGTGATCCCCGGGGCGACATGCACCTGGATCTGCTGCTCGGAGTACTGGGTGTTCTCGAGCCGGGTCCGGTTGTGGTTAATGTAAGAACGGACCGCGCGGATGGCGGCCCTCCGTAGGTCATCGCGAAGCGCGGGATATGCGAACGGCGTGTTCAGGTGCCGGTCGACTAGATCGTCGGCCTCCAGCCCCGATACGATGTCGCCGTCGAGTGCCCGCTTGTGTACTTCAGCCATCACGTCGTGCACGGACTTGCCGTAGCCGAGCGCTTCGTGCAGTGGCGGGTTGAAGCCATACATGAGCCGCAGCTTGAACTCGTAGGGACACTCGAAGAAGTACTTCAGGTCGCTAAAGCTAAGGGTGACCTCAGGGATCGCGTGCCGCGCCTGCGGCACGAGCCGCCCCTTCGCCGACAGGTCAGGCTCGGCGGTCAGTATGTACTGGTTCTTCGTGGCGAAGGTGAAGAACTCCGATGGCTTGGTATACCGGGGTGAATCACCCGGAGAAAAGGATAGGTGCAGGTACTTCTGCGCCCGGGTCACCGCGACGTAGAACAGCCGGACCTCGTCCGCCTCGTACCCCGGTACCGATCCGCGTCCGCAACCGCCGCCTCGGGGATCACGTGGAAGACGTTGAGCCCGCCGTGCCGAGGCGATGGGAATCGGTTGCGCCGCATCGCGGGAACGAACACCGCGGGCCATTGCATCCCCTTCGCCTGGTGCACGGTGGCGATCGTCACCGCATCCGGTGTCGCGTACCCGACGTCCGCGTCGCTCTCCGCGTAGTACGACGGCGCGTGATACTCGAGCCACTTGACGAACGAGTCGTACTTCGCCTGCGGCTCGGACTGGAAGTAGATCTGCTCGAAGTCGGAGATGGCCTGCGAGAACTTGCCCAGGTTGTAGAAGACAAGCTCGCCGCGGACCGAGCCTTCGCCCGCGGATGGCACGGTCTCCTCACGGAGGTTGAGTTCCTTGAGGAAGTCGAGGTAGGTGCGCTGGATGTTGTAGGTACCCCATCGCTGACCTCGTTCCCAGTGCCGTGCTGCCTCCAGGACGGGTATCGCGGTCAGCAGGACCTGGCGAGTCAGTCCGAGGTCGGCATCTAGCCAGGCGGTGATGAGGTTGTCCGCTTCGACCTCGCCGAGCACATAGCGGAAGCAAGCCACACACGCCTTGACCTCCGGCGTCTCGAACAGCCGGGACAGCCCCTTGATCACGTAGGGGATGTTCCGGCGCCGGAGCTCGTCGACGAGCTGCCCAGCATCCTTTGACACCGAACGGAACAGCACGGCGAAGTCCGACCAGGAGAGTCCCCGCGGCTCCGCATCGGGGGAATCAACGAAGGGCGTCCCTCGGACCGCGCTATCCGGTCACAGATCCATGCGGCTTCATCGGTGGCCGAGTCGAAGGACAGCGCGAGCATGTCGCCGCGCTCAAAGGCTGATTGCTCGGCGGCGACCATGTCCTTCGACAGCCGGTCGGGGTCATTTCGCTCGGCCACGTCCCGGCCGAGCGCGACGATCCCGGGAGGAGCGGAAATTCTCGTCGAGCGTGACGGTTTGTACCCCGGCCTTCGTCGACGAACGACAGGATGTTGGCCACCGCGCTGCCGCGCCATGGTAGATGGTCTGGTCGTCGTCGCCGACCACGCACAGGTTCGCGCCGAACCGGCAGAGCCGCTCGATCAGCTGCTCCTGAATCGGGTTCGTGTCCTGGTACTCGTCCACGACGACGTACCGCACGTGGTCCCGACGTGCCGGACGAGCGGCCCGGCGATCTCGTCGTCGGCATCCTCGCCGAGCAGGTCGACCGCGACCCGCAACAGTTCGGTGAAGTCGAAGTAGTTCTTCTCCGCAAGCAGCCTCCGGTACCCGTCCCTGGCCGATCAGCTGGCGCCGGCAGCAGCGCTTCATCCACGTCGTCCTCGCGCAGGATGCCAAGACCTGCATCCACAGCGGCGAGTTGACGAATCGCTTGAGCTTCTTCGGGACCCCGTTAACTACCGCGTCGGTGACGGTGAGACCGCTGGCCCGGCTGTGCCGGTCGATGAACAGCCGCGTCTGGATGTCCGATAGCACGTTCCGCTTGAACGTCAATGGCACGTAGGTCTGCAGCAGATCCCGCGCGTACCCGTGCATGGTCCCGATGAACAGCTCGGCAAGCCCGGTCATATCGCCGAGCTCCTTCGCTGGCCAGCGACGTCACCCGCTCCTTGAGCTCGGCGGCCGCCTTCTCGGTGAAGGTGAACGCGACGATGTTCTTCGGCTCGACCCCGGCCAGCGCAGGTCTCGACGATCCGCTGCGAGATCACCTGCGTCTTGCCCGATCCCGCGCACGCCACGATCAGCAGCGGCTCGTCGAGCGTCCCGATCGCCGCCCGCTGTGCCTGCGTGTACTCCACCGTCAGACGTCGTAGACCTGGAGCACTTCGTCGCCGTAGTGGTTGATCACCTTGACGGCGATCTTCCCTTCTCCGGCCGCGGGAACGGCCGCGACTTCGTCTGGTAGAGCGTCTCCCAGGCCACCGGGTCGATGTCCGCCTTCAGCGCCGCCTTGAGCCGCTTGTACGGGTCGTTGCTCCCCGGTGAAGTAGCAGTGCCGGACGAAGAACGACTCCCCGTCGTAGTCGGTGTCGATCATCCACAGCGCGATCTCGCCGGTCCCCGATGACCGGATCTCCCCGGTAGTCGGGTTGTAGACGTCCACGCCCTTGATCTCGACGACGACGTCGTCGCCCTCGTGCGTGATCGTCACGTCCGGCTCGCCGAACACCGTGAACAGGTTCCCGGACCCGGTCTTCTTCAGCAGCACGTCGCCCATGGCCAGGTCGGAGTTCATTCGGACCAGGAGCACGCGCACCCGCCCGATCGAGAACTCCTCCATCGCACTCCTTCGCCTGCGGGTCGAACGAGAACGCGCACACCAGCAGCAGGTCGAAGCCGAGGCCCCGGGTCGCCTCCCGCGCCGCCAGCCTGATCCACTCCGGATCCACCGTCCCGAACTGCGGCCCGATCGACACCGCGACCCGCTGTCCTGTCTCCTTCTGGACACCCTCAGCCTTGGATGTGCTCACCGGCGAACGGGACCAGCGACTCGAACAGCAACCGCTCAGCCTTCCGGCCGTTCTGGACTCCGGCCTTAAGTAGATTGTCGACGATGCTCTTCTCGAAAACCGACCCGTCGTCGGTGGTAGCCGCCTTTTCGGATTCGGAACGAACCGGGGTGACTGTGGAATGCGGCGACAAGCTCTCTACGGTGAATGGACCAGAGACGCGGACTTTACGGCTGTCCTCCTCGGCTTGGTCGTAAAGAATTTCGCTGTCTGCATGACGGAAGATCGCCGCATCGATCTCCTGTCCATTCATCCCGGGCTTGATGTCGGGATTGGTGGCGATCGACTTAAGCGTGATGTGAGGAATGCGTTATAGACAAGCCCCTTCCGCACATCTCCTGACGAATCGGCAAGATTGATAGTAACGGGAACTGGGAGGCCATTATTCGCTGCCGTGCCAGCGCCAGCGCGACCCGAGACGTGTCGATCGTGATCCAACGTCGTCCCCATTTCTCTGCAACGAATGCTGTGGTTCCCGAGCCGCACGTAGGATCGACCATGAGATCGCCAGGATCAGTCGTCATGAGCATGCATCGTTCGACGACCTTGGACGGATGTCTGAACTACAGATACCTTGTCACCGCGAACGGATTCTGGCCGAGCGTGTCGGTCCACATCTTGCCGATTGGCGTTGCCGGGAAATCATCAAGATAGCGAAGATAAGCAAGCTTCTTGCCCCTGCGAGGAGCAAGAACACGATCGGCGGCGAGCAGTCGTTCCATCCCGTCCGCGTTTGTCTTCCACCGCGCGTTCATGCCCGGATCGTACTCTTGTCCACCAATTTCGACCTTGAACCAAGATGCGGCACCCTCACCTTTCGCGCGACCCACGCTCTGGCTCGTCAGATTATCGCCTGCGAAATTGACTTCCAGTTGGCAAAAGCGAATTATTGGCGATCTCCTCCGCGTGAGCGGCCTGCGGGCACCATTGGGTAGTTGAACCTGCGTATCACCGGATCCACCCGTTCCGCCAGTGGCCTTTTGGTGGAATAGCTCGCGAAACTTCAAATTGTCACGGGATCTCGCATACCAAAGAAGATAGTCTGCCGTGCCGCCAAATTCGCCCGTAGACGAGCTGGTCTTAAGGAATGTAATCTGACTGATGAAGTTCTCCGCACCAAAAACTTCATCCAGAAGAGACCGGACTAGATGAACATTTTCATCGCCTATTTGAACGAATACAGTTCCCGACTCGGCGAGTAGATCTCGGGCAACGAATTAGACGATCGCGGAGATATGCCAAGTAAGAATTTATCCCAGTTCCCATGTGTCACGGAAAGCCTTTATCTGCTCGACTTCTCGGGTAACGTCCTCGACCTTGCCATCCGTGACCTCTCGCTTGTCAGTCCGTACCTGCCAGTTCGAGTCGAACTTGATCCCGTACGGCGGGTCCAGATAGACCATCTGGACCTTCCCCCGCAGGTTCTCCTTCTCCGCGAGGGAGCCCATCACCTGAAGCGAGTCCCCCAGGATCATCCGGTTCGACCAGTTGGCCTCGTGCTGGTAGTACTCGACGGCCTCGTATCCCTCGAGCCCGTCGTAGTCATCGAACAGCGTCAGCTCGGGCTTCTCGACCGACCTTCGCGCAGGTTCTCGATGATGACCTGGGGGACGATCTTTTCCTGGATGTAGATCGGCGGCGCATCGACGACCAGGTCCTCGCCGTCCTGCTCGTCCTTCCCCCGCCAGACGAGCTGCGGGTCGAGGTCGGGGTTACGCGGGTACCTGAGCTGCGTCGGCTTGGCCACGTCGGGAGACACTAGCTCACTGGAGTCGGCGGTGGGGATGTTGATGCGCTTGTCCTCGTGCTTGAACGCCTCGACGGGCACCGGCCCGGTCGGCTCCTTCTTACGCGGCGGCATTACAGCTCAGCTCCTTCACGAGCGAACTCCGACGGTTCGGTGTACAGCGCTTCGATGGCGGTCACGAGGTCGGCGCGGAAGGTCTTGGGGTTGGTCAGCTCGGCGTAGCCCCAGCGGCCGAAGCCGCCGTGGGCGTTGATCGCGGGCACCCACAGGCCGCGGGTGGTGTCGGCCTTCTCCTTCGTCGGCTCCGCCTTCTTGAGCGTGCCGGAGACCTCCACGATCAGCGTCCGCACCGCATCATCGTCGTCGCGCGGCTTGAGCCGGACCAGGAAGTCGGGGATGTACTCGTGGCTGCGGCCCGCCAGCGCGTACGGGACGGTGAACCCCAGGCGGTCGTTCTTCACGTACGCCGCGACAGGCGACATCGACTCGAGGATCTCCGCGACCGCCTTCTCCCACAGGTTGCCGCCGATCCCGTCGAGGACCACGTAGTTGACGTGGCACTTCTCGTCGGTCGGGAAGACCTCCTTGGTGGTGACGAAGTCCACCCCGAAGGTAGAGCCAGTCCGGTCGCCCTGGCGGAACAGCGGCACGATCGTGGGGTGCCGGTTGCCCTCTTGCCAGGTGAGCGCGAGCCGGATGCGGCGCGTGGCCTCATCGGCGTATCTGCGCCATCAGCAACAGGCCGGGGAATGTCCCTGGCTCGTAAGTAACGCACTGGCTCATCCACACGCTTGGTGATCGCCAGGATCTGCGGGAAGTACCAGGGCCGAGGGTCGCGGTTGGTGTCGAACAGGCTGAGCACCCTATCGGCTAGGCCGTAGGCGACCTCCTGGGCGCGCATCGCCTGGTATTTGGCGAGTGTCTGCGTCTGGGAGCTGCCAATGAGCCCGCCGCCTCGGACCTCGGTGGGAATCTCCGTGGTCAGAGTCAGCCGGGACCGTTCCGAAAAACTTCATAAAGCGGCTCGTCGGGAAGCTCTAGCCGGTATCCGGCCACCCGCGGGAAGCTGATCTGCGGCTTCTTTTCTCTCCGGCAGCGCGTGAACGGAGCGAGTCGGCTTGATCTTCCTGTCGCCGTCCTTGCCGACCGTGGGCATGAAGGCGAAGGGGACGCCGTACACGTCGGCGTACTCGGGGGTGAACAGGCCGTTCTCGTCGGGTTCGTAGGAGCGGCGGCGCAGGCCGCGGCCGACCACCTGCTCGCACAGGAGCTGGGTGCCGAAGGCGCGGACGCCGAGGATGTGGGTGACGGTATTGGCGTCCCAGCCCTCCGTGAGCATGGAGACGGAGACGACGCAGCGGACGGGCTCGCCGAGCTTGTCCTTCTTCCCGACGGTGTTCATCACCTCGCGCATGATCTGCCCGTCGTCGACGTCCTCGACTCCGCGGCCGGGGACGCGACGGGCGTATTCGTCGCGGAAGTCCTCGATCTCAATCGCGGCGATCTTCTTGAACTCCGGTGACAAGCCCTCGCCCGACTCGAACTGGAGGGAGTCGACGAGGATCGTGCGCGGTCGTGCGATCGGCTTACCGTGTTCGACATTGGAGAACAGCGGGAGCTTTCCCGATACCCACACTTTCTGGTAGTCGCTGAGCGGCTTCTCCCAGCCGGCGATGTAGTCGTAGACCATCTTGGACACGGTGGTGTTGTTGCAGACAACGATGAAGACCGGAGCGGGCTCGCCGTACTTCTTGGCGTCGCTCGTCTCCCAGGCGGCGAACGACTTGGCGTAGGAGTCGTAGAGCGCGTTGAGCGCGCCCTCGAGCAGGCCGGGCATCTGGTCGGGGGTGACCTCGCCGTCCTTGCGGCCCTTCTTCGGCAGGCCGTCCTTGATGCCGGGCCACAGGTTCAGGAACTGAACGTTCGGCGTGGTGGCGTTGTCATCGACGGGGACACGGGGGATCTTCACGATGCCTGACTCGATCGCCTCAACCAGGCTGAAATCGGAGGCTACCCAGGGGAAGAGCGTGCCCTCCTTGTACCCGGAGCCTGACAGGAAGGACGGCGTGGCCGATAGGTCGTAGACGGCTTTGACGCCGCCGGTCTCACCCTTGCCGCCCAGCTTCTCGTTGATCGCGCGCAGCCCGTTGAACCACAGGCGCGCGGCGACAGTGTTATTCGCGCGCCTCCGCCTTGTCGTCGCCGGTGAGGTCCTTGTCGGTGACGCCGTCGTCTTCCGGGTTGTCGTACCGATCGAGGTAACAGTGGTGGGCCTCGTCGTTGAGCACGACGATGCCGGAAGTGCCGCCGAGCGGGCGGCAGACCCGGGTGACCATCTGGCCCCAGGACTCGAGGAACGGGCTCGGGCCGCGCCGGAGCTGCCCGCCAGGAGCTCCTTGGTCAGCGAGCCGACCGCCTTGCCCTGCTTGGTCTCACGCCGCTGTAGCTGGTGGTAGTTGGTGATCACGAGCTTGGCCTGGCCGAGATCACCGACCAGATCATCCGGAACGAGACCGCGGAGCTTGTAGTAGTTCTGGTCATCCTCGGGGAGCAGGACGCGGAGCCGGTCCCTGATCGTCAGGCCGGGGGTGATGATGAGGAACCGGCTGGAGAAGCGCACGTCGTTCGGCTGGGCGACCTTGTTCAGCGTCTGCCAGGCGATGAGCATCGCCATTACGACGGTCTTGCCGGAGCCTGTCGCCATCTTCAGTGCCACCCGGTGCAGGCCGAGGTTGCAGGCGGAGTTCATGTCGTTGAGCTGGTTGCGAATCCAGGCGTCGCTGGCCTTCTGGGCGGCCTCGGCCACGTAGATCGCGGTCTCGGCGGCCTCGCGCTGCGCGAACAGGATCGGGTTGTCCCGCTCAGGGTTGGACCAGTGCTCGAGGAGCCGGCGAGTGGTGGGCGTGACGTGTGGGTACTGCTGCTTGCGCCAGATGCTGACGCGGTCCCTGACCTGGTTGACGAAGTCGTTCAGCCGGATCTTGTCTGCGGTGAACTCGGCGAAGTCGAGCTCTATCTGCTGGCCACGCTTGCGTGGCCGCGGGACGGGGACGAAGTACTGGCTGGGACGCCGACCAGTAACGACGTCGTTGGTTATGCCGTCGTCGTCGAACTTGAAGTGCTTCTCTGGTGCTTTATAGGGAGAGTTGATGATCGGGTTCTCGATGATCCGATCAGCCACCGGTGGTGCCCCCTTGCTCGCAAGTCTCGCTTTACCATCTGTACCAACGAACGGATAGTACTCTCAGAGAGAGGAAAATGTCGGAAGACATGGCCCCAAATACGTCTCATCTTCGCCTCACAGGTATTGCGCTTCACCCAAAGGAGGCGGCACGAACTCTCGATTACGAATCGACCGCCCTTCGTCCATCCCTCTCGATCAGACGTTCCGCTCGTATCCGATCAACAGCTCATATAAATGATCGGGTTTGATATCTGTACAGGACGGCTCACGTCCCTGAGTGCCAACCTGACATCCACGAAGCTCGACGTCTCAATGCCGGTGATGAGGGAATCCGTCAGCGCTGACTACGCAGAGGTACCTGTAGCAGACCGCCAAAACGGACGCTTCAGCGTCTTAGGATCAGCACCGTGATCACGGTGGCTACCTGGAACGTCCTGCATCGCGTGCACGCGGAAAAGTACGGCGAACCCGTCGCCGACCACTGGCCGCAGGAGCCAGCAAGGATCGCCGCCGTCACCGCCTGGCTGAAAGGCCGGACCGAGCAGGTCATCGGCCTCCAGGAAGTCAGCGGCGACCAGCTAGCCAGCCTCCGGGCCGGCCTGCCGGACCGGACGGTCTTCGCGTTCCGGTTCCCCCGCGTCCCGGTACCGCACCGCGCAGACGCGACACCGCTCGGCGACCCCGGCGAGTACCTGGTCCTGCTGTCCGACCAGCCCGGCCAGGAGGTAGCCGGGTTCGCCTTCGACCGCGCCCCAGGCAAGGGCGCGCTCGCGGTGCGGTTGAACGAGATGATCGTGATCGTCACGCACGTCAGCGGGGACGTGCGGCGGGTCGGCGAGCTGAAGCGGCTGGGCCGGCTGGCGGGTGAGTGGCCGGACCTGCCGGTGGTCATGCTGGGCGACTTCAACATCGGGCGGTTCGCGGTGACGGCTGAGCTTGGCCAGGACTTCGCGGTGGCTGAGCTGCCGCTGGGGTCACGGGCCACCCGGCCGAATACGCACGGGGTGGCGCCGGCCTTCATTGATCACGTGGTGGTGCGGGGGGCACGCGCCACCGACGCCGAGGTCGAGGACTCGGGCGGGCTGTCGGACCATAACCTGGTGCGGGCGACCATCGTTCAGGCGGAAACGCCGGCCGCGGCTGAGTTACGGCGGCGGACGTGCCCGCGGAGCGAGTCGACCGAGGTGAACAGGTCGTAGCCGAGCTCGCGGAGCCGGTCCAGGTTGCCCGGCACCGCGTCGAGGGCGAGCACGACCGGGGCGCCCTGGCCGGGCTGGAGGCCTTCTGGCCAGCAGGCGTCGGCCATCAGCAGGACTTCGCCGGTGGCCGGGTCGGGGACCTCGCAGTCCAGTGCGGGCTCGGCGCAGCCTAGCTCGGTCAGCTCGGCGACCAGGGCGGTGACCGGGGTGGAGCCGGCATCGGCAGCAATCAAGGACGCCGGCCAGAATCAGGGCAAAGGAGCCGTCCCGGCCAGCAGCTCCGAGAGGAAATCGTTGGCGGCCGCGGCCAGCAGCTCGCGGCGGGCGGCCAGGAAGTCGGGGTAACGGTCAGCCTGCCAGAGGGCCGGGTCGGACGGGATCCACTGCGAGGCGAGTACGCCGGGGTGCATCGACTCCACCACCCGGAAGTACTCCCCCGGGCCCCGCTGGCCGATGACCAGGCGGGTTTCCTGGCTCAGGAAGCAGAAGTTGGCGACCGCGTTCCCGGCCTTGGGGAACACGTGGTGGAGCTGCGGGCCGGCCAGCGGCAGGCCGCTGCCGAAGTCATGGGCACCGTGGACGCGGGTGAGCAGGTAGAGCAGCGGGTAGCAGCGCGAGCCGCGGCCGCTGCGGTCGAAGTCCGCTGCGTTGACGGCGAGGTTCCCGCCTCGCCAGCGTTCCAGTGAGCTGACCAGGCCGTCGGCGCCGTGCCTGGTCACGGCGGCGTAGTCCTGGTTGAGGGCGGTCTCGGCCGCGCCGGCGAAGCGGCCGCGCAGCGCCGCGTGGACGTACCAGTAGAGGACGCTCCCGACCTCCGCGTCGGAGTCGAAACGCCCGCCCCGCTGGTCCAGCAGCAGGCAGATCACCGGGAAGGCGTAGCGGCCCGCCAGCACCCGGTCGTGGTCCAGGCCGAGGCGGGTGACCACCAGGTCGAGGAAGTAGCTGATGTAGCCGGCCGCCGCCTCCAGGGCCTGCTGGAAGGCGGTCACCGGGACCGCGTCGAGCGAGCTGAACTCGGCCCGGCCGGTGGCGACCGCGGTGACGTTGCGCAGCAGCCAGTCCAGGGTGAAGGAGAACCCTTCCTTCTCCCAGCGGTCCAGGTGGTCGCGCATCACCGCGCGGGCGGCGGGCCAGTGGGCGCACTGCCTGGCCAGCGCGAGGTCGGCCGCCGACAGCCGGGTGCCGCCGGCGTTGACCCGGTTGAAGATGTCGACCACCACGTCGGTGGTCTTGTCGGGGCCGGTGACCTTCTCCTCGTGGATGTCCCGCTCCAGTACCTGCTGCAAGCGGGCCAGCCGGGTCAGGTAGGCGGCGATCCGCGGGCGGCTGCCGGGGTGCGCGTGCAGGGCGGCCACCAGAGGCTCCAGGCCCTCGGTGTACAGCGCGGTGACGTCGACCCAAGGCGGGTCAGCGCGGGCGGATGCGGGGAACTCGAACGTCTCGTCCTCGACGTTGAAGCGCAGGCCGGTGAACGCCCGCTGGTCGCCCTGGAAGAAGGCCGGGGGCCTGCCCCGGGTGATCCCGTACAGGGTGGTGATCCGCTGCTGGCCGTCCAGGATCAGCAGGTCGCCCCGGGTTTCCCAGGTGAGCAGGCTGCCGACCGGGTAACCGCGGTACAGCGACCGCATCAGGCCGCGGACCTGGTCACGGTTCCACACGTAGCCGCGCTGGAACTCAGGCAGCAGCACGCTTCCCGCGTCTACCTGGTCCAGCAGGGCGGCCAGCTTGGTCACTGGAGGAACATAGCGCGACGATCACCCCAACAGAAACCAGCGTGATATTTACCGGATCGAATCTGACTCTCGCTGCCGCCGATGCCCGGGCGGTTTAGCATGCGAGTTTTGGAGTCGGCCAGCGTCGGTGACGGCTGGCGGGGGGAAGGAGCTGCCCGGTGGCCCGCCTGGCGATCGCTAGGAACTTTCTGGCTGACTACGTGCGGCTGGACAAGGAGGTGCAGAGCGCCGTCGACCTGGCCGTCTCCCGGTTCGCCCGGCACCCTGACCCCGGGCAGTACCTGGAAAAGCCGTCGCAGACCTGGGACGACCGGATCCGCACGATGGAAGTGAACAACCGCTGGCGCGGGGTCGTGCTGGCGCCCGCCACCGGCGACATCTACTGCCTGGTGACGGTGCTGCCGCAGGACACCGCGAACGCCTACGCGTCCAGCCGGCGGTTCAGCGTCAACCGGGCGCTCGGGGTGCTCGAGGTCCGCGACGAGGAGGCGATCAGCCAGTTCCAGCCGGCCGCCAGGCCCGCCGCCAGCCGGCTGTTCGCCGACATCAGCGATACCGCGCTGACCGGGCTCGGCGTCGACGCGCAACTGCTGCCGAAGATCCGGCTGCTGGCCGGCGACACCGACCTGGAACGGCTGCAGCCCGCCCTGCCGGACGCCCAGTACGCCGCCCTGCACGCCCTCGCCTGCGGCATGACGCTGGACGAGGCGCGCGAGGAGATCGACCGGCTCTACGCCCCCGACCGCAGCGCCGGCGACCGGGCCCCGGTCGACCCGGACGACCTGGTGACCGCGATGGAGCGCAGCCCCGGCGCGGTCGCCTTCGTGTCCGGGGAGGACGAGCTGCGGCGCATCCTGTCCCACCCGTTCGCGCAGTGGCGGACGTTCCTGCACCCGGGCCAGCGCAAGATCGCCTACCGGCCCAGCTACTCCGGCCCGGCCCAGGTCACCGGCGGCCCCGGGACCGGCAAGACGGTGACGGTGCTGCACCGGGCCGCCTTCCTGGCCGGCCGGGCACCGGGGGAACGGGTCCTGGTGACCTCGTTCAACGGCATCCTCGCGGACGCACTGGCGGCCCAGCTCGGGCTGCTGATCACCGACGACGAGCTGCGCCGCCGGGTGCAGGTGCTTAACGTGGACCGGCTTGCCTACGCAATCGTTCGGGATGACCGGGGTGCGCCGGTGATCGCGGACGAGCGGGCGCTGCACGGGCTGTGGGCGCAGGCCGCGGCCGACGCCCGGCTCGACCTGACCCCCGCCTTCCTGAAGAACGAGTGGGAGCAGGTCATCCTGGCCCAGAACCTCGGGTCCGAGCGGGCCTACCTGACCTGCCTCCGGGCCGGCCGGGGAAAGCCGCTCAGCAAGCGGCAGCGCTCCCAAGTCTGGGAAGCCGCCGAACGGGTGCGGGGTGAACTCGCCGCCGCCCGTCAGTCCACCCACCTGCAACTGGCCAACGAGGCGGCCCAGCTGCTGCGGCAGGGCGGGGCGGCGCGGTACGAGCACATCCTGGTGGACGACGCCCAGGACCTGCACCCCGCGCAGTGGCGGCTGCTGCGGGCGGCGGTGCCGCCGGGGCCCGACGACCTGTTCATCGCGGCCGACCCGCACCAGCGCATCTACAACAACCGGGTGTCCCTGGCCAGCATGCGGATCAGCGTGCGGGGGCGCAGCCACCGGCTGTCGCTGAGCTACCGGACCACCCAGGAGATCCTGGCCTGGGCGGTGCCGCTGCTCGGGGCGGAGCCGGTGACCGGACTCGACGGCGAGGCCGCGTCGCTGGTCGGCTACCGCTCGCCGGTGCACGGTCAGGCCCCGCGGCTGCTGCGGGCGGCGACCCGGGCCGACGAGTTCGCCGCGCTGGCCGACCAGGTCCGCGGCTGGCTCGCCGCTGGCATCGAGCCGCAGGCGATCGGGCTGACCGCCCGGTCGGCCGAGCTGGTGCGGGAGGCGCGGGCGGCGCTGCAGGCGGACGGCATCGCGACCACCGGGCTGAGCGCCCGGGACAGCGCGCAGGCCCTGCGGGCGGGCACCATGCACGCGATGAAGGGCCTGGAATTCCAGGCGGTGGCGGTCATCGGGGTCGAAGAGGGACTGGTCCCGTGGTCAGCCGTGGTCACCCCGGTCAGCGAGGATCCGGTCACCCACGCCCAGGACCTGCAGCGGGAACGGTGCGTGCTGTTCGTGGCCTGCACCCGGGCGCGCGACCACCTCTACGTCTCCGGCACCGGGGAGCTGAGCCCGTTCTTGCCGGCCGACTAGCTCATTTTTCGCCCTTGACGCCCTGACTTCGCCGCATTACCGTCAGTTTTCGTTGCACTAGTGCAACGACAGACGCACTTTCCTGAGTACCTAATGAAGGGTCACAGGCATGGGCATCAAACGCCGCTGGGGAGTCCGCGCCCGGCGAAGTCTCGCGATGACAGTCATGGCAACCGCCGCACTCCTGCTCGGGGCCGCATCCGCCGCCTCCGCGCACCCCACCGCGCACCCCACCGCGAACCCGGCCCGCGCGACGGCGGCGAGCCCGGTGGTTACCGGGCCGGTGACCGGCGGAAATGGCATCTCGCTACCCGGAACGACCCAGTTCGACCTGGGCAGCGTGGGATACACGCAGTCGGAATTCTTCTTCTCAGGTACCGCTAGCTCCTACGCCCCGGTCACGACCCTCGGCTCTGACGGGGAATGGCAGGTGGCGCCCGCCACCACGGCGCCGTACACCACCCGGATGGTCGTCTACCGGCCAGCGAACCCGGCTCGCTTCAACGGGACCGTGGTCGTTGAATGGCTCAACGTCTCCTCCGGAGTGGACGCCGCACCGGACTGGCTGTTCTCCCACGACGAACTCATCAGGGACGGGTTCGCCTGGGTCGGCATCTCCGCCCAGGGCGCCGGGATCACCGCAGCCAAGGCAGCGGATCCGGTCCGCTACGCGGCCCTGTCCCACCCGGGCGACAGCTACTCCTACGACATCTTCTCCCAGGGGGGCCAGGCGGTACGGGACTCCGCCGCGAAGATCCTCGGCGGCCTGACACCCCGCAAGGTGGTGGCCGAAGGCGAGTCGCAGTCCGCGTTCCGCCTCACCACGTACATCGACGCGGTGCAGCCCCTGACACACGAGTACGACGGGTTCCTCGTGCACAGCCGGGGAGGCGGCAGCGCTGCGCTGTCCCAGGCGCCCCAGGCGGACGTGCCGACCCCCGCGGTCGTCCACTTCCGGCCGGACCTGGGCGTTCCCGTTCTCGCGACGGAGACAGAGACAGACCTGATGTCACTCGGCTACCTGGCGGACCAGCAGGCCGACTCGGCCGGCTTCCGGCTCTGGGAAATGGCGGGCACCTCGCACGCCGATGACTACGTCTCGGTCCTCAGCCTCACCGACAACGGCAGCGGAACAGCGGACCAGCAGGGATTCAACGCGATGCTGAATCCCCCGACCGGGCCCGCCGGCTTCACCTGCGCCGTGCCGATCAACACCGGCGAGGAGCATTACATACTCGACTCCGCCCAGTACTGGCTGAACCAGTGGGTGACGACGGGGCAAGCCCCGCCGCAGGCGCCCCGCCTGCTGGTGAACACATCTGGCACCACTCCGGCCTTCGTCCTGGACGCCAACGGAGACGTCGAAGGCGGCGTCCGCACCCCGGCCGTCGATGTCCCGGTCGCCACCTTGTCCGGTCTGGGCCAGTCGGGAACCTCGTTCTGCTTCCTCTTCGGCACGACCGTCCCGTTCAGCGCCACGAAGCTGGCCGCGCTCTACCCGACCCACGCCGCGTTCACCACCCGGTGGACCGTCGACACCGTAACGCAGGTGGCCAAGGGCTTTATCCGCCCGGCGGACGCGCGTGAGCTAGTCGCCGCGGCGAACAACTCCAGCGTCGGCGGCTGATGGTCGACCTGGGGTGGGCTCGCTCACCCCAGGTCGCTCACATTCCACCTCAGGCAGCCCGCCACCGCCTCGTCGAAGCACTCGACCAGCGACGGCCTGCCATCGATGAGATACGCCTGAATGGCACTGAGGAACCAGCTGAGCGCCATCAGGGTCAGCGCCCTGATCTCCACCGACGGCGTCCCCTCAGCGAAGCGGCCGCTGAGGGTGGCGATGGCGCTCACCTCGAACTCCACCATGCGGAGCGAGAAATGACCGCCCGGCGGCCGGGGATCGGACTCAAGTACCGCGCGAACCTGGGCAAGTACCCGCCGGTCGTACCCTTGCTCGCACAGCTCCCTGAGCACGGCGTGCAAGCTCACCAGCGGCGGCTCGGATGCCGGACGCTCTCGCAAGCGCCGCAGAGCCACCTCGCGACGGCCGGCCAGGTGATCAAGCAGCATCAATTCCTTGGCCGGGAAATGGTGAAACACGGTGCGGCGGCTCACCCCCGCCGCCTCCGCGATCTGGTCAACGGTCGTCTCCGCGTAACCCTGGCCCGCGAACAACCTCAGCGCCGCCTCGGCGATACGCGCCCGAGTTTGCGCCGCTCTGCGATCACGAATCGAACCCTCACTCATCCCCAAGGGATCGTACCGGCTGGAGTCACCCGCTCCCGTTCGGAAGTCCCTTGATCTTGACCTCGAACTCGACCGTCACCTCGTCGCTGACCTTGAGCGCGCCGAAGAAGCCGGAGTACGGCGTGATCCCGAAGTCCGTCTGCCTGATGGTGGCAGTCCCCCGGTAATGGCCCGGTTCCTCGCCGACGATCTCCAGGCGCAGGCCGCGCGACACCCCGTGCATGGTCAGCGTGCCCTCGATCGCGCCCGCGGATGACGGCGCGTAGGGGATGACGCTGCGCGAGGTGAACTCGGCCCGGGCGGCGTCGCCGAGGACCTTCCGCGCCTGCTTCTCGATGTCCCGGCGGTCCCGGTCGGTCAGCGGCTTAGCGCCGCCGGTCGCCTCGCGGACCGTCAGCGACCCGAGCCCGAGGTCTACGGTGACGGTCGCGGCGGCGATGTCACCGGGGACCGAGACCCGGGCCAGCCAGTCGGTGACCTCCAGGGTCAGGTCGTGGCCCGCTACGGCCGCCATCCCCTGCCGGCCGGTCTTGACCAGCACCCGGCCGGATTCCGGGCCGAACTCGAAGGTTCCTTCCGCGTGCGCTCCCGTGCTGTCGGTCATGGAACCACGTAAGCACCTGACCCGGGAAAGTTCCAGCGGGCCGCGCGGGTCAGCGGGTCAGCGGTTGCTCGATCCCGGGGCGGACCGTAACCAGGAGGGCCGCGAGCTCGGCCGACGTCATGGTGGGCGACACCAGGGTCCCGAAGGTGTCGTTGTCGAACCACACGCACATTGACACGCTCCGCCCGCTCTGGCGGGTCGGGGTGCACGCCGCCTGGCCGCCCAGCGGTCCCGGCGCGGCGGCCTTCGCACCCGGGTACGCCTGCTCGAAGCTGGCCACCGACGCGCCCGGGCGGCCGTCGGACAGGTTGCCGCCGATGAACGTGAAGAGCTGCGCGGGACTGCCCGCGACGGAGCTGCCGCGCTGGTAGACGGCGGACACGACGTGGCTCGCCTGCCCGCGGCCGGCCTGCCCGGCCGACTGCGCCTCGGCAACGACGCCAAGCTGCTGCTCCAGGGACGGCGACCGGCTGAACCCGTCCAGCGCCGACGGCACGACAACCTGGTGGGACTGGTCTCGCACCCGGACGTGGCCGACGTTGCCGAAGTAAAGCCCGGCCCCGGCCCCGACCACCAGCAGGCAGAACGCCGCCAGAGCGGTGAGCTTGGCCGACCACCGGAAGCGCGCCATAGTCCCCAAAAGGTAACTGATTCGCCCGCGGGGCCGTGGGCGAATCCGGCCACTCAACGACTTCCGCTGAGCCATCGTCTAAGGGGTGACGCCGAAAAACAGGAGGCTTTGTGGACCGAAAGCAGGAACGTGCTTTCGAGGAGTTCATAGCCGAGTCCGGTGATTCACTGCTGCGGCTGGCCACGCTCCTCACTTCCGACCAGGGCCTGGGTGAGGACGTCTACCAGGAAACGCTGCACCGGCTGGCCGCGCGCTGGGGGCGGGTGGACAACCCGCGGGCGTTCTGCCGGCGGGTGATGCACAACCTCGTCATCGACGCCGGGCGGGCCAGGAAGCGGCAGGTGGCCCAGGTCCGGCTGGCCGAAGGGTTCGACGACTGCGACCCGCGGTCGGCCGATCCCGCCGCCGCCGCCGAGCTGCGGCCGGTGCTGCTCTCGGCGCTGCGCACGCTGACCCTGCACCAGCGGGAGATCGTGGTGCTGCGCTACTTCGACGACCGCAGCGAGAACGAGGTCGCCGAGCTGCTCGGCATCTCGGCCGGGACGGTCAAGAGCACCCTGTCGCGGGCCGTCGCCCTGCTCCGCCGGGAGCCGGGAATCAGCGCGCTTTTCGCCCGCGCCGCCAACGTGACCATAAGGAGGACCGGTTATGCCGAATACCGATGAGGACATCATGCGCGGGCTGATGACCCACGCCATGGGGGACATCTTCGCGCCGCCCGCGGCCGCGGGCGCGGCCATCCGGCGGCAGCGCCAGCGCCGGCTGCGGGGCAGGATGCTGGGCGTCGCGGGCACCGCCGCGGCGGCCGGGCTGGCCGCGGCCACCGTCCTCGCCACCAACGGGCGGAGCCCGGCGCCCAGCCCGGGAGGTACCGCCCGCGCCCACGGAGGCACCGCCCACGGAGGCACCGTCCTGCCCGCCCAGCTGACCGCCGCCCAGCAGACGCTGTTCGGGCTGAGTGACGCCGCCGCCGCCACCAGGCGGCCGTCGGGCCGGTACGTGGCGCTGTCCGAGAAGACGACCAGTACCAGCAGCGGCACCAGCGAGGCGGGCCAGAAGACGAGCGTCATCGATACCCTCACCGGCGGCGGGGTCACCTACCAGGACATCACGGTGACCGGCGACCCCGGCACTCCGCAGCCGCCCGCCGTGCTGCCGGTCGCCGACGGTGACTTCTCGACCGTCGCCCAGCTCGACGCGATGCCAACCGACCCGGGCAAGCTCCGGGCGCAGCTGCTCGCGGCCGCCAGGCAGCAGCTGGCCCAGCTCAGGCAGTTCCTGGCCGGCAAGCCGCACGCGAAGCCGTCGGCCGCGCAGCCGACCGACGACGACCTGGTGTTCGAGCAGGCGGCCAACATACTGTGGGAGCCGGACCTGAGCCCGGCCCTGCGCTCCGCGCTGTACAAGGTGCTCGCGGCCACCCCCGGGGTGAAGGTCAAGACCGGGGCGACCGACAGCGCCGGACGGCCCGCGGTCGAGATCAGCCGGGTCGACACCGCGGCCCAGGAAACCGTCCAGACGTTCGAGAACCCGAAGACCGGGGCCACCCTGGAATCCGCCTGGGTGCAGGCTTCCGGCGGGCTCGACGAGGACCTGTACCTGTCCACGACGTACACCAGCAGCATCCCGGCCAACCCGTACCAGGGCTGAGCCGGCAGCAGGCAAGCGGCGGCCGCCGCTTGCCTGCTGCCGCCGTTACGCGTCCTCCCGCGAAGGTCGCGGGACGAGCAGGGCGATGACCGCGCCCGCGGCCAGGAACGCCGCGCCAACCGGGAGCGCGGCGGTCAGCCCGGCCGCGAACGACGACGGCGTCGCGTAGGAGCCGTGCGCGCTGAACACCGAGGCGAGGACCGCGATGCCGAGGACGCCGCCGAGCTCCCTGATGGCGTTGGTGGCGCCGGACGCCTGGCCGGCCTTGGCCGGCGCGACCGAGGCGAGGACCGCGTTGGCGGCGGGCGCGAAGACCAGCGCCATGCCCGCCCCGGCCAGCGCGAACGGGACCACCAGCAGCGTGTAGGACACGCTGGGGGTGAGGATCACCGCGAGCCACGCGATGGCCGTGGCCTGCAGGGCCAGCCCCACCGCGAGCAGCGGGCGGCTGCCGATCCGGTCGCTGAGCAGGCCCGCGAACGGCGCGATGATGATCGGCATCGCCGTCCAGGGCAGCGTGCGCAGGCCGGCCGCGAGCGGCGAGTAGCCCTGCGCGGTCTGCAGGAACTGGGCCAGCAGGAAGATCGACCCGAACACCCCGAAGTACATCGCCAGGGAGACCGCGTTGGCGGCCGAGAACGCGCGGGACCGGAAGAAGCGCATCGGCAGCATCGGTGCGTCGCTCTTCGCCTCCCACCAGGCGAATGCCGCGAGAACCGCGATCCCGGCGGCCAGCGGGCCCAGGATCCCGGTGGACGTCCAGCCGAGTGCCTGGCCGCGGATCACGGCGTAGGTGACGCCGAGCAGTCCCGCGCCGGCCAGCGCCAGGCCGGTCAGGTCGAGCCGCCGGGACGGTCCGCGGGACTCGGTGAGCTGCTTGCGGGCCAGCGGCAGCAGCACGAGGCCGACCGGGACGTTGATCCAGAAGATCCAGTGCCAGTCGAGGCCCTGCACCACGGCGCCGCCCGCGAGCGGCCCGATCGCCACGCCGAGCCCGCTGACGCCGCTCCAGATGCCCAGCGCCAGGCCGCGCTTCCGCGGCGGCGTCGCCTCGGACAGCAGCGTCAGCGTCAGCGGCAGCACGATCGCCGCGCCCGCGCCCTGTACCGCGCGGGCCGCGATGAGCAGGCCGGTGTCGGGGGACAGGGCCGCCGCGGCGCTCGCCGCGGTGAAGACCGCCAGCCCGATGATGAACACCCGGCGGCGTCCGAACCGGTCGCCGAGCGCGGCCCCGGTGAGCAGCAGCACCGCGAACGTGAGCGTGTAGGCGTTGACTGTCCACTCGAGCGACTGGATGGACGCGTGCAGGCTGCGCCGGATCATCGGCAGCGCCATCGTGACGACGAGGTTGTCCAGGGTCGTCATGAACAGGGCCAGGGAGGTGATGGCCAGCACCCAGCGGGCGCTGCGGGGAGACTGGGGGGGCCGGCCGGTTATCGGGTCGGCGGTTGTCACGGTCATCGGTCGCTTCCTTTCTTGTTGAGTGACCAGTCACTCACTTTTTGGCCGAACTGCTCGCGGGATGCCCGGGAGCAGGGTTTAGGCGGTGCCGTTCTCCGCGTCGGCGTACGCGAGCACCCGGGCCCAGTGCTCGTCAAGGTCGTAGATCTGCATCGCCGCGCTCACGTTGCAGAGCATCCCGCGGGCGAAGAACTGCTGGACTCTTTGCGCGGAAGCCCCCGAGGCCCGCTCCGTCATGTCCAGCAGGCCGGCGAAACCACGGCGGAGGGCGTCCCGCACCTCGGGTTCGCTCGCCGCGGCCTGCGCCTGCAACTGGACGAGCAGGATGCCCGGGTCCTCGAGCAGCGCGTTGTAGGCCGCGGCCATGGCCTTCAGGGCCGGCTCGCCGGCGGCCGGCGCCTCCCGGGCGGCCAGCTCGAGGGTGTCGCGGATCTGCTGGAAACTGCGCTCCACCACCGCCAGGAACAGGCCGAGCTTGGTCGGGAACAGCCGGAACAGGTACGCCTGGGAGATGCCCGCCGCGCGCGCCACGTCCAGGGTGGGCGTGCCGTACAGGCCGCGGGCGCCCATTACCTTCATGGCGGCGCGCAGCACGTCCTCGCGCCGCTCGTCGGCGGTGGACAAGAGGCGCGGGCTCAGGCGCTCCCGCGGGGCCGGTGTCATATCTGTGAGTGTGCACTCAATCATTCTTTTCGTCAAGCGGGTACCCGGGCGGCATCGGCCACTAGACGTTTCAACGCGCCGTTGATAAAAGGGCACCATGAATCCACTGGCCATCGACCCGCTCAGCACGCTCGGCATGCCGCTGGTGGACCTGGTCCACCTCGCGGCCGACCTGGGGTGCGAGCAGGTCGGGATGACGATGTTCACCCGCAGCATCTGGGACCCGCCGCTGTTCCCGCCGTTCAACGTGCGCGACGACCGGTCGCTGCCGGGCGCGATCGGCGCGGCGCTGCGGGAGCGGGGGCTGACGATCTCGTTCCTCGACGGGTTCCTGATCTTCCCGGACCAGGACATCCGCGACCGGCGGGCCGACCTGGAGATCATGGCTGAGCTCGGGGCTCCCCTGGTCAACACGGTGTCGGTCGATCCTGACCTGAACCGCAGCATCGACCAGTTCGGCGTGCTGGCCGACATGGCCACCGCGGCCGGCCTGGACACCGTGCTCGAGCTGGTCCCGCAGGTGTCGACGATCCAGAGCCTGGAGATGGCGCTGGCGGCGATCAAGGCGGTCGGACGGCGGGAGTTCCGGCTGCTGATCGACACGATGCACTTCGGCCGGTCCGGCGGGCGAGCGGCGGACCTGGCCGCCCTCGACCCCCGCCTGATCGGGTACCTGCAGATCAACGACGTCCCGCTGGTTCCCGGCAACCCGGACTACTACCGGGAAGCGTGCTCGGAGCGGCTGGTGCCGGGGACCGGCGAGCTCGACCTGGCGGGCATACTCGCGGCGATCCCGGACGGGGTCAGCATCGGCATCGAGGTGCCGCAGGAGGCGGCCGCCCGCGCGCGGGGTGAGCGCGCACGAGCGGCTCGGGGCCTGCGTCACCGCCACCCGCGAACTGCTGGCCAAGGCGGGCCGGGCATGAGCAGCGACTTCACCGATCGATACGGGCCGTGGGCCATAGTGGCCGGCGGGTCGGACGGGATCGGGGCCGGGTTCGCCCGCGGCCTGGCCGCCCGGGGACTCAACCTGGTGCTGGTCGCCCGGCGGGCGGCCGTGCTTGAAGGCTTCGCCGACGAGATCCGGGACAAGTACCCGGTCGAGGTCAGGACCGTCGTGCTTGACCTCAGCGAGCCAGACGCCATGAAACGGCTGGCCGACGAAACGGCCGACCTGGAGGTCGGGCTGTTCGTCGCCAACGCGGGCGGGGACGACCCCGCCCTGTTCCTCGAGCGCGACCTGGCGACCCACCTCGCGCTGGTGCAGCGCAACTGCACCAGCGTGCTGGAGGCGGCCTACCGCTTCGGGGGGCCGATGGTGGAACGCGGGCGCGGGGGGCTGATCCTGCTGTCGTCCCGGATCGCCTGGGCCGGGGCGGCCACGGTGGCCGCCTACGGCGCGACCAAGGCATTCGACATCATCCTGGCCGAGGGGCTGTGGGCGGAATGGCGCGGGCACGGCGTCGACGTGCTCAACCTGGTCGTCACCGCGACCGACACCCCGTCCCTGCAGCGGGTGCTGCAGGCCCAGGGCGGTTCCTACGGCGGGCTGGCAGCACCCGACGACGTCGCGGCGACCGCCCTCGATCACCTGGGCGACGGGCCGACCTGGATGTGCGCGGCCGACGATCCCCTGGGGCCGGCGCCGTTCGGGACGGTGCCGCGGCGGGAAGCGGTGCTGCAGCTGAGCCGGCGCGCGATGCGGGACGAGGGATCGTGATCGGCAGCGCCGGGTAGGGTCCAGTCTCATGCCCGCTCGCACGCTAAGCCCCGCTTACCCGATCGAGACCGCCCGCCTCCTGCTGCGCCCGCTCGACCCGGCCACCGACGTCGACGCGATGCACGCCTACCAGTCGCTGCCCGAGGTCTGCCGGTACATCCCCTACTCGCCGATGACCCGCGACCAGGTCGCCGCCCGGCTCGCGGACCCGGCCAAGGTGCGTACCACGCTCGCGGAGCCGGGCCCGGGCCAGGCGATATTCCTGGCCGTCGCGCTCAGGGAGAGCCGAGAGCTGGTCGGCGACGTCATGCTCGCCTGGAAGGACGAGACCAACGCGGAGATCGGCTACGTGATCAACCCCCGCCACCACGGGCAGGGCATCGCGACCGAGGCGGCGGCGGCGCTGCTGCGGGTCGCGTTCGACCCGCAGCACGGGCCCGGGATACACCGCGTCACGGCCCGCATCGACCAGCGGAATCCGGCCTCGGCCGCGGTGCTGCGCAAGGTCGGCATGCGCCAGGAGGCGGTCCTGGTGGAAAACGAGTGGTTCAAGGGCGAGTGGAGCACCGAGGTGGACTTCGCGATCCTGGACCGCGAGTGGCAGGCCGGGACCGGATCAGCGAAAGGGTTTCAACCGCCCTGACCGGGTGAGGGGCACCCTATGACCACTACCGCGAACAACAACGGCATCTCCCTCGACGTGGCCGCCGACCTCGCCGCCCAGCTGCGGGTCGACTCGATCCGCGCCTCCACCAGCGCCGGGTCCGGCCACCCGACGTCGAGCATGTCAGCCGCTGACCTGCTCGCCGTGCTGGTCGGCCGGCATCTCCGCTACGACTGGGAAAATCCCGGGTCACCGGCCAACGACCACCTGATCTTCTCCAAGGGCCACGCCTCACCGCTGCTCTACTCCGTGTTCAAGGCGGCGGGCGTGGTCACCGAGGACGAGCTGCTCAACGGCTACCGCCGGTTCGGTCAGCGCCTCGAGGGCCACCCCACCCCGGTGCTGCCCTGGGTCGACGTCGCCACCGGCTCGCTCGGCCAGGGCCTGCCGGACGCGGTCGGCGTCGCGCTGGCGGGCAAGTACCTGGACCGGCTGCCCTACCGCACCTGGGTACTGACCGGGGACAGCGAGCTGGCCGAGGGCTCGATCTGGGAAGCGCTCGACAAGGCCTCCTACTACCAGCTCTCCAACCTGGTGGTGCTGGCCGACATCAACCGGCTGGGCCAGCGCGGCGCCACCGAGCACGGCTGGGACCTGCACACGTACGCCGCGCGGGCGGCCGCGTTCGGCGCCCGCACGATCGAGGTCGACGGGCACGACGTGTCCATCATCGACCAGGCGCTGACCGAGGCCGAGGAGCACGCCGCGGGTGACCAGCCGACGGTGATCTTCGCCAAGACGATCAAGGGCCGGGGCTTCTCCGAGGTCGAGAACAGCCCCGACTGGCACGGCAAGCCGTTCCCGCCGGACATGGCCGACCGGGCCATCGCCGAGCTCGGCGGCGTCCGCCGCCTGGTCGTCCACGGGCTGCGGCCGGGGCCGGCCGAGCCCGGGCCCGCCCTCGAGCACCCGAGCACGCTCCCCCAGCAGGGCGACCGGCAGCAGCCGAGCCGGGACTGGCCGCAGTACAAGGTCGGCGACAAGGTCGCCACCCGCAAGGCCTACGGCGACGCGCTGGTCACCCTGGGCGCCCGCGACGACAAGGTGGTCGCGCTCGACGGCGAGGTCAGCAACTCCACCTACGCCTCGGAGTTCGCCACCGCCTTCCCCGAGCGGTACTTCGAGATGTTCATCGCCGAGCAGCAGCTGGTCGCCTCCGCCACCGGGCTGGCGGTCCGCGGCTACAAGCCCTACGCCTCGACGTTCGCCGCGTTCCTGACCCGGGCCTACGACTTCATCCGGATGGGCGCGATCTCCAACGTCGACCTGCGGCTGGTCGGCTCGCACGCGGGGGTGGAGATCGGCCCCGACGGCCCGTCCCAGATGGCGATGGAAGACCTCGCGATGATCCGGGCGGTGCAGGGCTCCACCGTGCTCTACCCGTCCGACGGGACCAGCACGGCCGCCCTCGTCGCGGCCATGGCGGAGCTGCCCGGCATCAGCTACCTGCGCACCACCCGCGGCTCCTACCCCGGCCTGTACGAGCCGGGTGAGGAATTCCGCGTCGGCGGCTCCAAGGTGCTCCGCTCCACCGACCACGACCAGGTGACGCTCATCGGCGCCGGGGTCACCCTGCACGAGTGCCTCAAGGCGGCCGGCCAGCTCGCCCAGGACGGCATCCAGGCCCGGGTGATCGACCTGTACTCGGTCAAGCCGGTCGACACCGCCACCCTGCAGGCCGCGGCCGGCGCTACCGCGGGCCGCATCGTCGTCGCCGAGGACCACCACCCCGAGGGCGGCCTCGGGGCCGCCGTCGCCGACGCGCTGCTCGAAGCAGGCCAGCAGGACCTGCGGCTCACCCGGCTCGCGGTCCGTGCGATGCCCGGCTCCGGCACCCCCGAGGAGCTGCTGGCCTGGGCCGGCATCGACGCCGCGCACATCGCCGGAGCCGCCCGGGAGCTGGTGCGCGGGTAGCGGCGAACGGGAGTCAGCCGCACCCGTTCGGGCGAATAAAAATCAGAGTCAAGCCGAACGGGTGCGGCTGTACCGGCTGGCAGCTACCTCGTAGATGATCTCCAGGCCGTCCTCTTCGTCCCACTGCTGGCCGGTCTTGGTGAAGCCGTACTGCGACGCCAGCGCGTAGGAGGCCGCGTTGCCGGGGCTGATCGTTACCCGGACCGTCTTCACCCGCGGCTCGTTGGCCGCGCGCTGGAGCAGTGCCTCCAGCGCGGCTCGGGCGTAGCCGCGACGCCGGCAGGCGGGATCGACGGCGTACCCGATCTCGACCATCCCCAGCCGATCAGGGGGACCGTGGTATCCAGCCCGGCCGACGGCTGCCTGCGCCAGCTCGTCCCAGATGACGCCGGTGACCCAGGCCGCGCTGGCCGGATCCTGCTCGACCTGCTCGCTGCGCCTGCGCCACGTGCCCCGCCACTCCGGGCTGACGAAGTACTCCGTCAGCGGCACCGGGCTCACCGTGTTCGCCGCCGTCAGGTCTCCGTCGGCCAGTGCGCGGAACGCGGCCGCCGGCAGGTGCACAACGCGTACCCGCTGCGCGGGGCGCGGGGCAGCCTCACCCGACGACTCTGCTGGATCCATCCGGCTAAGTATGCCTGGAGCACTAGCTGGAAATAAATACGTTGCCTCGTTTTGTTGCTGCTCTTACTATGAATGACATGAGGACGACGCAGGAACGGCAGAGGGAGGCGAGCTCGGTGCGCGATCAGCGAAATTACCCGTGGTCGTCACTAACCCCTGCCGCCATGCCCGGCGGCCTCGGCACACCGAGTTCCCTGAAGGGTCCACCGGTTCCTGTTTAACGCCATTACGGCGACAGGAACCGCTCCCGGGGATACCCGAGGGCGGTTTTTTCTTACCCATTTCGGGTTCGAATACTGTCGTCCCTGCATGCCTCTTCGCGGGCTTGATAATTGAGAATTCCATAGCGTGAGCACCAGCGGCAGGCGCCATCCTGCCGCGAATGGGGATGACAGCTATGGCAGCGGTCGCGCCTTGCAAGCGTTGACGAGCCGGTTCGATTCCGGCCTTCTCCACCGGGAGCGAGGGAGACGGCAACCCTCCTGATTTGGGATCAGGCGATACCCGGTTCGACTCCGGGGTTCCCGACGATGCCACTCCACGCGCCGCTAGCTCAGCGGTTAGAGCTACTCCCTCTTAAGGAGAAGGTCCGGGGTTCGAATCCCTGGCGGCGCACGGGCGCATCGCGCCTGCTCCATGCCCTTTCGTCTAACGGCAAGACGACGGCCTCTGACGCCGTTAATCGTGGTTCGAATCCATGAGGGGCAGCGCCGCCGCGCACGGCTTGCGGCTCCGCTCTCGTACTGCGGACGGCCCGGTTCGACCCCGGGGGGCGGCTCCGGGTGACCGTAGTGTCAGCGGTTAGCACGCGAGCTCGCCATGCTCGCAGGACCGGTTCGAATCCGGTCGGTCACTCACAAGCCGAACTAGCCCAACTGGCAGAGGCGCCCGGTTCAGGTCCGGGAGGTTCGCGGTTCGAATCCGCGGTTCGGTACGGAAGGTGAACCAATCAGGGATTGGGCTCCGTTGCTAGCGGATGCGGCGTTTCGGCGCTGGGATTCGAGTTCTCCGCCTTCTGCGCATGGAGAGATCGACACTTGCCTTTCAAGCAGGGAAAGACGGGTCGGAACCGTCTGGGGTCACTGCGCGGTCGTCTAACGGCAGGACACCGGCCTCATAAGCCGGACAATAGCGGTTCGAGTCCGCTCCGCGCCACGAAGGCTCGCCGTGCGCCACGGCCGGTATTGGACGGCAAAGCGCGGCATCTCATTCCGGTGTCCGTTAAAGGTAAACGAGCGAACTGTTAATTCGTCCCTCCTGGTTCGAATCCAGGTACCGGAGCCCTGGTGATACGGGTTCGAGTCCCGTCGTCATCGCTTTGCTCCCGTGGTGTAGCGGAAAGCACGGCGGTTTACGGAACCGTCGGGGAGGGTTCGAGTCCTTCCGGGAGTACGGACGATCAGTAGCTCAGCGGCAGAGCGGCGGTCCTACAAACCGCGGTGCGCAGGTTCGAGTCCTGCCTGGTCGACTGCCACCCAGGGGCGGAAGGCGACTGTCGGCCTGGTCGCGCCGGTCTGTAAAACCGGACTCTTTCCGAGCGTCGTTGGTTCAACTCCAACTCCGCCCACTCGCTGCGCAGGCTCTCGTGGTGTGACGGACGGCACGGCGGGTTCCGAACCCGCAGGACAGCAGGTTCGACTCCTGCCGAGAGCGCTTGGTGCTCACGCTATGGACCCCGGCGGGAATGAGTCTCCCCGCGGTCGGCTTGTTTCCCTACGTCAAGGCAGTAGTTCCGACCTCTTTGATAGGGAAGTGTCGATGGAGACCTGGGACGCGATCCGTGCCCGCCGCAATGTCCGCAGCTACACGTCCGCCCCGGTGCCGGAAGACGACCTGAACCGGATCGTGGAGGCCGGCTGGCGGGCTCCGTCGGCATCTAACCGGCAGCACTGGGACTTCGTCATCGTGACTGACCGGGAGCAGCTCACCGAGCTGTCGACCGTCTGGCGGGGCGCCCGGCACATCGCCGACGCCCCGGCCGCGATCGCCCTGGTGGTGCCGGAGCCGGCCGACGACCGGACCCGGGTGGTCGACCAGTACGACCTCGGGCAGGCGACGTTCGCGATGATGCTGGCCGCGACCGACCTGGGCATCGGCACCGGGCACTCCTCGGTCGGCGAGCAGGACAAGGCCCGCGCGATCCTCGGCGTCCCGGACACGCACGTCGTGTCGTTCCTGCTCGGGGTCGGGTACCCGGCCGACCGGCCGTTGCGGCCGATCCTGCGGCCGGACCGCCGCCCGTTCGACGAGGTCGTCCACCGCGGGCACTGGTGAGGGACCCCGGCCGGTTACTGGCTCAGGATCGTGACCCCAGGCAAAGTACGCGTGCCCGGACACCACCTCGAAGCGGTGTGCCACGTGCCTGGGCAGGAATACCACCTCGCCCGGACCCGCCCTGCCCGCCTCGTCGCCCCGCTGGTAGGACAGCTCGCCGTCGATGATGTACAGCGTCTCGTCCTCGCGGGTATGCACATGCGACGGCCTGCGGGATGGATGGCGCTGACGGCGCTGACGGCGGGGACGAACGGCGGTTACCGGGGCAGCGGGCTGTAGAACACCAGGCCGTTGCCCTGGTTGTCGTAGACCACCGCGCGGCGCTCGTGCGCGTCGTTGTAGGGCCCGCGCACGATGGCACCGCCGCTCTCCTCGATCGCCCGCGCGGCCGCGTCGACGTCGGTCGTCTTGATGCCGGGCACTACCTTGCCCGGCATCGGGTGATCAACGGCGGTCGCCAGGGCGAGCGTGACCGATCCGCCGTCGAGGGCCGCGTAGTGGCCGCCGTCCCTGAATTTCAGCGTGAACCCCAGGGTCTCGGTGTAGAAGCGGATTGACTCATCCAGGTCTTCGGTCGACAGCACGACCTGCCGCACATCGAAGTCACTCACTGCAGCCTCCTCAAGGCTTAGTTGGGTCGCGGCCGGTTACCAGCGGTCGAGGCCGCCGCGGCGGATCAGCTGCTGGGCGATGACGTTGCGCTGGATCTCGTTGGTGCCCTCGCCCACGATCATCAGCGGGGCGTCGCGGAAGTAGCGCTCGACGTCGAACTCGGTCGAGTAGCCGTAGCCGCCGTGTATGCGCACCGCGTCCAGCGCCACCTGCATGGCCATCTCGGAGGCGAACAGCTTCGCCATGCCGGCCTCCATGTCGGTGCGCTGGCCGGCGTCGAACCGCTCGGCCGCGTGCAGGATCAGCTGCCGGGCGGCGGTGACCTTGGTCGCCATGTCGGCCAGGTAGCCGCCGATCGCCTGGTGCTGCCAGATCGGCTGGCCGAAGGTCTCCCGCTGCTGCGCGTAGCGGAGCGCGTCGTCGAACGCCGCCCGGGCGACGCCGAGGGCACGCGCGGCCACCTGGATGCGGCCGGTCTCCAGGCCCTTCATCATCTGCGTGAACCCGCGGCCGGGCGCACCCCCGAGCACCGCCTCGGCCGGCGCCCGGTAGTCGTCGAAGACCAGCTCGCAGGCCTCCACGCCCTTGTAGCCGAGCTTGGGCAGGTCGCGGGACACGGTCAGGCCAGGACCGTGCTCGGCCAGCAGCACCGAGAAACCGCGGTGCCGTGGCTCCGCCTGCGGGTCGGTCTTGCACAGCAGGGCGATCAGCTGCGAGCGGCGGGCGTTGCTGATCCACGTCTTCGCCCCGCTGACCAGGTAGCCGTCACCCTCCGGGCGGGCCACGGTGGTCATCGCCTGCAGGTCAGAACCGCCGCCGGGCTCGGTCAGGGCCATCGTCGCGCGGATCTCCCCGGTGGCCATCCGCGGCAGGTAGCGGTCCTGCTGCGCCCGGGTGCCGAAGGCGAGCAGCAGCTTGGCGACCACGGTATGGCCGCCCATCGCCCCCGCCAGGCTCATCCAGCCCCGGGCAAGCTCGGCCGTGACCAGCGCGTAGCAGGGCATGGAGACCGGCGCCTCGCCCCACGGGGCCGGGATCGCCAGGCCGAAGATGCCCATCTCCTTCATCTGGCCGATGAGGTTTTCCGGGTAGGCGTTGGCATGCTCAAGCTCACGGGCTACCGGGCGGACCTCGCGGTCGACCCAGTCGGCGACGGCCTCGACGACCTGCTGCTCCTCGGCGCTGAGGGTGCTCATCCAAGGTCCGCGGTGGCGGTGAGCGAGGGCCTGGCGCCGGCCGGGCCGGCCGACAGCGATACCGACCGCCCGGCCGGGACCGGGTCCGGACGGCCGGACGCGGCGATCACGGCCGGGGCGAACGCCGGGCGCAGCAGCCGGTAGGAGAAGGCGCGAACCGTTTCCGCCGGGGCGTGCAGGCGCGGCAGCTCGAGCGCGAGCAGGGCCAGCAGGGGGCCGTGCACCACCAGCCCGGGGTGTCCCTCGACCTCGGTCGCGAACGGGAGGTCGTAGTGGATCCGGTGCGCGTTGTAGGTCAGCGCGCTGAACCGGAACAGCAGCACCGGGTCGGCTTGCAGGCCGAGCTGCCAGGCGGCTGGATCGGGGGACGCGGCCGTTTCCGCCGCCGGCCGGGCGGGCGCGGGCGGGCCGGGCGGGGCCGGCTCGAGGGTGTCCGCGGCCGCCCGGTACACGATGTCCTGCTCCTCCGCGCCGACCGGGCGGCCGTCGGCCGACAGCTCGTGCCGGACGGTGACGAACGCCAGCTCGCCGGTGCGGCCCGCCTTGACCGAGACCGTGGCGACGCTGGACCGGCTGGTCAGCTCGGCGCCGACCGGAACCGGCGCGTCCAGGCGCAGCCGGCCGCCGGCGAACATCCGGCGGCGGCCCGGGATCGGCGGCATGAACGGGCCGTCGGCCGGGTGGCCGTCCGGGCCGAGCTCGCGCTGCGCGGGATGCTCGAGCAGCGTGAACCAGTGCCACAGCGGCGGCAGCGGGTCCCCCGGGTCGAGCGGCGGGACCGGGCTGCCGATCAGGGCGGCGAAGGCCTCGGCCGGCCAGGGGTCGACCCGGCGGGTCAGCTCAGCGGTTCCCGGCCGCCAGTCATCAAGGTAGCCGGACAGGCTCATCGCGCGACCTCCACTGGTGACATCAGACCGACCCTATCTACACCGGTTCGACCGGCCGCCACTCGATCTCGTCCGGGCCGACCTGGTGGCCGGCCGCACAGCGGACCTGCACCTCGAGCGGCTGGCCGCAGCCGGCGTGCGCGAAGTCGACCAGCGGCCGGATGCCCGCGTGCCGTTTGCCCCACTCGAACAGGCCGAAGACCACCGGCATGAGGTCCTGGCCGGCCGGGGTCAGCGTGTACTCGTCCCGGGTCCGGCCGCCGGGCTCGCGGTAGGGCTGCCGCCGCAGCAGCCCCGCGTCGGTCAGCGTGCGCAGGTGGACGGACGCGGTGGCCGGGGCCATCGCCGCCCGCTGCACGAAGTCGTCGAACCGCCGCGTGCCGTAGAACGCCTCCCGCATGATCAGCATCGCGCTGCGCGACCCTACCAGCGTCATCGCCTTCTCGATCGGGCAGCCGTATTCCGGCGGGACCGCCTGCTCGTGCTCGCTCGTCTGCGTCATGGCGCCGAACCTCCCCGTGCTGGCTAACAATCGATGCTGACTACACAGATCTGTAGTCAGCATGGTACTCTCCTTGAGCTGACTTCAATTTCCCGAAGCATGAGGAGCAGGCCATGAACCTCGCCAACCGCGTTGTCCTCGTCACCGGCGCCACCGGCGGCCTCGGCCAGCAGTTCGTCCGCCAGTCCCTCGACCGGGGCGCCGCCAAGGTCTACGCCGGCGCCCGGCGCGACCACGACTGGGGCGACCCCCGGGTGGTTCCGCTACGGCTGGAGGTGACCGACCCCGACTCGGTGGCCGCGGCCGCGGCGACCGCCCAGGACACCGACGTGCTGGTGAACAACGCCGGCGTGAACGGCGCGCCGTCGCTGCTGACCTCGCCCCTGGCCGAGATCCGGGCCACCTACGAGACGCACCTGTTCGGCCCGCTGCTGCTGGTGCGGGCGTTCGCCCCGGTGCTGGCGGGCAACGGCGGCGGGGCGGTGGTCGACGTCCACTCGGTGCTGTCCTGGCTGGCCCGGCCGGGTGCCTACGCCGCCTCCAAGACCGCCTTCTGGGGACTTACCAACGCGCTGCGGCTGGAGCTGGCCGAGCAGAAGACGCAAGTACTCGGGGCGCACCTGGGCTACGCGGACACGCCGCTGATCGAGCACCTGACCGGCGTGGACAAGGCCGACCCGGGCGTCATCGTCGCCCGCATCCTCGACGCGCTCGAGGACGGGGCCGACGAGGCGATCGCGGATGACGTCTCGGCTCAGGTGAAGGCGGCGCTGCCGGGCCTCACCACCGGCGTGCTGCCGGGCTAAGGCGGTTGCCCGGCGAGGGGCTAACTCGCGAAGGAGTCGCCCAGTAGCAGCGACAGGTCGTACAGCCGCATCCAGGCCGGGCTCTGGAATTCCTTAAGGCTTACGTCGACCCGCTGATAACGCTCAGCGACAATCAACTGGCTTGAGTGCCCGACGGCGGTTTCGTAAACGAATTCCGACACTATTATCCCTAGGCCCCGACCAGTTTCCGTCATGGCCGTTTTAAGTGGCGGCGCCTCGACCAGCCGGGCGGTGCGGATGATCGCATCGCCCGACATGCCGATCGCGTCCGTCGTCACCGGCCCCACGTTAACCGCCAGCCGCAATTGGATATGAGCGCCCTCAGCGTAGGTGCTGTTGTGCGCCGCCAGCCGGGCCGGGAGCTCACGCTGTATGCCCTCGACGATGCGGGCGGTGGGGATCTGCGGCGGGGCGACGAGGAGCAGCCCGTCGCCCCGGTCCTCGGCGATGCAAGCGTCCCACAGCGGCCCGAGGGCCGCCTGCATCATCGCCATCCCCTCCCGCCGGATGATCAGCCGGTGCCCCTCAGACCGGTGCCGGGCGCCGAAGCCCACCACATCGGTCCTGACCACTGTGCAGTTCTCCCCCGCGAGGGCCTGGGCCCGTCGCCGGGTAGCCAGCGCGTCGCTGGCAATCCGCAGCGGGAACACGCCCGTCCAGCCGTCCGGCGCGTACCCCTCCGGGTCCTCCGTCAGCCGGTCGTAGATCTGGCTTTCCACCACGTCAAGCACCCGCGGGTGGGCGGTCACGAAGCTGGCGAAGTCCTCGGTCCGCATCACCAGCGCGGTCACCTCGGTCAGCGCGGTCACCGTGGCCGAGCGGACGTTCCGCCGCAGCGCCGCCCGCTCCCCTACCAGCTGGCCGGGGCCGCGCTCGGCCACCGTCCGCTCTCCCCCGGCGTTGCGCACCGTGATCCGGGTCCAGCCGCCGACGATCACTATCACCCGGTCGGCCGGCTCGCCCTCAGACATCAGCCGCGAGCCGGTAGCGAACGACCGCCGCTCCGCCACCGCGGCGAAGCTCTCATGCTCGGCCGGCTCCAGTGATCGCAAGAAGTTCACGGCCCGGTGATCCTTTCCCTGTGCCGCATCATGGGTTGCCGCGAGGCGGTCCCGCAGCCGGAGGCGCTGAGCACAGGCCTGCGCCACCCGCACGTAATCGCTCGCCAGTAGCATTTGCATGCGTTGCGGCACGATTAGCGGCCGTTTCATGTTGGTTTCCGGGCGAATAGCAGCCGGGCACTACTGTGAGCGTTCAACAGATATGGTAGCCCTGTTACCAAGGAGTTCCAGTGGGTGGCCGGTTTCCTATAGCGCGCTCGCGCAGGCGGACGTATGCTAAGCACGCCGCAGGGCTTTCCCCCAGCGAGCGGAAAGGCAATATGTGCCGCGCCCGGGACGCCAATCCCGGGCGCCGCGAATACTGGTAGCCGGTAACTGTTCTGTGCTGCCATAGTGTGCTCTTCTGCTGGTAACGGGAGATGTCCGGTGGCGAGCGAGGGTTGTCCTGCCGCTTCCGACCTGTGGGCGACCAAACCGTGTGGTCGAAAGTCGGCAGGGCGACCCTTCTGTAGTTGCGGGCCCGAGTCGCCGACCGGGCGGGGGAATGCCTGCGGGGTGCCGACCGGTCATCGTCGACACCCCTGTCTGAGGCTCCTGAGTTTTTCGCCGCCGCGGCGGCGAGCTTCCCCCTCGTCACCGGCCGGATTCACCACCCGCCGCCCGGGACTCGCGTACCTCCCCACCGCGTCGAGGCACGTCATCGCACGCGGGGATGGTTCCGTGCCGCATCGCGGCCCGCTACCCGTCAGCTCATGATGGCGTGATATACAAGCCTGCAAGGTGCCACGTTGCAAGACGCTCGCCACCACGCGGGCGTCCGCATCAGCAGGGCATACCGGGCGAAGCATCGACATCACGATCCTACGGAGTATGTTGGGTATCACACTACTTCAGTACACATCGATGCATCGCAGTTTGCAATATGGCAGATGAAAGTTTTATGCTAAGTTTCACGACCACAGAGAGTGAATCGGATTGCAATGGCTACCGACCAGGGACCGGTCGTGCAGAGCGCGCTGCTACGTACCGAGCTCATCCGGCTCCGCAAAGACAGCGGGCTGACCCAGGAGCAAGTCGCTCAGAGCCTGGACTGGTCACCGTCCAAGCTGATCCGGGTCGAGGGCGGGCGCAGCGCCATTACCAAGGTCGATCTCGACGCCCTGCTCGGTAGGTACGGTATCTCGTCGGAAAGCCAGCGCGAGCGGCTGCAGGCACTCAACCGGGGGGCCCGCGAACGGGCCTGGTGGGCCAGCTACCGGGACGCACTCGGCCCGACCTACGTTGACTACGTCGGCTACGAGGCGGGCGCCGCGTTCATCCGGCAGTTCCAGCAGGGCTACGTTCCCGGCCTGCTGCAGATACCCGAGTACGCGCAGGTGCTGACCGCTAACTCGGTCGATGCCATCCGGGCGGGGGCCGCCGTCAGGTTCCGGCTGCAACGGCAGGCAGAGATGGCGAAAAGGTCGAACCCGCCGCGGGTGTACCTGGTCGTGGACGAGGCGGTGATCCGGCGGCACGTCGGGGTCAGCCAGGACCCGGCGATTATGCCCAACCAGCTGCGGCACATCGCCGACCGGGCCGAGAACGAGGAGTCGCTCACCGTCCGGGTGGTCCCGTTCAAGGCGGGCGCGTACCCGGGGCTGTCCGGCCCGTTCACCCTGCTCGAATTCGACGGCACCATGCCGGACCTGCTTTACCTCGACGCCGGCCGCGAGCAGGCGCTGTACACCGGGAACGACCCGCGGATCGGCGAGTACGCCGACGACTTCGAGGCCGTGCTGGAAAGCTCACTGTCCGCGGCCGACTCAATCGCGCTGATCCGCCAGGCGGCCGAGGACATGTCCTGACCGAAAACAGGCCCTTCAGCTAACTGATATAACTTTAGCCTTTTTTTGCCCCGCAAATACCAAGTGACTAGCTTTCGCCGCAGCAGCGAAGGTATTACAGGCGAATCCGGCGTAGGCGTAAATTGGCGAATCGTCTACACTCCCTAGCAGGGAATGTCGACTAAGGGCAGGAGTAATACCCCCGTTAACTCCAGCCGACTCGACACCCTCATCCCGGGTCGCATGACGTAGGGCGACCCGCCGAACGGAGGGATGCTGGATGCCTGGTCGGCAGAGCCGGCGCTTTGCGCTGGACTGGCGTAAGAGCACGTTCAGCGGCGGCGGCGGCGGCGAGTGCGTAGAGATAGGCAGCGCAGGACAATCCGTGCTGGTCCGGGACTCGCGCAATCCGTCCGGCGCGGTACTGCAATTCTCAGCGGACGGGTGGTCGTCATTCATGAACCGCGTCCGCGTCGGCGGAGAAATTCTCGCCGACTGATAACGGCTCTTTTGAAAAGCGGCCGGAGATCCGCGTCAGCCGCTCCCGGTCCAGGATCTCGATGCGGCGCTGGTCCGTCCCGATGATGTGACGGTCCCGCCAGGCGTGCAGCGCCCGGGTGACGGTGGAGCGCGAGGCGCCGATGAGGCTGGCCAGCTCCTCCTGGGAAAGCGGCAGGGCGGCCGCTCCCCCGCCTGCGTCGTCCTGCCGTTCGGCCAAGTCCAGCAGCAGGCCGGCCAGCCGCTGGGGACCGCTGAAGAGCGTGTGATTACGCTGCTGCTCGTTGGCTGCGCGCTGCAGCTCGGCCATCGCCCGCCGGTGCGCGCGCGCCGCGCCGGGATGGCCGTCGAGGAATTCGCCGAATTCCCTGGCCCCGACGATCAGCGTGCGGACCGGGCCGATCGCCTGCACGGTGGCGGTCCGGTAGCCGGTCACCTGCCCGGCAATTTCCCCGACGATGTCACCGCCGCCGCGCAGCGCCTCGAGCACGTGCCGGCCGTCGCGGGTAACGGTGAAAACCCGCACCCAGCCGGACAGCAGGACAAACACGTGGGTGGTGGGCTCCCCCTCGGTACACAGCGCCACCCCGGGCGGGAAAACCCGCGGCCTCGCCTGGGCCGTGAAATCCAGGCGGTCTCTTTCGCCGAGCAGTCCCCAAAACCCAGATCCGCGCACAACGACATTATCCGGTAAGCGGCGCGTCAATTCACTGGCGATCACGACAGGGTAACGGCGGCGAGGGATAGCGACACCCACAGCAGGAATGCCGCGGTGGTGACCACCGTCGCGAACAGCGCGAGGCGCACCCGCGCGTGCTGCCGGGCCGCCGCGGCGATCAGCGGGACCACGTAGGCCCAGGTCACCTTGGAATCAGCCAGCGGCCGGACGGCGAGCGACGGCCACGGCGCCGACGGGTCGACTGGTGCCCCGGTGACCAGTCGCAGCTCGGCCAGCGCGCGTGACATCGGCCCCTCGGACAGCAGCATCAGCGCCGCCGACGCCAGCCAGCACAGGATCACCGGGACCAGCAGCGCCACCGAGCCCAGGTCGAGCGGCTTCCCGCGCACGGTCAGGGCCGCCGTCACGGTGGCCGACCCGACCAGGACAGCCGCCAGCAGCCCCGCGCTGACGTGGGTGAGCCGCCGGGTGTCGCCGGTGACCGCGATGACGTTGGCGACGGCCACCGTGTGGCCGCCGAGCGGGTCGTCTACCTGGAGGGAGGTGTTGCCCGGGTGACCGGGCCAGCTGACTGGTTCCGGCGGTGAGGATAGCCATTCGTACATACAGGCAAGTGAACGCCGTCGCGGCGCGCCCGGCTGGCACAGTTGACGCAGCCGCGGTGCGTCATCTGACGCACCGCGCCGCCGGTCCCAGAGCTAGCTCTCAGCCATCTCCCACCTGGCGGGCAGGATCGCGCTCCATGCTTGAGGGACAGTCGGGTTGGGAGGCGCGCTCACCCTCCTTGAGCGAGCGCCCCCGTTGCCTGCCGCGGGGCCACGAGCCGCGCGGCAGGCAACGCCGCCCGCTAGCCCATCGACTTGGCGCCGTCCAGGGACTCGCGGATAATGTCCGCGTGCCCGGCGTGCTGCGCGGTCTCGGACGCGATGTGCAGCAGGGTCCGCCGGGCCGACTGGCGCGTGCCCGGCTCGTACCACGGGGCGGGCGGCAGCGGGTGGTCCGCGTCCAGGTCGGGCAGCGAGGCGACCAGCTCGTCGGTGCGTCCGGCCACCGCCGCGTACTCGGCCAGCACGCCCGCCAGCGTCTCGTCCGGCAGCAGCCGGAACCCGTCCGCCCGGGCCGCGTAGTCGGCCTCGGTCATCGCGCTGAAGTCAGGGAGGCCGGCCGGGCCGTTCACGATGAAGTCGGCCCAGCCCCGCTCGACCGCGGTGACGTGCTTGACCAGCCCGCCGATGGTCAGCGCGCTCACCGTGCTGCGCTGCCGCGCCTGCTCGTCGTCCAGGTCCCGGGCGGTGAAGCGCAGGAAGTGCCGCGCGTGCGCCAGCGTCGCCAGCAAGTCCGCCCGCTCGCCGGTGATCGTCATGGTGTCTCCCGTGGTACCGCTGGTCATCGGATTCCGCCTCTCTGCGTCGCCTTCTTCTTCCCGACGAGCACCAGGCTAGATCGCATTGCGGCCAGTTCCTGTCCGCAATCAGGCGACAATGGAAAACATGGCGAACACCAGCTCTCGGGCCCTGCGCCTGCTCTCCCTGCTGCAGAACCACCGCTTCTGGCCCGGCCCGGAGCTGGCCGGGCGGCTCGGTGTCTCGCCCCGCACGCTGCGCCGGGACGTGGACCGGCTGCGCGACCTCGGCTACCCGGTCACCGCGCACCCGGGGGTGGACGGCGGCTACCAGCTCGCCTCCGGGGCGGCGCTGCCGCCGCTGATGCTCGATGACGACGAGGCGGTGGCGGTGGCGGCGAGCCTCCGGCTGGCCGCCACCGCCGGGGTCACCGCCGGCAGCGCCACCGAGGCCGCGGCGCGCACGCTGGCCAAGGTCACCCAGGTGATGCCGGCCCGGCTGCGCCGCCGGGCCGAGGCGGTGGCCGCGATGACCGAGACCGCGAGCTGGGACCCGGCCCGGGCGGGGCAGGAGGTCATCGACTCGGACGTGCTGGCGGTGACCGCCCTCGCCTGCCGGGACGCCGAGCGGATCAAGTTCGGCTACGTGGCGGCGAACGGCGAGCGGACCGAACGGCACGTCGAGCCGCACCGGCTGGTGGTCCTTGACCGCCGCTGGTACCTGGTCGGCTACGACCTGACGCAGGAACGACTGGCGCAGCTTGCGGCTTGACCGGCTGGACGGGACACCGCAGCCGACCGGGGCCCGGTTCCGCCCCCGCCCGCTGCCGGCCGCCGACGCGGCCGAGTTCGTCCGCCGGAACATCGCCGCCGCCCCCCGCGCGGGCACCTGGCAGGTCGAGGCGGTGGTCGCGGCCCCGGCGGAAGTCGTCAGGGAGCGCATCGGCCGCTGGGCGACGGTCGAGGAGGCCGGGCCCGGCCGCTGCCGGGTCACCATGACCACGCCCGACAACGACTGGCCGGTGATCGCGCTCGGCGTCACCGGGGCGGACTTCGAGCTGCTGTCACCGCCCGAGCTGACGGGCCGGATCGCGGACTGGGGGGCCCGGTTCAGCCGCGCCGGGCGGGCGGCTGAACCGCATTTAGGGCGCCGCCCGCATTGGCCCGGCGCGGTCAGCGGCCTATCCTGGTTGATAACTACTTGATAACTTCACCATCTATCGTGGGGTCATGGAGCGCGAGCCTGCCGGTGCCAGCGAGGACGGGTCAGGCACGTCCGCGGCCGCGCCCCGGCGGCTGGTGGTGGCCGGGCTGGTCACCCTGGTGGTGCTCCTGGTGGCGGTCGCGGTGCTGGCCACCCGGCTAGTGAGCGACCCGCCCGCGCCCGCCGCCAGTGCCCCGGCCGCGTCAGCGAGCCCCAGCGCCGCCGCCACCCTCGCCGTCCCGGCGATCTACCAGCGGATCGCGCCGTCGCTGGTCACCGTGCGGACCGCGAAGGACCTCGGCACCGGCGTGATCGTGGCCGACGACGGCACCGTGCTGACCGCCGACCACGTGGTCGCCGGGGCCAAGAGCATCGCCGTCACCTTCGCCGACGGCACCACCGCGCAGGCGTCCGTCGCCTCGGCCAACGCCAAGACCGACGTCGCCACGCTCACCCCGGCCCGGCTGCCCAAGGTGGTGGTGCCCGCCACCCTCGGCGGCACAGCCGGCATCGGTGCGCCGGTGGTCGCGGTCGGCAACCCGCTCGGCCTCACCGACAGCGTTTCCTCCGGTGTCGTGTCCGGCCTCAACCGGACCGCGGACACCGACACCGGGCAGCGCACCGGGCTCATCCAGTTCGACGCGGCGGTCAACCCCGGCAGCTCCGGCGGCCCCCTGATCGACAACCACGGCCTGGTCGTCGGCATCGTGGTGGCGCTGGCCGAGCCGGCCGGGCAGGACGCGTTCGCCGGCATCGGGTTCGCGGTGCCCATCGGCGCCGCGCTCGGCGGGTCCGGCGGCCCCGGCCCGGGGAAGGAACCACAGATATGACCGGCACCGGAAGGAGCCCGATGACCGCGGCCGACAGCCACGAGCCCGCCCCCGGCCAGCACGCCAACCCGCTGCAGCCGGTGCTGTTCGAAGTCAAGCGCACCATCGTCGGCCAGGACGTGCTACTCGAGCGGATGGCGATCGCGCTGCTGTGCGGCGGCCACCTGCTCGTGGAGGGGGTGCCCGGGCTGGCCAAGACGCTCTCGGTCAAGTCGCTGGCGTCGGCGATGGGCGGCCAGTTCCAGCGCATCCAGTTCACCCCCGACCTGGTGCCGGCCGACCTGACCGGCACCCGGGTCTACCACCAGCACAGCGGGGAGTTCCAGACCCAGCTCGGCCCGGTCTTCACCAACCTGCTGCTGGCCGACGAGATCAACCGCGCGCCCGCCAAGGTGCAGAGCGCGCTGCTCGAGGTCATGCAGGAGCACCAGGTCACCATCGGCCGGGAAACGTACCAGGTGCCGGAGCCGTTCCTGGTGATGGCGACGCAGAACCCGATCGAGTCCGAGGGCACTTACCCGCTGCCGGAAGCGCAGGTCGACCGGTTCATGATGAAGGTCGTCGTCGGCTACCCCACCGCGCAGGAAGAGCACGCGATCGTGAACCGCTCGCTGCGGCCGTCCGAGGTGATCCGCGAGATGCTCACCCCCGCCGACCTGATAGCGATGCAGGAACGGGTGCGGGAGATCTACGTTGACCCGGCCGTCGTCGACTACGCGGTCCGGCTGGTGACCGCCACCCGCCGCACCTACGCCGCCGGGCTGGCCGACCTCAAGCGCTACGTCAGCTACGGCGCCAGCCCCCGTGCCTCGATCGCCCTGGTCACCGGGGCGCGGGCGCTCGCGTTCACCCGCGGCCGTGATTACGCGCTGCCGGAGGACGTCAGCGAGCTGGCCCTCGACGTGCTGCGGCACCGCATCGTGCTGTCCTACGAGGCGCTGGCGGACGACGTCACCGCCGATGCGATCATCGGCCAGGTGCTCGACGCGGTGGCCGCGCCCGAGGTCGTCCTGAGCGGACGCTGAGCCAGTGCCCGCCCCCGTGCCCGCGCCCGTGCACGCCACCGCACCGGAACGGCTGCTGCTCCGCCTCGAGTGGCGGGTGCTGCGCCGCCTGGAGGGGCGCCTGGCGGGTGGTTACCGCACCGCGCACCGCGGCAGCGGCACCGACCTGGCCGGCCTGCGCGGCTACGTCGCGGGCGACGACGCGCGGCATATCGACTGGAACGTCACCGCCCGGCTGAACGAGCCGCAGCTCCGGGTGTTCAACGAAGACCGTGAACTGACCGTGTGGCTGGTGCTCGACCGGTCCGCCTCGATGACGGTCGGCGCACCCGGCCGCGGCAAGCACGAGGTGCTGAGCGAGCTGGCGGTGCTGCTCGCGCGGATGTTCAGCCGCGGCGGCAACCGGGTCGGCGCGCTGCTCTACGACAACGGGGCGGTGCGCACGCTGGCACCGGGCAGCGGGCGCCGCCACGTGCTGCACCTCGCGGCGCAGCTGGCCGGGCAGGCAGCAGGCGGGCAGGCGGCGCAGCCGCGGCCGGCCCGCCAGCCGCGGCGAGCGGCCAGGCAGGACAGGCGGCCGGCCGCGACCTCCGGCCGCACCACCGACCTGGCGGCGATGCTGGACGCGGTGGCCAGGCTGGCCCGGCAGCGGGCGCTGATCATCGTGGTGTCTGACTTCATCGGCGAGGGTGACTGGACCCGGTCGCTGCTGCGCCTGGCGCCGCGGCACGAGGTGGTGGCGCTGCGGATCGTGGACGCGGCCGACGAGGAGCTGCCCGAGGCCGGGCTGCTGGTGGTGGAGGACGCCGAGACCGGCGAGCAGCTGCTGGTCGATTCCAGCGACCCGCTGCTGCGGGCCCGGCTCGGCCAGGCGGTCGCGGAACGGGAGGCGGCCCTCAGCGCGGGGATGCGCCAGGCCGGGGTGCCGGTGCACCGCATCGGCACCGGTGCCGACCTGGCGGTCGCGCTCACCGAGCTGGTCGCGAGCACCCAGCGCAGGCGCGCATGACCTTCGCCGACCCGTTCCTGCTCGCCTTCGGCCTGATCGTGGTCGCGGTGCTGGCCTGGGCGGCCGTGACCGCCACCCGGCGGCGGTCGGCCGCGCTGGCCGCGGCCGGGGCCGGGCCGGCCAGGGCGGGCCGGGCGGCCGGCTGGTGGCTCACCGTGGCCGGCCTGGCGGTGCTGGCGGTGGCCGCGGCCGGCCCGTCCGTCACCGTCCCGGTGTCGCACGCCAGCGGCACGGTGATCCTGGCGATGGACGTATCCGGCAGCATGGCCGCGACCGACGTGCCGCCCAGCCGCCTCGGCGCCGCCAAGCAGGCCGCCACCGGGTTCATCAACGCGCAGCCGGGCAGCGTCGACATCGGCGTGGTCGCGTTCGAGCAGGGCGGCCTCGAGGCCGCGGTTCCCAGCGCCGACCACGCGAAGGCGCTGTCGGCGGTGGGCCGGCTGAGCACCGGCGGCGGAACCTCGCTCGGCGCGGCGATCCTGGCCGCGCTGTCGGCGATCACCCACAAGACGGTCGCGGCCGGCCCCGGCGGCAACCCGCCCGACATCGGGTACTGGCCGTCGGCCACCATCGTGCTGTTCTCCGACGGCGGTGACAGCGGCGACCCAGCCAGCGGCGGCGGGACGGTGTCGGCCAGCGCCGCCGCGGCGATCGCGCAGAAGGCCGGCGTGCACATCGACACGGTGGGGGTCGGCACCGCGGCCGGCGCCACCCTCGACGTCGACGGCTACCACCTGTTCACCGCGCTGGACACGTCGGCCCTCAAGTCGCTCGCGCAGGCCACCGGCGGCAGCTACCATCCAGCGTCGGACGCCAGCCAGCTCAACGGCATCGCCTCGTCGATCGACCTGCGGCTCACCGTCGCCAACGAGCCGCTGCCGCTGGCGGGCGCGCTCATCGGGCTGGCGCTGGCCCTGCTGGCGGCCGGCGCGGCACTCACCATCGCCCGGACGGGCCGGGTGATCTGAGTGTCGTTCTCCTGGCCGTGGGCGCTGCTGGCGCTGCTCGTCCTGCCGCTGCTGGCCGCGGCCTGGTGGCTCGGACGGCGCCGCCGCAAGCGCGCGGCGGTGCGCGTCACCTCGATCGCGCTGGTCCGCAGCGCCGTCGCGGGCCGTTCCCGGTGGCGCCGCCGGGTCCCGGTGGCGCTGCTGGTGGCCGGGCTGGCGGTGCTCGCCGTCGGCGCCGCCCGGCCGCAGGTCACCGTCCCGCAGGCGTCGTCGAACGCGACCATCATGCTCGCGCTCGACGTGTCCGGCTCCATGTGCTCGACCGACGTGAAGCCCAACCGGATCGAGGCCGCCGAGCAGGCGGCCGGCGCCTTCATCAAGGCTCAGTCGGGTGGCCCGCGCATCGGCCTGGTCGCCTTTGCCAGCACCGCCGCGGTGCTGGTACCGCCCACCGCCGACACCCAGCAGCTGCTGTCGGCGCTGGACAGCCTGACCACCGCGGGCGGCACCGCCATCGGCGACGGCATCCTCGCCTCGCTCGACGCGATCGCGCAGGTGGACCCGGCCGTCGCACCTACCGGGGCGACGCCGCGGCGCCCGCCAGGGGACTACCCGGACGACGTGATCGTGGTGCTCACCGACGGCTCCAACAACCGCGGGGTCGAGCCCGCCACCGCCGCCAAGCAGGCCGCCGCGCGCGGGGTCCGGGTGTTCACCATCGGCTACGGCACCAACAACCCGGCCACCCTCGCCTGCGACGCCGGCCAGTTCGGCGGCTTCGGCGGCGGCGGCGGCCTGGTCGGCGGCGGCGGGCCCGGCAATCCGCTTTCGGCCGACGACGGCGCGCTGATGCAGATCTCCAAGGCCACCGGCGGCACCTTCTACCGGGCGCAGGACGCGGACCAGCTCAGCCGCGCGCTCGCCCGGCTGCCCGCCGCCATCACGGTCGTCACCAGGCACGTCGACATCGCGGCGGGCTTCGCGGCCGGCGGCGGCCTGCTGGTCGCGGTCGCGGTCGCGCTGTCGCTGTGGTGGAACCGGGTCCGGCGCCCGGGTGCGGCCGCTACTGGCGGCTGAGGTGCGGCCCGAGCAGGGTCAGGTCGGCCGGGCCGAGCCGGTCGCTGGCGACGGCCAGGTGATGCCAGTGCGGGTAGATCAGGTCGGGCGCGCTGACCTTGTCCAGCGCCGCGCGCTCGTCGGCCGCCAGCGTCAGGTCGGCCCCGCCCAGGTTGTCGCGCAGCTGCTCGTCGTTCCGCGCCCCGATGATGACCGAGGTCACCGCGGGCCGCCCGAGCAGCCAGGCGAGCGCGACCTGGGCCGGCGACGCCCGGTGGCCGTCCGCGATGTCCACCAGCAGCTCGATGGTGTCGTAGAGCTTCTCCCGGTCGCGGACCGGCGGCTCGTGCCATTCGCCGGAAAGCTGCCTGGTCTGCCCCTCCGGGTTGGCGTTGCGCCGGTACTTGCCCGACAGCAGGCCGCCGGCCAGCGGAGACCAGACCAGGATGCCGAGCCCCTGGTCGACGGACAGCGGGACCAGCTCGTACTCGGCGTCCCGTGACTCCAGGGAGTAGTAAACCTGCTGGGCGGCGAACCGCTCGTAGCCGCGCGCGTCCGCCACCGCCAGCGCCTTCATCAGCTGCCAGCCCGCGTAGTTGGACACTGCCAGGTAGCGCACCTTGCCCGCTTCCACCAGCGCGTTCAGCGCCGACAGGGTCTCCTCGAGCCGTGTCTGCCCGTCCCACTCGTGCACGTGGTAGATGTCGATGTGGTCGGTGCCGAGCCTGCGCAGGCTGGCCTCGCACCCGGCGATCACGTGATGCCTGGACAGCCCCGCGTCGTTCGGGCCGCCGCCCATCGGCATCCGCACCTTGGTCGACAGCAGCAGCGAGTCGCGGCGGCCGGTAATGATCTCGCCGGTGATCTCCTCCGACAGGCCGCCCGAGTACACGTCGGCCGTGTCGATGAGGTTGACCCCGGCGTCCAGGCACAAGTCGAGCTGACGGCGCGCCCCGGTCACGTCGGTTTCGCCCACCGCGCGGAACACGCTGCGCCCGCCGAAGGTCATCGTGCCCAGCGTCAGCGCCGACACCCGCAAGCCGCTGCGGCCAAGCTGGCGGTACTCCATGTCATCCACCCTCCGTCGTCGTGGCCCCCCGGCTCAACCTATGCCAATTCGCGCAGGGCGTCCGTCAGCTGCCCGGTCAGCTCGCCGGGCGGGGCGCCGGTGCGCGACAGGATGCCGACCGGCTCGGCGTTGCCGGGGACCGGCACGTTGAGCGGCCGCAGCCAGCCCCGGCTGAGGTCGAGCTGGACCGAGTGCCGCGGGGTGAGCCAGACCGCGTCCGAGACCAGGGTGAGCGCGCGGCCGACGGCGACCGACTGGGTCTCGGTCCGCCCCGGCGGCAGCGCGATGCCGTGCGCCGCGAACAGCCCTTCCACGTCGTGCCGGGGTGCGGTGCCCGCCCCCGGGACGACCAGCGGGTAGTCCACCAGCGCGCGCGGCGGCAGCGGCCGGTCGCCGGCCGCGGCGAGGGGGTGCCGCGGCCGGGTCACCACCGCGAGCGACTCCGCGTAGAGCAGCTCGAACGACACGCCCTGCATCATGGCCGGCTCGGCCATCCGCCCGACCGCGACGTCTACCTCGCCCGACCGCAGCCCGGCCAGCAGCTCGGGGTTGTCGCCGATGCGCACGCTGACCCCCGCGTGCGGGCGCCGCACGCGCAGCCGCGCGATCGCCTCCGCCAGCAGCCCGCCCGCCACCGTGGGCAGCGCGGCCACCCGGACCGCGGGCGCGGCCGGCACCGCGGCGCCGCTGAGCGCCACCGCGGCGGACTCGAGCGCCTGGGTCACGTCGACCGCGTAGCGGAGGAACTCCTCGCCCGCCGGGGTCAGCTGGGTGCCCGCCCGGCCCCGCTCGACCAGCCGGCGGCCGCCCAGCTCCTCCAGCTCGGCCAGGGTCTTGGAGACGGCGGGCTGGCTCAGCTGCAGCCGGCCCGCGGCCCGGGCCAGCGTCCGCTCCTGCGCGACGGCCACGAAGCAGCGCAGGTGGCGCAGCCGGATCCGGGACAGGGTGACCGCGGTACTAGTTATTTCCGCGCTAGCCATTTCCATAACCTGTAGTTAATCATGACTAGGGAATTGATCAATTTACTTTACCTGAGATAAACTATAGAGTCGATTGCATGGCAAGGATCATCGGCGGCGTCGCCGCGTCGCACACGCCGACCATCGGCTATGCCTACGACCAGCAGAAGCAGGACGACCCGTCCTGGGGACCGATCTTCCAGGCGTTCGAGCCGGTGCAGGACTGGTTCAGGGAAAAGCGGCCCGACGCCATCGTCTACATCTTCAACGACCACGTGACCTCGTTCTTCTTCGACCATTACTCGGCCTTCACGCTGGGCATCGGCGAGGAGTACGCGGTCGCCGACGAGGGCGGCGGCGCCCGCGACCTGCCCGCCGTCAAGGGCGACCCGCGGCTGGCGGCGCACATCGCGACCAGCCTGGTCACCGACGAGTTCGACCTGTCCTACTTTCAGGACAAGCCGCTCGACCACGGCTTCTTCTCCCCCATGTCGGTACTGCTCGACCGGCCGGACGGGCAGTGGCCCGCCCGGGTCGTCCCGCTGCAGGTCGGCGTGCTCCAGCACCCGGTACCGACCGCCGCCCGCTGCTTCAAGCTGGGCCAGGCACTGCGCCGGGCGATCGAGAGCTACCCGGCCGACATCGACGTGGCGGTGGTGGCCACCGGCGGCCTTTCCCACCAGGTGCACGGCGAGGGCGCGGGCTTCAACAACCCCGAGTGGGACCGCCGGTTCCTCGACGCGGTCACCGACGACCCGACCGCGCTCACCCGGATGACGCACGCCGAGTACGCGCGGCTGGGCGGCTTCGAGGGCGCCGAGGTCATCATGTGGCTGGTCATGCGGGGCGCCCTGGCGGACAAGGTGCGCCAGGTGCACAGCTCCTACTACCTGCCCTCGATGACCGGCATCGCCACCCTGGTGCTGGAGAACGAGGCGGCCGCACTGCCGGACGCCGCCGCGGCCAGCGCGCGGCACCGGGCGCGGATGGCTGAGCAGCTCACGGGCATCGAAGAGCTGGCCGGCACCTACCCGTTCGACGTCGCGCGCAGCGTCAAGGGCTACCGGATCAACAAGTTCCTGCACGACCTGGTCGCGCCGGAGCAGCGCGCCCGCTTCCTCGACCAGCCGGAGACCGCCTTCAAGGAGGCCGGGCTCAGCCCGGAAGAGCAGGAACTGATCCGCGGCCGGGACTGGCCGGGGATGATCCGCTACGGTGTCATCTTCTTCATGCTGGAGAAGCTGGCGGCCGTCCTCGGGGTGTCGAACCTGCACGTTTACGCGGCGATGCGCGGCGAGACGCTGGAAGAGTTCCTGCAGACCCGCAACACCCAGGTCACCTACTCGGTGGCCGGCAAGCAAGAGGAATAATCCCGAACGGGAGTCGGCTGCCTCCGTTCCTCCTACTCGCTCGCCTCAGCACAGGAGACCGCAATGCCCGGCTGGACGGAAACCCAGGTCACTAACAAAAAGAGCACCCGCACGGTCGCCGACACGGTGGCGCGGCTGACCGGCATCCTGGCCGCCAAGGGGATGCGGGTGTTCGCGGTCATCGACCAGCGGGCGGCGGCGGCCGACGCGGGCCTGGAGCTGCGGGAGACGGTGCTGGTGATCTTCGGCAGCCCGGCCGCGGGCACCCCGGTGATGGCCGCCGCCCCGCTGGCCGCCCTCGACCTGCCGCTGAAGGTGCTGGTGTGGGACGACGGCGGGCAGACGACGGTCAGCTACTACGGCCCGGGCGCGCTGGCCGAGCGGTACGGGCTTGGCCCGGAACTGGCGGCCAAGCTGGCGGGCATCGACCCGCTGACCGACGCGCTCATAGCCGAGTGACGCAATAGCCCCTCAGTGACAGGAAAGGCACTGTGTGGTGGCATAGGCGGTCCTCGATGGGTAGTTACACAGGGCGTGTAACTCATGAATCGAGGCGATGTACATGGTTCGCTCAGCGGGCCGGGCGGTCGAGGTGGATCCCCGGGTGGTGCGCAGGCATGTCGCGATCAGCGCGGCGGTCACCGCGCTCGGTGGGCTGCTCTTCGGCTATGACACGGGCGTCGTCTCGGGCGCGCTGCTGTTCCTCAAGAAAGACTTCGGCGGGCTCAGCTCGTTCCAGCAGGAGCTAGTCACCAGCCTGCTGCTGGTCGGCGCGGTCCTCGGGGCGCTGACGGCCGGCCGCATCGCCGACCGGCTCGGCCGCCGGCTCACCGTGCTGATCACCGCCACCGTGTTCGTCGTCGGCGTGCTGCTGGCCGCGTTCACCCCGACCTTCCCGGTGCTGCTGGTGGCGCGGATCATCATCGGCCTGGCGGTCGGCTCGGCGTCGATGGTCGTCCCGCTCTACATCGGCGAGATCGTGCCGCCCCGGGTCCGCGGCGGCCTGGTCAGCCTGAACCAGCTCGCGATCACCTCTGGCATCCTGGTGTCCTACCTGATCGACTATGGCCTGTCGGACAGCGGCAACTGGCGGCTGATGTTCGGCCTGGCCGCTGTCCCGGCCGTGCTGCTGTTCGTCGGCATGCTGTTCCAGCAGGAGAGCCCGCACTGGCTGATCCGCCAGGGCCGGGACGACGAGGCGCGCCAGGTGCTGCTCCGGCTGCGGGACGAAGGCGACATCGACAGTGAGATCCGCGAGGTGCACGAGCTCAGCCAGATCGAGGGCAGCTACCGTGACCTGATCTCGCCGCGGGTGCGGCCGCTGGTTTGGGTCGGCGTCCTGCTGGCCGTGTTCCAGCAGATCACCGGCATCAACACGGTCATCTACTACGCGCCCACCCTGCTCCAGGGGGCCGGGCTCGGCAACAACGCGGCGCTGCTCGCCAACGTGGTCAACGGCTGTGTGAACGTGGGCATGACCATCGTCGCGATCTGGCTGCTGGACAAGGTGGGCCGCCGCCCGCTGCTGCTCAGCGGCACCGCCGGGATGGCGGTCGGCATGGTGATCGTGGGCTGCGCCTTCATCGGCGGCTCCGACCTGCACGGCGCGGCCGCGGCGATCGCGATCGCCGGCCTGCTCATCTACACCGGGTCGTTCGCGATCGGCCTCGGGCCGGTGTTCTGGCTGCTGATCGCCGAGATCTACCCGCTGCGGATCCGCGGGGCGGCGATGAGCGTGGCCTCGATGGCCAACTGGGGGGCCAACTTCGTCGTCACCGTCTCGTTCCTGACCCTGCTCAACGCGATCAGCGGGGTCGGCGTGTTCTTCCTGTTCGGCTTCCTCACCCTGGTGGCACTGGCCTACTTCTGGCGCAAGGTGCCGGAGACCAAGGGCCGCAGCCTGCAGGAGATCGAGCGCGACCTGGTGCCGGCGCAGGCCCGGCCGGCCGACTAGCGCGGCTGGTCCCGCGGGCCAGGCCCGCGGGACCGGCGGTTCACCGGGCGGCTAGCGGCCGTGCGGGTCGGCCGCGTTGAGCGCCGCCACCACCTGGTCGTAGTCACCGCGGGCCTCGCCGTAACGGAGGAACTTGACCCGCTCGACCTGGATTTCCCCGGCCTCCGGCTGCGTCTCCAGCAGCGTCATCACCTCGCTGACGAAGTCCGCCAGCGGCACCGCCACCGCGCTGTCGCGCTGGCCGGGCAGCAGGTCGGTCCGCACCGCGGGCGGCTCCAGCTCAACCACCCGCACGCTGGTGCCTGCCAGCTGCAGCCGGATCGACTCGGTCAGCATGTGCACGGCCGCCTTGGACGCGTTGTAGCTGGGGGTCGCCGCGAGCGGGGCGAACGCCAGGCCGGAGGACACGGTCATCACCGTCGCGTCCGGCTGGCCAAGCAGGTGCTCGATGAACGCCGCGATCAGCCGGACCGGGCCGAGCACGTTGGTGGTGATGACCTCCTGCGCCGAGCCGAGGAACGACGCCGGCTTGCGCCAGTCCTCCACCCGCATGATGCCGGCCATGGTAACCAGGACGTTCAGCTCCGGGTAGCGGGCGAGCAGGTGCGCGGCGGCGGCCTCGATGCTGGCCGGGTCGGCGCAGTCGACCGTCACCGTGCCGATTCCCGGGTGCTCGGCCGCGATCTGGTCGAGCAGCCCGGCCCGGCGGCCGCCGATGATCACCGTGTTGCCGCGTTCCTGCCAGGCCAGCGCCAGCGCCAGGCCGATGCCGCTGGTGGCGCCGGGAATGAAGATGGTGTTTCCAGTGATGTTCATCCTCCGAGCCTGCCCCTTCCGCTCCGACCTGGGCAGAGAGCGCTTATCGGGGGACTGGCGGTCCCTGGCGGGCCGCCAGGGGGCGGGGATAATGGAGGGATGGACCGGGCAGCACTGGCGGACTTCCTGCGGCGGCGGCGCGAGGCGCTGCGGCCGGCCGATGTCGGCATCCCGCTGACCGCCCGGCGGCGCACGCCCGGGCTGCGCCGCGAGGACGTCGCCGCGCTGGCCGCGATGTCGACCGACTACTACACCCGGCTCGAGCAGCGGCGCGGCCCCCAGCCGAGCGAGCAGATGCTCAGCTCGCTGGCCCGGGCGCTGCGGCTGACCAGCGATGAGCGGGATTACCTGTTCCTGCTCGCCGGGCACACCGCCCCGGCCCCGGCGGTGGCGGCGCACGTGCCGCCGGCCCTGCTGCGGGTGCTTGACCGGCTCGACGACACCCCCGCGCTGATCCTGTCCAGCCTGGGCGAGACGCTGGTGCAGAACCGGATGGCGGCCGCCCTGCTCGGCGACCGGACTGCTTACACCGGCCTGGCCCGCAGCGAGGTCTACCGCTGGTTCACCGACCCGGCCGAGCGGGTGCGCTATCCAGCGCCCGACCACGGCCGTCAGGGCCGCGCCCTGGTCGCCAACCTGCGGGCCGCCTACGGGGCGGCCGGCCCCAGTCGCGGGCGGGCGAGCTGGTGCGCGCCCTGCAGAAGGCGAGCCAGGAGTTCGCCGGGCTGTGGGAGCGGCACGAGGTTGCCCGCCGGTTCGAGGATCACAAGGTGCTCATCCACCCCGAGCTGGGCGAGATCGAACTGGACTGCCAGGTGCTGTTCACCGAGGACCAGTCCCAGGCGCTGCTGGTGCTCACCGCCCCGCCCCGGTCCGAGGGCTACCAGAAGCTGCGGCTGCTGGCGGTGCTCGGCCAGCAGGACTTCACCGGCGCCGAGAGCCGCTAGCAGGCCAGACCCGCCCCGCGCCCGGCGGCGAACCACTACAGTGACTAGCGCTACTCTGGGCAAATTTCGGGAGGTAACGGGGCATGGAAGGGCGGCTGGTAGCCGGGCGTTACCGGCTGATCCGGCCACTGGGACGCGGTGGCATGGGTGCGGTGTGGCTCGGCGAGGACCAGCTAGCGGGGCGCCAGGTGGCGGTGAAGGAGCTGCGCCCGCCGTCCGGGGTCAGCGACGCGGAGCAGGATGTCTTCCGCCGGCGGGCGCTGGCCGAGGCGCGTAGCGCTGCCCGGCTGACGCATCCCAACGCGGTCACCCTGTACGACGTCATCCCGGCCACCCCGGCCGACGACGCGGTGTACCTGATCATGGAGTTCGTTGACGGCGCCACCCTGGGCCAGCTGGTCGAGCGGGACGGGCCGCTCAGCGAGCAGCGGGCGGCCGGCATCGCCCTGCAGATGCTGTCGATCCTGGACGCCGCGCACGCGCTCGGCATCGTGCACCGCGACATCAAGCCCGCCAACATCATGATCACCGCGGGCGGGCAGGTGAAGCTGGCCGACTTCGGCATCGCCCACATGGAAGGCGGCACCCGGCTCACCGGCAGCGGCGTCATCGGCACCCCCGCCTACATGGCCCCCGAGCAGCTCCAGGGCTTCGCCATCACCCCCGCCGTCGACCTCTGGGCGCTCGGTGCGACCCTCTACGACGCGGTCACCGGCCGTAACCCGTTCGACCGGAACACTACCGCCGCGACCTTCCACGCCATCTTGATGGCCGACCTGCCCCCGGCCCCGTGCGGGCCCCCGCTGGCCAACGTGATCACCGGGCTGCTGGTCCGCGACCCGGCCCAGCGGATGACCACCCAGCAGGCGCGGGCGCTGCTGACCGGGGCCGCCGTTCCCCCGCCGCCCGGCCCGCCGACCATGGCGGGGCAGGCGTGGCCGCCGGGCTCCGGGGGCACCGCCGTCGCCACCAACCCGGGAAGCATGTGGGCCGCGGGTCCCCCGGGCACCGCAGTCGCCACTGGCCCCACCGGGTCGCCGGGCTACCAGCCGCCCGGACAGCCCCGCGGGCGCCGCCGGCTGGTGCTGGCCGGCGCCGGGGCGGCCGTCGTCGTGGCGGCCGTGGCGGTGGCAGCGGTTACCCTGCTGCCCGGATCCTCATCGAGCGGAAGCGGGTCAGCGAGCAGCGAGTCGTCGACGAGTGCGTCCGGCGCCGCGTCATCGGCCGCCGCGAGCACTGCGGCCAGCTCGGCCCCTGACACCTCGGCCCCTGACACCTCGGCCCCCGCCAGCCTGGCCGCGAGCGGCACCGCCTCCCCTGTCAACGGCGTCCCGGTGGCCTACCTCGGCGACTGGAAGGGCCAGATCATCGAGAACGCCGGCCTCCAGGGCCCGCAGACGGGCAAGCTCAACATCACTGGCGGCTCGGTGAACGCGACCGTCGGCACCGCCAGCTACGTGGGCGGAGGCACCTGCACGTACAACCTCGTCCTGGTCAGCGCGACCACCGATCGGCTGACGCTGGAGGAAAATCCCGACACCACCTCCACCGCCGCCGGTTGCACGACCGACCACGCCACCGTCGCACTCAAGAACGGCAAGCTGAGCGAGAACATCTACGTACTCACACTCAGCGATCCGCCTAACTTGTCCGGCACGCTGTCGAAGAGCTGACCTCCAGGCCGGCCTCAGGCTAGGCCGGCCCGCTGGGGCGGTCTCACGCGGCGGCCCGGGCGGGCCCGCGCTCGTGCCGCCCCGAAGCCAGCCAGCAGAACAGGCCGAGGACCGGGAACGCGGCCGCCACCAGGGTCGCGCCGGTCCAGCCCCAGTGCTCGTAGGCCTGGGCGCCGGCCGCCGAGCCGAGCGCGCCGCCCGCGAACATCGTGGTGATGTAGACGGTGGTGAGCCGGGAGCGGGCCTGCGGCAGCAGGTCGTAGATGACGCTCTGGTTGATCACGTGCGAGCCCTGCACGCAGGCGTCCATCAGCAGCACGCCCACCACCAGCAGGGCCAGGCCGGCCCAGCCGAGGTCGGCCCCGCCCAGCCCGATCGGCAGGTAGGACAGCGCGAGCAGCGCCAGCGCCGCCCCCGAGGCCGGCCAGCGCAGCGCCGGCCGGCGGTCGAGCACCCGCCCGGCCGCCAGCGAGGTGATCGCGCCCGCCGCGCCGACCAGCGCGAACAGCCCGATGTCGAGCTGTGAGAAGCCGTACCGGGGACCGGCAAGCAGGAAGGTCACCGTTGTCCAGAAGCAGCCGAAGCTGCCGAAACCGCAGGCGCCGACCAGCGACCGCCAGCGCAGCACCGGCTCCGCCCGGGCCACCGCCAGGACGCCGCGAAGCTGCTCGCGGTAGCTGATGGCGAGCTGGCGGCCGTGGTCGGGCAGCGCCCGGCGCAGCAGCACCGCGGTCGCCGCGACCACCACGGCGGCGGTACCGTACACCGCCCGCCAGCCCGCCAGCTCGGCCAGCACGCCGGCGAACGTGCGCGACAGCAGGATGCCGATCAGCAGCCCGCCCATCAGCGTGCCGATCACCTTGCTGCGCTCGGAGTCGTCGGCCAGCGTGGCCGCGTAGGGGACCAGCATCTGCACGACGACCGAGGTGATGCCGCACAGCGCGGCCGCCGCCTCGAGGACGGGCAGGTTAGGCGCCAGCGCGCAGCCGGCCAGGGTGACCGCGCACAGCACCAGCAGCCAGGTCAGCAGCGGCCGGCGGCGCACGATGTCACCGGCCGGCACGATGAACAGCAGCCCGGCCGCGTAGCCGAGCTGCCCCACCGTCACCAGCAGGGACGCGCTGCCCTGGCTGACATGCAGCGCCCGGCCGATCGAGTCAAGCAGCGGCTGCGCGTAGTACAGGTTGGCCACCGTCACCGCGCAGGTGACGGCCATCAGCCGGACCAGGCCGGGCGACAGGCCAGGCTCGCCGGCGGTCCCGGCCTGGCCACCCGGGGCCGGCCTGCCGGGCCGGGACGGCACCGCCGCCGGGCGCGCGCGCCACTCGCTCATGAAACTCCCCGGGGTCCGACGGGCCGGCTACCGTCCCGCAATCGTTTGCTATGTACAACTGAATAGCGGGCGGATGATTCCGCCGCGCAGACGGGCCGGTCGGCGGAGGACTACAGTGTCAGGCGCAACCCGGGTGGCTTTAGGGGGTTACGGGGGCATGGAAGCGCGGGTGATCGCCGGCCGGTACCGGCTGATCCGGCCCCTCGGCCGCGGCGGCATGGGCGCCGTCTGGCTGGGCGAGGACGAGCTGGCCGGCCGCCAGGTCGCCGTCAAGGAAGTGCGCGCGCCAGACGGGGCAAGCGACGCCGACCGCGACGTGTTCCGGAAGCGGGCACTGCAGGAGGCACGCAGCGCCGCCCGGCTGGCCCACCCCAACGCGGTCACGCTGCACGACATCGTCCCGGCCAGCCCGGCCGACGACGCGGTCTACCTGATCATGGAGTACGTCGACGGCGTCACCCTGGCCCAGCTCATCCAGCGCGACGGGCCGCTGGCCGAGCCGCAGGCGGCGGGCATCGCCCGGCAGCTACTGTCGATCCTCGGGGCCGCGCACGCACTCGGCATCGTGCACCGCGACGTCAAGCCCGCCAACATCATGATCACCGCGGCCGGGCAGGTGAAGCTGGCCGACTTCGGCATCGCCCACCTGGACGGCGGGACCCGGCTGACCGGCAGCGGCGTCATCGGCACCCCCGCCTACATGGCCCCCGAGCAGTTGCAGGGACTGGACATCACCCCGGCCGTCGACCAGTGGGCGCTCGGCGTCACGCTCTACGACACGGTCACCGGGCGCAACCCGTTCGGCCGGCAGAACACCGCCGCCACCTTTCACGCCATCTTGATGGCAGACCTGCCCGGGCCCGCCTGTGCCCCGCCGCTCGGCCCGGTGATCGCCGGCCTGCTGGTCCGCGACCCGGATACCCGGATGACCACCGCCCAGGCGCAGGCCCTGCTCGCGGGCGGGCCGGCCACGCAGCCGGGCGCACTGGCCCCGGGGCGCGATCCGGGCCGGACCATGGCCGGCCGCTGGCCGGACCCGCCACCCCACCCGGCCACCGCGGTGGCCGGCCGGTCCCGGCGGCTGTCGGACCGCGAGCGGTCACGGATCATCAGGCTGGTCGCCGCCGCCGGCGCGGTCGCGGCGATCCTGGCCATCGTGGTCGCGCTGCAGCCGGATCAGACCGCGGGGGTCAACGAGCCGAACGCCAGCTCAGCCCCCGCGTCGGCCGGGCCCGCGTCTTCCGGGCCGGCGTCACCGGCAGGCACGGTGCCCGCCGCCTACCTCGGCCAGTGGCACGGCACGCTGGCCGACAACACGCACCTGGAGGGACCGCAGGCGGCCAGCCTGACGCTGACCGGCGGCGCGGTCAGCTCCGTGGTCGGCACCGTCACCTACCCCAACGTGGGCTGCGGCTACGACCTGCACCTGGTGAGCGCGACGGACAGCCAGGTCGAGCTGTACGAGCAGGTCACCTCGGGCCCCTGCGTATCGGAGTACGTGGTGCTGGCGCCCGCGGGCGGCGGGCTCAGCGAGCGCGTGTACCCCGGCCCGCCTGACGGCGGGCAGCCGGACTTCGCCGGGCCGCTGGCCAAGGGGCCGGCCAGCTAGGAAGGCCACCCGGCCAGCGGGCGCGGGTGACGGCGGTGACGGTGCCGCGCACCCGTTCCGGACCTTCCTGGCGATCAGCCAGGGGACTACGGGCGGGTGCGCGGCACACACCGCGCGGCTGCTAGCCGGCGTGCTTGCCCACCTCGACCAGCGCCTGGGCGAGCACGAAGTACTTGTTGGTGCCCAGGTCGCGGACGGTCTTGATGCCGAACGCGGCCGACAGCTTGTCCGCGTCGCCGTCGCTCACCCCGGCCAGCGCCGCCACCGGCGAGTCGAGCAGCTCGCTGAGGCTCTTGTTCTCGTACGCCTTGTCCAGGGCCTTGTTCAGCCCAACCGCTACAGACATCAGTGTCCCCCTCTTCCCCCGCTGACCCCGTGAACCGCTGAGCCAGCGCATTCCGTGTGATCGGATCCACCGTACACCGGGCGGCCCGTCTCCTTGTGAACGCATAGTGATCCCGCGAACACAGTGCAGTTCGGGTAAACGGCGCAGCCGGGACGCTAACATCTGAGCGTGACCAATCACACGCCAGCCGTCCTCGACGGCGAGGCCCTGCTGCTCGCGCTGGCCGGCACGGTGACCGGAGACGGCGCCGACCTGCTGGCAACCAGGGAGGACGCGGTTCCCTGGCTGCGCCAGGCGGGGCTGCTGCCGGCCGATGCCCCGCTGACCGGGTCCGAGCACGGCGCGCTGCTGCGGCTGCGGGACGCGCTGCGCGACGTGTTCGCGGTGCGGGCGGCCGAGGGCACCGAGGCCGACCCGGCCGCCCGGCTAACCCGGGCGCTGGCCGACGGGCGGCTGGTGGTGACCGTCTCCCCGGCCGGCGCGGCCGGACTAGCCAGCTCTGCCCGCGCCCCCTACTCCAACCTGGTCGCCGCTGTCGCCATCGCGGTCGCGCAGGCCTGGTAGCCGGCCGCCCAGGCGGAGGCTTTCGCTTAGGCGGCGCCGCGGGCGCACGGGAATGTCTGACGGCGGTTGTCGCTTATTCGCGGGCGAGAGCCAAGCCTGAGGAGGGTCATGAGCACCGTCGCACTAACCGAGGAAAACTTCGAGCAGGCCGTCACCGGTGACGGGATTACCCTGGTCGACTGGTGGGCGGCCTGGTGCGGGCCGTGCCGGGCGTTCGGGCCGGTCTTCGAGGCGGCCAGCGAGCAGCACGCGGACATCACCTTCGGCAAGATCGACACCGAGGACCAGCAGGGGCTGGCGGCCGCCGCGCAGATCAGCTCGATCCCGACGCTGATGGCCTTCCGTGACGGCGTGCTGGTCTTCTCCCAGGCCGGCGCGCTGCCCGCCGCGTCGCTGGAAAAGCTCATCCAGGCCGTCCGCGACCTCGACATGGAGCAGGTGCACAGCGACATCGCCGCCCAGCAGCCGTCCGCCTGACGGAGCGGGCGGCCGCCGCTTCCCGGCGGGCCGGACTAATTTTCACTAGCCGGAATAATCCGCCCCACGCGGGTAGCCCAGTTCACGAGCCAATGAGGCGACTGACGCGGTTCACCCGAGAGGGAAGTGATAGTTGTGGTTGGGTACATGCGGATCCGGCGCACCCACGGAATCTTCGGCGGGCTGCTGGTCGCCCTGCTGGGCATCTGGGGCGGACTCATCCCGTTCATCGGGCCTTATTTCCACTACGCGTACACGCCGGACAAGGCGTGGGACTACACCACCGGGCGGCTTTACCTCGAGATCCTGCCCGGCGCGGGCGCCCTGCTGGGCGGCCTGATCATGATGGCGGCCCGGAGCCGGCACGCCGCGCTGTTCGGCTCGATGCTGGCGGTCGCGAGCGGCGCCTGGTTCGTCCTCGGCAATGTCTTTGCCCCGCTGTGGACGGTGGCCAACCCGGCCGGCGGCCCCGCCAGCGCCGGCAACGTGATGCGGATCGCCGAGCAGATCGGCTTCTTCAGCGGGCTCGGCGTGGTCATCGTGCTGCTGGCGGCCCTGGTCGCCGGGCGCGTCACCGCCGTGCCGAGCGTGGCCGCGGCGGGCGACCGCACCGTGGCGATCCCGGCTACCCGGGAGCCGGTCGACGAGGACGAGGTCGTCGAGACCAGCTGACCTGGTAAGCGGTCAGGCGTCGTGAACCGCTTATCCCCAACGGCTGAGCCCCGTCGCGTTACCGCCGCGGCGGGGCTCAGCCGCGGCCAGCCTCAGCCGACACCAAGCTGGTAGCCCTCGCCCCGGACCGTCTTGATCAGCTGGTCACCCAGCTTCGCCCGTAGCCGGCGCACGCAGACGCCGACCACGTTGGAACCGGGGTCGCTCTCGTAGCCCCAGACCGAGGACAGGAGCTGGCCCTTGGAAACCGACCGGCCCGCGTACCGGATGAGCTCCTGCAGGAACAGGAACTCAAGCCTGGTCAGCGGCACCCGGCCGCGTCCCAGGTCCGCCTCTAGCCGGGCGACATCCACGCTCAGGATGCCCACCCTGATCACCTGGCCCGAGAAAAGCTGGCCCGGCTCCACCATCGCGCGATAACGCTCCATCGTCATACCTCATTGCACGGTTCTGCGGCCGATTGGTTCACTGCCGGGTACAGCTACTTCGGCCCGGCGCCCGGCAAGCCGGGCGCCGGGGCCGGTTACATCCTGGTCCGGCCGAAGTCGTCGAACTCTCCCTTGCGGACACCGCCGAGGAACGCCTGCCACTCATCCGGGGTGAACCGGAGGACCGGTCCACTGGAATCCCGGCTGTTGCGGACGCCGATCGTGCCCTCGGGCTGGTCCGACACTTCCACGCAGTTGCCGTTGGCGTAGCTCAGTGAGCTCTTGATCCAGACCGGTCCGGTCATCATGCTGCCTGCCAGAGTTCCCGCCATAGGGGTTCCCACTGTGTCCCTTCACTGACCGCTGCCTCAGGTTCGCGCTTGCCGCGGGGACGGTGAGCCGCGGGGGCTGCGGCTCACCGTCCCCGGCTTCCCCGCGAGGTCACGTCCGCCGACCGTTGCGGCATCGGCCGCGGAGCCAGGGCGCAGACCGCGACTGCGGTCCCGCCGCGCTCGCGGGGAAGCTGGGAAAGCGCCCAACCGGACTGATCTCCAGCCGGTAGGTTGATGCCGGCTTTCTCTCCCTTAGCCGGCTGCAGTAAGAATGCTGCTGCAAGTTGCAGTGCAAGACATCGGTCAGCTGCCGTATTTCGAGCGACGTCGAGCCAAGGCGGGTGTGGGTTGACAGCTGAGTTGGCGGCTCGCCACTTGATGTGGCGGAACAGGTGGTGAATTGCCATAGCTTCTGGCGAAGATGTGGTGTCTGCGTTGAGGGTGACACCATGAGCCGGAAGGGGCTGAGCTTCCGCTGTGACCGTCGACTTGTCATCTGCGGAGTGGGCCGCTGATCCGGGGTGGGATGGTGCGGTACTGGCGGCTCCGGCCGATTACGGGGTGGTTTTCACCGGGCCAGACGGCGATGAGATGCGGGGCGGCCTGGATGTGCTCGGCCGGGCTGATCTTGATCACTGCCGGCCAGTGCGATCGTTCCCGTCTTATAAGGGCAGCGGAACTATCCGGGCTCTATCGCGGCCCAACTGATGAGGCGCCTGGGTACTGAGGGCGTTTGCTGAGGACGCCCTAGGCGAGTTGCGCCACCACAGCCCCTCCTGTCACATTGACGCCGGCCGGGGATTGCCGGGAGGTTCCGCGCGCGGCCGGCCGCCGGTGCGCGCCGCCGCCCGCCGGTGACGCCCTAGGCGAGTGGCGCCACCACGCCCTCCTGTCACATTGACGTCGGCCGGGGATTGCCGGCGCGTGCCGCCGGTGCGCGCCGCCGCCCGCCGGTGCGCGCCGCCGCCCGCCGGTGCGCACCGCTGCTGACCGCCGCGCATCGCTGCCCGCCGCCGCGCGAAGAGATCTTGGAAACTTTTCCGGGTGATAGCACCAAGGAGTTTCCATCTCGATAAAAGTTTCCAAACCATAAGGCAAGGAGGCCACGCCGGGAACGCTGGTCACTCGCGGCGGGGGTTGTGTCTCCGGTGGCGGGCCGCTAGCCGGCCCGCGGGCAGGCGGGAAAGCATGAAGGCGGGCCCCCGGAGGACCGGGGACCCGCCTTCTGCCGCTCGGAGGTTACCCGCCGAAGCGGTCGAACTCGCCGTTGTGAACGCCGCCGATGAAGGCGCGCCATTCGTCCGGCGTAAAGCGAAGCACCGCGCCGGCCGCTTCCCTGCTGTTTCTGACGCCGACTTCGCCGCCAGACAGGTCCGCCACCTCAACGCAGTTGCCGTTGGCGAAACTAAGTGAGCTTTTCACCCATTCTGGGTGGCTTCCGATCGTAGGCATAGTCCCGCTACCCCCTACTGACCTATTGTGTGTTTGCCCTGCACACACGGCTAATCCCGGCGTGAGCCTTACCGAGAGTAGCCGCTGATGGGGTGAGGTTAGCAGACACCACGAGTACCATGCGTCCGTTTCAGACCAAGTGACACTACCGACAAGTATGTATCTTTCGCATCACGTATCACAACAAAAGCCGAAAAGCATTCGAAAAAGGCGGTCGCGAACCGAGAGGGGGAAGTGGCAGGGCACGGCGGGGGCGGGCCGGGGCGGGGACAGGCTGGGTGAGCCCGGGCGGGGCCGGTGGCGACGGCTTGTTCAGGAGGCGCTGCGGCGGCGCTCGGCCCAGCGGGTCTCGGCCGTGTCCAGGATGAGCTGCTTGGAGTCAGCCGGGCTGAGCGCCGCGTCGGTGAGGGTGCGGAAGGCGACCCGGTGCAGGTGGGTCTCCCGCTCGCCTTCGAGGATGAAGCCGCTGCGCATCTGCTCGGTGGAGACCACGTCCTGCAGCACCGCGTCGCCGTCGGCCTCGAAGCCGAACAGTACGAAGGACTCGCCGATCACCGTGTGCTGGCCGTCGAGCGGCAGGATCTGCAGGGTGAGGTTGCCCCGGTCGCACTCCTTGGCCAGCCGCTGCAGCTGCTCGTACATGGCGGCGTCGGAGCCGATCCGGCGGAGCAGCACCGACTCGTCGAGCACCACGCTGATCCGCAGGCCGGCCCGGTCGAGCACCTGCTGGCGGCGCATCCGCACCCGGACCAGGCGGGTCACCTGGGACGGCGGCACCGGCTCGACCCGGTCGTAGCTGTCGATGATGTGCCGGGCGTAGGCCTCGGTCTGCAGCAGGCCGGCCACCACGTCCACATGCCAGATGGCGACCGCGGTCGCCTCGTGCTCCAGCCCGATGAACTGCTGGTAGTCCTCCGGCAGGCTCTCGGCGTACTCTTCCCACCAGCCTTTTTGCGAGGCGTCCTGGGCGAGCGCGAGCAGCATTGCGCGGTGCGTGCCGCTAACGCCGTAGTAGTCGAGCAGCCGCTCGACTTCCCGGGGGCGCAGGCCGGTCTTGGCCCGCTCGTAACGGCTGATCTTCGACGGCGACCAGCGCAGCGCGTGCGCGACCGACTCGCCGCTGCGCCCCTTGGCCTCGCGGAGCTGTCGCAGCTCCGCGGCCAGGCGGCGGCGGCGCACAGTAGGGGACCCGTCTTCGACCACCGGGCATCGCCTCCTCTGTGCCCCTAGCCTGCAGGCGTTCCCGGTCTGTGGATAGTACGGGTCGCCGAAGTTGAATATTTCACGGAAACATTTGCCGAAACCAGAGTATCGCGCTTTTCCGCACCGAAGGTGATCAAATCGTCACTACGCACACGGTTGCGCATAACACTGCGTTGCCACCGAAAAGGATCGCGAGTCAGCTGTGGCCCTAGGCGATATGGCTCCGCTCAGGTTAATGGTGTGAAAGCTGGTACGGCCTGTGAGCACGCCTTAACTGTGGTTGCAGGTATGAAATGGATTACAAAAACGAAAGGGCCCCCGATTGCCGCACGGTGACCGCGCGCGGGAACCGGCCAGCGGCGGTGCGCCGCGGCCGGCCGGCGGCCGCCCGCGAGGCGGCGGCGCTCACCGAGCGTCAGCGGGCCGCCCGACTGGCCCCCAGACCTCGTCTCGCGCCACCGAGTCCGCCTCCGGGGGCCGCGCGAGCGCTTGTCGACGGGAGCGGCAACGGGCTCCGGCGACGGCCCCGAACTGAGGAGTCCGGCAGAGGGTGAAGCGGCGCGTGGGCTGACAGCGGCTAGTGAGTCACCAGTGCGCGGTGAGGCTCCGGATACGAGCGACCGACGGTGGGAACCATGATGCCGGGACAACCGACAGCCGATCATTGGTTGAATCGAGCCTTGACGTTAGAGATGATCAAAATAGAGGTTCGCGGGTACCGCTTGACGTACGCGTATTGGCGTGACGAAAGCACCCTGAGTGATCACCGGCTAGGTCGCCAAGCGCACGCTACCAAAAAGTTATAGCGGCCCGGACGCGTTTATTTGGCCCGACAACAGGCGCGGAAAATAAGCGGTCCGCCGCCGATGAGGGAATCGGCGGCGGACCGCTTCAGTGCGTGCCAGATTTACCCGTGATAGGGCATGGCGTTAGGGTTGGCGCTGATCGCGACCGCCGAGGCGGCCGGGGCGGCAGCAGTAGTTAGAGCGAGGACAGGGCCGGCCACAAGTGAGCCGATAGTGCCAACCGCGAGGATGGCGGGAGCTAGGACGTTTCGCCGAATGCGCATGACTACCCCCATGCGTTTACCGAGGTCAGTGCCTACGACCTTTGATCCGGCGGCCCGCGCGGGCATCGCTGCCCGCGCTTTTCCAATCACCAGTCTTTGGCTGATTTCATTTGCTATCATAGATCGATAGCCGTGACATATTCAAATAGTAAAACAACCGTCACGATGTGCTATGGCAGCCTATCCGGTAATTGCCGTTAAAGATTTAGAGTATTTGTCGGAGGAAATTGCTATGCAACTTGCAATGCAATATTTGTTGCATATTACCGGACAAATATGACGGCATTCCGCAAACGATTGCTTTAATTCTCCGAATTTCTGTCCTAAAAAGAACCGCTTGTTGAGCAGATGTCCAGCTAGTACGCTTCGTGACATGCATCCGGTAACCGCGGCCGGCGTGCTAGCCGGACGGTCTGAAGAGCTCGCGCTGCTCGACGGGTTTTTAAGAGAACTCGCCCGGGGCAGCGGGAACGCGGTGCTCATCGAGGGTGAGCCGGGGATCGGCAAGACCTCCCTGATGCGCACCGCGCTCGGCCGGCTGCCCGCCGGGTAGCTGCCAGGTCTTCTGGGGCGCGGGGACGAGCTCGGCCAGGAGCTGCCGCTGTCTCCCGTTCCTCGACGCGCTCGGCGTGCGCCGCCCGTCGGCCAACGCCCGGCGGTCCACCATCGCCGGCCTGCTGCGCGGCGAGGTCGCCACCGACCGCGGGGCCGACGTGCCCGCGATGCTGGCCGAGCAGCTCATCGCGCTGACCATCGACGAGACCAGCGCCCGGCCGGTCGTGCTGGTCGTCGACGACCTGCAGTGGGCCGACCCGGCCAGCGTCAAGCTGTGGGGCCGGCTGGCCCGGACCGCGGGCGAGGTGCCGCTGCTGCTGGTCGGGCTGACCCGGCCGACCCCGCAGCGCGAGGACCTGCTGGCGCTGCGCCGGGCGGTCTACGGCGAGGCCCGGATGCAGCTCGACGCCCTGTCCCAGGCCGCCACCGCCGCAGCTGGTGACGGAGCTCGCGGGCGGGCAGCCCGGACACCGAGCTGCTGCTGCTCGCCGAGGGCGCGGCGGGCAACCCGCTCTACCTGACCGAGCTGCTGGCGGCGCTCGAGCGGTCGGGCGGCATCACCGTCACCCCGTCCGGCACGGCCCAGCTCGCCGCCGCTACCGTGCCCGACTCGCTGACCGCCGCGATCGCGCGACCGGCTCGGCTTCGTCTCCGCCGCCACCCGCGAGGTGCTGCGCGCGGCGGCGCTGCTCGGGGTGGAGTTCGCGGTCCCCGACCTGACCGCCGTGCTCGGCAAGACGATGGCCGACGTGGTGCCCGCGCTCGACGAGGCGCGCGCCGTCGGCGTGCTGACCGACTCGGGCGACGGCACCGCCCTCGCCTTCCGCCACCCGCTGATCAGGGAGGCGCTGTACGCGGAGCTGCCCGCGGCGGTGCGCGGCGCGTGGCACCGGGACGCCGGGCACGCCCTGGCCGCGGCCGGGCGCGGCGCCCGACCGGGTCGCCCGCCAGTTGCTGCGCGCGCTCGGCGGAATCGCCGACGGACGGGCGGCGACCGCTTCCGACGACCCCGCCGTGCAGATCGAGCGGCCCCCGCTGGGCGCCGGGAGCGCCTTGGCCGGCCGGCCTGATCGACCAGTGGATGCTGGACTGGCTCAGCCACCTCGGCCGACTCCCTGGTCGGCCAGGCGCCGGGGGTCGCGTCGGAACTGCTCGGCCAGGCGGTGGCGGGCATCCCGGCCGGCTCGGTCGAGCACGGGTGGCTGGCCAGCCGGCTCGCCGACGCGCTCTACCGGACCGGCGACCGGACCGAGGCGGAGCGGGTCGCCGAGCGGGCGCTCGGCCACGCCGCCGATCCCGACCTGCTGGTCGACCTGCACTGGACGCTGGCCCAGTGCCGGATGCTGGCGGACAAGTCCGACGAGTCGTTCGCCACCCTGCGCCAGGCGCTCGACGCGCCCGGCATCACCCCCAAGCACCGCGGCCGCCTGCTCGTGCTGGCCGCGCGCACCTACCTCTACTTCGGCGACGTCGAGGCGGCCGGCCGGGAGGCGAACGAGGCGCTCGCCTCCGCCGAGCAGGCCGGCGACACCTGGGCGACCGGCTGGGCGCTGCACGTGCTGGCCACCATGTCGATCATCCGCGGTGACCTGGCGGACGCGCTGCCGCTCTACGACCGCGCCCTGGCGGTGGCCGAGACCGACCCGACGCTGCGCGACCTCGGCATCCTGCTGCTGATCAACAAGGCGGTCTCGCTGTGCAACCTCGACCGCTACGACGAGGCGCTGGCCGCCGCCGAGCAGGCCCGGCTGCAGGCGGACCAGGTGGGCACGGCGATGCGGCTGGCGCAGGCGCACGGCGCGCTCAGCCAGGCGCTCAGCGAGATGGGCCGCTGGGACGAGGCGCTGACCGAGATCGCGGCCGTGCCGGAGGACCTGAAGGAGCCCAGCGCCGTCTGCTGCGAACGCGGCATCGCGGCCGTGATCGGCTTCCACCGCAACCAGCCCGAGGCGGCCCGCCGCCACCTGACCACCGCCGAGCAGCACGCGAAGCGGGCCGGGCACCTGACGATCCCGCCGCTGCTGCTGGCCCAGTCGCTCGACCGGGAGCAGACCGGCGCCCTGCCCGACGCGCTGGCCGTGCTGACCGCCGCGTTCGACGCCAACCCGGACGACCTCGGGCGAGATCGAGGACCTGCTCAGCGAAGCCGTCCGGCTGGCGGTCAAGACCGGCGACGACGCCACCGCCCAGGCGATCACCGGGCAGGCGGCCGAGCTGGCCGAGGGCTCGGCCATCCCGCACCAGCAGGCGAACGCGCTGTACTGCCGCGGCCTGGTCGACCGGGACGCCGCCGTGCTGCTCGCCGCCGCGCAGCGGTACGCCGACGCGGGCCGTCCGCTCCCCCGGGCCAAGGCCCTCGAGGCGGCGGCCGAGTGCCTGGTCGAGGCCGAGGACAGGACCGCCGCCCGGCAGGCGTTCGAGCAGGCGGTCGAGGTCTACGAGTTCCTGGGGGCCGAGGCCGACCTGCAGCGGGTGCAGTCCGAGTTCCGCGGGCACGGCATCCGGCGCGGGCCGCACAGCAAGCACCGGCGCGCGGTCAGCGGCTGGGACTCGCTCACCGACACCGAGCTCAAGGTGGCCGCGTTCGTCGAGGAGGGCCTGTCCAACCCGGAGATCGCGGCGCGGATGATGCTGTCCCGGCGGACCGTCGGCACCCACGTGTCGCACATCCTGAAGAAGCTGAACGTGACGACCAGAACCGACATCGCCCGCGAGTCCGCGCTGCGGGCCGCATCCGTCCGCTAGCCAGCCCCGCCCAGCCGCTCAGCGGCTCAGCCGCCCAGTGGCGGGGGCCCAACACAAAGAAATCAGCCGCAGGCCCGGTCGGCCTCGGCTGTCTCATTCGTTTCCCGGAGTCCCCGCCGCCCGCTAACCCCACCCCTGCGGGCGGCGGGGCGTACGCGGGACGGCGTGCCGGTGAGGGGCTGGCACGCCGCCCCGCGGTGACGCGGTCACGGAGAAGGCGGCGGTATGACCCGCGCGCCGTCCCCGCGGCCGGCGCCCGCGCAGCGGCCCAGAAGCGCGGGCGCGTCGGCCGGGGTCCGGCCGCCACGCACCATCATCGTGACGGCCGGCCCCAGAAGATTTCCCGGTGCCCGGCTGCGGCTTGCCAGGCACCGGGTTGCGGGGCGGTACCGCGTTTGCGGCCCGCGGCACCGCCCCACGGGTGCGGGGCTGACGCGTGTGCGGCACGCGCCGTCAACCCCGCCCAGGCGGGAACCGTGGCCGCGTTTGCGGCCCGCGGCCAGGGTCCCCACGTCTTAGCGTCCCCAGGTGGTGCGGGCGCCGCGTCCCCAGGTGGTCGTCTGCCGGCCCCAGGTGGTGACGCGCGGCCGGCTCGGGCTAATCCTCATGTGCCTGCTCCTGAAGTGTCGGGGCCGCGTTCCTCGCGGCCCGAAGGGCGCTTTCTTATTCCTGACCAGAACGCGAGCCTGCAGCGGGCCTGACGGTCGTAGACGCCGCGGGAGCTCGCCCCGGCCCAGGCCGCGCCGGACAGGCCGCGGCCGTGGAAGCCGATGCCACGCATGTCGGCCGGGCGGCAGCCGCCTGCACCGACGGCGGGGGCGGTGAACCTACGGGGGCTCACGGTTCACCACCCCCGCTCGTGGCCCTTCCGCGGGGGCAATCCGCGGCCCCTCCCCCGGGGATCGGGGGCAACCTCTCCCCGGGGGCTGGCTTGGGTTTCCTGCTAGGGCTGCCCGGCTCGGGCACCAGGACGTAGAACACGGCCCGGCCCGCCGGGGTGCGGTAGTGGCCGCACTCGGCCGCCAGGGCGGCGGCGAGCAGCAGGCCACGGTTCGCGTCGGCGTCCGCCTGCGGGGTCTCCCAGGAGTCGCCGGACACCGAAGCGTCGTGCACTTCGACCCGGAACTGGCCGGAAGACCAGCGGATGCCGAGGGTAACGGTCTCGCCCGCGCCGTTGGTCACCGCGTTGATGACGAGATCGCTAGTCAGCAGGATGGCCACCGCCGGGTTAACCGGGACCGACCAGGCGGCGATGGCCGCCTGGACGTGCCCGCTGGCGTGCGCCGCCGCAGCCGAGCCCAGCTCAAGCCGGACGCGGCGGTGCCGCAGTTCGGCAGGCGGGGCCAGCGGCACCGGCGCTATCGTGTCCATCTCGGGTCCTCTCGACCTCGTTGCCAAGCGGGGGCAAAGCAGGGGGCAAAACCGTAGGTAAAGCGCTGCGCGCGGCGGCCGCGCCTGCCTGCTCCCCGGGGAAGGGCTCCTCGGGGAGCCAGCGGAGCAGGCGGGGCAGGCGGCCGGTTTCTCTCCTCCCGACCGCAGCGCCGGTTGCAAGACAAATACTGCTGAAAATTGCAGTGCGAGACATCGGTCAGCTGACGGATCTTACGCATTGCCCGGCTAGCACCTTGTGCCCCTTTCATCCCGCCCGTCCGATTCCGTCGTCGGAGGGAATCTCGTCGGCGTCCGCGTCGCACGGAAAGGTCAGAGTGAAGTACACGGCCTTGCCGCCCGGGGTACGGTAAAAACCCCACTCGGCTGACAGCGACGTCACCAGCAGCAGTCCCCGGCCGCTCTCCGCGTCCGCGCCTGCCTGCCCGTCGGCCGGGGCCACGTCGAGCACCGGGAGATCACCCGACCCGTCATGGACATCCACCCGCAGCCAGGCCGCCTCGCAGGCCAGCGTCAGCAGGACGAACCTCCCTGCCGCGGGCGCGCCGTGCGTGACCGCGTTGGCCACCAGCTCACTGGTGAGCAGTACGGCCACGTCCGGGTCAACCGGGGAGCGCCAGGCGCGGATGGATTCCGCCACGACGGCGCGGGCCGCCGCGGCGGCGCCGAGGTCCGCCAGCAGCGGGACGCGGCACTGGTGCTTGCTCACCGGCAGTGGCGGGCTAGCGGAGCGAGTTGGACGGGTCGGCACCATCGGGGTCATGGGCGTTCCTTAGCGGCCAGATGTTGCGCGTTGCATAACAAACACTCATGCAACTTGCACTGACAGACATCGGTCAGCTGACGGATATCGAATCCCCGCAGGTAAAGGGGTCCTCCCCCACGTCACACGGGTTACCGCTCACCCGCGTTCGACTGCCTGCTCCCACGAACGCGGTCGCGGCCCGTGAGTAATCAAGCACCCGTTCGGTCGCTGATTACTTGATTTATCCCGAACGGGTGCGGCTGCCTCAGCAGGCATCAGCCACCTCAGCGCCCGAGGACAAGCCAGCGCCGTGGGGATAATGATGACTTAGCGTTAATGACACGCTAGAGGGGCGAGGTGTGCATTGAGCAGCCTGACCAGCCTGCAGGTAGGCTCCGCGCTGTCCTACCTGGCCGCGTTCGGGCTGCCCTGCCTCGACGCGGTGCTGCCGGTGCTGCCGAGCGAAACTGTGATCATCGCGTTCGGCGTGGCCACGGCCGGCTCGTCTGACCCGCGGATCTACCTGATCGTGGCCTGCGCGGCGGCCGGCGCGTTCGTCGGCGACAACCTGTCCTACCTCATCGGCTGGCGGTTCGGACCGTGGGCGACCAGGCGGTTCTTCGCCGGCGACAAGGGCGCGGCCCGCCGCGACTGGGCCGAGCGGTCGCTGACCCGTTACGGCATGGGGCTCATCATCGTCTGCCGCTTCATCCCCGGCGGGCGCACCGCCGTCACCCTGTGCTGCGGCCTCATCCGCTACTCCTGGCAGCGGTTCGCGATCGCGGTCGCGCTGGCCGCCGTCGTCTGGGCCGCCTACGCCTTCCTGGCCGGGCGGCTCGGCGGCCAGGCGTTCGAGGACAAGCCGGTCGTCGGGTTCGCGGTCGCCTTCGGCGGCGCGCTGCTCATCAGCGGGATCGTCGAGCTGGCGCGCCGGCTGGTCGGGTGGCGGCGCTCCCGGGCCGGCCGCGTCGACCAGGACAACCAAGACGCGTAACCGCTCAGCCAGGATCAGGTCCGCCGCCCGGTAGCCGACCAGCATCGCCGGGGCGGCGGTGTTGCCGCTGAGCTGGCCCGGGAGCACGGAGGCATCGGCCACCCGCAGTCCCGTCACCCCGCGCACCCGCAGCCGCGGGTCGGTCACGTCGTCGTCGGCCGGGCCCATCGCGGCCGAGCCGACCGCGTGGTAAATGCCGGTGCCGGTCGCCAGCGCGTAGCGAACCGTGTCCGGCCCGGGCGCGACCGCGGGACCGGGAAACTCCTCCGCCCCGACCAGGGCCGCCAGCGGCTCCCGGCCGAGCACGGCGCGCGCCACGCCGAGCACCGGGGCGATCGCCGCCTGGTCGCCCTCCGTTTCCAGGAACCGCGCGTCGATCACCGGCGGGTCGTCCGGCCCCGCCCCGGACACGTGCACCGAACTGGCCGTCTGCGGGCGCAGCGGGTAGGCCATGAACAAGATGCCGGGATGGCGGGCCAGCCGCATCTCCTTGCTGCCGGTGTCCATGGCCATCGGCACGAACAGGCCCTGCACGTCCGGGCGGGCCACCTGCGGGGCGGACTTGAACTGGCACACCAGGTCGTAACCCCCGGTCGCGAGCAGGCCGCGGCCGGACGCCAGCCAGCGCACCGCCTCCGCCAGCTGGCCCGTTCTGCTGCTAAGGCTGCTGGCGGCGGCCAGGCCGGGCTTGAGCGCGACCTGGAGGGCGGCGCCGCGCTGCTCGATGACCCGCTCACCGAGCTGCGGCGCCTCCACCCGGAGCTCGATCCCGTGCTTGCGCAGCAGCTCCGGCTGGCCGATGCCGGACCGCTCAAGCAGCAGCGGCGTCTCCACCGTGCCCGCGCAGAGGATCACCTCACGGCGGGCGGTGACCGCGCGGACCGCCCCGCGGCCGTCCACCGTCCGCACCCCGGTGACGTGCCGCCCGTCGAAGGTCAGCGCGACCGCGCGGGTCCTGGTGGCCACGGTGAGGCGGCCGCCGTCCCGGCCCGCGCGCTCCAGCGCCGGGCGGACGAAGGCGTCATACGAGGTGGTGCGGCGGCCGCCCGCGATGGTGGACGGGGTATAACCGATCCGCTCGGTGTCGCTGGCGTTGACATCTTCCGCCAGCTCCCAGCCGTAGCCGGCCGCCGCCTCGAGGATGGCGCTGGTCACCGGGTCACCGGTGGCAGCGACCGAGATGCCGAGCGGGCCGCCGGCCCCGCGCCCGCCACCTGGCCCGAGGCTGTGGCGCTCAATCGCCTGGTAAGCGGGCCGCACGTCCGCCCAGGACCAGCCCGGGTTACCCCGGGCGGCGAGGCCGTCCCAGTCGGCGGGCGCGCCGCGCAGCCACATCATCCCGTTCACGGCCGCGCTGCCGCCCGCCACCCGGCCGCGCAGCCAGACCTCCGGCGCCCCGCCCGGCGCGACCGGGCCGGTCAGGTAGCGGTAGAGGTAACGGTCGCCGCGCAGCGTGTAGTAAAACCCCTTCGGCACCCGCAGCAGCGGGTTGCGGCCCGGCCCGCCGTACTCGACCAGCAGCACGCTCGGCCGCCCGGGGGCCGCCGCCAGCCGGCCCGCCACCACGCACCCGGCCGCGCCCGCCCCGACCACCACATAGTCGAACTCCACACAGGCCATTGTGCTTGGTGGGGCTTGATGCTGCGTGCGCCGGCGCGGCCGGGGCGCGTGGTTGGCGCAACCACCCGGTGATAGGCGGCTGGTTGCGCCAACCACCCGGGCCGGGGTCAGCCGGCCGGGGTCAGCCGGCCGGGGCGAACCACAGCCGGACGGCCAGGGCCAGGCCGGAGACGGCGACCAGCCAGCGCAGCAGCCCGGGGGGCAGCCGCCGGGCCACCCACGGGCCGGCCAGGCTGCCGCCGAACAGGCCCGCCGCCAGCGGCGCCACGACCGCCCAGTCGACGCTGGTCACCACCGCGAACAGCACCGCCGAGACAAGGCTGGCCGCACCGACCAGCATGTTCTTCAGCGCGTTGGCGGCCGGCAGCAGCGGGTCGGCGGTCATCAGCAGCAGCGCGAGCAGCAGCACCCCCGAGCCCGCCCCGAAGTAGCCGTTGTAAACCGACAGGGCCACCAGTCCGCACGGCAGCAGCAGCCGGCCCCAGCCTTTGCCCTGGGCCTCGCCCTGGTCCTCGCCCTGGTCCTGGGCCTCGCGGTGGCCCGGTGCGGCCTGCCGGGAGGGGCGCGCGGCCAGCCAGGGCTGCGCCAGCAGGGCCAGCGAGCCCGCCGCGACCAGGAACGGCACCACCCGGCCGAACACGCCAGGCGGCGTCGCCAGCAGCAGCACCGAGCCGGCCGCGCCGCCCGCCGCGGCGACCGGCCCCCAGCGGCGCAGCCAGGCTGACCGGCCGCGCAGTTCCGGCTGCGACGCGGCGGCGGCACCCGGCCAGCAGGCGACCAGCGCCACCAGGTTGGCGATGTTCGCCTGCACCGGCGCCACCCCGGCCAGCAGCAGCGCCGGGTACGACACCAGGGAGGTGATCCCGCCCGCCGTCCCGATCAGCCCCGCCAGCGCGCCGGCGGCGACCAGGAACAGGGCGGAAGCGACCGGGCTCACGCCCGGCCGGCGGCCGGTCTGGTCACGCGCTGCTCGCCTGGTCAGGGGCGGTGCTGTTCCGGTCAGGGGCGGTGCTGTTCCCGTCAGGGGCCAGGGCGGCCGACAGCTCGGCGCAGACCTCCGCCGCCGCCTGGTGCGCCGCCCGGGTCAGCCCGGGGAAGTTGACGAAGCCGTGCGTCATCCCTACGTACTCGGTGAACCGCACCGGGACGCCGGCCGCGCGCAGGGCGGCGGCGTAGCGCTTGCCGTCCTCGCGCAGCGGGTCGTGCTCGGCCACCTGGATGAGCGCGGCCGGCAGGCCGGCGTGGTCGGCCGCCAGCAGCGGGGACGCCCACGGGTCGGCCGGGTCACCGTCCGGGCCCAGGTACAGCCGCTTGTAGGCGGTCATCTCGGACGCGGGCAGGAACGGCGCCACCTGGTCGGCGGTCGCCGGCAGCTCCATGGTCATGTCGGCGGCCGGGTAGATCAGCGCCTGGTAGCTGACCGCGGGGCCGCCCCGGTCGCGCGCGAGCAGGCAGCTGACGGTGGCCAGGGTGCCGCCCGCGCTCTCTCCCATGACCCCGATCGGTCCAGTCGCGCCCAGCTCCCCGGCCGCGCCGGCCGCCCAGGTCAGCGCGGCGTAGCAGTCCTCAACGGCGGCCGGGAAGACGTGCGCGGGCGCCAGCCGGTAGTCCACCGAGACGACCACCGCCCCCACCGTCGCCGCGACCAGGCCGCAGATCCAGTTACCCATGTCCAGGCTGCCGAGGACGAACCCGCCGCCGTGAAAGTACAGCACCAGGGGGCGAGCGGCGGTCCCGGTGCTGCCCGCAGGGGGCTGGTAGACCCGCACCTTGAGGTCACCGCCCGGCCCCGGCACCAGCCGGTCGGACTGCCTGACCCCGGGCGCCACCGTGCCGAACAGCCACCGGAAGAGCGCGTTGTCCGGCATCGCCCGGGCCTGCAGGGCGATGATCTCGGCATCGCTCATGGTCGCGACCTGGACCATGCGCCTGGTTACCCAGCCCCATGCCCGCAGCCGCGGGTCTACCCGCGCCATACGTCCGTCCGCCTTCCAGCCGGCTGTCGTTCCGGCGACCTAGCTATATTCGCACGATCGCCGCGAACCGGCCGCACGGGCGGGCGTCCCGGTCGGAGAAGAAGTCGACGGTGTTCGTCCGGGTGTCGATACCCAGGTCGCAGACCTGGGAGGCCGGCACCCCGGCCGCCGCGAGCTGCCGGCGGATCGCTCCCACCAGGTCGAACAGGGCATGGCCGGGCCTGCTCGGGTTCAGCAGCGGCGCCCCCTGGTCCGCTTCGCCTGCGAACGCCGCCGTGACCGCCGCCGCCTCCGCCGCGCCGATCTCGTAGCTGGCGGCGCCGATGGCCGGGCCGATGCCTGCCAGCAGGTCCGCCGGGGCGCAGCCGAACGCCGCCGTCATCGCCTGGACCGTGGCCGGCACTACCCCGCTCAGCGTTCCCGCCCGGCCGCTGTGCGCCACGCCCGCCGCCCGCCGCACCGGGTCGTAGAGCACGACCGGGGCGCAGTCCGCCACCAGGATCGCCAGGGCGGTGCCGGGCACGTCGGTGACCAGCGCGTCGGTTGCCGGGAAAGCGGCGGCCGCGTCGGCTGCCCCGTCGTGCCCGCGGCCGGCCAGGTCCGCGCTGACCACCGCCACCCGGGCGGTGTGCCGCTGGTCGGCGACGGTCAGCCGGGGCACGCCGAGCGCGGCCGCCAGGCGGCGGCGGTTCTCCGCCACCGCGGCCGGGTCGTCCCCGACGTGCCCGCCCAGGTTGAGTGACCCGTACGGCCCGGTGCTCACCCCGCCGTGCCGGGTGCTGACGACCGCGGTCACCCCGTCCCCGTGGAACGGGAACGGCCGGAGCTGAAGGCTGTCATCCACCCGCTCACCCTAAGACCGGGCGGCCGGGTCGGCCAGGCCGGCTGACGGGGCGGCGGCCGCTCGGTAAGGTCGTCCCTGAGGCGGCCGGCGGCGGCCGGCGCTGAGGCCAGCGGGAGGTCAGATGAGCGAGTCGCCCCAGGCAGTCGTCCGGCAGCGCGGGCTGTGGTTCGAGGAGCTGCAGCCGGAGACCGTCTACCAGCACGCGCCGGGGCGGACCATCGGCGAGGCGGACAACACGCTGTTCTCCACGCTGACCATGAACCCGCAGTCGCTGCACCTGGACGCGGCGTTCAGTGCCACCACCGAATTCGGCGAGCGGCTGGTTAACAGCCTGCTGACCATGTCAGTGCTGGTCGGGCAGTCGGTCGGGCACCTCACGGAGGGGACGATCGTGGCCAACCTCGGGTTCAGCGACGCCCGGTTCCCGGTACCAGTGCGGATCGGCGACACCCTCTACGGCGAGACGGTGGTGAGCAGCAAGCGGCTGTCGGCCAGCCGCCCCGGCCAGGGCATCGTGACCTTCCTGCACACCGCGCGCAACCAGCACGGCGAGGTCGTCGCGACGGTCACCAGGACCACGCTGATGCGCTGCCGCCCGGCCACGCCGGAGCCGCGGTGATGCCCGGCCCCCTGCCCGGGCCCGCGCTGCTGTTCTGCCCGGCCGACCGGCCCGACCGCTACGCCAAGGCGCTCGCCGCCGCCGACGGGGTCATCATTGACCTGGAAGACGGCGTCGGCGCGGCCGCCAAGGACACCGCGCGGGCCGCGCTGCTGGCCACTCCGGCCGACCCGGCCCGGGTGATCGTCCGGGTCAACGCGGCCGGCACGGCCGAGCACCCGGCCGACCTGGCGGCGGTCCGCCAGGCCGGCTACCGCCTGGTCATGCTGCCCAAGGCGGAGACCCGGGCCGAGCTGGACGCGCTGGCCGGGCCCTGGCAGGTGGTCGCGCTGGCGGAGACCCCGGCCGGGATACTCAACGCGGCCGCGATCGCCGCCGCGCCCAACGTGGCCGCGCTGATGTGGGGGGCCGAGGACCTGCTGGCCGCCATCGGCGGCCGGTCGAGCAGGCATCCGGACGGCCGTTACCGTGACGTCGCCCGGCACGCCCGCTCGGCGGTGCTGCTGGCGGCCGCCGCGGCCGGCAAGCCCGCGATCGACTCGGTCTACGTGAACATCCCCGACCTCGACGGGCTGGCGGCCGAGGCGCAGGACGCGGCCGCCTCCGGCTTCGCGGTCAAGGCCTGCATCCACCCCACCCAGGTGCCGGTCGTGCGGGCCGCCTTCCAGCCGGACGAGGCGCAGGTCGCCTGGGCCCGGCGGGTGCTCGACGCGGTACGGGCCGGCGCCGGGCACCGCGGCAGCGGCGCGCTCAAGGTCGACGGCCAGATGATCGACGCTCCGCTGATCCGCCAGGCCGAGGCGGTCCTGGGCGCGGTGACCGACCCGGGCTGACCGGATCCTGACCGGGCTGCCGATGTCAGCGGCTGAGCCGCCGGCCGGCCCAAACTCGTTTGCGCGAGCGTTGCCGTCACCGGATGATTGGGCCTGATGAGCGCTGTTCAGATCGCAGGCTGTTCTGGTGCCGGGAAGTCTGCGGTAGCCGCCGAGCTCGCCCGCCGCCGCTTTGTGGCCATTGACGCCGACGGCGATCCGCTGCTTGCGCGGATGGTTGACCCGGCCGGCGCGGTGGTGGCGGAGGAGCCGGCGCCGGACCTGGACTGGCTGGCCCGGCACAGCTGGGCCTGGGATCCGCCTCGGCTAGACGCACTGATCCAGCGCGCAGGGACAGCGACGCTGTACGTGTGCGGCGGGGCAGACAACCAGCAGGAGGTAGCCGACCGCTTCGCCCAGGTGTTCCTGCTGGAGATCGACGAGCCCACGATGCTGGCCCGGCTGGACGAGCGCCGGGACTACCACGACTGGGGCCATGTCGGAGACACCCGTGAGTACCTGCGCCGCAAACTGCCGCTGGTGCAGGATCGCCTGCGCGCAGCCGGCGCGATCCCCATAGACGCCAGGCAGCCCCTCGACCAGGTAGTCGATGCGATAGTCTCCCTCACCCGGCCGACACCGCAGCCGAGTCAGTTCCCGCCAGAAGGCGGCCAAGCGCCGGGCAACGGCGCGGCCCCGCCATCATGAGGCCAGTCGCCCCCGGGGGTTGGAGCCATGCGGGCCTTATTGGGGGTCATTTCGCCCTTATAAGGGCGGTAACTGTCCCCGGTAACCGGCCGGCACGCGGCCGGCACGTGCGGCCGGATGCGAGCATACTGACCCGTGACCGACACAGCGGGCGTGCGGCGCCTCTTCGACGAAGTGGCCGAGGAGTACGACCGGTACCTGCCGTTCTTCGCGACCTTCGGCCGCGAGCTGGCCGGCTGGTGCGGCCTGCGGCCGGGGCAGCGGGTGCTCGATGTCGCGGCCGGGCGCGGGGCGGTCACGCTGCCGGCCGCGCGGGCGGTGGGGCCGCGGGGGCTGGTCGTCGCCGTCGACAACGCGCCGAACATGCGCGCCGCCCTGGCCCGCGACCGCGGAGACCTGCCGCAGATCAAGATCTGCGGTATGGACGCGCGGCGCCTCGCCTTCCCCGATGCCTCCTTCGACGTGGTGACGTGCGGGTTCGCGTACCACTTCCTCGACCACCCGCGGCGGGCCATCGCCGAGGCCCACCGGGTGCTCCGCCCCGGCGGCCTGCTGGCGTTCTCCGAGCCGGCACCGGGCAAGCCGGACAGCCGCTGGGACTTCCACGGGGAGCTGATGCGGGACGTCGGCGAGCGCGCCCGCGCGGAACGGAGCCGGCGCTCCGGTGCGGAGGCCGCCCCAGAGTTGTTCACCGAGCCGCCGCGGCCGCTGCCGGAGCTCTGCGCGGAGGCCGGCTTCGCCGGCATCGAGCGGCGCACGGTGGAGCAGACCTCCGCGCTGCGCGACCCGCAGCACTACTGGGACTGGCTTACGTCCCACGGGTACCGCGGCTTCGTCTACTCCCTCGGCCCGCAGCTGGCGGACGAGTTCCGGGCCAGGCTGTTCGCGGGCCTGGCGCCGATGGCGGCCAACGGCGGCATCACCGTCAGCCACGGCGCCGCCTTCACTCGCGCCCGCAAGCCGTCCCGCGGCGCAGCCGGGCCCGGCGACCAGTCCCCCGCCCCTGCCCGGCCTTGACGAACTTCCTGATGGACCAGCCAAACCGCCCGGCTAGCCGCCGGCCGGCGCCAGCCACGCGCGGGCGGCGCCCGCCAGCGCGGCGATGCCGGTGCGCAAGGTGGGCTCGACCAGCGGGGCGTACAGCGGCGAGTGGTTGCCGGGCAGGCCGTCCACGATCACCCGTGCCTCCTCCACCGTGCTGACGCCGGCGAACAGCGCCGGGTCGGCCCCGCCGAGCAGCCAGTAGCCGCACGGCACGCCCGCCTCGGTCGCCAGCAGGCCGACGTCCTCGCTGCCGGTCACCGGGCCGGGGTCGAGGCTCAGGCCGACGCCCGCGTTGAACACCGTGGTGAGCCTGGCACACGCGTCCTCGTCGTTGACCAGCACCGGGAACGTGCTGAGGTTGCCGATCTCCGGTTCGGCCGGGGCGCCGGAGGCGGCCGCCTCGGCCCGGACGATCCGCTCGACCGCGGCCAGCACCCGGGCCCGCACCCGCTCGTCGAAGCTGCGGACCGACAGCAGCAGCTCGGCCTGGTCGGGAATGACGTTGGGAGCCGTCCCCGCGCGCAGCGCGCCCACCGTGACCACGGCCGCGTCACCCGCCGCGACCTCCCGGGCGACCACGCCCTGCAGCCGCAGCACGGTGGCGGCCGCCATCAGTACCGGGTCGACCGTCCGCTCCGGCTGCGATCCGTGCCCGCCGGTACCGTGCAGCACTACCCGCAGCGTGTCCTGCCCGGCGAACGCGGTCCCCGGGTGCACCCCGAGCACGCCCGCGGGCAGCGGTGCCACGTGCTGGCCGAGTACCACCCCGGGACGGCCGAAACGCTCGTAGAGGCCGTCATCGATCATCGCCCGGGCGCCCTCGCCGGTCTCCTCGGCCGGCTGGAAGACGAGCAGCAGGCGACCTTGCCAGGAGCCCGCCGCGGCCTGCGCGGCCAGTTCGGCCGCCGCGCCGAGCAGGCAGGCGACGTGCATGTCGTGGCCGCAGGCGTGCATCACCGGGACGTCCGCGCCGTCCGCGCCGCGTCCCCGCGCGGCGGACGCGTAGGCAAGGCCGGTCTGCTCGCGGACCGGGAGCGCGTCCATGTCCGCCCGGAGCAGGACGGCCGGCCCGGGCCCGTTGTCCAGCACCGCGACCACGCCGGTGCCGCCGACCCCGGTCGCCACCTGGAAGCCGAGGTCGCGCACCCGCTCGGCGACGATGCCCGCGGTCCGGTGCTCGGCGAACGCCAGCTCCGGGTGCGCGTGCAGGTCGCGGTAAAGCGCGGCCAGTTCATCGACGTCAGGCGGGTTAGCCACAGCGCTCCTCCCCCGTGCGGTACCGGCTCCGTCGGCTGGGGCGATCCGGCGGCCGGGCAGCTACCCTCATTCTCCATGAGGGCACTGCCAGGGGAACCAGCGCCGGGCAGCGGGCCGGCCGCGCCGCTTCCCGCGCTGTCGCTGCCGGAATGGCTGGTGCTCGCGATCATCAGCCAGCGGCCGGCCCACGGCTTCGCGGTGTCGCAGCTCACCGCCGCCCGGGGTGAGCTCGGCCGGGTCTGGCAGGTGCCCAAGGCGGTCGTGTACCGCGCGCTCGGCCGCCTGGCCGACAGCGGGCTGGTCGTCCCCCAGTACACCGAGCCCGGCCTCGGCCCGCAGCGCACCGTCTACGCGGCGGCTGACGCCGGCCGCGCCGCGGCCGGCCGCTGGCTGCGCGAACCAGTGCGGCACGTCCGCGACATCCGCTCCGAGCTGCTGCTCAAGCTGGCGCTGTTCGACCGGGCGGGGCAGGACCCGGCCCCGTTGCTGCAGGCCCAGCGGGCGGTCCTGGTCCCGCTCATCGCGGCGCTTGACGCCCGTCGCGAGCGCAGCGAGGGCTTCGACGCGACCCTGCTCGCCTGGCGCCGGGCGACGGCGGTGGCCGCCCTGGACTTCCTCGACGCGGTCCCGGGCGCGGGAACAAGCCCGGCATCAGGAACGGGGGCGGCTGACCCTCAGCCCGGCCCCCGCTCCGCCAGCGCGAAGAAGCGCTGCGGGGCGTCGTCGTAGGCGGCCAGCCGCCAGCCGCTGGCGGCGGCGGACCGGCGCAGCGGGCCCTCCGACAGCGGCTCGTCCGGGGACACGGAATGCCCGTGCCGGGCGGCGAGGGCGGCCCGGCCGGTCGGGTGGAACAGGATGAGCAGCCCGCCGGGACGGGTCACCCGGGCCAGCTCGCGCAGCCCCGCGATCGGGTCCGGCAGGTGGTTGACCAGCCCGGCGGCGAACACCGCGTCGGCCGCCTGGTCGGCCAGCGGCAGCGCCCGGGCGTCCCCGACCAGCAGCGCGGCGCCGGCCCTGACGGCGGCCGGGCGGGCCGCGTGCAGCATCTCCGGCGTCAGGTCAACCGCGAGCAGCGTGCCGCCCGGGCCGACCGCCGCCCGCAGCGGTGCCAGCGCCCGCCCGGTGCCGGACCCCACGTCGACCGCCACCCCGCCCGGCCGCAGGCCGGCCTCGGCGACCGCCGCCCGGTAGGCGGGCCCGTCGTCACCGAACTTGGCGTCCCAGGTGGCCGCCCGGCTGGCGAAGAACGCGCGCGTGCTGGCGACGTAGCCCGGCGGGCCCGGCTCGGCGGACGGTCCGGCAGCGGTCATCACCCCATCATCCGAGCAAGGCCGGCCGGGCGCAACCGAGGACATGCGCTGGGCGGGCCGGGGTAGCGTAAGACCGCAGTCAGGTCTCGCAAGCCACGGGGAGGCTCGTTCATGAAGCTCAGCGCGCGCAACCAGATTCCGGCCACGGTCACCGGCATCACCGCCGGCGAGGCGACCGCCAACGTCGAGCTTGACGCCGGCGGCTCCCGGCTGGTGGCCTCGATCACGGTCGAGGCGGCCAGTGAGCTCAAGCTCGCGCCCGGCCAGCAGGTCATCGCGGTCATCAAGGCGTCCGACGTCATCCTGGCGGTTGAGGACTGAGCCGTACCGCCCGATAGGGTCGGGACTAGTTACCGCATCAATCAACGGGAGGGATCATGGCCGCTAAGGGCACTGCAGAATGGAAGGGCGACGTCCAGACGGGGACCGGCACCTTCACCGCCGGGGACTCGATCGGCGGCGGGTACACCTTCAAGTCACGGTTCGAGGACGGGCCAGGCTCCAACCCCGAGCAGCTCATCGCGGCCGCGCACGCGGCCTGCTTCTCGATGGCGCTGTCCGGCAACCTGTCACGGGCGGGCACTCCCCCCGAGTCGATCAGCACCGAGGCCTCGGTGACCCTGCGCTTCGTCGACGGCGCGCCCACCATCACCAAGATCGCGCTGGTCACCACCGGGCGGGTGCCCGGTATCGATGCCGACGCGTTCGTCAAGCAGGCGGAAGCGGCCAAGGCGGGCTGCCCGGTCAGCCGGGCGCTGGCCGGGGTGCCGGAGATCACCCTGGAAGCCACGCTCGCCTAGCCGGCCACCGAGGAAGGACCCGCATGGAGTTCGCGAAGCTCAACGACGGAAACCAGCTGCCGATGCTCGGCCTTGGCGTGTGGCAGGTCCCCGACGGGTCGAGCTGCCAGAACGCCGTGCGGTGGGCACTCGACCTCGGTTACCGGCACATCGACACCGCCCAGGCCTACCGGAACGAGGCCAGCGTGGGCAAGGCGCTGAAGGACAGCGGGGTGCCACGCGACGAGCTGTTCATCACGACCAAGTTCTACCCGGGCGGCAAGGACCCGGTGGCCGAGGCCGAGCACAGCCTGCGCCGCCTCGGCGTCGACCAGGTTGACCTGTACCTGGTGCACTGGCCGCAGGGCGGCCCGGTCTGGGCCTGGCCGGGCATGGAACGGGCACGCGAGCGCGGGCTGGCCCGGTCGGTCGGCGTCTCCAACTTCGGCGCGGCCGACCTGGACGCGGTGACCAGCGCGGGCAGCGTCGTCCCGGCCGTCAACCAGATCCAGTTCAGCGCGGTCGAGTACCGGCGCGGGCTGCTCGAGGCGTGCCGCCGTCACGGCATCGCGCTCGAGGCCTACAGCCCGCTCGGCACCGGCCGCCACCTGGGTGACCGGCGGGTGGCCGAGATCGCCGAGCGGGTCGGCCGCACCCCCGCCCAGGTGCTGCTGCGCTGGTGCGTGCAGCACGGCGTCCCGGTCATCCCCAAGTCCACCCACCGCGAGCGGATCGCCGAGAACGCGCAGATCTTCGACTTCAGCCTGGGGGAGCCGGACATGGCCGCGCTCGACGCGCTGGACCAGACCGGCGGCGCTGACCGGGCGCTTGAGCGCACCTGGTGGCGGTAGCCGCCGTTGATTACCGGCCCGCGGTCGCGGACTCGCCCCGCTCGGCCAGCATGTCGTCCAGGTCGGCCCGCGCCCGGGCAACCCGGGAGCGGATGGTGCCGACCGGGCAGCCGCAGATGGCGGCGGCCTCCGCGTAGGAGCATCCGATCAGCTGCGTCAGCACGAACGCTGCCCGCCGGTCGGTATCGAGGGCGTCGAGCAGCAGGCCCACCGTGGCCTGTCCCGCTGGCTCCGGCACCGACGACGGCCCGGTGACCGATTCGGCGGCCAGCCGGGCGGACAGCTCGCGGCTCTTCGACCTGGTGTCGATTTCCGCCGCGCAGGCCCGGCGGGCGATGGTCAGCAGCCACGAGCGCACCGGGGCGTCACCCCGGAACCGGCTCAGCGCCGGGATCGCCCGCAGGTAGGTCTCCTGGGCCAGGTCGTCGGCCACGGCCGGGTCGACCAGGTGAGCGCAGAAGCGCCACACGTCGCCCTGGGTCTGCCGGATAACGGCGGCGAGCGCGGCCCGGTCCCCGCGCCCGGCGGCGCGGGCCAGCGAAGTCAGCTCGTCCACGGAAGAAGAGTACGGTAACCGGTGCCTGACCCGAGGTTCATAGGGCGATGACGAGCATGAAGGCCATCGCGATGCCCATGATGATCCGGCACCCGGCGGTGACCGCGGGTGACTCGGCCGCCGCCAGCCCCGGCAGCGGGACGGCGGCGCCGCCGGCCAGCGCGACGCGGGCCGATCCGGTGCGGGAGCGGCGGCCTGGAAGCTGGTCCAGGTCCCAGGCACTGTAGCCGACCAGGATCAGCGCGAAGAGCAGGGCAACGGTGGGGGCCCGCAGCCCCGTCATCGACCCGGAGCCGCCGGGCATCCCGCTCATGCCCGCCATGCCGCTCATCGCGGCGGGGGCGGTCGTGGCGAGGAACAGGTAGAGCATGGCGGCACTGTGCACCAGGTGCGGTGCGCAGTGCCCGGCCGCCAGGGCACGGGCGCCGTTCGCGCGCGCGTCGGCCAGCACCCGGAGGGCGAACCAGGCGGTCATCAGCGCGAAGATAACCTCCCAGGCGGTGCCGGAAAGGGTGCTGAGGCCGGTCGCGAGCATGCCCGCCATCGCGATGGCCATCAGCAGGTGCGCCGCGTCGGTGTCCGCGGTGACCAGGCCGCGCTGCCAGGGGCGGGCCGCGACCAGCCGCGCCGCGCTCACCGCGGCGACCGCGAGCATGCAGGCGGCGACGATATCCAGGAGCCAGGCAGGGGTCATCAGGCCAGCTTCTCTTCTGCCTGAGCGGTGAGCGCGACCGGCGACGGGGCGGCCTCGTCGCGGGCCCGCCCAGCCCGCCCAGCCTGCCGGCCAGTAGGTGAGAGCGAGCAGGGCGAGCAGCGGACCGGAGTTGACGTCGGTCGCGCCGGAGGCCAGGATCCCGCCCAGCGCCTGGGCGAACACCCAGATGACGGCGGAGACCACGATGGCGAGCAGCAGCGTTGCCTTGGCGGCCGGCGCGGGCAGGTAGACGCCCGCCGCGATCACCGCGAACGCCAGCGCCAGCGCTACCGACGTGGCCAGGCCCTGATCCGCGGTCAGCGCGGCGGCCGCGCGCATCAGCGACTGGAGCCAGGCCGGCTCCCCGCTCCGCATGCCGGTGATCATCCCGCTCGCCGCCCCGGGCGCGCGGTTGGCCGGGGTCAGCGCGAAGTAGGCCTGACTCAGCCACAGCACCAGCCACAGGGCCCGGGCGAGGCGGGCGCCGACCGCCCGGGCGGCGGTAAAGGGCGGCCGTTCCCCAGCCCGGTCAGCCGGCCATAGCAGCACCGCGGTCAGCGCGTAGATGATCACCGCCCCGGGGGCACCGTTCAGCGGGTCGGCACCTCCGCTCAGGACGCCGCCCAGGCCCTCACCGAACCACCACACGCCCAGCGACCAGGCCACCGAGGCAGCGAGGGCAACCCGGACGGTCGGCCGGAACGCGATACCGAGGCCAAGCAGCAGCTGGATGGTGGCGAAGACCGTGTTCAGCAGGACCAGGTGGTGCGCGACGAGGGATGCGTCCCAGGTGATGGGGCGGGCGATCACCGGCGGGTTGCCGTCGGCCGTCCCGCCGAGCATCTGGGCGAACGCCCTGGTGTACATGAACGACTGGTACTGAAGCACCCCGTCGAACAGCCAGACGGCCGCCAGGGCGAGCTGCAGCGCTCGCCGCGCGTCGACCGCAGCCGGGGCGGGCCCGGCCTGCGCGCCAGGCCTGGCGCGCAGCACGCCGCGGCCGCCGCCAACGGCGACTTCACTCATGGGGACTCTCCTCATGGTCATAAACGCGGCGGAGGACAGCGCGGGCGACCCTGCCAGCGGGTGCTGCATTAAATAATAGAAGGACCACGGATAAGCCGCAACAGCTACCAGCAACAGCACCATAACGCATTCCGATTTCTGCATATGGCCAGCTAGTTAAGCTAGTGTCAACCAAATAAGCTTCTTTAGAAAACCCCCCGGGGGGTATCATATAAACCCTGCCGGGGTATTTCTTAAACGCTTGACGCGGGTAAGAAATGGGGGACTCGGGCCGTCGCCGGGCAGCAGGCCGTCTCGGCCAGGATCGACGGCGAGGACTCCGACGTGCCCGCGGGCCGGCCCTGGTGGCGGGAAAGCCCGGCCCAGCGGGCCGGGCTGCTCGCGGCCGGGCTGGCACAGCTGGCGATCGCCGTGCCAATGCTCCTCCTCGGGCTCGACCACGATGCCGGAGTGCACGCCGCGCACGAGCTTGGCTCCTTCAACCTCGGAAGCGATCGCCCGCCTCGTCCGGTCCTGACCGGACCGGGTTACCGGCTAAGCGGCGCTGCCGCCCGCCGCCAGCCGCATGAGGTCGCTGCCGGTGTCGATGCCCAGCTCGGTCCCGCCCGCCGAGCCGAGCTGATGCTGGTAGCGCTGCCACGACTGGTCCCGCAGCTGCCGCGCGAAGCCCGACTCCATCAGCAGCACCAGCTCGAACGCGGCCCGGTCGATCCGCTCGCTCAGCGCCCCGCCGGCAGTGCCGGCCCCGGTGCCGCCGCCCCAGTCCTCCGGCGCCGCGAACAGCGAGGTCGGCACGGGCAGGGCCCGCAGGTAGGCGAACAGCGGCCGCAACTGGTCGTCGACCACCAGGGCGTGCCGCGCCGTCCCGGCGGTGGCCGCCAGCACGGCCGGCTTGCCGATCAGCAGGTCGTTGTCGAGCACCTGGAAGAACGAGGTGAACAGCCCGCTCGGGCCCGCCTTGTACACCGGCGCGGCCGCGATCACGCCGTCGGCCGCGCCGAGCGCGTCCACCGCCTGCTGCAGCCTCGGCGTGACTAGCTGGCTGGTCAGCGCGGCGCTGATGTCGGTCGCGAGCTCGCGCAGGTCGATCACCCGGGTGCGCACGGCCGCGCCGCGCTGCCCCGCCAGGGCGGTGACCCGCTGCGCGGTCCGGTCGGCCAGCAGCCGGGTCGACGACGGCTCCGAGGTCCCGGCGCTGATCACTGCCAGGTTGAGTAGGTCGCTCATTGCCTTCCCCTTAACCATTCAAGAGTTCATTCGGAACGGGTGCGGCTGGCTGCCAGCCTCGCGCACAGCTCCTCGAGCTGACGCAGCTCGGGCGGGGTGAGCCCGGCCAGCATCGCCTCCGCCACCGAGCGGCCGTGCCGCCGGCCGATGCGCCGCTGGACCGCCCGGCCCGCCTCGGTCAGCGCCAGGCCGAGGCCGCGGCCGTCGTCCGGGTCGGCCGCCCGGCTGACCAGGCCGCGGGCGGCCAGCCGGTCGACCAGCCTGGACAGGGCCGGCTGGCTCAGCAGCACGTGCCGGTTGAGCTCGCTCAGCCGGATCGGCTGGTCGCACTTGGACAGCGTGTAGAGGACGTCGTACTCCTTCATGGAGACGTCCTGCCAGGCGTCGTCGGCGCCGAACCGCCGCATCAGCGACGCGTGCGCGGTCAGCAGCGACTCCCACGCGTCGTTGGCGGGATGCGCCTGCTTGCCGGTCATCAGCGCACCGAGTCCTGGTACGGGGAGTCGCCGGTCACGTTGTCGCCGCGGTTGGCGTTAGGCCGCGGCTGGCGGGCCGGCTGGTCGCCGTACTTGGCCGCCACCAGCAGCTGGTGGGTCGGGGCGGGCGCCGTCTCCGGGTCCTTGCGGGCCTCGGTCTCCCGCCGCAGCACCGGGATGACCTCACTGCCGAGCAGCTCGAGCTGGTCAAGCACCTTGCCGACGGGCAGGCCCGCGTGGTCCATCAGGAAGAGCTGGCGCTGGTAGTCGCCGAAGTGCTCGCGGAAGGTGAGCGTCTTGTCGATGACCTCCTGCGGTGAGCCCACGCTGAGCGGCGTCAGCTCGGAGAAGTCCTCCAGCGAGGGGCCGTTGCCGTAGACCGGGGCGGCGTTGAAGTACGGGCGGAACTCGTTCTTGGCGTCCTGGGAGTTCCTGGCGATGTAGGCCTGGCCGCCGAGGCCGACGATCGCCTGCTTCTCGGTGCCGTGGCCGTAGTGCGCGAACCGCTGCCGGTAGAACCGGATCAGCCGGATGTAGTGCTCCTTCGGCCAGAAGATGTTGTTGGCGAAGAAGCCGTCGCCGTAGTACGCGGCCTGCTCGGCGATCTCCGGGGTGCGGATCGAGCCGTGCCAGACGAACGGCGGGGTGTCGTCGAGCGGCCGCGGTACCGCGGTGAACCCCTGCAGCGGGGTGCGGAACTTGCCCTCGAAGTCCACCACGTCCTCGCGCCACAGCCGGTGCAGCAGGTTGTAGTTCTCCAGCGCCAGCGGCAGGCTCTGCCGGATGTCCTGGCCGAACCACGGGTAGACCGGGGCGGTGTTGCCGCGCCCGAGCATCAGGTCCATCCGCCCCTTGGACAGGTGCTGCAGCATCGCGTACTCCTCGGCGATCCGCACCGGGTCGTTGGTGGTGATCAGCGTGGTGGAGGTGGTGAGCAGCAGCCGCTTGGTGGTCGCCGCGATGTAGGCCAGCAGCGTGGTCGGCGCGCTGGAGAAGAACGGCGGGTTGTGGTGCTCGCCGATCGCGAACACGTCCATCCCGACTTCCTCGGTCTTCTGCGCGATCTTCACCACCGCGTCGATCCGCTCGGCCTCGCTTGGCGTGTCCCCGGTGGTCGGGTCGCGGGTGATGTCGCTGACGGAAAAGATCCCGAACTGCATGTCCGATGCCGCCTCACTCAGTTATATGCGTTTGCATGTATCTCTAACGCAGCCGAGCCAGGTATTCCGGGTGCTACAGTTGGGTCCCAACGACCTGGACGCAGTCTCGCCGCCGGCCTCCGGCGGCCGGTCTGCCGCAGCGGTGTCGACTGCCGCGGTGGCTGAGCTCATACGGGACCTGAGCGGGTTCTGGTCTGCGACCGACATGCGGCAGATGGGTTGGGGACGTCCAATGGACTTTGTCAGCTTCCGCCTGGATGGCGACGGCACCGCCGTCGCCATGCCCGGCAGCCGAGTAAAGCAGCCTCCCGGACCGGACGAATTGGTTGTCCCGACAAACCGGCGCGTCGAAGCCTCCCGGGTCGCCAGCGAACTGCTAACGTTTCGCGAGACTGCTGTAAACGTCGTAAGGCAGGCGGGAAGGCTATGACAAGCAGCGACGTAAGAGACGTCACTAGCCTCGGTTCCCCGTCACTTCACGGCAGTCGGCACCCTGACTGGCGGGTGCTGCGCGAAGCCGTTCTCGCGTCGCTCACCGAGTCCCCCAAGGCATTCATCGCGTCCGCCGACGAGCTCGCCGGAAAGCCCGCGAAGTACTGGCGGCAGCGGTTGCGCGGCTCATCGTGGGCAGTAGTCGAGCGCGGTGACCGAACGCTGGGCGTCGCCGCGGCGAAGCCGCCGGGCGAACTGGACGACAACGCCCAGCTGGGTGAGGCGTGCTTCATCGAGTCGGTCTGGGTTGACCCGGACCTGCGCGGAAACGGGGTCGCAAGGCGACTCGTCACCTATCTCATCGAACAGCAGCGCCAGGAGGGGATCCGGGACTTCTACCTGTGGGTCCTCGATCACAACGACCCGGCCGTCAGGCTTTATAAGCGCATGGAGTTCGAGCAGACTGACCGGCGCTCGGAACTGCCGGAAACACAGTTCCTCCGCCGGTTCGACCGCGATGTCACCGACGGGGAACGCCGGGAGAACCTAGACGGCCGTGAGGCTGACAAGCGCGCCCTCGGCATCAGCTACCGGATGCTCGGTGGCCAGCCAGCGCTCCGTCACCTGCCGTTGCTCGGCTGGTCACCGGGGCGGTAAGCCGCCGGGCTGAGGTCCAGGTAGCTGAATGCCTCGGGGATGGAGCCGAGGCGGGGCAGCCCGCTGAGGTAGCCGCGCCACGCGGTCAGGTCGGTCCGCCACTGGTTCATGAACCGCTCGCACAGCGCGGGAGTGATCTTTTCGAGCTGATCCTGGGCGGCCCGGATAGACCTGGCTGCCCGCTGCGCCTCGTCTCGCTGCCGGGCGTCGACGGACCCCAGCGAGTCAGCGACCCGCAGGTGGAAATTCCGTCGCACCTCGATGAAGTACTCCCAGTAGCTCTTCTTGACGTCCCAGATCTCCTCGTCGATGTCCAGCAGGGCGTACAGGCCCTCGGCCAGGAGGTCGCCGAACTCCTCAAAGGCCGCCCGGCGCGGGCTGTCGTACGGGTCATACTTCCGCTGGCGCGACTCACCAACCCGGGCGATCCGGTGGTTGGCAGCCTCCTCGGCGAAGAAGAACCAGTCCTCGTTGTATACGTTAGGGAAGAACGCCAGGTCATCGCGGTCACAGCGAACCCCCATGCCGCTGGCGCTGGCGAAGACGTCTTGCTTGCCGCCGCCAAGCCGGTGGGCGTGGCAGACGACAGAGTTGTCCGGGTAGCGCCTGGGAATGAGCGCACTGACGGAGTGGTTCTCAAGCGCGGCCGCCAGCGCGGTCACGTCGTGCTGCCCCACTCCGTAGATGTCGTCGTCCAGGAACATCAGCCTGGTCCAGCCGAGCAGCCGGGCGAGAACCAGCCCGAGGTTCCGCTTCATGCTCAGGTCACGGTTCCAGTTCGGGCTCGCGGCCGACAGCTCCGTGTCCCGCGAGGTGCCGAACTCGATCGCCAGCGGGTTGCGGGCAGGCCAGTTGAGGGCGAAGGCCTCGACGCCAGCCCGGGTGGCCCGCTCGATCACCTCGTCCTGGCTGACTGCCCGGCTGCACAAGACGATGAGCGGTGTCCGGGTCCGGCGGGCGATGCCGATGCTGCTTCGCAGCCGGGCGACCGGACGGTGGGTGGGCACGATGATGGCATCGAACTGCGCGTGGGCCGACGCTGTGCCCGATTCTTCTAGCAGTCCGGCATGCGAATCGCTTTGGTCAGGAACCTGAGGGGAGGTCACTCTTCGGTCAATTCTCCGGTGGGTCGCCGGACGCCCACTGGAACCTCACCGTGCCCGGACTCATCAGGCTGGGAGGGACTGTCTGGCCGCCCAGAACCGGGACCCGCATCAGCAGGACGAAGCTGTCGGATCCCGGGAATGCCTTTTCCAGGTACTGCTCGTTGTCGCTGCGAACATCCGGATCGGTCAGGCACCGGACGGCGCCGAGCACCCCGCGGCCGTGGACGCCGTTGCAGTAGGTCAGCGTCCGCAGCGCGTTGTAGGGGTTCGGCACCCTGGCCAGCATGCCCACGTCTTCCAGGAGCACACCGGGCTCATCCGCCGTCCCCGGGTTGTCGTCCCGCCAGCGCGGCTCGAACCGCTCGCCGTGATAGGAGCCGCCGTCGGTGACGAAAATCTCGCCCGACGGAATCTTCGCATCCTCGACCTGCCTTACCGGCAGGGGAAGCAAGTCATTAAGCCGCCGGGTCACGTCGTTCCACGCGATCCCGCCTAGCACTACCAGATGATTGACCAGATCAGGGCTAGCGCCCCGGCGCAGGTGAACCGGGGAGTTCGGGTTGGTCGCCCGCAGGTGCCCGTACAAGTCGAACAGCGCGTCCAGGTCACCGTAGGAGTAGAGATCGGCGAAGTTCGGGTTGTCTTCCTGGGTCAGCGGGCCTAGCTCAAGCTCATCGCTCTTCCTGAGGTCGGAGCAGATCAGTGTGATCGGCGCCCCGTCGTCGAAGCGCCAGAACTGACCCCCGCTGGGCACTTCCGGCTCGCCATCCCGGAGCAGGAAGAGCTGGCGCTCTAGCTCATTCCGCGCCTTCTGCTCGGCCGGAGTCAACTCTGCGAGCGGCACGAGGTGCGGGCGCTCCCCCTCCAGCGAGCGTTCGGTGGCAAAGAACTGGGCGTACGCCCTCAGCCGACTGTGCGGCGGCAGTGTGGGGGCTCGCGTGTTCTCCCAGGACGAGAGCGTGGAATCCGCCAGCGGCTCGTCATCGGACAGCGCGTTGGCTACCTGCAGCTGCGTGAGCTTTACATGAGGGAAGCCAGCGACGCGCAGTTCGCGCAGACGCCGGGCCAGCGACACCCCCGTCGGCTCGGCCACGTCTTCCCTCCCGACCGCCGTAGTTCATCGAATCATAACGGATCGACCCCTTCCGGGCCATGGTTGCACCGGCGAGACACCGATGTCATGGCCAAATTTACCGGAATTTCCACAAAACTTTGGGTCTCTATCAAACTTGCCAAAGTACGGCAAGTCAGGGAGAATCGGTGTAGACGGGTAGCGCCGAGGCGTGACCCGGCTAGCCGGAAGAGGCAACTGCCGATGGAGGGCACATGCCGCCAAAACCCTCACCCAACACCCGACGACTGCTAGCGGCCCTGCTGGCGGCCGGGTCGGTTACCGTCAGCGCGGCCGCTTGCGCACCGCGACCACCATCGCCCGGCGCGGTCGTCATCGTTGCCAGCGCTACCAGCAACGAGCCGGGCCCCGTGCTGGCCCCGCTTGACCTCGCCGATCTGCGGCAGACCGCCCTGGCCAGTAGCAGCGCGGTCGCCTATGTCGTCGACACCAACACCGGCCAGCCCGCCGAAGTCTCACTCACCCCCCGGCGGCCCGACGGCCAGGTCGACTACGGGCCCAGCCGGGACGCCGTGCTCAGCCAGAACCTGAGCCAGGTGCAGCAGCTGGTCGGCCGTCAGGCCGCCGACGTCCCCTTCGACCTGCTCTCCTTGCTGGCCCAGGCGGTCAAGGTCAGCTCGGTGCCGGGCACGCTGCTGGTGCTGTCCTCGGGATTGTCGACCGCAGGAGGATTCGACCTGACCCGCCTTGGCTGGTCAGCGCCGCCCGCCACCGTCGCCGCCGACCTGGCCCGGGAGAAGCTGCTGCCATCGCTCGCCCGGTGGCACGTGGTCTTCTCCGGGCTTGGCGACACGGCAGGCCGACAGCCCGCGCTGCCGCTTCCGCAGCAGGCCGAGCTGGTCGCCTACGTCATGGCCATCTGTCATGCCGCCGGGGCCGCGTCCTGCGGGACCGACGACGTGACCCGGGCGGACCCGGCGAGCAGGGGCAGCTACCCCGACCCGGTCGTCGCCGTTCCGGCGGTCACGCCCGTCGCGGGCCCGCGTCAGTGGACCGGGGAGAGCATCCCGGCCGACATCTTCTTCCGGCTGAACAGCGCCGCACTGCTGCCCGCAGCCGACAGCTACCTGGGCCCGGTGGCCGCCCGCGCCATAGCTCAGCACTCACAAGTCTCAGTCCAGGGATACGCCTCCCCCGAGACCGGATCCCCCGCCTACAACCAGTCGCTTTCCGTCGCCCGGGCACAGGCGATCCGCGGGCGGCTGATAGCTCTCGGCGTCGCTCCCGGCCAGATCGTCCAGGTCACCGGGGAGGGCACCGGCGGCACGACCACCGCCGCCTGCTACCGCGGCGGCCGCCTCGACGAGACGGCCTGCGCCAAGCTGCGCCGCGTCGTCATCCTGCTCAGCCCTGTATCCGACCCCGCCGCCTGACACCCCGCAGACTGGAGACCACCCGTGAGCAACGCAGCGGACCACCCGCCCTTCATCAATGACGCAGAACTCGCCGTCGTCCCCCCACTTCCCCGCGTCCCGGCCGACCCCCTGCCGGACAGCCCGCCGTCCGACCGGACCATCCCGGACATCACGCCGGCGGATGCCCAGCGTGAGTCGCCCGACCTGGCCGCCGAGGCGGTCCGCCGCCGGTCCGAGCGCCGCAGCCGCGAGCTGTCGATCGAGGTCCGCGCGCAAATGACGCAGCGCGTCCGCCACCCTGACGGCGGCGACTGGACGGTCGAGGACATCGTGGCCCAGGAGGCGGCGCAGCGACGCGAGATCGACCGGCAGGCAGCAGCCGGCTCGCGCAAGCATCACCGTCTGAAGCCGTGGATACGGCGAATCCCCGTCTTCGTCCTGGGCTTCGACTTCGGATTGCTCTTCTACTTCTTTACCGGCATCACCAACGTGGACTGGGGCGACCCGCTGTCCCTGCCGCTGGCGTTCGCGATCGCACTCGCGGCCATGGTTACGCTGCTGTCCTACGGCTTCTTCGCGTTCACCGGCGGCCGGCTGCGCAGCCACAAGAACGACGCCGGCACGATCCACCGTGAGGACGTCGACGGGATCACCACCGGGTTTACCGGAGCCGCCATGATCGTGATCGCGATCCTGGCGGTGCTGATGTTCACCCGCATCCGCACCGAGGTCCTGTACGCGATCGGCCCCCAGGGCCAGGCAACCTCGCTCGTCATCGCCGCCGCGGTGGGGGTGGTGAACGCCGTCGCCAACGCCCTCGTCATCGCCGTCCACGCCCTCGACGGCTCTGACCAGACAGCACGGCTCGACAAGCTGTCGGCCGCCGTCCGCAAGCCCCTCCGCAAGGCGCACCGGCTGCACCGGCAGGCTGCCAGGCAGGTGAGCCACTGATCACACCAGAGCCGGATCCACAGTGTGGCAAAGTCCACCGTAGACATGGCCCGGCCTGGTTAGGCGATCCAGAGCATGATCAGCGACGAGCAGGCGATCGGGTTCATCGGGCTCGGCAACATGGGCCTCCCGATGGCACAGCGGCTAGTGGCGGCCGGCTACCAGGTGCGCGGGTTCGACCAGTCGGAGCAGGCCAGGCGGGACTTCACCGGCCTGCTCGCCGCCGACCCGGCCGCCGCGGCGGACGGGGCCGGCGCCGTCATCCTGATGCTGCCCGACTCGAACGTGGTCGAGAGCGTGGTGCTGGGCCAGCTGGCCGGCCTGCCGCCGGGCAGCACCGTCATCGACATGTCCTCCTCCGACCCCGCCCGCACCCGCCTCCTCGCCCAGCGGCTGGCCGAGTCGGGGGTGACGCTGATCGACGCGCCCGTCTCCGGCGGCGTCGGCGGCGCCCAGGCCGGCACGCTGACCATCATGGTCGGCGGGCCGGACGCCGCCTACGAACGGTTCAAGCCGCTGCTGAGCGCCATGGGCAGCCGGGTGATGCACGCGGGCGGCACCGGGTGCGGCCACGCCGTCAAGGCGCTCAACAACCTCATGTCGGCCGCCAACCTGCTGGTCGCGTCGGAGGCCCTCATCGCCGGACAGCGCTTCGGGCTCGACCCCGCGGTCATGCTGGAGATCATCAACGGGTCCAGCGGCCGGTCCAACGCCACCGAGAACAAGTGGCCCAACTTCGTCCTGCCCGGAGAAGTACTTCGAGGCAGGCTTCGCCGTCCGGCTGATGGTCAAGGACATCAAGCTGGCCCTCGCCCTGGAACACGCGGCCGGCGTCCCGTCGGCCGCCTCGGAAGCGGTCGTCGGCGTCTGGGAAGCCGCCCTGCCGGAAATCCCAGCCGACGCCGACCACACCGCCATCGCCCGCTGGGTGGCCAACCAGGCCAAGCAGGACTGAGCAGGCTTACGGTACCGTGCAGAGCCATGGGCGGGGCTGAGGGCGGCGTTTTCGTAAGCTACCGCCGAGACGACAGCAGCGACGCCGCCGGGCGGCTGGCAGACCGCCTCGCTGATCATTTCGGCGCGGAACGCGTCTTTATCGACGTGGAGACGATCAAGCCGGGCGACGACTACGCGGAGGCCATCGTCAGCGCGATAGCGGCCTGTCGGGTGCTCGTCGCGGTGATCGGGCCAGGCTGGCTGGAGATGACCGGCAAACTGGGGCGACGACTCGATGATCCCACCGACTGGGTGCGGATCGAGGTCAGCACGGCTCTCGCGCAGCGCTTGCGAGTGATTCCGGTCCTGGTCGGCGGCGCGGTCATGCCGACCAGGGAAGCTCTGCCGGACGACCTAGCCGAACTCGCCCGGCGTAACGCGCTGCCCATCCGGTACGAAAGCTTTCGCGCTGACGCGGGACAACTGGTAGCGGCCATCGAGCGGCTCCTGGTCACCGTTCCCGCTGCCCCGGGCGCTGATCCTGGCCGCGCCGGCCGCCTGTTCGACGAGGCTGAGCGCATCGCGAAGTCCATCGCCGACCAGCCCGCCAGAGCGGAAGCGCTGGGCAGCGTGGCGGCGGCGATGGCCGTTACTGACCCCGGCCGCAGCGCCGGGCTGTTCGACGACGCTGAGCGCATCGCCCGGTCCATCGCCGCCAACCCCTCGATAACGAAGGTCTTCTCCGGTGCCAGGAAGGAGCAGGCGCTGTGCGACCTGGCGGCAAGGGCGGCGGGCGCCGACCCTGACCGGGCCGAGCGCATCGCGCAGTCCATCGGCAACAAATCCGTGAAAGCGAGCGCGCTGTGCCGGGTGGCGGCAGCGGTCGCGGCCGCCAACCCCGGGCGCGCCGGTTGGATCTTCGCCGAGGCTGAGCGCGTCGCCATGTCTATCAGCACCGTCCTCAACGACGTGGCGAAGGGAGACGCGCTAGCTGGCATCGCGGCGGCGATCGCACCGACCAACCCCGGCCGGGCCGAGCGCATCGCCGGCTCCATCACCAGCCCTAGCGCAAAAGTGCGCGCGCTCATCACCGCGGGAGCAGCGATGGCGGCCACCGACCCCAGCCGCGCTGTCCCGCTCTTCGACCAAGCCGAGCACATCGCCGCGGCTCTCGGTGGTGACGCGGAGGCGCTGAGCAGCGTCGCAGCAGCGCTAGCGGCAACCGACCCCGGCCGGGCCGTCCCGCTCTTCGACCGGGCGGAGCACATCGCCAACTCGGCGTCCCTTGAGCCGTACAAGGCGCAAACGCTGAGCGCCGTCGCGGCGGCGGTGGCGGCCACCGACCCCGGCCGGGCCGAGCGCATCGCCGGCTCCATCACCGACAAAATCGCCAGGGCGGGGGCGATACGCCGCGTGGCCGCCGCGCTAGCGGCCACCGACCCCGGCCGGGCCGAGTTGATCGCCGGCTCTGCCGACGGCAAGCTCGCCAAAGCGTGGGCGCTGAGCAGCGTGGCCGCTGCGCTAGCGGCGACCGACCCTGGCCGGGCCGAGCGCATCGCCAACTCCATAGCCAATCGGCCCGCCAAGGCCAGGTCCGCCCGGGCGCAGGCGCTGAGCAGCGTCGCGGCGGCGGTGGCGGCGACCGACCCCGGCCGGGCCGAGCGCATCGCCGACTCCATCACCGACGCTTGCCTTAAGGCATCAATTCTGGCTGCGGCCGCAAGCTCGCTGGCCCAGCCCCAGCCAGCCGGCAGGCCAGGCAGGTAGCGGGCGCGGACAATCCCCGGCGGGCTCCGCGCCCGTGTTTCACCGTGGGGCTGGGCGAGCCAGCCGCACCCGTTCGGGCTACCGGGGAGAGGACCGGCGACGGGCCTGCACCGAGACGGCTAGCTTGTCCAGCGCGGACGCGGTCATCTCGATGTCCATGCAGGCGTCGGTGACCGACTGGCCGTAGGTCAGGCTGGCCGGGTTGCCCGGGTTCTGGCGGCCCGCCACCAGGAACGACTCGAGCATCACGCCGGCCAGGCCGTGCTCGCCCGCGGTCAGCTGCTCGGCCAGCGACTCGGCCACCGCGAGCTGGCGGGTGTGGTCCTTGCCGCTGTTGCCGTGGCTGGCGTCCACCATGATGCGGCGCGGCAGGCGCGCCGCCGCGATCAGGTCAAGCGCCTTCGACACGTGCGAGGAGGAGTAGTTGGGGCCGCTGCGGCCGCCGCGCAGGATCACGTGCGTGTCCGGGTTGCCGCTGGTGGTGACCACCGCGGCCGCCCCCGCGGCGGTGACGCCGAAGAACGTGTGGCCGGCCGCCGCGGCGCGGCAGGCGTCCACCGCCACCTGGACGTCGCCGTCGGTGCCGTTCTTGAAGCCGACCGGCATCGACAGGCCGGACGCGAGCTGCCGGTGCACCTGGCTCTCGGTGGTCCGGGCGCCGATCGCGCCCCAGGTCACGGTGTCGGCGATGTACTGCGGGGTGATCGGGTCAAGCCACTCGCAGCCCACCGGCATCCCCGCACCCACGACGTCGAGCAGCAGCCGCCGGGCGGTCCGCAGCCCGCGGTGCACGTCAAACGACTCGTCCATCCCGGGGTCGTTGATCAGGCCCTTCCAGCCGACCACGGTGCGCGGCTTCTCGAAGTACACCCGCATCACGATCAGCAGGTCGTCCTCGTAGCGCTCGCGCAACTCGGCCAGGTGGCCCGCGTAGTCGATGGCGGCGTTGGTGTCGTGCACCGAGCAGGGGCCGGTCACCACCAGCAGCCGGTCGTCGGCACCGTCGAGCACCGCGCGGACCTCAGCCCGGGTGCGCTCCACGGTCCGCTGACCCTGGTCAGACAGCCTCAGCTCGTCCAACAGGGCAGCCGGTGACAGGAGCGGCTCGTAACCGGTGATCCGGGTATCACTGACGCGCGACATCGGGGTTTTATCTCCTCCCGGGCGCACTGTGCCCGGGGCCTTCCGCGAGCCAGCTACGCCCTTTAACTTGGACGAGGCCACTGCACCCCGCCCGCGGCTGGCTCCGGGTGATGAATCAGCGCGCGTGACTACGCACGGCTCCACCCGGAGCCGTCGTAAAAAAGCGCCAATACCACCGTGACACGGTTTCGATCATACACCGCTGAGCGGGTCCGAGTCACCACAACGTGTGTTGCTGAACGGTGCCGCGCGGTCCGCGCGCCATGATCGTGACCATGGTCAGTCTCAACCTCGCCGACACCTTTGTCACCTTCCTCGCCCTGTTCGGGCCGCAGAAAGTGCTGATCTCCTTCGCCCGGGTCGCGCGGATACTCGACGTGCGCTCGCTGCGCATCGTGGCCGTCGCCACCGCCGCGACGTCAGCGTTGGTCGGCGTCGTGCTGGCCCTGACCGCGCCCTGGCTGGCCACCTTCTTCCATATCGGGCCGGCCGAGCTGGCGCTGGCTTCCGGCCTGGTGTTCTTCATCTACGCGGTCGGGCTGGTGCTCGGCATCCACTTCGACCACACCGACGCCGAGCTCGAGCCAGGCTCTCGCCGCTGAAGGCGACGGGACCGGGCCCGGCCGGGCGGCTGCCGTTGCCAACGACCCGGGGCACCCGCTGCGGACCGGGTTCCGCGCGATGCTGCTGCCGTTCGTGGTCAGCCCGCTGGCGGTCGCGGCCGACCTGGAGGAGTCGCTCAGCGCCACCCACTGGAGCGCCCGCTGGACCGTCGCCGGCGCCTTCGCCCTGGTCGCCGCGTTCGACGCGCTGTGCGCGGTCGCCTTCGCCCCGCTGCTGCTGCGGATACACGAGAGCGTCCTCGAGGTGCTCTCCCGCCTGCTCGGCATCCTGCTCGCCGCCGTCGGCGTCGGCCTCTTCCTAGACGGCCTGTGGGCCCTCGGCGTCCTCGACCGCCACTAGCCCCACCGGTCAGTGCCAGCGATGACCGGGGACATATTCCGCCCCTATCTGGTCGAAACTCCCCCCGCAAAGCTCGCGGACAGCCCGCCACCCACCCCTCGTGGGGCGCAGCCCCACACCGGGGGGTCCGGGGGGTCGTCCCCCCGGTGTAAACGACGAGGGACCCCTGCCCGCGCTTTCCGCGGGCAGGGGTCCCTCGTTCCCGAGTAGCCCCGACCGGATTCGAACCGGCGTTACCGCCTTGAGAGGGCGACGTCCTAGGCCACTAGACGACGGGGCCGGGAGACGCCGGGGGTTCCGCATCCCCGGCGAAGAACACCATACCGCCTCGCGGTGAATGGAGCCAACACGAGCGGCGGAGGTGACCGGGGGCGGCCGGAATGTCAGGCTTGGCGGCCGGTCAGGCCGCGCGGGACGGTCAGGCTTCCCGGGCCAGCCGGGCGGCGGCGGCCACCAGGTCGGCGTTGCCGGCCGCGGGCGAGCCGTCAGGCAGCACGGTGGTGTCCTCCAGGCCGATCCTGATGTCCTGCCCGTCTGCCAGCGCGGCGCTGAGCACCGCCCAGGTGGCCTGGTCGTAGCCGTGGCGGACCTGGCGGGCGGTGACGCCTAGCCGGGCCAGCTCGGCGGCCGCCGCGGCGGCGGTGGCGGCCGCGGCGGCGGGCAGCCGCTCCTCCGGTTCCATCAGCACCCAGCCGATCCGGTCGCGGAACCCGCTGGCGCCGAGCACCCGGGCGTCGGCTGGCGCCCAGACGCCTGCCTCGATGCCGATGCCGAGGCTGGTGAGCAGGTCGGCGAGGTCTTCGATACCGGGCTCGTTCATGTTGATCGAGGCGTAGTCGGGGCGGCCGTCGCCTGCCCAGCCGGCCACCAGGTCGAGCCGTCGCCGGACGTCACCCGCTACCGTCCAGATGCCGGTGGTCACCCCGACCGGGAGCCCGGTTGCCGCCCGGACCGCCGCCACCGCGGGCAGCACGTGTTCCGGTGCGAGGGTCTGCGCCCCGGTCGCGTCGCGCGGATGCAAGTGGAACGCGCCCGCCCCGGCCAGCTTGGCCGCCGCGGCTTCGGCCGCCAGCTCGGCAGGCGTGAGCGGCACCCCGGGGTGCGCCTTCCGGGTGGTCCCGCCGTTAAGAGCAGCCTGAATGAGCACGTCATGCCTCCTGTGACCCTTGCGTTCGGGGAGAGTCTTCCCCACCGGGGCATCTCGAACACGTGGAATGCGGCCGGTGCGACCGTACCGGCCGCAGCATGCGCGGTGAGCAGTCCTAGTGTCCTGCGTTGATGATGCGTTGGCAGTAGGCTGCGAGGGTTTCGAGTATCTCGTCGGCGGACTTGGTCCACACGAATGGCTTCGGGGCCTTGTTCCACTCGTTGATCCACTTGCGGATGTCTGTTTCCAGCTCGGTGATGGTGCGGTGGGCGGAGCGGCGCAGCTTGCGGCTGGTGAGCTCAGCGAGCCAGCGCTCGACCAGGTTCAGCCACGATGAGCTGGTCGGCGTGAAGTGCAGGTGGAACCGCGGGTGCTTGAGCAGCCAGTCCTTGATCGCCGGGGTCTTGTGGGTGGCGTAGTTGTCCAGCACCAGGTGCAAGTCTAGGTCCTTCGGCACGGCGGCGTCGATCAGCTTCAGGAAGCGCAGGAACTCCTGGTGGCGGTGCGGCGGTAGGGCTGGGCGATGACCGAGCCGCTGGCCAGGTCGTAAGCGGCGAACAGGCCGGTCGTGCCGTTGCGGACGTAGTCATGCGTCATGCGGGTGGGGGTCGTGGGCAGCACCGGCAGAATCGGGGCGGTCCGGTCCAGGGCCTGGATCTGCGACTTCTCGTCCACGCACAGGACCAGCGCGTGCTCGGGCGGGCTCATGTAAAGGCCGACGACGTCGCGAACCTTGCCGATGAACTCCGGGTCCGTGCTCAGCTTCCACGTCTCGACGACGTGCGGCTTAAGGCCGAACGCCCGCCAGATCCGCGATACCGACGACTGCGACAGGCCCGTCTCCACGGCCATCGACCGGGTCGACCAGTGGCTGTCCTGCCCGCGGCCCTTCTCGGTCAGCGTCCGCGTGACCATTACCTCGACCTGCTCGTCGGTGATCTTCCGCGCTGCCCCGGGCCGCGCGCTCAGCATCAGACAGGACCAGCGGGACAAGCTTCGGACTCGGCACCATCCAAGCCTACAACCTGCAAATCTTTCAAAGACTCAGGACACTACTTACCTTGGGACTGGAAGCTATTTGTGACGAGAAGAGCAGTATTGAACATCATCTTGTGTTTTCAAACACCGGATCAGGCCAAAATAATTTTCGATGAAATTCACTAATGCGGGCCCAATGCCGATCTTGGACACGTTCAGAGTGAGACGAACAGACCCTGCATATCCCAGCAGCCACATGCGAAGTTATAGGAACACCAGTAACTCACATCTTGAAAACTTTGGGAGCGTAACCGTGCCTAGCTGGCTCGACGGGAGTAAAGTGTCACCCCAAAGATGAGCTCGGGGAGGGGCTTTGCAAGGGTATAAACTTGGGGATCTCATCGGTCGCGGGGGATTCGGGAAGGTCTATGCGGCCAGACGGGAGCAGGACGGGCATCCGGTTGCTGTCAAATTTGTGGCGGCTGGTGACGACGAAAAGCGACTAGCTCGGTTCCGACGCGAGCTGCGCCTGCAAGGCGAGCTGGTCAATCCTCATGTCGTCCCGATCTTGGACCTGTCAGTCAATGAGGACCCGGCTTGGTGCGTCATGCCGCTAGCCGAGACCAGCCTGGCCCGCTTTCTGCTGACCCCGCGGTTCGACCGGGCCGAAGCGCTGGCATTGTTCCACGACGCTGGAATCGGCCTCCGTTACGCCCACGAGCAAGGAGTCCTCCACCGGGACATCAAGCCGGACAACGTTCTGCTCTTCCGCAATGGTCCTGGACTGACCGCTGCACTATCCGACTTCGGCCTAGGACGGCGGCTCGAACGCGACACTCCGACCCTGACACCAACGGATGTCGGCATGGGGACTCCGGGTTACATGGCACCCGAACAGTACCTTAATGCCAAGGACGTCGACGAGCGTGCCGATATTTACTCGATGGGGCGAGTCCTGTTTCACATACTTTCCGGCGGCCCTCCTCCGGCCTACATGGACATCGACTTGTCCTTGGTGGATGCAAAGTACGCGTACATCCTCCGGAAGGCCACCTACGAGGATCCTGAACGCCGTTACCGGACGCTAGGTGAATTCCTTGACGAGCTGTTGCTGGCCGACCGCCCCACGCAGTCCGGTACCGAAGTCGCAAGACTAGCTCGAGCGCTTTCAGCTCGGATCACCACGCCCGCAGAGCCGAAGCCGGATGATCTGGAAGAACTCTCCCGACTACTCGCCGCCAACGTTGACGACTTCAATTTGATCGTCCATGTTCTCCCACGAATGCCGTATGACGTCGTCAATCGGGTGTTCGCCGTGCATGGAGACTTGCTGTGGCCAGTTTTCCTTCGGTATGACGCGGTCGTAGCCGGGCAGATCCCTGTGTCCTATTGCGACCTAGTCGCGTCCCTCTATGAGGCGATCTTCAACGCGACGTCCGATGCCAGTTATCGGTCAGCCATCTTGAAACGGCTCATCGAGCTGGGGGCAAAGCATAACGACTGGCAACTGGCAAACCTGGTGCAGCAGCTACTCACCGATATAGACGATCCGGAAGTCTTGGGTCAGCTACAGGAGTTTCTCGGGAGCAACCAAGTCGAGGCCGCCTGGTGTGAATCATTCCTGGACCCGTCAGCGGGCAACGGAGCTGCTCATATTTTCTGATCCGTATCCTTATCGGTCAGCGAGGCGAGGGGGACGCCAATGAATGACATGGCACAGTCGGTCAGGGCGAGGAATGCTCACCAGATACTGAAGGCCTTTGGCTGGAACGCCACTATCAGGAACTACGTGGTTCAAGCCGAGGAACCCTCGTTCGAGCCGCGCCCATTGACGTTCCTGGCCGGGCAGGCTAAGCTGCTGACGGCCCGAACTATAGAGCAGGCAAGACCCGACTACATCATATTTGAAGACACGGCGCGCGACGCTGACTGGCAGCAATTGGAAATTATGGCCGCTCAGGTCAGCCTCACGCCGAAGGTCATGTCGGAGACCCGCTTCCTGGACCAGCTCTGGAAAGCGAGTGTTGCAATGGAACGCGCCTTCGACGACGCGAAACTGCAGCGGGAACTGCCTTTTCCAATGCCTGACCGGACCGGATTGCGCCCGTTTGAGCAGCATGTGGAGCAGACGCTCGCCTTCCGCGGACAGGACGTTAGCGACGTCAGACTGCTGACGACGGGCCTCATACCCGATGTGCGCGCGCTGGCCATCGTCGCGGACGCAGGCTTCGGCAAGACAGAGCTACTGAAGTACTACGAGTGGCGATTCGCGACCCAATACCAGAATGCGGCGGCAAACAGCCGGGCCACGATGCTGCCACCGATAGCTCTGCGTATACCCCTGCGCGAAGCGCACGAGCTAACGCTTGAGTCGATCAGTGAGCTGCTGACCTCGGGCGCCAACGACTGCAAGCCGTTGCCTGCCATCCGAGGCCCCCAGGCCCTGCAGATGCTGCTCAACTACCGCCGCGTCATCTTGCTGCTAGACGGCCTCGACGAGCTGAAGCTTCCGCCCGACCGATTCGGCGACCGACTGCAGCGTCTACGCCAGAAGGCAGCGAGAGGGGGGTCCATCGTCCTCGCCACCCGGCAGGGGCACCTCCAGTCGGCATTGTCAGTAAGCGCGAAGTTCAACCCATCGGAAATCGCCACGATCAAGGCGCTGCCAAGAAACCTGGCTATCAAGCTGCTGGCGGTACACGACTACACGGAGTCGTTTGCCGAACAGGTCTACGACGCCCTGCCTCAGGCCGTTAACGGGGTGCCCTTGTTCCTCCTGCTGGCCGCGTACACCAAGCTAGAGGCAGGTGATGCCGCCACGGTGACGACCGCAGCAGAGACTCTCCTCCTGTTGATCGAGAGATTCTGCGTGCGTGAAGAGAAGCGCCTGCACATCAGCGGTCACGAGCAGATGGCGGCACTGACCGCGCTGGCCCATTGGATGAAGGTCTTCGGCCCACTCCCCCGCGATCAGGCACTCCAGGTGCTGGGCTTGGACGAGGACGCGCCGGGAGCACGGCTCGTCGACAACCCACATGCGCTGCTCGAGAAGTCCGGAGATATCCTGGTGGGGTTTAAGTATACCCAGTTTGAGATACTTTTCCGGGCAAAAGCGCTGGCGGATGAGTGGATCTCGGAAGGATTTGATGCGTGCCATTCGGAATTCTCCGATGAGACCTTGGAGACCGGGATAACACAGCATCTGGCCTCTCTTGTACCTGACCACATCGTGGCCGAGTCCTGGCAGGTGGCCTGCGAGGACCGACGAGTAAGAATTAACAAGTTCACACGCCGGAATCTGCTATCGATAGCCCTGGAGAAGCTGACAACCCGCGCGGCGGCCGATCCACCCGCGCAGCGAAGTTCCGCACTGGCGTTGATCCTGGGCAACCGAGACCTGGCCGATATGCACCTGAACGAGATAGCCCTGGAGCGGCTCGACTTTACGGGATGGGACCTGCGCCGCCTTCGGTCGTCGCTCGGCGCGATCACCTACTGCGTCGGCTTCAAGCAGGCCGACTATGACGAATCGCTGCAGAAGCTGGAAACGCTGGAGGGCTGCGACCTTGGGGATGACAATGACGACAGGGACGACGACGCCGCGCTAGAAAACGGCGCTGCGCGGCTTCGCCGCCTGACCCGGCACTGGGTTTCCTCTGCAGGAACCCGCCGCAGGATCCAGCCAGAAGTTCGGGTATCTACCACGCCGGATCACGACGGGTGCATGCTCCTGGCTAAGGCTGGGTACCTCAAGGAGGAAACTCACGTCCGTGGTGGCAAGTACTGGGCGTGCACAGACAAAGGCCGTGACCTGTTTATGGATTCCTGGGAATTTCTTCTTATCGGCTCTCCTCAGCCTGGGCCTGGACTGGACTTTGATATCATCAATCAACGGCCGGACATTAGAGATCTCTTGATCAGTCTGGGAGCGGACCATAAGCGTCACCATAAGTGGGGCATAGACTCCTAGTGCCGCGGCCGGGAATGTTGGCCCCGGTTTCTAAGACGCCGGTGCGGCTGTGGGCGGGTGGGCCAAGCTGATGAACTTACACTCTCGCCCAGGGGTTACCTTGTGCTTGCCGCTGACCGCGGCCCGCTGCCGTCCCGGGCGCGGCTGTAGGCCGAGTGGCCCGAACTCGTCAACGCAGAAGACGATCTCCGGGTCGCCGGCCTGCGGGACGGTCTCCCGCGGCGATTGCGTATAGGTGCTCCGCCCGCGCCTTCTTCGCCGCGTACTGCGGGTCCTGGGAGGCCTTCCAAATTTTCAGCCGATGAAAGGTGACGCCCTCCTCGCGGAGCACGACCCGCAGGCCCTCGTGGCTGATGTCGTCGGCCACCCCCTCGGCCACCAGGAAATCGGCCAGCTTGGCCAGGCTCCAGGTGGAAGACGGCAGGTCGTACTCAGCCGGCTTGGCCTTGGCGATCTTCTTAACCTCCCGCCGCTGCGGCAGGGGTGAACTTCGGCGGTCGGCCGCCCTTGTATTTCGGGTAGAGGGAGCCGAACCCGTCGGCATTGAAGTTCCGGATCACGTCGCGGACCCGGTCTTCGCTGGTGAAGGCCACTTTGGCGATCGCGGGGACGCCCATGCCCTGCGCGGACACCAACACCATCTGCGCCCGCCGCCAGGTCAACACCGACCCGAAGCCCCGGCGGACGACCCGCACCAGCCGCTGCCCCTCGTCATCGTCGATCTCACGCACCCGCACACGTTCAGCCACCGCCTCAGTCCGAGCGGATCAGCGACTGCGGGAAAGACCCAGCCGGGCGAATGTGACCTGCTACGGCACCAGCGCGGCTGCGTGTCGCGCGAAGGAAGGCCGAGTGTGGCGGCCTGGCATGAGCTGGAGCCTCGGCCCCAACTCGGCGGCCGGCCAGGATGGTGGTCGACCGCTCGGCCGCATCGCAGGAGATCAGCCCGAACCCGGTTCCTCGGGCGCAGAGCTCACCGCGTCGGCTACGGACGCAGCGTGCGCGGATCTAACGGAGGCAGGGTTCCGTTCGCTCTGGGGCGTGGGATTCGATACACTACAGCGGCGCGGTACGGAAGCCCGTTAACCACGGGATCACCGGCTCGCGTTGCCATTGGGGTATGGGGTAATTGGCAGCCCGGCAGATTCTGGCTCTGTTAGTCTAGGTTCGAGTCCTGGTACCCCAGCGATAGACGAAGACGGCCCGGTGCTAGCAAGCATCCAGGGCCGTCTTCGCTTTTCCGGGCAGTTCGCTCCGGCCGGCTCACTCCGGGTCGGCTACCAGGTGGCCGGGCTCGAACTCACGCAGCACCGGGGGCTCCAGGGCCACCGCGACCTGGGACCGTCCGCTGGCCGCCGCCCGCCGGGCACCGAAGACGGCGCGCAGGTCGCGCTTGACCACCTGCTCCGCGTGCGTCAGCTCGTCCAGCAGGCTGGCCCGGGTGAGCGTGGCCGCCGCGGTGCCGCCGACGGCACCGTCAGCCGCGGCGGGCAGCGCCGCCCCGGCCGCGACCGGCACCGGGCCGAGCGGCGAGTGCTGCCACTTCCGGTGCAGCTCGGGCACGGCCGACAGCAGCATCTTGGTGTACTCGTGCTGCGGGTTGCCGAAGACCTTCTCGGTCGCGCCCATCTCCACGATCGCGCCGTGCCGGAGCAGGATGGTCTGGTCGGACACGTAGTTGCCGAGCGACAGGTCATGGGTGATGAACAGCACCGCCAGGCCCTGCCGCTTCAGCTTGACCAGCAGGTTCAGCACGTCCACGCGGGTGGACGCGTCCAGCATGGAGATGATCTCGTCGGCTACCAGCACCTTGACGTCGAGCAGCAGGGCACGGGCGATGAGCAGCCGCTGCTGCTGGCCGCCGGACAGCTGGTGCGGGTACTTGCCGAGCACGTCGCCCGGGTTCAGCGCGACCGCGTCCAGCGCCTGGTCCACCCGCGCGGCCCACTCCCGGGCGCCGACCTTCGGGAAGTAGGACTCGCGCACCAGGTCGTACACCCGGTCGGCCCGGTAGATCGGGTTGTAGGAGCTGAAGGGGTCCTGGAACACCCCCTGAACGTGCCGGTAGTACTCGCGCAGCCCGCGGCCGGAGTAGGTCGTGATATCGGTTCCGTCGAAGGTCACCGTGCCCGAGGTCGGCTTGGTCAGCCGCAGCAGCACCTTGCCGATCGTGGTCTTGCCGCTGCCCGACTCGCCGATCAGCGAGATCACCTCGCCCGGGGGCAGCTCGAAGCTGACCTTGCGCAGGGCGGGGGTAAGTCCGCCGGCCCGGGAAGCCGCCCGGTACAGCTTGGAGACCTGGTCGAGCTTGACCGTCGTCATGCCTGCTCCTCAGCGGAAAGGGCCGGGCCGGTTACCGCGTCCGCCGTCTCCCGGTGCTCCGCCAGCGGGGACGCGGTCACCGAGTGGTCAGCGCTCACCTTCCAGCAGGCGACCAGGTGCCCCGGCCTCACCTCTTCGAACGGCGGGGTCTTGGCGCACTTGTCGAACGCGAACGGGCAGCGGTCACGGAACCGGCAGCCGGCCGGCGGGTTCGCCAGCGACGGCGGGCGGCCGGGTATCCCGGCCAGTGTCACCTGGTCGTGCCGCACCCCCACCTCCGGCAGCGACGCCAGCAGCGCCTGCGTGTAAGGGTGCAGCGGACTGTCCACCAGCGAGCCGGTCGCCGCCCGCTCGGCCAGCCGCCCCGCGTACATGATCGCGATGGAGTCGGCCACCTGCGCCAGGATCGACAGGTCGTGGGTGATGGCGATGACCGACTTGACGTAGCCGCGGTCGCGGAACTCGAGCAGCATCTCCCCCACCGCGCGCTGGGTGGAGACATCGAGCGCCGAGGTCACCTCGTCGGCGATGAGCAGGGAGGGGTTGAGCAGGGTGGACATGATGATGGTGACCCGCTGCCGCATCCCGCCGGACAGCTCGAAGGCGTACTTGTCGAGCACGTCCTCGCCCAGGCCGATCAGCTCCAGGCGGCGCCGCAGCTCCAGCCGGACCGCCGCCCGGTCGGCCACCCGGTGCGACCTGAGCAGGTCGTTGATGATCTTGCCGATCTTCCTGGTCGGGGTGAGCGCGGACATCGCGTACTGCGGGACCAGCGACACCTCGGTCATCCGGCGGCGGCGCATGGCACCGTTGTCCGCGATCGGCAGGTCCCGGTCGTCCACGCAGACCTTGCCGCCGGCCGCCCGCATCCGCGGGTCCAGGTAGACCAGCGCGTTGCCGAGGGTGGACTTGCCGCTGCCGGACTCGCCCGCCAGGCCCATGATCTCCCCGTCGGCCAGCGAGAAGCTGACGCTGTCGACCGCGGTCACGTCGCCCCGGCGGCTGCGGTAGGCCACCGAAAGGTTCTCCACGGTAACGCTCATTGGTCCCTCAGCTTGGGGTTGAAGGCCTCGTCGAGGCCGACGTTGGCGATCAGCAGCGCGGCCACCATCAAGGTGAGCACCGCCCCCGGCGGGATGAACCACCACCACAGGTGGTAGTTGAGCGCGGCGTTGGCCTGCGCCTGGTTCATCGTCCAGCCCAGCGAGGCGACGTCGGTCGGGCCAAGGCCGAGGAAGTCATAGCTCGCGGCCAGCAGCATGGAGCTGCCGAACAGCAGGATGACGACCAGGAACAGGTAGGACGCCATGTTCGGGGCGATCTCCCGCAGGATGATCGACACCGGGCGCTTGCCCGACAGCCGGGCGAGGTCGACGTACTCCCGGCCGCGCAGCGAGAACGTCTGCGCCCGGACCGCCCGGGCCACCCACGGCCAGGTCGTCAGTCCGATGAACACGCCCTCGAACAGGATGCTCTTGGACGACAGGTACGAGCCGATGACGACCAGCAGCACCAGGCTCGGCATCATCACGATGATGTTGGTGAACAGCTGCAGCAGCTCGTCGAGTAGCCCGCCGCGCCAGCCCGCGATGAACCCGAGCGCCATGCCGAGCAGCGCCGCGCACCCGGCGCCGAGCGCGCCCACCAGGTAGGACTCCCGCAGCCCGTTGGTGAGCTGCGAGTACAGGTCGTAGCCGGTGATGTCGGTGCCGAGCCAGAACCGGCTGCCTGGATGCTGCAGCGGGAAGGGGGTGATCTGCAGCGGCGGGTACTTGGCCAGAAACGGCCCGATGATCGCCACCAGGACCAGCACCAGCTCGACCCCGAGGCCGCCGACCAGCTTCTTGTTCCGCAGGCCGTAGTAGAGGAAGTCGTTGCGCCGCGGTAGTGCCCCGCCGGTGGCCGGGCCGGCCGGCAGGCCGGTGGCGGCGATCCCGGGGGCCGGCGCCTCGCTGACGTACTCGCTCACGCTGCCGCTCCCTGCATGCTCAGCCGGGTCCGCGGGTCGACCGAGATGAACACCAGGTCGATGATGAAGTTCGCGATCAGCACGCCGAGGACGATGAAGATGAAGATGCCCTGCAGCAGGAAGTAGTCCTGGTTGCTGATCGCCTTGAAGATCAGGTTGCCGAGGCCGGGGTAGCTGAACGCGATCTCGGTGACGATGTTGCCGCCGATGACCACCCCGAGCTGCAGCGCGAGGCCGGAGAGCTGGGGCAGCGACGCGTTCCGGTAGGCGTAGCCGCGGACCACCCGCTCGCTCGCGCCGAGCGCGCGCAGGTACCGGGAGGAGTCGTTCTCCAGCTCGTAGATGACCAGGTTGCGCATGCCGATCGCCCAGCCGCCGAGGCTGACGATGAAGACGGTCAGGAACGGCAGGAACCAGTGATCGAGCAGCGAGGCGATGAACGTCCAGTCGAAGGTCGGGACCAGTCCCTGGTCGTAACCGTAGGCGGTCGGGAACAGGTGCCATACGCTGCCGAACAGGTAGGGAACCACCAGCGCGAGCCACGGGTAGGGAATGGCCTGCAGCACGTAGCCGAACGGCAGGACGCTGTTGTCGAGGACCTTGCGGCGGGCCGCGGCCGCGCCCAGCCGGTTGCCCAGGCTGTAGGACAGCAGCGTGGCCGGGACCAGCAGCGCCAGCGTGTACGGCATCGCGCTGAACACGAGCGAGGTAACCGACGCGCCGGGAGCGTAGATGCTGGCGCCCATGTCGCCGGTCAGCACGCCCTTCCAGAAGTTCAGGTACTGCTGCCAGAGCGGCACGCTGAGGCCGAACGCCTTGGCGAAGTTCGCGTAGAGCGCCGCGTAGGCGGCCGAGCTGCCGACGTTGAACCGGGCGATCAGCCCCTGGATGGGGTCACCCGGCATGAGGTGGGGAATGCCCCAGTCGATGGTCACGCCGACGAAGAACGCCAGCACGTAGGTAATGAGTTTCCTGGTCAGATAGCGCCCCACGGGCAGGCTCCCGGATCTGGGTCAGCGGCCGCCGCGCCCCCGTTCCCCGGGCCCGCTGGGCCGGGGAACGGGGGTGCGGCCAGGACCGCTAGTGAGAATTTCGATCGACGGCTGGCTGCCGGTCAGCTCGACGTCTTCGGCGTCGGCGTGAGCTGGGCAAGGCCGAGGACGGTGGTCATCGAGCCGATGTAGTTGTTCCACATGGCCGGGATGTACTGGTCACTGCCCGAGCTTGACGGGTAGTTGGACCAGTACTGGGTGTTGCCCTGGAACCAGACGCCGTTGTACCAGAGCGGGATCTCCGGCTGCTGCTGCAGGAAGTCCTTCTCCAGCGAGGAGTAGACCTGGTTCAGCTTGGCGGTGTCGGTCGGCGGCGTGCTCGCCGCCTGCTGCACCAGGCTCCAGTCGGTCGGCGAGCTGAACCGCTCCCAGTTGAGCTGGGCTGACTGCTGCTTGGAGATCGGCAGCTGGTACACCCGCTGGAAGTAGGACCACGGGGTCGAGTCGAGGCCCGCGTTGTTGTCCAGCGCCAGGTCGTAGCTGCCGTTGGTCAGGTCAGCGGTCCGCTGATTCGACGAGGGCATGGTGACCTGGACCTTGATGCCGACCGCGGCCAGCTCCTGCTCGATCACCTGCTGCGCGGTGTTCCAGTCGGACCAGCCCTGCGGCGCCTCGAGGGTGAGGGTCCGCCCGTTGTAGCCCGACTGGGCGAGCAGCTGCTTGGCCTTGGCCGGGTCGTAGCTCGCGCCGTACTGCTGCTCCACCGACGCGTTGACGAAGCCGGCGCTCTTCAGCGTGGGCAGCAGCCCGGTCGGGCTGGCAGGAGCGGCGATGCCGCCGTAGACCGCCTGCGCGATCGCCTGCGGGTTGAGCGCGTAGGCGAGCGCCCGGCGGAAGCTGACGTTGTTCATCGGCGCCTTGGTGGTGTTCGGCTCGAGCCACACCGTGTTGCCTGACAGCATGTACGGGGTCTTGTCGTAGTAGAACTTGAGCGAGTAGCCGCCGTTGCCCTGCTGCGCGCTGGCCAGCATGTTGATGCCGGGCAGGTAGTTGTTGGACCAGTCGATGTTGCCCGCGTTGAGCTGGCCGAGTTCCTGGCTGTTAGAGCTGTTGACCACGTCGACCAGGTACTTGAACTTGAACGAGAGGCCGAGCGCAGCCGTCGCCCACCAGCCGGGGCTGGTCTGGTAAGCGACTTCCTGGGTGTTGGCGGTGTCCAGCGTCATCGGGCCGGTGCCGACCGGGTGGGTGTTGGCGTCGGTCGCGATCTGGCTGGGCGACAGCTTCGACCAGATGTGCTGCGGCAGGACCGGCGCCTTCCACAGGTAGTCGGTGAACTCGGTGTAACCGGGGGTGCCCTTGAAGGTGACGGTGACCGTGTTCCCCGAGGCGGTCGCGCTGGCGACGGTGGCCACGTTGGCCGAGTACGGGTCGGCCGCGTTGGTGCGCGCCAGGTTGATCGAGTAGGCGACGTCGGCGCCGGTCAGCGGCTGGCCGTCACTCCACTTGACGCCGGACCTGACGTTGATGACGTAGCTGGAGCCGTGCCAGCCGGCCGCCTCGCTGCCAGTCGCCAGCCACGAGTCGTAGCTGCCCTTGATCGGGTCGTACAGGTAAAGCGGCTCGTAGATCAGCCCCTGGGTGCCGGTCGCGTACGCGCCGGTGTCGAGCGGGTTCCAGTTAACCGGCGGCCCGTAGGCGGTGCCGCTGGTGTACAGCGTCTCGTTCCGCGGGAAGCTGAGGGTCGCGCCGCTGCCGGCCGCGCCCGAGGCCGCGGCCGACCCCGATGCCGACGGTGACGTGCCACTGCTGCTCGACGGGCTGTTGCTGCAGGCGCTGGCGACGACGAGCGTCGCCACGCCAACGACGGCGGCGGCGGCGTAACGCCAGCGCCTCCCCGTTTTCCCGGTTGTCATCCCTGTTGTAGGTCTCACCTGCTCCTACCTCCTCACTAGCAAGTCCTGCGATGACCTCAGGGCAGGTGCCGCCGACGAGCGACGTGGGTAGCTGACGGCAGTCGAGAACTCGCGCGTCAAACGCCCCCGCGGCAGCCTTTCCCTGGGGTGGTCTGGTCCGGGTGCGGCGCCGCCGGCCCGGGTGAGTGATCACGCCGCTCCGGCGCCGCCGGCAACCGGTGGCTATACCGGTTAAGTGTTAACCCAAAGCGGCATCCACGTAAAGAGCCAGGCAGATATCGCTCATATCGCGATCAGGTTTCGGCCGCCGCGGAGGCCGTACCGGGCGGGCAAGCGCGCAATGCCACTGAGTTAGGCGGGCGCCGACGCCTGCGGGCAGCGTCACCAGCGCCACTCGGGTCACGTAGCCGCAGTTCAGTGGTTCAGAGTGGAAATAATTTGGCGCTATGACACTAAATTATTTCCATACTGCAAAAAAGTTCCGTAATAATTGTGCTACCTGGGGAATCTGGCACTGAACAGGGCTCAGGCGGCCAGCAGGGCCAGGCAGTCAGGCGAGGCCAGGCGGTCAGGCGAGGCCAGGCGGTCAGGCGAGGGCCAGGCGGTCGGGCGGGGCCAGGCGGTCAGGCGGTCAGGCGGTTGCGGCGGGAGGCGGCACCGGGGGCTTCGGCAATGGCGGGGACGCCGGCCGGGCCCGAGCTCATCCGGACCTGCAGGGCCGGCACCTGCTCGGCGACGCTTTCCGGGCGGCCGCCGGCCGCCAGCGTGCGGAGAACGCGGGCGGCGGCGGCGCCGGCCCCGGCGATGTCACGGCGCAGCGCGGTCAGCGCGGGGTGCATCAGCTCGCACAGGGCCGAGTCGTCCCAGGAAACGATGGACACCCGGCCGGGCACGCTGACCCCGAGGCGCTGCGCGACCCCCAGCCCGGCCGCCGCCATCACGTCGTTGTCGTAGAGGATGGCGGTCGGCGGCTCGGCCGCCCCCAGCAGCCCCACCGTCGCCTGGGCGCCGTGCTCGGCGGTGTAGTCGGCCTCGACCGAGAACGCGGTCAGCCCGGCTATCGCGGCCGCCGCCGCGAACGCGTCCCGCCGCAGGACCGAGTGCCAGTAGGCGGCGCGGCCGCCGACCCGGGCGATCCGCCGGTGCCCCTGCGCGGCCAGGTAGCCGACCACCAGGTCGGCCGCGGCGCGGTCGTCCTGCCAGACCGCCGGGAGCGAGCCCGCCCCGCGCGGCGAGCCGACCACCACGGCCGGCATCCGGAGCTGCTCAAGGGCCGGGATGCGGCGGTCGTCAACCCGCAGGTCGACCACGAACACGCCGTCTACCCGGCGCTGCGCCCACCACTGCCGGTACAGCTCGATCTCGGCGTCGGTGCCGGAGGTCATCGTGAACTGCAGGGTGACCTGGTGCCCGGCCAGCTCGGACTGGATCCCGGAGACCAGCTGCATGAAGTACGGCTCGATGCCCAGCGTGCCCGCGGGGCGGTCGATGACCAGCCCGAATGACCCCGCCTTGCCCGCTGTCAGCGCGCGGGCGGCACTGCTCGGCTGGAACCCGATCTCCTCGGCGATGGCGAGGATGCGCTCCCTGGTCGCGGCGGACACGCCCGGCTGCCCGTTGAGCGCGAAGGAGACCGCCGCCTTGGTCACCCCGGCCCGCTGCGCGATGTCGCTGATCGTCGGGCGTTTCATCCGGCCCCCTCGCAAGATCCGTGCGCGCTGGCACTATCCCGGTTAAGCATAACCGGGATGCGTCCGGGACGCGTCCCGGACGCATCCCGGGAAAGTCCGCGGAAAGTCCGGGACGCGTCCCGGACCCGGGGCCGCCCTCGTTCCGACCTGCGCAATCTTACTAAACGGGCTACTTAACCGGTAAAGTGATGCCGTAAGCTCGTCATTAGGCTCGGCAGTAGGCTCGGCGGAGGAGGCCACTTGCGCAGGAACACACCGCGGCTCGCCACCGGCGGCGCGGGGGGCGGGCCGGCCGACTGGCTCGGTGCCAACTTCTGGTCCCGGGCGGGCGGCCCGCTGATGTGGCGCAGCTACGACCCGGAACTGATCAGCACCGAACTGGCGGTGCTGAAGCGCCACGGCCTCACCATGACCAGGTCGTTCTTCTACTGGCCGGACTTCATGCCCGGCCCCCGGGAAATCGACCAGACGATGACGGCCCGGTTCGCCGACTTCCTCGACCAGCACCTCGCCCACGGCCTCAGCACCATCCCGACCTTCATCGTCGGCCACATGTCGGGCGAGAACTGGGACCCGGCCTGGCGCGGCGGCCGGGACCTCTACCGCGACGTCTGGATGGTCGGCCGCCAGGCCTGGTTCGCGGCCGAGATGGTCCGCCGCTTCTGCGCCCACCCGGCCGTGGCCGGCTGGCTGGTCTCCAACGAGATGCCGATCTACGGCGGCTCCGACACCAGCCACGAGATCGTCGAAAGCTGGGCGCGCATCATCAAGGACGCGGTCCGGGCAGCCGGCGGGCACCAGCCGTTCTCCCTCGGCGACGGTGCCTGGGGAATCGAGGTGACCGGCCGCGACAACGGGTTCCGGCTAGCCGAGATCGCCCCGCTGGCCGACTTCCTCGGCCCGCACGTCTACCCGCTCGGGGACGACCCGGTCCGGCAGCGCTACGCCGCCGCCGTCGCCTGCGAGCTGGCGGGCACCTTCGGCCAGCCGGTGATCATGGAGGAGTTCGGCGTCAGCTCCGACTTCGCCTCGGCCGAGAACGCCGCCACCTACTACCGGCACCTGCTGCACAGCACGCTGCTGGCCGGCGCGACCGGCTGGATCGGGTGGAACAACACCGACTTCGCGCTGCCCCGCCAGGACCCGTACCGGCACCACGCCTTCGAGCAGAACTTCGGGCTGACCGACGCCCACGGCACCCCCAAGGAGACGCTGCGCGAGATGCAGCGGTTCGGGCAGACCCTGGCCGCGGTCGACTACCCCAACTGCGAGCGGGCCGACACCGACACCGCGCTGATCGTGTCCGGCTACCTGGACACCCGGTACCCGTTCACCACCCCGGACGGCTCCGCCGCCATCGCCGCGTCGCTGCACCAGGCCTACACGGCCGCCCGGCTGGCCGACCTGGCACCCCGGCTGACCAGGGAAACCGACGGGATCGAGGCCGGCGCCCGGCTGTACCTCGCCCCGTCCGTCAAGCAGTTCCTCGCCAGCACCGCCGAAGAGCTCGAGCAACTGGCCCGCGACGGCGCCACCGTCTACGTCTCCTACTGCGCGGGTGACGTGTCCTGGCACCGCGGACCGTCCTACGGCGCGATGAACGAGCTGTTCGGCATCAGGCACCAGCTCGACGTCGGCCTGGTCGACCCGATCACCGACGACCTGGCCGAGCTCACCATGACCAGGGACTTCGGCGGGCTCAGCCGGGGCACCACGCTTACCTTCCCGGTAGCCGGCAACCAGCACGCCCGCGCCTACCTGCCGGTCACCCCGGTCACCGCCGAGGTCGTCGCGACCGACGCCCACGGCCGCCCGGCCCTGCTGCGCCGCCAGGCCGGCCGCGGCTCGCTGATCCTGTGCACCTACCCGCTGGAGTACATGGCCTCCGCCGTCCCCCGGGTCAACCCGGACGCGGCCGTCACCCTCTACGGGGCGCTGGCCACCCACGCCGGGGTCCGGCGGCCGGTCACGGTCGAGGACCCGGAGGTCTCCTGCGACGTCCTGGTGCACCGCGACGGCAGCCGGTTCGCGGTGCTCGCCAGCCACGCCGCCGCCCCGCTGACGGTCAAGCCGGCCCTGGCCGCGACGGGCGGCCAGGTGCCGCCCCGGGGGCTGACCCCGCTCGGCGAGACCGAGGTGGCGGACCGGGTCACGCTGCCCCCGTTCGGGATCCGGGTGTTCAAGATCGCTGAACGGTGAGCAGCGGGCAAAGCCGCACCACCGGAGGCGGCTGGTAACGTAGGCGCCCATGCCGTGGTACGACCTGCCGCTTGAGCAGCTCCGCCAGTACCGCACCGCGACGCCGGAGCCGGACGGGCTCGACCGGTGGTGGGCCGAGCGGATCGAGCGGGCGCGGGCGCTGGCCGCGCCGGTTACCGCCACGCCGCACCAGCCACGGCTGTACGGGCCGGTCGAGGTGTCCGACGTCGAGTTCTCCGGGGCCGGCGGGGACCGGGTGCGGGCCTGGTACCTGCGGCCGCGCGACTCGCCGGAGGCGCCGCTGGTGGTCAAGTTCATCGGTTACGGCGGCGGCCGGGGTACCCCGACCGAGCACGTGCTGCTGCCCGCGCTCGGCTACGCGCTGCTGGTGATGGACAGCCGCGGCCAGGGCGGCCGGTGGACCTCAGGCGCCACCCCGGACGGGCCGGACGCCACCGGGCCGGAGAACTCGCTGGTGATGACCAGGGGGATCACCAGCCCGGAGCGTTACTACTACACCCGGATGATCACCGACGCGGTGCTCGCGGTGGACGCCGTGCTCGAGCTGGCCGGGAGCGGGGACCGGCCGGTGGCGGTGACCGGCGGCAGCCAGGGCGGCGCGCTCGCGCTGGCCACGGCCGCGCTGCGGGCCGACGTGGTCCGGGTATGCCACGCCGACGTGCCGTTCCTGTGCGACATCCAGCGGGCGATCACCCTCGCCCCGCGGCCGCCGTACACCGAGGTGCCGGAGTTCCTGGCGGAGAACACCGCGCTGGCCGGGGCGGCGCTGGACACGCTGCGGTACGTCGACTGCGCGCTGCTCGCCCGCCGGGTCACCGCGGCCACGCTGATGAGCGTGGGGCTGATGGACGACGTCTGCCCGCCGTCCACCGTGTTCGCCGCCTACAACGAGATCCGCGCGGACAAGGAGATCGCGGTCTTTCCCTACAGCGGCCACAGCTACCCGCTGTCCCACGCCGAGCGGCAGCTAGCGCACCTGCGCGACCACCTGCCCACCGGGCAGCCCGCTGGCTAGGGCTTGCGCGCCACCACGCCGTAGACCGGGATCTTCTGGTCGGCCTTCGGGTCATCCGGGGCCGGGCGCCAGTCGGTGACCGGCACCAGGCCCGGCGGAACGGGGTCAAGCCCGGCCGTGAAGTCGGCTGTCTCCTCGCGGGAGCGCAGCGCGATCGACTGGGCGGGCATCAGCTTGTTCCACTGCCTGGACGCTTCCTCCAGGGTCGGGTCGATGTCGCTCGCCAGGTGGTAGATCGCCACGTAACTGCCCGCGGGCATCGCCGCCGCCAGTGCGGACATCACCGCGTTGGCCTGGGCTGAGTCCGGGATGTAGGCCAGCGTGAACAGCAGCATGACCGCCAGCGGGCGGCTGAAGTCGAGGATCGCCCGGGCCCCCGCCATGACCGCCTCCGGCTCGCGGACGTCGGCGTCCACGTAGCCGACGGCGCCGCCGGGGGCCGACTTCATCAGCGCCCGCGCGTGCGACAGCACCATCGGGTCGTTGTCCACGTAGACGATGCGCGACTCCGGCACCAGCGCCTGGGTGACCTCATGAGTGCTGCCCACCAGCGGCAGGCTGGTGCCGATGTCCACGAACTGGGTGATCCCCGCCTCGGAGACCAGGAAGCGCAGTACCCGCTGCTGGAACGCGCGCACCGCGGGCCCGATGGCGGGCACCACCGGGGCCGCCGCCGACAGCGCCCGAGCCGCCCGGCGATCAGCCTCGAAGTTCGCCTGGCCCCCGTAGAGGTAATCGACGACCCGGGCCGCGTTCGGCTCGGTAGTGCTGATCAGCTCGGCTTTCGCCCGGCGGGTCGAGTCGTCCGCCCAGTCGTCTGCCATGCCCTAAGGGTATGCGCCAGGGTAGGCAATCCGGGACTGAATGTGACGCCACGCCGGCGCTGCCGCTAGTCGCGGATTACCACCCGGTTGGTCAGCGTGCCGATCGACTCGATCGTCACCGACACCTCGTCCCCGTCGGTCATCGGGCCGACCCCTTCCGGGGTGCCGGTCAGCAGCACGTCTCCCGGCAGCAGGGTCATCACCGAGGAAACGTACTCGATCAGCGCGGGCACGCTCCACAGCAGCTCCGAGGTGCGCGCGTGCTGCCGCACCGACCCGTTGACGGCGGTGGTGATACCCAGGTCGGCCGGGTCGGTGCCGGTCTCCATCCACGGCCCGAGCGGGCAGAACGTGTCGAAGCCCTTCGCCCGCGTCCACTGCCCGTCCCTGGCCTGCAGGTCCCGCGCGGTCACGTCGTTGGCGCAGGTGTAGCCGAAGATGACGTCGGCCGCGCGCTCCCGTGGCACGTCCCGGCAGAGCCGGCCGATGATCACCGCCAGCTCGCCCTCGTAATCCACCCGGTCGGTGATCTTCACCGGGTAGGCGATCCGGTCGCCGGGGCCGGTCACCGAGGTGGACGGCTTGAGGAACAGCACCGGCTCGCCCGGCAGCTCCGACTCCGCCCATTTCCCTGACGTGCTCGGCGTAGTTCTTGCCGACCGCCACCACCTTGGACGGCAGCACCGGCGCGAGCAGCCGCACCTCGGCCAGCGGGTAGCGGTTCCCGGTGTACCGCACGCCCGCCGGGTCGACACCGAACGGGTGACCGTACAGCTCCGCGATGACCTGCGGCTGCTCGCTGTCACCCTCCACGACGCCGTAGGCAACGCCGTCGCCCTTGGCGAACCTCGCGATACGCACGATGCTCCTTCGCAGTCGTCTTCAGGGGCGCCCCTGGTGCCCCTCGGGCCGCGGCTCGCTTCTTTATACCCGGCCCTGCCGCCGGGACATAACTGCTGGTACCCCTCCACCTCAGGCACCGGGCGAGCCTCGGCGCCGTCCGGGTTCTCCCCGTACTGCCGCCTTGCCCGGCGCTGGCGCAGCAGGTCCCAGCACTGGTCGAGCGCCTCTTCAGCAGAACGAAGGCGCTCGTGTTCCTGTTCCGAGCTGAGCTCGCCCGCCGCCAGCTGGCTGCGCAGCTGGTGCTCGGTGTCGATCAGGCCGCTGATCCGCGCCATGATTTCTTTATCGTCCATGCCCTAAAGGTATGCCCGCGGCGCTCAGCTCCGCGATCCGGATATGAGTTATCCGAACGGTGGGGTGTTACTCCCGGACGCCCCGGTGACAGGCGTGCCGCCGCCCTACCACGGCGGCGGCCCCAGCGACCCGGCCGCAACCGCGATCCAGGCCGCCAGCGCGAGCGGGATGAGCAGCGCCAGGTGCAGTCCGATCTGGCCGGCCACCAGGCCGATGACCGCCGGGCCGGCCGCCATGCCGGTGTAGCCGAGACCCACCACCCGGGCCAGGCCGGAACCGGGACGCTCGGGGTCGGCCCGGCCGCCGGCCCCGAACACCTGCGGGACCACGATCGAAAGGCCCGCGCCGAATGCGGCGAACCCGGCGATAGCGCCCGCCGGGCTTGACGTCGCCAGGGTCAGGGCCAGGCCGGCGGTGGCGACGAGCCCGCAGCCACGGATTACCCGGATGACACCGATGCGGTGGATCAGGATGTCGCCGACCGCCCGGCCGAGGGTCATGGTGACTGAGAACGCGGCGAACCCGACCGCGGCCAGGGCGGCGCTGGTGCCCAGGTTGTCCCGCAGGTAGACGGCCGACCAGTCGCCCGCCGAGCCCTCGCCGACCAGGCCGCAGACCGCGAGCACGCCGAGCGTGAGGACCAGCCGCCGAACCTGGCGGCGGGTGGGCACGGAAGCGGCCGTGGCGGTCGCCACGGCCGTCTTGCCCAGGCTGGTCGTCGAGCTGGCCGAGGCGGCCTGGCTGGCCGGGGTACGGAGGTCAGGGAGCAGGCAGCGCCCGGCGACGCCGTCGACCACCGCGCCTGCCGCGCCGACCGCCGCTAGCGACGGGAGCAGTCCAGTGCCGAGGGCGGCGAAGCCCCCGCCGGCCAGCGCCCCCAGCATCGCGCCGAGGCTGTAGTAGGCGTGCATCGACGTCAGCACCGGCCGTCCGTAAGCGGCTTCGACCCGGACGCCCTGCGCGTTGGTGGCGACGTCGAGGGTGCCGCCGAAGACGCCGATGGCGAACAATCCCGCCATCAGCCCGGGCAGCGAGCCCGCCAGGCCGGGGGTGATGACCGCGACGCAACTGCCGAGCCCGCAGAGCCGGACCAGCAAGACACTGCCCGCCCGGTCGACCAGTCGTTCGGCCAGCGCCGCACCCAGGACCAGGCCGACCGGAACCGCGAACAGCGCCAGGCCCAGCGTGCCGTCCGACAGGTGCGCCTGTGCCTTCGCGGCCGGGATGCGGACGTTCCACACACCGGCGGTCAGGCCCATCACCAGGAAGGTGGCCGACACCGCGCGCCGCGCCCGGGCCGCCTCACCGCCCCGCCCGGAACTTCGCACCAGGTAACGATAACCGGCGGCGGGGTGGGCCGGCGGCGTGGCGTCCATCGTCCGCTGGGTCCGCGATCCGGGCCTCCGTGAAACAACGTGGATATTCCTGCACAACCCGGTGTGCAGGAATATCCACGTTGGCGGGCCAGCCGGCTGGAGCGGTGCCCGCGCTGCCGCCGCGCTGTGCCTGTGGGCGGTGCGCGGCGGCAGCGGCCACCGTGAGCCGGGGTGCCTTGTGGGCTAACCGGGGCACGGCGGACCGGAAGCGGCTGGGATGGCGCCGCTTCCGGGTAGGTCAGCGGATGTCTAATCGGGGACGCGGCCGGCCCGCAGCAGGCCGTAGCTGACCGCTTCTTCCAGCGCGTGCCAGGAGGCCGAGATGACGTTCTCGTCCACGCCGACGGTGGACCAGGAGCCGCCTTCGGCGTCGCTCGACTCGATGAGCACCCGGGTGATGGCGCTGGTGCCGGCCGAGCCCTCGAGGATGCGCACCTTGTAGTCGGTCAGCTCGAGGCTGGCCAGCTCGGGGAAGGTCTGCTCGAGGGCGGAGCGGAGCGCGCGGTCGAGCGCGTTCACCGGGCCGTTGCCCTCGCCGACGGCGACCACGCGCTCGCCCTTGGCCTCCAGCCGGACCGTGGCCTCGCTGGTCACGGTGCCGTCCCCGCGCTGCTCCACGATCACCCGCCAGGACTCCACCGTGAAGTGCCGCCGGCGCTCCCCGGCCAGCTCATCGCGCAGCAGCAGCTCGAAGCTGGCGTCGGCCGCCTCGAACGAGTAGCCCTTCGCCTCCAGCTCCTTGACCCGGTCGGTGACCCGGCCGATGACCTCCTGGTCACCGGACAGGTCGAAGCCCAGCTCGCGCCCCTTCAGCTCGACCGACGCCCGGCCCGCCATGTCGGACACCAGCATCCGCATGTCATTGCCGACCGCGGCGGGGTCGATGTGCTGGTAGAGCATCGGGTCAACGCGGATCGCGGACGCGTGCAGCCCGGCCTTGTGGGCGAAGGCGGACAGCCCGACATAGGGCTGGTGGGTGTCCGGGGTGACGTTGGTGACCTCGCTGATCGCGTGCGCGATCCGGGTCATCTCCTGGATGCCCTCTCCGTCCAGTACCCGCTGCCCCTTCTTCAGCTGCAGCCCGGCCACCACGCTGAACAGGTTGGCGTTGCCGGAGCGCTCGCCGTAGCCGTTGGCGGTGCCCTGCACGTGGGTCACCCCCGCCTCCACCGCGACCAGCGTGTTGGCGACGCCGCAGCCGGTGTCGTCGTGGCAGTGGACGCCGAGCCGGGCCTGGGTCGCCTCGGCCACCCGCCGGACGATGTCGCCAAGCTCGGTCGGCATCATGCCGCCGTTGGTGTCGCACAGCGCGATCACGTCCGCGCCCGCCTCGGCCGCCGCCCGCACGCATTCCAGCGCGTAATCCGGGTTCGACCGGTAGCCGTCGAAGAAGTGCTCGGCGTCGAGGAACACCCGCTGCCCCTCGGCCCGCAGGTGCCGCACGGTGTCGGCGATCATCGCCAGGTTCTCGGCCAGCGTGGTCCGCAGCGCCAGCTCCACGTGCCGCTGGTGGCTCTTGGCAACCAGCGTGACGACCGGGGCGCGCGACTCGCGGAGTGCCGCCACCTGGGGATCGTCGGCCGCGCGGACCCCCGCCTTGCGGGTCGAGCCGAACGCCGCCAGCGTGGCATGCCGCAGGTCAAGCTCGGTCTGGGCGCGGCCGAAGAACTCGGTGTCCTTCGGGATCGCGCCCGGCCAGCCGCCCTCGATGAACCCGACGCCCAGCCGGTCCAGGTGCCGGGCGATCACCAGCTTGTCGGCAACCGTGAGGTTGAGCCCCTCCTGCTGCGCGCCGTCGCGCAGGGTGGTGTCGTAGACGTGGAACTGGTCGTCGAGCATCGTCGCTTCCGTTTCTCCGTGTCGAGGAGTGCTGACCGGGCCAACAGTGTGCTTGCGGAAACAAAAAAGACCCCTCGCGAGTACGCGAGAGGTCTGCGCGCCGGCATCGTGGCCTAACGGGTACCCGCTGACCGCGACTAGGACTTACTGCCCTAGCTGCCGACGCGCCCGCTGATAATAATCAGGCCGGACGTCACGCTGGCTAGTGTGCCACAGGTTGGCGGCTTGATGCCAATCGATCGTCAGCCGGCTGCCTTGAGGAAGGTCCCGGCCAGCGCGGCGGCCGCGGCCGACGGGCTGCTGCCGGCCTGCAGCACCGCCACCGCCAGGCCGCCGCGGTAGCCGACGAACCAGCTCAGGTAGGAGTGCTTGCCCGACTGGACCACGCCCGCCTGGCCGTACACGGGCGGGCCGGACAGGTCGGCCGCCCGGGCCGATCCCTTGGTAACCGCCAGCCGCATGAGCTGCCGCAGCTCACTGAGCTGCGCGGCCGAAAGCGGCAGCGCGCGCGCGGCGGACGAGTCGGTCGACAGCAGCGTGGGCGTGTGCCCGGTCCCCGACGCCACCTCGGCCGCCACCGTGGCCATGCCGAGCGGGCTCATCAGCACGCCGCCGGTGCCGGTCGCCTGCGCCGCCACCTGGGCCTCGCCGGATACCGCGGGGGCCGAGCCGGAGAACGCGGGCAGCCGCAGCTGCCACTGGGCGCCGATCCCGAACGACCGCTCCGCGCTGGTGAGCTGCTGCGCGGTGAGCGTCCGGGACATGTTGGCGAACGCGGTGCCGCAGCCGTCGGCGAAGTCGGAGGCGAGGGTGGCGGTGCTCGACGCGGCGGGCTGATAGGTGAACGTCACCCCGCCCACGTTGGCGACCGGCTCGCACGGCAGCGGGTGGTCAAGCCCGATCCCGGTGGACAGCAGCGCCGCCGCCGACACGATGCTGAGCGCCATGCCCGGCTCCACCTTGGCGCTGAGCGCGCCGCCGGCCGGCAATAGCACGCTGCCCGCCTTGTGGGTCGCCAGCGCGCGGATCGCCCCGGTGCCGGTGTCGACCGCCACGATCTCGGCCGAGCTGGCCTGCCCGGCCAGGGCGTCCACGGCGGCGTCCTGCGTCTTGGCGTCGAGCGTGGTCCTGACCGGGGTCCCCGGCTGCCCGTCGCGTGAGCTCCACAGCGTCTGCACGCTGCGGCCGGCCGCGTTCACCACCACCACCGAGGTGGTCGGCGTGCCCACCAGCTGGTCCTGGTAGACCTGCTCGAGCCCGGTCTGCCCGACGGTCATGCCCGGCTGGTAAGCCGCGCCCTCGTCGCGTAGCTGGGCGGAGTTCTCGGTGCCGACCGAGCCGACCACCTCCTGGGCGGAGGAGGCGAACAGCCGCTCGCTCTGCTGCTTGGCCTCGAGCCCGGCCACCTTGTCCAGCTTCGGCCACAGCGCGCGGTAGCCGGCCGGGTCAAGTGTCAGCAGCGGCAGGAACACACCGGGCGGCGCGGCCTGAATCTGGCCGAGCACCTGCTGGCTGTCCAGCCCGGTGCGGTCGCTGAAGTCGTCCGCCGTCGCCGCCTGGTTTTTCAGCTTGCCCGGGTAGACGCCGATCCGGTAGTCGGTCGACTCGCTGAGCAGCGGCTGGCCGGCCGCGTCCTCAACCGCGGCCCGGGGCGCGAACGAGGTCACCACGGCTAGCCGCTGGCCGGCCGCCAGCCCCGGGTTGATCACCGCGGGCGTCCAGTTGACCACCCAGTGGCCGCCCTGCGCGGTCAGCCCGAACTTCCCGGTGTAGGTCCACTGCTTGCCCGCCTGCGCCAGGTTCACGGTCGCCCGGAAGGTGGCGACCGCGGTGCCGCTGTGCTGGGTCACGTGGTCAAGGGCGAAGAACGCGTTGCTCGCGTCAAGGTCGGCGTAGGACGCCGCGAGCTGGGTGCTTACCTGCTGGCCGCCGTCGGTGAGGGCAGCGGCGGCGGCGTACCGTCCCTGCTGCCAGTCGAGCAGGAAGGCCTGCACCGTCGGCGCCGCCGACGCCTCGCTGCCGAAGCCGTTCGCGAAGCCGGCCGCGAGCACGCCCGCGACCACCACTACCGCCGCGGCCAGCCGGAGCTTCCCGGACCCGAGGAACCGCCGCTCGGGCGGCTTGCGGTGCCGCCGGGGGCGGCTGCGGGGGGGCGGGGCGACGGGCGGGACGGCCGGCTGGGCGCCGGCGGCGCGCTGGGCCCCGTCCGGGGTGGGCAGGTAGACCGCGGGGCCCGGTGCGGGCAGCACCGGGACGTCGGACGCGTAGGGCGCGGCGGTGTCGGCCGGCCCGGCCATGGCGTTCGGGGCGGTCGCACGGGCGCCGTTCCTGGCTGAGCCGAGCGTCCCAAGGCCGGACAGCCCGGGCACGTTGAACGGCAGTCCAGGGCTGCGGGGCCGGCCGGCGTGGCTGCCCCGTTCACGTGAGCGCGCAGTCACCTTCCGCCTCCGGAGTCACCGTCGTCGCCGCAGGGCACGCTCAACCTCCCTGGCCGCGTCGCGCTTGGCCAGGTCCTGCCTCTTATCGTAAGTCCGTTTACCGCGGGCAAGTGCGAGCTCCACCTTGACTTTGCCGTCCTTGAAGTACAAGGACAGCGGGATGAGCGTCAGGCCCTGCTCCGACGCCTTACGGACCAGTCGCTCGATCTCCTTCCGGTGCAGCAGGAGCTTCCTGGTCCTTCTGGGCAGATGGTTCGTCCACGTCCCCTGTGTGTACTCCGGGATATGAACGTTATGCAGCCAGACTTCCCCGTCCGAGACCAGTGCGAACCCATCAGCTAGTGACGCGCGGCCGGCGCGCAGTGATTTCACCTCGGTACCGGTGAGCGCGATCCCGGCCTCGATCGTGTCGTCGATGGCGTAATCGTGCCTGGCCCGCCGGTTCGAGGCGATGACCTTGTTGCCCTGCTCGCGTGCCACGTTTCTCCTGTCGCGCCCTTTTCAGGCTACTCCGGCGACCGGGCAAAGGACCCCGGGACACTCCGGGGTGCGCCGCGGCCTTGCCCGGCCCGGCGCCTAGACCCGAAGGTACCGGCGCAGCGTCAGGAACGAGGTCACGCCGCACAGCAGCACGCCGATCACCATCGCCAGCAAGATGACCTCGATCAGGTCGGCCGCGGACAGCCCGACGTTGTAGTTGAAGTACTGCTGCAGGTTGTTCAGCAGGAACGACTTCACCCCGACGAGCAGCAGCGCCGCCAGCACCCAGCCGAGCAGGCCGGCGATCACGCCCTCGAGCAGGAACGGGAGCTGGATGTAGAAGTTGGACGCCCCCACCAGCCGCATGATGCCGGTCTCCCGGCGCCGGTTGAAGGCCGACAATCGGATGGTGTTGGCAACAAGCAGCACCGCCGCCACCACCAGGATGAGCGCCACGACGACAACCGCGTTCCGCAGTCCGTCGAGTAGCCGGTAGAACTTGTCGAGGATGTTCATCTCGTCGATGACCGAGTCCACGCCCTGCGCGCCGGTGACCGCGCTGGCCACGATGTTGTAGTCGGCCGACGGGTTGCGCAGCTTGACCTCAAGGGACGGCGGCATGTCCGTCTCCTTGAGCATCGACACGTAGGACTGGTCGTTGGAGAACGCCTGCTTGTACAGGGTCCACGCCTGCGCCTGGGAGACGTAGGCGACGTTCTGGACCTGCGGCATGGCCTGCAGCCGCTGCTCGAGGGTCTGCGTCTGGGCCGCGGTCACCGCCCCGTGGCAGTTCGGGTTGGCGCTGGCCGAGTAGCACAGGTAGACCGAGATCTCCACCTTGCTCTGCCAGTACGAGCGCGTGCTGTTCACCTGCTTGACGAACAGCAGTCCGGTGCCAAGCAGCGACAGGCTGATCGCCACCACCACGACCAGCGCGACGGTCATGGTGAGGTTGCGGCGCAGTCCGACCCAGATCTCCTGGAACACGAAGTTTGAACGCATACTGGCCTTATCTCATCCCTGGTAAGTCATGTGCCCGGTGACCAGGCACCCGGTAAGCAGGTGGTAATAGGCCGCGGCTAGTAGTTCTGGCCGTAGACGCCGCGGTTCTGGTCGCGGACCACCTTGCCGTACTCAAGCTCGATGACGCGCTTGCGCATCGAGTCGACGATCGCGGCGTCGTGAGTCGCCATGACGACCGTCGTCCCGGTCCGGTTAATCCGGTCGAGGACCTTCATGATGCCGATCGAGGTGGCCGGGTCGATGTTCCCGGTCGGCTCGTCGGCCAGCAGGATCATCGGGCGGTTGACGAACGCGCGGGCCATCGCGACCCGCTGCTGCTCGCCGCCTGACAGCTCGTCCGGCATCCGGTCGTGCTTGCCTTCCAGGCCCACCAGGTCGAGCACCTCGGGCACCACCCGCTTGATGAACCGGCGCGGCTTGCCGATCACCTCGAGCGCGAACGCGACGTTCTGCTCGACAGTCTTGTTCGGCAGCAGGCGGAAATCCTGGAAAACGCAGCCGATCTTGCGCCGGAGCGCCGGAACCTTCCAGTTGGTGAGCCGGGCCAGGTCGTTGCCGGCCACGAGGATCCGGCCGTCGTTGGGCCGCTCCTCGCGGAGAATCAGCCGCAGGAACGAGGACTTACCCGATCCGGACGGACCGACCAGGAAGACGAACTCTCCCTTGTTGATCGTCATGTCGACGTTCTCTAGCGCGGCCCGATTCTGATTCGGGTAGATCTTGGTGACGTTCTGAAACTCGATCACGGGACCATCACAGGATCTCTCGAGGAAGGACCGGCCCTCTTTCAAGGACTGGCATGCCTAGGCCGGAAAACGCAGGTCGCGCCTGCCCGGCCGTGGCACGGGGTAAAACAGGCTTAGCTGGGCAACTTGCGGGTAACCTGGCTTAGCCAGGGAACAGTCTAGGAGAAAACTAGCTGCCAAGGCTCCAGATCACGCCAAGTGCGCGGGGGCACCGACCGGAAGGGGTTCGAGATGAGCTGCGAGCATCTGATCTGCGCGCACTGTGCCGGCCCGGTGGTCGAGGGCCGCTGCCCTGTCTGCCGCGCGGCCCGGGCCGAGGTGCACCACCACGGTCCCGTGGTCAGCCCGCAGCTCCTGGTCGCGGTAGCCCTGCTGCTGCTTCTCGGCCTGCTGATCGCGGCCCACGTAGTGCCGTAGCGCGGCCGCTACTCGGCTTCCCGCTCGGAGCGCCGCAGCCAGCGGACCTCGGCGTCGATGAACTCATCGATCTCACCGTCGAGCACCGACTCGGCCTGGGAGGTCTCGTAGCCGGTGCGCTGGTCCTTCACCATCTGGTAGGGGTAGAGGACGTAGTTGCGGATCTGCGATCCCCAGGCCCGGCCGCCGTCGCCCTTGAGCGCGGCCAGCTCGCTCGCCTCTTCCTCACGGCGCCGCTCGAGCAGCTTGGCCTGCAGCACCGCCATCGCGGAGGCCTTGTTCTGGATCTGCGACCGCTCGTTCTGGCAGGAGACCACGATGCCGGTGGGCAGGTGGGTGATCCGCACGGCTGAGTCGGTGGTGTTGACGCCCTGGCCGCCGGGCCCGGACGAGCGGAACACGTCCACCCGGATCTCATCGTCGGGGATGTCCACGTGGTCGGTCTGCGCCACCACCGGCACCACGTCCACCCCGGCGAAGCTGGTCTGGCGGCGGCCCTGGTTGTCGTACTTGGAGATGCGCACCATCCGGTGCGTGCCCTGCTCGCCGCGCAGCGTCCCGTAGGCGTACGGCGCCTTCACCGCGAACGTGGTGGACTTGATGCCCGCCTCGCCGTAGGAGACGTCGTAGACCTCGGTCGGGTACTTGTGCCGCTCGGCCCAGCGCAGGTACATCCGCTGCAGGTTCCCGGCGAAGTCCTCCGCGTCGGCGCCCCCCGCCTGCGAGTTGATCGAGATCAGCGCCTCGCGCGCGTCGTACTCGCCGTTCAGCAGGGTACGCACCTCGAGGATGTCCATGTCCTTGCGCACCCCGGCGAGCTCGGCCGCCGCCTCGTCCCTGGTGTCCTCGTCGTGCTCGTCGTCGGCCAGCTCGTACAGCACGCTGATGTCAGCGAGCCGCTGCCGCAGGCCGTCCATCCGGCCAAGCTCCCCCTCGAGGAAGGAGAGCCGCCGGGTGACCTCCTGGGCGCGTGCCTGGTCTTCCCAGAGTGACGGGTCGGCCGCCTGCTCGCGCAGGTCGGTGACCTCGGTGCGCATCGCCTCAGGATCGACGACGGCCTCGATCGTGTCGAGCTTGGACGACAGTTCCGATATCTCATCGGCGGGATCGGTAGCTGCCATGCCGGAAAGCCTACGCGAATACGCGCCCGTCAGCGTATTTAGGAGGCGTCAGCGGCGGACGGCGCGGGCGTCCCGGTCGACGGCCGGCCCTCCTGACCAGCCCCGTCAGCCTGCGGAACCCCGTCCGCCGGAAGAGCGCCGCGGGCCTTCCGGTCGATGCCGGCCAGCACCGGGAGGGCGAGCAGCCCGCAGGCGACGGTGGGCACCCCGCCCGCGACCAGCGACCAGCGGGCGCCCGCTTCCTGCGCGATCCAGCCGACCAGCGGGCCGCCGATCGGGGTCGATCCCTGCCAGGCGAGGAACCACAGCGCCATCACCCGGCCGCGCATGGCGGGCTCCGCCGCCAGTTGCAGGGTGGTCTTGGCGTACGAGTTGAAGGTGATGCTGCCGTAGCCGACGAAGACCAGGGCGGCCAGCTCGAACGGCATCGTCGGCGCGACCGCCGCCACCGTGATCGCGAAGCCCCAGCCGATGGCGGCCAGGCAGAGCGAGCGCGCCCGCGGCCTGGACCGGGCGGCGGTGATCAGCCCGCCCGCCACCGCCCCGGCGCCCATGACCGACGCCATGATGCCGTACGCGCCGGCCCCGCCGCCGAACACGTTGCTCGCCATCAGCGGCAGCGTCACGTTGAACTCCCAGGCCAGCGTGCCCACCAGCAAGATCATCAGCAACGGGACGAGCAGCAGCGGGGTATCCCTGACGTAGCGCAGCCCCGCCCGCAGCTGACCGGGCATCCGCCGCACCGGCTTGGCCGGGAACAGCAGGGATGCGCTCATCGCGGCCAGCGACGCCAGCACCGCGACGAACGAGACCGCGTTGAGCGCGAAGCACAGGGCGAGGCCGAGCGCGTCGACCAGCACCCCGCCCGCCGCCGCGCCGAACACCCGGGCCAGGTTCATCGACACCGAGTTGAGGGTGACGGCGTTGGGCAGGTCCTCGGACGGGACCATCTCGGCGATAAAACTCTGCCGGGCCGGGTTGTCGAACACGTTGACGAGGCCGAGCGCCACCGCCAGCAGGTAGACCGACCACATCTGGATGAGGTGAGTGCCGGTCAGCAGCGCGAACACCCCGGCCAGCGCCCCCGACAGCGCCTGGGTGACGTACAGGATCCGCCGCTTGTCCCGCCGGTCCGCGAACAGGCCGCCCATCGGGCCGAACAGCAGGATCGGCAGGAACCTGGCCGCGGTGGCGAGACCCAGGTCGGTCCCGCTGTGGGTGAGGTCGAGGACCAGGAAGGACTGGGCCACGGTCTGCATCCAGGTGCCCATCACCGAGATCAGCTGGCCGAAGAAGAACAGCCGGTAGTTCCGGTGCCGCAGGGACGAGACGACCTGCCCGGGGTGGAGCCCCCTGCTCTCTTTAGTTGCCGACACGGTAATATATTAGCTCTGCTAAGGATCTTCTCGCCAATCGGCGGACGGAGTCGACGGAGACCCGGCCGGCTCCCGTTCGCCGTCGGTATCGTGCACCCTCGTGAGCATCGGGATACGATCGGTAATCGCCGTGGCTGCCGTCCTGGCCGCCGCAGGTTGCGCCGCCCCGCCAGCCGGCCCCGCTTCGGGCAGGGCCGTGCCCGCCCTTTCCCAGGCTGAGGCTCGCCGGGCGTTCGACGGCTACCTCGCGGCCGCGTCCGCCGGCCGCCCGCCCTCCTACCAGGCGACCGCGTTCTACCTCACCGACAGCCCCGGCTACCCGCGCTTCTTCGTCACGGCCGCCAGCGCGACGAACGGCCGCCAGCCGGCCTCGCCCGGCCGGCCGGGTCAGGCTGCCGCCCGGCGGCCCTGCCCTGCTGCTGTTCGAGCAGGCCGGCCCGGACGCGCAGTGGCTGCTGGCCGCCGCCTTGCGGCAGCCGCCGGGCGTGGCGGTGCCGGCGCTGGCGGTCGGCCGCGACGGCCGTGTCCCGGTACTGCCGCCGTCCGCACCCGGATTGCTCGCCCCGCTCGCCTCGGTCGGCGCCCTGCAGGCGGCCGTGGTCGATGACGGCCCCGCCAGCCCGGCGGCGCGGGCGGTGGCCAGCGGGCCGCTCACCACCGGCCTGTTCGCCGCGGCGCGCGACCATGCCGACGGCTTGCGCCCGCCGCCCGGCGACACCTACCAGTGGGCGCTCGACGGCTCCGGCCTCCCGCTGATCGCGCTGCGCACCGCAGGCGGGGGCGCGCTCGCCTGCTACGCGATGACCCTCGTCGAGACCGTCGCGGTGCCCGGCGTGATCGGCCAGGACGATCCCGTCCGCTCCGGTCCCGAGATCCCGGTGCCGGCCAGCCTGCGCCCCCTGCTGCCCCAAGGGCAGCCTGCGCCACTGGTAGAGCTCCAGTCACGGCAGGCCCTTTCCTTCGCCGCCGTCGACCCGCCCGCTGGCCACGGCAAGGTCCGGGTGATCGCCGTCGGCCCCATCCGCACCACCGCCGCCGCCACCTAACCAGTTAGCGGGCACCGCCGCCTGCGGGCAGCGCCACCGGCGCCACTCTGGTCACGTAGCCACAGGCCAATGGTTCAGAGTGGAAATAAGTTAGTGCTATGACAACAAATTATTTCCATACTGCCAAAAAGTTCCGTAATAATACGGCTACCTGAGGGAATCTGGCATCCGGCTGCTCGTCGGCAGCCTGCGTTAACGGCCTTGGGTTATGGGCGGGTCGTTGCTGGCCAGGTGGGTGGGGTTGGGATTGGCATGGCGGGTGGAGCGGCAGGGGCCGTCGGGGCGGTGGGTACGCGGGGTGGGGTATGCGGCGCGGTGGGGTGCGCGGGGCGGGCGGGGTTAGGAGCCGGGGGCTACCAGGCTCTTGATCACGCGGACGGCCACCGACATGGTGGTGAAGGTGAAGCGGTTGCTCTCCCAGATCTCGGCTAGCGTCGCCGCCGCCCGGGACACCGCCGCCGCGTTCCGCCCCTCCCAGGCGGCCACCCGCTCGGTAGCGCCCGCCGCCGGCCCGCCGACCGCCAGGACATCCCTGGTCAGCGCGGCATGGGCAGCGTAGAGGTCGTCGCGCAGGGCCGACCGGGCGGCCGACGACCAGCGGTCGTCGCGCGGCAGCGCGGTGATCAGGTCACGCAGCCGTCCGAGCTGCAGCCGCTCGGCCAGCGCGAAGTACACCGCGGTGGTCTCCTCGACGCCGTGCTCGGCGGCGGCGGCACTGGTCACGATGTCGAACGCGGAGTACGAGGGCACCATCGCGGCCACCTCGTCGGCCAGCCCGGCCGGGATGCCCTGGCTGGTGAAGGCGGCCCGCCGCTCCTCGAAGCCCGCCAGGTCACGGCCGGACAGCAGCTTGGGGATGGCGGACCGGACGGTGCTGACGCCGGCCGACAGGAAGCTGACGGTCTCGGCGATGCCGAACGGCGGCCGCCGGTTCATCAGCAGCCAGCGGGTCGCCCGCTCCACCAGCTTGCGCGCCTCGAGGACGACCGCGATCCTCGCGTCTACCTCGACCGTGCCCGCCAGCGCCTCCACCTGCTGCCAGAACGTCCGCATGCCGAACACCTCGCCCGCCACCAGCCAGGCGCGGGTGATGTCGGGCACCTCCATCCCGGTCTCCTCGCCCAGCCGGAACAGGAACGTGGACCCGCCGGTGTCCACCATCTCGTTGATGACCGAGGTGGTGATGATCTCCCGGCGCAGCCGGTGCGCGCCGAGCTGGCCGGCGAACCGCTCCCGCAGCGGCGCCGGGAAGTAACCCGCCAGCGTGGACCGCAGGTAGGGGTCGTCCGGCAGGTCGGACGCGAGGACCTGCTGACCGGCCGCGATCTTGGTGTGCGCGAGCAGCACCGCCAGCTCGGGCGTGGTCAGGCCGGTCCCGGCCGACCGCCTGGCCGCGATCTCCTTCTCGTCCGGCAGCCCGTCGGTTTCCAGCGACACCCGGTTGTCGCGCAGCAGCGCCCGCAGGTAGCGGGCGTGCACGTGCAGCAGCCGGGGTGCCTGGTAACGGCCCGCCGCCAGCGCCATGTTCTGGCCGTCGTTGTGCCGCAGCACGTGCGCGGCGACCTCGTCCGTCATCGCGTGCAGGAGCTGGTTCCGGTCCAGCGTCTCGGTGCCGGCCAGCAGGATCTTGATGTTGACCTCGTGGTCGGAGGTGTCCACGCCGGCCGAGTTGTCGATGAAGTCGGTGTTCACCAGGCCGCCGCCGAGGGCGTACTCGATCCGCGCGGCCTGGGTGAGCCCGAGGTTGCCGCCCTCGGCCACCACCCGGGCGCGCAGCTCGGTGGCATCCGCCCGCACGGCGTCGTTGGCCCGGTCCCCCGCGTCGGCGTGAGCCTCGCCCGACGCCTTCACGTAGGTGCCGATGCCGCCGTTCCACAGCAGGTCCACCGGGGCGCGCAAGATCGCCGCGATCAGCTCGTCCGGTGACAGCGCGGTGACCGCCGCCTCCAGCCCGAGCGCGGAACGGGCCTGCGCCGACACCGGAACCGACTTGGCCGACCGCGGCCACACGCCGCCGCCCGCGGAGACCAGCCGGGTGTCGTAGTCCGCCCACGACGAGCGGGGCAGCCCGAACAGCCGCTCCCGCTCGGCGAAGCTGGCGGCCGGGTCCGGGTCCGGGTCGACGAACACGTGCCGGTGGTCGAACGCGGCCACCAGCTTCAGGTGCCTGGACAGCAGCATCCCGTTGCCGAACACGTCGCCGGACATGTCGCCCACGCCGGCCACGGTGAACTCGTCGGTGTCCGGGTTCAGCCCGAGCGCCGCGAAGTGCCAGCGGACCGACTCCCAGGCGCCGCGGGCGGTGATGCCCATCTTCTTGTGGTCGTAGCCCGCTGAGCCGCCCGAGGCGAACGCGTCGCCCAGCCAGTAGCCGTACCGCCCGGCGATCTCGTTGGCGACGTCGGAGAAGCTCGCGGTGCCCTTGTCCGCCGCGACCACCAGGTACGGGTCGTCGCCGTCAAGCCGGACCACCCGGGGCGGCGGCACCACGTCGTCGCCGGCGATGTTGTCGGTGACGTCGAGCATCGCGCTGATGAAGGTCCGGTAGCAGGCAAGCACCTCGGCCTGGTACGCGTCCCGGTCACCCGGGTCGGGCAGCCGCTTGCAGACGAAGCCGCCCTTGGCGCCGGACGGCACGATGACCGCGTTCTTCACCTCCTGCGCCTTGACCAGGCCGAGCACCTCGGTGCGGAAGTCCTCCGGCCGCTCCGACCAGCGCAGGCCGCCCCGGGCCACCGCGCCGAACCGCAGGTGCACCGCCTCCAGCCGGGGCGAGTAGACGAAGATCTCGAACTTCGGCCGCGGCGCGGGCACCACCGGCACCCGCTCGGAGGCCAGCTTGAACACCAGGTACGGCGGGTGCTGGCCGTCGTCGGCGGCCTGAAAGTAGTTCGTGCGCAGGGTGGCCTCGATGAGGGCCAGGTAGGAGCGCAGGATGCGGTCGTGGTCAAGGCTGACCACCTCGTCAAGCGCCCCCCGCAGCTCCTCGGTGATGGCCGTGCAGCGCTCCTCGGCTCCCGGCTGCAGCCCCGGGTCGAACCGCGACTCGAACAGCCGGACCAGCAACCGGGTGATCGCCGGGTTGGCCCGCAGCACCCGCTGCAGGTAGCTCTGGCTGAACTGGATGCCCGCCTGCCGCAGGTACCGCGCGTACGCGCGCAGCACCGTCACCTGCCGCCAGGCCAGCCCCGCGTCGAGCACCAGCCCGTTGAAGTCGTCGTCCTCGGTGTGCCCCTGCCACAGCGCGGTCAGCGCCGACTCGAAGCCCGCCCGCACCGTCTCCGCCTCGGCCGCGGTCAGCGGCCGCTCCCGCCCGCGGATACCGAAGTTATAGATCCAGAACGGTTGCGGGCCGCCGCCGAACTCGTACGGGTGCTCGTCGAGCACCTCGAGCCCCATGTGCTGCAGCTGCGGCAGCACGTCCGACAGCGTGAGCGGTGACAGCCGGAAGACCCGGAGCCGCCAGCACTCGTTCGGACTGATGGAAAGGCGGATGGCGAACGGCGCCGACTCCTCGCGCAGCCGCTGCACCACCGCCAGGTCGGCGACCGCGGCGGCGGGCGACGTGTCCGCCTTGTAGTTCTCCGGAATACCGTCGGCGCTGGGCGCCACCGCAGCCAGGGCGTGCGCGGAGCCGAGCTGGCGCTCCGCCTCGGCGACCAGGTCGTCGTCCCAGGACCGGACCGCGGCGGCGATGCTGGCCTGCAGGGCCGCCTGGTCCACCGCGGCCAGCGGGCGGCCCGGCTCGGCGTGCACCACCACGTGCAGCCGGGCCAGAGCCGAGTTGCCCACCATCGCGCTGTAGTCGACCGCCGATCCGCCCAGCGCGCTGCGCAGGATCTCCTGCGCGCGCAGCCGCACCTGGGTGGTGTAGCGGTCGCGCGGCAGGTACACCAGGCAGGACACGTAGCGCCCGTAGTGGTCGGGGCGCAGGAACAGGCGCACCTGCTTGCGCTCGGCCAGGCCGAGCACCGCCAGCGCGATCGGAGCCAGCCGCTCGGCGCTGATCTCGAACAGTTCCTCGCGCGGGAACCCCTCCAGGATCTCGATGAGGGCCTTGCCGTCGTGGCTGTCGGCGGGCACGCCCGCGATGGCGAGCATCCGGTCGACCTTCTGCCGCAGCACCGGGATGCGGGTCACCGACTCGGTGTACGCCGCCTGCGCGTAGAGGCCGAGGAAGCGGTACTCGCCGTCCACCTCACCGGTCACCGGGCTGAGCCGGCGGACCGCGACGTAGTCCAGGTAGGCGGGCCGGTAGACGGTTGACTTGGTGGACGACTTGGCCAGCACCAGCAGCCGGGCCCGGTGCCCCCGGCCGCCTGGCGGGGTGATCGCGAACGAGTCCTCGGCGCCGTCATGGCGCAGGATGCCGAGGCCGGTGCCGGCCACCGGCTTCAGCGCCGGCTGGCCCGCGTCCTGCTCCAGGTTGTAGGCGCGGTAGCCGAGGAAGGTGAAGTGCCCCGCGGACAGCCAGGCGAGCAGCTCGCTCGCCTCCGCCTCGGCCGGGCCGCCGGCGTCGGCCAGCCGCTCCACCAGGTCGCGGGCGGCAGACCGCATCCGCCGCTGGTCCTCCATCGCGCCGCGCAGGTCATCGAGCACCCGGCGCAGGTCCTCGGCCAGCCAGGCCCGGGTCGTCGACGAAGCCGAGCTCGACGTGGATCCACGACTCGCGCACCGCGTCCGCGTCCTCGGTGGCCGCGGCGCCGTCGACCGTCTCGCCGGTGCCGTGCGCGCCGCCGGCCACGTCCCGGTGCACTGTGAGCAGCGGGTGGACGATGAGGCGGACGTCGGCGTGGTGCCGGTTGAGCTCCATCGTGACCGAGTCGACCAGGTACGGCATGTCGTCGGTGACGATGTCCACCACCGCCCCCGCCGCGGTCAGCGAAACATCGGCGGCACCGACACTGACGGCGGGCCGGCCCTGCGGGCGGGAGGCGCCGAGGGCCGCGTGCCGGGCGGCGGTGGCCGCCAGCCGGGCCGGGCCGGCCGCGATCAGGTCCTCGACCGCAACCAGCCGGTAGTACGCGATCAGGAAGCCGGTCAGGTCACCGACCGCCTGGTCCAGCCCCCCGGGCGGTGCGGGCTCCCGCGGCGGGGCGATACCGCCCGCAGACCACAGCGCCGCCGCCTTGGCGAGCACTTCCTCCCTGGTGTCGTCCGAGGCCGGCCTGGTCTCAGCCGCGCTTTCCGGCATTGCCTGTCCACTCCTTCGCCGAATCCGGCGGCACCTCGCTGTGCCAGCCGTGCTCACGGGCACGCGGCAGCTACCACGGGATTTCCGTGGCCTTGCCGCTTAGTGTGAGTTCCGGATCACCGTCGCATCGCTTGACCTGGCGCACGAGACGCGCCCTGATGCCCTCCTGGTTACAGACTAGTTCCAGCAGCGCGCCATGCGGGCACTTCCGGACCGCCCAGCGGGCCAGGCCGGCCGTTAACCGCTCCCGGCGGGCCGCCAAGCGGCCGCTCAGCGGCCGCTCAGGCCGGGCCGGCGAGCAGCGCGACGAGCGGCGCGATGGCGATCAGGTCGGGCAGCACCAAGTCGGCGCCGCAGTCGCGCAGCTCGCCCGCTGACGCGCGGCCGGAGGCGACCCCGACCGGCAGCGCACCGCCCATCTTGGCCGCCTCGACGTCGCGCGGCGAGTCCGCCACGTACACCGTCAGCTTGTCGGCGAAGCTCACCTGGTACTTCTCCTCCGCCCGGAGCCTGGTCGCGCGCAGCAGCGCGCCCTTGGGGTACGGGTCCGAGCCGGCGAAGCCGCCGATGGACAGGTCCAGTTGCCGGTCAAGCCCGAACGCGCGCAGCTTGAGGGCCGCGTTGGGCCGGCTCGACCCGGTGAGCACCGACTGGACCACGCCGCCAAGCCCCGCCACCGCCGCCAGCGCCTCGGCCGCCCCCGGCAGCAGGGCGCCCTGGGCGGTGAGCTGCTCCCGGCGCGCCGCCAGGCTGTTCGCGAACTCAGCCCCGAACGGGACCAGCAGCCGCTCGGACTCCCCGTCGGCCCGCAGGCTGACCCCGTTGCGGCCGAGCGCGTCGAAGAAGATCTCCGGCTCGGTCATGCCGACCATCTGCGGCAGCTGCACCAGCGGGCGGCCGGTGACCTTGGCGAACGCCTCGGCGTAGGCCACCCGGGTGACCTTGGTGACGTCAAGCAGCGTCAGGTCAACGTTCCACAGCACCAGCCGGCGAATATCATCCTCCGCACCCGGGAGATTCAGCACATATGCGGACGACGCTACCAGGGTCAGGCCGACCGCTTAGCCCATGTGCGGGTAGCGGTAGTCGGTGGGCGGGACGAACGTCTCCTTGATCGCGCGGGCCGATACCCAGCGGATCAGGTTGAAGACCGAGCCGGCCTTGTCGTCGGTGCCGCTGGCGCGGGCACCGCCGAACGGCTGCTGGCCGACGACCGCGCCGGTCGGCTTGTCGTTGACGTAGAAGTTGCCCGCGCTGTAGCGCAGCCGGTCCGCCGCCTGCGCGATCGCGGTGCGGTCGGTGGCCAGGATCGAGCCGGTCAGCGCGTACGGTGCCACGTCGGCCGCCTGGTCAAGCATCGCCGGGTAATCCGCGTCCTGGTAGACGTGCACGGCCAGGATCGGGCCGAAGTACTCGGTGGTGAACACCTCGTCGCCCGGGTCGGCGCAGTCCAGCACGGTCGGCCGGACGAAGTAGCCGTCCTGGTCGTCGACCTGGCCGCCCGCCAGGAAGCTGACCGAGGGCCTGGACCTGGCCCGGTCGAACGCGCCCCGGTGCTTGGCGGCGGCGCGAGCGTCGATCACCGCGCCGCCGAACAGCGACAGGTCCTCGCCGACGTCGCCGTAGCGGACCGACTCGGTGGCCGCCGCCAGCTCGTCCCGCAGCGCCGGCCACAGCGAGGCGGGCAGGTAGGCACGGGAGGCGGCCGAGCACTTCTGCCCCTGGTACTCGAACGCGCCGCGGACCAGCGTGGTGACCACGGACGCGCGCTCGGCCGAGGGGTGGACGATCACGAAGTCCTTGCCGCCGGTCTCGCCCACCAGCCGCGGGTAGTCGCGGAACCGGTCGATGTGCTGGCCGACGGTCCGCCACAGGTGCTGGAAGGTGCCGGTCGACCCGGTGAAGTGGATGCCCGCCAGGCCCGGATCGGCCAGCGCCACCCGGGACACCGCCTGGCCGTCCCCGGTCACCATGTTGATCACGCCGGGCGGCAGCCCGGCCGCCTCCAGCAGCGCCATCGTGTAGTGCGCGGCCAGTTGCTGGGTGGGCGACGGCTTCCACACCACCACGTTGCCGAGCAGCGCGGGCGCGGTCGGCAGGTTCCCGGCGATCGAGGTGAAGTTGAACGGGGTGATGGCCAGCACGAACCCCTCAAGCGGCCGGTACTCCATCCGGTTCCACGAGCCGGGGGCGGAGGCCGGCTGCTCGGCCAGCAGCTGCCGGGCGTAGCCGACGTTGTAGCGCCAGAAGTCGATCAGCTCGCAGGCGGCGTCGATCTCGGCCTGGAACACCGACTTGGACTGCCCGAGCACGGTCGCCGCGTTCAGCGTCGCCCGCCACGGCCCGGCCAGCAGGTCGGCCGCACGCAGGAAGACGGCGGCCCGCTCGTCGAACGGCAGCGCCCGCCAGGCCGGGGCGGCCTTGCCCGCGGCGGCGATCGCGGCCGCCACGTCGGCGTCGGTCGCGTTGCCGAGCTCGCCGAGCACCTGCCGGAAGTTGTGCGGCTGCACCACCGGCAGCCGCTCGCCCGAGCCCATGACCGGCCGGCCGCCGATCGTCATGGTCAGCTCCGCGCGCTGCCCCGCCAGTTCCTTGATCCGGGCGGCGATCGCGGCGCGGTCCGCGCTGCCCGGCTGGTACTGCCTCACCGGCTCGTTGTAGGGCACGGGAACCCGCGTCACGGCGTCCATGCCGGGCACCTTCCCCTCCTGGCGGTGCCCCTAACGCGGCCGGGGCCGGTACTGCTGCCGGTACCGCTAGAGGTACTGCAGCTCCTGCGTGGCGTACCAGGCCAGCTCGTGGGCCTCGGCCGAGTCGACGGTGAACGAGGCGTCGTCGTCCCCGGCGTCGGCCGCCGCCACCGCGTCCGCGGCGGCGGCCACGTCGGGCGCCGCGGCTGGCTCGTCGACGTGCCCGGCGGCGATCACGGCGATGCCCACCGCCGCGCTGACCAGCACCGCGGCCGGGTCGTCGGCGTAGGCCTGCCAGCCGACGTGGGCGTCCGGGACATCGGCCGCGAGCACCACCCGGCGGCGCGGCGCGGCCGGGTCGGCTGCCAGCAGCCGCAGCGACTGCCGGGCGGCCGCCAGCATGGCCACGTACTCCAGCTCTTCGTCATCACCGCTGGCGTACGCCTCGCGCAACGCGGGCGTCACCGCGAACGCGCGCAGCGGCGGCGGCCCGGCCTCCCCCTTGACGAGGACGTCGGCCAGGCTGGGCAGGGTGGACGGCAGATAGACCCGCATGGCCGAAATGCTAGCGCCGCGGCGTGCCGACGGCCGCGATCACCGTCTCCACCGCGTCGCCCAGCGGCACGTGCTCCCACAACCGGACCACCGTCCAGCCGGCCTGCGCCAGCGCCTCATCGGCGGCGCGGTCCCGCTCCACGTTCCTGACCAGCTTGGGTGACCAGTACCACTCGTTGCTCTTCGGCTTGCTGCCGTGGTCGGGGCAGGCGTGCCAGAAACAGCCGTCGACGAACACCGCCACCTTGCGGCTGGTGAACGCGATGTCCGGGCGGACCCGGCGGGCTGGCAGGTCGACCCGGAAGTCCTTGCGGTAGCGGTAGCCGAGGGCGTGCAGCGCCGTCCGCAGCGCCAGCTCGGGCTTGGTGTCGGCCCGGCGGTTGCCCCGCATGTTGGCGGCCCGGCCCGGGTCGGCCGTGAACGGGTAGGACTTGCCCTTGGCGGCGGCCGCGGCGGCTGACTTGCTCGCCGCGGCCGGCCTGCTCGCGCCCGCGTCCTTCCGGGCGCCCTTGGCCTTTGCCGCCGCCTTTGCTGACACCGCCTTTGCCACCCGCAAAGCCTAGCCACTGACATTTCGGTGCGGGCTGTTTCCCGCACCGCGTTCGCCCGCGTTCCCCCCGCACGGGGTGTCCCTGCACTGTGTTCCCGCGCAGCGGACGGCCGCGGCCGGAATGTCGGTGGCGGGGGGTATGTATGACGTAGCAAGCAGTTGCCAGCAGGTCTCGTCTAGCCCTTGGGGAAGCCATGTCCGTGCCGCAAGCCGCCGTGACCGGGGAGCCAGCCGACAGCGAGCTGGCCGGCATCGGGATCACCCTGGTGCCCGACCACCTCCGGCCGTCGCCCGAGGGCGCCGGGGCGGCCGAGCTGGCGTCGCTGGCCGCGCTGCCAGGCGAGCCGGCCGGCGCCCGCGCCCGGCCGCCGGCCCCGGAGCAGTCGTGGCCGCAGCAGTTCGCGCTGCTGCTGGCGGAGACGCTGACCGGGGCCCGCCCGGTCCAGCAGATCCTGCCCCTGCTGGCCAGACGCGGCACCATGCAACTGCACCGGCTGCTTCCGCTGTTCAGCGACGGTCACCGGCCGCGGGTGCTGCGGGTGCTGACCGCTCGGCCGAGCCACGACGTGATCGAGATGACCATGGTGGTGCTCGTCGGCGCACGGGCGCGGGCGCTGGCCGTCCGGCTCGAGCGACCTGGTGCAGCGGACGCAGGCGCGGCCCGGCCCGGCCGGCCGGGCAAGCTGACCGGGCAGTGGCTTTGCACCGACATCGAGGCGGGCTAGTAGCCGCAGGCCAATGGCTCAGAGTGGAAATAAATTGTGGCTATTACGCCAAATTATTTCCAAACTGCCAAAAAGTTCCGCAATAATACCGCCGCCTGGGAGAATCTGGCGCCCGCGCGGCGGGGGGAACGCCTGGCCTAGCGGCATTGCCGCTAGGCCGGACGCGGGCCGCCGTGGCAGCGCTTGAACTTGCGGCCGGAGCCGCACGGGCACAGGTCATTCCGGCCGACGTTGGCATACGGGTCGCCCGCGGCATCGCCGTGCAGCTCGACGCCGCCGTCCTCGTTCGGCGCCGAGTAAGTCAGCTGGGCCGGCCGGTGCGGCTCAAGGCTGGCCGGGAGCACCGCACCGCCCGGGCCCGCCGCGGGCACGTCATCCGCCACCTCCGCCGCCTCTGCCTGGGCGCTGCCCCCGCTGCGGACGGCGGCCTCGCCGCGGCCCGCCGCGGTGGCGTGCCCCCGCCCGTCGGCCGCGTGCCGGCCGCGGGACTTGGCGCTGCCGCCCGGCTTACGGCCGAAGGCGACCGGCGGCGCGGCGGGCTCCGGTGCGGGCGGCGGGGCCGGCCTGGCCGCCCGCGGCTGGCTCGCGGCCGGCTGGGCGGGAGCCTGCTGCGGTGGCGTGCCGCCGGCGACACCCGGCAGGCTGCCGCCGAACGCGAGCTGGGCCCCGGCCCCGACTTCCTCCACGATCGGGTTCTCCTGCACCTCGACCTGCAGGTTGAACAGGTTCCCGACCGAGTCTTCCTTGATGCCGTCCATCATCGCGGCGAACATGTCGAAGCCCTCCCGCTGGTACTCGACCAGCGGGTCGCGCTGCGCCATCGCCCGCAGCCCGATGCCCTCGCGGAGGTAGTCCATCTCGTACAGGTGCTCACGCCACTTCTGGTCGAGGACCGACAGCACCACCCGTCGCTCGAACTCGCGCATGACCTCCGGTGTCAGCTGCTCCTCGCGGCGGTCATAGGCTTCCTGCCCGTTCTCCTGCACCAGCTCGGTGATCAGGTCGGCGGTCAGCCCTGACTTGTCACCGCCCGCCTCCTCGATCACCCGGTCGATCGGCAGCGTGATCGGGAACAACTGCTTGAACGCCCGCCACAGCTTCTCCAGGTCCCATTCCTCGGGGTAGCCGTCCGCCGTCGCCGCCGCCACGTACGAGGCGATCACCTCGTCCACCATCGACCGGGCCTGCTCGTGCAGGTCCGCGCCCTCGAGCACCCGGCGGCGCTCGCGATAGATCACCTGGCGCTGCCGGTTCAGCACGTCGTCGTACTTCAGCACGTCCTTGCGGATCTCGAAGTTCTGCGACTCCACCTGGGTCTGCGCCGACCGGATGGACCGGGACACCACCGAGTTCTCCACCGGCACGTCGTCCGGGATGCGCAGCCGGTCCATGACGGCGGCGACCCGCTCGGCGTTGAACATCCGCATCAGGTCGTCCTCGAGCGACAGGTAGAACCGGGACAGGCCCGGGTCGCCCTGGCGGCCCGAGCGGCCGCGTAGCTGGTTGTCGATGCGGCGCGACTCGTGCCGCTCGGTGCCGAGCACGTAAAGGCCGCCCGCCTCCACCACCTGCTCGTGCTCCGCCGCGACGGCCGCCTTCGCCTTCGCCACCGCCTCCGGCCAGGCCGCCTCGTAGTCCTCGGGCGTGTCCACCGGGGACAGGCCCCGCTGGTGCAGCTCCAGGTCGGCGATGAACTCAGGGTTGCCGCCGAGCATGATGTCGGTGCCACGGCCGGCCATGTTGGTCGCCACGGTGACCGCGCCGAGCCTGCCCGACTGGGCGATGATCATCGCTTCCTGCTCGTGGTACTTGGCGTTCAGCACGTGGTGCTGGATGCCGCGCCGCTTGAGCATCACCGACAGCAGCTCGGACTTCTCCACGCTGACGGTGCCGACCAGGACCGGCTGCCCGGCCTCGTGCCGCTCGGCGATGTCATCGACCACCGCGTCGAACTTGGCCTGAGCGGTCTGGAAGATCACGTCGGTCTCGTCCGCGCGGACCATCGGCCGGTTGGTCGGGATCGGCACCACGCCGAGCTTGTAGATCTGCATGAACTCGTTGGCCTCGGTCATCGCCGTGCCGGTCATCCCGCCGAGCTTGTCGTACAGCCGGAAGTAGTTCTGCAGCGTGATCGTCGCGAACGTCTGGTTCTCGTCCTTGATCTGCACGCCTTCCTTGGCCTCGATGGCCTGGTGCATGCCCTCGTTGTAGCGGCGGCCGTGCAGGATCCGGCCGGTGAACTCGTCCACGATGAGGACCTCGCCGTTCATCACGACGTAGTCCTTGTCCTTCTTGAACAGCTCCTTGGCCTTGAGCGAGTTGTTCAGGAAGGACACCAGCGGGGTGTTGGCCGGCTCGTACAGGTTGTCGATGCCCAGCCAGTCCTCGACCTTCTCCACCCCCGACTCGAGGATGCCGACGGTCTTCTTCTTCTCGTCGACCTCGTAGTCGCCCTCGCCGTCCTCGCCGCGCCGCAGCCGGGGGGCGATCTTGGCGAACTCGGTGTACCAGCGGGAGTTCTGCTCGGCCGGCCCGGAGATGATCAGCGGCGTCCTGGCCTCGTCGACCAGGATCGAGTCCACCTCGTCGACGATCGCGAAGTTATGGCCGCGCTGCACGCACTCCGCCAGCGACCAGGCCATGTTGTCGCGCAGGTAGTCGAAGCCGAACTCGTTGTTGGTGCCGTAGGTGACGTCGGCCGCGTAGGCCTGCTGGCGGTCGGCCGGCGTCATGTCGGCCAGGATCACGCCCACCTCGAGGCCGAGGAAGCGGTGCACCCGCCCCATCCACTCGGAGTCACGCCGGGCCAGGTAGTCGTTGGTGGTGACCACGTGCACGCCCTGGCCGGCCAGCGCGTTCAGGTAGGCGGGGAACACGCCGGTCAGCGTCTTGCCCTCGCCGGTGCGCATCTCGGCGATGTTGCCCAGGTGCAGCGCCGCGCCGCCCATTAGCTGGACGTCGAACGCGCGCTGGCCGAGAGTACGCCGTGCCGCCTCGCGGACCGTGGCGAATGCCTCCGGCAGGATGTCGTCGAGCGTCTCGCCGTCGGCCAGCCGCTGCTTGAACTCATCGGTCATCGCGCGCAGGTCGGCGTCGCTCATCGCGACGAAGTCGTCCTCAACGGAGTTGATCTGCTCGCTGATCCGCTTGAGCTGGCGCAGGGTCTTCCCTTCGCCAGCGCGGAGGATGCTGTCTAGGATGGAAGGCACTTCTCGTCGTGCTCCTTGCGGCAGGCAATTCTCAGCTGGACGTATTAGCAAACGGGTACACGCTCAACGAGCGGAAGCGGCCCGGTCGTTCCCGGGCTGAACACGCTCCGCCTGCCATGGTAGGCGAGACGGGGGCCAGCTACCGAGTCCCGGAGCCGTTGCGGTATTTTCGTGACAACCTCAGCATAGGCAGGTCCAGGGTTGAAGGAGGAGTCGTGGCCGAGCAGGCATCAGGCACGGTGGAGGGTACCGGCGCCGGCGGCACCCTGGCGTATGACCCCGCGCACCTGTCGCACAACCCGGGCAGGCCGATCTCCTGGGTGGGCACGTCGATCGTCATCGTCGGGTTCGTGATCGGCGGCATCGCCTTCCCGATCGCCGACCCCGGGCCGAACTGGGTGCTGTTCTGGATCGGCACCGCCATCGCGATCGTCGGCTGCCTGGTCCTCGCCTTCTCCAAGGCGATGAACACCGACTGGTACTAGGTTCCGCAGTCGGCCGGGCCGACCGGCAGGAACGGCACCGTCAGCTTCTCCCCGGCGTAAATGCCGGTTGACTGGCCGAGCTGGTTGACCTGCTGAAGCGCCGCCACCGTGGTCCCGTAACGGCAGGCTAGCTGGCTCAGCGTGTCGCCCCTGGCCACGCTGATGGTGATGCACTTGTCCCCCTGCAGCGGCGGCGGGCAGGCGGTGATCCCGCCGGCGGGCACCGCCGGCAGCAGGTCCGACGGCAGCGGCTCGGGTGCGAGCAGGCCCGACGGCAGCGTCCGCGGCAGCAGCGTGGCCGGGTCGTAATCGGGGAGGCTCGGCAGTACCGGCGCGGGCGCCAGGGCGAAGCTGGCCACTGGAGGCTGGTAGGACGGGGCCGCGGGGCCGGCCGAGGCACCCGCCCCCACCGCGATCGCGATCACCCCGATCACCCCGGCCAGGGTGCCGGTCAGCAGCCGGTCGTTGCGTACCTCCCTGGGCTCGCTCACCGGCCGGATGACCAGGGTGTCCCCCGGTCCGGCGGCGGTACCGGCGGCGGCCGCCGGGGCCAGCTTACGGCCGCCGGACAGGTCGACCGGCTCGCCCGGGTCGATGCCGAGGCCGCGCAGGTGATCCAGCAGCCAGCCCTCGTTCGCCCCGGTCGGGTCGACCACGAAGCTGCCGGCCCGGGCGGCGAGCTGCTCGGTGCCGAAGTCGGTGCCGTCCCAGGAAACCAGCTCGAGTCCGGTTGCCCCCGCCTCCCCGCCCCACGCGGCCCGCCAGCGCGCCTGCCCGCCCGCGACCATGGTGAACGCGATGAGCGCGTAGACGTGGCCGGCCAGCAGGCCGAGGGAGTCGGTACCGGGGCCGGAACGCGCGGCGCCCGGCCGCCCGGCCAGCGCCGCCGCCAGCTCGCCGCGGCTGGCCGCGACCGATCGCAGCACGCCGGCGGGCGCCGCCCGGTCGGTGCCGACGGCTTCCCGGGCCAGGCGGCCAGCCTGCGCGGCCGCCCGTGCCTGCCCCAGCCGGTTCACGCACTCGTCCCACAGCAGGGGCTCCGCCCGGCTGCCGGGCGGGCGCAGGGTCGCCGCCAGCTGGGCCGACAACGGGCCGTCGAGCAGCCCCGGCAGCAGCACGGCCGCGTTCCTGCGGTCGGCCGGCCGGGCGGCGCGGTCCCCCTCCCCGGCGTCCTGGGGTCCCGGCGCCGGCGTCCGCGCCCAGCCGGGCCAGCCGGTCGGTCAGGCACGGGTGGGTGCCGTCGGCCGACGTCCGCCGTTCCCGCTGCTCGCGCTCGAACCTGGCCAGCACCTCCTGGTAGGCGTCAGCCGCGACCAGCTGGCCGAATTCGTCGAACGGGTCGTCCGGCGCGCACCCCGCCTGCTGCATCGGCACCAGGAAGCGGCCGCGGAAATCACTCCAGGCGGCCGCGAGAACGTGGATGCGGCGCAGCGCCACCGCGAGCTCCCGGGGGCCCACCACCCGGGCCGCGATCGCGTCCGCCTCGAATTCCTGCCGTCGGCGCACGGCGAAGGACAGCCGCCGGCAGACCGTCTCGTAGCCGGTGAAGAACCCGTAGCCGATGACCGCGTACCCGCTGAGGCAGAGCTGGATCGCCACCGCCAGCGGCCGCAGCAGCCGGGGCGTGCGCCGCGGCTGGGCGGTGCGCAGCAGGCGCATCGCCGCGCGCAGGCCGGCCAGCATGACCAGCGCGCGGTGCGCGATCCGGCCGGCCCGGGTGTGGCCGCCCGCGTAGTGCCCGGTCTCGTGGCTGAGCACCGCCCGCAGCTCGGTCACCGTCAGGCCGGCCAGCAGCGGCAGCCCGAGGTAGAGGGTCCGGCTGCGCGGGCCGCCCAGGCCGGACAGCGGCGGCCGCTCGGTCACCCCGGCGTTCGGGATCGCGGTGAGCCTGAGGTCCGACGGCGGGTCGGTGCCGGTCTCGGCCGCGATCTCGGCGATCATCGCGCGCAGCGGCTCGGTGCCCGCCGCCGAGAGCCGGACCGACTCCCACGGCTCCCCCACCCGGCGCAGCACCTGCAGGCCGTAGTACAGCGACATCAGCCCGGTCGCGGTGACCGAGCCGAACAGCGTGACGAACGGCGTGAAGTTCTTGTGCAGCAGTACGGCCGCCAGTAGCGGCAGCACCACCAGGGCGAGGTCGATCGAGGCGACCAGCAGGACCGTCAGGTATGCCCCCGCCAGCAGCGCGCAGGCGAGCAGCGTTCGCGCCGCGCTGATCACCTGGCCGCTCCCGGCTGGGCCCGGCCGGCCGCCCCCAGCCAGCGGCTGACCGTCCGGCCCGGGTGCCGCCACCGGCTCGGGGGCGCGGCCGCCTGCCGGGTGACCTGCTCCATGATCCACTCCGCGGTCTCCGGCTCGGCCTCGACCGCGGCCCGCAGCCAGCGCTCCGCCTGCAGCAGCAGCCCGTCCACCGGGTCGTCGTCCGGCACGACGGACCACTCCGCTCGCCGGGGCGCCGCGACTAGCGCGTCCTGCTCGCCGACCAGCGTCCCGGCCAGGCCGAGCTGCACCCGGAGCATGGCCCGGCCACGGAAGATGCGGTTGGCGATCGTATTGCGCGGCACGTCGAGAACCTCCGCCAGCTCGGCCTGCGTCCACCCCAGCACGGAGCAGGTGATCATCGCGATCCGCACGTCGGCGGGCAGCCCCGCGAGCGCGCTCAGCACCTCCCGGGCGTGCGCGGTCTCGTCCGGGGCGGCCTGCGGCGGGACGGTCAGCTCGAGCGGCTGGTCCTTGCGCTGGTGCGCGCGCCGGCTGCGCCACAGCCGGCGCAGCGCCACCTTGATGACCCAGGCGTCCGGCTGCTGGTAGCCGCCGACCTGCTCCCAGCGGCGCAGGGCGCTGAGGTAGCCGTCCTGTACCGCGTCCTCGGCCTCCAGCCGGCTGCCCGAAGCCATGATCACGACGGACAGCACCCGGGCGAACGTCTTCGTGTAGAACTCGTCGAAACCCTGCGGGTTCACACTCGGTCCTTCCGGTCCTCGCCTGCCGGAGCGGGGCGCGGCGCGCGAGGGCCGCCAGCGGTGGAGAGGACCACCAGGCTGCCGTCCGCGTTCCGTTCGATGACGGTCGTGCCAGGTCTTGCCGCTGCCAGGAGAGCCGCGAGTGAGCGGGCGCGGGCCCGTTCCCTCGCGGCCTCAACGAACCAGGAGACGACCAGCGCGACGCATCTGGCCGTTACCATCAGTATCGCGAAAAATACAGAAATATGCGACACGGTTGCCCTGCCCGTCTGCTTTCTGCTGCCACCGCGGCGTCCGGTCCCGGCCGCCGCGCTTCCACTAGTGACAGCCCGCGCGACGGCGATGTGTTTGGCCGCCGGGCCGGTTATTCGCGGGAAGTTTCCGGCCCGGCGGCGAGGCCCCGGCTACGCGCGGACCAGGCCGTCCAGGATCCGGTCGAGCAGCCGGTCGAAATGGGCGGCCGGATCGAACGTCTCCGGCTCACCGCCCTGCGCGATCGCAGCCGCGAACCGCGGGTACCGGCCGGTGGCGAGCAGTTCCGGCACCATCGCGAACTGACTGGCCTGCCGCTGCGGGCTGGCCGCGGCGGCGCGGGCGTCAAGTTCGGCCCGCACGATGTTCAGGACGAATCCGTTGACCAGGGAGATCGTTTCTAGCCGGTCGCGCGCCGACAGCCCGGCCGGCTCCAGCGCGCCGAGCGCGAACTCGAGCAGGGCCAAGGTGGCCGGGCCGAGCGGCTGCAGGTGCGACAGGGCCGTGATCAGCCAGCGGTGGCGGTGCACGAGATCGCGCTGCCTGCCCGCCACCAGGTGCATGTCGGCCCGCCAGTCGCCGGTCGGCTCGGGCAGCTCGAGCTCGGCCCCCACCTGCTCCGTCATCTCGCAGACCAGGGCCTGCTTGTCCGGGACGTAGTTGTACAGCGACATCACGCCCGTCCCGAGGCGGGCAGCGACAGCGCGGAAGGTCACTGCTTCCAGCCCGTCGCTGTCGGCAATCGCCACCGCGGCCCGCACCACGTCCTCGCGGCTGTGCCGTGGCCGCGGCCCGCGGCGACGCGGCGACGGCGGGGTCACCCCGGGGGCTGGCGTAGCGGTCGGCATGTTCTCTCTCCCTGTGCTCGCCTGAATCCTCCCCTGTCAGCGGCTCGTCGCCACCTCGATTTAATTAAGTACATGATACGTAGTACTGTGTACTTAATTAATTTCCGGCGACCGGGAGGCGCACTCCATGATGGCAATCGAGGCCGAGGACCTGCGGAAGTCCTTCGGCCGGGTCCAGGCGCTGCGCGGGGTGGAGCTGGCGGTGCCCCCGGGCAGCGTCTGCGCCCTGCTCGGCCCGAACGGCGCGGGCAAGACCACCGCCGTGCGCGTGCTGGCCACGCTGGTGCGGCCCGATGGCGGCACCGCCCGCGTCATGGGGCACGACGTGGTCGGCGAGCCCGGGAAGGTGCGCGGGCTCATCGGCCTGGCGGGACAGCACGCGGCCGTCGACGACGACCTCACCGGCCGGGAGAACCTGCTCATCCTCGGGCTGATGCACCACCTGGGCAGGCGCCGGGCCCGGGCCCGGGCCGCGGAACTGCTCGACCGCTTCGGGCTGGCAGGCGCGGGAGGCCGCCTGGTCAAGACGTGGTCCGGCGGGATGCGGCGCAGGCTGGACCTGATAGCCAGCCTGATCGTCACGCCGGCCGTGCTGTTCCTCGACGAGCCGACCACCGGCCTCGACCCGCGCAGCCAGTCCGAGATGTGGTCGGCCGTGCGGTCGCTGGCGGCAGAGGGCACCACGGTGCTGCTGAGCACGCAGTACCTGGAGGAGGCCGACCGCCTCGCCGGGCAGATCGTGATCATTGACGCGGGCCGGGTGACCGCGCAGGGGACCCCGGATGACCTCAAGGACTCACTCGGCAGCCGGGTGGACCTAGTGCTCGCCGACGGCGCTGGTACCGGCGGCACCGGCGGCGCCCTGATCAAGGCGGAGAACGTGCTGCGCGGCCTGACGAGCAGCCAGCCGCACGTCGACCAGGAGGCACGCCGCCTGACCGCGGCCATCCGGGCCGGCGCGGTCACCCTGCCCGAGCTCGTCCGGCGGCTCGACGCGGCCGGGGTCGAGGTCGAGGACGTGAGCATCCGGCGCCCCACGCTGAACGAGGTCTTCCTGGCAGAAACAGAAACAGAAACGGAGGGGGCGGCATGATCGGCGCGGTTACCGACGGGGCCGCGGCCGCGGAGCGCCAGCTCGCCCGGCTGCGGCACGACCCGAGCGCGATCGCGCTGACGCTCGGCGCGCCGGTCGTGCTGGTGATCATCTTCGGCTACATCTTCGGCAGCGCCATCGCGGTGCCCGGGGGCGGGAATTACCGGGAGTTCCTCATTCCCGGCCTGTTCGCGACGACCGCGGCCAACATCCTGCCCGCCATGGTCGCGATGGCCAGGGACAGCAGCCGGGGCGTGGTGGACCGCTTCCGGTCACTGCCGATCGCCCGGATGGCGGTGCCGTTCGGCCAGGCGGCGGCAACCACGATCTACGGCCTTGGCAGCTTCGTCCTGATGGGGCTGTGCGGACTGGCCGTCGGCTGGCGGGTCGAGCGCGGCGCGGGTTACGCGCTCGGCGCGCTCGCCCTGGTGGTGGCCTTCCAGTTCGCCGCCACCTGGATCGGCATGTACCTGGGGCTGGTCCTCGGCAACGAGGAGGCGGCCGGGCAGGCGTCGATCCTCGTCTTCCCGGTGACCATGCTGTCCAACGTCTTCGTCCCCACCTCCGGGATGCCGGCCTGGCTGCGCGCCATCGCCGACTGGAACCCGGTCAGCGCGCTCGCCGCCGCCCTGCGGGAGCTGTTCGGCAACCCGACCACGCCCGCCAACGGGGCCTGGCCGCTGCTGCATCCCGTCCTCGCCTCGGCGGGCTGGCTGGTGGTCCTTCTGGTGATCTTCGTGCCGCTGTGCGCCCGGCGTTACGCTCGCGCCTGAGGATGAGCGCGGGCTGGAATGTCCGGCCACCCGGCTACAGTCATGAAGGTGGGAGAGCCAGGGGCACCCGTTCGGGATGCCGGTGACGGGATTGCGAAGGCGGGCCTCGAGCTGAGCCCGGACGAGGTGCGGCGGCTCACCCTGCACGCGCAGGGGTTCCTCGGCGCCGCCGGGCGGCGCGGCGGGGTCGCCGGGATGCTGCGCCGGGTCAGCGCCGTCCAGCTCGACACCATCTCGGTGCTCGCACGGTCGCACGAGCTGGTCGCCTACGCCCGGCTCGGCCCGGTCGGCCGGGCCGCGGTGGAGCAGGCCTACTGGCCCGGCGGGACGCCCGCCACGTTCGAGTACTGGGCGCACGCCGCCTGCATCCTGCCGGTCGCCGACTGGCCCTACTACGCCTGGCGGCGGCGGGCCATCGCCGCCCGCGGCCAGCGCTGGCACAAGGTCTCGCGCCGACGCCTGCGAGCTGGTCCTGGCCCGGCTGCGAGACGAGGGGCCGCTGACGGCGACCCAGCTCGGCGGGGCCAAGGCGGGCGGGCCGTGGTGGGACTGGTCGGAGGTGAAGATCGCGGCCGAGTGGCTGCTGGACACCGGGCGCGCGGTCTGCGTGCGCCGGACCGGCTGGCGGCGGATCTACGACCTGCCCGAGCGGGTGCTCCCGGGGCCACTGCTCGGCCGCGAGCCGGGCGACGCCGAGTGCCTGGCCCACCTGGTCGGCACGGTCGCGCGGGCGCTCGGGGTGGCCACCCACGCCGACTTCATGGAGTACCAGCGACTCAACGGGTACGGGCTGCAGCTACGGGACGGCCCGGTGCTCGACGCGGCCGCCGCGGCGGCCGGGCTGACCCCGGTGACGGTGCACGGCGGCAAGCGGCCACTGCCGGGCTGGGCCGACCCGGACGCGCTGGCCTGGCTGTCCGCGGGCGGGCGGGGCACCCACCGCACCACCCTGGTGTCCCCGTTCGACTCACTGATCTGGGACCGCAAGCGGACGCTGCGCATGTTCGGCTACCGGCACCTGTTCGAGCCGTACGTGCCGAGGGAGAAGCGCGAGCGCGGCTACTTCACCATGCCGCTGCTGGCCGGCGGCCGGATCGCCGGCTGGGTGGACCCGGCCCGGGACGGCCGCACGCTCGTCGGCCGCAACGTCTACCTGGACCGGCCGTCGGCGGTGGCGCCGATGGCGCGGGCGCTGACCGAGGCCGCCCAGTGGGTCGGCTGCGCAAACGTCGTCGCCGAACGGGTGCAGCCGACTGCGCTGGCCCAGCCGCTGGCCGCGGCGCTGGCGGCCGAGGGCTAACTGATCTCGATCAGCTTCTCGCGGACCGCGATCATCACCGCTTCCATCCGGGAGTGGATCTGCAGCTTCTCGAGGATGTTCCGCACGTGGTTCTTGACCGTGTTCTCCGAGATGAACAGCTCCTTGGCGATGTCGCGGTTGTTCATGCCGCGCGCCACCAGCCGGAGCACCTCCATCTCGCGGTCGGTCAGCTTGGGCGCGGGCGCGTGCTTGGCCGGCTCGTCCTCGGCGTCCCGGCGGGCCAGGGTGGCGAACTCGGTGAGCAGCTTGCCCGCCATCGACGGGTTGATGAGGGACTGGCCGCCGTGCACCGCCCGCACCGAGTCGGCCAGCTCGTCCAGCGGGATGTCCTTGAGCAGGTAACCGCTCGCGCCCGCGCGGATCGCCTCGAACAGGTCCTCTTCCTCGTCGCTGATCGTCAGCATGATGATCTTGGCCGACGGGGCGACCTCCTTCATCTGGCGGGCGGCCTCGATGCCGGTGATCTTCGGCATCCGGATGTCCATCAGCACCACGTCGGGCACCACCTCGCTGGCTACGTGCACCGCCTCGGCGCCGTCGGAGGCCTGGCCGACGAGATCGAGGCCGGGCTCGCCCTGCAGCACCATCTCCAGGCCACGGCGGAACAGCGCGTGGTCGTCGGCGATCATCACCCGGATCGAGTCGTCTCCGCCCCGGGTTTCACCGGGGGACGTCGAGGCGGAAGGCGCGGGGGCCGGCGCGGGGACGCCGGGTGCATTCTTCCTGGCCGCAATAGACCGTTCGGTCACGGCCACTCCTTCCGCAGCGTTCGCAGTTCACGCACAGGATAGGACATGTCACTAAAGCTACGCGTACCGCCCTGGCAGTGCCAGGGCGGCACGCAACTGCATTTCACCGGCTAGTGCTCGACCAGGCGGATCACGCCGTAGTCATAGCCGCGCCGCCGGTAGACGACGCTGAACTTGCCGCACTGGCTGTCACGGTAGGCGAAGAAGTCGTGCCCGACCAGCTCCATCTCCAGCAGGGCCTGGTCGATCGTCATCGAGTTGGAGGCGTGGAACTTCTCCCGGACGACCAGCGGGCCGTCTCCGACCATGTCCATCCGCAGCACCCCGGAGACGGACTCCTCCGCCCCGGCCGGGTCGCCGAACGCGTCCGCGCCGGGCAGCCCCTCGTCCGGGGGCAGGGCCGGCAGCGGCACCACCGCCTGCGGGCGCCGGTGGCCGTTCACCCGCGGGCTCGCCTTCGCCCCCGCCCGGCTGCTCACCCGGCCCGGCGCCTTGCCGCCGGCCTTGCGGCCGACCGGGTTGCCGTTCAGCCTGGCCGCATCGTCCGGCGCCGGGATCTCGGGGATCTCGACGTCGGCCAGCGCGGCCGCCTCGGCCGCCATGCCCGCGGCCTCGGCCGGGGCCGCGGCCACCGCCGCGAGCGCGTCGGTGGACCGGACGGTGAGGTCACCGCGGCGGACCTTGCGCCGCTCGGCCGCCTTCCGCAGCCGGCCCTCGAGCTTGGCGAACGCCAGGTCAAGGGCTGCGTAGCGGTCGTCGGCGGCCGCTTCCGCCCGGATTGCGGGCCCGCGCGACCTGACCGTCAGCTCCACCCGCTCGCTGCGGTCGGCCTGCCTCGGGTTGCGCTCGGTGGATACCTCGACGTCGATCCTGATCGCGTTGTGATCGAGCTTCTCGAGCTTGGCCAGCTTGACGCTCGCGTGCCTGCGGAAGCGCTCGGGAACGCTGGTGTGCCTGCCTTTGAAGGTGATTTCCATCTCGATCCCCCTACGGCGTTGATGAGCAGTAGTGAAATTGTCTGTAGCACCCGCCCGGCCGACCTGGTCTTCGACCCCACATCCGCCTGCTGAGAGGTTCGCGGCCTCGATGGCCACTACTGCTCTTCTCCCGTGGCCCGGGAAGCTCCTGACGCTTCCCGGCGGGGCAGGGCTTACTTCTAAGCCGCACCGTGATCGGACGACGAAGAGTCGCCTTACGTGGACCGTTTCGCCTGCGACTGGCATCGGCTTGCCGAGCAGGCCCTCCTACCGCCAGCGCGGCTTGGGGGGCTTGCCTGGCGCAACCACGGACCCGGGCGAGTGCCATGACTGAACGCTAGCCCTCCCGAGGCCAAATGTCAGGCAGGACATTGGTCGCGAAACCGTACATAACGGATTGATAACGACGTTTCCCCGCCGGTTCTAGCCCGGATAAGACGGCGAACTGCCGCGGCCGAGCGGCAGCCACGACCCCGACAGGCTCGCCAGCGACCCGATGCGGCCCTGCGGCAGCCCGGCGACCAGCACCGAGCCCGCGCTGGCGGTGATCGACTGCATGCCCGCGTCGACCGGGATGGGGGTCGAGCTGCCACCGCTGACCGGGAACTCGGTGGCCACCGGGCCCGGGCCCGCCAGCGTGATCACGTTGGTCGGGCCGTACCAGCTGAGCCCGCTGAACGCGGTGTCACCCGGCGGCGTCAGCTCCACCTGGGAGAGCATGATCTGCGGGCTGGCGCCGCGCTGCCCGGAGATGGCGCCGAAGGTCAGCACGCCGCTGCCGCCGCCGTACACGATCGCCACCCGGACGCCGTCCGGGGCGACCCGGAGCTGACCGAACGGGATGGTCAGGTTGCGCGCCCCCGGGCTGTTCACCTCGACCGCGAGCTGCTGCGCCAGCGGCCGCGAGCTGCCGCTGCCGTTGCGGAACATGACGACCTGGGAGCCGGCCGAGGCCCACAGGTCGTCGTCCGGGTCCCAGCTCACCGACAGGTAGCCGGTCCCCCGCTTGTCCAGCGCGCCGCTCGCCACCAGCCCGGTGTAAAGCGTGCCGCCGCGCAGCGCGGCCAGGTAGCGGCCGTCAGGGGAGACGGCGAGCTGGGTGAACCCGGTGCCGATCTGCCTGATCCGTGACGGCTGGCCGGCCAGGCCGGCCCGGCTGGTCAGGTAGCCGTCGCTGTCCACGAAGTAGAACGCCGGGTAGGCCCCGGTGGGCGCGCTCAGCGCGGCCTGGCTCGGCCGCTGCACCGGGTTGCCCTGGCCGCTTGGCGTCCAGGGCTTGCCGTTGACCTCGACTTCGACCGACTGCACCGACTGCCCGCCCGAGCCGCTTTGCGCGTTGAAGGTCAGCGTCCACAGCAACTGGGCCGAGACCTGCCGCATGGTGGCGCTGTCCGCCTTGGCGATGGCGGCCCCGGTCAGGTTGACGACCGCGGTCACGCCGTCCGGCCCGACACTGCTGATCTTGGTGCCGCGCGGCAGCGCGGTCTTGGTGGCACCGCCCGACAGCCAGTCCTGAGGCGGCCTGATCAGGTCACTGACCAGGCCGTTCATCAAGTCGGCGGAGGTGGCCCGGAGCGGCACGTAGACCGGGTCGGGTACCAGGTAACGGCCCGAGGGATCGAGGAAGTAGAGGTAGCGAAGCTGGTAGTCGCTGTTGAACGAGTCGCTGGTGAGCAGCAGCTGCTGCGGCGCCGAGGAGATCCGCCACTGCTTGTCCACCTGGACCAGCTGGAAGGTCTGCTCCGCATCGGGCGACTGGTCGGGGGCGGAGGCCAGCGGCACCGAGTAGCTGCCGTAGCCCTGCAGGTACGCCTGCTCCTTGCCGCTGATCCGCACCGTCACGGTGCCCTTGGCCCCGGGCACCGCGGCCGGGCCGCCGGTGACCTTCGGGCCGTCCTTGTAGACGATCGCCGACCACAGCGGGTTCCAGGTCTTGCGCTCCTGGGGCGTCAGGTAGTCCAGCGCCACGTCGCTGCCGAAGCTGGCGGAGGCGGTGAGGAACCCCTGCACGATCTGCTCCGGTTTCCAGTTGGCGCCCGGCGGGTTCGGCACGATCTGCACGTAGGGCTGGTTCTGCGCGCCCGGTCCCTGGGTGACCGGGTACGACGCCACCGGGCCGCCGGTCGGCATCGACACGCAGCCCGTCGCCGTCAGCGCCGCCGCCAGCGCCACCAGCAGCCCGCGGACCGGCCGCACAGGGCCGCGAACAGGGCCGCGGCAGGGCGCGGCTAGCCACGGTGCCCGCTGCTCAGGTCCGGCTCGAGCGTGCTGACCACGCTGGTGATGACATCGGCCTCATCCGGCCCGAGCGGCAGCGGCGAGCCGACCAGCGGCTGCCCGGCCGTCCGCGGCAGGGTGAGCCGGAACACCGAGCCGCGCCCCCGCTCGCCCCACGCCTGCAGCCAGCCGCCGTGCAGCCGGGCGTCCTCCAGCGAGATGGCCAGGCCGAGCCCGGTCCCCCCGGTCGTCCTGGCGCGGGACGGGTCGGCCCGCCAGAACCGCTCGAAGACCAGCTCTTCCTCGCCCGGCGCGAGCCCGATGCCGTGGTCGCGGACCGCGATCGCGGCCGTGTCACTGTCGGCCGCCACCGTCACCACCACGTCGCGTCCCTCACCGTGCTCCACCGCGTTGACCAGCAGGTTACGCAGGATGCGCTCCACCCGGCGCCGGTCCACCTCGGCCAGGCAGGCCTGGACCGGCAGCCGGAACTCGATGCGGCAGCCCCGGCGCTCCGCTAGCTGCTGCGCGTCGTCGGCGCTGCGCCGCACGATGTCGCACAGGTCGGCCGTCTCGGCGTCGAGGACGGCGACGTTCGAGTCGTGCCGGCTGATCTCGAGCAGGTCGGTGAGCAAGGTCTCGAACCGCTCGATCTGGCTCTGCAGCAGCTCCGCGCTGCGGGCGCCGGCCGCGTCGAGCTCCTCGCGCGACTCGAACAGGATCTCCGCCGCCATCCTGATCGTCGTCATCGGCGTGCGCAGCTCGTGCGAGACGTCGGAGACGAACTGCCGCTGCGCCTTCGACAGCTCCTGCAGCTCGCGCAGCTTCTCCTGCAGGCTGGCGGCCATGTCGTTGAACGAGGTAGCGAGGGCGGCGAGGTCATCGGCGCCGCCGACCACCATCCGCTCCCCGAGGTTCCCGTCCGACAGCCGCTGGGCGGCCCGCGCCGCGTGCCGCACCGGCACCACCACCCACCGGGTCACCAGCGAGGCGATCGCCGCCAGCAGCGCCACCAGCGCGATGCCCGCGCCGACGAGGGTGGTCTGCACCAGGTGCAGGGTCTGCTGCTCGTCGTTGAGCGGGAACACGTAGTAGAGCTGGTAAGCGCTGCCCAGCGGCACGCCGAGCGCGATCGCCGGGGTGCCCTGGCCGCCGTCGGCGAGGTTCAGCGTGGTGGACGCGTAGTACAGCAGGTTCTCGGCCGTGCCGTTCTGCTGCCCGGATACCTGCTCCTGCTGCACGCTGTTGAGCAGGGAGGCCGGCAGGGTGGCGCCCGCGTCGAAGGAGGCGGCCCACTGCGGGTAGCCGGCCTTGGCCGCCAGCTCCGCGTTCAGCCCGATCGCCACGCTGTAGCTGTCCGACCCGTTGGTCGGCTGCAGCAGCAGGCCCAGTGACCGCATGACCTGCGTCGCCGCCTGCCCGTTGGCGGGCGGCGCGCTCGGCAGCGCGGAGCTGGCGTTGTTGAGGCCGGTCACCACCTGGGCCCGGGCCGAGGTCTCCGCGTTGAGCAGCAGCCCCTCGGCGATCTGCTCGGTGAGGAAGAAGCCGAGCACGGCGATCACCGTCGCGGAGATCACCAGCGTGGTGCCCACCACCCGGAGCTGCAGCGAGCGGTGCCAGCGCTGCCTGACCAGGGCGATCAGCGCGTGCTCGAGGCGGAGCAGCGTGCGGATGGTGACGGTCAGCCGGTGCGGCAGCCAGCTGACGATCCAGCGCACCCACCGCTTGCGGCGCAGCGCCATCTCCCAGGCCTCGCGCACGTCAAGCTGGTCACGCTGGGCGCGGCGGCCAGGCGGCACGGACGGCGCCGGCCGGAGGGACGCCAGCCTGGCCGGACCGGGCGCGGCCTGCGGCGACGCGACCGGCAGGCCGGCCGCGTCGGTGGTAACAGCAGGCCGCTCCATGCTCCGATCAGCCAGGTCCCGCCTTGTAGCCGACACCGCGCACGGTGACGACGATCTCCGGGTGCTCGGGGTCCTGCTCGATCTTGGCCCGCAGCCGCTGCACGTGCACGTTGACCAGCCGGGTGTCGGCCGCGTGGCGGTAGCCCCAGACCTGCTCGAGCAGCACTTCCCTGGTGAACACCTGGCGCGGCTTGCGCGCCAGCGCGACCAGCAGGTCGAACTCGAGCGGGGTGAGGCTCAGCGTCTCGCCGTTCCGCTTCACCGAGTGGCCCGCCACGTCGATCGCCACGTCGCCGATCTGCAGCATCTCGGGCGCCGGCTCGTCGGTGCGGCGCAGCCGCGCCCGGATCCGGGCCACCAGCTCCTTGGACTTGAACGGCTTGAGTATGTAGTCGTCCGCGCCCGACTCGAGCCCGAGCACCACGTCCACCGTGTCCGTCTTGGCGGTCAGCATCACGATCGGCACGCCGGACTCGCCCCTGATCTGGCGGCACACGTCGATTCCGTCCGAACCGGGCAGCATCAGGTCGAGCAGCACCAGGTCCGGGCGGGTGTCACGGAAGGCCTCAAGCGCCTTGTCCCCGTCGGCGACGAACGTCGCGTCAAACCCCTCGCCGCGGAGCACGATGCCGAGCATCTCCGCGAGCGCCGCGTCGTCGTCGACGACCAGCACACGTCCTCTCATGAGCCCCATCGTTCCATGTGTCTGGCTCCAAGCGGAGCTGCAACGGCGACAGACAGTGACGTCCGCCGGGAGACCCGCGCTCGCATGCGCAGGTTACCCCTTTTTACCAGGTCCGCACCAGCCAGGAGCCCGTTTACCAGGCTCGGGGCGGTTCCCGGCGGCCAGCCGCCGGTCCCCCGGGCACCAGGGACCCATCGAGCCGGCCTACGGCATCAGCGCGAACCCCTCAGCCATACCTATGCGTCGTCAGTCGAATACTACCGGTAGCCACCGGCAACAGGCGCCCGGCGGTTTCACCCGCCTGACCCGGGTAGTCGGCGCAGGTAACGCAAGCGAATGGATGCAAGGGGGCATGACCATGAGCACCTACGGTGACGCCGGGCAGCAGGGACAGGACCAGGACACCGGCCAGCCCGGCGAGCAGAGCCAGTACGGCAACCAGGGGCAGTACCAGGGGGACAGCGACCCGGGCGAGTACGGCACCAACCAGGACCAGGGCCAGGCCGGCGGCTACGACCCGGAGCAGCAGGGCGGCTACGAGGCCGGCCAGCCGGGCGCACAGCCGGGCGCACAGCCGGGCGGCCGGCCCGACGGGTACGACGACCAGCGGAGTGGCTACCAGGATCAGTAAGCGGCCGGGCGCCCGCCCGGCTCCCGGGGCGCTAGAGTGCGGGCATGCCGGAGCCGTTGGCCAACATCGTCGACCCGGGGTGGGCGAAAGCGCTCGCGCCGGTTGAGAACCAGATCGCCCGGATGGGCGTGTTCCTGCGCGAGCAGGTCGCCGCGGGCAAGAAGTACCTGCCCGCCGGCGACAACGTGCTGCGCGCGTTCAAGCAGCCGTTCGACGGCGTGCGGGTGCTGATCGTCGGCCAGGACCCCTACCCGACCCCGGGCCACCCGGTCGGCCTCAGCTTCTCGGTCGACCCGGCCGTCAGGCGGCTGCCCGGCTCGCTGGTCAATATCTTCCGCGAGTACTGCGACGACCTGGGCTACCCGCAGCCGTCCAACGGCGACCTGACCCCGTGGGCCGGGCACGGCGTGCTGCTGCTCAACCGGGTGCTCACGGTCGAGCCGGGCAAGCCCGCCAGCCATCGCGGCAAGGGCTGGGAAGAGGTCACCGAGCAGGCGATCCGCGCGCTGGCCGAGCGGGACGCGCCGCTGGCCGCCATCCTCTGGGGCCGCGACGCCCGCAACCTCGCCCCGCTGCTCGGCCCCGGCCGCTGCATCGAGTCGGCCCACCCGAGCCCGATGTCCGCCCACAACGGGTTCTTCGGCACCCGGCCGTTCAGCCGCGCCAACGAGCTGCTGAAGGGGCAGGGCGGCGACCCGGTCGACTGGCGCCTGCCCTAGCCCGCGGATGGGATGCGTATCCTCGGGGACCGTGGAAGATACCCTCGTGACCGCGGCCGGGGTCACCCCCGGGCCCGGCTGGCTGCCCGGCCGCCGCGCCGTCACCGGCTGGTACGCGGTGTTCACGGTGTACGCGGGGGCGGAGATCTTCACCCGGCACGCCGACGGCACCTGGGGCGCCTGGGCCTGCGGCGGGTACGCCGTCGCGACCGTGTTGCTCCTGGTCACCAGGAACTGGCTGCTGCCGCTGGGCGCGGCCGTGATCGGCGCCTTCCTGGCACCGCTGGTGTGGATGATCCTCAAGGTGCCGGACACGTCGACGGCCGAGGTCGTCGTCATCAACCGCTCGGCCGACTACCTGGCCCGCCACGGCACGCCCTACCTGCCCGCCAGCCTCATCACCGACTGGCAGCACTACAACCCGTACCTTCCGCTGATGGAGCTGTTCGGCCTGCCCCGCGAGGCCGGCGCGCCCGGGCTGCTCGGCGACCCGCGGATCTGGACCTCGCTGCTCACCGTGGCCGCGCTGGGGGCGGCCTTCGCGGTGGTGGCACCGCGGCCGGGCCTCGGCTCGGCGGCCGGGCGCGCGCGGGTCACGGTGCTCACCGCCATCGCGGTCACCTCACCGCTGGTCGCGTTCCCGCTCACGGTCGGCGTCACCGACCCGCCCATCATCGCGCTCACCTGCCTGGCGCTGGCGCTGGCGAGCCGCCGCCGGTTCCGGTGGGCGGCGGTCGCCCTCGCCGTCGCCTGCGCGATGAAGTCAACCGCGTGGGCGGTGGTCCCGGTGCTGGCGGTGCTGGCCTGGGTGCGCGCTTCCCACCGGGCCGCGGTCGCGTTCACCGGCACCGTCGTCGGCACCGCCGCCCTGCTCGCGCTGGCGGCCGCCCCCAACGCCCTGGCCACACCGGACGCCATCAAGCAGAACCTGGTCGACTACCCGCTCGGCACCTCGACCTACAAGACGGTGGCGGCCAGCCCGCTGCCCGGCCACCTCATCTCCCAGCTCGGCCAGGCCGGGAAGCTGACCGTGGACGCGCTCCTGCTGCTGGCCGTCATCGCGTTCGCCGCCTGGCTGCTCGCCCGCCCGCCGCGCGACGCGCGGGATGCCGCCGTCCGGCTGGTCGTCGCCTACGCGGTGCTGTTCACGCTCTCCCCGTCCACCCGCTACGGCTACTACGCCTACCCGCTCGCCCTCGTCGGCTGGCTGGCCCTGTCCCGGCCAGAGTCAAAACAGCGCAGAGCCAGCCGAACGGGGGCCGGGTGCCCCTTCCGGCCACCCGTTACCGTCTCCTGAGCGCCGGTTGTGCTGGGCGACAACGTTGGCTAGCGCGCAACGTTGCCGTCCTGCCGGGGGTGACCATCGGCAGCGGCTCGGTCATTACCGCGAACTCCGTGGTTCCGCGACATCCCCCCGAATTCATTGGCGGGAGGCAACCCGGCGAAGGTGATCCGCACCCTGGATATACCAGCCGACTGGACTCACGCCAATGGTTACGAGCGCTACTCGCTTGTCGGCAGCCTTCCTTCGCCGCTGCGGCGGGTTATCAGCGCGCAACGGGCACGGCGCCTGCGGAGCGGGGGATCGGCTGATATTGCGGAACCTTCGCCGTCAACCGCTGGAGCCCGCCGGACAGATGACCTCAGCGAGCTCCAGCGGTAGCAGCGGCCTAACTCGTCGGCTGGGCTCCCGGCTGCAGGTAGCCGATGCTGAGGGTCGGGCTCTTGGTCAGGGAGCACTCCCCGTAGCCGCCTGAACCGGTCGGCAGCGAAAGGAACAGCGCCGCCTTCTCACCCGGCGGGTAGATCCGCAGGCCGCGGACCGGGACCGGCTTGCAGTCCGACTGCGAGAACACGGCCGCCTGCACGATGTCGAGCGGGGCGGAGGCCAGCGCGCCCGGCGCCAGGGTGACAACCTTCTCGGTGCTCCCGTCGCCGTTCGCCTCCCTGGTGGCGGCGGCGCCGACCTGGTGTCCGTCCGCCCCAGCCACCCAGGAGACACCGGGGTAACCGTAGAGCGTGCAAGCCGACGACCCGGTGTTGCGCAACTGGAGGCCGGTGTGGTCCTGGGACATGCCGCTGCCGGCCCCGCCGCCTATGGAGGCGGTCAGGTCAGCCGCCGTGCAGGCGGGGGTACCGGAGGCGACCGGGGCGCCGCCGGAGCTGCCGGTAGCGCTGGCGGCAGACGAGGGGGCGCCCGTCGAGGCGGCGCCAGACGAGGAGGCGGCGGACGAAGGGGCCGTCGCGGCCGTGCTCGAGGTGGACGAGGCGCAGCCGGCCGCGAGGGCGCCAGCAGCGAGCAGCGGAAGGGCCAGCCATGCGTTCTTCACAAGATCTCCCCAGGCGGGATTAACGGTGTACCAACGCCCCTTACGACGCCGCAAGGCCTTACCCGGTTGGATTTATGAGCCGAGGTGCCAGCTTGCCAGGTAGGACCGCTGGTCACTGGTCAGCGTGTCCAGCCGGGCGCCGAGCGCGCTGAGGACCAGCCGGGCGGCCTCGGCGTCGATGTCGGCCGGGACCCGGTGCACGCCGGGGGCCAGCTTCTCCTCGTTGCCCGCCAGCCAGGACAGCGCCAGCGCCTCGATGCCGAACGCCAGGTCCATCACCTCGGGCGGGTGCCCGTCGGCGGCGACCAGGTTGACCACCCGCCCTTCGGCCAGCAGCAGCAGGCGGCGGCCGTCCGGGAGCTGGTACGCGTCGGCGTGCGGGCGCACGTCGGTCTGGACCGCCACCGCCAGCGCGGCCAGCGCCCGGACGTCGATCTCCACGTCGAACTGGCCGGCGTTGGCGAGGATCGCGCCGTCGCGCATCAGCGCCAGGTGCTCGGCCGTGATCACCCCGGCCGAGCCGGTGGCGGTGATGAAGACCTCGCCCACCGGGGCGGCCTCGGCGATGGGCAGCACCCGGAAGCCGCGCAGCACCGCGTCGAGCGCGCGCACCGGGTCGACCTCGGTGATCAGCACCTGGGCGCCGAGCGCGCGGGCCGCCTCGGCGATGCCCGCGCCGCACGGGCCGAACCCGGCCACCACCACCGCCTTGCCCGCCAGCAGGATGCCGCTGGCCCGCAGCAGCCCGTCGATGACGGACTGGGCGGTGCCGTGCGTGTTGTCCACGATCCGGGTCACCGGGGTGTCGCTGGCCGCGATCACCGGGAAGGCGAGGGTGCCGTCGGCCGTCATCCGGCGCAGCCGCAGCACCCCGGTGGTGGTGCCCTCACAGCCGCCGCGGACCCGGTCGAGCACCGCCGGCGGCGCCATCGTGTGCAGCGTCGACACCAGGTCGCCGCCGTCGTCGAGCACCAGGTCGGGCCCGCACTCCCAGCCGGAGTCGGCACCGAGTGCGAGCGCGATGTGCTCGTAGTAGGTGTCGCGGTCCACCCCGGCCTGGGCGAACACCTCGACCCCGGCCCGGGCGAGCGCGGCCGCGATGTCGTCCTGGGTGGACAGCGGGTTGGACGCCGCCAGCCGGACCGACGCGCCGCCCGCCCGCAGCGCCCGCACGAAGACCGCGGTCTCCGCCGTGACGTGCAGGCAGGCGGCCACCGTCAGCCCCGCGAACGGCCGCTCGGCCGCGAAGCGGTCATGGAGCGCGGCCAGAAGCGGCATCATCCGTTCGGAATAACTGATTCGGCCATCACCGAGCTCGGCGAGCCCGGGCACCGGCCGCGACCGGCGCGGCCCCCGCGCGGGGGACGGCGCACCGTCCCCGCGGGGGGCCGCTCGGGTGTTCATCGCGGTCTAATAGCGGTAGTGGTCCGACTTGTACGGGCCCTCGACCGGGACGCCGATGTAGTCGGCCTGCTCCTTGGACAGCACGGTCAGCTTGACGCCGAGCGCGTCCAGGTGCAGCCGGGCGACCTTCTCGTCCAGGTGCTTGGGCAGCGTGTACACGCCGACCGGGTACTCCTCGGGCTTGGTGAAGATCTCGATCTGCGCCATCACCTGGTTGGTGAAGGAGTTCGACATCACGAAGCTCGGGTGGCCGGTCGCGTTGCCCAGGTTGAGCAGGCGGCCCTCGGACAGCACGATGATCGTGTGGCCGTCGGCGAACTTCCACTCGTCGACCTGCGGCTTGACGTTGACCCGCTTGATGCCGGGGGTCGCGATCAGGCCGGCCATGTCGATCTCGTTGTCGAAGTGGCCGATGTTGCCCACGATGGCCTGGTGCTTCATCTTCGCCATGTGGTCGGCGGTGATGATGTCCTTGTTGCCGGTGGTGGTGACGAAGATGTCGACCTGGTCGATGACGTCCTCGATGGTGGTCACCTGGTAGCCGTCCATCGCCGCCTGCAGCGCGCAGATCGGGTCGATCTCGGTGATGATCACCCGGGCGCCCTGGCCGCGCAGGCTCTCCGCGCAGCCCTTGCCCACGTCGCCGTAACCGCACACCAGCGCCACCTTGCCGCCGATGAGCACGTCGGTGCCGCGGTTGATGCCGTCGATGAGCGAGTGGCGGCAGCCGTACTTGTTGTCGAACTTCGACTTGGTGACCGAGTCGTTGACGTTGATGGCCGGGAACTTCAGCTCGCCCGCCCGCTCCATCTCGTAGAGACGGTGCACGCCGGTGGTGGTCTCCTCGGTGACGCCCTTGATCTCGGCGACCGCCTTGGTCCACTTGCCGGGGGCGTCCGCCAGCGAGTTGCGGAGCTGGTCGAGGATGACCAGCCACTCCTCGGAGTCGCCCTCGGCCGGCGACGGCACCGCGCCCGCGGTCTCGTACTCGGCGCCCTTGTGCACGAACAGCGTGGCGTCGCCGCCGTCGTCCAGGATCATGTTCGGCGACTGCCCGTCCGGCCAGGTCAGCGCCTGCACCGTGCACCACCAGTACTCTTCGAGGGTCTCGCCCTTCCAGGCGAAGACCGGGACACCCTTGGGGTCGTCCGGGGTGCCGTCGGGGCCGACCGCGATGGCCGCCGCCGCGTGGTCCTGGGTGGAGAAGATGTTGCAGCTCGCCCAGCGGACCTCGGCCCCGAGCGCGGTGAGCGTCTCGATCAGCACGGCGGTCTGGATCGTCATGTGCAGCGAGCCGGTGATCCGGGCACCGCGCAGCGGCTTGGCGTCCGCGTACTCGGCGCGGGTCGCCATCAGCCCCGGCATCTCGTGCTCGGCGAGCTGAATCTCCTTCCGGCCGAAGTCGGCCAGTGAAATGTCGGCGACCTTGTACGGTTCAGCGCTCATGCGCACTCTCCCTCATCCTGTGCTGGTGGCGGGCGTTATTGCTACGTTGCGGCCATCCCGACACTACGGGGTGGGCGGGCGCCGTGCACGGATCCTCCGCTGTTCCTGACAGCAGAATGTTAGATTGATGTCATGCGCATCACTGAAGCCGCCGCCCGGCTCGGCCTGTCGCCCCGGATGCTGCGCTACCGGGAAGACCTCGGGCTGCTCCCGCCGCTGCGGGACCGGCCGTACGGTCGCGGCCACGCGCACCGTCAGTTCACCGAGGAAGACATCGCCGCCATCACCACCGCGCTCGCCATCGAGCGGCGGTTCGACATCACCCCCGCCGCGCTGGCATTCGGGCTGCGGGTGCTGACCGACCCGGCCGCCCGGGCCGCCGTCGCCGACCTGGGCCGCCGCACCGGCCATGCCCCGGCCGGCCCCGGGGCAGGCCGGGCGCTTGACTTCGAGAAGGAGCGGGCGCTGCGCGCGCTGCGCGGCTGACGCCGCTAGCGGGCCCTGCTAGCTGACTCCGCTAGCTGACTCCGCTAGCTGGCCGGCGGCGGGCTTGGCCGGCGGCGGGCCAGCCGGGGGCGGCGGCTGGTGCGCTGCACGACCTCGACCGACGGGTCCTCCGGGTCGGACTGGCCCGGACGGTAGATGTCCGGCTCCAGGTAGATCGTCTCCGCGATCGGCACCGCGGTGCGGATTCGCTTCTCGGTCGCGTCGATGCCGGCCGCCAGGTCCGCCGCCGTCAGCTCGGGGGCCACCCCGATCTTTCCCGCCACCAGCAGTGTCTCCGGCCCGATGTGGGACGTCCGCAGGTGGATGAGTCGGTAGTGCTCGGGACCGCCCTCCACCGAGGCGACGATCCGCGCGGTGACCTCGTCCGAGGCCGACTCGCCGATCAGCAGGCTCTTGGTCTCGTAGCCGACGATGAAGGCGGCGCAGGCGAGCAGGACCCCGATCGCGACCGACCCGGCCCCGTCCCACGCCTCGTTCCCGGTCAGCTGGGAAAGCAGCACCCCGAGGAAGGCGAAGAAGAGCCCGAGCAGGGCCGCGCTGTCCTCCAGCAGCACCACCGGCAGCTCGGGGACCTTGGTCAGGTGGACGAACTGCCGCCAGCCGCGCCCGTCCCGCACCAGGTTCGACTCACGGATCGCGGTGCGCAGCGAGAACGCCTCGAGCACGGCCGACAGGGCGAGCACGACGTAGGCGACGATCGGGGAGTCGAGCGTGCCCGGAGTGATGATCTTGTGGATGCCGTCGTAGAGCGAGAACGCGGCGCCGACGGTGAACAGCATCACCGCGACCACGAAACCGTAGAAGTACCGTTCGCGGCCGAAACCGAACGGGTGCTCGGCCGTGCGCGCCCGGCGCGACCGGCCGCTGCCGATCAGCAGCAGCACCTCGTTGCCGGTGTCGGCCACCGAGTGGATCGCCTCGGCCAGCAGCGAGGCCGACCCGGTGACGAGGAACGCGGCGAACTTGGCGATGGCGATGCCCAGGTTGGCCGCGAGCGCGGCGATAACGGCCTTCACCGGCGTAGCATACCGAGCCGGCGACCGGGCATTTTTACCAGTTCCACGGAATTACTCGCATTTCCGCGCGATTTTATTCACGGCCGGTCAGGTCGCGCAGGTCCTTGATCGCGGCGATCGCCAGCGGGTCGATGCCGCCCGCGATCCCGAGGTACACCGAGGCGTAGTCCAGCAGCTGCACCGTGCCGGCCAGCCGCCGCAGCGGCTCGCTGCCGTCCAGCACGATGTCCGAGACGTCGATGCCGCGCGCGGCCGCCAGTGACGCGGCCGCCACCCTGATCCGCTCCACCGCCGGGTGCTCGCCGGACGGGTCGGCCAGCAGCACCAGCCGCAGCGACGCCTCGTCCGGGGTCAGCCCGTCCAGGTCGGGGTCGTCGTCCGCGAAGCGGCCCAGGTCACCGTCGCCGAAAGGATCACTGCCGAAGGCGCTCTCACCGAAGGCATCGTCACCGAAGGTACGGCCGAGGTCCTCGGCGGCCGGGAAGGACGGCTCGAGCGGCGGCGCGTACGGACCGTCGAACGTCGCCACCTGGTCGTGGCCCGCCTCGGTAAGCGGGGCGAACAGGGCCGGGTACTTCGCGTTGGCCGCGAGCTGCGAGGCGAACCGGCGGCCCGCCGCCTCCGCCACCGGCGACCCGCCCCAGATCACCGGCAGCCGCCCCACCAGGTCGAGCGCGAGCGACTTGGCCGGGTTGACGAACGACTCACTTGACGGGCGGCACTGGTGCGAGACGTCCTCCATCGCGGCCGCGGCCGCCTCGTAGGCGTCCTCGCCGATCCGCGCCACGCCGAGCCGGGCCGCGCACACCAGCAGCGGCACGGTCAGCGCCCAGGCCATCGCCCGGGCCGGGCCGACCGTGGTCACCGGGATGAACGTGCCCCTGGCCCGCCCCGCCAGCGCCTCCAGGGCCGAGCCGGGGGCGCCCACCGCCAGCAGGTCGCAGCCGCGCCGGGCGGCCTCCGCCGCCAGCGCCAGCGTCTCGGCCGTGTGCCCGGACCTGGACACCGCCACCACCAGGTCGGCCGCGCCGATCCAGCCGGGCAGCTGCCAGCCGGACGCACCGGTCACCTGGACCGGCGAGCCCGCCCCGCAGACGGCCGCGAGCGCGTCGCAGGCGAAGGTGGAGCCGCCCGCGCCGCCCGAGCCCGTCACCACGATGGCCCGCGGCCGGGTCTCCGGGCTGAGGGCGGACAGGTCGGCCTCGGCGCACGCCCGCACCGCGGTGCGGACCTGCGCGGCCGACGACGCCACCTGGCGCAGCATCCCGCCGGGGTCGGCCGCCTCGACGATCTCGGTGTCATCCAGCCGGAAGGCCGCCAGCGCGGCCCCGCCGGGGGGCGTGTTCACCGGGGCCGCCCGCGGTACCGGCCGCCCGCGGCAGGCCGGCTCACGGCTGGCGTGCCTCGTCGATCAGCAGCACCGGGATGTTGTCCCTGACCGGGTAGGCAAGGCCGCACCCGGTGCACACCAGCTCGCTCGCGGCGTCCTCGGCCCGCAGGCCAGCCCGGCACTTCGGGCAGACGATGATGTCGAGCACCCAGTCATCCAGTTCCATCAGTTAAGACCCCTGCCTCACGATCGGGTACTGCCTCACGATCAGGTCCAGCGATACCGCGGGTGCGCGCCTACTGCCGATGAGCGGCGGGCCCGCGCACTATACCAAGCACTTCGTCCCTCACGGCGGCCATCTCCACCGCGTCGGCCGCCTCGACGTTGAGCCGCAGCAGCGGCTCCGTGTTGGACGGGCGCAGGTTGAACCACCAGGTGTCACCGGAGACGGTGAGCCCGTCGAGCTCGTCGGTGACCACCCCCGGCTGCGCACCGTAGACCGCCTTCACCCGCTGGGCGGTGGCGGCCTGGTCGGCGACCTCGCTGTTGATCTCGCCGCTGGCGGCGTAGCGGGAGAAGTCGCCCAGGATCGCCGACAGCGGCCGGTCGTCGTAGCCCAGCGCGGCCAGCGTGTGCAGCGCGGCCAGCATCCCGGAGTCGGCGAACCAGAAGTCCCTGAAGTAGAAGTGGCCCGAGTGCTCGCCGCCGAAGATGGCGTTGGTCTCCGCCATCTTGGCCTTGATGAAGGAGTGGCCGACCCGGGTGCGGACCGGGGTACCGCCGTGCTCGGCGATGATCTCGGGGACCGCGCGGGACGTGATCAGGTTGTGGATGACGGTCGCCCCCGGCTCCCGGGCCAGCTCGCGGCTGGTGATCATCGCGGTGAGGACCGACGGGCTGACGATCTCGCCCCGCTCGTCCACCACGAAGCAGCGGTCCGCGTCGCCGTCGAAGGCGAGGCCGATGTCCGCCTGGTGGGCAAGCACCGCGCGCTGCAGGTCGCGCAGGTTCTCCGGGTCGATCGGGTTCGCCTCGTGGTTGGGGAAGCTGCCGTCAAGCTCGAAGTACAGCGGGACCAGGGTGACGGGCAGGCCCTCGAACACGGTCGGCACCGTGTAACCGCCCATCCCGTTGCCGGCGTCGACGACCACCGTGAGCGGGCGGATGCCGGACAGGTCGACCAGCTTGCGCAGGTACTCGGCGTACCCCGGGAGCAGGTCCTTGCTGGTCACCCGGCCCGCCGGGCCGTCGAAGGCGGGCACGCCGGACTCGACGAGCTGCCTGATCTCGGCCAGGCCGGTCTCGATGCCGACCGGCTTGGCGCCCGCCTTGCACAGCTTGATGCCGTTGTACTTGGCCGGGTTGTGGCTGGCGGTGATCATCGCGCCGGGGATGTCGAGGTAGCCGCTCGCGTAGTACACCATGTCGGTGGAGCCAAGGCCGCCGTGAATCACCTCGGCCCCCTGCGCCGCCGCGCCGCGGCCGAGCGCCGCGGCCAGCGGCCCGCTGGTAGCCCGCATGTCGTGCAGCGTGACCAGGGTCTTGGTCCCGGTCAGGCGGACGAACGCGGCGCCAACCGCCTCGGCCACGGACTCGTCAAGCTCCTCAGGAACGACACCGCGCACGTCATACGCCTTGAAGATCTTGTCCAGATCCGACACCCTCGTCCCGCCTCCCGGCCGATCCTGCGCGTACGTTTGCTTCCGGCTGACTGCCCGGGATCCAACCTATCGGGCAGCGCCGGGTGGCGTGCAAACGAGGGCGTGGAGCTGGTAACGCTTTTGAACCGCTGAACCGTGGGCCGCTCAGGCCTCAGGCTGCGGGGCGGGGGCCGGAGCGGGCGCGGGCGCGGAGCGGACGACCCGCAGGTGGCCGCGGCGGCCAACCTCGACTCCCTGGCCAACCGGCTCGGCCGCGGCCGCCGCCGAGCGCGGCGCCGGAGCCTGCCGCGGGGCCGGCGCCTGGCGGCCTGGCTGCGCCGCCTGCCTGGGCTCCGCCTGCCGCAGCGGGGCCGCCGGGCGCGCCTGGGCGGCACTGCGCTCGGCCCGGCTCACGTCCCTGACGATGTTCGCCAGCGCTTCCAGGTCGTCAGCGCGCTCCTGGGCCGGGTCCGGCGGCAGCCGGACCACGTCCCAGCCGCGCGGCACCACGAGCCGGGCGGCGTGCATCTCGCACAGGTCCCAGGAGTGCGGGTCCACGTAGCCCGCGAGCGGGCCGAGGACGGCCGTCGAGTCCTTGTACACGTACGTGAGCGTGTAGACGGGAGGCTGCTTGCACGCGGTACGTGAGCAGCAACGGGAATTCACGATTCCACCTCGCTCACCAGATCTTTACCGATCACGTTAGCAGGGCGATCCCCGTCCGCACGCCCAAAGACCAACCCCGTGAGAGCGCCGCCAGACCCTGCTGCCAGCGCCCTTCCCCGGGCCGCCGGCAGGTACTCGATGTCGCTCACAACGGCAGACGGTACCTATCGAAAGGCGCTTGCGCCATCACCCGGGCATGGTTCGCGATCGTGTCGTTTTGTCTGGCTCGGCGGTACCGGAAACGCGCGCGGCGGGGATACGCTCGGTAGCTGTGCACAGCGGAGAGAACAAGCCTGCTCAAGCCCCTCGTGTCCGGCGGCGCGACCGGCACGGGCGCGGCCTGCGGGGCCGCCTGGTGCCACCCGGCGTGCCGCTCTACCGGACCCGGTCGCAGCAGTTCGACGACCTGGTGCTGGACGCGGTGGCGCGCCTCGAGTCACGCTGGGAAGCCGAGCTGACCGGGGTGGAGTTCGCCGTTCAAGAGGTGCCCGAGGCCGACGAGCTGGTGGACGACAGCAGCCCGCTGCCGCTCGCCCGCACCGTCCCCGGCTCGGTCGAGCAGGCCGACCCGGCCCGCCCGGCCACCCCCGCCCGCATCGTGGTCTACCGCCGCCCGCTGATGGCCCGGGCGGACAATGAAGCCGAGCTGGCCGACCTGGTGTTCGACATTATCGTCGAGGAGTTCGCCGGGTTCCTCGGCCTCGACCCGGACGCGGTGGACCCCGGCTACCGGGGCGGCCTCGACTAAGGCCTGGACGGGCTGGTTCCCGCTCAGGGCAGCACCGCCTGGTAGGAGTCCCTGGCCGGCGGCAGGGTGATGACGGTCAGCGCGCTCTGCACCGGCAGCAGCGAGACCGCGGGGGCCGACAGGCCGCCGTTGCCCGAGGTCACCACGCGAGCCGCGTAGAGCGGTCCCGAGCCTGCCGCCGGGGTGACGACGATCGCGAACGGCTGCCGCCCGCTGGTCGGCCGCGGCACCGTCAGCGCCAGCGTGTGCCCGGCCGCCACGCTCACCGCCTGGTCGGCGGGCGGCCTCGTCACCGTGCCGTCCGCGCTGATCACCGAGACGCTGGCCCGCGCGGCGGCGCCGGGCGCGGTCAGCAGCAAGCCGACCGTGACTCCCCTGGCGGCCGGGTTGCCGGCCACCACGCCCTGCTCGGTGACCGGCGGCACCGCGGTGGTGAACGAGCCGATCCCGGTACCGGGCACCAGGACGGCCGCCACCACCGGCACGCTGGCGGTCAGCTTGAGGCCGGCCGCCGAGGCGCCCAGTGAGTTGAGCGCGACCGGGGTGGTCGCGCCCGCCGACGCGTCGATCAGGTTGCCCGGGAACTGCGGCACGGCCCCGGCCAGGGTGTAGGCGACCACCTTGAGCTGCGCGTCGGTCGCACCGGGGACCACCACGAACAGCCTCGCGGCGCTGCTGGCGACGGTCAGCCCGGGGATCACCTGGGTGCGGGACGGCGCGGCCGCCTGCGGCAGCCAGGCGCCGCCGCCGCGGCCGCCCTCCCAGACCGAGGCGGTCACCTGGCCCGCGTTCGCCTGGACATGCAAGGCCAGCGCCTGCGAGCCGCCGACCAGCGGCCCGATGTCTTCCCTGACGTACTGGTGCGGCTGCACGGTGATGGCGGTGCTCAGCCCGTTCTGCTGGCCGGTATCGGTCAGGATGGTCAGGTCCGCGCTGGCGGTGACCGTACCGGTGTTCATCAGGTAGAGCCAGACCTGGGTCGCGCCGGCTGACCGCCCGGTGCCCACGAACCACATGTCGGAGCCGGGGTGGCTGCAGCTCACCAGGCCGGTGCCGGACGCATCGGACTGCTCGGCCTCGAACCCTTCGGCCATCGAGCCGGTCGCCGCCACCGCGGTGCCGCCACCGCTGGCAGCGGTCACCGTGGCGACCGTGCCGGGAGCGGTCACCGTGGCCTGGCCGGGCACGGCGGCCCTGGCCGCGGGCCTGGCCGCCTTGGTGCTGCGGCCGGCGGTAGCGCTCTTAGCGGAGTTGCTGCTTGACGCGGCGGGGACGGTGCTGAAGGTGGCCGCGCCGGCCACTGTCTTCCCCGGCCCGGTCTTCCCCGGTCCCGCGGGCAGCGCGACCATGGTCACCCGGGCGGTGCCGCTACCCGGTGCGGCGGGCGGGCAGGACCTGGTGATCGAGGTCACCGCCGCCGCCTGGCCGCCCGGGGGGGCGGGGACGGCCGGCCCGGGCCGGGTGACCAGGGCGATGGTAAGCACGATGACCAGCGCAAGCAGCACCGCCCCGGGCAAGGCCAGCCGGCTCCCCAGGCCCTGGCCCGGCATCAGGAGGCACCGTCCCGGCCCGAGCGGTTACCCGAGCCGCGCCAGCGGCTCGGCCGGCCGTGCTTGCCGCCACGGTGGGAGCGACGTTCGGTCTTGGCCGGGCGCGCGGCGGTCGGCCAGGAGCCCGCTCCGGCCCCGGGGTCCGGCTGCCCGGGCGGCACGCTGACCGGGGCGGCCGGCTGGCCAGCGGCCGGGGCCGCCGGCGGGCGGTCGTCGTCCCGCAGTACGGGCTGGCCGCGAGTCGGCGCCACCCGCTGGGCAGCGGGCGGGTCCCAGGCAGCACCGCCGCCGTCCGCCCCGCCGCCGTCCGCCCCGCCCCAGTCGCCTGGCCGGTCCCGGTCGCCTGGCCGGTCCCACGGCCGGGCGGGGGCGGGCCTTGCCTCCCAGGAACCGGTGCCTCGGTGACCTGCGTCGGCAGGCCAGGCGGGCCGTTCATCCGCGGGCAGCGCGCCGTCACCGGGCACGCTGACCGAGAGCAGGCCGGGCACGGCGAAGGCACCCGACCCGGACGGCACGCTAGTGGCCGGGCCTGCGAAATCGAGCTCACCGCGACCGTCCGGCCAGCGCTCGCCCCCGGCCGGGGTCGTGGCCGGCGGCCCGTCGCCGGGCAGCGCCCGGGCGGGTGCCCCGGCCCCGGCCGCATGCCGCGGGCGGGCGGGCGGGCCGATCCCGGCCAGCGAGCCGGCCGCAGACAGCGGATCGGCCCCGGGCAACGGGTCGGCCCCGGACAACGGGTCGACCCCAGGCAACGGGTCGGCCCCGGAGAACGCCGGCTCAGTGCCGTGGTCGGTGCCGTGGTCGGCCGGGACCGCCTCGGGCCCGCGACGGCGGCGGCCGGCTAGCCCCGGCCGGTCGGCGGCGGCGGCCAGCCGGCCCGCGGCGACCGCCCCGGCCCGCGCGGCCCAGCCGGCCCCGGCCGCCCAGCCGGCCCCGGCCGCCCGGCCGCCCGGGCCAGCCGCGCGCCTGCCGTTCCGTGCCTCGCGCAGCGCGGCGAGCGCCTGCGCCTCCTGGACTGGGTCGGCGCGCTTGCCCGGCAGTGCCAGCAGGCCTACCGCGAGGACAGCGATCAGCTCCGCGATGAGCGATGCCGCCCGGGCCGTGTTGTCGCGGTTAATCGACAGCTGACCGCCGCCGGCCGGCAGCACGAACCCCTGCGCCCAGCCGTCGACCGGGGTCGCCAGCGGCTTCAGCGGCTGGCCGTTGAGCTTCGCCGTCCAGCCGCCGTAGGGCTCGGCCAGCACCAGGGTGCCGCCGCCGGCCGGCGCGGGGGCGGTGCCCGTGTTGACCGTGCCGGAGGGCAGGGCGGTGGTGGTCCCGTCGGCCGCGATGACCCGGAGCCGGGCGACCGTGCCCGCTACCTGCCACAGGTCGTAGGTGGGGGCCTTGCTCAGCGCGACCAGGCCGATCGCCGCGTCAAGGCGCTGGGCGAGGGCCGCGTTGACCGGGCCGGGCAGCAGTACGTACCTGATGCCGAACTGGCCGAGCACCATGCCGGGATCGCCCGCGTCGGCCCCGTCCGGCGCGCCGAGGGCGGCGACCTGGCGCGTGAGCAGCGCCGCGGCGGACGAAGCGGCGCCGAGCTCAGGCTCACCGAGCGTCGGGTCGCCCTGCCTGACCACCAGGTAATCGAGCACCCCGCCCGCGGCCTGGTCAGGCCGCAGGATCAGCGTGCGGTACTGGCCGCCCGCCTGGGAGGAGGCGGACACGAACGCGGGCAGCACCGGGGCGCTGATGCTGCTGACTGGCCCGCGGACGCCGTCCTTCACCCAGTAGGCGGCGACTAGCAGCGGGGCGGTCGCGGCGGCGGACAGCGCGACCCAGGCGAGCGCCCGGCGCGCGATCGGCGCCTGGGACGGGCCGCCCCAGCCGGCTGGCCGCGGGCCGGCCAGCTCGCCGCGGGCCAGTTGCACGGCCCGCTGGGCCGCGGGGGCGCACGCCAGCAGCAGCCCCAGCGCGGTGAGCGCCAGGGCCACGCCGGGCCAGCCGTCGGCTGGCTGGCCGCCGCCGGCCGGGGTCACGCTGACCCGGCTGACCACGGTGGCGGCGAGCAGGCCGGCCAGCGCCACCGCCCAGCCCGCGATGACCAGCCCGTTGCCGGCGGCGATGGCGCCGGCTAGCTGGTGCCCGGCCGGCTGGTCCCCGGCGGCCTGGTCCCCAGCGGGCTGGGGAGCGGGCGAGCGGCGGAGAACAGCAGCGCGACCAGGGCGAGCCCGAACCCGGCGGTGACCCAGGCCGGCGGCACGCCGGGCCCGCCCGGGCTGAGCGCGAGCAGGGCGCCGGGCGCGAGCCCGCGGGTGACGAGGGCCGGGCTGGACACGCCCGCCTCCGAGAGGAAGGCCGACGGGCTGGTGAGCAGGTGCAGCGACCACGGGAAGAGGACCAGGAACGGGGTCAGCGCGACGATGGCCGCGTTCAGCGGGTGCACCACGACCAGCCAGCGCCTGGCGGCGAGGGCGCCGGCCGCGAACACCACCCCGAGCACCCAGGCGAACGGCGCGAAGGCGGCCGCCACCGCGATGAGCAGGCCGGCCGCCCAGGCGGCCCGGCGGGCCTGGCGCGGCGAGGCGGTGAGCATCCGGGCCGCGCTGACGGCAATCAGCGGGAGCAAGATGAAGGCGACCGCCGTGCCAAGCCGGCCGGCCGCCACCACCCCGGTGGCCACCGGCAGCAGCGCGTAGGCGGCGGCCAGCAGCATCCGGGCGGGAGCCGCGGTGACCAGCCAGCGGCTGGCCAGGTAAGCGGTGAGCCCGGCCAGCGGCACGCAGCCGAGCAGCAGGACGTCGACTGCCAGCCAGGCCTGGCCGCCGAGCACGGTGCCGAGCGCGGCTACCACCGCCAGGTAGGGGGGCGCGGACGCGGTCGACCCGACGCTTACCGGGTGGAATCCGGCCAGGTACTCGTGCCATAGCGCGGCCGCGCCGCCCCAGGCCGGCACCAGGGCGCCGCCGCCGAGCGGGCTGGTGCCGAGCAGCCGCCGCTCCGCGATCAGCGCGATCAGCAGCAGCAGGGTGAAGAGCTGCACCCCGGGGTGCCCGATGACCCGGCGCAGCACCGACTGCGTGTCGACGAACTGCTCGTCTTCCTCGGACTCCTCGCCCGAGGCCTGGTGGCGGCCGCCTGATGCCTGCGGCGGGCCATTGGAGATGAGCCCGGCGATCCGCTCCGCCACCCGGAACAGGGTGCGGGCGGGCGGGATGAACATGCGGACCGCGTAGTAGCCGGCCGCGTGCCCGCGGGCGCGGCGGCGACGGCCCCGGATGAGCCGGACCGGGTGCCCGAACAGGCTGATGACGGAGAACGCGTAGGCGGACGCCAGGTCAAGCTGCTTGGTAAGCAGGAAGTAGGCGGCCCGGGCGAGCGAGCCGGCCACGCACCCGCCGACCACCCAGAGCATGGTCAGCAGCGGCAGGTTGACGGCCAGCACGAACAGCGCGTTGCGGCGGTCGAGCTGCCGCGCGCCGCCGCCCTCGGCCGGCCTGCGCCGCCGCGCGGCCAGCTCACGGTGGTAGAGGACCGCGTCGGTGACCACCTGCACGCGGAACCCGGCCGCCTGCACGCGCCAGCAGAAGTCCACGTCGTCGCGGAACAGCTTCAGGTGGCGGTCGAACCCGCCCAGCCGGTCCCACACCTCGCGCCTGACCAGCATCCCGGCCGACCCCACCGCGAGCACGTCGCGCTTGTGGTCGTGCTGCCCCTGGTCGATCTCGCCCGGGTCGATGCCGGTGACGCGGCGCCCGGCGCGGTCGATGGACACCCCGACCTCACGCAGCGTCCGCCGGTCCTGGCCGTCGAGCACCTTGGGCCCGACCACCGCGACCGAGCGGTCCTTGGCCGCCGCCCACAGCAGCCGTTCCAGCGCGTCCGGGGCGGGCTCGCAGTCGTCGTGCAGCAGCCAGATCCACTCGACCCCGGCGATGTCCGGGTCGGTCGTGCCCGGCCGCCGTCGCGTCGCGTGCCGCAGCGCGACCGTGACCGCCTCACCGTAGCCGGTGGCCCGGTGCACGCCGAACACCGATTCCTGGCCGATCAGCTCGGCCAGGACGGCACTGCTGCGGTCGCGGCTGGCGGTGTCGACGCCGACCGTCTGGTCGACCGGGAAGGTCTGCGCTCGCAGGGCCCGGACGAGGTCTGGCAGCAGCCGGGCACCATCGTGCGCGACGATGATCGCGGTGACGGTATGCCGGTACGTCGGCGAAGCGGAAGTAGGCAAGGAGTCCAGCGCAGGTCGGGGGACGTGGCCGCCCCGGGAGACGGCAGGCCGGAGTGGTCAGCCCTCCCCGCGGGCACGCTGTGAACAATACATCCCGTGCACGCACACGGCAGGATTACCGTCACATGTCCGGTTTCACAGGGCCCGGCCGGTCAGGCCGTTCCGCTAGCCGGCCTCGCGCTGCCGCCAGCCCGCCCGCCGCCCGCCGCTAGCCCGCTTCCCGCTTGACGCGGCGCCGCTCCCGCTCGGACAGCCCGCCCCAGATACCGAACCGCTCGTCGTTCTCGAGGGCGAACTCCAGGCACTCGGCCCGGACCTCGCAGCTCCGGCAGACCCGCTTCGCTTCCCGGGTCGAGCCGCCCTTCTCAGGGAAGAACGCCTCCGGGTCTGTCTGCGCGCACAGCGCCTGGTCCTGCCAACCCAGGTCTTCCATGTCCTCTGGACGGACCGTGACCTGCGTTAGCGGGACGATGACCTCGGTCATAGCGCACCCTCCCCTTCCGGAGCCCCCTGACGCTCACCAGATTTTCCCGTGCCGGTGAGAATCACACCAATGAAATTACACCCGCGTGTCTTGCTTCAAGTCAAGCCAGGAAGGTGGTATTGGCCGCCTGGTTGTCCAAGATGCCCGGTAAGTTCCACAAAAAATTTCAGAGAGTGAACAAGTCAGCACAGAGTGTATGGATTGGCGAGGTGCGGCCGCCGGGCCGGCCACTGGGACCGCGGGCGATAATTGAGGCATGCGGATAACCGTGCTCGCCGGCGGCATCGGCGCCGCGCGCTTCCTGCGCGGCCTGCTCGCGGCGGCCCCTGACGCGACGATCACCGTCATCGGCAACACCGCCGACGACATCACCCTGTTCGGGCTGCGGGTGTGCCCGGACCTTGACTCGGTGATGTACACGCTCGGCGGCGCCAGCAACGAGGAGCAGGGCTGGGGGCGCGCGGACGAGACCCTGCGCATCGCCGGCGAGCTGGCCGCCTACGGCGCGGGCCCGTCCTGGTTCACCCTCGGCGACCTGGACTTCGCCACCCATATCCGGCGGACCGAGCTGCTGGCCGAGGGCAAGCCGCTGTCCGAGGTAACCCGGCTGCTCTGCCAGCGCTGGCAGCCGGGGGTGCGGCTGCTGCCGATGTCCGACGACCGGGTGGAGACCCAGGTCAAGCTCAAGCAGCAGCCCGAACGGAGGGGGGCCGAGCCGCAACCCGCCATGATCCACTTTCAGGAGTGGTGGGTAAGGCTGCACGCCGCCGTGCCGGCCGAGGCGATCATCCCGGTCGGCGCGGAAACGGCGGCGCCCGCCCCCGGGGTGCTCGCGGCGATCGCGGACGCCGACTTCGTGCTCTTCCCGCCGTCCAACCCGGTGGTGTCGATCGGCCCGATCCTCGCCGTCCCCGGCATCAGGGCCGCGGTGGAGGCGAAGACAGTGGTGGGCGTGTCCGGGATCATCGGCGGCGCCCCGGTGCGCGGCATGGCCGACGCCTGCCTGGCAGCGATCGGCGTGCAGACCTCGGCCGCCGCCGTGGCCGCCCACTACGGGCCCCGGCTGGTCAACGGGTGGCTGGTCGACGAGCAGGACAAGGCCGCGGCGGACGATCCCGCGGTGGCCGGCATCACGGTCCGCGCGCTGCCGCTTTACATGCGCGACGTGCCCACGTCGGCCGCGATCGCCCGGGCCGCGGTCGACCTCGCGCTGGAGCTGTCCCGGTGAGCGAGCTTGCGAGCGAATCAGTAAGTACAGCGCAGCGAGGGCCTAGCGAGTTCCGGCCTCCGCCCGCCCAGGCGCCGGAGCCGGTGCGGGTCTACGGCGTGGCCGGCCTGCCGGAGATAGCCAAGGGCGCCGACCTGGCCGAGCTGATCACCACGGCGGCGGCCGCGCCCGGCGGGCCGCGCCTGCTCGACGGCGACATCCTGGTGGTCACCTCCAAGGCGGTCAGCAAGGCCGAGGGCCGGGTGGTGACCATGTCCCGCGACGACGCCATCGCGGCCGAGACGGTCCGGGTGGTGGCCCGGCGGGGCACCATGATCATCGCGCAGACCAGGCACGGGCTGGTGATGGCGGCGGCCGGGGTGGACGAGTCCAACACCGCCCCCGGCACCGTGGTGCTGCTGCCCGAGGACCCCGACGAGTCGGCCCGGCAGCTGCGGGCGGCGGTGCGCGCGCGGCTCGGCGTCACCGTCGGCGTGGTGGTCACGGACACCTTCGGCCGGCCCTGGCGGGCCGGGCAGACCGACACCGCGATCGGCGCGGCCGGCCTGCTGACCGCCCTCGACCACCGCGGGGAGTCCGACGCCTGGGGCAACGTGCTCGACGTGACCGTCGCGGCCGTCGCGGACGAGATCGCGGCGGCCGGGGACCTGGTCAAGGGGAAGGCGCGGCAGATACCGGTGGCGGTCGTGCGCGGCCTGCCCGAGCTAGTCACCGAGGCCGACGGGCCCGGCGCCCGCGCCCTGGTGCGGCCGTCCGAGGAGGACATGTTCCGGCTCGGCGCGGCCGACGTGCTGCCCGCGCGGCGCACCGTGCGCGCGTTCACCGGGCAGCCGGTCGACCCGGCCGCGGTGCAGCGCGCGGTCGCGGCCGCGCTGACCGCTCCCGCCCCCCATCACAGCGAGCCCTGGCGGTTCGTCATCGTGTCGTCCCTGACCGCCCGGCTGGCGCTGCTCGACGCGATGCAGGACGCCTGGGCGTCCGACCTGCGGGCCGACGGGTTCACCGAGGAGCAGGTCGCCCGGCGGATCCGGCGCGGCCAGCCGCTGCGCGACGCGCCGCTCGTCATCGTCCCCTGCCTCGAGCTGTCGGCCATGCATGACTACCCCGACAGCCGGCGGGCCCGCGCCGAGCGGGACATGTTCGTCGTCTCGATGGGCGCGGCGGTGCAGAACCTGCTGGTCGCCCTGGCGGTGGAGAACCTCGGCTCCGCCTGGATCTCCTCCGCCCTGTTCTGCCAGGACGTGGCGGCCGGCGTGCTCGGCCTGCCGGACGGCTGGCTGCCAATGGGCGCGGTCGCGGTCGGCCACCCGGCCGCGCAGGCGGCGCCGCGGCCGCCGCGAGACCCGGCCGCCTTCACCGTTCACCGCTAGGTACCGCTCAGCCGATAAGGCGGTTGCGGGAGCAACCGGGCCGGGGCAGGCGATTCCGCGACGCTCTCCAGCTCGCCTGTGAGTTGCAGCCCGGTGGGATGGCCTGACCGCCCGCTGCGCCTTGTGCCGCGCGGGCCGCTTCGGATGGCTGGAGGATTGGGCCGGTCCTGGGCGGCCCAATTCTCCAGCCACGGCTGCACCGGGCCCTGGTGGTGACGGCCGACCGGGAGCTGCGGCGGCGCGCTCTTGCCTGTGGCGTGACTGCTCCGGTGGGGCGGCGCGGACGCGCGGGATCCGGGCGAGGGTCCGTCGACGGTCGTCATGTGCGTCCGGCGTCGGCTGCGAACTAAGCTGCGTGCCGCGAAAACAGCCGTGCCGAGCGCTGCGATGAGCCGGCGGGCAGGCCCCGGCAGGGTAGTGACGAACGAACCAAGCAAGACCGCAAGGCCTTTGCCGCGGCCGCCGTCAGCTCGATTCCTGGCCGCTCCCGTCTCCGCTACGCTCCGCCTTCGGCGGAGGCGTACTGCTACTGACGGCGGACCGCGCCCGCCAGGGTGCGAGGGGCTAACGCTGTGGCCGCTTGGACAAGCCCGCGAATGTCCCGCAGCTAGTGAATTTGGCGCTCAGCCGGCCGTGATGAGCACGCATTACGGTCTTCGGCAATGAGCGCGATCAGCACGTTGGCGCCCGATCGAGCCGCCTGGCACCGCCGTCCTCGATCGCGCGGACGTATTCGGTGGCAATCATCCGGCCCGGGCGGACGGCGGCGAGCCCGGTCGCGGCGCCGGACGCTCGGCCGGGTCGGCTGCCGGGGCTCGCCGACCAGGTCGCCGGTCCGGCCGCCGGGCTCGGCGAACCACTCGGTGCCGCAGACCACCCGGTAGGCCGGCAGCGGCGCCCTGGTCAGCAAACGGAACAGCCGGGCCGAGCGGCCCCGGCCGGAGGCCGGCGTGTGGTGGGCCGCCAGCGCGGCCCGCTTCTGGGCCGCGTACCGGCGGACGTCGACCTGGTGGGTGATCTCCGACCGAGGCAGGCCGTACCCGCGCATGTCGGCGCGCCGGTGCCGGGACAGCAGCCGCAGCATCAGCAGCGGCCGGGCGAACCGGTGGATCACCTCACGCGGCACCGTCGCCTCGACCACCCGCACGCCCGTCAGCTCGGCCGCCCGCGCACCGACCTGGTGCACCCGGACATGGTCGCGGTGACCGTAGCCGCCCTTCGGGTCGTAACTGAGCAGCAGGTCCGCTTGCACCTCGGTCAGCAGGGCGGCCAGCTTCCCGGCCGCCTCCTCGAGGTCCGCCCGGGCGAAGCGGGTCCGGCCGGGCGGGTCGTCGAACAGCACCGGGCCGTGCCCGCTGTCGGCATAGCCGAGGTGGACCGCCCGCTCGGCGCCGAGGATGGCGGCGCTCGCCCGCAGCTCCGCCAGCCTGCGGCCCCGGTCCGGGCCGTCCCAGACGTCGCCGTCGCAGGCGACGGCGATGACCACCCGGTGCCCCTCGGCTGCCAGCCGGGCGATCGTGCCGCCGGTCAGCAGCACCTCGTCATCTGGGTGGGCATGGAACGCCACGATCGTCGCCATCGGCGTGAGCCTACCCTGGGCCTCCCGGGGCCCGGCTCCGTTTCTGGCGCCGGTCGCGGCCGGTCAGGCGGGTTCCATCCCGTAGCGAGCCATCAGCACCCGTTCCTCCTCCGGTTGGGGCGGGTCAGGGCGGGACCAGAGGGCGTCGAGCTCGGCGAAGTAGCCGTCCATCGCCGGGGCGTGCAGCACCAGCAGCCGGGCGGGCTCATCGCCGTCGTTACCGAAGGTGTGCCCCGCACCCCGCGGCACCAGCAGGAAGTCGTCCCGGCGGCCGCTCCGGGACACCCCGTCGAGCACGAAGGTGATGGTCCCGTCCAGCACCCAGAAGGCCTCGGAGCAGTTCACGTGGCGGTGCGGCGGCGGGCGGCGGCCGTGCGGCGGCACCGTCCGCTCCATTAGCGAGAAGTCGCCGCCGGTGTGCGCGGCGACCGCCTTGAACGCCATCACGCTGCCCCGCGCCGCCAGGATCTTGCCCTGCCCGGCGGGGACGATGCCCGGCTCAGTCATACCGCCTGTCTACGCGGTGGCGGTCACCGCGGCAAGGTGACGTCGCTCGCGCCAGCGGGGCAGCAGCCCGTCCGGTGCCTCTTCGGCGGTGAGCGCGTAACCGAGGTGATCGCGCCAGGCGCCGTTGATATGCACCTGCCCCACCCGCAGTCCCTCGTTGCGGAAGCCGAGCTTCTCCACCGCCCGGCGTGACGCGGCGTTTTCCGGCTGGATGCACGCCTCGAGCCGGTGCAGCCGCATGACGCCGAAGCAGTGGTCGGCCGCCAGTGCCAGCGCCGTCGGCACGATACCGCGGCCGGCCAGCCGCTCGTCGACCCAGAAGCCGACCTCGGCCGACCGGAGCGGCCCCCAGGCGATACGGAACACGTTGACCTGGCCCGCGAACTGCCCGTCGTACCAGATCGCCCAGCTCGCGGCGATCCCGAGCAGGGCGCCCAGGCGGCTGTAGCACGTGGCCGCGCACGATCCGGCCAGCCTCAGGAGCGTGGCCGCAGCCGACTTCGCGGCCGGGCCGGCCGGCGCGGCAGGCGGCTGCCGGTCCGGGTCGGAAGCCTCCCACGGGCGTAGCCAGCGGTCGTTGGCCAGCCGCACTTCGCGGCAGGCGCGGTTGGCGGAGATCCCCATCGGGCGGAGCACTAGCGGCGCGTCGAGCAGGGCCGCCTCGGTGAGGGTGGCGGACCAGCCCCCAATAGGTCGCATGCAGATAGTTAAGTAGTTCAAGGACGCCCGGCTCAGCCGAAATACGGCATATGTGGTTAAGAACTGGTGTGACCGGGCCCGGCGGCGGCCCGCGGCGCCCCGGCCTGCCCGGCCGGGCAGGCCGGCCTTCCCCGCGCCGCGATGACCCCGGAAAGCCGGTGCCTGCCTCGGCTAATATGACCTCGTCGCCTTGGAAAACTGTAAGCACAAGTAAAAACCCCGTTCCGGGCAGGTTAATTCTTGCCCCGACGTTGACATGATATTGATGCCGAGGAACCCGATGAAAAGACCCCGCAGGCTGCTGATGCTGAGCTCGGGCTCGTACCACAGCACTTTGACGATCCGGCTCCGCTACCTGGCCCGGCACCTCGCCAAGGGCTGGGACATCACGATGATCACCCCGCCTGCCGATAAATACAATGACTTTACGCCGGACTATGCGCTGCAACCGGATTTTGGCCGCCTCAGGCAGCCGTGGCAACTGACCACGCGCTCCCCCATGCTGAACCTGATTCCTTATCTGTTTACCGCGCTGGCAAGCATTGTGCGCGCCCGCGCCGACATTGTGGTCATCTACAAGCCCACCCCGATCACCGTGATCGGGCTGCTGCCGAAGCTGCTCGGCCGGGCCCGGGTGGTCCTTGACCTCGACGACCTGGGCAGCGAGGTGATCCGGCGGGAAGGCCGGTCACCGCTCGCCTACGGCCTGGTGGAGTGGAGCGAGCGGCTGTGCATGCGCTACGCCGACGCCGTCGTCGTGGTGTCGACCGAGCTGCGCGAGCACGTGCTACGGCACCACCCGGGTAAGCGCGTGCTGCTGCTGCCCAACGGGGTCGAGCCCGGCGAGTACCAGGTGGTCGAGGAGCAACGGCCGCGGCCCGCGGTCTACTACTTCGGCGCGTTCAACGGGCTTGGGCTCATCGAGGACCTGCTGGCAGCGATGCCCGCGGTGCTGCGGGCGGTGCCGGACGCGCGGCTGACGGTCGTCGGCGGTGGCAGCGCGCTCGACGACGCCAAGCGGATGTGCCGTGAGCTGGGCATCGCGGACGCGGTCGCCTTCCCCGGCTGGCAGACCAACATGCTGGCGGTGCAGGACTACACCCGGTTCGCCGACGTCGGGGTGTGCTACCTGCCCGACATCCGCACCGTGCGCGCCGCTAGCAACATGAAGGTCTTCCAGTACATGGCGATGGGCACCGTGCCGCTGGTCAGTGACGTCGGCGACCTGCGCAGCCTGGTACGGGACGGGCTGGCCGGCGTGGTGGTGCGGCCCGGCGACGCCGCCGCGCTCGCGGCCGCGCTGACCGAGCTGCTGCTTGACGGGGAGCGCCGGGTGCGGATCGCCAAGGAGGCCTGGCGGATAGCCGGCACCGACTACTCCTGGCAGACCCGGGCAGAGGCGCTGACCGCGTTCCTCGCCCGGGACTGACCAGATCGCCGCCTGGCCGACTACTTGTAGATGGCGGCGCTTCCGTCGGTGTAGACCAGGTTCTTGTAGTCGTCCAGCAGGCCCTGCGGGTACTTGTACTCGGTCAGCGCCCCGTTGGAGGGCGTGAAGGTGTAGAAGATGTCGGAGTCAGGCTCTGAGGGCGCGAAGATCACCCAGCTGTCCTTGAGTACCGCCGTCGGGTAGGCGTCGATGATCGCCTGGTTGCCGTTGATGATGTCGGGGCTGGTAAAGATGTACTTCTCCTGCAGGTAACCCGCCTGGATCGGGTACTTGAGCACCCGCGGCTGGTCGCCCAGCCAGGCGACCGCGGAGGACTGTTGCGGGCTGGTGTAGTACAGGTCGTAGTACGTGCCGCTGTTGTTCAGGTTGAGCTCGGCCAGGTTCCCGCCCACCAGCTGGGGCAGCACGGTGCTGGTGGCGAGGAAGATGATCAGGCACACCACGCACGCGGCCAGCCGGGCCCGGTACTTCCCGATCGGCTCGAAAATCGTCATCGAGCCGATGACGATGACCGGCGCGAAGAACAGCAGTCCCTGCTGGAAGGCGCGAAGCGGGCCGTAGTCGGTCGCGATCGACGGCAGCACGGTGATCAGCACGATCATGCCGATGGCGCCTACCGCCAGCCAGAAGAACTGGTCGCCGACCATGCGCCGGCCGCGGCGGGCGGCGACGAACAACCTGATGATCCCGATTACCAGGAAAAGCTGCTCGCCGTAGGCGACGAAGTTGCGGGCCAGGCTATTCAGCCCGACGACCGGCACCCCGACGTCGCTGGCCGCCGCCCCGATGCTGGTCAACGGGTTGAGCTGCTGCGCAATGGTGGGCGTGGGGGCCTTCGCGGCGGCCTCCAGCGGGAGGTACTGGCTCTGCTCGTCGGGCCCCCTCGACTTGATGGTCGACTGGCGCAGGTCCTGGATCGCCTGGTCCGGGCTGATGCCGGCGCTGCCGAACAGCGAGAGGGAGATGTTCCCGGCGGTGATCGCGCTGCTTCCGTCGTCGATCACCTGGCCGGTCGTCCCGGTGACGAGCGTGCCCCAGACGAAGACGATTCCGACCATGACGCCCACGACCCACAGGGTGAGCGGGTACTTTGCCTCGGTGCCGAGGCCGGCCCGCTTCCCGCCGGCGTCGCCGCGGCCGGGCGTGTCCCCGGCCGCTGCCACTGGTTCGGCCGCCGCCTCAGGCTGTTTCCTGAAGCGGCCGGCCCAGGCCGTCAGGCGGGCGCCGTAGGAGCACAGCAGGCCGATGACCAGGATTCCGAGCAGCACGTACATGGTCGAGTAGTGCGCTAGCTCTACCCCGAGGCCGGCCACCGCCAGGCTGGCCTGGCGCCTGCGCAGGCTCCAGACCGGATTCGTCGCCGCCAGCAGGCCCGCCCCGACGAACAGCAGGCTGATCTCCTGCCGGTTGAGGAACGGCATGTCGGTAAAGAAGGTGGGGAAACCGACGAAATAAGCGACCGCCAGCGTCGAGATGCCCCGGTTAAAGTAGCGCCGGGCAACGCCGTAGGCCAAGACTGGCGCCAGGGCGAAGATGAGCTGGAAGAAGAGCTTGTACACATAAGGGCTGTAGACGCCCACTAGCTGACCGAGCTCCGTCGGCAGGATCGTAATGCTGAGGCAGGCGTTATAGGCACCCTGCAGGTTTGCCATCGACCAGTGCCCGTGCGCCTGCGTCAGCTGGAAGACGACGTATTCCTGCTGAATGTCGTGCCCGGTGACGAACCAGCCGCGCAGTGACGTGGTCAGCAGCAGGCTCAGCGAGACCAGGTAGATGACAACCGACATGACGGACTCGCGCACGACCCGCATCCAGCGCAGCGAGAAGACGCCGATGACGGCCGCCAGCGCCAGCGCAACCCAGGTCAGGTGCCCGCTCGCGCCGTTGTTGAGGTGGTTCGCGCCGAATACGGCCAGCACCACTGTCAGTACCGCGGCGACGAGCAGCCGAAGCTCCTGCCGTCCCACCGCGGAGAACAGGTCACGCATTCCAGCCCGGTCAGCATGGCGCCGCCGGAAAAGGTAGAGGGAAAAATTGATCACGTCGCCCGCGATGACGACCGGACCGGCGTCAAGGGGGCGCTTCACGCCGGCCAGCGGCAAAACCTCGTTAATGGCAAGGCCGGCCAGCATGAGGATGAGCAGGGTCCCGCAGGCGCTGTAGGCGACGCGTTCCTGGAGCCCGCACCTCCGCCAGGCTGACGACGTGAACAGCAGGAAGCCGGGGAAAACGAAGATGAACCAGAATCCCAGGACGGGTCGGACAATCGGCGGGTTCAGATTAGCGAAAACCAGTAGGTTGACAACAAAAACCAGGAACAGCGATACCAGCGGGAAAACAATATCGGGGCCCTCGGCCGCTGGCACGCTCCTGGCGGCCGGCGGTGGCGCGTCCGGCGTCTCGGCGACCGCGGGGGCAAGATCGTGGGTGTCGTTCATTTCTTCGCGGCGCTCTTGTCCTTGATGTTGAACATGAAACGTATGCTTTCACCTTGCTTGGGAAGAGATACCTGGACGCGGCAGTCCGTCTTGGTGCACTCGGGCACAACATTTATGTCGACGACCCAGGTCGCCCCCGAAGAAACGGTCTCAGTAGACGTGCTCAATGTTTTCAACTGGGTGCCGCTTCCTGACGCCACGACGTACTGGTAGGACACCGGCTGCCCTTCATCGTTGGTAATGGTGAAGGAAACGGGAATTCCCTGGCCACGCACCGCGGTGGCCGGCAGGCCGGCCGCGCTGTTGAAAGCCAGCTGGGTATACGGGGTCGTCTGGCGGGACAAAGACAAGGCCCATTCGTGACGCACCCACGGTGATACCAGGGTGGCGATGAGCAAAATAGCCGCGATGGCCCCGGTGCCGCCCAGCCACCATCTCCAGCGCGGCTCCTCGCGTACTCGCGGCTGATCACGAAGCGAGGCCCTGGGTACCTCGCCGTACTCTGCGTTACTCATAGACGTCGGGGACTCGTACCAGTGACGACTAGTTTCCCCGCCCCCCTTTCATTGACTCGTCAGATTTTTTTCAGAGCTTACCAGCGTTTTCGTGGCCCCCTTGTGCACTGTTAGAGACCTGCGGATCCGGGCCGGACTTAGCGGATCGACCGTGACCTTCTCGCGCTGCCACGGCACCGACACAAGCCGCTATGAAAGCACCGCCGAACCATCCGATCGATACCGCGGTCAAGCCGTGTGAAGTGGCGATCCAGACGAAGAGGCATGTCGCCACGGCATACACGCCGTTGACGACAACAATGGCGCGCAGCTTGCCCGCTAGTCGCAGCACGGTGAGCAGCCAGTAGTTAGCCGCAATGGGGCCGGCCGCCAGTGCCATGATAACCAGGCTGGTGAAACCGTTATGGTAGTACGCCTCACCGAACGCGAGCAGCAGCCAGCGGCCTATCGCGATGATCCCCAGCGCGGTCGGCAGGCAGAGCATTATCAGAATGCGCCGGCTTCTCCGCTTGAGCCCGCTCACGTCGGCGTCGCTGCGCGAGCCCTCGGCCAGGAACGTCTGCTCAAGGGCAAGTGCCGCCGCGTAGACCATCTGGGCAACCTGGAACACCACGAAAAAGTACGCGGCCGATACCGGCCCCAGCCGGTCGAGCAAGATGACCGGGACCGCCAGCCCGGGGATCGTGTTGAAGACGTTGCCGATGTAGTTGGCACCGGAAAACTTGAGCAGCGGCGCGAGGGTCTCACGCGGGTTCTTCAGGTCAAACCGCGTGTGCATCACCGTGTAGATCAGCAGCAGGCTGGCGACACTGGACAGCACGATGCTCATGCCCGAGGCGAGGAACAGCCCGTACGCGCCCGCCCCGGTGAGCACCACCGCCAGCACGACCTTGCCGAGCCCGCCGACCACGCCGTCGACGAAGGCGGTGTACTTCGCCCGCCGCGACGCGACGAACACGGAGTCCGTCAGCGTGTTGACCGAGCTGAACGCGGTGATCAGGGCGAAGCCGACGGTGAGGGAAACGTTCTTCTCCACGAAGGAGAGGTCGGGGGCAATCAGCGGGGTCAGGAATACGTAGATGAGCGAGCCCACGCCGCCGCAGACAGCGACCAGCGCCAGGCCGGAGCTGATCAGGCGGTTGGGGTTGTCCGAGCTTGGCAGGTACCTGCCCATCGTGTTGTTAAGCCCGAACAGGGCGAAGTTGCCGATCAGGGTGGTGGCCGAGATCAGGGCACTGGCCTTGCCGACGTCACTAACGCTGAACAGGTGCGCCGTCACGATCCAGAAGCCGAATCCGAAGACGGCCTGCAAACCGGAGTTCAGCACCAGGTAAAGCGAGTTCAGCGCCATCGGGTCCTGCCGGAGGCGCTTCGCCAGGGCGGTCAGCCTGTTTTGCGGGCGCTGGCCCGCGGCGGGCAGCGCGACGAACTCGCCCGTGCGGGCGACGACGGCCACGTCGTTAGCGAGGGCGACCAGCGCGTTGATCCCCGCCATCTGACGCTCGTAGAGCCCGGCGTCCAGTTCCCCGGTTTCCGTGATCTTGGCGGCCGCCGCCCGCCGCTGCACGCCGCCGGCGTCGCTGAAGTACCATGCCTCCGCCCGGGTCGGGGTGGGGTCCCGGCCGATGTACAGGTTTTCACGGCGGGGGCGCCGCGGGCGGTTGGACATGTGCTGGTTAGTCGACAATGCGATTCCCCCGCTTTAGCCCGGCATTGACCCGGCCAGTCTTAGGAGGACCAGCCGACTGGTCAGCGGGCGAGGCCAGTTTATCCGTTTTAGGGTCCGTGTGCTGGGGTTACCCGGTTTGACGGGGCCCGCCGCGATGCCCGCCCGATGCCCTAGGCGATCGCCGCCAGGCGGCGGATGAGCTGCTGGCCGGCCCGGCTGCCCACCACTGCCGTATAGCCACGGTAAAACCGCTTCTTGGCCGCCAGCCGGGCTGCGGTGTCCCGCTCGCCGATGGTCATCCGGGGCAGCGCCATGTCCCCCATGTCGGCCGGCCGGGTCTCGACCGAGCACGCGTACTGGTAGCCCGCGTCACGGACCGCCTGCCGGACGGCCGCGTCCATCTTCCCGTACGGGTAGGCGAAGCCGCGGACCGGCTGGCCCAGCAGTTCGCCCAGCCTGGCCCGGCTGTCGTGCACCTCCGCGCGCAGCCGCTGCTCGCTCAGGCCCGGCAGCTTGGCATGGGTCGCGCTATGCGAGCCGATCTCCATCCCCGCCGCCGCCACCTCCGCGACCTGGCCGGCCGTCATCAGCGGCCAGACCGGCTCCCCGTCCCACTCGTTCGTACCGCCGATGCGGCTGGAGACGATGAACATCGTCGCCGTGAAGTCATGCCGCAACAGTTCCGGCACGGCGTTGCCGAGGATGTTGTCGTAGCCGTCGTCAAAGGTAATGCCGACTAGCCCGCGCGCGCGGCCGTCGCGCAGCGCCGCCACCAGGGTCCCCATGCTGACGCCGCGCAGCCCTCGGCTCGCCAGCCAGGCCATCTGCTCGGCGAAGCGGGCGGGGGTCACGCAAACGTGGTTCGGATCCTCCGGGACGGCCGCAACGCTGTGGTACATGAGGATCAGCGGTACCCGGCGCAGCGAAAGCCGTCCGAGTACGGGCTCTTCGGCGGTCGAGTCCTTGGCGGTGATCATCGCCGCCCCTCCGGCAGGACGGCGGCCATCTTCTTCTCCTGCGCGGGCGGGCCGACCGGCCGCGGGCCGCTGGTCATCCGGCGGTAAGTGAAGCTGCCCTTCACCAGGCCGACCAGCACCATCGTCTCTTCGGCGGCCTGGAAGTAGGGGAACAGCAGGCACAGCGGCCGCCGGTCAGCCACCGCCCGCTTCACCCACCAGCCGTAGCAGAGTTGCGGGAGCAGCAGGATGAGGGCCGGCAGGAAGGCGATCAGCGCCGGCCACTGGGTGGCTAGGGCGACGTCCGCCAGCAGGATCAGCAGCATCAGGGGCGGAAAGGGGAAAAGTGGCGGGGTGAGGCCGTTCTTGACGTGGAAGGCGTAGTTGAACGGACCGCGCCGGTACGGCCGCAGCAGGTACGACTTGATCGAGGCGGCGGAGTCGCGCGGGTCCTGGTCAAACATGAGGTTCGCGCGGCTGGCGTTGTAGTAGCGGTGATCGGGAAACCGCTGGCGCAGCCGGAAGCACACGTCGCGGTCCTCGATGCCGCCGACGGCCGGCGCGGCCATGCTGGTGTCCCACCCGCCGATCTGGCGGAGCTTAGAAATGGGAAAGGACGCGTTGCTGCCGTAAAGCTCAACGACCTCCGGGTAGTCCTCAAGCTTGTCTTCCTGCCCGGCAGAATAATTTGACCTTAGGTACGAGAAGAAGCGCCGGGCGACCGCGGGCACGAAGGACGGGCCGGCGTCACCGACGCCCTGGTTGGTCACGGTGCCGATGGCCTCGATGTAGTTGGCGGTGACCCCGGTGACCTTGCCCGAACGCTGCTTGACGATCAGGCCGCCGACCCCGAGCGGCTTGTCAAGCTGTAGGTAGGCGGCAGCGATCTCGGTGAGGTAGTCACTGGCGGCCTGGCAGTCATCGTTAAAAGCCGCGAAAATCTCACCCTGGGCCGCTTCAAGCCCCGCGTTCTGCGCAGTCGGGATGCCCATGTTCCGCGGAAGCTCTACATAGCGAACAGCCGGGCGCTCAGCGACAACCTTGAACGTCTCATCGGTCGACCCGTCATTGACAACAATGATTTCGTATCGATCTTGGGGGTAATCCTGAGCCAGCAAAGAATCGAGTGCCCGGCCGATGGTGGCCTCACCGTTATACACGGGCATAATTACACTTATAAAAGGAACGGTTGATTGACCCACAGCAACTCCCCTGTCACTCCGGCTAAGAAACTGACTACCGGTTTCCAACAACGACCAACTGCAAGCACGTGAACCGGTAGTCCGCCGCTTCACCACTGTACTCCGGCACCCATAAGCGAGATGCGCAACCTTCGCGAATCGACAAGAAGTGGCAAACCCGGACCGATGGCGCCCGGGGGGCTGAGATGCTAGCGAGGCCCCGGGCGCTGACCGCGGCGGTGCAGGTGCTCGTAGGAGACCGGCGCGAAGGTGGCCAGGCGGTCGCGGAAGGACGTGGCCGAGTCCGGCCACAGCAGGGTGACCCGGCCAGTCCGCTCGTCCCGGTACCAGCTCGTGCAGCCGCCCTGGACCCAGACGGTGTCCTGCGCCATGGTGTCGATGTCGCGCATGTAGGAGCGCACCGCCTCGGCGGTGACGTCGAGCGCGTCCGCTCCGCTGACCGCCAGGTAGTCGAGCGCACTGAGCACGTAGCCGACCTGGGTCTCGATCATGTAGATAGCCGAATTGTGGCCGAGGGCCGCGTTCGGCCCGTCGAGCACGTACATGTTGGGGAAGCCGTGCACGGTGGTGGACGCGTGCGCGGCCATGCCGTTGCTCCACTCGTCCGCCAGCAGCCGGGCCCGGCGGCCGCGGATGTGACCGGCGATGGACGGGCGGGTCGAGTTGAACCCGGTCGCCAGGACCAGCACGTCCAGCTGGTAGCTGTTCCCGCTGGCGGCGATCGCCTCGCGGCTGCCCTGGACGCCGCCGTACCCGCTGCCGTCGGCGATCCGGGCCAGCGGCGTGGGCTCCAGCGTCACGTGGCCAAGCTGCAAGGCCGCGTAGTAGTCGTCGGAGAACAGGATCCGCTTGCAGCCGATCTCGTAGTCCGGGGTCATCAGCCGGCGCAGGCGCTCGTCGGGGACCGAGGCGCTGAGGTGATCAAGCGAGCGCTGGCGGAGCAGGTCGATATCCGGGTGGCGCCGCTGGCGGGCCCCGATGTTCCGCTCGGCCTCGGCGAACAGCTCGTCCCTGAGCGCGCTGACGGTGCCCGGGTCGGCCGCGAAGCGCGCCGTCTCCTCCCGGCTGTACTCGCGGTCGCCGCGCGGCAGCACGTACGGCGCCGAACGCTGGAAGACCACGATCTCGCTCGCCTCAGCCGCGAGCCTGGGCAGGATCTGGATCGCCGACGCGCCCGTGCCGACCAGTCCGATCCGCCGGCCGACGAGGGATACCCGCGCGTTCCAGCGGGCCGAGTGCCACCAGCGCCCGCCGAACCCGTCCAGGTTCTTGATCAGCGGGATCTTCGGCTCCGACAGCCGGCCGGTCGCGATGACCAGGCTGGCGGCCGAGAAGTCGCCGCGGGTCGTGCTGACCAGCCAGCGGGCACCGGCTTCGTCCCACTCGGCCTGCCCAAGCGCGCAGTTCAGCCGCAGGTGAGCGGTCAGGCCCTCCTCTTTCACGCACGTGCGCAGGTAGGCGTGGATCTCCCGCCCCTCGGCGAACACGCGCGACCAGTCCGGGTTCGGCCGGAAGGAGAACGAGTACAGGTGCGAGGGGATGTCGCAGGACACGCCCGGGTACTGGTTGTCGCGCCACGTCCCGCCGACATCGGCCGCCTGCTCGATGATGACGAACGACTCCCTGGCCCGTCGCGCGAGCTGGATGCCCATGCCGATCCCGGCGAAGCCCGCCCCGACGATCAGCACGTCCACCGCGGTCACCTGGCCGGCCGTGCGACCTCCGGGGTCACGCATCGGCGGTGACCCGGCCGTACCCGGTGGTGCGCTGGCGCAGCGGCCGCCCGAGCTGCCGTGCTACCCGCCCGACGTCCTCCATGGTCAGCACCAGCCCGGCTTCCGCGCCCGCGTCCGGCGCGAGGCGCCCGTCGAGCAGCAGCCCGCCCAGGTCGTTGGCCCCGCCGCGGAGCAGGTCAACCGACGCGTCGAGGCCGAGCTTGGGCCAGGCGGCCTGGATGTTGCCGATGCGGCCGTGCAGCATCAGCCGGGCCACCGCGTGCACCGCCCGTGACTGCCGCCAGGACGGTCCGGGCAGCGCCGCGCCCGCCAGGCCTGGTGCGGTGACGGCAGCGGCGGCGGGGACGAACGGCATGGCGATGAACTCGGTGAAGCCGCCGGTGCGGTCCTGGATCCCGGCCAGCAGGCGCAGGTGCGCCGCCTGCTGGGCCGGCGTCTCGACGTGCCCGAAGACCATGGTGGCGGAAGAGCGCAGGCCGGCCCGGTGCGCGGCCTCGATGACCTGCGCCCAGCGGAGCGCCGGCAGGTCGGGCCGCCCCATCATCCGGGTCCGCACCCCGTCGTCGAGAATGCGGGCGGCGGTGCCGGGAACCGAGCCGAGCCCCGCCCGCCGGGCCGCGTCAAGGAACTCCGCCAGCGGCATACCGGACCGGGCCGCGCCGTCGAGCAGCTCGGCCGGGCGGAACGCGTGCAGGTGAATCCCTGGCTCGGCCGCCCTGACGGCGGCGATCAGCTCCAGGTAGCCGTCATCGGCGCCGCCCAGCGGCCCCTGCAGGCAGATCTCGGTCGCGCCGAGCTGACGCGCCTCGGTCACCAGCGCGGACAGCCGCTCCCTGGCCGCGCGGGCGCGGCCCGCCACGGCCGCGGTGTCCAGGTTGCGGTTGACGACATAGCTGATCTCGTCACCGACGGCCTGCCGCCGCAGCGCGTCCGCTAGCCCGCAGAGCTCGTCGAGCACCTCGCCGTCCGCACCCAGCAGCACCGCGTATCCCTCGTCAGGCAGGCTGGCCGGTCCCGCCGACGCCGCCCGCAGCCAGGCGCGGACCCGGTCGGATGACGGAAGACCCTCGTCGGTTACGCCATGACCCATTCGTTCAGCATAAGCGGGACACGAGTCCGCTGCCGCTGCCCGTGACCTGGGGAGCGGCTGGCTGAGCGGCGGGCGCGGGCAGGGGCCTGCCCCGCAGGACGGCAGCCTCGTCGGCCAGGCCGGTCCCGGGTTCGGCCAGCGCGGCGACGTACGGGCCGAGGCCGGGGTCCAGCCACGGTGCGCGCTGGTAGGGCGGGTAGATGGTGAGCCGCTCGCGCAGGGCGAAGCCAGCGGCAGCGGTGATCCCGGCCAGCTCGTCCAGCCGCGGCCAGGGCCGCTCCGGGTTCACGTGGTCCGGGGTAAGCGGGGACACCCCGCCCCAGTCGTCGATGCCCGCGTCCAGGATGAGCCGGTGCTCGCGGCCGACGAGGTTCGGCGGTGCCTGGATCCGGGTGCCCGGGCCGAGCACCAGCCTGCTGACCGCGATGGTCGCGGCCAGGTCGGTGAGCTCGGCGTCGGGGGTGCCGCGCATCTTGGTGTCCGGCTTGGCCCGGAAGTTCTGCACGATCACTTCCTGGATGCCGTGATACGCGCGGGACACCTCGCGCAGCGCGAAGACGGCGTCGACCCGCTCCGCCCGCGTTTCACCGATCCCGATCAGGATCCCGGTGGTGAACGGCACGTTGAGGCGGCCGGCGTCCTGCAGGACGCGCAGCCGGACCGCGGGGTCCTTGTCGGGCGAGCCGAAGTGCGGCGCGCCCTTTTCCGTGTACAGCCGCGCGGCCGTGGTCTCCAGCATCATGCCCATCGACGGGGCGACCGGCTTGAGCCGCTGGAAGTCCTGCGGGCTGAGCACGCCGGGGTTGAGGTGCGGCAGCAGGCCGGTCTCCTCGAGGACACGGACGGCCATCGCCCGCACGTAGCCGAGGGTGTCCTCGTAGCCGTGCCGGTCGAGCCATTCCCGCGCTTGCCGCCAGCGGGCCTCCGGGCGGTCACCCAGGGTGAACAGGGCTTCCTTGCAGCCCAGGCTGGCCCCCTGCCGGGCGATCGCCAGCACCTCGTCCGGGCTGAGGTAAAGGCTCTCGAGCTTGCCCGGCACGGTTGCGAACGTGCAGTAGCCGCAACGGTCACGGCACAGCCGGGTCAGCGGGATGAACACCTTCTTGGAGTAGGTGATCACCCCTGGCCGCCCGGCCGCCTCCAGCCCGCCGTCGCGCACCTGGGCGGCGGCCCTGAGCAGCTCGGCGAGCTGGCCGTCGCGCGCGTGCAGCAGGGCCAGCGCATCGGCCTGGTCCAGCTCCGCGCCGATACCGGCCTTGGCCAGTGCATCGCGGATGGCTGACTCGCTGACACCGTTGCTGCTCATGCTATGCACCCTACGGCAGGGTCAGCGGTGTGCCTTACGCGGTTTCCAGCTCCACGTCGGCCTCTCTCGCGGCAACGGTTACCCCGGTCGCCCCGGTTCCGACGACCGCTTCCGCGGCCGGCTCCTCGGCCCCGAGAACTCCCGCCACCCGGTCAGCGGCGGCGTCCCAGCTGTACTCGTTCAGCCAGGGTTCCGGGCGCCCCGCGCCGTAGGCCCCGTCGCTGAGCACCGTGCGCAGCGAGCTGGCCAGCGCGTCAACCGTCGGCTCGCACACGACCCCGCGCACCGACCGCGCGACCAGGTGCTGCGCCATGTTGTCGGCCGCGGACGTGGTGATCACGGGGACGCCGCAGGCGAGGGCCTCAAGCACCGCGATGCCGAATCCCTCCCGCGCGGTCGGGAAGGCGCATACCCGGGCCGACTTGAGCAGGCTGTAGACGTCCTGCTGCTCGGTGACGTCATGCCGGAACTCCACCAGGTCGTCGATGCCGAGCCGCTTGGCCGTGTTATGCAGTTCTAGCTGCTCAGGCCCATTCCCGATAACCCGGCAGGCCAGCGGGAGCCCATCCGCGCGGAGCTTGGCGACGGCCTCGAGGAGCATGTCGACCCGCTTGTGGCCGATCAGCCTGCCCACGACTGCCACGTCGGTTGCCGCGGGGTCCTTGAAGGCGCCCGCTACTTCCTCGATATCGATTCCGTTGGGTATCACGCTGATCGGCCGGCTCGAGCCGATCGACTTACGCAGCCGCTCGGCGGTCTGCGGTGAGGCGGCGATGATGTGATCAGGCGCACGCATGGCCAGCTCCTCGACCAGCCACGCGGCCAGGCCGGCCAGGCCGAGGTACTCCCGCCAGTACGCCAGGCCCCACACCTCGTGCCAGGTCACGATCAGCGGCTTGCGCTTGAGCGCGGTCACCAGCCGCAGGACCAGCACCTGGAAAAAGGGAATGTGGTCGGCCTCAAGGACGTCAAAATCGTATTTCAGCATCCGGAAGCAGGCGAGCCCGAACCTGAGCGCCTGCGTTAGTGAGCGGCGTTCATTAACGTAAAGCGGCAGCAGCGGCGAGATGGCGTGCAGCCGTGCGCCGTCCAGTTGCTGGGAATCCAGCTCATCCCACCAGCGCATCGTATAAACATCAACATCAATGCGGGAACTTATCCGCCTGATCACTTCATGGTAGCGCAACTCCTTGCCACCGCGGTGGTAAGGATAAATAGCGTCGGTGACAATAGCGAGCTTCAGCCGCCGACCCTGAGAATCATTTTTCAATCTCAATCCGATCCCCGCCCTCCATCGGATAAACAACTTACTTATTGCCTCGCCTGGCGACGCGCTGCGCCATGCGGATTAACCGCTCCGCGCGTCACCGTGAGCGACCGAATGCTCCACGGCCGTCCCCGTGGCCTCGGTGCCGATTCGGCCGGCGCTGGTCACCGGCTGAGGTCCGTGCCGGGCAAGACCTCACTAGCAATCAAACATAAACACAGTCACTCGCACACCCCTCGCGTGATGGAGTCGCTACCTCACCATCACTATCTCCATGCTAGGAGATAACTCGGAATTTTTCAGGCCTAACGCGCTATCTCCACTCATAAAATTTGGGTTACGCGGCGGCCCGCGAAGAGGCGGGACCGGGCTTCGGCTGAGCGCGTCGGCAGCACCAGGCGGCAGCGCCGGGCGGCCGCCGACAGTCGGAAAACCACAGGTCAGCGCGTAGACTGAGGCGCAGCCGAGCGGCCGCGAAATTTCGTTCGTGACTCACAGTGATATATTCGACACCATGCGCACAACCCAGGCAACAGCATGCAACAGGCACTGGCACAGAGCCCCGGGCAAGTAAACTCACGCTGGCGATATTCGCGGTAACTCAATTAATAAGACAGCGTTACCTGATCCCTAAGATAAAATAAAGTAACAAGTTTATTTCCCGGGTAAACCTAGGTGCCGCCTCGCGCGTCTGCCCGTGCGGCCGGCTTCCGGTCAAAAGCCCCGATAGTCGCGGACGGGCGTGCGGGGCCCGCGGCGGGGCGGGCCGCCCGCGCCGTAGCGCGCGATCCCCTGCCTGCCGCCGGACACCGCGCCGGTGCCGGTGCCGTTACCGCGGCTGAGGCCGATCAGCCGGGTGACCCGGTGCCGGTGGCCCCGGAACGGCTCAAGCAGCGCCAGCATCTCCTCGTCGGTCGACCGGTCCTTCCCGGCCAGGGCCCAGCCGACCACGTTCTTGAGGTGGTAGTCGCCCACCGAAACCGCGTCCGGGTCGCCGGCCGCCCGCTGGCGGGCCTCGGCCGACGTCCACACGCCGATGCCGGGGATGGTCCGCAGCCGCCGGTCGGCTTCCTGGTGGCCCAGCGTGAGCAGCCGCTCCAGGGTATCGGCCACGCTCGCGGCCCGGATGATCGTCTCGGCCCGGACGCCCTCCACCCCGGCCCGGTGCCACTCCCAGGACGGGATGCGCCGCCACGTCCGCGGGTCAGGGAAGACCCGCATCCCCTGCGGCGCCGGCCCGGGGCCGGGCCGCCGTACTTCGCGAGCAGAATCCGCCAGGCGCGGTGCGCCTCGAGCACGACGACCTTCTGCTCGAGGATCGCGGGCACCAGCGCCTCCAGCAGGCGGCCGGAGCGCCCCAGCCGCAGTCCGGGGTTCCGCCGGGCCGCGTCGCGGATGACCGGGTGGGCGTCGGGCGCGAATCCGGAAGCGTCGTCGTCAAAGCCGAGGGCCCCCGGCAGCGCGTCGAGCAGCCACTCCGCGCCTGGCCCCCACGCCTGGGCGCGCACCCGGGTAGCGGCGGCGGAGCCGGCCCCGCAGCCAGGCCGGCCGCCCGGACAGGGCCCGGCAGCACCCGGATGGTGGCCGGGCCGACCGGGGTCAGCGAGGTCCGCCAGATCGCGCCCGCCTCGTCGGTCCGGTAGGTCGGGTCGGCCCTCCCCCGGCCCTGGACCGCGATGGTTCGCCGCACGTCGACCGCGAAGGGGACGGTCCACCCGCGCTCGGCCGGGGCGTCAGCCCGCACCGGGCCCGCCCCACGCCGCCTGGCCGCCCGCCGCCTGGCCGGGCACCGCCTGGCCGGGCACGCCGCCCCCGGGGCGCAGCCCCAGCAGCCGCTCGACCTCGGCCAGCTGGGCTGGTTCCCCGGTGTAGTGCACCGCCGCCATGCCGACCGCCCGGGCGGTGACAACGTTGGTCAGCGTGTCGTCCACGAACACGCAGTCACCGGGCTCGACGCCGAGCTTCGCGGCGGCCAGCTCGAAGATCGGCCGTTCCGGCTTGCGCAGGCCGACCAGGTGCGAGATGACCACCACGTCGAACATCGCCGCCAGGTCGTACCCGGTGTAGACGTCGTAGCCGCCGTCGCCCCAGGAGTTGGAGAGCAGCCCGGCCGGGATCCCGGCCGCCCGCGCCTGGCCGGCCAGCCGCGCCGCCTCCGCCCGCGGCGCCAGCCCGGCCATCAGTCCGGCAATCAGCCCGTCGGCGGGCAGCCCGAGCTGCCGCGCGAGCATGACCTCGAAATCCCGCTGCGGCAGCAGGCCGGCCTCGGCCCGCGCGGTTACCGCCCGGCCCTCCGCCGTCGCCAGCGCGCGGGCGATCGCGTCCGCGGGCAGGCCCGCCCCGGTGCAGAACTCCGCCATCCGGCCGTACAGCGAGGACGTCAGCACGCCGCCGAAGTCCAGCAGCAATCCCCTGCCCGCCACGGTGCCTATGGTAATCGCCGCCGCCCGGCCGTGGCCGGGAAATACCGCCCGGCCGGGCGGCGGGCTACGCGTCGGACGAGAAGCGGACCGAGGTCGCCTCGAGCCGGGTCCCCGGCCACAGCCGCAAGCCGTTGGCCAGCTCGTTGCCCGCGCCAACGTAGGCGCCGTCGCCGATCACCACGCCGTCCAGGACCGCGCCGCCCGCGATCGTGGCGTCGCGCCCGACGATGCTGGCGCGGACCACCGCGCCCGGCCCGATGGAGGCACCGTCGAAGACAACGCTGCCGGAAACGACCGCGCCCGGCTCAACCACCGCCCGGTACCCCACGCAGGTCCCGGCCGAGAGCTGCGCCTGCGCCGACACGGCGGCGTCGCCGAGCACCAGGAACTCGCCCGGCGGGCCGGGCAGCGCGGGCGACGGCAGCGCCCCGAGGACGACATCACACGAGCCGCGGACGAACGCTTCCGGCGTGCCCACGTCCAGCCAGTAGGCATCCTCGGCGTAGCCCATCACCACGGCCTGCTCCGCGATGAGGCCGGGGAAGGTCTCGCGCTCGACCGACACCACCTGGCCGGCCGGGATGCGGTCGATCACCGACCGGCGGAACACGTAGCAGCCGGCGTTGATCTGGTTGGTGACCGGGTTGCGGGTCTTCTCGAGGAACGCGGTGACCCGGCCCGCCGCGTCCGTCGGCACGCAGCCGTACCGGCCCGGGTCCGCTACCGGGACCAGGTGCAGGGTCACCGCCGCTTCCTTCTTGCGGTGCAGGTCCACCTGCGCGGGCAGGTCGTGGCCGGACAGCACGTCCCCGTTGAGCACCACCACCGGGTCGTCGGCGGTGCCGCGCAGCAGGCTGGCGGCGTTGCGGATGCCGCCGCCGGTGCCAAGCGGCTCGGACTCGTAGACGTAGTCGATCGACAGCCCGAACTCAGCCCCGGTCCCGAACGCCTCGGTGAACATGTCGGCCCGGTACGAGGTGGCGAGCACCACGTGGGTGATACCGCACTCGGCCGCCCGGGCGAGCTGATGGGCGAGGAACGGGACCCCGGCGGTGGGCAGCAGCGGCTTCGGCGCCGACAAGGTGAGCGGGCGAAGCCGGGTGCCCTTGCCCCCGACGAGCATGATCGCTTCAAGCGGTTCACGCGGCATAGACGGTACTCACCTCGCGGTCGGTGCGATGGACAGCGGGAGCCGCCGGGACGGCCCCGGCAACTTGTGCAGCATACTCACGGCACCCGGGTCATACCCCGCCACGAAGCGGAATTCGCGGCCGCGTTACCAACTGCTGCGGCTTTCGTTACCGGGCGCGGCGGGCACCGGTCGTCAGCCTTGCGGTTGCCCGGTCACCTGGTCAGCCGCCCGCTTGTAGCTGGCGACGTGCGCGGCGGCCGAAGCCGCCCAGGTAAACGCCTGTGCCCGGGTGTAACCCGCTAGCGCCAGCGCGGCCCGCCGGTCCGGGTCGGCCAGCAGCGCGCGCAGCGCGACCGCGATCGAGCCCGCGTCCGGCTCGGTGTAGGCGACCGCGTCGCCGCCGACCTCGGGCAGCGAGGCACGGTAGGTCGTCAGCACCGGGGCGCCGCAGGCCATCGCCTCCAGGACGGGCAGGCCGAACCCTTCGCCGCGGGACGGCGCGGCCACTACCAGCGCGCCGCCGAGGAAACCGGTCAGGTCCGCGAACGGCAGGTAGCCGGGCCTGATCAGCCGCAGGTGGGACGGGACGCTGGCCACCGCCTCGTCCAGCTCCTGGCTCCACCCGCCGCCCCCGCCGAGCACCAGGGCAGGCGGCTCGGCCAGGTCACTGACCGCCTCGGCCCAGCCTGACACCAGGGCCGGGGCGTTCTTGCGGGGCGTCAGCGAGCCGAGGAACGCGATGTAGGGCTTGCCGTGCAGCCCCAGCCGGGCGGTAACCCGGCTGATCTGCGCCTCGTCGGGCCGGTGGAAGAGCCGGTGGTCGACGCCGTGGTAGGCGACGTCGATCCGCCCGGAGTCGATGCCGAGCACCCGGACCAGTTCGTCCCTGGTGGCGTTGGACGGCACGATCAGCCGGGTCGCCTGCCGCGCCGCCGTCTTGGTAGCCGACTTGAGCGACATGCCGCTGATCGGCGTGTACCGCTCAGGATCGGTGAAAAAGGCCAGGTCGTGGATGGTAACCACGGTCGGGCGGCCGGGGCGCAGCGGCATCGAGTAGTTCGGCATGTGGATGACGTCCGCGCCGACCTGCTCCGCCACTACCGGCAGCCCGGTCTGCTCCCAGGCGAGCCGCTCGGAGCGGTGCCCGAGCCCGATCGCCCCGGGCACGATCGTCGCGCCGGGCGCCAGCCGCCCGTAGCGCTCCGCATCAGCTAGCTGGCAGGCCAGTGCCAGCTCCACTCCGGTTCCGGCGAGGGCGCCGACCAGCCCGTCAACGTAGCGGCCGAGCGCGCCCCGGTCAGTCGGCACGTCGGTCGCGTCGACAAGTACCCGGAGTGCCACAGCTCACGTGCTCCCTTCGACGGTCCCGCCTAGCCGAAGACTACGCCTCCCCCGGTGAACCCAAGAAGCATGACCAGGTAACTGTTATCCCGCACGGCCGCGGCGGAGGTGTCCCCGGCCAGCTCGCGGCCGCCCGGCGCCGCGGGGGGCGCGAGCCGGCCGCCCGGCGGCTGCCCTAGTCACCTGCAATCGCACCGCGGGATATAAATCCGCAGGTGGCCGGACGATCACGGCCGTAAACTAAGGGGCCGGCGGGTACGCCACCATCCGCCACACATGCACTGGAGGTCTGCCACAAGTGGGCACAAGGGACCCTAAAACTGACCCCAAGGCATTCCTTGGCGAACGGCTGGCCCGCGGCCGGGTCGCGGCCGGCTTCTCCAGCCAGGAAGCGCTCGCCGCCCGGCTCGGCTTCGACCGGTCGGTCATCGGCAAGGCTGAGACCGGCGACCGGCCGCCCTCCCCCGACGTGCTCAAGGCCTGGATCGCCGCCTGCGGCCTGGACCCCGAGCTCTTCATGGACCTGACCGAGCTGGCCCGCGGCGCGGCCGGCCCGGTGCCGACCTGGTTCGAGGACTGGCTCGAGGCCGAGTCCGGGGCTCAGGAGCTCCAGGTGTGGTCGCCGATGCTGATCCCCGGCCTGCTGCAGACGGCCGAGTACGCCCGCGCGCTGTTCCTCGCGGCGCAGTCAGACACGTCCGACGAGGCGATCGCGGCGCTGGTCGCGACCCGGCTGGAGCGCCAGGCGATCCTGGACCGGGCCGACCCACCGGACGCCGTGTTCGTCCTCGACGAGACCGTGACCACGCGGCTGATCGGCTCGGCCGGGGTCATGCACGACGCCCTGTCCCACGTAGCGGTGATGGCACAGCGCCCGGGCATCGTCGTCCAGGTGGTGCCCGCCAGCCGCGGCGCCAACGCCGGCCTGGGCGGCGCATTCGACATTGCCCGGGCGCACAGCACGCCCGACACGCTGCGGATGGAAGGCATCGAAGACCAGACCACTCAGAAGCGGTCACTGCTGCGGAAGGCGGCGGTAGCGCTCAACCGGGTACGAGCTGACGCACTACCTCGCGATGCGTCCCTGGACCTCATCGAGAAGGCGGCGGAACGATGGAAGACAACCTGACCCTCAACTGGCGTACCGCAAGCTACAGCGGCAACGGCGGAGGCAACTGCGTCGAGGTAGGCGGCGCCGGCCGCCTGGTCGCGGTGCGCGACACCAAGGACCGCGACGGCGGCACGCTGGAGTTCAGCTCCGGCGCCTGGCAGGCGTTCACTGGCGCGCTCAAGTAGGCCCTAGCAGGACGGGACCGGCTTGCCCGCCTTGATGGCCTCCAGGTCGGACACCGCCTGCGACAGCGTGGACACCTTGACCACCTGCAGCCCGGCCGGCACCGCGCCCGCCGTCGCGGAGCAGTTGCCCGCCGGGGCGAGGAAGACGGTCGCGCCGGCCGACCGGGCGCCCGCCATCTTCTGCTGGATGCCGCCGATCGGCTGCACCTGCCCGGCGGCGGTGATCTCCCCGGTGCCCGCGATGAACTTACCGCCCGCCAGGTTCTCACTGGTCAGCTTGTCGATGATGCCGAGCGCGAACATCATGCCGGCGCTCGGGCCGCCGATGTCCCCCACGCTGATCTGCACGTTGATCGGGAACTTGTACTGCTCCTCAACCTGGATGCCGATGACCGCGGTGCCGTCTGACTCCTTGCTCGCGACCGGGACCGTCAGCGTCTTGCCTGCCCGGAGGACCTTGAGTACGAGCACCGTGCCCGCCGGGTGCGCGGTGATCATCGAGGTCAGCGACGACTCCCCGGTCACCGGCCGCCCGTCCACCGCCTCGATGACGTCCCCGGCCTTGAGCGCCTTGCTGGCCGGGTAGCCGGGCACGGTAGTCAGCACCTGGACGTACGTCTGGTACTTGATGTGCAGCTCGGTGAGCGCCGCGGCGGTCGCGAGCTGCTGCGAGGACGCCATCTGCTGCGTGTCCTGCGCCTGGGTCTGCTGCGCGGTCTGGCCGGGCGGGAACAGCTCGCTCTCGGGCACCACCGCCTCGGTGGGGTCGAGCCAGCCCTGCAGGGCCTGGAAGATGTTCATGTTGGCCCCCGGACCGCCCTGGTAGCTGATCGTCACCATGTTCAGGTGCCCGCTCGCCGGGTAGGTCGGGTGGCCGGTGATCTTGATCAGCGGCTGCCCCGAGGAATCGGTGCCGAGGGTGTTCAGCGTCGGTCCTGGCGTGAGGACGACGTAAGGCACGGGGACCAGCACCGCGACCGCGATCGCGGCGATCACCGCGAGGCCGGCGATGGCCAGCGTCAGGGAACGTCGGGACATGCTCGGAAGACTACGCGCTGCCCCTATAGTTCCATCAGTGATCCCCCGGCAGCGTGAGGCAGGGACTTCAGCATGACCCGGTCTGTCCTCGTGACGATCCCTTATTTCCCGCCCGATCCGAAGGCCGGGGGGGCCGAGATGTTCGTCGTGGCGATGGTCGAGGGGCTGGTCAAGGAGCACGGCTGGGACGTCTCGGTGGTCACCTCGACGTCCGGGGACCAGCCGGAGGTGTCGGCGGGGCCGCCGGCGCGACCGTCTACCGGCTGCCGCAGCAGTTCACGCTGTCGAACTCGCCGCTGTCGCTGAGCTGGCGCCGCGAGCTGAGGCAGCTCATCGAGCAGGTCAACCCGGACGTGGTGAACATCAACACCCCGGTGCCGGGGCTCGGCGATATCGCCAGCCATGCCACCGGGGGCCGGCCGACGGTGGTCTACTACCACTTCGGCTCCATGCGCAAGGGAAACCTGGTCCTCGACCCCGTCATCTGGGCCTACGAGACCCTCCTGCTCCCGCTCACCCTGCGGCCCGCCCGGCAGATCGTCTGCGGTTCCAGCTACGTCAGGGACGGGATACTGAAGCGGTTCCGCGGCAAGACCTCGATCGTTCCCCCGGGCGTCGACACGGTGCGGTTCCACCCCGCGCCGCGGCGGGTGACCGAGCCCCGTGTCCTCTACGTGGGCTCGCTTAACGCGTCCGACCAGCACAAGCGCTTCCCCGACCTGCTGGAAGCGTGCGCGATCCTGCGGGCCGAACTGCCCGGACTGAGCTTGTCGGCGGTGGGTGGCGGCGACGGCCTGCCCGCCTACCAGGAGCTGGCCAGCCGCCTGGGCGTGGCCGACATGGTCCAGTTTCACGGCCGGCTGGACGGCGGCCGGCTGGCCCAGGCCTACCGGGACGCGGCCGTGCTCGCGCTTCCGTCCCTGCGCGAGACGTTCGGCATGGTGGTCACCGAGGCGATGGCGAGCGGCCTGCCGGTGGTGGCGGTGAACGGCGGCGGCGTGCCGGACGTGGTCGACGACGGCCGGGACGGCATCCTCGTCCCGGCGCGCGACCCGCGGGCGATGGCGGCCGCGCTGCGGGACGTGCTCACCGACCCGGCCCGCGGTGACGCCATGGGCAAGGCCGGCCGGGAGAAGGTCAGCGTCCGGCTGGCCTGGGAGCACCAGGTGGCGGCGCTGAGCGGGATCTTCGCGGATGCGGCCGGACAGCCCGACCGCTAGCTAAGGCCGCGGGCCTAGGCGCTGCCGACCCACTCGTCGGTCCCGTCGGCGAACCGCTGGTGCTTCCACACCGGAACTACCGCCTTGAGCTCGTCGATCAGCGCGTGACAGGCATGGAACGCCTCCGCCCGGTGCGCGCAGGCCACCCCCACCACCACCGCCAGGTCTCCCACCGCCAGGTCACCGGTCCGGTGCACCGCCGCCACCGCGATCGCCTCGGGGTACTTAGCGGCGATCTCCGCCGCCACCCGGCGCAGCTCCTGCTCGGCCGACGGGTGGGCCGAGTACGAGAGCCCGGTCACCCCGCGCGCCTCGTCGTTGTCCCGTACGGTGCCGACGAACAAGACCTCGCCGCCCGCGGCCGGGTCCGCGATCGCGTTCCGCACCTCGTCCACTGACAGCGCGGTGTCCCTGATGGCAACCAGCCTGACCTGACTCACCGCTCCACCCTACCGGTCCGCTCAGAACCCCAGCCAACCCGACAAACAACCCGACAACCAGGCCGGCCAGGCACACTAAAAACGGGAGGAAAGTTCAAATCTACCCAGGAAGTGAGCAGGCGGGGAACTCTCGCCATATAAAAGATGACAGCACAGCTCGATATGGGGGGGCCAGGCCTGGTGGAACCTCTGGGTTTCTACGTCAGATCGGTAATTTGCACTGCCTGGTTCCGGCTTCGCCGGGTCCAGTCGTCGTCATGGACTTACTGCCAGGGCAGCAAGCTGCCCAAGCTAGAAGCGCAGGGAAAGGTCTCGATCGGCAAGCAGCTCACCGTTCGCGGCCGGCTGCTGCCGTGCGAACTCGGCGCGGTCGGGCTCGGTACCCTGCGCATCGGCGACCGGGTCCACATCAACCAGGGCGCCGTCATCGTCGCGAACTGGGACATCGAGATCGGCGACGACACGATGATCGGCGAGTTCGCCGCCATCTACGACACCAACCATCATCCGGTGGACGAGGTTCAGCCCATCAAGTTCGCGCCGGTCGTGCTGGGCAAGAACGTGTGGATCGGCCGGAACGTGACCGTGCTGCCCGGGAGCACCATCGGCGACCACACCGTGGTGGCGGCCGGGTCGCTGGTCAGGGGAGACCTGCCGGCGCGGGTACTGGCGGCGGGTAACCCGGCCCGGCCGATCAAGGAGCTAACCAGTTCCGACGGCTGGCGCCGCGACAACTGGGACGGGAAGCATCCCGTATCCCGGGCCCCGCGAAGCGGGGGAGACCGGGCCGCCGCCGACCGCTGATCCCTACTGGCCCTTGCCCTTCTTCCGCGCGTGGCGGACGATCGCGGCGGTGCCGATGACGGCCGCCGCCGTCCCGGCGGCGCCCGCCGCGGTGATGGCCGCGTCCTTGCGCGCGATGCGCCGTCCCACCACCGCGTGGTGGCCCGCCCGGCCCGCCAGCAGCACCGCCAGCGCCTCGGCGTTGGTGTACGTCGGCCGCCAGCCAGCGAGGCGCAGCGCCGCGCAGTCCACCGCCCACGGGTACACCATGTAACGCAGCTCCGCGGCCGGGGTCGGCGTCGCCCCCAGCCGGTGCAGCCGCTGGGCCGCGCTGAAGGTCAGCCGGGCCGGCAGCTCGACCGCCTTCATCCCGCTGAGCTCCGCCAGCTCGGCCGCCGGCAGCCAGCCGTCACAGCCCACCGCGAAGTCCCCGGTCACCTCGCCCGCCGCGGCCAGCTCGAGCGCGGACGTGAGGTCGTCCACGTGGCAGAACTGCCAGCAGGGCGCGCAGCCGCGTACCAGCAGCAGCCGCGGCGCCTCGAAATGCCTCGTCAGCAGGGTGTCGACGGCCTCGCCGACCAGTGCCGCGGGGCGCACCACGGTAACCGCGGTGCCCGGGTTCACCCGCCGCGAGCGCCGGGCGAGCTCCTCGACCTCCAGCAGGTCTCCCGCCAGGCTGCCGCCGGAATCGGCCAGCAGCGGCGCTTCCTCCGGCAGCGGCACCGGGTTGTCCGGGCGCGCGCCGTACACCATCGCGCTGGTCACCAGCACCACCCGGCCGACCCGCTCGGCGGCCGCCGCGGTCAGCACGGTCTGTGCCCCCCGCACGTTGCGGGCGCGCCGGGCCCGCGGGTCGCTGGCGGCCGCGGCGTCCACGTCGGTGTGCACTACCACGTCCACGTCGGACAGCCGGGAGGCCAGGGTCGGGTCGCGGACGTCGGCCAATCGCCAGGTCACCCCGGTCGCGTCGCCCCGGTGGTCATCGATCGCGACCACCCGGCCGACCCGTCCCGAGCTGGCCAGCCGCACCACCAGCGCCTGCCCGGCGCCCGTGGCGGCACCGGTCACCGCCACCACCGGCGCCCCCGCCGCGGTGCTACGCTCACGGCGAACGCTGCGCTCAGGGCGAACCTGCCGTCTGCCGTTTCTCAAAGTCGGCTACTCCCGAATAGCGTGGCGGTTATGACCCTTCTATCCTGCCCGACCATCTGAGAACGAGGGGGGTGCATCGTGGCTGAGCGTCCACCCTTCGGCTTCGGGCCGCCCGGGCGGCCCGGAGACGACGACCCGAACTCCGGCGGCCAGGGGCCAGGCGGCCCGCCCGGCTTTGGCTTTGGCGCGCCGGGCGGCGGCGGCCCGGCGGCAATCCGAATCAGTTCGCCGACGCGCTCCGTCAGTTCGCCGACCTCCTTTCCTACACCGGCGGCCCGGTCAACTGGGAGCTGGCCAAGAACCTGGCCAGGCACGCCATCGCCGCCAAGGGCGACCCGAGCGTGCTCGCCAACGAGCGGGCGGCGGTGACCGAGGCGGTCCGCCTGGCCGACCTCTGGCTGGACGACGTCACCGACTTCCCGTCCGGCATCAGGAAAATCGAGGCCTGGTCCCAGTCGGAGTGGCTGGAAGCGACCTTCCCGGTCTGGTCGTCGCTGTGCGAGCCGATCGCGGCCAAGGCGGTCGACGCGATGGGCTCGATGATGACGATCGACCAGTCACAGCTCGACACCGCCGACGTGCCGCCGGAGATGCGGGCCATGCTGTCCGGCATGGGCGGCCTCAGCGCCCTGGCGCCGATGCTGCGGCAGCTCGGCGGCGCCATGCTCGGCGGCCAGATCGGCACCGCCATCGGCGAGCTGGCGGGAGACATGGCCAGCTCGACCGACATCGGCCTGCCGCTCGCCCCGGAGGGGACGGCGGCGCTGCTGCCGTCCGGTGTCACCGCGTTCGGCGAGGGTCTCTCGGTCGACCTCAGCGAGGTGCGGCTGTTCCTCGCGCTGCGCGAGGCGGCCCACCACCGGCTGTTCGGCCACGTGCCGTGGCTGCGGCAGTACCTGCTCGGCGCGGTCGAGGCGTACGCGGCCGGCATCTCGGTCGACATGAGCAAGCTGCGGGACGCGCTGCCCGAGATGGACATGAGCAACCCGGAAGAGGCGCTGCGCGACGCCCTGTCCGGCGAGACCCTGTTCCGGCCGGAGGACACGCCGCAGCAGAAGGCGGCCCTGGCCCGGCTGGAGACGGCCCTGGCCCTGGTGGAAGGCTGGGTGGCGACCGCCGTGGCCGCCGCCGCCGACTCCCGCCTGGTGCACGCGGCCGCGCTCGCGGAAGCGATCCGCCGCCGCCGGGCGTCCGGCGGCCCGGCCGAGCGCACCTTCGCCACCCTGGTCGGGCTTGAGCTGCGCCCGCGGATGCTGCGGGAAGCGGCGGCGCTGTGGGGCGGGCTCACCCAGGCCCGCGGCGCCGACGGCCGGGACGCGCTGTGGGCGCACCCGGACCTGCTGCCGACCGCCGACGACCTGGCGGACCCGGACGCGTTCGTGCGCGGCACCGAGCCCACCGACCTTGACGCGGACATTGCCAGCCTCGAAGAGGAGCAGGGAGAGGGCGGGAGCGAAGGCTAACCGCGGCGACCTGGTTAAGGCGGCACCGCAGGTGCAGGCCGGGTGGGGCGCCCACCCGCGGCGCCGCCACTGCCAGTCAGGCAGCACGACCTCCAGCGTCGCGCTGACCGCGGCGGGCTCGCGCGCCCGGTCGATGAACGCCAGCGACTGGGCCGCCGCCAGCGCCGCCGTCGCCGCGGCGAGCACGGTGTCGCACGCCCGGGCGGCGGCCGTCCCGCTGCCGTCGCTCGCCTGGGCCAGGATCCGGGGCCAGGCCGGGTCGCGGCCGGCCTTGCTCAGGTCGACGCAGCGGACACAGGCTGACCGCCCGGGCACTACCAGCGGGCCGACCACCCCGATCGCCTCGTCCGCGTCGACCACCAGGTGCGGCACCCGGTCGCGGGCCAGCGACGCCAGCAGCACCGGGTCAGGGCGGCCGGCGATCACCGCCAGGTCAGGCACCCGCCTGGCATCGTCCGCGGTGCGCACCTCGGGCGCGACCCGGTGCACCGCGCGGGCCACGCCGTCCGCGGCGGCGGCCCCCACGTCGGCCGCGCCGAGGCCAGCCGGGGCAACGTCCGCCGCCTCCGCTGTGCCGGCGTCAAGGCAGCTCACCCAGGCGACACCGGACGCGGCCAGGAACGTGGCGACACAGGCGCCGAGCCGTCCCGCGCCGTGCACCCGGGCGAACGCGGCCCGGCGGCGCGCCAGCACCGCCGCCCCGCCGTCGCTGTGCCCGTAGGCCAGCGCGGCGCAGGCCAGCTCGGGACCGAGCCGGGCCCGCAGGTAACCGGGCAGGGCGGCCCGCATGGCAGCCGGGAAGTCGTCGAGCACCCCGGCCGACGCCAGCAGGCTGACCACCCGGTGGACCACCTCCGGCCGGATGCCGTACTGCCCGGCCGTCCGCACCAGCTCGTCGGTGTCCCGCGACCCGTCAAGCAGGCTCACCACCGCCGCCGCCTTGCCCAGGCCGGTCAGCGCGCGGGCGCGGCGCGGGTCGATGCCGAGCTGGAGGGTGCCCTTGTCCCGCCACAGCGGCCGCAGCCCGGCCTTCAGCGCTGGTCTCATGCGCACAGCGTGACCTAAGACACTGACATTCCGGACATGGAACACCAGGCCGCCTGGTGGCATTAAAGCAACGGGGGTAGCTAAGCCCAGACCCGCCGACCGCGTTATCCACGGTCACGGCGGCTTAGGGTAGAACTACACACCCGTTCGGGCTGGGCTAAAGGGGTTGGGCATTGGCGGAGAATGACGGCGCGAGCCAGGTCCCGCCGCGCGGCCGCGACGACGTGCCGCGCGGCAGCGTCCAGCGCGGCGCCAAGCTGGCCGGGCTGCCGCTCGGCTTCGCCGGCCGCAACATGCTCGGGCTGGCCCGGCGGATCGGCGGCGAGTCGGCCGAAGTCATCGCGCAGCAGATCCAGCAGCGCACCGCCGACCAGGTCTTCCGGGTGCTTGGCGAGCTCAAGGGCGGGGCAATGAAGTTCGGCCAGGCGATGTCGATCTTCGAGGCGGCGCTGCCACCGGAGCTCGCCGAGCCCTACCGGGCGACGCTGACCAAGCTGCAGGAGTCGGCTCCGCCGCTGCCCGCCTCCACCGTGCACCGGGTGCTCGCGGCTGACCTCGGCGAGGACTGGCGGTCCCGGTTCGAGTCGTTCGACGACCGGCCGGCCGCGGCCGCGTCCATCGGGCAGGTGCACCAGGCCGTGTGGAGCGACGGCCGGGCCGTCGCGGTCAAGATCCAGTATCCGGGGGCCGGGAAGGCCCTGCTCAACGACTTCACCCAGCTCGCCAGGATCGGGCGGCTGTTCGGCGTGCTGATGCCCGGCCTCGACGTCAAGCCGATGCTGGACGAGCTGCGCGACCGGGTGGCCGAGGAGCTCGACTACCACCAGGAGGCGGCCGCCCAGCGGGCGTTCGCGGCCGCCTACGCGGGCGACCCCGACATCTACGTGCCGCCGGTGGTCACCGAGACCGATCACGTCCTGGTGACCGAGTGGATGGACGGCACCCCGCTGTCGAAGATCATCAGCGACGGGTCCAAGGCCGAGCGCGACCGGGCCGGCCTGCTGCTGACCAGGTTCCTGTTCTCCGGCCCGGCCCGGGCCGGGCTGCTGCACGCCGACCCGCACCCGGGTAACTTCCGGCTGCTGGCCGACGGGCGGCTCGGCGTACTCGACTTCGGCGCGGTCGACCGGCTGCCGGACGGGCTGCCGCCGGTCTTCGGGCGGCTGCTGCGGATCATGCACGACCCGGACCCGGACATCACCGAGGTCGAGCGCGAGCTGCGGGCAGACAACTTCCTGCGGCCCGGTATCGCGGTCGACCTGGACGCGCTGCGCACCTTCCTGGCGCCGCTGGCCGAGCCGTCGGCGGTCGAGACGTTCCAGTTCAGCCGCGAGTGGATGCGCGCGGAGGCCGCCCGGGCGGCCGACCTGAGCGCCTCCGGCATCGCCCGCAAGTTCAACCTGCCGCCGTCCTACGTGCTGATCCACCGGGTGTCGACGGCCGGGATCGGGGTGCTGTGCCAGCTCGAGTGCGAGGGACCGTTCCGGGCCGAGGTGGTCCGCTGGGTGCCCGGCTACGCCAACCCGGCCCCGGCCGCCTGACCCGCCCGGCGTAGGCCGCGGTCGCCCGCGGGATCGCCGGCCCTAGCGCGGCATCCCGGGTCATCGCTGTCGACCGTTAGCTGGCTCGAAGGCGAAGTCGCCGGACCTGAACATCTGCATCAGGCCGGTCACGTAGGCCGTGTCGTCGTCGGCGGCCCCAAGGCCCCATTCCGGGAAGCTCAGCGGCTTTCCGTGGGCGGCGGCGAAGGACGCGATATGGGCCAGGCTGGGGAAATCTGGATTGCCTGAGTCGGCGCTTGAGCTGTCCGTCGAGTAAGCGGCCCAGCCCTCCTGGGCCACCGTCTTCAGCGACTGGCAGTCCTTGTCGTAGGCGTCCGCGCCGATGATGTCCACGTAGGAGTTACCCGGGTACCACTGGCTGATCGGGATGTCGGCGGTGCAGATGTTCGGGTTCCAGACGAACAGGAAATGCGTCCCGGGCACCGCGCGCATCGCGCTGACCTCGTTGGCATAGCACTTCGCCCAGGCGCTCATCTCGGCGCTGGTGGTGCCGACGTAGTCTGCCTCCCAGGAGCCGTTCGCCTCGATGCCGAGGCGGATGACGACGCTCCCGGCGCCGTAGGAGACGAGGTTCCTGGCCAGCGTGGCAGCGTTCTGGCACGAAACCCGGGATGCGCCCTCGCACGCCCCGGGTTCCGTACGCACGGTCAGCTGGCCGCACCGCGCATCGACCAGGCGCGCTCGACCCGCTGCCAGGCGCGCAGCAGGTCCCGCTCGGCCCGCTCCTGGCGCCGCTCCAGCCTGCGCAGCCCGAGCACCCGCTGGGCAGCCTGGTCTTCCCGGGCCTGGCGGAGGCGTTCTTGTTGCCGCTCCCTGACCAGGCTCTGTTCGATATACATGAGTGGAAACCTCGCATTGTGTGCGGTTGACTCAAAATCTGGGCTAGCGGACGCTGGGCTGACGGCCGGACCGGTTAGGCCGCCCGCTCATCGCCCTTGGCCAGTTCGGCCTGGTCGAGCTCGGCCTGCGCGCGCTCAGCCTTGGCAAGCTCGGCGTCGGCCTTGCGCGGGCGGCCGCGCGGCCGCTTGCGCGGTACGACCGCGCCGCGCAGCAGCAGTTCCCCGCCCCAGACGCCCCACGGCTCGCGCCGCTCAAGCGCGCCCTCCAGGCAGGCGACGCGGATCCGGCAGCCCTGGCAGAGCTCCTTCGCCGTCTCCACGTCGGCCGGCGCCTCGGCGAAGAACAGCTCTGGGTCCTCGGTGCACGGCAGCTCGAGTCCGACCGGGACATCGGCCAGTCCGAAGAGCGCCGCGATCGCGCCCTGCCCCGCATCCTTGTCGACGTACGGCTCGATAACGGCGACCGCCTCAAACGAGGCATCGGGCCACTGCATCGGTGCCATCCCCTCTCGTTGTTACTCCAGTTGTGCTGGTCGGTCGGTGGGACCGGGCCTGGAGACAATTCAGGCCGCGGACCCTGGTTGGGGTCCGCGGCCTTCGGGGATCTTGGTCGGCCTGTGCTAGGCCGGTTCCCGTTCCGGATGCGGACCCATCGCGCCGTAACCGCCGGCGCTGATACGGGTCTTGTGGACGTGGGTGTGCTTGCTATTGACGGCGACAGCCGGCAGCTCGCCACTCATCGGGGCGGGCTGCGACGTCGGGGCCGGGACGAGCCGGAACGCGGCGGGGCGCGCATCCGGCCAGCCAGCGGCCAGGGCAGCGTGCTGCATACGGGCACCCGTGACCGGCAGGCCGGCCACGCCATTCCGCGCTGAGAGGGCACCAGGGAATGCGGCGGCAAAGCGGGCAGCCGCAACGTAAATCGTGTTGTTTTCCACTGATGTCGCCTCCTTCCAGGTGTCTACTTGCTCAGGCTTACGGACATGACGCATAGCCTACGTAAGCCTTCACGACAGCACAACATATTTTTGACCTGCGGCTTCCTTGTCGTCGCCAATAGTTACGGCCGGCCCTCAGGAGTGCCCGCGGGCCGCTAGATGCCAGGCGTGGCCGCGACTCGGATGAGGCCTTCCTGCATGACCGAGACGACGAGGTCGCCCTCGGCGGTGAACACCTGGCCGCGCACCAGGCCGCGGGCCCCGGACGCGATCGGGCTCTCCTGCGCGTACAGCAGCCACTGGTCGGCCCGGAACGGGCGGTGGAACCACATGGCATGGTCCAGGCTCGCCCCCGAGATGCGCGGGTCGAACCAGCTCATGCCGTGCTGCAGCGCCACCGTTTCGAGCAGCGTGAGGTCCGAGACGTAGGTCATCAGGCAGACGTGCAGCAGCGGGTCGTCCGGCAGCTCTTCGGTTACCCGCACCCAGACCAGGTTCTGGTGGTGGCCGGCCGGGCGCAGCGACGGATCGCGGCCCATCTCGGCCGACAACGGCCCGACCGAGCGCAGGTCGATCGGGCTGTCACGGAAAGCCCTCGGCAGCGGCGCGCCGGTCGCCGCGGCCAGCCGCTCGGGATTCGGCCGGAGCGTGTCCGGGTGGGGCACGGCCGGCATCGCCGCCGCGTGCTCGAGCCCCGCCTCCTGCCGGTGGAACGAGGCGGACAGCGCGAAGATCGCCTTGCCGTGCTGGATCGCGGTCACCCGGCGGGTAGTGAACGAGCGCCCGTCCCGCGTCTGCTCCACCGTGTACACCAGCGGCACCGACGGGTCGCCGGGCCGGATGAAGTACGCGTGCAGCGAGTGCACCGGCCGGTCGGCGGGCACCGTCCGGCCCGCCGCGACCAGCGCCTGCCCCGCCACCTGGCCGCCGAATACCCGCTGCACGGTCTCTTCCGGCGACCGGCCGCGGAAGATGTTCACCTCGATCTGCTCCAGGTCAAGCAGGTCGAGCAGCCGCTCCAGTGAGTCGCTCATCGGCGGCGGCCAGCCGGCTCGCCCGCCATCGCGGCCAGGAACCGCGACCGCTGCCGCGCTCCCTCGGTGCCCGGCGACCGGGCGGGCGCCCAGGACAGGGCCAGGTGCACCCGGGCCCGGGTGACGGCAACGTACAGCAGCCGCCGTTCTTCCTCGACCGCCTCGGCCGTTCGCGCGTGCACGATCGGCATTATGCCTTCCGTCAGCCCGGGCAGCAGCACCGCGTCCCATTCAAGCCCCTTGGCGGCGTGCATGGTGGTCAGCGTGACCGCCGCGGCGACCGGCGCGTGGCCGGCCTCGGCCCGCTCGGCCAGCTCGGCGGCGAAATCGGCCAGCGTCGCCGCGGGCCGGCCGGCCGCCAGCTGATCGGCCAGGCCGGCCAGCGCGGCCAGCGACTCCCAGCGCTCCCTGACCGCGCCGCGCCCGGCCGGCGGGGCCGCGGTGAGGCCCGCCGAGGCCAGCACGTGCCGGACGGCGGCGGGCAGTTCCCCTGGCAGCCCGGTCGCGTCGTTCCCGGCCCCCGCCGCCCGGGCGGCCCCGCGCAGCAGCACCAGGGCCTTGCGCACCTCCGGCCGCTCGTAGAACCGCTCGCCCCCGCGCACCACGTAGGGCACCGACCGGTCGGCCAGCGCCCGCTCGAACCGCTCAAGCTGCGCGTTGATCCGCAGCAGGACCGCGATCTCGCTCGGCTTGACGCCTCCGGAGATCAGCGCCGCGATCGCGGCCGCCACCCCGGCCGCCTCCGCTTCATCGTCGGCGTACCTGGTGACCGCCGGGTCAGGGCCGGGCGGGCGCTGGGCGACCAGCGCCTCCGGCTCGGCCGCGGCCGGCTGCTGCCCGTCCGGCCGGGCACCCGGCCGGCTCGACAGGCGGTTGGCGAGCGCAACCACCTGCGGGGTTGACCGGTAGTCGCGCACCAGCCGGACCACCGTCGCCCGCGGGTAGTCGGCCGCGAACGACCGCAGGTACTCCGGGGTCGCCCCGGTGAACGAGTAGATCGTCTGCCGCGGGTCGCCCACCACGCACAGGTCGTCCCGGCCGCCCAGCCACGCGTCAAGCAGCAGCTTCTGCAGCGGGTTGACGTCCTGGAACTCGTCTACCGTGAAGTACGTGAAGGCGGCCTGCACCTCGCGGGCGGCGGCGGGCTCGGTCAGCAGGATCGCCGCCGTCAGCTCGAGCACCGACTCGAAGTCGATCAGCTGGCGGTCCCGGCGGATCCCCTCGTAGGCGGCGTAGAGGCGGCCGGCGTTCTCGGTGCCGGCCGACGGCGACCGGCCGGCCGCCGCCGCCGCGAACGCGTAGGAGTCCGGGTGCACCTGGCATACCTTGGCCCACTCGATCTCGGTGACCGCGTCAGAAAGCGCGGGGCCGTCCAGCCGCAGCCCCAGGCTGGCGGCGGCCTCGCGCAGCAACGGCAGCTTCGACTCCACCAGGCGCGGCGGGTGCCCGCCGACTACCCGCGGCCAGAAGTAGCTGAGCTGCCGCAGCGCGGCCGCGTGGAACGTGGAGGCGCGCACCGCCTCGGTGCCGCCGCCGAGCGCGCGCAGCCGCCCGCGCAGCTCGCCCGCCGCGCGCACGGTGAAGGTCAGCGCGAGCACCTGCGCCGGGTTGACCACGCCGGTCGCCACCGCGTAGCCGATCCGGTGGGTGATCGCCCTGGTCTTGCCGGTGCCGGCGCCGGCCAGCACGCAGACCGGCCCGCGGGGGGACAGCGCGACTGCCCGCTGCTCGGCATCGAGCGCGGCCAGCAGCTCATCGGCATCCACCCGTCCTATGGTGCCGCACGCCGGCCACTCCTGGCGGCAGTGCCCGCCGTCCGGGCAGGCGGGCGGACGGGCGGCCGGGAAGGCGGCAGCGGGGAAAAGTTGTTGTAAGCATCCGATAGCCCCCGCGGTACCCGCGGCCGGGCCGGACGACAAGGAGGCCCCGGTGCCGCTGACGATGTACACGACGACCTGGTGCGGGTTCTGCAAGAACCTGAAGCGGCAGCTCGGCAAGGCCGGGGTAGAGGTCAGCGAGGTCGACATCGAGCTCGACCCGGAGGCCGCGAAGTTCGTGGAGAGCGTCAACGGCGGCAACCAGACGGTGCCCACCCTGCTGTTCGCCGACGGCTCTACGCTGTGCAACCCGTCCGCGGCCCAGGTGCAGAAGAAGCTCGCCGAGCTGGCCGCCGCCTCAGCCAGCTGCAGCAGCCGGCCAGCTCGCCCGGCCGTCCCGCTCCGTTGCCGCTGCGGCACAGCCGCCGGGGCCCGTCCTGTTTCACCAGGTAGTGTGGACGAAGCCCCGAGGTTGTTGGGTAGGGGGAGGCAGGTAAGCAAGCATGAGCGTTAATAAGTCGAACGGCGTCGGTGAGCATGAGGACGTCGTAGTCAGGAAGGCCGAGCGCGGCTGGGTCGTCGGCGACGAGAACGTCTCCGACCTCACCAGCGCCATGGTGCTGGCCGACCTGTTCGCGGCCGACCAGGCGGACAGTGACGACACCAGCGTCATGGAGGCGGTCGACGAGAACGGCGCGCCCCGCCGCCGCCCGCCCGCGCCGCGGGCCAACGAGTCCGGGCCGCAGCGGAGAATACCCGCGGTGAGCGGTGCGGCCGGCATCGCCGACCGGTCCGGCGAGGCCGGCGAGGCGGCGCGGCTGGCGGTCACCGTCGCCCAGCTTGAGCACGCGCTGGCCGCCCGGGTCCGGGTCGAGCAGGCGATCGGGGTGCTCGCCGAGCGGCACCGGCTCCGCCCGCGCGAGGCGTTCGACCTGCTGCGCAAGGCCTCCCGGGCCCGCGGCACGCGGGTGACCGAGATGGCACAGGACGTGGTCGCGAGCACCGCCAACCCGCTGCTCCGGCTGCCCGACGAGCTGTCAAGGGCACTGCCCGAGCCGCGCCCGCGCGGCGGCCGCTCGCTGCGCCGGAGCACTGGCAAGCACGCGGCCGGCTAGCAGCGCCGCGCCCCCGTTCGGGCTGCCGCGGGGTTAACCAGGGACCCGGCCGCGCCCGGGGCGCGCACGGTCACCCCGGGACCGCCCCGGCCGGTGCCTTCAGCGGCCACGGCTGGGCGAAGCCGACCACCTTGGTCTCGCCCGGCGGGGACTGCGGGGTGCCGAAGGTGGAGACCCGCACCGGGAACCCGGTCGCGTACGCCTCGATCTCCAGGTTCTTGCCGACCACCAGGCCGACGTGCCCCGGCGCGGTCGGCGTGCCGTCCGCGCCCGCGAAGAACACCAGGTCGCCGGGGACCACCTTGGCCGCGGGCACGTGCGGCAGCGTTTTCCACTGGTCCTGCGAGGTACGCGCTATCGTCACCCCGGCCGCCTGGTAGGCCATCATCACCAGGCCCGAGCAGTCGAACGCGGCCGGCCCGGTGCCGCCGAACAGGTACGGCTTGCCCAGCTGGTCCTCGGCGTAGCTGACGGCCTGGCCGACGATCGCGTTGGGCGCGACGAACGCGGCCAGCTGGCTGTTGCCGGTGCAGCCGGCTGTGCTGCCGCCGCCCGCCGCGGCGACCACGGTACCGCCCTGGTTGGCCGCCGCGACCGTGAAGCCGCCCTTGGCGTAGCTCGACGACCAGGACAGCACTTCCTCGACGTACCAGTCGGCGTGGTTGTAGGCGAAGATCGCGGCCGGGACGTTCTGCTGCACCCCGTGCGCGACCAGGTACTTGGCCGCACCCGCGATCGCGTCGGCCACGTCGTAGACGCTGGCGGTCCCGTCGCCGTCCTCGTCGGTGGCGACGCCGTCGACCACCTCCGACGCCGGGTGGACAGGGGCGCCGCCCCACACGTTGGTGGAGGCATTGCCGATGCCGATCTGCATCGGCCCGGCCGCGCCGAACGAGTTGGACCCGGACTTCACGCCGGGCAGGGTGGTGCGCCCGTCGTCGCTCTCCACCTTGCCGATGCCCGCCAGCACCGTCCACGGCACGTTGTACTGCAGTCCGACCCGCTGGAACCACTTCAGGTAGTCCGACGGGACGGAGTTGGCCGCCTCGGTCGACACCCCGGGCTGCACCGCGTCCGCGGCCGAGCTGCAGTTGGTCCCCGAGCCGCCGGCGAACAGCAGCGTCGCGCCGCCGATGACCACCATCGGCACGATCAGGAAGGCGAGCAGCAGCATGACCATGAGGCCGATGACGATCGGCCCGATTGACCGCCCGTTCACTGGGTGGCCTGGGTGGCCTGGATGCCCTGGTTGCCCAGGTTAGACAGCTCGATGTCGCTGACCTGCCAGCCGCTGGCGGCCTGCTGCACCGTGACCGCGTACTGGTTGGCGGTGCTGACCGCTGGCTGGGTGGAGGTCACCGTCTGGTTGATGGTGACTACGAAGGTGATCGACCCGGTGCCGAACGAGCTGATCGAGTCGATCGTGCCGCTGCCGGTGGAGACCTGCTTGTCAGCCGCCCGCGGTCCGGCCACGCCGGGCGTGCTGTAGTAGTACTCCTGGTGCGTTACCAGGCTGGGGGTCGCCTGCTTGCCCATGCTGGCGCCGTAGGCAGCCTTGTCCTCGGTGTAGCTCCAGGTGGCGTACTGCTTGGCGAAGGCCACCGTGGTCTGTGCGGCGGAATTGAGGTCGGCCGGGGTGAACGGCAGCCACTGGTAGATCTCCGCCCCGCCGGCCGTCGAGACCGGGGTCGCGGACGGCACCACGGCGGGCGGCGTGCTGGCCGCCCCGCTGGCGCCGGCCGAGGCCGGCGCCGAGCTGCTGGCCGGGGCGGTGGGCGCGGCGGCCGGGGTACCGGAGTTGCGGTGCCCGATCAGGTAGATGCCGAGCCCGACGACCACCAGCACAAAGATGACGAACGCCAGTCGCTGCTGGCCCGAGGTCAGGTTCATCGCTGGCCCCAGTTACTTGGACCGGCGGCGCGATCGCGCCCAGAACGGCGCGGCGTCGGGCTTTGCCGCTCCCCCGGTCGTTCCCCCGGAGGATTCCGAACGGGTGCGGCTGGCCCCGGCGGGCCACCCGCTTCCGGTCGCAGGCCGGGACGCCGGGGCGGGACCCTGGCGAACCGGCGGCGGCGTCGTGCGCGGCGGGGCGGGGGCGCGCGGCGGCGCCTGGGCCGGACCGCGGGCCGGTGACTGACCAGTGCCGCGGGCCGGCGACTGGCCGGCCCCGCCGCCACCGCGAGCCCAGCCCGCGGAGGCGGGCCCGGTGTTCACCGGGGGCGCGCCCTGCGCGGGCAGCGGCAGTGGCGGCGCCGCCCGGCCGCCGCCGCTGACCCCCGCGTCCGGCCATTGCCGGCCGGTCGCGTGGCTGTCAGCGGTGGGCGTTGACGCGGTGCCCTCCGGGACTGCGGCCCCGGTGGCGGGGACGCCGCCGTCCCCCGCTGACCCGCCAGCGGCGCCCGCCGACGCTCCGTCGGCGGCGCTGGTGCCGCGGCGCGCCCAGCGGGACGCGCTGGCGGTTCCGGCCCCCGGCGCGACCAGGCCGGCCGCGTTGGCGGTGACCCGGCGGAAGCCGAAGGCGGACTGGCGCCAGCTCACCTCGGCCCGCTGGTCGGCGCCGAGCATGCCGTAGCCGACCGAGGAGAACAGGTGCTGGAACGGCTTGCGGTAGATCACCACGGTCACCGTGACCAGCGCGATCATCATGATCTTGAGCGCCCATGGCAGCACCTGGTCGGTGGTGCCCATGATCAGCGAGTAGCAGTAGAGCAGCACGCTGAGCGTCAGCGCCACCGCCACCTGTTTCATCAGCACGCCGACCAGCATTTCGAACCAGCGGATGGCGATCACCCGGCCGAAGCCCGGATGGATGCCGACGAGCAGGAAGAACGGCCCCGCGACGAGCAGCAGCAGGAAGCCGAGTTTGAGCATGATCAGGGTCAGCGCGATCAGCAGCACCAGCAGTCCGGCCGCGACGGCGGCGAACAGCGCCTCGAAGCCGATCTCGAGCCTGGTCGTCCACTGGTCACCCTGGAACAGCGAGTAGACCGCCGGGTTGGTCTGTTTCAGCTGCGCGGCGATCCCGTTGTAGGTGTTCTCCTTCACGTTGACCAGGTCGGTGGTGACCGGCTTCTCGTTGACCGCCACCGCCTGCGACCACAGCAGCTGGCGGCCGTACTGGTTGATGATGTTGGTCTGCGCGGCGGGCGTGCCGGGGGTGGCGTACTGGGTGGTGCCGAACTCGCCGTCCAGCCAGGGCTTGCAGACGAGCACCGTCCACAGCTCGTTGGCGTTCTCGTCCACCAGGCCGTTGCCCGAGGTGAACGAGTAGTTGGCGATCGCCTGCGGGTCGCCCGGGGTCACCGGCAGGCAGTTGCTGCCGGTGGTGGCGGGCAGCTTGGCGAAGGCGGTGTTGAGGACCGAGGTGACCCCGTTGGACACGTTGGTGCCGACGTTAGTGAAATCGGCCGGCCGTCCGATCAGCCAGATCGCGGCGACCGCGGCGATGACCATCCAGACGGTGCCCTCGAGGGTCCGGGTGGCCCGCTTGCGGACCAGGCCGGTCCAGGCCAGCCAGATCGCGCCGATAAGCACCACCGGCGCCAGGAACGGGTAGAAGACAGCGTTGCCGAGCGCCCCGATCAGCCGGTCGACCGAGCTGCTGAGCCAGGACAGGATGTTGGCGCGAGGCGGCCGACTGGTAGACGGTGATCGTCACCCGGTCCAGCGACTTGGCCATGTCGAAGACCATGCCGGCCACGTTGTTGCCGATCTGCGACGTCATCTGCGAGCAGGTCAGCCCGGTCGACGCCCAGAACTGGCCGGCCATGTTGTAGTTGTCGTAGAGCGTCTTGCCGTTGGTGGCGGTGCCGCCCGGCGTGGTGATCAGCGAGTTGATGCCCGAGGTGGCCAGCTCTGGCGACGGCGCGTTCGAGGTGCAGATGTTGTTCAGGTCGCCGACCACGCCCGAGCCGGCCTGGCACAGCCCGACCAGCCCGCCGATGTCACCGATGCCGGGCACGTTGCAGACACCGGCGCTGAACTGGGTCGGCGTGAACACGGTGGTCAGCTGGGTTCCGGCCGCGTGGCCGGCGATCTCGGAGGTGCTGGTCGCGGCCGCGTGCCCGCCGGTTTCGGCGGAAGCGGCCTGCGCGGCGGGGCGCCTGGGCGGCGGGGCGGCCTGGGCGGCGGAAGCGGCCTGCGCGGCGGGGGCCGCGCTGGCGGAGCGGGCCAGGAAGAGCCCGCTGAACACGATCGCGATCATCGCGCCGGCCAGCATCAGGGCACGAGCTGACCGGCGCCTCGGCCCCGGTCGTCCTGCTCGTGGTTGCAGTTCAGCCATCTCGGGAGGCTCCTGTATTCGGCGGTACTTACGGAGAGGTCGTCGCCGCCGGCTGAGGCCGGCGAGCTCGTGTCGGGTTTGTATCGATCCAGTCCCGTAGATCTTCGGATACGAGATCGACGCCGATGCGGCCCGCGCGGTCGTCGAGGTCACGGAAAATGCACTCGCCGTTGCCGAGGGCACGAAGGCTCGCCTTGTGCTCCTCGGTCGGCTCCACACCGAGGAGCGACATGACGTTCGCCACCTCGGAACGCTCCGACGAGCGGAACGCGAAAACACTGGAAATGCAGTTGGTTACCTGCTCGTGCAGCAGGTCACCGGCGTTCTGCGAGATAAGGACGAGCGCGGTGTTGCGTGACCGCCCCATCCGGGATACCTCGGGAACGAGCTTGGCCCCCTCCGGGGTGGACGTGATCGCCCAGGCCTCGTCGAGGAAGATCGCCTTCGGCGCGGTCCGGTCGACGCCGTTCATCAGCCGCCGGGCGAACTGCGAGACGAGGTAGAGCAGCGCCACCGAGAGCCGCTGCTCGTAGGAGTAGTCTTCCCGGCCGGTGGTGGTGTCCGGCAGGGTAAGCCCGCCCAGGGTGAACACCGTGGTCCAGCCCTGGGCGTCGATCTGCTGGCCGCCCGACGGGGCGAAGCACAGCCGCGCCAGGCGCATCTCGGAGACCGAGCGCATGACCGCGCCCAGGTTCTTCCAGGCCGGGTCGTCAGACTCCTCCAGCAGCCGGACCACCTTGCCCAGGCTGGGCCGCGGCCCGGCCGCCACCGCGCCGACCGCCTGGATCATGGCCGACTCGCGCTCCTCGCTCATCCGCGGCAGCAGCAGCCGCAGCGTCTCGGTCGCCATCGTGCGCTTCTCGGCCAGGTCGTCGCCGAAGGAGAACGGGTCGAGCAGGCCGGCCGCGGCCGACGACAGCGGGAGCACCCGCGCCTTGCGGCCGGTCTTGCCGAGGAACTCCGCCAGCGGCTCGGCGTCGCCCTTGGGGTCGATGACCGCGATCGTCGCGCCGCGCAGCGCCAGCTGGTAGATCAGCAGCATCGCGAGGGTGGTCTTGCCGCCGCCGGGCTCGCCGGTGATGGCGACCGCGGTCGGCCGGTTCCTGGCCGCCGCCAGCATCGGGTCGAAGTGGACGACCGAGCGGGCCCGGCCGAGCGTCTCGCCGATGTACGGGCCGATCCAGCCGACGCCCTCGGCGATCCGGTCACCGAGCTCCACCGTCGCCGTCGGCATGCCGCCGGCGATCGTGTAAAGCGGCTGGCGCTGCACGTAGGAGGACAGCCGCACCTTCTCGCCGGGCAGCGACTCCGAGAGCAGGGAGAACTGGTCGCCGGTCGAGTTGACCAGGTCGATGCCGATGTCCCGGTAGTGCTCGGTGACCGCCTCGACCCGGCGCACGCACAGCTCCCTGGTCGGCGCGGTGACGATCACCCGGTGCCAGCCGTATACGAACGGCAGCCGCTCCTTGGTGATGCCGTGCTCCAGCATCCGGGCGGCGGCGATCTGCTCGGCCAGCGCGATCGGCGCCTCCGCGCCCGCCTCGCGGATGTGCGCGTCCATGTCGCGGGCGTGCGCTAGCCGCCGTGACACGTCCTTCGACGCCTTGCCCGGCGGGATGAGGCTCATCCGGGATGAGATCTCCACCGGGAACGGCAGCGAGTCGGCGTAGTGCAGCCACGGCTCCCCGTCGGGGAAGGCCATCAGGTCGGGGAACCGGGCGAACGACAAGAAGGCCGCCCAGGAGTCGCCCTGCACCTGCTCTAGCCGCAGCATGTTGCGCCCGTTGTGCACCGAGCCCTCGTAGAGCTGCTCGATCTCGCCCTGGCCCCAGGCCCGGCGGCGGGTGGCGGACGGCGGCGGGTCGCCCAGCGAGCCCATCAGGGTGTGCCGGAACAGCCACGCCACCTCGCGGGCGGAGGCATGCCGGGCGGCCAGCGCGGACGCGGTCAGTGCGCGGCCGAGCCGCTCCGCCTGCTCCGTCCACTTACCGACCTCGCCGGCCGGCACCGCGTCATCGTCCGGACCGCGGTCCGCCGTGCGGTAGCTGTTGCGGAAGCTGCCGAACAGGCCGTCGGTGAGCTGCGCCCGCACCGACCGCTGGCCCAGCCTGACCCCCAGGTAGATCTCCTTGGACCAGAAGTCCTTAGCCCAAACGTGCTGGTAGATCTCCTCCAGGTACTCGCGCCAGCCGGGGCCGCCGTCACTGGTGGCGTCCAGGCCGGTGGCCCACTCCACCGCCGGGTAGGGCCGGTGCGCGATCCGCAGGTGGACCTCCGCGTCCTGCATCCTGATCGCCGCCAGGGCCACGGTGATGTTGGTGCACAGCGCCTCGCGCTCATCGGGCGTGGTGAACTCATACGAGACCGACGGCACCCGGTAGTACGCCCACGCGTGGGTGTCGGTGAGCAGCACCCGGTCGTCGAAGTACCGGATCGCCAGCCGCTTGCGGCCCTTCGACTTCGCGCTCATCACTTATTCCTTACGGGAGCGGCGGACAGGCCCGCGACGAGTACCCCGGCCAGCGCGGTGTAGGCAACCCGCGTCTGCGGCCGGAGCGTGGTCGGGCCGGTGGCGGCTACCGGCAGCATGTCGTCCCAGGGGACGCGGACGATGGCGCGGGAGCGGCCCCGGGCGATCGACTCGGCGCGCTCGACGTCAGGCAGCGAGCGGCGGCTCACCCCGTTGATCACCGTGACCGCCTGCATGGCGAGGTCCGCGTGGCCGTTGTTGTCCAGCCAGTCGCGGGTGTCGGCGAGCGCGCCGGCCGCGTCGGCACTGGCCGGGACGACCACCACCAGCTGATCGGTGATCTTGAGCAGCCGGGTCAGGCCGGCCGCCCCCGGGTCGAGCACCGACAGCGGGTAGTGCCGGCTGAGCTGGACAGCGAGCTTGATGTCGTCGCCGTCACCGAGCGGCTCGTGCGAGGCGACCACGTCGAGCCGGGCCGGGCTTGGCTTGGGGGTCGGGTGCAGCCCGTCCGGCCGGGTGGCCCTGATGTGCTGCGGCGGCCGTCCGGCCAGCAGCTCCTCCAGCCACGCGGCGGGGGCACGGTACCGGGCCAGCGTGCCGTCATGCAGGTCCACCGCCGCCACCGGCTGCTCGCGCAGGCTGGCCAGCATGGACGCGGCCATCAGGGCGGTCACCGACTGCCCGGCGCCGGTGGTGCAGCCGAGCACCAGGATGCGCTTCGGCTCGCCGACCGGCAACCGGGCGCGGTTCCGGTCCAGCGCCTCCTGGTCGCGGGCACCAGGCCCCTGGGCGGAGCCGTTGCCGGTGACGATCTTGACCTTGCCGCCCCAGGCGACGTTACGGTCCCGTCCGGGTCCGCTGAGCGCCCGCTCCACCGTGGGGACGGGCTGGCGGACGGAGTCCTCGACCTGCTCGACAGCCGGTGCCGGGGGCGGCGCCGGGGCGGGCGTTTCAATTGCTCCGGACGCGACAGCAGTGCCGGCCTCGTCGGCAGTGCCGGGGTAATCAGCATCTGCGGCAACGTCAGCAGCTTCGGCACCGTCGACGGTCGCTGCATCGTCAACAGCGGGGGCGTCGTCAGGCGTCCTGTCCGCATAAGCAGCCAGCCCAAGCCCGGTCTCAGCCGACCCGGGCACTGCCTCAGGCCACTCAGCCGGCTCGGCCGTCTCGACGGGATCAGCTATCCCGGTCGTCTCGGTAGCGTCGAATACCTCGGGCCGCTCGGTCGCCTCGGCGACCGCGTCTGCCGGGGCCGCAGCGGGGGGCGCGACTCGGTCCGCTGCCTGGGCCTGGTCGCCGTCCTCAGTTGCGTCGGCCGATCCGGTGTTCCCGGACGGCGCAGCGCTTCCAGGCGGCACTGGGTTCCCGGGCGCGACTGGGTCACCGGGCGGGACCGAGTCACCGGGCGGGACCGCGGTGACGGGCGGCACCCAGGGTACCGACCGCAGCGGCCGGGCCGGGAGCGGCCAGTCGAGCGCCGCGGCTGACCCGGAAGCTGGCATGGCCGGACCGGGAGCGGGGGTGGCCCGCCCGGGAGCAGGCCTGGCGGGCGCGGGAGCCGGCGCCGCCGACGCTTGCTGGACCGGAGCCGCCGGGGCGGCGGGCACTGGCGGGGCCGCCGGGGCCGCCGGGGCCGCGGGCACTGCCGGAGCCGGCCCGCCCGCCGGTACCACCGGAGCCGGCCGGACCGGGCCGGGTGGCGCCAGCCCGGGCGCCGGGGCCGGCCAGGCACCACGCGCGGCCGGCTGCTCGGGTTGCTGGTTGCCGTCGGCGTCCGGGCGGCGCCGCGGGCCGTCATGCGACAGTTCGGGCAGCGCAGGCAAGGCACCGCTGACCCGGGCCCCGGGCGGGGACGACGGCGGGACGGCGGCCTGCGGCGGCCTGCGGTCCGGGTAGACCGCCGCCGGCGGCACCGGCATCGCCGGTACCGGCGGCGCCGCCGGCGGCACCGGCACCGACGGGACCGGCCTGAACAAGCCGGACGCGCCCGACGCCGGCTCCGGCGGGGCGACGTCCGGCATGGCGTGCACCGCGTCATCGCTCCGCTGCTGACGGCCGGGCGGGTCACCAGGCAGGAAACCGCCAGGGACGAAAAGGTTCGCGGGCGCGGCCAGTTGCTCCTGGTCCGCGCCGGGGGCGGGGGCGGGCAGCACGGTGCGGGCGTTCGGCAGCAGCGGCGGACGCCACGGGCCGCCGCGGGCCGCCGCGGGCAGCGGCGGGCGGTCCTGGGTACGGGAACGCTCGTGAACCCGGAGCCGCTGCGGCGACCCGGACTCCGGGCGCGGGCGACCCGGCCGGCCCTGGACAGCCGGCTGGCCCGGGGCGACAAGTCCCGGCCCGGCCACGTCGGCCGCCCGCTCGGGACGGAAGACCGAGGTGGGCCTGAGTACTGGTCCCGTTCGCAGCGGCTGCACCTGCCTGCTCGCCTCGCTGGCGGGGAGCGCCAGCCGAGCAGGGGCCGGACGGGCGGCCGAACGGGCAGCCGCGGGGGCCGCCGCCTTGCTGCGCCGGGGAGGACGGCTGCGCCAGACGCGGGCCGTGAGCATCATCTGGTCCTTCTCGCTCAACGGGGCGAGACGGACGTAAGTCCGCGGCTCAGACAGGTACCGCAGCTGCGACTCGACCAGCTCCGGCAGCCGCTTGTTCTCGATCACGGGCCTGGTGGTGAGCCAGGTGAGCAGCCCCGGCGGCAGCACGTAGAGCCAGACCAGGGTGTGGTTGAAGGGCAGCCCTATGGCGATCAGCAGGATGATATAGGGGATCGTGATCCCAGCGAATACGGCTATCCAGTTGATCGGCAGCGGCATCGGCAGCCGGAAATCATAAAGCTTGTACAGCCGCTTTTCTATCCGCCAGATGTTCGTATAAGTGGGCAGGTCCACAGGACTGAACTCCTCAGCGCGAAATTAGCTCAGTGGACCCCGAGCGCGTGCGCTATTCCACTGGCCAGCGTCTGGACGATGCTCGGGGTGTAGAAGACCACGGCGATCGCGACGGCGAGGACGATGAATTGCACGAACCGGGTGATCTCGCGCGTGAAGAGGAAGAAGATCGCCACGATACCCACTATTCCCAGAAATAGCGGGCCGAAAAGCTGCTGCAGGTAGTTGACGAGACCCTGGGTGCTGAGCGCCGCTTGCGGTGCCGCCGCGGCGATGATCGATACGGACATCATCCTTCCCTTCCGTGGACATCAGTGAGCTTGCGCGGGGGCCGTGGGCCGCGAGGTACGACCCGCGATGACACGGAGGGGGTCATGGGGTACCCATCGGCTGCGTAGATGCACGGATGTCCTTTACATACCATCTTCCGCTTTGCCGGTCGAACACCGACATGTCGTAAGTTGCCGCGCGTCGCTCCGGCCTGGCGACGACGGGCACTGCCGCCGGGGTCCGGGAAGACATCAGGCCGGCCACTGCCGCGTCATGAGCTGTGCCGCCGGGCACTGGGCAACCGGACACTGGGCCGCCGCGCCACGCGCTGCGGTCGCACACCGCCCGGCCGGTCGGGAGGAACCGGCCCGCGGGATCCCCCGGCACCGACGGCGCTGCACCGTACACGGGTGACTCCGCACCGCTATCGAGGCTAGCAACGCTGAGCCTTCGCACCATCACTCCTCTGCCCGTCCGACCTGGCAGTCAGATACGGCCGGGCTACCGCCGATCCCGTGCTCCATTGTGCGGCATAAAACGACCGCACGGGCCGCATTAGAGCCGAACAAACCGCATCGATCTGATACTCAAGTTTCCTTCAGTCACACCCGACCCAGACATCGCCGCCCCTTGGCGACGAAGTCCCTTACCGACCGTAACTCGTCACATAGTGATACGCAACGACCTACGCGGCGGTTCACCCCATCACGGCAAAATCTTCATCGTGGCCGGTAAACACGGCTCGCCAGGCCGCAGGCCTGCCCAGCAGCCATTACGGTACGTAATCGAACTGCCGGTGTCGGCGATTCCCGGGGCACTTGGAGCTGCCGTTCGATTACGCGACGAATGCACACTGGGTGACTGTCGATGCGAGGGCGGCAGAATCGGACTTGAGGTACAAAATCGCCCGGGACGCCACGCCGTCACGGCCGCCGGTGGCCCGGGTGCGGTGTCCGTGAAGGTGCGGTGTAGGTGAAAGGGACCCGCCGCAGGCGGGCCCTTTCTCTCGCCTCTCTCGCCGCTCGCACGTACGCGGCACCCCGCGGCAAGTCGCCACGCTGGTTGGGCCACGTAGCCGCAATGACGCGCCAAAGAAGGCGGAGATACTGGCCAAGAGCATGATCACGGAAACTTTTTGGCGTGATCACGCCAAAAAGTTTCCGTGATCATGAAAAATTTCGATTATTGCTTTGGTTCAGCCTCTATTGGGGCTTCATCTGAACCTCGATGGCACCGACGGCCCCTTAGCTCACTCGCGTTGCCACGGCGGCTGACGTCAGGCGATACGCCCGGCGTAGCGGCGGGTGAAGCCGTCGCTGGTGTTAGCGGTGATGATCACGTCGTAATAGCCGTCGGCGTCGGCCGGCCAGCTGAGGCTGGTGCTGGCACCGCCGCCGACGGTGCTCGTCTGGGTGGTGCCCGCGTAGCCGTTGGCCGTCAGCGTGTAGGTCACCGCCGTCGTCCCGTCATTGGCCAGCGCGACCTGCAGCGACCGCGCCGACCCGGTGACCGGGGTCGCCGTCACCCGTGGAATCTGCCCGGTCGTGGTGCCCGCGGCGACGATGGCGCCCGCGAACGAGCGGACGAACCCGTCGGGGCCGTAGACGGAGAACGCGTAGCCGTACTTGTCCGGCAGCGTCGCGGTCCACGTGTAGGTCTTGCTGCTGCCCTTGACCACGGTGAACGGCGTCGCCGAGGCAGGCAGGTACTTGTCGGGGTAGACGATGAGGGAGACGCCGACCTGGCCCGCGTTGGTCATGGTCGCGGTGACCGTGTGCGCGGAACGGTTGACGATGACATCGGCGTGCGGCATCAGCTGGCTCGGGCGGTGCGGCCGGGTCCCGGGCTCCTGGGCCGGAACCACCTGGGCACCCTCAGCGGGCGCGGTGACGGCCGGGAAGGATTTCTCCTGATCGGACTGGGTGATCAGCGGCACCGTGTCCGGCAGCGTCGGAACGGAGAAGTCGGGGCGGCCGAAGTCGAACGCCGCGGTCAGGTCGCCGGTCACCGACCGCCGCCAGGCGGTGATGTTGGGCGCCTGGACGCCGGTCCAGGTCTCGAGGAAGCGCAGCATCGACGTGTGGTCGTAGCTGTTGGAGTCGACGTACCCGCCGCGGGTCCACGGCGAGCAGATGATCATCGGCACCCGGGGTCCGGGGCCGATCGGCAGCCCGCCGATGTACTCGCTGGTCACCGAAGCCTCGGGAAATCCAGGCGGCACGTGGTCGAAGTAACCGTCGTGCTCGTCGTAGGTGATGAACAGTGCCGTGGATTCCCACAGCGCCTGGTTGCTCATCAGTGCCTCGAGCACCGTCCGCGCGTAATGCGCCCCGTAGCTCGGGCTGGCCGCCGGGTGCTCGGAGTACTCATAGGGCGCGACAATCCAGGAGACCTGGGGAAGCTTGCTGGCGGAGCAGTCGGCGATGAACTGGGCGAGCACGTGGTTAACGTGATTCGGCCCGAGCGCGGTGCCCGCGTTCGGCTGCCACGGCTGGACCGCGCCCTGCTTGGCGAGCTGCTGCCCGGCCGCCGTGGTGGCCTTCTCCGACGCCTGGTACTGCTGGTAGAACCAGAGCGGGTTGTCGCCGTAGTCACCAACCCAGCCGTCGTTGCCGCTGCCGTCGCCCACCTCGTGGTTGGTGTACACCTGCCACGAGACCCCGGCCTTCAGCAGCAGTTCGGGATACGTGGTGACGTTGGTGAACTCGACCGTGTAGTCCGGCGGGTTGGACGTCCAGCCGTGTGACGTGCCGGTCCAGAAGTACATCCGGTTCGGGCTGGTCGGCCCGAGGATCGACTGGTGGTACCCGTCGCAGATGGTGAAGGCGTCCGCCAGCGCGTAGTTGAACGGCAGGTCGTCGCGGGTGAAGTAGCCCATTGCCTGCTCGGTCTTGGCCGGCACCCAGTTGTTCCACAGCCCGCCGTTGCGCGCGCTGTGGTCACCCGCCCAGCTGTGGTCGAGGTCGCCCGCGTTCTGCGCGTCCACCTTGGTGGAGTCCATGTGGAAGGGCATCAGGTAGCCCAGGTCGGTCCGCGACTTGTCCGGCTGGTCGAAGACCGTGGTGCCGTTCTGGTACTTCAGCGGCTGCTTGTCGGCGAAGCCGCGGACCCCCCGCAGGGTGCCGAAGTAGTGGTCGAACGACCGGTTCTCCTGCATCAGGATGACCACGTGCTTGAGGTCGGCGATCGTGCCGGTCGCCGCGCTCGCCTGGTTACCGCCGAACACGCCGCCCAGCTGGCTGGCACCGGCCCCGACGGCGGCGGCACCCGCCAGCGCACCGCCTACCTGCAGGAACCGGCGGCGGCTGACCGCCGCCCGGAACGGTGCCGCGGAGCGGTAGTCGGTACCCGGCACCTCGTTCTCGGTTGTTCCCGCCGGATTGTCGTTTTCCATGCTCACCAGTCCTCCCATCGCCAGGGGTAACAGGGAGAGCAAAACCGGCCAGGTGATCGTCCGTGTCGAGTTCGGGGGACTTAAAGGCGAATAACCGATGAAATCCAGCAGATCCGCTCGTACCGCTGGGCACAACCACCCCAGCGGACCATCTGTCAAGAGACTTGATTGACAAGACACTTGACATTAGTCGGCCACACTGCCTAGTTTGGCCGCATGACGGCCGGCGTTTCCGATGGCACGGATCCCGACGGAGCCGCTCCCGGTAGCGGCGCCAACCTCCCCGTGCTGCTGCGCGGGGCACGCGGGAGCTACGCCCACACGATCAGCGCGGTCCTGGCCGCGGCTGGCTGCGATGACCTGCCGCAGAACGGGCCGTTCGTACTCGGCGGGATGGCCGGCCACGGCACCCCGGCGGTGGACATGATCCGCGGCCTGGGGGTCACCCGGCAGGCGGCCAGCCAGCTCATCGACACCCTGGTCGTCCGGGGCTACCTCAGTCGCGAGGTCAACCCCGCGGACCGCCGCCGGATGAACATCGAGCTGACCGGCCGGGGGCAGGCCGCCGCCGAGGCGGTCGCGGCGGCTATCGGGCAGGTCGACGAGGAGCTCGCCACCATGATCACCCCGGCCGAGCTGGCCGGGCTGCGGGCCGGGCTGACCGCGCTCGCCAAGATCAAGGAAAGGACCAGGCGTGCCTTCGAGTTCAGTGCCGCCCTCACGAGCGGCGACGTGGCCCGGCTGCGGGAGCTGCTCGCGGCCGACCCGGGCCTGGCGACGAGCCTGATCAACTCGCGGACGCCGCTGCACGTGTTCGCCGACGCGCCGGGCCACCGGCCCAACCCGGCCGGGGTGGTACCCGTGCTGGTAGCGGCGGGCGCGGACCTCAACGCTCAGGCGGCCGGGATGTGGCACCACGAGACCCCGCTGCACTGGGCGGCGAGCAACGACGACGTCGAGCTCATCGATGCGCTGCTCGACGCGGGGGCCGACATCGAGCATCCTGGCTCGTCCATCAGCGGCGGCCCGCCAGCCGAGTCCGCCCTGGGCTACGCGCAGTGGAACGCCCTGCGCAGGCTCTACGAACGCGGCGCGACCATGAACCTGTCCCGCGCGGCCGCACTCGGCCTGATGCCGCTGGTCACCAGGCTGGCGACGGCGACCCCGGGGCCGGGGGACGAGGAACTCACCATCGCGTTCTGGAACGCTTGTCGCGCCGGCCAGCTCGAAACCGCTCGCTACCTGGCCGGACGCGGCGCTGACAGCAACTGGCGCGCCCCCTGGTCCGGCGAGACTCCGCTCGACGCGGCCCGCGGCAGGAACGAGCAAGCAGTCGTCGCCTGGCTAACAGAATCCGACGTCGCCCCTGGCTGAGGGCTCCCCCGCCTGCCTGGGAGGTACCGTCTGGTCATGACGTTCTGGCAGCTGACGATCGACGCCAACGACCCCGAGCGGCTGGCCGGGTTCTGGTCGCAGGTACTGGGCTACCAGCCTGCTCCGCCGACCGGGCCGCACTCCGCCTGGCTGGATCACTACCACGCCGCGCTAGGCGGCAACGAGGTCTTCCCCGACCGGCTGTTCGACCCGGCCGGGGCGGGCCCCGCGCTGTGGTTCCAGCAGGTACCGGAGGCCAAAGCGGGCAAGAACCGGCTGCACCTCGACGTGTACCCCACGGGTCGCGACGACACCCTGAGCCAGGAACGGCGGGTCGAGCTGGTTGAAGACCGGGTGGCGGAACTGATCAGCCTCGGGGCCAGCATCGTCCGGCGCGAGCGGCAGGATGATCCGGCCGACCCGGTCTACTTCGTCGTGCTGCAAGACCCGGAGGGCAACGAGTTCTGCGTGGGGTAGCGACTGTGCGCGGCGCACCCAGGTCTTGCTACCGATGCGCCTCACCCGGGGCTTGCCGACGGGCAACCGCGATGATGTCGCTGAGTACTCCCTGGCCCGCGAGCAGCGGTCCGGCACCAGGCCCGACGATCATGATCTCGCCAACCGGGCTCGCCTGGAAGATGAGGGCATTGGCCGCGCCGTCGACGCGAGTTAGCGGGTCGCTGGCCGTGACCGCCTCGGGCTGCACGCGCGCGGTCACGGTCCCGCGGCCGCCCGGGCCCGCGAACGCCAGCGTCGCCACGTGCCGGAGGCGGCCTCCCGCCAGCGCGGCCTGGCGCACCTGCTCGCCGGTGACATCGGTGATGCCGCGACAGATGACCTGCTCACGTCGGAGCGGCCGGCCGAACACCAGCGCGGAGAGGATCATCACCTTGGCGACCGTGTCCTCGCCGTTGACGTCGGCGGACGGGTCTGGCTCAGCCAGGCCAGCCCGCTGAGCCTCGGCCAGCGCCTGCGCATAGGTAAAGCCGTCCGACATGTGGGACAGGATGCTGTTGGCAGTGGCGTTCAGCACCCCGCGCAGCGCGACCGGCTCGGCCCCCGCCAGTCCTTCGGTCAGCGTGCTGAGCACCGGGGTACCGGACATGACCGTGGATTCGGCCCGGAATGCCACCCGTTGACGGCGGGCCAGCTCGGCCAGCTCGGTCCCGTGCCGGGCGACCGGCCACTTGTTGGAGGTAACTACGGGGATGCCGCGCTGCAATGCCTCCCGCATGTGGGCCAGGCCGGGCTCGCCGTCGGCCGGCGGGCTGGCCGTCACCTCCACCAGCAGGTCCGCTTCAGTGGCGCGAAGCCCTTCGATCGCGCTCCCCCACACCCGCGCGCCAGCTTGCCCGGTGATCGGCCGCCCGGCCGCAGCCGCCGCCAGCACGGCTGCCAGGTCCAGGCCGCCCGGGTGGTACACGAATCCGTCCCTGGCGTTCCCGATCCCCGCGACGATCAGCTCGCGGCCGTAGCGAGCCGCGAGCACCTCCGCCTGCGCCTCGAGGGCACTGGCCACCCACCGGCCGACCGCGCCGAAACCGACCAGCCAGATCCGCAGCGGGCCCGTGCTTCCCGGCCCAGCCTCCCGAGCGAAGCTCACGGGGCGCAGCTTAACCCGGTCACCCGGTGAAGCCGCCGCCCTGAGGTACCGCTCGGGGTAAAGGTTCTGCCATCCCCGCGCGACTTAACTGGATATGAGGGCAGGCATGGATGACCGCGACGGGACCAGGATCCCGCTACGTCATGTCGCGGAGCTGGCCGATTTCTTCGCGCTCCACGATCAGTGGCTGTTCGGGCACGCGCGCGTGCGTGCGCACGGCGACCGGGAGCTGGCGGCGGACCTGGTCCAAGACACGTTCGAGGCGGCTGCGCGGGCCTGGGACAAGCTGCGCGAGCATGCGGGCCACCGTCAGCGGGCCTGGCTGCTCAGCACGCTGGCCCACAAGGACATCAGCGATTTCCGGCACCGGGAGACGTTCCGCCGCAAGCAGCCCGACATTCACGCGCGGTACCAGCCCACGGCAGCCGATACCGAGGCCGAGGCGCTGAACCGCATCGCGCTGGCAACGGCGCGCAAAATCATCGAAGACTTGCCGCCCCGGCAGCGAGAAATAGCGCTGCTGCGCTGGCAGGACCACCTGCGGATCGCGGAGATCGCCGCGCGGCTCGGCGTAGCGGAGGGCACCGTACACGCCCAGTTGCACAGCGCGCGAGGCAAGCTCGCCATAGGCCTAGAGCGGTACTACCCGTCCGGAGAGAGGGACGAGTCATGACTTCGCCCGAACAGCCGGACGACCGGCGCGATACCTTGTTCATCGCAGACTTCCACCCGGGGCTCGGCGCCCGGCTCGCCCGGCAGCACGCGCGCGGGTACGACGCGCCGGCCGGGCGCACGCGTTTCCTGCTCTGGCTGACCGGGCACGCCGACGACGGCGACGGGCCGCTACAGGATTACCTGGCGAGGGTCACCCGGTTGGCGCGCCTTTCGGCCGAGGAGGAGACCGGGCTGGCGACACGGATCGCAGCCGCGCGCCTTGCCAAGGACCGGCTCGCCGAGGGCGGCGGCACGCTGAGCGGCGAGGCACGGGCCAGCCTGGAACGGATCGTCGAAGACGGCAGCCAGGCCGTCACCAGCCTGCTAGAGGCCAACCTCTGGCTAGTCGCCTCGGCCGCCGACCGATTCACTGGCCGGGGCGTGCCCTTCGCGGATCTCATTCAGGAGGGCAACGTCGGCCTCGTCCGTGCCATCCAGCAATACGACCACACCAAGGGCTACCGGTTCGCCCCGTTCGCGACCTGGTGGATCCGTCAGGCAATCACTAGGGCCCTGCCCGCCCGGCCGCATCTTGCCCCGGCCCCCGAACCCGGGGCCGGGGACGTTGACGAGCTCGCCCGGACAGAGCGCCGGTTGCTCCAGGCCCTGGGCCGCGAGCCCACTCCGGAGGAACTGGCCGCCGAGCTAGACCTGCCTCCCGTCACGACGTCCTGGTCACGGCGAACACCGGGCCAAGACCGCGACGCCTGAGGAAGGCGGGTATTTCCCGGCTTCTCGTAGGCTTGATGCCATGCTCGAAGCTAGCTGTGGCGGAACTCCACTACGTCGCCGTCCTGCATGACGTAGTCCCTGCCCTCGATGCGGGCCTTGCCCGCCGACCGGGCGGCGGGCACCGAGCCGGCCGCGATCAGGTCGCCGAAGGAAACGATCTCGGCCTTGATGAAGCCCTTCTGGAAATCGCTGTGGATGACGCCCGCCGCCTCCGGGGCAGTGGCACCGACCGGGATCTCCCAGGCGCGGGACTCCTTCGGGCCCGCGGTCAGGAAGGTCTGCAGCCCGAGCGCCCGGAAGCCCGCCTTGGCCAGCTGGGCCAGGCCGGGCTCGCCCAGGCCCGCCTCGGCCAGCAGCTCGGCCGCCTCCTCGTCGGACAGCTCGGCCAGGTCGGCCTCGGTCTTCGCGTCGAGGAAGATCGCCTCGGCCGGGGCCACCAGCGCGGCCAGCTGCTTCCTGAGCGCGTCGTCGGCCAGGTCGGCCACGTCCATGTTGAACACGTAGAGGAACGGCTTGGCGGTCAGCAAGTGCAGCTCGCGCAGCGCGGGCAGCGAGATCCCGGCGGCGGCGGCCCCGGCGAACAGCGTCGTACCCGCGTCGAGCACCGTCACCGCCTGCTGCGCGGCCGCCGCGGTGGCGAGCTTGTCCGGGTCCTTGGTGAACTTCGTCTCCTTGGCCAGCCGGGGAGCGGCCTTCTCCAGCGTCTGCAGGTCGGCCAGGATCAGCTCGGTGACGACCGTCTCGATATCGCCTTCCGGCTCCGCCGAGCCCTCCACCCGGGTCACGTCGGGATCCCGGAAAACCCGGACGACCTGGCAGATCGCGTCTGTTTCGCGGATGTGGCCGAGGAACTGGTTGCCGAGCCCCTGCCCCTGGGAAGCGCCCTTCACCAGGCCGGCGATGTCGGTGAAGCGGACCGAGGCGGGCACCACCCGGGCCGAGTCATACAGCTTGGCCAGCGCGTCCAGCCGGGGGTCGGGCACCCCGACCACGCCCACGTTCGGCTCGATGGTGGCGAACGGGTAGTTCGCGGCGAGGGCACCGGCCTTGGTCAGCGCGTTGAACAGGGTTGACTTGCCGACGTTGGGCAGGCCGACGATTCCGATAGACAGGCTCACGAACGCCGAGTGTAGTAAGCCGGGGCGGAACGTCAGAACCGCGCGGCGGGCGGGCCGCCCCGCGCGGACGGCACGCGGCGGGCGATGAGCACCGTCACCGCGCTGGCCAGCGCCAGCGCCAGCGTGCCCAGCAGCAGCCAGTCCGGCCAGTCCGGATGATCGAGCAGGGCGAGCACGGCGGCGGCCGGCAGCAGCGCCGGCAGCCAGCAGGCGGCGCGCCCCGGGGCGGTCCCGGCCATCGCCGCCCCCGCGTCCGCCGCCCGCGGCGGAACCAGCGCCACCGCCGACAGCAGCAGGGCGAGCGCCAGCGCCACCGCCGAGGACAGCAGCACGGTCAGGTAGGCCGGGCCGTAGCCCGCCGGCAGCCGGCCAAGGGCGGCGGGCACCACCAGCGCGACCGCATCCGCGGCGGCCAGCAGCGGGACCAGAACCGCCAGCTTGGCCAGCACGTAGCCGACGGCGCTGAGGCCGCAGAAGCGCTCCGCCCGCAGTATCCCGAGCTCGCCGCTGACCTGCGGCAGCCCGTAGGCCAGCCCGATGCAGAACCCGCCGCCAACCGCCCACGCCAGGGCGGCCCGCGGCGCGTCGAGCGCGCCCGCGCCGATCAGCGCCGCAAAGGCCAGCAGCACCGCCGCCGGCCCGGCGACCAGGATGGTGCGGGCGAACGCCCAGCGGCCAGCCACCTCGGCGTTCCGGCTGACCAGGACAGGCAGCTGACGGACGGACCGGGCGACGGCAGCCAGGCCGCCCGGTCCGGCCACCACCGCCCCGCCCGCGCTCTCGTCCAGGACAGGAGCTGTGCCAGGTGGGGCCAGCACTGCCTCGTCCGGGTCCCCGACGACCTCGTCCGGGTCTGCCAGCACGGTTACCGGACCCGCCGAGTGCGGGCCGGCCGCGTCCGGCAGCAGGACCGCCGGGCCCGGCGGGGGCGGCGTGGTCGGCACCGGGGCGAAGCCGGCCCGGGCGTGGGAGAAATGGAAGAACCGGCGGGACCAGGCCGCCGCCGGGTCGCCGAGGCCGGCCAGCCGCTGGTAGATCTCCTCCAGGCTGTCCGCGCCGAAGTAACCGCGCGCCGCCTCCGGCGTGCCGAAGAAAACCAGGTCTCCGCCCGCCGCCAGTACGGCCACCTTGTCACAGCGGGCCACGTCGAGCGGGCTGCTGGTGGTGAGCAGCACGGTGACGCCGTCGTCGGCCAGCCGCCGCAGCAGGTCGAGCACCTGGCCGGCCTGGGCCGGGTCGAGGCCCGCGGTCGGCTCGTCCAGGAATAGCTGCTCCGGCCGGCCCAGCAGCTCCGCGGCGACAGCGGCGCGCCTGCGCTCCCCCGCGTCCAAGGCGCCGGCCGGCGCAGCCGCGCGGGCCGCCAGGCCGGCCAGGCTGAGTACGCGGGCCACCGCGGCCGGGCGCACCCCGCGGACCGCGGCGGAATAGCGGAGCGCGGTGGCAAGCGGCAGCACCGGGGGCAGCGCGTCGTCGGCCGGCACGTAGCCGGCCCGCGGCCAGGTCCCGGCAGTGCCGCTGGCCTCGCGGGTGACCACCCCCGCGGTGGGCCGCCGCAGCCCGGACAGCACGTCAAGCAGCGCCGCCCGGCCCGGACCGCCGGTGACCGCCACGAGCTGCCCACGGCCGACGCTCAGCGAGATATCACGGACCAGCACTTGCCCCGCGCGGGTGCGGAACCCGACCGCGCGCGCCTCGATGGCCGCCTGCACGATCACTATTGTGTCGCTTTCCCGCACACTAATGTGGCGCTTCCCGCGCGTGTCGCCCGCCGGGGCTGTCAGTGGCCTGCCGATACTGGAACCATGACCGTCTTCGCCTTGCTTGCCGGGATCGCGATCGGCCTGCTGCTCGGCTACCTGCTGGCCAGGAACCGCCTCGGTACCGAGGCCGCCACCGCGACCGAACGGGCCCGCGCGGCGCAGGAGCGGGCGGCGCTGCTCGAGCGCCAGTCAACGGAACGGGCCGCACTCGCCGAGGGGCAGCTGGCCCAGCGCTTCGACGTGGAGTCGCTGGTCGGGCCGATGCGGGAGACCCTGACGCGGGTAGAGCAGCAGCTGCGCGAGTCTGACCTCGCCCGGACGAAATCCCACGCTGAGCTGGCGCAGCAGGTGGAGTTCAGCCGACGCGGCGCGGACCAGCTCAGGGAGCAGACCACCGCGCTGGTCAGCGCGCTGCGCCGGCCGGAGGCGCGGGGCCGCTGGGGCGAGCTGCAACTGCGCCGGGTGGCCGAGCTGGCGGGCATGGCGGCGCACGTCGACTTCGACGAGCAGGTCATCCTGGACGGCGGGCAGCGGCCGGACATGGTGGTCCGGCTGGCCGGCGGCAAGAACGTGGTGGTCGACTCGAAGGTGTCGCTGGCCGCTTACCTGGAGGCCGCGTCAGCGGGGGACGAAGCGGTCCGCGAGGCACGCATGGCGGCCCATGCCAGGCACCTCAAAACGCACGTGGACCAGCTCGCCTCGAAGGCGTACTGGTCACTGCTGCCGGAAACGCCGGAGTTCGTGGTGATGTTCGTGCCCGGCGAGGCATTCCTCGCCCCGGCCCTGGAGTACGACCCCACCCTGCTCGAGTACGCGCTGAGCCGGCGGGTGCACATCGCCACCCCCACCACGCTGGTGTCGATGCTGCGCACCGTGCAGTACGCCTGGCAGCAGCAGGCCCTGTCGGAGAACGCGCGGGCCGTGTTCGAGCTCGGCCGGGAGCTGTACGACCGGCTGTCCGGTCTCGGCCGGCACATGGACAAGCTCGGCCGGTCGCTGACCTCCGCCGTAGCGTCCTACAACGCGACCGTGGGCAGCCTGGAGACACGCGTCCTGGTCAGCGCGCGGAAGCTGTCGTCGCTTGGCATCGTCGAGGCCGAGCTGGCCGCTCCCGCCGCCGTCACCGACACGGCGCGGCCCTTGTCCGCCCCCGAGCTGGTCGCGGCCGAGCCCCTGCCGTGACCTTGCTTACACTGCCGTGACCCCTACTTACGCAGCTCCCGCGGCAGCTGGAACGACATCCGCTCCTTGACTGCCTCGACCTCTTCCACGTCAGCGAAACCGAGGGCGGCGAGCTTGCCGAGCACGCCCTCGACCAGTTCCTCGGGAACCGACGCACCGCTGGTCACGCCGATCGTGGCGGCCCCCGCGAGCCAGCTGTGGTCAACCTCTCCCGCGTCGTCGACCAGGTAGGCGGCGGGCGCGCCGGCGTCCTTGGCCACCTCGACCAGGCGGACCGAGTTGGACGAGTTCCGCGACCCGACCACGATCACCACGTCGCACTGCGGCGCGATCACCTTGACGGCCGCCTGCCGGTTCTGGGTGGCGTAGCAGATGTCGTCGCTCGGCGGGTCGATGAGCGTCGGGAACCGGGTCTTCAGCGCCGACACGGTGGTGGTGGTCTCGTCGACCGACAGCGTCGTCTGGGACAGCCAGACCACCCGGGCCGGGTCGCGCACCTCGACGTCCGCCACGCCTTCCGGCCCGTCGACCAGCTGCACCCGGGCGGGCGCCTCGCCGGTCGTCCCGATGACTTCCTCGTGGCCCTCGTGGCCGATCAGCAGGATGTCGTAGTCGGCCGCGGCGAAGCGCCTGGCCTCGTTGTGCACCTTGGTGACGAGCGGGCAGGTTGCGTCGATCGTGGTCAGCCGCCGCCGCACCGCCTCATCGCGGACCTCGGGGGCGATGCCGTGCGCGGAGAACACCACCACGCTGCCCTCGGGGACCTCGTCGGTCTCCTCTACGAAGATGGCGCCGCGCTTCTCCAGCTCGCTCACCACGTAGGTGTTGTGCACGATCTGCTTGCGCACGTATACCGGTGCGCCGAACCTGCCGAGCGCGATCTCCACGGCTTGCACGGCCCGGTCGACCCCTGCGCAGTAGCCACGAGGCTTCGCTAGCAGGACCCGGCGGTGGGTCTCAGACATGTCTCCCATGTTAGGCGAGCCCTCCGGTGCCGTACGCAGGACGCCCGGCTATGTCCCGGCCGGCCCCGGCGGCATCAGCCGCGGGCCGGCTTCACGGCTGGCACGGGGCCATTGCCCGGCCGGGAAACTCCGCGCCCGCGGGCCTTCCCGGGCGGGAAAGAGCAGTGCTTGCGGTAGCCCGGCCGAACACGATGATGTTTAGTTATGTGGGTGCTTTTACAGGAGGCTGACGGTTTGAGTTCAGCTAGTATCTCCCCGCAGGTCCTGGCGACGCGGTCGGCGGAAGTCGTCGAGGCCGTCACTCACGCGGTCGCTTGCCACATCCTCCCGTCCTGGGCGTGGCTCATGGCCGAGCACCGGCGACGTGAGCAAGGGGCATTCCGGGCGCGGATGGTGGAGCGCGTTCTCGAGCTCGCCGCCGCGGGCGAGCCTTTCACCGACCACGACCTCGAGCCCTACCAGGCCTTCGGAGCCCAGTTCGCCCGCCACGGGGTGCCGCTGCGAGTGCTGACGGCCGCGTTCGACGTGGGTAGCGGGACGATCATCAGGGAATCCTGGCGCATAGTCTCGCCCGGCCACTTCGCTGAGATGACGGAGTTCACTGGTTCCGCCGCCCGGATGATGAAACGGGCGCAGCACGCGGCTATCCGCGCCTACCTCGAGGCCGGCCGGACTGGAAGCCAGCCCCGGTCGACGCGGTGGGTGCTGGCCGAGGCGCTTATCGCCGGCCAGCCCGCGGCCGACGTGGCCCAGGCGACCGGGCACGCGCTGGCGGCGGGCTACGCGGTGATGGCCTGCGCGGTGTCACCCCGCAACGCCGGAGCCTTGCGCGGACCGGCCGTCAGCCAGGCCATCGAGAGCTTTCCCGGCACGCTGTACTGCGGTGATGACTCCCGGCTGGTCATCCTGATTCCCGTCCCGGCAACTGGCCAGGCAGCGGGGGCCACCGCCGCGGAACTGGCTGACCGGCTGTGCTCACTGGCCGGCCAGCGGGTCTACGCGGCGCACGCCTTCCAGCCGGGCCTCGCCTCGATACCGGCTTCACTCGACGAGGCACGCGGCGCGCTCTGCCTGGCGATGGCCGTCCCCGACGGGGAACGCCGGCTCTACCGGATGGATGACCTGCTGGTCGAGCTGGCGATCTCTCGCCAGCCTGCTATCCGCCGGCGCCTCGCGGGGCTGCTTGCCCCGCTCGAGGAAGGCACGGACCTGCGGCGCACCCTTGAGGTACTGCTCGCCTGCAACCTGGACCGGGAGCGGGCGGCCGGGAGGCTGTGCATTCACCGCCGCACCCTGCGGTACCGCGTCGACCGCATTCGGGAGCTGTGCGGCATCGACCCGGATTCGGTGCCCGGCCTCCAGCTGCTGCGGGCGGCGCTCACCGCGTCCCGTCTGCCGGCTGACGAAATAACCGGCTAGCGGCCCGGCCGCGGGCAGCACGGCGCCGCCCGGGCCGCGCGGAAAACGCGGCCCGGGCGGCGCGGGCGGTCAGAGCCCGAAGGCGTAGAACTTGTTGTTCTCGGTTCCGATGTAGTAACCAGAGCCCCAGTAGACGGTGCCGTTCACGATCGCCGGGCCGGCCACCACCGAGCCGCCGCTGGCGTAGGACCAGTCGACCGCCCCGGTGGCGGCGTTGAGCGCGTACATGTTGGCGCCACTGCCGGCGTTGGACGGCGCGTACACGACGCCGTTCGCCACTGTCATGTAACCCAGGTCCGGTGCTCCCTGCGGATCGGCCGTCTGCCAGAGGATCTTGCCGGTGGCGGCGTCAAGCGCGGCCCAGGAGCCGCCGGTGATGCTCTTGCCGTTGACGGTGTAGGGGACGCCGTAGAAGTCCGACTCGGCGGCGTAGACCCGGGTGCCGTCGGTTGCCGCGCCCCATTCGATGCCGCCAAGCTCGGTGCCCGGCCCGACCTTGGTTGACCAGACGATGCTGCCGGTGACCGGGTCGAGCGCGTAGTAGACGCCGCTCTTCTGGCCGATGCCGACCAGTGTCCGCGGCAGCCCGTTGGGCATCTTGGCGGTGTAGACGTTGGGCCCGGAGCCGAAATCGAAGTCCGGGCCGCACTCCTCGGCCGGGTTGGTGCAGGCGGTGGTGGACACGTCCGCCGTCAGGGTGGGCGTGGACCAGGCGATCGTGCCGGTGAGCAGGCTCAGCGCCACGATCGCGTCAGCGTGGTCAGTGGCCGGCGGCTGGGTGCAGCCGGCCTCGTCGGGCTCCGTGCAGATGCCTGCCGGAACCGTGTAGTTGTTGCCGGTGCCGACGTAGACCAGGCCGGTCGCGGGGTCGATGGCCGGGGTGCTGCCCCAGACGGCGCCGCCCGAGTAGCCGCCGGGCTTGCCCCCGTTGGCGGGAACCATGTAGGTCTTCCACACGATCTTGCCGGTCGCCACGTTCACCGCGACCACGCTGCCGCGGAAGGTGCAGCACGGGTAGCTGGAGTTACCCGCCGCCTGCTCCTCCAGCGAGGAGACGCCGACGACCGCCAGCGAGCCGTAGACGACCGGCGAGGAGGTGTCCACCGCGACCGGGCTCGGATCCAGGGTGGTCTTCCAGGCGAGCTGGCCGGTAGCCGCACTCACCGCGAAGAGGTTCGCGCCGGTCCCCGCCGCGCCCCCGGCCACCTGGTTGAAGTCGCCCAGGATGAGCAGGCCGCCAGCGATGGTGGGGGTACTGCGGGAGGTGTCGCCGGCGATCCCGGTGTAGGACGAGATCGACTTTGACCAGATGACCTTGCCCGTGCCGGCGTTGACCGCCCACAGCGTGCTCGGCGCGGTGGCCGATCCGTGGTCGGTGAAGTAGGCGACCCCGTTCGATACCGCCGGGGTGTCGGGGACATCGCCGTTGGTGGTCAGCGACCACTTGACCTTCAGGCTGGCGACATTCGCGGCCGAGATCGCCGTCTCGGCCGCGGCGTCCCTGGTGTTCATCACGTTCTGGCCCTCCACCGGCCAGCTGGCGGCCGTGGCGGCCGCGGCCGGGCCGGCCGCACTGGTCACCGCCAGCCCGCAGGCCAGCAGCAGTGCCGCCGCCGTGGCGCCGATCCTTGCCCGTCTTCTCACGCGTCATCATCTCCTCGTTGGGATGAGTCAGGTCCGGACACTGGTCTTGAAATCGAGCGCTCGCCTACTAATGAACGTCGGCCTGCTGGAGGGGGCAATGTCCCGCGGGACCAGACCTGACGGTCCGGGTTTTCCCGCGCGGGCTATCCCCGGGTGACGCGCCCGGCCGGAGACCCGCGCCACCGCCCGGGCACCGCGGTACGCGGCGGAAAGGGCCGCAGTTCGGTGCCGGGGCAGGCGCGGCCAGCGGGACGCCGGGCGGCCGGCAGGCCGCCCGGCCCGATCGGGCGGGCGTAGCATCCGCGCTCTGGCCTGCGGATAAGGCCGTACCGGCCCGCGTTCAGGCGGCCGGGCGCGGCCGCCTGAACGCGACTATTCTGGGTCAGCGGGGAAAACCGTCGGTACCACCTTTATTAAGGCACACCGGGCGGACGGTTTCCTGCGGCACACTTGTGCCACCGAGTGAACTTAGGAGTGTGATATATGAGCGCCCCGCAGATGAAAGAGCGCCCGGCGTCAATGCTGCGGGCGATGTTCGCAGGTTTGGGCTCACTGCTTTCCGTCATGGACAAGGTGCGTTCCAAGCCCGCGGCCGAGCCCCCGGCGGCGGCCGAGCCCGCGGCCGTCGTCGCCCCCGAGGCGGCCGTGACCGAGGCGGCCGTGACCGAGCCGGAGGTCGTCGTCGAGTCGGTCACCGTCGAGACCGTGGTGACCGTCCCGGCCGAGCCGGAGGCGGCCGAAGCGGAGCCGGTGGCCGAAGCGGAGCCGGTGGCCGTGGTGGCGGCCGAGGCGGAGCCGGTGGCGGCCGAGCCGGCCGTGGCCGCACCAGTGGCCAGCGAGCCGGCCGGCGCTGAGCTGCCGGTGGCCAACTACGACGAGCTGACGCTGGCATCACTGCGCGCCCGGCTGCGTAACCTCTCGGTCGAGCAGCTGAGCCAGCTCCTCGACTACGAGAAGGCGCACGCGGCCCGGGCCGATGTCATCACCATGTTCGAGCGCCGCATCGTCAAGGTCCAGGCCGAGTCCTAGGGCCCGCGTGGCCGGCCGGGCCCGGGAAACCGGGCGCGGCCGGCGCGCCCGGCGGCCGATCTGGGCCCGCGGCAGACGGCGCCAGGCCGCTTGTGGTGCTATAGGCGCATGCCCCTCGAGACATCCGCGGAAGCGCCGGTCCCGGTGCGGACCGTGCTGCAGGCGGTCGGCGGCTGGATCGGCCGGCTCGGCCGGGTCTGGGTCGAGGGCCAGATCGCCGAGTGCAAGCGGCGCGGCAGCACCGTCTTCATCACCCTCAGGGACCCCATCGCGGCCGTATCGGCCCAGGTGATCTGCAGCAGGCAGGTATTCGAGCCGGTCAGCCCGGCCGAGGGCAGCCGCGTGGTGATCTTCGTCAAGCCGGACTTCAACGCCACCCGCGGCTCGTTCGCGCTCACTGCCCTGGAGATCCGCGCGGTCGGCGTCGGCGAGTTGCTGGCCCGGCTGGAACGGCTGCGCCGGGAGCTGACGGCCGAGGGCCTGTTCTCGGCCGAGCGCAAGCGCGGCCTGCCGTTCCTGCCCGGGGTCATCGGGCTGGTGTGCGGACGGGAGTCGGCCGCCGAGCGCGACGTGGTGCAGAACGCGGAGCGCCGCTGGCCGGCCGTGCGCTTCCGGATCGAGCAGTCCGCCGTCCAGGGCCCGTACGCGGCCGGCGAGGTCATCGAGGCCCTGCGCAAGCTGGACGCCGACCCCGAGGTCGACGTGATCGTGATCGCCCGCGGCGGCGGCTCGCTGGAAGACTTGCTCCCCTTCTCCGACGAGGACCTGCTGCGGGCGGTGGCCGCCTGCCGCACCCCGGTGGTCTCGGCCATCGGGCATGAGCAGGACACCCCGCTGCTCGACTTCGTGGCCGACCTGCGCGCGTCCACCCCGACCGACGCCGCCAAGCGGGTCGTGCCCGACGTGGCCGAGCAGCTCGCCCTGGTCAGCCAGCTACGGGAACGGGCCAGGCGCAGCCTGCGGGGCTGGCTCGACCGGGAGCGGGCGTGGCTGGCGTCGACCACGTCGCGGCCCGCGATCGCCGACCCGGTGCGGGAGGTCGAGCGCCAGGCGGAGCAGGTGGACGCGCTCGCGCGGCGCGCCCGGCAGAGCCTGGACGCCAGCCTGACCCGGGCAGCCGACGACATCGGGCATACCCGGGCGCGGCTGCTCGCCCTCTCCCCGGCCGCTACGCTCCGCCGCGGCTACGCGATCGCGCAGAATTCCGAGGGTGGCGTGGTCCGCTCCGCGGCCGAGGTTTCTCCTGGTGAGGAACTGTTGCTGCGGTTCGCGGACGACGAGCTGATTGTCACCGCCGAGAACGAGGACGACGACGAGTAGGATTTTTACCGTGACAGACCGTGAATCCCTGTCCTATGAGCAGGCGCGCGACGAGCTGGCCGGCGTGGTGCGCCAGCTGGAGGCGGGCGGGCTTACCCTCGAGCAGTCGCTTGACCTGTGGGAGCGGGGCGAGAAGCTGGCCGCGGTCTGCGCCGAGTGGCTGGACGGCGCCCGGGCCCGGCTGACCGCCGCGATGGCGGTCCGCGAGCCCGCCGGGACCGCGCAGCCAGCGGTCAAGGACCCGGCAAACAGCGGCGAGACGCCTTTTTAGCCACACCCGCGTTTCTAAGTCACACCCAGGCGGGATACCCGCCGGCCGCCGCGCATTCTAGGCTGTAGGCATGCGCGTGGACATATGGAGCGATGTCGTCTGCCCGTGGTGCTACGTGGGCAAGACCCGGTTTGAGAAGGCACTCGCCGCCCACCCGCGCCGGGACGAGGTCGAAGTGGTCTACCACGCCTTTGAGCTCGACCCCAGCGCCCCGGCCAGCCGCGGCGAGACCAACCTGGAGATGCTCAGCCAGAAGTACGGCCTCACCCCGGAGCAGGCGCGGCAGGCGGACGGGCAGGTCGGTGCGCTGGCGCGGGCCGAGGGGCTCGGCTTCGACTCCGAGCGGCCGATCGGCAATACCTTCGACATCCACCGGGTCATCGGCCTCGCCCTGGCCGAGGGCGTCCAGCCGGATCTGGTCAGCGCGGTCGACCAGGCCTACTTCGCCAAGGCCGAGCAGGTCTTCGACCCGGCCGTGCTGACCGACGTCGCCGTCCGGGCCGGGCTCGACCGGGCCGCCGTCAGCGCGGTGCTCGACGGCGACCGGTACGCCGCCGAGGTGCGCCAGGACGAGGCGCAGGCCCGCCAGCTCGGCATCAGCGGTGTCCCGTTCTTCGTATTCGATATGCGGGTGGGAGTGTCCGGCGCGCAGCCGACCGAGCTGTTCACCCGCGCACTCGACCAGGCCTTGGAGGGCTAACGACCTTGACTACTGACAACGCCACCGCCGTGCCGGGGACGCCCGAGCCGGCCAAGCACGCGCCGAACCGGAACCTGGCGCTCGAACTCGCCCGGGTCACCGAGGCGGCGGCCATGGCGGCGGCCCGCTGGGTCGGGCGCGGTGACAAGAACGGCGCCGACGGCGCGGCGGTGAACGCCATGCGCTCGCTCATCAACTCCGTGTCCATGCGGGGCGTGGTGGTCATCGGCGAGGGCGAGAAGGACCACGCCCCGATGCTGTTCAACGGCGAGGAGGTCGGTGACGGGACCGGCCCGGCGGTCGACGTGGCGGTGGACCCGATCGACGGCACCCGGCTGTGCGCCAACGGGATGCCGAACGCGGTGTCGGTGCTGGCGGTGGCCGAGCGGGGCTCGATGTACGACCCGTCCGCCGTCTTCTACATGACCAAGCTGGCCACCGGCCCCGAGGCGGCCGGCGTGGTCGACCTCGACGCGCCCCCCGCGGCCAACATCGCCGCGGTCGCCAAGGCCAAGGGGGTCGCCCCGCACGACGTCACCGTGGTCATCCTCGACCGGCCGCGGCACGAGGGGCTGATCAAGGCGGTCCGCGACGCGGGCGCCCGCATCCACCTGATCACCGACGGGGACGTGGCGGGCGCCATCATGGCCGCCCGCGAGGGCACCGGCATCGACCTGATGCTCGGCATCGGCGGCACCCCCGAGGGGATCGTGGCGGCCTGCGCGCTCAAGTGCATGGGCGGCGTCATCCTCGGCAAGCTGGCACCGCGCGACGACGCCGAGCGGCGGCGGGCGCTCGACGCCGGGCACGACCTGGACCGGGTACTCACCACCGACGACCTGGTGTCCTCGGAAGACTGCTTCTTCGCCGCCACCGGCATCACCGACGGCGAGCTGATGGCCGGCGTCCGCTACAAGCGCGGCGGCGCCACCACCGACTCGCTGGTGATGCGCTCCCGGTCGGGCACCATCCGCTCGATCGTCAGCCAGCACGCCCTGTGGAAGCTGAGCGCCTACTCCACGATCAAGTACGACTGACCGGCGGCGAGCAGGACTTCGGCTACCACGTCGGGGCGGGCCGCAGGCACGGCGTGCGAGGAGCCGACTTCGGTGACCACGGACCCGGCCCGGCCCGCCATCCAGCGCAGCGTCTGGGTCGGGATGGACACGTCCGCGGTAGAGACCACGCTCCAGGTCGGCAGCCGGTGCCAGGTCGCGGGCGAGGTGAAACTGCCGCCCAGCGTGACCGGGTCGAAGGGCTTCTGCGCGGCTGCCATCACCGCGGCCTCGGCCGGGTCGAGGTCGGCCGCGTAGACCTCGGCGAACTTCTCTGGCCGGAGGTAGACCTCCTGACCACCAGGACAGGCGCGGACCAGCAGGTTGTCCGGGGTCAGCAGGCTGCCGGGGAACTGCTGGTTGAGGCCTGCCGCGGTCTCCCCCGCGTCCGGCTGAAACGCGGCCACGAACACCAGGGCCCGCACGGCGGGGGTGAGCGCGCCGGGGTGCGACAGCACCGACCCGGCGTAGGAGTGCCCCGCCACTACGAGCGGACCGGGCACGGCGTCCGGCCACCGGCGCGGGCGCGGCGGGGTGCGCGCCACCACCTCGCTGCCCGCGAAGTAGCCGCGGACCTCGATCACCGGGATGTCCGAGGAGGTGGGGACCCGGCGGGCGGTGCCGCCGCGCTGGCGGCTGAGCACGTTGGTCCCGTTCATCACCACCTCCACTCCGGCCGGCACGATCAGCCGCACCCGGCCGAACAGCGCGTACACGGTCAGCACGACGTGGCGTTCGGCCAGGATCGCCTCGCTCAGGTCGAGCACGACGTCACCGAAAGCCGACACGCAGGTCAGGGTGGCCGGCACCACCCACCGGCCGCGCCGCTGCGCCCCGGTGAACAGGGCGGTGACCGGCTGGTGGCCGTCCAGCCGGACCGGCTGGTGCTCCGGGGGCACCAGGTCGCGGGTCAGCCCGGCCAGGTCGCCCAGTGTGCGGGCGGTCAGAGCCAGCGGCATCCGTTCGGAATACTCTTCATGGGTCAGCCGCCCGTCCGCCAGCGCCTCACCCAGCATCGCGACGACGCGCTCGCGGTCGCTGTCAGAGGCCCGGAGGTCGCGGGGCGCGAAGCGCGGGGGCATGTTAGGACGATACCTTTCCGGGACGTCACGAAGGCGCATCGGCCACGGCCGGCGGCGAAATCCTCTGTTACCGTGCTACCAGTTTCCACCTGGCGCTCGACTATACGATCGACCTCGTCGGCGCGGCAGTGACAACAGGTCTAGAGGTCGAGCAGCACATCCCGCACCTGGCGATGACGCTCGTAGGCGGCGCCTCGCTATTCGCGAAGGCGCCGCCTACGGCACCGGGCGTCGGCTGCTAAGCCAGCGACTGGTCCGTCCGGTCGGTTCGCCCGGACACGGGTGCCGAGCTCACCGACAAGGGCGTGGCCACGTCCTCCAGCGACTTACCCTCGGCGTTGACGCCGAAGATGATCGCGGCCACCCCGCCGAGGATCATCGCGCCGGCGCCGACCAGGTAGCCGATGAACAGGCTGGTCCGGTCGGTGCCGTTGCCGATGAGGTGCCCGTACCAGTGGGTGCCGAACGCGCCGAAGCACTGGGCGATGGCGAAGAACACCGCGATTGACTTGGCCCGGACTTCCAGCGGGAAGACCTCGCTGGCGGTCAGGTAGCCGGCGCTGGCGCCGGCCGAGGCGAAGAAGAACACGACCGCCCAGCAGATCGTCTGCGTGGTCGCGTTCAGCGCCCCCTGCTTGAACAGCACGGCGGTGACGATGAGGAGCACGCCCGCCGTGATGTAGGTGCTGGAGATCATCTTCTTCCGGCCGATGGTGTCGAACAGGTGGCCGAGGGTGAGCGGGCCGAGCAGGTTGCCGGCCGCGAACGCGAAGAAGTAGTAGCCGGTGTCGGTCGCCTTGACGTGGAAGAAGTACTCGAGCACCAGGCTGGAGGTGAAGAAGATCGCGTTGTAGAGGAACGATTGCGTGATCATCAGCGCCGCGACCAGCGTCGACCGCCCGGGGTAGACCCGGAACAGGGTCCGCAGCAGGGCAATGTAGCCGATCTTGGCGGTCGGGTGGATCTCCAGTTCCTTGCTCTCGTCCACCGGCGGCAGCTCGCCCCTGGTCGCCGCGACCTGTTCCTCGATGTCGGCGATCGTCGCCTCGGCCTCCGCCTGCCTGCCGTGCATGATCTGCCAGCGGGGCGACTCCGGCAGGTTGCGCCGGACCAGGATGATGCACAGCGCGAGGACCGGGCCGACCAGGTAGGCGGTGCGCCAGCCCCAGGTCGCGTCGACGTGGTTGAGCGCCCACAGCGTGACCACGGTGCCGATGATGGCGCCGCCCCAGTAGGTGCCGTTGACCGCCAGGTCGATCCGGCCGCGGTACTTGGCCGGGATCATCTCGTCGATCGCGGAGTTGATGGCGGCGTACTCGCCGCCGATGCCCATGCCGGCGATGACCCGGGTGGCGTAGAGGAAGATGAACCAGTGACCGCCGGCCGGCGTCGCGGCGGTGAGGCCGCTACCGATCAGATAGACACCCAGCGTGACCATGAACAGGTTCTTGCGGCCAAGCTTGTCCGATAGCCGTCCGAAGAACAGCGCGCCGATGACCTCGCCGATCAGGTACCACCAGGCGATGTCGCTGACCGAGCCGGCCGACATGTTGAGGGTGTTGTGCAGGGTCAGGTCCGGCCCGACGTTGCTGGCGATGGTGATCTCGAGGCCGTCGAGGACCCAGGCCACGCCGAGCGCGATGACCAGCCTGGTGTGGAACTTTGACCACGGCAGCCGGTCAATTCTGGCCGGGATAAGGCTGCGGATGACGCCCGGGCTGCCTGGCCGGGTGGGAGACGTAGTCGCCATGTGCTCTCCTTCGAACCGAAGTCGACCCGGGAAGCGGCAGTGCTCCCCAGGTCTCCCGATTGGCGGGAAGGAACGGCTTTACTTCCGTCCCCCCAGTCCCCGCGGTAACGCGCGGTATTTTCGACTCCGCTACCCTAAAGTCCCTTGTGCACACCTAATAACTTAGAGTGACCATTGTGCGGCCCGGCGGCCGCCGGAAGCATCTGGCGCGCCCTGACTGCGGGCCGTATAGTTAGCTCTGTGAACGATGTAACTACCCCTGCGGCGGCGGTGCGGGCCGAGGCGAGCGAGCTACTCGCCGCCGTCAGCGCGGTCCGCCGCCTCGCCCGCCGGGCGGCCCGCGCGGCCACGCCTGACAACCCGCTCCCGCCCGCCGGCGGCGAGCTGCTGCGGCTAGTCGCGCGGCGTCCGGGCGTCGGCGTCGCCGAGGCCGCCGCCGAGCTGCGGCTCGCGCCCAACAGCGTCAGCACCATGGTCAGCAAGCTGGCCGAGAGCGGGCTGCTCAACCGGGGCCGTGGCGTCAGCGACGGGCGCTCGGTACGGCTCACCGTCACCGAGGCCGGCACCGCCCGGCTCGCCCGCTGGAGCGACCTGCGCACCGACCTGACCAGCCGCGCCCTGGAAACGCTGAGCCCGGCCGACCGGCAGGCCCTGGTCGCCGCCATCCCGGCGCTGCTCCGGCTGGCCGAGCAGATGGAGGTCCGGTGACCATCGGCGCCACCGAGCTAACCCCGCCGGAAACGGTCACCCAGGCCGTCGAGTGCGAGGAGCTGAGCTACCAGTTCGCCAGCCACCTGGCGGTCGACCGGGTGAACCTGTCCATCGCCGCCGGCGAGATGTACGGCCTGCTCGGGCCGAACGGCGCGGGCAAGACCACCACCATCCGGATGATCACCACCCTGCTCAAGCCGGCCACCGGCACGGTGCGGGTCTTCGGGCTGGACGCGGCCGCCCGGCCGATGCTGGTCCGCCGGGTCATCGGCTACGTGCCGCAGGCACTGTCGGCCGACGCCAACCTGACCGGGGTGGAGAACGTCGAGCTGTTCGCCCGGCTCTTCGACGTGCCCCGCCGGGAGCGCAAGCAGCGGGTGACCGACGCGCTGGACGCGATGGGGCTGAGCGAGGCGGCCGGCCGCCTGGCCGGGACCTACTCCGGTGGCATGATCCGGCGGCTCGAGCTGGCGCAGTCCCTCATCAGCGCGCCGCGGCTGCTGGTGCTCGACGAGCCGACGGTCGGCCTCGACCCGATCGCCCGCGGCGTCGTCTGGGAGTACATCGCCCAGCTGCGCGACACCCACCAGATGACCGTGCTGATGACCACCCACTACATGGACGAGGCAGACGCCTACTGCGACCGGATCTCACTGATGCACCGGGGCCGGATCCGGGTGACCGGCAGCCCCGAGGAGCTGCGGGCCGGGCTGGGCGACGACGCCACCCTGGACGACGTTTTCCGCCACTACACCGGCGACACCCTCGGCAAGACACCAGAGGAAGGAGGCATGCGTGACGCACGCCGCGCCCGGCGCACCGCCCGCCGACTTGGCTGAGTACCTGCCCGGCAACCCGCTGGCCGAGCTCAGCCGGCTGCTCAACCGGGTAGCCACGCTCTGCTGGGTCGAACTGCGCAAGATCAGGCACGACCGCAGCGAGCTGTACACCCGGGCGGTACAGCCGGCCCTCTGGCTGCTGATCTACGGTGAGGTGTTCACCCGGGTCCACGCGATCCCGACTCCCCCTGGCGTCTCCTACCTGTCCTACCTCGCGCCCGGCATCATGGCCCAGTCGGCGCTGTTCATCGCGATCTTCTACGGCATCCAGATCATCTGGGAGCGGGACGCGGGCGTGCTGACCAAGCTCATGGTCACCCCCACCCCGCGGTCGGCCCTGATCACCGGGAAGGCGTTCGCGTCCGGGGTCAGGTCGGTCATCCAGGGCATCGTCATCGTCATCCTGTCGGCCCTGCTCGGCGTGTCGCTGACCGGCAACCCGCTTAAGATCGTGGCCGCCCTCGCCGTGCTGGCGGTCGGGTCGGCCTTCTTCTCCTGCCTGTCGATGTCAATCGCCGGGGTAGTGGTCGCCCGCGACCGGCTGATGGGGATCGGGCAGGCGATCACCATGCCGCTGTTCTTCAGCTCCTCGGCGCTCTACCCGGCCAGCATCATGCCCGGCTGGCTGCAGGTCATCTCCAAGATCAACCCGCTGACCTACGAGGTCGAGGCACTGCGCGGCCTGCTCATCGGCACCTCGACCAACCTCTGGCTCGACGTGCTGGTGCTGGTCGCCTGGACGGTAGCCGCCATCACCTGCGCGGCGGCGCTCCTGCCGCGGCTCGCGAACAAGTGAGCAGCGAGAAGGCGGCCCCTGGACCAGGGGCCGCCTTCTCGGGTGAAGCTAAGTGCGGCGGGCTACCGCTCAGCCTCCGCAGACGGGGGCACTGCGTGGCGAGCAAGTCCACAAGCGGACGGGGGCACCGCGTGGCGCAGCGCCGCCGCACACCGTCACCATACAAGGTTGCGGATACCCAAACAAGTCAGGATGTTCCCGGCAAGGCTGAGAGTTTCCTGAGTGTTCAACGCGACCAACGTCACGCACGCCAGGCTGCCCGGCCGGTCCTAAGCTGGAAGGCATGGCTGAGTTCACCTACACGGACCTGCTGCCGCTCGGGCACGACGACACCACCTACCGGAAGATCGCCGAGGGCGGGGTCACAGCCACGCAGGCGCTCGGCCGGTCCTTCCTCACGGTCGACCCCGAGGCGCTCACGCTGCTGAGCCGGACGGCCTTCCGCGACATCGCCCACCTGCTGCGCCCCTCCCACCTCAAGCAGCTGCGGGCCATCCTGGACGACCCCGAGGCGTCGCCCAACGACCGCTACGTCGCCCGCGACCTGCTGCAGAACGCGAACATCGCGGCCGGCGGGATCCTGCCCATGTGCCAGGACACCGGCACCGCGATCGTGATGGGCAAGCGCGGACAGGGCGTGCTGACCGACGGACGGGACGAGGAGCACCTCGCCCGCGGGGTCTACGACGCCTACACGCAGCTCAACCTGCGCTACTCGCAGATGGCGCCGCTGACCATGTGGGACGAGAAGAACACCGGCTCCAACCTGCCCGCCCAGATCGAGCTCTACGCCACCGACGGGGACGCCTACAAGTTCCTGTTCATGGCCAAGGGCGGCGGCTCGGCCAACAAGTCCTACCTCTACCAGGAGACCAAGGCGGTGCTTAACCCCACCCGGATGGCCTCTTTCCTCGAGGAGAAGATCCGGGCGATCGGCACCTCCGCCTGCCCGCCCTACCACCTGGCCATCGTGGTCGGCGGGACCAGCGCCGAGTTCGCGCTGAAGACCGCCAAGTATGCCTCCGCCCGGTACCTGGACACGCTGCCGGCCGCGGGCTCCCCGGCCGGCTACGGGTTCCGCGACGTCGAACTCGAGCAGTCGGTGCTCGAGATCACCAGGAAGATAGGCATCGGGGCGCAGTTCGGCGGCAAGTACTTCTGCCACGACGTGCGGGTGATCCGGCTGCCGCGGCACGGCGCCTCCTGCCCGGTGGCGATCGCCGTCTCGTGCTCGGCCGACCGGCAGGCCCTCGGCAAGATCACCGCCGACGGCGTCTTCCTTGAGCAGCTCGAGACCGACCCCGCGCACTACCTGCCCGACCCCGCGTCGGTCACCGCGGACACCGCCGAAGTGGTAGCCGTCGACCTCAACCGGCCAATGGCGGAAATCCGGGCAGAACTGACCAAGTACCCGGTAAAGACCAGGCTGTCACTAACCGGGACAATGATCGTGGCCCGGGATATAGCGCACGCGAAGATCGCCGAGCTACTTGACGCCGGCCAGCCGATGCCCGCTTACCTGCGCGACCACCCGGTGTATTACGCGGGTCCGGCGAAGACCCCTGAAGGCTATGCCTCCGGGTCTTTCGGCCCCACCACGGCCGGCCGGATGGACTCTTACGTGGAGCGCTTCCAGGCGGCCGGCGGGTCGTTGGTTATGCTGGCCAAGGGGAACCGGTCCGCGGCGGTGACCGAGGCGTGCAAGCGCCACGGCGGCTTCTACCTCGGCTCGATCGGCGGTGCCGCCGCGCGGCTCGCCCAGGACTGCATTACCAAGGTGGAAGTGCACGAATACCCGGAGCTCGGGATGGAGGCGGTATGGAAGATCGAGGTCAGGGACTTCCCCGCTTTCATCATCGTGGACGACAAGGGAAACGATTTCTTCGCCGAGGCGGCCGGCCCGCTGCTGTCAATCGGCAGCCACCCCTAAACGCTGGTAAGGTCCGCACATGCCCCCTCTGACCGGACGGGTCATCGCCGGGCGTTACAACCTGCAGAGCCCCATCGGACGAGGCGCGATGGGCGTGGTGTGGCGCGCGCGTGACCAGCTCCTTGATCGCGATGTCGCGATCAAGGAGGTCGTCATCTCCGCCTTGATCGGCGCGGACGAGCGACATAACGCCTACCAGCGGACGCTGCGCGAGGCACGGACCGCGGCCCGGCTGTCCCACCGCGGCGTCGTCACCATCTACGACGTCGTGGAGGAGGACTCCCGTCCCTGGATCGTGATGGAGCTGGTCCCGTCGCAGTCGCTCGACCAGGTACTCGCGGTCGAGGGGCGGCTACCGACCGCGCGGGCCGGCCGGATCGGCCAGCAGCTGCTATCCGCGCTGGCGGCGGCGACCGCGGCCGGCGTGCTGCACCGGGACGTGAAGCCGAGCAACGTGCTCATCGCGACCAGCAGGACCGGGGACGGCTGGGAAGAGCGGGCGGTGCTGACCGACTTCGGCATCGCCCAGTTCGAGGGCGACCCCCGGCTGACCCAGACCGGCATGGTGATGGGCTCGCCCGGGTTCACCGCGCCCGAGCGGATCCGCGGCGGCGACGCCACCTCCGGATCTGACCTGTGGTCCCTCGGCGCCACCATCTACGCGGCGGTGGAGGGACGCGGCCCCTACGAGCAGCGCGGCGGCGCCATCACCACCATGTCCGCCATCATCAACGAGGACGCGCCGGTCGCGCCGCACGCGGGCCCGCTCGCGCCGCTCATCGCGGCCCTGCTGCGCCGCGACCCCTCGGCCCGGCCGTCGGCGTCGGCCGCGGCCAGGATGTTCGCGCAGGTGCTGCCGCAGCTTACGGACACCGCGGCCGAACCGCCGCCGGCCGCCCACCCGCCGACGATCAGGTCCTCCTACGTGCCGGCCCCGGCCAAGCCGGCGGTGGACTCCGTCGACCAGCCGGCCGAAGAAGAGCCGGTCCCGGCCGAGCAGGCAGACAGCGCGGCCGACGGGGCGGTGGCAGCGGACGGGGCCGAGGAGCCGGCCGCCACCGCCGAGCCTGCCCCCGGACCTGGCCAGGAGGACGAGCCCGAGCTGGCCGCGGTGGTGGCGGCCGACGCGGCCGAGGCAGTGCCCGCCGGGGACAGCGCCGAGGGGGCGCCCGCCGGGGACCACGAGCCGGCCGGGGCCGACCCGGCTGAGCCGGCCGCCGACGACGCCGCGAGCGGGCAGTCCGACCAGGCAGCGCCGGACGGCCAGGGCTCGGTCGGCTACCAGCCGACGCAGCTTTCCATCCCCGTCGCCCGCAGCGGAACCGCCCCGCCGAAGCCGGCCCCGGCGACCTCGCCCAAGCAGGCTCAGCCGGGCCAGGCGCCGCCGAAGCCGGCCGCGGACAAGCCGGCCAGGCCCGCCCCTTCGTTCACCGCGGCCAAGCCGGCCGACCGGGTGTCGCCGACCTTCTCCGCCGCTAGCCCCGCCCGCCCGGCCACTCCGCCGGACCAGCGCCCGGCCGCCCGGCCCGCACCGGGCAACCCGGCCCGGGCTGGCCAGGCCGGCTACCCGGCCGGTGGCAGCACCGCGCCGCTCGCGCCGCCGGGCGGCCCGTACCCGCCCGGCGGCGGCTACGGGCCCCCGGGCGGGCAGTACCCGCCGCCGGGCGGCCCGTACGCGGGCCCCGCGCAGCCCCAGTCCGACCTGGCCGGGCAGTACCCGCCCGGCTCAGGGGGCGGGCGGACGACCCGGCGGCCGGGCGGCCGCGGACGGCGGATCGCCTGGCTCGCCGCCGCCGTCGTCGTCGCGGCCGCGGTCGGGGTCGGCGCGGCCCTGGCGCTGAACGACAACCCCAACAACGCCGGCAACAGCACTGAGAACGTCCCCGACACCCCGTCCGGGCTGCAGTCGGTGGACGCGCTGAACAACCCGACGACCACCGTGCCGAGCGGTTTCCAGCCGGTCACGGTGCAGGCCTCCGACGCGCACAGCACGGCCGGCTTCAGCCTCGACCTGCCGCCGGGCTGGCAGGAACACCGCAACGGCCTCGCCACCGACTTCACCGGCCCCGGCGACCTGCTGCTCGAGGTCGACCTGACCCCGCAGCCGACCACCGACATGCTGGCGGCCGCCACCACCCTTGAGCACGAGCGGGTCACGGTCGATCACGCGTTCCCCGGCTACAAGCGCGACACCCTGAAGCAGGTGCCGGTCAGGAACACCGAGGGGGCCGTGTGGAAGTTCACCTGGACCCCCGCCAACAGCGCCGGGCTGGTCGCGGACGACATCCTGTTCCGCAAGCAGACCTCGGCCGGACCGCAGGACTACGCGGTCTACATCAGGTCACCGCAGGCCACCTTCGGCAAGACGTCGCTGCCGCTGTTCAACCAGATCCTGCGGACCTTCCAGACGGTGCCCGCGACGACGACCCAGCCGCCGGTCACCAGCTCGGCCAGCCAGCCGGCCAGCTAGCGGGCTGAACACGGAGGACCCGGCTTAGCGGGACCGGATCCTCCGTGCGCTCAGTACCGGCCGGTCGGGCGCGGGCGGCCGGCCGTCCCTAGTACCAGCCGTCGGCCTGCTCGTGCGCCCACGCGCCGCAGGGCGAGCCGTAGAGGCCCTGGATGTAGGTCAGCCCCCAGCGGATCTGGGTGGCCGCGTCGGTCTGCCAGTCCGCCCCGGCGCTCGCCATCTTCGAACCGGGCAGCGCCTGCGGGATGCCGTACGCGCCTGAACTCGGGTTCTCGGCGGTGACGCTCCAGCCGCTCTCCAGCGCCCACAGCGGCTGCAGGCAACCGAACTGGCTGCTCGACCAGCCGTACTGGCTGAGCATCTGCTCGGCCACCTGCTGGGCCGACCCGGACGGCACGCTCGCCGTCGTCGCTGGCTGCGTGGGCTGAGCGGTCGGCGTGGCGGTGGCCTGCTGCGCGGACTGGGCCGCCTGCTGGGCCGCGGCCGCCGACGCCGCCTGCTCGGCCGCCAGGCGCTTAGCCGCTTCCCGCGCCGCCGCCTTGCGGGCGGCCGCCTTGGCCGCCGCCTCCCTGGCCGCCGCCAGCTCCTTGCGCTGGGCGACCGAGGCCTGCAGCCGGTCGAAGGCCAGCACCTGCTTGGTGCCTCCCCCGGCCGCGGGCCGGGCCGCCTGGGCGCCGGCTAGCTGCTGATCGTGGGCCGCGAGTGCGAACTCGGCCGCGCTGAGCGCGGCCGGGCGGGCCGACAGCTTCGCGGCGGCCGGCGAGCTGGCGGGAAGGCTGACGACCGCCGCCGAGATGGCCGCCGCCAGGGTCAGGGTCCCCGCCGCGGCAACAGTGACAACGCGGGACCGGTGAGTGGACAGGAACGAAGGCAGGAGGATATTCCGTGCCAAAATCAACCCTTGTTAGTTCGCGCGCGGCCAGTTCGCACCGGCGCGATCATCGTCACCTCTGGCGCCACGGTCCGCGCCGGGGGCGGCGCGGCAGGCGTCGGCTCGTGGACTCGGCGCGGGGGCAGGGCGCCTGGCTGCTGCTCTGAGCAGCGGTGATCTCACGGGCGAGGTGCTGTCGGGTGATAACGATGCCATAGAACAATCGTTCGCCGCAGCACATCCCGGGGCTACCGCGGTCCCGGCGGGCGCCCCGGGCCGGTAACAAGCCGGAAACATCGGCTTCTAGCTGCGGTTTCCCTACTCGGCAGTAACGTTTGTGACTTGCGCCACTTGGGCCTAAATGCGGCGACCTTCCGAACAATCCGTAACGCGAATATTACGGTGAGCAGCCTTCCGGCCTTAGGCCACCGGCCCCGGCCGTCCGCTCGCCACCACCTCCCATCAGTTTGGCCGGTTCGGCCGCACTTCCCATCAGTTTCGCTGTCACATTTCGGACATAGCGGACCGAAAATCGAGCAAAAATGATGGGGAGTCAATGGATGGCCAGAACGGCCGGGATGTAGTCGCCCGCCGACGGACAGCTGGGCCGCGGCGGCAGCGGAAGGTGGCGGGTTGCCCAACGTGCGAAGGTCCCGGTTGTGACAACCGGGACCCTCGCCGCATTGTTAAAAGGTGCGCCGGACGAATCTCGCCCGGATTAATACCAGTTGTAGCTCTCCTCGTGCGACCAGGCGCCGCACGGGGTCCCGTAGGTGGCCCCGATGTAGTTCAGGCCCCAGCGGATCTGAGTGGCGGCGTCGGTCTGCCAGTCCGAGCCGGCCGAGGCCATCTTCGAACCCGGCAGCGCCTGCGGGATGCCGTAGGCACCGGAACTCGGGTTCTCCGCGTACATGTTCCAGCCGCTCTCGTGCTCCCACAGCGAGTCGAGGCAGGAGAACTGCCCCGCCCAGCCCCGGGCCGCCAGCAACTGCTGCGCGATCTCCTGGGCCGAGCCGGACGGCGCCTGCGCGGGCGGTGCGGGCGTGCTCGCGGTTACCGCCGGCTGCGGGGCTGGCTGCGCCGCCGCCTGCTGCTGCTGGGCGTCCGCCTGCTGGGCCTGCGCGGCCGCCTGGCTGGCGGCTGCCTGCGCGGCGGCCCGCGCCGCCGCCTGCGCCGCGGCCTGACGCTGGGCCGCCCGCTGGGCGGCGGCGCGAACCGCCGCCGCGCGCAGGGCCGCGGCCCTGGCCGCCGCGGCCCGCGCGGCCGCTGCCCTGGCCGCCGCGGCAACCGCCGCGGCGTGCGCCGCCTTTGCCCGCTGGGCCGCCTGCAGCAGTACGAGCTGGCCGGTGACGCCGACCCCCGCCTGCCTGCTGTCCGGCGCGGCTGCCTGGCCGAGGGCCTGGCGCTGCACGAACAGCATGTCGGCGGCCTTGACCAGTCCCCCCGGTGACGCCGGGCGCGCGATGGCGGCCGCCGTTCCGGTCGCCGTGAGGCACAGTGCGCCCCCGGCGGCGAGGACGACGATCCTGCGCGAGAGACGGGTCGAACGCAACCGTTTCAGTTGCCGAGCCAATGGATGGCCTTCAGTCAGACGCGGAATGCGCCCGCAGGCGGCCCGCGCTCACTTTCACCCTTTTCCGGCGAACTCGCCTCGGGCTGTCGACTTGGCACGGGTCAAGGTGCCCTGGTCACCACTTGGCGACCGTCAAAAAGCCAGGGTGCTTCGCCAGTCGAAGATGCCAGATAAACGCGCCGATAAACGTTGTCAGGCGACGTGATGCAGATCACGTCGTCGACTGTTACCGAATTGAGATGGGCGAATGTCCCATTTAATACAGGAATTGAATGTCCCTAAACTTCCCTGTGATGAGGGTCACATTCGCCGGTAATATCGCCCGTTATAGGCCGTCGTCTGAGCATGAAGCGACCGAAGGGAGGAAAGGCCTAGTAAAAGCCCTCGTTTTCCTCGTTCGACCACGCGGAGCAGGGGGTGCCGTAGACGGACTTGATGTAGCCGAGGCCCCACCTGATCTGGGTAGCGGCGTCGGTCTGCCAGTCCGAGCCGGCCGAGGCCATCTTCGAGCCGGGCAGCGACTGCGGGATCCCGTAGGCGCCCGAGGCGGCGTTCTCGGCGTACACGTTCCAGCCGCTCTCCCGCTGCCACAGGTCATACAGGCAGGGCCACTGGGACGAGCCGAAGCCGAAACTGGTCAGCATCGCCTGAGCGGTCGACTCGGCCGCGGTCGGGTTGGCGGGCGGCGCGGTGGTGGTGACCCCGGTGCCGCCGGAGGTCTGGCCGGAGCCCGAGCCGGAAGTGTCCTGGGCCGCGAGGATCGTCGCCGCGTCCGCCATGGCGGGCTTGGCCGCCACCGTCAGCGTCTTGGTGGCGGCGGTCATCTCGATCAGCGTCTGGCGCTCCTGCTGCAGCAGTGCGACCGAGCCGCTCTGGCCGAGGCCGTCAATCGACTCGAAGAGGCTGCTCGCCCCGGTGCCCTGGGGGTTCATCACCTTGGCCGCCCCCCACACCACCACGACCAGCAGCAGCGCCAGCGCGGCGGCGGGCACCGCGATGCCGCTGCGGCGCAGCGCGCTGCGCTTCTTCCGCGCGCTGCGCGCACCGAACGAGCCGGTGACGGCGCCGCCGCCGGCCGGGCTAGGGTCGGGCAGGCCGGCTCCGGACGAGCCGGAGCCGGACGATTCCGGTCCGCTGCCGGCCGCGCCGGCGCCGGTAGCCCGCGATTCGCCCGCTGACGCCTGCGGCCGTTCCGCAAGCATCGCGCTCCGATGTCGTGACAACGCAGTCCCTTCGGTCCATGTCGTGCATATACCGCACTCATCTACCGCTGCCGATCAACGATGCCAGAAAGAAACTTGCGCTGATGGGAAGTTCGCGAAGAAAGGGCAGCGGGAGAACTTACCATTCTGTGACGCGTTTCGCCGGCGAATAATACGTACCGTGACATGCGCAGGCAAAGTGCGGGATGATCGTCGCCATGAGCGACCGCACTGAGCCAGCCGACGACCAGGCCACCGACCCTTTCGCCCGCGCCGAGGCCAGCGCGGGCGCCCTGCGGGAGCGGACCGGGGCCGACGGTTTCGACGTCGCCATCGTGCTCGGCTCGGGCTGGCGGGCGGCGGCCGACGCGATCGGCCCGCCCGAGCTCGAACTGGAGCTGGCCGACCTGACCGGGTTCGAGCAGCCGAGCGTCGCGGGGCACGGCGCCTCCGTTCGGTACCTGAAGAAGGGTCCGCTGCGCGTCCTGCTCTACCTCGGGCGCATCCACCTCTTCGAGGGCCACCACCCGAACCGCGTCACCCACGGCGTGCGCACCGCGATCGCGGCCGGCTGCCGGACGATCGTGCTGACCAACGCGGCGGGCGGCATCAACCCGGGCTACGCGGTGGGGCAGCCGGTCCTAATCAGCGACCACATCAACCTCACGGGGCGCTCTCCGCTCTCGGGACCGCTCCCCCCGCAGGTGCCGTCACGGTTCACCGACCTGACCGAGGTCTACTCGGCCCGGCTGCGCGGCCTGGCCAGGGAACTCGACCCGTCGCTGGCCGAAGGCGTGTACGCCGGCCTGCCCGGGCCGCACTTCGAGACCCCGGCCGAGATCAGGATGCTGCGCACGGCCGGCGCCGACCTGGTGGGCATGTCGACCGTAATGGAGGCGATCGCCGCCCGGCACCTCGGCGCCGAGGTGCTCGGCATATCCATGGTGAGCAACCCGGCGGCCGGCCTGTCGGCCGAGCCGATCGACCACCAGGCGGTGCTCGACGCCACCGCCGGGTCGGCCGCCCAGGTCGGGGCGCTGCTGGCCGAGCTGCTGGCGCGGATTTAACCCCGGCCTTCCGAACGGGGGCTGACTTCGCCCGGTAGGCAAGGGTTTCGGCTCATTTGCAGGGGTACCTAGGAACAGGGAAGCTCAACCCGCGAGGAGCTGAAATGTCCTATCCCGCATCACCCAGGGGCACGGGCACTAGCCGCCTCGGGCTCGACCCCGCCCAGTACTGGGCGGGCGCCGCCGCAACCACGGTCGTCGCCGCCCTGATCGCGCTGGTCGGCATCCTCATCTCGCGCTGGACGCTGAACATCCCGATCATGGCCCCGGCCGGGGACGGCGCCTGGGGCAACGCCCACACCGGGGAGTACGTGCTCGTCGCGGCGCTGATCGCGATCGTCGCGGCCGGCCTGCTCTACCTGCTGCGGCTGAGCACGCCGGATCCCAGCCTGTTCTTCAACTGGATCATGGGGCTGGCCACCCTGGCGGCGGTCGTCTACCCGTTCAGCACCTCCGCCCCGATCGGGCAGAAGGCGGCCACCGCGATCGTCGACCTGGTGCTCGGCGTCGCCATCACCTCCCTGCTGACCGCGGTGGCGGCGCGGGCGGTGCGGCGCGTCACGTCGTACCCGGCTCAGCCGGGCGGCTACCAGCAGGGCCAGGGAAACGCCTACCCGCAGGCCCTGGTCGATGACGACTACCCGCAGCCGGGCCCGGGCGAGGGCCAGGGCTACGTGACCGGGCAGCGGCGGATCGAGCCGACCCAGCCGATCGACCCCACGCAGCGCCGCGGCCCGCGGCCGTAGCCGGCCGCCCGTCCGCCGGGACCTGGTTGTTCTAGCCTGGGCCGGTGGAGAAGCTGCGGACGCACTCGCCCGACCTCGCCGAGCGGAACCTCGACCAGCTCGCCCGGCTGTTCCCGGGGGTGATCACCGAGAGCCGCGACGCGGCCGGCCGCCCCGTCCGCGCGGTCGACTTTGACCTGCTCCGCCAGGAGCTGTCCGGTCACCTGGTTGACGGGCCGCGGGAGCGCTACCAGCTCGACTGGCCGGGCCGGCGAGCGGCCCTGCTGGCCGCTAACGCCCCCGTCGCCAAGGCGCTGCGCCCGGTCCGCGGCAAGTCAGCCGGCTTCGACACCGCGCCCAACCTGTTCATCGAGGGCGACAACCTCGACGCGCTCAAGCTGCTGCAGCAGCCCTGCCTGGGCAAGGTCAAGCTGATCTACATCGACCCGCCCTACAACACCGGCCACGACTTCGTCTACCGGGACGACTTCGCCCAGACCACCGCGGAGTACCTGGCCAAGTCGGGCCAGGCGGACGCGGCCGGGCGCAGGCTGGTGGCCAACGCCGAGTCAAGCGGCCGCTTCCACTCCGACTGGCTCAGCATGATGTACCCGCGGCTCAAGCTGGCGCGCAACCTGCTGGCGGACGACGGGGCCATCTTCGTCAGCATCGACTCGACCGAGCACGCCAACCTCGTCCGGCTGCTGGCCGAGCTGATGGGCGAGGACAACTTCCGCGCCAGCATCGTCTGGCAGAAGCGGTACACCCGGAGCAACAACACCAGGGACTTCTCCGCCGTGGTGGAGCACATCGTGGTGTTCGCCAAGAGCGACCAGTTCACGGTGAACCTGCTGCCACGGACCGAGCAGGCGGACGCCCGCTACGCCAACCCCGACCACGACCCCCGCGGCCCCTGGAAGGGCGCCTCGTTCCTGAACCCGGCCACCCCCGCCCAGCGGCCGAACCTCTGCTACGAGATCAGGAACCCCCGCACCGGCCAGGTGACCTGGCCGACCACCAATGCCTGGCGCCGGTCCAGGGCCGAGTACGAGCGGCTGGCGGCCGACGGCCGCCTGTACTGGGGCGCGGACGGCAGCAGCCCGGTCCCGTCGGTCAAGATGTTCCTGTCCGCCGCCCGCGGCCTTACCCCGGCCAACTTCTGGGGCCACGAGTACGCGGGCAGCACCGACGACGGCACCAGGGACCTGGCCGCGCTGCTCGACGCCAAGGTCTTCGAGAATCCCAAGCCGGTCCGGCTGATGAAGCGAGTGCTTGAGCACGGCTGCGGCCCCTCGTCGCTCGTCCTTGATTTCTTCGCCGGGTCGGCGACGATGGCGCAGGCGGTGCTCGAGCTGAACGCGGCCGACGGCGGGACCCGCCGGTTCATCGCCGTCCAGCTGCCCGAGCAATGCCGCCCGGGGTCAGTCGCGGCCAGCGCCGGGCTGGCGACCATCGCCGAGATCGGCCAGGAGCGGATCCGCCGGGCCGGCGCGCGAGCCAGCGAGGGGCCGCGCCATCCCGGGTGGGACGGCGAAACCGGCTTCCGGGTGCTGCGGATCGACTCGACCAGCCTCGCCGACGTGCAGCGGGCACCCGATGAGCTGCGGCAGGACGAGCTGGCGGGGCTGGCGCAGACCGTCAAGCCGGACCGGACGGCCGAGGACGTGCTGTTCGAGCTCCTGGTCAGCGCGGGCATCGAGCCCTCGGCGCCGGTGACCGCCGAGCAGGTCGACGGGCGCGAGCTGTTCACCGTCGGCGGCGACGCCCTCATCGCCTGCCTGGCCCGGGACATCTCGCTCGCCGTGGTGCGGGAGGTGGCCCGCCGCAGGCCCGCCAGGGCGGTGTTCCTCGACGCCGGTTTCGCCAGCGACGCGATGAGGGCCGCGGCCGGCCGGCTGCTGGCGCAAGCCTGCCCGGCCACCGACGTCAAGACGGTCTAACCCGGTGAAGCTCAGGTTCAAGGTCCAGCATTACCAGACCGAGGCGGTCAACGCGGTAGCCGACTGCTTCGCCGGCCAGCCCTGGTCCTCCTCGCCCGGCGGCAACGCCGAGCTCGCGCTGAGCCCGGCCCGGCTGCTCGACAACGTCCAGGCCGGGCAGCGGTCGCGCGGGCTGCCGGTGTCACCCGCACTCGCGCAGAGCCCGGCCGCCAGCCGGCCGCACACCCCCAACCTCGACGTCGAGATGGAGACCGGCACCGGCAAGACCTACGTCTACATCAAGACGATCATGGAGCTGGGCCGGCGCTACGGCTGGTCCCGGTTCATCGTGGTGGTGCCGAGCGTCGCGATCCGCGAAGGGGTCCGCGCGTCGTTCGACGCCACCGCCGAGCACTTCCAGCAGGCGTACGGGCACCGCCCGCGGGTCTGCTGCTACAGCTCGGCCCGGCTGCACGAGCTCGGCCGGTTCGCCGCCGACCCCGGCCCGCAGGTGATGATCATCAACATCCAGGCGTTCAACGCGGCCGGCCAGGACGGGCGGCGCATCTACGAGGTGCTCGACGACCTGCAGAGCCGCCGCCCGATCGACGTGATCAGCGCCTGCCGGCCGGTCGTCGTCCTCGACGAGCCGCAGCGCGTCGGCGCCCCCCGGTCCCTGGCCGCCCTGGCCCGGCTCAACCCGCTGATGATCCTGCGCTACTCCGCCACCCACCGGACCGAGCACAACAAGGTCTACCGGCTCGACGCCGCCGACGCCTTCCAGCAGCGGCTGGTCAAGAAGATCGCGGTGCGCGGCATCACCGTGCGCGGCCTGGCCAGCCGGGCGGCCTACCTGTACCTGGACGCGGTGGAGCCCGGCGACCCGGGCCGCGCGGGCGGCGCGGGACGGGCCGCGCCCCGGGCCCGGGCCGAGCTTGAGGTGCGGACCGGGGCCGGCGTCAGCCGCCAGGTCCGGGTGCTGCGGGCGGGCGACAACCTGCACGCGGTCTCCGGCGGGCTGCCCGCGTACCAGGGCCTGTCCGTCACCCAGGTCGACGCCGCCCGCGACGTGATCGAGCTGAGCAGCGGCGACGTGATCGCGGCGGGACAGGTCACCACCGACGTGACCGAGCAGGCCCGGCGCCGCATCCAGATCCGTGAGGTCATCCGCGCCCACCTGGACAAGGAACGGCAGCTCTTCCCGCTCGGCATCAAGGTGCTCTCGCTGTTCTTCATCGACGAGGTGGCCAGGTACCGCGACTACCGCCGGGCCGATACCCGCGGCGAGTACGCCCGGGTCTTCGCCGAGGAGTACCGGCAGCTAGTCGACGCCCTGGCCGGCTCCCTGAGCGGCACGGTGGCCGGCCCCGCGGGCGGCGGGCAGCCGGCCGGCGACGCCGCGCGGTACCTGGACTACCTGGCGGCGATCCCGGTCGAGGCCACCCACCGGGGCTACTTCGCGGTCGACCGGCGGACCGGCCGCGACATCGACCCGGAGGTGCGCCGCGCTGGCCCCGAGCAAGGCCAGTCGGCCGACGCCGACGCCTACCACCTCATCCTGCGGGACCGGGAACGCCTGCTGTCGCTGGATGAGCCGGCCCGGTTCCTGTTCTCGCACTCGGCCCTGCGCGAGGGCTGGGACAACCCGAACGTGTTCGTCATGGGGATGCTGAAGCGGAGCGACAGCACCGTTTCCCGCCGCCAGGAGATCGGGCGCGGCCTGCGGCTCGCGGTCAACTCGGGCGGCGAGCGGACGGACGACCCGCTGACCGTCCACCAGGTCAACGAGCTGACGGTGGTGACCGACGAGTCCTACACCGACTTCGTGGCCGGCCTGCAGCGCGAGCTTGGCGACGGGCCGGCCGCCCGGCTCCCCCGGCCGGCCGACGGCCGCCAGGCCCGGCCTGCCTCAGTCGCCCGCCCGCCCGCCGCGGGCCGGGACGGCGGCGGGCCGGACGGGTCCCGTTTCCGCCCCCTGGTCACGGCCGACCCGGCCCGGCTGGCCCGCCGCTGCGTCGCCGCCCTGGATGAGCGGCTGCGGGTCGAGCCGCTGCGCTACCTGGTGGAGCAGGGCGCGCTGCGGCCGGACGGTCAGCCGGCTGAGAACCGGACCACCCGTTCGGTCGACTCATCGAGCGCCGCCGCAACCCCGGGGCTGCGCGCGGCCCCGGGGACGGACTCGGTCAGGTACGACCTGATCGGCGAGATAGCCGGCCGGACGCAGCTCACCCGGCGCACGGTCGCGTCGATCCTGGGCGCGGTCAGCCCGGTCACCTTCGCGCGCTACCGGCAGAACCCGGGCCAGTTCATCGCCGAGGCGGCCCGGCTGATCGCCGAGCAGTGCCACCCGCCCGAGACCTGATCGCCTGGTTGCGGCGCCGGCCGTCACGGCGGACTGTGACCGTTCCGCCGCCTGGCTTTGTCCATATTGATACGCAATCAGTCGCAAGTGTTCTACTGTGTCATCGCCCGTTAGGTGGTGAAGACATGGACCGTGGGACACGGACGGCCACGTCGGCCGGCCAGGCTGACCCGCCCGTACGCGGGCCGGCGCCTCGCCGACCGGCCCGCAAGGCCGGCCTGGCCGCGCTCGGCGTGCTGCTGCTGGCCGCGCTGACGGGCGGGGTGCTGTTCCTCTCCCGCGGCGGGCACTCCCCCGGCCCGGCCGCGGCCGGGCCGGCCCCCGGGGCAGCGACGACCGGGCCAGGCACCGCGGCGGGCGTCGCGGCCGGCGTCGCGCTGGCCGGGCCGCCCGCGGTAGTCACCGTCCCGCGGGGTAACGGCGCCTCCCGGTCGCACCCGGCCAGCGGCACGGCCGCGCCGTCGGCGTCCGGGTCCGCCGCCACGCCGTCCGGGGTTGCCGCCGCCGCGTCTACCGCACCCGCCGCGGGCGGCCCGCCGGCCTCGACCGGTCCGGTCTCCGCCCAGGACGGCACCGCCGCCCAGCAGGTACTCAGCCTGATCAACCAGTCCCGGGCGACGGCCGGGCTGCCCGCGCTGACGGTCACCTCGGGGCTGACCGCCAGCTCGGCCGCGCACAACCTGAAGATGGCGGGCGGCTGCGGGCTGTCGCACCAGTGCCCGGGCGAGGCCGCGCTCGGCGCCCGGGAGACCGCGGCCGGAGTCATCTGGAGCTCGGCCGGGGAGAACATCGGCGAGGGCGGCCCGGTGGCCGACACCTCGGCCGCCATCGCCCAGATGGCGGTCAGCCTCACCCAGTCCATGCTCAACGAGCAGCCGCCGGACGACGGCCACCGGATGAACATCCTCGGCAGCTCGTTCACCCACATCGGCATCGCGGTCTACCGCGACAGCTCAGGCACCGTCTGGCTCACCCAGGACTTCTCTAACTGACCGTGCCCGGGCCGGCCAAAGGTCACGATGCCAGGTCGTCGACCAGCTCCCTGGCCCGCAGCCAGCGCCGCCTGCGGACGCGCAGCACCAGCAGCCACAGCACCGGGGGCAGCGCCAGCGTGAGCAGCCCGCCGGAGATGAGGTTGGCGGTCGGCGCCCCGTGCCAGACCGACCCGGCCAGCTGCTGCCTGGCCGCGGCGGTGCCGGGGTCAGCCGGCAGGAAGACCACCGTCTCCGGCACCCGGGTGTCCACCGGGTCGTCCTGGTCGAGCGGCAGCGGGCGGCCACCGATCGACGGGTCGGTCGCCTGCAAGCCGAGGAAGGCGAGCGTCGGCACGTCGTGCACGGTGGTGTTGCCGTTGTCGTCGGTATCGAACTGCTGGTCGTCGAACAGCGTGCCCGGGGCCGCCACGCCCTGCCCGCGCAGCTCGGAGACCAGGGCCGCGTCGCGGAACCCGTGTGCCAGCGACGCGATGCCGACGCCGGGTCCCCAGCCGATGAGCGCCGGGACCAGGGCGACCAGGGCGACGTTCCCGGCGATGGTCCAGCCGCCCCGGCGCGCGCGGCGGCGGAAGAAGCGCAGCGGCGGCGCCACCGTGCCCACCGCCCACGAGGTACGCGCCCAGCGCACCGCGTCCGCCAGCAGGTGCACCGCCGCCAGGGCCAGCCACAGCCCGCCCGCCGCGCCGAGCAGCCCGCCGATGATGCCGAGCAGCGTGCGCAGCGCGCCGAACCACGCGGGCAGTGCCACCGCCGGCTGCGCGCCCAGCGTTGCCCCGAGCGCGATGGCGAGCAGCACCAGCACCGTCAGCGCGAGCACCCGCAGCCCGGCCCCGCGCGGGCGGGTGCGCAGCCTGCGGTAGCCGGGCGCCTTCTCGAAGGACGGCAGCTGCCTGGCGGCGCCGCTCCGCCTGCGCGGCCGCTGGCCCGCCCCGGCCGCGCGGGCCCGGGCGGCCGGCTGGGTCCGGTAGGCCGGCCTCAGGTGGGACGGCGCGGGCAGCCCGGCCGCCTTGCACACCGCCGCCAGCTCACCGTAGGTCTCCCACAGGCCGCTCGCGCGCAGCAGGATCCGCTGCTGACGATCAAGCACGAGCAGCGCCTGCCCGTGGGTGACCCGCCCGGTGCGGTACGAGCTGGCGGTATGCACCGCGCCCACCGAGGCGGCCGGCAGCACGATCCGCTGGCCGCCGAACCCGTGCGCCACCAGGTCCCTGTCCTCAGTGGTCAGCCACACCCTGATCCGGCCCATCAGGTCGACCGGGCACTTGCCGGGGAACGCCTGCGGGTGCTGGGGATCGGGAACGAGCAGGTCCTGGTTCCGTTGCCACTCCCGGTCCGCCCAGTGCGCCGCCGGGCTCTTCATGACGCCTCCCGGGCCGCCTTCCGTTCGGAAATCCATCAGCAAACCTCCATAGGTCTACCAGGAAAGACGTACGGAAGAGCATGATTGGTTCGTGGCATACCAGAATGGGGGGTCCGTGTGCCCCCGGTGCGGCAGCAGCGCGGACGTGCGTACCGCCCGCGAGCTCTTCGACACCATGAACACGGCCCAGGGCCAGGCTTTCCAGCGCCTCAGCCAGCAGTTCGGCTGGCCCGGCGCGGGCGGCCAGGGACAGGCACCCGGCCAGGGACAGTTCCCTGGCCAGGCACCCGCCCGGGAGCCGTCAGCGGCGGAAGGCTATGCCGCCGCCGGCGGGCAGTCGGCCAGCCAGGCACCGCCTCCGCCCCCGCCCCCGCCCATCAACGCGGGGGGGTTCGCGAACCAGTCGTACTTCCCGAGCGCGGGCCAGTCCGCCGCCCAGGGGTACTCGGCCGCGCAGGGCCAGCCCGCCAGCCAGGAGCAGCCTGGCAGTCCGGGACAGCCTGGCAGTCCGGGGCCGGAGGCCAGCCACGGGCAGCCGCCACCGCAGCCGCCGGCCCCGGGCCAGTTCCCCGCCCAGGGGCCCTACCCGCCCCCGAGTCAGCACGACGATAACTACGACCCGTATAACGTCGAGGGCTCCGACCCGAAGCTGCGGCGCAACTACCGCCGCGGGTCCGACTGGGACCTGAACAACCTGGGCGACAACATCGCCGACGACATCGGCGGGGCGGTGTTCGGCGCGGCCCTCGGGTTCGCCGGGCGGGCCATCGGCCGGCGGGTGAAGAAGGCCCTCGAGGAGAAGGTCGTGCCTGCCATGCAGGCCCGGATGGAGCAAGCGCAGCAGCAGTCCGCGCAGAGCCGGGCCGAGCAGGACGCGATCGCGGCCCGCTACCCGGAGCTCCGCGGGTGCATGAAGGACCAGGTCATCTTCCTCGACGGCGGCGTGCAGACGGTGGCGATCAGCGAGCTGACGCTGCCGATCACGCTGGCCCAGGCGGACACGGTGGTGACCCGGCTGCGCTAGCGCGCGGTGACCGCCGCCCGCCTGCCCGGCAGGCAGGCGGCGGATCGAACAGAATGTCGGCACCCCTGGTTAGAGTGGCCTCACCGTCGCTTTCACTTCGGAGGTCATGACATGTGCTGGCAGTGCGATAACCCCGGCGCCACCTGGCAGGACTACCTCGCTCACCTGCGTGAGCTGCTCGCCACCCACTGCTGGGTGGTGCAGGGGGTGCAGCGCGAGCGGCGCCGGGCACCCTACGCGTACACCGTCGGCCTCGCGGCCCACGACCGGCCGGAGCTGGTGGTGACCGGACTGCCCTACGACCGCGCCGCCGGCCTGCTGAACAGCCTGGCCGGGCAGGTCATCGACGGCGGGCCGCCGCAGCCGGGCGAGCTGGTGCCGCTGCCCGGCGGCCAGCGGGCCGTGGGCCCGCTGGCGGAGGTCGTGCGGGTAGCGGAGCCCGGCGTGCACCTGGCGGTGGCGGCCGCGCTCAACGGGCCCGCGTTCTCCGCCCTCCAGCTCGTCTACGCCGACGAGCAGGGACGCTGGCCGTGGGACGCGGGCTTCCGGGGCGGGCTCGGCGGCGAGCCGGTGCTCGGCGGGCGGGCCGCGGCCGGCCACCCGGTCGCCTAGTAACCGCCGCCGGACCAGTCCGGCTGACCCTACGAGCCCGCCCGCACCGCCTTGCCCGCGGCACGGAAGACCCGCACCACATGGCCGGGAGACAGCAGCCGGGCGGGCTTGTCGATCATGTTGGCGACGCGCAGGAACGTCTCGCCGAGGACCGGGTCGACCGAGGCGGCGGCGCGGTACTTCTCGCCGTAGGCGTTGACGAGCGCCGCGCCCGGGCGGCGCTTGCCAGGTACCTCGGGGAACCGCAGGTCGCTGGACGCGGACGTTTCCCAGGCGGCGGCGACCAGCTTGCCCGCGGCGCGGAAGTACCGGCGTTCCAGGTCCGGGGTGGCAGCCCCAGCTCCTGACAGCAGGTCGCGCAGCGCCAGTGCCTGCAGCGCGGCAACCGTCATGCCCTGGCCGTAGATCGGGTTGAAGCTGCTGAACGCGTCGCCGATGACCAGCAGCCCGGGCGCGTAGCGGCTCAGCGACTCGTAGTGGTGCCAGGCCGATTCCGGATAGGTGTACTTCACCGGGTCACCAAGCGGGTCCGACTGCCGCATCACCGCGGCCAGGTCGCGGCAGGCGAGGCTGTCGGCGAAGGCGAGCATGCCGCCCTCGTCCGTTGGCGGCTCGGCGCCGGCCATGCCCGCCAGCAGCACCAGGAACCGGTCGCCTTCCTGGCGGAGCACCGCGCCGCCGCGCGGCTTACCCGGGTAGGGGGTGACCAGCGAGCCGAACCGGCCGTCGAGCTGGCTCGGGTCCCTGCTGTAGAGGCGGCAGACGTAGGTCACCCCCGCCCTGACCTCGCTCGTCTCCGGGACCGGATAGCCGAGCTGCGCCAGCCAGGCGCGGTTGCGGGAACCGCGGCCGGCCGCGTCGACCACCAGGTCGGCCGGTACGGTCTGCTCGGCCGCGCCCGGCCTGCGGGCGGCGCGCACCCGCACGCCGGTCACCCGGCCGCCCGGCCCCGCCTGCTGTGCCAGCCCGGACACGTCGGTGCCGTCAGCGATGGTCACGTTGGCCAGCTTGGCCACCCGGGACCTGATCAGCCATTCGAGCACCGGCCTGCTCAGCGTGAGGCCCTCAAGGCCGGTCGCCGCCGGGCGCAGCAGGTAGTCGTCCAGGTACCAGTGCGCGTCGCCCTGCGTGTCCGCCAGCACGGCGCCGGCCGCGATCATCTCCGCGCGGAAGCCGGGCAGCAGCTCGGAGAGCACCTGCGCGCCGCGCGCGTGCAGGCCGTGCAGCTGCCTGCTCTGCGGCACGCCGCGGCGCGGGCCCGGCTCGGCGGGCAGCGTGTCGCGGTCGTACACCGTGACCTCGGCGTAGCTGCCGCTGAGGGCGCTCGCCGCGAGCAGCCCGGCGACGCTGGCGCCGATCACTACCGCGCGGGCAGAATTCGTCACCTTCACCCCGATCTGTCACCAGATGGGGTAAATCTACCCTGTCAGCAGGTGGCACGCGATGGCCGCGGCGGCCACCACGTTCAGCGAGTCAACCCCGGCCGCCCGCGCGGCCGGGTTCATCGGGATGCGCACCGCCTCGTCGGCCTCGCGCAGCCACCGGGCGGACAGCCCGTCTCCCTCGGTGCCGAGCAGCAGCGCCGCCCGGTCGCCCTGGCCCGGGCCGGACGGGAGCAGCGCGCGGTCAATCGGGACGGCCCGCTCATCGGGCGTCAGCGCGAGGATGCGGAACCCGGCCTGCCTCAGCTCCGCCAGGCCGTCGTACCAGCCGGTCATCCGGGCGTACCGGACGGCGAAGACCGCGCCCATGGAGACCTTGACCGACCGCCGGTACAGCGGGTCGGCGCAGCGGGGCGACAGCAGCACCGCGTCCACGCCGAGCGCGGCCGCGCAGCGGAAGATCGCGCCCACGTTGCCGTGGTCCACCAGGTCTTCGAGGACCACCACCCGGCGGGCGCCGTCCAGCACCGCGCCCACCGCGGGCAGCGGCCGGCGGGCCAGGGAGGCCAGCGCGCCGCGGTGCACCCGGTAGCCGGTGAGCCGCTCGGCGACCTCGTCCGGTACGAGGTAGACCGGCGCGCCGCCCGCCGCCCCGAGCGCGGGCAGGTCGGCCAGGCGGCCACGGCCGAGCAGCAGCGAGCGCACCGGGTAGCCGGCGGCGACGGCACGGGTGATGACCTTGGTCCCCTCCGCGATGAACAGGCCGTGCGCGGCCTCCAGGTTCGTTCGCAGCCCGGCGTCAGTCAGCCGGGTATAGTCCGCCAGCCGTTCGTCGTCGGCCCGGTCAATCTCGATGACGCGCAGCGCGCCGCTTGCCTCTGGCACAGCCCTAGTCTGTACCGTGCGCGGGCGGCAGCCGCGCCGGGAGGTCGCCCCGTGAGGTGATACCCAGCTTGTGGAACGCATGCCGGAGGTGGGTCTCCACCGTTGCCTGGGTGATGAAGAGCTGCTGCGCGATCTGCCGGTTCGACCGTCCGGCGGCGGCCAGCGTCGCCACCTGCCGCTCGGCCGCCGTCAGCGCCTCCGGACCAGTCAGCGCGGCGCGGCGGGGCCGGGCGCCGACCGCCAGCAGCTGGGCCCGGGCATAGCCGCGAAGCTGCGCTGAGCCGGTCCGCTCGGCGATGTCGAGCGCGCGCCGCAGCGGTTCCCGCGCGGCCGCGCGGCGGCCGGAGCGGCGCCGGTGCACCCCGAGCTCCACGAGCGCGAGGGCCTCCTCGTAGTCGCCTTCCGCCTGCCCGAGCAGGGAGATCGCCTCGGCCAGGGTGCGCTCCGGGTCCGGCGCGAACGGTGCGGCCGTCCGCAGCGATATCCCCTCGGTGACCGGGGCGCCGACTGCCCGGGCGAGCTCGAGCTGCTCCGCCGCGAGCCGCGCTGCCTCCTGCTCCCGGCCCAGGGCAGCGTAGGCGGCCACGGCCGGCACCCGCCAGTAGGCGGCGGCCGGGCTGGACACGCCGAGAGCCTGCCACCCCTCGGCCGCGCCGCGCAGGTCGGCCAGTCCCTCCTCGTGCCGCCGCTGCGCGACCCGCAGCGCACCCCGGGCCTGGGTGTACAGGATGCTGTGGATCCAGCCGTCCGGCGGCCGGGCGTCCTGCGCCGCCGTCGCCACTTCCTCCGCCTCGGCGAGCTGGCCGAGGCCGGTCAGCGCCTCGATGAGGAACGCGGCTGACCAGGCGACCGCCAGCGGCGGCGATGACTTCAGCCGGAACGCGAACCCCGACCGGCCGTCCGCGGCGGCCTCCCGCAGCAGCCCCAGCCGGCGCAGGATCAGTGAGCGCAGGCAGCGCACGCTGGCGGTCAGGCTCAGTGAGCCGCGGGCGGTGGCGTCCGCCAGCACCAGGTCACTGACCGCCCGGGCCTGTTCCAGCTGGTCGTTCCAGATCAGCACGAGCATGGTCATCACCGCGGCGAGCGAGTCCCGCTTGATGCCCGCCCGCTCACCGCCGAGGACCGGGGCGACCCGCGCCAGCGCCTCGCCGCTGTCGCGGGCGGCGATGGTGGCGGCGAGCGCGTCGTAGACGCACCAGTCGACCAGGCCGGCCGCCTCGCCGGGGGCCGCCTCGCCTTGCCCGGGCGCCGCGCGTTCGGCGGTGCCTGGTGGCTGCTCGCCCGCGCAAATGGGCAGCCGGGGGCCGATGCGCTCCCAGGCCGACCGCGCGGAGGCAGTGCTGATCCACGAGTTCGCGAACAGCTCCGCCTCCAGGCGCTCGCTGACCAGGGGGTCGGGGGCGGGGAAGGCCAGCCCGGCCCGCGCGATCTCGGCCGCGTGCTCGTGATGACCCCAGATGCCGAGCACGCCGGCCGACAGCAGGGCCGCCTGCGCCTTGCCCGGCTCGCCGCCCCGGCCGGCCGGGGCGGCGCCGAGGCCGGCCGGGGGCAGCGCGCCGACCTGGGCTACCGCGTCCCGCAGCACGGTGACCGCGCCCTGGTCACGGTCACTGGCCAGCGCCAGGCCGAGGTCAAGCAGCAGGCCGGCCCGGTCGGCGGCCGGCGGCGGTTCCGCCAGCGCCCGGCGCAGGTACCCGGCCGCGGCGCCGGGGGCGCCGCGGCCGCTGGCCGTCGCCGCGGCCGTGCGGAGCACGCTGACCGCGTGCTGGTCGGCGGCGGGCTCGCTGTGCAGCAGGTGCAGCGCGACCAGCTCAGTCTCGGCGCCGTCGGCTTCCAGCAGGGCCGCCGCGCGGGCGTGGGCCAGTGCCCGCTCACCAGGCGGCATCGCGTCGTAGATGGCGGTGCGGGTGATCGGGTACTCGAAGTCGAGCAGCGCTCCCGCGCTGAGCACGCAGGCGATGCGGAGCTGGTCGGTAACCAGCGCGGCCGGCCGCAGGTCCATGCCCGCCAGCGCCGCGGCATAGCGCAGCGGCGCGGGGCGGCCAAGTACCGCCAGCGCCCGGGCTAGCGCGACGGCACCCGGGTCGAGCTGCCCGATCCGGCGGACCACCGCGTCGGCGACCGGCTCGGGGCCTAGCGCCAGCACCGCCACCTCGTCCGGCCTGGTGTCCAGTCCGTGCCCCCGGGGGGCGAGCAGCGCCTTCAGCAGCGCGTCGAGCAGGAACGGGTTGCCCCGGGTGGACGCGTAGGCGGCCGCGCACAGCTCGGGTGACGCCTGGTCGCCGAGCCGGTCCCGGACCAGCACGGCCGACGCGCGGGCGCTCAGCGGCCGCGGTTCGAGCCGCTCGCAGGCCGGGTAGCCGCGTACCTCGCTGACGATGCCCGGCTGGTCAGGGCCGCTGCGGGCAGCGAGCAGCAGCAGCACCGGCAGGCTTTCTATCCGCGCCGCCAGGTGCGACAGCCAGCCGAGCGAGGGCGGGTCGGCCCACTGCCCGTCATCGACCGCGAGGGCCAGCGGCTGGCGCGCGGCCAGGTTGGCGGTCAGCCAGTACAGGCCGTGCAGGGTCGCGTGGGCCGATCCGTTCAGGGGGTCGTCGCCCGGGTCGCCGGCCGGGCCCGGCCCGGCCGGCGACCCGGGTCCGTCGAACACGCGCCGGGCCAGCCGGGCCTCGCCGTCGAGCAGCGCGGCCCAGTCGGCGGGCGCGGTGACGGCGCGGGCCGGCTCGAACAGCTGCCTGACGATGCCGAAGGAGAAGTCCTGCTCCAGCGACAGTCCGCGCGCGGACAGCGTCCGCAGGCCGTGGGACGCGGCTTGTGCGGCGGCCGCGCGGAGCAGGGCGCTCTTGCCGGCCCCGGCCGGCCCGTCGAGCAGGATCACCGTCCCGCGGCCGGCCGCCGCGCGCAGGACGGCGGCCGCCACCGCCGCCAGTTCGGTCTCGCGGTCGAGGATTAACTGATGCCCGTCGTGCACGCCTTATGGCCCCTGTTTCTCCCGCGTAGCGTCCTGACACTTCACCGCACTGTTACCGAACGCGCACCACAGGTTATCGGAATGAGACGCAAGCAGGAAGCAATTCGACATATCAGCAGGTCAGGTACATGAATGAATTTTCAGGGTGCTGTCCGCCAAACCTCATGGCGTGTCACTGATGCGGATTGAGCCGCAGCCGGCCATCCTGGTACCGCCACGACCCCTCCGCGGCATGTGTCCTACGCTGTCTGCGCGCGCCCAGCGCGGTGACGGCGGCAAACGCACTGATCGAGGAGTCGTCGCATCATGCCGGAAGTACCGCTGATCGTCCGGGGCGGCCAGGCCGTCCCCCCAGTGGAGGTCGAGCGGATCCTGCTCAGCCACCCGGGAGTAGCCGAGGCAGCCGTGATCGGCCTGCCTGACCAGTTCTGGGACGAGATCGTCGCCGCCGCGGTCCGGCTGTCGGCGCCGCTCGCGGCGCCGGCCGTGGATCTCACCGCCTACTGCCGCGAGCGGCTGGCACCGTACAAGGTTCCGGTCCGGTGGCTGTTCGTCAGCGAGATGCCAGTGGACCCGGCGGGCGGGATCTGCCGGGTCACGCTGCGCGCCCAGCTCGCCGTGGTGTCACAGCTCGCGGGGACACCGTGGTCGGCCCGGCTGCCCGATACGGCCAGCGGCGCGAACGGCGGCATCCGGGCAACGGTCCCACTCGGCGTCCTGCGGCCGCGCCCCGCCGTCGAAGACCTCCGGATACCGCGTCAGGTGCGGCGCTCCGGAGCGCTCGAGGACCCAGATCACCTCTAGGCCGCGGCCTGTCACGGGGGCGACCGCTGGGAGGCGGGCCGCGCGCGAGCACGCCCGCACCACAGCGGCCCGGTCAGGTGATGACGGTGGTGAAGGTGACGGAGTAGACCGCGGAGGCGGTCTGCCCGGCGGCGTCCTTCACCGTCACGGTGATGCTGAACGTGCCCGCCGACCGTGAGTCGCCGCTGATCACGCCGGCCGAGCTCATGCTGAGCGCGGTCGGCAAGCCGGTGGCGGAGTACGTGTAGGCGGGAGTGCCGCCGGATGCGGTTACCGTCGCCGAGTAGGTGACGGCGACCTGCCCGGCGGTCAGCGTGCCGCCCGCGAGCTTCAGGGTCGGCGCGCTGACCGTCAGCGTGAAGCTGGTCGAGGCGGTCTGCGGCGTCGCCGCGCTGTCCGTCACCGTCACCGTGACCGTCGACGTGCCCGCCGTGGTCGGCGTGCCGCTGATCGCACCCGTGGTCGAGCTGACCGACAAGCCGGCCGGCAGCCCCGTCGCCGAGTACTTGTAAGCCGGCGTACCACCCGCCGCCGTCACCGTCGCCGAGTACGCCGCGTTAACCGTCGCGGTCGTCCCCGCGCTCGACGTCAGCGTCAGCTTGGCCGCGCTCACCGTCAGCGTGAAGCTGGTCGAGGCGGTCTGCGGCGTCGCCGCGCTGTCCGTCACCGTCACCGTCACCGTCGACGTGCCCGCCGTGGTCGGCGTGCCGCTGATCGCACCCGTGGTCGAGCTGACCGACAAGCCGGCCGGCAGCCCCGTCGCCGAGTACTTGTAAGCCGGCGTACCACCCGCCGCCGTCACCGTCGCCGAGTACGCCGCGTTAACCGTCGCGGTCGTCCCCGCGCTCGACGTCAGCGTCAGCTTGGCCGCGCTCACCGTCAGCGTGAAGCTCGTCGTCGCCGTGTGCTTGGGGGTCGCGCTGTCGGTCACCGTCAGCTTGACGGTGGAGGTGCCCGCCGTGGTCGGCGTGCCGCTGATGGTCAGCGTGCCCCCCGCGGCGGACGACGTGAGGCCGCCCGGCAGGCCGGTCACGGTCCACCCGTAAGCACCCTGCCCGCCGCTCACGGTGGCGGTGCCCGAGTAGGCGGTGCCGACGGTGGCGGTGGCCGGCGCGGTCGACGCCACCGACAGCCCGGTGCCGCAGGTCAGCTTGAACGCGGCCGCGTTCGACGCGGCCGCCCCGGGGCTGGTCACCACGATCGACCCGGATCCGCTGGCGGTGTCACTGGCCGGCGTGTAACTGGCGGCGGTCACCGCCTTGCTGCCGGCCGCGGTGAAGCTCAGCGTCTGCGCCGGGCCGTTGCCGCTGGGCAGCTTCCAGTAGTAACTGACCGGGCCGGGCCTGCTCGAGGTGACCGTCCCGCTGAAGGTGAAGGCAGGCGCGGGGGCGGTGCAGGAAGCGAGCGAATCGACGGCCGGGCTGACCGACGCCGCCGCGGCCAGCTTCAGCGCGGGCGTGGTGCAGGTCAGCGCGTAGCTGGCCGGGGCCGACGCCGCCGCGACCGGGCTGTTCACCACCAGCACCGCCTCACCGCTTGACGGGTCGCTCGGCGGGGTGATGGTCTGCGGGGAGACCGCCATCGTGCCGGGGCCGGCGAAGGTCAGCGTCGCCGGGGCCGAGGTCTGGCCGCTGGACAGCGCCCAGTAGTAGCTGATCGTCTCGGCCTGCTGGCTGGTGATCGAGCCGGTCGCGGTGAACGTCGGGATGGTCGTGCCGCAGGTGTTATGGGAGCTCGGCGGGGTCACCGAGGCCGTCGCGGAGACACCGCCCGCGCTGGTCGCGCACAGCATCTTGTAGCTGGCCTTGTTGGAGGTCTTGCCGGCCGGGTTGACCAGCTTGATCTCAGCCCAGCCGGTGCCGGCCTGCTTGGTCTTGACGACCCCGCCGGTCACCTGCTTGTGCCCGGCGGCGGCGAAGTCCGCGGTCTGCACCGGGCCGGACTTGCCAGTCGAGTAGACCCACCGGTAGGAGACCTTGCCCGGCGCGGTGGCGGTAAGCGTGCCACCGAAGGTGAAGGTGGCGAGCGAGGTGCAGGTGGACGCGGTCACCGGGGGGATCACCGATGCCTCGGCGGTGAACGTCGGCGTGATCGTCGCCGCTTCCGACGACCCGCTCAGGGACGTCTGGTGCGACCGCGTGTGCAGGGTGACCGCGGTGGCCACCGCGCCGATGGAGACCACGGCCACCGCCGCGACGGCGGCGACGGTCAGCATCCGGCGGCGGCGGGCGCGGCGCGGGCCGCCCCCGCCGCCCAGCCAGGTGGCGGCGTTCGAGGTGCCGCCCGCTCCCGCCTGGCCGCGCTGCAGCAGTAGCAGCGGCAGCAGCGCCGCCGCGCGCTCCGCGAGCTGGCTGCGGCCGCGCTCCTCCCAGTCCGGCCCGTAGACCGCGCCCGCGGTCGCCTCAAGCTCGGCCACGAAGGTAATCGCGCTCTGCGGCCGGTCAAGCGGGTTCTTGGCCATCCCCCGGGCGATCAGCCCCTGCAGCGGCGGGTAGATCCGGTCGATCGGCACGCTCGCGGTCTCGTGCTGCTCGCGCAGCTGCCCGAGCTTGCCGGTGAACGGGGTGTCGGCCGTCAGGCACTCGAAGAAGACGGCGGTGGCGGCGTAGATGTCGGTGGCCGGGCTGTTGGGCGCGCCGTTCCACTGCTCCGGCGCCATGTACAGCGGGGTGCCCGCCGCCAGGGCCTTCTTGCCTGCCTTGACCGCGATACCGAAGTCGCCCAGCTTGCTCTCGCCCTGGGTGTCGACGAGCACGTTCTCCGGCTTGTAGTCCCGGTGCACGATGCCGAGCGCGTGCGCGGCCGACAGCCCGAGCAGCGAGCCCTTCAGCACCAGCAGCGCCGACTCGGGAGTGGTCGGGCCGCGCTGCGAGATCATGTCGTGCAGGGAAACCCCGTCGACCATCTCCATCACGATGGCGGCGCCCTGCCCGGGCTCTTCCACGTAGTCGTAGAGCTGGACCACCTGCGGCACGTCGAGTGCCCGCAGCGTCTGCGCCTCGGAGCGGAACGCCCACATGAAGCTGGGGTCACGCAGCAGCGCCGGGCTCAGGTACTTGATCGCTACCCGCTGCCCGGTCAGCTCGCTTACCGCGGCTACCACCCGGCCCGACGCGCCCGCGCCGAGCTGCCGCTCTTCTACGTAGCCAGGCACCGTCCAGCCCTCGGCGTAGCTGGGGACCGTCCACGCACTCATGGGAGAACTCCTTGGTAAGCCAGGTACTGCATGCTGCGGTGCCCAACGCCGATCCACGCACCTGGCTCGGCCACGACGGGCTCGAAGGGCGCGAGCGTGCGCTCACCGCCCGGTGACTGGAGAACTGACCCGTTCGCTGACCCAAGATCGGTTACCTCGACCTGCCAGCCAACCAAGGATATCCTCAGGTGGAGTCGGGATACTGTCCCTTCGGGATCAGAGATGCGCAGCGGTCTCGCCCGCCCCGCCATCACGTCGCCGTCGAGGGCGGGCTCCCGCCCGAGCACGTAATCGCCGTCGAGGGTGATCCGCGCCCCGTCGTCCATGACCAGCACGCCGAGCGGCGGCCGCTCGCCGCGCCGGACGTTCCGCGGCGGCAGCTCCAGGCCCGCGCCGCACTGGCGACAGGTCCGGGCGGCGGGGTCGTTGAAATGCTCGCGGGGGCAGAGCGCGCCCTCCACCAGCACCGGGGGCGGTCCCGGGCGCGAGCCGGCCTCGTCCGCGTCGTCCTGCTGCGGGCTGGCCGCGGGCCCCTCCGCTAGCAGGCCGGCCGCCGGGGTAGCCACCGTCGGCGGGTGCCAGCCGACCGGGCCGCTGTCGGCGGCCGTCGCCACTACGGTCACCGGCAGCTGGGTAACCGCCGCCGGTGACGGCCGCCCGGAAGCCGGGTCGGCCTCCGCCTGCACCCCCAGGGTCCCGGTCCCGCTCGCCATTGTTATCGCCAGGCCGCTGCCCGGCACCACGCCAGAGCCCAGCCAGCAGCGCGGATCGAGCGGGCCCGGCTGGCCGGCCGTCAGGTCGAGCGCGACGCTCGGGCCGGCGAACGTCCGGCTGACCGGGATCACCGAGTCGCTGGCGGTGAGCGTGACCTCGGGGCCGCCGGCCAGGCTGACCCGGGCCACCGCGGGCCCGTGCACCAGGACCGCGACCCCGCCGTCGGCGGTGACGCCGGCGCACGCCCAGGCGGGCTGGCCCGGGCAGCCGAGGGCCGCCCGGGCCGCCGTCCGCACCAGCTCGCTGCCGTCGCCCGCCGCCGCGGCCACCTCGGCCAGCACGCTCAGCAGCGGGTCGTCGCCGGGTGCGCGGCCGTCAGTCACCGCCACCAGGGCGCCGTACCTGGCGATCACGCCCTGGCCAGGGAGCGGGATGCAGCGGGTGATTTTCATCCGGCCTCAGCCGGCGGGGCAGTTGTAGGGGAATTCGATGCTGCCGACAGCCGGGTTGGGGCTGAGCACGCTGAGCTTGGCCACCGCGGTGCCCGTCCCCTTACCGCCGAACTTCCAGTTCAGGCTCACCTTGACGGTGTTGCTGCCGCTCTCGTCTTGCGCCGTCAGGACCTTCGGCTTGCTCCGCGTGTCGCTGATCCACTCGTAGCTGATCGGCCCGCCGCGCCCGTTGGTATTGATGGTCCCGATGATGTGGGCGGTGCCGTTGCACCCCACTGACTGGTTCGCGGAGTCGACCATGACCGAGGAGATGGACAGCTTCCCGTGGTTCCGCTCGTACACGTACGCCCAGACGCCGGCCGCGATCGCGAGGGTGAGCAGGGTGCTCAGCACCCCGCGCCAGCGGCGCCGCGGGCGGCGCGGCGGCGGCGTCGGCCACGCGGGCGGCCCCCCGCTGGCCCGGCCCGGGGGCGCCTGGTCCCGGGGCAGCGCCCCGCTGTTGCGCGGGCCCGGCGGCGGCCCGTCCCAGCGTCCGGCCGGGAGCGGCTGTGCCCGCGGGTCGCTGACGCCGACCGTCGCGCCCCGCGGGTTCGGCGCCTCCCACGGCGGTCCGCCCGCGGCTTCCTCGCCGGTCAGCCCGGCCAGCCGTTCCGGCGTGAGCACGGTCGGCCGCCCCGACTCAGGCAGCACCAGCTCGGCGCGGGTCAGGCTCGCGGCACCGCCCTGGTCGCCCGCCCGCACGGTCTGCCGGTCGGCCTCGTGCACCGGCTCCGCGCCGCGGAAGCCGCCGCCGATGGCCTCGATGCGGCTGATGACCTCGGCCGCACCGGCCGGACGGGCCGTCCTGTCCTTCTCCATGAGGTCGCTGACCAGCTCGGTAAGCCCGGCCGGGAGGTCGGGCCTGAGCGCGCTGAGCGGCGTCGCCTGGTCCATCACCTGCATCATCAGCAGCGCTGAGGGCAGCGACGAGCGGAACGGCAAGCGGCCGGAAAGGAGCTGGTAAAGCACGCAGCCGAGCGAGTAGAGGTCGGCCCGGCCGTCCACCGCATCACCCTGGGCCTGCTCGGGCGACATGTAGGCGACGGTGCCGACCGTGTGGCCGCGCATCGTCAGCCGGGGTGAGTTGTCGGACAGCAACTGGGCGATGCCGAAGTCGATGATCTTGATGCCGAGCTGCGGCGTCACCATCAAGTTGCTCGGCTTGATGTCCCGGTGCACCACGCCCGCGTCGTGCGCGGCCGCCAGGCCCATGCTCACCTGCTCGGCGATGCGCAGCACGCTGGAGACCGGGAAGAGTCCCATCCCCCGCGCCCCGCGCTCGTCCATCATGCCCGCCAGCGAGATGCCGGGCGCCAGCTCCATGATCATGTAAAGCTGGTTGCCGACCCGGCCGGCGTCGAGTGACCCCACGATGTTCGGGTGCCGCAGGCCGGCGATCACCGTCGCCTCGCGCCGGAACCGGCCGATCGTCTCCGCCAGCAGGCCCGGGTCGTCGATCTGCGAGAGCTCGACGATCTTGATGGCCACCGGCCGCCGGGAACCCATGTCCCTGCCTCGCCAGACCTCACCGGAGCCACCGCGGCCGAGTGGAACCTCAAGCTCGTACCGTCCGGCCAGGACCCGCTCCATCGGTGGGCTCTCCCCCCTCCTGGCCCTGCGCAGAGGACACGCACATGTGCGGAAATGGTGGTATTGCGACATAAGCGGCCGGGCACACCCCGGCCGCCGTCACACGCCAGCCCCCAGCACTCGCCCCGTGTTCAGATACGCGTGACTAGCGACCCGCGCTAAACATAGTAAGTGAAATGCAATCTCAACTCCTACCAATGGGACGAACATCCAAGGCATTCGGTTCAGTGTCGGCAGCAGATTTTTTGGCGAACTTCCGATTCGGGGCGCAGGCCGGGGCCAGCCGACTCTGTCGCCCGCGTGACACGATGGAACTTATTGGAACAATTACACAGCCTGTTTCCGGATCGTCGCGATATGACACGAACCTGGCCGGCTGAGGCCGCTAGCCGGCCGCGGCGGGCAGCTCGCCCAGCGTCACCGGCACCGAAAGCTGCTGCGGGCCGCGGGTCACCGCGAGGGTGACCTTGTCCCCCGGCCGCTGGGCGGCGAGCGCGCTGGCGAGCGCCTGGGGGTCGGCGGTCGGCGTGCCGCCCAGCGCCCGGATCACGTCTCCGGCCCGCAGGCCCGCCCGCTCGGCCGGCCCGCCGGCGCTGACCGCCACGATGCCGGCCCCGGCCGGGCTGCCGTCCTGGCCGGTGACCGTGCCCACCTGGGCGCCGATCGCGGCCCGGTGCGAGTTGCTGACGGTGCCCGAGGAGATGATCTGCCGGGCGATGTCGCGGGCCAGGTTGGCCGGGATCGCGAACCCGATGCCCTGGACCTGGGCGCCGTCCTGGCCTCCGGCCGCGGTCAGGGTCGGGATGCCGATCACCTCGCCCGCCGTCGTCACCAGGGCGCCGCCGCTGTTGCCGGGATTGATCGGCGCGCTGGTCTGTATCGCGTCCGGCAGGGTGGCGCCGGGACTTCCGCCGCTGGCCGGCTCGGTCACCACGCGCCCCGTGGCGGAGACGATCCCGCTGGTCACGCTGCCGGACAGGCCAAGCGGGTTGCCGACCGCGAGCACCTCGTCACCAGCCTGCACGCGGGACGAGTCGCCGAACCGGGCCGGCTGCAGGCCGGACGGGTCGGCCAGCCGGATCACCGCCAGGTCGTCGGGCCGGTAGCTGCCGACGCGGGTCGCGGCGCGGGCGGTGGCATCACCCGCCACCTGCACCTTGAACGAGGTCGCGGTCCCCGCCACGTGGGCGTTGGTGACGATGTTGCCTGACGTGTCGAGCACTACACCCGAACCGAGCCCCTCGGTGGTGCTGATCAGCACCACCGAGGGCAGTACCTGGCGGACGATGCCCGCGTAGCCGGCCCGCGCCGCGGGCGCGCTCACCGTGCTGGTGCTGCTGGCTGCCCCCGGGGCGGCGGCCGCGCCGACGGCGACCCCGCTTCCGCCGATCGCCGCCGCGGCCACCAGCGCGACCGCCGTGCGCCGGGCGCGCTGCGTCATCTTCATTTTTCTGCTCCTTCTCGCTGCTTGCTGCGTCCAGCTAAGCCGCGGGCGGTGCAGGCGCGGTGCCGCCGTCGTGGCGGCGGTGTGGAGGCGCGGCGCCGGGCGGTTCAGGCCCCGGGCACGGTAAGGGTGAGGACCGTCCCCTCGCCGGGCCGGCTGGCGGCGGTCAGCGCGCCGCCGTGCGCCTCGGCGAGCTGGGCGGCGACCGCCAGGCCGATCCCGCTGCCGGAGGTGGCGGCGGCCGCCCGCCCGCGCCAGAACCGCTCGAAGACGCGCGGCAGCTCGTCCTCCGGGATGCCGACGCCGGTGTCCGCCACCTCGAGCACCGCGTCGGCCCCGTCCTGCCCGGTGCGAATGGTGACCGTGCCGCCGGCCGGGGTGAACTTGAGCGCGTTGCCGAGCAGGTTGGTGACCACCTGGTGCATCCACCGCTGGTCCGCGAGGACCGGCGCGGGCGCCAGCCGCCGGCCCAGCGTTACCTCCGCCGTCTCGAACCGGCGGGCGAGGCTGGTGGCGGCCGCCTCGGCGATGGCGGCCAGGTCGGCCTGCTCGCGGGTCAGCTGGAGCACGGCCGCGTCGGCCGCCGCCATCGTCTGCAGGTCGTCCACCATGCGGGCCAGCCGCAGCACCTCATCCCGCAGCGAGCCGAGCTCTTCCGGGGTGGGCTCGGTCACCCCGTCAAGCAAGGCCTCATGCCCGGCCTGGAGCACCGCCACCGGGGTGCGCAGCTCGTGGGCCACGCTCGCCACCAGGTCGCGGCGGATCTTGTCCTCCCGGTCGAGCGTGTCCGCCATGTGGTCGAACGCGGCCGCCAGCTCGCGCAGCTCGCTGGCTGCCCGCAGGTCGCCCGCCCGGGCCGAGCGGTCACCGCCGGCCATCGCGCGGGTGACCGAGATCAGCCGCCCGACCGGGCGGGTGATCCGCCGCGCCACCGCGAGGCCGGTGAGCAGCGCCAGCAGGGCGGCCAGCCCGGCCGCGCCGGCGATCGCGCGCAGCAGCGCGGTACCGAGCACGTGGTCGGCGGCGCCGAGGCCGGACGCGGACAACCCGGTCAGCACCGAGCCGACCGCCTGCCCGCCGGCCTGCACCGGCGCGCTCGCCCAGGGCCCGTCAGCCGACGCGAAGCCGCCGGCCGACCGCACGACGTGGCCGGCCGCGTCGCGCACCTGAAGCCGCACCCCGCTGCGCGCGGCCAGGTCGAAGACGGGCTCCAGGTCGGCCCGCGCCCAGCCCTCGTGCTGCTGCCACGCGCTGCCCGCGGCGACCGCGAAGGCGCTGGCCAGCTCGCTGCGCTGGCGGTTCGCGAGCGAGGACACGTCGACCGCGGAGTAGACCGCGGTGAGCACCGCGATGAGCGCGACCGCGGCCAGGGCGACGCCGAGGAACGCCAGCGCGAGCCGCAGCCCCAGCGTGTTACCGCGGTGGCCGGCGTCCGGCCGGGCCCCGCCGGGCTGGTCAGTCATCACGGGTCAGGCCGAGCCGGTAACCGCCGCCGAGCACGGTCAGGATGATCCCCGGGCGGCCAGGGTCTTCCTCGATCTTCCGGCGCAGGTTCTTCACGTGCGAGTCGACGGTGCGCTCGTAGCCCTCGAACTCATAGCCCCGCACCTTGTTGATCAGCTCGAAGCGGGAGTAGACCCGCCCGGGCACGGTGGCGAGCGCGCCGAGTATCCCCCACTCGGTCGGGGTGAGCTGGGCGGGCGTGCCGCGCACGGTGACGGCCCGCCGCGGCTCGTCGATGACCAGGGCGCCGCCGCCGTAGCTGGTGACGCCGGGCGAGCCCGCGGCCGGGCTGCCGCGGCGCAGCACCGCCTGTACTCGCAGCACCAGCTCGCGCGGGCTGAACGGCTTGGTCACGTAATCGTCCGCGCCCAGCTCAAGTCCGCGGATCCGGTCTTCCTCGGCCGCCTTCGCGGTCAGCATCACGATCGGCACCGCCGACATCGCCCGGACCTCCCTGGCGACCGTCTCCCCGGGCAGGTCGGGCAGGCCCAGGTCCAGCACGATGAGGTCGGGGGCGGCGTCTGCCGTCAGCGTGATGGCCTCCGCCCCCGACCCGGTGGAGAGCACGGTGAACCCGGCCCGCTCCAGGTACGTGCGGATGAAATCGCGCAGCTTGCGCTCGTCCTCGACCACTAGCACCGTGGCTGCCATCGCGCCTCCCGTCGCCGCCCGTGGCGCGCCTTCACACCGTCACCATGACAACTGCACCGGGCGGGCACGCTCGCGCGGTGCACTGGTACCAGCCGCGACACCGCTAGCACCGCAGCATAGGGCAGGGAAGATGACTGGAAGCGACCTCATCCTGGTGGCACCGTGGATCATCTTCGCCGTCTGCCTGGCCGTGCTCTGCGCCCGGCTGCTGCGTGCCCGCCGCACGGCCCGCCGCCCGCCCGCGCGGCGCCGCCGATGACCCGCCATTACCTCACCTCGCGTCCGTCGTCATCCCCAGTCATGGCCGGCCGCCGGGGAGGCGCCGTGTGCCGGCGGTGCAGCCGAGATGGAGACCGTCTCCATCGCGTCTGCACGCGCCGCCGGCCGTTCCTGCACACCCGCGGCCGAACCTGGATCTCGTGACACACCGCCAGGGAAGGGGCAGCCGGTGAACGCTCCGCTGTGGGCGTGGCCGGTGTTCCTCGCCTTCGTGATCGCGATGCTGGCAGTGGACATGCTCGTGCTGCAGCGACGGGCACGTGAGGTGCCGCTGCGCACGGCCGCCGCCTGGAGCGCCGTCTGGATCGTCATCGGACTGGGCTTCGGCGGCCTGCTGTGGGCCTGGGCGGGCGGGGGCACCGCCCAGGCCTACCTGGCGGGATACCTGATCGAGAAGAGCCTGTCGGTCGACAACGTCTTCCTGTTCGCCGCCATCTTCTCCGCGCTCGCCATCCCGGCCCGCTACCAGCACCGGGTGCTGATGTTCGGCGTCTTCGGTGCCCTGCTGATGCGGGCCGCGTTCATCGCGGCCGGCATCGCCGTGCTCGACGCCTTCCACCCGGTCAGCTACCTGTTCGGCGCCGTGCTGCTGGTCGCCGCGGTCAACCTGCTACGCGGCGACAGCGACCAGGCCGGCCAGGAGCCGCGCCTGCTGCGCTGGCTGCGGCGGCGGCTGCCGGTCAGCGGGCAGCTGCACGGCCAGCGGTTCCTGGTCCGCGGCGGCGGCCGCCTGCTGGCCACCCCGCTGCTGCTCGCGCTGGTCGTGGTGGAGGCGGCCGACATCATCTTCGCGGTTGACTCGATCCCGGCCGTCCTCGCGGTGACCACCGACCCCTTCATCGTCTACACGTCCAACGTGTTCGCGCTGCTCGGCCTGCGGGCGCTGTACTTCCTGCTCGCCGGGGCGGCCGCCCGGCTCCGCTACCTGCAGCCCGGGCTGGCCGTGATCCTCGCCGCGGTCGCGGTCAAGCTGCTGCTGGCCGACGTGTGGGAGTTCCCGGTCTGGTCGGCGCCGGCCTTCATCGCCGCCGTGCTGGCGGTCGTGACGGTGGCGTCACTGCGCGACCAGCGCCGCCACCCGGCCGGTCCCGCCGGGCAGGCCGGGCCCGCCGGGCAGGCCGGGCCCGCCGGGCAGGCCGCCCAGCTCGCCAAGGCGGACGCCCGGTCGGGCGGGCCAGGGAGCGGCTAAGCGGTCGCCGCGCGGCGCAGCTCGGCCGCGGTCAGCGGCGGTCGCGGGAGCGGGTTCGCGGCCGCCGGGCGCAGGCCGTCGAGCAGCAGCGCCAGTTGCCGCCGCCACGCGTCCGGGGCGACCGCACGGGTGGCGTCGGCGATGGCGGCGATCCCCCAGAAAAGGAGGACCAGGTCAGCGGACTCGACGTCGTCCCGCAGCTCGCCCGCGGCCTTGGCCCGGGTCACGATCTGCGCCTTCAGCAACGACATCCGCCGCAAGGCGGCGTCGATCGCCGGCGTGCCGGCCAGCCGGGAGCGCTGCACGTCCGCGTAGCCCCGGTCGGCGGCCAGCAGCTCGCAGATGCCTGCCATGAAGGACGCGAACCCGTCCCACGGGTCGCTCGCGCCCGCCGCCCGCTCGGCGATGTCCGCCGCCCGCTCGGCCAGCGGGGCGAGGGCCGCGTCGACCAGGTCGCCCCGGGCGGGAAAGCGGTTGTAGAGGGTTCCGATCGCGACGCCCGCTGCCCGGGCGATCTCCTCCAGCGGCGCGTCAAGGCCCTTGCGGCTGAACACGTCACGGGCCGCCGCCACCAGGCGCTCCCGGTTGCGGGCGGCGTCCTGGCGCAGCGGGCGCACCGTCGTCATGCCGCGAGCTTACGGCGACTAACCTGAGGATGCCCTCACCTTGTGCTAAATTAAGTTGAGACAAACCTCAACTTAATGGAGGCACGCATGCCGACAATCGCGGTCTACGGGGCCGGCCCGGCCCTGGGAATGGCGGTGGCCCGGCGGTTCGGCCGGGAAGGCTTCCGGGTCGCCCTGGTGGCGCGCAGCCGGGACCGGCTGGGCGGCATGGTCAGCGAGCTGACCGCGGCCGGGATCGAGGCGGCCGGGTTCCCGGCCGACATCGCCGACCAGTCGGCCGCGCTGCGGGCGGCCGACCAGATCGAGTCCCGGCTTGGCCCGGTCGACGTGCTTGAGCACAGCCCGACGCCCGGCCGCAGCCCCGGCCGCCGGTTCGCGGGCCCGCTTGAACTCGACCCGGAGACGGTCCGCCCGCTGCTCGACCTCTACCTGCTGGCCCCGGTCGCCCTGGTGCGACGGGTGCTGCCGGGGATGCGGGAACGGGGGAACGGCGGGCTGCTGTTCGCCATGGGCGCGGCGGCCAGGTACCCGATCCCGGCCCTGGCGGCGGGCGGGATCGCGCTGTCCGGCCTGCGCAGCTATGTCCACACGCTGAACTCGGCGCTGCGGGAGACCGGCGTCTACGCGGGCGCGCTGCTGATCGGCGCGACGATCGAGAACAGCCAGACCCACCGCCGCCAGGCCGGGCCGGCCGTCGGCAGCCAGCCGCGGGCGCTGGTGACGGCGGCAGACCTGGCCGACCGCCTGTGGGACCTGCACGCGCGCCGGGACCGGGTCGAGGACGTGGTGGCCCCGGCCCTGGCCGGGTTTACCGCGGACGGGCAGCCGGCCGGCTAGGCGCACCGGCGTCAGCAGCGCGGCGGCGCCGCTCCGGCCCCGTAGCGCAACCCGTCGACCAGCAGCGCGACCATGCGCTGGCTGTAGGCAAGCCCTTCATCCGACACCGGCTGGCACAGCAGGGCGACCGCCCGCAGCAGGTCGCCGGCGCCGACATCGGCCCGGATGGCGCCGTCGGCCGCCGCTGCGGCCAGCAGCGCGCCGAGGGCCTGCCCGAGCCGCTGGTAAAAATAGCCGGGCAGCGCGTCGAAGGCCGGGTCGCCCGAGTGCAGGACGGCGGCCAGGCCTCGCTTGGCGGCGAGGAGCCGGGTGTACCGCAGCAGCCACTGGGTGAGCGCGGCGGCGGGCTCATGGGCCGCCGCGAGGGCCCCGGCCGCATCGGCGCAGGCGTCGATCTCCTGCTGGAGGACGGACGCGACCAGGTCCGAGCGCCGCGGGAAGTGCCGGTAGAGGGTTCCCACCCCGACCCCGGCCAGGTCAGCGATCTCCTTGGCGGGCGCGTCCACCCCGGACGTGGCGAACACCGATTTCGCCGCGGCCAGCAGCGAGCTGACGTTGCGCTGCGCGTCGGCCCGCAGCTGGCGCCGCGCGCTTCCGGCCGCCGGGCTCTCCGGCTGCTCCGGCCCGTGCTGTCCGGCCCGGCCACCGGGCGAGGCAAGGTTGTCGGTCACGCCAGTCCTCCGCTTGCATAAGCGGAAAGTCATTCCGTATAGTTCTGGAAAGACATTCCGTTTAGTCTCAGCGTACGGCACGGCGAAAGCGCCTGCCCTGCCACCGGCGACGACCTCAGGAGCGACCGCATGCAGTACCGCACCCTCGGGCGGACCGGGATCAAGGTCAGCCCCTACGCACTCGGCACGCTGGCCCTTGGCACGTACATCGGCAACGCCGACCGCGACGACTCGGTCCGCGTCATCCACAAGGCGCTCGACGCGGGAATCAACTTCGTCGACACCGCCGACGCCTACGGCGAGTCCGAAGTAGTGCTGGGCCAGGCGCTCAAGGGTCGCCGCGACCAGGTCGTGCTGGCGACCAAGTTCAGCCGCCCGGTCGACGACGACCCCAACCACCGGGGAGCCTCGCGGCGCTGGATCATGACCGCGGTCGAGAACTCGCTGCGCCGCTTGCAAACCGACTACATCGACCTGTACCAGGTCCACCGCCCGGATCCGGCAACCGACATCGAGGAGACCCTGTCCGCGCTGTCGGACCTGATCCGGAGCGGGAAGATCCGCACGGCCGGCACCTCCGGGCTGCCCGCCTCCGACATCGTCGAAGCCCAGTGGGTCGCCGAGCGGCGCGGCCTGGAGCGCTTCCGGGCCGAGCAGCCGCCGTACTCGATCCTCAGCCGCGGCATCGAGCGCGAGGTGCTGCCGGTCGCGCAGCGCTACGGGATGGGCATCCTGGTGTGGGGGCCGCTGGGGCAGGGGATGCTCACCGGCCGCGTCCGCCGGGGCCAGCAGGGCGACCTGCGCCGGGCGCACCTCCTCCGGCACCTGAACGACGAGCACCGGATCGACGCGGTCGAGCAGCTCATCCCGCTGGCTGAGCAGGCAGGCCTGCCGATGACGCACCTGGCCCTGGCCTTCGCGATCGCCCATCCCGGCGTGACCAGCGCCATCATCGGGCCGCACACCATGGAGCAGCTCGATGACCTGCTGGCCGCGGCCGACGTCAGGCTGACGGACGACATCCTCGACCAGATCGACCAGATCGTCCCGCCGGGGACCGACGCCGGCCCGCTTGACCAGGACTACCGCCCGCCCGCCCTGCTGCTCCCAGCCCGGCGCCGGCCGATGGCCGAACGCGCAGCCGCCTGACTTGCCCGCAGCCGGGCCGCCAGCCGCCGTTGACTTCAACCGAGGTTGAAGTTTTAGCGTAGCCGCATGACCCTCACCGAGGCAGAGCAGCACTTCCTGGCCACCCAGTCCCACGGGCGGCTGGCCACCGTCGCCCCCGACGGCACCCCGCAGGTCAAGCCGGTCGGCTTCAGCTACAACGAGCGGCTCGGCACCATCGACATCTCCGGGTTCAACATGGCGGGCAGCGCCAAGTACCGCAACGTCCAGCAGAACCCGCGGGTGGCGTTCGTGGCCGACGACCAGCCCCGGCCGGCCGACGGGGCCGCGGGCGTCCGCTTCCTGGAGGTCCGCGGCCCGGCCGAGACCGTCATCGCCGAGACCGTCGCCGGCCAGCCCGCGGCCGACGGTCACCTCGCGCCGGAGATTATCCGGATTCACCCGCGGCGCGTCCTCGCCTACAACGTCGACCCGGACTGGCCGGGGCTGCAGGCCCGGGACGTCGGCGGCGACCCGGTGCACCGCGCGCGGTGGCCGGAATGAGCGGCGTCACCGCGGTCCAGGTACGGGAGTTCGGCGGCCCCGAGGTACTCGTCCCGGTCTCGCTGCCCGCCCCGGAGCCGGGCCCGGGCGAGGTCGTCATCGCCGTGATCGCCGCTGACGTGCTGTTCGTGGACACGATGATCCGCTCCGGCCGGGCCCGCGACTATTTCCCGCAGCGCCCGCCGTACATCCCGGGCAACGGGGTGGCCGGCCGGGTAGCCGCGGTCGGCGACGGGGCCGACCCCGCGTGGGCGGGCCGGCTGGTGGTCGCGCGAACCGGTCCGCACGGCGGCTCAGAAGGCTATTCCGAACGGGTGCGGCTGCCCGCTGACCGGCTGGTGGCCGTGCCGGCGGAGACGGACGCCAAGACGGCGGCGGCGCTGCTGCACGACGGCGCCACTGCCCTCGGGCTGCTGGCCGGGACGCCGGTCAACCCGGGGGACACGGTGCTGCTGGTCGGCGCCGCGGGCGGGATGGCGCTGCTGCTCGCGCAGCTATGCCGGGCCGCGGGCGCGCGGGTGATCGGCGCGGCCCGGCTCGACGGCGCCCCCCGGCGGGCGGAGAAGCTGGCCGCGATCCGCGGTAGCGGCGTGACCGCGGTCGTCGACTACGGCGCGGCCGACTGGACCGCCCAGGTGGCCGGCGCCTGCGGCGGCGACGGCCCGCAGGTGGTGTTCGACGGCGTCGGCGGCCCGCTCGGCCGGGCCGCGTTCGGCATCGCCGCCGACGGCGGGCGGTTCTCCGCGCACGGCGCCCCCGGCGGCGGGTTCGCCCCGGTACCCGCCGCCGACGCCGCGGCCCGCGGCATCACCGTGCGCGGCATCGAGCAGGTGCAGTACCCGCCGGGACGGCACGCGGAGCTGGTCCGCGAGGCGCTGGCCGAGGCGTCGGCCGGGCGCCTGCGTCCGGTCATCGGCCAGGTGTTCCCGCTGCGCCGGGCGGCCGACGCGCACGCGGCGCTGGCCGGAAGGTCGGTCATCGGGAAGACCCTGCTGCTGGCGGCCGGCGGATAGCACAGGCAGGGATCCGGCCGTAATGGTTTCGTTCGTGCATTTGGCCGGCCGCCCAAGTAGCGTACCGACAAGCGCTCGATAACAAACAGATAACACCAGAGGCCTCTGGGAACCGCTTACTGCCGTTGCGCGACCAAACGCGACGCAGCCGAAAGGTGGTTTCCATGAACGTATCCATGTCCCGTGCCGTCCTGGCGGGCGGCATCGCGGCGGCGGCCGCGGCCGCCGCCGTGGTAGTCGTCAGCACCCACTCGGCAGCCCCGCCGGTAGCGGCTAACCAGGCAGGATTCAGCCTGGCAGCGCCCAGCCAGCTAGCCCTCGGCCAGGCCAACGTCAAGCAGGCCCTGCTCGGTCAGGCTCAGCTTTACCAGGCATGGCTCAGCCAGGCCCGGGCCGCGGGCGCGGCTGGAACCGCCCCCTCCAGCCCGGCCGCCGCGTCCAGCCCGGTTGCCGCGTCAAGCCCGGCCGCCAACTCGTCATCGTCCTGTCCTGATGTCAACGTGGTGTTCGCCCGCGGTACCGGGGAGCAGCCCGGGCTCGGTATCGTCGGCACCCCGTTCGCCCAGGCGGTGGCGAGCGACCTGCCGGGCAAGACGGTGACCGACTACGCGGTCAACTACGCGGCCGATGTCTCGCAGGCCAGCGCCGGGCCGGGGGCGACCGACATGACCAGCCACATCGTGTCGCTGGCGGCCCAGTGCCCGGCCACCCAGTTCGTGATCGGCGGCTACTCGCAGGGCGCCAGCGTGACCGACATCGCCATCGGCATCCAGACGACGCTGGGTACCGGCAGCGTCATCCCGGCCGCCGACGCGGCCAAGGTCAGGGCGGTGGTGGTCTTCGGCAACCCGCTGCGGCTGTCCGGCCAGACCATCGCCGCCGACAGCCCGGCCTACGGCCCCAAGTCCGATGAGTTCTGCAACGCCGGCGACCCGGTGTGCGGCAACGGGTCGGACATCCTCGCCCACCTGCAGTACGCGACCAACGGCACCGCCCAGCAGGGCGCCCAGTTCGCCGCGGGCAAGGTCAGCGCCACCGGCGGCTGAGACCCGGCTAGCTGGTCACGCCCGCGATCAGGTGGTCGAGCACCTCGGTCATCTCGGCCCGGGCCCGCGCCTGGTCGCCGGATTCCGCGACGTACAGGGCCGCCTCGTCCCCGGCGCCCATGAGCACGTGGGCGAGCGGCCGGGCGGGCTGCGGGCGGATCCGGCCCGCCGCGATGCCGTGCCCGACCAGCGCCTCAACCAGGCCGAAGACGTGCCGCTGGCAAACCTCGCGCCAGTGCGACCAGCCAAGCACCGAAGGCCCGTCGATCAGGGCGATGCGGTGGATCTCCGGCTCGACGCAGATGTCCAGCCAGGTCCGCATGGCGTGCCGCAGGGCCTCAACCGCGTCGGTGACCCCGGCCTCAGCCACCTCGTCGGCCAGCCGCCGGGCGATGTCCGCCTCGACCGCCTCCAGGACGGCGTCGAACAACGCCGTCTTGTCGGTGAACTGGTGGTAAAGGGCGCCGCGGGTGACGCCGGCCGCCGCGACGATCGCGTCGGCCGGCACCTCCGCGAAGCCGCGCTCCGCGAACAGCCGCCGGGCCGCCGCCACCAGGGCGTCCCTGGTGGCGGCGGAGCGGTCGGCCTGCGTGCGCCGCGGCCGTCGCCCGGTCGAGGTCGGGGCGGGAGTCAGGGCGGGCATGCTCCGATTGTGCACATCGCCCCCCGGTCACGCCATTCACTATCGACAAACATACATACTGTTTGTATGTTATTCCCATGGAAACCGAACGCGCTCTCGCCGCCCTTCCGGTCGCCGACCTCCCCCAGGGCCAGCTCTCCTACCGCGCGGCCGGCCCGGAGAACAGCGCGCGCCCGCCGGTCGTGCTGGTGCACGGCATCCTGGTCGACTCCCGGCTCTGGCAGCCGGTCGCGGACCGGCTGGCAGCGGCGGGGATCCGCAGCTACGCGCCGACGCTGCCGCTGGGCGCCCACCGCCGGCCCTTGCAGGCCGGCGCCGACCTCTCACCCCAGGGCGTCGCCCAGCTCATCAGGGACTTCATCGCGGCGCTAGGCCTCACCGGCGTCACCCTGGCCGGCAACGACACCGGCGGCGCGATCTGCCAGCTGCTGCTCGGCGGGGACACCAGCCAGGTCGGCGCGGCCGTGCTGACCAACTGCGACGCGCTCGGCACGTTCCCGCCGGCCGCGCTGTGGCCGCTGCTGCGCGCGCTGCGCCATCCCGGCCTGGTCGCGGCCATGGCGCCGGCGCTGCGGGCGCAGTGGGTGCGGCACGGCCCGCTCGCCTTCGGGCCGCTGAGCAGCGGGCCCCTCGACCCCCGGCTTACCGCGAGCTGGCTGCAGCCGCTGGCGGTTAAGGACATCCGCCGCGACCTGGCCAAGTTCGCGGGCGGGGTCAGCCCGCGGGTGCTGCTCGACGCCGCCAGCCGGTTCGGCCGGTTCACCGGCCCGGTGCGGATCCTGTGGGGAGACGCCGACCCGTTCTTCCGCGCCGCGCTCGCCCGGCAGCTAGCAGGCGCGTTCCCGCACGCCAGCCTGACCACGCTGGCCGGCGGCCGGACCTTCCTGCCGCTCGACCACCCGGATGAGGTCGCCGCCGAGATCGAGGCGGCCGCCTAGCCCGTGTCCCCGACCCGGTGGTCGGCGCATTGAGCCGGTTGCGGGCGGCTGGTTGCGCCAACCATCCTCAGTCCTGGTCGTACTCGTCGTGGCGGCGCCACCACATGCCGTTCTCGTTGCGGCCGAGCGGCGCGCGGTCCAGCCACTGGTACATGCCCCAGAGGGCGTCAAGCCCGCGCCCGTAGCTGGAGTAGGTGTGGTAGACGGTGCCGCCCTGCCGCGCGAACGCGCTCATCCCGGGGCCCTCGCGCCGGTATGCCTCCCAGCTCGTGCCGACCTTGGACCGCGAGAAGGCGTCCATCGGCTCCTGCTCGGCCGGCGCCGGGCGCAGGTCCACGTCACCGAAGTTGTACCGGACGGCACCTGCCGCCCACTCCTCCTTGGTGTGCGCCACCCCGAAGTCGAAGTTGAAGTCGCTGCCGCAGGACGATGCCCACGGGAAGGTCCAGCCCATCCGCTGCCGGTAGGCGTGCAGCTTGGCCAGCGGGGCCCGCGACACCGCCCAGAACGCGACGTCGTGGCCGGCGAGGTGGGCCGCGGAGCCGTTGAACCCGTCCGCGATGGCCGAGCAGGACGGGCAGCCGGCGGTGTAGTCGGGACCGAACATGAAGTGGTAAACGAGAAGCTGGGAGCGCCCGCGGAACAGGTCGGCGAGCGACGCGGCGCCCTCGCCGACCTCGAACTGGTAGTCCTTGTCGACCCGGACCCAGGGCAGCTCCTGCCGCCGCCTGGCCAGTTCGTCGCCCCGCCTGGTCAGCTCCTTCTCCGCGTCGAGCAGCTCGAGCCGCGCGGCGAGCCACTCCTCCCTGGTCCCGGTCCGGTGACTGGTCATTCGCTTTCCCTTCGCTCCTGCTGGTCGAGGTGGTCCTTGAGCGCGCCGAGCTGGCCGTCCCAGTCACGGGCGAGGGCGGCCAGGAACTGCTGCGCCGCCCGCATCGGGGCCGACTGGAGCCGGTAGCGCACCCGGCGCCGCTCGCCCGGCTCGGCCGTCACCAGCCCGGCCTCGGTCAGCAGCGCCAGGTGCTTGGCGATCGCCTGGCGGCTGATCGGCAGCCGGACAGCCAGGTCGGTGGCGGTGACCGGGCCGCCCTCGGCCAGCGCGGCCAGGATGGCGCGCCTGGTCGGATCGGCGAGGGCGACGAACACCTGCTCGGCGATGGCCTCGGTGTCCGGCGCCGGGTGTCCGGCCGCCGCGCTGTCAGGCAGCGGCATCGAGGTAGCCGGCCAGCTCGCCAAGCTCGCTGGCCCAGCCCTGGGTGTTGCCGCCGTAGGACGTCTGGTGGGCCCCCTCGGGAAGCTGGGCGAAGCCGGACTCGACCACCGTCAGCCGGGTACCCGGGCCGTCCGGCTGCAGGGTGAACTCGACGTAGGTGCGGCGCGGGTCGTCCTCCGGCAGCCCGTAGATGTGCCAGGTGAAGCCGAACACGGCCGGTTCCTCGACCCGCTCCACCCGCATCTCGGCGGTGTGCCCGTTGTCCCACCGCATGGAGGCCGCGCCACCCGGGCGCAGCTCGATCTTCGCCTCCTGCCCGAACCAGGCGCTGAGGCCCTCGGCGGTGGTTAGCGCGGCCCACACCCGGGCGGGCGGGTGAGCGATCTCGACGGTGCGCTCGATGCGGTCGGGAAAAGCCATGTCTGCCTCCTCAGTAGCAACTGACTAGTTGCGATAGTATGGCAACTAGCTGGTTGCGTCAAGGGGCCGCCAGGACCATCCCGGCGGTGACGTTCCACCTGAGGCAGGCCGGTCAGCGGCCGAGGGCGGCGGCGCGCCCGGTGAGATAGCGCCGCTCGGGGAGGCTGGCGGTCTGGCGCGCGGCGGCCAGGTAGTCCGCGGCCGCGGCTCCGGGCTGGCCGGCCAGCTCCCTGAGGTGCGCGCGGGTTGCCAGCAGGCGGTGGTGCCCCGCCATCCGCTGGTCGGACTCCAGCGAGGCGACCAGCGCCAGCCCGGCCTCGGGGCCGTGCACCATGGCGAGCGCGACCGCCCGGCCCAGGGTCGTCATCGGATTCGGCGCGACCCGCTCAAGCAGCTCGTACAGCCCCAGGACCTCCGCCCAGTCGGTGTCCGCGAGCGCGGGCGCGGTGTCGTGCACCGCCGCGATCGCCGCCTGCAGCTGGTAGGCGCCGACCGCGCCGCGCGGCAGCACCTCGGAGACCAGGGCGACCCCCTCGGCGATCAGGTCCGGTGCCCAGCGCGCCCGGTCCTGCTCAGCCAGCGGGATCAGGGCGCCGTCGGGCCCGGTACGGGCCTGGCGGCGGGCGTCGGTCAGCAGCATCAGCGCCAGCAGGCCGGCCGTCTCACCGTCATCGGGCACCAGCCTGCGCAGCAGCCGGGTGAGGCGGATGGCCTCGTCCGACAGGCTCGGCACGGTCAGGTCAGCTCCGCCCGATGCGGTGTAGCCCTCGTTGAAGATCAGGTAGAGGACGTGCTGCACGGCGCTCAGCCGCTCGGCGGCGTCGCCCGCGGGCAGCTCGAACCGGATGCCGCCGGACTTGATGCGGGCCTTCGCCCGGCTGATGCGCTGCGCCATCGTCGCCTCGGGGACCAGGAAGGCCGCCGCGATCTGGGCGGTGGTGAGCCCGCCGGCCGCGCGCAGGGTGAGCGCGACCTGGCTGGGTACCGGCAGCGACGGGTGACAGCACAGGAACAGCAGCCGCAGCGAGTCGTCGCGGTCGGCCGCCTCGTCCCGGTCCGCGACCGAGTCCGCCGGGCGGCCGAGCAGGGCCGACTGCGGCGTGGCGGCGAAGTTCGCGTCCTCCCGGCGGCGCCGGGAGGTGTCGCGGCGGAACTCGTCCACCAGGGCCCGGGACGCGACCGTCAGCAGCCAGCCGCGGGGGTTGTCCGGGAGCCCGTCCGCGGGCCACCGCTGGGCGGCCTTGAGCAGCGCCTCCTGGGTAGCGTCCTCGCAGGCGGCGAACTGGCCGTAGCGTCCCGCGAGCGTGCCGAGGACCTGCGGCGCCAGCTCGCGCAGCAGGTCCTCGACGCGCCGCGGTATCTCCCCGGTCACCGGCCGCTCGCGCCCCTCAGGCGTCCTTCGCGGCCTCGTGCAGGATCGGCCAGACTTCGGTCGGCGCCTGGTCCGCCCACGGCATCTCCGCCGCGAGCTGGTAAGCCCGCTCCTCGCTCTCCACGTCGAAGAGGTAGAAGGAGGCCATGTACTCCTTGGTCTCCAGGTAGGGGCCGTCACTCACCACCGGCTGGCCGTCCTTGCGGGTGATCAGCCGCGCGGCGGCCGCGTCGGCCAGGCCGAACGCGCCCAGCAGCTCACCAGTCGCGGCGTACTTCTTGTTGTAGGCGTCCTGCTTGGCGATCTCGGCCGGAAAATCCTCGGCCGGGATGCTAGCCCACTTCTCCTGGTTGCCGTAGATCATGAACAGGTACTTCATCGCGAGTTCCTCTCACTCGGGTCCGTCACCGAAGGAACGAAGCCGGGCCGGCTTCCTCGACCTGCCCCGCGGAAATCTCGGCTATCCGATCATGGCACCCGCTAGCCCGCCAGCTCAGCCAGGTCCTCGGGGGTCAGCCTGATCCGCGCCGCGCCCATGTTCTCCTCCAGGTGGGCGAGCGAGCCGGTGCCCGGGATCGCCAGCATCACCGGCGACCGGGCCAGCAGGTACGCCAGCGCGAGCTGGGAAGTGGTCGCGCCGTGCCGCCCGGCCACGGCCTTCAGCCGCTCCGCCTGCAGCGGCTCGGTGCCGCCGCCGAGCGGGAAGAACGGGGCGAACCCGATCCCGGCCGCCTCGCAGTCGGCCAGCAGTCCCAGGTCCTGCTCCTGCCGGTGCACGTGGAAATGGTTCTGCACGGCGACCACCGGGGCGATCGAGCGGGCCTCGGCTAGCTGCTCGCGGTTCACGTTGCTCACCCCGAGCTGCCCGATCAGGCCCTCCTCGCGCAGCCCCGCCAGCACCCGGAAACGCATCCCCAGCGACTCGCCTGCCCCGGTGCCCATCCCGCCGATCCGCAGGTAGACCAGGTCGAGCCGGTCAACGCCGAGGCTGCTCAGGTTGTCCTCGACCAGCGCCCGCAGGCCGCCCGGGTCGGACTGACGGGAAGGCCTGCCCTCCGGGCCGAGCAGCGGGCCGACCTTGGTCGCGATTACCAGGCCAGCCGGGTACGGCGACAGCGCCTGCCTGATCAGGTCGTTCGCCCCGACCTGGCCGACCCGGTAGAACCAGGCGGTGTCGATGTGGTTGACGCCGAGCTGCACCGCCCGGCGCAGCACCGCCAGCCCCTCGGCTGGGTCACGCGAACCGGAAGCGAAGTCGAGCGAGCCGCGCAGCAGCCGCATCGCGCCGAACCCGAGCCGGTTGACCGTCAGGTCCCCGCCGAGTGAGAAGGTACCGCCGGGCCGGGTGGTGTCGTAATCAGTCATGAACCCAGCCAACCGCAGCCCGGCCCGGTCGCCGCCCGGATGGCAGGAAGCTGCCAGCCTGGACCGGCCGCCTAGACTGGAAGACGATGAGCGTCACCGACACCAGGCAGCTCGTCGTCCTGCACGGCGACGACGAGCTCGCGGCCGGCACCGGCCACCTGTTCGCGTCCGTCCGGCGCGAGTTCGCCTGCGCCGCCCGGGACCCGGACACCTGGAAGCGGACCCGGGACGCGGTCGGCGCGCGGCGCCTGTCCAGCGCGCTCGCCCCCCTTGTCTCCTCGCGCAAGCTGGTCAGCCCGGCGGCGCTGGTGCTCGAGGAGCACCGGGACCACCTGCGCCAGATCGCGGCCCGGGGCGTCCAGGTACGGATAAGCGGCGGCGCCCTCCCCCACGAGACCATCATCCTTGACCAGCGGGTCGCCATCCTGGCCGGACGGCACCAGGCAGCCGGGCGCGAGTACACCGTCACCACCGCACCGGGCGTGGTGGCCGGCGTGGCCGGGCTGTTCCAGGCCGCCTGGGAGGCCGCCACCGACTTCGAGCGCTACCTGTCGGCCGAGGCGCCGGTGCACCTCGATCATCCCGCCCGCGCGATCCTGCGGCTGCTCGGCACCGGGGCAACCGACGAGGCGGCGGCCCGCCGCCTGGGACTGTCACTGCGCACCTACCGGCGCCGGGTGGCCGAGATCATGACCGCGCTCGAAGCCGGCTCACGCTTCCAGGCCGGGCAGCGCGCGGCCGAACTCGGCCTCACCGACTAGGAAAGCCGCGCACCCGTTCATCGAATGCAAATTTCTTTTATTGCTTAAGGTTCTTTTAATTGGGACTTAAGCTTTCTTATTACTTATCCCGATTTTCCCGCTGATACGGTGCATCACGTTCGCGTCGCGAACAGGAAAAACTTCCGGTATTACCCAGCGGGGGGTAAGGAGGCAGCACTATGCCCAGCAGGTTGCACCGTGTCACCCGGGGCGGCAGGCACGCCACGCGGTGGCGTTTCCGAGGCGGGCTGCTGCTCGCCGCGTTCGCGGCGGTAATCGCGGCGGTGGCGCTCACCGTACCGCGCAGCGCGCCGCTCACCACCACGCTGCGGGCCGCGGCGGCAACCTCCGCGGCGGCGCCAGCCGGCGTCCCGGCCGCGCCGGCCGGCTGGTCAACCACCTTCAGCGACGACTTCACCGGCCCGTCAGGATCGGGTATCGGCTCCCAGTGGATGTACGACACCGGGCCCGGCGCCAACTTCGGCACCGGCGAGATCGAGACGATGACCAACTCAGCCGGCAACGTGCACCTCGACGGGGCAGGCGACCTCGACATCACCGCGCTCGGCAGCGGCAGCTCGTGGACCTCAGGCCGCGTCCAGACGACGAGCGCCAACGTGGGCGCGCCGGCCGGCGGCGAGCTCGAGGTCACCGCGTCGATCCAGCAGCCCGCCGGCGGCCTCGGCTACTGGCCGGCCTTCTGGATGCTCGGGCCAGGTCAGTGGCCGGAGAACGGCGAGATCGACATCATGGAGGACGTCAACTCACTGTCCGAGGTAGCCGGCACCATCCACTGCGGCACCGACCCGGGCGGCCCGTGCAACGAGCCCAACGGCATCGGCAGCGGCCTCACCGCCTGCAGCGGCTGCCAGGACGGTTACCACACCTACTCGATGATCCTGAACCGGACCGACACCGCCAACGAGTCGGTCACCTACTACCTGGACGGTAACCAGTACTTCAGCGTCAGCGAGTCACAGGTCGGCACCGCGACCTGGCAGGCGGCCTTCGACCACAACCTGTCGGTGATCCTCGACCTGGCGATGGGCGGCGGCTTCCCCAACGGCGTCTGTAACTGCACCAGCCCGACCAGCTCGACGACTTCCGGCGGCACGATGAGCGTCGCCTACGTCGCCGCCTACACCACCGCCAGCGGCTCCAGCGGCACCGGCTCCGGCGGCGGCACCGGCGCGGCGACCGGGACGGGTGGCGGCGGCACCGGTACCGGGGAGGTCACCGGCTACCAGGGACTGTGCCTGGACGTCCGCGGGGCGAACTCCGCCAACTACACGCCAGTGCAGGTGTACACCTGCAATAACTCCAGCGCGCAGCAGTGGACCGTGGTCGAGGCGGGCAGCACCCTGCACGCCCTCGGCAAGTGCCTGGACATCGACGCCGCCGGCACCGCCAACGGGACCCCAGTAGACCTGTACGACTGCAACCAGACCGGGGCCCAGGTCTTCATACCGCAGTCGAACGGCGAGCTGTACAACCCGCAGTCGGGCCGGTGCCTCGACGACACCGGCAACGGCGGCTCCGGTACCCAGCTGCAGATCTGGGACTGCGCCGACACCGCCAACCAGCAGTGGAAGCTGCCTTAGTCCAGGAACCCGGCCGGCCGGCCCGCCACCCGCCCGACGGCGGGAGGCAGGCCGGCCGTTGCCGTGGCTAACCGGCCGCAAGGTGGGCAGGTGACTCGGACGCCGGCCACCGAGCCGCCCGGGAGGGCACCATGACGACCACGCCAGCCGAACCAGCGCCGGGCCTGCCCGGCCACCCGCCCGTCGTTGACCTCGCCACCTGGCAAGCCGCCCGGGACGAGCTGCTGGTCCGGGAGAAGGCGCACACCCGCGAGGGCGATGCCATCGCCGCGGCCCGCCGCCGCCTGCCGATGGTGGAGTTCGACCCGTCAGTTGAGGTCACCGGGCCGGACGGCCCGGTGCCGTTCCTCGACCTGTTCCAGGGCCGCGACGAGCTCGTGGTCTATAAGCACATGTGGTGGGACGGCACCCCGCACCAGGGGCAGTGCGAGGGCTGCACCACCACCGCCTGGCACCTCAAGGACGCGGTCTACCTCAACGCCCGTGGCGTCTCGTTCGCCATCGTGACCACCGGCCGGTGGGACGAGGTGGCCCCCTTCGTCAAGTTCATGGGCTACACCCAGCCCTGGTACTCGGTGCGCGACGTGGCCGAGCCGGTCGGCGGCGCCATGGGCTACCTGAGCTGCTTCCTGCGGGACGGCGACCGGGCGTTCCTCACCTACTCCACCACCGGCCGGGGCACCGAGCCGGCCAACGGGTCCCTCGCCCTGCTCGACCTGACACCCTACGGCCGCCGCGAGGCATGGCAGGACAACCCCGCGGGCTGGCCCGCGGCCCCGCAGGCCGGCTCCCCGGTCGGCGGGCACGGCGCGCCGATCTCCTCGTTCTGGCGCACCGACGCCGACGGCGTCGCCACCTGGGGCCCGACCAGCCGCCCGGTGCCGCAGTGGACCCGCCCCGGCGCCACCCCGGTGGAAACCCTCGGCCGGCCCGCCTAACCGCGCAGCCACTGGAAGTCATCGGCGGCGTGCCGGGCCGGGGCGAGCCAGCGGAGGTAGGGGTCGGCCATGGCGAGCAGGCTGTCGTCGCGGTGGCCGACGCCGAACTGGCTAACTCCCGCCACGAACAGCCCGTTACGCCGGCCGAGCGGGCCTGCCAGGGCGGGCACCCGGAGTCCGGCCGTTGCCATGAGACCCGGGGCTTCCGCGAAAGCCCAGGCGACGGGGCGCAGCCCAGCAGCTTCCTGCAGCTGGCCGGCGAATGCCGACCTGCCGCTGGCGTCAAGGTAGCTCAGCAAGGTGGCGGTGAAGACCACGACTGGCCCGCGACCTGGGATGGTGGCGAGCAGCCGGGCGGTGTCAGTCACCGCGTCGCCGTGCACAACGGGCGCGATGCCGACTGAGCGGGCGAGGTCAATGGCGCCGCGCAGGGTGGCCAGACCGCTGGTGTCCTCGGGCCAGATGAACGCTTCCAGCCATGCCCGCTGGCCGGGGTCGGCCAGCGGGACCGGGTTCAGGTCGATGCCGAGCCGGGAGGTGACCTCCGGCACCGCTCCCAGGAGCCGTCCAGCCGGCCCGCTGCCCCGCAGGTCGCACGAGATCAGCACCGGTGACCCGGCCGCCGGGGCGTCCTCCCAGTCCGCGACGCGGTATCGGTAGCGGTCGAAGATCAGGTTGAGGCCCGCGCTGGCGCCGACCTCGGCCAGGGCAAGCGGTCCTGGCCAGCGCCGGCTCACGTGGCTGAGCGCCAGGCGGAGAATCACGCAACGCCGGATCTCGTTGGTCTGAGTCGCGCCGCTGCGCAAGAGCCGGACGAGTTCCTCGGCGTGCTCGGCGCAGAAGGCGGCGAACGCTGGCATCAGCCGCCCGTCGACCGGCCGCCGCCCGCCGTGGACGGGGTAATAAGCGGCTAGCTCCGCGCCAGGATAAGAAGCCAGCAGGAAGTTCACCGACGCGAACAGCAGGCTCGGACGGCGCTGTTCACCGGGCGTGCGCAGCAGCAGCCCAAGCAGGGCGTCATCGTCGGCTACGCCCAGGCTGAGGGTCTCGTAAACCTGGGACCGGCCATGGCACTGGGTGGCGGCGAAGAACCGGAACAGCCCGCGCAGCCGCTCGGCTCCCGCCAGCGCGTCAGAAGCCAGCTCGTCAGAAGCCACGGACACGGGCAAGGCGGATGCGGACCGGAACCGAGAACCGCTGCCCGAACTCGGCCGCGCTGCCTCCGAAGGCGGTGCCCCGGTCAGGGATCACTCCGCTCATCACGGGCCGATCCTATAGAAGTCCGGTTCCCGCGCTCGCCCAGACAGCCTGGCCTCTCCCTGCCGCCCGGCCGCGCCCGGCCTGAAGCGGGAGCGGCTCGCGTTATCGACGTGACTGTTTAGGCTAATGGTTTGGAAACTTTTATCCAGAGGGAAATTCGAACGTGCTATGACCCTAAAAAGTTTCCAAGCCCTTTCTTTGTGCCTACTGTCTTGAAGCCAGTGCAACACGAGAGCAAGCTACGGATAGCGCACCGCAGCTCCCGGGAGGAATGCCAATGCCGGCTCGCTCTCGCCGACGGCGAATCGTCGTCGCGCTCATTACCGGCAGCATCTTCGTGCTCCTCGGATCGCTGGCCGGCTGGCCCGGGGCGGCCCGGGCGGCCGGGGCGGCGTCTAGCCCCAGTGCCTGCGTCACCACGCCAAGCACGGTGGTGGCCGGCATCCAGATCGCCGACCCGGCCTGCGAGTTCAACGGCGCGGCCTACACCGGCCCGTTCAGCCCGGCCGCCAACGGCAGCGGCCAGCTGTCCCGGGTCTGGACCGGCATCGCCAGCGACGGCGCCGCCTACCGGGTCGAGGTCCCGCCCGGCTGGAACGGGACCCTGGTGATGTTCGCCCACGGTTACCGGGGTACCGGCAACGTGGTCTGGGTCGATGACCCCCAGCTGCGCCAGTACTTCGTCGACCACCGGTTCGCCTGGGCCGCGTCGAGCTACGCGACGAACGGCTACGACCCCGGCGACGGGGTCGTGGACACCCACGACCTGCTGCAGGCGTTCCCGTCGATCACCGGACTGCGCACCCGGCAGGTGATCATGAGCGGCCTGTCGATGGGCGGCGAGGTCACCACGGCCGAGATCGAGGCCTACAAGGGCGACTTCGCCGGCGCCATGCCCTACTGCGGGGTGCTGGCGGGCAACAGCCTGTTCGACTACTACCTGGGTGCCAGCGTCACGGCCGCGGGCCTCACCGGCACCAAGATCAGCTACCCGACCTCGCTGGCGGCAGGACAGGCGTACACAACCGCGTACCAGTCCACGGTGCAGTCCGAGCTGCCCGCCCTCGGGATAACCCCCGACCCGGCCACCGGCGGGCAGACGTTCACCACCAGCCTGACCAAGACCGGCGCGCTGTGGGCGGACACCGTCGAGCAGCTATCTGGCGGCACCCGCCCCGGCTTCGACAGCGCGGTCGACTACTGGGACGGCTTCGGGTTCGCCCCCCTCACCCAGGTCCCCTTCCTGTTCGGCGTCTACCCCGGGCTCACCGGCGGCACCCTGGGCTTCGCCAATGGCAGCGTGGCCGGCAACGAGCGCACCTTCTACACGTTCAGCGACAACCCGCTGAGCGACCTGCCGCAGGAGATCGCGCTCAACCGCGCCGCGCTGCGGGTACCGGTCACGGCTACCTCCTCAGCCGACGCCCTGTCACCGGCCGAGCTGCCGGTCATCCACGGCGACCCGGGCATCCCGGTGCTGTCGGTCCACGGGATCGGCGACCTGTTCGTCCCGCTCTCCATGGACCAGCAGTACGACGCCATGATGACGGCGCACGGCCAGGGCGGCTTGTTCGTAAGCCGCGCCATCCGCGAAAACACCCACTGCGGGTACACCACCAGCGAGCTGTCGTCCGCGTTCTCCGCCCTCGTCTCGTGGATCGACACCGGCAAGCGGGCCGCAGGCGACAACATCCTCAACCCGCGGGCGGTCGCATCGCCGCGGTTCGGCTGCCGGTTCACCGACCCTGCTCCCGGCGCCCACCCGGAGTTCAAGGCCAGCGTCCCCTGCCCGCCAGACACCCGTCGTTAGGTGTCACGGCAGGCTCGCGTCCATCCATTCTTTCAGTATTTCAGCTACCCCTGAAAGAACCGATTGAAGCTCTACGTTTGGTAGAACATCGGCATTTATGGCGTCTAGGGCTTGGGCGAGAGCCTTAACTGTTTCTGCGTCCAGATGAACCGTCAGGAACAACGCAGGGTCAACCGCACTCCCTCCCGTTTCGATGCCAGCCTGGCGGGCAAGGCCGAGCAGTTCATTTGCTTGATCCTCGCCCAGTCCAGGGAGATCAACTGACCAATATGGCCAGCTATTCAGATGATCACTGTTCATTAATTACGGCCCTATATAAGAGAGGTTGTAGTCATAGGTGCCCATCCTAGTTGCCTTCGCGTTCAGGCCCTGGACTGTCCTAGCCATCTTCCAGAGACCGCCCGAATGAGAATCTATGTCCTGAACTATATAAGTCTTACCATTTGTGAAGACTCGCTGGCCGCGTACGACGAAATTCGTTTTGCGGTAGCCAACCCGAGACGCCATATCCACAGCCTGAGAGCTCGTCAGTGGCGTGTTGTAGGCATCGTCGGCCGCGAGCCCGAGCGGGTCGACGAGGACCTGCGGGTTGTCGACGTAGGCGTGCGGGTTAGGGGCGGGGGCGAGGCCAAGGGGGTCTGGGCTGAGGTACGCGCCGCTGACGGGGTCGTAGTAGCGCTGGTTGTTGTAGTGCAGGCCGGTTTCCGGGTCAGCGTACTGGCCGGGGAACCGCAGCGGGGTCTGCTCGCCCGAAGGGTGCCAGCGCGTGTTGCCCCACAACGTCCGCTGCTGGTACCCGGCGAGGGTGCCGTCCGGCGCGATGAGCTCGGCGGGCGCGCCGCTGAGGTCGGTGATGATGGCGGCGAACCGCTCGTCGATCACCGCTTGCGAAGCGTCCCGCAGCAGGGTGCGGGACGCCTGCGCGAGCGGGGTGAAGGTACCCGGCTGGTAGTCCCAGGTCGTCACCAGTTCCCGGCCGCCGGCGGAGTTCTCATCGGAACCGTCACCGGCCACAACGGCTTCCTCCGCCAGGACGGCTCCGTTCCAGGCGAAGCGGGTCTCCGCGAGTACCGCGCTGGAAGCGTCGAGGTGCTGCTTGGCCACCCGGCGCCCCAGCGGATCGTAGCGGTAGCGCCACCTGGTGCCGTCGGGGGCGGCGACCGCGACCAGGCGGTCGTCCGCGTCCCACTCATACCGCCAGGTCTCCGGCTTGCGTGAGATCCGGGTCCGGGTGCGGGCGACCACCCGGCCCGCGGCGTCGTAACGGTAGCGGAGGTTCCCGGCCCGGGTGATGCGGGTGCCCGCCACCTCGCGGCCCCCGGACTCCGCCCCCGGCCAGGTTCCCGACGCGATGTTCCCGGCCGGGTCGTAGCTGTACCGTTCCGACCATTGCGCGCCGGTGACCGTGGTGACCCGTCCGGAAGCGTCAAGTCCGAGGGTGCGGTTGCCCGTCAGCAGGTCAGACAGCCCGGTGACGAAGCCGTCGGGGTTGTAGCGGTACGACCGGCGCTGCAGCACCCGCAGGCCGGCCGCCGCTCCCGGGGCGGCCGCCGGCCCGGCCGGCCCGCCCAGGACCTGGCCGGTTAGCCGGCCCAGCTGGTCCCACTGCTGGGTAAGCGCCAGCCCGCCCGGGAGCTCCCGCAGCGTCTCGCGCCCGTCCGCGCCGTAGCCGAAGCGCAGCTCCCGGCCGCCGGCCCGCATCAGCTCGGGCAGCCCGGCTTCGTCGTAGTACCAGGTAGTGGCCGCGCCGGACGGCGTCATGCGGCTCGACACCCGGCCGGCCTGGTCATATGACGTCGACACGGTCCGGCCGTTGCAGGTCTCGGCGGTCACCCGGCCCAGCGCATCCCGCGCGATGGCTATGTCCGCGTCGGCGTTCCGCGCCCGCGCCAGGCGTCCGGCCTGGTCGTACCCGAAGCTCGTCAGCTCCGTCCCGGCCATCTGCTCCACCAGGTTGCCGAGCGCGTCGTAGGCGTACGCGACTTCCTGGCCGACCGGGTTGACCCGCTGCACGAGCTGGCCGGCCGGGTCGTAGGCATACCGGGTGACCCCGCCGTTGTAGTCGGTCTCGGCGACCGGACGGCCCATCGGGTCATAGGCGTACCGCCAGGTCAGCCCGGCGTGCAGCACTGACTCGAGCCGCATCTCGGGGTCGTAGGCGAAGGTGGTGCGCGTCCCGTCCGGCCGCCGCGCGGCGATCACCTTGTCGAACGGGCCGTACGAGTACGACCAGACCGCGCCGGAGGGAGAGACGTAGCGGGCCAGGTTCCCCTCGGCATCCCAGCTCCAGGTCTCGACCGACCGGTCGGGCAGCGTCCGCGACACCGGGCGGCCCTCGACCGTCCACGCCAGGGCCGTCACCGCGCCGGAAGGCTCGGTGACCCGGACTACCCGGCCGAACTGGTCCCGGTCGCAGCGGGTCACCGCGCCGTCCGGGCCGGCCAGCGCGACCGGCAGCCCGGCGGCGTCGCAGCTCACCCGCGTGGCCGCGCCGTCCGGGCCGGTGACTACGGCCAGGTGGCCGGCCTCGTCGTAGGCGTACCGGGTGACGGTCCCGTCCGGTTCGGTGCGCCCGGTCAGGTTCCCCCGCGCGTCAAATTCTTGATACCGAACGGATTCGCCTGGCTCTCGCAGCTCCACCGGCTGGCAACGGTCGTCGTAGACCGCCCGCGCCGTGCTGCCGTCGGGCCGGGTAACCGTGACCAGGTTGCCGGCGGCGTCGTAGGCGTAGCCGGTCACCCGGCCGAGGGGATCGGTCCGCTTCGTCACCCGGTTCCGCGCGTCGTACTCGAACCGGGTGACACTCCCCAGCGGGCTGGTGACCGCGGCGACCCGGGCGGCCCGGTCGATCGAGTACGCGCTGACCGCGCCCGCGGCGTCGGTCCACCTGGTCACCCCGTCGTGGTAGCTGTAGGCGGCGGACAGTGCCCCGGACGGGGACTCGCCGCGCACGCAGCGCCCGAGGTCGTCGTACGTGTACTGGTAGGCGCCGCCGTTCCGGTCGGTCCAGCCGGCTAGCCGCCCGGCCGCGTCGTAGCGCAACCGCAGTGGCTGCCCGGAAGAATTCGTGATCCCGCTGAGCTGGCCAGCCTGGTCGTAGTCGTAGCGCACGAGCGGGAGGTCACCGAGCGAGAGGGCGCGGACCCGCCCGCCGGCCATGGTCACCGACACCCGATAGCCGCCCGAGTGGGTGACCGTGGCCGGCTGTCCCAGCTCGTCATAGCCGAAGGCGACAACATGGCCGGCCCGGTCGGTGACTGACACCAAGGGCAGCTCGCATTGCCCGCCGGCCTGCTGCCAGAAGCCCGGCCGGGCCTCGTAGCTCCAGGTCAGGCCTTGCTGCGGATCGGTCACGGTGTATCGGTCGGCCGCTTCGCGCCGCAGCGGCCACTCCGGCCCTGCCTTGGGCAGCGCCTGGCCAGCGGCATCGCGCGGGTAGAGCAGGACCTGCCCGTCGGCGAACACCGCCGCGACCCGGTCGCCCGCGATGAGGATCCGCTGGTCCAGGCTGGAAACCCACGACTCGCCGAAGCAGCGGCCGCCGCGCTGCGATGAGCGGTGCACCCGCTTGAGCACCAGTGGCAGCAGGCCCGGCAGGGACACGTCGGTCTGCGTCATCACCACGTCGCCGGTGGCGACGTCGACCGGGTCGCCGACCCGGCTCATGTTGTCGGTCGACCGGGAGACCGCGTTCTCCGCGGTGTCCTCGCCGACGGAGGCCGCGGCGTCGCCCGCGTCGGCCGCCGCGCCCGCGCCGTCGGTGGCGACCGCGAGCGCGATGTTCGGCACCAGCTTGCCGAGCGCCTGGAACGGGTCGCTCCCCCAGCCGGTCCCGACCACGCCCTTGACCAGGTCGGCCGGGTTCAGCGCGGCGTCGGCCAGCCCGGCCAGGGTCCCGGACAGCCCGGTCACGTACTCGACCGGATGAGTCATGTTCCACGGGTCCATTGGGTTGAGGGTGCGGGCGAACTTGCCGATGTCGGCCGCGCCTTCAAGCACGCCGCTGGTGAACGACGCGTCCGCAACCTGCCCGGCGGTGAGGGTGTCGGACAGGTCGTCGCCGACCTGGGACCAGAACGAGGGCTCGGCGGGCGCCAGGCTGGTGCCCGCGTTGATCGCCGCGGCCGCGGACGCCGCCGCGGCGTCGCGGGCCTGGCGCGCGCGGGCCAGCAGCTGACGGGCTTGTTCCCGCAGCGCCTCGCCCGGATCGCTGAACGAGCCGGGCTGGGCCGGCTCGCTCCCGGGGTCCTGTCCCGCCTGCAGGCGGGCGTTGTAGGCCCGCGCCGCGTCGTTGTAGGCGGCGACGAGCTGGTTATAGGCGCTGACCGCCTGCCGGGACGCCTCCTGTCCCTGGTTCCAGCCGTCGATCGCCTGCCGCGCCTGGTCCTGCGCCGATTCGACCGCTCCCGCGTAGGACTCCAGGGCGCCCGACGCCCGGCCGGTCGCCGTGGACGCCGCCGACCACTTACCGGGCTCGGGAGCGAACTTGGCCCGGAACGCGTCCGCCGCGGCGCCCTCCCAGTGCCCCGAGTTGATCTCGCGCAGCCCGTCGGCGGTCTCGCCGAACGCGGCCGAGAACTTCGTCAGCTTCGACGCCGCTGACCGGATCGCGCCCGCGTCGCCGTGGATGAGTTCCCTGGGATCGTTCGTCTGCCCGAGCTGCAGCTCGCCGACGTCGGCTCCGAGGTCGTAACCGAGCTTGTCGCCCTCGGTCTCGACCGCTTGCGCGGCGCCGTGGAAGCCCAGCAGGTTCAGCCCGCCGCCGACGAGGTGCGCGCCGCCGTCGATGACCTCGCCCAGGTCGCGCTGGCCGTCGTCCCACAGGTCGCCGAACAGGCCCATTCCGGTCGCCTCCGTTAGCCGCCCAGCAGGTCCTTGATCACCGTGGCAGCAGGCGTGCTCAGCGCGGTCTGGCCCACGCCTGCCCACTGCTGCCGCGCGGCCTGCAGTCCCTGCTGCGGGGTCAGGTTCCCGTCCGGGGTCTGGTCACCGGTCACCAGGGCGGCATCCTGCGACCAGGATGCCGCGGCGGCCTGCTGGTCGGTCAGCTGCGGGTCGCCGACGCCTGCCACCACGAGGTCCTTGATCGCGCCCGTGAGCTGGTTCTCGACGTCGTTGTAGAGCCCGGCCGCAAGCCCCAGGCGGCGGGCGAACTGATTGCCGTCCTGCACGAGCGTGCGCACGCCCCATGACCAGCGGTCGCAGAATTTCCCGAACGCGCTCGCCACGTCCGCGTGCCCAGCCTGCAGCCCGGACAGCGCGAGCTCGGAGAAGCCGCGCCCGGTGTCGCCGGTCTCGCTCAGGCCGAGGCCCTTGAGTTGCCCGATCACGCCGTTGAGGCCCTGAGCCGTCTGCGCCAGCGCCGCCCGGTCAACCGCGTACCCGTCCGCCATGAACAAACCTCCCAGGGAGGAAAACGGCCAGCGGTCGCGGCCGGTTCAAAGGTCGGGCGGGTGGCGGAAGACCGGACGGCGAATCCGGTGCCTAGGGCCGGCTGGGGTTGAACCAGTTGCCCCGGATCACGTTGCGGCAGCCGTTGTTCACGAGCGCACGGCCGCTGTTGCGCAGGTACCGGTCGAATCGGTTGAGGCCGATGTAGTTGTTGATCACGAAGTTATTCATAGTGTTGACGGTCAGCGTCACTCCGATGCCGGTGTTCCCGCTGATCAGGTTGGACGGTGCGCGGGTGACGTGGCCGATGGCGTTACCGTAGGCGCGGCCCGCGATCAGGACGCCGCCTGTCTTGTTGCCCAGCGCGTGGACGCCAAGGAGCTGGGTTCCGATGAAACTGCCGAAGACCCGGTTGCCATGCGCCAGTGCGGTGATCGCCACCCCGTACCCCTTATTTCCCGAGAACGTGTTCTGCGGGATCACCGAGTGCAGCGTGCCGCCGATGACGTTACCGTGAGCGGTACCGTCGATCAGCAAGCCGTCGCGGCCGTTGGGCAGCACGGCGTTGCCCTTGGTATTCAGGCCGACGATGTTGGGATCAACCGTCACCCCGGCGGCGTTACCCGCCAGCTCGATTCCGTTGCCCTTGTTGCCGGAGAACACGTTCGTCCGGACCAGGTTGCTGGCCCCGGTAGAGGTGATGAGCAGCCCGTCATTGCCGTTGGGAGCCGCGCCCTTGAATGCCAGCAGCCCGCCGAATGTGTTGAACGTGACGAACCCGCGGACCCTCCCGGCCACCTCTATGCCGTTCCTGCCGTTTCCTGCCGACACGTTGCCCAGCGGGATGACCCCGCCCACCTGAGTGTTCTTCGAGGCTCCGTTGACCAGGATGCCGTCCAGCCGGTTCTTCACGATCGCCGTGTTGTTGGCGCCGACACCGAAGAAGTTCCCCTGGACGGTCACGTTGTCCGAACTCGTGATGAGCAGCCCGTTCTGGCCGTTGCCGCTTACGACGTTGTAATAGACGAACGGGTTATTGACGAACTTGCAGCCCACCAGCGAGTTGCCCGGCGCGTGGTCGAGCCACACGCCGTTGCCGGCGTTGCCGAGGGCAGCGTCCCCGCTGGCCGTCGTGCCGATGAAGTTCCCGTTCAGCGCGTTGCCCAGGGAACCAGTCTCGATCGTCAGGCCGCTGCCGCGGTTGCCCGACACCAGGTTGCCCAGCGGCGGCACCACGAAGACCGGCGTCACCGTCCCCTTGCTCCCGGTGGGATTGTTCGCCTTGCCGGTCACGGTGTCGGTGAAGGCGGTACCACCGATCTCGTTGCCTCGCGATCCCTGGGTGATCCGAATACCGTCGCCGGTGTTGGCGATGGCCGAGGTGCCGGCCACGTTCGTCCCGATCCGGTTATCGACCAGCGTGTTCGCCGACGACCGGACCAGCACGACGCCGCTCCCCCGGTTGCCGGATATCACGTTCGCGACCACGCCCGGGGCGCCGGAGGCGTTCAGCCCGATGAGGTTCCGGCCCGACGCGGCCGATACGTAAACGCCGTTCCCGCCGTTGCCGGCCTTGGCCCCGGCCAGGTTCAGGCCGATGTAGTCGCCGTTGAGCGTGATCGAGCCGGCGTCCAGGGTCACGCCGTTGCCGCTGGCGCCGTCCACGGCTACTCCCAGCAGCTTCGAGCCGCCCGAGCCGGCCGCGAACAGCAGGCCTGGCTTCCGGTTGAAGTTGACCGCGACGACAGGAGGCCCGCCAGTGACGTGCGTGGGTGCCGTCGTCGCGTCGATCGCCACTTTCCGCGCGATCGCGGGCAGCGGGCTGGCCAGGGTGACGGTCCCGTTTACGCTGAACCTGATAAGGGTTGAATCTACCGCCGTGGTGGCATTGGCAGAAGCGATGGCGACACGGAGGGAACCGGGCCCGGCGTTGTTCAGGTTGCTGACAACGAATGTCCGCGTGTACGTCGGGATACCGGGGGCAGCGCCCTGGGCCACGGCTGGCCCGGCGGTGAAAGCGACCGCTGCCGAAACCCCCGCGATCAAGCTAATAGCACCCACGGTTCGCGGCGCGAATCGTCCTGTCCGGATAATCCCTATACTTGTGAAAACCGGATGCATAGCGCGAGAAAATATCATTGACCACACTCCCCTTCTTCGTTTTTTGGCGACGAGGAGCTTCAGCTTAAATTATGCATCGCTAAACGCACGGTAACCAATGAAGATAATTTCTCCAGGCACGCAGGCGTAATTAATGGAAAACAGTCAAGTCAAATTATTTCGCCGGGCCGCCGGGCCGCGGGCATGCCGGCGGCTGGAGGGCACCGCCCCCACGGCAGCACCGCCGGCGCGTGCCAGTTCCTTGATGCGGGGGATTTGGTGTATCGCAGCCGTATCGAAAAACGCATACGCCACCGCAACAGTCTTCCGTCTTCAGTAGAGCGCAGACCACGGCGCGTCATCGTCAGCGCCGGGCTTGTCGATCGGGAAAGGACTGTGATCATGGACTCGGATTCCGTGCGCGTCAGCCGGCGGCGGCTGCTGGGGTGGGGTGGATTGGCGGCCGGAGCGGTGGCGGCCGGCGTGCCCCTAGTGGGCGCTCGCGCCGCCGCAGCCTCCACCGACTTCGAGCTGTCGGGGGACGACCGGATCCCGCCGGGCACGCTGCCCGGCGGAGCTTACGACCGGTACGTGGCGGAGCTCGCCGCGGCGGGCAAGTTCTCTGGCGTGGTGCTGCTGTCACACCGGGGCCGCACGGTGCTGTCTCGCAGCTACGGCATGGCCGACAAAGAGAAGGGGATCCGCAACCAAGAGGGCGTCGCGTTCAACCTCTCCTCGGGGAGCCAGCCGTTCGGTGCGGTGGCCGTCTTGCAGCTGGCACAGCAGGGCAAGTTGAATCTTTCTGACACGGTGGGCACCCACCTGACGGGCTTCGCCAAGGACATCGCCGAGCAGGTGACCATCCACCACCTGCTCACCAGCACCTCCGGGCTGAGTGACTCGGAGGTGGACGTGCGACGCATCTTCTACAGCCGGGAGGAGGTGCACGAGTTCCTCCAGCAGTGGACCCGGCAGGCGAAGCTGGTGGCCGTCCCCGGCGCGGGCTTCAATACCCACTCCGACGGTGCCGGCGCCGCCCTCAACATCGCCGCGCAGATCGTGGAGGCCGTGACCGGCATGACGTACTGGGACTACATGCAGGAGTACGTCTTCGGACGCTGCGGCATGAACGGCTCAGGGTTCTACACCAGGTCGCAATGGCTCACCGACGAGCACATCGCCCACCCGTACATGACGCTGGCTGACGGCAGCCAGGTGGACGCGATCCGCAATCTGGACAAGAGCAGCCCGGACCCGGACGTACTGGGCAAGAACCCGGGCCGCAGCTTCATCGGCGACGCCGGCGGCGGCGGCTTCGGCACCGCGCCGGACCTGGTCCGGTTCGCGTACGCGCTGGGCGACGGCACGGTGCTGGACCAGCCCTACGCCGATTTGCTCACCGGGGCCAAGATCCCCCAAGGGGGTGCCCAGGACGGCCAGCCAGCCCCTGCCTACCCGTCGTTCATGGGGTACACGATGCCGGTCCATATCATCCAGGGCCAGTGGCTGTTCGGGCGCGGCGGCGGCAACCCCGGGGTGGCCGCCAACTGGGACGTCTACCCGGACACTGGCTGGGTCGGCGTCATCCTCGCCAACCGCGACGGAGTGCCGCTGCAGGAGATGGCCAAGCAGGAGCAGCAGGCCGTCACTGGCCAGCCTGTCTCAGGCGGTGGAGGCGGCTGAGGCCCGCAAGCAACTAGATTCGATGGTTGCGGGCCAACACCCAGAGTTCATCCCTTGAGCAGTTGCCTCGCCATCACCATGCGCTGGACCTGGTTGGTCCCCTCGTAGATCTGGGTGATCTTGGCGTCGCGCATCATCCGCTCGACCGGGTAGTCGTTCACGTAGCCGTAGCCGCCGAGGAGCTGCACCGCGTCGGTGGTGACCGACATCGCCACGTCGGAGGCCAGCGTCTTGGCAGCCGAGGAGAAGAAGGTGAGGTCGGGTACCTGCTCGCCGCGCATGGCCCGCTCGGAGCGGGCGGCGGCGGCGTAGGTGAGCTGGCGGGCCGCCTCCAGCTTCATGGCCATGTCGGCCAGCATGAACTGCAGGCCCTGGAACTCGGCGATGGCCTTACCGAACTGCCTGCGCTCCTTGACGTAGCCGATGGCGTAGTCGAGCGCCCCCTGGGCGATGCCGAGGGCCTGGGCCGCGATCGTGACGCGGGTGTGGTCCAGCGTGCGCAGCGCGATCTTGAAGCCGACGCCCTCGTCGCCAACCCGGCGAGAGGCGGGGATCTCGCAGTTGTCGAAGTAGAGCTCGCGGGTGGGCGAGCCCTTGATGCCGAGCTTGTGCTCGGGCGCACCGAAGGTAAAGCCCGGGTCGCCGTCCTCAAGCACGAACGCGGTGATCCCGTTGGGGCCCGCGTCCGGGTCGGTGACCGCCATCACCGTGTAGAACTTCGACACCCCGGCGTTGGTGATCCACCGCTTCACGCCGTTGAGCAGGTAGCCCGCCTCGGTCCTGGTCGCCCGGGTGCGCATCGAGGCGGCGTCCGAGCCGGCCTCCGGCTCAGACAGCGCGTAGGAGAACATTCCCTCGCCCCGCGCCACCGGCGGCAGGTAGCGCTGCTTGACCTCGTCCGACGCGCCGAGCAGTAGCGGCATCGTGCCGAGCTTGTTCACCGCCGGAATGAGCGACGAGGCCGCGCAGGCCCGGGCGACCTCCTCGATGACCAGCGCCGCCGCCAGCGCGTCGCCGCCCGCCCCGCCGTACGCCTCGGGGACGTGGACGGCGTGAAAATCGGCCTTGACCAGCGCGTCGTACACGTCCCAGGGGAACTCGGCGGTCCGGTCGATCTCCGCCGCGCGCGGCGCGATCTTGTCGTCCGCGAGCGCGCGCACCGCTTCCCGCAGCGCCTCGTGCTCGTCCGACAGTGCGAAGGTGCTCATGATCCCGATGCTAACCCGCCCGGCTCATCAAGGCGCCCGCCCGGCGCCAGGCCGGGCGGGCGTGCGCTGATGACAGCGGTTCGGGCGGGCGACGCGGCCGCTAGGCGGCCTGGTGCCCTTCGTCGGCGCGCGGGCCGGTCAGCCGCGGCATCGTGGCCGCGTGCGCCGGACGGTGCGGGTAAGCCTCGGACTCGCCGGCCTGGCGCTCCGGCACCCGCCCCTTCGGCGCGGCGTGCCGGCCAGACGACTTGTACAGACCCAGTGAACGAAACGGACGGCTCTTGGACACAGAGAACGCCATCGTGCTACCCCCTTGACCCCATCAGCGCAGCGTGCCCAAATCCCCCAGCGGGCACACGCGACCGGTCCCGTTCCGGAAGCCTGCGCTGGCACCTACGATGCCCCACCACCGTCCAGGTAAACAGCCTTCGGGCCGCACCGTATCCGAACTGATACTAAAAGTCAGCGTGTCATTACTTAGCGCATTCAGCTTTGTGGTATATCAGCCGCAAGTCGTCCAAAATGGCCCAATCACGGCAGCTGGCCGCGCAAGGTCGCGCCCTTCGCCTTGGCCTCGGCGGTCAGCCGGGCCTGAAACTCGATCATCTGGGTGCGCAGTCCCTCGTCGGCGGCGGCAAGGACGCGCACCGCGAGCAGCCCCGCGTTGCGCGCGCCGCCGACGGCCACCGTCGCCACCGGGATGCCCGCGGGCATCTGCACGATCGACAGCAGCGAGTCAAGGCCGTCCAGGTACTTCAGCGGCACCGGGACGCCGATGACCGGCAGCGGCGTCACCGCCGCGAGCATGCCGGGCAGGTGAGCGGCCCCGCCGGCGCCGGCGATGATCACCTGCAGGCCGCGGCTGGCCGCCTGCTCGCCGTAGGCGATCATCTCGCGCGGCATCCGGTGCGCGGACACCACGTCCGCCTCGTAGGGCACGCCGAACTCCTCGAGCACCTCGGCGGCGGCCCCCATCACCGGCCAGTCCGAGTCCGAGCCCATAACCACGCCGACCACCGGCGAATCGCTGTGCACCGGTCAAGCGTAACGGCCGCCGGGAAAGCCGCGGGCGAGGCGGTAGGCCGGCCGCTAGCGGTGACCGCTGACCGTCACGTGGGAAACGCTCTCCTGGTAGTGCCCCGCACCGTCCGACGGCAGCACGGTGAACCAGAGCAGCAGGTACCTGGCGGTCACCGGGTGGCGCAGGGTCAGCCGGATGACGCCGCCGGCGTTGCCCGCCGTCGCCGCCACCCGCAGGTCCGCGAGCTGGGCGCGGTTGCCCGCGCGGAGCTGCACGGTGGCGCCGCCGTACTGGCTGAGGTCAGCCCGGACGCTGGTCACGGTGACGGCGCGGCCGAGGTCGAGCAGCAGGCCGGTGCCGTGCTTGAGCATCCCGTACTGCGGCGTGGCGTACCACTGGGTGCTCCACGGCGTGGCCGGGTTACCCGCGATCGCGTAGCCGGCGTTGCCCGCGTTGTCGCCGTCGGCGAACCCGTCCGGGCCGAACGCGCTCGCCGTCGCGACCGGCAGGGCGACGATCCGGCCGGTCGCCGCCCGCTTGGCGGCCGCCTTGGCCGCCGCCTGGCTGGCCTGCGCGGAAGCGCTAGCCTTGGCCGCCGCGGCCTGGCTGGCCTGCGCGGAGGCGCTCGCCGCGGCGGCCGCGCTCGCGCTGGCCGCCGCCGACGCCTGCGCGCTCGCCCGGGCCGAGCCGGCCGGCGCCGCCTGCCCGCCGCCGGGGGAGCTGAGGCTGACCGCCAGCGCGCCCGCCGCCAACAGCAGCACGACGACGACGGCAGCACCGATAAGGGCGCGACGGCGCGGCCGCCGGGCTGGCGCCGGGGCCGGCCGCGGCCCGGGAGCGGTCCCGGGCGGCGGGGTCAGGTCGTAACCCGCGGCCATCAGGTCACCAGTGGGCGGCTCGGCCGCCAGCGGGGCGGACGGCCGCGGCCGCGGTGCCACCACCGGCAGGTCGAAACGGGTCGCGTCCGGGTCGGCGGTCACCGGCGGCAGGTCGAACCGGGTCGCGTCCGGGTCGGCGGTGCCGGCGGCGCCCGCGGCGCCGGCCTGCTCCGCCGGGGCGGCGGTGACGGCCGGCAGGTCGAACGAGGTCGCGGCGGCCTCCAGGGCGGTGCCGGCCGTGGCGGGCTCGCCCGCGAGCGGGTAGCCCAGGGCGTGCCGGCCGGTCGAGCCGCTGGCCCGCTCGCGCCCGCTGGCCCGGTCCTGGTCGAACTCGCGGATCAGCGGCTGCGCGTCGATGCCGACCGCGCCCGCCAGTGCGCGGACGTAACCGCGGACGTACAGGTCGCCGCCGCAGGCTTCGTAATCATCGCGCTCGATGCTGCGGATGACCGTTTCCCTGATCCTGGTGCGCTCACTGAGCTCGTCTACTGACAGTCCCGCGTGATTACGGGCCTCAGTCAGCGTTTCACCAACGGTCACCAAGCCTCCACGGGCCAACCTGCGACAATCCCCTGGTGACAGGGTAATTGGCGATGAACTGCCGAAGCGCCTGATCAGGCGATTTTCTACGCCCCGTCCTCGGTTCCCCAGCGCAGGTAACTGGCCGCCCGGCGGGCCCGCATCCGGACCTCGGCCACGTCGTCACCCGGCCCCGCGACGATCGTGACGTGACCGATCTTGCGCCCCGGGCGCACCTCCTTTCCGTAGAAGTGCACTTTGACCGCCGGATCGGCCGCCATGACGTGGATATAGCGGTCGAACACGTCCGGATCGGTCCCGCCGAGCAGGTTCGCCATCACGGTGAAGCTGCCGGCCGGCGGCTGGCAGGAGCCGAGCGGAAGGTCGAGCACCGCGCGCAGGTGCTGCTCGAACTGCGAGGTGCGGGCCCCCTCGATCGTCCAGTGCCCGCTGTTATGCGGCCGCATGGCCAGCTCGTTGACCATCAGCCCGCCGCCCGGCAGCTCGAACAGCTCCACCGCGAGCAAGCCGTAGACGCCCAACTCGGCGGCGATCCGCAGGGCCAGCGCCTCCGCCCGCACGGCCGTATCCGCTGGCAGACCGGGCGCGGGCGCGATCACCTCCCGGCAGATGCCGTCGACCTGCACCGTCTGCACCACCGGGTAGGCCGCGCCCTGGCCCGACGGCGACCGGGCGACCAGGGCCGCCAGCTCCCGGGTAAACGGCACGAACTGCTCGGCCAGCAGCGGGATGCCGTGCGCGAGCACTTCCTCCGCCTCGGCCAGGGAACCGCACACCCAGACGCCCTTGCCGTCATAGCCGCCGCTGACCGCCTTAAGCACAACCGGCCAGGGGGGTTCCCACCGCGGGCGCGCCTCAGTGAACGCGACCACGTCGGCCGCCGAGGCGACCGGCGCGAACCGGGGGCACGGCACCCCGAGCGCGCTCAGCCGCTCCCGCATCGCCAGCTTGTCCTGGGTGTACCGGAGGGCGTGGCTGCCCGGGCGGACCAGCACCCCGGCCGCCTCCAGCCCCTCGAGCAGCGGTCCCGGCACGTGCTCGTGATCAAAGGTGATGACGTCGCAGCCGGCCGCGAAGGCGGCCAGGTCCGGCAGCGAGCGGTGCGAGCCGACCGTCACCGCGCGGGTGACCAGCGCCGCGCTCTCCGATTCCGCTTCCGCCAGCACCCGGAACGTCACGCCGAGGCCAACCGCCGCGGCGGCCGTCATCCGGGCTAGCTGGCCACCGCCCACCATCCCGACCGCCGGCATCCCGGTACCCGACTTGCGCGCGATCGGGCCCGCTGGTCCCGCAGGTGACAAGGGTGAAAGCACGCGGTGTAGCCTACGCGGAACCACCCAATCCTGGGTACAACCTACGTGGCGACACGAGGCCGCAGCGCCGCGACACCCTCCCGCCAGCCCCCGAAACGGCCAGTTACGCCGGCCACGCCCGCAGGGAGAAAGCATGACAACATTGAGCGACGACGTTCAGGTCAGAGAGGGGACGTACGGCGAGAAGGTCATCGCCGTCGAGCCCGGCGGAGCCGAGTTCATCCCGCTGAACGAGCGGCACGGCCGCCCGCTGCAGCTCTTCTGGACCTGGACCTCACCCAACATGGAGTTCGCGACGGTGTTCGTGGGCTTCATCGGCGTGGTCTTCTTCGGCCTCAGCTTCTGGGCGACGTTCCTCGCGATCGCCGCTGGCACGCTGCTCGGCTCGATCACCCAGGGCATCCTGTCCGCCCAGGGCCCGCAGTACGGCGTGCCGCAGATGGTGCTCAGCCGCCTCGGCTTCGGCTACTGGGGCAACGCGCTGCCGGCCGGGATCAACTCGGTGGTCGCCGGAATCGGCTGGTTCGCGGTCAACAGCGTCAGCGGCGCGCTGGCGCTGAACGCGCTGACCCACCTGCCTGAGGTGCTGTGCCTGCTGATCGTGGTCGTCCTGCAGATCGCGGTGGCCTTGCTCGGGCATAACCTGATTCACGTCTTCGAGCGCTACGCCTTCCCGGTGCTGGTGGTCATCTTCATGATCGCCTCGGTCTGGACGCTGGCCAAGGCGGACCCCGGCGCGGCGCACAAGACGATCCCCGGTGCCTGGCTGATCGAGTTCGGCGCGACGTTCGGCTACGCGGTCGGCTGGAACCCCTACGCCTCCGACTACACCCGCTACCTCAAGCCGGAGACGAGCAGGGCGGCGATCGCCTTCTGGGCCGGCCTCGGCGTGCTGCTGTCCTGCGTGCTGCTCGAGACCGTCGGCGCGGCGGCGGGCACGCTGGCCAGTGTCGCCTCCGCCACCAACCCGACCACCGGCTGGACCAGCCTCTTCCCGACCTGGCTGCGCGACCTGACGCTGCTGGCGATCGTGATCGGCGGCATCGCCGCTAACGCGCTCAACATCTACTCGGGAGCGATCTCGTTCACCGCGATCGGCTTCAAGCTGCCGCTGGCGGCCCGGCGGGCCATCGTCGCCCTGGGCTTCGCCGTCATCGGCTTCTTCGTCGCGTGGTCCGCGCTGGGCAACGCGGGTGCGGACTACAACAACTTCCTGCTGATCATCGCCTACTGGATCGGCCCCTGGCTGGCGGTCGTGTTCTGCGACATGTACCTGCGCCGCCGGCAGCGCCCGGCTCAGCTCGAGCGCCTGCTGTTCGACCGCAAGCACGCCGTCTGGGCCGGCCCGGTGGCGATGGCGATCGGCGGCGGCGTCTCCATCTGGCTGTTCTCCAACCAGACCAGGTACACCGGCCTGGTGCCGTCGCACAACGGGAACTTCGGCGACCTCACGTTCGAGGCCGGATTCGTGCTGACCGCGCTGATCTACCTCGCCTGGCGGCTGATAGCCCGCCGCGACCTCGCCAGCACTACCTGACCAGCGGCGTCGTAGTCCCCGGGCCCGCTGCCCGGGGACTACGGCAGCGGGACAGACGGCGACACTGATTAACATTTCAGGCAATCCTAAACGTCAGGCCAAGCAAGACGCCTACCGTTGAAGCGCGAGCCTGACGAAAGGGGCATACCGCGCATGGCCCTGCCAGCCCACGGCATGTACGCCCGAATCCGCCCGATGCTGCCCGAACTGATGAAGTTCTGCCTGATCGGCGGCATCGGCACCGTCATCGACCTCGGCGGCGCGGGCCTGCTGCACGGCCACTACCACGTGGAGGCGCTGGCGGCCAAGGCCGTCTCGGTCACCGTGGCGACCGTCTTCAGCTACCTGGGCTCCCGGTTCTGGACCTTCAAGCACCGGGAGAACCAGGCAATGCACCGCGAGGCGGTGCTGTTCTTCGTGCTCAACGTCATCGGCCTGGTCATCGCGGAAGCGATGATCGTGCTGGTGATCTACGCGATGGGGCTGCACGGCTCGCTGGCCTACAACGCGGCCAGCGTCATCGGCACCGGCCTGGGCACGATCTTCCGGTTCTACGCCTACCGCAAGTGGGTCTTCCTCCCGCCCCAGCAGCCGCTCGCGGCCGAGGGCGCCCTCGCCGCGGCGGCCTCCCCCGGGGTCCCCGACTACCCGCCGTGGGAGCTCGACCCGGCCTTCCTCGGGGTCGAGGCGGCCGCCAACGTCGTTCCGGTCGCTGCTCCGTCGTACGCGTCACCATGGGAACCGGCTGCCAGGCCAGCCGCCCCGGTGCACACCGCGCCCGTGCACACCGCACCGGCGCACACCGCCCCGGTGTACGCGGCCCCCGTGTACGAGGCACCGGCGGCGGCCCCCGTGTACGAGGCACCCGCCGCCCGGCCGGCCAGGCAGGCCGCCGGGCCGCGCACGGCCGGCCGTCACCGCAAGAACTAGCCCACCAGCGAGCCGGCGGGACCGCGAGCGTCAGGCCGGGCCCGCCCGGCGCGCCTTGTGATGGCCGGAAGGCGCGTTGCGCGGCAGGAACACCGCGAACACGGGCGGCTTGCGCCGGGCCAGCACGATCCGTCCGCCGTCGGCGGTCGCCATCGTCCGGGCCAGCGCCAGCCCCAGCCCGGTGCCTTCCGGCCGTCCGCTGACGCTCCGCTCGAAGATCCGGGAAACCAGCTCGGCCGGCACCCCGTCGCCCTCGTCCTCCACCTCGATCACCACCGAGCCGGCCGACTGGGTGCGGCGGATCGTCACCGTGCCCTTGCCGTGCATCAGCGCGTTGTCCAGCAGCGTCGCGATCACCTGGGCCAGCCCGCCCGGGGTGACATGGGCCTGCAGCCGGGACTCGCCGACCAGCACCATCTTCCGGCCCGCCCGGCGGAAGGCAGGCTCCCACTCGGTGATCTGCTGCAGCACGATCTTGTCCACGCTGATCAGCCCGGCCGACGTGGCGCCGACCCGGCGGGCCGGGCTGAGCAACTGGGTCACCACCTCGGCCAGCCGCTCGGCCTGGGCCAGCGCGGCGGTGCCCTCTTCCCGTACCACCTCCGGGTCATCGGCCGAGGCGATCATCTCCTCCAGCCGCATGGACAGCGCCGTCAGCGGCGTGCGGAGCTGGTGGGAGGCGTCAATCGCGAGCTCCCGGTCGGCCGTCAGCAGGTTGGTGACCCGCCGGGAAACGCTGTCGAGGCCGTCCGCCACCTGGTCAAGCTCGCTCACCCCGTAGCGCCGGCCCACCGGCCGGGGGTCGCCGGTGCCCAGCCGGCCCGCCGCGTCCGCCAGTTCTTCCACCGGCCGGGCGGTCCACTGGGCGACCACCCCGCCGCCGGCGACCGCCACCACGGCCGCGGCGACCAGCAGCGGCAGTCCAAGCGCGAGCAGCCAGGGGTCGCGCACCGCCGCCGCCACCAGCAGCGGCACCGCGGCGATGAGCATCGCCAGAACCGCCACCGCGGCCACCCACAGCCACAGCCGCCTGCGCACTAGTCGCCGCGCTCGAACCGGAACCCGACGCCGCGCACGGTGGTGATGTACCGGGGGTGGTGCGCGTCGTCCCCCAGCTTGCGGCGCAGCCAGGAGATGTGCATGTCAAGCGTCTTGGTCGAGGTCCACCACTTGGCGTCCCACACCTCGCGCATGATCTGCTCGCGGGTGACCACCTTGCCCGCGTCCCGCAGCAGGATCCACAGCAGGTCGAACTCCTTGGTGGTGAGGTCGAGCTCGGTGTCGCCGTGCCAGGCGCGGCGCGCCTCGGCGTCCACCCGCACGCCGCGCACGGTGCCCGGCACCTCGGCGGTGCCGCGCCGCAGCAGGGCGCGGACCCGGGCCAGCAGCTCGGCCAGCCGGAACGGCTTGGTGACGTAGTCGTCGGCGCCGGCGTCAAGCCCGACCACGGTGTCCACCTCGTCCGCGCGGGCGGTGAGGATCAGCACCGGGACGCCGTTCCCCTCGGCCCGCACCCGGCGGCATACCTCGAGCCCGTCAAGCTCGGGCAGCCCGATATCCAGCAGGATCAGGTCTATCCCGTCCGACAGCGCCCGGCCGAGGGTGGTCGGACCGTCCTCGGTGACCTCCACCTGGTACCCCTCCCGGCGCAGGGCGCGGGACAACGGCTCGGAGATGGAGGTGTCGTCCTCGGCCAGCAGCACTCGGGTCATAGCTAGATCGTAAAGCCACGGTAAAACTGATGCACGCCAAGCGGCCGCATGGCGGGCCGCCGGCGTCAGCCGTTGAACATCGGCCGGGTGAAGTCATCCGGTCCCTGGCCCGGCCGGCCGTCGCCCGACTGCTCGGCCTCGACTAGCTGGAACAGCAGCGCCTGAACCCGCTCCACGTGCGGGATCTCGGTCAGCGAGAGCTCGCCGTGCTCGCCCGCTGACTCCACCACCAGGGTGCCTGAGCCGAGCATCCGGTCGAGCACCCCCTTGCTGAACGAGACGTCGGTGATCCGCGAGAGCGGGATGTCCCGGCCGTGACGGGTGAGGATCCCGTCCCGCAGCCGCATCCGCTTGTTGGTCAGCTCGTACACCGTCGTGCGCCAGAGCAGGATCGGGAACATCAGCCACCACATGAGCAGCAGGACGGCAACCACGCCCAGCGCCAGCCGCTCGACCGCCGCCCAGTGGTTCCCGGGGATAAGTACCTCGCCCGCCAGCAGCACCGCCACCACGAGGAAGGTGAGAGCGACCGGGCGCACCAGTGTCTTCCAGTGCGGGTGAAGAACTGCTATTGACTCCTCGCCCACCGCAAGCGAGCGGTCTTGACCCATAGGGCTATGTTAGGGCCGCGAATCAAGACCGGACGTGGATTACATCGCCGGCTGACACGGGGATTTCGGCCCCGTCACCCGCTGCCACCAGCAGCCGGCCCTCGGCATCCACGTCCCTGGCCACCCCCGCCAGCTCGCGGTCCCCTGGCAGCAGCACCCGGACCGGCTGGCCGAGGGTGACGCAGCGGGCCCGGTACTCGGCCAGCAGGCCGCTCCCGGCCGGGTCCGCCGCCACCTGGAACGCCTGGTAGCGGGCCTCAAGCTGGCCCAGCAGGTCGAGCAGCAGCGCCTCCCTGGACACCACCGCCCCCGCGGGCAGCGCGCCCAGCAGCGAGGCCGGCGACAGGCCGCCGGCCGACGGCGGCACCGGGGCGATCCCGGCCGGGGCGGCGACGTTCAGCCCGATGCCGAGCACCACCGCCGCGCCGTCAGGCGACTGCTCAGCCAGGATGCCCGCCAGCTTGCCCGCCGTCGCGCCACTGCCCGCCAGCACGTCGTTGGGCCACTTCAGCACCGCGTCGACGCCCGCCGAGCGCACCGCCGCCACCACTGCCAGCCCCGCCAGCAGCGGAAGCCAGCCGCGGCGGTCCGGCCGCACCGCGGCCGGACGCAGCAGCACCGAGAACGTGAGCGAGCCGCCGGGCACGCTCGACCAGGACCGGCCGAGCCGGCCCCGGCCGGCGGTCTGCTCCTCGGTCACCAGCACCGCGCCTTCCGGAGCCACCGTGCCCTCCGCTGCGGTCCCGGCGACTGCCCGCGCCAGCAGGTCCGCGTTGGTCGACCCGGTGGACGCCACCACGTCAAGCGGCCCCCAGATGCCCTGCGACGCGGGGAGGCGGAGCACGGAACCGTTCGGCTGATTCGGCAGCGGTACCACCGGCCCTAGTCGCTGACCGCGATGCGCAGCCGGCGGAAGCCCTTGCCCTTGTTCTCCACCTTCACCACCGCGACCCGGCCCACCTGGGCGGTGGACGCCACGTGGGTGCCGCCGTCAGCCTGCTGGTCGAGGCCGACGATGTCGACGATGCGGACCTCCTTGACCTCGGCCGGCACCAGGTTGGTGGCGGTCCTGATGATGTCGGGGATCTCGAACGCGGCCGCCCGGGGCAGCGAGCGCACCTCGATCCGCCGGTCAAGCCGCAGCTCGGCGTTGACGGCCGCCTCGACCGTCTCCTTGAAGCCGGGCGGCACCGCGTCCAGGTTGAAGTCCATCCGCGCGGTCAGCGGCTCCATGTTGCCGCCGGTTACCAGCGCGCCGAAGTCACGGAACACCACCCCGCAGAGCACGTGCAGCCCGGAGTGGGTGCGCATCAGCGCGGTGCGCCGGCCGTCCTCGACCGCACCGCGCACGGTGGTACCCGGTCCCGGCACCGGGTCGCCCTCGGCCGGCACCAGGTACAGGTCATCGGCGGTCTTGCGCGCGTCGGTGATCCGGGTCTGCACGCCGCCCCACAGCAGCACGCCGTGGTCCGGCGGCTGGCCGCCGCCGCCCGGGTAGAACGCGGACCGGTCGAGCACGATCCCGTCCGGTCCGGAATCGAGCACCACCGCGTCCCACTCGCGCAGCGTCTGGTCGTCAAGGTCAAGCCGGTGTGTCCTGCTCACGCAGTGCAGCCTACCCCCGGGCGGCCGCGCGGGCGGAGGCCCGCCCGTGGATCAGCGCCAGCCCGGTCCCGGCGACCGCCAGCGCCGCCAGCGCGACCGATACCACCAGGTAGGCGTGCCCCGACGCGAGCGCGAACGCGCCCCCGGGGTGCCCGGCCGACGGCAGCGGACCGGCCTGGTTCAGGTACAGCGCGCCGAACGAGGCGATGCCGACCACCGCGCCGAGCTGGACCACGGTCACCATGACCCCGCTGGCGTCGGCCGCCAGCGACACCGGCACCCCGGACACCACCCGGGCCATCAGCGCGCCGAACGAGCCCGCCATGCCCCCGCCGGAGACCGCCAGGGCCAGGTAGAGCCAGACGCCGCCGTCACCGCCGCCGTGCAGTAGCAGGCCGCCCCACAGCAGCCCGGCCGCGTTGACCACGAACCCGCCCGCCACCAGGGCCCCGTGGTACCGCGCGGGCAGCCGCCGCCAGTTGAGGCTGACCAGCGCGAACGCGACCCCGCAGGGCACGAAGGTGAGCCCCGCCCGCAGCGCCGACTCCCCCCGCCCGTCCTGTAGCTGCAGCGCCAGGCTGAACAGCCAGCCGCCGAAGATCGCCATCGACGCGAACAGGCCGCCGAGGCCCGCCGCCATGCCGGGCAGGCCGAGCAGCGCGCGCGGCAGGATCGGCTGGCCGCCGCGCGCCGCCACCCGGCTCTCCACCACGCCGAGCAGGCCGAACAGCAGCACCGCGGCCCCCAGCAGCACCCACCCCCAGGCGGGCCAGCCGAGCGGCTGGCCGAGCACCAGCGGCAGCACGAACGCCAGCGCGGCCGGGGTGAGCACCGCCAGTCCGGGCAGGTCAAGCTTGCGCACCCCGTCGAACCGGCCAGCCGGCAGCAGCGTCCCCGCTGCCAGCACCAGCAGCCCGACCGGCACGTTGACCAGGAACACCGCCCGCCAGGAGCTGCCGAACAGGTTCGCGCTGACCAGCACCCCGCCCAGCACCTGGCCGAGCACCGCGCCGCCGGAGATGACGGTCGCGTACAGGCCCATCGCCCGCGCCCGCGGCCCCGGGGCGGTGTAGCTGCGCTGGATGAGGCTCAGCACCTGCGGGATCATCACCGCCGCGCCGACTCCCTGGACGAACCGCAGCCCGATGAGCCAGCCGGTCCCCGGGGCGAGGCCGCAGCCGAGCGAGGCGAGGGTGAACAGCGCCACCCCGCTCAGGTACACCCGCCGGTGCCCCAGGATGTCGCCCAGCCGGGCCCCGGTGACCAGCAGGACCGCGTAGGCGATGGTGTAGCCGGCCACGATGAGCTGCAGCCCGGCCCCGGACGCGCCCAGCGTGGCGTGCATCGCGGGCACCGCCACGTTAACGATGTTGACGTCGATCACGGCCATCATCTGGCCGGCCAGCACGATGGCGAGCGCGACGCCAGGCGCCGCCACCCGGGGCTGTCCGGTCCGCCCGGCCCGCCCTGTCCGCCCGGCGAGGTCCGGGCTGACGCTCTCAGTGAGTTCTGTCATGACTGTTAGCCTGCCGGGCATCTTATTCTGGTACCAAGAGCCTGGTTATCCTGGTACTACCACCACCTGGCAGGCAGGCCGCCGATACGGGAGGATGGCAAGGGTGAGCACCGCGACGATCAGCAGCGCCCGCCGCACCGAGCTGGCCGCGTTCCTGCGCAGCCGCCGGGAGCGGATCAGCCCGGAGGAGGTCGGCCTGCTGCCCGGCAGCCGCCGCCGCACCGCCGGGCTGCGCCGCGAGGAGCTGGCGCAGCTGGCCGGGGTCGGCGTGACCTGGTACACCTGGCTGGAGCAAGGACGGCCGATCAACGCCAGCGTCCAGGTGCTCGACGCGATCGCCCGCACCCTGCGGCTGGACGCGGTCGAGCGCGGCCACCTGTTCCGGCTGGCCGAGGTACCCGGGGTAGCCGGAGCGACCCCGCCGGAGTGCACCGCGTGCCCGCTGCCTGACACGGTGCAGCAGATCCTGGACGCGATGCCGTACCCGGCCAACGTGACCAGCGAGCGCTTCGACCTGCTGGCCTGGAACCAGATCTACGCGGCCATCTTCCCCCGGGTGGTCGCGGCGCCGCCGGGCGAGCGCAACACCCTGCTCTCCTCGCTCACCACCCCGGCCTGCTGCAGCCCGCTGCCGGAGCAGGGCGCGTACTGCGACGCGCTGGTCGCCCAGCTACGGGTGTCCTACGGCAGGCACGTCGGCGACCCCGCCTGGACGCACTTCATCCGGCGGCTGGAAGCGCTCAGCCCGGCCTTCGCCGCCGCCTGGGCCGAGCACGACGTCGCCCAGCCGTCCAGCTACACCAAGCGGTTCCGGCACCCGACGCTTGGCATGATCACCACCCGGTCGACCAGCTTCGCGGTCACCGCCGTGCCCGGCACGCGGATGGTGGTCTACACGCCGGAAGACGCGCGCAGCGAGCAGGCGGTCGCCCGGCTGGCGGCGGGCGAGGAGCTCACCGCCCGCTTCCCCTGCTTCGACACCCATGATCCCGAACGGGTGCCGCTTACCCTCACCCGCTAACCCATCTCGGCTGGTCAGCCGGTGTTCTGCAGGCCGGCCGCGATACCGCTGACGGTCAGCAGCAGCAGGCGGCCGAGGGTGGCCCGCTCCTCCTCGGGGGCATCGTCGGCCCGGGCGGCCGACAGGGCGCGCAGCTGCAGGTAGGACAGCGCGTCCACGTACGGGTCGCGCAGCACGATGGCCCGGGACAGCACCGGGCGGTCGGCGACCAGCCGGTCGTGCCCGGTGACGGCGAGCACCAGGCGCCGGGTGAGGTCGTACTCGGCCAGCACCCGCCCGGTCAGGTCAGGCCTGCCGCCCAGCGCCAGGTAGCGGGCGGCGATCTCGCGGTCGGTCTTCGCCAGCGACATCTCCGCGTTATCGAGCAGCGCGGCCAGCAGCGGCCACTCCCGGTAGGCGCGGCGCAGCTCCGCCAGCCCCTCGCCCGGGATGTCGCCGTCCGAGTCCCCGGCCGGCGCGCCCGATACGATGGCGTCAGCCATCGGGCGCGCATCGGGGAGTACGGGGGGTCGCTCCCCCGGGGGATAGCCGCCGCTCCACGCGGCCGCCGCCAGGCCGCTGCCGAGCCCGTACCAGCCGGGCAGGTTCAGCCTGGTCTGCGCCCAGGCGAACACCCACGGGATCGCCCGCAGGTCCTCCAGGCCGAGCGGCCCGCCGCCGTGCCCGCGGCGGGACGGCCGTGAGCCCAGCCGCAGCCCGCCGATCTCCTCAAGCGGGCTGACGGCGGCGAACCACTCGGCGAACCGGTCCGACTCAACCAGCGCCCGGAACGCCTGCCTGGCCGCGTCGTCAATGGCGGCGGCCACGCTCTGGAAGGCGCCCGCGGCGGTGGCATTGCGGTCACCGACCGTCGGCGATGACGCCAGCAGCACCGCCGAGGTGACCTGCTCCAGGTGGCGCAGCCCGATCGCGGGCCGCCCGTAGCGGGCGAAGATCACCTCGCCCTGCTCGGTCACCTTGAGGCGGCCGTCGACCGAGCCGGGCGCCTGGGCCAGCACCGCGCGCCCGGCCGGGCCGCCGCCGCGGCCGATCGCGCCGCCCCGGCCGTGGAACAGGGTCAGCCGCACGTCGTGCTGCACCGCCCAGTTGGCCAGCTCCGCCTGCGCGTCGAACAGCCGCAGGGTCGCTGAGGCAGGCCCGAGCTCCTTGGCCGAGTCCGAGTAGCCCAGCATCACCTCGAGCTGGCGCCCGGTCGCCGCCAGCCGCTCGGTCACCGCCGGGATGGCCAGCATCCCGGTCAGCACCGACGGCGCGTTGGCCAGGTCCTCGCCGCTCTCGAACAGCGGCACCACGTCGAGCACCGGGCCGTCCCCGTCCGGGAAGGCGAAGCCCGCCAGCTCGTAGACCGTCGCGATGTCCTGCGCCGAGGTGGTGAACGAGATGACGTAGCGGCGGCAGGCGTCGGTCCCGTAGCGGCGCTGGATCCAGGCCATCACCCGGATGGTCTCGAGCACTTCCTCGGTCATCGGCGACCGCGCGCCGCCCGCCCGCAGCTCGGCCAGCGCCTGGGCGTGCACCCGGGAGTGCTGGCGCACCTCAAGCCCGGCCAGGTGGAAGCCGAACGTCTCGGCCTGCCACAACAGGTGCTGCAGCTCACCGTAGGCCTGCCGCACCGCCCCGGCGGCGGCCAGCGACGACTGCACCAGCCGCAGGTCGGCGATGAACTCGGCCGCCGAGCCGTAGGCCAGGTCCACGTTCCTGGTCCGGGTGGCGGCCAGCCGCTCCGCCGCGTACAGCAGGTAGCCGCGGTACGGCTCACCGGGCGAGCGGGCGGTGATCTCGGCCAGCAGCTCGGGCTGGTCGGCCGCCGCGGCCGCCAGCGCCCGGCGCAGCTCGGCCGACGGCGGCGCCGACTCCTGGTACACGGTCAGCGCCCGGGCGATCCGGCCGCAGGCCGCCTCCAGGCCGCGCAGCGCGTGCTCGGCCTGGATCACCGCCGCCTCCCGGGTCACCGTGGCGGTGACGTTCGGGTTGCCGTCCCGGTCGCCGCCCACCCAGGAGCCGAACCGCATGAACGGCGGCACCGGGGACGGGGCGGCGCCGCTCGACGCGCCGAGCAGCACCTGGTCGAGCGCCCGGTACACCTGGGGCACCAGCCGGAACAGCGTCTCGTCGAACGCGGTCATCACCGAGCGCACCTCGTCCGCGGGCGTCATCCCGGCGACCCGGAGCTGGGCGGTGCGCCACAGCAGGTCGACCTCCTCGCGCAGCCGCCGGCGGTCCTCGGCCTGCTGCGCCGCCCCCGCCCGGTGGTCGTCAACCGAGGTGAGCAGCCCGTTGACCCGGCGCAGGGACGCGACCACCGCCCGGCGGCGGGCCTCGGTCGGGTGCGCGGTGAACACCGGGTGCACCCGCAGCCCGCCCAGCAGCCCGGCCAGGTGCTGCTCGCCGCTCTCGGCGGTGAGCTGGGCCACCGCGGCCGCGAACGACTCGCGGGGCGGCCGGTCACCGGAGTCACGAAGCTGCAGGGTCCGCACCCGCTGCTGCTCCTCGGCCAGGTTGACCAGGTGGAAGTAGACGGTGAAGGCGCGCGCCACCAGCTCCGCCCGCTCCCAGGACCAGCCCGAGACCAGCGCGGTGATCTCGTCGCCGGCCGCCGCCGCCTCGGCCGATCCCCGGTCGGCGGCCGAGCGGGCGGTGATCACCGCGTGCCGCAGCCGCTCCACGTCGGCCAGCAGCCCGGGGCCGTCCGACTCGCTGATCACCTCACCCAGCACCTCACCCAGCAACCGGACATCCCGGCGCATGGGCCCGGGCAGCTCGGCCGTATCGCGTACCCGGCCGCTCCCGGCCGGTCCGTCCGCCACGCCACTCACAATGGAAGTCACGACGTGAGCCTAACCACCACGGCGTAAAGCCAACCTCCGAGCGACGTTAACCTTTCCGGCATAGCACGCTGACCAGCTTGCCCGTTTTCGCGTCCGCAATCCCGCGGCAAGTGGCACGCGCAGGGTCCAACCTGCCCTAGAGTCGTAACGATGAGCGAATTCGCCGCCCCGATGCCCGTCCTCGCCAGATATGCGGTCATGGTAGACGTCGGGTATATCTACGCGGCCGCAGGCGAGCTCCTCTTCGGCACCAGCGCGCGGCGTGACTACCGGGTCGACGCGGTCGGGCTCATCCAGGCGGTCACCAAGCACGCGGACGAGCTGTTCCGCGGTGAGCTGCTCCGCGTCTACTGGTACGACGCCGCCCGCGACCGGGTGCCCACCATCGACCAGCGCGTCGTCGCCCAGATGGCCTGGGTGAAGCTCAGGCTCGGCAACCTGAACGCCCGCGGCCAGCAGAAGGGCGTGGACGCCAACATCCGGGCCGACATGGAAGCCCTCGCCCGGCACCGGGCGATCACCGACGCGGTGCTGATCGCAGGGGACGAGGACATGGTGCCGGCGGTCGAGGCCGCCCAGGCCTACGGCGTCCGGGTCCACCTGTGGGGCATCGAGCCGCCCTACGGCACCAACCAGGCCGAGCGCCTGGTCTGGGAATCTGACACGGTGGACGTGCTCGACTCCGCGTTCGTCCGGCCGTACTTCACCAAGAACCCGGTCACCGACACGTCGCGGACCGACTCCCAGCCCGTCGTGCCGTCCCCGGCCCAGCTCTTCGGCGAGCAGCAGCCCCCGCCGCCCAGCCCCCGGCCGCGCCCGCCGGTGCAGCTCGGCGGCCGCAACTCGCACACCGGCCCGATGCCGCACATCACCCAGAGCGGCGCGATGCCCCGGCTGGGCCCGGACCGGCGGCACGTGGAAGAGGCCGGCGAGCACGTCGCGCACAAGTGGATCCTCACCCGGGGCGCGGACAACATCCGCGACCTGCTGCCCGGCCCGATCCTGCCGCCCGTCATCGACAAGGAACTGCTGGTCGAGGCGGAGAAGGAGCTCGGCCAGTCGCTGCGTCCCTACCAGGAAGCCCGCGAGTGGCTGCGGGACGCCTTCTGGGCCCGGGTGCACCGCGAGTTCGGCATCGGAGTCGGCAAGTCCCGTGGCTGAGGCCCGCGTCCCTTACCTGCGGGTAGTCCGCGGCGACGCCACCGCCGAGGAAATCGCGGCCCTGGTGGCCGCGCTGGCCGCGGTCGCCGCCGCCCGGTCACGGGCGGCCACGGCGGCACAGCGGGCGCCGGCCCGGCCCAACTGGAACGCGCCCGCCCGGCTGCTGCGCACACCGGTCCACCCGGCCCCCGGCGGCTGGCGGCGTTCCGCGCTGCCCTAGCCGAGTCGATCCGAACTCATCGCGGCCAACGGCCCGCTCAACGGGCGGGCATGCCCCCGTGCGGGTGACATGCAGCCACTCCGGCCACGTAGGCGAGCCAAGAAGTTTCGTAATAATGCCACTAACTGGGGACGAGCGCTTCAACAACCTGCAGGTAGCGGTCGACCAGGATGCGGGTCTTGTCATGTCCCCTGACCGCGGAGAGAACCACGCGCAGGCCGTTGAGCGCGCCCGTGCCCGGTGGCGCGCCGAGCATGACAGCCATCGATACGGCCTTGTCGTTCTCGCCCCGGGCGACGAACTTCGCCGCGAGGGGCAGCATCGCCAGGGCGAAGGCGTTTTCGTCCGGGTGCGGACGCGGACGGCCACGGCCGATGCGGTTAAGTGACTCACTCAGGTCGCGGGTTCCCTGGTTGCCTCGCCCGCGCAACAGGCGGGCGTCACTCGGTACCGGCTCGCGCGAAGGCCACACGTACCAGTCGGCCCACAGCGTCAGCGGACCGATGTCATACAACGCTCCGACGTAGCCGCCGCCGGCCGGGCCGTTCCCGGGATTGTCCGTGGCGACCAGGGCGTTGCTGAGGTCCGGCGACCCGCCGACCACGATCAGGTCAACGTCGCTCCACTCGTCGGCCTGCCCACGGCCCATGGAGCCGGCTAGCCACACTGCCTGCGCCTGCAAGCCTTCGACCGTCTCGGTCAGCCATTGCTCGCGGGCCGCGGGCTGCGCGGCGACGAGCGCCCGGGCTTCCTGGGGGGTCATGGCCAACGAACCTATGCGATCAGCGCCCCGCCGTCACGGTCGCATGACTAGCAATTACTGATGGTGATTGTCGCGCCGCCGCCCCGCGACAGCGAGTAATCGGCTAGCGTGCTGCCGCGAGGCATACCGATCGAAGACCATCGACGAAGGCAGGTCATGAGGAGAATCGCATTGCTGGTCGCGGCCGCGGTGGTCGCGCTCGGCACCGTCGGGTTCGCTTCCCTCCACGTCATCGCCGGGATTGCCAACGCCGCCAGTGCCAGCCCTGACCCGGCCAGCAGCATCCGGCAGGCCGGCCAGGCGGCGGCGTCCACCGCCAGCGCGCGCGCTGCCCGGGCCGCCGTCAGCACCAGGACGTACTCGCTGACGGCGGGCGGGCGCACGCGCAGCTACGTGGTCTTCGCGCCGGTCACCGCGCTGCCCAAGTCGGCCCCGGTCATCGTCATGCTGTCCGGCTACGGCTCGACCGTCGCCCAGGAGGAGAGCCGGGACCAGCTGCTGCCCTACGCCACCGCCGGGAAGGCGGAGGTCGTCTACCCGGTGGCGGTCGGCATGTCGTGGAACGCGGGCGGCTGCTGCGGCTACGCGAGCACCCACCAGGTCGACGACCTGGCCTTCCTCAAGGCGCTTGTGGCCAAGGTGAACCCGGGCGGCAAGCGGTACGTCTTCGTGGTCGGCTACAGCAACGGCGCCCGGCTCGCCTACCGGGTCGCCTGTACCGACCCCGGCCTGTTCACCGGCTACGCGATGGTCAAGGGAGTGCCGACCCCTAGCTGCGCGCCGCCCAGGCCGGTGAACCTCATCCAGCTCGCCTCATTCAACGACCCGGAGATCCCCTACCAGCCGGGGGACCACGGCCTGAAGGGGGTGGAGCCGGTGACCACCCTGATGGCCCAGCTGCACGCGGCCGAGAAGTGCACCGCCAGGTCAGCCGCGGCGCGCTACGGCAGCACCGTGGTGACCACCTGGACAAGCTGCGGTAACCGCAAGCTCCTGGCCCTCGCGCTGTGGCGGGCCGGGGTGCACTCCTTCCCCCGGCCGCCGGGCAGCAAGCCGGCCGCGTCCCAGGTCATCTGGTCCTTCTTCACCCGGCAGGCGCTGGCACCGCTGCCCTAACGAGCGGGCGGGCAAGGTCAGCCGCATCACCGTGCCGCCGCGCGGGGCCGGCTCCGCCGCGACCGCGCCGCCGTGGCTGGCGGCGACCTCGCGCACCACCGCCAGGCCGAGGCCCGAGCCGGGGGCCGAGCGGGTCGAGTCGGCGCGGTAGAAGCGGTCGAAGACGAACGGCAGGTCCACCTCCGCGATGCCCGGCCCGTGATCCCGCACGGTGATCTCGCCACCGGTCACCCGTACCTCCACCGGGCCCTGCGGCGGCCCGAACTTGACCGCGTTGTCGAGCAGGTTCTTCAGCGCGACGCGCAGCCGGTCGGCACTGCCGTCGACGATGCCCCCGGCCAGCTCGACCGTGAAGTCCGTCTTCGGCCAGTCACGCCGGGCCGCCTCGAGCGCGTCCGCGGCGACCGCGTTCAGGTGCACCGGGAACCGGTCGGCGGGCGGCGGCTCGCCCCGGGCCAGGTCGGTCACGCTTGCCACCAGGCGGCTCAGCTCAGCCACCTGGTCGGTGACCCGGGCGAGCACCTCCTGGCGGTCGGCCGCGGGCAGGCCCGGGTTCTCCGACAGCACGTCCGCGTTGATCCGCAGGCTGGCGAGCGGCGTGCGCAGCTCATGGCTGGCATCGCTGACCAGCCGCCGCTGGGCGTCGAGGGAACGCTGCAGCGCACCCAGCATGGCGTTGAAGGTCGCGGCGAGCCGGCCGAGCTCGTCGCGGCGGCCCACTTCAACCCGCCGCCCCGCGTCGCCGGTCAGCGAGACCTCCTCGGCCACCCGTGCCAGCCGGGTGACCGGGGCCAGCCCGGTGCGCGCGACCGCCCAGCCGAGCAGGCTGGCGACCAGCACGCCGAGCGCGCTGAGCAGCGCCAGCGTCGCGCCGACCTTAGTCACCTCCTGGTCGGTGGACGTAAGCGGCTCGGCCACCTGCAGCGCGACCCCGGGGGCGACCGGGGCGGTCAGCACCATCGCCCTGGTCCCGTTGACCTGGGCGACCGCGTAGAACTGAGCCGCCTGGCCGGCCGCCACGTCGATCGCCGCCTCGCTCGGGGTGAGCAGCCCGGCGTCACCCGGCGGGGCCCAGACCACCCCCGATGAGGTGATGAGCTGGGTGTAGGTGGGCACCCCGAACCCCGACGAGTGCGGCGGAACCCAGCGGTCCGGGATGTGCCCATGGAACTGGCGAGCCTCGTGCACCACGCTGGCGGCCCGGGCGGCGACCTCGGCCCGGACCTGGTTCTCCAGGTCCGTCCGGACCGCGAGGAAGGCGACGGCGGTGATCGCGAGCGCGACCGCCGCCACCGCGCCCGCCGCGACCAGGGTGAACCGGGACTGCAGGGTGAGCCGCGGCCCGCGCGGGCGGAAGCCGCGGGGATCGTCCCTCATCCGCCTGCCCGCAGCACGTAGCCGATCCCGCGCACGTTGTACAACAGCCGGGACCGCCCGTCGGCCTCCAGCTTCCGGCGCAGCAGCGCCACGAAGACCTGCAGCGCGTTCGAGGCGGGCGCCTCGCCGTAGCCCCACACCCGGTCGGTGATCACGTCGTAGCTCAGCACCTGCTCGGCGTTGCGCACCAGCAGCTCGAGCAGGGCGAACTCGATCTTGGTGAGGCTGAGCGCCGCCTCGCCCCGGGTGACCGCGCGAGCGGTCAGGTCGAGCGTGAGGTCGGCGTAGCCGAGCAGGTCGCGGGGCGGCCTGGTACGCCGCAGCAGCGCGTTGACCCGGGCCATCAGCTCGCGCAGCGCGAACGGCTTGACCAGGTAGTCGTCGGCCCCCGCCTCCAGCCCGGCCACCCGGTCGTCGATCGCGTCCCGCGCGGTCAGCACCAGCACCGGGGTGGCGACACCGCGGCCGCGCAGCGCCCGGCAGGTATCAAGCCCGTTCAGCATCGGCATCAGCACGTCCAGGATGATCAGGTCAACCGGGGCGTGCGTCACCGCGGACAGGGCGTCGGCCCCGTTGGCGGCCGTGGTGACCGAGTAGCCCGCGTAACCGAGGGCGCGGCCGACCGAGTCCCGCAGGTCGCGGTCGTCGTCCACCACCAGCACCCGTGACCGCGCGTCGTTTCCCTGAACCCGCGACTCCTGTTGCTGCACACTTAGAGTGAACCAACAGAGCCTGTGGGAATGCTGACAGTTACCTGAGGCCTGTTACATTTTTAAGGAACTTTTAACTGTCGCTGGTCAGGCTCGGTACATGTCTCCGAGCAGCCTGTCAACCGCAACCACATTGTCACCCTCGGTGACCGGGCTTGCCCGCGAGGGCACCGCCCCGGCCCTGTGGCTGGTGCGGCACGGCGAGTCGACCTGGAACACGGCCGGCCTCGCCCAGGGGCACAACGACGAGGCCGAGCTGACCGAGCGCGGGCTGCGCCAGGCGTCCAGCGCCGCCGCTCAGTTCGGCTACCGGCCGGTGCGCGCGATCTACGCCAGCGACCTGCGCCGCGCGCAGCAGACCGCGGCCGCGTTCGCGGCAGTGCTCGGGCTGCCGGTGCAGCCCGACCGGCGGCTGCGCGAGCGGTCACTCGGCGTGCACGAGGGCAGGCCGCACGCCCTCATCGGCCCTGCGGTCACCGGACTGGCCGACGGCCTGGTCATCGACCCCGACAGGCGGCCGCAAAACGGCGAGTCAGTTCGCGACCTGTACCTGCGAGTCGCCACGTTCTGTGACCAGCTAGCCGCTAGCGTAGCCGCCGCGGGCCCCGTAACCAGCGGGGACGTGCTCGTCATCGCGCACGGCGGCACCGTACGGGTGCTCGATGCCTACATCCACGGCGTTCCCGTGGACCAGATGACCTGGCGACCGGTGGACAACGCCGCCATCGTCCGGATTCCCGAGTTCGGTACCCAAACCCGAGGAGGAGATCGATGAACAACACCACCCTCAGCCTACCCGCACGGCCGACCAAGCCCCGCACCAGCGGGCTGACCATGGTGATCGACGGCGGCATCCCGCTTGGCCTGTTCAGCGACCTTATCGCGCTGGGGGCCGAGTACACCGACTTCGTGAAGTTCGGCTGGGGAACCTCAGTGGTCACCAACTGCCTGCCGGAAAAGATCGCCGTGCTCGACAGCCACGGCATCGACTACTACCTCGGCGGCACGCTGTTCGAGAAGTTCGTGCTGCAGAACCGGTTCGACGACTACCGGCGCTTCTGCGAGGAGCACGCGTGCCGGCACGTCGAGGTGTCCAACGGGACGATCGAGATGTCCAACGCCGAGAAGGCCGGTTACATCCGTAAACTCGCGCCCGACTTCACGGTTGTGTCCGAGGTGGGCTTCAAGGACCCCGGCCGCTCGGAGATGCTGCCGCCGAGCGAGTGGGTCGCCTCGATCAGGGAGGACCTGGACGCCGGGGCCTCCGTCGTCACCCTGGAGGCACGGGAGAGCGGCTCCTCCGGCATCTGCCGCCCCGACGGCGAGCTGCGCTACGGGCTGATCGAGGACGTGCTGTCGGCCGGCATCGGCATCGACAACCTGCTCTTCGAGGCGCCGACCACCGCCCTGCAGGCCCACCTGATCACCCGGATCGGCCCCAACGTGAACCTCGGCAACGTGCCCGCCCAGGGTGTCGTCGGCCTGGAGACGCTGCGGCTCGGGCTCCGGGCCGACACCCTGACCGTCTTCGAGTAACCAGACCAGTTACGCAGCCAGACCAGTTAGGCAGGACCGTGCGAACCACCACCGACGTCTTCCACCTCGCCATCCCGGCCCACGACCTGGATGAGGCGCAGGACTTCTACGTGACCAGGCTGGGGTGCAAGCTGGCCCGGCGGTACGCCGACCGGATCACCCTCGACTTCTTCGGCGACCAGGTGGTGTGCCACCTGGTCGCGGGCGAGCCTGCCGCGCCGGAGAGCCTCTACCCGCGGCACTTCGGGGTCACGTTCCGCGCGGCGGCCGACTTCGAGGCCCTGCACGCCTGCGCGGTGACCAGGAAGATCCCGTTCTACCAGGACATCTCGCGGCGGTTCGAGGGCCTGGTGGAGGAGCACCAGACCTTCGTGCTGGTCGACCCGTCCGGCAACCTGCTCGAGTTCAAGCACTACAACGACGCCCGGATGATGTACTAGCCGTGATACGCCAATGGATTGAAGAGGCCGCCGGCCGGCACGGTGACGACGTGTACCTGGCGGACGCCCGCGGCCAGGCGACGCTGACCTACGCGGGCCTGCTGGACGTCGTCCGGGCGACCGGGCACCACCTCGACCAGGCCGGGCTGCCGGCCGGGGCCCGGGTCAACGTCAGGCTCGGCGACCCGCTCAGCTACGCCACCGCCCTGGTCGCGCTCATCGCCAGCGGCCGGGTCGCCGTACCGCTCGACCCCGGCGCGCCCGACTCCGACATCGCCCGCGTCATCAGCCTGGCCCAGCCGGGCGGCATGGTCACCGGCCACGACGCGGTCACTGGCGGCACTGTCATTGCCGGCACCGGGGGCGAAGGCACGCACCCGTTCGGTATCACCGCTTTCGACCAGTCGCCGGTGACCGCCGGCACCGCGGGCGGCGGCATCTTCCTGAGCACCAGCGGTACCACCGGAACGCCCAAGGGGATCCTGCTGCCGGACGAGCAGCTCGCCCACACGGCGCTCAGCGTGGTCGACGCCCACCGGCTCACCCGGTCCGACCGGGGCTACTGCTCGCTGCCCCTGTTTCACGTCAACGCCGAGGTCGTCGGGCTGCTCGCCACCTTGCGGGCCGGCGCGTACCTGGCGGTCGACCGCAAGTTCAGCCGTCGCGGGTTCTGGGACATCATCCGCGACCGCGGCGTCACCTGGATCAACGCCGTGCCGGCCATCATCTCGATCCTGTCCATGGACCCGCCCGCCGAGCCGCCGGCCACGCTCCGCTTCGTCCGGTCGGCCTCGGCCCCGCTCCCGCTCGCCTCGCTCGAGCGGTTCGAGCAGGCCGTCGGCGTGCCCGTCATCGAGACCTACGGGATGACCGAGGCAGCCAGCATGATCACCGCCAACCCGCTCGACGGGCCGCGCAAGCCCGGCTCGGCCGGGAAGCCGGCCGGCTCCGAGGTCCGCGTCGCCGCCACCGACGGCGGGGTGGCCGAACCGGGCCAGGTCGGCCGGGTACTGATCCGGGGCGCGGGCGTGATCACCGCGTACGCCTCCGGCGGCCGGCCGGGCGTGATCGACGCCGACGGCTGGCTGGACACCAGCGACCTGGGGTACCTCGACCGAGACGGCTACCTGTTCCTGGTCGGCCGGTCCGACGACGTGATCAACCGGGGCGGGGAGAAGATCTACCCCCGCGAGATCGAGGAGATCCTGCTCGCACAGCCCGGGGTGCGCTCGGCGGCGGTCATCGGCGCGACCGACGACGTGCTCGGCGAGCGCCCGGTGGCGTACGTGGTGCCCGACGCGGCCGCCGACGCGGTCCGGGTCGAGGCGGAGCTGCGCGCGGCCTGCTCGCAGTGGCTGCCGCGGCACAAGCAGCCCAGCGAGTTCTGGCTGCTCGACGAGATGCCGCTGGGGCCGACGGGGAAGATCTCGCGGCGACTGCTGAAGGAAGCGGTGCCAGCCCAGCCGGCGACAGCGGCGCAGTGAGTTCCGCCCTTTCCGAAGCGAGCCAGCCGGGGCCGGCCCCGTCCGCGCCGGCCAGCGCGGCGGGGGGACGGTCGCGGCCGCACATCGTCGCGTTCGACGCGATCCGGCTGATCATCATGGTGTTCGTGGTGAGCGTGCACACGCTGGCTTTCGCCGGCGGCACCGTCACCATGAGCATCGGCGCCGTCACCACCGTCTTCCACACCAGCCGCGAGCTGTTCCTGCTGCTTACCGCGCTCGTGCTGACCTACAACTACGGCCAGCGGGACCGCCTCAAGTCCGGGAGGTTCTGGTGGCGCCGGTTCTACCTGGTGCTGCCCGCCTACATCGCCTGGTCGGCGATCTACTACGCCGCCAACGGCAAGGCCCGCGGCGCCTTCCCGGACGCGTTCGCGGCCGACCTGCAGCACGCCGGCGCCCGCTACCACCTGTACTTCCTGCTCGTCAGCATGCAGATCTACCTGCTGTTCCCGCTGATCCGCTGGGTGCTGCGGAAGACCGAGCGGTACCACGCCTGGCTGTTCGCCGCCGCCCTCGCCTACCAGGGGTGGCTCACCATCGCGCTGCACTACAAGATCTGGCGGGGCGAGAACGGCCACCTGCTGGCCCAGTTCCTCGGCGGCGCCGCGACCGGCAACTGGATCACCACCTACGTCTTCTACGTGGTGGCGGGCGCGCTGGCCGGCTGGCACTTCGCCGCGCTGTGCACCTTCACCCGCCGTCACCTGCGCAGCGGCTGGCGGGCGGCCGCGGTGGCGGCGGCCGGGCTGGCCGTCGGCCTCGGCGTCTTCCTGATCGAGACCGAGGTATTCAACGCCACCCCGGCCAACGCCAGCGCGGTCTTCCAGCCGGTCGTCATCTTCGAGGCGCTGGCCTTCGGCTGGGCCCTGCTCGGCTTCGGGCTGCTGTGGAGCGACCGCGGCGCGCCGGGCAGGAAATTCGCCGCGGCCGGCTCAGCCAGCTCGTTCGGCATCTACCTGGCCCATCCCCTCGTGCTCCAGGTGCTGCTGCTGGTCGCGGGGGCGAGCTTCCTGGGGCCGGGGCACGGGCTGGTGGGCGACCTGCACCGGCTGCCGCACTCCAGCCTCGAGGTCCTCATCCTGCTGCTCGTCGCGGTGCCGCTGATCTACGCCATCTCCTGGCTGATCGCGTCGACGATGCGGCGGACGCCGCTCAGCCTGCCGCTGACCGGGCGCGAGTGGCGCACCCGGCGGACGAAGGCCGGCCTGGCGATCGACCGGACGCTGGACCAGGTCGAAGACCTGGTCGCCGCCGGGGCCCGGCACGTCCCCCAGCGGCTGGCCCTGACCGCCGCGGTGGTGGCCGTGGTCGCCGCCGCCGGGGTGTACACCGGGCAGCGGATCAGCACCTACGAGAACCGGTCGATGAGCACGGTGCTTTCCTCGATCCAGGTCGGCGGCATGACGCGGGCCTACGCTACGCTCACCCCGGCCAAGACCGCCCTGGCCGCCGACGCGCCGATCATCGTGGCGCTGTCCGGCCTGAACGCCACCCAGGCGCAGGAGATCGGCCGGGACCAGCTCACCTCCTACGTGACCGCGGGCGACGCCGAGGTGGTGTACCCGGTCGCCTACCGGGAGTCCTGGAACGCGATCGGCTGCTGCTCCTGGGCCGCTGACGCCACGGTCGACGACCTCGGGTTCATCAAGGAGCTGGTCAAGAAGATCGACCCCGGGAACACCCGGCCGATCTACCTGATGGGCTACAGCAACGGCGCCCGGCTGACCTACACCATCGCCTGCAAGGACCCCACCCTGTTCGACGGCTACGCGGCGGTGAAGGGCGACCCGATGCCGTGGTGCAACATCACCACGCCGGTGAAGATCCTCCAGGTGGCGTCGACCGACGACACCGATACACCGTGGTACACAGGCGAGCGGGGCCACTTCCGTGAGGCGCCGTCCGCCCTGGTGCAGAACAACATCCTCCGCTACCAGGACGGCTGCACGACCGAGACCGAGACGTCGAAGGAACAGCAGCTGACCCTTACCACCTGGACCAACTGCAAGAACGGCGCGACCGTCACCTTCGCCGCTTACTCCACCGGGGTGCACAGCTACCCGCGGCCACCGGGCAGCTTCCCGGCCGCGTCCCAGGTGATCTGGGCCTGGATGCACGACACGGTGGCGGTGCAGCCCCAGCCGAAGGCCAGGTAGGCCCAGCCGGGGGCGGGAGGTGCCGGAACAGCGGGCCACGGCGGCAAACGCTTACTAGTTGCCGCGTCATCAGCCCTAGGATGGGGCCATGCCGATAACCCGCGACGAGGTCGCTCACCTGGCCCGGCTGTCCCGGCTCGCGCTCAGCGACGAGGAGCTTGACCACCTTGCCCCGCAGCTCGACCAGATCATCGCGTCGGTCGCGCAGGTGCAAGAGGTCGCGGCGGACGGCATCCCGCCCACCACGCACGCGACCGGCCTGGTCAACGTGTACCGGGCCGACGTGCCGGTGCCCTGCCTGACCCCGGAGCAGGCGCTGTCCGGCGCGCCCGCGGTCGAGCTGCAGCGGTTCAAGGTGCCGCGGATCCTGGTCGAGGAGTGAGGCACTACCGATGAGCGAGCTGACTAGAAAGACGGCGGCCGAGCTGGCCGCCGCGGTAACCGCGGGCGAGGCGTCGGCCGAGGAGATCACCCGCGAGCACCTGGACCGGATCGCCGCGGTCGACGGCCAGGTGCGGGCGTTCCTGCACGTGAACCGGGACGACTCGCTGGCCCAGGCCCGCGCGGTCGACCAGCGGCGGGCGGCGGGCGAGCCGCTCGGCCCGCTGGCCGGCGTCCCGGTCGCGGTCAAGGACCTGTTCACCACCGTCGGGATGCCGACCACCTGCGGGTCGAAGATCCTCGAGGGCTGGCGGCCGCCGTACGAGTCCACGGTGACCAGCCGGCTGCGCGCCGCGGGCGCGGTGCTGATCGGCAAGACCAACATGGACGAGTTCGCGATGGGCTCCTCCACCGAGAACTCCGGCTACGGGCCGTCGCACAACCCCTGGGACCTGGCCAAGGTGCCGGGCGGCTCCTCGGGCGGCTCGGCCGCCGCCGTTGCCGCCTACGAGGCACCGCTGGCGCTTGGCACCGACACCGGCGGCTCGATCCGCCAGCCGGCCTCGGTCTGCGGGATCGTCGGCACCAAGCCGACCTACGGCGGCAGCTCGCGCTACGGCGTCGTCGCGTTCGCGTCGTCCCTCGACACCCCGGGCCCGTTCGGCCGCACCGTGCTCGACACCGCGCTGCTGCACGCGGCCATGTCCGGGCACGACCCGATGGACTCCACCTCGATCGACGCCCCGGTGCCGCCGGTGGTCGAGGCGGCCAGGCACGGCGACGTGGCCGGGCTGCGGATCGGCATCGTCAGCGAGTTCTCCGGCGACGGCTACCAGCCCGGCGTGATGGCCAGGTTCACCGAGGCGGTCGAGCTGCTCGAGTCGCTTGGCGCCAAGGTGACCGAGATCAGCTGCCCCCACTTCAAGTACGCGCTGCCCGCCTACTACCTGATCGCGCCGAGCGAGGCGTCGTCCAACCTGGCCCGGTTCGACGGCATGCGGTACGGGCTGCGGGACGGGCACGGCTCGGCCGAGGAGGTCATGGCGACCTCCCGGGCGGCCGGGTTCGGCCCCGAGGTGAAGCGCCGCATCATGCTCGGCGCCTACGCCCTGTCCAGCGGCTACTACGACGCCTACTACGGCAAGGCGCAGCAGGTGCGGACGCTGATCATCAGGGACTTCGACGCGGCCTTCGGCCAGGTCGACGTGCTGATCTCGCCGGTCACCCCGACCACCGCGTTCCCGATCGGCGAGCGCGCCGACGACCCGATGGCGATGTACCTGGCCGACCTGTGCACGATCCCGACCGACCTGGCGGGCAACGCGGCCATCTCGGTGCCCTGCGGCCTGGCGGCCGAGGACGGGCTGCCGGTCGGCCTGCAGGTGATGGCGCCGCCGCTGGCCGACGACCGGCTTTACCGGGTGGCCGCGGCGGTCGAGGGAGCGTTCACCGAGCGGTGGGGGCACCCGCTGCTCGACGAGGCGAGGGGACTGGCGCGATGACGGTCACGTACGAGGCGGCGCTGCAGAAGTACGAGCCCGTCTTCGGGCTCGAGACGCACGTCGAGCTGGGCACGGTCACCAAGATGTTCTGCGGCTGCACCACCACGTTCGGGACCGAGCCGAACACGCAGACCTGCCCGGTCTGCCTCGGCCTGCCCGGCTCGCTGCCGGTGGTCAACGCCCGCGCCATCGAGTACGCGATCAAGATCGGCCTGGCGCTGAACTGCTCGATCGCGTCCTGGTGCCGGTTCGCCCGGAAGAACTACTTCTACCCCGACATGCCGAAGAACTTCCAGGTCTCCCAGTACGACGAGCCGCTCTGCACCGAGGGCTACCTGGACGTGGCGGTCGGCGGCAAGACCGTGCGGGTCGGCATCGAGCGGGTCCACCTGGAGGAAGACACCGGCAAGTCGCTGCACGTCGGCGGGGCCACCGGGCGCATCCAGGGAGCCGAGTACTCGCTGGTCGACTACAACCGGGCGGGCATCCCGCTGGTCGAGATCGTCACCAAGCCGGTGCCCGGCACCGGCTTCCTCGCCCCCGAGGTCGCCCGCGCCTACGTCACCGAGCTGCGCGACGTGCTGCGCACGCTCGGCGTGTCCGACGTGCGGATGGAGGAAGGCTCGATGCGCTGCGACGTGAACACGTCGATCAGCCTCATCGGGTCAGGCGCCTGGGGCACCAGGACCGAGACCAAGAACGTGAACTCGCTGCGCTCGGTCGAGCGGGCGGTCCGCTCCGAGGTCGAGCGCCAGGCCGGGGTACTCGACGAGGGCGGCCGGATCCGCCAGGAGACCCGCCACTTCCACGAGGACTCCGGGGTGACCACCTCCGGCCGGTCCAAGGAAGAGGCCCAGGACTACCGCTACTTCCCCGAGCCCGACCTGGTGCCGGTGGCACCGGACGCGGACTGGGTGAAGACCATCGGGGCGTCACTGCCCGAGCTGCCGTCAGCCCGCCGGGCCCGGCTGATCGAGGCCTGGTCACTGTCCGAGCTGGAGTTCGAGGCCCTGCGCAACGCGGGGGCGCTGGACGCGGTGGAGGCGACGGTGGCCGAAGGCGCGTCACCGGCCGACGCCCGCAAGTGGTGGCTGGGCGAGCTCGCCCGCCGGGCCAACGACGCCGGCATCGAGGTATCCGAGCTGTCGATCACCCCGGCTGACGTGGCCCGGGTGGCCGCCCTGGTGGCGGCGGGCACGCTCAACGACCGGCTGGCCCGCCAGGTCATCGACGCGGTGCTCGACGAGGAAGGCACCCCGGACGAGATCGTGGCCGCCCGCGGCCTGGCCGTCGTCAGCGACGACTCCGCCCTGACGAGCGCGATCGACGACGCCATCGCGGCCAACCCGGACGTAGCGGCGAAGATCCGCGGCGGCAAGCCCCAGGCGGCCGGCGTGCTCGTCGGTTCGGTCATGAAGGCCACCCGGGGCCAGGCCGACGCCGCCCGGGTGCGGGAGCTGATCCTCCAGCGGCTGGCCTAGCCCGCCGTCACCGCGTCGGGCCCGCCTTCGAGCAGCCGCTTGAAGGCGGGCTCGTCGAGGATGGTGATGCCGAGCTCGACCGCCTTGTCGTACTTGGAGCCGGCGCTCTCCCCCGCGACCACGAAGGTGGTCTTCTTCGACACCGAGGCGGACACCTTGCCGCCGGCCGCGCGGACCGCCTCGGCCGCCTCGTCCCGGCTGTAAGTGGGCAGCGTCCCGGTGATCACCACGGTGACGCCGGCCAGCAGCCGCCCGGCCGCCGCGGACGGGTCGAAGCCAGGGGTTTCCAGCTGCACGCCGGACGCCCGCCACTTCTCCACGATCGCCCGGTGCCAGTCGACCGTGAACCACTCGACCACCGAGGCGGCGATCGTCGGCCCGACCCCCTCCACGATGGCGAGGGCGTCCGGCGACGCGGCCGCGATCGCGTCAAGCGAGCCGAACGCGTCGGCCAGCGCCCGGGCCGCCGTCGGCCCGACGTGCCGGATGGACAGCGCCACCAGGATCCGCCACAGCGGCCGGGTCTTCGCCTCGTCCAGGTTGACCAGCAGCGCGTGCGCGACCAGCTTGAGGCCGCCCGCCTTGTTCACGAAGAACGGGCTGTCCGCCAGCTTCTCGTCGGTCAGGTCGAACAGGTCGCCCTCGTCGCCCACCAGGCCGTCGCCGAGCAGCGCGACGACCGCCTCGTAACCGAGCGCCTCAATGTCGAGCGCGCTGCGCGACGAGAGGTAGAACAGCCGCTCGCGCAGCTGCGCGGGGCAGGCCCGGGTATTGGGGCAGCGCCAGTCGACCTCGTCCTCCTCCCGGCCGAGCGGCGTGCCGCACTCCGGGCAGGCGCGCGGGAACGGGAACTCCCGCTCGTCCCCGGTGCGCAGGTCGGCCACCGGCCCGACCACCTCGGGGATGACCTCGCCCGCCTTGCGCAGCACCACCATGTCGCCGATCAGCACCCCCTTGCGCTTGACCTCGTCCTCGTTGTGCAGGGTGGCGCGGTCCACCGTCGAGCCGCTCACCTTGACCGGCGCCATCACCGCGTAGGGGGTGACCCGCCCGGTCCGGCCGACGTTCACCCGGATGTCGAGCAGCCTGGTGGTCACCTCCTCCGGCGGGTACTTGTAGGCGATCGCCCAGCGCGGCGCGCGGCTGGTCGCGCCCATCGCCTGCTGGACCGCGATCGGGTCGATCTTGACCACCACGCCGTCGATCTCATAGGCCGGCTCGTGCCGGTGCCCGGGGTCGGCGTAGTAGTCGATGTAAGCGGTGACCTCGGCCAGGTCGTCGACGACCTTGAACCGGTCGCTGACCGGCAGCCCCCAGGCCGCCAGCCGCTGGTACCAGCCGGACTGGGTGTCCGGTGCCCCTTCCAGGTGGCCTTCCTCGCTCGGCCCGGCGGCCGACCCCGAGATGCCGCCGTCGCGGCCGGCCCCGCTCCCGTCAGCCGAGCCGGTCACCCGGCCGATGCCGTGCACGATCGCGTCCAGCGCGCGCGACGCGGTGACCCGGGGGTCCTTCTGCCGCAGTGAGCCCGCCGCCGCGTTGCGCGGGTTGGCGAAGGCGGGCTTGCCCGCCTCCTGCAGTGACTCGTTCAGCCGCTCGAAGGCTGCCTCCGGCAGGAACACCTCGCCCCGCACCTCGACCAGCTCGGGCACGTCGTCCCCGGTCAGCCGGTCCGGGATCGAGCTGATCGTCTTCACGTTGAGCGTGACGTCCTCGCCGGTCCGCCCGTCTCCCCGGGTGGCGGCGCTGGTGAGCCGGCCCCGCTCGTACACCAGGTCGATGGCGAGCCCGTCGATCTTCAGCTCGCACAGGTACGGCCCGGTCCCGCCCAGCTTGGCGGCCCGGTCCGCCCAGGCCGAGAACTCCTCGCGGGAGAACACGTTGTCCAGGCTGAGCAGCCGCTCCAGGTGGGTCACGGGGGTGAACAGGGTGGAGATCATGCCGCCGACCCGCTGCGTGGCCGAGTCCGGCGTGCGCAGCTCGGGATACTGCTCCTCGATCTCGTTCAGCGTCTTGATGCCCGCGTCGTACTCGCCGTCCGAGATCGTCGGCGAGTCCAGCACGTGGTAGCGGTACTGCGCCTCAAGCAGCCGCTCGCTCAGCTCCGCGTGGGTCTGCCGCGCCGCTTCCAGCTCCATCTAGGACAGCTCCTCCATCATCTCCGGCAGCACCCGGGCCGCCTCCCGGCACCAGCGCAGCGCGTCCCGTGCCTGGGCGGGCGTCGACCCGGCCAGCCCGCAGGCCGGCGTGATCACCACCTGCCGCGCGCACGCGGCGGCCGGGAGGTCCATCTTCCGCCACAGGTCGCGGACGATCCCGGCGGTGTCGGCGGGCACCGGCCGGGTGCGCGGGTCCCGCCCGGACCGGCGAGCCCCCTGCTCGCCTGCTGTCCCGGCTTCCCGCGGCCCGGTCGTCGGCAGTGCCCCGACCAGCAGCCCCGCCCCCGCCTCGGCCGCCTCGGCGAACCCGTCGAAATCCCCCCGTCGCAGCTGGCTGGGGTCGAACGAGACAGCATCGGCCCCAGCGCTGACGATTATCCCGAACGGGAGGTGGGATGAGCAGCAATGCACCAGCGTGTATTTTCCCGTGGCGGCCAGCACCTCGTGCAGCCTGTCCCGCGCCACCTCCTCCTCGACCACGCGGACCCGGGACAGCCCGCTCGGCGTCGGCACCGCCCCGTGCAGCACGGCCGGCAGCAGCGGCTCGTCCAGCTGCACCAGCACGGTCGCCCGCGGTAGCCGCTTGGCGACCTCCGCCACGTGCGCGGCGACCCCTTCGGCGAGCGAGGAGGTGAGGTCGGCGACCAGCCCGGGGTCTGCTAGCGCCGCGTTGAGCGAGCGCGGCTGCTCAATCGTCGCGGCCAGCGTCCACGGCCCGGCCAGCTGCAGCTTGACCGGCCCGGCGTAGCCGTCGAGCGCTTCCTCCATCGCGTCCAGGTCCGACGACAGCAGCGAGCGGGCGCGGCGCAGGTCTATCCCCGGCCGCTCGGCGATCCGCCAGCCGCGCGGCCCGGCCAGCTCAACCGGGATCTCCACCAGCAGCGCCGCGGTCCGCCCGGTGATGTCCGCCCCCGGCCCGCGCCCGGGCAGCTCGGCCAGGAACGGCAGGTCGGGCAGCTCCCCCGCGACCACCCGGGCCGCCTCGATGGGGTTCTCGCCCGGCATCGACCCGATCCCGGTCGCGGTCCCTGGACCCCAGGGGAAAGCTTGCTTTTCGGCCACGTGGTCGAGCTTAGTCGCCCGGCCAGACATTTCCATTCGGCATCCTCCAGACCGTAGGTATGATTCAATGCGCCAGACCCATACCAACTACCCACCTGGGTTGCACCGCTACAGGCGGATAGAGACCAGGCAACGTCGTCAGGAGGCATCACGGTGGCTAGGCAACCGGTCTACCTGCGGATCGCCGACGATCTGCGCCGGCAGATCGACTCGGGAGTGCTGCAACCGGGAAGTCAGCTGCCGACCGAGCACGAGTTGCGCGCAAAGTACGACGCGTCGCGGAACACCGTGCGGGACGCCATCCAGCGGCTGACGGAGCTGCACCTGGTCGAGGCCAGACCCGGGAAGGGAACTTTCGTCACCAAGGTGCTCGACCCGTTCGTGACCGACCTCTCGCCGCAGCTAGGCGATGAGGGCGAAGAAGACCGGGCCTACCCTGAGCAGGTTGAGAAGCAGAATCGTGAAGGCCGACCGGAGCCGTTGGCAGTGGTCTCGTCGACGGAATGCCCGGCTGAAGTTGCCGCCCTGCTGCGCATCCCACCAGGCACCGAGATCATCTCCAGGACCCAGAACCGCTACATAGACGGGAACCTGTGGTCAGTTCAGGCTTCTTACTACCCTCGCCAGTGGGCCGCGGAGGGCGCCGACCGCTTGCTACGGGTCGAGAGTATCCGCGAAGGCACCCTTCGGTACCTAGAGTCAACTGTCGGACTCAAGCAAGTCCGCTACGAGGACTGGATTACCGCGCGCCCGGCCAAGGACGACGAGTCGACCCGCTTTGGCCTGCCGCACAATGCGGCCATGTTCCTGATCTACCGCACCGGCTTCACTGCTAACGGCACCGCGATCCGGGTCACGGTGACCCTGTACCCAGCGGACCGCAACCAGTTCAGGTACAACTTCGGCAACCTGCCGGACAGCCCGGGGGCCCGACATTAGGCCCCCGGCCACGGGGAGGGCGGCGGACGCTCGTCGTCATCATGGTCACTGCGAGGCGGGAGCTCCTGCCAGGGGCCGCCGTTCATGTAACGGCGGCCGCGGCGCCGGGGCAAGACCGCCACGATCAGGAAGCCCATCGCGATTCCGGCGACGAAGAAGATGCCGATGACACTGGCCACCAGCTCGAAGCCGGTCACCGTCGCGGGTCCTTCCGCTGGGCGCCGGGGTCGTCGTCCCGGCGCTCATCCCCGGCCGCTGGCGGCCGGCTGCCGGGACGCAGCATCCGCTCCAGGGAGCCGTCGTCCAGCCGGAAGAGTCCGAAAATTAGCCGGGCGCCCGTGCTGAGCGCGTCAGGTGCGACCGCGAACAGGCTGCGCTCGCCGTCCTCGAGTACTGACCCGTAGGCGGCGGCGCCGACGATTCCGCAGGTCACCCCCATGAAGAAGACGAAGAAGATAGTCACTGCCGTTAGTTGTTCGACGAAGCTGACTTTCATGGGGGCCTCCGCTAGGTTCCCGCAGTACCCGACCTGGCCGGTGTGGCCAGGTGCTTAGCCTTCGTCCGGCCGGGGAACCCGCTGGCGACCACGCTGTCGATCCGGACCTTTGTACCTTCGTACTGAACAAGAGGATTCCCTGGTATGTATGGCATGAAACCACCCATACCATCAAACCAAATGACCCTTTTTGAGGTACGATCAGGGTCATCGGTATGACATGGCCATCAGGACCGTAATGGTCGATGGGGACAAGCCCTGGCAAACCATGCGTAGATACCGTCCAGATGTTCCATCTAAGGCGTCTCGCCGGCGGATACCACTGTCATCAAGGCGCGGCGCAGGCCATAAGGAGGCGACAATGACTGTCGCGACGTACGCGCAGATCGCGGAGGACCTGAGAGGGCAGATACGTTCGCGCGACATCAAGCCTGGCGGGCAGCTGCCGAGCGTCATCGAACTCAGGGACCGCTACAAGGCTTCGCGGAACACCGTGCTCGACGCGATCAAGAAGCTCAAGGACGAGGGCTTGGTGGAGACCAGGCCTGGCCAGGGCTGGTTCGCCCGGATCCGCATCGTGCCGTTCGTCAACTCCCTGGACTGGGGCGACGCAGTCGCGATAGAGCAAGCCAATGCCAGCGGGCGAGCCCCGCGGGTCCTGCCACCGACCGTCAGCCTCCGGGCAGCCACCCCTGAGATGGCCGGACGGCTGGACGTGACCGTCGGCACGCCGATGATCGTCCGGCGCCAGGAGTGGTTCCTTGACGACATGCCGTGGAAGCTGCAGGACGTCTGGTGCCCGCGGTCGCTGTTCGACCAGGGCGCCCACCGGCTGCTGATGGCCGAGGACCTGTCCCAGGGACTCGGCGCCTACCTGCGCGAGACCCTCAACCTCCAGCCAACCAGCGCCTCGTTCTACTTCCTGCCCCGCCGACCGACTGACGAGGAGCGAAGGTTTTTTGCCTTCCCCACCGAGGGTGAAGGGCCCTACGTCATCGAGCTAATCCGTACAGCAGCCATGGCCGACGATAGCGGGCCACGACCGCTGTACTCGGTTGTCGGCGTGTACGCCGGCGACCGAAACCGGTTCGCGGTCAATCAGCTGGCGCTGCCCGCTGATTGACCGGCTAGTCCTCCCAGCGTGACGAGCTGATGCCAACCAGGTCCCTGGCGGCCTGGGCGCTGTGGCTCGGGGCGTCGTATCGGACCGAGTGGCGCCTGCGGTCTTCCCGCGTGATCGCGCTACAGAGCCTGAGGTACGCGCCGATGAGCGTCCCCGAGATGATCGTGATGAGCCCTAGAACGATGAAAACGGCCAACATGGCTGGCTTCCCTGCTTCCTCCGCGGCCGCCCGCGGGGTGTTTCCCCGGTTGCCGACAGGCCAGATCGATCATGAGGCTTGGATAGTTAGACCAACGGGTATAGCCCGGGAGGTCCCTGCACATTGGGACAGCCATCCTGCTAGACTCAACCCGATGCTTCTGACGATCCAGAGCATTGGACCCATACCAACCTGTCAACTGGGTTGTACCACGGACATGCGGGTATAAACCAGACAGCACGGAATATTCCGGTGACCCTGCCAGACAGAATCATCAGGGTTGTTGGTATAGATGGAGGAGCCCGATGCCACAGAACCAGCCGATGTACCGGCACATCGCGGACGACCTGCGCGACAAGATCACCACTGGCGAGCTGGCGCCCAACGACAAGCTGCCGACCGAAGGCGAGCTGAGCACCAAGTACGAGGCATCCCGCAACACGGTGAGGGAGGCCATCAGACGGCTAACCGACGAGGGGCTGCTTGAGTCTAGGCCGGGCCAGGGTACGTTCGTGGCCAGACGACTAGATCCGTTCGTCACGGTGCTCACGGCTGACGCGAAGACTGGGTTCGGCGGCGGCGAGACCGCCGCCTACCTGTCAGAGGTGCGCAGTAACCACCGCGAGCCAACTAGCTCAGTACCCAAGGTGGAAGTCGTGCCCGCGGCGCCTGAACATGCCGCACTGCTCGACATCGAGCCGGGCGTGCAAGTGGTCAGCCGGTCACAGAACCGCTTTATCGACGGTGTCCCATGGTCTCGGCAGACCACGCTGTACCTGATGGAGTTCATCGAAAAGGGTGCGACCGCGCTCCTTATGGCACGGGATATCGAGGTTGGCGCCGTGCGTTACCTGGCCGACGAGATCGGTATCCGGCAGTCGGGCTATCGCGACTGGATCACCGGCAGGCTAGCCGACGAGGATGAGCAGTCCTTCTTCGGCATCGGGCACAACGCGGCGGTCTTCACCGCCTCCCGGGTCGCCTTCGACCAAGACAATAAGCCCATGCGGCTGACGATCACCGTATTTCCAGTCGACCGTAACCAGCTCATCGTCAATGTTGGACCCAATGTGCCACCCCTACGTGACAACAACCCATCCAGTCGATCAAAATAACCAGGCAGAAACACGCCTGCGATCCAGGCGGCTCATCCATCGCACCAGCTGTTAGGCCATCAACTCAGACAGCCGGCCAGCACGGTCCGGCTACCCTATGCAATGACGAGGACGTCTCGTGTCACCACGACTGACGCCGCCCGTGCATGAAGAGCCCATGCAAACAGCGGCGCATCTTCATGCTGGGAAGTTCCGTGTAGATGTTGCGAAGTTCCGTGAAAAATTGGGCATTAGTATTGGGGGCCAAGTACGACGCCGCACCCCGTGGGACATGCTGCACGGCAACCACGGTTTCCGCGGGTACTTCATTGGCAGCGTCACTTCCGACTTCGGCACCTGGCTGCAGAACAGCGCCCAGGTCCTGCTGGCGTACCAGCTAGCGCATTCCGTCTTTACTGTCGGCCTCGTTACCTTTGCGCAGTTCACTAGCCCGTTGCTGCTCGGCCCGTGGGCGGGGGTCGCAGCCGATAAGTTCGGCAGCCGCCGCACCCTACTGGCAACTCAGGTCGTCTCAGCCGTGGTAGCGGCTTCGCTTGCGGCATTCGCGCTCTGCGGTGCCCTAACCGCTTGGGACCTGGCCCTTGGAGCGCTGGCGAGCGGCCTGGCCTTTACCTTCGCGCTGCCGGCGCGCAACGTCACCGTGCAGCGACTGGTGCCGCGGGACAAACTGCAGCCCGCGTATGCGATGGATACAGTCTCCTATAACCTTGGGCGAGCGGTAGCGCCAGCCGTGATCGTCGGCCTGGGCCTAGCCGGGATGAACCTGGCCTGGGCGTTTGCGGCCAACGCGCTCTCCTTCATTATCTTCAGCGTGATCTTGCTTCGGGTTCACCTACACGCCGAGCCCGAGCCGGAGGTGCGCTCCCGCGTCCGAGACGGCTTCCGCATCGCCTTCAGCGACCGCCGGATCCTGCTGCTGCTCCTCATGGTGGCCGCGGTCACCCTGGCCGATGACCCGATTCTGGTGCTCGGTCCCGCCCTCGCCCAGCACCTGCACATGCCGGCCGCGATGTCGAGCTACTTCATCGCAGCACTCGGCGCAGGCACCGTGCTCGGCTCCTGCCGTCCCTCGAGGCACCGGCCGACAATGCGGCTCGCGGCGACCGCGATAGCCGCGCTGTCCCTGTTCATGCTGCTGTTTGTACACGCGCCCACTATGTGGTTCGGCATCGTCGCCGCACTGGGTGCGGGGGCGAGCTGCCTGATTGCCAACTCAGTGACGCGGGCAGTGCTCGCTGAACAGGCAGGGCCCGAGAAGACCGCCGCTGTCATGGCCGTCTGGGCAATCGCCTGGGCAGGCAGCAAGCCATTCGCCTCGCTGCTCGATGGCACCCTCGGCGTCCGGCTTGGACTCCACTGGACGGGCCTGATCCTCGCGGCGCCGGCTCTGCTGCCTTTCCTGGCGATCGTGCTCGAGCCTCAACCCGGTTTCTGGACCGCCAAATGGCGTTGGTGCCTGACCTGGAGCGCGCGGACCAACTAGCGAGAAAGGTCGACACCAGCAGTCTTCACGGCAATGGAGTTGGCCTTCGATAAAATCTCTGCCCTCAGAGGCCTCCTGAGAGACGTACAACCCGCCTAGTCGTCATGTCGCGAAAAAGGGTAGATGACATTTTTGCCCACGATCGACATAATCAGCATTGGGATGGGGGACTCGACCCCGACTAGGTCCTAAAGGGAGCTGATCGGTGCCGGGTTTCTCTACTCTGCCGTGAGTACGACATCAGGAGGTGCACCCATGGCGAAGTTCCATGCTCGCCCGTCTCTGCAGTATCGGTACGAGCACTACGACCCCCGCATCGTCGCTTAGCCGCGTCGGCGCTTGGGCTCGGACAGGTGAAATCCGCAGCAAATGACCCTGGCCCCGGCGAGCGATAGACGCCGGGGCCAGCCGTCATGCAACCAAGATTTCACTGGACCACGTTCGACATTGGGGGCTGCCTGCCCCCGAACTGGCAGCAGGCGGTACGCGCGGCAGCCATTAGCGCCGACTTTCATCACTTCCCGCGCACGCCAGTCCTGTCGCGCGAAGCAGCAGGGGTTCGCTACATCTCCCGGGGCCGGGTCCACGCCGACCAGGTGCGGGAGAGGCTACCCTGGCTTTACCGCGCATACCGCGACCAGTTCCTCGATCTCGCCCGGGAAGTATCGCCAGAACCGGTGACGGCGGCCGGCGACGAGCGCTACGGCATCGTGCTTAACGTTCAGCGGGGCACGACAATGCGGTTTGAGTGTCACGTTGACTCCAATCCGATGACCGGCCTGCTGTTCTGTTCCGACCATTCGGACGAGGGCGAGCTGGTGGTGGCGAACGACGCCACAGCGGCGGACGTAGCCGCGGTCGAGCGTGACTGCAATGTCATCAGGCCGCAGGCCGGCCACCTGATCTTCTTCGATGCCCGCAGGCACCCGCACTACGCCCGCCCGCTGACAGCGGCCTCCGGCCTCCGAATTGTCGCAGTCATGAACTATTACACCCAATCCTGCCCGGAAGCGACTCGGCCGCCTGAGCTGAACAGGCACCTCTACGGAGACCAGTAGCTTGACGCGCCGACCACGGCAGCCAAAAGTCACGGTAAAAATTTCGTCTCACCCGCCACACTGGTTTTCTAGCGTCTATCCAGTAATCACGCTGCGAAATGGATGGGTGACAACTTAGCTCGTGATCGACATAATCGACATTGGGATGGGGGACCCGACCCCGACTAGGTCCTAAGAGATCTGTTCGGAGCCGGGTTTCTCTACTCCGCCGTGAGTACGACATCAGGAGGTGCACCCATGGCGAAGTTCCACGCTCGCCCGTCTCTGCAGTATCGGTACGAGCACTACGACCCCCGCATCGCCGCCGGGGAACTGCCGCACTAGCCACGTCGCCCAAACCAAGTGAAGACCGACGCAGATGACTCTGGCCCCGGCGGGCGATAGACGCCGGGGCCAGAGTTATCCCCGCACCAATGACCAGCCTAAACCCATCTCAGGCCTCATACCAGTCATACCAATGCCCGGTACACGTTAACTCAATGTTTCGCCGCGATCGTGGCGCTGCCCAGCACCCGGTCGCCGTCGTAGAGCACGGCCGCCTGCCCGGCCGCTACCCCCCGGGCCTCGCCTGCCAGGACAATGTGCAGGTCGTCTCCGGAGACCTGGGCGGTGCAGGGGTAGACCTCACCGTGCGCGCGCAGCTGGACGGTGCACTCGACCGGCGAAAGCGGCGGCGCGCAGCCGGACCAGACCGGCCGGATGGCGGTGATCTCGCGGACGCCGAGGGCGTCGGCCGGGCCGACGGTCACCGTGTTGGCGACCGGCTCGATCGACAGCACGTAGCGGGGGCGGCCGTCGGGCGCGGGCCGGTCCAGGTGCAGGCCCTTGCGCTGGCCGATGGTGTAGCCGTAGGCGCCCTCATGGTGGCCGAGGACTGTCCCGTCCTCGTCCACGACCGGGCCCGGCGCTGTCCCGAGGCGCTTGGCCAGGAAGCCGCGGGTGTCGCCGTCGGCGATGAAGCAGACGTCGTGGCTGTCCGGCTTGTCCGCCACTAGCAGGCCCCGGGCCTGGGCTTCTTCGCGGACAAGAGACTTCGGGGTGTCCCCCAGCGGGAACATGGCGTGCGCGATCTGCTCGCGGTTCAGCACCGCCAGCACGTAGGACTGGTCCTTGCCCGGGTCAGCGGCCCGCAGCAGGGCATTGTCGGCTGAGATCCGCGCGTAGTGGCCGGTGCAGACCGCGTCGAAGCCGAGCGCGAGCGCCCGGTCGAGCACCGCCGCGAACTTGATCTTCTCGTTGCAGCGCAGGCAGGGGTTGGGGGTGCGGCCCGCCGCGTACTCGGCCACGAAGTCGTCCACCACGTCGCGGGCGAAGCGGGCGGCCATGTCCCAGACGTAGAACGGGATGCCGATCACGTCGGCGGCGCGGCGGGCGTCGCGGGCGTCCTCGATCGTGCAGCAGCCGCGCGCCCCGGTCCGGTAGGACTGGGGGTTCTCGGACAGCGCGAGATGGACGCCGGTCACCTCGTGGCCGGCCTCGGCCGCGCGTGCCGCCGCGGTAGCGGAATCGACGCCGCCGGACATGGCGGCAAGAACCCGGAGACCCATAACCCTTTCAGGGTATCCGCGCTCCGGCGCAGCCGGGAATTCAGGCCGCTGACGCCCGGCGGGCGCGGCCGACGGCCTCGCCGATGACCGCTCCTACCAGGTCCACGTCGGCCTGGGTGGTGGTGTGGCCCAGGGAGAAGCGCAGCGAGCCGCGGGCGCGCGACTCGTCGGCGCCCATCGCCAGCAGCACGTGGCTCGGCTCGGCCACCCCGGCGGTGCAGGCGGAGCCGGTGGAGCAGGCGATCCCGCGGGCGTCGAGCAGCAGCAGCAGCGCGTCGCCCTCGCAGCCGGGGAAGGAGAAGTGCGCGTTGCCCGGCAGCCGGTCGGGGCCGGGCGGCGGGCCGTTCAGCAGCGCGTCCGGCACCGCCAGCAGTACCTGGCGGATCAGGTCGTCGCGCAGCGCCGCGACCCGCTTGGTCTCCAGCTCGCGCCGCTCGGCGCTGGCCGCCGCCGCCACCGCGAAGGCGCGGATGGCGGCCGCGTCCAGGGTGCCGGAACGGATGTCGCGCTCCTGCCCGCCGCCGTGCAGCACCGGGACCGGGGTGATGCCCTTGGCCAGGATCAGCGCGCCGGCCCCGACCGGGCCGCCGAGCTTGTGGGCGGTCACCGTCATCGCATCGGCCCCGGAGGCGGCGAAGTCGAGCGGGAGCTGCGCCGCCGCCTGCACCGCGTCGGTGTGGAAGGGCACGCCGAACTCGTGCGCGACCGCCGCCAGCGCCGCCACCGGCTGCACCGCGCCGACCTCGTTGTTCGCCCACATGACGCTGACCAGGGCCGCACCGGACGGCTCGGCCGCTAGTGCCGCCCGCAGCACGTCCGCCCCGATCAGGCCCTGGGCGTCCACCGCGAGCCAGCTCGCCCGGGCGCCCTGGGCGTCGCACAGCCAGCGCACCGAGTCGAACACCGCGTGGTGCTCCACCGGCGTGCTGAAGATGCGGCGGTGCCGCTGGTCGGCGGCCCGCCGCGCCCAGTACAGGCCCTTGACGGCCAGGTTGTCCGCCTCGGTGCCGCCGCTGGTGAAGACCACCTCACTGGCCCGCGCGCCGAACACCTCGGCCAGTTGCTCGCGCGACTCCTCGACCACCCGCCGGGCCCGCCGCCCGGCGGTGTGCAGCGACGAGGGGTTGCCGAGCTGCGCCAGCTCCTCGGTCATCGCGGCGATGGCCTCGGGCAGCATCGGCGTGGTGGCGGCGTGGTCAAGGTAAACGACCGGGCTAGTACTCATGGCGAGATCGCGGCGCCTCAGCCCTTGTGCTTGTTGATGTCGTCGATGAGCTGGGGGACGACGGTGAACAGGTCGCCGACGATGCCGTAGTCGGCGATCTCGAAGATCGGGGCCTCGGCGTCCTTGTTGACCGCGACGATCGTCTTCGACGTCTGCATCCCGGCCCGGTGCTGGATCGCGCCGCTGATCCCGACGGCCAGGTAAAGCTGCGGGGACACGGTCTTGCCGGTCTGCCCGACCTGGAACTGGTGCGGGTACCAGCCCGCGTCGACCACCGCCCGGGACGCCCCGACCGCCGCCCCGAGGCTGTCGGCGAGCTCCTCGATGATCTTGAAGCCCTCCTCCGACCCGGTGCCGCGCCCGCCCGAGACCACGATCTGCGCCTCCGACAGGTCCGGCCGCCCGCCCTTCTCCGCCGGCGCCCGCTCGGTCACCTTCGCCAGCCTCGCCTCGTCCGACGCGCTGAACTCCACCGCCTCGACCGCCGCCGCCCCGGACGACGGCTCGGCGGTGACCGCGCCGGGCCGCAGCGCGATGATCGGCGTCCCGGTACGGACGCTGGAGTGCACGGTGACCGAGCCGCCGAAGTTCGGCTGCTCGGCCACGATCTTGCCGCCGTCCCGGCGGTCACGTTGACCGCGTCGGTCAGCACCCCCGACCCGGTCTTGACCGCGAGCCGGGCCGCGGCCTCCTTCGCGTCGTTGGTCCCCGCGACCAGCACCGCGGCCGGGGACTTCTCACCCACCAGCCGTCGCCAGCAGCTCGGCGGCGGGCGCGGTCACGTACCCGGCGAAGTCCGCGCTGTCAGCCGCGTAGACCTTCACCGCCCCGTACTCCGCCAGCCGCGCCTGCGCCCCCTCGGCGCCCGGCCCGAGCCAGACCACCGACGGCTCCCCGACCCGCCGGGCCGCGGTCAGCAGCTCCAGCGTCACCTTCTTCAGCTCGCCGGAAGCATCCCGCTCGGCGAGGACCAGAACCTCAGCCATCTCCAGTCCCCTTCCCTAGATGAACTTGCGCTCGGCCAGGAACGCGGCCGCCTTGTTCCCGCCGTCGCCCTCGTCCTTGACTACCTGGCCGGCCTGCCGCGGCGGGCGGGCGGCGAAGTCATCCACCCAGGACCACGCGTTCGCCAGCCCGACCTGGCCGGCCGGCACCGAGATGTCGGCCAGGGTCAGCGTCTGCACCGGCTTCTTCTTGGCCGCCATGATGCCCTTGAACGTGGGGTAGCGCGGCTCGTTGATCTTCTCGTTGACCGAGACCACCGCCGGCAGCGAGCCGGTCACCGTCGCCACCCCGTCATCGGTCACCCGCCGGATGGTCACCTCCGAGCCGGCGATGTCGACCTTCGCCGCCAGGGTGAGCTGCGGGACCCCGAGCCGCTCGGCCACCATGGCCGGCACCAGCCCGGTCCGCGCGTCCGTCGACTCGCACCCGAACACCACCAGGTCGAACCCCACCACCTTGAGCGCCTCCGCGATAGCCAGCGACGACGCGACCGCGTCCGACCCGGCCAGCGCGTCATCGATCACGTGGACCGCCTTGTCGGCCCCCATCGACAGCGCCTTGCGGATCGAGTCGGCCGCCTTCACCGGGCCCATCGTGAGGATCGTCACCTCACCGCCGTGGGCCTCGCGCAGCTTCAGGCCTTCCTCGATCGCGAACTCGTCGAGGTAGTTGATCACCCCGTCGGCCCCGGCCCGGTCCACCGTGTTGTCGCCGGGCACGAGCGACCGCTCCACCTCGGTATCCGGTACCTGCTTCATGCAGACGACGATGTTCATTCCGGCGACTGCCCTTCTTCGCGTAGTCGACTCCCGTACCGGGAGTCTATGTTACTTGCCGGTAGCGCCGTTCCCCCTGGGATCACCGCCGCTCGGCTGTCTCCACCACATTAGCGAGCAGCATCGCCCGGGTCATCGGCCCCACCCCGCCCGGATTGGGCGCGACCCACCCGGCGACCGTGGCCACGTCCGGCGCGACGTCGCCCACCAGTCCCGCGTCGGTCCGGGTGATGCCCACGTCGAGCACGGCCGCGCCCGGCTTCACCATGTCGGCGGTGAGCAGCCCGGCCCGGCCCGCGGCGACCACCACGATGTCGGCGTTCCTGGTATGCGCGGCGAGGTCCTTGGTCCCCGTGTGGCACAGGGTCACGGTGGAGTTCTCCGAGCGGCGGGTGAGCAGCAGCCCCAGCGCCCGGCCCACCGTGATGCCGCGGCCCACCACCGTCACCTCGGCCCCCGCCAGCTCCACCCCGTACCGGCGCAACAGCACCACGATGCCGTGCGGCGTGCACGGCAGTGGTCCCTCCTCGTTCAGCACGAGCTTGCCCAGGTTGACCGGGTGCAGGCCGTCCGCGTCCTTGGCCGGGTCGACCAGGTTGAGCACCCGTAGCTCATCCAGCCCCGGCGGCAGCGGCAGTTGCACGATGTACCCGGTGCAGGCCGGGTCGGCGTTCAGCTCCGCCACCGCCTCCTCCACCTGCGCCTGGGAGGCGGAAGCGGGCAGGTCACGGCGGATCGAGGCGATGCCCACCTGTGCGCAGTCGCGGTGCTTGCCCGCCACGTAGGACTTCGACCCGGGGTCGTCGCCGACCAGGATCGTGCCCAGGCCGGGCACCACCCCGCGGGCGGCCAGCGCCGTCACCCGCTCCTTCAGGTCCGCCTTGACCTCCGCCGCCGTCGCCTTGCCGTCAAGGATCTGCGCGCTCAATGAACACACTCCCTAGTGATAGAAGTGCCGGACGCCGGTGAAGTAGAGCGTGATGCCGGCTGCCCGCGCGGCCTCCACCACCAGCTCGTCCCGGATGGAGCCGCCCGGCTCGGCCACCGCGCGCACCCCGGCCTCGGCCAGGATCTCGAAGCCGTCAGGGAACGGGAAGAACGCGTCCGACGCGCCCACCGAGCCGGCCGCCCGGTGCCCGGCCCGTGCCACCGCCAGCCGCGCCGAGTCGACCCGGTTCACCTGTCCCATGCCCACCCCGACCGACGCGCCGTCACTGGCCAGCAGGATCGCGTTCGACTTGACGGCCCGGCAGGCCCGCCAGGCGAACTCGAGGTCGGAAAGCGTCGCGATGTCGGCTGCCTCCCCCGCCTTCAGCTCCCAGTTGGCCGGGTCGTCGCCCGGCGCGTCGGCCCGGTCCCAGGTCTGCGCCAGCAGTCCCCCGGTCACCGGCCGGAACTCAAAGTCAGCTTCCCCCGAACGGGTGCGGCGTCCCCTGTCCGCCGTCCCCGCTGCCCACGGGGGCGGCGGGCAGCGCAGCAGCCGGATGTTCTTCCACTTCCTGGTCAGGATGTCCACCGCCGCCGGGTCGAAGTCGGGCGCGATGACCACCTCGGCGAACCCGTCGATGACCTGCATCGCCATCGCGTCGGTGACCGCGCTGTTGGCCGCCACCACGCCGCCGTAGGCGGACAGCGGGTCACAGGCGAGCGCCTTGGCATGCGCCGCGGCGATATTGGTGCCGACCGCGATGCCGCACGGGTTGGAGTGCTTGATGATCGCCACGCACGGCTGCGCGAAGTCGAAGGCCGCCCGGCGGGCCGAGTCCGCGTCGACGTAGTTGTTGTAGGACATGGCCTTGCCGTGCAGCACCTCGGCTGACGCGATGCCGGGGTCTGAGCCAGCCGCACCCGTTCGGGCTGATGCTGATTTGTAAATGGCGGCCTTCTGGTGCGGGTTCTCGCCGTAACGGAGCGCGTCGGACCGGGTCCACACCTGGGCGACCAGGTCCGGCCAGCCGGTCTCGATGGCCACCTCGTCGGGGGCGTAGCTGGCGGCGAACCAGGAGGACACCGCGGCGTCGTAGGCGGCGGTGTGCGCGTAGGCCTGGGCCGCCAGGCGGCGGCGCTGCTGCTGGTCGAAGCCGCCGTCGGCCAGCGCGGCCAGCACGTCGCCGTACTGGGCCGGGCTGGTCACCACGGCCACGCTGCCGTGGTTCTTGGCGGCCGCGCGGACCATGGCGGGGCCGCCGATGTCGATCTGCTCGATGATCTCGCCGGGCTCGGCCCCCGACGCGACCGTCTGCTCGAACGGGTACAGGTTGGAGACCAGGAGCTGGAACGGCTCGATGCCGAGGTCGGCTAGCTGCTGGCGGTGGCCGTCACTGGCCGAGTCGGCCAGCAGCCCCGCGTGCACCCGCGGGTGCAGCGTCTTGACCCGGCCGTCGAGGCACTCGGGGAAGCCGGTGAGGTCCTCGACCCGGGTGACCGGGATGCCCGCGCTTTCAATGGCGCCCGCGGTGGAGCCGGTCGAGACGATCTCCGCGCCCGCCGCGTGCAGGGCCTTGGCCAGCCCGTCCAGCCCGCCCTTGTCGTAGACGCTGATCAGGGCCCGCTTGATCGGAATCCGGGTCACTTGCCGATCCTTACCTTCCTGTCGTCACTGACGGACCAGCCCGCGCGGGCCATCCGGCCGACCGTGTCGACGAGCAGCGCGCGCTCGGCGACCTTGATCCGCTCGTGCAGGGTGTCCTCGTCGTCATCATCGCCGACCGGCACCGCCGCCTGGGCGAGCACCGGGCCCGCGTCCACGCCCTCGTCCACCAGGAACACCGTGCAGCCGGTCACCTTGACCCCGTAACGGAGCGCGTCCCGCACCCCGTGCATGCCGGGGAAGGACGGCAGCAGGGCCGGGTGCGTGTTGAGGCAGCGGCCGCCGAAGCGGGCCAGGAACCCCTTGCCGAGCAGCTTCATGAAGCCCGCGCAGACGATCAGGTCCGGCTGGTGCTCCGCGCAGGCCAGGGCGAGGTCCTCGTCCCACGCGTCCCGGGCCGGGAAGTCGCCGACCTTGCGGACGAAGACCGGGAGGCCGGCCGCCCGGGCCCGGTCGAGGGCGGCGATGCCGTCCCGGTCCGCGCCGACGGCGACCACGGACGCCCCGTAGCCGGGGTCCGCGCACGCGTCGACGAGGGCCTGAAGGTTCGTCCCGGTGCCAGAGACGAGCACGACCAGCCGCACGTTCATGGCACAACCCTAGCTGGTGCGCAACAATAGCTTTTGACATGGCCAGACTGACCGACCGGCCGCAGCCGGAATCCCCGCAGCCCCCGGAAACGCCGGCGCGGTCCCCCTTCCTCATGCCCGGGTCCGGGCCGCAGCTCCCGCCGGCCGACCCCCGGCTGCGGCAGCGCGCCATGGCGGGGCTGTGCCTGGCGGTGCTCAGCCTGCTGGCCATGCTGCTGATCGGCAACGTCCAGCGGGCCGCCGCGGTCGCCGGGGTGGCGCTGGCGGTCGCGGTGGCCGGGGTCACGCTCGCCGTCTCGGCCCGGCGCGCGGCCCGGCGGGCCGGCACCCGCAGGCCCCGCGGCGCGACCGCGGGCCTGGTGGTCGGCCTGATCGGGGTGCTGTTCAGCGGCTTCGCGCTGCTCGGGTTCCTCATCTTCGGCCCGCAGATCGACCAGTACTCGAACTGCATGAACGGCGCCAGCGGGGTGGCCGCCCAGCAGGCCTGCCAGGACCAGCTACAGCACGCGATCAACGCCAGGATCACCCAGCTCGGCGGCTAGCGGCCGGCGGCTGGCCTGAGCTACTCGGTCTCGGGCTCGTCGGCCCACGGGTTGACGTGAATGCGGTGGCCGCCCGCGTCGTCCGCCTCGTTCACGATCAGCGCCGGCAGCGGGCCGCTGACCCGGGACGACGGCGGGCCGGGGGGGACGGTCCTGGTGGCGGCCAGGCGGCGGACGTGACGGCGGATGATCAGCCAGTTGGCCGCGCCCGCGGCCAGCGCGGCCGGGACGCCGACCTCGAGCAGGGCGACCAGGGCGACCTCACCGGCCGAGGGGCCGACTGAGGCGAGCCGGCCAGCCCCCAGCGGGCCGCCGGAGAACCTGGCCGCGAGGCCCACTACCGCCGCCGCCAGCGTGCCGGTAAGCAGGCCCCACAGCGGGGCCGCCTCCAGCGACGGCGTCGGCGCGATCCGCACCGTCATGAACCCGGCCAGCGCCCCGGCCAGGTAGGGCAGCGCCAGCAGGAAGAAGCCGAGCCAGGCCGGGAACGCCGCCCGCGCGTCCACCGGCAGCCCGGCCAGCATCGGGAAGGCGGGGACCGCGCCGAGGGCCGAGCCCGACGGTGAGGCGACGGTGCCGATGCCGAACGAGAAGCCGGGCCCGAGCAGGTAGGCGACCCCCCAGATGACCGAGTTCGGCAGGTAGCAGATGCTGGCCAGCAGCAGCAGCACCGATCCGCCGATACCCGGGTTGAGCTTGTCGACCGCCGTCTTGTAGGCGTCCAGGTGGATCACCAGCGACGCCGCGCCCAGGATCGCGCCGCAGGCCGCGAGCACCGCCAGGGCCGCCGCCATGCCGAGGATGATCGACCGGGTCCTGGCCGGCACCCGCCCGGCCAGCCGGCGCCACGGGGCCAGCCCGCGGGCCGCGCCGAAACCGCTCGCGAGCAGCGCGATGAAGAACCCCATCATCACCGCCTGCCACAGTGAGGGCGCCGCCGCCGAGGTGCTGCTGCCCAGCGCCACCGCGCCGGTGAACAGCGCGTAGGGCAGCGCGATCGACACCGCGGCCGGCCCGACCTGCAGCAGCCTGGTCACGTAGCCCTCGTGCGTCATCCAGCGGCCCGCGCGCTCGATGAGTACGGCGGGCAGCAGTACCAGGCCGAGCGGCAGCAGGCCGATCCGGCCCGCCCCGTGCACGGTCACCTCGACGTGGTGCGCCACCAGCCACAGCACCCCGGCCGAGCGCAGCGCCCCGACCAGGCCGCCGCCCAGTCCCACGTGCGGCGCGGTAATCCAGCCGATGAGCGTCAGCGTGGCCAGCACCGCCAGGCCGCCGCCAGCCGCGGCGAGGGCAGCGCCGCCGCCTGCCATCAGCATCGGCCGGGTCGGCACCATGGGCGGCCCGGGCGGCGACAGGGCAGGCGCGGATGAGTCCTCAGCCGAGCTCTCGAGGCGGGGCGGCACTACGCGCACAATGGCCATCGTCGCAACGGACCGGGCAAAAGGCACGCAGGCGCGCCGGGACCGCCCGGTCCGCGCGGCGTGACGAACGTCCCATTACAACAATGCCCGCGCGGGTAACCTGGGCAGCGCTGGCAATCAGCCACGGGCTACGCTGCTTGTGACGCCGCACGTCACCGGGCGGCAACCAGACCGCAAGTAACGGACCGAGATCGGACCCCCCAGTGGACCTGTTCGAGTATCAGGCAAAGGAACTCTTCGCCGAGTACGGCGTTCCGGTGCCGAAAGACAGGGTCGCCAACACCGCCGAGGAGGCGCGGGAGATCACCTCCGCGTTCGCGGCGGACGGCATCCCGCAAGTAGTCGTCAAGGCACAGGTGAAGACCGGCGGCCGCGGCAAGGCCGGGGGCGTCAAGCTCGCCGACAGCCCCGCCGACGCCTTCGAGAAGTCACAGCGCATCATCGGCATGGACATCAAGGGCCACACCGTGCACCGGGTGCTGATCGCCGAGGCCACGGACATCAAGTCCGAGTACTACCTGTCGTTCCTGCTTGACCGCGCCAACCGCACCTTCCTGTCGATCTGCTCGGTCGACGGCGGCATGGAGATCGAGGAGCTGGCGCACACCAACCCGGACGCGATCGCCCGCATCCCGGTCAACCCGCTCACCGGCGTGGACCACGACAAGGCGCTGGAGATCGTCCGGGCCGGCCGTATCCCGGCCGAGGCCGAAGAGGGCGCCGCCCTGGCCGCCGAGCGGCTGTGGGCCATGTTCACCGACGAGGACGCGACCCTGGCCGAGGTGAACCCGCTGGTGCTCACCCCGGACGGCCGGGTGCTCGCGCTCGACGGCAAGGTCACCCTGGACGAGAACGCCTCGTTCCGCCAGGAGCACGGCCGGTTCGCCGACATCGAGTCCACTGACCCGCTTGAGGTGCGCGCCAAGGAGAAGCACCTCAACTACGTCAAGCTCGACGGCCAGATCGGCATCATCGGCAACGGCGCGGGCCTGGTCATGTCGACGCTGGACGTGGTGGCCTACGCGGGCGAGGCATTCGGTGGCGTCAAGGCGGCCAACTTCCTCGACATCGGCGGCGGCGCGTCGGCCGCGGTGATGGCCGACAGCCTGGAGATCGTGCTGTCCGACCCGGCCGTCAAGTCGGTCTTCGTGAACGTCTTCGGCGGGATCACCTCCGGCGACGCGGTCGCGAACGGCATCGTGTCCGCGTTCGCGCTGCTGGCCGAGCGCGGCGAGACCGTCACCAAGCCGATCGTCGTCCGGCTGGACGGCAACAAGGCCGAAGAGGGCCGCCAGATCCTGATTGACGCCGCCCTGCCGGTCCTCGAGCAGGTCGACACGATGGACGGCGCCGCCAAGCGCGCCGCCGAGCTCGCCGCGAAGGGAGCCTGAGCGATGGCTATCTTCCTCACGGCTGACAGCAAGATCCTCATCCAGGGCATCACCGGCGGCGAGGGCCGCAAGCACGGCGCCCGCATGCTGGTGGCCGGCGCTAAGGTGGTCGGCGGCACCAACCCCAAGAAGGCCGGCACTACCGTCGAGCTGAACGGCGCCCAGGTGCCGGTGTTCGCAGGAGTCAAGGAGACCATCGAGGCGACCGGCGCCAACGTGTCGGTGATCTTCGTGCCGGCGGCCGGCACCAAGGCCGCCGTGATCGAGGCGATCGACGCGGAGATCCCGCTGGCGATCGTGATCACCGAGGGCGTCCCGGTGCACGACACGGCCGAGTTCTGGGCCTACGCGATCGAGAAGGGCAACAAGACCCGCATCGTCGGGCCGAACTGCCCCGGCCTCGCGTCCCCGGGCTTGTCCAACGCCGGCATCATCCCGGCCGACATCACCTCGCAGGGCTCGATCGGGCTGGTGTCCAAGTCCGGCACGCTGACCTACCAGATGATGTACGAGCTGCGCGACATCGGCTTCACCACCTGCGTCGGCATCGGCGGTGACCCGATCATCGGCACCACCCACATCGACGCGCTGGCCGCGTTCGAGGCCGACCCCGACACCAAGGCCATCGTGATGATCGGTGAGATCGGCGGCGACGCCGAGGAGCGGGCGGCCGCGTTCATCGAGAAGAACGTGACCAAGCCGGTCGTCGGCTACGTGGCCGGGTTCATGGCCCCCGAGGGCAAGACCATGGGGCACGCGGGCGCGATCATCTCCGGCTCGGCGGGTACCGCCCAGGCCAAGAAGGAAGCACTGGAGAAGGCCGGCGTCCGCGTCGGCAAGACTCCCTCGGAGACCGCCGCCCTGGTGCGCGAGGTCATCAAGTCGCTGTAGCGGCAGGCCAAAAAGAGAACCGCCCGGGGCGCGCCCCGGGCGGTTCTCTTTGCTTATCTGCTTAGTAGACGCAGGGGATGCCGTACTTGGCCTGCGCGCCGACGGTCACCGCGCCGCCGGAGGCGCCGTTGTCGCCGGCCGCGCTCGACGAGGCCGAGGACGAGGCCGAGGACGACACGCCGGCCGCCGGAGTCGCCGCCGCCGGGGTGAGCGCGGCCGGGACGATCGTCGCCCCGGTGCCGAGCAGCACCTCCACGTGCCCCGCGGGCAGCGACTTGAGGGCGGCCGCGGTGGCGCCGAAGTCGTCGGCGATCTTGGCCGCGTTGGCGGCCGCGCCCGCGCCGTAGAACACCTGGGTGCCCGCCGTGACCTGGGCCGGCTGGGCCGACGCGTCGGTGACCGCCCCGGCCTTGTACCCCTTGGCGACCAGCGCCTGTGACACCCCGGCGGCCAGGCCGCCGGTGGTGCCGCCGTTGTAGACGTCGACCGTGACGGTCGACGCGGGCGGGACGGCGGCGGCCTTCGCGGTGGACTTGGCGGTGGACGACGGCTTGGCCGCCGTCACCGGGGCGGTGAACTTCTTCTTGATCGCCGCCTGGATGGTCGGGATGTCGATGAGGTTGGCGTCCTGGCCGTTGATGGTCTGGAAGCCGACGATCGGCGCGGTGTAGAACTGCAGGTTCTTACCGGACAGGGCGTGCATGTTGGTGGAGAAGTCGAGCAGGTTCCACTTCGCGTCGGTGATGAGGTACTTCTTGGCCGTGCTGAGCAGCGAGGTGAGCTGGGTGAGGTCGCCCAGCACGTTGTTGTGCTCCAGCTTCCAGATCACGTAGTCGAGCACCGCCTGCTGCCGGTGGGTGCGGTCGAGGTCGCCGTTGGGCAGGTTGTCCCGCTCCCGCACGAACGCCAGCGCCTGCGGCGCCGACAGGTGCAGGTACTGGTTACCGCCCTTGGCCTTGTTGTAGCCGTCGAGCACCGCGTTGAAGCCGGAGTTGGCGTCGGTCAGGTTGGTGAAGCCGGCCGACGGCTTGATGCAGGCCTCGATTCCGCCGAACGCCCCCGCCAGGTAGTAGAACCCGGCCAGGTTGACTTCGGCGAAGTGATCGATCTGCTGGCCGGTCACCGCCTGCACGGTGGCGATGGTGGCCGCCTGGCCCGCCTGGTTGGCGGCCAGGTAGCGCGCGTCATGGCTCATCGACGAGTTCACGGTGGTGTTCAGCGACTGCGCGTAGGCGAGGCCGTAGGCCTGGTCGATCTTGCCCGCGGACTGGCCGTCATAGGCCTGCGGGTAGGTCACCCAGTCGTCGCGCGGGATCGAGAATCCGACCGCCTTCTGCCCGCCGGCGAAGATGTGCAGCAGGATCAGCGTGTTGGTGGCCTGGCCGCCGACGCCCTGCTGCTCGACTCCCGCCACGCTGCCCGCGTGCATCGCCGCCAGCAGCCCGCCCGACAGCGTGTTGCCGTTGAAGTCGGTGCGGCTCTCCAGGCCCATCAGCAGGATGTTCATCGCGCCGACGGACGACCCCCCGTTGCCGATCTGGATCCCGCCGCCGATGTCCTGCACCAGGCTCACCGTCTTGTAGGCGTAACCCGACACCACCAGCAACACAGCGGCGACCGTGCAGGCCACCACGTACCCGACCTTGCCTGCGATCAGTGAACCGCCGCCGCTGCCGAGCAATTGCGTTCTCCTCCGGCTGATCGTGCACCGTTCCTGGCGAGGCTACCGGCTCCGTCTTCGCCGGACATGCGATATGGCCCGTTTGCGTCGCTTGTCACCGTGCAGTCCGCTGGCCGCCCGGCCCGGCGCCCGCGCCGGGCCGGTAGGCCGCCAATCACATTCAGTGATGCGAATAGTACCTGGCCACCCCGGGTAATCCACGCACCGTAATAACGTTGTTCGATTTGACCGCCAATCGTGTGCTACCGTCCGGTAGCAAGCGGGCTGACCGCGATGGCCCGCAGTGCCGCGGTTGCCGGGCCCAGCCGCAGGACGCGTACCAGCCACTTCGCGGGTTAAGGCGAACTCAAGGTTCCATGCATTACCCTCTCCAGCAATGACCACATCACCTGGGTGGGAGCCCCGGCCCGGTCCCACGCGCGGCGATCCAGCTCGGCGAGCGCCACGCGGCGCTGGCGGCTGGCCACCAGACGACACCGGCCCCCGGCGCCAGCCGGCTCGCGGGGCAGGACCCGCGGCCGGCCGTGACCGGGATCCCGGCCCAGGTAGCGAGCGCGGGCCGCGCCGTCCCGGGCCACCGCCAGCCGGGCGCGACACCGGCGGGCGGCCGGCGCCCGGCTTTACCCCGGCCCCGGGCGCCCCCGCGGCCCCGGCTCCCGGCCGGGCGGACCGCCACCCCGGCCCGGCGACGCCGGCGGCGGCCGCGCGGGCGGCCCGGCCGCGAGCCCCGGTGGCCCGCAGCCCGGCCCGCTGCGCTGGCTCGGGGCGCTGTCGGTCAAGGGCGCGCTGCTGGTGCTGGCCGCCGCCACCGTGGCGGGCGTGCTGCTGACCGTCGTCGCGGGTCACGAGCCGGGGCTGCTGCTCGGCATCTGCGTCATCGCCGGATCGGTCCTCGCCGCCCTCGGTATCCGCCGCAACGCGGTCTACCTGCTGTTCCCGCTGCCCGTGCTGGCCTTCTTCCTGGGCGCGCTGATGTCCGGGGTGGTGCACGACAGCCAGCTCACGTCGTCCACGGCCGGCCTCGGCGCCAGCCTCCTGCAGTGGGTGGCCGGGATCTTCTTCCCGGCGGTGGTGGCCACCATCCTGGTGCTGCTGATCGGCGGCGGCCGCTGGCTGTTCGGCAGTCAGCTCGTCACCGGCCACGCCCCGACGCCCGCGGGCCTGGCGGCGGCTCCCGGCAGTGCCCGCCCCGCCCCGCCCGCCCGCCGCCCGGCGCCCAGCGACCCCTGGGAGGCCGAGGACCCGTTCGCCCCCCGCGACCCGGGCACCGGCCCGACCCCGCGGCCCGGTGGCACCGGCCCGACCCCGCGACCTGGCGGCACCGGCCCGACGCCGCGGCCCGGCAGCGCCGGCCGCCCCGGCCCGGCCCCCCGGCCCCCGCGGCCGTCCCGTGACCCGCGCACCGACCGCGACCCGTGGGGCGACCCCCGGCTGCCGGCCGACCGCCAGCCCCCAAGCGGCCCGCGTCCCCGGCAACCCGGCCGGCCAGCCAGCCGCAGCCCCGCGACCGCAGCCAGCGCAGCGGCCCGTCGTGGAGCCCGGCCCCGCGGCCTAGCCCCCGCCCGCCCCGCCCCCAGCCCCCGGAGGGCTGGAACCCGCGCTAAGCCGGGATCCTGGTCACAGCTTCTCGAGCGGCGCGTACCGCAGCACCAGGTGCTTCACGCCGTAAGAACCGAAGTCGATCTTCGCCTCGGCACTGTCGCCGAACCCGTCGGCCGAGACGACGGTGCCGAGCCCGAACTTGTCGTGGTTCACCCGGTCGCCCGGGGACAGCGCGGGCACCAGCCGGTTGCCGACCACGGCGGCCCCCGGCCGGGCGGCCATCCGGGCGGACGCGGGGGTCGACGCTGCGGCCACGTCCTTCGCGCTGCGCTTCCAGTCGATCAGCGTGGACGGGATCTCGGCCAGGAACCGCGACGGCGTGTGGAACGCCGGGCGGCCGTACCAGTTCCGCGACGCGGCCCGGGTGAGGTAAAGCCGCTCCTCCGCCCGGGTGATCCCGACGTACGCCAGCCGCCGCTCCTCCTCAAGCTCCCGCGGGTCGGTCAGCGCCCGCGCGTGCGGGAACACCTCTTCCTCCATGCCGGTGAGGAACACCACCGGGAACTCCAGGCCCTTGGCGGTGTGCAGGGTCATCAGCGTCACCAGGCCGCCGTGGCTCTCCCCGTCGGGGATCTCGTCCGCGTCCGCCACCAGCGCCACCCGCTCGAGGAAATCGCCGAGCGTGCCGTCCGGGGCGCTACCGTCGAACTCGCGGGCCACCGACACCATTTCCTGCAGGTTCTCCACCCGGGTGGCGTCCTGCAGGTCCTCCGAGTTCTCCAGCGCGGCCTGCAGGCCGGTCCTGTCCAGTACCGCCTCGACCAGCTCGGCGACCGGGCCACCGGACTCGGCCTGCTCACGCAGCTCGCCCACCAGGGCATTGAACCCGGCGATGGCCGCGGCCGACCGGGCCGCCAGGGCGGGCACGTCGCCCGGCCTGCGCAGCGCCTCGGCGAACGAGATCCGCTCGCGTGACGCGTACGACGCGACGTACTCCTCGGCCCGGTCGCCGATGCCCCGCTTGGGCACGTTGACCACCCGGCGCAGCGACACCTCGTCGGCCGGGTTGGCGATCAGCCGGAGGTAGGCGAGCAGGTCGCGGACCTCGCGCCGCTCGTAGAAGCGGACGCCGCCGACCACCCGGTACGGCAGCCCGACCCGGATGAACACTTCCTCGAAGACACGGGACTGCGCGTTCGTCCGGTAGAAGACCGCGACCTGGCCCGGCTGCGCCAGCCCCTCGTCGCTGAGCCGGTCGACCTCCTCGGCCACGAACGCCGCCTCGTCATGCTCGTTGTCCGCCACGTAGCCGGTGATCGGCGGGCCGTCGCCGGCGTCAGACCACAGGTTCTTCGGCTTGCGGCCGGAGTTGCGGGACACCACCGCGTTCGCCGCGGCGAGGATGTTCTGCGTCGAGCGGTAATTCTGCTCGAGCAGGATGACCGTCGCCTCCGGGTAGTCCTGCTCGAACTCGACGATGTTCCTGATCGTGGCGCCGCGGAACGCGTAGATCGACTGGTCGGCGTCGCCGACCACGCACAGCTCGGACGGTCCGGGGTCGTCGTCGGGGCCGGGAGAGTCAGCCGCACCCGTCCCTGATGATTTGGCGAAGAGCGGGCTGCCGCCGGAGACCAGCTCGCGGACCAGTACGTACTGCGCGTGGTTGGTGTCCTGGTACTCGTCCACCAGCACGTGCCGGAACCGGCGCCGGTACGCCTGCGCCAGATCGGGGAACGCCTGGAACAGGTTGACCGTGACCATGATCAGGTCGTCGAAGTCCATCGCGCCCGCCGCCACCAGGCGGCGCTGGTACTCGGCGTAGGCCTCGGCCAGCGCCTTGTCCCGGGCGGTGCGCGCCGTCGACGCGAACGACTCGTAGTCCACCAGCTCGTTCTTCAGGCTGGAGACCGCGTTCGCCATCGACTTGGGCGGGTACTGCCTGGCGTCGAGCTCGAGCTCACGGCAGACCAGCGCCATCAGCCGCTGCGAGTCGGCCGAGTCGTAGATGGAGAAGCTGGCCGGGTAGCCGAACCGGGTGGCCTCCCGGCGCAGGATCCGCACGCAGGCCGAGTGGAACGTCATCACCCACATCGCGCGCGCCCGCCGGTCGCCGACCAGGGCCGCGACCCGGGCCGCCATCTCGCCCGCCGCCTTGTTGGTGAACGTGATCGCGAGGATCTCCCCCGGCGCCACCGCCCGCTCGGCCAGCAGGTAGGCGATCCGGTGGGTGAGCACCCGGGTCTTGCCCGACCCGGCGCCCGCGACGATGAGCAAGGGCCCGCCGGCGTGGGTCACGGCGGCTCGCTGCTGCGGGTTGAGCCCGTCGAGAAGGGAGTGGGTCGCGGTCGTGGTCACGCTTTCCAGCCTAGGCGCTGCCACTGTCAATCCGGCCCCCACCAGGCGTTTGCCTTCTAACAAATATGCACGTAATCTTCGGTGTTTCCATCATGAAATGTACCGATTTAGCCACGATCATGACGGCTTACCGGTTATTGTGGCTTGCCCTACCCGCAAACCTCGGGGGTCTGCTCATGGGATCGCGCGGCCGATCCATCAGGCTCAGGATCTACTTCCTGGTCGCCATTCCGTTGATCACCATGCTCGGCCTGTTCGGGTACGTGGCCTATACATCCGTCACCAACTGGCTGAACCTGGACCGGGCGCCGAGCCTCATCCGGGCGACCTCTATTCCCCTCACCAACTTCGTCAGCCTGCTGCAGGCCGAGCGCCGCGCGGCGCTCGTCTACGAGTCGCAGCCGTCGGCCGCCAACCTGGCCGCCTACCAGGCCACGGTCACCGCGACCAAGAACGGCGTCGCGGCCTTCGACCAGACCATCCACTCGCCGGCCACCACCCAGAACGCCACCGCCAGCTCGACCGCCGCCATGGCCAAGATGGCGGCCGACGTCACCGGCATGAGCGGGCTGCGGGCCGAGGTCGCGGCGCACAAGATCAGCCCGATCAGCACGCTCGAGGCCTACAGCGAGATCGTCGCCGACCAGGACAACGTGTTCCAGGCGCAGGCGGCGAGCATGACCGACTCGAGCGCGTCATCGCAGGGCCTCGGCCTCATCTCCGCCGTCAACGCGCGGGAAGACCTTTCCGAGCAGGACGCGGTGCTGGCGGGCGCGCTCGCGGCTAACTCGCTGACCGGCCCCGACCGGGCGGCCTTCGGCCAGGCGGCCGGGCGGCAATTCGACGACACCCAGCTCTACCAGAGGCTGCTCACCCCGGCTGAGCTGACCTCCTTCAACAACACCATGAACCAGATGGCACCGCCCGCGACGATCCAGGCCAGCCTGACCAAGGTCCAGGACGGCGTCGAGGCGGGCATCCCGCTGGCGGCGATGAAGCAGCAGGGGCTCTCGCCGGTGACCTGGCAGCTCCTGACCAGCACCTGGTCGAAGGCCAACTACGCTGCCGCCACCGACGCCGCCACCACGACCCTCGCCGCCGACCAGGGGCTCGCGGACAGCGCGAAGCACCGGGTCTGGGTGACCGCGGGCATCGGCCTGGCCGGCCTCATCCTCACCCTGCTTGTCACCATCCTGCTGGCGCAGTCGATCAACCGGCGGCTGGCCGGGCTACGCAAGTCCGCCCTCACGCTGGCCCAGGAGCAACTGCCCGCGGTGGTCGCCCGGCTGCGCCGCGGCGAGCCGGTGGACGTCGCCGCCGAGGCGCCGCCGCTGCGGGCCGGCCAGGACGAGATCGGGCAGGTCGGCGAGGCGATCGACACCGTGCGGCAGACGGCCATCAGGTCGGCGGTGGAAGAGGCGAAGGTCCGCCAGGGCGTCAACGACATGTTCCGCAACCTCGCCCGCCGCAACCAGTCGCTGCTGCAGCGGCAGCTCACCGTGCTCGACGAGATGGAACGCCGGGCCACCGACCCGGACGTGCTCGAAGACCTGTTCAAGATGGACCACCTCACCACCCGGATGCGGCGGCACGCGGAAGGCCTCATCATCCTGTCCGGGGCACCTCCGGGCCGTACCTGGTCGGCCCCGGTGAAGCTGGTCGACGTGATGCGCGGCGCCGTCGCCGAGGTCGAGGACTACGCCCGGGTGCTGGTGTCGACCCAGTCCCGCGCGGCGCTCGCCGGGTCCGCCGTCACCGACGTGATCCACCTGCTGGCGGAGCTGATCGAGAACGCGACCACCCTGTCGCCGCCGTTCACCCAGGTCCGGGTGGCCGGCGAGCTGGTGGCCAACGGGTTCGCGATCGAGATCGAGGACCGCGGCCTCGGCATGGTCCCGCAACGGATGCAGGAGCTGAACGAGCGGCTGGCCAACCCGCCGGACATCAACCCGGCCAACACCGAACAGCTTGGCCTGTTCGTGGTCGGCCAGCTGGCCAGGCGGCACGGGATCCGGGTCATGCTGCGCCCGTCGCCCTACGGCGGCACCACCGCGATCGCGCTGATCCCGCCGACGCTGGTAGGCGAGGACGGCCCGGCCGCGATCACCGCCGGCGGGCTGCCCGCGGACAGCGGGGCGGGCGCCCCCGGCGCCACCGCCGTCGGTGCCGGGGCGAACGGCGCCTACGGCAACCCGCCGTACGGCGGCGGCTCAAACGGCGGTGCGCTCAACGGCGGTGCGCTCAACGGCGGTGCGCTCAACGGCGGTCCACTCAACGGCGGCGGCTTCAACGGCAGCGCCGCCAACGGCTACCCGGGTGCCGCCGTGCCCGCGGCCGCCGACGGCACGGGCAGCGGTCAGCCGCCCTGGACGAGCGCGCCCGGCTGGCCCGACGAGGCCGGCCAGAACGGGCTGCCGCAGCCCGGAGCCAGCCCGTACTCCACTCCGGCGGCGCCAGTAGCCCCCGTCGGCTACGGCAACGGTGTCCCCGCCCCGGCCGCCGCCGGCGCCCCGGCGCCGGCGGTCCCGGCCGGCGACCCGGATGCCCTCCCGCGCCGGAGCCGCCGTAACACGGAGGAAGTGCCGGTGGTGACCGGCGTGCCGGTCGGCCGGCCCTTCGGCACGCCGGCCCCGGCCGCGGGCGAACCGCCGTTCGACGTGTTCACCCCGCTCCGGCGCAGCGAGCCGGAGCGCGGGCCCGCACCAGGCGGCGCCCCCTACCCGGTGCCCGGCGGTGACCCCTATCCCGCTGCTCCCCCGCAGTCCGGCCCGCCCGCCGTCAGCGGCGACCAGGCGGGCGCGGCCGACCCGGATGGCGAGTCCAGCGGGCTGCCGCGGCGCATCCGGCAAGCCAGCCTGGCACCGCAGTTGCGGTCGTCCGCGGCCGGCCCTAACCCGTCGCCCGGTGTCCCGCCGGCTACCGCGGCATCGCTCACGGACATGCGGAATACCTTGTCCGCCATGCAACGTGGCTGGCAGCAGGGACGGTCGCAGCCGCTACCGGACTCGGAAGGCGAACCAGCCGATGGACACTAACCAGCTCGACTGGCTGCTCGACGACCTGGTGCACCGGGTGGCGAACATCAAGCAGGCGGTGTTCCTGTCTCAGGACGGCCTCGCCCTCGGTGCTTCCCGTGAGGTGGCGCTGGCCGACGTGGAGCGCCTGGCTGCGCTCGCCGCGGCGTTCCAGTCGCTGGCCCGCAGCGCCAGCCACCAGTTCGGCGGGGAGGCGCGCCAGTCGATCATCGAGATGACGTCGGGCTTCTTCATCGTGTGCGCGGCCGGCCAGGGCACCTGCCTGGCCGTGCTGACCACGACCGGGGCTGACATCGGCCAGGTGGCGTACGAGATGGCGATCCTCGTGCAGCGCACCGGCGACCACCTGCAGGTCAACGTGCGGACTCCGTCCGCGTTATCGGGCACGCTAGAGGCAGGCGCTGATGTCGTCGAACGACGGAGGGTGGCTCGACGCGGACGCCGGTCCGGTGGTCAGGCCGTACGCCCTGACACGGGGACGTACCCGGCCCGCTGGTGAAGCCTTCGACCTGGTCGCCACCGTGACCGCGACGCGGGCACGGATCACCGACCCGGGCGGGCTGGGGCCTGAGCATTTTTCCGTATTGCAACTCGCCCGGGTTCCCACGACAGTGGTAGACATCGCCTCCGATGTCGACCTGCCGCTCGGGGTCGTCCGGATCCTGCTCGCTGACCTGCGCGACCTGGGGCTCGTGACGATCCAGGCGCCAGTGCCGATGAAGGCACGCCAGGTTGACACCGACACGCTGAGGGAGGTCCTGCATGGCCTACGGGGCCTATGAGGGCGGCACCGGTACCCGCCGCCACCGTGCGATCAAGATCCTGCTGGCCGGCGGGTTCGGTGCGGGCAAGACCACGCTGGTCGGCGCGGTCAGTGAGATCAGGCCGCTGCGCACCGAGGAGGCGCTGACCGAAGGCGGCAAGAACGTAGACAGCACGGCCGGGGTGGAGCGTAAGACGACCACCACCGTCGCGATGGACTTCGGCCGGATCACCCTGCGCGAAGACCTGGTGCTCTACCTTTTCGGCACGCCGGGCCAGGAGCGGTTCTGGTTCATGTGGGATGAGCTCGCGCTCGGCGCCCTCGGTGCCGTGGTGCTGGCCGACACCCGCAGGCTGGCCGACTGCTTTCCCGCGATCGATTACTTCGAGCGCCGGGAGATCCCTTTTATCATCGCGCTCAATGTATTCGAGGGCGCGCGCCGCTACTCGCTTGACGACGTGCGGTCGGCACTTGACCTGGACCCGGAACTGCCGATCGTCATGTGCGACGCACGGTCGCGCGACTCGGCCAAGGAAGTCCTGATCACCCTGATCGAGCACGTGCTTTACGTTAGCGACACGACGGCCGCCAGATAAAGACAGCCGAGGCTTATCGGGGCGTTTTAGCCGGCGATCTTCATGACGGCCCAGACGGCTTTCCCGCTGCCCTCGACCGGCGACCAGCCCCAGACGTAGCTGAGGGCGCTGACGATCTGCAGGCCGCGGCCGCTTTCGCCGTCCGCGCTCGGCGCCTGGGGCGCCGGGGCCTCGTTGCTCGGATCGGTAACCGCCAGCATCACCTCGCCGACCCGGCGCAGCAGGCACAGCCGGAGCGCCGGCACGGTCATGCCGCGCCGGACCGGCTGCGGAGCCGTGCGCATCCCGTGCCTGACCGCGTTGCCCACCAGCTCCGCGATAATGAGCTCGGCGTCGTCGGCCAGGTGGCCAAGCCCCCAGCAGGTCAGCAGTTCCCGGACGAAGTGGCGGGCGGTCCGGGCCGCCTCGGCGACCGGGCTCAGCGCGCGGCTCGTCACCGCCGGCGTTTCCCACCAGGCCGACGGCACCGGCAGGAACTGCGGAGGAGACGCCGGAAGAGCCGGGATGGGGACGATGAAGTCATCGTCGTCATCATCCGGCTCCCACGCAGCAACCCTCAGGTGGGCCAACGCAACCGCTTTCTGCATCGTCATCGGGGGCATAGTTCGTGCCTGGTGCAGTATGTGGGGTATGCCTGGTTCTATGGTGCCCGATACGGCGTGCAGATGCAAGACCGAATGCACGTTCATCGCCGCACTGGCGGATGAACGTGCATTTGCACCGTGCACGGCCGACTAGGCCTGCCGCGGGAGGGACATGCGTCCCATGCAAATCTAAATGCACGTTCATTTGTAGCGCGCATCGTGGCATAATCGAGGAGAGCGTCATGACGAGTGCGGCCGGCCAGCTCACGCTGGCCGGCCGGTAGTTCCAGTCCAGTAAGACCCTCGATTCAGTCACTGGTAGGAAACATGAGTCACGTTTACAACGGCATGCCCGCTACCGATCTCAGCGGCGTCACCTGGCAGAAGAGCAAGCACAGTAACCCCAACGGCGCTTGCGTCGAGGTGGCGCACCTGCCCGGCGGCGGGATCGCGATGCGTAATTCCCGCTTCCCCGACGGCCCCGCGCTCATCTACACGCCCGCCGAGATCGCCGCGTTCCTGGCCGGCGCCAAAGACGGCGAGTTCGACCACGTAATCTAATTACCGCGAGGGCAGCCAGCGGGCGGAAAACCCGCGGGTGAGGCACGTGCGATGCGTGCAATTGTCATCGATTCCTCTTCCGCAATGCCATGGTGACATGGGAGACTACTGACCCGTGCCTATGATCATTGGCTGACGCGAACCAGGAGTAGCGATGCTCTCGCCCGAGGACTCCGCCTGGGAGACCCCACAGCCGCTGCGCCCCCGTTCGGCGGGACCGACGGTGCAGCGCCTGGTGCTCGGCGGCCACCTGCGGCGGCTCCGGGAAGAAGCAGGCATGACGACTGAGCGGGCCGCGGTCAGCATCCGCGGCTCGCACTCGAAGATCAGCCGGATGGAGCACGGCCGGGTCGGGTTCAAGGAACGGGACATCGTCGACCTGCTGACCCTGTACGGGGTCGGCCAGGGCGACGAGCGCGAGGCACTGCTCGACCTGGCCCGGGAAGCCAACACACCCGGCTGGTGGCAGGCCTACACGGACATCCTGCCGCACTGGGTCGAGCCGTACTTCGGGCTCGAGGCAGCCGCCGCCTCTATCCGTGAGTACGAGCTGCAGTTCGTGCCCGGACTGCTGCAGGTCGAGCACTACGCCCGGGCGGTCATCCGGCTCGGCAACCTGCTGTCAGAAGACGAGGTCGTCCGCCGCGCCCAGGCCAGGATGTCCCGCCAGGACCTGCTGGCCAAGGACGAGCCGCCCAAGCTGTGGGCCGTCCTCGACGAGGGCGCGCTGCGCCGGGTGATCGGCGGCCCGGAGATCATGCGGGCGCAGCTGCGGCACCTGATCGAGGTGTGCGACCACCCGGCGGTGACGCTGCAGATCCTGCCGTTCTCGGCCGGGGCGCACCGGGCGATGGGCGGCCCCTTCACCATCCTCCGGTACACCGAGCCCGACCTGCGCGACGTGGTGTTCATCGAGCAGCTCACCAGCGCCCTGTACCTGGACAAGCAGAGCGAGGTGGACTCCTACCTGCAGGTGATGGAGGAGGTCTGCCTGCAGGCCGAGCCCTCCGCCAAGACGCCGGGCATCCTTCAGGGCGTGCTCAACGGCCTCTAGCCGGCCAGCTAGCTGGCAACGGGAAAGCCCCGTGTCCGCGCGGCGGACACGGGGCTTTCCCGTTGCGGCGTTACGCCTCGTCGGGGACGAGGGTCGGGGTGGCCCGGGTCAGCACCTCCCCGCGGAAGAAGGCTGGCTTGGCGAACCTGATCCAGATTCCCGCCAGCAGGCCGACGAGGGCCGAGATAAAGGCGATCACGAACGTGCCGCCGATGTACCAGTGCGGCCAGAACGGCATCAGCCAGGACGTGTAGCTGTTCGCCGACGCAACGTCCCAGTCGGCCCACAGCGACCAGCCGCCCGCCAGGTACATGATCAGCCCGCCCAGGAACGGCAGGATGCCGCGCATCCACAGGTTCCGCTGGCTCTCCCGCAGCGTCTTGCGGTAGTACCAGGCGCACGCGAAGCCGGTCAGACCGTAGTAGAAGGCGATGTAGAGCCCGATCGCGGTCACCGCGTCGGCGATGACGTAGCCGCCGGAGATGTAGTTGAACGCGAGGTACAGCACCGCCGAGATCGCGCCCATCACGATCGTGGACACGGTGGGCGTGAGGAAGCGCGGGTGCATCTTGGCGAACGACCGCGGCAGCGCCTTGTAGGTCGCCATCGACAGCGTGGTGCGGGCGGTGGGCAGGATGGTGGTCTGGGTGGACGCCGCCGCCGAGGTGAGCACCATCAGCACCAGCAGCCGGGCCAGGAAGACCCCGAAGCCGGAGCCGCCGAAGACCGCGCTGCCGAGGATCGAGATCACGTCGCCGGTGTTGTTGCTGTTGGCAAGGCCGATCCCGCTGGTGCCGACGCCGGCGAAGGACTGCGCCGCCAGGATCACGATGAAGTAGGTGACCAGCAGGATCACGGTGGACAGGATGGCGGCCCTGCCCGGTGTCTTGGCCGGGTCCTTGGTCTCCTCGTTGACCGCGACCGCGGTGTCCCAGCCCCAGTAAATGAACAGCATCAGGATGATGCCGGTGACGAACCCGGAGAAGCCGCTCTGCAGCGGGTTGAACCAGGACCAGGCCGGGGTGATGGAGACGGCCGGGTGGTGCCCGGTGCCGACCCTGACCAGCGCGGTGACCGAGAAGACGAGCAGCATGACCAGCTCGACGGCGAGCAGCACGCGCTGGAACCAGGCGGATACCTCGATGCCCCGGTAGCAGATGTAGGTCATCGAGGCGATCCAGGCCAGCCCGACCAGCAGCACCCAGCCGCTGGTGGCGTTGCCGCCGATGCTGCCCGTCCCGAACAGCAGGAACACGTACTGGCCGGCCACCTGGGCCAGGCTGGCCATGACCAGCACGTCGGCGGCGACGATGGCCCAGCCGCCAGCCCAGCCGGTCCGCGGCCCGAACGCCCGGGTGGCCCAGGTGAACGTGGTCCCGCAGTCCGGGTCGGCCTTGTTCATCTCGCTGTAGCCGATGGAGGTCAGGAAGATCGGGACGAACGCGATCACCGCGATGATCGGCGCGCCGAGCCCGACCACCGCCACGACAAGGCCGAGCGTCGCCGCCAGGCTGTAGGCGGGGGCGGTTGAGGCGACCCCCATGACGGTCGAGGCAACCAGTCCCAGGGCCCCGGTCTTGAGGCCCTTCTCGACTTGCTGCTCCGCGATACCCGGAGGCACGCCCTCGGCAGTGGCCATGGCCCACCTGCCTTCCATTTCCGACAAAAGCTACGATTTAGGAGGTTCAACCTACCTCAAGCGAGTCTTTCCGTCGCCGGAGTTGCCCCAAACCTCCGAAACCCGAGGTACGCGGCCGGGGCGGGTCACGATTTGGCAGCCCGTGGCGGCCGCCGGTGAACAAGGCCGCGGCTCCGCCCGGTATGCGGCCTGCGCATAGAATTTCCGGCAGCAACTGGCCCCGGCGAGAAAGCAGGTCCGCATGGCTATCGAGCTTGATAACTCGTTCACCGTCCCGGTACCGCCTGAGCAGGCCTGGGACGTCCTGCTCGACGTTGAGCGGATCGCCCCGTGCATGCCCGGCGCCACCGTGACCGCGGTCAACGGCGATGAGATCGAGGGCCAGGTGAAGGTAAAGCTCGGCCCGCTGTCGCTCACCTACAAGGGCACCGCGAAGTTCACTGACAAGGACGAGGCGAACCGCGCGATCTCGATCGACGCGTCGGGCCGGGAGACCCGCGGCGCGGGCACCGCATCGGCTACCGTGCAGGCCAGCCTGCAGCCCGCGGAAGCGGCGGGGACGACCGTGGTCTCCATCCACACCTCGCTGAACGTGACCGGGCGCCCGGCCCAGTTCGGCCGTTCGCTGCTGCCTGAGGTCAGCGGCAAGCTCATCGCGCAGTTCGCGACCAACCTGGAAGCGCTGATCGCCGCGGACCAGCCGACCGCGGCCGCTCCTGCCACGGCCACCGAGGCCACCGAGGCCGGCCCGGCTGCTGCCGCTGAGGCTGGCGTCCCTGAAGTTGGCGCCTCCGAGAGTGGCGGGACCGAGAGTGGCGGGGCCGCGAACGGCTCCTCCGGCGCGGCCGTGCCCGCCGCCCCGGTCGTCAAGCAGGAGGAGTCGCTTGACGCGGTTAAGTTCATCGTCATCCCGGTGCTGAAGCGGGTGCTTCCGGTCGCCGCCGCGGGTGCCGTGCTGGCGTTCGTGGTGCGCCGGCTGACCAGGCGCAAGTCAGCCTGACCGCGGTCAGCGGACGAGGACCTCGGTAACCGGGAGCGACGAGTCAGCGGGCAGCCCCAGGGTCGACGGCGGGCGGCCCGCCGCCACCACCGACGCGCCGAGCGCGGCCACCATCGCGCCGTTGTCCGTGCACAGGCCGGGGCGCGGCACCCGGACGCCGATGCCGGCCGCGGCGCAGCGCTCCGCCGCCAGCGCGCGCAGCCGCGAGTTGGCGGCCACGCCACCGCCGATCACCAGGTCGGTGACGCCGTGCTCGCGGCAGGCGGCGACCGCCTTGCGGGTCAGCACGTCCGCCACCGCCTCCTGGAAGGACGCGGCCACGTCGGCCACCGGCACCGGCTGGCCAGAGTCAGCGCGGGCCTCCACCCACCGGGCGACCGCGGTCTTGAGCCCCGCGAAGGAGAAGTCGAGGGTGCCGTCGTGCATCTTGGCGCGCGGGAACCTGATCGCGTCCGGTGCCCCGTCCCTGGCCGCCCGGTCGATCGGCGGGCCGCCGGGGAACGGCAGGCCGAGCACCCGGGCCACCTTGTCGTAGGCCTCGCCCGCCGCGTCGTCGATCGTCGCCCCGAGCGAGCGCACCTCCCCGGTCACGTCCGGCACCAGCAGCAGCGAGGAGTGCCCGCCGGAGACCAGCAGGGCCACGCACGGCGCCGGCAGCGGGCCGTGCTCGAGCTGGTCCACGGCGACATGCGCCGCCAGGTGGTTCACGCCGTAGAGCGGCTTGCCGAGGGCGTAGGCGTAGGCCTTGGCCGCGGCGACGCCCACCATCAGCGCGCCGGCCAGCCCCGGCCCGGCGGTCACCGCGACCGCGTCGATGTCGGCCGGCCGGACGCCCGCCTTCGCGAACGCGCCCTCGAGGACCGGGACCATCGCCTCCAGGTGGGCCCGGCTCGCCACCTCGGGCACCACCCCGCCGAACCGCGCGTGCTGGTCCATCGACGACGCCACCTCGTCCGCCAGCAGCTCGCGGCCGCGGACGATGCCCACGCCCGTCTCGTCGCAGGACGTCTCGATGCCGAGCACCAGCGGCCCGTCGGTCAGCGTACTCATCGCAGCAGGTCCTTACGCATCACCAGGGCGTCCACCCCGGACGGCTGGTAGTAACCGCGGCGCACGCCGATCTCCTCGAATCCGCGCCGCCGGTACAGCCCCTGGGCCCGCGGGTTGTCCGCGCGCACCTCAAGGAACATCTCGGTGCAGCCGCGGTCGGCGGCCGCGCCGAGCAGCGCGCCGAGCAGCGCCGAGCCGATCCCCTGGCCCCAGTAGGGCTCGCGCACCGCGACCGTCAGCACGTCAGCCTGCGTCCCGCCGGGCAGGAACATCATCCCCGCGTAGCCCGCCATCACCAGCCCGGTGGCGGCGCCCCGCCCGCTCACGATCTCGTGCTCGGCCACCCCGCCGTCGCCCGCCGCCGCCTCGGCCAGCAGGTACAGGCGGCTGCCGGCGGCTGGGCAAGCTCCTCGGCGAACATCTGCGGCGACCACGGGTCGTCGGGGAACAGCTCGTGCTCGAGGGCGAGCACGTCCACCAGGTCCGCCGCCACCATCGGCCGCAACTGCGGCGTGCGGGTCGTCACGGGGTCACCCGCTTGGGCGCGTGCGGCTCGCGGACGTCGGGGCGCCGCAGGTAGAGCGGCTCGGGCGGCAGCAGCAGCCCGCCCGGGTCGCCGTCCGCCAGCGCGGCCACCGCGATGCGGCACAGCGTGGCGGCGGCCGGGAAGGCCGGGCCGAGGCCGTCCGGTAGCAGCTCGGGGTAGAGCATCGGGCCTTCGCCCGCGGCCGCCAGGCCGGCCACCGGTAGGTCGGCCGGGCTGGACACCTCCGGGCCCGTGACCCGCTGCCCGGCGCCGTCATAGCGCGCCCAGTAAAGCTCCCGCCGCCGCGCGTCGGTGGCGACCAGGAAGTCACGGCCAGGCCCGCCAGCCGGGTGGCCAGTGCCTTCCGCGCCCGTGGCTACGTCCGCGGCGATCACGTCGAGGCTGCACAGGCCGTGGACCGGGATGCCGAGGGCGCTGCCGAGCACCCGCGCGGTCACCAGCCCGACCCGCAGGCCGGTGTAGGGGCCGGGGCCGACCCCGGCCACGATCCCGGTCAGGTCGCCCGGTGTCGCGCCGGCATCGGCGATCACCTTGGCGATGGCGGGCGCGAGCAGTTCCGCGTGGCGGTGCGCGTCGATCGTGACGAGCTGGGCCAGCGGCTGGCTCCCGTCATGCAGCGCCACCGTCACCGCGGGCGTCGCGGTGTCGAGTCCGAGCAGCAGCACGAAGTACGAGGGTAGCCGCAGCCGGGACTACTTTGCGATCTGAGCGGCCATTTCGGTGGCGACTGTCTTCCCGGCCGCGGTGAGGTCGCTCATCGACACCGGCCCGTACTTCTTGCCGCTGCCGGTCTGGTCGAGGCCGTCCACCACTACCGTGATGATCACGTTGCGGTAGCGGACCAGGACATTGGCGACATCGGTGGTCGCGCCACCCCGGTTGAACACCTGGGTGGCCTGGAAGGCCGAGGTCTGGCTGCCGCCGGGCATCCCGGTGACGTCGGTCACCGTCGCCTTGGGCTGGCCGCTCTTCGGCCCGGGCGAGGAGAAGCCGTTCTCGAACGACTGGTACGCGTCCTCGGCGGCGAACGTGGCGCTGCCGTTGCCCGAGGCGAGCCCGCTCGGCGAGTACGCCTGCAGGTTGACCTGGAGCACCCGGTAAGTCGGCGCGTTGTCAAGCAACCAGGTGCACGCGGTGCTGGCGCCGGAGTTCAGCGGCGGCGCGGCCACCTTGAGCTTGCCCGGCAGGAACTTGCCCAGCGTCGCGCTCGGCACCGTGGTGCAAGGGTTGGGCACCTGCTGCAGCTCGCCCGGCAGGAAGTTGGTTACGAAGCTGCCGAAACCCAGGTTGGCCGCCCCGGGGCCGCCTTCGAGCAGGTAGACCGTGGCCGCGATGGCCAGCGCGATCACCGCGCCGCCGGCGATGAGCAGACGGCGGCGCTGGCGGCGCCCGGTGCGCCGGTCGTCGCGGGAGTCAAGCCCGCGCCGGTGCCAGCGCTCGGAGAACGCCTCCACCGAGTCCGGCTCGGCCCAGGACGGCGCGTCCTCTTCCTGGATCTGCCGCGGCGAGCGCTCCGGCTGCGCCCCCCGGGGCGATGACGGCGGGGCCGCCGGCGCCGGGGCCTGCTGGGCCTGCGCGGCCGGGCCCTGGTACTGGGCGGTCGGCATGAGGTCGGGCTGGCCGGGACCGCCAGGCTGGCCAGGCCGCTGCTGCTCTCCCCAAGGCGCCTGCCCGGTGCTCCCGGCACCGCCGTAGCCGCCGGTCGGGTAGCCGCCGCCGCCGTACTGGCCGGCGCCCTGCTGGCCGGACCCGTACTGGTCGGACCCGTACTGCCCGGCACCAGCACCAGGCTGGCCGGGCGGGTAGCCGCCGGGTCCGCCCTGCGGGTACCCGCCCGGCTGGGCCTGCTGCCGCGGCTGGCCCGGCTGCCCGGGCCAGCCCGGCTGTCCGGGCTGGTCCTGGATCCGGGCGTCCCTGGCCCGGGCCTGCGGCGGCCGGACCGGGGGAAGGTCGGGGAACTCCCGCTGGTCTGCCGGAGTGTCATGCCCCTGGTACTCGGGCCCGTCGTTGTCGTGACGGGCCCGGCGGCCACGCGGTCGGCCGGGGAATGACCCATGCTGAGTCAAGGCATGCCTCCGGTGTCGGTTGGGGGGTACTGACCTAGAGACCAGGCAGAAAGTGCAAATCAGAACGGTACAAAGCCGAACTATAGACGATCGGCGGGCATCGCGAGGGGCAACTGGACGCCTTCCCAGCGCGCGCCGACAGCGGAAATCCGCACCGTACGCGGCAGGTCGGCCAGCGGGTCGGCCAGATCATCGAGGCCGCTGGCCGGCTGCGGGGTAATGCTGATCTCCAGCCGGTCGGCCGCCAGCCCCTCGGCCAGCCCCTCGCCCCACTCCACCACCGTAACCGCGGCCGCGGTGTCGGTGTCCAGGTCAAGGTCGTCCAGCTCGAGCGAGCTGCCCAGCCGGTACGCGTCGGCGTGCACCAGCGGCGGGCGCGGGCGGGCCAGGCCGGCGCTGACCTCCCCGGGAACCGCGGCGCCGCTGTCGGCGCCGGTCCCGCCAGCGGTGCCCGGCACCGGCGGGTGGACCCGCGCGATCACGAAGGTGGGCGAGGTGATCGGCCCGCGCACGCCGAGGCCGTCGCCGATCCCCTGGGTCAGCGTGGTCTTGCCCGCGCCCAGGCCGCCGCTGAGGATGATCAGGTCGCCGGCCCGCAGCAGGCCGGCCAGCGACCGGCCCAGCGCGCGCATCTGCGCGCTGGTGGGCACCTCGACCGAGACGACCGCCGCCGCCTGGCTACCCATGGTGCACCCGCGCTACCCGCTGGCCGATGCCGGTGACTAGGTCGTAGGAGATCGTGCCGAGTTCATCGCCCCACTGCTGCGCGGTCGGCTCGCCGTTGTCCCCTGGTCCGAACAGCACTACCTCGTCCCCCTCCTCGACCGGCTCGTCACCGAAGTCGACGACGAACTGGTCCATGCAGACTGTGCCGGCGACCGGCCACCGGCGGCCGCGGGCGAACGCCAGCGCCCGGCCGGCCGCGGCCCGCGGTACGCCGTCCGCGTAGCCAAGCGGCACCAGGCCGAGCGTCGTCTCCCGTTGCGTGACGTACCGGTGCCCGTAGGACACCCCGGTGCCCGCGGGCACCCGCTTCACCAGCGCCAGCCTGGCCCGCAGGGTCATCGCCGGCCGCAGCCAGGACGGCGGCCCGCCGGGCAGCGTCGCCAGGCCGTAGCATCCGCCGCCGACCCGCACCAGGTCGTACCGGGCCTGCGGCAGGTCGAGCGCGGCGGCGGTGTTGGCGATGTGCCGCACCTGCGGGGTAATGCCCGCGTTCTCCGCGACCGCCAGCGCCTCCTTGAACGCGGCGAGCTGGGCCTCGATGGACGGGCTGCCCGGGATGTCGGCCGACGCGAAGTGCGACCAGAGCCCGATGACCTCGACCCGGCCGTCCCGGCTGGCCTGGCGGGCGGCGGCGAGCAGCGACGGCCAGTCGGCGGCGGTGGCGCCGCCGCGGCTGAGCCCGGTGTCCGCCTTCAGGTGGACCCGCGCCGGGCGGCCCGCGGTGCCGGCGGCCGCGGCGATCCGCTGCACCAGGCCGGCCGACCCGGCCGCCAGGTCGACGCCGGCCGCGATCGCGGCCGCGTGGTCAGCCGAGCCGATCGCCATCAGGCACAGCAGCGGCACGCTGAGGCCGGCCTGGCGCAGCTCGAGCGCCTCGCTCACGTGCACCACGCCGAGCCAGTCGGCGCCGCCGTCCACCGCCGCGCGGGCCGCGGGCACGGCGCCGTGGCCGTAGCCGTTAGCCTTCACCACCGCCATCATCGCGGCGGGAGCCGCGTGCGCGCGCAGCGCCGCGACGTTGGCGCTGATAGCGCCCAGGTCGACGCTTGCCTCCGCATGCCCGTCCATGCCCATCATGCTAGGCGCCCGTCATGATAGGCGTTCCCCGGAGCCGGCGGCCGCGCCTGACAGCAGCCGAAACGCCTGCGGGATGGCCGCGGCGACGTCCGCCGCGCTGACCGGCGCGACCGGGCCGACCGGCATGCCCCCGGTCGTTCTCCCGGCGCCGCTGCCGGCCGCGGCGCTCCGGGCGGCCAGGCCGTGCAGGTAGGCGGCGGCGAGGGCGGCCTGCGGCGGCAGCAGCCCCTGGGCGAGCAGCGCGCCGGCCAGCCCGGCCAGCACGTCCCCGGTCCCGGCGGTGGCGAGCCACGGCGTGCCGGTGCTGTTGACGAGCACCGGGTCCTCACCGCCGGGCGGCGCGACGACCGTGGTCGACCCCTTGAGCAGCACGCATACGCCGAGCTCGGCCGCCGCGCGGCGGGCGTACGCCAGCCGCCGCGCCTCGATGTCGGCCGGGTCGACGCCGAGCAGGCGGCCAAGCTCGCCCGCGTGCGGGGTGATCAGCGTCGGGGCGGGCCGCGGGAGCAGCTCACGGTGCCGGGCGAGCACGGTCAGCCCGTCCGCGTCTACCAGCACCGGCAGGCTGGTGGCAAGGACGGCCGCCAGCCGCCGGGCGGCGGCGTCGTCGGTCCCCATGCCCGAGCCCGCTGCCCACGCCTGCACCCTGCCCACCTCTTCGGGGAACCGCGGCCCGTCGTCAGCGGCAAGCTCGGTGATGACTACCTCGGGGTGGAGCTGCCGGACGGCGGCCGCCGCCCCGGGGAAGGTGACTAGCCGGACCATGCCCGCGCCGCCGTGTACCGCCCCGCCGGTGGCGAGCAGGGCCGCGCCGGTGAACCGGTCGCTGCCGACCAGCAGGCCGAGCACCCCGCGCCGGTACTTGTCCGACTCGGCGGTCGGCCGCGGCAGCAGGGCCGCGACGTCACGGGCCTGCGGGGCACTGGCCTCCGGCGCCCCCTCAAGGCAGGGGCCGAGCCCGATGTCGACCAGCTCCACCACCCCGGCCCGGCCCGCCCCGGGGTCGATGAGCAGCCCGGGCTTGATCGCGCCGAAGGTCACCGTCACGTCCGCGCGGACGGCCGGGCCGGTGACTTCCCCGGTGTCGGGGTCGATGCCGGACGGCAGGTCGACCGCCACGGTAGCGGCGTTGCGCGCGTTCGCCGCGAGCTGCGCCAGGGTCGCGTAGGGCTCGCGCAGGCCGCCCTTGCCGCCGATGCCGAGCATCCCGTCGATGATCAGGTCTGCGTGACCGATGGCCCGCCGCACCTCGTGCCCGGCGTCGTAGCGGTCCCCCGTATTCGGCGGCACGGCATTCGGCGGCACCGTATTCGGCGGCACGGTACTCGGCGCCACCGGGATTATCCGGCCGCCCGCGGCGGCCAGCGCCCGGGCACCGCCGGCGTGGACGCGCGGCCCGGCGGCGACGGCGGTCACCGCGGCACCGCGGCGCGCCAGCCGGGCACCCGCGTACAGCGCGTCGCCGCCGTTGTCGCCGGTGCCGGCCAGGATCACCACCCGCGCCCCGTACACGCCGCCCGGCGCGTCGCGCAGCAAGCCAGCGCACACCGCCGCCAGCCCGGCCGCCGCCCGCTGCATCAGGGTTCCTTCTGGCAGCCGCGCCATCAGCGCTGCCTCCGCCGCCCGGACCTTGCTAACCGAGTAAGCATCGCGCATGGTCCTAGTCTCCCCCGTCAGCGCGCGGCCTGCCCGGCCGGCGCGTCGGCTACCGGCCGGTCATGACATGGCAAGGCGGACGGCGGTGACCAGCTCCTCGGCGGTGCGCTCGGCCTGGGCGGTCTGGCGGGCCTCCACCATCACCCGGATGACCGGCTCGGTCCCGCTTGGCCGCAGCAGTACCCGGCCGGCGTCGCCGAGCGCCGTCTCGGCGGCAGTGACCGCCGCCGCCAGCGCCGGGTCGGCCATCGCCCGGTCCTTGTCGCCGCGAACGTTGATGAGCACCTGCGGGTACCTGGTCATCATCTTGCCCGCGGCCGCCACCGGGACCCCCATGCTGTTCACCGCGGCCAGCAGGTGCAGTCCGGTCAGCACGCCGTCGCCGGTGGTGGCGTGCGCCATCTGGATGACGTGCCCGGACTGCTCGCCGCCGAGGACGTAGCCGCCGTCCCGCATCGCGGCGTACACGTGCTTGTCGCCGACCGGGGTCTGCACCACGGTGATGCCCGCCTCCCGCATCGCCGCGTGGAAGCCCAGGTTGGACATGACGGTGACCACCACGGTGTCGCCCGTCAGCGCGTCGGCCCGCTTGAGCTGAGAAGCGAGCACGGTGAGGATCTGGTCTCCGTCGAGCGTCTGGCCGTCGCCGTCAACCGCCAGGCAGCGGTCCGCGTCGCCGTCGAAGGCGAGGCCCGCGTCGGCCCGGTGCTCGAGGACCGCGGCCGCCAGCGAGTCCAGGTGGGTGGAGCCGACGCCCGCGTTGATGTTGAGCCCGTCCGGCGCGGCGCCGATCGCGATGACCTCGGCCCCCGCCCGGCGCAGCGCCCGCGGGCCGATGCTGTAGGCGGCACCGTGCGCGCAGTCGACGACGACCCGTAGCCCGTGCAGCGGTGGCTGCCCTGGCGCCGATTCAGGCAGGCTCGCCAGCAGGTGGTCCAGGTAGGTCTCGTGCGCGGAGTAGGCGTCAGTCACCCGCCCGAAGCCCAGCTCGGAAACGCCCGGCCCCTGCGCCCCGGCGGCGCCGCGGCCGACCGCGGCCAGGCCGGCCTCGATCGCGTCCTCGGTCTCGTCGGCCAGCTTGACCCCGGCCCGGCCGAAGAACTTGATCCCGTTGTCGGCGGCGGGGTTGTGGCTCGCGGACAGCACCACGCCGAAGTCGGCGTTGAGCGCACCGATCAGGTAGGCGACGCCAGGGGTAGGGATGACACCGAGACGGAGGACATCTACGCCCGAGCTCGCCAGCCCAGCCACGACGGCCGCCTCGAGGAAGTCACCCGATGCTCGTGAGTCGCGCCCGATGACGGCGACGGGACGGCGACTACGACCGGAAGCGGTCGCGGCCGGTGCCAGCACGGGCACCGCCGCGACCGCCAGGTCCATGGCGAGCTGGACAGTCAGGTCAACCCCGGCAACCCCGCGAACACCGTCAGTACCGAAGATTCGGCCCATGTCGGCAGGTCGGGTAGCCAGCCGCGGCTAGCGCTTGGAGTACTGGGGCGCCTTGCGGGCCTTCTTTAGACCGTACTTCTTCCGCTCGGCCGCTCGGGCGTCACGGGTAAGGAAGCCGGCCTTCTTCAGCGGCGGGCGGTTCTCCGGGTCGACCAGCGTCAGCGCGCGGGCCACCCCCAGCCGCAGCGCGCCGGCCTGGCCGGACACGCCGCCGCCGCCGATGCGCGCGATGACGTCGAAGTTGCCCTCGGCGCCGAGCGTCACGAACGGCTCGCTGACGATCTGCTGGTGCACCTTGTTCGGGAAGTAGGCCTCAAGCGTGCGGCCGTTGATCTTCCACTGGCCAGTGCCGGGAACGATCCGGACCCGGGCGATGGCCTCCTTGCGGCGGCCAAGACCGTTGGCGTGCCCGGTGACCACCGGGCGGCGCGCGGTGCGGGGCGCACCGGCCTCGCTGGACTCGGTGGTGTACTCCGACGGGGCTTCCTCGCCGTCGATCACTTCTTCGGCGACAGACTCCGGGTCGAAGTATGCCGTGTCGTCTGCGGGCGTCTCTACGCCAGTGGGCTCGGCCACGTTGCTCTTCCTCACGCTTCCTTGCGGCGCTACTGGGAAATCTGCCGGATCTCGTACGGCTGCGGCTGCTGCGCCTCGTGCGGGTGCGTCGGGCCCGCGTAGACCTTGAGCTTGCCGAGCGTCTTGCGGCCGAGGCTGTTCTTGGGAAGCATCCCCTTCACCGCCTTCTCCACCACCCGCTCTGGGTGCTTGGCCATCAGGTCCGCGTAGCTGACCGCGCGGAGGCCGCCAGGGTAACCGGAGTGCCGGTACGCCTTCTTGTCCTCCAGCTTGGCCCCGCTGAGCGCGACCTTGTCCGCGTTGATCACGATGACGAAGTCACCGGTGTCGACGTGCGGAGCGAAAATGGGCTTGTGCTTGCCCCGCAGTAGCACCGCCACATGGCTGGCCAGGCGGCCGAGCACGACGTCTTCGGCATCGATGACATGCCACTGACGCGTGATGTCACTGTCCTTCGGGCTGAAAGTGCGCACAGTCGTTTAGCCTTCGCATGTGGTTCGTGATCCTCAAGACCCTGATATCCGCAGGTCATAGACCCGCTAACCGGGGTCAGCGCAGCAGAAAATGCTGCTCGTCGCGGATGACGCCAATGCAGCATACTCGAATCCGCGCTCGCTGCCAAAGTGCGCGCAGACTCTCCTGCCGTGTATTCGCATACTCTACCGCACTTCATCGGCTCGGACGCACTGTCCGACGCCACCGCGGCCCCAGCTCGCAACAGGGCGTTGTCGTTACCAATCTGGCACCAAAAAAATCATCCGGCCGTGTCGCCGCTGGTACTAACGCTACTCTCGGTGGTATGGGATACCGAGGTGAGGACGTCTCCGCCATGCAGGGGGCCCGGGGCCGGCATACGCCTTGGCAATCGCCGTCCGATGACTACCAGGCCGCTGATTACCCCCCTACCGCGGGCGGCGCCGGTTACGGACGAGACGGCGGTTACCCGGGGCAGGCACCGCCCGGGCAGACACCGTCCGGGCAAGCGCAGCCAGGCTACGGGCAGTACGCCGGGCAGTACGGGCAGCAGGCCTACGGAGACCAGCAGCAGCCCTACGTCGACCCCTACGCGCAGCAGCAGCCGGCTCAGTACGACTACCAGCAGCCGTCCCCCGGCGGCGCGGGCGGTTACGGCCCGCCCGACGGTTACGGCCAGCCCGGCGGCTACGCCGAGACCGGGAGCTACGGTGCCCAGCCGGGTGAGTACGGCCCGGGTTACGGCCAGCCAGACGATTACGGCTACAACAACCAGAGCGGTAGCTACCAGGGCCAGGGCCAAGACAGCTACGGCGGCTACCCGGGCCAGGACGGCTACCAGGGCGCAGGCGGCTACCAGGGCGACCCAGGCGGCGGCGCCTATGCCAGCGGCGGCTACGCCGGCGGTGGCTACCAGGGCCAGGGCGGCGGCTACCAGGGCGCGGACGGCTACAGGGCGCCAGCGGCTACCCCGGGCCCGGCGGTTACCAGGGGACGGGCGGCTACCAGGGCGGGCCCGGCGGCGGCCAGCCGCCGCAGCGCGGCGGCAGCGGCGGCTACCCCGCACTGCCCGGCGGACAGGACCGCGCCGGCTACCCGGCCGAGGACGCGGGCAACGACTGGTACGGCGGCCAGCCCGCCGCGGCCAAGGGCGCGAGCTTCGCCGACACCGGCGCGTACCGGCTGAACGGGCGGGCCGCCGACGAGTACGGCACCGGCCCGCGCGGCGTCCTGCCCGGCCGCGATCCGGTCCGCGGCTACCCGCCCGGTCCCGGCCAGGACCGGGCCGGCGGCGACCAAGCGGCCACGTCGGTGATCCCGGCCATCTCCAGCCCGCAGGCGGCGTACCCCCAGGCAGCCCAGCGCAGCGGACCCCAGGCAGCCCAGCGCAGCGGACCGATGGCCGCCCAGCGCAGCGGACCGATGGCCGCCCAGGCCACCATGCAGCAGGAGCGCTACGGCGGCACCGGGGCGTACCCGGGGTACGGGACGGATGACCTGGCCGGCCAGCCAGGTCCGGGCGGCTACGCCGGGACCGCGGGCGACGATGCCTACGAGACCTATGACGACTATGCCAGCAGCGGTAACGACGGCTACGGCGACCAGTTCGACCGGCAAGGCGGCGCTTACCAGGATCGTTACCCCGACGGCAACCAGACGACCCGGCTGCCGGGCGGCGGCCGGGGCGGTCCCGGGGGGACCGGCGCAGGCGGGCCGCGCGCGGGCAGCGGGTTCGCCCTCGGACCGCTGCGCGGCAAGAACCTGCTGCTGTCGGCGCTCGCCGTCGTGGTGGTCGGCATCGTCGGCGTGGCGGCCTACGTGTTCGTGCTCAAGCCGTCTCCGGCCCCCGCTCCCGCCTCGGCCGGACCGCTGCCGAGTGCCAGTTCGCTGCCGTCGCAGCAGGCCTGCGCGCAGCAGCTCGGCACTTACTGCCACATCGAGACGCGGACCGACGACCCGACCCCGCTGACCACCGGCGCGCTCTACCAGCCCGCGTTCACCAACGAGACCGACAAGATCTCGTACACGCTGGTATCCACCAAGACGGACAAGACCTGCTCGGCCGCGGTGATCGGCACGGCACTGGTCAGCGCGCTCAAGAGCGGCCAGTGCACCCAGGTGCTGCGGGCCAGCTACGTGTCCGGCGACAACAAGATCATGGGCACGATCGGCGTCGTCAACCTGTCCACCACCAACCAGGCGCACGACGCGGGCAAGGTGGTCGGCCAGAACAACTTCATCGCCCCGCTGACCGCGGCCAAGGGAGTCGCTAGCAAGCTCGGCAACGGGACCGGCGTCGTCGAGGCGGAGTTCAAGGGTCACTACCTGATCCTGACCTGGGCTGAGTACGTCAACGGGACCACGCCCAAGCCTGGCCCCCAGACCACGCTGCTCAAGCAGTTCACCAACGACCTGGTGGCCGGGACGGCGAACGTCACGCTGACCCAGCGCATGGTCAACGGCGTGGCCGCTACCCCGTCCGCGTCCAGCAGCCCGAAGGCGACCGCCAGCAAGTAGCGGCTGCTCCAGGCAGGCGGTAAAGGCCAGGCTCCCCCCGGGGGAGCCTGGCCTTCGCGTTGGGCCGGAGTCCCGGTCCCGGGTCCCGGGTGCGGCCGGTCAGCCGCGGACGCGGCGGGTCAACGCGGCGCGGGCGGCGAGCTGGCTCGGCTCCGGGTAACGGACCTCCTCCAGGGACAGGCCGTGCGCGGAGACGACCTGAACCGCCGGGTGACGGACGCCGCCCGCGAGTACCTCGGCGGGCCAGGACACCGGGCGGCTGCCCTCGCCCACCGGCAGCAGCGAGCCGACCAGCGCGCGCACCATGTTGTGGCAGAAGGCGTCCGCCACCACGCAGCCGACCGCGACCCCGGCGGTGTCCCGCGCCCAGTCCAGCCGGCGCAGGGCGCGAACGGTGGTGGCGCCCTCGCGCCTGCGGCAGAACGCGGCGAAGTCGTGCTCCCCGGCCAGCCGCCCGGCCGCCTCGTTCATCGCCGCCAGGTCAAGCGGCCGCGGATGCCACAGCGTGTCCAGCCGGCGCAGCGGGTCCGCGCGGGCGGGGTCGTCGCACACCCGGTACGCGTAGCGGCGCCACAGGGCCGAGAACCGCGCGTCGAACCCGGCCGGGGCCGGCCCGACCGAGCGGACCCGGATGTCCGGTGGCAGCGCCCGCGCCAGCCGGCGCAGTGCCGAGTCGCCGTGCGCCGCCCAGGCCGCGGCGGGCACGTCCGCGTGGGCGGCCTGCCCGCGCGCGTGCACCCCGGCGTCGGTCCGCCCGGCCACGGTCAGCCGGGCGGGCGCGGGCAGCCGCAGCACGTGCCCGAGCGCCGCCGACAGCTCCCCCTCGACCGTGCGCAGCCCGGGCTGGGCCGCCCAGCCGGAGAACCCGGTCCCGTCGTAGCCGAGGTCCATGCGGACCCGTATCACCGTGTCGTCAGTCAGCGCCCGCCTCCCAAACCAAGAAACGGGCAGCTCACCAGGGTGAGCTGCCCGTTTCTAATCGTTACCGCCGGTGAGGTTAAGCCTCCGGCTTGGCGTCGTCCGCGGACTCGTCCAGGTTCTCGGCCCCGTCGGCCCCCGCCAGCTCGGCGGCAGCCTCGGTGTCAGCGGCAGCCTCGGCCTCGACCGCGGCCCGCTGCACGTCCGCCTCAGGCGACTCGTCCAGGTCCTCGGCCCCGTCGGCCCCCGCCAGCTCGGCGGCAGCCTCGGCGTCGGCCGCGGCCTCAGCCTCGACGGCGGCCTCGGCGACCGCATCCGGCACGGCCGGCGTGGCCGGGCGGCGGGTGCGGCGGCGCGGCTTGCTCGTGCCAACCTCTTCCCTGACCAGCTCGATCACGGCCATCGGAGCGGCGTCGCCCTTGCGGTGGCCGATCTTGGTGATCCGGGTGTAGCCACCGGGACGGTCGGCCATCGCCGGGCCGATCTCGGTGAACAGGTTGTGCACGATGCCCTTGTCCGGGACCACGGTGAGCACCTGGCGACGGGCGTGCATGTCACCGCGCTTGGCGAAGGTGATCAGCTTCTCCGCGTACGGGCGCAGCCTGCGCGCCCGGGCCTCGGTCGTGGTGATCTTCCCGTGCTCGAACAGAGCGGAAGCCAGGTTCGCCAGCATGTGCTTCTGGTGAGCCGCACTGCCGCCCATCCGGGCACCCTTGGTAGGCGTGGGCATGATGCCCCTCTCTATCTAACCGGGCAGTACTGCTAGTACTGCTCGGTCTCGGCGTAATCAGCGTCGTCGTCACCGGAGAACGAGTCCACGGCGCTGCTCGGGTCGAACCCGGGCGGGGAGTCCTTGAGCGCCAGGCCCATGTCGATCAGCTTCTGCTTGACTTCCTCGATCGACTTGGCGCCGAAGTTACGGATGTCGAGCAGGTCCTGCTCGCTACGGGCGACGAGCTCGCCGACAGTGTGGATGCCCTCGCGCTTGAGGCAGTTGTAGGACCGGACGGTGAGGTTCAGGTCCTCGATCGGCAGGGCCAGGTCCTGAGCGAGCGCGGCGTCGCTGGGCGACGGGCCGATGTCGATGCCCTCGGCGTCGATGTTCAGCTCGCGGGCCAGGCCGAACAGCTCGGTCAGGGTCTTGCCGGCGCTGGCCACCGCGTCACGGGGACGCATGCAGTGCTTGGTCTCGACGTCCACGATGAGGCGGTCGAAGTCGGTGCGCTGCTCGACCCGGGTGGCTTCCACCTTGTAGGTCACCCGGAGCACCGGCGAGTAGATCGAGTCGACCGGGATACGGCCGATCTCCTGGCCGGGCTGCTTGTTCTGCGTCGCCGAGACGTAGCCGCGGCCGCGCTCGACCGTCAGCTCCATCTCCAGCTTGCCCTTGCCGTTCAGGGTGGCGATGTGCAGGTCGGGGTTGTGCACCTCGACGCCGGCCGGCGGGGCGATGTCCGCCGCGGTGACCGCGCCCGGGCCCTGCTTGCGCAGGTACATCACGACCGGCTCGTCGTGCTCGGAGGAGACGACGAGCTGCTTGAGGTTGAGGATGATGTCGGTGACATCCTCCTTGACCCCTGGCACGGTGGTGAACTCGTGCAGCACGCCCTCGATGCGGATCGAGGTGACCGCCGCCCCCGGGATGGAGGACAGCAGCGTGCGGCGGAGCGAGTTACCGATGGTGTAACCGAAGCCAGGCTCGAGCGGCTCGATGGTGAACTTCGACCGGTAGTCGCCGATCTGCTCTTCCCCAAGGGAGGGGCGCTGTGCGATGAGCATGCGATTTCCTTCTGTCAGGAGCGCCCGCTATATGACGCTCGCCGATAATCGAGTGTAAGGCCCCGGCAGAAATCGCCGGGGACCTGAACCCGCTAACTACTTGGAGTAGTACTCAACGATGAGCTGCTCCTGGACCTGGGTGTCAATCTGGGCCCGGCCCGGGAGCTGGTGGACGAGGATACGCATCTGGTCCGGCATGACCTCGAGCCAGGCGGGGACGGTACGCTCGCCGGCCTCGGCCCGCGCGACGATCATCGGCGTCAGCTCAAGCGACTTGGCCGTGACCTCGATGACGTCGTTCTCGCCGACCCGGTAGGACGGGATGTCGACCCGGCGGCCGTTGACCAGGATGTGGCCGTGCCCGACGAGCTGGCGGGCCATGTCCCGGCTCTTGGCGAAGCCCGCGCGGTAGACCACGTTGTCGAGGCGGCTCTCCAGGATCTGCAGCAGCGCCTCGCCGGTACGGCCGGACTTGTGGGTGGCCTCGACGTAGTAGCCGTGGAACTGCTTCTCGAGCACCCCGTAGATGCGACGGGCCTTCTGCTTCTCGCGGATCTGAAGCAGGTACTCGCTGTCCTTCGAGCGGATCCGGCCGTGCTCACCCGGCGGGTAAGGGCGGATCTCGATCGGGCACTTCGGCGAGTCGCACTTAGAGCCCTTGAGGAAAAGCTTGACCTTCTCACGGCGGCACAGCTTGCAGTCCGCCCCGGTGTAACGAGCCATCTGTCTATGTCTCCTCAGACGCGCCGGCGCTTCGGCGGGCGGCAGCCATTGTGCGGAACGGGGGTGACGTCCTGGATCGAGCCAACCTCAAGGCCGGTCGCCTGCAGCGACCTGATGGCGGTCTCCCGGCCAGAACCGGGGCCCTTGACGAAGACGTCAACCTTGCGCATCCCATGCTCCATGGCACGGCGCGCCGCGGCCTCGGCGGCCTGCTGGGCGGCGTACGGAGTCGACTTGCGCGAGCCCTTGAAGCCGACCTGGCCTGAGGATGCCCACGAAATCACGTTCCCGGCCGGGTCGGTGATCGAGACGATGGTGTTGTTGAACGTAGACCGGATGTGAGCGTGCCCGTGGGCTACGTTCTTCCGCTCCTTGCGGCGCACCTTCTTCGGCGCGCCGGCCTGCTGGCTGCTCTTGCGAGGCGGCATCTAGCTTCCTGGTTCCTTTGGAGGTGATCGTCGAGGGGTTCAGGTCCCCGGTTTCGGCGGGGACGATTACCCTGACTACTTCTTTCCGACCTTCTTCTTGCCGGCCACGGTCTTCTTGCGGCCCTTGCGCGTGCGCGCGTTGGTCTTCGTCCGCTGGCCGTGCACCGGAAGCCCCCTGCGGTGCCTGATGCCCTGGTAGCAGCCGATCTCGATCTTGCGGCGGATGTCGCCCGCGACCTCACGGCGGAGGTCACCCTCGACCTGGTAGTTCGCGTCGATCCACTCGCGCAGCTTCTGCAGGTCGTCCTCGGTCAGCGCGTGCACCCGGGTGTCACCGCTCACGCCGGTGGCGGCGAGGGTTTCAGCAGCCCGGGTACGGCCGACGCCGTAGATGTAAGTCAGCGCGATCTCAAGCCGCTTTTCACGCGGCAGGTCAACGCCGGAAAGACGTGCCATAAAGGGCAGTACTCCTTCAGGTTATGGAGGTCCTCCGCGCCACCTCCCGCCCCTGCCCGAGGCGGGCCCCGGCCTCCAACCGGGGGTAACGGCCCCCTGCGGTTAGCGGGGCCATCTGCGGCGCGCGTATTACTTGCGTATTCGGTTGTCTAGCTAACAGGCGCGTACGGCGACTGCGCTTAGCCCTGGCGCTGCTTGTGCCGGGGGTCTGAGCAGATCACCATGACGCGGCCGTGGCGACGGATGATCCTGCACTTGCTGCAGATCTTCTTGACGCTCGGCTTGACCTTCACGGCAAACCTCTCCTCTTACTTACTTACTTGTACCGGTAGACGATGCGACCGCGGCTCAGGTCGTAGGGACTGAGCTCGACGACCACCCGATCATCCGGCAGGATGCGGATGTAGTGCATCCGCATCTTCCCGCTGATGTGGGCGAGTACCTTGTGCCCGTTGTCCAGCTCCACGCGGAAGAAGGCATTGGGCAATGTTTCAACTACCGTGCCCTCAATCTCGATGGCGCCGTCTTTTTTGGGCATGTCCTCCGCACTTCTGTTTGGCTGGCTCAGTATCCTGCGTCGTCATGATCGGTATCGCGGGTGTCCGCAACAGCCCAGGCAAGAAACGCCTGGCTGGACGTGACATGTTCCCCGTGGTACCGCGCCGCGCCGCACCGCCCGGTCAAGAACAGGGAGCAACGGCGAGGACAAGCGCCTGACGGAAAGCCAGCCGAAGGGCCGCAGCAGAGTCTACTGCACCGGTCCCGCGAACGCGAACCAGCATAACGCCAAGAGCCGCGCACACATTCCCGCGCGGCTGACCCTTGCTTGTTCCAGGTTACCCGGTCACCGGCGATGGCGGGTGAGCGCCACCCACCACGGGATGACCACCAGCAGAAACCACGGAAACCAGGCCGCGCCCCCGTAGCTGACCGCCAGGCCGAGCCAGACCAGCAGTGACACCGAGCCGACGGCCACCCACGCGGACCAGCCGGCGACCTGGCGGGCAACGCTGCCGTCGGCGGGCCCCGGGCGCGCCAGGTCCCGGCGCCGCATCCGGCCGGGCGGTCCCGGCCGGATGCCGGCCGACGGCAGCCGGTACAGGTCGATCGCGGGCAGGTCGGCCAGCAACTCGTCCAGTTCACCGCGGGTCCGGGCAGCGAACGCGCCGTCCATCCGGCCCTCGAACTCCTCCCGCGTCAGCCGGCCGACCGCGTGATGCTCGCGCAGCAGCTCGCAGGCCCGCTCGCGATCGGCGTCGGACACCCGCAGCCGCGGGTCACCCGGCATCATGGCCGCCGTCGGCGACGCAGGCCGCGGGACGGCGGCGAGTCAGCCGCACCCGTTCGGGATGATCCTGGCTTTCCGCCTTTTCCTCCTCGCGCGCGGTGAGCACCCAGGGACCATCGGGGGTGATGGCCACCGTGTGCTCGAAGTGCGCGGCGCGGGAGCCGTCGGTGGTGACCACCGTCCAGCCGTCGTCGAGCTCGGTCACCTGGCGGCCGCCCCTGGTGATCATCGGCTCGATCGCCAGCGCCATCCCGGCCTGCAGCCGCGGCCCCTGCCCGGGTGGCCCGTAGTTGCGGACCACCGGGTCCATGTGCATCTCGGTGCCGATGCCGTGCCCGGTGTACTCGCGGATCAGGCCGTAGGCGCCCGCGGCGCGGGCCGACTGCTCGACCGCGTGCGAGATGTCACCCAGGCGGCGCCCGGCCACCGCCTGCTCGATACCCGCCCACATGGCCGCCTCGCACGCGTCGAGCAGCGCCTGGTCGGCCGGGTCAGTCGCGCCCACCCCGAGCGAAAGGGCCGAGTCACCGTGCCACCCGTCGAGGATGGCACCGCAGTCGATGGAGATCACGTCACCGTCCTGCAGCACCTGGTCCCTGCTCGGGATGCCGTGCACCACCTGCTGGTTGACCGAGGTGCAGATGCTGGCCGGGTAGCCGAAGTAGCCGAGGAAGGACGGGACCGCGCCGGACCGGCGGATCTCGCGCTCGGCGATGGCGTCGAGCTCGGCCGTGCTCACCCCCGGCCGCACCGCCTCCCGCAGCAGCTCCAGGGTGCGGGCGACGACCTGCCCGGCCGCGTACATCCGCATCAGCTGCTCGGGCGACTTGATCTGAATAGCTGGTTCTTTCCGCAGCCGCATGCCGCACCTCCAGTAATAAAGCTACCTTCGGCCCGGCCCGGGAGTCCCGCCTGCCCGGGGGATAACCGCTAGCGGACGTAGGGCTGGAGCGCGGTCAGGGCGCGGGCGGTGACCTCTTCCACCGGGCCGGTCGCGTCAATGCCGACCAGGATGCCCTCGTCGGCGTAGAAGGCGATCAGCGGCGACGTCTGGCTGCCGTACACCTCGAGTCGGTGCCTGATGACCTCTTCCAGGTCATCGTCGCGCTGGAACAGCTCGCCGCCGCAGTCGTCGCACACGTCGGGCTGCGCGGGCGGCTCGTAGAGCACGTGCCAGACCCGCTGGCAGCGACGGCAGGTGCGCCGCCCGGACAGCCGCCGGACCACCTCGTCCTGGTCAACGACCAGCTCGAGGACGACCGTCAGCTTCTGGTCCAGCTCAGAAAGCATCTTCTTCAGGGTCTCAGCCTGCGGCACGTTCCGCGGGAAGCCGTCGAGCAGGAACCCGGCCTTGGCGTCCGCCTCGGACAGCCGGTCGCGCACCATCGCCACCGTGACCTCGTCCGGCACCAGGTCGCCCCGGTCCATGTACTCCTTGGCCTTGGCGCCGAGCTCGGTTTCGTTGGTGACGTTGTGCCGGAAGATGTCACCGGTGGAGATGCGCGGGACCGACAGCTGGGACGCGATGAAATGGGCCTGAGTCCCTTTGCCCGCTCCGGGGGGGCCGACGAGAACGATGCGCACTAGCGGAGGAAGCCTTCGTAGTTACGCTGCTGCAGCTGGCTCTCGATCTGCTTGACCGTGTCCAGGCCAACGCCGACCATGATGAGCAGGCTCACGCCGCTGAACGGGAACTGGTTGCCCACGCCGATCACCGACAGCGCGATCAGCGGGAAGAGGGCGATCACGCCGAGGTACAGCGCCCCGGGAGTGGTGAGCCGGTTGAGCACGTAGCCGAGGTACTCGGCGGTCGGCCGGCCGGGTCTGATCCCGGGGATGAAGCCGCCGTACTTCTTCATGTTGTCGGCGACCTCGACCGGGTTGAAGGTGATCGACACGTAGAAGAACGTGAACGCCACGATCAGCACGAAAAAGGCCACCAGGTAAATCCACATGTCGGACAGCGTGCTGCTTGATGCGCCGATCTCCAGGTAGCGCTGCACCCAGGACTGCCAGCCGGAGGGATTGGACTGGTTGCCGAACAGCGACACCGCGAGCTGCGGCAGGTACAGCAGGCTGGAGGCGAAGATGACCGGGATCACGCCCGCCTGGTTCACCTTCATCGGGATGTAGGTGGACGTGCCGCCGTACATCCGGCGCCCCACCATCCGCTTGGCGTACTGGACCGGGACCCGCCGCTGGGCCTGTTCCATGAAGACCACGAACGCGATGACCACGAAGACCACGATGACGGAGAGGATGCCCTCGAACGCCTTCTTGGTCTGGAAGATCGTCAGCAGCTCACCCGGGATGACCGCGATCACCTGGGTGAAGATCATGACCGACATGCCGTTGCCGACACCGCGGTCGGTGATCAGCTCGCCCATCCACATGATCACCGCGGTGCCCGCCACCATGGTGATCACCATCGTCGCGATCCGGAAGACCGACGCGTCGGGGATGATCGGGTTGGTGCTGGCGTTGCAGTTCGGGAAGAGCGTGCCGCTGCGGGCGAGCTCGATGTACCCGGTCGACTGCAGGATGGCGAGGCCGATGGTCAGGTAGCGGGTGTACTGCGTGATCTTCGTCTGGCCGGCCTGGCCCTCGTTCTTCAGCGTCTCCAGCCGCGGGATGACCACGGTGAGCAGCTGCAGGATGATGCTCGCGGTGATGTACGGCATGATGCCGAGCGCGAATACCGACATGTACTTGAGCGCGTTGCCGCTGAGCAGGTCGACGATCTGCAGCGCGCCGGCCACGCCGGTCGTCCCGGTGGCCTGCGAGCAGAGCCGCACGTTGGCCTCGCTGATGCCCGGGGCGGGCAGCGACGAGCCAAACCGGAACAAGGCGATGATGCCAAGCGTAAAAAGCAGCTTTTTGCGCAGGTCGGGCGTTCGGAATGCCCGGATGAACGCGGTCAGCATGCGTGATCCCTCTTCATCGGCGGAACCTGCGTATAAAAACGGCTTCCGTATCCTACCCGCAGGCGCACCCGGCCAGCTAGCTCGTCCAGGGGGCCTCCCCTGAACGAGCCAGCGTGGGGTGCGGACTCATTTCCCACTGAATTCGTGGTCAGAGCCTAACCGAGCAGCGTGACCGTTCCGCCCGCCGCCTCGATCTTCTGCTGGGCCGAGGCGGAGACAGCGTGCGCGCTCACCCGCAGCGCCACCGACAGGTCGCCGGCGCCGAGCACCTTGACGAGCTCGCCGCGGCGCACCGCGCCGCCAGCCGCCAGGGTCTCCGGCGTCACCTCGCCACCCGACGGGTACAGATCGGCCAGCCGGCCGATGTTGACGACCTGGTAGACGGTCTTGAACTGGGCGTTGGAGAAGCCCTTGAGCTTCGGCAGCCGCCGGTGCAGCGGCATCTGGCCGCCTTCGAATCCGGCGGGCACCTGGTAGCGGGCCTTGGTGCCCTTGGTGCCGCGGCCCGCCGTCTTGCCCTTGGAACCCTCGCCACGGCCGAGCCGCTGCTTCTCCTTGTGGGCGCCGGGCGCCGGCCGCAGGTCGTGCAGCTTCAGCATGGCTAGTCCACTTCCTCTACCAAGACCAGGTGACGGACCGTGTGGATCATGCCCCGGTAGACGGGGGTATCCGGCCGGACCGTCGACTGGCCGATCTTACGCAGGCCCAGCGAGCGGAGCGTGCCCCGCTGCGTGCTGTTCCCGCCGATCTTCGACTTGACCTGGGTCACCTTGAGCTGTGCCATCGGGTGTCCCCTCCTTTACGCGCTGGTCGTGGCCGCGGCCCGGGCCGCGAGCATCGCCTTCGGCGCCACGTCCTCGATCGGCAGGCCGCGCTTGGCCGCGATCTCCTCCGGGCGGCTCAGGCCCTTGAGCGCGGCCACGGTGGCGTGCACCATGTTGATCGGGTTGGCCGAGCCGAGCGACTTGGACAGCACGTCACCGATGCCCGCGCACTCGAGCACGGCGCGGACCGGGCCGCCGGCGATGACGCCGGTACCGGCGCTGGCCGGCTTCAGCAGGACCACGCCCGCCGCCGCCTCACCCTGCACCGTGTGCGGGATGGTGCTGGCGATGCGCGGCACCCGGAAGAAGTGCTTCTTGGCCTCCTCGACGCCCTTGGCGATCGCCGCGGGCACCTCCTTGGCCTTCCCGTAGCCGACACCGACCATGCCGTTGCCGTCGCCTACCACGACGAGCGCGGTGAAGCTGAACCTGCGGCCGCCCTTGACCACCTTGGCCACGCGGTTGATGGTGACCACGCGCTCCAGGTAGACAGCCTGCTTCTCGGACTGCACCGCGGTCACGCCGGTCGTCGCGACGATCCCGCCGCTCACCACCGCCGCCCTGGCCGCCGCGCCGCGGAGCTCCTGGCATTAGCTTTCCTTCCTATCGTTCATCACAGCGTCAGCCCGGCTTCTCGCGCGCTGTCTGCGAGCGCGGCCACGCGGCCGTGGTACTGGTAGCCGCCGCGGTCGAAGACCACGGCGGAGATGCCCGCGTCGCGCGCCCGCTCGGCGATCAGCGCGCCGACCAGCTTGGCCTTGGCCGTCTTGTCGCCCTCGGCGGACTTGACCGTCTCGTCGAGAGTGGACGCGGCCGCCAGCGTGCGGCCCGACGGTGTCGTCGACGATCTGCACGAAGATGTGCCGTGCGGACCGGTTGACGACCAGGCGGGGACGCGCCGCGTCGCCGCTGACCTTCTTGCGGACCCGCAGGTGACGCCGGACGCGGGCCCGGGTCTTGGCCGCGGTGCGCGGCCCGACCCGCCCGCTGGCGTACTCGAGCGATGACCTCTTGGCCTGGGTACCAGCCATGACTACTTACCAGCCTTCCCGACCTTGCGGCGGATCACTTCGCCCTGGTACCGCACGCCCTTGCCCTTGTACGGGTCGGGCTTGCGGAGCTTGCGGATCCGCGCCGCGGTCTCGCCCACCAGCTGCTTGTCGATGCCCTCGACCACGAACCTGGTCGGCGCCTCGACGCGGAAGGTGATGCCCTCCGGGGGCGTGACGAGCGACCGGGTGGCTGAAGCCGAGCGCGAACTCCAGGTCCTTGCCCTTGGCGGCGACCCGGTAGCCGACGCCGACGATCTCCAGCGTCTTGCTGAACCCGGTGGTCACGCCGGTCACCATGTTGGCGATGAGCGTGCGGGACAGGCCGTGCAGGGCCCGCACGCTGCCCTCGTCGTTCGGTCGGGTGACCTTGAGCTGGCCGTCCTCCTTGGCCACCGAGATCGGCTCGGCGACGGTGAGGCTCAGGGTGCCCTTCGGGCCCCTTGACGCTGACCGCCTGGCCGTCGATGGACACGTCCACTCCGCTGGGCACGGGAATGGGGAGTCGTCCGATACGCGACATTGTTTTTCCTCCCCTTCCTTACCAGACGTAGGCGAGGACTTCCCCGCCCACGCCTGTCCTCTTGGCCTGCTTGTCGGTCATCAGGCCGCCGGACGTCGAGATGATCGCGACGCCAAGCCCGCCGAGCACCCGGGGCAGGTTGTCCTTCTTCGCGTACACCCGCAGGCCGGGCTTGGAGACCCGCTTGATCCCGGCGATCGAGCGCTCCCGCGCGTTGCCGAACTTCAGCGTGATCACGAGGTTCTTGCCGACTTCGGCGTCCTCGACCTTCCAGCTGGCGATGTAGCCCTCCTGCTGAAGGATCTCCGCGATGTGCGACTTGATCTTCGAGTAGGGCATGCCCACGGTGTCGTGGTACGCCGAGTTGGCGTTACGCAGACGCGTCAGCATGTCCGCGATTGGGTCGGTCATTGACATGGCCGTTTTGGCCTTCCTCGCCGCGGTTTCCGTCCTCGTGCCCTTAGCGGGCTCAGCCGACGGACCTGCGGCGCGTAGAGATTTTTTACCAGCTGGACTTGGTGATGCCGGGCAGCTCGCCGCGGTGCGCCATGGTGCGGAAGCAGATGCGGCACAGGCCGAACTTGCGGTAGACCGCACGCGGGCGGCCGCAGCGGGTGCACCGCGTGTAAGCCCGGACTTCGAACTTCGGCTTGCGGTTCGCCTTGACGATCAGCGCCTTCTTAGCCATTTACTACCTCCTCCCCGAGCGCGGGCCGGGGCCGGACTTCTTGCGCGCCTTCTCCGGCAGCGCGCCCGGCTCGGCGAACGGGAAGCCGAGCCGCCGGAGCAGTGCACGGCCCTCGTTGTCGTTGGTGGCCGTGGTGACCAGGGTGATGTCCATCCCCCGCTGCCGGTCGACCTTGTCCGGGTCGATCTCGTGGAACATGACCTGCTCGGTCAGCCCGAAGGTGTAATTCCCGTTGCCGTCGAACTGGCGGGGGTTGAGGCCGCGGAAGTCACGGATACGGGGCAGCGCGGTGGCGAGCAGCCGGTCAAGGAACTCCCACATCCGGTCGCCGCGCAGCGTCACGTGCGCGCCGATCGGCATGCCCTCGCGCAGCTTGAACTGGGCGATGGACTTCTTGGCCCGGGCCACGGCCGGCTTCTGGCCGGTGATCGCGGCCAGGTCCCTGAGCGCGCCGTCGATCAGCTTCGCGTCCCGTGCGGCCTCGCCGACGCCCATGTTCACGACGATCTTGGTGAGGCCGGGAATCTGCATCACGTTGGCGTACCCGAACTCGTCCTTCAGCGCGGGAGCGATCTCGGCGCGGTACTTCTCCTTGAGCCGGGGCCTGGCCGGCGCCTCGGTCGCCATCAGATTTCCTTCCCGCTCGGACGCAGGACGCGGACCTTGGTGCCGTCCTCGTTGACCTTGTAGCCCACCCGCGCCGGGCGCTTGGTCTCCGGGTCGACGAGCGCCACGTTGCTCACGTGGATCGGCGCCTCCTGGGTGACGATGCCGCCCTCTTGGGCACCACGCACACCCTGGTTGGTCACCTTCTTGTTCTTCTTGATCATGTTCACGCCCTCGACGAGGACCTTGTCGCGCGTCGGGTAGGCCGCGATGACCTCGCCCGTGGCGCCCTTGTCCTTACCGGCGAGGACGATCACGTGGTCGCCCTTCTTGATCTTCATCTAGAGCACCTCCGGCGCCAGCGAGATGATCCGCATGAAGCGCTTCTCCCGCAGCTCACGGCCGACCGGGCCGAAGATGCGAGTGCCGCGCGGATCTCCGCCGTCCCTGATGAGGACGGCTGCGTTCTCGTCGAAGCGGATGTAGGAACCGTCTGCGCGGCGGCGCTCCTTGCGGGTACGCACCACTACCGCCTTGACGACGTCGCCCTTCTTGACGCCAGCCCCGGGCAGCGCGTCCTTGACGGTCGCCACGATGACGTCACCGATGCCCGCGTATCGCCGGCCGCTGCCGCCGAGCACGCGGATGCAGAGGATCTCCTTGGCACCCGTGTTGTCGGCGACCTTTAGCCGCGACTCCTGCTGGATCACGTCAACTCCTGCTTCGTCACGCCGGTGTGTTCGGCCGGCGGTTCGTTGTTACTTAGCTCGCTCGAGGATCTCGGCAACCCGCCACCGCTTGGTGGCCGACAGCGGCCGGGTCTCCATCAGCAGTACACGGTCGCCGACGCCGCACTCGTTCTGCTCGTCGTGTGCCTTGTACTTCTTGGTACGGCGCAAAACCTTGCCGTACTTGGGGTGCTTCACGCGGTCTTCCACCGCGACAACGACGGTCTTGTCCATCTTGTCGCTGACCACGAGGCCCTCGCGGGTCTTCCGGTAGCCGCGCTGCTCGCCCGCATCTTGAGTCGCTGTCGCATCGGCAACAGTCTCAGCCGGATTGGTGCTCACTTCGCGCTCCCTTCGACGTCCGCAGTTTCCTCGCTCGACATCGATGATGATGCCGAGCTCACGCTCCCGCAGCACGGTGTAGATGCGGGCGATCTCCTTGCGCACGGCACGCAGCCGTCCGTGGCTCTCTAGCTGACCAGTGGCACTCTGGAAACGGAGGTTGAACAGCTCCTCCTTGGCCTCGGCCAGCTTGCTGGTCAGCTCCTCCGGAGAGGAGGAGCGCAGCTGCGAGGCGGTCAAGCCCGTAGCCATCAGCCCTCACTCATTTCACGTGTCACGATCTTGCACTTCATGGGGAGCTTGTGGATCGCGCGGCGCAGCGCCTCGCGGGCCACCGGCTCGGCCACGCCGGACAGCTCGAACATGACCCGGCCCGGCTTGACGTTAGCGATCCACCACTCGGGCGAGCCCTTGCCCGAGCCCATCCGGGTCTCGGCCGGCTTCTTGGTCAGCGGGCGGTCCGGGTAGATGTTGATCCACACCTTGCCGCCACGCCGGATGTGCCGGGTCATCGCGATACGGGCCGCCTCGATCTGGCGGTTAGTCACGTACGCGTGCTCCAGCGCCTGGATGCCGAACTCGCCGAACGTGACCCGGGTGCCGCCGCTGGCCGCGCCGGTCCGGTGCGGCCGGTGCTGCTTGCGGTGCGCCACCTTACGCGGAATCAGCATTGATCAGCCCTCCCCAGTGCTTTCCGCCTGCGGCTCGGCCGCGGGGGCGGTGGTCCGCTCGGGACGGTCGCTACGGTTGTCCGGGCGGTCGTCCCGGCGCGGCCGGCGCGACTGCGGGCGCTCGCGACCGCCGCCGCCGCCGGCGCCGGTGCGCTGCTGCGCGGCGCGGAGCGCGGCCTGCTGAGCCTCGCGGCCAGCCCGGGTGGGAGCCGCGTCGCCCTTGTAGATCCAGACCTTGACGCCGATCCGGCCGAAGGTCGTGCGCGCCTCGTAGAAGCCGTAGTCGATGTCCGCCCGCAGCGTGTGCAGCGGCACCCGGCCCTCGCGGTAGAACTCGCTGCGCGACATCTCAGCGCCGCCGAGCCGCCCGGCGCACTGCACCCGGATGCCCTTGGCGCCGCCCTTGGTCGCGCTCTGCATCGCCTTGCGCATCGCCCGCCGGAAGGACACCCGGCTGGACAGCTGCTCGGCCACGCCCTGCGCGACGAGCTGCGCGTCCACCTCGGGGTTCTTCACCTCGAGGATGTTCAGCTGGATCTGCTTGCCGGTGAGCTTCTCCAGGTCGCCGCGGATCCGGTCGGCCTCGGCGCCGCGGCGGCCGATCACGATGCCGGGCCGCGCGGTGTGGATGTCCACCCGCACCCGGTCGGTGGTCCGCTCGATCTCGACCTTGGAGATGCCGGCCCGCTCCATGCCCTTCTGCAGCATGCGGCGGATCGCGACGTCCTCGGCCACGTAGTCCTTGTACTTCTTCTCCGCGTACCAGCGGCTCTTGAAGTCGGTGGTGATGCCCAGGCGGAACCCATGCGGGTTAACCTTCTGTCCCACTAGCGGTTCCCTCCTTCGGTCTCGTCGGAGACGATGACCGTGATGTGGCTGGTGCGCTTGTTGATCCGGTAACCGCGGCCCTGCGCCCGCGGCCGGAACCGCTTCAGCGTGGGGCCCTCGTCCACGTAGGCGCGTGGAGACCCAGAGCATGCCCCGGTCCCGCCCGCCGATGTGGTCCGCGTTGGCGATCGCGCTGGCAAGCACCTTGCCTACGGTCTCGCTGGCGGCCTGCGGTGCGAACTGCAGCACCGCCTGCGCCTGGTCGGCGGGCAGCCCGCGGATCAGGTCCACCACCCGGCGCGCCTTCATCGGCGTGATGCGCACGTAGCGCGCCTTAGCCCTGGCTTCCATTGGTGTGTTTCCCTCTCTCAGGCTTATCGCCGGCTGCGCCGGTCTTCCTTGACGTGGCTGCGGAAGGTCCGCGTGGGCGCGAACTCGCCGAGCTTGTGCCCGACCATCGACTCGGTGACGAACACCGGGATGTGCTTGCGGCCGTCGTGCACGGCGATCGTGTGTCCCAGCATCGCCGGGACGATCATGGACCGCCGGGACCAGGTCTTGATAACGGTCTTGGTGCCCTTCTCGTTCTGCACGTCCACCTTCTTCATCAGGTGGTCGTCGACGAAGGGCCCCTTCTTCAGGCTACGAGGCATTTCAGGCTGCTCCCTACCGCTTGTTCTTGCCGCGGCGGCGGCTGATCAGCCGGTCACTGGGCTTGTTCTCATGGCGGGTGCGGCCTTCCGGCTTACCCCACGGGCTGACCGGGTGGCGGCCGCCGGAGGTCTTGCCCTCGCCACCGCCGTGCGGGTGGTCGATCGGGTTCATGGCGACGCCGCGAACCGACGGGCGCTTGCCCTTCCAGCGGTTGCGGCCCGCCTTGCCGAGCTTGATGTTGCCCTGCTCGGCGTTGCCGACCTCGCCGACGGTCGCGCGGCACTCGATGGACACCCGGCGGATCTCACCGGACGGCATGCGGAGCGTCGCGTACGCGCCTTCCTTGGCCAGCAGCTGGACGCCGGAGCCGGCCGACCGCGCGATCTTCGCGCCGCCGCCGGGGCGCATCTCGATCGCGTGGATGACCGTGCCGGTCGGGATCGACCGCAGCGGCAGCGCGTTGCCCGGCTTGATGTCCGCGCCCGGGCCGTTCTCCACCCGGTCACCCTGGTGCAGCCCCTGCGGGGCGAGGATGTAGCGCTTCTCGCCGTCCGCGTAGTGCAGCAGCGCGATGCGCGAGGTGCGGTTCGGGTCGTACTCGATGTGCGCGACCTTGGCCGGCACGCCGTCCTTGTCGTGCCGCCGGAAGTCGATCAGCCGGTAGGCACGCTTGTGCCCGCCGCCCTGGTGCCGGGCGGTGACCCGCCCGTGGACGTTGCGGCCGCCCTTGCTGTGCAGCGGGCGGACCAGCGACTTCTCCGGCTCGCTACGAGTGATCTCAGAGAAGTCGGAGCCGCTGGCGCCGCGCCGACCAGGGGTGGTCGGCTTGTACTTACGGATTCCCACCTGCGTCTCCTTAACTAACCGGTCCGCCGAAGATGTCGATCCGGTCGCCCTCGGCGAGGGTAACGATGGCGCGCTTGGTGTCAACCCGCTTGCCCCAGCCGAACCGGGTACGCCGCCGCTTGCCCTGCCGGTTGAGGGTGTTCACGCCGGTCACCTTGACCCGGAACACCTCCTCGACCGCCTGCTTGATCTGCGTCTTGTTGGCGTCGGGGGCGACCACGAACGTGTACTTGCCCTCGTCGAGAAGGCCGTAGCTCTTCTCCGACACCACCGGACGCAGCAGGATGTCCCGGGGGTTGTAGACCCTGCTCACTCCGAGCCCCTTTCCACGAACGCGTCCAGCGCGGCCTTGGTGAAGACCACGCAGTCGCTGGCGAGCACGTCGTAGGTGTTGAGCTGGTCTTCGGCGAGCAGGTGGACGAAGGGCACGTTGCGCAGCGACTTCCAGCTGAGCTCGTCGTCGTGCGCGGTGACCACCAGGATGTTGCGCTACGGCGCCGTCGGTGACCTTGGCCAGCAGGGCCAGCGCGTCCTTGGTCCGCGGCGCGTCACCCTCGACGAAGGCGCTGACCACGAAGACCCGCTCGTTCGCGGCCCGGTCGGACAGCGCGCCGCGCAGCGCGGCGGCCTTCATCTTCTTGGGCGTCTTCTGGCTGTAGTCCCGCGGCACCGGGCCGTGCGCGACCCCGCCGCCGGTGAACTGCGGCGCCCGGGTGGAGCCCTGGCGGGCCCGGCCGGTGCCCTTCTGCCGGTACGGCTTCCGGCCGCCGCCGCTGACCTGCCCGCGGGTCTTGGTCGAGGCCGTGCCCTGCCTGGCGGCGGCGCGCTGGGCGACCACGACCTGGTGGATCAGCGGCACGTTAACCTTGGCGCCGAAGATCGTGTCGGGGAGCTCGACGGTGCCGGCCTGCTCGCTTGACGGCGAGACGACGTTGACGGTGCCCATCTCAGATCCCCTCTCGGTTCGCGGAGCGCACCATGACCAGACCGCCGCGCGGGCCGGGAACCGCGCCCTTGATGAGCAGCAGGTTCTTGTCGCCGTCGACCGCGTGCACGGTCAGGCTCTGCACGGTGGTCCGCTCGGAGCCCATCCGGCCGGCCATCCGCACGCCCTTGAACACCCGGCCGGGGGTGGCGCAGGCGCCGATCGAGCCGGGCGAGCGGTGCTTGCGCTGGGTGCCGTGCGAAGCGGACAGGCCCTTGAACCCGTGCCGCTTCATGACGCCCGCGGTGCCCTTGCCCTTGGACTTGCCGGTCACGTCGACCCGCTGGCCGGCCGCGAACAGCTCGGCCGTCAGCTCCTGGCCGAGCGTGTACTCGGACGCGCCCTCGGTCCGGATCTCGGCCACGTAGCGGCGGGGAGTAACGCCCGCCTTCTCGAACAGCCCGGCCACCGGCTTGGTGACCTTGCGGGGGTTGATCTCCCCGAAGCCGATCTGGACAGCCGAGTAGCCGTCGTTGTCCGGGGTGCGCACGGCCGTGACCACGCACGGGCCCGCCTGCACCACCGTGACCGGCACTACCTGCCCGGTTTCGTCGAAGACCTGGGTCATGCCAAGCTTGGTGCCCAGGATCCCTGTCATTGCCATGATCAGTGAGTCCTCAGAGCTTGATCTCGATGTAGACGCCGGCCGGCAGGTCGAGCCGCATGAGCGAGTCGACAGTCTTCGGCGTCGGGTCGATGATGTCGATCAGCCGCTTGTGCGTCCGCATCTCGAAGTGCTCGCGCGAGTCCTTGTACTTGTGCGGCGAGCGGATGACGCAGTACACGTTCTTCTCGGTAGGCAGCGGCACGGGACCGGCGACTTTCGCGCCGGTACGGGTCACCGTGTCGACGATCTTGCGCGCCGAGCTGTCGATGACCTCGTGGTCATATGCCTTGAGCCGGATGCGGATCTTCTGTCCCGCCATGGTGGCCTCGGTTCCTCAATCTCTTTCTCATGCCGCTGTCATCGTTTGCGGCGCCGCTTACCCCGCAGCCACGGACATCCAGGGCAATTCCCTGAATCACCGCAACCGCGGGGCCTTTGGCGGCCCCGCAGCCGGGGGTTCCCAGGAGTTGCCTCCTGGGCCAAGACATGAACGTTGCGGCGGCCCGAGCCTTTGGCGGCCCCGGCCGCCGCAACGGCCTAGCTACTTGCTGATCTTCGTGACCCGGCCGGCGCCGACGGTGCGGCCGCCCTCGCGGATCGCGAAGCGCAGGCCCTCTTCCATGGCGATCGGCTGGATGAGCTGCACCGACATGTCGGTACGGTCACCCGGCATCACCATCTCGGTGCCCTCCGGCAGGGTAACTACGCCGGTGACGTCGGTGGTGCGGAAGTAGAACTGCGGACGGTAGTTGTTGAAGAACGGCGTGTGACGGCCGCCCTCCTCCTTGGACAGGATGTAGACCTGGCCCTCGAACTCGGTGTGCGGGGTGTTGGTGCCCGGCTTGATGATGACCTGGCCGCGCTCCACGTCCTCGCGCTTGACACCGCGCAGGAGCAGGCCCACGTTGTCGCCCGCCTGGCCCTCGTCGAGCAGCTTGCGGAACATCTCCACCCCGGTGACGGTGGTGGAGGTGGCCTTCTCCTTGATGCCGATGATGTCGACGACCTCGCCGGTGTGGACCTTGCCGCGCTCGATCCGGCCGGTCACCACGGTGCCGCGGCCGGTGATCGAGAACACGTCCTCGACCGGCATCAGGAACGGCTTCTCGACCTCGCGCACCGGCTCCGGGATCGCGTCGTCGACGGCCTGCATCAGCTCGAGGACGGACTCGCCCCACTTCTCGTCGCCCTGCAGCGCCTGGTAGGCGGAGACCCGCACGACCGGAACGTCATCACCCGGGAACTCGTACTGGGTGAGCAGCTCGCGGACCTCGAGCTCGACCAGCTCGAGGATCTCCTCGTCGTCCACCATGTCGCACTTGTTGAGCGCGACGACGATGTACGGCACGCCGACCTGGCGGGCGAGCAGCACGTGCTCGCGGGTCTGCGGCATCGGGCCGTCGGTGGCGGCGACCACGAGGATCGCGCCGTCCATCTGCGCGGCACCGGTGATCATGTTCTTGACGTAGTCCGCGTGACCCGGGCAGTCAACGTGCGCGTAGTGCCGCTTCTCGGTCTGGTACTCGACGTGCGAGATCGAGATCGTGATGCCGCGCTCCTTCTCTTCCTTCGCGTTGTCGATCTGGTCGAAGGGAGTGAAGGGGTTAACGTCCGGGTACTTGTCGTGCAGCACCTTGGTGATCGCCGCGGTCAGGGTCGTCTTACCGTGGTCGATGTGCCCGATGGTGCCGATGTTGACGTGCGGCTTAGTCCGCTGGAACTTTGCCTTCGCCACTGGTATCTCCTCGTTGCGATCCGGCCCACTGAGGTGGGTCTGGAGTGTTTCTGGGTTCCTATTGCCTGCTGTTGCGCGCCGCGAGCCTGCGGTGCAGTTACTCGCCGCGCGCCTTGGCGATGATCTCCTTGGCGATGTTCGGCGGAACCTCGGCGTACGAGTCGAACTGCATGCTGTAGTTCGCCCGCCCCTGCGTCTTGGAACGCAGGTCGCCGACGTAACCGAACATCTCCGACAGCGGAACGAGAGCCTTGATCACCCGGGCCCCGGTTCGTTCCTCCATGGCCTGCATCTGACCGCGCCGGCTGTTGAGGTCGCCGATCACTTCTCCCATGTAGTCATCGGGAGTGGTGACCTCGACGCTCATCACCGGCTCGAGCAGCACAGGGCTGGCCAGCGCGGCGGCCTTCTTGAAGGCCATCGAGCCAGCGATCTTGAAGGCGAGCTCCGAGGAGTCCACCTCGTGGTAGGAACCGTCGGTCAGCGTCACCTTGACGTCGACCATCGGGAACCCGGCCAGCACGCCGAACTCGGCGGCTTCCTGGCACCCGGCGTCCACCGACGGGATGTACTCCCGCGGGATACGGCCGCCGGTGACCTTGTTCTCGAACTCGTAGCCGCCGCCGTCGCCGCCGGTCGGCCCCAGGTTGATGATCACGCGGCCGAACTGGCCGGAACCACCGGTCTGCTTCTTGTGCGTGTACTCGACCTTGTCGACCTGCTTGCGGACGGTCTCGCGGTAGGCGACCTGCGGACGGCCGATGTTCGCCTCGACCTTGAACTCGCGGCGCATCCGGTCGACCAGCACCTCAAGGTGCAGCTCGCCCATGCCCGCGATGATCGTCTGCCCGGTCTCCTCGTCGGTCCTGACCTGGAAGGTCGGGTCCTCCTCGGCCAGCCGCTGGATCGCGGTGCCCAGCTTCTCCTGGTCGCCCTTGGTCTTCGGCTCGATCGCCACGTTGATCACGGGCGCCGGGAAGGTCATGGACTCCAGGATCACCGGCTTGGCGGTGTCGCAGAGCGTGTCACCGGTAGTGGTGTCCTTCAGGCCCATCACGGCGACGATCGACCCAGCGATGGCGTTCGGGCGCTCTTCGCGCTTGTTCGCGTGCATCTGGTAGATCTTGCCGATCCGCTCCTTGCGCCCCTTGATCGAGTTCAGCACCTGCGTGCCGGCCTCGAGGGTGCCCGAGTAGATCCGGATGTAGGTGAGCTTGCCCAGGTGCGGGTCAGCCATGATCTTGAACGCCAGCGCGGAGAACGGCTCCTCCGGGTCGGCGTGCCGCTCGACCACCTGCTCCTCGTTACCGACCGCGTGCCCCTTGATGGAGGGGACGTCCAGCGGCGACGGCAGGTAGTCGACGATCGCGTCCAGCATCGGCTGCACGCCCTTGTTCTTGAAGGCCGTGCCGCACAGCACCGCGACGATCGAGCTCGACAGGGTGGCCCGGCGGATCGCCGCGACGAGCTGCTCCTCGGTCGGCTCCTCGCCGCCGAGGTACATCTCCATCATCTCGTCGTCGTTCTCGGCGACGGTCTCAAGCAGCTTGTCGCGCCACTCGCGGGCCGCGTCGGCGTGGTCGGCCGGGATGTCGACGACGTCGTACTTGTCGCCCTTGCCCTCGGTCGTCCACTCCAGCGCGCGCATCCGGACCAGGTCGATCACGCCGCGGAAGTCGGCTTCGACGCCCCACGGCAGCTGCACGACGGCCGGGGTCGCGCCCAGGCGGCTGATGATCATCTCCACGCAGCGGTGGAACTCGGCGCCTACCCGGTCCATCTTGTTGATGAAGCAGATCCGGGGCACGTCGTACTTGTCGGCCTGCCGCCAGACCGTCTCTGACTGCGGCTCGACGCCGGCCACGGCGTCGAACACGGCGACCGCGCCGTCGAGCACCCGCAGCGAGCGCTCCACCTCGACGGTGAAGTCGACGTGGCCGGGGGTGTCGATGATGTTGATCGTGTGGTCCAGCCACGACGTCGTAGTCGCGGCAGACGTGATCGTGATGCCGCGCTCCTGCTCCTGGGGCATCCAGTCCATGGTGGCAGCGCCATCGTGGACCTCACCGATCTTGTAGTTGATGCCGGTGTAGAAGAGGATTCGCTCGGTCGTCGTCGTCTTGCCAGCGTCAATGTGCGCCATGATCCCGATGTTGCGGACCTTGGCGAGATCTGCGGCAGTCATGGTGGCCACGTTCCTCGTCCTTAATGCTAGTTCTTTGTCTTACCAGCGGTAGTGAGCGAAGGCCTTGTTGGACTCCGCCATCTTGTGCGTGTCCTCGCGGCGCTTGACGCTCGCCCCGAGGCCGTTGCTGGCGTCGAGCAGCTCGTTCATCAGCCGCTCGGTCATCGTCTTCTCACGGCGCGCCCGCGCGTAGCTCACGATCCAGCGCAGGGCCAGGGTGGTGCTGCGCGAGGCGCGCACCTCCACCGGAACCTGGTAGGTGGCGCCGCCGACGCGGCGGCTGCGGACCTCAAGGGTCGGCTTGACGTTGTCCAGCGCGCGCTTGAGGGTGACCACCGGGTCGTTGCCGTTCTTCTCCCGGCAGCCCTCGAGCGCCCCGTAGACGGTGCGCTCGGCGAGCGAGCGCTTCCCGTCCTTGAGCACCTTGTTGGCGAGCGCGGTAACGAGCGGCGAGCCGTACACCGGGTCGGTGACTAGCTGCCGCTTCGACGCGGGACCCTTACGCGGCATCTCAGCTCTTCTCCTTCTTCGCGCCGTAACGGCTGCGGGCCTGCTTGCGGTTGCGGACGCCCTGGGTGTCCAGCGAACCGCGGATGATCTTGTAGCGGACGCCCGGCAGGTCACGGACACGGCCACCGCGGACCAGCACGATCGAGTGCTCCTGGAGGTTGTGCCCCACGCCCGGGATGTAGGCGGTGACCTCGATCTGGCTCGTCAGCCGGACGCGGGCGACCTTGCGCAGCGCGGAGTTCGGCTTCTTGGGCGTAGTCGTGTAGACGCGCGTGCACACGCCACGACGCTGCGGGCTCTGCTTGAGCGCCGGCGTCTTGTTCTTCGACACCTTGTCCTGCCGGCCCTTGCGGACCAGCTGCTGGATCGTGGGCAACCGAGTCTCCGTCTTCCCGTCGTGTTCTTACTGTCAAGCTCGCGGACTCGTCACCGGCTCTCCCGTTATCCGGGTCCCAGTGACGTGTCAGAAAATCGCCGGTTTCCCGTCGTTTCCACTCGTCTGACCTGCGAGTTTTCTCTCTTCTCCGACCCCCGAGGTCGGGTGTGTCGCGGTTGGCTTCCAGCCAACGACGAGCACCGTCCCACGGGTCAGCAGCCCACACCCGTTCGAATCCGGACTGCGAAGGGAGAGAGTCCACACGGCCAGCGGGTCAGCCACCCGCCTCGGGACTCCCCCTCAATCGGGGAGCGACCCAACGTCTCGCTGACTACTGGCACGCAGGCACCCGCGCGGAGACGGGCACGAATGTAAAAGGTACCACCCGTATGCCCGCCGACCAAATCGCCTCGGGCAGGTACAGGGGGCACCCACCGTCGAGATGACTTCGGCCGCTCGCACGGCTTTCCGTAACCAAGTCTACCGGTTCCGCAGGGCACGCGCGCACGCAGCCGCACAACTGCCCGTGGAGTAGAACGCGCCGCCCCGGCCGGGCATTCCCGGGCCGGCCACGCGCTGGGCGCGCAGACCCCCGTAGCGGCCCGCCCCGGCCCCGGTTACGCCGCGAGCGGCCGTCCCCGCAGGGAACGGCCGCTCGCGGCGTGCACAGTGACCTGGCTACCGGTTGTAGGCCCCGTAGTCGAGGTCCTCAAGCGGAACCGCCTCGCCGCTGCCCTGCCCGAAGGGATAGCCCTCACCCTCCTGGTAGGCCGCGGCCGGGTAGGCGGTGGAACGCGCGTCGTCGGTCGGCTCGACCCGGATGTTCCGGTACACCTGCATGCCGGTGCCGGCCGGGATGAGCTTGCCGATGATCACGTTCTCCTTCAGGCCGAGCAGCGAGTCCGACTTGGCGTGGATCGCCGCGTCGGTCAGCACCCGGGTCGTCTCCTGGAAGGAAGCCGCCGACAGCCACGACTCGGTGGCCAGCGACGCCTTGGTGATACCCATGAGCACCGGGCGGCCAGAGGCCGGGGTGCCGCCGTCGTTCACCACGGCGCGGTTCATGTTCTCGAACCGCGGCCGCTCGACCAGCTCACCGGGCAGCAGCTCGGTGTCGCCGGACTCCAGCACGTTCACCCGCTTGAGCATCTGGCGGATGATGATCTCGATGTGCTTGTCGTGGATCGACACGCCCTGCGAGCGGTACACGTTCTGCACCTCGGCCACCAGGTGCTTCTGCACCTCGCGGGAGCCGAGGATGCGGAGCACCTCGTGCGGGTTGACCGCGCCGGCGATCAGCTGGTCGCCGACCTTGACGTGACCCCCGTCGCTGACCAGCAGCCGGGACCGCATCGGGACCTGGTAGGCGACCTCTTCGGCACCGTCATCGGGAACGATGACGATCTTCCGGGTCTTCTCCGTCTCCTCGATCTTGACCCGGCCGGCCACCTCGCTGATCGGGGCCATCCCCTTGGGGATACGGGCCTCGAACAGCTCGGTGATGCGCGGCAGGCCGTGCGTGATGTCAGCGCCCGCCACACCGCCGGTGTGGAAGGTACGCATCGTCAGCTGGGTGCCGGGCTCGCCGATGGACTGCGCGGCGACGATGCCGACCGCCTCGCCCACGTCCACCCGCTTGCCAGAGGCGAGCGAGCGGCCGTAGCACTTGGCGCACAGGCCGACCTTGGCCTCGCAGACGAGGACGTTGTGCACCCGCACGGTGTCCACGCCCGCCTCGACCAGCCGGTCGATCATCGTCTCGGTGGTGTCGTCGTTGGCCTGGGCGAGCACCGTGCCGTCCGGCCCGACGACATCCTCCGAGAGGCTGCGGCCGGTGCCGGTGTTCTCGATGTTGTCCAGCTTGCGGAGCACACCGTCGGTGCCCTTCTCCGCGATCTGCATCGGGAACCGGCGCTCGGTACCGCAGTCTTCCTCGCGGACGATGACGTCCTGCGCCACGTCCACCAGCCGCCGGGTCAGGTAACCAGAGTCGGCGGTCCGCAGCGCGGTGTCGGCGAGGCCCTTACGGGCACCGTGGGTCGAGATGAAGTACTCGAGCACGGTCAGGCCCTCACGGAAGGAGGACTTGATCGGGCGCGGGATCGTCTCGCCCTTCGGGTTCGACACCAGGCCGCGCATGCCGGCGATCTGCCGGACCTGCATCGGGTTACCACGGGCACCGGAGTTGACCATCATCCAGACCGGGTTGGTGGCCGGGAAGGCGTTCTCCATGTCCTGGGCAACCTCGGCGGTCGCGTGCGTCCAGATCTCGATGAGCTCCTGACGGCGCTCGTCGTCGGTGATCAGGCCGCGCTCGTACTCACGCTGCACCTTGTCGGCGCGGCGCTCGTAGCCGTCGAGGATGGCCGCCTTGTTCGGCGGGGCGACGACATCCTCGATGCCGATCGTCACGCCGGACCGGGTGGCCCAGTGGAAGCCGGCGTCCTTGAGGTTGTCCAGCGCCGCGGCGACCTGCACCTTCGGGTACGTCTCGGCGAGGGAGTTGACGATGACGGTGAGCTGCTTCTTGCCGACGCCGTAGTTGACGAACGGGAAGTCAGCCGGCAGCGCCTCGTTGAAGATGCACCGGCCGAGGGTGGTGTCAAGCCGCAGCGGGTCACCCGGCTGCCAGTCCTCGGGCACCTCGGTGTCCTTGGGCGGCACGACGTCGCTGAGCCGGATCTTGATCTGCGACTGCAGCTCAAGCTCGCCCTTGTCGTAGGCCATCAGGGCCTCCGGCAGGGTGGCGAACGCCCGCCCGGTACCGATTCCGGCCTCGTCCAGCCGGGTCAGGCTGTAGAGGCCGATGATCATGTCCTGGGTGGGCATGGTGACCGGCTTGCCGTCGGACGGCTTGAGGATGTTGTTGGTGGACAGCATCAGGATCCGCGCCTCGGCCTGGGCCTCGGCCGACAGCGGCAGGTGCACCGCCATCTGGTCGCCGTCGAAGTCGGCGTTGAACGCGGTGCAGACCAGCGGGTGGATCTGGATCGCCTTGCCCTCGACCAGCTGCGGCTCGAAGGCCTGGATGCCGAGGCGGTGCAGCGTCGGCGCGCGGTTCAGCAGCACCGGGTGCTCGGTGATGACCTCCTCGAGCACGTCCCACACCACCGGCTTGGCCCGCTCGACCATCCGCTTGGCCGACTTGATGTTCTGCGCGTGGTTCAGGTCGACCAGGCGCTTCATCACGAACGGCTTGAACAGCTCAAGCGCCATCTGCTTGGGCAGGCCGCACTGGTGCAGCTTGAGCTGCGGGCCGACGACGATAACGGACCGGCCGGAGTAGTCGACGCGCTTGCCAAGCAGGTTCTGGCGGAACCGGCCCTGCTTGCCCTTGAGCATGTCGGACAGCGACTTCAGCGGACGGTTGCCCGGCCCGGTAACCGGGCGGCCGCGGCGGCCGTTGTCGAACAGGCTGTCGACCGCCTCCTGCAGCATCCGCTTCTCGTTGTTGACGATGATCTCGGGCGCGCCGAGGTCGAGGAGCCTCTTCAGCCGGTTGTTCCGGTTGATGACCCGGCGGTACAGGTCGTTGAGGTCCGACGTGGCGAACCGGCCACCGTCGAGCTGGACCATCGGCCGCAGGTCCGGCGGGATCACCGGGATGCAGTCGAGGACCATGCCCATCGGGCTGTTGCGGGTGTTCAGGAACGCGGAGACGACCTTGAGCCGCTTCAGCGCGCGGGCCTTCTTCTGCCCCTTGCCGGTGCGGATGATCTCCCGCAGGTCGTTGGCCTCGGCGTCCAGGTCGAAGGTGGCCAGCCGGTCCTGAATGGCCTGGGCGCCCATGCCGCCGCGGAAGTACCGGCCGAACCGGTCCCGCATCTCGCGGTAGAGCAGCTCGTCGCCCTCCAGGTCCTGCACCTTCAGGCCCTTGAAGCGGGACCACACCTCGTCGATCCGGTCGATCTCCTTGGCAGAGCGGTCGCGGATCTGCTTCATCTCGCGGTCAGCGCCCTCGCGCAGCTTGCGCCGCGCGTCGCCCTTGGCGCCCTGCGCCTCGAGCTCGGCCAGGTCGGCCTCGAGCTTCTTCTGCCGGGTCTCGATGTCGTTGTCCCGGCGCTGCTCCAGCTGGGTCCGCTCGACCGTGATCCGCGCCTCGAGGCTCGGCAGGTCACGCTGCCGGGCCTCGTCGTCCACGTAGGTGATCATGTAGGCCGCGAAGTAGATGACCTTCTCCAGGTCCTTCGGGGCCAGGTCAAGCAGGTAGCCGAGGCGGCTCGGCACGCCCTTGAAGTACCAGATGTGGGTAACCGGCGCGGCCAGCTCAATGTGGCCCATCCGCTCACGCCGCACCTTGGCCCGGGTGACCTCGACGCCGCAGCGCTCGCAGATGATGCCCTTGAACCGGACGCGCTTGTACTTGCCGCAGTAGCACTCCCAGTCCCGGGTCGGGCCGAAGATCTTCTCGCAGAAGAGCCCGTCCTTCTCCGGCTTGAGCGTGCGGTAGTTGATCGTCTCCGGCTTCTTTACCTCACCGTGCGACCACTGCCTGATGTCCTCAGCCGTGGCCAGCCCGATGCGAAGGTCGTCAAAAAAGTTGACGTCTAGCACTGTTGTGAATCCCCCTTCGGTGGGTCAGACCTCTTCGACGCTGCTCGGCTCACGCCGGGACAGGTCGATGCCGAGTTCCTCCGCGGCGCGGAAGACATCCTCGTCGGTGTCCCGCATCTCGATGGCAGCGCCGTCGCTCGACAGCACCTCCACGTTGAGGCACAGGGACTGCATCTCCTTGATGAGCACCTTGAAGGACTCAGGGATGCCAGGCTCGGGAACGTTCTCACCCTTGACGATGGCCTCGTAGACCTTCACGCGGCCGAGCACGTCGTCGGACTTGATGGTGAGCAGCTCCTGCAGCGCGTAGGCGGCACCGTAGGCCTCGAGGGCCCACACTTCCATCTCACCGAACCGCTGACCGCCGAACTGCGCCTTACCGCCCAGCGGCTGCTGGGTGATCATCGAGTACGGGCCGGTGGACCGGGCGTGGATCTTGTCGTCCACCAGGTGCAGCAGCTTGAGGATGTAGATGTAACCGACGGACACGTTGTCCTTGAACGGCTCCCCGGTGCGACCGTCGAACAGGCGCGTCTTACCAGACGAGCCGATCATCTGGTCGCCGTCCCGGTTGGGCAGGGTGGAGCCGAGCAGGCCGGTGATCTCCTCCTCGTGCGCCCCGTCGAAGACCGGGGTGGCAACGATCTGGTTAGGCTCGCTGGAGTCCGCTCCGATCGAGCGCAGCCGGTCCTTCCACGGCTCGTCGCCGCCGTCGACCTGCCAGCCGGTCTTGGCCACCCACCCGAGGTGGGTCTCCAGGACCTGGCCGACGTTCATCCGGCCGGGGACGCCGAGCGGGTTGAGCACGATGTCGACCGGGGTGCCGTCAGCCAGGAACGGCATGTCCTCGACCGGAAGGATCTTGGAGATGACGCCCTTGTTGCCGTGGCGGCCGGCCAGCTTGTCGCCGTCGGTGATCTTCCGCTTCTGGGCCACGTACACGCGGACCAGCTGGTTGACACCCGGCGGCAGCTCGTCGCCGTCCTCGCGGGTGAACACCCGGACGCCGATGACCTTGCCCTCTTCGCCGTGCGGGACCTTAAGCGAGGTGTCGCGCACCTCGCGGGCCTTCTCGCCGAAGATCGCCCGTAGCAGCCGCTCCTCCGGGGTGAGCTCGGTCTCGCCCTTAGGCGTGACCTTGCCGACCAGGATGTCGCCGTTGACGACCTCCGCGCCGATCCGGATGATGCCGCGCTCGTCGAGGTCAGCCAGCACCTCGTCGGACACGTTGGGGATGTCCCTGGTGATCTCCTCCGGGCCCAGCTTGGTGTCCCGGGCGTCGACCTCGTGCTCCTCGATGTGGATCGAGGACAGCACGTCGTCCTGCACGAGGCGCTGCGACAGGATGATCGCGTCCTCGTAGTTGTGTCCCTCCCAGGGCATGAACGCGACGAGCAGGTTCTTGCCCAGCGCCATCTCGCCCTCGTCGGTGCACGGCCCGTCGGCCAGTACCTGCCGCTCCTCGACCCGCTGGCCTTCCTCGACCACCGGCTTCTGGTTGAAGCAGGTGCCCTGGTTGGACCGGCGGAACTTCTGGATGTGGTAGGTGGTGCGGGTGCCGTCGTCGTTCATCACGGTCACGTAGTCCGCGCAGGACTCCTCGACCACGCCCGGCTTCTCGGCCAGGATGACGTCGCCCGCGTCGGTCGCGCAGCGGTACTCCATGCCGGTGCCGACTAGCGGCGCCTCGGAGCGCAGCAGCGGCACCGACTGGCGCTGCATGTTGGACCCCATCAGCGCGCGGTTGGCGTCGTCGTGCTCGAGGAACGGGATCATCGCGGTCGCGACCGACGTCATCTGACGAGCGGACACGTCCATGTAGTCGACCTCGTCCGGCGGGATCTGGTCGACCTCGCCGCCCTTGCGCCGGACCAGCACCCGGTTGGTCGCGAACCGGCCGTCCGCCCCGATCGGGCTGTTGGCCTGCGCGATGACGTGCCGGTCCTCCTCGTCCGCGGTCAGGTAGTCGACCTGGTCGGTGACCACGCCGTCAACCACCCGGCGGTACGGGGTCTCCACGAACCCGAACGGGTTAACCCGGCCGAAGCTCGCGAGCGAGCCGATGAGGCCGATGTTCGGGCCTTCCGGCGTCTCGATCGGGCACATCCGGCCGTAGTGCGACGGGTGAACGTCACGAACCTCGAACCCGGCCCGCTCACGAGACAGGCCCCCAGGACCGAGCGCCGACAGGCGGCGCTTGTGGGTCAGGCCCGCCAGCGGGTTGGTCTGGTCCATGAACTGCGAGAGCTGGCTGGTGCCGAAGAACTCCTTGATCGACGCCACCACCGGGCGGATGTTGATCAGGGTCTGCGGCGTGATCGCCTCGACGTCCTGGGTGGTCATCCGCTCGCGGACGACCCGCTCCATCCGGGCCAGGCCAAGCCGGACCTGGTTCTGGATGAGCTCGCCGACCGTGCGCAGCCGCCGGTTGCCGAAGTGGTCGATGTCATCGGTCTCGATGACGATCGTCCGCTCGCCGCGGGTCTGCTCCTCCTCGCCAGCGTGCAGCTTGACCAGGTACTCGATCGTGGAAACGATGTCGTCCTCGGTCAGCGTGCCCTGCCGGATCGGCATGTCGAGACCCAGCTTGCGGTTGACCTTGTACCGGCCGACCTTGGCCAGGTCGTAGCGCTTGGGGTTGAAGTACAGGTTGTCCAGCAGGGCCTGCGCCGACTCGCGGGTCGGCGGCTCGCCCGGGCGCAGCTTGCGGTAGATGTCGAGCAGCGCGTCGTCCTGGCCGGCCGTGTGGTCCTTCTCCAGGGTGGCGCGCATCGACTCGAAGGCGCCGAAGCGCTCCAGGATGCGGGCGTCGTCCCAGCCGAGGGCCTTCAGCAGCACGGTGACCGACTGCTTGCGCTTGCGGTCGATGCGCACGCCAACGCTGTCCCGCTTGTCGATCTCGAACTCGAGCCAGGCGCCCCGGCTCGGGATCACCTTGCAGGAGTAGATGTCCTTGTCGCTCGTCTTGTCGACCTGCCGGTCGAAGTAGACGCCGGGCGAGCGGACGAGCTGGCTGACCACAACCCGCTCGGTCCCGTTGATGATGAAGGTGCCCTTGCGGGACATGAGCGGGAAGTCGCCCATGAAGACCGTCTGGCTCTTGATCTCACCGGTGGTGTTGTTGATGAACTCCGCCGTCACGAACATCGGCGCGGAGTACGTCATGTCCTTGTCCTTGCACTCCTCGTCGGAGTACTTTGGCGGCTCGAACCGGTGGTCACGGAACGACAAGGACATCGTCCCGGAGAAGTCCTCGATCGGACTGATCTCTTCGAAGATCTCTTCAAGGCCGGACTGCTCAGCAATGTTCTTGCTGCCAGCCTCCTTGGCGGCCTGGATACTCGCCTTCCACTTGTCGTTGCCGAGCAACCAGTCAAACGACTCGGTCTGCAGGGCCAGCAGATCCGGAACCTTCAGAGGCTCATTGATCCGCGCGAAGGACACGCGGCGGGGACCAAGATTCGTGGCGGAGGCGCTGCGCGATGCTGCCAACAGGGGTCCTTCCGAACTTGTCGCGGAACTATCATCGCACGCACGCCAAACGCCCCGCGGCAAAGACCCCATAGAGGCTGCCAGAGTGGCAGAAGATATACCGTGGACGTTAGAGTGCAGCGCAAATAGTCAGTGTAGTCTAAGACTGCACTGCCTGTCAACGGTACGCCTGTATGTGGTTCACCTTGCTTCGCAGCATCTCCTGTTGGAGACCAAACGTCAAGCCGAAACCGGCCCGTTTAGACGGGTTTTCCGGAGTGATCGATGCCACACGAGCAGCGATGTGTACGAAGCAACGCTACCGGGTATGCCCATCGTTCCCGCCACTGGCGAGCCGCCGTCAGGCAGGCGCTCAGTTAGTCAAGCACTGTGCAAACGCGAACGCCGCCCGGGATGTTCCCGGGCGGCGTTTTGCGTGCGTTCTCGCGAAGCGGCCGAACTACTTGACCGTGACCGAGGCGCCGGCGCCCTCAAGGGCGGCCTTCGCCTTCTCCGCGGCGTCCTTGTTGACCTTCTCAAGGACGGTCTTCGGCGCGCCGTCGACCAGGTCCTTGGCCTCCTTCAGGCCCAGGCTGGTGAGCGTGCGCACCTCCTTGATGACCTGGATCTTCTTGTCGCCTGCGGCCTCCAGGATGACGTCGAACTCGTCCTGCTCCTCGGCCGCCTCGGCGGCCGGGGCAGCCGGGCCGCCAGCGGCAGCCACCGCGGCAACCGGGGCCGCGGCCTTGACGTCGAACGTCTCCTCGAACGACTTCACGAACTCGGACAGCTCAAGGAGGGTCATCTCCTTGAACGCGTCGAGCAGGTCAGCGCTGCTGAGCTTCGCCATGATCGTTTCCCTTCTTCCTTAGTCCTGAGTTTCTGAAACGGGCTCGTCCGCCTGCGGCGTGCTGGCCTCGACCTTGGCGCGGAGCGCGTCGGCGAGGAGTGCCATCTGGGTCGGCAGCGCGTTGAACGTGCCCGCCGCCCTGGCCTGGGTTGCCTTGAGGGCACCAGCCAGCTTGGCCAGCAGCACCTCGCGCGGCTCCAGGTCAGCCAGCTTGCTGACGTCGGCCGCCGACAGTGCCCGGCCGTCGAGCACGCCGCCCTTGATGACGAGCAGCGGGTTCGCCTTGGCGAAGTCGAGCAGGCCCTTGGCAGCCTGGGCGACGTCCCCGTCGACGAACGCGATCGCGGACGGCCCAGACAGCATCGACGCGACCTCGTCGCCCACGCCTGCCTCGGTCGCTGCGACCTTAGCCAGGGTGTTCTTGGTGACGTGGAACGTCGCGTTGCCCTTGAGGGCACCGCGCAGCTCGGCCATCTGTGCCACCGTCAGGCCGCGGTACTCGGTCAGCACCGCACCGCTTGAGTCGCGGAACTTGCCCGTGAGGTCTTCGATTACGGCCGTCTTCTCGGCGTTTGCCATGAGCCTCCTTCCCTTACGTCGTCCGGATATCTCTCCGAAGACGACGAACGCCCCGGCGCGCAGGGCACACGGGGCGTGGCTGGCTCCTGGTCAAGGAGCTAGGAAGCACTCATGATCACCTGCGCGGGATGTCCGTACGGAACCTTCGGCCAGCAAGCTGGCATCCAGCGGTCTTCGGTACAGCCAGTTTACACGATGATGGGAACGCTATAGAAAAGCGGCGGCGCTCCCCAGAGGGAGCGCCGCCGCACTCACTAACAGAACCGTCGACCTTCGGCGCCGCAGGCGCCGTCCCGGGCTTGCCCCGGCGAGGGGGGCATGGGGGCGGGACTCCCCCATTGGGGGGTGCCGGGGCGGCTATGCCTCCCCGTGGCTAACGCGCTCGTCCTCGTCGACCAGGCCACGGGTCTTGCTCGGGTCCACCGGGATGCCCGGGCCCATGGTGGTGGTGAAGGTGATCTTCCTCAGGTAGCGGCCCTTGGCGGCGGCCGGCTTGAGCCGGACCACCTCGTCAAGCGCGGCCGCGTAGTTCTCGAGCAGGGACTTCTTGGCGAAGGAGGCCTTGCCGATGATGAAGTGGAGGTTCCCGTGCCGGTCGACGCGGAACTCGATCTTGCCGCCCTTGATCTCGGACACGGCCCTGGCCACGTCCGGCGTCACGGTGCCGGTCTTCGGGTTCGGCATCAGGCCGCGCGGACCGAGCACCCGGCCGAGCCGGCCGACCTTGCCCATCAGGTCCGGCGTGGCGACCACCGCGTCGAAGTCGAGGAACCCGCCCTGGATCCGCTCGATCAGGTCGTCGGAGCCGACGAAGTCGGCCCCGGCCGCCTTGGCCGCCTCGGCCCGGTCGCCGGTGGCGAAGACCAGGACCCGGGCGGTCTTGCCGGTGCCGTTGGGCAGGTTGACGGTGCCGCGGACCATCTGGTCCTGCTTGCGGGGGTCGACGCCGAGCCGGAGGTTCACCTCAACGGTCGGGTCGAACTTCGTCACGGTGGTGTTCTTGGCCAGCTCAACCGCGTCGGCCGGGCTGTACAGCGCGTCGTGGTCGATCTTCTGGTCGGCGTTCTGGTACGCCTTACTGCGCTTCATAGTGCACTCCTGACGTGGAGGTCGTGGTCGTCGGGACCCAGCGCGAGGCCCTGCCACTTACTGACGGGAAAGGGGGCTTAACCCTCGACCTTGATGCCCATCGAACGGGCGGTGCCCGCGATGATCTTCTCGGCGGCCTCGATCGTGCTCGCGTTCAGGTCGGGCATCTTCGTCTCGGCGATCTGCCGGAGCTGCGCCGCGGTCAGCGTGCCGACCTTGGTCTTGTGCGGCTCGCTGCTGCCCTTGTCGACGCCGACGGCCTTCTTGATCAGCTCGGGCGCGGGCGGCGTCTTGGTGATGAAGGTGAACGACCGGTCCTCGAAGATCGAGATCTCGACCGGGATGATGTTGCCCCGCTGGGCCTCGGTCGCGGCGTTGTACTGCCGGACGAAGTCCATGATGTTGACACCGTGCGGGCCCAGGGCGGTACCGACCGGCGGGGCCGGCGTGGCCGCGCCCGCGGGCAGCTGCACCTTGACGATGGTCTTGAGCTTCTTTCTTGGCGGCATGGTGGTGCCTTTTCTTCCTCTCTAGACTCCCGGGGGGAGCGACCCCCCGTGCCTCCCGCTTAGATCTTGGAAACCTGATCAAACGAGAGCTCGACCGGGGTCTCCCGGCCGAAGATCGACACGAGGACCTTGAGCTTCTGGGTGACCGAGTTGACCTCGTTCACGGTCGCCGCGAGCGTCGCGAAAGGCCCGTCCATAACGGTAACCGACTCGCCGACCTCGTATTCCGGCGATGTCTTCTTGGCTGCCGCCGCCTGCGCGGCCGGGCTGCCCTCGGCCGGGGCGGGGGCGAGCAGTGAGGCGACCTCGCCCAGCGGCAGCGGCGACGGCTTGCTCGACAGGCCGACGAAGCCGGTCACCCCCGGGGTGTTCCTGACCACGGCCCAGGACTCGTCGGTCAGGTCCATCCGCACCAGGATGTAGCCGGGCAGCACCTTCTCGTTGACGGTCTGCTTCTTGCCGCTCTTGACCTCGGTCACCTGGTGGGTCGGCACCTCGATCTGGAAGATGAAGTCCTCCATGTTGAGCGAGGTGATCCGGCTCTCCAGGTTGGTCTTGACCCGGTTCTCGTAGCCCGCGTAGGAGTGCACCACGTACCAGTCGCCCGGCATCATGCGCAGCTCGCGAGTGAACTCCTCAACCGGGTCGAGCTGCTCGGCCTCGACGGCGTCGTCCGACTCGTCCAGGTTCTCTGCCCCGTCAGCGCCCGCCAGCTCGGCCGCGGCCTCCGCGTCGGCGGCAGCTTCCTCCTCGACAGCGGCCTCCGCGTCGAGAGCGAATTCCACGTCGTCAGGCTCGTCAGCGGAGCCGGAAGTCTCGGTCATGTCGCCAGCCTCCTCTTCCGCTGAGCCTTCAACTGGGCCGCTTGCCGCGTCGACATCGCTGTGCAGTTGGGACTCGGGCACGGTCACTCACTCTCTTGGTCTGCTCGCTGGGGCCGCCGGCTCGCTTGGCAGCGTGCCCGGCGAGGAAACCCCAGTGGTCATCGTGCCACGCTATGTTCACGCGGCGCGAATTACGGGGCGTTCCGGGACTGGCGTTAGCCGAAAACCCAGAACATCAGCTTGGTGAACCCGTAGTCGAGCGTCAGCACGATGGCGCTCATGGCGACTATGAACGCGAGGGCAGCCGCCGTGTAGGTCACCAGCTCGTTACGAGTCGGCCAAATCACCTTCCGGAGCTCGGCCGCCACCTGCCGGGTGAACAGGGCTGGCGTCGTCCGGTCCCGCTTGGCGGCAGCCCCGGACCCGCTACGGCGCTCTGCGCCATGGTCTCGTGTCTGGGTCGCCATTTCCTCACCTAGTGCCAAACGGATCTTGCAGGGCAGGAGGGACTCGAACCCCCAACCGCCGGTTTTGGAGACCGGGACTCTACCAATTGAGCTACTGCCCTACGGGTTGCAACCACCGAAGTGTATGCGGAACGCACCCCTCCCGTCGAACCAGCCACGAAATCTGCTAGCGACGGGGGCTCGCTCACAGCGAAACCCGTTACCGGTCCTCTGAGCTGAGGTGACACCATGGAGGCATGCCAACCACGAGAATATCGGCCCGGGTGTCCGCCATATCCGAATCCGCGACCCTGGCCGTCGATGCGAAAGCCAAGGCGCTGAAGGCGGCCGGCCGGCCGGTCATCGGGTTCGGCGCCGGCGAGCCCGACTTCCCGACTCCCGACTACATCGTCGAGGCGGCGGTGCGCGCGGCCGCCGACCCCAAGATGCACAAGTACACGCCCGCGGCCGGGCTGCCCGAGCTGCGGGCCGCCATCGCCGCCAAGACCGCGCGCGACTCCGGCTACACCGTCACCGCCGACCAGGTGCTGGTCACCAACGGCGGCAAGCAGGCGGTGTACCAGACGTTCGCGGCCCTGCTCGACGAGGGCGACGAGGCGCTGCTGCCCGCGCCCTACTGGACCACCTACCCGGAAGCGATCGCGCTGGCCGGAGGCGTGCCGGTGATCGTGCCGACCGACGAGACGACCGGCTACCTGGCTACCGTCGAGCAGCTCGACGCGGCCTGCACCGAGCGCACCAAGCTGCTGGTGTTCGTCTCCCCGTCCAACCCGACCGGCGCGGTCTACCCGCCCGAGCAGGTCAGGGCGATCGGCGAGTGGGCGGCCGCCAAGGGCATCTGGGTGGTGACCGACGAGATCTACGAGCACCTGGTCTACGGCGACGCGGTCTTCTCCTCGATCCCGGTGCAGGCACCGGAGATCGCCGACCGCTGCGTGGTGCTCAACGGGGTGGCCAAGACCTACGCGATGACCGGCTGGCGGGTTGGCTGGATGATCGGTCCCAAGGACGTCATCAAGGCAGCCGCCAACCTGCAGTCGCACGCCACCTCCAACGTGGCCAACGTGTCCCAGGCGGCCGCGCTGGCGGCGGTGTCCGGTGACCTGGCGGCGGTGGCCGCGATGCGGACCGCCTTCGACCGGCGGCGCAAGACCATCGTGCGGATGCTCAACGACATCCCCGGGGTCGTCTGCCCCGAGCCGCTGGGCGCGTTCTACGCCTACCCGAGCGTCAAGGGCGTGCTCGGCCGGGAGATCGCGGGCAGGCGGCCGCGGACCTCGAGCGAGCTGGCCGCCCTCATCCTCGAGGAGGTCGAGGTCGCGGTGGTGCCGGGCGAGGCGTTCGGTACCGACGGGTACTTCCGGCTGTCCTACGCGATGGCCGACGCCGACCTGGAGGAAGGCGTCAGCCGGATCGGCAAGCTGCTCGCACAGGCGAGCTAGGCGAGCCAGGCGAATACCCAGCGGACGACGGGGGACGGGCGAGCGGATCGCCCGTCCCCCCTTCTCTTCCGCCCAACCGCCAGCGGGCACCCGCGCGGGTTCGGGATAATAGAGAATGCCGCACGACCTGTCGGCCCTTCCCAAGGCTCACCTTCACCTGCACCTGACGGGTGCCATGCGCCACTCGACAATGGTCGAGCTGGCGGAGCTGCACGGGATATCGCTGCCGCCCGCGCTGACCGAGGAATGGCCTCCCCAGCTCTCCACCGCCGACGAGCGCGGCTGGTTCCGCTTCCAGCGCCTCTACGACACGGCCCGGTCAGTGCTTCGCACCCCGGATGACCTGCAGCGCCTGGTCCGGGAGATCGCCGAGGACGAGCGCGCGGAAGGGTCGGGCTGGCTCGAGCTGCAGGCCGACCCGTCCGGGTTCGCCGCCATGTACGGCGGCATCACCGCGTTTACCGAGCTGCTGCTCGACGCGGTGGCCAAGGCGGCGCGGGCGTCCGACATCGGCATCGGCGTCATCATCGCCGCCAACCGGACCAGGCACCCGATGGACGCCAGGACGCTGGCCCGGCTGGCCGCGCAGTACACCGCCCACGGCGTCACCGGGTTCGGGCTGTCTAACGACGAGCGGCGCGGGCCGGCCGCCGACTTCATTCCCGCGTTCCGCATCGCCGAGCGGGCCGGGCTGAAGCTGGTGCCGCACGCGGGCGAGCTGGTCGGCCCGCCCAGCGTCACCGCCAGCCTGGACCTGCTGCACGCCAACCGGCTCGGCCACGGCGTCCGCTCGGTCGAGGACCCCCGGCTGGTGGAACGGCTCGCGGCCGGGTCGGTCACCTGCGAGGTGTGCCCGTCATCGAACGTGTCGCTCGGCGTCGCCCCCGACGAGCAGGCGGTACCAGTGCGCGCCCTGTTCACGGCCGGCGTCCCGGTCGCGCTCGGGGCGGACGACCCGCTGCTGTTCGGCCGCCGCCTGGTGAGGCAGTACGAGATCGCCCGCGACGTGCACCAGTTCACCCCGGCCGAGCTGGCCGAGCTGGCCCGGATGTCCGTCCGCGGCTCCGCCGCGCCGCCCGACGCCCGTGCCCGCCTGCTGTCAGCCGTCGACCGCTGGCTGGCCGCGCCTGACGTCGGCTAGCGGGTCAGGACGTCGGCTAGAGGGTCAGGCCGACCAGGATCGGTTCCGGGGTCAGCGTGACCCCGTAGGCGGCGCGGACGCCCGCGACGATCTCGCGGGCCAGCCCGAGCAGCTCGGCGGCGGTCGCGTTGCCCGCGTTGACCAGGGCCAGGGTGTGCTTGGCGGACACCCTGGCGGGAGACGGGGCGCCGTAGCCCTTGGCGAAGCCCGAGTGCTCGATCAGCCACCCGGCCGGCACCTTCACCAGTCCGTCGCCGGCCGGGTAATGCGGCACCGGTCCCGCCCCCCGGGTCACCGCGGCCGCCTCCACCTGCCCGAAGTCGGCGGCGGAGATGACCGGGTTGGTGAAGAACGAGCCCGCGCTGCGGGTATCGGGGTCGCCCGGGCTGAGCACCATGCCCTTGCGGGAGCGGATCTTGACCACGGCCGCGCGCACCTCGCCCGTGGCGGCCTGCTGGCCGAGCTCGAGGCCGAGCTCGGCCGCCAGCTCGGCGTACCGCACCGGCGCCGACAGCGGCTGCCGGGCCAGCCGGAAGGTGGCGTCAAGGACTACGTAGCGCGGCTGGGCGGGCCCGCCGCCGGGCGGGCGGACCAGCGATTCCGGCTCGCCGCGCTTGAAGAGGCTGGTGCGGTAGGAGAAGCCGCAGCACTCGTTCGGAATGACCTTGATGTCGTTTTCCCGGCGGTCGTATACCCGCACCGCGGTGATGACCTCGGCCACCTCGCGCCCGTAGGCGCCGACGTTCTGGATCGGCGTCGCGCCCGCCCGGCCGGGGATGCCGGACAGCGGCTCGAGGCCGGCCAGGCCGTCCGCGACCGTGGCCGCGACCACGCCGTCCCAGTCCTCGCCCGCCGCTACCGTCACGTCCACGGTCCCCGCGCGCCCGGACGGGGCGTCGCCGCGCAGGCCGCGGGTGTTCACGTGGATGACCGTGCCGTCAAAGCCCGCGTCGGCGATCACCAGGTTGGAGCCGCCGCCGATGAGCAGCACCGGGGCACCCGCCGCGTCGGCTGCCCGCACCGCGTCGACCAGCTCGCGCTCGGTGCCGGCGGACACGAAGTCCCGCGCCGGGCCGCCCAGGCCGAGCGTGGTGTAGTCGGCGAGCCGCACCGCCGGGGAGGCTGAGGTCACGGCAGCCGGACGGTGGCCCGCGCCCGGCTCAGCACCTTGGCCTGGCCGGCCCGGGCCACGATGTCGACCGTCACCCGGTTGCCGTCGAGCTTCTCCAGCACCTTGCCGCTGATCTCGATGGTCGCGCCGGCCTCGTCGTCCGGGACCGGGACCATGGCGGTGAAGCGCACCCCGAAATCGGTGACGGCGCCCGGGTCGCCCGCCCACTCAGTGACGAACCGGCCCGCCTCGGCCATCGTGTACATGCCGTGCGCGATCACGTTGGGCAGGCCGACCGAGCGGGCCACCCGCTCGTTCCAGTGGATGACGTTGAAGTCGCCGGAAGCGCCCGCGTAACGGACCAGGTCGGCCCGGGTGACCTGGTAGGAGCGCGCGGGCAGCTCGGTGCCCTTGTCCACGCTGTCATAGCTGGCGGTCACGCCTCTGCCCCCCGCTCCACCAGGGTGGACCTGGCCGTGCAGACGTGCTCGCCGTCCAGCGTGACCAGCTCGGTGGCGGTCACCACCATCGACAGCGCGCCCAGCGTCTTGATCGACTCGACGGTGGTGGTCGCGGTCACCACGTCGCCCGCGTGCAGCGGGCGGGAATGGCTGAAGCTCTGCTCGCCGTGCACGACCATCGAGTAGTCGATGCCGAGGCCGGGATCATGAGTCGCCTCCTGGCCGGCCCTCATGCTGATCACGACCGCGAACGTAGGCGGCGCGATCACGTCCGGGTAGCCCGCCTTGACGGCGGCGTCCCGGTTACGGCACAGCTCGCTCGGCTCACCGATCGCGTCGGCGAACTCGGCGATCTTGACCCGGCTGACCTCGTAAGGCTCGCCGGGCCCGTAGACCTTGCCGACGTACTCGGGGTTCGGCGCCACGCCCGGTTCCCCGCTCCGACCCGGTTAGCGGGTCTCGCGGTGGTCGGTGTGCCGACGGCAGTTCGGGCAGAACTTCTTCAGGTCAAGACGGTCCGGGTCGTTGCGCCGGTTCTTCTTGGTGATGTAGTTGCGGTGCTTGCACTCCTGGCAAGCCAGCGTGATCTTGGGCCGGACATCGGTGGCAGCCACGATGGAGTGCCTTTCTAACGAAGAGACGGAACTGGTTACCTGACTGGGTAGCGGAGACCGGACTTGAACCGGTGACACAGCGATTATGAGCCGCTTGCTCTGCCTGACTGAGCTACTCCGCCGTACGCCGCCAAGCTACACAGGCGACTAGGCAAGAGTACCCGATCTTCGGCGGCGCTTGTGTTGCCTGGCGGTTGTCCACAGGCTGGCTACGTTAACCACAGCGGGATCCACAGCATTCCGGGGTCTCGTCCACAACCCGCCGTCCCGGCCCTCGCCAGGTTATCCACAGCAATAAGTTTTCCACAGCCCTTTGTCCACAGGCACGGCTAGCGGACGATGACCGGGGGCTGGGTCTTGTCCCGCACCTCGGCCAGGTCAACCCCGGGTGCCAGCTCCACCAGGACCAGCCCGTCCGGGGTGACGTCGAGCACGCACAGGTCGGTGATGATCCGCTGGACCACTCCCTGGCCGGTGTACGGCAGCGAGCAGTCGAAGACGATCTTGAAGCTGCCGTCCCGGGCGACGTGCTCCATCAGCACGATCACCTTCTTGGCCCCGTGCACCAGGTCCATCGCGCCGCCCATGCCCTTGACCATCTTGCCGGGGATCATCCAGTTGGCGATGTCACCGTCACGGGATACCTGCATCGCGCCGAGGATGGCGGCGTCGATCTTGCCCCCGCGGATCATCCCGAAGCTGGTCGCCGAGTCGAAGAACGCGGCCCCGCGGCGCACGGTGACCGTTTCCTTGCCCGCGTTGATGAGGTCCGGGTCGACCTGCGAGTCGGCTGGGTAGGGGCCGACCCCGAGGATGCCGTTCTCTGACTGCAGCACCAGCTCCACGTCGTCTGGCACGTAGTTGGGCACCAGCGTCGGCAGCCCGATCCCGAGGTTCACGTAGTCACCGTCGGACAGCTCCGCCGCCGCCCGGGCCGCCATCTGCTCGCGCGTCCAGGCCATCAGGCGCTCCCCCGCACGGTCCGCTTCTCGATTCGCTTGTCCGCCGCCTGCTCCGGCGTGAGCGCGACCACCCGCTGCACGAACACCCCGGGGGTGTGCACCTGGTTGGGGTCGATGTCGCCCGGCTCCACCAGGTGCTCCACCTCGGCCACGGTCACCCGGCCGCACATCGCGGCCAGGGGGTTGAAGTTGCGCGCCGCGTCCCGGTAGACGAGGTTGCCGTGCCGGTCCCCCTTCCACGCGCGGACCAGCCCGAAGTCGGCCACGATGGCGCGCTCGAGCACGTACTCGAGGCCGTCGAAAACCTGCACCGGCTTCGGCGGCGAGGCCAGCGCGATGCTGCCGTCGCAGGCGTACCGCCACGGCATGCCGCCCTCCGCCACCTGGGTGCCGACCCCGGTACGGGTGAAGAAGGCGGCGATGCCCGACCCGCCTGCCCGCATCCGCTCGGCCAGCGTGCCCTGCGGCGTCAGCTCCACCTCGAGCTCGCCCGCCAGGTACTGCCGCGCGAATTCCTTGTTCTCCCCCACGTAGGAGGCGACCACCCGGCGCAGCCGGCGGGCCCCGAGCAGCAGCCCGAGGCCCCAGTCGTCCACCCCCGCGTTGTTGGAGACGACCTCGAGGCCGCGCGTGCCGGCCGCGAGCATCGCCTGGATGAGCGCCGAGGGAATCCCGCAGAGCCCGAAGCCGCCCACCGCGAGGGTCGCGTTGTCGGGGATGTCAGCGACGGCCGCGCCGGCCTCCGCAACCACCTTGTCCATGATCTGACCATAGCCGCTGCGGCGGTCGGTCAACAGGTCTGTTGACCGATGGCGGGCGGTGGCGTGCGCTTCAGCCGGAAACCCGGACGACCACCTTGCCGCGGGCGGTCCCGTCGGCCACCGCCCGGTGCGCGTCGGCTACGGTGTCCAGCTGGTACGGCTGCTGGTCGAGCACCGGGGTGAGCTTCCCCGCGTCGGCCAGCTCGGCGACCGCGCGCAGGATCTCCCCGTGGTGCGCCCGGCCGTTGCCGGTGAGCAGCGGCAGCAGGGTGAAGACGCCCGAGTAGCTGGCGCCGCGGAAGCTCAGCGGCGCGAGGCTGTGGGTGCCCCAGCCGAGGATGCTGACGACGTGCCCGGTGTAGGTGCGCACCGCGGTGAAGGCCTCGTCCAGGGCAGCGCCGCCCACGGTGTCGAAGATGACGTCGAACCCCTCGCCCCCGGTCGCCGTCGCCAGGTAGTCGGCCACCGGGGTGGCCCGGTAGTCGATCGGCACCGCGCCCAGCTCCTTGATCAGCGGCAGGCTGGCGCCGGTGCCGGTGGCGAAGACGGTCGCGCCGCGGGCCAGGGCGAGCTGCACCGCCACGTGACCGACGCCGCCTGCCCCGCCCTGCACCAGCACCCGCTGGCCGGGCCCGACCCCGGCCCGGTCGACCAGGCCCTCCCAGGCGGTGATGGCGGCCAGCGGCAGCGCCGCCGCCTGCGCCATCGACAGCCGCGCGGGCTTGACCGCCAGCAGGTCGGCGTCGACCGCCGCGTACTCGGCCAGGCTGCCGGGGTTACGGCCCACCCCGCCGGTCAGGCCGTAGACCTCGTCGCCGGCCCGCAGGCCGCGCACCCCGTCGCCAAGTTCGGTGACCACCCCGGCCAGGTCCAGGCCGAGGACCAGGGGCGGCTGGACCTGGGCGTGGGCGGCGGCGCCCGCGATGATCTTGAGGTCGAGCGGGTTCACCCCGCTGGCCGCGACCCGCACCAGCACCTCACCCGGGCCCGGGGCCGGCCGCTGCACCGTGCGGAGCGACGGCGCCGAGCCGAATTCGTCAAGCACGACCGCCTTCATCATGGGTGCAGCTTAGGCCCGGCGCCCGCCGGGCGGCGCACGGGGCGGGCCGCCCGCGGACCGTGACCACCGCAGGAGATCAACCCCGGGTTATTCCGAACGGGGGCGTGGTCCCCGCCCCGGCCACGCTGAAAGAAAATCTGTGGTTTATGGCAATAAAGCGCATTGCGTTTATTACCCTCCCGGTTTCAGCGTGAATTCTGGCAAAAGGCCTGCCGGAGCTGGCCTCCCGTCAGGCATGATTACCTACATGGCACTCCGCTAAGTTGGGGAACTATGGCGGGACGGGGAGGGTGCTGTGGATTCTGAGGTCTTTGAGACGTCGGCCAGTCCGACTATGTCCGTTATCGAGCAAGCCGTGGCCGCAATAGAGGCCGGCACGGTTGATCTTTTTCCCGCCCTGCTCGAAGCCGCGCCCGACGCGATGGTCATCGTGGACGGGAACGGCCGGATCCGGGCCGTCAACGCGCAAACCGAGGCCATGTTCGGCTACCGGCGCCGGGACCTAGTCGAACGGGACATCGAGACCCTGCTCCCGGCCCGGTTCCGCGGCCGCCATCCCGCGCACCGCCGCCAGTACGCGGTCAACGCCCGGGTACGGCCCATGGGCGGGGGCGGGCTCGACCTCTACGGCCTGCGCCGGGACGGCACCGAGTTCCCGGTCGAGATCAGCCTGAGCCCGCTCGCCGCGACCGGGGAACCGCTAGTCGTGGCCGCCATCCGCGATGTCAGCGCGCGCTGGGCGGCTGAGCAGCGGATCCGCGAGCTGGCGATGATCGCGGAATCGTGCGGCGACGCGATCTTGATGAAGACGCTGGACGGGACGATCACGTTCTGGAACGCGGCCGCGGCGCGCATGTACGGGTACAGCGCGGCCGACGCGGTCGGCCAGCCGGTGTCCATGCTGGCGCCACCGGGGAAGGCGGCGGAGATCGACGCCCTGCTCGCCCGGCTGCGGGCAGGCAAGCGAATCGACCACTTCGAGACGCAGCGGGTGACCAGCCAGGGAGCGCTGCTCGACGTCGACGTCACGCTGTGGCCGATCCTGGACCGGGACGGCACGGTGACCGGTGCGTGCGCGCTCAGCCAGGACATCGCCACCCGCAAGCGGGCCGAGCAGCAGGTCGCCCGGATGTACGAGCAGCAGCGGCACGTTGCCCTGACCCTGCAGAACGCGCTCATGGGCGAGGTCGCGCCGGTGCCGGGAGTGGCCAGCGCGAGCCGCTACCTGCCCTCCACCCAGGGCGCGGGCGTCGGCGGGGACTGGTTCGACCTGATCCCGCTGGGCGCCGGGCGCACCGGGGTACTGGTGGGCGACGTCATGGGCCGCGGGCTGGAAGCGGCCGCGGTGATGGGCCGGCTCCGCTCGGCCGCCAACGCGCTGGCCCGCACCGGGATGCCGCCGCAGCAGCTAATGCACGCACTCGACCAGGTCGCCCGGGACATCCCCGAACAGCTGACCACCTGCTGCTACCTGATCATCGACCCGCAGGAGGGCGCGGTGACCGGCTGCTCGGCCGGCCACCTGCCGGTGCTGCTGGCTGAGCAGGACGGCACCGTACGGGAGCTGCCCATCCCGGTGAGCGCGCCGCTCGGCGTGGGCGGCATCCCCCACCAGCAGTGCACGGTCGCGGTCCCGGCCCGGGCGACCGTGCTGCTGTATACCGACGGGCTGGTCGAGCGCCCCGACCGCGACATCGACGAGCAGATCGCCGCGTTCGGCCGGCCAGCTGTCAAGCGCCGTCGCGGCCGACCGCACCCTGGAGGGGGCGGCTGACCAGATGCTGGCCGCGTTCCAGCTTCCGTCCGACGAGCCGGCCGACGACATCACGCTGCTGCTGATCCGCATGCCCGACGGGCCGCTGTCCGTCGTCACCAGCACGCTGGCACCGGAGCCGCGCTCGGCCGGGACCGCCCGTGCCACCGTCCGCGACGCCCTGCAGCGGTGGGGCCAGCCGGAGCTGGCCGACACCGCCTGCCTGCTGGTCACCGAGATCCTGACGAACGCCATCCAGCATGCCCGCTGCCCGATCAGGATGCACCTGTGCCGGGCCGCGAACGAGATCATCGTCGAGGTCACCGACGACAGCCCGCAGTTCCCTGAGCGCCGCCTGCCCGCCGACGACGAGGAAGCGGGCCGGGGGCTGCAACTGGTCGACGCCCTCGCCACCAGCTGGGGCACCCGCCCGGCGGTGCCGGGCAAGACCGTCTGGTGCACGCTGCGCATCCCGGCCGGCCGCGAGCGCGGCAGGCCGCGCTAGCCGACCGCGCCGGGGCCGTGGTCGAGCTGCCGGTCGAGGTTGACGGCGGCGCTGATCAGCGACAGGTGGCTGAACGCCTGCGGGAAGTTCCCTAGCTGCTCCCCGGTACTGCTGATCTCCTCGGAGTACAGGCCCAGGTGGTTGGCGTAGGTGTGCATCTTCTCGAAGGTGAGCCGGGCCTCTTCCAGCCGCCCGGCCCGGGCCAGCGCGTCCACGTACCAGAACGTGCACAGGGAGAAGGTGCCCTCCTCGCCGGCCAGCCCGTCCGGCGAGGCGGCCGGGTTGTAGCGGTAGACCAGGCTGTCGGACACCAGCTCCCGGTCCATCGCCTTCAGGGTGGAGATCCACATCGGGTCCATCGGCGACACGAAGCCCTGCAGCGGCATCAGCAGCAGCGAGGAGTCCAGCACCTCGGTGTCGTAGTGCTGGGTGAACGCGCCCACCTTGGGGTTGAAGCCGCGGTCCATGATCTGGTGGTACACGGTGTCACGCTCGGTGGTCCAGCGGGCGATGTCAGCCGGGCGCCCGCGGCTGGTCGCCATCCGGATCGCACGGTCCAGCGCCACCCAGACCTGGAAGCGGCCGTAGGTGAAGTTCCGCCGTCCGCCCCTGGTCTCCCAGATCCCCTCGTCGGGCTGGTCCCAGTGCTCGCACAGCCAGTCGGTGATGTCGGTCACCGACTGCCAGCCCCGGTGCGCGATCTGCGCCCCGTTGCTGTCGGCCAGGAACATGGCGTCGGCCGCCTCGCCGTAGATGTCGAGCTGTAGCTGGTCGGCCGCGCCGTTGCCGATCCGGACCGGGCGCGAGCCACGCCAGCCCTCGAAGTGGTCCAGGGTTTCCTCGGTCAGGTCCGAGCTGCCGTCCACCCGGTACATGATCTTGAGCGGTCCCGAGTCCTTGCCCGCCTGCTCCTGCACCCGGTCCCGCAGCCAGATCCCGAACCGCGCGGCCTCCTCCACGTAGCCGAGGCCGAGCAGCGCGTAGACCGAGAAGGAACTGTCCCTGACCCAGGTGTAGCGGTAGTCCCAGTTGCGCTCGCCGCCGATCTGCTCAGGCAGCCCGGCGGTGGGCGCCGCCACCAGCGCGCCGGTCGGGTTGTAGGTCATCAGCTTCAGCGTGATGGCCGACCGCGCGACCATCTCCCGCCAGCGGCCGCGGTAGGTCGAGCGGCGCAGCCAGCGGCGCCAGAACTGCGCGGTCTCCTCCCGCAGCTCCGCCACCTGCTCCGGGCTGATGCAGCGGGGATCACCGCCCATCGACTCGAGCACGACCCCGCCCGACTCGCCCGCGCGCAGGGTCCTGGTCCAGCGCAGCCCGCCGTCGCCCCTGCTGCCGGGCAGCGGGGTGATGCCCAGGTCGCGCACGGAAGAGCCGGGCGACGTGATGCTGTGCGTGGTCAGGTGCAGGTCCTTGGACCGGAACACCGCCCCCTGGTCCGACAACTCGACCTGGTGCGGCGCGCGGCCGTAGTCGAAGCGCGGGTCGATCTCGATGCGGAACCGCATCTCACCGCGGACCACCTGGATGTGCCGCACCAGCCGGTGCCGGTCGGTGGCCGGGCCCTCGATGACCGGCATGAAGTCGTGCACCTCGCCGACGCCGTCCGGCGTCATGAACCGGGTGATCAGGACGGCGGTGTCGGGCAGGTAGAGCTGCCTGCTCACGTAGTCGTCCCGGTCGGGCGCGATCCGGTAGTAGCCGCCGCGCTCGGCGTCAAGCAGCGACGCGAACACGCTGGGCGAGTCGAACCGGGGGCAGCAGAACCAGTCCAGCACGCCGTCGGTGCTGACCAGCGCCGCCGTCTGCAGGTCACCGACGAGTCCGTGATCCGCGATATTCGGGTAGTCAGCCACGGTTCCTCCCTCGGCTCTGCTCCGTCGCACTCACTGTCGCGGGGCCAGCCGCCGCACGCATCACCCGCGAGGGATGAGGGTCGCGGGCAGGCGTCGGCGACTTCTCCGGAGACGGCACCGGGACCGGGGCCGGCACCGGGGCCGGGGTGAGCCTGGCCGCGGCCACGTAGGCGACCACCACCGCCACGATCACCAGCGGCATCACCGCCACCCCGTCAGAGAACAGCAGCACCGTGGCCAGCAGCACCGACGTCAGCGGCAGGTTGAGCATCACCACGCACGTCGCCCCGATGCCCATGGCCACGCCCGCCACCGCCGGCAAGCCGGGCAGGTGCGACATGGCCAGGCCGCCGGCCGCCCCGATGAACAGCGCCGGGAAGATGGGGCCGCCGCGGAAGCTGCTCAGCGACACCCCGTACGCCACGCACTTGCAGGCCAGCAGCACCAGCAGGGCTCCCGCGGTGTACGCGCCATGCTGCGCGATCAGCGGCCCGAGCGCGTTCTGGCCCGAGAACAGCACGTCCGAGGTTGGCTTGCCGGTCCCCTCGGCATAGGCGACGGCCAGCCCGGCCACCACCAGCCCGGCCGCCACGGCGGCCAGCGGCGGCCGTTTCACCGCGTAGGGCTGCAGGCGCAGCCCCAGCCAGCGGATACCGGAGCCGACCAGGGCAGCGGCCAGCCCGATGACCACCGACCAGCCGAACTCGGCCACCGTCGGCGTGCCGAAGTGCGGTAGCCCCGGGATGGCGAGGGAGAAGGTGCCGAGGCCGGTCCACGCGTCCAGCCCGATGAAGATAAGCGAGCCGACGCCCGATGCGAGCAGCCCCGGCAGCAGCACCAGGCCAAGCGTCGGGCCCGCCAGCCCGGCCGCTTCCATCAGCATGAACGCGCCCAGGATGGGCGAGCCGAGCAGCGTGCTGACGGCGGCGAAGCTGCCCGCCGAGGCGAGCACGGCGACCGCCTGGTCGGGCACGTCACGGCGGGCCGCCCGCACCGCCAGCACCACCAGGCCGCCGGATGAGGCGATCAGCGGCGCCTCCGGCCCGAGGACCGCGCCGCAGGTCAGGGTGGCCAGCGCGGCGAGCAGGATGCCAGGCAGGTAGGCCGCCGCCGGGGCGCGGTGCACCTTGAAGCCCTCGGCCGGGTGCGGGCCGCCGGAGCCCGGCAGGTAGCGGATCGCCAGCCCCGCCAGCAGGCCGCCGACCGCCAGCACCGGCAGCGGCCACCACCAGGGCGCGGAGCGGAAGCCCAGGCCGTGCGGCAGGTCAGTGAAGACCTCCCGCTGCAGGTAGCTGACCAGGGCGAGGAAGCCGTAGGCGGCGGCTGAGACGGGAACCCCGAGCAGCGCCGCGATGGCCAGCAGCCGCAGGTACTCCCGGCTGCGCAAGAGCACCCGCGGGTCCGTGGTCGTCACTTGCTCATCGTCGGGTGCCCGGGCGGGCTGCGGGTCACCTGCGATGGGTGATGCTTCCGAGGCCGGCGCACGGCCCGCCTACGGGAGAGTCGGGCGTTCGGGGCGCAGGCGGCCCCGGATCATCGCCGGGACCGCGGCGCGCCCGGTAAGCGGCTGGAACTGGTCGGAGGCCGCGCTGAGGGCCGCGTACTCGTCGTCCGGCAACTCGATCTCGGCCGCCGCCACGTTGCTCTCAAGCTGCTCGACGCTGGACGCGCCGGGAATGGCGGTGACCGCCGGGTGCCGGATCACCCAGGCCAGCGCGATCTGGGCCGGGGTGGCCTGGTGAGCGTCCGCGACCTCGCGCAGCACCGCGATCAGGTTGCCAGCCCGGTCCAGGTTCTCCGGCAGGAACAGCGGGTTGCCGGCCCGGACCCGGTTGGCGGGGCGGTTGTCCCGGTCGTAGCGGCCGGACAGCAGGCCCTGGGCCAGCGGGCTGTAGGCGATGATGACCCGCCCGGCCGCGGCGGCGAACGGCAGCAGGTCCTGCTCGGGCGCGCGGTCGGCGAGGCTGTAGCGGACCTGATTGCTCAGCACCCGGCCGCCGAGCGCCTGCTCAGCCGCCTGCCAGCGGGCCAGCGGGTAGTTGCTGACGCCGACCTCCCCGATCAGTCCGACGCGCTGCAGCGTGCTCATGCCCCGCATGATCGTGCTGTCGGAGATCACCGGGTTCGGCCAGTGCACCTGGTAAAGGCCGATCCGGCGGGTGCCCAGCGCCGGCGCTGGCCACCGCCCGTTGCTCCACGACCGGCGCCAGCGGCAGCACCGGGAAAAGCTTCGTCGCCAGGAAGGCCGGCGCCTCCGGCCGTTCGCCGAGCGCCTCGCCCAGAATCCGCTCGCTGCGCCCGAGGCCGTAGATTTCAGCAGTGTCGAACAAGGTCACGCCCAGGTCGAGCGCGCGAGCGACGATGCCGCGGGCCCGCCGGGCGTAGTCCTCCCCGTATCCCCATTCCTTCGCCCCGAATTGCCAGGTGCCCAGGCCTATCTTGGAGATCTCCGGATCCGTGCCGACGTCGAGATACCGCATGTCCCACCGTTTCTCTCTGCTGGTGCCAGTTTCCTGCCACCAGCGACCGGTCAAAGCTGAGGTCAGCGCCGGCGTCACCGCCGCGCTTGCTCCCCTTGCCACGCTAGGGGTGCCCAAAACTACGGCAGCGGCACCCCGCCGCTAACGATTCAGGGCGCTGGTCGCAGGGCTAGCTCGGCGGCTGGCGGGCGTTACCCTTAACCGGCCGCTGAGAACTGCCCTTTAGGCGAGACCTGCATTGCCCACTGAATGTCCAGGAAAAGCCATCTGGAAAGCCATTCCATTGTCGGAATTCCGGCACTGGAGCCCATCCGGAATATAGCTTCTGGGCCGCAGCGACGGAGGCCTCCTACGGCGCCTGCGGCCAGCCCTGGGCCATGCTGAGCTGCAGCGAACCCACGGTCACAGCCGGCTCACCGCGGGCCGCCACATCACCGGCGCGAAAGGCCGCGGCTGATTCCACTGAGTGGAACGAGCAGCGAATGACCGCAAGAAAGTATTGATCAGGCTGGGTCGGCCGTGTTACAACAGCAGATAATTAGCATTAAGTTACCTGACTGTCGAGCCTTGAATAAGCGCTATGTAAATCTTTACATTTGGCTAAGCACGGTCCGATGTAAAGCTTACATTCCCAGCCGTGGCGGCATCGCGCGATCGAAGCTGACAGTCATAAGAGTAGTGAAGTGCGGAGGGGCACAGGAGTGAGACGTAACACCGAAAGACCGATCCGCGGCGGCATACGCCGGCGGGCAGGCTTCGCCGGGCTGATCGCGGCGCTGACGGTCGCGGTTCTGCTGGCAGCGGGCTGCAGCAGCAGTTCAAGCACCAGTTCAAGCAGCCCGGCGGCTAGCTCAGCGTCAGGATCGTCGTCGGCGGCCGGGCAGGGCTCGACGCCGCCGACCGCAGCGGCGCCGTCAGACACCAAAGCGGGCCCGGCCGCTGACGTCGGCCTCACGGCTACCACCATCAAAATCGGGGTTATCGCGGACGTAAACAACCCGCTCGTCCCCGGCTTGTTCCAGAAGTCGGTGAACGCGGTCAAGGCGTGGGCCAGCACGATCAACGCCAGCGGCGGCCTGGACGGGCGCCAGGTCACGGTCGACTTCTGCGACTCCAAGCTTGACCCCAACGCGACCTCGAGCTGCGTGATCCAGGCTTGCCAGAATGACTTCGCCCTGGTCGGCACGGCGGCCAACGCGCTCGAGGACCTGGCGGACCTCGACGGGTGCAAGAACGCGGCCGGCAAGTCGATCGGCCTTCCGAACCTGGCGGCCTTCGCCTTCTTGCCCGAGCAGTGCGACCCCGTCACCTACCTGGTGGCAGGCACCGGCGAGTACTGCAAGACGGCCAAGCAAAGCCCGTCAACCTACGAGGTGCCGGTCGGCGACGCGCAGTACTTCACCAAGCAGAACTCGGGCCTGCACGGCATCTGGCTGTATGACAGCGACGACCCGACGTTCAAGGTCACCCAGGTCCCGGTGTTCCAGGGCGAGAGCAACCTCGGCATCAAGAAGGACGGCGAGGGATTCTACGCGCTGAGCGGCGCCGCGCCGCAGAGCGCTTACACGCCGTTCATCCAGCAGATCAAGGCATCCGGGTCGAGCTTCGTCTACGACGACACGACGATGCCCAGCATGGTGCTGGTGCGCCGGGAGGCCCAGCTGCAGGGGGTCAACTCGGTCAAGGTGTGGGAGTGCAACTCCAGTTGCTACGAGCCGCAGTTCTTCCAGCAGGGTGGCGCGGCGGTGAACGGCACCTACGCCTCGCTGATCGAGCTGCCCTACGAGAGCGACTACACGGCCAACCCGGCCCTGGACAAGGAGATCACCGCCCTGGGCGGGACCTCCGGCATGGACAACAACGCGATGGGCTCGTTCATCATGGCGCTGCTGTTCCAGGACGCCGTGCAGAAGATCCAGGCCAGCGGCCAGACCCTCGACCGGCAGTCGCTGTTCAGCACGCTGAACAACGACGAGACCACGTTCGACGCTTACGGCGTCGTCGGCCCGACCAACATCGGCACCCGGACCGCGTCCAACTGCCAGGTGCTCATCCAGCTGCAGAACGGCGTGTGGAAGCGGGTCGACCCGACCACGCCAGGCACCCTCGACTGCAGCCCGGCCAATGTGGCGACGGTCAAGATGTCCGTCCCGTAGCAGCACCCGAGGCGCGGCCGCAGTGGCGGAGACTGCTCACGAGGTGGGCGTCTCCGCCACTGCGGCCGGTGGCAGGACGATCTCGATGTTCAGGCCGCCTTCGGGTCTGGGGCGGGCGCGCAGGGTGCCGTCGTGGGCGAGCACGATCGACCGGACGATGGCCAGGCCGAGGCCTACGCCGCCACCCCCGGCGGCCCGCACCCGGTCCGCGCCAAGCCGCTTGAACGGCTCGAACATCGTCGGCACGGCCGCGGCCGGGACCGGCTGGCCGGTGTTGCGCACCGCGATGAGCGGCGCGCTCGTCACCTCGACCTCCACCCAGCCCCCGGGCTCGTTGTACTTGACCGCGTTGGACACCAGGTTGGCGATCAGCCGCTCGATCAGCACCGGATCGCACGGCGCGGTGGCCTCGCTCAGGCTGGGGCGGAGCGTGACCTGGTGCGTCACGGCGAGTTCCTGGTGCGCCCGGAGGACCCCGGCCGCCAGCTCGTCCAGCCGGGCCGGAACCTTGCCCTGCAGGCCGCGGTCGCTTTCCGCCAGCACCAGCAGGCCCTCGACCAGGTTCTCGTTCCGCTCGTTGGTGCGCAGCAACTGGTCCCCGAGCCGTTTCAGGTCCTGGCTCGCGTCCGGGGCGTCCATCGCCACCTCGGTCAGCACCCGCTGCACGGCCAGCGGGGTGCGCAGCTCGTGCGAGGCGTTGGCGGCGAACCGGCGCTGGCTCTCGTAGCCGACCGCGAGCCGGTCCAAGGCGTCGTCGATCGCGTCGGCCAGCTCCTTGTACGCGTCGGGGCCGCTCACCAGGCGGATGCGCTGGCCGAGGTTCTGCGGGCCGAAGCGGCGGACCGTGTCCGCGGTCGCGGACAGCGGGCGCAGCATCCAGCCGGCCACCCGCCACCAGCTCCAGGCGATCAGGCCGAGCACGACGACCACGCCGACCAGGTAAATGAACTGCTCGATGCCGCTGTAGCCGCAGCCGTTGTTGCTGATCGGCAGCGCCGCGAAGGGCCCGTTGCAGCCGCTGTCGGCCGGCGCGAACAGCACGTTGGAGACGGTGAAGAAGGCCCCCATCACCAGGAAGGCCTCCACCAGCACCAGCCAGGCGATGGCCACCGCGATCCGGCCGCGCAACGAGGGCTCGGCCGGGCCGCGCCGCAGCAGTCTGCGGGCCAGCGGGCTCCGCTCGGCCTGGCCGATCACCGCTAGCAGCCAAGCCGATAGCCGGCGCCCGGCACCGTCGCGATCACCGGCGGGTCGCCCAGCTTGCGGCGCAGCGTCATAACCGCCACCCGGACCGCGTTCGTAAATGGATCCGCGTTCTCGTCCCATGCTTTTTCCAGCAGCTCCTCGGCGGTGACGACCTGGCCCCCGGCGCGCATCAGCACCTCGAGGACCGCGAACTCCTTCGGCGACAGGGCGAGCAGCTCGCCGTCCCGCCAGGCCCGGAAATGCGGCCGGTCGAGCCTGATCCCGGCCAGCTCGAGCACCGGCGGCAGCGACGGCCGGGCCCGCCGGCCGAGCGCGCCCACCCGGGCCACCAGCTCCGCGAAGGCGAACGGCTTGGTCAGGTAGTCATCGGCGCCGAGGTCAAGGCCGTCTACCCGCTCCCTGAGCCCGGCCGCCGCGGTGAGCATCAGCACCCGCGTCTCGCCCCCCGCCGCGACGATCTTCCGGCAGACCTCGTCGCCGTGTACCCGGGGCAGGTCGCGGTCGAGCACCACCACGTCGTAGCGGTTCACGGCGACCCGTTCCAGCGCCGCGTCACCGTCGTAGCACACGTCGACCGCCATCGCCCGGCGCCGCAGTCCTTCGGCGATCGTGTCCGCCATGACTTGCTCGTCCTCGGCCACCAGCACGCGCACGCCGGCCTCCTTTCGGTCACCGCAATCAGTATCCACGCGAGGCATAAGGAAGACATAAGGACAGCCCTAACGGAGGCGGTATGCCCTTCTCCGTAGACATGCCCAGCATGACAACCAAACCGGGCGGGATGAGTCTCGCGGCACTGGCGGCGGTAAACCTGGGTGTGCTGGCGTACTTCCTCCTCAGGTTCTCCGCGCACGGGATCGGCTTCCTGCCGTACCGGATCGACCTGGACGTGTACCGGATCGGCGGCCGGGTGTGGCTGCACGGCGGGAACCTCTACGGCTCGCTGCCGCCGACCGCTTCCGGAGCCCGGCTGCCGTTCAGCTACCCGCCGGCCGCCGCCGTCCTGCTGTCACCGCTGTCGCTGCTGCCCGCGGGGGGCGCTGAGCTGCTGCTCACGCTGCTCACGGCCGGGCTGACGGCCGTCGTGGTGCGGGTGTTCCTGGCCGCGGCCTGGCCGTCGGCCGCCGGCTGGCGAACGGTGGGCTACGTCCTCCCGGCTGTCCTGGTCCTTGAACCGGTACGCAACACGATCAACTACGGCCAGGTCAACGTGCTGCTGATGGCCCTGGTGACGGTCGACTGCCTGGTGCCGGGCGGCCGCTGGCCGCGCGGCGCCCTGGTCGGCCTGGCCGCCGCGCTGAAGCTGACGCCGGCCGCGTTCGTGCTGTTCTTCCTGCTCCGCCGCGACTACCGGGCGGCCGCCACCGCCGCCGCCTCGTTCTGCCTGACCACCGCGGCCGGCTTCGCGCTGGCCTGGGGTGACTCGGTGCGGTACTGGACCTCGGTGGTGTTCCAGAGCGGCCGCCCGGGTAACCCGGCCTACACCGCCAACCAGTCCGTCGAGGCGGTCCTCACCCGGGCCGGGCTGGCCCCGCACTCCCCCGCCGGGCTCGCTGCCTGGCTGGCCGCGTCGGCCGTCGTGGTGCTGCTCGCCTGCACCGGGATGCGGCACGCGTTCGGCCGCAGCCGGGACGTCGGTGACGACCGGTACCAGGGCTGGGACGCGTGGGCGCTGTCGCTCAACGCGTTCGCCGCGCTGCTGGTCTCGCCGATCTCCTGGTCCCACCACTGGGTCTGGGGGGAGACCGCGATGCTGGTGCTCGGCTGCCTCAGCCTGCGCGCGCGGCGGCCCGCCGGGCGCTGGGGCGGACTGTCCCTCGCCGCCGCGGGCACCGTGCTGTTCGCGGCCGCGCCGCAGTGGTGGTTCCCGGCCGACGGCCTGCACTGGGGCTGGCGGGAACAGGTGGCCGGGGACTCGTACGTCATCCTGGCGGGTACCGTGCTGGTCGCGGCCGCCTTCGCGGGCCGCCGGGGTCGCAGGCAGCCGGAAAGCAAGCACGCCAACGGGGTTCCCCAGTCGGCTGGGGCCGCCTCACTCGTGGATACGCAGTTCGCGTTCGGTCTGCTCGTACACCCGGTCCTGGACGTCATGGTCAAGAGACTTCTTGGATGACTTCTTGAGCTCGGCCGAGCTGTAGTAGCCGCCGGTGGCGGTGGCGAGGCCGGGATCGGCCAGCAGCCGGACACAGCCGCGCGAGCCCTTCTCCGGCGGTCCGACGAACGGTTTCATCAGCGCCTGGACGGTCTTGAAGGTGCCGCCGGCTTTGCCCCCAAAGCCGGAGTTGACCGTGCCTGGGCTGACCGCATTAAAGGTCAGGCCGTCCCCTTGGTGCCGCCTGGCCCTGGCGTATGTGTACATCAGGGCAAGGAGCTTGGCGTCCGCGTACGCATGCATCTGCGAGTACTTGCCGGGGTAGCTCCAGTCAGTAACTGGGTTGCCTCGTGACTCGATCAGCGCCGTCATGTTCACGACTCGGGAGGGCGATGCGAAGTCGTCAGCTCCCTTGCGCAGGAGGTCGAGCAGCCCCTCCGTCAACGCCGCGACGGCGACGTGATTAATCGCGATTGTTCGCTCGTAGCCGTCCGGAGACAGGGCCTTGGTGGCGAAGCCCGCGCCCGCGTTGTTGACCAGCCCGTTCAAGCCCTTCGGGCTCGCCTGGTGCACCGCTTCGACCAGCTCGCGGACGCCGGCGAGCGACCCCAGGTCCCCAGCCACGGCCAGGTACCGGCCCTTGCCGTTGCCATTGCTGACCAGCAGGTCCACTGCTCGCCTGGCGTGGTCAGCGCGCCGTGCGTGCACCAGCACGGTCGCGCCGCTGTTGCCGGCCCCTTGAGCTGTCTCATGGCCGATGCCACCCTTGGTCGTGCCGGTGACCAGGACGGTCTGACCGTCGAGCCTTCCGGCGAACTGGGCGTCGAACTTGCTCATGCGCTTCTCCCATCGGGTAAGTCCTGCATGCCAGAGCACTTCGAGAGGGCGTCGTCTCGCGAGCGGCTCATACGGCGGGCGTCCCGCCATCGACCGGCGGGGGTGCTCCGGTAAACGTCGCCGTGGTACGGCTGGTGTTATGTCGCGACCCGGCCCCCGTCGACCGCAAAAGTGACGCCGTGGACGAAGCTGGCATCGTCACTGGCGAGGAAGGCGATCGCCGCGGCAATTTCCTCGGGCTGAGCCACGCGGCCTGCCGGTGCCAGCGCTGCGAGCTGCTTCACCATCTCCTC